>NZ_CP181256.1:2877500-2944120 GCF_047832375.1 Dialister sp. | reverse complement strand
GGGGAATCCATCTTTTTCTTGCCCACCCCCACTTGGGGGTGGGTGGCGAGCGGAGCGAGACGGAAGGGGGAATCCATCTTTTTCTTGCCCACCCCCATTTAGGGGGTGGGTGGCGAGCGCAGCGAGACGGAAGGGGGCATCAGTGCAATGGTAAATGATGGTGGGTGCCCCTTTATGTTTGATGGCACCCTTTCCTTTGACAGAGTTCTTATGCCCGCTTCGCAGGCATCGACCGCTTGGAGCAGCCCCCTTCCACCACTTCGTGGTCCCCCTCCCCCCGCGAGCGGGGGGAGGCAAGTTTTGGGAACGTGGTGCACCTCACCACCCCGCAAGCTTAAGGAAAGCAAGGGTTTGAGTTAACTGTTCCTCTCCTCCATTTTTCTTGCCCACCCCCACTTAGGGGGTGGGTGGCGAGCGGAGCGAGACGGAAGGGGGCATCAGTGCAATGGTAAATGATGGTGGGTGCCCCTTTATGTTTGATGGCACCCTTTCCTTTGACAGAGTTCTTATGCCCGCTTCGCAGGCATCGACCGCTTGGAGCAGCCCCCTTCCACCACTTCGTGGTCCCCCTCCCCCCGCGAGCGGGGGGAGGCAAGTTTTGGGTTAGAGACGTGGTCCCCCTCCCCCCTGCAAGCGGAGGGAGGCAAGTTTTGGGGAACGCGGTCCCCCGCCCCTGACAAGCAGAAGAGGCAAGGTTTGAGGTAGAGACGCGGTCCCCCTCCCCCTGCAAGCAGGGGGAGGCAAGGGTTTGGGTTAATCGCCCCTCTCCTCCATGTTTT
Organism: Dialister sp.; assembly: GCF_047832375.1. Lineage (NCBI taxonomy): Bacteria > Bacillati > Bacillota > Negativicutes > Veillonellales > Veillonellaceae > Dialister > Dialister sp. Next base: position 2,943,341 of record NZ_CP181256.1, on the reverse strand, counting down.
TCTTGCCCACCCCCACTTAGGGGGTGGGTGGCGAGCGGAGCGAGACGGAAGGGGGCGGCTGGATTTTAGGGGAAACGGCAAATGTCCGCCCCCCTGAAGCGCAGCGACAGTTCATTATCCGCGTTTCTACAGCATCACCAAACTTTGCAAATCTATTTTTTAACAAAATACTGGTAGGTCCGTTTCAGTCCTTCTTCCAGGGATACTTCCGGGGTCCAGTGAAGGTTTTTCACTGCCTTTTCGTTGGAAAGGGAGGAGCGATAGATGTCCCCTTCTCTGGCAGGGCCGTAGGATGGGGTAATTTCTTTTCCGGTAATACGGGAAAGGATGGTGACCAGTTCGTTCAGGCTGATTTCTGTCTGGGTGCTGAGGTTGTAGCAGGTATCGGCATTTGGTGTGGTCAGTGCCAGGCGGATGCCCCGGGCAATGTCGCCGGCGTAGACGAAGTCTCTGGTCTGTTTGCCGTTTCCGAAGATGGTAATGTCCTGTCCTTTAGCGAGGCGTTTGGCAAAGATACTGATGACGCCGCCTTCTCCCCCATCGCCCTGGCGTTCGCCGTATACGTTAGCGAAACGGAGTACCACGTAGTGGATACCGAAGGCCAGGCGGTAGAGGGCCAGGTATTTTTCTACGGTCATTTTGGTCAGGCCATAGAAGGAAAGGGGAATCTGCGGGAGTGTTTCCTGCACAGGCAGGGCTTTTTCGTCCACGTCGCCATAGGTGGCGGCGGAGGAGGAGAAGATTACCCGCTTTACGCCGTATTTCCTGCAGCATTCCATGATATGAACGGTACCTGCAATGTTCTGGTACATATCGTTTTCAGGATCCACCATGGAGTCGCTCACCAGGGTCTGGGCAGCCAGATGAACTACAGCATCAAAATGTTCCTGGCGGAAGAGGTCTTCCACTTTGTCGTCATGGGTATCCATCACTTCCAGCCGGGCTCCCTCCGGCAGGTTTTCCCGAAGGCCCGTGGAAAGATTGTCCAGGGAAACGACCTCATCCCCTGCTTCCATGAGCTGACGCACCAGATGAGAACCAATAAAGCCGGCACCGCCGGTCACAAGAATCTTCATAACTTCACCTTTTTCTTTAAAAATGCCTGAGATAAGTCTATTTTAGTTATTTATTACTAATATAATATCACATGATAATACAGTGTGAGGTAAAAGAATCATAAATTTTTGAAGGATGCGGAGACAATTCGGCGGGAGACGTCAGACGCGCCTTTGGCGCGAGGGTTCAAAGGGTTCATAGGGGAAGGTTCTTAGGATTGACCGGCCCTATGGGCCGGAGGGTTCTTAAGTTTGACGGCCTTTCAGGCCGAGGGTTGTGGTGGCGGCTTCGCCGCAGGTTGTGTAGAAGGGTTGCATCGCTTCGCTCAGGGGGCAACAGCGCCTACGGCGCTGAGGGGTGTGGTAGCGCCCTTCGGGCGCAGATTTTAAAAAAGCTGCCCCCGTCCCCGTCATTTCGACCGTAGCCGGTCAGCCGCCAATAGGAAAGCCTCTTATTGTGCAGGCTAGAGGCCAACTTCGGCTGACTTGGAGACTCTATGCAGAGTCTCCACAGAGTGGAGAAATCTCCCCCCTCTAATGGTACGGGCGGCATTACGGCAGGAGATCTCTCGACTCTGAGTATCATCGGAGCGGTTTGCATCTCCCCCATACCGGCACATCCCCCCGCTCGAGATGACGATGCTGGCGGGCAACATTGGACGCGCCTTCGGTGTGAGGGTTCAAAGGGTTCAAAAGGTTCAGAGGGTGGTGGTATCGCCCTGCGGACAATGAGTTTTATAATGCCGCCTTTCGGCGGTCACGTCCACATCGAGTATCATAATCATTCTTACCCTCGTACATCCCTTCGTCACTTCGTGGCCCTCTTCCCCTAAAGGGGACGCAAGAACGTTACGGGATTTACCTTTCTATGTCATAGGGCTTGATTGGCATCCTGGTGATTAGCCGCTGCGCGGCTCCCCCCTTATCCGGCTACGCCGGACTTTCCCCCATCCGGGGGACAGAATAAATCGCTCTATGCTTTCCTGTAGAAACATGGCTCCATTGCTAAGTACCCATAGTCCCACCGCTCCGCGGGGGGAAGGTGGTGCCGTAAGGTACCAAAGGGGGAAAACGCCGAAATAGTACATGAAATATATGACTCTCTGTTTTTCTCCTCAGACTCCTCGTTTCCCCTTGAGGGGAATGCCTCGAAGAGGCAAAGGGTGTACAAGGCAGAGCGCCGATTTGACACTCCATCGCTATCCTGACCGCCAATCGGCGGACCCTTGAGCGAAGCGATGCACAGCGAACACATTTTGCACTATGCGAACTGGATTTGTAAGGGAGCATCAGCGACCTGAAAATCCAGTGAGTCAGTGACAGCAGTGGGTGAAGGAGCGCTAGCGACGCGCAAAATGTAGTGAGTCGTTTCCCCTTTAGGGGGCGATGAACATAAAGTCAGCGTTACGGGATTGGTTTCTATGTCATATGGCATGATATGCATTCTGGCGAATCAGCCAACGGATAGCGGTTAGCGGTCAGCCGACAGCTTCCACTGGCAAGCTGTGAAATTGTGAAAAAATATATAGGGTACTTCTTTATCCCCTTCTCCCCAGGCGTTAAAAAAGCCTTCCATTCTTATATTGATTTTCTTCTTTCCATTGGACATGGACAGGAAGGATGGCATGATTTTCTATAGTATTCTCCCTTTTACTCGTTCTTTTTACGAAATTCATCAGCCTTGACCTTTTCTTGACAGAACCTTTTCCTCCTTTTTTCTTCCCGTCTCTTTGTCTGTGAAAAGTGAATTCACAGTTTTTCTTCCTGTGGACAAGTAAAATATCCCTGAATGCCCCTTGCTTCCCCCTGTCATTTTCCACTTTTTCCCATTTCATCCAGACTTGTTCACAGTTATTCACAGATTTTTGTGTATATCTCCAGTAGACACCTCTCTCTTTGCCGCTGATTGTCTACATTTGGAATTCTCATTTCAAAGTTATCAACAGCCTGTGAATAAGTCTGTGAAAAAGTGAGTTCTCCTTCTTTTGTGAAATAAGTATATACTTTATTCCCTCTGTCTTCTATCCCACGCAAAAAGAGCTGCGGAAAACCACAGCTCTTTTTGTGTATACCATTATTTATCGTCTTCAATAGGATAGTCCTGGAGGGCATCGTAGCCTTCTTCGCCGGTACGGATTTTCACTGCATTGTCCACGGTGGTGACGAAAATCTTGCCGTCGCCGTACTTGCCGGTGTAGAGTGCTTTCTTAGCCACTTCGATAATCGTTCTGGGCGGAATCTTGGATACCACCATATCCACCCGCACTTTCGGAAGGAGTTTGGCGGAAACAGCAGCGCCGCGGTACATCTGGGTCTGTCCTTTTTCAAGGCCGAAGCCCAGGGCCTTGGTGACAGTCATACCGGTAATACCGATGGCTTCCATGGCAGCTTTCAGGATTTCAAAGCGTTTGTCGGACGTAATGATGGTGACGCACCAGAGCCGATGTCCATCGGCAGGCACTTCTTTCGGTGCCACAGTTTCCGGCACTTCTTTGTCCATGGGCACTTCTACGGCATTGGCCGGTGCCTTGCCGGCTTCAATCTTTTCTTCCGTCGTTTCCGGAATCATCATGAAGTCCGCATAGGCGGAGGCCAGGCCGTGTTCCTCGAAGTCCAGGCCGTTGATTTCTTCTTCCCGGCTCACCCGGAGACCGATGGTGGCACGGATGATGCGGAATACGATATTAATGGCAATGAATACATAAATGGCAACCACTACGACGCCAAGGATCTGGATGAAGAGAAAATGGGGATTTCCTGTATAGAGGAGGCCGCTTTCTTCGGAGAAGAAGCCGGTGAGGATGGTGCCCAGGGCACCGCATCCGCCGTGGGCTGCAATGGCGCCGACGGGGTCATCGATTTTCATTTTCTGGTCAATGAATTCTACGGCATATACAATGAATACCCCTGCAATGAGGCCGATCCAGAAGGAACCGGGTACCGTCACCGCATCGCAGCCGGCGGTGATGGCTACGAGCCCTGCCAGGCCCCCGTTCAGGGTCATGGACACATCGGGTTTTCCGTATTTCACCCAGGTCACGGCCATGGTGGTGCAGGCGGCCACCGCTGCTGCCAGGTTCGTGGTAATCATGATGTGGCCAGCAGATTCGATGACCTTGTCACCGGTCATGGAAACGGTGGAGCCGCCGTTGAATCCGAACCACCCCATCCACAGGATAAACATGCCCAGGCAGGCCAGGGTAATGCTGTGGCCGGGGATGGCGTTTACGGTGCCGTCCTTATTGTACTTGCCGATTCTGGGTCCCAGAAGCCATGCCCCTACGAAGGCACACACGCCGCCTACCAGATGAACGCAGGTGGAACCGGCGAAATCATGGAATCCCAGTTCGGAAAGCCAGCCGCCGCCCCAGATCCAGTGACCGGAAATGGGATAGATCAGAAGGGAAATGAGTACGGAATATACGCAGTAGGCAGAGAACTTCGTCCGTTCTGCCATGGCCCCGGATACGATGGTGGCGGAGGTAGCGCAGAACACGGTCTGGAAGAAGAGATAGGCCAGTGTGGTGTATCCCGCATCATCGGGCACCTGGAAGTGGGTGACGAAGAGGTCCGGCGTACCGATAATGCCGCCGATATCGGTGCCAAACATGAGGCCGAAGCCGAGGAACCAGAACACCACGGTGCCCAGGGCAAAGTCCATGAAGTTCTTCATGACAATGTTGCCTGCATTCTTGGCCCGGGTGAGGCCGGTCTCCACCATGGCGAACCCCGGCTGCATGAAGTATACCAGGATAGCCCCTAAAAGAACCCAGATGGTATCCACCGAAGAATACCGTCCCTCCGGCTCTGCGGCCAATGCCACCGACGGCAGGGCTACCGCCGCCAGGAGCAAAGGCCACTTGCCTTTCAGCACTTCCATTTTTCTCATAATAATCCACTCCTTTGACCTTGTTGGAAAAGAAAAGTCTGACCGGAATGGCGGCTTTTTCTAAAAGACAAAAAGCCCGGGATATCCCGGGCGTCCTTGTCCAAAAGAAAAAGCCTGACATGAACCATTCATGATCAGACATCTTTGCCAAACTATGTAATTGTCCCCGAAGGGCAAATGATTATGAAAAAATAATACACCCGCCGTCCTGTTCCGTCAAGGGGAAATGCAAATTATTTCTGATTGCCCCCATGTCTTTCCTGATTCTGTGAACCCCGGCAAGCAGTGGGACTTCCTCTTTCCTTTTTCCTCTTCCTTCGCTACAATAAAGAAAATCCCCTGAATTTTAAAGCGAGGAGGTCCATCATGCCCTACGTCAACATCAAAATCACAAAAGAAGGAAATGTCACTCCGGAGCAGAAGGCAAAACTTATCAGCGGTGTCACAAACCTGCTGGCTGACGTGCTCCATAAGAATCCCGCCACCACGGTGGTGGTTATCGACGAAGTCCCACTGGAAAACTGGGGGCTCGGCGGCGATCCGATTCTTTTGGCCCGGGAAAAGAGAAAAGGAAAATAAAAAGGACCTATGGCCCGGCAAACCGGGGCGTAGCGGTTTTTCGCCAGCCCATGGAGCCGCTTTCATGGAGCTTCCAGCATATGGAAGCTCACACTTATGACTCGTCCATCAGCGGCTTGACAGTCATGCCCATTTCTTTACTGCATCCAGCAGTTTTTCCAGAACCTTCTCTTCCCTTCCCCGGTTGGCAACGGTAATATCTGCTGCCTCCCGGTAGAGAGCAATCCGTTCTTCATACAGCGTAAAGACCCTGTCCGGCCCCTCTTTCAGGAGGGGCCTTTTTTCGACTTCCACGTCCGTCACAATATCCTCCGGAAGGCGGTCCAGGAAAACAACAAGTCCCCCTTCACGGAGATTGTCCACATTGACTTTTCTTTTAATCACACCACCTCCGGTGGCAATGATGATGCCTTCCTTTGCCGATAAATCACGGATGGTCCTTTCCTCTGCCTCCCGGAAGGCCTCCTCACTCTCTGCGAAGAAACTTTTAATCGTTCGGCCTTCCTTTTTTTCCAGGTAATCATCGGCATCGATAAAAGGCCGGTGGAGGATGTCCGCCAGGGCCTTTCCGAAAGTGGTTTTTCCGGACCCCGGCATGCCAATGAGTGCGATATTCTTCATACTTCCATTTCCTCCGCAATTTCTTCCGCCAGGGCCGGGGAAACCGTCCGGTCCATCCAGATTTCCTCGGCCGCCATGGCCTGCATGACCAGCATGTACATACCATTGGAGGTATCGCCGGCTGCGTCATGGAGCAGTTTTGTTTCCTTTGGATTGTAGATGATATCCACCACTTTTGGGAAAGAGGCGGCTTCCTCCGCGGAAATGGGGGATACGCCGGTTTTGGGGTACATGCCCACGGGGGTGGCATTTACAAGGAGATACCGGTCCTCCAGGGAAGGAAGGCTGTCGTAGCCTTCGATATCCACGTGCCGGGCCCTGGCAAAGGAAAGAAAACCGGAATCCACTTTTTCCGGGTGTCGGCTGATGACGTGGATGGCCGAAGCCTTTTCATCGAAGAGGCACTGGATAATGGCCCGGGAAGCGCCGCCATGACCCAGTACCACTGCCTCCCTGCCGGAAATGTCGCAGCCGATGCGGGAAAGGGTCCTTTTAAAGCCGGTATAGTCCGTATTGTATCCCAAAAGACGCCCGTTTTTATGGGCAATGGTATTCACTGCGCCGATGGTCTTTGCCTCTTCCGACAGTTCATCCAGGAATGGAATGACTTCCACCTTGTAGGGAATGGTTACATTCAGCCCATCATAGGCATTAAGGATTTGCGGCAGTTTTTCCCTGAAATTTCCCTTTGGAATTTCTATGAGTTCATAGGTGGAAGAAATGCCCTTTTTTTCAAATAATTTGCGATGAATTTCCGGGGACAGGCTGTGTCCAAGGACTTCACCCAGAAGGCCCAGTTTCATAATGACTCCTTTCTAATGGATGTTTCGCGGATAGAGACACCGTGGGAGCCTCCAGCGTCCAGCTGCCAGGGAAGCCCTGCAGCCTTCGGCACAAGCAGACGTTGGAGCCATCAGACGAAAAGCGCCGCAGGCGAATCCGTTTTCCCCGCTGCCAGCCGCTAAAAGCTGACAGCCCCATACCGGTGACCCTATCCATTAACATACATTCTACCGCTTACAGGACGGATAGTTGCCGAGAATCTTGAAATAGGTACACATGGATTCGAGGCCCTTCAATGTCTGCGCATTGGCCGGATCCTCCAGCCGCCCCATGACATCGATATGGAAGAAGTACTCGAAGGGCCTTCCTTCCATGGGACGGGATTCCAGATGGGTCATATTCATGCCGCCGTAAAAGAAGTACCCCAGCACATGGTACAGGGCCCCCGGTTCATGGCGCACGGAAATGACGAGGGTAATCTTATCAGCTTCCGGTTTGATTTCCATTTTCGGCCCGATAATGAAGAACCGGGTATAGTTGCTGCTGTTGAAAAAAATATTTTCCGCCAGTATCGAAAGGCCATAGAGCCTTGCCGCGGTGCGGCTTGCCACGGCAGCCTGGTTCTTCTTCCCGTCCTGGGCCACCTTTTCCGCACTCCGGGACGTGGAAAAATAGGGTTTCAGTGTCCAATCCCGGTGTTTGTTAAAGAAAGGCCGGCACTGGGCAAATCCCTGGGGATGGGAGAAGACCGTATCAATGTCTTCCAGCTTTGTCCCCGGAAGGCCCAGGAGGTTATGCTCAATCTTGACCATCTGCTCTCCCACCACGGCGCAGCCATAGCGCTGGATGAGATCATAGACTTCGGTGATACCGCCGGTGGAGGAATTCTCGATGGGCATGACCCCATAATCGATATCCCCCTCCTGCACCGCCTTCACCACATCTTCAAAGAGGGGAAAGTAGGATTCTTCCCGTTTCCTGTCGCCAAACTGCTTTTCCATGGCTTCGTAGGTATAGGACCCCTTGGCGCCATAGCAGCCCACTCGTATCGCTTTATCTGACATTGGAATTCCTCCTGTCCGTAAGAAGCAGGTCCAGAATCACCAGGGCCGCTGCATTTTCAATGACCGGAATGGCCCGGGGAACGATACAGGGATCGTGGCGGCCGCCGATGGAAAGGTCCGTATCCTCTTTTTTGGAAATATCGATGGTCCGCTGCCGCCGGCCAATGGATGCTGTGGGCTTTACGGCCAGCCGGAAGAGCAGGGGACTGCCGCTGGAAATACCGCCCAATACGCCGCCATTATGGTTCGTCAGTGCTACCGGACGGTCCCCTTCATAGTGGAGGCTGTCATTGGCCTCCGCACCAAAGAGAGAAGCAAATCCAAAGCCCTCCCCAAATTCGATGGCCTTCACCGCCGGTACGGAAAACATCATATGGGCCATCTCGCTTTCCAGGGAATCGAAGAAAGGATCCCCCAGTCCCACCGGAAGACCGGTCACCATACATTCTACGATGCCTCCCACCGAGTCCCCCACCTTCTGGGCAGAGAGGATGGCGTCCTCCATGGCCTTTCTTTTTTCTTCTTCTATCACCGGAAGCTTCATGGTGTCCAGGTAGCTGAAAAGTTCTTCTTCTTCCCCAAGGGGGTTAAAGGCACGGTCCCGGATGCCATGAATTTCCAGGGCATGGGCACCGATGGAGATACTCTCCTTCTCCAGTACCTGCCTTGCCAGTGTGCCGGCAAAGGTGAGGGGCGCCGTAATGCGGCCGGAAAAATGGCCGCCGCCACGGTAATCATTGAACCCGCCGTACTTTACATGCCCCGTATAATCGGCATGGCCCGGACGCATGTGGTCTTTGAGAATATCATAGTCTTTGGAATGCTGGTTTGTATTCCGGATTTCCATGGCCAGCGGCGTACCGGTGGTGTGGCCATTGAAATAGCCCGAAAGAATTTCAAAGCTGTCTTTTTCCTTCCGGGGTGTAGCCAGGTTCGAACTTCCCGGCGCCCGGCGTGCCATTTCCCGGCGTACCAGGTCCCAGTCAAACGAAAGGCCCGGCGGAAGTCCATCGATGACGGCGCCGATGGCGGTGCCATGGGATTCACCAAAAATGGTAACCTGTACTGTTTTTCCAAATGTATTGCTCATAAGATGCTCCTGATGAATATAAAACAAGGAATGAATTGACCCATTGTCCCGGATAACTGTATTCCTATTAGTTAGGAGTGAGGAATTAGGAGTGAGGAGTGAGGAGTGAGGAGTGAGGAGTGAGGAGTGAGGAGTGGTGGTGGCGGCGCACAAATTATATAGCGCCGCCTTTTGGCTTCCCAACCAGCCCCGTCATTTCGACCGGTGTGACCATGCTTTGTGACTTGAAAGCTAAGGAATCGTTGTCAGATTTCATTCTTGGCCGAGTTATGACGAAGCAGTGCATAAAAATCCTTATGAAATCTGACTCTGCAAATGAATCAGCGCTTCCCTGGAGCCTTATGAACACTCGACTCGTCCGGAACATACGCTTTTCCAGGGTATACATATTCTGCGGCGCTTCATGAATTGTGCGCCGCACCTTCCCCTTGGCCGCAGGCCATTCCCCTTGCGCCACTTCGCCGAAGGCGTTCCCCCACAGCTGCTTTGCCCACGACGTTATCTTTCTTCCACCTTTCCTCCCAGTTTCCGGAAATCTTCCCAGAACCGGGGATACGATTTTCTTACGCTTTCTGCGCCCTCGATGGTGAGGGGACCGGTGAGCTTGGGGGTAATGGAGGCCAGGGCCATGGCGATGCGGTGGTCGTTCCCGGAGGACACGGTGCCGCCGGAAAGAGCAGGTTTCCCGTGAATCACAAGGCCCTCCGGCTTTTCCGTGATCTCTGCCCCCAGTTTCGTAAGCTCCACGGCCATGGCATGGAGGCGGTCACATTCTTTGAGCCGCACCCTGCCGGCGTGGATAATTTCCGTGGTCCCTTCGCTCACGGCCGCCATGGCAGCAAAGGCGGGTACCAGGTCCGGCACATTTTCCGCATCCATGGTAATGCCGTGAAGGCTTCCCGTTCCTGCCATCAGTCCCTCCGGTCCCTTTTCTATGGTTCCACCCATGTCCCGGTACAGGGAGACGATAGCCCTGTCCCCCTGCAGGGAGGTATCAGAAAGGCCGGTCAGTGTGATATGGCCGCCGGAAAGGGCAGCGGTCAGCCAGAAGGCGGCCTGGGAGTAGTCCCCTTCCACGGAGAAGGTACCCCTCTCATAGTGCTGGCCCCCCGGTATTTCATAAATCCCCTCTCCCCTGTCATAGATGGTAATGCCATGGCGGGCCAGGGTATCTACGGTCATATCCACATAGCTCTTTGACTCCAGGGGCGTCGTACTTACCAGCAGGGAATCCTTTTCCGCCAGGGGCAGGGCAAAGAGGAGCCCCGTAAAGAACTGGGAACTTACATTTCCCGGAAGTTCATAACGGCCGCCGGGAAGCTTCCCTTCCACTTCCAGGGGAAGACCTCCTTTTGTGGTATAGGAAATCCCCTTTTCATCAAATATCCGGTAATAGGGCGTAAGGGGTCTCTCGGAAAGCCGGCCGTGGCCAGTAAAAACCACATGGCTTCCGGAAAGGATGGCCAGGGGAATAAGAAAACGGAGCGTAGACCCCGATTCCCCGGCATCCGCCGTAAGGAGGCCTTCCTGTTTTTGGAGCCCTCCCTCAATAATGAGGGTAATCCCCTTTTCTCCCTCCGATTTCTTCATCGATACCCCCAGGAGAGTAAGAATCCGGCAGGTGGCTTCAATATCCTGGGACCAGGTAATGCCGGTAACCTCTGTTCTCCCTTTGGCCAGTGCGGACGCAATGATTTCCCGGTGGGTCATACTCTTGGAAGATGGCACCCGGAGCGTCCCCGTAAGGGGCCTTGGCGTAATGGTGATATTCATAGACTTCTCCTCAGCCTGTCACAATATACTTCGGAAGCTCCGACGTATCGATGGTCAGGAGCTGCGCTTTCCCGATGCGTTCCAGCACCACCAGTGTAATTTTCTTTCCCCGCCGCTTTTTGTCATGCATGATCTGGGGAATCAGCTCCTCCGCCGGAACGGCGATGGATGTAGGCAGGGACAGCTTATGGAGCACCCGGATAATGCGGTCTGCCGTTCCTTTTTCCGTGATACCCATCTTTTCCGTCTGTTCCGTCATGAGGCACATACCCATAGCCACCCCTTCGCCATGGGTAAAGGTGGAGTAATGGAAATACCGTTCCACTGCATGGCCGATGGTATGCCCGAAGTTCAGGACCTGCCGTTTTCCCGTATCAAATTCATCTTCCTCCACCACCTTCGTTTTCTGGAGCACGCTGTGAAGGATGATTTCTTCCATATGCCTGTCCAGGTCCTCCTCTGTCTCCAGGGATTCGAAGATTTCAAAGAGTTCCGGGTCCCCGATACATCCGTACTTTACCGCTTCCGCCAGGCCGTCATGGATATAGCGGGGCGGCAGGGTCTTTAACAGGTCCGGATCAATGAAGACCCCCTTTGGCTGGTAGAAAGCACCGGCCAGGTTCTTCCCGCTTGGCAGGTCCACTGCCACCTTGCCCCCTACGGAGCTGTCGATCTGGGCCAGTATGGTGGTGGGTATCTGGAAGAAAGGGATGCCCCGCATATAGGTGGCCGCCGCAAATCCGCCGAGATCCCCCGGCACGCCGCCGGAAAGGGTAACGATGGCGTCGCTCCGGGACATGTCGAATTCCGAGAGCGCATCGTATACATCGGAGAGGACCTGGAGATTCTTGCTCGTCTCCCCTGCCGGAATGGCGATGACCCGCACATCAAATCCCGCCTTTGTGAGGACCTCCCGGATTGTATTCCCATAGAGCGGCTCCACATGGTCGTCGGTGATGACAGCAATTTTTTCTGCCTTCGTAAGGGCCCGGATTTTTTCTCCCACCCGGTGGATGAGGCCCCTTTCAATCTCAATGGTATAGGAGTCTTTCCCTAAGTCCACATTAATGGATGCCACGATGTATCATTTCCCTTCTTCTTCTACCTGCTTCTGTTAAAAATTTCCTGATTTCTTCTTCATTTCCTGCGGCTATGGCCTCCCGGATCCTGTCCAGGGAAGTGCGGAACCGGTCAATCTCTTCCACCAGCTTATCCCGGTTGGACAGGAAGAGTGATGTCCACAGGTCTTCATTGATATCGGCTACCCTCGTTTCATCGCGGAAGGAGCCGCCGATGAAATATTTCGTCTCTTCCGAGTAGGACCGGCTGTTCATAAGAGATGTGGCCACCACGTGGGGGAGGTCGCTGGTATAGGCGATAGCCCGGTCATGGTCCTCTGCCGTCACCACCGGCACATGGGCACAGCCCAGCTCCAGGGCCAGCTGCTTCACGGTTTCCAGATTTTCTTTCCGGTTCCAGGGTTCCGGAATAATGATGTAATTGGAGCCCTCAAAAATATGGCCGTCCGCCTGGGAAAGGCCTGCCCCCTCCCGGCCGCACATGGGATGGCCGGAAATAAAGTCCACATCCTCCGGGAGCAGGGTCCTGAGTTCTTTGGCAAACCCGTTTTTAACCCCCGCAATATCTGTGAGCACTGCCCCCTTCCGAAGGAGTGACAGGTGCTCTTTGATAAAGGCCAGTGTCCCCTTTTCAGGAGTGCAGAAAATGACGATTTCCGCCTTTTTCAGATCCTTTGGGTCCATCGTATCTACGATTCCCATGGAGAGGGCCTCCCTGGCCACACTTTCCGTCCGGTTAATGCCGATCACCGGGTGTCCCAGTTCTTTGAGCCGTTTGGCGAAGGAGCCCCCCATGAGGCCCAGGCCAATGACGGCCACAGGAATCCTGCTAAAGTCACTGTTCATAATGATTTCCTTTTTTATGATAAGCAAAGGGGCAGGAATGATTCCTGCCCCGCCCATGGTAAAGAAACAGGCAGGGCAACGGCAGCCGGGAGGATGGCCTCCACGGTGCAGCGACGCCCGGAAACCCAGGGAAGCGCTGATTAATTCGCAGAGTCAGATTTCATAAGGATTTTTATGCGCTGCTTCGTCATAACTCGGCCAAGGATAAAAGGAAGGCGCTTTTATGTGCAGAGAAAGCGCCAACTTACCTTGGCTCAGCAGTCCTATGCAGGACTGCTGCCTTAAATAGCTCGCTATTCGCATCGAGTTATTCCTCGCATTGCATAAAAATCCAAGAATGAAATCCGACAACGATTTAATCAGTGCTTCCCTCACTTACAATTCCCGTCCCACAATGGGTGCCAGCTTTTTCAGCCGTCCCATGAGACTGTCAAAGGTTTCCGGCGTAATGGACTCCGCTCCATCACACCATGCATGTTCCGGATCATTATGAACTTCACACATAATACCATCGGCCCCGGCAGCGATAGCTGCCATGGCCATGGCCGGTACCATTTCCCTGTGCCCCGTAGCGTGGCTTGGATCCACGATGATGGGGAGGTGGCTCTTCTCTTTAATCACCTCCACCGCCGACAGGTCCAGTGTATTCCTGGTGGCCTTTTCGAAGGTTCGGATGCCCCGTTCGCAGAGAATCACATTGTGGTTGCCCTCAGACATGATGTACTCCGCGCTCATGAGCCATTCTTCGATGGTGGCGGACATGCCCCGTTTCAGGAGCACCGGTACATTGAGCCGGCCTACGGCCTTTAGGAGGTCGAAATTCTGCATGTTCCGGGCGCCGATCTGTATGATATCCACGCCTTTCTCCAGGAACATGCCGATTTTGTCAGCGCTCATGAGCTCCGTCACCACGGGCATGTGGTTTGTCCGGGCTGCGGAAACGAGCATGTCCAGTCCCTTTTCCCCAAGCCCCTGGAAAGAGTAGGGCGAAGTTCTCGGCTTGAACGCGCCGCCCCGGAGCACGGCAGCCCCCGATGCTTTTACGGCCCTGGCAATGCCGCCGATCTGGTCCGGTGTTTCGATGGAGCAGGGACCGGCCATGACCACCAGTTTCTTTCCGCCAATCTTCACGCCCCCCGCTTCTACCACCGTGTCCGCCGGATGGAATGCGCGGCTGGCCCGTTTGTAGGGCTCCTGTACCCGCATGACCTTGTCCACCCAGGGATTAGAAAGGAAATCTCTTTCATCCAGGGCCGATGTATCGCCAACGAGGCCAAGGACCACTTTGCTGGAGCCCCGGCTCCGGTCTACCTGGAATCCCTTGTCCCGGAGTTCTGCCTCCAGTGTTTCAATAGCGGTAAGCGGTGCGTTCTGTTTCATTACAATAATCATAATTTCCTCCTCTGCCCTTTCGAGCTTCTACAATCCTTCCGGAAAACTGCATTTCCCATATCTTCTAACTTCCATTCTCCTATGCTCCCGAGAAAATAACTCCGTTATTTTCTAAAAAGAAAAGGACAGGCTCCCATGAGTCTGTCCTTCTTTTCCGGAAATCCTTTTACTTGGAGAGGGCACGGGACTCATGACGGGATGCATGGCAAAAATAGCCGAAGCCATAATAATAGCCCCAGCCCATAAAGCCGTAATCCCGATTCATGATATGCTGTGCCATCGTGCTCTCTCCTTTCGTTAGAAGTTAGCTTAGTATAGGCTCACCGCCCCGATTTTGTCAAGGGAAGAAATGGTGTAGAGCAGGGATTCTGACTGCGATATGACGTTCGGGGCCCTGTCCTGCGGACAGGGTTGTAACTTCGTCAGGGCGAAGGCTTTCGCCTGGGCCCAGGGAAGAATGATATATTCCGCGGCGCTTCCCACTGAATGCATCACTCATTCTTTCCTCTTTTTTCGTGCTGTACCATTTCCGCCCAGATGGCACTTCCTTTCATCCATCTTCACCGGTTTCCCTTTATTTTCTTCCATTCCCACCATAGAAGGATGAGAAGTCCCGCCGCCGTAATGGCCCAGGAGAGGGGATATACCGCCATGAGTACGGGGAAGGTGGAAAACCGGGAAAACACGGTGGCCACATAGAGCACCCGGGATCCGCATATGCCAGTAACCACGATGGCCGCCGGTGCAAAGGATATGCCAAATCCCCGGAGAAAGCCGGAAATCATTTCAATCATAAGGTTTAAGGGTTCCGCCAGGAGAATATACCGGATGCGGATAATTCCATAAGAAACAACCGACTCATCCGCTGTAAAGAGATGCATCAGGGGGCGGCCGAAATAAATGATGAGCCCGCCCAGGAAGATCGTAAATACCAGATTCTGTATTGTCGTAATCTTCGCCACCCGGAAGCAGCGGGCCCTGTTCCCGGCGCCATAGTTCTGGCCCACAAAGGTGGTGCAGGCCTGGCCGAAGGCGTTCACAAAGATGTAAGCCAGGATTTCCAGGTTGAATGCCGCTGCCGATGCCGCCATCACATCGGCACCAAGACTGTTGATAGCAGCCTGGATGACGATGTTGGACAGGGAAAATACGGCTCCCTGCATGCCTGCCGGCACGCCGATGCGAAGAATTTCCTCCAGCAGGGCCCCATGGATCTTCATATGGCCCGGGCTGACCCTCACCGCCATCTTCGTATGGGATAAAAGACTGACCAGGAGCCCCGAAGACAGAAGGGTGGCACAGGTGGTGGAAATGGCCACTGCCGCCACGCCGAAATGGAAGAATACCACCAGGCTGAAGCTTACGATGACCTTCAGGATGCCTGCAATGCCAAGACACACCATGGGCGTCCGGGTGTCCCCCTGGCTCCGGAATATGGCCGATGCGAAATTGTACAGCAGCACCCCCGGCAGGGCCAGGAAAATAATGCGCAGGTACAGGAGGGACAGGGGCATCAGTTCTTCCGGCACCATGAGAAGGCCCAGTATGGGTTCTGCCAGGATTTCCCCCACCACCAGCATGGAAAGGCCTGCCAGCAGGGCAAACAGGAGGGATGTATGGACAGCGTCGGTAATCTTTTCCCGATTCCCTGCCCCCGTGAGCCGGGCAATCACCACGTTGGCCCCCAGGGAAATGCCGATGAAGAAAGTAATGATGAAAGCCACCAGGGGTACACTGCTCCCCACGGCCGCCATGGCTTCTTTCCCCACGAACTGCCCCATAATGACCGCATCGATGGCATTGAAGAGCTGCTGCATCATGCCGGTAGCTGCCAGGAACAGGGCAAATTTCATGGTTTTACCTGCTATGGGCCCATGGGTCATGTCCACGGAACCTTTCATAAGAATCACTTCCATGTACTTACATAAAACAAACGGAGAAGCCCTGTGCCGTCACTTCTTCGCTGACCGGGGACGGCCCATCATTCCAGATGGAAGAGGTCCTCCATCTCCCGGTCATCGATAATCCTGTCATTCTTCACATCCCCATGGGCCAGCATGGACTCCACCCGACTGTCCAGTGTCTTTTTGACGAGCCGCTCCACGTCTATCCCCCGGAGGATAAAGAAATAAAATGGATTTTCATCAAGTCTCACACCGATACCGTACATGGCGGCAGCCACGTGCTTGCACATGTGGGCACTGTCAGGACAGGTACAGTAAAACTCAATTTCCCGGGCCGTGGGAAACAGGGCCCCCTTTTCCGTAAGCAGGGATTCCAGGGATTTGGGAAAATGGCCGGCAATCAGTTCTTCCATGCTGCCAAGTTCCCGGCTGCAGAGGCGGGAAATTTTTTCCATCTGCCCTTCAGAAAGGGGATCCACCAGGATCGTCACTTTATAGGGCCGCCATTCACTTCCCTGCACCAGGGCTTCCGCCTTGCCTTCCCCGATGGAAAGGTCAATGACGGCACCATTCCTGACGTAGGACCGGCCCCGGGGGAGGCGGTTTGTATAATCCAGATAGGTCTCCATGTTCCGGCACCAGGCCTTTCCCCACCAGCTCTTGCAGATAGTGCGGCTGGTAACGGTTACAGGGTTCAGGTGCCTGCCGGACCGCTCTGCATCGGCCAGGGACTGCTGCGCTTTCGCTTTGAGTTCCTCCACACTCATGGAAGGATACATATCCTTATACCAGGTCATGGGAATCAGCCCCCTCTTCCCCATCCAGCTTCAGAAGGTCCAGCAGCTCCTTGTCCGAAAGGTCCGTAATCCAGGATGCACCGCCGCCTATGGCCTCCTCAGCCAGCTGTTTTTTATCTTCTATCATATCGTTAATTTTCTCTTCGATGGTTCCCTGGGAAACGAATTTGTAGACCATCACATGCTGCTTCTGTCCAATGCGGTAAGCCCGGTCGGTGGCCTGGTTTTCTACGGCCGGATTCCACCAGCGGTCAAAATGGATCACCGTTCCTGCCTTTGTCAGGTTCAGTCCCGTGCCGGCCGCTTTCAGGGAAAGCACCATGAAGGGGATGTACTTTTCACCGTTGAACTGATCCACCAGTTCCATCCGTTTTTTCACCGGCGTCCCACCGTGAATGGAAAGTCCCGGCATGCCAAAGACAGATGTAAGAAAATCACAAAGGGGCCCCACCATTTCCCGGTACTGGGTGAATACAAGGACCGGCTCCCTCTTCTCATAGAGGGCCTCGCAGATTTCCCGAAGTCTGACAAACTTCCCGCTGTCCTCCGGCTTGAACCGGGAGGATCCCAGAAATTCATCGGGATGGTTGCAGATCTGCTTCAGTTTGGAAATGGCCGTGAGTACGAGCCCCTTGCGCTGCAGTCCATCGGGCTTTGCCTCTTTGAGGGCGTGGGCCAGGAGGTCCAGCTCCTTCCCGTAAAGGGCAGCCTGCCGGGCAGAAAGGGGGACGTATTCCACGATTTCCGTCTTCTCCGGAAGATCATTGATAATGGATTTATCTGTCTTCAAGCGGCGGAGAATGAAGGGCGCTATCATCCTTTTCAGCGGTTCATAGCCGGACTCCCGATCCGCCAGTTCCCGCACGAAGCCGGCAAAATGGAGGCGGCTCCCCAGGAGGCCGGGATTCAGGAAATCGAAAAGGGACCACAGGTTGGACAGGCTGTTCTCCACAGGGGTACCGGTCATGGCCAGGCGGTTTCGTGCCGGGATGGCCTTCACCGCCCGGGTCTGCCTGGTACCGGGATTTTTAATAGCCTGGGCTTCATCGAGAATTTCCATATCCCAGGTTCTTCTCTTCAGTCCTTCCAGCCGGAGAGCCATACCATAGGTGGTGATGGTGAGAAATGTGGAAGGCTGGGAAGCCATCTCTTCCATGGCCTCTTTCTTCTGTCCGTGGAGAAGGGTAAAAGGCAGGGACGGTGCGAATTTCCGGATTTCTCTTTCCCAGTTTCCAAGAAGCGACGCCGGTACCACCAGGAGCGCCCGGGCCTCCGGACGTTTCTCCCGCACCTTTTCCAGATACGCCAGCACTTCTATGGTCTTACCAAGACCCATATCATCGGCCAGGCACATGCCAAAGCCCAGGGAGGCCAGCGTATAGAGCCAGCGGAATCCTACATTCTGGTAGGGACGAAGGGCCGCTTTCAGTGTTTTCGGCACCACCACAGCTCGGATAGAAGCGGGGTCCTTCATGTAATGAAGGATTTTCTTCATCCAGGCTCCCGGCCGGTAGGTCAATTCCCCGTTCTCCGAAGATGCGGATAGTTTCAGGGCCTCCCGGAAAGATACCTTGCCGCCGCCCTTCTCCATGAACTGCAGGAGTTTCGTAAGCCTGTCATGGTCTACTTCAATCCATTTGCCCTTCAGGAAGGCCAGGCCCTCCGATTGGGCGAGGAGTTCCCGAATTTCCTTTTTAGTCAGTTTTACACCGTCCACGGTAAGCTCAGGCCGCAGGGACAGGATAGCATCGAGCCCCAGCCCCTCCGGCTTTCCAACGCCCATGGAAATCGTAACCGATGGCCGGCGCCTGCCGCTTTTCCACCAGTTCGGGATACGGCAGTAGATGCCCTTCTCCTCCAGCGCCGGTACGGTCTTCAGAAAGTCATAGGCCTCATCCGCCGTGACGCCAAAGGGATGAAGCATGGTTCCGTCTTCCACAAATTTTCCCAAAGGCGGCAGCACGGAAGCCGCTTTGTCCAGCGAAGAAAAAAGGCGGAGCAGCTTGTCCCTGTCCCCTTTATATTCCTTCAGGGCGTAGCTGAGCGGCATCTGCCGTGCTTTCCCCTTTTCGTCAAATGTGGCATAGGTAGCAAGGAAAGCGAAGGGATAGGCCCCATTCTTTGTATCCTCCACCAGGTGGAAATAGATACGGTCCGGAATCCTCGCATCCTTCCGACGGCTCCTGAGATAGTCCGCCGGACTTTGGCCGGACTCATTAAAATCCCTGTGAAAAACCCGGTTCAATTCCTCTACGCTGCGCCGTATCCATGGTTCGTCCACCAATTCCACGCCAGGACCATAGGGCAGGGCCTGCAGGATTTTTTTCACATCCTCCTCCGGAATGGATACGTCCATCTTCCCCTTCAGGAAGGGGAACAAAGGAGACGTCAGGAGTACATTCACAAAGGCTGCTGCCAGGCGATGAAGGAACAGGAAGGAAGGACTGCCGGTGGAAATTTTCTCGAATCCCAGGAAATATAAAGCCTTCCACCGATCTTCATCAAATTGCTTTTTCCATTTCCTGTCCTCCGGCGAAAGTTCTGCCTTCCCCGCTTCATCGGTGGAAAAGCCGTGGGCCGTGAATATAAAGGATAACTGTCTTTTGGCTGTTGTCATCATTGGAACTCCTGATAGAAATACATCCGGCCCCTGGACCCGAAGGTCCGGCATGCCAGACCCCATAGCGTCCTCGCTGCGGGCAGGCACTGCGGCGCCATGCCATTCCGGCACTTCCCATCACCCTGTCCGATTCATGAGCTTACCTTCTCAGTCTCCTGTGGGGATGGTACAGCTGCCAGCCATAGCGGATGGCGGCCACCCGAAGGAGCAGGACAAAGGAAAAAGCTATCCAGGAAACCAGGGATAGCGAAAGCTTTCCATGGAGAGCGCACATGAGAAGGCCCCCCGCCACGGAAGCAATGGCATACACATCCATATAGAGAACCACCGGCATCCGGCGGGCCATCATGTCCCGGATAATGCCCCCTCCTACAGCCGTAATGAGTCCCAGCATGGTGGGAAGCACATAATGGTAGGCCGGCCAGGTATAAAAGGCCGTGAGCACCCCGGTCACCGTGAACGCCGCCAACCCGATGGTATCGGATATGTGGTAAAGGAAGGAAATCAGGATCTTTCCTCTCCTGGGGATGCGGAAAAAGGGATAGAGGAAACTTACTACCAGGGCAGTCCCGATGGATACGAGAAGGCTGTCCGGATGGGTCAGTGCCGTAGGCGGCGTGATGCCGCAGAGCACATCCCGGATCATGCCGCCCCCTACGCCGGTCATGACAGCCAGCACCGTAATGCCGAATATGTCCATCCGGCGGTACAGGCCCACCACGGCGCCGGAAAAGGCAAAGGCCACGGTGCCCAGTATTTCAAAAATCATCCAGGTGATGGACATAAGGTTCACCTCTTTACAAGTGAGTGAGTAAGTGAGTGGGTTAGTGGTTTGGTGGGTTGGTGGGTTGTTGGATTAGCGGGATAACGGCGGAAACCATTAGCACGGGGGCTTCCAGCTTTCAGGAAAACCCTATTGCCTGCGGCGTGAGCAATGATCAGAATAAACGGATGTAAAAGCGCCGCAGGCTGTTCAGTTTTCCTGAAACCCAGCAGCCCCGTGCCAGTGATTTTAACCATAAGCGCAGTATCCATCCTCAAAACACCAGGTACACCAGCCAGGTGCAGAGGGAAATGAATCCGTTGGCCAATGGATTGATGATGCGGTTAATGAATCCGCTGAATACCACCACCATGAGGAGGAGGAAGCCATACCGGGCATTAAAGTTCTCGTATTTGAAGGAAAGCTCCCCGGGGAGGAACATGGAAAGGATCTTGGACCCATCCAGCGGTGGCACAGGAATGAGATTAAAGAAAGCAAACCATACATTGTACAGCATGATCCAGTTCAAAAAGCGGGCACTTTCCATGGACAGCATACCCAGGCGGTAGAGAATGGCAGAAAGAAGGATAGACAGGAATCCAAGGAACAGGTTCATGCCGGGGCCTGCAAAGGACACCTTCAATACCCCCGATTTATAGTCATCGTAGTACCGGGGATTGATCATCACCGGTTTGGCCCAGCCAAATCCACAGAGCACCAGAAGAATGGTCCCCAGTACATCGAGATGGGCCATAGGATTCACCGTGAGCCGTCCCATAGCCCGGGGCGTGGGATCTCCCAGGGAGTCTGACACAGCGGCATGGGCATATTCATGGAAAGAAAGGGCAATGAGCAGCGCCGGCACCCGGTACAGGAGCGTACCTATATCGAGAAAATCAAACATAACATACTCCTTATGCAGTAAATAATAGAAATATTTATCAATAATATTATACATGGTTTATGGGGTCTCTCATAGAGAGGGGATAGCGAAAGGGCCCACAGCATTCATTCCTATGAGTGCAAGTAATTGTTTCTTGATTCTTCTATGCAATTCCCTTATACTTGTTATTGTATGATAAAAATAACCTTCTCCTGTGGGAAAAGGAAAAATGGGAGCCACTATGATAGATATTAACCTGAATATGTACCAGACCCTGGCAGCCGCGGTGGCTGTCTTCTTTTTGGGCGGTTTTTTAAAGACAAAAATCAAATTTCTCCGGAAATACTGCATTCCGGCGCCGGTTATCGGGGGCACGATTTTCTCCATTATCAATTGCATCCTCTACACGAAAGGGATGTGGACCTATACCCAGGACACGGTCATGCAGAACTGGTGCATGATGCTCTTTTTCACCAGTATCGGCTACATGGCCAGCGTGAAGCTCATCAAAAAGGGAGGCATCCTCGTCATTAAAATGGCAGTGCTTGTGGGTATACTGATTATTATCCAGAACTGCATCGGCATCTCCCTGACCCATGTGTTCCATGAAAATCCCCTCATGGGCCTGGCCGACGGGTCCATTCCTCTCGTCGGCGGCCACGGCACCTCCGGTTCCTTCGGCCCGGTACTGGAAAAACTGGGGCTCCCCGATGCCACCACCATCGCCTTTGCGGCAGCCACCTTCGGCCTGGTGGCGGGCTCCTTCATCGGCGGTCCTATCGGAGAGCTGCTTATCCCCTGAAGTCCGCACATTTTATATCTATGCTGCGGCAGGACAAGCTTAATTGATTCGATAAATACTGCCTTTTCTATCTTCTATAGCACTTGACTGCCTTATGCTCTAGATATAAAATATGTCTAGAGGTGGACAGCTATGGACTATAAAACACAAGTCATTAATGGCACAACATATGCTTTCATAGATAAATCACACTGGAATTCAGAGAAAAAACGCGGTGAGCATAAACGCAAGTACATCGGCAAGGTAATTGAAGGCAAACTGGTCTTCAATAAGAAGTATCTCTTGGAAAAGCAACTGGAAACGCAGAAAACATCAAAGCCTGGGCCGGTTCCGGTTACTTCGTGCAAACGGTCTTTCTACGGCGCTGTTTATCTGCTTTCCTGCATTGCCGAGAAGATCGGGCTTCGTGATGACCTGAAAGCCTGCTTTGGTGATATTTACAAAGAACTTATGTCGCTTGCCTTCTATCTCGTACTGGAGGAGGGTCAGGCGATGTATCGATTCAAGAAATGGGGACACACCCATGTGCACCCATTTGGAGCGGATATTCCGTCCCAACGCATCAGCAGGCTCTTTGGGATGATTACGGAGGATGCGAAGATGGCCTATTTCAAAAGGCAGGCCAAGAGGCGCTGTGAAACGGAATATCTGGCTTTTGACACAACGTCTATTTCCTCATTTTCGGAGTTGCTGAAGCAAGTGAAATATGGCAAGAACAAAGAAGGAGATGACCTTCCCCAAATCAATCTGGCACTCCTCTTTGGCGAAGTTTCCATGCTGCCGGTGTATTACCGAAAACTGCCGGGCAATATTGCGGATGTAAAAACCATTGACAACCTGATCAAGGACGTGGATTTTCTCGACCTCGTAAAACTGCAGCTCTGCATGGACCGAGGGTTCTTTAGCCAGAAGAACATCAACGAGCTGATGAAGCACCACCATAAGTTTCTCATTGGAGCCAGAACCGGCTTGAAACTGGTAAAAACACACCTGGACGATATCCGTGACAGCTTTGTCACACGGTCAAACTACAATCCTGCATTGCAGCTGTATGTATGCACATTCACAGAACAGTGGGATTATGAAGAAGAGAAGCCGCGTCTTGGAACAATTAAAACGGGAAAGCGTCGGGTATACCTGCATATTTACTATAATGATCAGCACTGTACAGATGACCGTAACCGTTTTAACCATATGCTTGACCGGTATGAAGAAGAGCTGCAGACCGGAAAACGCAAACGGGAACATGAGGGTGCCTATGCCAAGTATTTCATTGTCCACGAAACACCGGCAAGAGGCATAGCCATCGCATATAATGACAAAGCTATCCGCGAAGCCGAAAAAGACTTTGGCTATTTTGCCCTCCTGACCAACTCCATTAAGGATCCGGTCGAGGCAATCCGTATTTACCGCATGCGGGATCTGATAGAAAAGTCCTTTGGAAACCTTAAAGAGCGTTTAGATATGCGGAGAATGTCCGTATCGTCAGAGGAAAATCTCGAAGGCAAGCTGTTTGTACAATTCCTTGCACTGGAGCTGATGTCTTACATCAAACGCCAAATGGAAATCCATGACCTCTACAGGAATTACACCATGCAGGAATTCTTGGATGAACTGGATACCATCGAGTATTACCAGCAACCCGGCAGGGCTCACCATCTGTCCGAAATTACAGAGAAACAGCGCAAGCTGTATGAGATGATGGGTGTGGATGTACCAACCTAGATATAAAATGACAGGACTTCAGGTTATCCGCCATTTCCACCTGTTTTCCACGGAAACCGATGAATCTTCCTCCACTTTGGACAGGGGAAAGATCAATAAGCATCCGGAGACCGAAGACGATGAAGATGCAGCGGCGAACTACCTGAACATGGATAACTTCATGTACGCCTTCGGCCAGCTCCTCCTGGCCATGGGCCTCGGCACCTACGTGAGCCAGTTCTTCGTGGACATCGGCCTCGTATTCCCCGGCTACATCGGCGCCATGATTGTGGCGGCGGTGATCCGGAACGTGGCGGAGGGGACAAAGCTTTTCGGCATATACCAGAAGGAAAGCGAAGTCCTGGGGGGCATGTGCCTCAATATCTTCCTCTCCTGCGCCCTCATGAGCCTGAAGCTCTGGCAGCTGGCGGACCTGGCGGTGCCTCTCATCGTCACCCTCCTCATCCAGACCGTGGTGATGGCCCTCTTTGCATACTTCGTCATTTTCCGTGTCATGGGCGGAAATTATGAAGCCGCCGTCATGGCTTCCGGCACCTGCGGATTCGGCATGGGTGCCACACCGAATGCCATCGCCAATATGAATGCCATGTGCGAACGGTTCGGTCCGGCCCACACGGCTTACTTCGTCATCCCCCTCATTGGCGCTTTCGTGGTGGACTTCCTGAATGCCTCCATATTGATGGTCTTCATGAACCTGCTGAAATAAGGAGCGATTTGAGATGCTTACGGATAGCGTCACTGTCGCGGGGCTTCCAGCTCTTAGCTTCCAGCTTTCAGGAAAACTGATTCGCCTGCGGCGCTTTCTCAATTGTTTTTCTAATAGTTAGACGTGCCGTAAGCTGACCAGTCCTTCCTGGCTGATAGAAGCTAAAAGCCCCCACGCATTTGGCTCTACCCACCAACGCGTAAAAAAAGCATGGAAATTTCTTTCCATGCTTTTTCTATGTCCATTCAGACCGTCCGTCCCATATCTACCGCCATCTGCCTGTCCTTTTCCGGAGGCCTGCCAGCGATGGTGAGGTATCCGCCGATCATGGCGCCATTGAGGCCCGCCGCCAGGGCGAAGGCCTGGAGATCCCGGAGCGCATTTTCCCGCCCTGCGCAGACCCGCATGATGGCGTGGGGCAGGATGAACCGGTACAGTGCAAACATGCGGAGCACCTCCCCCGGCTTTGGCGGATGGTTCTTTCCAAAGGGAGTCCCGGGGATGGGGCTGAAAATATTGAGGGGCACACTGGTCACGCGGTGGCTCCGAAGGGCGAAGGCCATGTCGATGCGGTCATCCTCCGTCTCCCCAAGACCCATGATACCGCCGGAGCACACTTCCAGTCCCGCCTTCTGGATACGGCGGATATGGTCTTCCTTCTCTTCATAGGTATGGGTAGTGCAGATATGGGGGAAATAGCGCTGTGCAGTCTCCAGGTTGCAGTGAATCCGCTGGCATCCCGCTTCCTTCAGCTGCAAAAGCTGGTCGTCCGTCAGAAGGCCCAGGGAGCAGCATACGGAAAGCTTCGTCTCCTTCGTAATCATCTTTACCGCTTTCACGATGGAGGCAAACTGCACCGGATCGCTCTGTCCTCTCCCACTGGTGACGATGCCGAACCGCTCTGCCCCGTAGGCCTCTGCCTGCTTAGCTTCATGGAGCAGGTCCTCCGGGCTCCGGAGGGGATATTCCTTCACCCCCGTGTGATACCAGCCTGACTGGGCACAGAATTTGCAGTTCTCCGTGCACCGGCCGCTCCTGGCATTCACGTCGCTGCAGAAACGCATCTTATCGCCGCAGAAGGTCTTCCGGATCTTATCGGCTGCCGCCATGAGGAAAAGGGGTTCCGCCTTCCCCGCTTCGTAAAGCTTTCCCGCTTCCTCCCGGGTGATTTCTTCTCCGCCCAGGACTTTGTCCATACAGTCTTCTATATACTTTACATTTTCGTCCATATGATTACTTCCCGATATCAAGAATAAGATACTGGCAGCGAACTGCCAGAAATAGTATGCAGACTGCCGTCTCAGTTCAGGTTCGGTGCAGTCTGGGTACGGCCCAGGTCATGGAGCATGGCGATATCATCGGCGGAGTCGGAGCCCTTACTGGTGAGGTAATTGCCGATCATGACGCCATTCATGCCGCCGGCCAGGGCCATGGACTGGAGGCTCCGGAGATTGATCTGACGTCCCCCGGCCGTACGGATCTGGGCCTTCGGCAGGACAAAGCGGAACATGGCAAAGGATCGCAGGATTTCGAGAGGGGACAGGCGCTTATTGTGTTCAAAAGGAGTTCCCTTAATGGGGTTCAGCACATTGAGCGGTACTGCATCGATGTGCATTTCCTTCAGGTGGAACGCCATTTCCACTCTCTGGTCCAGCGATTCTCCAAGTCCAATAATGCCTCCGCAGCAGACACGGATGCCCGCCTTCTGGGCGCGGGCCACGTTTTCTGCCTTTTCTTCGGCTGTATGGGTCGTGCAGACTTCCTTGAAGAAGGAAGGTGCCGATTCGATATTGCAGTGCAGGCGGCTGATACCGGCTTCTTTCAGCTGGTATGCCTGCTCCTGTGTGAGGAATCCGAGGGAGCAGCATACTTCGATGCCCACTTCCTTGCGGATACGACGGATCAGGTCGAGAATTTCCGCAAAGTCCTTCGGATTTCTCTGGTCACGGCCTGCAGTAACAATATCGAAACGGGCTGCTCCGGCTTTTTTCGCTCTCTTAGCCGCTTCAATGACCTCATCTTCCGGAAGGAATTTATAGGTTTTTACACCTGTATGATAACGGGCAGACTGTGCACAGAATTTGCAGTCCTCCTGGCAGGAGCCGCTCCGTGCATTGATGATGGCACAGAGGTCCACGCTCCGGCCGGAGAATTTCTGGCGGATCTTGTCGGCGCAGGCCAGAAGAAGCATGGTGTCTTCATCCTTCGTACGGATGAGGGCCTTTGCTTCCTCCTCCGTCAGCTCTCCGCCGTTCAAAACCTTTTCTGTCCACTTCAAAATCTGTTCACAGCTGCTTTCCATCGCAAACCACTCCTTTTGTAAAATCGCCTGCCGTCCAATGACAGGGTAATGCCTTTGTAAAACCTTACGTGCATACGTAATAGAAATATTCGTGTTTCGCAATGGTGCGGAATATTTCTATCCTATGAAGTTGTATTTGAAACCGTATCAAAGCTGGGGCTGGGTCATGGACCGGCCGAGGTCTTCGGTCATCCGGATATCCTCTTTCGGATCCCTGCCGCCGGTGGTGAGGTAACCGCCCACCATGATGCCGTTCAGGCCGCCGGTCAGTGCATAGGCCTGCAGGCTCCGGAGGTTCACTTCCCGTCCGCCGGCAGTGCGGATCAGCGCCTTTGGCAGGACGAAGCGGAACATGGCAAATGTGCGGAGAACTTCCAGCGGCGGAAGCCGTTTATTCGTGTAGAAGGGGGTGCCCTTCACGGGATTCAGGATATTCATGGGGACGGAGTCGATGTGCATGGATTTCAGTTTGAAAGCCATCTCCACCCGCTGGTCCAGGGATTCCCCAAGACCGATGATGCCGCCGGAGCACACGCGGATGCCTGCCTCCTGGGCGGTGCGGATGATTTCTTCCTTATCCCCCATGGTATGGGTGGAGCAGACTTCCGGGAAATAGGAAGGCGCGGTTTCGATATTGCAGTGAATTCTCGTGATTCCCGCTTCCTTCAGCCGAAGGGCCTGTTCCTTTGTGATGAGACCCAGGGAGCAGCAGACTTCGATGCCCACCTGCTCACGGATCTTTTTCACAATATCGATGATTTCCTCAAACTCATTGGGGTTGTCCTGGTTCCTGCCGCTGGTGACCAGGGAGAACCGGACAGCGCCGGCTTCCTTTGCCTTCCTGGCGGCTGCCAGGATCTCATCCTCCGGCAGGAGACGGTATACTTTGGCTCCCGTATTATACCAGCCGGACTGGGCACAGAACTTGCAGTTTTCCTGGCAGTGGCCGCTTCTTGCATTGATGATGGCACAGAAATCAACGGCGTTGCCGTTGAACTTCTGGCGGATCTTGTCCGCCATGGCCAGAAGCAGCATGGTATCCTCATCTTTGGTACGGATTAATTTCTTTGCTTCTTCCTCTGTAATCTCACCACCATCCATAACCTTTTCGGCCAATCTGATAATTTCTTTGCAAGCACTGTCCATCATGAAAACTTCCTTTCCACTACGGAGCACCTGCCGTTTCAAATTGTTACCTTGTAGACAAGTATAAAATAAACAATGGATTCTGTCAATCAGTTTATTTTCACACGTTGACAATATGTTAACGGACTATCTTGCTTGCGGTTGGATCCAGCAGCTGGAAGCCCCTATACGAATGGTCCTACCCATCAGTACAAATTCACGCAAAAAGGCCTCCGGAAAGGGAACTGATCTTTCCGGAGGCCTTCACAGGGAGGGTAATTGCATGAACTAACAACTTACTTTATTTTTTGGGGGAGATAAATAAAAGATGTAAGATAAGCAACATATGGAAAACAAGGAATCGGTGCTGCCGATGGACCGTGCTTCCGTCGGCAGCTCCTTTCCTGCGAATCGCTACTATCCATTCGCATCACCAGGATTCTCTGAAACAACGGATCTCATCCAATCTGGATCCGATGGGATTCTTCTACTTTCTTCTGGTCCTCTTTAGGAAGTTCGATCTTCAGCACACCATCTTTCAGGCTTGCCGTGATGCCGTCTTCCTTGATACCGCTTACAGAGAACTGACGCTGGAATCCAACGGCGCCCCGTTCATGACGGAGGTAATGTTTCTCTTCGTCCTTGGTTTCTTTCTTGTCTTCTCTCTTAGCGGCAATGGAGAGAACGCCGTTTTCATAATTCACATGGATCTGGTCTTTCGTGAATCCCGGCATATCGCAGGTGATTTCATAATGATCTTTCAGATCCTCAATGTCTACTTTCGGAACTGCCACGTAATCTTTATAAACTGTCGGAATATCATCAAAGAAATGATCCAGAACAGTGTCACCGAATAATCCATCAAATGGAATCAAGCTACCCATAATCAAAGACCTCTTTCCTTTGTTTATTATTCTCATGTTCAGGTGTCCGGGCACCTTCCAGGTCTCCCTTTCCGGTTCCCTTTCCTCCTGACAACTATAGTATAGCACTTTTAGCACTCAAGTCAAGAGAGTGCTAAAATATTTTTGACTTTTTATTTTATTTATTTGACCAATTAGGAATTTTCGTGATTATCCGCAGGTTATGAGTTGATTCAATTGACTTATTTATAAGTGAGGAGTGAGGGGTTAGGAGTGGTGGTGCGGCGCATAAATTGAATAGCGCCGCTTTTATATTTCAAGGCTTACCGCTATCCGCTTACAGCTTACAGTTCAACCCTTCCTATCGGTGTTATAGGACTGTCATAGCCATTTGCAGAGAAAGACTCCTCCACTCATCAAAGCTGTAGCGATTCTTGCATGAATCATCACTCCAACGCTTACCACCGGTCAGAATGACGAGTACCGATAAAAGCAGTATATAGAGGGATCATTTTGAATATTGGTGAAGCCAGGGTATTGGCTAGCCGCTTACAGTTGAGTGCTTGCAACACATCCGATCAACTCATTCACGAAATCGGTAAACGGTTGTCGGACCGCGGTAAGCGCTGAAATATAAAAGGCGGCGCTATATGAATTGTGCGCCGCACCACCACTCCTCACTCCTAACTCCTAACTCCTCACTCCTCACCTCCCACTTCTCACTTCTCACCCATTTTCCCTTGTCCATGTATGCTATGATGAAAAGAGATTTCTACATTTATAAAGGAGCCATCATGCTGACCATAGACCATCTTTATTTCTCCTACACCGGGAAGGAGCCCTGGCTTCTGGAGGATATTTCCCTCCATGTGCCGAAGGGTTCCTATATTTCCATCGTAGGA
Organism: Dialister sp.; assembly: GCF_047832375.1. Lineage (NCBI taxonomy): Bacteria > Bacillati > Bacillota > Negativicutes > Veillonellales > Veillonellaceae > Dialister > Dialister sp. Next base: position 2,913,778 of record NZ_CP181256.1, on the reverse strand, counting down.
AACAACGGGAGCGGCAAGAGCACCCTGCTGAAGCTCATCCTTGGTTTTCTCCATCCCACGAAAGGGTCCATCCGATGCCAGGCCCGGCGTATCGGCTACGTGCCCCAGATGCCGGGGCGGGACCAGGCCTTCCCCATCACCGTGAGAGAGGTCATCCATTCCTATGGGAAACTCCTCCGCTTGAAGTCCTTTTCCGTGAAGGAAATTCTTTCCGCCACGGGCATGGAGGATTATGAAAACGAGCTCATGGGCCGCCTGTCAGGGGGGCAGCACCAGCGAGTGCTCATCGCCCGGGCCCTCATGGGAAATCCGGACCTTCTCATCCTGGACGAACCATCCACAGGGGTGGACCTCATGAACCAGAAGGAAATCTACCGGGAACTTTCAAGACTGAATCGGGAGCACCATCTCACGGTGCTGGCGGTGGAGCACAACATGGAAGAGGCAGGTAAGGTATCCACCAGCCTGTACCATGTGGACCAGGGCCACGGCCACCTGTGCAGCGTTTCCCATTATATTGAAGAGTACATCGAAAAGGAGGGCGGCCATGTTCAGTTATAGTTTCATGCAGAATGCCCTTTTCATTTCTCTCTGCATCGCCATCCTCTGCCCCTGCATCGGTATTTTTCTCGTGCTGAAGCGGTACTCCATGATTGGCGATACCCTGGCCCATTCGTCTTTGGCCGGCGTCACCCTGGGCCTCCTCTTCCGGGACAGTCCGGTACTCACCTCCTTCGTCTTCACTGCCTTCGCAGGGCTTGCCATCGAATTTCTCCGGCAGTACTTCAAGAAATATACAGATCTTATCCTGTCCATTGTCCTTTCCATTTCTGTAGGCATCGCCATCACCCTCATCAGCAGCGGCCACCTTCACGCCAATGCCGATGCCTACCTCTTCGGTTCCATGCTCACCGTATCTCCCATGGACATGGCGGCCACCGCCATCCTGAGCCTTTTGGCGGTGCTGCTCATCGCTTTCAATTACCACCAGCTCCTCTACATCACCTACGATGAAGAGGCATCCCGCATTGCCAAAGTCCATGTGAAGCGGCTGAATTACCTCTTCGCCTTCCTCGTGGCCGCCGCCATTTCCGTATCCATCCGGTCCGTGGGCATCCTGGTAATCACATCCATGATCACCCTTCCCGTAGCCAGTGCCCTGCAGCTGCAGAAGGGGTTCCGGGCTACCTTCCTGGCATCCCTGGCCTACAGCTTTCTTTCCATTTTGGGAGGATTCTTCCTGTCCTACTACATCGGTGCCGCCCCCGGCGGCGTGACCGCCCTGACGGCGGCCTTTCTCCTCCTTCTTACCCTCTTTGTAAAGCACGTGCTCTGAGGCGCCTATGAATCTTCTAAGAAAAATCGTCCTGTTCCTGCTGGCAGGACTGGTGCTGTCCCTTTCCGCCTGCGGCCGGGAAGCGCCGAAAGTGCCGGAAGGAACCATTCCGGTCACCGTATCCTTCGGAGCCATGGAGAAGCTCACGAAAGCCATCGGCGGTGACGCCGTATCCATTACGGTCATGGTGCCTGACGGTACGGAGCCCCACGATTTCGAACCCCGGGCGGAGGACATGGTGAAGCTTTCCCATTCCCGCCTCTTCGTCTATAACGGCATGGGCATGGAGCACTGGGCAGAAAAAGCCATCAGGGGCGCCGGTTCTCCGGATCTCATCACTGTCGATGCTTCGGCCCATGTACCGCCTCTTCTCCTCACCGATGAGGAAGAACGGGAAGAGCACGGCGCCTATGACCCCCATACCTGGCTGGGCCTTAGAGAAGCAAAAGAAGAGGCCCGGGCCATCCGGGACGGGCTCATTGCCGCCTCCCCGAAGGACAGGGACCTCTTTATGAAAAATTATGAATCCTTTGCAGAAAGTCTGGACCGGCTGCAGGCAGAATACCAGGACCGGCTGGAAAAAGCGCCCCGCCATGAGCTCGTCACCGGCCACGCCGCCTTTGGATACCTGGCCAGGGACTTCGGCCTCACCCAGGAAAGCGTGGAAGACGCCTTTGCCACCGGTGAGCCGCCGGCGAAAAAACTCATTGAACTCATCGAATTCTGCAGGGCCCACCATGTGAAAACCATCTTCACCGAAGAAACCATGGACCCCGCCCTGGCAAGGACTCTGGCCACCGAGGCCGGCGCCAAAGCCGAAACCCTTTCCACCATGGAAGAGTCCAGCGATGAAAGCTACCTTCAGGTGATGGAGGAAAACCTCACCAAACTGGATCGTGCCATGAACGAATAAGGAAGGGCTTCAAAGCATAGCTCACAGCCCCTTCCCGGTTTTATATGGGTATAAGGGAATACCCTCATTTGATTTGGTCCACCGTTACCACCCTGTCCCGTTCTACGGAGAGGATGCCTTTTTCTTTGGAAAGGCTGCGAATCAATGCTTCCATATCCCTGTCCGGCAAAGGATTTTCGGTTTTCAGGGCATACATATTGAAATTCTTATAATCATAGACCAGGGACAAATGGTATTTCCGGCATAGGTCTTCCATCCCCGCCTTTTTCCGATCTCCATCCACGGAGACCAGAATGACAGAAGAGGACACATTATCCCTCCCCGGCCGCTCCCCGTGGGGCCCGGGGATGAAGCAGGAAAATCCATGGGATTTCTCCTGCTGGATTCCTGAATACCCCCAGCAGTCATAGGGTCCGTGGACATCGGCTGCAATGGGGAAAGAAAGAGCCCCTGCCAGGGCCAGTGCCGCTATCCATATTGTTTTTCTCATATAATAAAACCTCCTGAACGAAGGGCCTCTTATTCCATGGAGAGGCTCTTTTTTCCTTTGCGTGTACTCTTTTTCACAAAATCAATGAATTTCTGCAGGTTTTCCTGCACGAAGACCCCCTTTTTCCACAGGATGCCCACTTTGCAGGTAATGCCGGGAAGCGGAATTTTCACAAACCTTGTTTCATCCACAGGAATAGACCGATAGAGGACAGCCCCGCACTGGCCGCTTTCCAGGACCCGAAGCAGGGTCATGAGCTGGCTGCAGTACATTTTGACCCGGATTTCCATGTTCCGGGACTGGAAGTAGGAAATCACGGTCTCCGTGGACATGGAATCCGTATTGAAGAGGAGCAGTGGCAGCTTGGAAAGGCTCTCCAGGTTTACCGCCCCGCTTCTCACCAGGGGATGGTCCTTCGACAGGCAGAATACATAGGAATCTTCCATAATCCGGAAATAATTATAGGTATCCAGGTTCACCATGTCCAGATTTCCCAGGGCCACGTCCAGGTCTTCCTTTTCTACCAGTTCCCCCGCCCGGATGGACCCGTATTCGAAGAGCTGTACCGGCACCCCGGTCTCCTCCTCGAAACGATCCGTAAGCTCCGGGATACATATGGTGGAAAGAATGGGCGGTATACCGATACGGAGGGGCCTTTCTGATTCCCTCCTGTCGAACCGGATCTTCAGCTTTTCCGTTTCTTTCAGGATTCGCAGGGCTTCGTCATAGAAATCAGCGCCCTCATCGGTGAGGGAAATCCGGTTTTTTCCATGGATGAAAAGGCGGCAGTGAAATTCCTTTTCCAGGTCCCGGAGGGCTGTGGAAATCGTGGGCTGCGATACAAAGAGCGTCTCCGCCGCCCGGGTAATGCTGTGGGTCCGACAGACAGCGCAGAAATAGGAAAGTTGGGTAAGAGTCATAAGGGTCTCCTTTGGGGATAAACGGTGAAGAAGTAACAAATAAGGAAATAGCGGGGTAGTTAGGAGTGAGGAGTGAGGAGTGAGGAGTGGTGGTGGCGGCGCACAAATTATATAGCGCCGCCTTATGAAACCTGATAGCGGCTATCGCCGCGGGCTGGATACCTGTTGGTCTCACATAGCAAGACCGCGTGTATAGTCAACCACCCTAACCAAACCTTCCCCTCAAGGGGAAGGCTTCCTATAGCGGCGAAGCCGCTGATAGACCCCATGGTCCCTTGAGGTGGCAGCGAACACAATTTGGAGGAGCGAAGCGAGAGGGGGGTGTACTACCGTTACACAGCAGTAGTGACTCTACTTGGGTCAATATTGGTTATTAACCCAAATATGCTAGGGAAGCACTGATTAAATCGTTGTCGGATTTCATTCTTGGATTTTTATGCAATGCGAGGAATAGCTCGACGCGAATAGCGAGCTATTTAAGGCAGCAGTCCTGCATAGGACTGCTGAGCCAAGGTAAGTTGGCGCTTTCTCTGCACATAAAAGCGCCTTCCTTTTATCCTTGGCCGAGCTATGACGAAGCAGTGCATAAAAATCCTTATGAAATCTGACTCTGCGAATTAATCAGCGCTTCCCTGGAGATGAGTCACCAGGAGATTTGGCCAGCCTGCGGTGCTCCCATCGATTGCTTTCGACAGGAAATATCATGCCGTAGGCCGTGGAGCTTTCCTGGAAGCTAAAAGCCAGAGGCTAGCAGCCCCATGCTATTGACTCTATTCATAAGCATGCATATCCATTGAATTCAGTATAGCTTTTTCCTATGCTCAAATCAATAGTTTCAAATGTACATATGTCTGGAAGAGACCTATAATAACGGCAGAGTGAAGGAAACACCGAGTGCTTCCCAAAAGAAAAGGATTGCTTGTCATATAGGAGGAACCAATGAACCACGAAGAACAGGTTGAAAAAATGAAAGATATTATGGCCAAATTCCTTGGCCACACCGCCATCCGCCTTCCGGACGACGTGATTGAAAAGCTGGAGGAACTCCGGGACAAGGAAGACACGCCCCCGGCGAAGGTCATTTACCGCACCATGTTCCGCAACCAGATGCTGGCGGAAAAACTGCAGCGCCCGTCCTGCCAGGACACCGGAGTGCCCCAGTTCTGGATCCGCTGCGGCACGAAGTTCCCGCTCATAGATGATTTGGAAAAGCTGCTCCGGGATTCCGTAGTGAAGACATCATTTGAAACGCCGCTGCGCCTGAATTCCGTAGAGACCTTCAGCGAATACAATACCGGCAAGAACGTAGGCAAAGGCACCCCCACCATCTGGTGGGACATGGTTCCCCATTCGGATAAATGTGAAATCTACACCTACCTTTCCGGTGGCGGATGCTCTCTCCCTGGCTGTGCCACGGTGCTCATGCCTGGCGAAGGATATGAGGGGGTCACGAAATTCGTACTGGACCGCATGACAAGCTACGGACTCAATGCCTGCCCGCCGCTTCTCGTGGGCGTAGGCATCGGCACCTCCGTGGAGACGGCAGCCCTGAATTCCAAAAAGGCCCTCTTCCGTCCCATCGGAAGCCACAATGACAACCCCAATGCCGAAAAGATGGAGCACCTCCTGGAAGACGGTATTAACGCCCTGGGCCTTGGACCCCAGGGCATGGGCGGCCACTACTCCGTCATGGGCGTAAATATTGAAAACACCGCCCGCCATCCTTCCGTCATCGGCTGCGCCGTGTGCGTAGGATGCTGGAGCCACCGGAGAGGACATATTGTTTTCGATAAAGATCTCAATTTCAAGACCGATACCCACAGCCATTTCACCTATAACGGCTGATTCGATACAGATATTTTACAGAAAAGGAGAAGAAAATGGCTGTTTCAATTGTTGATGGAAATAAAGTACTCACCACCCCCATTTCCCGGGAAGATTTAAAGGATATCCACATCGGAGATATTATTTACCTCACCGGCGACCTCACCACCTGCCGTGATGTGGCCCACCGCCGGGTGGTGGAAGAAGGCCGGGACCTGCCTGTGGATATTAAGGATAAAGCCATCCTCCACGCAGGCCCCATCATCCGCCCCCACGGAGAAGAGTCCTATGAAATGGTTTCCGTAGGCCCCACCACATCCATGCGCATGGAAAAATTCGAATACGAATTCGTAAAGAAAACGGGGGTCCGGGTCATTGTAGGCAAAGGGGGCATGAAAGAAAATACGGAACGGGCCTGCCGGGAGTTCGGCGCCATCCACTGCGTATTCCCCGCCGGAAATGCGGTGGTAGCCGCCCAGGAAGTGGAAGAAGTGGTAGATGCCCACTGGAAGGAACTGGGCATGCCGGAAACCCTCTGGCACTGCCATGTAAAGAATTTCGGTCCCCTCATCGTTTCCATCGATTCCTACGGGAAGAACTACTTCGAAGAGAAAAAGGTGGAATACAACAAGCGGAAAGAGGAGCAGATCAAACGGATCAGCGCCCAGGTAGGGTTCATTAAGTAAACGTCATAAAAACTGCTATAGCCACCCCCATGGGGCTGCTAGCTTCTAGCTGTTAGCTGCCAGGAAAGCTCAGCAGCCGACGGCATGAATAAGTAAGGCTCATCATGTAGGAAGCGCCGCAGGCTGAGCAGCTTTCCTAGCAGCTAGTGATACGTTTCAATCACATTTGTGCTAATCATAGATTAATCGTACGGCAATTTTATGATAGCATAGCAAGTGAAACTACCCCTATACCGTCATTTCGAGCGGTGGCAGCATGCAAAGTGACTGTGCATATAAAAATCGCTACAGCTACGATGAGTCGAGAAATCTTTCTTGCGTTTGGAATCATAGTTTTTCGGCCGTTGCCAGCGTTTTAGGACCGTCAGAGACATTTATCTGAGAGATCTCTCGACTCTCTCGTACATTCGATTTTTATATTTTACGTCATTACTGCGCTTACCACCGCTCGAGATGACGAGTTAGGTGCAGAGTCTATGGCATTTAGAATCGGCATGCGGCAGTAGTGGTTCCACTCGAGTCAAATATTAACCATTATCCCAAATGTGATTGAAACGCATCACTAGAAGCTAACAGCTAGCAGACTCATGCTAATGACTCTATCCATAAGCATGCTGTCAGAAAAGGGAGCAGGACATTTCCTGCTCCCTTTTGTAATGCTTCTTATCCCTTTTTCACCAGGTCAAACACCGTCTGGAAGGGCACGCCCTTTTCTTCGGCCAGTGCCTTCACCGATTCATACTCCGGATACCGCCTTTTCTCTCCGTGGATGGTCACTTCCTTAACCTTCACTTTTCCATAGGCCGTATCCACTTCCTTTTCCTCCCGCCGGAGGATGGACCGCATGACAGAGGTGAATTCCCGGATACCGATGGTAGTGGTTTCGCTGAAGATGATATCCTCCAGGACATCCTTCGTTTCCTCTTTGCAGATCACCGTGAGCTCCCAGGCGGGGCGGTTCTTTTTCATATAAATGGGACTGTAGTGGACGTCCAGGGCCCCTGCCTCCATGAGGCGCTTCATGGTATACCCCAGCACTTCGCCGCTGGCATCGTCGATATCGCTTTCCAGCTTCACCACTTCGTCCTTGTCCCCCGGTCCTTCGCCGGTATCGATAAGAATGGCCCGGAAGATATTTGTCCGTTCTTTATAGTCTCTCTTTCCTGCGCCAAGGCCCGTCTTCACAATGGTAAACGATGCCGGCAGGCTGTGGGACGTGCAGAGGGCCGCTGCGATAGCCGCCCCTGTTGGGGTCACATATTCTCCTTTGGCCTCCATGATTTCCAGAGGCATATGGTAAGCCGTCACAATATTCAAAGTCGCCGGCACAGGTACCGGAAGCACGCCGTGCTGGCAGCGGACGGAGCCGGTGCCTTCACAGAGCTTCGGCACAATGACATCGGAAATACCGAGATTATCGAAGCATACAGCTGCCGCGATGATATCTACAATGGAATCAATCGCTCCCACTTCATGGAAATGGACCTCTTCAATGGGCAGGTTGTGGGCCTTCGATTCCGCCTCCGCCACAATGCGGAAAATCTTCTTTGCCAGTTTCCGGGCCGGCTCCGTCATATCCGTACCATCAATTACCGCTTCCACATCCGCCAGATGCCGGTGTTCATGATGGTGGTGATGGTCGTGGTCATGATGGTGCCCCTCTCCGCCATGGCAGTGGCAGTGGTGTTCATGGTCATGGTTCTCGTCTCCGTCGTGGCAGTGGCAGTGGTGCTCGTGGTCATGGTCCTCTTCCCCCTCATGGCAGTGGCAGTGGTGCTCATGGTCGTGGTCCTCTTCCCCCTCATGGCAGTGACAGTGATGTTCGTGGTTCTCATCTCCATGGAGATGGGCTTCCGCCACCGGCAGGGGACCATAGAGATAGGCCATGTCATGGTCATGGTTTTCGTGTTCTTTATCCAGGATCACATTGAAATCACAGCAGTCGATGCCCGCCTTCTGGACCCTGGAAATTTCCACCTTGAATCCTTTGGCCGGGATGGAGTCCAGTGCCTTCTCCAATACCTTACGATCCGCTCCCAGGTCCAGGAGAGATGCCACAAACATATCTCCCGCAATGCCGGAAGACGCTTCCAAGTATAAGGATTTTCCCATTTAAATCTTTCCCCTTTCTGCAAGCCGGTTGATCTGGGTAGCCACATAACCGGCGCCAAAGCCGTTATCAATATTCACGGTTACTATGCCATTGGCACAGGAATTGATCATGGTGAGGAGGGCTGCAAGGCCGTGGAAACTGGCGCCGTACCCTACGGACGTGGGTACCGCAATCACCGGGTTCCGGACAAGTCCTCCGATGACAGAGGCCAGGGCCCCTTCCATACCGGCGACTGCAATGACACAGTTCGCCTGCCGCACCAGGGTCTCCTTGGACAGAAGCCGGTGGATGCCGCTCACCCCTACGTCGTAAATCCGCTCCACATGGCTGCCGAAGTATTCCGCCGTCTGGGCCGCTTCCTCGGCCACGGAAATATCCGCCGTGCCGCCGGTACAGACAGCGATGCAGCCGATGTGGTCCTTCTCCTTTTCCTGCTTCAGGATATGGGACACGGGGTCATAGGAAATACCGGGCAGCACCTTCTTCACCAGCTCATACTGGTGGGCGCTGGCCCGGGTGCCGAAGACTTCGCCGTCGCAGTCGTAGAGTTTTTTGAAAATCTGCCCCAGGAAGGCATCAGACTTTCCCTGGCAGTATACCACTTCCGCAAAGCCGCTCCGGGCCTTCCTGTCCGTATCCAGCTTCGCAAATCCCATTTCCTCGTAGGACCGGTCTGCCGGGTTCTCCCGAAGAAGACTCTCCGCCTCGTCAATATCCAGTTCTCCCTGCTTTACCTGTTCCAGAATACTTTTAATGTCCATATGACTCCTATTGCTGTTCATACAATGACTGATGAGTTAGTTAGGAGTGAGGAGTTAGGAGTTAGGAGTGAATGTGGCGGCGCACAAATTATAAAGCGCCGCAGAGTTTGATTATTTGGGTACGTCATTCAAATGACTGTACACAGTTAAATAACGGCCTGGCATGTTTGCAATTAGAATCAAGTGTAACACGCTTAATGCTCAAAATATAAATTTACGGCGCTATATGAATTGTGCGCCGCACCACCACTCCTCACTCCTCACTCCTAACTCCTCACTACCCACACCCCACAACACAAAATGTGCTGACAGCCTACTCTTTCAACACTTCATCCATACTGCCCATGCGGTAGCCCATGAGGTCCATGGTGACGTAAGTAAACCCAAAGGAACGGAAGGCAGAAACCACTTCTTCGTGGATCTTATACAGATGCCAGAGGTCTTCCGGCAGTACCTCTATACGAGCCATATTTCCTTCATGGAACCGCACCCGCAGCTGCTTGAATCCCTTGGCGAACAGGAAATCCTCTGCCCTTTCCACCATGGACAGCTTATCCGCCGTAATGGTTTCCCCGTAGGGGAAACGGGTGGCCATACAGGCAAAGGAGGGTTTGCTCCAGGTGGGGAGCCCCGCTTCCTTCGAAAGGGCCCGGATATCTGCCTTGTAAAGTCCGGCGTGGCGCAGGGGGCTCTTGATGGAAAGCTCAGCCAGTGCCTTCAGCCCCGGCCGGTACTGGGAGGCATCGTTCATGTTCGTCCCGTCAATGACATAGGCAAAGCCTTCATCCTCTGCCATTTTTTTCAGGGAGCTGAAGAGGAAATGTTTGCACAGATAGCAGCGGTTAGACGGATTTTCTGCAAATCCCTCGATTTTGAACTGGTCCATTTTCACCACTTCCTGCCGGATTCCTTCGGCTTTGCAGTACTCTATGGCATCCGCCACTTCCCGCTCCGGCACGGAAGCCAGGTTCATGGTCACCGCCATGGCCTTATCCCCCAGTACCTTCCCCGCCTCATGCATGAGATAGGTGGAATCCACGCCGCCGGAAAAAGCCAGTACCACGCTGCCCAGCTCCTTCAGGTAGGACTCCAGGGCTTCCTGTTTCTGTAAAAGTTCTTCACTCACCATGATGATTCTCCATTCTTTACTTGAGTATACCGCCCTGACTCCGGGCGCCTGCCGGGAGGATGGAAGAGCGGAAAATACGGCCCGTCCATGGGCCGCAGGATATGATTTTATTATAGCATATGAAGCAGGGTTTAATGGAATAGGCTGTATTATAGGGGCATGTGTCAAGTGGGTTAACATACTTATGGGCAGAGTCACTGGCGCACTATAAAAGCGGCGCCCATGGCGCCGCTTTCTTCAGGTTCTACCTTCCATCATTTTCCGGATCCGTTCCCGCCGTCTCCGGGCTGCCTCTTCATCTACGATGATATGGTGGCCCGATGCCGTAACGAATTCCTCCCGTTTCGGCACAATCTTCTGTGCGCCATACCGGGCATAGTCAAAATCACCGCCCAGGGCGCAGCTGGCGCAGTCTCTTCCGCTGGCGCCCCGCCACATGCGGTAAATGCAGTATCCAAACCATGCCGCAATGGCACAGATAATGAGTCCTGTCAAAAATGTACCCATCATGGGTCCTCCTTTCCCGAGAAAATGATAACTTTTCTCAATCACATTATATCACCATTTTAGGTGCGCCACAATAAAAAAGAATGCATCCCTTGTGCAGGATACATTCTTTCTTTTATTCCGGGTCAGATGAGAATCATGCTCCCCGCTGCCAGAAGGAGTCCAAAGGTGAGACGATTGAACATTTTCTGGTTGATCATATCATGGATTTTATTTCCCAGGTACACCGCAGCGGCCAGGGGAATCACGCCGAGCGCCAGGAGTTCAAAGAATTCCGGAGTATAGAGGCCCTTCTGGTAATCGTTGAACATGAGCACCAGGTTCAGGATTGTCCAAACAGAAGCCACATTGGCCCGGAAGGAATCCTTATCCCGGAAGGTCGCCACCAGGTACACCACCAGCAGGGCGCCGCCGGAAGCGAACATACCGTGGATGATGCCGGCTCCCAGCAGCACGGGAATCGCAATCCATGCGGGCAGGGGAGATGTGCCCTGCTTGAAAATCATATTCTTCAGCGCCACTCCTACGATAATGGCACCATAGAGGGGAACCAGGATCTGCTGATTCACCACATTGTACAGGTGGATGCCGATGGCCATGCCCACCAGCATGAAAACCACAATCCGAAGAAGTTCCTTTCTATTGATGAAGCTCCGGTTCCTGAACATCAGGTAAGCACACACGAGCCAGCAGATGGCATTAATCACAGCCTTTGCCATGTCCGGACCATAAAGCAGGATCGTAGGGGGAATAGAAATCATGACCCCCGCGAAACCGGTCAGGGCCTGCACGATATTGGAAATAAATACGGCTGCCATAAAAAGGGCCAATTTGATAAATTCAGGAAGCATCATTAAGTCCATAAGAGTCACCTTATTCCTATCTATTTTCAGGGGCAGACAGCATCGATATCCGCCGATATAAGTCTTGATGGACCTATTATAACCCCGGTTTTTACGGAAAAAGGCCATTTCTCCATTCTGTATAGGTTAATCTAATTATGTTATCGATTTTCCTGCTACCAATCTTATTTATGAATAGTTGTGAAACAATATTATGATGATTTAAAGTCATAATAGATGGCCAATATGATTTAATATCATCATCGATAGAATCGAACTTTTTTAAAAAGTACAGTCTCATTAATTCATAGAAACCGCCCGATTCCTACATTCTCCCCGCCTCCGAAAGGTGGCGCTATAGAATCCTTCTATGTGCACCTATCTACCCATTGGTACCCCTTGACAGGTTTTCAAATTCCTCCGGTATCCTGTATAATAGGAAAAGATATTTCCTGAAAAGTGCCACTGTGCAGAAAGGTCTAACCATGGCAGAAACAATTCCATTTCCCCAGGGAAACCATAAAAAGAATCTGAAAGCTGATATTTTTGAGAATTATACAAAGTCAAAGGGCCTGAATTTCTTCAAGCGCCGGGATATCCATGATTCCTATGACACCTCCGTCTTCATGACCGCCATCCCCGCCGGAAAGCATCATAAGCTGGTAGCTGCGGTGATTACGGACAACAGCATGTACATTCTCCTCCGGATCCATCTGGGCACGGCGCCGAAGGGACCTGCCCGGAAGACATTCATGGCGTTCCTCAACGACCTGAATGCCCACCATGCCATCATGAAATACACCGTAGGTTTCGATGACAACGTGTTCCTCGATGTCACTACCACTACGAAGGCGGAGAAATTTGATCCCGAAGTGGTCCGGGTAACCCTGGATATGATCATCTACCATCTGGGGGAAGTATACGATGACATCGCCCGCCGTCTGGACAAACCGGGAGACCAGACTGACGGATTCAGCCTGTAAGAAACAGGTCGTAAAATAGCATTCCTCATTCCTTAGGAAAGCGATGCAGGTATTAGTTAGGAGTGAGGAGTGAGGAGTGAGGAGTGAGGAGTGAGGAGTGAGGAGTGAGGAGTGAGGAGTGAGGAGTGAGGAGTGGCGGTGCAGCGCACAAATTATATAGCGCTGCGAAATATATAATCTACTTTCTCTCCCGCAGAATCTCATGCCGCCGAGATACTGCCCTGACTGACAAGCCACAGCTGATTCGGGTTGCTTGAGCAGTGCTGGGTTTCCTTGCAATTTACGGTATTTTTATTATTGAACCGCCACATCTTCACTCCCCACAAACTGTTCTGCATTCTTTCATACGATTGGAGGGAAGGTCCAAAATTGGCGGTGCTCTATGAATTGCGCGCCGCCACCTCCACTCCTAACTCCTCGCTCCTAACTGCCAGCTCCCGTCTGTTCAAAGTTCAAATCCATTCTCACAACTCTACCAGAAAAGAGGTTCCTCCCATGATTCGTCCGATTGTCAAAGATATTCTCTTTCTTTCCCGGAAAGCGGAGAAAGCATCCTTCAAGGACCGGAAGGATGGCCAGGATCTGCTGGATACCCTGGAAGCCCACTTTGAAGACTGCGTAGGGCTGGCTGCCAATATGATCGGCAGCACGAAGGCCATCATCGCCATCCGGGACGGAGACCGCCCTCTTCTTCTCTACAACCCGGTCATCACAAACCACTCGCCCACTTCCTACGATACGGAAGAGGGCTGCCTCTCCCTTGCCGGACGGCGCCCCTGCCGGCGGTATGACTGGGTGGAGGTGAAATACGAGGATGAAGCGTTCCATAAAAAGAGAAAACGGTTCCAGGATTTCACTGCCGAAATCATCCAGCATGAAATGGACCATCTGGAAGGTATACTGATTTAAGAAAGCATCGCTGATTCTCCTGGCCTCACCCTTGGGCGTGAGGTCTTTTTATTGTCCCAATGTCCCTTCCGAGGCCAGGGGGAATTCCTGTTTTCCTATCCCAATAAAATTCCCATTCCTTCTTCATGTTCATAAAACAATAAATAGGTTATAATAATAAGGATCTCGGTCCGGTGTTTTTATTCTGCCGGATTCTGTAGGAGGAACGAATGAATATCACCATCATCGGTGCCGGCAGTACGGCCCTGGCCGGCGCCGCATTTTTTAACCTGAAAAATATTCCCTGCAAAGTATTCGTACGGAACCGACTGAAAGCGGCTTTCTGGAACCGGACGCCCCTTACGGTCCGGGGAAAGATGGATGCTTCTTTCTTCGTGCCTGTGGTGACGGATCTGAAAGAGGCCTGCGAGGAGGCAGACATTCTCATGGTCTGCACCCACGCCACGGACCACGAAGCGGTGGTGGAAGAGGTGGCACCTTACCTTCACAAAGGACAGTGCCTTCTTTTCATGAACGGCTGCTGGGGGGCCATCAAGGCCTGCCGGGTCCTTTCAAAGAAGCAGGGGGTGCCGGATATCACTATTGCAGAAACCGCCAACATGCCTTTTATTTCCCGGCTTTCCCAGGACTATAAATGCCTCGATTTCAAGGCCATGAAAGAGGAAATCGGCTATTCCTGCCTGGGAGAGGAAGGAGAACTCAGCAATCTCTTCCACCTCATGGCGTCCAAGGTGAGCCGGGTCGCATCGCCTGCGTCCACTTCCCTATCCGCCACGAACCCCATCATCCACGTCACCCAGTGTCTCTTCAATATCACCCGCATTGAAAACGGGGAATCCTTCCATTTCTTTGGGGCTCCCCTGACAAAACGGGTAGCGGACTACATGGAAGCCTGCGATAATGAACGAATTGCCATCGGAAAAGCCCTGGGCCTGTCCCTTTCCTCCCTGCTGGATGTGCTCAATGCATCCTGGGGAGAGAAAAAGGGGACTCTCTATGAGGCCCTCACGGAGAATGAATCCTATAAAACCGTCATGGGCCCTGCGGACCTCAAGGGCCGGTACCTTTCGGAAGACCTGCCCTGCGGTATGGGAAGCCTCCGGGACCTGGCGGATATGATGCACGTGGATGCCCCTCATATCCGCAGTCTCGTGGATACCCTGTCCCTGTACCTGGGAAAGCCCTATACCCCCTTCCTGACTCCCCAGGACCTGCGGGTCATTAAAAGCCTGAAATAAAACAGGCTGTCCGAAAAGCCATTCGTTTCCAAAGGAGGATTTTTATGAAGAAACTGCTGGTTCCCTTTCTGGCTGCCTGCCTGCTCATGGGCGGAACCCAGGCAATAGCGGAGAATTGGATTTCCTTCCAGGATTCCACCACCACCCAGGTCGATACTGATTCCTACGTGGACAGCGGCCTCCGTTCTTCCCTGAATATCAAGTCCCTTGGGAAAGACGGCACCACCATTTCTACCATTGAATTTGACAAGGATCAGCGGGCCTACCGGGTAGCGGAAATGAAGACCTTTGATTCCTCCGGGAAAGAAACCCACGAATTCAAGTACAGCGATGACCCCCAGAACTGGAGCCGCCTCGTGCCCCACTCCTTCGGCATGAACCTCTATACCCACTACGTGGCCAACCCGCTTCCCCGGTTCGTGAAACCCCAGTGGCTTCTTGTGTATAAGGAGCAGGGCGTCCGTTTCCACGGCAGTACCTACGATGTGGAGAAAAATACGATTACCTATAAAGATGGATACGCCACATTCTGGGTCCGCATTTCCTATCCCTGGAAGGACCAGAATTTTTCTTCCGTCATTTACCACGTGAAAATGGATGTGCCCCATAAACGGATCCAGACTCTGTCCATGACCCGCTACGGTTACGATGGAAAAATCCAGAGCCACGGCGCCGGCACTGCAGACCGGGAAGCCATCGCCCCTGATTCCCCTATGGAGAAAATCCATGATTACATCAACAAAGAACTCCTGGCCGGCCACATCCGCATGCTGTCGTCGCTGTGAGGCATTTCTGGTACTGGCGGTCAGTGTCACTGGCATGAGAGCTTCCAGGGAAGCTGTCTCGCCTACGTCATGAAAGGCAACCGAAGAATGGGCCAAGCGCCGAAGGCTAATCAGTTTTCCTAAAAGCTAACAGCCAGGGAAGCGCTGATTAATTCGCAGAGTCAGATTTCATAAGGGTTTTTATGCACTGCTTCGTCATAACTCTCCTTAAATAGCTCGCTATTCGCGTCGAGTTATTCCTCGCATTGCATAAAAACCCAAGAATGAAATCTGACAACGATTTAATCAGTGCTTCCCTAGAAGCTAAAAGCCCCACGCCAGCTGACTCTACCGGTCAACACACAATTATAAACCATGATACGAATCTACACACATACAAAAAATGAAATAGAATCCCAGTCCTGCTACGGTGCCTTCCTGAAAGGGACCATTCCGACGGAAGGATGGATCCTCGTAGAAGGGCCGCACCTGTACCTCTTCCACGAGAAGCCTTTTATCCCGGAGGGAGAAGCCCTGCCGGTAACTGCCGGTCCGGTGGACTGGATTTTTTCTTCCCTTCCCGAAGAAAAGGCCCGGGCCGCCTATACCGCTTTTCTTACCGGCCGCCGGCTTCCCGCCGGAAGTGCCCTGGCCGCCGGTGAAGGGAAAGTCCTTGCCTTCCCATCGGATGCCTGGGAACCGGACCTGGGGACCATGGATATATACCATCTTCCCTTTGACCCGCTGGAAGAAGTACTGACACCCCAGGAAATCGCAAAGCTCTACAGCATTGATGCGAAGCGGGTCCAGTCGGACTGCGAACGGGCGGGAGAAGGAAACCTCTTTTCCCTTTCGGAAGTACGGAAATCCGGAAATACCTGGCTCATCCTGAAGACCGCTGCCAGGAGGGTATATAAGAATGAGGAAGCAGAGAAACTTCCTTTGAATCCCCTGCTTCTCGTCTTCTCTACCATAGAGGCCGCCCATATCTGGAACCGGGACAGCGGCGTCGTACGCAGTGCCGCCGCCGGAGCCGGCCACGCTGCCGCCCGTATGCATGAGGGCGACCGGCGGAAATCGGGCCGCACCTGGCTCGTCACCAGGGATGCCATGGACCGCCTCTTCGGCCAGGCCCTGCCGGGGCCCATGAAAGAAGCCATGAAGTGGATGTGATGGGCTTCGCCGCTTCGCGGCAGAATTGGGATTTGAGAGTTGAGGTTCCGCGGCTTCGCCGCCGGATGGATGCGGCGAAGCCGCTGAACCGGCATATATCATTGCGGCGCTTCTAATTTTGTGCGCCGCACCATCACTCCTCACTCCTCACTCCTCACTCCTCACTTTTCCCTTTTCTTAACCGATGTATCTATCATACCCCTGCCATCATCCCTTCCCCTTGCATTTTCTCCTGCATCTGTGTTATATTGAACATAATTGATATGTTATCCATAGCAGTGCAAGGACAAGAGAGAGTACATGGATGGAACCATACCAGAGAGCCCCGGCGGTGGAAAGGGGCATGGGAATTGCATGGAAGTGCCTCTTCGAGCAGGCGGGCTGAAGGAATGTAGGCCGCCCGGGGTGCCCGTTACAGCTCGTAGTCATATGGACTAACCAAGGTTTTCCCGGTGACGGGAAAATGAATTTGGGTGGAACACGGAAATCTCCGTCCCATGGGATGGAGATTTTTTATATTGCTTTGATTGAAAAGAAAGAAGGCCTTTTATGTCTCTTGTATTACAGGCGGAGCACATCCGCAAATCCTTTGGCAGCCACGAAGTGCTAAAAGATGTCAGCCTCTCCGTAGAGAAGGGCAGTGTGGTCTCCATTCTGGGCCCCTCGGGCACCGGGAAAACTACCTTCCTCCGCTGCCTCAATTATCTGGAAAAGCCGGACGCCGGAAAGCTGACCATCAGCGACGTTTCCGTCGATTTTTCCCATATCACGAAGAAAGAAGTGCAGCAGCTCCGCCGGAAATCCACCATGGTTTTCCAGTCCTTCAACCTCTTCAAGAACAAGACGGTCCTGGAGAACGTGACGGAAGGTCTCATCTACGGCTATGGCAAAACGAAGAAAGAAGCCAATGAAATCGCCATGAAAGAGCTGGAACGGGTCCACATGGCGGACTATGCGAAAATGTACCCCTCCGCCCTCTCCGGAGGCATGCAGCAGCGGGTAGGCATTGCCCGGGCCCTGGCGCCAAGGCCCGATGTGATCCTCTTCGATGAGCCCACATCCGCCCTGGATCCGGAACTGGTGGGGGAAGTGCTGGACACCATCGCTGCCGTGGCTACCCTGGGCATTACCATGATCATCGTCACCCATGAAATGCACTTTGCCAAAGAAGTGTCTTCGAAGGTGGTCTTCATGGCAGACGGCCATATCGTGGAAGAAGGGACTCCTGATGACATCTTTACCCATCCGAAGGAAGAAAAGACCCGGCAGTTCCTGCAGCGTATGTTGAAACGGGAAGAGGGATAATATGCTGACCTTTAATGTTTCCTATTTTCTGGGTCTCTTTCCCAGGCTCTCCACGGCCCTGCCCTTTACCATAGAAGTCATCGTTGCTTCCATTTTCCTCTGCCTCTTCTTCGGTACCCTGGTGGCGGTAATCCGTATCGCAAAGATTCCCGTGCTTCACCAGATTTGCGAAGTATGGCTGTCCTATAACCGGTCCATGCCCTTCATCCTGGACCTGTACCTGGTGTACTTCGTGCTGCCGGTCATCGTCCGGGCCCTCCATATCAGCCCTGACGGATGGCCCCTCACAGCCTACGTGCTCATTGCCCTTTCCTTCCACTATACCCCGGTGATTTCCGAAATCATTCGTCCTGCCTACCTGTCCGTGGACAAAGGCCAGACAGAAGCAGCCATGGTTTTCGGCCTGTCCCCTTTCCATAGAGTGGTCCACATCATCGCGCCCCAGGCCCTGCCGGTGGCACTGCCGGGCCTTGTGAGCGAAGCCATCAATATCCTGAAGGACACGTCTGTCATGTTCTTCATCGGAGTGGTGGACCTCATGGGTCGGGCAGGACTCATCATCAACGCTAACTACGGCCAGGGAAAACTGGAAACCTATTGCGCCGTGGCCCTCATTTACTGGGCATTGGTGATCCTCGTGGAACTGGCTTTCCATATTTTCCAGAAATATAACGCTAAAGAAGTAAGGAGGGCTTGAAATGATTGATTTTTCCATACTACCGACGGCTCTCCTCTTCATCGCCAAGGCCATCCCCAATACCCTGTTCATGGCTTTTGTAAGCCTGTTTTTCGGTATTATTTTAGGGTCTGTCATTGCAGTAATCCGGGAAAGCTGTGGCAAAGGAGTAAACGGTCTCTTTGCCGTACTCGTTTCCTTCCTCCGCGGCGTGCCGGCTATTGTGCAGCTTTTCATCGTCTACAATTCCCTGCCCTTCCTGCTGGCTCCTCTCATTTCCTCGGTAGTCGGCCACACGGTGAAACCTTTCGACGTGTCCCCCTACTGGACCGTGTACACCACGTTCATCCTGTACAATACCGCCTACCAGTCCGAGAACATCCGGGGCGCCCTCCGGGCTGTGGACAAAGGGCAGTACGAGGCGGCCGTATCCATGGGCATGACCCCCTTCCGGGCCTTCACCCGCATCGTCTTTCCCCAGGCCTTTCTCGTAGCCATGCCTGCCTTCTTCACCTACTACCTGAAAACCATCAAGCTTTTGGCCCTCGTATTTACGGTGAAGGTGGTGGACATGTTCGCGGAGGCCGACATTTTCTCCGCCCTCTACAACCGCCGCACGGAGCCCTACATTGCCGATGCCATTGCCTACTGGACCGTATCCATTATCCTCACCTTCTTCTTCGCCTGGTGGGAAAAGAAACTCCGGGAAAAGATGTGATGCCAGCCGGACAGGGTCCTGAAGACCCAGGCCGCGGCTTCGATTTCGCCGGTACTGTCTTGACTCATTTTCCCCTCTCCCCTACAATGTAAGAAAAAACGCGGAAGGAGCGATTTCCATGAATATAAAAGAAGAAACCCTGCAGATGAAACAGGCCTCTCCCCTGCTGGCAGCCACGCCCTTAGCCCAGAGGAACCGGGCCCTGGAAAATATCCGGGACACCCTCACCGCCCATAAAGAAGAAATCTTTGCGGCCAACCGGAAAGATCTTGCCCTGGCCGAGGAAAACGGGGTTCCCCAGGCCGTAAAGAAGCGGCTCAAATTCGATGAAGGAAAACTCTCTGACGTGACGGCGGAGCTCACAAGTCTCCTCGCCCTGCCGGATCCCATAGGGAAGGTCACCCTCCATCGGCAGCTGGATGAAGGACTCATCCTCACCCGCATCACCTGTCCCATCGGCGTCATCGGCGTCATCTTCGAAGCCCGGCCGGATGCGCTGGTCCAGATTTCCTCCCTCTGCCTGAAGAGCGGCAACTGCGCCATCCTGAAGGGCGGAAAAGAGACCACCTATACAAACCGCATCCTCTTCTCCCTTATCCATGAAGCTGCCATGGCGGCAGGCCTTCCGGAGAAATGCCTCCTCCAGGCAGAGCAGCACAATGAAATCGACGAACTCCTGGAATGCCAGGGATCCGTGGATCTCCTCATCCCCCGGGGCTCCAATGCCTTCGTGCAATACATTATGCACCACACCAGCATTCCCGTCCTGGGCCACGCCGACGGGGTATGCCACATTTACGTGGATAAGGACTACGATATCAAAAAGGCCATCCCCATCATCATCGACGCCAAGACCCAGTACACCGCCGCCTGCAACGCCGTGGAAACCATCCTGGTCCACCGGGCCATTGCCAGAGATTTCCTGCCGAAGCTGGCAGAGGCACTCCGGGAAAATCACGTGGCCATCCGGGGCGGCGAAGGGGTAAGTGCAATCATTCCCGCCAAACCCATGGATAAAGAAACGGGCTGGCACAAGGAATACCTGGACCTCATGCTATCCATCGGCCTCGTGGACAATGTGGACGACGCCATCCGCCACATCAATACCTATGGATCCCACCATACAGACTCCATTATCACCGAAAATGATGAAACTGCGGAGCGGTTCCTCACCCTCGTGGACTCCGCCGGCGTCTACCGGAACGTATCCACCCGCTTTGCCGACGGCTTCCGCTACGGCTTCGGTGCGGAAGTGGGCATCTCCACCTCCAAAATCCACGCCCGGGGCCCCGTGGGACTGGAAGGGCTGGTGTCCTACAAATACCGGCTCATCGGAAACGGCCAGATCGTAGGAGACTACGCCTCCGGGAAAAAGCACTTCCACTTTAAAGACCTGTAAATCAGAGAGTTGAGGTCCCGCGGCTGACTCCCGCCGCATATCGTCATTTCGAGCGGTGGTACGCGCCGTGATGGCTGTATCTGCTAAAGCAGGTTGTGAGAAAGAGTCGAGAAATCTCCCTGATAAATGACTGTGACGGTGTTTCAAGGAAGACCTGTATTCCCAATCCCAAGAAAGATTTCTCCACTCCTTGAAGCTGTAGCGATTCTTGACTGCAGAGTCATTAAGCATACTACCACCGGTCGAAATGACGGAGTACGGACAGAGCCATCCTTCGTGGTATACCATTTTTACACAATTGACTCCATCCCTCCTCCGTCATCTCGAGCGATGTCAGCGCCGAAGTATCTGTATCTGTAAAAATAATGTGTGAGAAAGAGTCGAGAGATCTCCGAGAACTATGCCTCTGACGTTCTTACAACGCTATGGCAGAAGGTGAATAGTTCTGCATTTCCAAACGCAAGAAAGATTTCTCCACTCCTCGAAGCTGTAGCGATTTTGAACTGCAGCGTCATTATGCATACGGCCACCGGTCGAAATGACGGAATACGAATAGTGCCATTCTTCATGGTATACCCTGTTCATGAAAATGACCCCATCCCTCCTCCGTCATCTCGAGCGGTGGCAGCACCGTAGTGTCCGTATCTGTAAAAGTAGTATGTGATGAAGAGTCGAGAGATCTCACGGATCATTGCCTGTGACGGTACTTCAGGAATGGCGGAACATGAATAATGCCATTCTTCGTGGTATACCCTATTCATGAAAATGACTCCATCCCTCCTCCGTCATCTCGAGCGGTGGCAGCGCCGTAGTGTCCGTATCTGTAAAAGTAGTATGTGAGGAAGAGTCGAGAGATCTCACGGACAATTGCCTGTGACGGTACTTCAGGAATAACGGAACATGAATAGCGCCATTCCTCCTCCGTCATCTCGAGCGGTAGCAGCGCCGTAGTGCCCTTATCTGTAAAAGTAGTATGTGATGAAGAGTCGAGAGATCTCACGGATCATTGCCTGTAACGGTACTTCAGAAAAATTTTGACGGTTGAAGCGTCCCAATGGTTACACAGCAGCTGCTCTCTTCCCTTCTATAGTAAAGACGACTCCACCCAAAGGAGCTGTGAAAAATGGAAACATTTTTCACAGCTCCTTTGTCCTTTCCTCTCCCGTCGTGCTATGATTAAAAGTAGAATAAAATTGATAGATCCTTACGGAGATGCCTGGATGGCCAAATTTTACAATTTACGGATCAGCGTCATTGGGGGAGATTTTTTCCCCCTGCGACGGGCTCTATCTGCCAGCATGCAGCCGCCACGCCTCAATTTAAATCTCAGATTTCTATTCTTTTAAGGAGTCCCCATGTCCCTTACCCCCATTATCCTCATCATTCTCACCTTCATCGTAAACTTCATCATGGACTTTTCCTTCTGGTCCATCATGCTGTCCCTGGCTTACATGGGCGGCCTGTCCACTGCCGGCAGTGGGAATGACCTGGACCTGCTGGTGAAGCTTTCCCTGGCCTCCGTGCTCATCCCCGGTATCCTGGCAGAAATTGGCCCCTTTGAAAGGATTTTCGTCTTCTCCCAGGGCGGACGGAAAGCCTATGGAGAAGATGCGGCGCTCCTGGAAGAGGGGCTCCATGAAATCTGCCGCCGGGGAGACCTGGATCCCTCGGACTACCACCTCTACGTGGGCCTGCGGAATGAGTACAACGCCTTTTCCCTGGGAAAGAGCATCGTTGTCTTTGCGCCGCTGCTCCGGCAGTTCCCGGAGGGCGAGGTCATCGGCGTCATGGCCCATGAAATGGGACATATCAGAAATGGCCATACCTGGGCAAACCTCCTCTGCGTAGGCATGGAATGGTTCGGCCAGATCATCGTCATGGTGTACAACACCATCTTCTTCATCTGCCGCCTTCTCATCTGGATCCCCTTCCTGGGCATCGTCATCAACCTTTTTGCCCTCTTTATCAGCCTCCAGTACAATATCCTTTATTTCATCCTCCAGATTCCTATGCTCCTCATTTCCCGCTTCGGCAGCCGGAAAGAGGAATACGAAGCAGACGCCTACGCCTGCCACCTGGGACTTGGCAGGGAACTGGCCAGCGGCCTTCTCCGTATCGAATCCATCTACGGCGGGGGAAACTCCGGTTTCTTCCAGAGTTTCCTGAACGACCACCCGGACACACCAAAGCGGATCGAACGGATCCGGAAGATCATTGGTGATGAACGCAGAAAGTCTTTAGACGAATGGGATTGAAGATACTGCGCAGGGCTACGTTCCTGATTCACCAACTCACCAACTCACTAACTCACTGTCTCAACCCAAGGAGCCCCTATGAAGGAAAAACTGACAAAGCTTCGGAAAGAAAATCACTGGTCCCGGTATATCCTCATCATTCTGGGACTCGTGGCTGCCCTGTTCTGCCTGCTCCTCCTGTTTGCAAAAATCCTGAGCTACGGCGCTGCAGAGCTCTTCAACTACGCCGCTGCCCGGCAGACCATGCTCCGGGGCACCATTACCGTGGAATCCATCACCGCCAATATCCATGGCGGCGTGACCTTCGAGAACCTGGCCTGGGACGACCCGGAAGGCAATCCTATCCTTCGGGTCCCCGCAGGATCCTTCAAAGTCAACCCCTGGGATATTCTCCAGAAGCGCTTTGTCTCCACCACCCTCCGGGAAATCACCCTGGAAAACCCGGTTTTTGCCGTTCACTTCGATGAAGACATGAATGTGGACTTCGTGAATCGGAAGCAGGGCGAAATCAAACAGGACAAAGAAAAAGGCAGCGATAAAAACCTGGAAGACCGTATTTCCAACTTCAACCGCCAGGGAAAGCCCCTGAACTTCACCATCACCGTCCACAATGCCCGGATGGAGGCCTTCTACCGGCAGCGTCGGTACCTCATGAACCACGTGGCCATCAGCGGCCACATCAATACGAAAGGGATAAGCCGGCTCTATATAAAAACCGGCGAATTCGGCGGCACCATGGTGGGGGACGGCGTGGAAGCGGACTGCGAAATCAATTTCAAAGAAAAGGGACTCCCCTCCACCATCACCGTCACTGCCGAAGGCGTGGACCCCTCCTCCATGGGACTGGGGGATGATATCCATGACAAGATGACATTGACCGCCTCCGGCAGCGGCCCCCTGGCCCATCCCATCGGCGACGGCACCGTCACCATACCGGAGCTCCACGTGCCGGCCCTGGACTTCTACGACGTGAAAGGGGACATCCACTATGACGACGGTGAAATGACCTTCTCCGATGTCAATGCCCGGGTCTACGGCGGCACCGTCACCGCCCGGGGCGATTACAACATCGACAGCCGGGCCTACAACATCTACCTCCACGGGGAGGGATTGGACAGCCGCATTCCGACAAATGAGCCCAAATTCTACTGCCTCGTCACCCTGGATGGGGAAATCCACTGCGACGGCGACGTGAAACACCTCGTAGCCTTCGGCAGCTTCTCTTCAGGCGGCGGCTTCTACAGCCTCATCCCCTTCAATGGCATCTCCGGCACCTTCAACAACCGGTACCGGGCCCTGGACTTCTACAATGTCACTATCGACACCAACTTCGGCCTCATCCGCACCGATGCCTTCCACATCATCAACGGCAAACTCCATCTGGGTACCATAGAACTGGTGGACAAGGAAACAGGCAAAACCATGAGCATCGCCGACGCCAGGAACCGGGAAGGCCCCATGAAGACCATCAGGCAGATTCAACAGAATATTAAAGAAATCAAAGAGCAGGCAAAGGCACTGAAGCCGTGAGGGAAGTGGCTTAAGGGTAACGCCCTGCGGGCGAGGTGGCTCAAGGGGAACGGGCTTCGCCCTAGGAGTGGTGGCGGCGCATCAAATTAAATAGCGCCGACATTTATATATCCGTACCCATGCAAGCCCTTGGAGAAGGGCCGCGGCATAGCCGCAGGATGGATCGCCGCAGTCGTAAGCAGATGGATGTGAGAGGCTGCTGATATTCATCTTACCTCTATCTCTGCTTCGCAGATTCTGCCTCTTCGAGGCAGATCCATCCCCTGGCCTTCGGCCTGCCCCCTTCTCTAAGGGGGCACAGGTTAATGGTTATTCCCACAAAGGCAAATATTCTCAGTATGAGGTAATCCACAACATGCAGGCCCTTGGAGAAAGGCCGCGGCATAGCCGCAGGATGGATTGACGCAGTCGTAAGCAGACGGATGTGGGATGATCCTGATATTCTTCCCCCATCTCTGCCTCGCAGGACCTGCCTCTTCGAGGCAGGTCCATCCCCTGGCCTTCGACCTGCCGCCGTTTGGCTTAAAAGGAAGGCGCCTTAATGGGCAGGCCAGGCGCCTTATTTATGCCAAACTTGGAAGTCCTATGTGGGCATCCTGCAGAGGATGCCCAAGCCGGGCCCATTTGCGAGCTTAGCCTGCACATTAAGCGAGCACCTTAGAGCCCGGCCGAAGCACTTCCATCTCCAAGGGGGCACTTGCTTTCCGTTATCCTCAATGTGTAAGATAACCAACACCATGCAATCTTCTGCGGCGAAGCCGCTGGCCTTCAATTCTCTTTCCTCAAATCTCAATTCTTTCAAGAAAAAAGCCTCCGATTCCATAGAATTGGAGGCTTTTCAAATGGCTCTCACTTCACCCCAAGGGCGGCGGAGAGGCGATTGACCGTGTCCTTCAGTTCCGCCAGTTCCTTATCCTGCGCTGCCAGCCGGGTTTCATAGGAGGAAATCTTTTCATCCTGCGCTTTTACCTTATCCTGGAGGAATACGATTTCCCGGGCCATGACGGTCTTGGAATAAGACGTATCTCCGGAGCCCCGACCCAGCTTCAGGCTCACCCCGGCGTTCCACATATTTTCCCCGTTGCCGAAGCTGCCGCCCAGGGAAAACATGGTTCCCTCATTGGGCCGGTAGAAAGCACCAACCGCAAAGGCGTGGGCATTCCGGTAACTCCCGGTGGAGGCGGCGAAGTCCCATTTATCGTCGGGATCAAAGTCCAGGGGATGCAGCCCCGCCAGTGCTGCTGCCCCGGCGCCCACCTTGTTCACCCGATGACCGAGGCTGTGGATATCACTCTGGAGGGAGACAATGGAATCCCCGTTCAGGGCCACCTGGTGGTCCAGGGCCTCTATATTTCGGGCCGCACTATTATCCTTCCGGATATAGGTGCCGTCCTTCGATACCCGGGTCTCATTAAATACAGTCCGGCTGTTCACGGCATTGGTGGAATCCCCGGTAATAGAAGTGTCCGCCACATTGGTAATGGTTGTACCCCCATTTCCGGCCAGAGTGATATTGGAAGTATCTACATTTCCATCCTTTACATCATACTTGACTGTCCTCTTGCTCAACGCTTCTAAAGCCTGGTTCGTCCCATAGAGCTGGCTCCCATTGATAGCGTCGGTGCTGTCCGCCGAAATCCGTCCCGGTGCCACATTGGTAAGGACCCTTTCTTTACCTGAAGAACCGACGCTGACGATGCCATTGTCTTCAAATGGAGTACCGGCGAATTTATAAGTTTGTCCATCCAACGTCATTGTGGTCTTCTGGGCAGCAGAAAAATCATAAATCGTCGTCGAGCCTGCTCCAAGGGCCACACTATTATCCATGGAGGCCGCCGCCCCGCTTCCTAATGCTAGTGCGTCTTCGCCTGAGGAATTTGCAGGCCCATGCATACCAAAACCAATAGCAATAGAACCGGATCCTGTTGCTTGTGCTTCGTATCCTATAGCAGTGGAACCCCAGCCCCCAGCCAATGCATTATTCCCCATTGCAGTCGAATTCCATTCCGAAGCCTGAGCAGAATTTCCAACAGCGGTACTTCCATATTTTAATGCTCTTGCACTGTCCCCTAATGCAGTGGAATAAGAACCGGTCGCCTGGGAACCACTTCCAAACGCACTGGAATAACCACCATAGGCCTTAGCACTATTACCAACAGCTGTGTCATCCGAAGTGTAATCTGTATATGTTTTATAAACAGGGAGCCCTTCTTCATAGACTGGATCACCATCATCATCCGTAAGTTGAATAGTGTGAGTCAATCCAGTACCAGCATTGGCCCATCGTCCTATGGCTACGCCATTATGCTGTGCAGATGAAATACCACCAATAGCCACTCCATCACTTTCAGAATTACTCTGAAAACCGATTGAAACAGCATAAGACTGCCCCCTGCTCTGATAACCAACAATGACATTCCCGCTGGATGCATCGGCATCCACTAGCTGCAACCAATAAGTTACTCTCTGTCCATCATTGACTCTTTTCTGTTTCATTACCTGGTAATAATCAGAAGAACCGTTCCCAATAATGATATTACCAGCATGACCAGACTTACCGGATTTTATACCTTCTCCAATAATAGTCGAATTTTCTTCACCGGTCTTTGATCCGATAGCAATGGATGGATTTCTGGGATCACTATTTTCCGCAAGGTTATGTAATAGGGTTGAGTCATCCATAGATCCTTCCGCCCAGGCCGGAGTGCCCACTGCCAGTGTCAGGAGGAGGCCTGCGAGAAGCCCTTTCTGTCCCATTCCCTTCAAGAATTCCCTATGACCCTTCATCATCCCATACTCCCTTCCTCCAAATTTTATACTGGAAAAACAAACACCGTATAATTCATAGAATATCATAGGAAATAAAGAAAAAGTTATAAATCGTTTCTTTCTATAATTATAAGCATTTTATATAGCGTAATGAGTACATGTTATGTTCGCAGCCAAGAACGGGGAACTTCCTTATGCCCCCAGTGCGAAGCAACCACAACCCCGTTGGCGGGCAAAGCGAAAGAGCCCATCACCCTTAGCTCCATCCATACGATCAGGCACCCCACCACCGCTGACGGGGCCTCCGCTCGTCTACACGAGGAAAGTGTCTCACTGATTTCTCAGTCACCTTCGGTTCCCTACGAAATCAGTTCGCTTACTTTTCCCCTCTAAAGAGGGGAGGTCTACAACCTATTGGGCAAACATATAAAAAAGCGGCGCTATATAATTCGTGCGCCGCACCTCCACTCCTCACTCCTCACTCCTAACTCCTCACTTTCACACATATGAAAAAAGCCCCAATCCTACGATTGGAGCTTTTCTCTTAATCAGCAGCTTGTTCCTCCCAGCCATTCCAGCCAATAGCATCGGAATGAGGATAAAGTAAAAAGCCCCAACCTTTCGGTTAGGGCTTTTATCTTAATCAGCAGCTTGTTCCTCCCAGGCCGCTTCCAGCCAAGTACTTTCGGCGTTTGTGAGCTTAA
This sequence comes from Dialister sp., assembly GCF_047832375.1. Classification (NCBI taxonomy): domain Bacteria; kingdom Bacillati; phylum Bacillota; class Negativicutes; order Veillonellales; family Veillonellaceae; genus Dialister; species Dialister sp. The sequence continues at coordinate 2,885,834 of NZ_CP181256.1, read as the reverse complement.
CTACCGTGTTCGGCATGGGTACGGGTGTATCCTCACAGCTGTCGCCACTGAATCTCTGAGGGCCTGTTCCCTCAAAACTGCACAGAAGAAACTCCGAAGGCTTTCGCCACGGTCGCGTTTCGTGAAATCTAAGTCAAGCCCTCGACCTATTAGTACTGCGTCGCTCCATGCCTTGCGGCACTTCCACTCACAGCCTATCAACCTCATCGTCTTTAAGGGGTCTTACTCATTGCTGATGAGAAGTCTCATCTCGGGACGGGCTTCACGCTTAGATGCTTTCAGCGTTTATCCTTTCCGGATGCGGCTTTCCAGCCGTGCCACTGGCGTGACAACTGGTACACCGTTGATCCGTCCACTCCGGTCCTCTCGTACTAGGAGCAGCCTCCCTCAAACTTCTTGCGCCCGCGATGGATATGAACCAAACTGTCTCACGACGTTTTGAACCCAGCTCGCGTACCACTTTAATGGGCGAACAGCCCAACCCTTGGAACCTACTCCAGCTCCAGGATGTGATGAGCCGACATCGAGGTGCCAAACCTCCCCGTCGATATGAACTCTTGGGAGAGATTAGCCTGTTATCCCCAGGGTAGCTTTTATCCGTTGAGCGATGGCCTTTCCACTCAGAACCACCGGATCACTAAGCCCGACTTTCGTCTCTGCTCGACTTGTGGGTCTCGCAGTCAAGCTCCCTTCTGCCTTTGCACTCTTCGGCCGGTTTCTGTCCGGCCTGAGGGAACCTTTGGGCGCCTCCGTTACTCTTTCGGAGGCGACCGCCCCAGTCAAACCGCCTGCCTGAGATGGTCCGCGAGGTCGTTACTCTCCGCGTTAGAATTCCAATAAAACAAGGTTGGTATCCCACCAATGGCTCCGTGAATACTGGCGTACTCACTTCTCAGCCTCCCAACTATCCTGTACATCTCTTACCGGAATCCAATCTCAGGTTACAGTAAAGCTCCATGGGGTCTTTCTGTCCAGTCGCGGGTAACCTGCATCTCTGGCGGATTAGGTTAAAAAAACAAGTAAATCTATAGAATACCTCATCACTTACACTTCCATGTTAATTCGTATTTCTCTTGGTATTATATCCTATGTATCAAAGATTAGAATCAGGCAACAAGCAACCAACAAAAAAAGAACGATGCATCGAGAAACATGTTCTCTTTGCATCGTTCTTTTTCCTATCCGTTATTCAATGGTTCGTTGAGCTTATTTATTTTTGTTTTCTTTGACTGTGCGAACACGCTGAATCGTCGGATTGCCTGCTTTGTCTTTTGCTATCGTATCGACAGTGAAGTATTCTAATTCATGCGAGAATTCGCTGAGGATCTTGTCGGACAAGACTGCGCCTTTTGTCATGGCACGATACAAGATAGCTGCAAATTCATACCGCGTCATCGGGCGGTCTCCGGCAAAGTTGCCATCCGGATAGCCTTCGATCATGCCGTTGCCGGCCAGCTGTGCTACGTATTCGTAAGCCCAGTGATTCTGCGGTACATCCGGGAAGAGCTGCAGTTTGGATGTATCTATCTTCTTACCTGCATTGGCATCGAGCATGGCTGACTTCATAGCTTCCAATTCACCGCGCAGTTCTTTTATTTCCTTCGCCATCGCTACACGAGAAGTCGATACATGACTGCTTCCGGAACCTAGTTTGAAGCTTACGCCGGCATTAACCATGTTTTCGCCATTACCAAAGGTACCGCCTACAGAGAACATCGTGTCTTCATTCGGACGATAGTATGCCCCAACAGCAGCTGCATTAGCGCCGCGGTAGTTGCCATAGCCTGCCGCAAAGTCCCACTTCGCATCCGGATCAAAATCCAATGGATGTAATGCTGCCAAAGCCGCAGCACCGGCACCGACTTTGTTGACACGGTTATCGAGGTCAGAAATACGACCATTCATATGGTAAATAGATTCCGTGTTGGCCGTTACCTGGTTATCCAAAGCCGACAAGTTTTCACCAGCCGTGTTAGACTTTTTGACGAAGTTGCCGTCTTTTGCAACTCTCGTTTCGTTATAGAGCTGACCGCCATTAACGGCCTCGGTAGAGCCTTTTTCCACTTTGCCGTTTGCTACATTGGTAATCGTCTGATTATTCGCATTGAGGCCATCTTTGCTGACATACGTCTTATCGCTGATAGACAAACCAGCATTCGTAACCTTGGTATCTCCTGCCGTCAAGCCGTCTTTCGTAAGAGAAATATCTTTTCCTACTGTGACGCCATCCTTATTCATCACTGTATTGCCAGTAGTAACACTATCCAGTTTCAAATCATTCTTCAGGCTGACTTTGTAATCAATACCGCCTGCGTCATTTGTTCCTGTTGAATCAATACTCAAATTGCTATCTGTTGTAGAAACACTGCTATGTTTACCTGCTGTCTGTTCTACTTTTGTGACACGATCTCCCAACTTCGTTACATCACCCTTAATAGTTGTGATATCGCCCTTAATATTCGTGATGTCACCTTCTACTTTAGATACGCGATCGTTGGTCGCTTTGAGTTGACTACCGTTCACTGCATCCGTAGAAGTATCAGAAATTTCTCCAGCAGCTACACCGCTAACTTTTCCGTTTCCATCAATAGTTACTTTATTATTGACAGTAACGGTGCCTTCTTTATCCAACTTCACAGAAGATTTATCATTGGAAATAGTATCTCCAGTGATATCTACATCGGCTAATTTAGCGCCTTTATCGGCATAGACTCTATCTTTTGTGGTAATAGATCCTGTCGTTTCGATGGTGCCATTTGTACCGCTGATGCTAACATTCTTGCCAGGGATATCGCCGAGAAGAAGATCCTTATTCAGGCCTACTTTATATGTCTTTTGACCATCCTGATCGGTTTCTTCTACAGTAATGTTACTGCCCTTGACTACTTTCGTATGTTTACCGGCTTCCTGCTGTACCGCATGGAGCTGGCTGCCATTGATGGCATCGGTAGAGTCGGCAGCAATTCGACCTGCCGCTACACCGCTAATTTTGCCGCTCTGATCAATGGTAACCCTATTGTTGATTGTTACAGTGCCACCATTTCCCATGTGGATAGAAGATGAACCATTGGTCATAGATTCAATACCGGTCAAATCCTTATTCAGATTGACTTTATAATCGGTATGTCCATCTTCCGCTGCCGTAGAGGTAACAGTGGTATTGGTCCCATCAGAAACAGTTGTCTTGGATGCTGCCGTCTGTTTATTCAACTGTCTCATATTGACTGCATCCATATCAGCTTCGCCGTCTGCAACATCATGAATTTGCTGTCCGCCAACACTGACTCTCTTTGTACTAAATGCTAAGACACTGGTTCCACTACCAACAGTCAATCCGTCAGTATTGATGGTCGTATCTCCAAATTTCGCACTATTCAAGCCTGTCAAGTCTTTCTTCAAGGTCATCGTGACTTTAGTACCATCATTTGCAACGCTAATATTATCATCGCCAGAAAAGTCTACCGTATCTCCCGGTTTGACCTGCGTAGCTTTTTCATTACCGTTAGTTGACAAGTTCCAGCCCTTATTAGCGACCGATTCTACACCTTTTAACTGGCTGACATTCACTGCATCTTCATCGGCTGTACCTGCTGTCACATTATGAATCTGCCCGGCTTTATCAACATTTACTTTGCCGTTCAAGTATACACTATTATTCATTAATACAACATTCGTATTTCCATACGACATACCTGCATAGCCTTCATTCAGGACAACTTTGGACGGACCGTTGGACAGGGTATCTTTTGTAATGTCTACATCGGCTAATTTAGCGCCTTTATCGGCATAGACTCTATCTTTTGTGGTAATAGATCCTGTCGTTTCGATGGTGCCATTTGTACCGCTGATGCTAACATTCTTGCCAGGGATATCGCCGAGAAGAAGATCCTTATTCAGGCCTACTTTATATGTCTTTTGACCATCCTGATCGGTTTCTTCTACAGTAATGTTACTGCCCTTGACTACTTTCGTATGTTTACCGGCTTCCTGCTGTACCGCATGGAGCTGGCTGCCATTGATGGCATCGGTAGAGTCGGCAGCAATTCGACCTGCCGCTACACCGCTAATTTTGCCGCTCTGATCAATGGTAACCTTGTTGATTGTTACAGTGCCACCATTTCCCATGCGGATAGAAGATGAACCATTGGTCATAGATTCAATACCGGTCAAATCCTTATTCAGATTGACTTTATAATCGGTATGTCCATCTTCCGCTGCCGTAGAGGTAACAGTGGTATTGGTCCCATCAGAAACAGTTGTCTTGGATGCTGCCGTCTGTTTATTCAACTGTCTCATATTGACTGCATCCATATCAGCTTCGCCGTCTGCAACATCATGAATTTGCTGTCCGCCAACACTGACTCTCTTTGTACTAAATGCTAAGACACTGGTTCCACTACCAACAGTCAATCCGTCAGTATTGATGGTCGTATCTCCAAATTTCGCACTATTCAAGCCTGTCAAGTCTTTCTTCAAGGTCATCGTGACTTTAGTACCATCATTTGCAACGCTAATATTATCATCGCCAGAAAAGTCTACCGTATCTCCCGGTTTGACCTGCGTAGCTTTTTCATTACCGTTAGTTGACAAGTTCCAGCCCTTATTAGCGACCGATTCTACATCTTTTAACTGGCTGCCATTGATGGCATCGGTAGAGTCGGCAGCAATTCGACCTGCCGCTACACCGCTAATTTTGCCGCTCTGATCAATGGTAACCCTATTGTTGATTGTTACAGTGCCACCATTTCCCATGCGGATAGAAGATGAACCATTGGTCATAGATTCAATACCGGTCAAATCCTTATTCAGATTGACTTTATAATCGGTATGTCCATCTTTATCAATCGTTACATTATCTCCGGCACTGTATGTAGTATCTTTTATATCATAAGGTGTTCCATTAATAGTTAATCCTGTGGCTTTTCCGTTAGCATCTGTCTCTGCCGTAACAACAGAGCCTGTCTGAAATGTTTGAGATTTGTCTCCAACTTTAACAGTTACTGATGTATCTTGACCATTCGTACCATCGTTTCCAGTTAAAGCAATCTTATCTGTAACGGGACTCCCATCATTACGTATCAAGGAAATGCTTCCATTCTCCATGGTTACATTTTTAATGTCCTGAGCATAAAGCACGTTATCATTCTCAACTAATCTATCGACAACTTTATTAATGTCCCCAATGGTCAATGTTGTATTATACGTCAACTCACCACATTTATCTGTATGTCCATGACCCGGATAATTAGGATTAACATGTTTTAAATTAGGATCATTTAACTGCGTGGTTTTATCTGTTGTATTGTCATATGAAATAGTTTCTTTTATCGGTTTTACCCTTGTATCTGTTACATCATCAGCAGCATATATAACGCCTGTCCCGATAGTTAGCATAGTTGCTGCCATAACAGCCGCTACAGATGCAGCTTTTATACGGCTTGAACCCGTTTGATGATTTTTAGCAAATTCCGAAGCTACAACATAGCAATTTCTTGCTTTATTCCACACGACTTTGTATATTTTATTCATATAGATAATCTCCTTTCAGTAGGTATACGTTTCTCACACTATTTTCGGTTATACGAAAAAAAGAACGACGCCGGTCTTTAGGTTCTGTCACGATGACGACTTTACCGCATTCCCGACAGGTAAATTCTCGATGCATTGCTACCGAAGATACTTTTTGGGAATGTTTCCAATATAATTTTTCACAATGCTGTGAACAGAATTTAGTACGGCAGTCTCTGCCATCTGTTACCCGCACGTGTTTACCACACCGCAGACACGTAAATTCCCGTATAACGGGAGCATAAAGAGCCCCTTCGACACGGTTGTCATTGATTCCATGGTGATTGGCATACCTCCTGCAGGTATATCCGCAGTATCGCTAGGTAATACGGGTCGGGGTAAATTCTTTGCCGCAAACAGCACATTTCATACGAACATGGTCATGCTCCTGTCATTCCATACTGAATGGCAGACAGGTGGTAACCAATCATTGAAAATAACAAACGAATGCAAACATGCCAAAAAGGACAGTATATGCCTACACTGTCCTTCTTTATATCTATATGAAACAAAGCGCACCCATTCCTGGGCCTGTTTTTTTATATATGTATCTTTATTATCTTGTAAATCCCCCTCTCCTGTATATTGTTTAGCCGTCACCTCTCTGCCGATATACATGATGGCCGTAAAACTAGTTGTAAAGTAAGAAATCATCAGTTGGACAGGATACATGGTTTTCACCTACTTACGTTTTATGATAATTTTACTATACCATAATATGGAAGGAACGGCAAGATATCCGGAATAAAGCACAAAAAAAGACGCACTGGAAATCTCCAGTACGTCTTTTTCGTTGAATCAGCAGCTTCCTATCCTCCCAGGCCGCTTCCAGCCAAGTACTTTCGGCGTTTGTGAGCTTAACTACCGTGTTCGGCATGGGTACGGGTGTATCCTCACAGCTATCGCCACTGAATCTTTGAGAGTCTGTTCTCTCAAAACTGCATAGAAGAAGTTCCGAAGGCTCTCGCCTCTGGTCGTGCTTTTCGTGAAATCTAAGCTAAGACCTCGACCTATTAGTACTGCGTCGCTCCATGACTTGCGCCACTTCCACTCACAGCCTATCAACCTCATCGTCTTTAAGGGGTCTTACTCATTGCTGATGAGAAGTCTCATCTCGGGACGGGCTTCACGCTTAGATGCTTTCAGCGTTTATCCTTTCCGGATGCGGCTTTCCAGCCGTGCCACTGGCGTGACAACTGGTACACCGTTGATCCGTCCACTCCGGTCCTCTCGTACTAGGAGCAGCCTCCCTCAAACTTCTTGCGCCCGCGATGGATATGAACCAAACTGTCTCACGACGTTTTGAACCCAGCTCGCGTACCACTTTAATGGGCGAACAGCCCAACCCTTGGAACCTACTCCAGCTCCAGGATGTGATGAGCCGACATCGAGGTGCCAAACCTCCCCGTCGATATGAACTCTTGGGAGAGATTAGCCTGTTATCCCCAGGGTAGCTTTTATCCGTTGAGCGATGGCCTTTCCACTCAGTACCACCGGATCACTAAGCCCGACTTTCGTCTCTGCTCGACTTGTCTGTCTCGCAGTCAAGCTCCCTTCTGCCTTTGCACTCTTCGGCCGGTTTCTGTCCGGCCTGAGGGAACCTTTGGGCGCCTCCGTTACATTTTAGGAGGCGACCGCCCCAGTCAAACCGCCTGCCTGAGATGGTCCACGAGGTTGTTAGTCTCCGTGTTAGAATCTCAGCAACATAAGGGTGGTATCCCAACATCGGCTCTGTAACACCCAAAGGCATTACTTCAACGCCTCCCACCTATCCTGTGCATATGTCACCGGGATTCAATCTCAAGCTGCAGTGAAGCTCCATGGGGTCTTTCTGTCCAGTCGCGGGTAACCTGCATCTTCACAGGTATTTCAATTTCACCGGGCCCCTCGTTGAGACAGTGCCCAAATCATTACGCCTTTCATGCGGGTCGGAACTTACCCGACAAGGAATTTCGCTACCTTAGGACCGTTATAGTTACGGCCGCCGTTCACTGGGGCTTCAGTTCGAAGCTTCGCCTAAGCTGACCTCTCTCCTTAACCTTCCAGCACCGGGCAGGCGTCAGCACCTATACTTCAGCTTTCGCTTTCGCAGGCACCTGTGTTTTTGGTAAACAGTTGCTTGGGCCTCTTTTCTGCCACCCTTTTCTGTTCCGGGGGTCTCTCCCTTTCGCCTACTCAGGGTCATCCTTCTCCCGAAGTTACGGATGCAATTTGCCGAGTTCCTTAACGAGGGTTTTCCCGCGCACCTTAGGATTCTCTCCCCGCCTACCTGTGTCGGTTTACGGTACGGGCGGATGAATTCTCGCTAGAAGTTTTTCTTGGCAGTGTGGGATCCATGAGTTCGTCAAAGTCGCCTTTAACTCCCCATCATGTCTCTGCTTTCAGGTAAGGGGATTTGCCTCCTTACCAACATACGCACTTGGACGCGCTCTTCCAGCCGCGCGATCATGTGCCCTCCTGCGTCGCTCCTTCGCTCAAACGACTTCATCCGGTACAGGAATTTCAACCTGTTGTCCATCGCCTATGCGTCTCCGCCTCGGCTTAGGTCCCGACTTACCCTGAGTCGACGATCGTTGCTCAGGAACCCTCGGGCTTTCGGTGGAAAGGATTCTCACCTTTCTTTTCGATACTCATACCGGCATTCTCACTTCTTATATGTCCACATCTCCTTACGGTAATGCTTCTTCCTTATAAGAACGCTCCCCTACCCATGATATTGCTATCATGCCATAGCTTCGGTTCCGTGCTTGAGCCCCGGACATTTTC
>NZ_CP181256.1:1850000-2872500 GCF_047832375.1 Dialister sp. | reverse complement strand
AACCGGAGAAGCATGGATGAATCGATGCCCATGTCCCCCTCCAGGGTCCGGGGAAGGTGGATATTTTTCTTCATGAAATCAAAGGACAGGGTCCGGATTTCTTCGGCCAGTTCATCCCGCATGTCCTGCCAGGCCTGCTTTCCCAGGTACTTCGGCGTGATTTCCATAACGCCGTACCAGCTATGGCCATTTCCTTCCACCGTAAGCACATAGTATCCCGGCACCAGGGGAAAATCCTGGCCCTCGAAGAGGAGCACCGGCGGCTGCTGGCGCCGGGCCGGGGTGATCCAGGATTGCCCATCCTCCTCTTCTGCCCCCGGAATGGTCACCACGTCCAGGCCGTCCATGGTGAACCGGAATCCCCGGGGTGCTTCAAAGCGGACGGAAATATCCTGGTTTTCCGTGAACTGCATTCCCGGCCGCAGGGCTTTCCCCAATTCCCTGGGATTCCTTGTCATCCTGGTAAAAGGGCGCAGTCCCCTTTCGGTGCCGCCGGAGAAGGACAGGCTGAATGGCAGCTTAGATGGTGTAGTCATAGAGCTTCAGCTCCCCGGCTTTTTCTTCCAGCACCGCCCGGGACCTATCAAAGGCGGAGAGGCCGCTGAACCGGTTCAGTACCTGCAGGAGGGAGCCCGACAGTTCTCCCTTGTCATTGAAGGAAACAAGGCCCATGAGCTGCTGGGAAGATCCCCGGAGTTTCGTAAGGATCCGCTGGACCACCTGGGAATCCAATCCATCGGCATGGCTGAAATCAAGGTCCTCCGGAATGTTGGCAAGGTACCGGCCCATCTGCCGGGCCACCCGGAAGCCGATGCCGCACTGGATACCGCTCTTGTGGAAAGCATCATTCAGGGCGTCCAGCAGGTCCAGTTCCTTTTCCGTCAGTCCCAGTCCTCCGTCTTTCCGGAAGGAATCATAGAGGGAAGCGGAAATTTCCGGGTACTCCACAGGCTCTTCCTTTCCCAGGTCCAGAAGGTCGTGGAACCGCCCCTGGTGCAGGGTAATCACATTGGCCCGGTCCAGGATCTTATCAGAAAAGTGATAGGTGGATTCATCCACATTCACGGTGCCCGTGAAGAGTACATTCCGGCCCACCGGGATTTCTGCCGGATAGGCGCTGCTGTTGTACAGCTTTCCTGCCAGGGATGGGTTGTACAGGCGGATTACCGGATTTTCTTCCTTTTCCAGTACCGAAATGAACTGGGCAAAGTAGTGTTCCACCCGGGCCAGGTTCATCTCATCGAAGCAGAGGAGGTACAGTTTCTCCGGATGGGCTGCCGCCTGGATGAGGAGTTCCGCCAGCCCTGTATCAGCGCTGCGGTACACCATATTCTTCATATCCACATAGCCAAGGATGTCGCCATCGTCCATCCAGGATGGCCGCACCGCCAGAAACCGCACCTGTTCCTCCGGAAGGCCCAGGGCCCGTCCGTAGAGGCGGACGAGGCCGGACTTCCCGGTACCGCTCATGCCGGCCAGGATGGTGAGGCGGGAAGACTTCATGGACACATGGAAATTGATGAGATCCTCCTTCTCATAGAGGAGGCCGGAATTGGCCGCTGCATCGGACAGGCGGAGAAGGAAGTCGGACTCTCCCATTGGCTTCTCCTTCTTTTCTTCCGAAGCCACTTCCTTTTCCGTATCCTCCACTGCCGATGGTTTTTCTTCCGATGTGAGATCCCGGGCCGTGCTGTCCACATCTTCCGTTTCCGGCAGGTCAAAGTTCCGGCAAATCCCCTTCTTCGTAATAAAAATGGTTTCCTGGTCGAAGGGATTCACCAGGATTCCGCTGTCCCGGAGGAGATCCCCGTCCGGTGGCACCGGGCGGAGTCCCTTCCGAAGGTCCGGCAGGAATTCTTCCGGCACGAACCACAGGGGAGAATGGCTGCAGCGGACAAGGCGGGAGAAGAGCTCCGAATTCTTCATGTCCACCGTGCCATATCCCAGGGAGCCTTGATTCTTGACCCGGAAATAGGCTCCTCCTTCCCCGATGACCGAGGAGTCAAAGGTCTCATCAAAAAGGGGGGCAAAGACCACCCAGGGCCCCAGCTTGTCTTCAAAGGTCCGGGATGTGGCGGCCACGAGCACCCGGGGCTGCACATCATTATTCCAGTACTTCTTGGGCAGTCCCGGCAGGGGCTTGCCGGACAGGATATGGTAGCAGAATTTATTAATATCTCCCGAGAATATCGGTTGGCTCACCGTGCCGAAGGCAGGTACCGGATAATACCGGCTCTCCCCTTCCAGGGCGAAGGGAACCCGTTCCTCAATCTGCAGGTCATCGACAACAAAGAACTTATTCTTTTTCAGGGCCGGTGTAAATGTGACAAACGCATTTCCGCAGGTCTCCTTCAGATAGGCCTCCGCTTCCTCCTCATTGCTGAACGCATTGTACCCGTTGCTGAGGCCGTTGTATCCGCTGGCAGTCATGAATTCACTGTCTTCACTTACGATATTGCTCAGGAATCCGGTAAAACCGTGTTTCTCCGAATCTTCATATCCCTTGGGCAGCGGCGACAGGGGATCCACAAAAAAACGATAATCCCTCATGCCCTCCTGCGGTGTAGATGCTTTGACCTCCGGGCGGACGCGCCCCAGCACCTTACCGTCGGCGGGGCGGTAGGAATTATCGGAATTGCTGTAATTACCCATATGAAATTCCTTCTTTCTAAAAATGTACGAAATCTCTTTCGTAACAAATGGAGAGAAACTCTCCCACCAGCTTGCGAAATCTGTTTCGCACCGGCTGTACGGTTTAAAGGAAATCCCGATTCCATCATGAATCCTTAAAGAGCAGCGGAACATTCGAATCAGGATCCTCCCAAAGATTTTCCTTTCGGAAAAGCCCAAATTAAAAGGCTTTGGACTTTCTATATTTTATCATACGGCAATGGTAGAAAAAAGCAGGAAAACCGCCTCCGTATGTGTCAAGGTTTTCTCGGTACTTTATTTGACAGTCGATGTTATCAGGTTTCCCAGCCTCTGCTTTCTCAATAAATCTGTATCGCTTTAGCAAGCTGGCCCATCGGAGTTGAAGTCGCTCCGTATACGCCTATACGGCCTTCCAGGCACCCGGGACGGTAATTCCGTGCGTTCCTGTGCCATTTAGCGTCCCTGGCGGCTTTGCGGTTCGTTTTTACGGCTGCTACGACCGCCTTATGCATCTGCCGGTCCATCTTCTTGTAGGCTTTGCCTGCAGCACAGTAAATCAGGGCTTTTTCCAAAGTGTCATTCTGGGTAGCAGTAATCAGCGTGCCTATTGAATCCATACCTATCCTGCACCAGCTGCGCCCCTGCTTTTTCAGACGGTAGCTATAGCGTCGGTGGTCGCTTTCAGCTGCCCCCAGGTGGATATCGGTTCGGATTCCGCGCTCCCGGATGCCCGGGATATAGTCGGCGTTGCGGCTCAGATAGTCTGCCAGTCTCCGTACCTGCTCGGCCTGTTCTTCTGTTTCTGCGTAGCTGGCAGCCGTATCCAGATATGGCTTCATATCTGTGATGACATTTCTGCTCTTATTCAGTTCAAGCACGAATTTATCGATGAATCCACGTGGGCAGAAGCTGAGGCGGGTCCGCACTTTCTCATTCACATGGTATCTGTCCCGGAAATGGTAATGTGTCTTGCATCCCTCGACAATATTGTCGAAGTCATCGAAATTATATCCTGCTCCGCCATCCCCGTTGGAAAGTACTGTAATCTCGCTCAGATTGTACCGGCCATGCACCCACACCTTGACGAGTTCAAACAGCCTTTTCCTATCCGTTCCAGAGAAGCAGTGGTACCCTGTCAGTCTCGAACGTTTTCCATTCTTCTCGACGCCCTCATAGACCTGGATTCGGTGAAGTTCTATGTTCTGGCCGCCTTTGGTATCGGTGACGGGGTCCGCCTGCTGCTTCATTACAATCCCATCGCCCTCAATAGCCAGCAGCCCGTCCTCCGGTACTCTCTTCTCGGCCTGCTCCATGGCTGCATCTGCTGCTTCGTATTTTCTAACCATTTGGGCGGCAGTGCGGCTGAGATTTGAAACTGTCTGATGTGAAATATCCGTCTGGGTCAGAGTTTTCACGATATGGCTCACATTACGGAACTGGGTAACCTGGGCAGCCTGGGCAATGCGCAGAATCACTCCCATGCTATAGTGACGGGAAGGCAGAAATCCAAATTTCTTATCTAATGGGTAAAATCCCTGCTTTCCGGCCATCTCCAGCCGCCTCCGCTTGTAGGTGACAGGACCAAACAGGCAGTATATGGTTCTGGAATCCCGCCGGGAAATCCGCCACCCCTGAGGCTTGTAGACCCTCTCATACAGCTCCCCATCGATCATTTCGAAGGCCGTCGCCACAAGAAGGCCAAAGAGTTCCGTGAAGAGGTGCCAGAGAACCTGCTCCATGGCCAGTGAATCCTTGGTGTCCTTGATACTCTTGAGAATTTCCTCCTGAATAAAAGGTTTGAAAAGTTCGATATTCTCTGATAAAATGCTCATTGGGAAGAGTCCTTTCTTTTGATTTGTTGCAAGGAAATTATAACATTTCCATCAAAGGGGACTCTTCCCTTTTCTATCCAGCAGGGGAGAAATCCTCTACCGAGAAACATTTTACACTAAGACCGCCTCCCCTGCCCAGGGCCTGGGAGGCGGGAAATCCCAAAAGAAAGGGAAAAACAGGGTCCTTTTCCTCCCCGCCGGTCCCGGAATCTGTTATAATGAGGTTAGAAGATTATGGGAAGAAATCACCCGAAGGAGGTCTTATTATGGAGATTAAAAAGATACTTGTTCCCGTTGATGGTTCTGACCCGTCAGAAAGGGCCTTTTCCTATGCCTGCGCCTTCGCGGAAAAGACAGGGGCCGAAGTGATCCTGCTCTACGTGGTGGATGCGGATACCCTCATTTATCCGGTATACCGGGTAAGCCTGGCAGAATCGGACACCACCTCCATCAAGAAGAGAGGGGAAGATACCCTTGCCCTCTACGCCAATGATGCACCGGAGGATGTGAAAGTCCGCCAGATCGTAAATATCGGCGTTCCGGGATCCTCCATCATCCGCACGGCAGAGGCGGAAGAGGTGGACCTCATCGTCATGGGCAACAGCGGCAAAGGTTCCGTTTCCTCCTTTGTCATGGGCAGCGTGAGCCATTACACCGTGCACCATGCCAAATGCCCGGTCCTTATCGTAAAGTAAATCCATAGAGTCCATAAGCCGGCACGCCGGCAGGTGCAGGGAAAAGAGGTTTCTTTCCTGCAGAAAGAAGGGATTTTTATGATTCATAGAGAAATACATAAGATTCTGATTCCTGTGGACGATTCGAAAATGTCCACCCACGCCTTCGAAAAGGGGCTCCAGATAGCCGCCCTCTTTGATGCGGAAATCCATGTCATTTACGTGGCCGATGCGGAAAGTATGAGTTCCCCGGACTTCACGATCCACATGAAAGAAGCAAATGATGATACCAGTCCCCTGAAGGAAAAGGGCGCCGCCGTACTGGCCCGCCTCATGAAAACCGTTCCCGAAGGGACGAAAATTAAGCAGGACCTCCTCATGGGGGTGCCGGAAGTGATGATTGCCCTTACTGCGGAAGATGAGAAACCGGACCTCATCATCATGGGTACCAGCGGTCGTACCTCCCTGTCCTCCATGTTCATGGGCAGTGTGAGCTACTACACCATTCACCACGTAAAATGCCCGGTGATGCTGGTGAAATAAAAAACAGGAAAAAAGAGCAGTGATTCGACGCTGCTCTTTTTTTATGGTCCCCATGGCTGCCGGAAAAGCTGTCCCGACCGAGGCGGCATCGTACACCCACGGACAAAGTGCCCGTGCTCTTGCCGGGTCAGCCTGCCAAACCGCTGCCCCAGCCTTTCCCGTTCATGGTATGATATACATAAATTAAGAATTGGTCCAGCCCGGGGAGGTGGCCTATGGAAGACCTGTTTATATTCCTGATGATGGTCCCTGTCATCGCCATACCCCTGTCAGAAGCAACCGGTGCTGTGCGCTGGTTTATCCGACACAGGGTGAAGGCCCTTCTTCCCCGCATCACTGACCCACCCCGGATTTGGCCTGTCCGCCCTCGGAGAATTGGATATCTGGATACCCTGTGTATCATCATATTATATTTTTTCCTGATTTACCTGGTCCTCTTCTGGCCCCGGTCCTTCCGTTCCTTTCTGTATCTTTGTCTGGGGATTTTTATTCTGGTCCTCATAGAAGCGCCCTTCCTGTATTCGGCATACCGCCTGCATCGACAGGAGCACCAGGCCTTTGAAATCCACCAGCCCTATGGCCTCCTGGTATATACCATGGACGGGGAGCAGGTCACCACCGATTGGCAGGATGCCAGGGAAGTCGCCCTTGTCCGCCGCCGCGACGGATCACCCAGGGAGGAATGGGGATTTTATTTCCATCATGGCCGGGCCATCACAACCAACACCCCTTCCCTCTACATCAAAGGAAAGGATGGCCATTACCTTCTGGAAGGCATGGAGCTCCGTCTGGAAGACTATCTGACCCTCCGGAAATTTCTCAGGGCCCGGGAAATTCCTTTTATCGATGACTATGGAGAGCAGATGAACATCTGATTTTCCCTCCCCGGAAGGGAGTAACCAAATTTTACAGCAAGGAGTCTGACCATGAGCAGGGAAACAAAAATAGGAATCGCCGTATTTTTCCTGGCCCTTATGATAGGGGCTGTGGGACTCTTTGCATCCCCTTCCCGCCTTTTCCACCGGCACACCTATGAGATTCACGCTGTCTTCGACAACGCCCAGGGAATTCGTGAAAATGCGCAGGTCCTCTATGCCGGCGTCTATGTGGGCAATGTCCGGAAAATCCGGATAGAAGGGGGTAAGGCTATCCTGGATATGGATATCAAAAAGACCGCGGTCATTCCCCAGGATGCCCGGTTCACCATTGACACGAATGGGGTGGTCGGAGACCTGTACGTGAAAATTTCCGGAGGCCGTCCCGGGTCCACGCCCCTTTCCGATGGCATGACGGTGCAGGAATACAGGAGTGACCGCATGGATAAGCTCATGACCAAGGCGGGCCACCTGCTGGATACCGCAAAGAGCATGCAGCAGAGTATGGAAGAATTAAAAAAGCAGGACTGAGAAAAATGGCTGACAGGAAAGCCGCTCCCGCCCCAATGGCTCTGCCCGTAAATCGGCAGCTGCCGCAGATTGGCCGGCCTGCCGGCTTTCAGATCGAGTAGGAGGCGGGCATCGGCCCGCCGACCTCTCACACCACCGTACGTACCGTTCGGTATACGGCGGTTCCTTAGTTTTCGCATTCCTGCTTATGCAAGTCTGCGATGATGTTGTTGTTTTCAGCAATCCTCACATGGATGGGCACTCCGGCATATCCTTGCTGTTCCGCAGCTACTTTCTGCCAGTAGTCTTCTTTCTGAAGTTGTCTGCCTTTAAGCCCATGGTTGGTTACTTTCATTGACTAACATCTCCTAAAGTTCGGCCCTTCCCAGATGCCCATGAGCCATCTGGTACTATGGCCTCTGCTGACTTCTCACGGCAAATCTTATTTCAACCACAGCACAGCCCAGTAAATACAGCCTTATTCTGCTGTGTCCGTGAGACCTCCCCAGGTAAGAACGTATTCTTTCTCTCCATCTATCCGCCACATCTACTCTACAGGATTCCGTACAGCTATGGGACTTCAGTTTGTTTGGCAACCTTATCCACCCTGTATTAGCCTTATGTGGTTCTTGTACATCGGACCGGAGATTTGCCTGCACCTTCCTTCAGATTCCACCTCACGATGGACACCCTTGGTGTTCAGCTATGACCTTCCCGCTGTCGGGTAGTCTTGGGACTTTCACCCTTGAGAATACGCCCATGCTGGGCGCACCAATAAAAAAGCGCTGCCTTCGCAGCGTCTTTTTTATTGTCAGTCCCGGACTTCGATGACTTCTTCTTCGCTCTTTCTTGCCAGGGGGCAGGGATGGTGGTTCGGATAGCCAAAGGACATGGCCAGTACCATTTCCCCCTCACCCAGCCATTCATGGAGTTCCTCATAGGCAAAGAACACATTGCCGATCCAAAGGCTTCCGATACCCATGGTGGTTGCCTGGAGTGCCATGTTTTCCGCAGCGGCACCGATGGCCTGCACGTCGGAAAGTTCATGGATCTTTTCAGCGGTTGTCCAGTTGTCTGTCAGCGGACGGCCATTGGGATTCACTACGAACACAAGGACCGGTGCTTCCGCCATGCAGCGCAGGGTGAACCGTGCATTGGTGTAGAGTTCCGGAGCTCCTGCCAGGACTCCTTCCCCCTTCTCGGATTTTTCGATTCCCTTTTCCATGAGGTCCAGGGCTTCCTTCTTGCTGTCTCCCTTGACCACGATGAATTTCCAGGGCTGCCGGTTCTTGGCAGACGGCGCCCACATGCCGGCCCGGAGGATTTCCCGCATGTCTACCTTGGAAATGTCGGTATCCTTGAAGAAACGTACACTTCTTCTCTTGAAAATCACATTATACATAGTATTTCCACCTTTCCTGCGTTTACGTCACCTGTTGTTTACATCTCTTTTATTATACACTGTTTTTTGCTGCTCTGCTGAGGAGATAGGAAAGGTGGCTGAAGGGTAACGCCCTGTGGGCAATGTGACGCAAGGGGAACGGGCTTCGCCCGAGGGGGTGGTGCGGCGCAAAAATTACAAAGCGCCACTAATTTATTTATAGAATTCGGTGCTGACGGATAGAATCACGAACTTTGAGCTTTGAGCTGGCCAGCCGCTTTGCGGCAATCCATCCCCTGCCCTTCGGGCTGCCCCCTTCTCCAAGGGGGCACGCGGTGATCGTTTTCTTGCAAAAGCAAATATCCCCACTATGAGCATAATCCCCAGCATGCAGCCCCTTAGAGAAGGAGCGCGCCAAAGGCGCAGAATGGATGCGGCGCAGCCGCGGAGCCTCAACTCACTTCTTCAAATCTCAACTCTGCTTTCGTCTGGTTCCTCTGCTGGGAGATTCCGCCTCTTCGAGGCGGATCCATCCCCCGCCCTTTGGGCTGCCCCCTTCTCCAAGGGGGGCACGCGGTAATCGTTTTCTTGCAAAAGCCAATATCCCCACTATGAGCATAATCCCCAGCATGCAGCCTCTTAGAGAAGGGGCGCGCCAAAGGCGCAGGATGAATGCGGCACAGCCGCGGAACCTCAACTCGCTTCTTCAAATCTCAGTTCTGCTTTCGTCCGATTCCTCTGCTGGGAGATTCCGCCTCTCCGAGGCGGATCCATCCCCCGCCCTTTGGGCTGCCCCCTTCTCCAAGGGGGCACGAGATGATCGTTTTCTTACAAAAGCAAATATTCCCACTATGAGCATAATCCCCAGCATGCAGCCCCTTAGAGAAGGGGCGCGCCAAAGGCGCAGGATGGATTGCCGCGAAGCGGCTAGTCCGCTCAAGAACCAAAGCCCGTTACCCTTCAGCCCCTTCCCCCCACAGTAAAAGCCCCGGTTCTCCCGGGGCCTTCCATTACTTTTTATTTTCTGCTGCCAACATTTCTTTCCATTCTTCCGGATAGTCGCCGCGGTATTCCACCACTTCTTCCAGCGGCTTCCTCGGCATCGGACGCACTTCCTTATCGGTGTAGCCGAAAGCGATGGCTGCCACCATTTCGCCCTCTTCATGGAGCCATTCTTTCAGCTCATCATAGGCAAAGAAGACGTTGCAGGTCCAGAGGCTTCCGATATGCCGGTCCGCTGCTTCCAGGCACATATTCTGGATGGCGGCGCTGATGGACTGCACGTCTGCCAGTTCCATCAGGTACAGGTCTTTCGGATAGTCCTTATGAAGGTCCAGGCCCTTCGTATTCAGCACGAATACGATGACCGGCGCCTGTTCCAGAACCCGGGCCGTATAAATAGCGGAAGGAATGAACTTCTCGTACTTTTTCCCGAAAATGGCTCCTTCCTCGCCTTTCCGATTTTTCATGATCCCTTCCTTCAGCCGTTTCACCATGGCCTTCCGTTCGCTGCCCCGGACTACGATAAATTTCCAGGGCTGCGCATTCTTTTCAGACGGTGCCCACATGCCGGCTTCCAGGATCTGGTCCATATCCTCTTTGGGAATGGGTTTCTGGAGGAAATGGCGGATACTTCTTCTTTTATAAATGGCTTCAATCACAGTAATGGTTCCTTTCTCCCTATGAGTTTTTACAGTCACATAAATGAAATTATATGCAATTCAGAAGGAGAAAGCAAGCTTTTTTAGACTGCCGGTCAATATGCAGTCCCAGGGGGGGACATGAAAAAGGCCTCCGCCTTGCGGGGGGACGGAGGCCTTCCCGGAGCCATACTGCCTGCTCCGGTCATTAAGGTGGTTGCCAGGGGAAGGAGGGGATTCATTACACTGCCGCCATCACTAACGAGCTCAAATCCGGTTCTACATTTCATCTGACTATGAAAACATGAACAATTGAGTTGGTGATGTGAAAATAATCTACAAATGGGGTCTATATGCAGACGACGACAGGATTCCCCTGGCAAGGTGGTGGAGATAAGAATCTTTCTTATCTCTGCCCTCAGTATAGCAGAACCATGGAAAGAGTCAAATATCAAATAAGAAAGTTTCTATATGTTCCTTATGACTTATATGCATGATACATAGACAAAAGCGGGGAAAATCCCCTTTTCCCCGCTTTTGCCATCCCTCTCATACCCCGTCGCCGGAGCCGTAATACCGGATTTCTCCGGTAATATCCTCCAGGGTCCTGCCATCAAAAAGGGGCGCCCGGAAAACTTCTTCCGCCTTTTCCACCCGGCACCGTTTCTTCCCGTACCACAGCTCATACCCCCTATGTAGCGGATGGATGATGCACTCCTGGCCCCGATACTCGAAAAACTGGCAATCCCTGTCATTCCAAAGGGCTTCCCGGATCTCTTCGCAATTCATAACTGCCACCTCCCGGCTCACTGCAATTCCTTAACTGTCTTTATTATAGGAACAGCAATGACAGAACATGACATTGGAAAGAAGAAAAAATAGAATTAAGATGTAAGGTTTGAAAATTGAGGCTTAGCGGCTTTGCCGCTGATTCCATCTGATAGTCTGATAGCAGGCTGCCTGTCAGGGGTATTGCCTTTCGGCAGCCGGCCTCACAGGACCGTTCCTTCTCTCACCCGCAGGGTCCTTGTGTGGTACTTGTCCAGGGTGGACCGGTGACCCACGCTGACCACGGTGATGCCGGGCATATGGACCAGGAAGCTGTACAGTCTGTTTTCCGTTTCCTCGTCCATGGCGGAGGTGGCCTCATCCAGGAAGACCCACCGGGGCTTTGTCATGAAGATGCGGACAAAGGCCAGTTTCTGCTGTTCTCCCAAAGACAGCACATGGCCCCAGTCCCCCTCTTCCGAAAGATGGGGAATCCACTGGGACAGGCCGCATTCCTCCATCCAGTGCTCCAGTTCTTCCCGATTTCCTTTCGTTCCCGGATAGAGGGCCGCCTCTTCCAGGGTCCCCATGGGCATGTAGGGACGCTGGGGAATGAAGAGTACTTCCTTCCGGTCAGGCAGGACAAGGGTCCCCTCCGCAAAGGGCCACAGCCCTGACAGCACCCGGAGAAACGTGGATTTCCCGGACCCCGAGGGGCCTTTGAGGATGACTTTTTCTCCCTCATGAATAGTACAGGAAATAGAAGAAAGGAGCCGTTTCCCGTCCGGAAGGCCCACGTCCACTCGGGACAGGGTGAGTTCCTTCCCCTTTTCCCGATGGAGAAGGCTTTCTTCTTTTTCCGTTTCCTCCAGGAGTTCCTTCATATGTTCATCGAAGGTGAGCAGTCGTTCCACGCAGGACATCCATTCCGCCAGGTCCGAATACACATCCACGAAGTAGGACATGGACTCCTGCACCTTGCCGAAGCAGTTGGCCACCTGCATGAGGCCGCCCAGGGAAATGCTTTTGGACAGGTACCTTGGCGCCGCCACGACGAAGGGAAAAATAATGGCAATCTGGCCGTAGGAATTGGTGAGCCAGGACAGCTGTTTCTGCTTTCGGATGATGTAGATCGTATTGGTTACCAGTTTTTGGAAGCGGCCGCCTAATATGCGCCGTTCCTCCGGGGCGCCGTGATAGAATGCCACGCTTTCTGACGTTTCCCGGAGTCGTACCATGGCATAACGGAAATCGGCTTCCAGTTTCTGCTGCACGAAATTCAGCCCCACCAGCCGGTGGCCCACTTTGTGGGTAATCCAGGTCCCGATGACGGAATAGGCCAGGGCCGTCCATACGAGGTACCCGTACACGTGGAATGTGCTGCCGCCCAAAGTAAACGTGAGGGGCTCCGACAGGGTCCAGAGAACAAAGATGAAGCAGAATATGGTGGTCACCGCCCGGAGAAGGCCGGACATAAAGGACAGGGTACGGGTGGTGAAAAGATTGATATCCTCGGAAATACGCTGGTCTGGGTTATCGGAACGGCCGCCGGAAAACATTTCCATCCGGTAAAACATCTGATGGGACGTCCACCGGGAGAGGTATTCCTCCGTCATCCACCGCCGCCACCGGAGGGCCAGGGTCTGCTGGAGGTAGTAGGCGTATACGGAAAAAGCGATGTGCCCGAAGGCCAGTACCGTAAACCGCACGAGGCCGTGGTACACCGCTTCCTTATCGTAATTCTGGAGGGCGCTGTAAAACTCATTGAACCAGTCATTCAGGAGGAGCGTCATATACACTGCCGCAATGGTGAGGATGATGATGCCGAAAAGATAGAGGAAAGCACTCTTCCTCTCGCCGCTCTTCCAATACTCCGAAGTGAGCCCATAGAGCCCCTTCACAGTCTCCCTGTCCCAATGTCCCGATGTCATAGCCTTTCCTCCTGCAGTAAAGATGTATTTATTATACTACGGTGAGAAAAGCGGTGCCTGCGGTTGGAAAGGAAAGTGAGTTGGTGAGTTGGTGGGTTAGTACGGCGCATCCATTATATGGCGCCGCAAAGTATGTACGCCCATGCGATTTCACCGCAGGCGTTATCCTCTCTGCCACCTCAGTCACCTTTCTTCAGCCCTGGCCGAAGGATACTGCCTTGTCTCTTTATCCCTGAACGCAAGAAAGATTTCCGGGCTCCTCTAACTTCAGCAATTCTTACCGTATTCGTCATTTCGACGCTTACCACCGCTCGAAATGACGAACGGCAGCAGGCTCCTGAATGAAAATATATAAGAAAGGCGGCGCTTCCCAACCTGTGCGCCGCCACTTCCATTCGTCATTCCTCATTTTTTCACGCCGCCACCTCATTCACCTTTCTATCTATTTCATGTATTCCATAAAATGCTCCATTCCCCTGGAGAGCTTATGGTCTCGTAAGGTGAAGCAGGTAATACCGGGGTGCAGGGAGGGGACGGAGAGGGATCGGAGGAGGAGGCCCTCCGGCACCGGTTCTCCTTCGTTCCACATGACCACGGCGTAGGCCATGTGGCCTTTGGCAAAGAGAAGGGCCGAGGACCGGGCATCCACAGAAGCCAGGATGGTGGGCTTCACTCCCGCCTCCCGGCAGAGGCGTTTCAGGATTTCTTCGGTACTCCGGCTCACCGCCAGGGGATGGCCGGCGAGGGCGGAAAGGTTCAGCGTTTCCTGCTCTCCCAGGAATGGATCCCCCGCCGGTCCCAGAACCGCCAGGGACGCAGACCGCTGGGAAAGGATATGGAACAGGCTGGGGTCCGGCAGGGGCGCATTGGCGATGCCGATTTCCGAAATGCCCCGGCGCACTTCGTCGATGAGGGGCATATGGTAGGATTCCCGGAGCCGGAAGGTGAGGTCCGGATAGGCCTCGTGGAAGGGACGGATCACGTTTTCTATGAGCTGCGGCGACAGGGAGGGAGACAGGGAAATACGGAGGGTTCCTTTGAGGCCTTCGGTGAGGGTCTCGATTTCGGAGCGGGTGGTATCGTCCACTTCGCAGATCTGCTTCGCCTGGCGGTAAAAAATCCACCCCGCCTCGGTGAGCTCCAGCCGGTGCCGCCCTCTCCGGGGTTTCACCAGCGGTGCTCCGTACTCCTTCTCCATGATCTTCAGCTGCCTTGTCAGCGCCGGCTGGGCCACATGGATATCCCGGGATGCCTTATTCATGCCTCCCGCCTCCACCATGGCGATGAAGTTCCTGTAAAATTCCATATTCATGGCGCTCACCTCTTATAGTTATCCTGTATATAACTTATGCATATATAAAATAAGTAAAATCAATTATCTTTATTTTTATTATAGGATAAAGGAAGATATACTGTAAATAGCATAAGTAAGAAGCAGCCACCCCGGAATCATCTGGCAGGACTGGCCGCAGAATCAGATTTTCATTTTTGAGATTATCGTTTATCAGAGTACCCCCTGCGGCAAAGCAGCCACTCCGTTCTGAAGTTCGAAGTCCGATCGTCTGCCGTCTCCATTGGCAGTGAAGCTGCAGGGCCTCAATCCTTAATTCTCAAATCTCGATTTAATTCCCAGGGAGAATTTCTATGGATGCCATATTACAGGGATTAGCCGGTATATTCGAAGTGGTCCTCATTGCGGGACTGGGATTTTACCTGTCAAAAAAAGGATGGTTCTGGGATAATGCAGGAAAAGACCTCACCCGGTTCACCATGACCGTGGCCCTGCCACCGCTCATGGTGTATTCCCTGAAATCCAATTTCACCCATGACCAGCTCATTGCCACGGCGCCGGACCTGCTCCTGCCCTTTGCTTCCATCTTTGTGGCCTATATCGCCGGACGGATCTGGGCTTCCATTCTTCATGTATCCAAGGGGCGCCGGGGTATATTCACCTGCACCTGCTGCATTGCCAATGCCATTTTTATCGGTCTCCCGGTGAATGTAGCCCTCTTTGGGGAGAAGAGCGTTCCCTCCGCCATGTTGTACTACATCGCCAACACCGCCATGTTCTGGGGTCTCGGTGCCTACCTCATCGTAAAGGACGCCGGAGGAGACCGGAAATTCACGCCCCTGGAAATGCTGAAGAAACTGCGGACTCCGCCGCTCATGGGATTCCTCACCGGGGTGGTGCTGGTGCTTCTGGATATCCCGCTCCCCCATTTTGTCCTCACTGCCTGCAGGTACGTAGGGAATATGGCCACTCCCATGGCCCTCATGGTCATCGGCATCCAGATGAGCCATATCCCCCTCTCCTCTATCCACTGGGACCGGGACCTCATCGGCGCCATGGCGGGCCGTTTCATCCTGTCCCCCCTCTGCCTGTACCTGCTGCTTCCTTTCATTCCCGTGAGCCCCATGTCGGCAAAAGTCTTCCTCCTGCAGGCCGGTATGCCGGCCATGACGAACATGACCATCCTCGCCACCAGCGTAGGGGCAGACTCTGACTACTCCACCACCATCAACTGCGTTTCCCTGGCACTGGGAGTCTTCTTCATTCCTTTCTATATGTATCTCTTTGCATAGGATAGGAAAGCCGGGAGCGCGAATCGGTGGTGCAGCGTGGAAAAATGAGAAATAAATGTGCGGCGCATCCAATTGGGAAGCGCCGCCATTTTTATATGGATTTCGCCACAGGGCTGACGGCTGTCCGCTTACAGCTTACCGATTCCACAGGCTCTTCGGGATAAATCGACTTTACATGATCGGGCATCAGACAGTCAGACGACAGATACCGGACACAGCAGCAGCTTCGCCGCAGAATACATCATTTGCGGCACTATATGATTTGTACGCTGCACATCTGCACCTGCCTTCTTCCTGTTCCCCTTCAGTCACTTCAGCCACCCCAGTCACATTTTCATATAGTACCTTTTTTTACAGTTCTTTAAGGGAAAGAAATGAAATAGTATAATGTAAAAAGATATCCGGCAGCCCATGACCGGATATCCCCGTACTGTCAATGACAGCCAGCTGCGGGGGACAGGGAAAGATCTCTATGCGCCTCAAGCTCTTTCCCCGTTTCCGGCAGTTTCTCTTTTTGACAATACATAGAAAAAATGTTATATTTGGTTTATAAATGAATTGAAAAAAGTAAATGTAAAAGGAGATCCTATGAATACAGAATCCGTTATCATCCCCACAAAAGATACTCCCCAGCCCCACAATGACAAAAAGGTGCTGCTGGAAGCCATGAAGTACCGCTATGCCACAAAGAAATTTGACCCCAACAAAAAGATTTCCGATGAAGATTTTGAGACCCTCCTGGAAGCGGCCCGCCTGTCTCCTACTTCCTTCGGCATGGAGCCCTGGAAAATCCTGGTCATCCAGAACCCGGAAATCCGCAAGGAAATGATTCCCTATGGCTGGGGCGCCAGGGCCGGTCTGGAAGGGGCCAGCCACTTCGTGGTGTACCTGGCCAATAAGCGGCAGGACATTACCTTCGGTTCCCCCTACGTGGACCATATGCTGAAAGATATCCACCAGGTGCCACCGGAGGTCTACGATTTCTACAGCAAAGTCTACAGCCGCTTCGGAAGAGAGGATATGAAGGTGCTGGACTCCGAACGGTCCGCCCTCGACTGGACATCGAAGCAGGCCTACATCGTCATGGCCAACATGATGACCATGGCCGCCTACATGGGCATCGATTCCTGCCCCCTGGAAGGATACATCCCTGCCGAAATGACACGGATCCTCGGCGAAGAAAGGAAACTCTTCGACACTGACCACTACGGCATCGCCGTCATGGCTGCCTTCGGCTACCGGGCAGAGACACCGCACCGGGATAAGAGCAGGAAGCCCCTCTCGGAATCGGTGGAGTGGGTGAAGTAAAATAATCAGGAATGAGGAATCAGGAATGAGGAGTGAGGAGTGAGGAGTGAGGAGTGAGGAGTGAGGAGTGGTGGTGCGGCGCGTCAAAGTAATATGGCGCCGCAAATTATAAATTTTCTTCCCTGCATCTACACCTTGCCACTGGCACAGCCATAATAAAGACTCTGTCCTTATTCACGAACGCAAGAAAATCTCTCGATTCTTTCGCACATACTATCCTTTTGTACAGAATCATTACCATTTACTACCCCTCGAGATAGCGAGTCAGGGTTGAGTCACCGGAATGATAAGAGCATTTCGAGAAAAATAGGGACCGCTAATATTACCTCGAGGGACGCTCGTTTCTCTTGAGTCACTTTGCCAAAGGCATTCCCTTTGAGCCATGTTCTTTACCCCCTTGCCATGGGCCACTGCCCGGCCGAAGGGCCTTATTTTTTCCGGAAAGGAAGACCTGTCATGAAAAAAGGATTTAAACCGGCATCCTGGATTTATCCCCAGCCTGCTATTGTTATTGCCACATTTGATAAAGAAGGAAAGGCGGATGCCATGGTGGCTGCCTGGGCCGGTATTTACGATACCAATAAAATCGGCATCATGCTGGACCATACCCACAAAACCATGGAGAACCTGAAGGAAACCGGCGCTTTTACCGTCAGCATGGCCACCGTAGATACCATGGCAGAATCTGACTACTTCGGCACCGTCAGCGCCAACAGGGTGGAAGAAAAAATCGGAAACGTCGGATTCCACATTGTAAAGAGCGAATATGTGAATGCTCCGGTCATTGAGGAATACCCCTTCACCTTCGAATGCAAAGTGGAAAAAATGATTCCTGAAGGGGAAGATTTCCACGTAGTAGGCACCATTGAACACATCCTGGCAGACGAATCGATCCTGACCAGGGGGAAACCGGACCCCGCCAAGCTCCGTCCTCTCGCCTTCGACGGTGTGAATGGTACATACCTGGAAGTATCAAAGACCGTGGGCAAGGCCTGGAAGGAAGGGCGGAAATTCATAAAGAAATAAATGAAATCATCGAGTAGGAGGCGGGCTTCGGCCCGCCGACCTCTCACACCACCGTACGTACCGTTCGGTATACGGCGGTTCTTTAGTTTTCGCATTCCTGCTTATGCAAGTCTGCGATGATGTTGTTGTTTTCAGCAATCCTCACATGGATGGGCACTCCGGCATATCCTTGCTGTTCTGCAGCTGCTTTCTGCCAGTAGTCTTCTTTCTGAAGTTGTCTGCCTTTAAGCCCATGGTTGGTTACTTTCATTGACTAACATCTCCTAAAGTTCGGCCCTTCCCAGATGCCTATGAGCCATCTGGTACTATGGCCTCTGCTGACTTCTCACGGCAAATCTTATTTCAACCACAGCACAGCCCAGTAAATACAGCCTTATTCTGCTGTGTCCGTGAGACCTCCCCAGGTAAGAACGCACTCTTTCTCTCCATATATCCGCCACATGTACTCTGCAGGATTCCGTACAGCTATGGGACTTCAGTTTGTCATGCAACCTTATCCATCCTGCCGTAGCCTTATGTGGTTCTTGTACATCGGACCGGAGATTTGCCTGCACCTTCCTTCAGATTCCACCTCACGATGGACACCCTTGGTGTTCGGCTATGACCTTCCCGCTGTCGGGCGGTCTAGGGACTTTCACCCTTAAGAGTGCGCCCATGCTGGGCGCACATCGAGTAGGAGGCGGGCTTCGGCCCGCCGACCTCTCACACCACCGTACGTACCGTTCGGTATACGGCGGTTCTTTAGTTTTCGCATTCCTGCTTATGCAAGTCTGCGATGATGTTGTTGTTTTCAGCAATCCTCACATGGATGGGCACTCCGGCATATCCTTGCTGTTCTGCAGCTGCTTTCTGCCAGTAGTCTTCTTTCTGAAGTTGTCTGCCTTTAAGCCCATGGTTGGTTACTTTCATTGACTAACATCTCCTAAAGTTCGGCCCTTCCCAGATGCCTATGAGCCATCTGGTACTATGGCCTCTGCTGACTTCTCACGGCAAATCTTATTTCAACCACAGCACAGCCCAGTAAATACAGCCTTATTCTGCTGTGTCCGTGAGACCTCCCCAGGTAAGAACGCACTCTTTCTCTCCATATATCCGCCACATGTACTCTGCAGGATTCCGTACAGCTATGGGACTTCAGTTTGTCATGCAACCTTATCCATCCTGCCGTAGCCTTATGTGGTTCTTGTACATCGGACCGGAGATTTGCCTGCACCTTCCTTCAGATTCCACCTCACGATGGACACCCTTGGTGTTCGGCTATGACCTTCCCGCTGTCGGGCGGTCTAGGGACTTTCACCCTTAAGAGTGCGCCCATGCTGGGCGCACATGAAAACTGGGGAAGCCATGGCTTCCCCAATTTTTTCTATGCATCCCAAAGAATGGCTATCTTC
This sequence comes from Dialister sp., assembly GCF_047832375.1. Lineage (NCBI taxonomy): Bacteria > Bacillati > Bacillota > Negativicutes > Veillonellales > Veillonellaceae > Dialister > Dialister sp. The sequence goes on along the minus strand of NZ_CP181256.1, from coordinate 2,853,386 downwards.
TGAACAGCCGACTCTTACCGGAACACCTGATGATCAGAGGCATGGCAGATCAGATATGCCGCCTTCCTCCAAGGACGGCTCAATTCTCTTTACCCAATTCTCTTTTTTCTTCCCACCGTGATACAATAACATATGAGAACGATTCCTTTTAAAGGGGTGAAAAATCATGAGGATTGTTGTAATCGGGGCAGGGCACCTGGGATATATCATTTCGGAGCTCCTGTCCAATGAAGGATATGACGTGATCGTGGTGGATTCAGATGCGGAGAAGCTGGAGTCCGTCCGCACGAGCCTGGACGTGCTCACCATCCACGCCGACGGCACGAGTCCCTCTTTCATGCGGAGCAGCGATGTGAAGGGCAGTGACCTGGTGGTGGCAGTGACTGCCATGGACGAAGTAAATATCATCGCCTGCATCCTGGCGAAGAAAAACGGCATCCCCCACACCATTGCCCGGATCCGAGACCCGAAGTTCCTGTCGGAGCCGGTGGATTATATTCGGGAAAATTTCGATATCGACCTGGTACTGAGTCCGGAGCTCATTACGGCCCGTGAAATCAGCCGCCTCATCATGACCCCCTCCGCCATCAACGTGGAAGATTTCGCCGGCGGGAAGGTGCGTCTTCTGGAAACAAAAATCGGTCCCCACTCGCCCCTGGCCCATAAGGAACTGAAGGATATCACCCTGCCGCCCCAGGTGCTGGCCGCCCTCATCCTCCGGGACCACCACATGATCATTCCCCACGGCAATGACCGGATTCTCCCCCTGGATTAAGTGTATTTCCTGGGAAATCCGGATTCCCTGAAAGAGATTTCCGCCCACGGCAATGCAAAGTACCAGCGCCGCACGAAGAAGGCCCTCATCATCGGAGCCGGGCGGACCGGCCAGACCCTGGCCCCCATGCTGGAGAAGCAGGGCATTTCCGTGAAGGTCATCGATAACAATGAAGAGCACTGCCGCCAGACCGCGGAAAAGCTGAAGAAGGGCCTCGTCCTCTGCGGCGACGGCACGGACATCGACCTCCTCACCCAGGAAGGGGTGTCGGAGGCGGATACCGCCATCTGCACCACGAAGGATGAACGGCTGAACCTCATGATGGCCCTCCTCGCCAAGCACCTGGGCGCCCGGCAGACCGTGGTCCGGGTGACCCGGACCGAATACATTTCCCTTATGCAGCAGGTGGGTATCGACATCGTCCTTTCCACCCGTCTCCTGGCAGCCGGCGAAGTGCTGGCCTTTGTCCGCCGGGGCAGCGTGGTCTCCGTATCCCTCCTGGAAGGGGCAAAAGTACAGGCCCTGGAAATCATCCTTCCCAAAGGGTCCCGGGCCGCCGGAAAGCCCCTCATGAAAGCGGGCATCCCAAAGTCCTGCCTTGTAGGCGCCTATGTTAGAAACGGCGAAGCCCGCATCCCGGACGGCCATTCTGTGCTGGAAGCGGGGGACACGGTCATTCTCATCGCCGAGGCAGACAAGGTCCAGGGAATCATTTCGTACTTCAAAGGCGGGGACTGATATGAATAGAGAAATCATCCGGTTCATGCTCTCCCGCATCCTTTTAGGAAACGGCGTGGTGCTCCTTCTCCCTCCCTCTCTTTCTTTCCCTCTACTATAAAGGGCCGGTGACGGCCTTTCTCATTCCCATGGCCCTTTCGGTGGTTCTTTTCTTCCTGCTCAAGGTCCGGGGGATTTCCCCCTATGCCGGCCTCACGCCCCGGGAAGGGACCGCCATCACCGCCATCACCTGGCTCTCCGTATCCCTCCTCTACGCCCTGCCCTATGCCCTTTCCGGAGTCCTTTCTCCCCTGGACAGCATCGTGGAAAGCGTATCGGGCCTCACCGGCACCGGCGCCACGGTAATCAATGACATTACCCTCCTGCCGCCGTCTCTCCTTTTCTTCCGGGCCATGACCCACTGGCTGGGAGGCCTGGGCATCATCGTCATCTTTGTGGCCCTCTTCCCCCAGGCCGGACGGGGCACCACGAAAATGGTGAACGCCGAAAGCACGGGTCCCACCAATTCGAAGACCCTGCCCCGCATCAAGGAAACCGCCCGGTCCCTTTTCATCGTGTACTTCGTCTTCACCGCCGCCTGCACGGCAGCCCTCATGCTGTGGGGCATGGATTTCCTGGACGCCCTGGACCATGCCTTCTCCACCATCACCACCGGCGGGTTCTCCACGAGAAATGAAAGCATCGCCTACTACCACAGTGCCTCCCTGGAGCTCATCCTTGTATTCTTCATGGTCATCTCCAGCGCCAACTTCGGCATGTACGTGGACACCTGGAAGCGGGGATTTCACGTGATCCTGGAGGATACGGAATTTAAAGTGTATCTGGCCATGGTAGCCGTAAGTACCATTCTCATTGCCTCTTCCCTTATCCTCACATCCCACATGCCGGTGCTGGAGTCCCTGCGGGAGTCTCTCTTCCAGTGTGCTTCTATTTCTTCTACCACCGGCTTCGTGTCCGCGGACTTCGACCAGTGGCCGTCGTTCGCTAAATTTATCATTCTCCTCATCATGATTGCCGGCGGCTGCGGCGGATCCACCGCCGGGGGCCTCAAGGTAATCCGGCTCATCCTCCTTTTCCGGTCCTTCTCCGCCATCCTGAAGCTCCATATGCATCCGAAGGCGGTCTTCCACATCACCGTAGGCCGGGAAAGGTTCTCCCAGAACACCGTATTCCAGGTGCTGGCTTTCTTCTTCATTTACATGGCCCTTTCCGCCCTCTGGGCTGCCTGCTTCATGGCAGACGGCCTGGCCTTTATGGACGCCCTGGGCGTGGCCTTCACCACCATGAGCGGGACGGGCCCTGCCTTTGGCCAGTTCGGCGCTACCTGTACCTATGCCGCCCTGCCGGATTTCAGCAAGGTCATCGCCTGCCTGTCCATGCTCTCCGGCCGCCTGGAATCGGTGACCCTCCTGTCCATCTTCATTCCGTCCTTCTGGAGACGGAGCGGATGGTGATGATGAAAAGAGTTGAGGTTCAGCGGCTTCGCCGCCAATGCCTGACCTCCCCCATCTATGGGGGAGGTGGCCGCAGGCCGGAGGGGGCTCTCGCTAAAGTTGCTCCCAACATTCCCCCTGCCCTCTGCCGCCTCGCGGCCACCCACCCACCGCTAACGCGGTCCCCCCTCCCTCTAAAGAGGGAGGGTTGTTCGTTTTTGGACGCCACGCCTCTGAACTGAAATCTATTATCCTTCCTTGAACCCAGGCGAAGCCTCAGCCTTGACGAAGTCACAGACCTGTCCGCAGGACACCGCTCCGGTCCTCGGCCGCAGCCAATAAAAAAGCCGGCAAAAGCCGGCTTTTTTATTGGTTATTACTTCCTGTCTCCGAAGAGGCGGAGGAGGTAAATGAAGATATTAATGAAATCAAGGTACAGGGTAAGGGCGCCGAGAATGGCTACCTTCTGTCCTTCATCGGTGGCCCGGGAATGGTAGGTAAGGGCCAGCCGTTTAATGGACTGGGTGTCATAGATGGTGAGGCCCGTGAAGACCAGGATGCCTGCATAGGAAATGAGCATCTGCAGGAAGGTGCTGTCAAAGAAGAATCCCAGCACCGTGGCCAGAAGAACACCCACGAGGCCCATGAGACACATATTTCCCATCTTCGAGAGATCTGCCTTCGTCACGTAGCCATAGGCTGACATGATGCCGAAGGTACCGGCGGTCATGAAGAATACGCCGCCAATGGAAGACAGGGTATAGGTCAGGAAAATGGCGGAGAAGGTGATGCCATTCAGCACGGAATACACCAGGAACATGACTGCCGCCGATTTCAGGGACATTTTTCCCATGGCTGAAGAAAGCCTCCACACCAGGGCAAAGGTAGCAATGATGAGGGTGATGGTGCCCATGCGGCTTCCCAGGAAAAGGCCGGAGAGAGTGGGGCTGTCCGATACAAACCAGGCCGAGAAGCCCGTCACCACCAGGGCGATGGCCATCCAGGCATACACATCTTTCATGAGGCCCGGCATATTGATGGAAAGGCTTTTCTCCCTTTCCGCCGTCATTTCATCGCTGTACATAGAAAGACTCCTTTCTGAAACAGATTCAATGATTACTTTGGGTACTTCTATTGTATCACAGAAAGGAAAGAGTCATGGGTAAGGCCTGCGGCTTCCTGCCATCCCATGGTATTTTCAGTCCACCATCCGGTACTTGCCTCCTTCCATTTTCATGAGGATCAGGTCCACCACCGGGTCCCGCTTCTCATCGAAGCTGAATGTACCGCAGACCCCTTTAAAGTCCTTCATCTTTGCCAGGGATTCCCGGATCTTGGCACGGTCCGTGGTGGTGCCGGCCCGTTTCATGGCGTCCAGGGCCATGTACACGCCGTCATAGGCACTGGCGGCAAACTGGTCCGGACTGTGGCCGTATTTGGCGGTATAGGCTTCCACAAAGTGCTGGACCTTTTCGTCTTTCCGATCCGGAGACCACATGGAGGATACATACACATTATCCGCCGCAGCGCCGGCCATATTTCCCAGTTCCGGAGAAACGAATCCGTTATCCCCCAGCACGGGCTGGTTCATTCCCATTTCCCGCATTTTCTTCAGGATCCGGGACCCCTCCTGGTAGTAGCTGCATACCACGATGACATCGGGGTTCTTTGTCTGGATATTGGTGAGCTGGGCAGAGAATTCGCTGTCCTTGCTGCCGAAGGTTTCCACGTCCACCACCTGGACTCCCTCTTCTTCCATGGTCTTTTTGAAATATTTCTGGGCTGTCACATGCTGTTCATTGTCCTGGGCATACATGATGGCCGCCGTTTTATAGCCCAGGATTTTATAGGTCTTTTTTACGGTCTGGGGAATATTCTTCGACTCCGGCACGGAATTCCGGAAGATGCAGTCTCCCATATCCGTAATATTTTCTGCGGTCACCGAGATTTCCAGGGACGGCACCTTCGCATTCTGGATAATGGGGCCTGCCGCCTTGGCTTCATTGGACGTCATGGGGCCGATGAGGATGGCCGCCTTGTTCTGGATCTGTTTCTTCGTAGCATTCATGGCTTCCGCCGGCACCGCCTTCGTATCATCCACCATGAGGTCGATGGGAAATTCCCCTTTCCCGTTGATTTCTTCCACCGCCAGCCGGACTCCCTCTTCTTCCGACTTCCCGTAAGCCGCTGCTCCGCCGGTGAGGGCCGCCGTAAAGCCGATCTTTGCCGCATTCTTTGCACCGGAAGATACGGTATTGGCCGATTTGCCACCGCATCCTGCCATGGATGCCATCATCACTGCTGCCATAGCACAGATTCCTGTCATTTTCATTGCTTTCTTGAAGTTCTTCATTTCGGTTCCTCCTTTTTCTCCATCAGAAAAGCCCCTGATGGAACGACACAATTCCACCAGGGGCGGATTCACCGCGGTACCACCCTGATTTATCACTTCATAGAAAGCACAGGGCCCGCCTGCCGGCTGCCCCAGGGATTCCCGGAAATCAAAAAGCCCCTGTCCACCATGGGACAGGGGCGAATTCGCGGTACCACCCTGCATTATACTTTCTTACTGTCTGTAACGGAGACCGCCGCCTTCTCTACTTGATTTCAATCCGGTGCTCCCGGGAGAGTTCGTCCTATGCCCCATACCGGCTTTCACCATCCGCCGGCTCTCTGCCATGGCCCTCATGAGACTTTGTCCCGATCCTCACATTTGGAGAGAAGCACTATCCATGCTCCCCTTGAGTTGAATGTAATCATACAGGGTCTTTCCCCATTCTGTCAATTCATTTTTCTTATTATTCGAATTCCGTATAGCAGCACCCATGTATGAGCAGGACAGATAACAGCTGCCCCAGTAGATTCGCCTGCCAATACAGGGCTGAGGGGGCGTGTAAACGGTCAGAGCTTCGGACCTTTTACTTTTAAGCATTGCGCCGGACCGGTCCTGCGAACCAGATTATAAATGTATGGGCAGCCATCCGGATATACAAAAACTTCCAGCTGCCAGTCCCCCAGGAAAGGCTGGCAGCCGTTATTGGAGGCGAATAATAATAAAAAAGCCTGATACGATTTAGTGAATCGCATCAGGCTCTATCAGGTTCGTATGGAATCAATGGATGGGAAGTGGGAAGCCGGATGAAACAGGGGAAAATCTCAGCCGCTCCGCGGCAACCCACCCACCCACCCAAAGGGAAAGGGATCACTGCGCACCGCTTACGCGGCCCTCTCCCTTGCGAGCAAGGGAGGGTCAACGTTGGCAGCGAAGCCGCGAGACCTCAACTCTCAACTCTGTCTTTGAAACCCCCGTCAGAGTCATTCAGCAGAAAGATTTCTCGACTCATCGGAGCTGTAGCGATTTTTGAGGATAGAGTCATTTAGCATGTCCACACCGCTCGAAATGACGCTTAAGGGATAGGATAGATTAACGGGAATACGACAAAACAGATGCCCACAGGCCGGCGGCCGGAATCCCGACGTCCAGTGCCTGTGGGCATCTGCTATTGCCTATCGTCTCTGCGGCAAAGCCGCGGAAACTCAACTCTCAACTCTCAAATCTCAACTCTCTTATTTCAGTACCTGTCCCAGCATCCAGATTTCTTTGTAGAAGCTTTCGATGTAGTCGTCCATGAGGGCGGATGTGAGGTAGTCTCCTTCTTCGTCGGCTGCTTTCTTTACGGCCAGTACGTCATCCCGGAGTACTTTGAAGTCTGCCAGGACGGAGGCGAAGGCTTCGGCGGAGGTGACTTCTTCATTTTCTGCTTCTTTGATGGCACTGATGGCGAGGAATCCTTTCAGTGTGGATTCCGGTTTCAGGGACAGTTTCAGCATGTCTTCCGCCACGCCGTCCACCATGCCTGCCACCATGTCGTAGTAGCTTTCCAGTTTCGGATGGTCATCGAAGAAGTGGTAGCCCTTCAGGTACCAATGATAGCTCTGGAGTTTGTGGTATTCCACCACCAGGTCCGCCAGCAGTTTGTTCAGTAATTTTTCCATGATTATTTCCTCCTTATAAAACGATTTTTTCTTTGTGATTCCCAGGAATCATATTGATTTCTCTCGATTTCTGATATCATTATATCGTTAGATTATGAGGAATAATAGCAATATATTCTTTATTTTTATAATAATATTGTTTATTGGTAGAATTGAGATTTGAGCGAAGAGAGTTGAGGGGATTCGGCTTTGGCCCTGTAGGTCAGGCCTGGATCTACACCTTTAGCAGCTTCGCTGCTGAATCCATCTGACTTCTGACTGTCTGATTGTCTGACGTCTATTGGCCGGGCTCGGTAAGCTGTAAGCCGATAGCTGTCAGCCCCTCTTCAACCTGTCCCACTAACTCACCAACTCACCAACTCACGATCTCTCTAACCCACTATCCCACTGCCCCTGCCGCCCCTATGCCAGTCTATGGTAAAATAGGGAGGAAAGAAAGACTGTGTTTTCAAGGAGGCCGCCATGGATATTTCTGAAGAAATCTCAAAAATGAATTTTTACAAAACCTTCGAGCCCTACATTGATCCCTCCGTCACCATGGAAGAACGGATGAAAGGGGATGTACGCCTCACGAAAGACGCCCCGGAAGAAGCAAAACAGGCCCTGGCGAAATGGAAGGCCATGAAGCTGAAGAGCCGGATATTTTAAAAAACAGAGTTGAGAGTTGAGGTAAGAGAGTTGAGAGCCGGCCTGCGGCAAAGCTGCGGGACCTCAATCTTCTTCACTCAAATCTTAATTCCTGACTTTTTCCTAAGGAGGTCCTATGGAACCATCATTTGATGCAGACGATATCCAACTGCTGAACCGACTCTCGGACAGGCAGAAGAACTATGTGCTCACCACTTATGCTGCCAGGGAGAAAAAGACTTCCACCGCCTACATCCTGTGGATTGTCTTTGCGGTGTACTATTTCTACCTGGGTCGGCCGGTACGGAATATCCTGCTCTGGCTCCTCATGTGCTGTTTCATCGGATGGATCTGGTGGCTGGTGGACCTGTTCCGCATATCCGGCATGGTGAAGGATAAAAACCGGGAAATCCTCCTGGCCTGCACGAAGGAAGCGTCCCTCCTCTACCCCGAAAAGCCGGCGTCCAAAGATGATCTCTACAATGGTCTCTAAGCCACGAAAAAAGCCGCCCCCAGAGGAGCGGCCAATTCCGGTCAATCACGATGTCTCTATGAAGTATACCACAAGTGGCAATAAAAGAGGCACTTTTCTGTAATGAAAAGCGCCTTTTTTGTGTCTCCCCCAAAAGGAGCAGTAGTAGTGGATTTGAATTGAGTGAAGAGAATTGTGGTCCAGCGGCTGAGCCGCCAATGCCTGACCTCCCCATCTATAAGGGAAAAACAAGCGAACGGTGTTCGCCGGGAGCCGTCAGGCGACTGAGAACGCCGTGAGACGCTTTTCCATCAAAGTCGGGGCACCGTAGGCAACGGAGAGGGGCTCGCTAAGGTTGCCACCACCGTTTTTCTATCCACCTTCAGCCGCTTTGCGGCCACCCTTCCACCACTTCGTGGTCCCCCTCCCCTCTAAAGAGGGGAGGTTGGGTATCCGGTAATCTGCGGCACTCTATGATTTGTGCGCCGCACCTTCACTCCTAACCCCTCACTCCTCACTATTCGACATATGGGTTTTATCGAAAATAAGGAAGCAGATGGAAATGATCATGGCCACCACGGTGGCAAGGCCCATGCCCTTCAGCTGCACCGGTCCGATGACGATGGTGGCGCCGGAGAGGCCGGAGATCATGGTCACTGCGGTGAGAATGAGGTTCCGGGATTTCGTATAGTCCACTTTCTTCTCAATGAGCATCCGGATACCGGAAGCGGCGATGAAACCGAAGAGAAGGATGCACACACCGCCCATGACGGGGGTGGGGATGGCATGGATAAGGGCAGCAATTTTTCCGATGAAGGAGAAGAGGATGGCGAATACCGCAGCACCGGCAATGACCCAGGTACTGTAGACACCGGTCATGGCCATGACGCCCATGTTTTCACCATAGGTGGTATTCGGTGTGGAACCTACGAAACCGGAAATGATATTGGACAGGCCATCAGCAAAGAGGGAACGGTGAAGTCCCGGGTCTTTAATCAGATTTCTTCCCACAATATCACTGGTCACAAAGAGATGGCCCAGGTGTTCCGCAAAGACTACGAAGAGAGCCGGGAGAATCATGAGGATAGCAGACAGGTTGAATTCCGGTGCATAGAATGTGGGGAATGCAAACCAGGGCATTTCTTCCACATGCTGGAAATTCACGACTCCAAGGAAGATAGAGAGGATGTAGCCTGCAATGACGCCGATAAGAATCGGAATGATGGCTACGAATCCCCGTCCCAGAACAGTGGCCAGGATGGTGACCACCAGGGTGAACATGGAAATCAGGATGGCCGTGCTGTTGGACATGCCCTGGGCTTCCCCAATGAAGCCGGACATGGTCATGGCCAGCGGCGCCAGTTCCAAACCGATAATAGCCACAATAGCACCCATGGCAGCGGGCGGGAAGAGGACGTCAATCCAGTGAACCCCCGCTTTCTTTACAAGGAATGCCAGGAAAATGAAGCAGAGGCCGAAGGCGATGAACCCGCCCTGGGCATCGGCGTAGGACATGCCCGCCGTAGACGTCACCGCCAGTACCGGCGAAATGAAGGCAAAGGACGACCCCAGGTAAGCCGGCAGTTTCCATTTGCAGATGAAGAGGTACAGGAGCGTACCGATACCATTCATGAAAAGGCAGGTAGCGGGATCCACATTCAGCAGAAAGGGCACCAGCACCGTGGAGCCGAACATGGCAAAGAGATGCTGCAGGCTCAGTGGGATGGTCGGCAGGATGGGCAGCCGTTCTTCCACCTCGATAATTCGTTTACTCATTTCATTCCTCCCTCGCAGGACTCATAAAAAAGGAAGGCCCCTGCATGGCTGAAGACCCTCCTTCTATGAATCACAACTGTAAAATTTTCATCCCTACCATTTTATTCTCTTCCCCAGGGAATTGCAAGGGAGAATTGCGTATACTGTTACCGCAAATACTTATGAAACAAAGGACAGACAGATCGAGGTCGAGATCGAGATTGAGGGAACCAGCCTGCGGCAGATCAGTAACTGGTGGCTAGTATCTGGCAGCTGGGTGGCCAGCCTGCGGCACTTCCATCAGCACCCCAACCTCCCCTCTAAAGAGGGGAGGTTGGGGTGCTTCGGCGGCTTTGCTGCTGGACCTCAATTCTCTTCACTCAATTCTCAATTCTGCCTTTTCTCAGAACTGATACTGCAGGCCCACTTCGAAGTTCCGGCCTGGAGCAGAGTACCAATTGCTTCCATAGGGATCATAGGAGCTTCCTACGTCGGTATAGAACTGGTCGAAGATGTTATTGAGCCGTGCAAAGAGGGTAGCCCCTTTGGTGAAGTGGTAGTTGGCCGCCAGGTCCCATACCCAGTAGTTGCCGTAATCTCTCATTTCGGGATGGGCTTTCATACCATACCGGTTCATGACACCCCGGCCATCCAGGGAAGCATCGAAGCGGTCTGCCCTGTAATGGACGCCCACATTGAGCACACTTTCCGGAAGACGTCCATTGTTGTTGATGTTCTCTCCTTTGGCTGCATTAATATGGAGGTAAGAATATCCGATATCGGCACTCCAGTGCTTACTGAAATCTTTATTCAAACTCAAATTAAAGCCATTGACAGATGCTTTATCCATATTATTCCATGTATATATACTCGTATTTGTCGATTCATCCCATAAAGAAGAATTTGTAATCATATTTTTAGCATGGGTATGGAAGAAGTTGACAGTTCCTGCCATGGTGTCATCAAATTTGTGACTGGCGCCAATTTCAACAGTATAACCGGTTTCCGGTTTAAGGTCCTTATTTCCTTTCGTCAAATATTTAGTGTTGCCATAATCCATCTCGCTGTATACATCCTGCTGATACAGGTTCGGCGCCACGAAGAATGTCTTGTAGTTGATGTAGTAATTGGTATTTTCACTCTGCTTATAGCCGATGGAAAGGCTGGGAGAGGTACGGCTTCCAAACTGCGAATTATGATCGTAGCGGACGCCAGGAGTAATATTCCATTTATCCGTAATATCGATTTTATCCTGCAGGTAGAAGGCCAGGTTATGGACCTTGGCGCCGGTCAGTTCCGGTTCCGACGGATAGTCACGGATTTCATCCTCGTACCAATCCATGCCGCCGGTCAGTGTCTGCCGGTCCATGCGATAGGTTAGCTGGTCGGAAATACCGCTGGTCCTCATTTTCATATTGAACCACTGCATTGGTACATCAAAGGTGGTGTTATTCCGGTATACAGAGAAGAGGTTGTCCAGACGGTCATTGATTTTCGCCTTATACTGGAAGCTAGTGGAATCATTGTCTTTCTTACCATGGGATTCTGTGGAATCATTCGTGCCGGTGTTGGGCATAATGTAATTGGACTTATACTTTTCATACCGGAAGACCAGATTCGAATCGTTCCCCAGGTCATAGCCCAGTTTTACATTGTAATGATCCGCATTCAGATGGTTAACGACACGACGGCCCCAGCCATCTTTATATTTTCCCATGAGCTCCTTGCCTGCTTCCAGGGTCCAAAAGAAGTTATCCTGTCGGCCCTCGTTATAAAAGGTATAGTTTTCCCTGCCGAAGTTGCCCACAGAAGCCCGGAGGGTGGTGCTGACTTTATTTTCCTTTGGCGTTTTGGTGATGATATTGATGACGCCGCCCTGGGCATCGGATCCGTAAAGAGTAGAGGCTGAACCCTTCAGCACTTCAATATGGTCAATGGCATCCATGTTTGTAAGGCTGGACAGGTCCACATTCTGCAGGGTATTGCCATTTGAATTCTGCCGCATGCCATCTACAAGAACTACCACGTTCTTCGAACCGTTAATATAAATTTGGTCACTATTGCTGGTCTGTCCGCTCATACCATAGGATGCGATATTTACCCCCGGTACATGGCGGATGGCTTCGCTTACATCGTCATAGTGCTTTTCGGCGATTTCTTTTGACGTCACCACGGACACGTCGGCGTTGGAGTCCATCTTCTTTTCCGGCACCCGGCTGGCGGTGACTACGATGCCCTCCAGAGAGTATACCGGCGCCTCGGCCGCTTCCACTGAAAAAGCGCTGCCGGAAAGTGAAAGCACTGCCAGTGACGCTGCTAATAATTTCTTCTTCATTTGAATTCCTCCCTCATTTCCCTCACTTGGGGTGTAAGAAACAAGACCGTCTGCAAAGGGCAGATATACATCGTATCGTTCCTTTCCATCCGGACATTGTTATTCATAAGGCAGTTCTTCTGACTCAGCTTCCTCAAGGGTGCCGTCTTCCCGGTTTCCCAGTGACATCATGACATCCTCTCTGCTTCACAGCGGCGGGACCGTGGCGGACTTGGGAGATTCCCTCACCGCGCTTCTCTTTTCATCGGGTCTTCCCCGAACCATTATGAATTCATAATGAGCTTACTCTTCTATTATACATGAATGATAAAATTTGTAAATATAAAGCTAATAATTTTATCATTTACAATTTGCATGTTATAATTTAAAGGAAATAATTAACAACAGGAGGTCTTTCCATGAAATACAGGGCAGCCCTGGTTCCTCTTTTCTGTCTCCTCCTCTCCCTTGGGGGATGCGGATTTAAGCAGATGGGACCAGTAGGAGAGGGAAAAAGTTACACCGTCACAGACGCCACAGGCGCATCGGTCACCATTCCTGCCAAGCCGAAGCGGATCCTGGGGAATTCCGCTTCCATCGATACCATGCTCCTTTCCGTGGTGACGCCGGATAAGCTGGTAGCCGCCACGGAGGCGGATCGGGACCCGGTGATATCCTACATTGCCGACGATACGAAGGATATCCCCCTCACCATTCCCCTCACAGGCCTTTCCATGGAAATCATCACGGAAGCAAAGCCGGACCTCATCATCGCCTCCACCTACACCAGTGGCAATGACCTCAATATGTACCGGAACCTGGGCATTCCGGTGGTGGTCATTGACGGTCCGAAGTCCATAAAGCAGGTAAAGGAAGACGTCCGCATCATTGCCTCCGCGGTGGACGAAAAGGAGCGGGGCGAAAATGTCATCAGAAAGATGGACAGTGAGCTCTCGGAAATCGACAGCCGACTGGGAGAGGAAACGGGAAAGAAACCGGTGGTGTACCTGGTGTCCCAGATGACCCGCTACGGCGGCCCGGGGTCCATGTTCGACGAGCTCCTCACCAGGGCCCGCATCGATAATGCCATCACCCTGGCCGGCGGCGTGAACGGCCAGGCCACATCGCCGGAACTCATCGTAAAGACGGACCCGGACATGCTTTTCGTCTCCACAGATCGGGATTCCGACACCACCGGCGCCGCAAAGTACCGGGACGATTTCCTCGCAAACCCCGCCATTGCCTCCATGCGGGCAGCAAAGCATATCGTGCCCCTGGAGGACCGCTACATTTATTCCGCCTCCCAGAACTGCGTATGGGCCATCAAAGCCATGGCCAACGCCGCCTACGGTCCCATATTTGACATGAGCGATGAAAAACAGATCCGGGGATATTAAAAGCAGAATTGAGATTTGAGTGAAGAGGATTGAGGTCCAGCGGCGAAGCCACAAAAGGTCCAGACCTTCCGGGCCCACGCCCTATCTCCCCCGGCTTCCATCAAGAAAAGCCCTTCCGGTTATCCGCCGGAAGGGCTTTTCTTATCACTTCATCACTTATCCAAGGAGTGCCTTTATGGCGCCGCTGGCACCGATGCGGGAAGCGCCGGCTTCGAGGTACGCTTCCATTTCTTCCTTTGTATGGATACCGCCGGCCGCTTTGATTTTGACATCCTTTCCCACGTACTTCCGAAAAAGCTTCACATCTTCCAATGTAGCCCCTTTCCCGCCGAAACCGGTGGAAGTCTTGATGTAGTCCGCGCCCCCTTCTGTGACGCAGCGGCAGGCATCGATTTTTTCTTTTTCCGTCAGATAGCAGGTCTCCACGATGACCTTCAGGATATGGTCCTCAACAGCTGCCTTCATTTCCGCAATTTCGCCGGTCACATAGGTAAGGTTTCCTGCTTTCAGGGCACCGATATGGATGACCATGTCGATTTCATCGGCTCCGTCAGAAATGGCGGTCATGGCTTCCTGTACCTTGGCCTCGGTAGAACAGTTGCCCAGGGGAAAGCCCACCACCGTACAGATTGTAAGGGATTGGAATTCCTCCCTCACCATTTTTACAAAGGAAGAGGGAATGCAGACGGAGGCCATATGGTACCTCTCCGCCTCTTCACAGAGCTTCCGGATTTCCTCCCATGTGGCAGCCGCCTTCAGCAGGGTATGGTCCACGTGGGAAAAAATAAATTCATTGGTCATAATGTGCCTCCTGGAAAATGATGGATTGAACTATTGCGGTTTGACGAGCTGTTGTATCATGCGCTGATAGGTAGCGTCATTCGCACGGAGCTTCTAGCTGCCAGCTTCTAGCTTCTAGGAAAGCTGGCCAGCCTACGGCACGAATGACTGACGAAAAGAAAGCGCCGCAGGCGGATCAGCCTTCCTAACAGCTAGCCGCTAGAAGCTAGCAGCCCCGTGTGAGTGACTCTACACGCAAGCATACTAACCGCCAAACCCAACAGCGGGGCAAACTGAAATTGGCAGTTTAACCTGCCATACTCTTAGTGCATTCATTATATCACGACAGGTCAGCTGCTACAGGGACACATCCCGCTTACCGGTGAGCTTATAGAAGAGGAGCAGGGAAATGATGGAGGTCACCGTGAGAATAGTAGCGTAAGCAGAGGCATTCCCGTAATTGCCCCGGATAACTTCAGTGTAAATGAAAACCGTCAATGTCTGGGTGGAATTGGTGTAGAGGATAATGGACGATGACAGTTCGCTGATGATGGTAACCCAACTCATGATGGCCCCGGAAAGGACTCCCGGCGCCATCATGGGAATGGTAATTTTCCGGAATGTAGTCATTTCCGATGCTCCCAGGGATATGGCCGCCTCCTCGATGGAAGGGCTGATATTTCCCAGGACCGCCGTGGAAGAACGGACTGTATAGGGCATGCGGCGGATAGCAAAAGAAATAATCATGATCAGTGCCGTACCGGTCAGAATCAGCGGCGATTTATTGAATGCAAAGACGAAGGAAATACCAAGTACCGAGCCAGGAATGATAAAAGGGAACATGGTAATCACATCGAGGGCACTGTTCAGAGGATTCTTCTTGCGTACCGAAAGGTAGGCGATGAGCACCCCCAGCACCAGTACAATGCAGATAGCGCAAAGTCCCAGAAAATAGGTATGCCAGATGACATCATTGTCCTTGGCAAACAACGTAGCATCGTAGCTCTGGAGTGCAAAACCGCCAGTAAAGACCTGTCCGCCATTGGAAGCAAGAAAAGAGGTATAAATAACCACAGCCTGCGGCAGGACTGCCAGCCCCACCACTACATACACCCACAGGTGGGCCAGGATATTTTTCATTCCCTTCGCCTGTTCCGCTACCATGGGCTTCAATGCATTCATGGCATAGGTATTCCGATTGGCCAGGAACCGCTGCACGAAGAACATAACAATGGTAAGGCCAATGACAATACAGCAGATGGCTGCCGCAAAACCGTCATCGCCGCCGACTTCCCCCATAAACTGGTTATAAATAAGTACAGGCAGTGTCTTGTACCCTTCCCCAATCAGCATGGGAGTACCAAAATCGGCAAATACCCGCATGAAGACAAGCATGGAACTGGCTAAAAGCGTAGGCATGACAAGGGGAATGATAATTTTGAAAATCCGTCCCATTCGCCCACACCCCAGACTTTCCGCCGCCTCGTTCAGGGAATTATCAAGGCTCTTCAGGGCACCGGATACGTAAATGAAGACAAGGGGAAATGACTGCAAAGTAAATACAAGTACAATACCTGCAAAGCCGTAGACCCCGCCAAAATGGAAACCGAACGTGGAATTCAGGAAATGGGTAATAACTCCGTTTCTTCCAAGTAACTGAATCCATGCATAGGCCCCAATAAAGGGCGGCGATAAGTAAGAAATAACGATAAGAATATTCAGGAAGCTGCTGCCCCTGATTTTCAGTCGTCCCATAAGATAAGCCATAGGAAGCCCCAGAGCAGCTGCCAGGAATGTAGACACTACCGTGACCTTCAAGGAATTAACCATGGTCCCCCAATAAAATCGCTTGGCAAAAAAATGGGAAAAATACTGGAGTGAAAAAGCGCCGGTATCTCCAGCGATGACACTTTTATAAAGAATGAGAAAAAGGGGGTACAGAATAAAAAGAGCAAAAAACGCCAGTATGAGAATACTGAAAAGGTTCCATATGGTGATTTTTTTATTCATGAACCACACCTTCTATCATTGATTTCTCCGTATCTTTCCGGAATACATTGATCAGATTCGGTTTCACCGTAAGGGTCACATGGGTACCATCAGAAATGATATCGTGGTCTTCCCGGGTTTCCAAAGCCTCGATGTCCTTTCCTGTTTCCAGATGAATAAAATAGTGAGTAGTGAGCCCCAGGAATATGGAGGAAGATACAATACCGCGAATGCCCTCTCTTCCATCTGTATGGATTTCAAATTCCTCCGGTCGTACGGATACAATGACCTCCTCTCCACCACCGGCCTCCGAAGCCAGTCCGGATATTCCTGTTTTATACCTGCTGCCACTAAAAGAAAGTACTCTTTTTTCGCCGCCAGAAAGGATGGCAGGGAGAAGGTTAGACAGACCGATAAAGGTAGAAACAAATACATTGGCCGGCCGCTTGTAGATATCCGCCGGTTTGCCGATCTGTTGGATAACCCCATTATTCATGACCGCAATCCGATCAGATACCGCCAATGCCTCTTCCTGGTCATGGGTGACATACATGGTAGTAATATCTACCTTCCTCTGGATCTGCTTGATGGCGCTCCGCATTTCGATACGGAGTTTCGCATCCAGATTCGATAAGGGTTCATCCATGAGAAGCACTTCCGGACGGATAACGATAGCCCGGGCCAGGGCCACCCGCTGCTGCTGTCCACCGGAAAGAGCCACTGGCATACGGTCTTTCAGATGGTCAATTTTCACAACCTTCAGAATATGGTCCACCCGTTCCTCGATTTCCTTTTCCGGTACCTTACGCATACGGAGCCCGAAGGCCACGTTGTCTTTCACTGACATATGAGGGAAGATTGCATAATTTTGGAAGACCATGCCCATATTCCTCTTGTCCGGTGATACGTCATTAATGACTTTCCCTCCAATGGAAATAGTACCGCCCTCAATGGAATTGAATCCGATCACCATACGGAGCAATGTGGTTTTTCCGCATCCCGATGGTCCGAGGAGAGTGAAGAATTCGCCTGCCTTTACCGATAAAGAAAGGCCGTTAATGACCGTATTATTGCCATATCGTTTAATGACGTGGTCTATATCAATGGAAACACTCATAGAATCTCCTTCTTTGTAAGTAAAATGATGAACCTGCCAATTGCGGTTTGTAGAGTTGTTGGAGCGAACGGTTTGGCATGCTTGCGGATAGAGTCACTCGCATGGAGCTTCTAGCTTCTAGCGGCTAGCTGTTAGGAAGGCTGATCCGCCTGCGGCGCTTCCGCCCGGTATTCCCGTCAGTCATTCGTGCTGTAGGCTGGCCAGCTTTCCTAGAAGCTAGGAGCTAGTGTCTAATTTCGTAAGTTTCCGATTGTATCCCTAAGTTGCGAACCCTTGACCTCACGTTTTTTCCAGCGGAACGGTTCTGCATGCTCATTGTAGGCAGCAATAAACTTTTTAATCGCTGACACAAGATCCGAAACAGAGTCAAAACTTGCCCCTCGGAGCACTTTTCGCGACATAATGTTAAACCATATTTCCACTTCATTCAGCCAGCTTGCTGACGTTGGTGTGTAATGAAAATGGACATTAGGATGCTTTTCCAGCCAGTCGTTTAAGCGCTTGTGCGTGCAGTAATTATCGACAATAATATGATATTGCACTTTGTCTCCACCCGGCTCACTTTTCAATAAGTCATCTAAAAATTCTTCAAAGTCCTCTCTGGTTTTTCTCTTTGTTGTCTTTCCATAAATTTGTCCGGTAGCTACCTCCAGTGCACCGAATAAATTTATTGTTCCATTCCTCCGATATGTGCTTTTCAACCCGCGCACAATTTTCTTGTTATGAGTAAGTACATATCCTTGGGCTCTACTTAAGGCCTGTATCGATGGTTTCTCATCAACGCTGATTACGACAGCATTCTCTGGCGGGTTCAAGTAAAGTCCCACGATATCAGCAGACTTTTTAGTAAACTCCGGATCAGTACTGACACACCAGGAACGCTGCCTTGCCAGCTGTATTCCTTCCTTTCTCATAAGTCGCCAAATGGCAGCCTTTGAGACATTCAGAACTCTTGCCAGTGTAGGACCATCCCAGTGTGCTAGCCCGTCTGGAGGCGCTTCCTTCAGCTTATTTAACACCATTTCGCGGAATTCCGGTCCATATTGAGCAGTACGGCCCCGCCTTTTCTTATCCTGTAGTCCAGGGATGCCCTGTTCAGCGAAACGATTCCGCCAAAGGCTAACGGTATTGGGGCGTTCCCCCAACTTAGCCGCGATATCCTTGATTTGCATTCCATCAAGACATAGAAGAACCATTTTTGCACGTCTTACAATGCGATGCTCTGTTTTTTGAGAGTTTACGATTTTATGCAGTTCTATGCGTTCGCTTTCGGAGCAGCGTATTTGCTTAGCAACTTTTGGCATAACGTTATCCCCCCCTGCAATTTGCATTTATCTGGAATAAGTATACCATTATTTGCTGTGTCCGGCAATACAATCTATTATTTATGAAATTAGACACTAGCAGCTAGAAGCCCCCGCCCGAATGACTCTACCCACCAGCGTCGCCCCATTAGCTCGACAAACTGAAATATTCCCACCAGATGGCCTTACCAAAAAAGAGGACCGTGAAAAGCCACGGCCCCCTTTCATTCTTCAAACAGCCAGTTATTGCCGGGAATTCTCCAGATGCTGGTTCCAGAGCTTTACAATTTCCTGTTTGTGCTGTGCTACCCAGCCTTCATCATAATTTTTAAACAGATGGATTTGGTCCTGTGGGGTCATATAGTCTGCCAGCTGTACTCCTTTGCGCAGGGGGCGGACAGTCAACGTCTTGCCGGCTTCTTCCTGGATTTTCTTTGAAAGCATGAAATCCACAAATTTCTTTGCATTATCCATGTGCTTTGCACCTTTAATGATTTCTACCGATTCTCCCGGGAAAATAGCTCCTTCCTTCGGGAATACCACTTTTACAGGAGCACCATTCTTTACATAAGTAGCAGCCGGATCTTCCCAGGTCAGACCTACCGTATATTCTCCATCCGCTGCTCCCTTATGAACCGCACCGGAGCTGTTCAGGAACTTGCCATCCACATTCTTAATGAAATTATCTACATAGGCCCAGGCCTCCGGAGACAGCGGGTCCCCGTCTTTCCCTTTGGCATAGAGCATAGCCATGAGGCTCTGGAAGGCAGAGGAAGAATTCGCAGGGTCCCCAAAGGCAATTTTCCCCTTTAATTCCGGATTCAGCAGGTCATCAAAGCCTTCAATCTTCATGTCCCCTGCCAGCTTCGTATTAACGATGAAAACAGTGGGATCCGCAAAGGCCGGTGTGAAATAGCCGGTCTTATTTTTGGCGTTATCCATCATGTTCGCATCTTCCGGAGATACATATTTTTCAAAAAGGTCTTTCTGGGACTCCAGCATGGTCTGGTCTGCCGCCCACAGTACATCGCCCTGGGGATTATCTTTTTCTGAAGCCACCCGCTTCACCAGAGGACCTGTACCAGCCACGATCATATTCACCTTAATGCCCGTTTCTTTTTCAAATTCCGGAATCACCAGGTTATTCAGGCTTTCACTGCGGGCTGTATACACAGTAAGTACCTTATCTCCCCCTGCTGCTGCCGTACTGGCTGCCTTTTTGTCTCCTCCACAGCCGGCAAGGATTCCACAGGCCAGAGCTGCACAGGCTAAAGCTGCAGCTATTTTTTTCATTTTCTTCATAACAGGTCCTCCCTTTAATAAAAAATCCGCACCTTCAAAGTAAAAAAGCGATTATTTCATTCTCATTATAACATTGACTAATGAGAAATTCTCATATTATTCTCATTTTGTATAGCTTATGTAAAGTCCTATTACTATATGTAATATTTGCGTAAAATCATAGTTTCAATTAAAAACGCCCACTCACTTATGAGTAGACGCTTTTAGCATTATACGTGAAATTGTATACCGATTCTTTTTCTTTATTCCTTCCTGTTCCAAGGTACCAGTTTTCTTTCCAGGAACTGGAGGAACAGGTTGAAGATGAGGCCCAGCACCGAGAGGACGATGACTCCTGCCATGAGGCGTTCCGTAATCATGAGGTCCCCGTAGTGGAGGATGAGGGCGCCGATGCCCTGTTCGGCGGCAATCATTTCCGCTGCCACCAGAAGGAGGAGCGCCGTACCGGCGGCGATGCGGAGGCCGGCGAAGATCATGGGCAGCGCATAGGGAAGGACCACATTCTTCATGGTGTAGCCCCAGCCGGCATGGAAGCTGACCGCCACTTTAATGAGGAGGGTGTCCACGTTCTTCACGCCGGAGTAGGTATTCATGGCTACCGGGAAAAAGACTCCCAGGGCGATGATGGTGACCTTCGATACTTCCCCGATACCCAGCCACAGGATGAAGAGCGGCAGCAGTGCGATTTTCGGAATGGGGTACAGGGCATTTACGATGGGATTTGCCACCCGGTCTGCCAGGGCGGACGTGCCGGTGACGAGGCCTACGAGGAGACCGAAAGCGCTGCCCAGGAAGAATCCCATGAGGATACGGTACAGGGAGGCCGCCAGGGAGGCGCCGATTTCCCCATCTTTAATCATATCCACCAGGGAAGAAAGGATCATGGTAGGCGGCGGGAGGAAGAGGGACGACACCACGCCGGCCCGGCAGATGGCTTCCCAGATAATAAGGACCACCGCCACCGAGACCAGGGACACAACCGGGGTGTAGCTCTTCTGCCACCGTTTCATCTTGTTTTCTACGATGTACTTATTCATCTTCCTGCACCTCCGTCATAGCCTCCAGGGCATCCTTGCTGATATGCTCCCAGATGGTCCGGGTGAGGCTGTCGATTTCTTCTGCATGTTCCGGCTTTTCCCTGTCCTCCCGGGGAATGGAAATGGTGAGGATATCCCGTACCTTGCCGGGCCGCCGGGACAGCAGTACCACCCGGTCCGCCAGCATGACGGCCTCCTGGATATTATGGGTTACATAGAGAGTGGTGAGTCTTGTCTTTTCCCAGAGGTCCACCAGTTCCTGCTGCATGATGATCCGGGTCTGGGCATCCAGGGCGGAGAAAGGTTCATCCATGAGGAGGAGGTCCGGGTTAATGGCCAGGGCCCGGGCGATGCCCACCCTCTGCCGCATGCCGCCGGAGAGCTGGTGGGGATAGGACTTTTCAAATCCCGAAAGGCCTACGAGGGAAATATAATGGTCGATCCGTTCTTTCCAGTCCTTTTTCGGAAGCACATGGCCCGCATCGAGACCAAAGGCGATATTATCATATACATTCCGCCATGGCATGAGTCCCGTTTCCTGGAATACGATGGATACCCGGGGTTCCCGTTCCAGGTCTTTCCCGGTGAAATAGACACTGCCTTTATCCGGAGAAAGAAGGCCGGCACAGATATTGAGAAGGGTGGACTTCCCGCAGCCCGAAGGGCCTACGAGAGCCACGAATTCTTCCTTTTTCAGGGTTATATTGATATCTTCCAGCACCGGCAGGGTTTTCTTACCGTTTTGGAAGGATTTGCTTACATTTTCAATGACAACTTCCATAAAATACTCCTGAGATAAATAAAAGAGTTGAGAATTGAGAATTGAGAATTGAGAATTGAGAGTTGAGAGTTGAGAGTTGAGAGTTGAGAGTTGAGAGTTGAGGTCCAGCCGCTTTGCGGCAAATGCATCTCTGATAAGATCGAGACCGAGGTCGAGGTCGAGGAGATGAACCGAAGGTTCTGAGGATTTAGAACTAGACCCAGATCTAGACTCCAGCGGCTTCGCCGCGGGGCCTCCATCCTCTTCACTCAATTCAAATCTATTCACCTGAAATGGTCTTCATCCATTTCATCAAATAGGGATCTTCCGCCCCCATATACGACATAAGACCCCCTCCACAACGGGAAAGGAGTCTTATGAAACGAGCCTTATTTCTTCATGGCTTCTTCCAGGAAGGACGTATTCACCACGTCTTTGGCATCCCGCTTCCCATCGATCATGGCATGGGAAGAATACCAGTCGATCTGGGTCTTGATATCGTCAGCCATGAGGACCCCATTCTTATCGATGTAAGGAAGTCCGAGCCGGATGTCCTCTTCCGGTGTCTTCACGTACTTGGAAATAATCTTCACGATTTCATCCAGCTTCTGGGGATCCTTCTTGTCCACCACGGCGTCGTAGTATTCATTGCAGGCCCGGTTATAGGCTTTCATGAAACGGACGGCAGCGTCCTTGTTCTTTGCAAATTCCGGGGAATAGAAAATACCGCTTGTCTGGTAAGGCATGATGGCGCTGACCTGGGTAATTTCCTTGCCGTACCCCTCGTTCTTGACCTTCGTAATGTTCGGTTCATTCAGGATGCAGGCGTCGATCTGGCCGCTCTGGAGGGCTGCCATGACGGCTGACAGTTTTCCGAGGGGCACCACAGTCACATCATCCAGGGAAAGACCCTTTGCTTCCAGCATCCGCCCCAGCATGTAGTGGAAGGTGGATCCCTTCTGGGTAATGCCCACCCGTTTCCCCTTCAGTGCTTCAATGGAAGTGAGGCCATTGTCATATTCCGCAGTGGACGCCAGGAGAGCGGAAGAAGAAAATCCCTTTTCTTCCCGTCCCTTATCCGCCACGATGTAGAGCTTCTGCCCCTTAGCAGCCATGTTGTACAGGCCGGCGGTGATGCCGGTGGCTCCCACGTCCACCTTGGACGAAGCGGTGGCCACGGCAATGGGCTGGGCCGCATCAAACCACTGGGGATCGATGTCGATGCCCTCATCCTTGAAATAGCCTTTGTCCATGGCGATGAAAAGGGGTGCACTGCTCGTAAGCCGCAGCATGGCCAGGGATACCTTCACCGGTTTCTTCTCTCCCCCGCCGGATGACGGACTTCCGCCTCCTCCGCCGCAGCCCGCAAAAGACAGGGACACCGCCAGTGCCATGATTCCTGCCATGAACATGCCAAAAATCTTCTTGAAATCCATTCTACCATTCTCCTCTCCTACGGGGCCAAATAGAGGGCCCTGTGATTGTTCCCTGTATTTTACTCTATTTACCGCCAAAATTCCACTGATTTCTGTCTTTTCCGAAAGCCCGGGACGAAGGAAATCCATTCATCCCCGTATAGGGTATAATAAAAGAAAAATGATTCTTTCAGGAGGTTTCACCATGGTTGACCCTTTTATCTACCATAATCCTACAAAAGTATATTTCGGAAACGACGCTCTGTCCCATCTCCACGAAGAACTGCCCCGCTGGGGCAGCCGTGTCCTTCTTGTTTACGGCGGCGGTTCCATCAAGAAAAACGGCATTTACGACACCATTATCGATGAAATCGAAAAAGCCGGCCTTTCAGGCTATGAGCTCTCCGGGGTGAAGCCGAACCCGGAAATCGCCCTGGCCGCCCAGGGTGCCCGGCTCTGCCGGGAAGCGGGGACGGACCTCATCATCGCCGCCGGCGGCGGCAGTGTCATCGACACCGCCAAAGTCATCGCCGGCAGCGCTGCCTATGAAGGGGACCCCTGGGACCTGGTGATGAACCGGGTCCAGCTTTCCCAGGCCCTTCCCCTCATCGCCATCCCCACCATGGCTGCCACGGGATCTGAGATGAACAGCTGCGCCGTCATCACGAACCCCCAGACAATGGAAAAATACGGATGGACCACAGAACCCCTGCGGCCGAAGGTTTCTTTCCTCTGTCCCCGGAATACGTACACCGTAAGTCCCTTCCAGACAGCCTGCGGCAGCGCGGATATCCTGTCCCACCTGCTGGAAGTATACCTGAACAGGGAAGAAGGATTTGACAGCATTGACGGATTCATGGAATCCATGATGCGCTCCGTCATCCGGTGGGCCCCCATCGCCATGGCAGAGGGCAGCAGCGAGGAAGCCCGGGCCAACCTTCTCTGGGACTCGGAATGGGCCATCAATGACCTCATCGACCGGGGCCACAGCGTATCCTGGAGCTGCCACGGCCTGGAGCACGAACTGTCTGCCTGGTACGACATCCCCCACGGCCTGGGCCTGGCCATCCTCACCCCCGCTTTCATGAGCCACGTGCTCTCTGAAGAGACCGCACCCCGGCTTGCCCGCTTCGCCGTCAGCGTGATGGGCGTAAAAGGAGGAAAGAATCTCGAAAAGACCGCAAAGAAGGGGATTAAAAAATTGAAAAAATTCCTCACCACCTCCCTCCAGCTTCCGGGCTCCCTTTCCGCTATCTCCATCGATGACAGCCACTTCGAAGACATGGCGAACAACGACCTTGCCTGGAAAGGAAAAGACGGCGTGATCCAGGGCTTCGTCCCCCTTACGAAAGAAGATCTCCTCGCCATCTACCGGAAAGCGCTGTAAGGGGGCAGCCGCGAAGCAGCTGAGATTTGAGAATTGAGTGAAGAGAATTGAGGTCTAGCGGCTTCGCCGCAGTAAGACGTCAGACGGTCAGCCTGCAGATGTCAGACAGGATCAGCGACAAAAGCACCCAAACCTCCCATCTTTAGAGGGGAGGGGGGACCGCTTGCGGTGGAGGGGTGCCAATGGGATCGAGAGAGAACCGTCCGTGCGACTTTAGCAAGAGCCCCCTCCGCCTTTGGCACCTCCCCCATGGATGGGGGAGGTTAAAAAATCAGCCTGTGGCGCTTCCATCAGCTAACCTCCGTCGTCTTCGGCGCCACTGACGGCCGGCCTCTAAGGTGCTCGCTTGGTGTGCAGAATATGTGCAAATCCTGCATAGAACTTGCAAACCAGTCGCAAGTTGGCGCTTAGCCTGCCCATAAAAGCGCCTTCCTATTATCGACTGGCCGATCCGCATATGAGCCCAGCTCGATAGTCCTCTGCAGGACTATCGCCTTCCCAAGGAAGGGGGCTAACCATTTGCGGCTGCGCCGCGAATACAATGCCGGTTGGCCGAATTATCTGTTTTGCATGACCCGTCTTTACGAGGCGGATCCATCCTGCGGCTTTGCCGCGGCCCTTCTCTAAGGGCCTGCAGGATAACAGATTGTCTTACATTGAATTGTCTCCCGTTTCGGCTAACTCAGCCTGCGGCTCTTCCCCCAGCGGCTACGCTGCTGCATATAAAATCTGCGGCGCTATATACATTGTGCGCCGCACATCCACTCCTCACTCCTAACTCCTAACTCCTCACTAGCTACTATTTTACCGGAAAGGAAACCTGCCATGGCCGTTATTCTTCTTGCTTCTTCTTCTCCCCGCCGGAGAGACCTGCTCCTGCAGATTCACTGGGAGCCCCGCATCGTAAAAAGCAGCTTTCAGGAAGTAAAAACGCCGGAGGAGGCGGAAAGGCGGAAAGCGGCGATGAACCATCCCCTCCTCTCTTCCTACACCGGGCCGGACCTGGTGTGCGCCCTGAACGCCCTGGGCAAGGCGGAAGGTGCTGCCTGCGGGGATGGAGAAGGACTCCCCCTCCTGGCCGCCGATACCATCGTCACCGCCGGTGGGAAGATCCTCGGGAAACCGAAAGACCGGGATCATGCCTCCCGGATGCTCCATTTCCTTTCCGGCCGTTCCCATGAAGTGAAGACGGGAACTGCCCTCCTCTACAGGGGCCGGGCCCTCGTTACCGTCACCACCACCACTGTCCGGTTCCGAAAGCTTACGGACCAGGAAATCAAGGACTACATCGCCACCGGTGAACCCATGGACAAAGCCGGAGCCTACGGCATCCAGGGCCTGGGCACCCTCCTGGTGGACAGCATAGACGGTTCCTACGACAACGTGGTGGGCCTGCCGCTCACGGTGGTGTATGGGATGATGAAAGAGCTGGCGGAGTATAAGGGACATGGAACCGTATATAATGAGAGAAGAATTGAAATTTGAGAGTTGAGAGTTGAGGCCCCGCCGCTTCGCGGCTGGCCAGCTCAATGCTCAAGGCTAATGCTCAAGGCTAAAGGCTCAATGCTTACACCCGTTCGCATGCACTCAGCCGCAGAGGTGCTGCAGCTGAAAAAACGCCGGGAAACAGTTTCCTGTTTCTCGGCGTTTTACTATGCTCTCACTTATCCCAGAGCGCCCGCTTCAGGATCTTGCCGGAAGCGTTTTTCGGCAGCGCATCCATGGGGATGAAGCGGCGGGGGATCTTGTAGCTGGCAATATTCTTCGCCATGTATTTCCGGATTTTATTCTCATCGAAGGGATAGCCCTCTTTCATGACCACATAGGCCCATACCGCCTGGCCCCGGAGAGGATCCGGATGACCGATGACGGCGCATTCCGAGACGCCCTCTACCTCATAAATGCAGTCTTCCACTTCGCCGGGGTAAATATTTTCCCCATTCACGATGATGAGGTCCTTCAGCCGGTCCACGATGTAGATGAACCGGTCCTCGTCCATGTAGGCCAAGTCTCCCGTATGGAGCCATCCATCGCTCTCCAGGACCTTCGCCGTTTCTTCCGGCTTCTTCCAGTATCCCTTCATCACGTTATCTCCCCGCACCATGAGTTCTCCCACAGTACCGGGCTTATAAGGGCCATCCTCGCCGGTGACGATTTTCGTCTCCACTCCTGGGATGGCGGGCCCTACGGTGAGGTACTTGATCCGGTCCGCCGGAAGGACGCTTACCACCGGCGACGCCTCGGTGAGGCCATAGCCCTCCCGGACAGGGTGGTGGAACCGGTCAAAGAAGGCCTGGGACACGGGCTGGGGAATGGGGGCACCGCCGGAAATGAAGTCCCGTACCGTCTCCATAAGGGATGGATCCCCCCGGCGGGCCAGGAGGTTGTACATAGGCGGCACCATGATGGCGATGGTGATGGAATATTTTACAATGGTATTGATGATTTCCGAGGGGCTCTTCGTCCGGAGAAGCACCAGTGTGGAATGGGCATAGAGTCCCATATGAAGAGCCACGGTCATCCCATAGCAGTGGAAAAGGGGCAGCACGCAGAGAATCTTGTCCTCCGGCCCATAATCTACGGCCTTCCCAAACTGCAGCACATTGTTCATGAGATTTTTATGGGTCAGCATGGCTCCCTTGGGGCTGCCGGTGGTGCCGGAGGTATAGACCAGGGCACACACGTCGTCTTCCGTCAGGTCCTCCGGGAAAGGCGGTGCTTCTTCAGCACGATTGTCCCTTGCCCGGAAATCCAGGTCATGGATATCTACGGAAGGACAGAATACATCCAGGTCCGTATCCGTAATCAGAAGGGACGCTTCCCCGTCCTTCAGGATATAGTCCACTTCCCGGTCCACCAGGGAGTTGTTGATCGGGATAATAACCGCCCCAAGGCTGATAACTGCCAGATACGCAAAAATAAACTCCGGCCGGTTGGCGGAGTACAGTCCCACTTTCATTCCTTTACGGATTCCCATTTCATAGAGGCTGTTCCGGTACAGATGGACCAGCTCCGCCAGTTCTCCGTACGTAAACTCCCCGTCCCCTTCAATGGCTATATGGGAAGGGTCAGCCCCATTGATAATTTCATGAACAAACATATTACACCTCATCTAAGACATAAACTAACGATTTCATGACTTAATTTACATATATTATACAATATTTGGGCGGTCCTTGGGTGGCGGACTTTTATACGGACCGGTGGAGGCATCGGGCCTTTAGCTTTGAACATCGAGCTGCACAGGCTCTGTAGACAAATGAGATCGAGACCGAGGGTATAGGGCCCTGTGGTCCCGGGGAATGGCCTCCGCCATGGCCAGGAGGGAGGGCTCCTCCTTCCCCTCCGCTCGGAGCAGGGACGCCGCAGGCAGGGCCTCAAATCTCAACTCTGCTTTTGCCGCGAAGCGGCAGGGCCTCAATTCTCAAACCTCAATTCTCAATTCTTTCCATTCGTTATATAATAAGGTTAATCTATCCTTAAGGAGTGATACCATGAACGATACGCATACAAACCGTCTGGCCGCTGTCCGCCGGCGGATGGAAGAAATGGGCCTTACTTCCCTTCTGGTGTCCGAGCCCGCCGCCCTGTGGTACCTGACAGGGGAGTCCATCCATCCCGGAGAACGGCTCACGGTGCTGGTAATCCCGGCCAGGGGCAGCGCCTTCTGGGTCCGGAACCGCCTCTTCCCCCTCACCCGGGGCATGGGCCTTTCCCCAAAAGAAGCGGAGAAGGCAGGGCTGCCGGCAGATATTTCCTTTGAAGACGGGGAAGACGGCATTGCCCTTCTCGCCGGACGCCTGCCGGAAGGGACCCTGGGCATCGATAAATTCTGGCCCTCCCATTTCCTCCTTTCCCTCATGGAGAAGCGGAAAGACCTGGCTTTCAGGAATGGCTCCCCTGCCGTAGACCGGACCCGGGCTATCAAGGATGGCGCGGAAATCGATGCTATGCGGCTCGCCTCCTTCCTCAATGACCGGGCCATGGAGCGGATTGCCCGCTTCCTCCGGGAAGGGGTGACGGAGAAGGAATGTGCCGACCGGCTCCTTGCCATTTATAAAGAAGAAGGGGCAGAAGGGTTCTCCTTCCCGCCCATCGTTTCCTTCGGTCCCCACGGCGCCGACCCCCATCATATGCCGGATGATACGGTATTCCACGAAGGGGATGTGGCCCTCTTTGATATGGGCTGCCGGAAGGACCATTACTGCTCCGACATGACCCGTACCTTCCTCACCGGCACACCATCGGAGGAAGAAAAGAAGGTGCACACTCTGGTCCGGGAAGCGGGTGAACTGGCGGAGTCCCTCGTCCGTCCCGGCATTCCCCTCGCCGACCTGGACCGGGCAGCCCGGGATTATATCGCCAAAGGAGGCTATGGTCCCTTTTTCACCCATCGTCTGGGCCACTTCATCGGAATCAAAGAACACGAAGAAGGCGAAGTATCTTCCTCTTCTCCCCTCACCGCAGAGCCGGGCATGATCTTTTCCATAGAGCCCGGCGTGTACCTCCCCGGAAAATTCGGCGTCCGCATCGAGGACCTGGTCCTCGTCACTGACGGGGGCTGTGAAGTGCTGAACCATGCCCCCAGGGGTTGGGAAATTCCCTGAAAGGAGTCTAGTATGCTGAAAATCAGAAATGCTGCCATCGGTGAAGGAAAGCCGAAAATCTGCGTCCCCCTGGTATCCGGAGACTTTGAAGAACTGGAAAAGGAATGTACTTCCCTGGAAGGTGTACCCTTGGACATGCTGGAATGGCGGGTGGATTACCTCATGAACCGGGACGGATTCAGCGCCACTGCAGACCTGGACCGGGCCTACCGCATCATTCGGAGCCACTTCCCGGATACCCCTCTCCTCACCACGGTCCGCACGAAGGGACAGGGCGGCGTCCACGACATGGCGGAAGCTGCCTATTTCTCCACCCTCTCCCTCCTCCTGTCCTCCCGGTGGGCAGACCTGCTGGATGTGGAATACGGCCATGATTCCATGGACACGAAAATCCTCATGGCAAAGGCCAGGGAGAAGAAGATTCCCCTCCTCATGAGTTTCCACAGCTTCCATCGAGCCCTTACGGAAGAGGAAATCACAAATACCCTGGAAGCCATGGCTTCCTTCCATCCGGATATCCTGAAGATCGCAGTCATGCCGGAAACCCCGGCCGACGTGGCGGCCCTCCTTTCCGCCGCCGCCAAAAGGATGACCCGGTTCCCGGAGACTCCGGTCATGACCATCGCCATGGGCCCCCTGGGCGTCCTCACTCGGGCCGCGGGAAACTATATGGGCGGCCCCATCACCTTCGCCGCCGGAAAAGAGGCCAGCGCTCCCGGCCAGCTTACGGCGAAAGAAATGCGGCAGGTACTGGACGTACTATATAATGGGTAGAGCCACTGGCACGGGGGCTTCCAGCTGCTAGCTTCTAGCTGTTAGAAAAACTGGACAGCCTGCGGCGCTGATATGAACCAGGTATTCGTGCGAACGGGCGGTTTTTTTAGCTGGACAGCCGCTTCGCGGCGGATTGGCATGCTAACGGGCAGAGTCACCGGCACGGGGCTGCTAGTGATGCGTCTCAATCACATTTGGGATAATGATTAACGCTGACTTGAGTGCATTATTACATTTTCTTTCCGTCATTAAATACATTTGACCCTATCCCTAACTCGTCATCTCGAGCGGTGGTAAGCACCGTAATGAAGTGAAACGTAAAAATAGAATGTGAGAAAGAGTCGAGAGATCTCTCAGAAAAATGCCTCTGACGGTCTTACAACGCTAAGCACGGTTAAAAAGCCCTGTATTCCCGAAAGCAAGAAAGAGTTCTCGACTCATCGTAGCTGTAGCGATTTTTACCTGTATAATCATTTTGCATGCTGCCACCGCTCGAAATGACGTTATGGGGGTAGTTTCCACTTGCGAGCCTATTATTAAATTATCACATAATTGAATTATCATTAGCACAAATATGATTAAGACAAGACGCCAGTTGTCAGGAAAGCCGATTCGCCTGCGGCGCTTCCAATCAATGTTCTTATCAGCTTTTTATGCCGTAGGCTAGTCATCTTTCCTGACAGCTGGCAGCTAGAAGCTAAAAGCCCCCGCACGGGTGCACGCCGCCCAGCCACATAACCGCCGCAGGCTGATGCACCCTCCCGCTAAAAGGCCGAATCCAATAAAAAAAACATCCCCGCCACGAGGTGGGGATGTTTTTTATTGGATTCAGGCTTCCGGTTTCTCATCCGTTGGTTCTTCCGGTTTTTTTTCGGTATCACCCTGTTCTTCTGTCGGAGCTTCCGTTTCCGGTGCTTCTTCCGTCGGAGCCGCTTCTTCTGCAGGAGCTTCCTCCGATGGAGCTGCCGCTTCTTCCGGTTTTTCCTCTTCTACAGCCGGTTCTTCAGCGGCCGGTTCTTCTTTCTTCTCTTCCGGCGCCGGGAATCCTGCCATAGTCGGAACTTCCAGCTTATCCATGGCATCGATGGCAGCCAGGGCAAGTTCCAGGTCTTTCCGGATCTTGCCGACGTAGGTCTTCATATTGCCTTCGGTGCGGATCATGTTTTCCATGAGCCGGCGGCGGGATTCTTCCGCATCCCGGATGATCCGTTTTCCTTCCTGGTGGGCATTGGCGATGAGGATGTCCGCATTCCGTTTCGCGTTCTTCTTCACGTTTTCTGCGGTATCCTTGGCCAGCTGCAGGGTATTGGTCATGGTTTCGGAAATTTTTTCATAGTTGGCCAGCTTTGTTTTCATCTGGTCCATCTGTTCTTCCATTTCCCGATGTTCCCGGTAGATCTGCTCATAGTCCGTCACGATCTGCCGGAGAAAATCGTTGACCTCCTCTTCACTGTAGCCGCGAAGGCTCTTGGAGAAAGTCTTGTTATGGATGTCCATTGGTGTAATCATAGGTTGTCCTCCTTAACGGTTCTCTTCCCTATTTTACTTGTTTCCATCCATTTTGGCAAATCGGGAAGAAAACCTGGAAATGGAGAGGGATAAAAGGTTCCAAAGGTCCAAGGGTTCCCACCGGTCGAAATGACGCATTCGGGCTGGTGATCAAAAGGCGGCGCTATATAATTTGTGCGCCGCCACATTCACTCCTCACTCCTAACTCATAGGAATACAGTCATAGGGAACCGTGGACCGCCTCATTCGTGATTTGTGAGCACTTTCTCAGTCGTCCCGGTCTACCTTGTATTTCCGTTCCAGTTCTTTATAGGTATCCAGGCCGATGATGTGGTTGAACTTGCCGAACTCAATCATCCGGTCTGCCGTAGCCTCAGTGGTACCGTTCTTTTCAAGGCCCGTAAACAGGTCGTAGAGGGCTTTGGAAATGGTGTACACAGCACTGCAGGCCCAGAAGACCACGGAGAATCCCATTTCTTCCAGTTCCCTGGCCGGAATGAGAGGTGTCTTGCCTCCTTCGATCATGTTGGCCACGATATAGGCGCCGCTGCCTTCCATGCCCCGGGCAAATTTTTCCAGTTCCTCCCGGCTTCCGATACCATCGGCGAAGCAGATTTCTGCGCCCGCATCGGCATACCGTTTGCTCCGTTCAATGGCGTCATCGATGCCGTATACCGCCCGGCTGTCGGTGCGGGACATGATCATGGTTTCCTTGTCGAAACGGGCATCCACAGCGGCCCGGATCTTCTGGGCATGTTCTTCGGCGGAAATGACCTGTTTCCCATCCATGTGGCCGCAGCGTTTCGGCCATGCCTGGTCTTCGAAGAAAATGCAGGCAGCCCCGGCCTGTTCAAACATCTGCTCCGTGCGGATCACGTTCAGCGCATTGCCGTAGCCCGTATCGCCGTCGGCGATGACCGGAATGTTTACGGCGTTGCAGATGCCCGTGAGCTGCTGCGCCATTTCAGAGCAGGAAAGGAGGCCCACGTCCGGCTGTCCCAGACGGGAAGCGGATACGGAGTATCCGCCCATGGTGATGCAGGTCATGCCGGAGAGTTCAGCAATCCGGGCTGCCAGGGCGTCCCCCACACCCGGGGTGACCATGATCTTGCCGGATTTCAGGTTATTACGGAAGTCAATACGTTTTTCAGTAGCTGTTTTCATAATAGTTCCTCCTATTATAAATAGAAATAGAGTTGAGATTTGAGGTCCAGCGGCTTCGCCGCCGGTTTGCCTGCTGATGGATAGAGTCAGTTGGTGCGGAGGCTTCTAGCTACTAGCTTTTAGCGGTTAGGAAAGCTGAACGCCTACGGCATGGCTTATTTCCGGGTACCCCGATTGAAAGCGCCGCAGGCGAATCAGTTTTCCTGACAGCTAGCCGCTAGAAGCTAGCAACTCCCGTGTGAGTGGCTCTGCCCGTCAGTACCGTGCACATAAAAAGCCTCTTTCCATGGGGAATCCACAGAAAGAGGCGCATTGGCGCGGTACCACTCTCACTTATACCTTAGGGAGCATGGAGAATGGTACAAAAAAAGCCCTGTCCCATCGGACAAGGGCGCTCATGGCGCGGTACCACCCTGCATTATACTCCATATCCTTAACGCGGACAGACGGTGGACTTACTGATTTTCAGTCCCCAGCTCACAGGCGACACGCCCCTCTTCCATACCGGTTTCCATCCTCCCGGCTCTCTGTCATTTCCGACAGGGCTTATTCCTGTTCCTCGCTTAGTTCTTATTACCCGCTATTATAATAGGCATTGTTCTATCTGTCAAGGAGGGTGGGAACGGCGGGTATGTGCAGATGCCCAGGGCGGCGCAAAAGTTTCCGGCTATAAGTCAGGAGTGAGGAGTGAGGAGTGGTGGTGCGGCGCACAAATCGGATAGCGCCGCAGATTTTATATTTAACACAAAAGTCGCTGATCCTGTCTGGCATCTGACGAATGGAGTCTCCACCAAACGTAAGTATTAAGAACAAATAGCCCGCGTCAAAGTTGCAGGATAGATGCGGCGTGGCCGCAGAATACAAATTCGTGCCGCTATATAATTTGTTGCGGCACACCTTCTCCCTGGCCGAGGACCGCAGCCCTTTCCTCTATCATTTCCCTTTCCCCTCATCCTCCGGATGGGCTTCTGACTCCATTTCATAGGACCACATGTGGGTGGGCACCAGGTTTCCTTCCTTGTCACAGGTGTAGCGGACGGAGTGGGGCATATTATGGGCCGTGGACAGGGGCCGCGTGAAACCCCGGCCGATGACATCGGTGGTGTTCATGATAAAGAGGAAAGCCGAAGGGTCGATATCTTCGATAAGATGGCGGACCCTGGTGATCTGGGTGAGGTCCACGATGGCAAAGACGATCTTCTTTTCCACTCCGGAAAAGGCGCCCTGGCCATAGAGGAGGGTAGCGCCGTGGTGGATATTCCGAAGGATGGCATCGGAGATTTCCAGAGGCTTATCGGATACGATGAAGGCCGCCTTCCTCTGGGCAAAGCCGATGACGATACGGCTGGAAAGGTTCGCATTGATGTACATGGCGATGAGGGTGCAGATGGCGGGCTCCAGGGTAAATATGAAAGCCCCCGCCGTGACGATGATGAAATTCAGGGCAAACACCACGTACCCGATTTCCAGGTTATAGTATTTCTTCAGGATGGCACCGATCACGTCGAGACCGCCGGTGTTGCTGTTGTACCGGTACAGGATGCCCATGGACACCCCCAGCACCACGCCGCCGGAAATGGCTGCCACCAGGGGATCCTTCACCACGTTGTAACTGGAAAGGAAAGCGGTGAGATCGATGAATACAGAACACAGCACGGTGCCCAGGATCGTAATCAGGGTATAGAACTTCCCCATGAATTTCAGGGAAAGAAGGAGAATCGGGATATTGAGGAGCAGGTTCGCCATGCCGATGGGGAAACCGGTCAGGTAGTAGAGAATCATGGCAATACCTGTGAGACCGCCGGACAGGAACTGATGGGGCACAAGGAACACATTCACCCCGATGGAATAGCCAAACGTCCCTACCACCGTAATGGCAATGATAAAAGCAAGGCGCTGCCAGAATGTGGGCGTATGGAAATCGGCCCCTAACACGTTTGCCATAATTGATTTCTTTCCTTCCTTCTTTACAAGATGAAAAATTCCTATTTCATTATATCATTCCCACAGGGCCCGGGAAAAAATATTATCCTGTATAGTAATAAAATCGAGATCGAGGCCGAGATGAATAGCCTGCGGCGCTTCCCTGTGTCATTCCCGATACAATGATTTCCCCATTGTCTTT
The DNA here is from genome assembly GCF_047832375.1 of Dialister sp. Lineage (NCBI taxonomy): Bacteria > Bacillati > Bacillota > Negativicutes > Veillonellales > Veillonellaceae > Dialister > Dialister sp. The sequence continues at coordinate 2,818,609 of NZ_CP181256.1, read as the reverse complement.
CAGCTTCAACTGTGGGAAAATGGTGAAAAGGACGATCAGGGGCTTCTGTATGTTTACGGCTGGAATCATTCGCACAGAGCTTCTGGCGGTCATCCCTTAGCTTTCAGGAAAACGGATCGGCCTGCGGCGCTTTCTATTCCCTATGACTGTCAGTCATCCATGCCGCAGGCTTTCGTGCTTTCCTGGCTGCCAGCAGCTCCGTGCTGGCGGCTCTACCCGTAAGCATACCTTCACATGCCCTGCGTTAAAGAAAGAAGGTCATCCTATGCCGAAACTCACAAACCCGCCGCCCAAAAAAGTGGACCATTTCAACGGCGGCAACGGCCTCGTGATTCTCCAGGCCATTGCGGGGCCGGACATATTGAAAGACAAATGCCGGCTCTATATGAAGCGTACCGTGGAGAAAGGCTGCTCTATCGGGTTCCATCCCCATCGGGGAGATGAAGAAATCTACTACATTCTCTCTGGGCATGGCCTCTACACCAATAAAGCCGGCCACTGGGACGCCGGCCCCGGAGATGCCCTGTTCTGCCCAAATGGCGACAGCCACAGCATCGTAAACGCAGAGGATACAGACCTCGTCATGATAGGCCTGGTCATTTATGATACAGATCCTGTCCCGGTTATAAAGAAAGAAGGAACTCCTATGCTTGAAAAACTGCCACCCAAAATCATTGAACATGCCAATGGCGGCAAAGGCCGCATCATTCTCCAACCCATCGCCGGACCGGACGTATTGAAGGACAAATGCCGGCTCTACGTGAAATGCACCCTGGCCAAAGGATGCTCCATGGGGGTCCACCAGCACAAAGGGGATGGGGAAATCTACTACATCCTCTCTGGCCATGGCCTTTACACCGATAACGACAGCACCTACGAAGTGGTCCCCGGGGATGCCACATTCTGCAAGAACGGTGACCGCCACGGCCTGGAAAACATTGGCGATGAAGACCTCATCTTCATGGGTCTCATTATTTATGACAAATAAACAGAGTTGAGATTTGAGAGTTGAGAGTTGAGTTCTAGCGTCTCCGCCGCGGGAAACCTGGCTCCTCCACTGGGGAGGAGCTGTCTGCGAAGCAGCCTGAGGGGGGGTATTTGCGGCGCAGCCGCTGGTCTGATGTCTGCAGTCTGACGTCTTTTGCGGCGCAGCGGCTGGACCTCAATTAAACCCCAAATTTCAACTCTGTTTTTACACGGCAAAAAGCACGAACCCGAAGGTCCGTGCTTTTTCTTATGTCATGCTTCAGGCGCCGGCACCGTCACTGAGGTCACCGGTATCCACCCGTCTGACCCCGTTCAGGGTGAGGGAGGAGAGGCCGGCCAGTGCATTACCTGCATCCAGGAGCTGCTGGTCCGTAGCGTCCAGCTTCACCTGGGAGAGGGTCACCGTTTTCACGGCTGCCTTGCCGGAGGCGGTGGTGCCGTTATTGAAACGGACCTGAAGTTTCACATCGGAAATCGCTTTTACTGCTGCCATAATAGGTTCCTTTCTTTTTTACAACTAACCAGTCTCTTACGCCAGATCCTCGGAGGAAGTGGTGATGACGCTGGCCCTGTCCAGGGCTACCACATCGGCGCCGGCGTTGGTGACGAGGATGGGAATCAGCTTCTCTGCTGCCGCCTTCGCCTCATCCAGGGTCACATTTTCCTTTGGGCTGGCAATGGTGATGGTCATGGTGGAGTTACCGCTGGTCTTGAATACGAGTGCAAGATTCTTCATAGGTTTTTTCCTTTCTTATAAACAGTGGAATCAGGGGAGAAGTTTCCGATCTGCCCCCGCGCGCCGGGCTTTCTCTTCGCTTCTCTGTCTATATAGTGCAGGGAGAGGAGAAAGTGTCCCGGGAAATTTATAGAGTTGAGAGTTGAAAGTTGAGGTCCAGCCGCTTCGCGGCGGATTGGCATGCTAATGGACAGAGTCACCGGCACGGGGCTGCTAGTGTCTTGTCTCAATCATATTTGTGCTAATGATAATTTGCTAACTTAGTAATGGTGGTAACTACCCCATAACGTCATTTCGAGCGGTGGCAGCATGCAAAATGATTGTACAGGTAAAAATCGCTACAGCTACGATGAGTCGAGAAATCTTTCTTGCTTTCGGGAATACAGGGCTTTTAACCGTACTTAGCGTTGTAAGGCCGCCAGAGGCATCTATCTGGGAGATCTTGGGGCTCTATCTCACATTCTATTTTTATATGTTACATCATTACGGCGCTTACCACCGGAGGAAGCGTGTCACTGGATTCTCAGTCGCCTGCGGCTCCCTGCAGCACGGCTATCAGCGACTCACGATGATTTGCGCGTCGCTACGCTCCTTCAAATCATGTTCGCTGCTGTGACTCCAGTTCCCTTGCCACCCCAGAGGGGGCAGCAAGTTTCTTCTCTCCCCCTATCGAGGGAGGGGGACCGCGTAAGCGGTGGAGGGGTGCCGTCGGAGAACTGATGGAAATTGGCCTGAAGGGCCTATCCAGCTAAAAAAGAGTTCATTTGTGGCGCAGCCGCTGGGCCTCAATTCTCTTTACTCAATTCTCAAATCTGTCTTCCCGCCGCAAGCTGACCAGCTTTCCTGGAAGCTAACAGCTAGAAGCCAGAAGCCCTCGCTTGTTCGCATAACACTCAGTTACACGATCTCCATCAGCCGTCAAAGTGAAAAGGAACCGTGAAAGCACTCTTTCTCGGTTCCTTTTCATTAATCCATACAAATATCCCCGTCCAGTTCCATTCCTTCCAACCGCAGGGCATTGGTGAACTGCCACAGGGAGGCGCCGGGATAACTGCATTCCCTGCCCCACTGGGCACACCACACCGGTGTCCCCGGCGGCAGGGAGGGCACGTGGATCTTATGGGTGAGCCAGTCCCAGCTGCCATAGATACCACAGGAATATCCTTCCTTCTTCATTTCTTCCAGAAATGAAGCGGAAATGGCGGTGATGACCTGGCCATCGGTGAGACCATTCTTTTCCTTATACCGGTCTGCATCTTCCATATCCAGCCAGCAGCCCATGGGCAGGTACGCCGGAGAAAGGCCACAGTCCCGAAGCACGAAGGATGCAAACCGGGCTTCCCGGGCCGCCGCCTCCATCGTCAGGGCATAGCTGTAGTAATAGATTCCCACCTCTATGTCCGCCGCCAGGGCGCCGTTGATATTTTCATAGAATAATTCGTCCATATGGACCTGTCCCCAGCCCAGGCGGACGATGGCGAAGGAAAGGCCTCCCCTTTTCAGGGCCCTCCAGGGAATGGACCCATTGTGCTCTGATACATCGATGCCCCACTTCATTTTCCCACCCCCTTCAGCCGTTTGAGGAGAAGGGCCATGGACGTAAAGCCCGCCTCCGACAGGTTCTCAATCACCGACAGGGCCTCCGACGCCGCCAGGTAGCTGATGGCCAGGGATACCATGTCTGAAGGCTGTCCGGAAGACTGGAGCAGGTAATCCGCACACCCCGCTGCCAGGACACAGATGTTGTAGAGGATCAGCTTCGACAGTCCCCGTTCCTTCATGATCCGGCTCCGGATGAGGCCCAGCTTCCGGGCCCGGGGAATGGCCTCCGCCATGGCCAGAAGGGAGGGCTCCTTCTTCCCCTCCGCCCGGAGCAGGGACGCCGCAATGGCCAACCACCGGGTGAGAAGGTCCAGCAGCACCAGCAGGGAAAAACAGAGAAACATAAGGGCATGGTGGGCAGCCACCAGGAAGAGAAGGGACCCCGTCACTTTCAGGGGAAAGCAGCTGGCCAGGTCCTTCCCGGATTCCAGTAAATGATTCATAATGACTCTCCTTTCGCAGCAGCTATTTCCTGTCTGTATAGTCCCCCTGCCGGAAAGGATGTCCCAAAGGAAATATTTCTTTTACCTCTGCCGCCTTACCGGGAAAAGGGAGTGTGCCAGATCCTGTAAGGTCTTTTTCCGGGCTTACAGACCCTGTAAGGGCTGGAATCACGCCTTCTGCGCCCTGTAAGCGAACTTGCGTTCTATCCATAGTTTCCCTATGCTTAAATCATCCGCGGAAATAAAAAAGGCATGCCGGAAACAGGCAATCATGAAAAGACAGGAGAACTATGAAGAAGAAAAGAAATTACTGGAAGCTGCCCAGAAGGGCAGTAAGGAGGCGGTGATGGCCCTCATCCACCGCTATGAGCCCCTCTTCCGCCGTCTGGCGGCCGGAGAGACCCGGATGGAGTGGGAAGACATACGGCAGGACCTGGTGGTGGTCTTTCTGGAGGCCCTCCGGGACTTTGACCGGGAAAAGGGCATCTACTTTGCCTGGTATATCAGGCAGCGGCTGTACTGGGCGAAGACCCGGATGATCCGGAAGGCCGTGGAGAAGAGCAGTCACGAAATTCACAAGGAAGAAGAGGACAGGCCCATGGAAGACCCCTGTGGCCGGGAATCTCCCCTGGAAGCCCTCCATCGGGCCCTGGGCGCCCTGGAGTTCTCACCGGACGAAAGAAAAATCCTGGACGCCCTTCTCCAGGGGAAGAAAGTAAGCCGGATCCTTGCGGAAACGGGAATGAGCCGTTCCTCCTACTACCGCAGCCGGGACCATCTCCTCCAGCGGCTCCGCAGGGAAATGGGGACCGGGGACTGAGGTGCAAAGAGGCCAACGGCCGGGCTTTAACTGTCCGGACCCGGGCCTGTAAAGCCCCAATCCCTTCTTCCCCCCTTTCCACAAAGACCGGCGCTGTAATATAATAGAAAGAAATCAATCACCGGATATGATCCGGTTTCCTAGAAGGATAGCAGCAGGGAGGATATCGTATGGGTCTCAAAGAATTCAAACTGGCCTATGGCCGCGGAACGCAGTCTGTCATGCTTCCGGAAGAACATATTTCCGATGTGCTGGAGGGTGTACCCACTCCGGCCTGTGACGTGAAGGAAGCCACCCTGGAGTGCATGCGGCACCCCATCGGCTCCAAGCCATTGACGGAAGTAGTCCACAAGGGGGACAAAGTATGCCTGGTGGTGGCGGACATTACCCGCGCCTGGAACCGGGCTTCCGAATTCACCATCCACGTGGTGAATGAACTGAACCGGGCCGGCGTGCCGGATGAGGACATTTACATCGTCTTCGCCCAGGGCACCCACCGTCCCCACACGGATGAAGAAAACGTGACCTGCGTAGGCGAAGAAGTGGCCAAACGCATCAGGATGTACCAGCATATTTCCACAGACAAATCCATGCTCACCCACATGGGTACCACGAAACTGGGCACCGACGTCTGGATCGACACCCGAGTAGCAAAAGCGGACAAGGTCATCCTCATCAACGCCGTATCCACCCACGATATGGCAGGATTTGGCGGCGGCCGGAAGCTCATCCTTCCGGGGGTTGCCGGTTTCGAAACGGTCCAGCAGAACCACTGCCACGCCCTGGGACCCACCCTGGGCAGCGGCCTGAACCCCGATGCGAAGCTCCTGAAAATCGAAGGAAACCCGGTGTCCGAAGATATGCAGGAAGCCTGCGACATGGTGAACCCCTGCTTCCTGGTGCACTCCATCATCAATGAGGAAGGAAAGATTTCCTCCATGGTAGGCGGCGATCCCTACAAGGCATGGCTGGAAGGGACAAAGGAAACCTACCGCATGCAGAAGGTCCCCATGAAACAGCAGGCCGACGTGACCATCGTATCTGCCGGCGGCTATCCGAAGGACACGAACCTCTACCAGGGCACCAAGTGCTACACCACCGCAGAAATTGCCACGAAAAAAGGCGGTATCATCATCACCATGATTGAGGCGGAAGACATCATGGAACCCCCGGCTTATCTGGGCAGCTTCAAGTACAAGGACCTCACGGAAATGGAAAAGGGCCTCCGCGCCTGCTTCACCATTCCCTTCTTCGTGGCCTTTGAAAACCTGATTACCGCCATGACCCACACGGTATACATCGTCACCCGGCCGGAAAACTTCGACATCCTCCGGGAAAAGACCCACCAGATTCCCGTAGCTTCCGTAGAAGAAGCCTGGGAACTGGCCAAAGCGCAGCTGGCAAAGGAAGGGAAGACGGACTACTCCATCAACATCATCCCCCACGGCAGCGCCATCGTACCGTTCCTGAAGAAATAAGGAAATCAAAACCGCAGGGCTTCGGCCCTGCGGTTTTTTGCGTTCTGTCCTGACCGGTGTCGCAGCATGAGGCCGTACAGGTGGGGCATTGAGCATTGGCCGGGTGTCGGATAGATGTGTATACGTACGAACGGGCGGGGGCTGCTAGCTTCTATCTTCTTAGCATTTCTCCCCCATTTGTGTTAAAATAGTAGGGTATGTTTTGAAAGATTTAAATAAAGAAATGGGAACTTATGAAAAAATCATCGAATGAATTTATCGCTATAGGGCTCATGCTGTTTGCCCTCTTTTTTGGTGCTGGAAACCTTATATTTCCTGCGTTCATGGGACAGAATTCCGGTTGGAATACCTGGTACGCCACTCTGGGATTCCTCATCACCGGCGTAGGCATTCCCTTCGCCTCGGTGCTGGCGATCTGCCTTTCCGGAAAGAACCTGGAAGAACTGGCGGGCCGGGTGCATCCGGTGTACGGCGTCCTTTTCAGCTGCGCCCTGTACCTCACCATCGGACCCTTCTTCGCCACCCCCCGTACGGCTACGGTGTCCTATGAAATCGCCATTACCCCCTTCCTGCCACCGGAAATGAAGGATGTGGGCCTCTATATCTTCGCCTTCCTCTTTTTCCTCCTGTCCTGGTACCTTTCCATCAGCCCCTCAAAGCTGGTACCCCGTATCGGAAAATGCATTACCCCATTGCTCCTGATTTTCCTTTTCCTCCTCATTGCCGCTTCCTTCTTCCACCCCATGGGCCAATGGATGGCACCCACCGCCGCCTATGACACGCCGGTGAAGGCCTTCTCCTCCGCCCTGCTGGAAGGATACAACACCATGGACTGCCTGGCGGGCCTCGTCTTCGGCGTCATTGTGGTGGAGTCCATCAAGCTCTACGGCCTTACGTCGGGCCGTGAAATCGCCGGCGCCGCCCTGAAGTCCGGCCTCATTTCCACCTTCTTCATGGCCCTGGTTTACGCCGCCCTCTGCACCCTGGGCGCCTCCTCGGTGTCCGTGCTGGGGCACATGGAAAATGGAGCCCCCGTACTGGTAGGCGCTTCTACATTTTACTTCGGCCATCTGGGCAGCATCATCCTGGGTATCATCGTGGTCCTGGCATGCCTTACCACATCCATCGGCCTCACCGCCTCCTGCGCCGCCTACTTCAACCTGCTGGTGCCCCGGTTCTCCCACAAGGCCTGGGCCACCTTCTTCACCATCCTGTCCTTTGGCGTCGCCCTCTTCGGCCTTTCCTCCATCATCAAAGGGGCCATTCCGGTGCTCCTCTTCCTCTACCCCCTGGCGATCTGCCTCATTCTCCTCACCTTCCTCAACGACTTCTTCCACGGCAGCCGGAAGGTCTACGTTCTGGCCACGGTCTTCACCTTCGTCCCTGCCCTGAACGACGGCCTCAAGGCAGCGGGCCTTGCCATCCCGGCCCTGGCAAAGTTCATGGAAACCCTGCCCCTGGCTTCCTCCAACATGACCTGGATCCTTTTCTTCGCCGCAGGCCTCATCCTCGGCATCATCTGGGACCGTCTGGAAAACCTGGACCATGGGACAGCGGAAGAATAGAAGATAAAATGAAAAACCGCGTTGAAAAACAATCTTTTCAACGCGGTTTTTGTATGGAATAAATAAAAGAATTGAGAATTGAGGTAAGAGATTTGAGGTCCAGCCCCTTCGCGGCGGATTGGCATACTGATGGGTAGAGTCATTTGTGCGGGGGCTTTTAGCTTCTAGCGGCTAGCTGTCAGGAAAGCCGGGCCGCCTGCGGCGAAAAAGATAGATTTGAGAATTGAGTAAAGAGAATTGAGGCCTGGCGGCTGCGCCGCAAATGCCCTCTCTGTCTTCTGTGCAGATTCCGCCTCTTCGAGGCGGATCCATCCCCTGCCCTTTGGGCCGCCCCCTTCTCTAAGGGGGCACTTGCTTACCGTTATTCTCATTGAGTGTGATAAACGCTTAGCATTCAGGCCCTTGGAGATGGGCTGCGGCAAAGCCGCAGGATGGATGCGGCGAAAGCCGCTGATCCGGTCTGATATCTGTCGTCTGATTATCTGATGTCTTAACTGCAGCAAAGCAGCGGAGCCTTAATGTTTCACCCAATTCATTTTTCCCAGTCATACAGCGCTACAGGAGGCAGTGCACCCCGTAGAGCGGCATATTGAGCAGGCGATCCTGTCTCTCGCAGGGATTCATAGAAAGCCGTATGGCCAGGGAAGGCTCATATTTTTCACAATAGGAACGAAGACTTTTCGCATGAACTGTCTGTCCTGCCTTCACCTCAATGGGTACCACATTTCCTTCATGCTGGACCAGGAAATCAATCTCGTATCGACCACTTTCCGAAAGCATATAAAAAAGATCCATATTCCTGTCTGCAATCATCTGCTGGCAAACATACTGCTCCGTCAGGGCTCCTTTGAATTCTGTAAAAATCCGGTTCCCCTCCAGAATGGATTTCGCATCGAGCCCGCTCAGTGCCCCCAGGAGACCGGTATCCAGGAAGTACAACTTATAGGCATTTTCTTCTGCATAAGCCTTCAACGGTACTGCCGGTTTTGTGACACGGTTCACCCGGGTAATAAGGCCGCAATCCATGAGCCACTCCACGGCCATTTCGAAGTCTTTGGCTCTGGCTCCTTTTTTCACCTGGCCAAAGAAAAACTTCTTATTTTCTTTAGCCAGCTGTGCCGGAATGGCGTGCCACACCATACGGACCCGGGGCAATTCACGGGGATCCATATGTTTACTGAAATCGGCCTCGTACATCTCCAGCAGTTCTTCCTGCATTTTCCGGACGGCTGCGTAGTCCTTATTCTCTGAAAAGAATCGGACAATTTCCGGCATGCCGCCGGTATAGTAATAATTCTTCAGGGCCGTCACGTATTTGTCATGGAAAGCATTCATCATTTCCATGTCCCTGGCGTCCAAAAGGCGGGCAAGACCTTCTTCCCCCTGGGCCATGAGGAATTCATAGAACGACAGGGGGTAAAGGGACAGGGTGTTCACCTTACCTACAGGATAGGAAATCCCCTCATGCAGCGCCACCCCCAGCATGGACCCCGCCGCAATGACCGGATATTCCGGTCCGTTTTCACAGAAATATTTCAAGGAAGAAATGGCAGCCGGTGCCTCCTGGACCTCATCGAAAATAATAAGCGTATCTCCCGGTGTCACGACAACGCCGGTCTCAATATTGACAGCCATGAGAATCCGTTGGATATCGAAATCCTGGTCGAAGATATGCTGCATCACAGGATTATGGTCAAAATTTACATAGGCAACCTTCTTGAAATATTGTTTCCCGAATTCCTTCATGAGCCAGGTCTTCCCCACCTGCCGGGCCCCTTTCAAGACCAGCGGTTTCCGGACAGGAGAATCTTTCCACTCCACCAGCTTTTTCATCAATGCTCTTTCCATAGGCTCCTCCTTCTCCATTTTTTGCAGGGAATATCTGCCTGTATTTTACATTTTTTGTAGGGATGAAGCAATGGATAATTACATTTTTTGCAGCTATGGTGAAAGAATTGGGTTCCAGCCCTTTTGCGGCGGATTGGCATGCTGATGGAAAGAGTCACTGGCACGGGGCTGTTAGCTGCTAGCGGCCAGCTATCAGGAAAGCTGGGCCGCCTACGGCGAAAAAGATAGATTTGAGAATTGAGTAAAGAGAATTGAGGCCTGGCGGCTGCGCCGCAAATGCCCCCTCTGTCTGCTGCGCAGATCCCGCCTCTGTGAGGCAGATCCATCCCCCGCCCTTCGGGCTGCCGCCGTTTGGCCTGAAAGGAAGGCGCTTTTATGGGCAGGCAAGGCGCCTTTTGTATTTCAGGCCAAACTTGGAAGTCCTATGCAGGACTTCCATCTCCAAGGGGGGCACGCTTTATGTGGATAGCGTCATTTGTGCTGAGATGTTTGCTATTAGCGACGAAGACTCTGCTATCCCAACTATCAGCTGCCCATTATCCGCTGGATCTCAATTTTCTTTACTCAATGTTACTCTATCCCCATCCAAGCAGGCCCTTAGAGAAGGGCCGCGCCAAAGGCGCAGGATGGATGCGGCGCAGCCGCTGTTCCGGTCTGATGTCTGCAGTCTGATTGTCTGATGTCTTACCTGCGGCAAAAGCCGCTGGACCTCAACTCTCAACTCTATCCCTTACCCCACAAACACATACTGCACCAGTCCCATGTAGCACAGGGTGCCCAGGGCCATGGAGAGGAGCATCTGCCGTTTCCAGAGGTGCACTGCCACCGTAAGGGCGAGAGCGAGGGCCTCGGGGATGCCGTGGGACCCCTTCAGGAGGGATACATCCTTCAGGCAGTACACCACGAGGAGGGCAAAGACTGCGGAAGGCAGGGCTTTGCCCAGGTATTTCACGTAGGGCGGCAGCCGGCTGCCGGGCTTGAAGATGAGAAAGGGCAGGAACCTTGTGATCATGGTGCCTGCGGCGCAGATGAGGATGGTGGCCACCTGCTGCCAGAAGGGCATGTCCGTCATAAGAAGCCACCTGCCTTTTCAATGGGTTTCCGAAGTACCGTAAGAGCCGCCAGCATACCGATCATGGCGGGGATGATGAAATTATCGGCGCCGAAAATCAGAAGGCTGCCGATGGAGAAAACAAAACCGATGAGGGCGGTGTAATGCTTCCCCTCCTTCAGCCACTGTTCCAGGAAAATGACCACGAACATGGTAGTCATGACGAAGGAAAGGCCCTTGGAATCGAAGTGGAGCACATTTCCCAGGAGGCCCCCCATGAGGGCACCGGACACCCAGTAGCTGTAGTTCAGGAAGGACACCCAGAACATATACCAGTGCCGGTCGATGTCATAGGGAATGGTGGCGGAGTAATTCAGGGCAAAAGTTTCATCACACATCCAGAAAATGAGGAACGGCTTCTTCCAGCCGCTGCCCTGGTATTTCTCCAGCATGGACAGACCATAGAAAAGATGCCGTGCCTGCACAGTCAAGGCTACGATGAAAGCCTGCAGGGGAGCAAAGGGGGAAATAAGCATGGACACCGTGACGAACTCCAGGGAGCCGCCGAAGATAACCATGGCCATGAGAGTGGGGTAGAGAAAATTAAAGCCCAGGGTATGCATGTAAAAGCCATAGGCAAAGGCCAGGAACCAGAACCCCGCAAATATGGGGAGCGTATAGGGGAAAGCCTCATGCAGTGCCCGCAGGGCCGGGGAAGATTTAGAACTCATAGAACCTCCTAAATGAAACGGAACAGTTCTATTGTAATAGGGATAGGCACAGGGTGCAAGGGGAGAGGAAGATTGAGGCCGAGGTCGAGATCGAGGGCAATAGCCGATTCGCGGCAGAGACGTCCGATAAAGTCAGCGATTCCGTTATTGTACTATCTGATACTTACCGTATATCGTCATCTCGAGCGGTGTAAGCATGCAATATGACCCTGCATATAAGAATCGCTACAGCTTCGATGAGTCGAGAGATCCCTCAGATAGTTGACTGTGACGGGGGGTAAAAGCAGAGTTGAGAGTTGAGATTTGAGAGTTGAGGTCCAGCGACTTCGCCGCAGAGCCTACCAGAATCCCTCTGTCACTGCGTGACATCCCCCTTTGAGAAAGGGGGACTATCCCATGGCGGCTGGCGCCGTATGAATCCGGCCTGCGGCGCTCCCATCGGCTAACCCCGTCTGCTTCGCAGCCACCAACGGCTGGGCTCTAAGGGGCTGCATGCTTTGGGATTATCTCACCTATTGAGAATAACCATAAGTACGTGCCCCCTTAGAGAAGGGGGCAGCCCGAAGGGCAGGGGATGGATCTGCCTCGCAGAGGCAGGATCTGCAAAGCAGACTGAGGAGGCGCATTTGCGGCGAAGCCGTGAACCTCAATGTCTCGCTCAATTCTCGATTCTTAAAAATACTGCCAGCAGCCCCGCACGTTCGACCGCTCACTTATTCATCCTTCTCCCGGCCCGCAGGGCCTGACCAGCTCAAGGCTCAAGGCTGAAGGCTCAATGCCAGCACACGTTCACACACTTTCCCTGCCATGGACCATCAAAAAAAGCTGCAGAGGTCATCCCTTCTGCAGCCTTTTGCGTAAAGTCCGATTTATTTAATATACGCCGTAGCCCGAATCATGAACATGTTGTCCATCTTCCGTCCGCCCATGTCCTTGGCGTTGAAGCCGTAGTCCGCTTCGATCTGGAGGCCCCGCATGGGGACGAAGGACGCCTTGGCCAGGAAGAACTTGGCGCCGCCGTAGTTTCTGTTTGGAGAATCGGTGCCATTCATCTGGGCATCCATTTTATCGGCAATGTATGCCGGTACATTCTTCATGCCATGCCAGTCCTTATATACATGGCCCATGTACTGATCCACGATATCGTTGCTGGAACCGCCAAAGTAGGTACCTGCCTGGCTGTAGATGTAGTCCAGGCCCAGTTCATAGGAGCCCGCTTTCAGCACATCCGCCGTGCCGTAGTGGAGTCCGTAGTTGAAGCTGTAAGGCCGTTCATTGTTCAGCGGAAGTCTTCTTACGTTCTTTACGAATTCCCCCTGTACATGCCACTGGGGAGTGACGTAGTAAGCGCCAGCAAAACCATAGGCCCGGCAGATATGACCAATAGGTCCGACAGCGGTCATGCCGTAGGCGTGGAATTCCCACTGCTGGGGCTTCCGGTAAATGTAGGAAGCGTAAGCCACCGGCACATCTTCATCATCACCCCAGTTTTCGGTAACATCCTGACCCATGGGGTAGTAAACATCGTTATCAAGGTTGTAATAACCAATACCGTTCGTTACCAGCTTGGCAATATCAATTCCCTGCACTTCACTGCCAATTGCAGCTAATGCCGGGTTAGCAGAGGCGCTAAGTTGTTTACCAATATTGGTTACAGTAGCTTGTAACGTCCTATTATCAGTTGTATTACCAATTGCTGTCGCAGCTTTATTCATAGTTTCCATCATATCTTTTGCAGCTGTAGGATTGGTTTTTGCTACTTGAGCAATCAAGCTTTTCACTTTTTCACTATTATTCAGTGTAGAAAGAAGCTGAGCTTTTACTGTACTGTTCGTCAGCGCAGACATGTTGTGCATGCCGCGGACCATGGGTCCTGTGAAGTCATAGTTGATATCCGTAGCACGGCCATAGGCTAATGTCAGGTGGCCCCCATCTATGTAGTCGCCGAACTGGGCTACGATACCTTTGAACTGGCCATCATAGGTGTAGCCGGTGACACCCATCTTCACCGGGAACTGGCCGATGCCGATGAGGTTTTTGGACGGTCCGAAGGGGCGGTTCGTGAAGTCTGTCTGCTTCGGTCCGAACTGGTAGGTTGCCCAGAGGCGGTTCATGTGGAAATCCCCGTCGCCGTAGCCATTCCGTTCATACCGGTTGCCGTTGGAGTCGTAGCCATATCTATTGGGCTGGAACACATCCTTGCCGTTCATGGACATGTAGGTCTCCAGCTGGCTGTACACCGTGGTACGGTCATTCACGTTGGCAATGGTATTCAGACGGACACGGAGGCTCAGTTCATCGTGCTTGGACTTGCTGTCCTTGAATACATTGTCATACCGGGGTACGTCCTGTACCCGGAGTTCTGTAATCGTATTAATATGGCCGGTCTTCTTTTCCAGCTCCGTCACCCGGACGCCGAGGCTCTTCAGCTCATCGGCATATTCGCCGGCCAGCTTGTCCACCGTAGCCTTCTGGGACGCATTCAGCGTATTTTCCTTAGCCATGAGGCGGGCAATGATCTGGGACATTTCGTAGCGGCTGACGTTCTTGTCGCCCCGGAATGTGCCATCCGGATAGCCGTCCACCACCCCCTGGTCGGACAGCTGGGAAACCGCCTGGTAAGCCCAGGAGGAATCATCCACATCGGCAAACGGATTGGCCGCGGAAACGGTAAATGCGGTGGCTGCAAAAAGGGCAGCCGCCAGTGTTGTCTTCAGAAGGCAATGGCTCATCTTGTTCTCCCCGAAGCTCTTTTCGAGCTTTCTCTGTGTAATTCTCAAATAAACAAACTCTTATAAAACATCCAAATCGTTTTGAGTAATTTTTACCTTATAAAACTAAAACATTATAGCTACATTTCTGCTGTACTGTCAATAGGAATTAGCACCAGTTGCTAAAATGGCATACTACCGCCGATTTTCTCATAGTTATGGGCATAATAAAAAGAAGGGCCTCCCGGTTTTCACCGGGAAGTCCTTCCTGACTAGCAGTTTACAGCCGCACAAATGAGAATAAAAATCGATATTTTATCACTCTTTTGTGAATTCCGTTTGAATTACATGGATTCCTTTTAAAACGATAAAGGCGATAATGCATCCTGCTCCGCAGGACACGGAGAACAGGGATACATAGAAGAGAGCTCCTTTAGAGGACCCCATGAAGAGAGCCGCAATAGGATAGGACAGGAGGCCGCCGATGACGGATGTCCCTACGAACTCCCCCAGCACCGCCGCCCAGAGCTTATGGACGTGGCTGTAGAGGAATCCCGAAAGGAAAGCCCCCACCATGGACCCCGGAAAGGCCAGGAGACTGCCGGTGCCCAGGAGATTCCGGATGAGGGCCGTAGAAAAGGCGGCGGACGTACTGTACCGGGTGCCACAGAGGACGGCCAGGAAAATATTGATCATATGCTGCAGCGGAAATGCCCGGGTCACTCCCAGGGGAAAGGAAAACATAGGGGACAGCAGCACCGCCGCCCCCACCATGAGGGCAGAAAAAATCCATTTCCGAAAGGCCAGCGACTTTTCATCTCTTTGGTTCATGAGTACCTCCTTGTGATATACAGGTCATGTTTCCTATAGCATAGCACGATGGAGGAAAAAGAAAAGAGTTGAGAGTTGAGAGTTAAGGTCCAGCCGTTTCGCGGCGGATTGGCATGCTGACGGATAGAGTCACCAGTGCGGGGCTTCTAGCTGCTAGCGGCTAGCTGTTAGGAAATCTGGTTCGCCTGCGGCGAAAAAGATAGAGTTGAGGAAAGAGAGTTGAGAGTTGAGGTCCTGCCTGCGGCGCTTCCATCAGCTAACCTCCGTCGCCTTCGGCGCCACCTCCTTCCCAGGGAAGGAGGCTAATTTACAGCGGCTGCGCCGCCGATGTCCGACCTCCCCCATCTATGGGGGAGGTGGCGAGCGAAGCGAGACGGAGGGGGCTCTCGCTAAAGTCGCTCCCACTGTCCGCGCATCCATCAGCGGCTTCGCCGCAAAAGCAGAGTTGAGAGTTGAGGTCCAGCCGCTCCGCGGCGGAGATGTCAGAAGGTCAGACGATCAGACGTCAGATAGAGTCAGCGGTTCCGTTATTGTGCCATCTGACACCTACCGTATAACGTCATCTCGAGCGGTGTGAATATGCAATATGACTATGCCCATAAGAATCGCTACAGCTTCGATGAGTCGAGAGATCTCACTGATATATGACTGTGACGGGAAAAGCAGGATTGAGATTTGAGGTAAACATTGAGGCCCAGCCTGCGGCGCCTCCATCCGCTAACCTCCGTCACCTTCGGCGCCACCGCCGGGCCACGAAAGGAAGGCGTCTTATTGTGCAGTATAGATGTGCAGGTCCTGCATAGGACCTGCAAGCCAGCCGCAAGTTGGCACTTATACTGCACATTAAAGTGCTTTCCTTTTGGGCGGCTGGCCGATCAACGTGGGTCCGGCTCGAGGGTCCTCTGCAGGACCCTCGCCTTCCAGGGAAGGAGGCTAATTTACAGCGGCTTTGCCGCCAATGTCCGACCTCCCCCATCTATGGGGGAGGTGGCGAGCGAAGCGAGACGGAGGGGGCTCTCGCTAAAGTTGCTCCCACTGTCCGCGCATCCATCAGCGGCTTCGCCGCCATTGGAATCCTGACGACTCCACACAAATAACGCGAAAGTGCCTCCGCAGCAGGCCGGAGTCTCGCTGCCCCCTCCGGGGGAAGTCCCGCGAAGCGGGCAAGGGGGTGCATTTACCGCAAAGCGGCTGGTGGGCAGCCTCAATTCTCTTCACTCAATTCTCAATTCTTAAAAATACAGCTAAAAGCCCCCGCCCGTTCGCACGCACACTTCCCCAACCGCCCCTTTGCATTCCCCTTCCAAAGCTACTACACTTATAAATGGAAGATTGTATTTTACAGAAAGGAAGCGGTTCTTATGGATACGACCTGCAAAGGGGCGGGGCTGTTTCCCCATCCTCCCATTATGGTTCCCGAAATCGGGGGCCGGGAGCTTTCGAAGATGGCCCTCACCATTGAGACGGAAGAAAAAGCCATGAAACGTATGGTGGAGAGCGGCATAGAGACGGTGGTGGTCATTTCCCCCCACAATCTCTGTTTCTACGACGGGCCGGCCCTCTTTATTGCTGACGCCATTTCCGGCAGTCTCTCGGCCTTTGGCCATCCGGAAGTATCCATGGAACTTTCCATTGACCGCATGCTGTCGGAAGCCATCCTGAAGGAAGCGGAGCCCCTGATCCCGCTCCACCGGGTGGATGCGGCGGAAGCGGCCCGTTACAGGAGATCCCTCACCGTGGACTGGGGCACCTTTGTGCCCATGTACTACCTGCTGAAGGCGGGATTCCAGGGCCGGGCAGTGATGCTGTCTCCCTGCTTCTCCAATTACGAGCTCAATGAAATCCTGGGCACCATCGTGGAGCGTTCCGCCGCCCGGCTGGGGAGAAAGATCGGCGTCATCGCCTCAGGAGACCTGTCCCACAAGATGGCCCCCAATTCTCCGAACGGCTACACCCCCAAGGGCATCGTCTTCGACCGGGCGGTCATGGACGCCCTGAAGCGGCGGGACAAGAGGCCCCTCACATCCATGACCGACGATTTCATCGAAGAAATCGCCATGTGCGGCCTGCCGTCGGTGTACTTCCTCTTCGGCATCCTGGGAAAGAAGAAGGCGGAAATGCCCTATATTTCCCACGAAGGTCCCTTCGGCGTAGGCTACGGGGTATGCCTGTACCTGCCGGAAGGAGGAGAACCGGAAAAGCCGGAAAGCGACATCCGGGTACGGCTGGCCAAAGAAAGCATCCGGCACTACCTGGAGACCGGGAAGCTCATGAAAGTCCCCGGTGGCCTGCCGCCGGAACTTTCCGGCAAAGCCGGTGCCTTCGTCTCCATCCATGAATTCGGCGCCCTCCGGGGCTGCATCGGTACGTTCCTTCCCTGCTATAAAAATGTGGCGGAAGAAATCATCCACAACGCCAAAGCCGCCGCCATTAATGACCCCCGGTTCCCGCCCATCGTTTCCCGGGAACTGCCGGACCTCTCCATCTCCGTGGACGTACTGGACACTCCGGAGCCCTGCGAAGAAAAGGACCTGGACCCGAAGACCTACGGAGTCCTCGTAGAACGGGGCGCCCGCCGGGGCCTCCTCCTGCCTGACCTGGAAGGGGTGGACACGGTGAAGAAACAGATCGCCATTGCCAAGCGGAAAGCGGACATCGGAGAGGACGAACCGGTACAGCTGTATCGGTTCCGGGTGAAGAGGTATTATTGAGAGAGTTGAGAGTTGAGAGTTGAGAGTTGAGAGTTGAGGTCCAGCCGCTGCGCGGCGGTAACCGTGGATAAGCGTAAAGCCATACATGCGGGGCTTTGAGCCTTTAGCCTTGAGCCTTGAGCTGGACAGCGGCTCCGCCGCCGTTGGAATTCTGATGACTCTGCCCCAAAAACGTGAAATTGACTCTGCACAAGGCTCCCTTCTCCGAAGGGAGCTCCCCACCGGGGTGAGGGATTCTGTTGGTAGCGCCGCAGGCGAATCAGACTTCCTAGCTGCTAACAGCTAGAAGCTAAAAGCCCCTGCACGCTCACCGGTCCCCCGCCCTTCAGACTCAGATTACATTTTATTTTTCCCATTTTTCATGGTATAATACCAATAGAAAGAGACAGCCGGTACAATTCCGTGGGCTAGACGGAACGGCTCCCTCAACTATATTGTGTTTGAAGAAAGCCTTCCGAAAGCCATTTGGGATGGCTTTTTTCATGTGTTACTTCTTATTAGAAGACATGATGAATGCTACAAGCATGCCGAAAGATATCATCAAAGACAAGATTTCGTAATCGCTCATAGTATCACCTCCCCACATGGATAGTGAAGAGGAAAAGCCACGTACCTGCTGCCTTACATGTATTATATTCTATTTCGAACATTTGTGCAATTCAACAAATTAGTTGTTGAAGAATTAAGGATCGGCGTAATACAAACTCCGCGCCGCCTATTTTTCTGCTGCGGCGCACATCCATTCCTCATTCCTCATTCCTAATTCCTAATTATCTAGAGGTGTTTTCCATGGAAAGTGCTTATTATACGAAAGAAGACAAGGGCACCGTGGTCTGCGGGCTCTGTCCCCATCACTGCCGAATCCCGCCGTCCGGGAAGGGATGGTGCCGGACCCGGTGGAACGACCATGGCCAGCTGAAGGTCCTCACCTACGGCCTGGTGACCTCCGCCGCCCTGGACCCCATCGAGAAGAAGCCCCTCGCCTTCTTCCACCCCGGAAGCCGCATCCTTTCCCTGGGCAGCTGGGGGTGCAACATGTGCTGCGCCTTCTGCCAGAACTGGGAAATCTCCCAGAAAGAGCCGGAGTCCCGGAAAGTGACGCCGGACCAGGTGCTCCGCCTGGCGGCCTCCCTCCAGGTGGAAGGGAACATCGGCGTGGCCTGGACCTATAACGAACCCTCCCTGTCCTTCGAATTCATCCGGGACACGGCGCCCCTCATCAAAAAGGCGGGCATGGTGAACGTCATGGTGTCCAACGGCTATATCAGCGAAGAGCCGCTCACGGACCTCCTCCCCTATATAGATGCCTGGAACATAGACCTGAAATCCTGGGACCCCACATTCTACCGCAGCATCTGCGGTGCAGGCAGGGACGACGTCCTCCGCACCATAAAGATGGCATCAGAAGTGAGCCACGTGGAACTGACAAACCTCGTGATCCCCGGAGAAAACGATGACCCCCGACAAATGGAGGAAATGGCATCCTGGATCGCGTCGGTGGACAAGGACATACCCCTCCACATGACCCGCTTCTTCCCCCGGTACCGCATGGTAGACCGGGGCCCCACCCCCATCAGCACCCTGGTCTCCCTCGGCCGGATTGCCCGGAAGCACCTCACCCGGGTCCGCATAGGCAACTTGAGCGGGGAAGACCTGCTGCTGCATGGGTGGAGGAATTGACCTGCGGCAGCAGGTCAGATCGAGACCGAGGTCGAGGCGTATAGCCGCTTCGCGGCGGAGACATCAGACAATCAGACGTCAGATAAAGCCAGCGATTCCGTTATTGTACTATCTGACACTTACCGTATAACGTCATCTCGAGCGGTGTGGACATGCTGTATGACGCTACAGTCAAGAATCGCTACAGCTACGATGAGTCGAGAGATCTCTCAGAGATATGACTATGACGGGGACAAAGCAGAATTGAGATTTGAGAGTTGAGATTCAGCCTACGGCGCCTCCATCAGCTAACCTCCGTCAAATGAGGCCGAGATCGAAACCGAGATCGAGGCGTACAGCCGCTTCGCGGCGGAGACATCAGACCATCAGACGTCAGATAAAGCCAGCAATTCCGTTATTGTACTATCTGACACTTACCGTATAACGTCATCTCGAGCGGTGGTAAGTATGCCCATATTCCTCCACCCTTAAGAATCGCTACAGCTACGATGAGTCGAGAGATCTCTCAGATAGTTGACTGTGACGGGGGGTAAAAGCAGAGTTGAGTTCCAGCCTGCGGCGCAGGGCCCACCAGAATCCCTCTGTCACTGCGTGACATCCCCCTTTGATAAAGGGGGACTATCCAATAGCGGCTGGCGCCGTGTGAATCCAGCCTGCGGCGCTTCCAACAGCTAACCTCCGTCAAATGAGACCGAGACCTAGATCAAGGTGTATAGCCGCTTCGCGGCGGAGACATCAGACAATCAGACGTCAGATAAAGCCAGCGATTCCATTATTGTACTATCTGACACTTACCGTATAACGTCATCTCGAGCGGTGGTAAGTATGCCCAAAGACTCTATCCATAAAAGCCGCTACAGCTACGATGAGTCGAGAAATCTCTCAGATAGTTGACCGTGACGGGGGGTAAAAGCAGAATTGAGATTTGAGGAAAGAGAATTGAGGTCCCGCCTGCGGCGCAGAACCCACCAGAATCCCTCTGTCACTGCGTGACATCCCCCTTTGAGAAAGGGGGACTATCCAATGGCGGCTGACGCCGTATGAACCCCGCCTGCGGCGCCTCCATCCGCTAACCTCCGTCGCCTTCGGCGCCACCTCCTTCCCGAGGAAGGAGGCTGCCTATCAGCGGCTCTGCGCACAATTGCCTCTCCCCCTAACTCGTCATCTCGAGCGGTGGTTAATGTGCCTAAAGACTCTATCCATTAGAATCGCTACAGCTTCGATGAGTCGAGAGATCTCTCAGATAGTTGACCGTGACGGGGGGGTAAAAGCAGAATTGAGATTTGAGGAAAGAGAGTTGAGGTCCAGCAACTTTGCCGCAGAGCCCGCCAGATTCCCTCTGTCACTGCGTGACATCCCCCTTTGATAAAGGGGGACTATCCCATGGCGGCTGGCGCCGTATGAATCCGGCCTGCGGCGTCTCCATCAGCGCCTCCGGCGCATCTATCCTCCGCCTTTGGCGCGCCCCTTCTCCAAGGGGCTGCATGCTTTGGGATTATCTCACATAGAGAGAATAACCATAAGTACGTGCCCCCTTAGAGAAGGGGGCAGCCCAAAGGGCAGGGGATGGATCTGCCTCGCAGAGGCAGATCCTGCGAAGCAGGCTAAGGGGTGGCATTGGCGGAGCAATCGCCAGGCCTCAATGTTTCACTCAATTCTTAAAATACAGCTGGAAGCCCCTGCCCATCCCCACGCTGCATAGCCATACGTCACCTGCCACGGAGCGGCTGATCGCCCAGCTACCAGCCACTAGCCACCAGCACCTAAAAAAAACGCTGCATTTCGCAGCGTCTTTTTTCTTTAGTCCCTCTCGAAGAGGTCCCTTGTATAGACTTTATTTTTCACGTCGTCCAGCACGTGGTCGTA
Source organism: Dialister sp. (assembly GCF_047832375.1). Classification (NCBI taxonomy): domain Bacteria; kingdom Bacillati; phylum Bacillota; class Negativicutes; order Veillonellales; family Veillonellaceae; genus Dialister; species Dialister sp. The sequence continues at coordinate 2,797,549 of NZ_CP181256.1, read as the reverse complement.
GCGGTTGGCTATGATGGCGCGGCTTTCTTTCTTGAAGGCATCGAGGTCATTGACTATCCGGCTGCCGAAGAAGGTGCTTCCGTCTTCCAGGGTGGGCTCATAGATGATGATGTCCGCCCCTTTGGCTTTGATCCGCTTCATGACGCCCTGGATGGAGCTCTGGCGGAAGTTATCGGAGTTGGACTTCATGGTGAGCCGGTACACGCCGATGGTGACAGGCTTTTCTTTCGCCTCGTCGTACTCGCTGCCGGCGTGGTAGTAGCCTGCTGCCGCCAGGACCCGGTCGGCGATGAAGTCTTTCCGGGTGCTGTTGGACTTCACGATGGCTTCGATGAGGTCTTCCGGCACATCCTTATAGTTGGCCAGGAGCTGCTTCGTATCCTTCGGGAGGCAGTAACCGCCGTAGCCGAAGGAGGGGTTGTTGTAGAATTCTCCGATCCGGGGATCCAGGCATACGCCGTCGATGATTTCCCGGGTGTCGAGGCCCTTCATTTCCGCATAGGTATCGAGCTCATTGAAATAGGATACCCGCATGGCCAGGTAGGTATTGGCGAAGAGCTTCACCGCCTCCGCCTCCGTAAATCCCATGAACCGGGTGGGGATATTTTCCTTAATGGCCCCTTCCTGGAGAAGCCTTGCAAAGGTATGGGCTGCCTTCACCAGCCGGGGATCCTCCAGATCCGTGCCTACGATGATACGGCTGGGATAGAGGTTATCGTAGAGGGCCTTCGATTCCCGCAGGAATTCCGGGCTGAAGAGGATATTCTTCGAACCCGTTTTTTTCCGGATTTCTTCGGTGTATCCCACGGGGATGGTGGACTTGATCACCATGATGGCATGGGGATTCACCTTCATTACCAGGTCGATGACTGCCTCCACGGAAGAGGTGTCGAAAAAATTCCGCTGGGTATCATAATTGGTGGGGGTGGCGATGATGACGATTTCCGCATCTTTATAGGCCGCCTCCCCGTCGGTGGTGGCGGTGAGGTCCAGATCCTTCTCCGCCAGGTACTTTTCGATGTACTCATCCTGAATGGGCGACTTCCGATGATTCACCATGTCCACCTTTTCCGGAATGATATCCACTGCCATCACATGGTTGTGCTGGGAAAGAAGGGTGGCCAGAGAAAGGCCCACATACCCCGTACCTGCTACTGCTATATTCATACTGTTCCTCCCTGTCGGTTATATTAGAAATGGTATATTTTATATCATTATATCATTCTATTCCGGATAATGGCTGAATAAAATTCCAGTTCAATTCGTTTCATCTCTGTCATGTGATATAATATGGACTAGTCTTTTAAATTTATATATCATAATTATGAAGGAATAAACGATGCTAAAGAAACCAATCATACTCCCAGAGGGTTATCCATTCATCTTTGCGACGCTCCTTCTCGGACTGGCTCTGTGCTATGTGAAATGGTACTACATCGCCGTGATTCCATTCATCCTGTGCAACTATTTCACCTATTTCTTCCGCTGCCCACCGAGAAATAACAAAATTCCCGGTGGCGACGATGTCCTCGTCTCTCCGGCAGACGGCACGGTGGTGGATGTATCCCATGACGTGGAAGAGGATATGTTCCTTGGGGAAAAATGCCACAAAATCACTATTTTCCTTTCCATCTTCGATGTCCACTGCAACCGGGCACCTATGGAAGGAGATATTAAATACCAGTCCTATACCCAGGGCCGATTCCTTCCTGCCTATAAAGAGGGAGTAGGCTTTGTCAATGAGCAGGGGGCCATCGGTATTACCGGCAAGAAACGGTCCATCCTGGTCATTCTCATCGCCGGTATCCTGGCGAGACGGGTGGTATCCTGGAAGAATCTGGGAGACCATCTGGCAAAAGGGGAACTCTACGGTATGATTAAATTTGGCTCCTGCACGGAGCTCTATATTCCCGGGGACTGCGACATCCTTGTCAAAAAAGGAGACAAGGTGAAAGGCGGACTCACGGTGGTAGGGAGGCTGAAGTAAGTGAATAAATCATGGGTAGCAAATACAGTGACCGCGGCAAATGCATTTTTTGGCGGGCTGTCTATCATGATGTCCATATCCGGAAATTTTAAAACCGCTGCTGTGTTCATTCTGATTGCCATGGTGGCAGACGCCCTGGACGGCCGTGTGGCCCGGGCCTTGCATACCGCTGGTCCCATGGGAGTAGAACTGGATTCCCTTTCCGATGATATTTCCTTTGGCATCGCTGCTGGGGCCCTCATGTACGCCTACCAGCTTCATGAAGTGGGCCCCCTCGGATTCATCCCCTGCGCCCTGCTTGGTACATTCTGTGCCTTTCGACTAGCCCGGTTCAATGTAAAAGTCACCAGCGTTCACGGTTATTTCGAAGGGCTCCCCTGCCCAATGACCGGCATCATCGTGGCATCCTATGTCCTCTCGGGGGCTAAGATCTGGAACTGGCTGGCCGTAATCTGCGTGCTCATCCTGGCCTTTCTTATGGTCAGCGAAATCCACTATCCCGATAACAAGGGCGCAAGTGCAGACCAGCTGCACTTGCCGGCCATCATTATTTGTCTGGCATTTTTTATTATCTGCACATTCTTTTACTGGCCCATTTGGGCAGCAGCCTTATCTGCGGCCTTTATCCTCTTCGGCATGATGAATACATTCCTAAATCGAAAGCAATTTAAGAAAAACTGAAAACCAGAAAAACAAAAGCGGTATGAACTGATTTGTTCATACTGAGTATTCCGCAGTAGGTGTACCGCCTGTCCGCCAAGGTGTACCGTTTGTCCGCCGAGGTGTACCGCTTGCCATTTTTAGGTAACTTCTTGAACTATTGGTGTACATACCAGCTAAAATACTTCTAAATTCTTTTAATAAATATATTAATATTAGGCTTCCTGCCATAGAATGAAAACAGGGACATAGTATTTCCCTTTGTTCTATGAAAGGAGGCCTTTTAATATGGCCAATTTTGCCAGGATCCGGCTCATCCTGGAGCTCCATGACCGCGGAATGTCTCAAGATGAGATTGCCCGCTCCCGTCACATGTCGAGGAGTACGATTACTACCGTACTGCGAACGGCGCGGAAGAAGGGCATCACTTATGCGGGCATCCGCAAGCTGGATGATGCAGCACTGCAAAAGCTCTTCTTCCCTGACCGGCCGGAAGGTTCAGACATGTACGAGCTGCCGGATTACGAATCCATCCATGAAGAGCTCAAGAAGCCGGGTGTGACTCTTTCATTGCTCTGGACGGAGTATCGTGACAGGTGTCACCAGAATGGAAACATTGCTGTAGGGCATACCAAGTTCTGTGAGGATTACGGCCGGTACTGCACAACCCATGACCTGACCAATCATCTGGAGCATAAGCCCGGAGCCCAGTGCGAGGTCGATTGGAGCGGGCCGACCATGCAGATCATCGACCGTGACACCGGCGCGACCATTTCCGTGCATCTCTTTGTTTCCTGCCTCACATACAGCAGGTATGCCTACGTGGAGGCCACGCTGGATATGAAGATGGATACATGGCTCCGGTGCCATGTTCACATGTACGAGGCATTTGGCGGCGTTCCTGTGCGGACAGTCTGTGACAATCTCAAAACCGGCGTTGTGAAGCATCCCAAAGAGGGTGAAGTGGTTCTCACCGACGCCTATGAGGCACTTGGGCTTCATTATTCAACTGCTATTATGCCTGCCGGTGTGCGGAAGCCCAAGCAGAAAGCATCCGTGGAGAATACGGTTGGAAATATTGCCACCGCTATCATCGCCCGTCTTCGCAACAAGGTTTACTTCACTCTTGGCGAGCTGCAGAAGGATGTAGTAACTGCTACAGATAAGTACAACCGGCAGCCCTTCCAGAAAAGGCAGGGAAGCCGCTATGAAGTATGGCTGGACGAGAAGAAATATCTCCGGGCTCTTCCACGAGCTCCTTATGAAATCGCCGCGGTTATTCTGGGAAGGAAAGTATATCCCAATTTCCACGTTTCCTTTAAGAAAAACTGGTACTCCGTTCCCTACGTATACCGCGGGCAGTCCGTGGACATCCGTTACACCGACAAACTTGTGGAAATCTACTGCGGAAACCGGCGTATTGCCTCCCATATCAGATTTCCTGACTACATGACCAACCACTATTCCACACGCCCGGGAGATATGCCGGATGCATTCAACCAGCCGGAAATGGACAAGGGCCGCATCTGTGCCTGGGCAGAGAAGATCGGACCTTGTACGTCGGAAGTCATCAGGAGGATTTTTGACAGTGTAACCATAAAAGAGCAGGGCTATAATGCTGCATTGGCCGTTCTGCATCTCAGTCAGAAATATCCGAAGGACCGCTTCGAGAATGCCTGCCAGTATGCTTTAGCCCACACAACATCGCCCCGCTACAACTATCTTAAAGCTGTATTAGGGAACAATCAAGACAAAATCCTGGACGGCGTACATTCCGCCCGTTATGAAAATACCGGAAAACACAGTATTTCCGAAAAAGGCGCTTACATCCGCGGTGAATAATACGCACCAAGTGAGCCACCCAATACGCTCCTCAGAGCCACCCAATACGCAGGTGAGAGCCACCTGCTTTTTTGTTTGAATACGCGCTAGAGAGCCACCAATTGTCCTTGTACAATGGACTTGTGGAGATATTCCCACTTGTTCTACGAAAGGATGTGGTTTCAATGGCTAATGAAAAAGAGATTTTAGTTCACTTTCTCCACGGTGAAAGCCAGCGCTCCATTTCCAGAACGCTCCAAGTATCCCGCAATACAGTTTCCAAAGTTGTTACGGCATACCAGGTACAGGGGTTGGATCCTGGCAAATTGCCGGAGCTGCCTGACGATGTGCTTCACCAGAAGTTATTCCCGGATGATGTAGCTGCATCTCTCCAAACACCTCCGGATTATGCCTTTGTGCATAAAGAACTTTTGAAAGACGGTGTTACGCTCAAACAGCTTTGGGAAGAGTATGTGATGGATTGTCGTGAAACGGGAAAGCTTTATTTCCGCTATACACAGTTCTGTAAGAAGTACCGGGATTACGTGAGTTCCAACCGCCTGACCATGCATATCCACCACAAACCTGGTGAGAGACTGATGGTGGATTGGGCCGGTACTACAATTCCTTTGTACAACCCTGTTACAGGAGCGATATCTAAGACATATATGTTTGTATGTACACTGCCTTTCAGTATGTACTGCTATGCCGAAGTATTTCCGGATATGAAAGAGGAATCATGGATTCAGGCACATATCCACGCATTGGCATTTTTCGGTGGCTCCACGCGGCTTCTTGTACCGGATAATCTTAAGACCGGAATCGTTTCTAACAGGAAATACGAAGACCCTGTGGTCAACAAGGCATACCAGGAATTGGCAGATCACTATGGCATGACGATTCTGCCAGCCCGTGTGTTAACGCCAAAGGATAAAGCTGCCGTTGAAGGAAGTGTTGGTCAGCTCACCACTCACATCATCGGAAAGCTACGCAACCATCATTTTTTCAGCCTGTATGAGATTAATTCAGCTGTGGACGGGCTGCTTAAGAAATTCAACAAAGCGCCTTTCCAAAAGAAGGATGGAAGCCGGTATTCCGTATTTCTTACCGAAGAGCTTCCTTTTCTCCAGCCGCTGCCCCGTTTCCCTTATGAGTATGCAGAATGGCGGAAAGCCACGGTGCAGCTTAATTACCATATAACCGTAGATCACCAGAATTATTCCGTATCTTTCCGCTATGTTCACAAAAGAGTCGATGTCCGGCTCACCAGCAAAGTAGTAGAAATTTACTATGAAGGGACCCGGATTGCCAGCCACAGACGTCTTACCGGTCGCTGGGGACAGTATGATACGATTACAGAGCACATGCCTCCCAATCATCAGCTGTACAGCCAGTGGGATGGAAACCGTTTCCGCCGTTGGGCTAAGAAATGCGGTCCATCTGCAGAAATAGTGGTAAACAGACTCTTAAGCAGCTACCGTGTAGAAGAACAGGCTTACAAAGGATGCATTGGGCTTTTGAAGCTCAGTGAAAAATACGGAACCGACCGTTTGGATAAGGCTTGCCGCCTTGCATTGGAGAAAATGCCGGTTCCCCGCTACAAGCTGGTCAAAGGCATTTTAGATGAAAAACTGGATATTGGACTTACACCGGAAGAATCCGAATGCCAGACGGCCCCGCAAAGTAATGCTGACGACAATTCCCATGCTTTCGTAAGAGGTGCCGCTTACTATGGAGGTGATCACCATGAAGAATGACACTATTCGTAAATTGCAGGAAATGAAATTGTCCGTCATGGCCAAAGCCTATATGGATCAGATTGAGAACCCCGAACAATATGCTGACATGACTTTTGATGAGCGCCTTACACTCATTGTCGACAAAGAATCCGATGCACGCCTCAACAATAAGCTGAAGCGGCTCATCAAGAATGCCCATTTTTCCGACAGCCAGGCTGATCTTTCCGGGATTCAGTATCTTCCTGACCGTCACCTGGATCGGAATCTCATCAACTATCTGAAAACCAATGCCTATATCGACAAACAGCGTAATGTAATCCTTTGCGGTGCCACCGGTTGCGGAAAGACGTTCATCGCCAATGCATTGGGCCTCAATGCCTGCCGTGCCGGATACAAAGTTCTGTATCTTCGGCTGCCGGATTTCTTCATGGATTATTCTTTGGCAGAATCCAAGAATAAGCAGAAAGACTATCTGAAGAAGCTTCAGAATGTTCGGCTCCTTATTCTTGATGATTTCTTGCTATTTCCCGTTAAAGCGAACGGAAGCGACAGCCTTCTGGAACTTCTGGAATACAGACTTGGAAAGGTATCTACGATTTTCTGCTCCCAGTTGTCCTATTCCGGATGGCATCAGCAGCTTGGTGGCGGAGCCGTGGCAGATGCCATTCTTGACCGGATTATCCCAGGCTCCTATAAACTCGAGATTCAAGGGCAAGTTTCCATGCGCCAACGGCTTGCTGAAGAAGAAATGAAGGGTTCAAAAGTAAAAGTTGCCGCTGACTAACAAATATAGATAATGCAGGAGAGCCGTCCACTGTCCACCGACTGCGGACGGCTCTCATCTGCGTATTTGCTTTTTTTACCAAGGCCACCAAGGTGGCTCTCAACCGCGTATTGGGTGGCTCTCAAACGGCGTAATATTCACCGCGGCGCAGACTATTATGGAGGAAAGACAAAATGATCAATGAAGAAACACAGCGGAAACTCCGCAACATGAAAATGGAACCTCTGGTAGAAGCCCTGCAGAACCAGCAGAGTGATCTGGAATCTTATGCCCCTTTGGACTTCGATTCGAGGCTGACACTGGCCATCGATGAATGCTATTCAGTAAAATTGGATGATCGCATCCGGAGGCTTACGCATATTGCTAAGTTCCGCTATCCTGATGCCGATGTTCACACCCTTATCCTGCAGGGAAGAGGATTCAGCCGTGAAGAAATCCTTGGCTATGCCAGCTGCGGTTACATTGAGCGCCATAAGAACCTGATCATCAACGGATTTACCGGAGTAGGAAAGACCCACCTCGCCTGTGCTTTAGGGAAAGAGGCCTGCCGCCATCTGTACAGGGTCAAGTATTTCCGCATGCCGGAGCTTATGGAACAGTTCAATTATGGAACCGAAGTCGGACGGAGCGTGGCCAGCATTGTAAAGAAGTTCTCCGGCTACGATCTCCTCATCATCGACGAATGGCTTCTCGAGATGCCGACGGAAGTGGAGCAGCAGTATCTTCTTGAAATCTTGGAAAACAGGTACGATGCCCATTCTACTATTTTCTGTTCCCAGTACAAAAGCTCAGAATGGTATCCGCGCCTCGGTGATGGGGTTCTGGCCGATGCGATTATGGACAGGATCATTCACAATGCCTACCACATCAATTGCGGATCAATGAATATGAGAGAATATTTGAATAGCACCGATGCGAAAAATGACTAAATTATTTTAACATCATAACCTAAAGAATAAGCGGTACACCTTGGCGGATAAGCGGTACACTTTCCGCGGAAAGGCGGTACCGCTTTTTCGGATAGGCGGTACACCTGTTGCGGAATATTCACATACCGCTTTTCAATTCAAATCTTACTGACCTTGTGTATCAGCTCTTCCCACATAGTCCACATACAGTCTGGCTTGTACTGCTGCACTAGTTCACGACCTGTCTTGCCCATCCGGATTCTAAGATCTGCATCATCCATTAATGCAGACAAGGCCTTGGATAATAACATCTGTTCATTATCCACCAAAAAGCCAGTTTCTCCTTCATGAATCAGCTCATTGGTACCACCGCAGGTCTTGAGCCCGATACAAGGAAGCCCTGCCGACATGGCTTCCGCCAGTCCCTGTGGAAATCCTTCACTGGTACTGGGAATGCAAAAAATATCACTCCGATAATAAACCTCTTCGATGTGGTTTGTTTTGCCTTTCAGTAAAATTCGGTCTCCCAGATGCTTTGATTTCCTCTTCCATACTTTTGGCATAATGGGAACTTTTCTCTCCCCAGAATTCTACATTCCAGTCCGGATACCGATTTGCCAATGTTGCAAAGGCCTGGACCAGCAATTTCTGATTTTTCCTCCCAGATACGTTTCCTACACAGGAAATAAGGTGTTTTCCCTTTTCTTTCCCTGGAGTAGCCTGGTACTCTGCTGGAAAGACTGCATTTCCGATTGCCACCACCGGAACGCCGGGAAAATATTTCTTCGCAACTTCTACCTTCGATGGCCAGAGAACCTGGATAGCTGCACTTTTAGCAACTGCCTCCCTTTCCTCATCAGAAAGAAGGGGCATCTGCACCGCCGGATCACCACGGAACATGGTAATTACAGATCCCTGATAATCAGCATTAGTAATTACATACTTCGTAGAAGGTGCAGAACAGGAAAGAATGACATCTGCCGGATATTCATTCAGGAATCGGCGTATCCGTGGACCATACTGTCTTCCTTTAAATTCTGCATTGATGCCCTGCGCCTTTTTCTGACTGAAAAGCCGAGTCAATTCTCGATATACCCGCAGGGTAAAAGGTAATTTTTCCAAGACCACTTTATGTCCATTTTCAAAGAGAATATTGAGCTGCCTTACCTTCGAATCAATGGGAAATGGGGTTGCCCTTCTATACCATCCCGATACAGTACAGTCACATCATATCCATTTTTCACAAGGTCACTGGACAGGTAGCAGGTCAGCTTTTCTACTCCTCCTGGCATATCCACATAATGGGTCCCAAAATGAGCTATTGTAATCCTCATGATTCTCCTTTAAAATCCTATGACTGCAGGCTTATTGATTTACAAGCTTCTATTAATAAACAATGTTATATTATTATTTTTTCATCTTGCTAATTTTATGCCTAGCATAGAATACACAAAAAATATCCATATTATGCAATATACACCAGCCAAGGAATTTATCTCTCCAACGCCCTTTAATGGGATATCTTCTCAGATCACGAATAGCCTTAACTAGTTTCTCTATGAAGTTTTCAGGTAAGTCATGATTCACTAAAGATATTGAATAGGCCTTAACAGCCCCTGATAATGCTCGGCTCGCACAGTGATTCATTAAATCTTTATAGTTTTCCTCGCAAATACGAAGTCGATAATACCAAATACTAAAATTGCCCATATAATATTTCCCATCGCAAGTATGCCGAATGGAATTAGGGTTGTCCCCGATGTGATAGTAAAGTACCTTGGGAATAGTCTCAACGTGACGAGCTTTTATAAACAAGCGGATTGACATATACCCATCTTCTGCAGAACGCTCCATTTCTTCCGGAACCTGCTCTCCAACCCAAAAATCTCTTAATGAAGCAAACCTCCAAAGGGTGGAGTATTGACCGGTAACGGACTTGCGACGCATAGCAGAGATTTCCTCTTCCTGCGGAATTTGTTCCTTCGTGACAACACCCTGATATTGATATTGGACACCATAAAGAACTAAATCAGCATGACTTCTATTCACAGCCTTTAATACATCTTCTACTAATCTTGAATCAGCTGAGTCATCTGCATCAACCCATACAATATATTTCCCCTGAGCCTTTTTGATTCCCAATTCACGAGCCTTTGCAACTCCCTGATTAACCTGATGAAATACACGAACCCGTGGGTACTTATCAGCATACGAATCACAAATCTTACCTGAATTATCCGGGGAACCATCATCAATTAAAAGCACTTCATAATTAGTCGCCGTCTGATGGACCAATGTGTCCAGGCACTTCTTCAAATATTTCTCCGCTTTATAAACTGGGACAATAATGGATACAGCAACTTCAGTCATTTTATCTCCTTTACATATCCGATTCCAATTTTACTTTTCCGTGCATAGTGCAAGAATCCTTAACAGGTAAGTCATATGAAGCTGAAGATAAATCATATTGCGGGGAATAAGCAGATGTCCTAACTCCCATGAGTCCACTTACCGTGTCAAATACAAGGTCATTGGTAAATACTCCAAGGCTGTTTCCCCGCAGATGCTTATCCAGCTCTGGCCTCTTTTTTTTCAGTTCTGAAGAAGCATAAATCCAACATGGTATACGAACCATGTCAAATGTGAAATGGCCTGTTCCATGGGTATATTTCATATCTTCCCCGTGATCTGAAACATACATAATAGAATCCGGGTGGATGCGCTTCATAAGAAAATCATATATCCCATGCAGTATATAATCTGTATACATAATGGACATATCATAATCATCAAGAGGCTTATCCAACTTTGAGCCGATTTCTTTTACATATTCTTTCGGCACCCGATCCTTATACCTAATATGGCTCCCCATGAGGTGAACAACAATAAAATGGTTCCCTTTATCCGGGATTGCGCTCAACAGGTCCAAAATCTGACTATCATCCCCCTGCCTTGCAACCGTCCATAGCTGATGATTTGCTTCTTCAGCGATTGAAACCGTAAGTGTATCATTAGCCCCATGATTACTTATCCACCATGTATCCATTCCTGCCGCTTTCGCTGCATCGACCAGTGATACCATATAGGAAGGGCCTTGGTGGTTATACTGATTCATCCCTGTCAGCATATAGGATAGGACCTGTGCAGTCTGCGAGAAACAGGCATAAGCTTTATCCAGAAAATAAAAATGTGAATCCTTTTTCATCTCTGTTTCCCAGGGGGTGGTATCTGCAAAATAGCCCTCATTGAAGGCTCTCATGTGATTCCTATTTGCACTCTCACCGATAATCAGGACCGTAGTCCTCGGATGACCATCCTCCAAGTGAACGTCCAATTTTTTAATATTATCTCCATGAACCTTGCTGATTTTCTTCATAGCTAAGATACTTCTCCGAGCTTCTTTCAGGTGTTTTATAGGATAACTGGACATTACATATTTTAATGACACCACAAAACAGAGCAGATTCAAAATAAAAGCCCCGTAAAAAGAGCCACCCTTTGAATAATTGATTGATAGCCCAAGATAATATGCAGAAAATCCTCCTACCAATAAAATACATGTAGCCAAGCACATAAAAAACCTTAAGATCCCAACTTCATCCAAGATGAATGCGCTTGCCTCTTTGGGATTTGTAAGCAATACAGGAATCATATCACCACTCTGGAAAACATTATGATATTTTGAAAAATACCATAAATAACTCCCAACAGAAACAATGGTAAAAAGTATAAATAGCGGAACTATGATTGAATCTGCAGTCTGCCCCCATTTCCCAAACCGAGGAAGAGTCATAACAAGTGAAGTAAATGCCATTCCGAATGTATACTCACTCTTCATTCGAGAAAAATCCTTATCTTCCGGTGACAATGCATGTCCCCTGACCCATGCAAAAGGCAATGTCCAACAAAATACAAGAAAGACGAATAGCACTCCATCTGCTGATAAAAAAGAAATGCCGGAAGCCCAAGATGACAAAGCCATATAAATAAGACCAAATAATCCTATTCTTAGCCCACGCCATTTATATAGATTTGTGCATCCTGCAATAATAGCAAACCCATATATAATTGCACTGATAATAAAAGGGTCAAATACTATTTGAAGAATCTCAACCATGATACCCCACATATATAAACTCAATTATTCTATTTTAAGTTTGATTTTAATCGCATGCTACCTGCTATAATCCCCATCAATGCGAAATACATCCTACTTGGAATTTTATTAATTATAGTCGTATCTACCATTCCCTGTAAAAAGAACGATAAAAATATGATCGAAATTAAAAGGCACCAATAATAATCGCGTTGCTTTCTAACAGTTGCATAGAGTCCTGCTATAGTTGCTGCCAAGTAGATTAAATAGCCAAAACCGCCTAAAGTTCCGCCGGTAGACATATAATAGAGCATCATGTTATGGGGCATACTAAGGCCCTGCTCATGTACATTTATAGGATGATATTTCCCGTAATAGTTTTCCTCCCAGTGGTCCGCACCAACACCAATCATTTTGTGTTCTTCCCACATCTGGATGGATGCTGTAATCATCGGACCTCTTTCTCCACCCAGTTTGACTTCATGCCGACCGCTTTGCATATAGTAAGCACCCAAACCAGCAAAAATAATTGTAGCAGCAACCACAATAATACTTATTTTTTTTACCAAAGGTGAAATAAAATTTCTCGTTTCAAATACAGCTATTATTATGCCTATGATAACCGATGCGGAAAGCGCAATAAGTGCTCCCCTGGAACGAGTCATTACAAGACAGACAATAGCAGATACCAAAACAATAACAGATAGAATCCTATACCATTTGTCCTTATTTTTAATATCTGCATATACAATACAAGGTGCCATAAGATTAATCATAGTACCAAAATGGTTAGGATTAGCATAAGAACTTAAAATTCGAATCCCTGGTTGCAAATACCACTGGTATAGACCAATAGCACAGGCAATCGCCAATCCAACCAGAATCCCCCATCTGATTCCTTTTTCTACTTGATACTTTGCTGAAATCCACCAAGTCATGAAGAAGGGGATTACCAAAGCAAAATGATCTACAGCCTTTAATATATCCCGGTAATCTTCATGTAGTACTGCTGATAAGATAAACAGAAAATAAAGAGCTAAGATCCCCAAAGCCATATAAACGAATGGCTTCGTAACCTTTGGTAAAAAACGACATCTCTTTTTATAAGAAAAAGCTGCATCACCAATAAAAAATATAGCGAAAATTATAAATGCATAGCTGGAATAGGCAGCGGTAAAACGGCACGATAACATAACAAGAAACAGACTTATTACCACCCCAGCAATGCCGTTCAATTTAGCAATTTGCATAACGAATCCCTTTTGTTTACTTCTTTAATTATTTTAAGGCTGTTGGATCTTCTTGAATCTTCACATCCCCATTTTTAGAAACAGCCTTATCACAAGTCAGGCCATAATGGAGCGAGGAAATATCATATACAGTATCATATTCATTATTAATCGCTCTCATAATACCACAAACCATGTCATAGACCAAATCATTGGTAAATATACGATTCTCATTTACTCTTAGATTGTTAGCCACAGCGGAATGGTTATTTTTATATTCCGATGACAGATAAACGAAACAGGGGGAATGTATCATATCCCATGTGAAGTTTCCATCCCCATGGAATCGAACCATGTCTTCTCCATGGTCGCCAAAGTATACCATGGCCTGCAGATTCATATTATCTTTCGCATACTGATATATATTCTTCAGCACTTCATCTGTATATTTAATGCTGGAATCATAATCATCGACTTTTTTCGAATTCCCATCCACATGAATTCTGTCAAAATCAGGTGGTATCCGATCCCGATACCGATCGTGACTTCCTTCCAGATGAATCACAATGAAATTGCTCTCCGTTGTTGGAACTGTCTTAAGATAATCCATAACCTTCATATCATCCCCGCCAGGATGAGTGGTAGTGAAGCTCTTTTTCGATGAACCAGAAACAAGAGCTAATGTCATATTTCCTGGTGATGGAGCCTGATTGCTAATAAAGTAACTATTATAACCAACTTTATTAGCCACATCCGTGATCGTTATCATATCATTCCGATCCACTCCATTATACTGGTTAAGATTCGTCAACGCCATGGAAAGAGCTTTCTCTGTCAGCGGATAACAGGAGTATGTATTTTTAAGGAGGTAAAAATCAGGATTATTTTTTTTAGAAGAAAGCCACGGAGTTGTTTCTGCTGGATAGGAAGGATTAAAAGCTTTCATATGATCCCGATTTGTACTTTCGCCAATAACAACTATGACTGTTCCCTTCATTTTGTCCGGTGTATTCCCAATAAAATGGAACTTTTCCATATTTTCATTATGTTTAGCCATGGCTGCTTTTGCTCTTACCAGATATTTATGGGCCACATGGTAAGGCCATGCTGGGTAAATTCTGGGAATCCAATGGGCTATAGTTACCAAAGATGCAACAACCAGTATCCCCAAAACCACTTTACGAAGTATGGATACGGCTCTATCTTCATCTACTTCATCTTTTCTCATACCCTTATAGACAAGAAATGCTATAAAAGCCATGTACAAAATAAATGCAATAATCACAAGAGCTAACGTACCATAACCCATATGAGACTGCAGAAACTCTATTGCTTCTTTTTTATTCGTAAGCAATACAGAAATCATATCCGTAGAGGTAAAACCTGCGCCGAAAATTCTGTAATAAGAGATATATACAAAGGTGCTGAGCGACAGATATCCAATCAACAGAAAGTTAAATAATCCCAGTACTGGTCTTACTTTCCGGCTGAAGGAGCCGAAATATTCCAGCAGGAATGTGAATACCAGCACTGGCATGAGTGTCAGCACATCATTATTCAATGCTTCTACCCGGATGCCCCAGGTGCCGCCGGACTTCACTTCAATGTAAGAGAAGGCTGCCAGCCAGAAATAAAAGATAACGAGCCCCGGCCGCCAGGATGGATGGAGAAGGCTCCTTCCTGTCACCAGCTGCGCTATGAAAACGAAAATAAACCCTGCCAGTATATTCCGGAGACCATGGGTCCAGTTTCCCAGATCCGTCACTCCCACCATGGCAAACCAGCCATAAATCAATGCCATAGCGACAAAAGCCAGTAAAGCATATTTCCCTGTTTCTTTACTCTTCATAAAATACTCCCGTTCCTATCAGTAAATTTTATACAGGTCCTGTTATCCGTTTTATCCCAACCTGCAGAATGAATCTCAAAGCCATACAGCATATCTTATTTATTATAACTGTATTTATAGAGTAAGCAAGGAATTTATGGATATATAAGTAAAAATACCTATTCTCTATAGGAATAAACAGATTCCCTGCTAAAAAGTCATACATTCTCTACTTTACCTAAGCCGAAAACCTGACTTTACTCCCCAGCGGCCCATCAAAAATAGAAGGAACCCCTGTCCCACTATCTGACCGACAGTCACTTGTGATATAATAATTTACGTTAAATTTATACTTTGTTTACAAGTTTTAAACAAAAATCTGAGATTGAGGCATTTTATGAAAAAGACTATTTTTTATGCTTTGCTCTGGCCCCTGGGTATCGCCGTGGTGATCATGGCGATTCTTCACCTGGGCGGCGATTTTCCGGATATCCACAGCTACGTGCAGCCCCGGCTGGGAGCGGCGCTCCTGGTGATGTTCATCGTGTCCTTCGGGCTTTCCCTCACCATGAACCGGGCCTACCTGAAGCGGCTCCTCCCCTGGGCGGTGATTTTGCCTATCCTGTGGGCGGGGACCTTTACCTGGGCCTATGGCTTTGCGTCCCTTCCGGAGAAGAAGCATCTCGGTGACTACTACGTGCTGGGGGCTCTTCTCTTTGCACTTCCCTATGTGTACACTGCCCTCACGGCGAGGTTGAAGAAATTCCGCTCCCTGTGGACGGTGATTGCGGGAATTTACACCTTCTTCATGGTGCTTCTCCCCTTCATCTACATCGGCTACTACGTGCTCTTCGGCGGAGAAATGGATATGTTCGCCATGATGGCAGTCCGTTCCACCCATGTGAAGGAAATCAAGGATTTCTTCCGCACCATGGGTTCTCCCATGCATCTCGTCATGGCGGTGATTGCCCTGGGCATCGTCATTTCCTGTGCCGTGGGTCTCGCCCGGTCCATGATGAAGGCGGCCCGGTCCTTTGAGGGTCCCTTCCTCCGGGGCAGCGGCCGGGCTTATACCATAGGGCTGGCGGTGATCTCCATCCTCTTCTTCGGCGGATTTTATCGCCAGATCACCCACGTCTTCCCGGCGTCCATCATCAAATCTCTGAATTCCAAGGGCAGCGAATACCAGCTGCTCCAGAAGCTGAACGATAACCTGGACAAGAACGTAAAGACCATGGCCTTTGTGCCGCCGGATCCCGGTGACGGCATCGACGAGGGCACCCACATCGTCATTATCGGGGAAAGCGCGAACCGGGACCACATGAAGGCCTTCACCCCGGACTACCCGGAGAATACGACGCCCTGGCTCTCCGAAATGGCGAAGTCCCCGGACTTTGCCCTGGGCTACCACGCGTACTCCAATTTCCCGAATACCCTCTTCTCCCTGTCCTACGCCATGACCAGTGCCAACCAGTACGGCGACATGTCCCTGGAGCACGTAGTGAGCATGGTGGACGTGGCGAAGGTGGCGGGATATCGGACGGACTGGATTTCCTTCCATAACCGGAGCTCCATGTCCAGTGCCGGCGTCACCATGATCGCTGAGCGCAGCGATGGTTCCTACTGGGAAAAGAATTACGACGGCTATACCCTGGAAGTACTGAAGAAACTGCCTCCGGCAAAGAAGCGGGTCATCTTCATCAACATCGACGGCAGCCACTACACCTACATCGCCCGGGTACCGGTGGACCTCCGGGACAAGCTGGGCATTTCCAAAGAGGACCCTTACCACGACTATGACCTCACCATCGCCTACGACGACCGGGTGATGAAGGAAATCTTCGAATACGCCAAGGCAAACCTGAACCTGAAGTCCATGATCTACTTCTCGGACCACGGGGAAAATATGAAGCACTACCATACCACCTCCCCCTTCTACTACGACATGGTGCACATCCCCTTCTTCGTATACCTGTCGCCGGACTACCAGGCCGCCCATCCAGACCTCATGCCCACCCTGAAGTCCCACGAGCAGACGGTCTTCACCAACGACATGGCCTTCGATACGGTCACCGGCATCTGGCAGGCAAGGACCAACTTCTACCACTCCCAGTACGACTTCTCCTCCAAGGACTACGCCATCAATAAGGAGAACGCCACCACCTTCGAGAGGAAAAAGAGAATCGCCGACGATCCGGCGTGGGGGAAGGGAGATTGAGGTCGAGACCGAGACCGAGATCGAGGCCTTCAGCGGCTTTGCCGCAAAATGCACCTTGAGTCAGATCGAGGTCGAGGTTGAGATCGAGGGCTGTAGCGGCTTTGCCGTAAATGCACCCCCTTGCCCGCTTTGCGGGACTTCCCCCAAAGGGGGCAGCGAGGCTTCGGCCTGCGGCGCTTCTTTCTGTGCCCATCAGCTAACCCCAGCCCGGTGGGCAGCCCCTTCCCAAGGAAGGGGCCTTTTTCTGTGTCAATTTCGGGGTTTTGGGGTTGGAGACATCAGGATATCAACAGCGGCGAAACCGCGATTCGTTGACCTCCCCCATCTATGGGGGAGGTGCCCGTATGGCGGAGGGGGCTCTCGCTGAAGTCGCCCTGACCGTTCTTTCTCAATCCCATCGGCACTCTTCCTTTACAATTATTTACATCAAATCTCAGTTCTGCCTTTGTTCCGTCACAGTCAACTATCTGAGAGATCTCTCGACTCATCGCAGCTGTAGCGATTCTTGACTGTAGCGTCATACAGCATGTCCACACCGCTCGAGATGACGAGTGATATTTTAGGGCCAATAATACAGTGAATCTGTTGGTGGGCAGCCTCCTTCCTCGGAAGGCGAGGGTCCTGCAGAGGACCCTCGAGCCGGGCCCACGTTGATCGGCCAGCCGCCCAAAAGGAAAGCACTTTAATGTGCAGTATAAGTGCCAACTTGCGGCTGGCTTGCAGGTCCTATGCAGGACCTGCACATCTATACTGCACAATAAGACGCCTTCCTTTCGTGGCCCGGCGGTGGCGCCGTCAGGCGACGGAGGTTAGCGGATGGGAGCGCCGCAGGCCGGGGTCATACGGCGCCGCCGCCATTGGATAGTCCCCCTTTCTCAAAGGCGAAGACCCTGCAGAGGACCTTCGAGCCGGGCCCAAGTTGGTGCTTATACTGCACATAAAAGCACCTTCCTTTTGGGGCCCGGCCGGAATGATGTCACGCAGTGACAGAGGGATTCTGGTGGGCCCTGCGCCGCAGGCTGGACCTCGAGGAACTGTGGATGCCAAATCGAGTAACCAAAAACGCCATTTTACGAAACTGCGGCATGCCGCAGTTTTATAAAATGGCGTTTTGCTGTTATCTCTATATCACTTTATCTTCCAGCAGAAAGTCTATCAAAGAGACTATATGTACTCCTTCTGCATTATCATCTATCCCTTTATATAGTGTCAGGACATATTTATCATAGTTATCCTTGAGCATTTGCAGTGGCTCCAATTCTCGTTTCCATACTTTGGGGTCTGTCATGCTCTGGGTCACCTGGACATAGATTCTTTTTCCCTGTTTTTCTGCCACAAAATCAATTTCCCTATCTCCCAGTTTCCCCACTGCCACTTCAAATCCACGACGGAGGAGTTCAAAATATACGATATTCTCCAACATATGCCCGGTATCTCCTAATCTGTACCCAAGGAGATAATTTCTGAGTCCCGGATCCACAATATAATATTTCCCAAGGGTTTTCAGTTTTTCTTTTCCCCGAAGGTCAAATCTTTTGATTTCATAGAAAAGGTAGGCTTTTTTGATTGCTTCTACGTAGAGGGAAACCGTCTGGACTGCCGGAGCTCCGTGTTTCGTTTTGTTTTCAACCAGCCTTTCTGATATAAGGGTCCGGCTGATAGAGGAAAGGGATACACTGCTGCCTATAGAATCTGCAAGAAAAAGAATGATTTTCCTGAGGAGCAGGGCGTCCGCTTTTCTCCCACCATTCTCCCGGCTGTTCCTCTCCAGGATATCCCTGACTACTACGGTAGAATAGATCCCGTCAAGAAGCATCATTGATTTTTCCTGGGACAGCCCAACTGCTGAAACCCCCGGCATTCCTCCATAATGCATATAGGCTTCCAATACTTGACCTGCCTCTATTCCGGCTCCGGACGGGTCAATCATCATGGTCTCTGTACGGCCAAGAAAGTTTTTCCTTTTACTGACTGCCATATGGTTAAAGGAAATGAATTCCCTGAAAGACAGGGGGTACATTTTGATTTCCACATACCGCCCGGAAAGAAGTGTTGCATATTCCGATGACAGCAGATAGGCATTGGAACCGGTAACATAAATATCGCAGTCAAAATCAACGCGGAATGAATTGACCGCTTTTTCCCACCCCTCAACCAGCTGCGGTTCATCCAGAAAAATATACATTTTTTCTCCTGTCCGGCACCGCTGTTTCACGTACTGATATAACTCCTGCAGAGACATCCCGTTGAAAGACATGGACTCAAACTGCATATAGATAATCTGCTCCGGCTTTACATGATCATGGAGGATCCGGCGAATAACAAGACGCATAACACTGGATTTTCCGCATCGGCGTATACCTGTAATAATTTTCACCGGTTCCTGGTCACGAAAAGAAAGGATTCGATTTACATAGTCCTTCCTCTCTATCAGCAGTGCTGATTCCAATTTCTGCGCTTCTTCGCCTGTCATCATTCTCACTCCTTTGCTGACTCCATTATGTCACAATTCCATCTGTCCGTGAAGTTTTTGAAAATATTTTTACTAATATATTTATTTTACGTATTTGTGAAAATATTTTCAAGAATTTAGTTTCAAAACAGCTGCCTGCTTATTCAAAGGATAGAAATGAGAATTGGGTGAAACATTGAGGTTCCGCGGCTTCGCCACAAAATGCACACTGAATCAGATCGAGGTCGAGATCGAAATCGAGATAATTAGCCTGCGGCGCTTCTGTCAGTTCCCTATAGCTAACCCCAGCCCGGTGGGCAGCCCCTGCCCGACTTCGTTGGGAAAGTGTCTCACTGATTTCTCGGTCGCCTGCGGCTCCCTACGAAATCAGTTCGCTTACTTCCCCAAGGAAGGGGCCTTTTTCTGTGTCAATTTCGAGGTTTGGGAATAGAGTCATCAGGGTTCCAATAGCAGCGCAGCTGCTGATAATTAACCTCCCCCATCTATGGGGAAGGTGCCCGCAGAGTGAACATCCTGCATAGGATGTTCACGTCTGGTCCAAGTTGGCGCTTATCCTGCACATTAAAGCGCCTTCCTTTTGTGACCAGACGGAGGGGGCTCTCACTGAAGTTGCCCTGACCGTTCTTTCCCAATCCCATCGGCACCCCTCCACCGCTAACGCGGTCCCCCGATCGCCTGCGCGATGAAAGTGTCTCACTGGATTTTCGCTCGCCTTCGGCTCCCTACAAATCCAGTTCGCTTACTTTTCCCCTCTAAAGAGGGGAGGTTGGGTCGCTTTTGCGGCGGAGCCGCAGATCGTTAGCCGCCTTCCTCGGAAGGCGAGGGTCCTGCAGAGGACCCTCGAGCCGGGCTCATATGCGAGCATAATCTGCACATTAAGCGAGCACCTTAGAGCCCGGCCGTCGGTGGCGCCGTAGGCGACGGAGGTTAGCTATTGGAAGCGCCGCAGGCTGGACTTCAATTGTTTACATCAAATCTCATTTCTGCCTTTGTGCCGTCATAGTCAAATATCTGAGAGATCTCTCGACTCATCGCAGCTGTAGCGATTTTTAGCTGCACAGTCACTTGGCATGCTGCCTCCGCTCGAGATGACGTTATACGGTAAATGTCAGATGGCACAATAACGGAACCGCTGACTCTATCTGACGCCTCCGCTGCGAAGCGGCTATAAGCCTCAATCTCGGCCTCATTTGACGGAGGTTAGCTGATGGATGCGCCGCAGGCGGGATTTCTTGACCTACAGCCGCTTTGCCGCAAATGCAGCTGAATCAGATTGAGACCGAGGTCGAGATCGAGGTCTTTAGCGGCTTTGCCGCGGGTCTTGTGGCTGAAGATGCGTGCGAACAGGCGGGGCTTCTAGCTGCTGGCTTTTAGCTTTTAGGAAAAACCACCCGCCTGCGGCGCTTCTGTCAGTGCCCTTCAGCTAACCTCAGCCCGGTGGGCAGCCCCTGCCCGACTTCGTTGGGAAAGTGTCTCACTGATTTCTCGGTCGCCTGCGGCTCCCTACGAAATCAGTTCGCTTACTTCCCCAAGGAAGGGGCCTTTTTCTGTGTCAATTTCGAGGTTTGGGAATAGAGATATCAGGATACCAACAACGGCGAAGCCGTGGGAATTTAACGCTATCCTGTGAAAAGCTCGTCATAGTCATACACCAGAGAGATCTCTCGACTCATCGTAGCTGTAGCGATTCTTATAGATAAAGTCATATCGCATGTTCACACCCGAGGGGAAGCGTGTCACTGGATTCTCAGTCGCCTGCGGCTCCTTACGAATCCAGTTCCCTTGCCACCCGTGGGGAAGCGTGTCACTGGATTCTCAGTCGCCTGCGGCTCCTTACGAATCCAGTTCCCTTGCCACCGCTCGAGATGACGAAGTGGAGAAAATCAGCAATTGCCATTTTATAAAAGTGCGGCATGCCGCATTTTTATAAAATGGCAATTGCTGATTGGGGACACCGATAATTTCCAATACGATTTTATGAGCGACTTTTCAATTTGTTTTCACATTTCATGAGAGACTTTACACACTATCTTCACATTTCATGAATGAGATTGGAGGAGAAGAGTATTGAGATCCAGATCAGGGTGAGCCGCCTACGGCGAAAAAGGATAGCATTGAGGTCCAGACTTCTCCGCCAAATGCACCGCCTCAGTCGCCTGTAGCGCTTCCGTCAATTTCCATGCCAAAGCCCACTGCCAAGGCATCCTATTCTTTTTCTCTGAAATCGAAACGACTCCAGTTGTATTTGTTTCCCTGTGCTTTATGCCGGTCCACGTGGGCATCCCACATTTCTACAAAGGCCGTAATATCAGCTGTGGCGAGGCTTCTGACCAAGTCATGGGGTCCCCATTTACCGGTAATGATGAAGGGACCGGTTACTCGGATGGTATCTTTACCTGTGGTGTCAAAGAGCAGGGGGTATATGTTGTTATTCATCTCAAGGCTTTCCGGCGCTATCCAGAGAAGGACCTGGCGGGCAGCTGTCTTGCCGGGGCGGCGGAGGCGGATGGCAAGGCACCGGGGCTCGGGGGTATCCAGGATATGGCTGATATCTTCCTTCACGTGCAGGCGCAGCAGGTGGAAGACGCTGATATCCATTTCTTCGGCAGGATCCCCATATCCCGCCGGAGCAGCACCAAGGGCGAGGGCCATCTCACTGTCGTCCACAGCAAAGTCGATGGCATTTTTCAGATAGCGCCGGGCCTGGGAAATATCGGCAATCGCTTTATTGACTTTCCTGAGAAGTGCCGCTTCTTCCGGGGCATTCCGGACTCCGGCTGCCAGCTTGCGGCTGATCAGCCTGATATTGGCAGATGCGGTTCTTGTATAGCTTTCGTATTTATCGTATTCATCCATACAGATATAGGGTTCATATTCTGCACTGAGGTGGCGGATGGTGTCTTCTATCTGCTGTGTATGGATGATCAGGAAGCGCAGGTAGTCGATGGCTTCTGTGAGTTGGGGTGACAGATTTTTTGTATTCTCTGTCATGATTTGTTCCTTTCTATAGTATCCATCCGGGCTCTCCACATTTCCTCGAAAACCGTGATATCCGGCACGGTGAGTGTCCTGATGAGGGTTTCTGTTTCCATTTCCCCGGTGAAGAGGAATTTCCCATAGACGTGGATAATATCGCCGCTGGCAGTTTCTACAGTAAAGGGGACCATGTTTTCCTTGGGGCGGAGGGACGGGTTACTGGTCCAGAGAAGGACGGAGCGCCCCATGCGGCGGTGGGGACTGCGGAGGCGGATATGGAACAGGATAGGCGCCTCTGTCTCCAGTATGTCGCTGATAGTGTCAACCATTCTATATCTCGGTATATGGTAGGCGGTGAGCAGCTTTTCTTTTTCCTGCTCTCCTTCCGGATAGCATCTCACCTCGAGCATGAGACCGAATTCGCTGTCTTTCCTGTCAAAGTCAATGGCATTTTCTATATGTCTCTGGGCTTCATAGATCAGGGATATAATTTTATTGACCTGCTCCATTAAGAGTGGCAGGCCCTTTCCCTTTTGTGCTGCATTGTCTGCGGTCCGTGAAATGGTCATGGACAGGCGGCTGATTCTATCCATGATTTCTTTCCCCAGTTTTAACTCTTCCCGGCAGATGAAGATATCGTGCTTCTTTTCCTGTTTCCTGACGGTATCGCACAGGCTATTGAGTTTATCCATAAGGAAATTCATATATCCGAGCCTTTCAAAGGCTTCTTCCAGGGTAACTGTCGTTTTCATGGTACTTCTCCCTCCTCTTTCCTTCCGCTATTGTACAGGATAAAGACAGAGAGGACAATAAGAATTGAAGTCACGGTGATTTGCCTGGGGACGCTTATGTGGCTAAGATTGCGTGCGAACGGGCGGAGCCTTGAGCTGGTCAGCCGCTTTGCGGCAAATGCACCCCCTCAGTCGCCTGCGGCGACAGCTCCCCCGGAGGGGGAGCCAAGTCAATTGACTGCGGCGCTTCTGTCAGTTTTCATCAGCTAACCCCAGCCCGGTGGGCAGCCCCTGCCAGACTTCGCTGGGAAAGTGTCTCACTGATCTCTCGGTCGCCTGCGGCTCCCTGCGAAATCAGTTCGCTTACTTCCCCGAGGAAGGGGCCTCGTGCTGTGTCAATTTTTGGGTTTGGGGATAGAGTCATCAGGGTTCCAATAGCAGCGCAGCTGCTGATAATTAGGGGCTGTGAAATAATTGAATTAAAACAGTCGCCAAAAAAGGTGTCTGACTCAAGCGAGCCGGACACCTTTTTCAGTGGTATTATAGTGTTATGATGAAATGCAAAAATACCAGTTATCATTGTACCCCACGGCAGGGCTTTTTGCCACTGTCTATTGCATCTTATCTGCCAATTGATGACCCTGTTTTTGAATTTGACCATTTAATGGAGGCTATAGGATTAAGAAAATATCTTCCGGTACAGTCCCACTGCTCTGCAGGCCGCATCGGATACAATCCGGTCATTTTACTTAAACTCGTGCTTTTCGGATTTATGCTGGGGTATTGTTCTTTACGCAGCCTGGAGAAGGCCTGCCGTACAGATCTGCGATTTATTTACCTCTCAGACGGTCAGGCTCCCAGTTACCGCACTTTTGCAAACTTTATCAACAAAGTTCTAGCCAATTGTATTGAGGACATTTTCAATGCGGTTAATGCAGAAATCTTCAAGGAAGACCACGTCGATCTCAACCATCTTTATATCGATGGCACCAAAATGGAGGCCAACGCCAATAAATACAGCTGGGTGTGGAAAAAAACAACTATAAAATCCCGGTATCACCTGTATGAGAAGATTACGTCACTGCTGAATGAAATTAACTGCGAGCTGGCAACAGAAGGAGCAACAATAGAAACGAGCACCGAATACGTTCCGGATTATCTGGAGGAAAAGCTGGAAGCTCTTGAACGCTTCTGGAATCTGGATGAAAAGGAATTTGTCCATGGTCCGGGACATCGCAAGACTCCACACCAGCGTATGTGTGAAAAGCTAAAGCAATATACGGATAAACTCAGGGAATATGGAGAAAAGATAAGGATCTGCGGCCCTAATCGAAACAGCTACTCGAAAACTGATCCTTCAGCTACATTTATGCGGGTAAAGAAGGATTATGTAGGTAATGACCAGCTTCTTCCTGCATACAACGTGCAGTTTGGCATCGCCGACGAATATATTGCCGTTTTGGATGTCAGCCAGTGCCGGTCAGATATGGACTGCTTCATTCCCCTGATAGAAAAGTTCCATAAGACCTATCATTTTTATCCGAAATACCCGGTAGCAGATGCGGGATATGGCTCATTTAACAACTATATCTACTGCGAACAGCATGGCATGAAAAAATTCATGAAATTCCCCATGTTTAAGAAACAGACAAGCGATGCCAAGTACAGGGATAACCCATTCCGGGCGGAGAATTTTACAATTGATGCCAACGGAATCATGCGCTGCCCCTTCGGCAGGGCATTCAGGCTCCAATACAGAAAGTCGATTCCAGGTAACCACTACGGGCGCCAGGAAGAGATTTACCAGTGTGAAGACTGTAGCGGATGCCCCTATGCCGAGAAATGTAAAAGGACACCAAGAAACCGGACAGTTCAGATTAATCAGGAACTGACTTCCATGCATAAAGAAGTCATCGCCAACCTGGAAAGTATTCAGGGAGCCCTGCTCAGAATGAACCGTTCCATCCAGTCGGAAGGTACTTTTGGAATCATAAAAAACGACCACGGATACAAGAGAATCGTCAGAAGAGGTACGAATCCTGTAAAAGTAGAGATTTACCTCATGGCGATAGGCCAAAATCTGAATAAACATTACCATAAACGCATGAGAATGCGAAGAGCAGCATAAAATAAAATAATTGGGATGACTGGGGAAAGGGGGAAGTATACTCAATTTCAGCAAAATAAATGGATATTTAACTGGAATACAAAAAAGGAGGCTGTGAATAAAAATGATTTCTCATTTTTTCACAGCCCCGCCCGCAGGGCGGAGGGGGCTCTCGCTAAAGTCGCTCTGACCGTTCTTTCCCAATCCCATCGGCACCCCTCCACCGCTAACGCGGTCCCCCGATCGCCTGCGCGATGAAAGTGTCTCACTGGATTTTCGCTCGCCTTCGGCTCCCTACAGCACGGCTATCAGCGACTCACAATGTTTTGCGCGTCGCTGGCGCTCCTTCAAAACATGTTCGCTGCTGTAACTCCAGTTCGCTTACTTTTCCCCTCTAAAGAGGGGAGGTTGGGTCGCTTTGGCGGCGGAGCCGCAGATTTCAACCTGCGGCACCCGGAACACCGTTCGCTTACCACCGATTGAGTGAGGAATAGAGTCAATAAAAACGCCATTTTACAAAAGTGCGGCATGCCCCGCTTCTGTAAAATGGCGTTTTGGGATTGGATTATTTCCGTTTGTCATTGGAGCTCATGTCTAAGCCGCTTTGCAGCGGATTGATATGCTGGCGGATAGAGTCACTCCCGTGGGGCTTCCAGGGAAGCACTGATTAAGTCGTTGTCGGATTTCATTCTTGGATTTTTATGCAATGCAAGGAATAACTCGACGCGAATAGCGAGCTATTTAAGGAGAGTTATGACGAAGCAGTGCATAAAAATCCTTATGAAATCTGACTCTGCGAATTAATCAGCGCTTCCCTAGCTGCTGGCTTTTAGCTTTTAGGAAAGCTCTATAGACTACGGCACGAACGACCGGCGTATACATCCGGTGGGAGGCGCCGCAGGCGGACCAGTTTTCCTGACAGCTAGTGTCTTGTCTCAATCACATTTGTGCTAATGATTGCTTAATTATATGATAACTTAGTGA
The DNA here is from genome assembly GCF_047832375.1 of Dialister sp. Lineage (NCBI taxonomy): Bacteria > Bacillati > Bacillota > Negativicutes > Veillonellales > Veillonellaceae > Dialister > Dialister sp. The sequence goes on along the minus strand of NZ_CP181256.1, from coordinate 2,771,008 downwards.
TAGATTTGCAAGTGGAAACTCCCCCAATAACGTCATTTCGAGCGGTGGCAACATGCTAGATGACAATGCAGTTTAGAATCGCTACAGCTACGATGAGTCGAGAAATCTTTCTTGCTTTCGGGAATACAGGGATTCTCAACCGTTGTCGGCGTTGTAAGACCGTCAAAGGCAATTTCCTGAGAGATCTCTCGACTCTCTCTCACATTCGATTTTTATATTTTGCGTCATTACGGTGCTTACCACCGCTCGAGATGACGAGTTAGGGATGGAGTCAAGTGTATTTAAGGACGGGAAGAAACTGTAATAATGCACTCAAGTCAGCGTTAATCATTATCCCAAATGTGATTGAGACGCATCACTAGCCGCTAGAAGCTGAAAGCTCTGTGCCAGTGACTCTATCCATCAGCATGCCAACCTGCGGCGGAGCCGCGGGAACTCAAATCTCAACTCTCAACTCTCAACTCTTTATTTATAGTACTCCTTATACCATTCCGCGAATTTCCGGAGTCCTTCCCGGAGCGTAGTGGCGGGGCGGTAGCCGTAGTCTTTTTCCAGGGCCTTTGTGTCGGCGTAGGTGACGGGGACGTCGCCGGGCTGCATGGGCACCAGTTTCTTGTGGGCTTCGAAGTCGTAGTCCTTCGGGAGCACGCCGGCGCGAAGGAGTTCCTGCTGCAGGATGTCTACGAAATCGAGAAGGTTTTCCGGATGGCCGCCGCCGATGTTGTATACCGCATAGGGCGGGATGGGGAGGCCGTCTTCGCCATTCTTCCGTTCCGGTGCTCCCTGCATGACCCGGACCACCCCTTCTACGATGTCGTCTACGTAGGTGAAGTCCCGTTCGCAGTGGCCGTAGTTGAAAATCCGGATGGTCTTACCTTCCCGGAGTTTATTGGTGAAGCCGAAGTAGGCCATGTCCGGCCGGCCGGCGGGGCCGTAGACCGTGAAGAAGCGGAGTCCCGTGGAGGGGATGTTGTACAGTTTCGCATAGCAGTGGGCCAGGAGCTCGTCGGATTTCTTGGTGGCTGCGTAGAGGGATACCGGATGGTCCACTTTATCGTCGGTGCTGAAGGGGACCTTCGTATTTCCGCCGTACACGGAGGAGGAGGAAGCGTAGACCAGGTGCTCTACGCCTTTGGCGCCATTGTCATAGGAATGACGGCAGGCTTCGAGGATGTTGTAGAAGCCGATGAGGTTGGACTCGATGTACACGTCGGGGTTCGTAATGGAATACCGCACGCCGGCCTGGGCGGCGAGATTCACCACGATGTCCGGATGCCAGGTGGTGAAGATATCCGTAATGGTATCCCTGTCTGCGATGTTTCCTTTGATGAAATGGTACTCCGCTTCCCCATGGGCTTTGCTTTCTTTTTCCAGCTCCTGCAGACGGTATTCCTTCAGGGATACGTCGTAGTAGTCGTTCATATTGTCGATGCCGATGATGCGGGCGCCCTGTACGGCCAGGAGCCGCTTCACCAGGTTCGCCCCGATAAATCCGGCAGAGCCGGTGATGAAGATGGTTTTATTTTCTAAAGAAATTGGTGTTTTCATGGTGCCTCCTGATGGAAAAGAAAGAATTGAGAATTGAGTTTTGAGAATTGAGGTCCAGCGGCTTCGCCGCAACTATCAGATCTCATTTTTTCTTATTTACCCTCTGTTCAATTCTAACGATAAGTGTTCCTAACATTCTAAGAATTTCATTATACAACTTTATGGCCTCTACAATATCATCGGAATCCAAGTATCCCAGGTCTACGCAAAGAATCAGTTGTGTTTCCACTTCTGCTGCTGACCCCTTTGCAATCCTGAGAAAATGAATAAACTCTTTGTCTGATCCACGATTAAATCCTTCGGCAATATTCGAGGGGATAGAGACAACAGCTCAACGGACCTGGTTCGTCAGGCCAAATAATTCTTCTTTAGGTAATTTACGGGTCAGTATATAGACTGTACGAACTAAAAGTCTTGATTTCTGCCAGATAATTAAATCTTTGTAATCAGTCATGATAATCGCCTCCAAGGTAAATATTGGAATTTATAATTTCGAAGGTGTAAAAATACATGATTGATCATTCAGAGAACTGATATGAAACTTCAAAAAGAAATCTGCGGTGCAGCCGCGAGGTCTCAATGAATTATTCTGAACCCCGTCACAGTCATTTATCTGAGAGATTTCTCGGCTCATCGCAGCTGTAGCGATTCTTAACTTTATAGTCATTCAGCATTCTGCCTCCGCTCGAAATGACGGGATGGCGCAGTTATCTAAAAGCTGCTATCTGATCGTCTGACGTCTCTCTTGCGGCGCAGCCGCGGGACCTCAATTCTCTTCACTCAATTCTCAATTCTTCTAACTCTTATGAAATGACCTTTGTCAAGACCCCAAGCATGCCAAATATTCTTGCCAATAAGACTAGTTGCAAGATGTAATGGAATTAAATCGGTTTGGGAAAATTTGAACTTTACATGGAGCGGCTCATGTGATAGCCTGCTTCCTCTATGGCCATATTTTTTCGGCCCCTTGGCTTGGAAATCACATGAGCAGGGGCTCCATGTCAAGTTCAAATTGGTATGCGGGTTCCAGGCAATAGCTGCCTGGACAACATGGAGGAAGAGCTTTGCAGATTATTCCGGGGCTTGATCAGTCTCTTATACGTGGATTAACAGGTCAATGATTTCGCCGCGGGTTCCTTCAATCTTTTATTTGGAATCATGCCTATGCATGTCCTGCAAAGCTAGCACTAGGATAACCCAGCCTCTCTTAACTCAAAGCTCTCCCTTAATATTGTCCAAACCGCTATTCACCTTTTAATCATCTCCCTTCGGCTGTATTTTTATGCTTGCTGCCTAACTCAGAGAACTATGCGTGCGATGTCAAGCTTTCTTACGAATAACGTCAGCAGTGTGTCCAGTCATCATTCCCCAAATAAAGCCACTGAATTCCCGGGCAACGGCAGTAGCAGCAACATTACTGTTTTTCCCTTTCATAATCTTGTCTCTGAACCTTACGCGAAGTCTTCTGTTTGCTTTGTCCGCATAATGAATATCTGATGCACAGCATCCTTCCTGCCGTTTTCTCAAAGCCCTGCTCTTGTATCCGGGCCGCCCCCGTGAAAAGCCGGACCAGACTGCTTCAATCAGCTTCTTCCTCAAAACAATATTTCCGGCTTTTGAAATGCTGCCATAGTTGCCATCTTCATTACTGGAGTGTTCAGTTGGGGTAAGTCCCAAAAAGGACGCAAAATGGCCTGCTGTAGGAAAGCGCTTGAAATCGCCAATAGTTACAATTAAACGAAGTGCAAAGCCATATTCTATTCCAAGGAAACAGCGCAGTTTATTGACATTAGCTGCATACTTTTTCTGCATTGCAAATGACTTAATCCTGACATCCAGATCTTCCAGCTTCTGCTGGAGGGTAAGCAGAGTTGTCATATACTCACTCAATGTTTCTTTATTCAATTCGCTCAGCGGGAGACTCATAATCCAATTCATATGTTTTTGGGTCCAGGTAGCTCCCTGGTTATAATGGAATCCCATCTGGTGCACAAAAGCAGTTATCCGCTGTTTAGTGACTTTTCAGCCCTATACCTTATCCCCCAAATACTTGACATAATACCCAATCATCTCCCCGTACTTCCCTCTCATCCGGGCGGTGCGGGCGGCCTGGTGGAGGTTTTTGTGGCCCTTTGGCGGTACGAGGGGCACGTCTTTCCAGGGGGATGCTTTCTGGATGGCGGCGTATTCTTTCACCACCGGCCAGTCCTGGACCCAGCTGTGCCAGGGTTTCGCGTGGCCGGCGAAGTGGATGATGACCTGCTTTTTATAGTCCTCGTTCACCGGCTGTTTCTTGAAGAGGGACTGCCGGTCCAGGTTGTAGAGGTAGTTGTACTTCTTTTCCAGGTACAGGCATTTCCCATCCAGCATTTCGTTGTGGATATCCTGGTCGTGGTGGGAGAGGCGATTTCCTACGCGCTTCACGTTTTCCTCCGCCCGGTGGACGATCTCGTCGAACCGATTCTCCTCCATCCACTGCTTCACGTTGATGAGCATCATGCCGGCATTGAAGTAGCGCTTCGTGTGGACCCGCTTCATCTGGAGCTCCTCTTTCCGGTCCGACACCACGGCCACGTCATTTCCCTGGAAGTCCAGGTCCCGCAGGACCTTCAGGGAGCCCCGGCACATCATGTCCCCGTCCAGGTAGAGCACCCGGTCCGCCACGGGGGCGATGGCCGGCGCCACAAGGAACCGGTAGAAGAAAGCCGCCACCCCGTCGGTAAGGAGAAGGGTTTTGAAGGCGCTGTCGTCGATGATGTGCACTTCCAGGGGGCTCTCCATGATGTCCGCCGCCTCTTCCAGCCGCTTTCTTTCCACATCCTCCAGATGGTTCACAAAGAAATGGTAGCAGATGGGCATGTCCTCATTGTGGGCATGGACGGTGAGGGCTACCACTCCCATGTGGGGAATGTAATCGGCGGTGCCGGTGAGGGCGATGTGGAAATCCCCTTTCTCCGGCTTCCGCCCGAAATGGATGGTCTCTGTAATGGCATGGGATAATACGTTGGACATAGAATTCTCCTTACTTCGAAACTATAGCATTATCTTATTTTACCATACCCGGGAACTCCCGATTTGGTATAATGGGAAGAAATGAGACGCCATCGTCGAAACGCAGGAGAACCATCATGGATCTGAGAAATAAAAACATTGTTATCATCTATATGCTCTACTTTGGAGATATGGTCTCCATTACCCCCTTTCTGGAAGTCCTCCGGAGGGCAGCGGTGGGTTCAAAAATCCGCCTGGTCATCGATGCCCGGTTCCGGGAGTCCGTAGCTTATAACCCCAACATCGATGAAATCATCCCGGTGGACCGGAAGGCATTGGGCCTTTCAGGAACCTGGAAGCGGGGGAAGGAAATCGGAAAGGAGCGGCCCGATGTGCTCCTCGTCCTCCACGGCACCACCAGGACCACCCTCATGGGCGCCGCCATGCACCCGAAGGTGTGGACCGGGGAAGCGGGGACGGGGTTTGACCGTTTCCTCATGACAAAGGAAATCATGGTGGAGTACAAGGACTGCCATGCCGTGGATAAGTATATCCGGGTTCTCGGGGAACTGGGCGTACAGGACCTCCACCATGAAGGCATGAAAATTTATACCTCCCCGGAATGGGACAAAGGGGCCGCCGATTTCTTCAAAGCCCGGGGAATCGGTGAAAAGGAAAAGCTGGCCGGCTTTTCCGTAGGAAGCTCCACGGCCGAAAAAAACTGGCCAGCCGAAAATTTCGGCCAGGTGGCTGATTTCTTTGCAGAAAAAGGATACCGTCCCGTCTTCTTCGGCGTGAAGGGCGAACTGCCTCTCATCGAAAAGGCCCTGTCCTCCATGAAGCACAGGGAAGAAGCCATCACCGCTGCGGGACAATTATCCATGGGCCAGTTCATGGCCGCCGTTTCCCGCTGCTCCATCGGATTCACCAACGACAGCGGCCCCATGTACGTCTTCGACAGCCGCTCGGTGCCCACCATCGCCCTCTTTGGTCCTTCCAACGTGAAGCTTCACCATCCCCTGGGCAAAAAATCCTGCGGCATCGCCTCTACGGACATGCCCATGGCCCAGGACCACGTGGCCCATACGATTCGGGATAAGAAGTACATCCCCATAGACCATATCCCGGTGAAAGAAGTCATTGCCGCCGGAGAATGGGCGCTGGGAATGAAGGACAGCAAGCAGTATGGGAAACATTATGTAATAGTAAGTTAGTTAGGAGTGAGGAGTGAGAAGTCAGGAGTGGTAGTGGCGGCGCATAAATTGGGGAGCGCCGCAGATTATATATTTTTATTCGCGGCTTCGCCGCTGCTCCCCCTCTTCACTCCTGAAAAGCCCTGTATTCCCGTACACAAGAAAGATTTCTCCACTCATCGCACCCTGTAGCGATTCTTAGGTTCTTCATCACTATTCTGCTTACCACCGGTCGAAATGACGTTATTCGGTTTGCATTACCATCAGGAATTGGTGCATTCATATAAAAATCGCGGCGCTATATGAATTGTGCGCCGCTCCACCACTCCTAACTCCTCACTCCTCACTCCTCACTCTCCCTACTCGTTCGATGGAAAAACGATTCTACACACATTATTAGACCCAGGAGGCCATCATGAACCTTTTACTGGCAGATCTTCATAAATTTGTGGGCTACAGCGGCGGCATCGAGCATGTCCTTTCCCGCATGGCCTTTGCCATGGCGGAGCGGGGCTTTACGGTTTCCGTAGTCATGGCCGATGAGAAGGAGGGGGAACCCTTTTATCCCTTCCCGGACAGCTGCCATTTTTACAATCTCTTTCACATGGCAGGCATGAAGCCGGTCCATATGAGTGCCCTGGGCAAGGGGCTCCGGGAAGTCACCCGGCTCTTCAGCCAGGAAGGCGCAAGGGACAGGAATTATAAAATGCTCGCTGCTGCCGCGCCGCAGCTGGAGAAGGTCCTGGAACGGGAAAAGCCGAATGTCATCGTTTCCTTCCGCGAGCCCACGGGCCGCCTGCTGCTGGAGGGACTGTCCACGGACATCCCGGTCATTTCCATGCTCCACAATGACCCCGATGAAATTTTTGCCCATTCCCCGGCCAATGAAAAAAGGGCGCTCGAAAAGAGCGCTGCCGTCCAGGCCCTCATGCCTTCCTTCATCAGTAAGGCAAAGAAATACCTACGCCATGATCACCTGGTCTATATTCCAAATGCTGTAAATATTCCTGACCTCACCGCTGACCCCGGACAGGACCGCAGGACTTATACCATCACCAATGTGGGCCGCATCACCGGACGCACCAAGCGCCAGCACCTCCTGGTCGAAGCCTTCAGCCTCCTGGCCAAAGACTTTCCGGACTGGCAGGTGGAACTCTGGGGTGATACCTATGATAAGGCCTATGTGGCCACCATTAAACGGCTCATCAGTAAAAACGGGCTTGAAGACCGCGTCCACCTGCGGGGTACGACAAAAGACATGGCCCCCGTGTGGCAGCATACCGATATCTTCGCTTTCCCCAGCCACCACGAAGGCTTCCCCCTGGCCCTGACAGAAGCTATGGGCGTCGGTATCCCCGCCATAGGCTATAAGAGCTGCCCCGCCGTGAACGAGCTCATCCATGACGGGGAGAATGGCTTCCTTGTAGATGACGGCGCAGGGCCCCTGGCCGAGGCCCTCAGGAAACTCATGGAATCTCCTGCGCTCCGCCGGAAAATGGGACAGAATGCCCAGGAATCCATGAAGCCCTTTGCCCCCCATGTGGTATGGGATGAGTGGGACCGGCTGATACAAGAGGTAGGAAAAAAGATAGAATTGAGATTTGAGTGAAGAGAATTGAGGTTCCGCGGCTTTGCCGCAAATGCACCCTGAATCAGATCGAGGCCGAGGTTGAGATCGAGGTCCTGGGGGATTTAGATTCAGGTCCAGGTCCAATTGAGGTTCCGCGGCTTTGCCGCAAATGCACCCTGAATCAGATCGAGGTCGAGGTCGAGATCGAGGTCCTGGGGGATCTAGATCCAGGTCCAGGTCCAGGTCTATAGCGGCTTTGCCGCGGGTCTTGTGGCTGAAGATGCATGCGAACGGGCGGGGCTCCTAGGGAAGCACTGATTAAATCGTTGTCAGATTTCATTCTTGGATTTTTATGCAATGCAAGGAATAACTCGACGCGAATAGCGAGCTATTTAAGGAGAGTTATGACGAAGCAGTGCATAAAAATCCTTATGAAATCTGACTCTGCGAATTAATCAGTGCTTCCCTAGCTGCTGGCTTTTAGCTTTCAGGAAAAACCACCCGCCTGCGGCGCTTCTGTCAGTTTCCTATAGCTAACCCCAGCCCGGTGGGCAGCCCCTTCCCAAGGGGGGCTTTTTTTGTATCAATTTTTGGTTTGGGGTTAGAGGCACCAGGAGCCCATCAGCGGCGGAGCCGCGGATTGTTGACCTCCCCCATCTATGGGGGAGGTGCCCGCAGAGTGAACATCCTGCATAGGATGTTCAAGTCTGGTCCAAGTTGATCGGCCAGCCGATAAAAGGAAGGCGTCTTATTGTGCAGCAAAGACGCCAACTTACGGCTGACTTGCAAGTCCTATGCAGGACTTGCACACTTATCCTGCACATTAAAGCGCCTTCCTTTTGTGACCAGACGGAGGGGGCTCTCGCTGAAGCTGCCCTGGCCGTTCTTTCTCAATCCCATCGGCACCCCTCCACCGCTTACGTAGTCCCCGGGCGACGAAGCCGCGAGGTCTCAACTCTTAACGCTCTTTCCTCCACTCTTCCTATTATAGGTTGAATTTATCCTAGAAAGTCCATATAATCAGGATAGAAAGGGGGAAATGATGATGAATGTAAATACGGATGCCATGGTTTCCATGACGGAGGCTAACCAGAATTTCTCGAAGGTGGCCAGATTGGCAGATGAAAAGGGCGCTGTGGTCATATTGAAGAATAATGCACCTCGCTATCTTCTGGTGGAATTCGGAAAAGCCACAAAGGTACAGGAGGCCTCGGACGAGGATATATTGACCATATCCAAAAGACTGATTGATAAAAACAGGAAAGCCTATGAGGTCCTGGCTAAATGATCATTCTTACGGAACGACAGGTTATTCTTCTTCACAGACAGCTGATAGAGGAAACCGGAGGTATCGATGGACTGAGGGACAAAGGGCTGCTGCAATCGGCGTTAGCTGCTCCTTTCCAATCTTATGACAACATAGATATGTATCCATCCATACAACAGAAAGGGGCAAGACTGGGGTATGGACTCATAATGAACCATCCATTCATAGACGGGAACAAACGGATCGGCGCTCATGCAATGCTTGTATTTTTGGAATTGAATCATATTGCGTTGAATTACACGCAGGAAGAACTGATTGATATAATTATGAAAACAGCGGCTGGGCAATGTACTTTTAATGAACTGTTGTCCTGGGTATTGAACCACCAGAAATAAATCGAGATAACCGGCCTGCAGCGAAAAAATAGAATTGAGTGAAGAGAATTGAGGTACTCTCCCTGCCCCTCCCCAAGGGGGGCTTTTTTTGTATCAATTTTTGGGTTTAGGGATAGAGTCATCAGGGTTCCAATAGCGATGCAGCTGCTGATAATTGACCTCCCCCATCTATGGGGGAGGTGCCCGCAGGGTGAACATCCTGCATAGGATGTTCAAGTCTGGTCCAAGTTGATCGGCCAGCCGATAAAAGGAAGGCGTCTTATTGTGCAGCAAAGACGCCAACTTACGGCTGACTTGCAAGTCCTATGCAGGACTTGCACACTTATCCTGCACATTAAAGCGCCTTCCTTTTGGGACCCGGCCAATCGAGTGACAGATAGTGGCAATAGTAACGCCATTTTATAAGAGTGCGGCATGCCGCACTCTTATAAAATGGCGCGTATTTATTTCATTTCGTCTCCGGTAAGGAACTGTTCTACACCCATGTAAAGTATACCTTTTTCATCCTGCCAGGGGATAATGGGATCCCGCAGGATAACAATTTTCTGAAACGAATCATCAATGTGGCGAAGGGATTCTGTTTCCTGTCTTCTCTTTTCTTCTGTGTCCATTCGAAAGGCAGATTGGATATACCATCTGCGGTTTCCACCGTTGACTACGAAGTCCACTTCAAAATTTTTTCTGAGCTTCTTCCCTTCCGGATCACGGTAGTTATACTCTACCATTCCCACGTCTACATCCAGACCCCTCCTGCAGAGGTCTGTAAATATGACATTTTCCATGATATGTGTCGGTTCCTGCTGTCGGAAATTCAGCCTCGCATTCCTAAGTCCCACATCGGTGAAATAGTACTTATAGGGAGTAGAGATATATCGTTTTCCTTTGATATCATATCTCTGCGCTTTTTCTAACAGAAATGCATCGATAAAATAGTCTATGTATTTGGCAATGGTCGGCGATGACAGGCGGATATGCCCCACCGATTCAAAGGTACGTGATAATTTCGCCGGATTTGTAAAAGATCCGATGGAAGAGGATAAAATATCCAGCAGTTCTTCCAATACGGTCTCATCTTTTGCTATATGCTGCCTTTCTACTACATCCCTGATATAGGTACCGGTGAAAAGGTCTTTCAAATATCTGCTTTTCTCTTCATGCCCTGAAAGGGACTGAACCACCGGCATTCCTCCATAGGTACAATATTCGTTAAAGGCCATCCGTGGGTCCCCTGTCCAGGTCTCCAAAAACTCTTTATAGGAAAGAGGATATACCCGTATTTCATCTCCCCTGTCACGGAACTGTGTCAAAATATCAGAGGAAAGCATATGGGAATTACTGCCTGTAATATAGAGATCCAGGTTTGGCAATTTCATGAGCCCCATGACCACGTCCACAAAGGTAATGACGGCCCCTGGTACATAGGGATTGGACATAGGTTCTACAAACTGGATTTCATCTATGAATACATAGTATGTTTTTTGAGGATCTTTAATGCGGCTCCGGACCCAGGCATCCAGTTCTATGGGGTTTCTTTCTCTGGCATGGGCCAATTCATCCAACGATATGGTAAGGATAGCATCTTCTTTAACTCCTTCCGTCAAAAGTTCCTTCCGGTACAATTGGAAAAGGAGATACGATTTTCCGGCACGCCGCATTCCTGTTATAATTTTTATTCGGCCATTATTCTTTTTCTTTTTCAGCTGCTTCAGATAAAAGGGTCTTTCAATTTCCATGGTCCACTCCATTTTATAAAAGTGCGGCATGCCGCAAGATAATAAAATCTATTTCCTCTATTGTATCTGTTATTTTTTATGAAGACAATGACCTCCGGATAAAAATATGCGGTTAGTGGCCAGTTGCTTCGCGGCAATTGCACTCTGATTCAGATTGAGGTCAAGATTGGGATCAAGGTAACCAGCCTGCAGCGCTTCCATCAGTTTCCTATAGCTAACCCCAGCCCGGTGGGCAGCCCCTTCCCAAGGAAGGAGCCTACTGCAGAAGCTCTTTCACGTTATTTGTGTAGAGTCTTTAGGATTCCAATAGCGGCGAAGTCGCGGGAACTCAACTCTCTTTCCTCAACTCTCAACTCTTAGCTGCGGAGCAGCTATCGGCTATAGCCATCGCCCTGTTTTAATTGATATAATAAGGAAAATGGTCATTTTATACTCTCAAGGAGGCCATTATGGAGGAAATCAGGGCAGGTTCGGCAGAGCGGGTACTGGAGCGCATCCTGGCATGCGCTGTGTCCGAGGGGGCCAGTGATATTCATATCGAGCCCCAGGCTTCCTTTCTTCGGGTCCGGTTCCGGGAGGACGGCAGGCTCCGGGAGCGGTTCCGGATGCCCCTTTCCATGCTGTCCGGCCTGTCGGTGCGGTCCAAGGTCATCGGCCACATGGATGTGGGAGAAAGCCGGCGTCCCCAGGATGGGAGTTATGCCGCCGACTGGGATGGGAAGTCCTGTGATTTCCGCATTTCCATCCTCCCTTCCCTGTATGGGGAAAATATCGTCATCCGCCTCCTTTCGAGCCATGTGGATTTCATTGAGAAGAACCGCCTCGGCATGCTGCCGGTGCAGGAGGAGGTTTTCCGGAAATGCCTTACCCGAAAGAGCGGCATGATCCTCACCTGCGGCCCCACGGGCAGCGGGAAGACATCCACCCTTTATGCGGCCCTGAAGCTGGTGAACCGGGAGGGGCTCAGCATTATTTCGGTGGAGGATCCGGTGGAGTACCGGCTGGAGGGTATCACCCAGGTCCAGGTGAATGAGAAGGCGGGCCTCACCTTCGGCAGCGGCCTCCGTTCCATTGTGCGGCAGGACCCGGATATCATCATGATCGGCGAAATCCGGGACCGGGAGACTGCGGAAATCGCGGTCCATGCGGCCCTTACGGGGCACCTGGTGCTGTCTACGCTCCACACAAACCATGCCTCCGATGCGCCGCTACGGCTCATGGATATGGGCGTGGCCCCTTACCTCCTGTCCGCCTCCCTGTCCCTGGTCATGGCCCAGAGGCTGGCGGGCTGTCTCTGTCCCAAGTGCCGCCGGAAAAAGGAGCTTTCCGAAGAGGAATGCGCTTCTTTCGGTTTCCCAAAGGATATGGCGGGCCGTGCGGTCTGGGAAGAGGGAAGCTGTCCCTCCTGCCACGAAGGGATCCGGGGACGGACGGGAGTTTTCGAAATGATTTCCATAGGCCGGAGGGAACGGGACCTCATCCATCACGGGTTCACCTCCGATGGCCTTCGGCAATGCATGAAGGGCCAGGGACAGCCTTCCATGGGGGAAGCGGCACTGGCCCTGGTGAGGGATGGACAGATTTCCCCCAAAGAGGGTTCTCTGATTCTGGCAGGGGAGGATTGATTGTATGGATATCAATGCACTGATTGGCCAGTACCCCTCCATGACCGATATTCACGTCACGGAAGGAGAGGCTGTCATGATACGGACCCAGGGCAGCCTGAAAAAGCTCCGGGAAACGGCGGACGCTGCCCTTTTCGAAGAATTGGCAGACCATTTCCTGGATGACGGAAAGAGAAAGGAATGGGATACCCGGGGGTCCTGTGACAGCGGCGCTTCCACCGGCACCTGCCGCCTCCGTATCCACATGTACCACTCCCTGGGCAAGATGGTCTCCGCCATCCGCATCCTCCCCACCCTGTCCTCCATTTCCCAGGACCCGGACAGGGAATGGATGGAAAAAATGGCGTCTCTGGAGCATGGCCTGGTGCTGGTGACGGGACCTTCCGGCAGCGGCAAGAGCACCACCATGGCCCGGATCCTCACCCTCATCGCCAGCCACCGCCCCTGCCATGTGGTGACACTGGAAGACCCGGTGGAATATGTGATTCCTTCGGGGAAAGCGCTGGTACACCAGCGGGAAGTGGGCATGGACGTGCCGGACTTTGCCTCCGGCATCCGGGATGCCCTCCGGGAGGATCCTGACGTCATTGCTCTCGGTGAAATGCGGGATGGAGAGACCATATCCGCCGCCCTCACCGCCGCAGAGACGGGGCACCTGGTGCTGGGCACCCTCCACAACACCAGGGCCGCCGACTCCATCGGCCGCATGATCCACGCCTTCCCGGCGGACCGGCAGGAGGAAGCCCGGGCCCTGCTGGCGGCAAATCTCCGGTCCGTGGCAGCCCAGCAGCTCTATCGGAACGGGAAGGACACCTGGCTCATCCGGGAAATCCTCACCAACATCCCCGCCATTGCCCACCTCATCCGGGAAGGAAAGGAAGAGCAGATCCCTTCGTACATGGAAATGGGACTGAACCAGATGCGTACCCTGAAGCAGGCGGTGTATGGCCTCCGGAATATATCGGAACGGGAACGGGAGAGGATGATGAAGTATCTGGAATTGTGAGGATAGGGACAGCCGCTTCGCGGCTATCCATCCCCCGGCCTTTGGCTGTCCCCCGTTTGGCTTAAAAGGAAGGCGCCTTAATGGGCAGGCCAAGCGCCTTATTTATGCCAAACTTGAATGTCCTATGTGGGCATCCTGCAGAGGATGCCCAAGCCGGGCTCATTTGCGAGCCGTTCCTGCACACTAAGCGAGCACCTTAGAGCCCGGCCGAAGCACATTCATCTCTAAGGGGGAACGCTTTTGATGGATAGTGTCACGTTGCTGGAGACGTCAGACAGTCAGACTTCAGATGCCAGGCTCCTTAAGCCGCTTCGCGGCTATCCATCCCCCGGCCTTTAGCCGTCCCCCTTCTCTAAGGGGGAACGCTTTGATGGATAGCGTCACTCTGCTGGAGACGTCAGACGGTCAGACTTCAGATGCCAGGCTTCTTAAGCCGCTTCGCGGCTATCCATCCCCCGGCCTTTGGCCGTCCCCCTTCTCCAAGGGGGAGCGTTTTTGCGGATAGTGTCACTTCTCGGGAAACGGCAGACTATCAGACTCCTTGAGCCGCTTAGTGGCGGATCCACTCTTCTCTCTTTTCTCTTCACTCTTCACTTCCGGGCCTTTGGCCCTGGACCTCGATTCTCTTCACTCAATTCTCAATTCTACCCCAGCGAGGTACCGATGATGAAAGAATTCGTTTACAAGGCCTACGATGAAAGCGGGGTTCTCGTGGAGGACCGGCTGCTGGCGGAGTCCCGGATGGAGGCGGCCCGGGAGGTTTTTGCCCGGGATCTCCATCTCATCCATCTGGAGGAAAAGAAGGAGGAAAAGTCCCTCTTCTCCTGGGGACGGCCCTTTGCTTCCCGCCGGAAGCTGTCTCTCCTGGCAGAGGAATGGGCAGCCCTCCTGGATGCGGGGCTCACCATGACGGACTCCCTTTCCCTTCTGGAGGAGCAGTTGGGGCGGAAGGAGCGAAAGGTGCTTTCCGATATAGGGAAGACCATTTCCACCGGCCACGGCATCGGGGACAGTTTCCGCCGGGTCCGCTGTTTCCCGCCTTTCTTCATATCCCTTCTCCAGGTGGGGGAACTGTCGGGCACCCTGCCGGAGGAGCTCCATCGGATTTCAAAATACTACGAGAAGGAGGACCGTTTCATCCGGCAGCTGGAGCGGGCATTGGCCTATCCCCTTTTTACCACTCTTTTCTCCCTGGTCCTTTTCTTTGTGATTCTTACATTCATTCTCCCCTCCTTTGCCCTGCTCTTTGAAGCCCTGTCCATTCCCCTGCCAAAGATGGCGTCCTTCGCCCTGGCACTGGGGCTCTGGCTTCGGGACTATGGGGTCCTCCTCTTTTCCATCCTTTTCCTCCTGGTACTGGGCGGGACGCTTTTCTGCCTGACGGAGGAAGGGAAAAAAAGGCTGGACCGGTTCCTGTACCATCGGGCGTTCTACCACCGGATCCTGCTTATCCGCTTCTGCACCACCCTCTCCGCCCTTCTGGAGAGCGGCCGCACCCTTTCGGAATCCCTCCGGGATGTTAAGGAGGTACTCCATAACCGAGCCGCCACGAAGGCCCTGTCCCAGGTCATCGGTGAACTGGAAAAGGGGCAGTCCTTTGACAGGGCCCTGGGCGCAGGGAACTTTGGTTTTCCCCTGGTGTGCCACCTCTGCCGGGTGGGCATGGAAAGCGGGGAACTGCCCCGATTCCTCCGGCACGCAGGAGATATTCTTTCCCAGGAAACGGAGCGGAAGCTGCACCGGTTCCGGGCTGTCCTGGAGCCGTCCCTCCTCATTTTCACCGGTGCCGTCACGGCGTTTCTCGTGTTTTCCGTCATGCTGCCGGTATTCCAGGCCGCCGGAAGCCATATGGGAGGGTAGCCGCTTTGCGGCGGAGAGCTGAGGTTCAGGGCCGAAGGCCCTTAAGATCTAGGCCTAGACCTGGATCTTAAGCGGCTTCGCCGCCATTCCAGCTTCCTTCTCTTTTAAAAGAACTCTATTCCCGTACTTCTGGGAGATTTCTCCACTCCTCTATGCTTTAGCGATTCTTACTGTCAGCGTCATTTCTCCGCTTACCACCGGTCGAAATGACGGGTTTCCGTGGGGGCTGGAAATCGGCCGCTTCGCGGCAAATGCACCCCTTCAGTCGCATCCGGCGACATCTCACCCTGCGGGAAAGCGACTCACTATGATTTGTGCGTCGTTAACGCTCCTTCAAATCATGTTCGCTGCCACCCCGAAGGGGGAGACAGGGTTTGTGGCGGATTCACTCTTCTCTCTTTTCTCTTCACTCTTCACTTCCGGGCCTTTGGCCCCGGACCTCAATTCTCTTCACTCAATTCTCAATTCTGTTTTTTCCCACGAGGTGATTCATGAATTCCCAAGGTGTTATTTTTGATATGGACGGTACCCTCTTTGATACGGAAAGTGTATTCCAGGAGGAATGGAACCGGATAGCCCAGGAGCGGGGCCTGTCCCTTCCGAAGTCCTTTGCATACGATATCTGCGGTACCAGCGGGGATCCCATGAACCGCATCATCGAGAGGTACTACCATGTATCCGACGGGACGGAAATCCAGTATTTCTGCAAGGAGCGGGTGTCCCGGCGGCTCCTGACAAAGGTGCCGGAGAAACCGGGATGCCGGGAGATTCTCTCTTTCTTCCGGGAAAAGGGGTACACCATTTCCATAGGAAGCAGCAGTCCCATGAGGCAGATCCGGGCTAACCTTACAGTCACCGGCCTTTCTTCCTGTTTCCATGCCCTGGCCAGCGGGGAGGAAGTGGAGCATGGAAAGCCGGCGCCGGACATTTTCCTCCTGGCCGCAAGGAAGATGGGCCTTTCTCCCTCCCGGTGCTATGTGTTCGAGGACAGTCCCAACGGGATCCGCGCCGCTTTTGCCGCCGGCATGAAGCCCATCATGGTGCCGGATCTCATGCCCGTAACCGGGGAAATGAGGGAAAAGTGTTTTGCCATTTTTGAAAGTCTTCTTGCGGCAAAAGAGTTTTTTGAGAGAAATGAGAATGGATGACGTAGTTTTGCATGCTGATGGGCAGAGTCGGCTGGCATGGGGCTGTTAGCTATTAGCTGTTAGCTTCCAGGAAAGCCGATCAGCCTGCGGCGCCTGTGTGGTTGGGCGTCGTGTGAACGGGTGGGGGCTTCTAGCTTTTAGCTTCCAGCTTTTAGGAAAGCTGGTCAGCCTGCGGCACTTTTCATCCTGCTGTTTGCGCTAACAGTTCATGCCGTAGGCTGTAGAGATCTCCTAACTGCTAACAACTAGGAGCTAGCAGCCCCGCCCCAAGTGACTCTACCCATAAGCACCCCTACACCCCTTCCCCATTCCGTGCTATACTTGTCATTGGCGCTTAAACGTACTTTATACTTTAATTCATAGGAAGTCTTTGGCATGTATAGATTCTATCAATGGTTTAAAAAATATGAGCTCTACATCCTGCCGGTGCTGGTGGTGGTGCTGGTGGTGGGAGCCTTTCATTTCCTCTTCGGCAGGGACAGCGGGAAGGCAGAATCATCCCGGGAAAAGGTGATGGCCCTCCATGAGGGGGACACCATCGGCGTCCTGGCCCCGGCGGCCCACGGGGGCATGACGGACTACAACCGGTCCATCGAGCTTCTGGAGTCCCTGGGATACAAGGTGAAACTGGCCCCTTCGGTAACCGATGATTATGGTTTCCTGGCCGGCAGTGACGAGGAACGGGCGAAGGATATCAATGATTTCTTCCAGGATGACAGCATCAAGGCCATCGTCTCTCTTCGGGGCGGCTACGGCTCCGCCCGGCTCCTGGACAAGCTGGACTACAAGATGATTGCAAAACATCCGAAAATGCTCATCGGCTTTTCCGATATTACCGCCCTCCACACGGCCATCGGCCAGAAGAGCGGCATCGTCACCATCCATGGTCCCATGCTGTCCAGCTTCAAGGATTACAATTACACCGCTTTCACCCTCTACAATTTCGAAAACGGCCTGTCCGGCAGCCTGCCGAAGGGAGAAATCCGGCTCCCCGCCGGAAGGAAACTGAAGGCCCTCACCCCCGGCGATGCGGAGGGTATCCTGGAAGGGGGCAACCTGTCGGTGCTGGCTTCCCTCTGCGGCACCCCCTACGGTCTCAAGGGAGATGGTGCCATCCTGGTACTGGAGGATACGGGAGAAGATCCTTACCGGGTGGACCGGATGATGCAGCAGCTTTACCAGAATGGCCTCCTCTCCCGGGTTTCCGCCATCGCCTACGGCGATTTCTACGGCGCCTCCCCGGAAAACGGGGAATTTTCCATCCACGACGTCCTCGCCCACTATGCCAAGCTCTCGGGGAAACCGGTGATTGAAGGCCTTCCCATCGGCCACGGTCCGGATAACCTCTTCCTCCCCCTGTGGGTAAAGGCCTCCCTCCACGCCGGAGAAGACGGCAGCGCTTCCCTGGTGATTGAGGAGGACTATAAGAGCCGCTCCGCGGCTAAGAGTTGAGATTTGAGATTTGAGATTTGAGATTTGAGGTCCAGCGGCTTTGCCGCAAATGAAAATCGGTTGCTATGGCCCGCAGGGCCTGATCGCCTAGCTACTAGATACTCTTTCTACGAAAGGAGTCCATCATGTACAAAATCCAGGTCTATCTCCCTCCGGAAGCGCTCCGGAAAGTCAGGAAGGCCATCGAGAAAGCCGGTGGCGGTAAAATCGGAAATTATGAAGGCTGCATGTCCTGGTGGAAAGTGCGGTCTTCCTGGATCACCATGGACGGCGCCCACCCCTACAACGGAAAAGTGGGGGAACGGACGGAGGCGGCGGAGTACATCCTCCAGTGCCGGGTGGACGAGGAACACCTGGCAGGGGTGATTGCAGCCATCAAAAAAGCCCACCCCTATGAAGAACCGGTGGTGGACGTGGTGAAGCTGGAAAATGCAGATTTGAGAGTTGAGATTTGAGATTTGAGAGTTGAGGCTCGGCAGCTTCACCGCAAGAGAGACATCAGACAGTTCAGACAGTCAGATGTCAGACTTCGTTGGCCGCAAGGCGGGAAATTCCAGGCTCCCCGGGAGGGGAGCTTTTTTGCATGCCTGCGGCGCCTTCCATTAAATGTCATCAATCGGAATCATCAGACGGGAAGCACCGCAGGCGACTGAGAATCCAGTGACGCGCTCCCTCCGGTGATAAGCGCCGTAATGACGTAATACATAAAAATAGAATGTGAGATAGAGCCCCGAGATCTCTCAGGTAGATGCCTCTGACGGTCTTACAACACTAAGTACGGTTAAAAAGCCCTGTATTCCCGAATGCAAGAAAGATTTTGGGGCTCATCGTAGCTGTAGCGATTTTTACCTGTGCAATCATTTCGCATGCTACCACCGCTCGAAATGACGTTATGGAGGTAGTTCCAATTTGCGAATCTATTACTAAGTTATCACATAATTAAATTATCATTAGCACAAATATAATTGAGACGACTCACTAGCTGCTAGAGGCTAATAGCTAGAAGCCCCCGCCCGTGCATGCGTACTCTCAGCCTCACCGCTGCAGGAAGACCCGGTTGATGCGGTACATGTAGGCACCGTTGGGGAATACTACCTTGGTGGCGTCTACATAACTTTCCAGGCTGGTGAAGCGGATAAGGGAGAGGCTCCCGGCCAGGTCGATGTACTGCCAGTAGGCACCGCCATTTTCTGTCTCAATGAGGACGAAGAGGTAGGGTGTGAGGCCGGAAATCTCGGACTTCGCATTGGCCAGGGCGGAAAGGAAATCCCCCATGTCCGCCGGCTTTTCTTCCGGCAGCGCCGTGTGGGGCGTATATTCCTTGGGCACCGTAGTAATGCTGTAGTAACGGATGTAAAGTTCCATATTTTTTTCTTTGTTTCCGCTCATGGGAACCTCCTTTAAATAAGATCGAGATTGAGACTGAGATCGAGGGTATCAGCCGCTTTGCGGCTGGATTTGCATGCTCATGGGCAGAGTCACTGGCATGGGGCTTCTAGCTTCTAGCGGCTAGCTTTTAGGAAGTCTGGCCCGCCTGCGGCGCTTCCACTCAATATTATCGTCAGTCATTCGTGCCGTAGGCCGACCAGCTTACCTAGCTGCTAGAAGCTAACAGCTAGCAGCCCCATGCCGGTGACTCTACCCATGAGTACCGAAAACCGATAGTCCCCATCCCGTCTACAACGTAATGGTTCTCGTCATGTTGTCCATCCATTCTCCCTTTTTGTGGTCCCAGGTCTTGATAACGATTTTGTCTTTATAGAGATAGAGAGAATTGGTCCATACCTGTTTTCCGTCCCAGGTGGGGTTGTAGACATCCAGGATTTTTCCGTGGTAGTAGTTCACTTCGTTATTGAAGGAGGGCTCTGTGGGAGGCGTATGGGTGTGGCCGGATACCCAGAGTTTCACCTGTGGATTGGTCAGGAGCAGGAGGTCGATGGCCCCTGCGGGCTGGGCGAAATTCCGGGGACTGCCCACTTTGTCGTTATAGGGAATGAGGGTGTCCGATAAGGGAGCGTGGTAGAAGATAATGGTGGGCTTGGACTGGTTTTCTTTCAGTGTCTTCGTGAGCCAGTCCAGTTCTTCTTTGGACATTTCCACCGGGTATTTTCCCTTTGTATCTTCCGGAGACAGGAAAATGAGGAAGTACTGTCCCATTTCCTTTGTGCTGTGGAGGGGACCGAAGACTTTCTGATAGTTTTCTTCGTGCGCCGCCCGGAGAGCAGGATCCGCCATGACGGGCTTTCCGTTTTTCAGTTCTTCCTTATAAAAGAGCTCATGGTTCCCGGCGATATAGGCTTTATCCCCGGAGAAACCATCGATGAAATTTTTTGCTTCCTTCATCTGGTCCATGGAGCCGTACTGGGCCACCATGTCTCCAGTAAACACGGTGAGGTCCACGTCTTTCCAGCTGTTAATGTCCTGCCGGGCCTTTTCCTTGTTGTCCAGGATGGCCTGCCGCTTGTCTTCCTTTACCGCCTTCGTGGGATAATGGAGGTCCGACACCACCACGATCCGTTCATAGTCTTTCTGGGAGGAAGAGGCGGTCCGGCTGCCGCAGCCGGCAATGGCCAGGCAGCAGAAGGCAAGGGACAGGCAGAGAAATTTATGGAGCATGACAGATCCTTTCTGGAAATCGTCCCAAGCGGGTATATGGGGCTAAGGGTTGTGGGTTGGCATCGCTGACACTTGCCAACCGGGTGGTGGCTTCAACTCCCTTCGGTTGTTGAAGCGGGGGCATAAGGTACAATGGCCGCCTTTGGCGGCGGATTCACATTATGCCCCCGGCGCGATAGCGCCCACAACCCGGTCGAGCCAGCGAAGCGGCGCTCGACCCACCACCTTTAGCCCCATTCACCTGTTTGGACCATAGGCTCAAACACTTTACAGCCCAAAAATCTTCTTCATTCCTTTCAGCAGGGGATTCTTTGTATGGTCCTTCCACTGGGAAGCGATGAAGTCTTCGGGCTTCCGGAAGCCTATGCCGTAAGCGAAATACATGGTACGGCAGGACGTATTGATGAAGGCCTCGGTCTCCTGGATAAGGAAATTCCGGTCCCGTTCCGACAGGACGAAGCCATCGGTGTGGCAGAATTCATCGAGGAGACCATTGATCCGGTCTTCGAATCCTTCCTCCGCCATGCGGTCTGTGATGTAGCTGGTGAAATTCGGATAGTACCGGTACCAGGCCTTTTTATTTTTCGGATCGAATATGGCCCACTGCCGCATGAACATGTGCATTTTCAGGTACAGCCGCTGGGACAGGGGGAGATCCTCCTCCCGGAGGAAATGGATGGCCTTCCCCGCCCGGATGAGCCGCACCATGGGCCGGCTCCGCATGATACCCCGGTATACATCATCCTTCAGTTTCCTGTCCTGCCACATGTAGGACGCAAAGAAGGACACCATGATGGCCCGAAACAGGAGGTAATGGTAGAAGAACCGGGCACCGCCGGGGGTCATCTCTTTTCTGGCAATGAAAGGAGTGACTTCCGTAAGGGGCATAAGGATCTGGGCGCTTTCCGTCACGAGGCCTCCCTGCTCCATGCCCAGGTTCTCGCAGATGCACTGTTCCAGGAGGAAAGGAATCTTTGTCTTCGTCCTGTCATGGAACCGGGAATCGCAGAAAGAAAGGGCTTCCATGAACCGAAGGCTTTCGTCTTTTACCATTTCCAGGTACCCCTTCGTTTCTTCCGTGAAATCATCGGCCAGGGAAGACAGGTTCGTGCCGGTTTCCCCGGAAAGGAGGGTAAGGAGAGGAATCACTTCGGCTCCGGTCATAGTAAAAGGTGGTTTAAAGGGCAGGAGCGCCTTCCGCACTCCGTCGAATTCCTCGCTGAAGGACCGGGTAATATCAAAATCCAGGTTATCCTTCATGGTACTTTCCAGGAAGGGGGACTGCCGGCTGTCTTCTTTCACCACCGTCGATGCCAGTTCCAGCCGGAAATGGACGTACTTCCGGACGATGCTGTTCCGGACCTTCCTGTTTTCCGCAAAGGGAAGTCCCTTCTTCCGGAAAAGGGCAAACAGGGCCCCGTCCACGGTGCTGCCATGGACCGCAAAGCTCTGGCAGGCCAGTGGATAGAACCGGCGGCTCATGCGGTCAAGCAGGAGCCGGGCAATCTGTACTTTCTGCTCTCCCATCTGTTCATCATGCATGAAGGTCACCTTCCTTCGAGGAAAATGAAAGGAAATTTCTTTTATTATACACCAGAAAGGGGAGGCAGTGGGTTGGATAGAGGCTCACCAGTTGAACAGAAAATATTTCCTGCCGGCAGCCAGGAGTGAGGAGTGAGGAGTGAGGAGTGGATGTGGCGGCGCACAAATTATATAGCGCCGCGAGTTTTGTAATCAGCGGCAAAGCCGCAAAATATATAATCTGCGGCGCTTCCAAATTTTGTGCGCCGCGCCACCCCCTCGGGCGAAGCCCGTTCCCCTTTAGTCACTTCAGCCACTTTAGCCACTTTGACCGTACCCGCATTTAAACCAAAAGAACTCTAACCATCAACAACTCGCAATACTGAAATATTCCATGTTCCTATGAATATGTTTATGCACACTAAGCGAGCACCTTAAAGCCCGGCCGAAGGACATTCATCTCCAAGGGGGAACGCTTTTGATGGATAGCGTCACTTTGCTGGAGACGTCAGACGGTCAGACTTCTGATGCCAGACTCCTTATGCCGCTTCGCGGCTATCCATCCCCCGGCCTTTGGCCGTCGCCGTTTGGCTTAAAAGGAAGGCGCCTTAATGGGCAGGCTAAGCGCCTTATTTATGCCAAACTTGAATGTCCTATGCAGGACATTCATCTCCAAGGGGGAACGCTTTTGATGGATAGTGTCACTCTGCTGGAGGCGCCAGACGGTCAGACTTCTGATATCAGACTTCTTAAGCCGCTTCGCGGCTATCCATCCCCCGGCCTTTGGCCGTCCCCCTTCTCCAAGGGGGAACGCTTTTGATGAATAGAGTCACTAGCATGGGGCTGTTAGTTTCTAGCAGCCAGCTTTCAGGAAAGAGGACCAGCCTGCGTCGCTTCCCGCCATATTTTTGTCAGCCATTCATGCCGCAGGCGGTAGAGCTTTCCTGGCTGCCAGAAGCTAGAAGCTAACAGCCCCCGACGAAAATGACTCTATCCGTCAAATTCCCAGCAAAAAAGCACCGCCGGAGCGGTGCTTTTTTTATTGTTCTTATCCTTTATGGTGTTCAATGGCTGCTTTCACCAGTCCCACGAAGAGGGGATGGGGGCGGTTCGGGCGGCTCTTGAATTCCGGATGGGCCTGGGTGGCTTCGAAGTAGGGATGGTCCTTCAGTTCGATGGTTTCTACGAGGCGGCCATCGGGGCTGGTGCCGCAGATGGAGAGTCCTGCTTTTTCCAGTTCCGGACGGAGGGCGTTGGATACTTCGTATCTATGGCGATGCCGTTCGTATACGATTTCCTGTCCGCCGTAGAGCTCCCGGGCTTTGGAGCCTTCTGCCAGTTTGCAGGGGTAAATGCCAAGGCGCATGGTGCCGCCTTTTTCGGTGACATCTTCCTGGTCAGGCATGAGGTCGATTACGGGGTACGGTGTTTCTTCATCAAATTCTGTGGAGTTTGCGTCTTTCATGCCGCATACGTCACGGGCAAATTCGATGACCGCGCACTGCATGCCCAGGCAAAGTCCCAGGAAGGGGATGCCGTTGGTCCGGGCGTAGCGGATGGTGTCGATCTTGCCTTCCACGCCCCGGTAGCCGAAGCCTCCCGGTACGACGATGCCGTCGATGCCTTTGAAGACTTCCCGGAGGTCCGGTTTTTCTTCTTCCAGGACTTCCGAATTGATCCAGTGGATTTTTACCTTTGTGCCAAAGGCGTAGCCCGCATGGGACAGGGCTTCTACTACGGAGAGGTAAGCGTCGTGAAGTTCCACGTACTTGCCTACCAGGGCGATGTCCACTTCCTTGTCAGCAGACAGGATACGGTTCACCATGGCTTTCCAGTCCTTCATGTCGCAGGGGCTGTCGTCGAGGCCCAGTTTTTCCAGGGCGATACGGTCGAGGCCTTCTTCCTGGAGGAGGAGGGGCACTTCGTAAATGCTTCTGGCGGTGAGGTTATTGATGACTGCTTCCGGTTCCACATCGCAGAAGAGGGCGATTTTTCTCTTCATGTCATCCGGCAGGGCTTTCACCGTACGGCATACGATGATGTCCGGTTGGATACCAATGGAACGGAGTTCCTTGACGGAGTGCTGGGTGGGCTTGGATTTCAGTTCGTCCGCTGCTTCGATGTAGGGCACCAGGGTGACGTGGATATAGAGTACGTCATTCCGGTTCGGTACGTCTTTCTTCACCTGGCGGATGGCTTCCAGGAAGGGCAGGGATTCGATATCCCCTACGGTGCCGCCGATTTCGGTGATCACGATGTCCGCATTGTCGTTGCGGCCTACCCGGAGGACCCGGTCCTTGATTTCATTGGTAATATGGGGAATGACCTGGATGGTGGAGCCCAGGTATTCACCCTTTCTTTCCTTATTGATGACGGACTGGTAAATCTTGCCGGTGGTCACGTTGGAAGCCTTGGACAGGTTTTCATCGATGAACCGTTCATAATGGCCAAGGTCCAGATCCGTTTCCGCGCCGTCGTCGGTGACGAAAACTTCACCGTGCTGGTAAGGACTCATGGTGCCGGGGTCGATATTAATGTACGGGTCAAATTTCTGGATGGTGACTTTGTATCCCCTGTTCTTCAGAAGTCTTCCGAGGGATGCGGCTGTGATGCCCTTGCCCAGGGAAGAAACAACGCCGCCGGTTACGAAGATGTATTTAGTCATGGGACCTCCTTATGAAATGGATGATGAAAGATGACAGAAGAAACTCTCTAATATACGGTGTAAAGATAGTCAGGAGTGAGGAGTGAGGAGTGATGGTGCGGCGCACAATTCATATAGCGCCGCAAATATACTATTCTCACTCCAATACTGCCTAAATAGCTTTTAAATTCTTCAAAAAAGAAGAATTTATCAAAATTCATGCCGCTATATGAATTGATGCGGCATACCACCACTCCTAACTCCTCCCTCCTAACTCCCCACTAATTGATTGTGTGATATTTCCATACCGCCGGAGCAGCTGGTTTCACATGTGTTCCGGTGCGGAGATACCGAGGATGGTGAGGGCATGGACCAGGATGTACTGTACTGCCGTAATGAGGCCCAGCCGCGCCTGGGTGAGGTTGTCCCCCACGCCGAGGATCCGGCATTCCCTGTAGAAATGGTGGAACAGGGCTGCCAGTTCATAGGCATATTTCGCAATGCGCTGGGGTGCCCTTTCCGCAGCAGCTCCGGCTACGAGCTGGTGGTAGTTTTCCATCTTCTTGATGAGGTCCAGTTCGCATTCTTCTTTCAGGGCTGTGAAATCGGTATGTTCAAACTTTCCATCCCATGCTACGCCGGCTTCCTTTGCCTGGCGGAACAGGCTGTGGATACGGGCATTGGCATACTGGATGTAGTATACAGGATTTTCATTGGAATGTTTCTTTGCCAGGTCGATATCGA
Organism: Dialister sp.; assembly: GCF_047832375.1. Taxonomy (NCBI): domain Bacteria; kingdom Bacillati; phylum Bacillota; class Negativicutes; order Veillonellales; family Veillonellaceae; genus Dialister; species Dialister sp. Next base: position 2,745,695 of record NZ_CP181256.1, on the reverse strand, counting down.
AGTCCATCTGGGAATCCAGGGTCCTGGCGCAGAAGAAGTAACGGGCTGCATCGGTGCCTACTTCGTCCATGAGCTCCCGGAGTGTCACGGCCTGGCCGGTACGCTTGGACATCTTCACCGGCTGTCCGTCCCGGAGGAGGGTCACCATCTGGAGAAGCATGACTTCGAAGTCATCGGGGTTGTAGCCCAGGAATTTCATGGCTGTCTTCAGGCGGATAATGTATCCGTGGTGGTCGGCGCCCCAGATATCGATGAGCTTGTTGTAGCCTCGGCGGATCTTATTGCCCACGTAGGCAATATCGGAACAGAAGTAGGTGGGCACGCCGTTGGTCCGGATCACTACCCGGTCCTTGTCGTCCCCGTTCTTCGTGGTCCGTAGCCACAGGGCGCCATCCTTTTCGTACAGGTTATCTTCGTCCTTCAGCACCTTAAGGGCTGCCTTTGCCTGGTCGGGGTACAGGGATTTTTCAGAGAACCAGTTATCGAAATCCACGTTGAAGTCGTGGAGGTCCTTCTTCAGGGCTGCCAGCTTTTCTTTGAGTCCCAGTTCCTTGAAAATGGAAAGCCGTTCCTTTTCATCCATGTCCAGGTATTTCTTGCCGTCCCTTTCCAGGATGTGCCGGGCGGTGTCGATGATGTCCTGGCCATGGTAGCCGTCTTCCGGAATTTCTGCATCGATACCATTGAGCTGGAGATACCGGGCATTGATGGATTCTGCCAGGTGGTCGATCTGGTTGCCCGCATCGTTCACGTAGTATTCGGAATAAACGTCATATCCCGCTGCCCGGAGCAGGTTCACCAGGGCAGAACCGTAGGCTGCCCCCCGGGCGTGGCCGATGTGGAGGGGCCCCGTGGGGTTGGCGGATACGTATTCCACCAGGAACCGGTCTTTCTTATCCTTCGGAAGGTCTCCGTAGGAAGGACCGGCGGCCAGGATATTCTTCAGTTCCTGGTACACCGTATCCCGGGCCAGGAAGAAATTGATAAATCCGGCGCCTGCAATATCCATGCGGGTCACCAGGGGGGTATCGATATGTTTCACCACGGCCGCTGCAATCTGCCGGGGTGCTTTATGGGCCGTCCTTGCCCACTGCATGGCGGCATTGGTGGAATAGTCGCCGAATTCTTTTTCCTTCGGCACTTCCAGCCGCTGTACAGGAGCGTAGTCGCCTTCCGGCAGTTCGCCGGCTGCAACGGCTGCGTCCTTTGCTTTTTCAATGATTTCTTTCAGTTCTTCTCTGACTTCCATGAATACTCCGGATCCTCCCGCACATCTACAATAATTTCATTCAAATGGGTAAAGAGACCTTCCAGTTCCACATCGTAGGACAGGCGCATGCGCCCCTTCCCGGCGGTGATGGAATTCTCGATTTCCCTGGTCATCACAATGACCTTCAGGGTGCCCATGGGGGTCTCATAGTTCGATATGGACCGCTCCCCCATCCGATATTCCTGGTTCTGCAGGAATTTGCCTTCCCGGATCAGGTTCACATGGTCTCCGTACATGCGAAGGGTGGTGGTGGTGCCTTCCATGCCGGCCAGCTTCGTTTCCCGGTAGGTGACGTACTTCATATCCCCCTCTTCTCCGTAGAGTCCCGGAGTTTCCAGGGAGATTTTCTCGTCCTTCCCGTTCTCGTCCCGCTGCAGCGAGGTCACATTGATAATGACATGTTTTTCCAACCCATCGCCTCCCCGCTTTCTTAATTACTTCTCTCATTATATCATAGAAATTCCCCAGTCTTTTGAGGAAATCCATGAAAATACAATACTGTTAATTATAGCACGGAAAAGAAGGAAGGGGCAAGGAAATAGTGGGATAGTATGATGACAGCATGCTGATGGATAGAGTCACCGGCATGGGGCAGCTAGCTGCTAGCTGTTAGCTGCCAGGAAAGATGATCCGCCTGCGGCGCTTTTGCATGATGACGGTCAGAGCCACTTGCACGGAGCTCCCGACTTTCGATATTTCCAACATGATCCCATGCCGTAGGCTGGCCAGCTTTCCTAACAGCTAATAGCTGGCGGCTAGCAGCCCCCGCACCAATGACTCTACCCGTCAGCGCCCAAACCGCTGAATTCCATAAACAAAAGAGCCACCTTTTTCAGATGGCTCTCTTTATTTATTTTTACTATATATACAGTATGCACTTACTTGGCCTTCGATGCCAGTCTCCGGGCTTTGTAGGCTTTCAGCTTGGCATCCCGGATAGAGAGGTGGTTGAAGTACTTCTTCGTCTCCGCCACGATGACGCCGGACAGGCCCAGGAGGGCAATGAGGTTCGGGATAGCCATGAGGCCGTTCACGATATCCGCCAGGGCCCAGATGGCTTCCAGTTTGAGGAAAACCGCAGAAGCCAGGACAATAATATAGCCGATACGGTAAATGGGAATGGTCTTTGTCCCGAAGAGGTATTCCCAGCACCGTTCACCGTAATAGTTCCAGCCGATGATGGTGGTGAAAGCAAAGAGGGTAAGGGAAATGGTGAGAATGAAGGGTGCCAGGCTTCCATAGCTGGTGGCGAAGGCAGCCTGTGTCATTTCCGCACCGTTTGTGGTGCCCGTCCATACACCGGATACGATGATGGTGAGACCGGTGAGTGTGCAGATGATGATGGTATCGATGAAGGTACCGGTCATGGAAATCAGTCCCTGTTCTGCAGGCCACTTGGTCTTTGCTGCGGCCGCCACGATCGGTGCAGACCCCAGGCCGGATTCATTGGAATAGAGGCCCCGGGCGATACCGCTCCGGATGGTAAGCATGAGCCCGGCTCCTGCAAATCCGCCGGCTGCAGCGGTGCCGTTGAAAGCACCGGTGATGACTTCAGAAATGGCATGGGGCAGTTCCGATGCATTCATGCCCAGGAAAATGACGGTTACCACGAAGTAGATCACTGCCATGGCCGGCACGATTTTGGAAGCGGTCTTGGAAATGGACTGGAGTCCGCCGAAGGTAATGATGGCCACGAGGATGGTGATGATGGCACAGGTAATGTAGGTGGATACACCAAAGCCCGCATTGATGGAAGCGGTGATGGCGTTCATCTGGGTGGTGGTGCCGCTGCCCAGCATGGCGGTCATAATGCCGAAGAGGGCAAAGGCAATGGCCAGGGGTTTCCATTTCTTGCCGAGCCCCATTTCAATGTAGTACATAGGGCCGCCGGCAATGTTTCCGTCGGCATCTACCTGCCGGAATTTCACGGCCAGGCAGCCTTCGGAAAACTTGGTGGCCATGCCGAAGAATGCGGCCAGCCACATCCAGAACAGGGCGCCCGGGCCGCCAAGCTTGATGGCCGTGGCCACGCCGACGATGTTGCCGGTGCCTACAGTCGCCGCCAGGGCGGTGCAGAGGGCTTTGAAGGAATCAATGTCCCCGTCCCCCTTATTCCGGGCGAAGAATATGAGCTTCAATGCCCGTGGAAGCTTCATGACCTGCAGGAATCCCAGCCGGCAGGACAGGAATACGCCGGTCCCCACCAGCAGGATCAGGAGCCATGGGCCCCACACGATACTGTCGATCTGGTTCAATACATCTACTAACATATACATTCCTCCCATCTTACCCGGATCTTTTTACTCCCCAAAAGATCCTCTACCAGGTGGTATCGGAAAGACAGCCATGGTCCTGGCTGCCAGGGAATCACTGATGCAGCTGCCAGGGAAGCACTGATTAAATCGTTATCAGATTTCATTCTTGGAATTTTATGCAATGCGAGGAATAACTCGACGCGAATAGCGAGATATTTAAGGAGAGTTATGACGAAGCAGTGCATAAAATTCCTTATGAAATCTGACTCTGCGAATTAATCAGCGCTTCCCTAGATTTCCAGCCATCAGCCATTCCCTGGAACCGGGACAGGAAAGACGTCCTTCCTTTACCCACCAAAAAACCGCCGGCTCAGGAAAACAAAACAGAGCCGGCGGTCATTGATTTCAATCACCGCTCGGCTCTGTCCTTTTGCCTGAGAGATTACAGCCGGGGAAATCCCCTGCCTGTGCACCTTCGGCGCCCGGGAACGGCCCGGGGCTCTCCAGAGTTCTGTCCGCATGCAGTTTCGTGTCCTTTCGAACGCCTGATAGTGTTACTCCTTCGGCAGGCCCATGTTACCGGCCTTTTTCCGCATGCATCATCCACTTATGAAGTTAAGGCTATTATAAACTAACCTTTTGAAAGAAACAATCCCTCTTTTTGATTAGTTTATGATAAAAAGTGTATACTCATTAATCCTTTTCCGTAGCATTCACGGTAACTGCCACAGCGGCATCGCCGGTAATATTGAGGCAGGTACGGAACATATCGAGCACTCTGTCGATGCCCGCTACCAGGGCCAGCCCTTCCATGGGAAGACCGACGGACTGGAGCACCATGGCCAGCATGATGAGGCCTGCGCCGGGGACGCCGGCGGTGCCGATGGATGCCAGGGTACCGGTGAGCACGATCATCATCATCTGGTGGGCCGTGAGGTCGATACCGAAGACATTAGCAATGAACAGGGAGCAGATGCCCATGTACAGGGCGGTGCCATCCATATTGATGGTGGCGCCCAGGGGCAGTACGAAGGAAGCAATATCCCGCTTCACTCCCAGTTTGGACTGTACGTTCTGCATGTTTACCGGAAGGGTACCGGCGGAGCTGCAGGTGGTAAAAGCGATGGCCATGGCTTCCGACATGCCCCGGAAGAAGGTGATGGGGCTCATATGGGCGGATACGCCGGCCAGGGAAGAATAGACACAGACCGCATGGATTACGCTGCCGATGGCCATGCAGACGATGACCGAAAGAAGGGGCAGGAGCACCTTCGGACCATTCTGGACCACCACCGGAAGGAGGAGGCAGAACACGCCGATGGGGGCCGTCTTCATGACCATGCCGATGATCTTGTAGCAGACTTCGGCACAGGAATCAAAGAAGGAAATCTGGATTTCCGCCCGCTTCCCGCCGACCGCAATGATGCCGGCGCCCCAGAACAGGGCAAAGATGATAACCGGCAGGATGTCCGCCTTCGCCATGGAAGCAATGGGATTCGAAGGAACCATATTCACAAAGACCTGCATAATGCTGGGCGCTTCTTTGACCTTCGGCGCCGCCGCATCCATGGGCAGGGCCATGCCGATACCGGGATGGATGAAGCCGGCCACCGCAAAGCCGATGATAATGGCAATGGCCGTGGTCACCATGTAGAGGCACAGGGTCTTAATCCCGATGCGTCCCAGTTTCTTCATATCCCCCATGGAGGTCATGCCTACCACCAGGGAACAGAAGACGACGGGGACAATCATCATTTTGATGAGGTTAATAAAGATGGAGCCGATAGGGGCGATCCACATTTTTACCGGAGCCGCCGCCCCGTCTCCCAGGATCAGTCCTACAACAACGGACAGAACCAGGGAAAGAAAAATTTGTACAGACAGATTCATATCTTGCCCTCCCTTGAAATACACCTGAGTGTTTATTTTATTATAGTATATTCATATTAAATAACCAATAGATTTGTTAAAGTATCCATGCAATTCTATATATATCAAAATCAAATAATCAATAAATTATGGTATGCATAACATCTGAATTATAATTCATGGAAATGGTTTATTTTGGTTATCAATAGATGAAGCTGCCGCTTCGCGGCAAAAAGAAAGAGTTGAGAGTTGAGTGAAGAGAGTTGAGGTTCTGGTCCTGAGGCCCGGGGATAGCGGTTTGGGATGATTACGGCTGGAGTCACTCCCATGGGGCCTGTCAATTGAAAGCTACCGGTATCTTATCTCAAACATATTTGTGTTAATGACTGACATGGACATTAGTGTGCCAGTTTGACAACCCACCGGAATTAAACACAATAAACTCTAATCTCACCATGTCATCTCGAGCGGTGGCAAGGGAACTGGATTCACAGGGAGCCGCAGGCGACTGAGAATCCAGTGACACGCTTCCTCCGGTGGTAAGCACCATAATGATGAAAAACATAAAAATCGAATGTGAGATAGAGCCCCGAGATCCCTCAGATAAGTATCTCTGACGGTTTTACGACACTGACTGCGGTCCCCCCTCTATTCCCGAACGCAAGAAAGATTTCGGGGCTCATCGCAGCTGTAGCGATTTTAACTACACAATCACTTTGCATGCTGCCACCGCTCGAAATGACGTTATGGGGGAAGCCCTACCTGCAATTATTACCACCTCAAGACCCAAGGCTGAAGGCTCAATGTTTATGACTTATCCGTAAGCATGCAAGACTGTAATTTATATTAAAATGCGGCGCCCTATAATCTGTGCGCCGCACCACCACTCCTCATTCCTCACTCCTAACTCCTCATTAATAGCCGCAAGCTTATCACCCATATTGGTACTATATTTTCCCCACTCAAAAACGGCATCCCGGAGGATGCCGTTTCAGGTAAGGGGAATCAGATTCTTGCAGAATCGTCAGCAGTTTCTGCAGCCACTGCTTTTTTTGCTGCTTTTTCCTTCTGGATCACTTTCTGGAAGGAGAAGACTTCTTCTTTAATAACCGGGGAGAGAACGAGGATGGAAATCAGGTTCGGGATAGCCATGAGGGCGTTTGCAATATCGGAGAGGTTCCATACCAGGTCCAGAGTCTGGGTGGCGCCGACGAAGACCACCAGGGAGAAGACTACCCGGTAAATGATGTTGTACTTATGGGTGCCCCAGAGGTATTCCCAGGCTTTTTCACCGTTGTATTCCCAGCCGAGGATGGTGGAATAGGCGAAGAGAATGATGCCGATGGAAACGATGTAGGTGCCCAGGGCTCCCAGATGGGTGGAGAAGGCTGCCATGGTGAGACCTACGCCGGTCAAAGGCTTGCCGTCAGCGCCCATGGTGCCGAGAACGCCGGAAGACGCAATAGTGAGACCGGTGATGGAGCATACGATGATGGTATCGATGAAGGTACCGGTCATGGAAATGTAACCCTGACGGGCCGGACGGTCCGTGGTGGAAGCGGCTGCAGAAATGGCTGCAGAACCGAGGCCTGCTTCGTTGGAGAAGCAGCCGCGGGCTACGCCGAAGCGGACTGCATTCATAACGGAAACGGTGATGGTACCTACCACGCCGCCTTCTACAGCGGAGGGATCAAAAGCCATCATAATAATGAGGTACAGGCCGTGAGGAATGTTTTCGTAGTTAATCGCAATGCAGGCCAGGCCGGCGAGGATATAGAAAGCAGCCATGCCCGGAACGACAACGGAAGAAACTTTGGAAATAGAGGTAATGCCGCCTACGATGACTGCCAGGGTCATAACGGTGAGTACGGCGCCTACCACGGTGTTCGATACGCCGAATGTGGTATTGATGGCGGTGCTGATGGAGTTCGCCTGGGTCATATTGCCGATACCGAAGGAGGCAATGACAGCGAAGAAAGCGAAGAGTGTGCCCATGACGACGCCGGCTTTATGGTTCTTGAAGCCGTTCTTCATGGTGAACATGGGGCCGCCCTTCATTTCGCCCTTGGCGTTTACTTCACGATACTTGAAGCCCAGCATGCATTCGGAGAATTTCGTGGACAGTCCGAAGCAGGCGGACAGCCACATCCATACCAGGGCACCGGGACCGCCGGCAAACATGGCCGTAGCCACGCCTACGATATTACCGGTACCGATGGTAGCAGCCAGGGCCGTCATGAGGGCCGAGAACGGAGATACGTCGCCGCTTCCTTTGGAAGTGGTCCGGGAATCGTGGCAGAAGACGCTCTTCAGTGCGTAAGGCAGGTTCCGCCAGGTCAGAAAATGAAGGCTCACGGTCATATAAATGCCCGTGCCTACGAGAAGGCAAAGCATGACAGGTCCCCATACGAACCCGTCAATGGTACCTACAAGTTGATTGATTGCCGCCATGTCCATAATCATGTCCCCCTTGTTTCCCGTAATTGTTCTTATAAACAAAAAACCGCCGCACTCAGCCTTAATAGGACTGATGCTGGCGTTTACTTGTAACAGAAAACACGGGAGTTACCCATGTGCCAGCCCTGTCCTTTTGCCTGAGAGATTCGAGATTTCTACGGGTGAAATCCCTTTACACCTTCGGCTCCCAATTGAATGGGACTCTCCAGAGTTGTGTCCGTATGCAGTTTCGTGTTCTCCTGAACGCCTGATAGTGTTACTCCTTCGGCAGACAGCCCTTTGACTGTCATTTTTCAGCATACATCATCCACCGGTATGGTATGGTTTCCCATACGTTTCTCCATCACTTCCGATTTGTCTGAATTCCCTTGGAAAGGTGATTTAATCAAATTATACACTGTCGTCAGAAAAATGCAATATTTCCATTTATATCTGTTTTTCATGGGTTTCCTCGTTTTTTATCCATTTTACGCATAGATGGGAGGAATCAGCCGCTTCGCGGCTAAGATTTGAGAGTTGAGATTTGAGATTTGAGGTCCCGCGGCTGCGCCGCAGATCTGCCTGTTCGTGTGTAGAGTCATCAGCACAGAGCTGTTAGCTTTTAGCTACTAGTGCCTTGTCTCAGTCACATTTGTGCTAATGATAGCTTAATTATATGATAACTTAGTAATAGATTCGCAAGTGGAAGCTCCCCCATAACGTCATTTCGAGCGGTGGTAGCATGCAAAATGATTGTACAGGTAAAAATCGCTACAGCTACGATGAGCCCCGAAATCTTTCTTGCTTTCGGGAATACAGGGCTTTTTTTACCGTGCTTAGCGTTGTAAGACCGTCAGAGGCATCTATCTGGGAGATCTCTCGACTCTATCTCACATTCTATTTTTATATATTATATCATCACGGCGCTTACCACCGCTCGAGATGACGAGTTAGATTCAGAGTCTGCAGTATTTAAAATCGGTATACAACAGTACTGATTCTTCTTTCTCCAACATTAACCATTATCCCAAATGTGATTGAGATGCATCACTAGAAGCTAACAGCCCCATGCCGGTGACTTTATCCATCAGCATGCAAATCCGCCGCAAAGCGGCTTAAGGAGTCTGACATTTGAAGTCTGACCGTCTGACGTTTCCAGCAGAGTGATGCTATCCATAAAAAGCGTTCCCCCTTGGAGAAGGGGGACGGCCAAAGGCCGGGGGATGGATAGCCGCGAAGCGGCGGAACCTCAATTCTCTTACCTCAAATCTCAATTCTTCCTTTTTGCCGCAGGCTATCCAGCTCAAGGCCCAAGGCTAAATGCTCAAAGCTCGTGACTCTATCCATACGCCAGAAAAACTGTAATTTATATAAAATTCGCGGCGCTATATAATTTGTGCGCCGCACCATCACTCCTCATTCCTAACTCCTCATTCCTAACTAAAGCCCAAAACTTTTGCGTTCAAAATAGGACTCCCTATACTATGGAATTGTGAACAAACAATATTTACATTTTAATTGATTAAAAGTGTAAAAAATGCTATGCTGATGCCAAGGAGGAAATCAGCATGGTTAAAGAAGTCCCTGTAGATAAAATCAATAAGATGCTTCCACTGCTTAACGAGGCGCAGAAACGAGTATATCTGGCCTCTGAAGCCGAAGCACTCGGCCACGGTGGAATTACTGCTATCAGCAAAGCCACTGGCGTATCCCGGGTAACCATAACGAATGGCATAAAAGATCTGAATTCTGAACATCCCTATTTATCTCAAGATGCACCTTCCCCTCGTATCCGAAGGGAAGGCGGCGGTCGTAAGCCCATAGAGGTTACTCAGCCGGGAATTATAGAAGCACTTGAAAGCCTTATGGAAAATTCCACTTTTGGAGATCCCCAAGGACCTTTGCGTTGGACGACAAAGAGCCTGCGTAACCTCGAAGCGGAAATGAATGCCCGTGGTTATAAGATTAAATATCGTAAAATCGGATACCTCTTGAAAGATATGGGTTACAGCCTCCAAATCAATCAAAAAATGAACCAGGTTGGAAGTCAGCACCCAGACAGGGACGCACAGTTCCGGCACATCAACGAAACTGCTGAAGAATACATGGAAAACGGGTTTCCTGTTATTTCCATAGACTGTAAGAAAAAGGAAAACATTGGAAATTTCAAAAATAGCGGAGCCGAATATGCCAAAAAAGGAAATCCGGTAAACGTTCTTGACCATGACTTTCCTCTTCCTGACAAGGGAAAAGCTGCTCCTTACGGCGTTTACGATATTGCAGCCAATGAAGGGTTTGTGAATGTGGGAGTAGGCTCAGATACTGCGCAGTTCGCAGTGAATTCGATCCGCTCCTGGTGGGATGAGATGGGTAAACCACGATATCCTGAAGCAACCCGTCTGTTAATTACGGCAGATGGTGGTGGAAGCAATGGAAGCCATAGCCGGCTTTGGAAATTTGAGCTGCAAAAATTTGCTGATGAAAGTGGCCTTGAAATCGAAGTCTGCCACTTCCCGCCCGGAACATCCAAATGGAATAAAATAGAGCATCGACTATTCAGCCAAATTACAAAGAACTGGCGAGGCCGTCCTTTGGAAACGCTTGAAATTATCGTTAATCTGATCGCTTCAACAACTACCGATAATGGGCTTGTGGTTCGGTGTAAAGCGGATACCGCAGTCTACCCTAAAGGCACTAAAGTTTCTGACAAGGAATTTGCTGGCATTAATCTGCTAAGAAATGAATTTCATCCTGATTGGAATTATGTCATCAGGCCATCATATGAATAGCTTAATAATGCACAGATCCTATTCGTCCCCCTTACATAGTTTTTACGTTTCTGTTACAATAGGTTAAATAAAAGATAAACGGTTTTATTATATATATCTTCTATGAGGTCAGACATATGGATGAATACAAAACCCAGCGCCTGGCGGAAGCGGTGATTCGTGAAAATCCGAGCCGCCGGATCCTTGATTTTTCCATGGACGGAGAGAAATACTGGATCAAGCGAAAACTGGGGAACGGACGGAACCAGCTGGTCAAATATTCGGTGGAAAAGGAATTTTATTATGAAATCGCCCGGATTACCATTGCCGGTGAGAAACACCCGGAGCTGGTGCCGAAGATCGTGCTGCTGGAGCCTTCCTACATGGTCACCCTGGATGGCGGCCCTACGTTGAAGAATATTCTCACCTCCAGGCGGAGCGAAGAAGAAAAAGAGGATATCCTGGAGCAGACCGGCGCTGCCCTGGCTGCCCTCCACAGGGACGGCATCATCCACGGCCGCCCGGCGCTTCGGGATATCACCTGCCGGGACGGGAAACTTACATTTCTGGACTGGGAAAACCGGCTGTACGTAAAGTCACCGGAAGAACAGAGAGCCGTAGATTTCCTGCTTCTCCTCCAGGGGATTTACCGGGAAAATTTTGATGAGGAAAAGGGGCGCATCGAAGCCCTGGAACGGGGATACTTCGAGAATGGCGGCAAAGAAACCATAGAAGAAGCCCGCCGGTTCCTCTCCCGCCACCGCATCATCGGTTCCATGACCCATTTCCTCTCCCCCTTTCGGATGAAGGATATCGAGTCTGTGAGAAAACTGTATGACCACTTTGCCTGAAAAGACTGCTTTCGCAGTCTTTTTTAGTTAGGAGTTAGGAGTGAGGAGTGAGGAGTGAGGAGTGAGGAGTGAGGAGTGAGGAGTGAGGAGTGAGGAGTGAAGGTGGCGGCGCACAAAGTTTAAAAGCGCCGCCATTTTTAAATTTACTTTACTGACGCTTTCTGAAAGTATTTTTATTCCGGCTTATTTCCGGTTTCACTTTTATGAAGGAAATTTTCGTAAAACAGGTAAGGAATATATTTTTACCCTTTTCCAGCAAACTATAATACGCAATACAAGTGATAAACTATATCTAAAATTTGCGGCGCTATATGAATTATGCGCCGCTACCACCACTCCTCCCTCCTCACTCCTAACTCCTCACTACTTTCTTCTCTCTCCTCACTTCCCTGCATCTTGCCTTGCCAAAGTCCCCTCTTGCCCGAAGTCCGGTATCCTTTTATACTTAGAGTGAAGTATTATGTAGGAGAGGATACCATGCTGTTCTTAGAGCAGGAAAAGGAAAAGCTCACAGACTGGTGGGCGGACATTTCACTGAAGGAAATTTTCATCTATTTCCTCAGCGCCTTTGTGCTGCTCGCACTGGTTACCGGCTGGTATGATTTTCTCGGGGTCTCCGGGCTTTTTAAATGGTACCGTTTCGGCCGGAACATGGGAGAATGTTTCCTCCTTCTTTTCTTTACCCAGCTCATGACAAGGAAAAGCCTGCTCCACCCTTTCTGGCGGATTGGGTACATTCCTTTCTTTTCATGGATTCTCATCTTTCCTTATGTCCTGATTCATGCGCTGAACGGTATGAAGGATCCCACCTTCAATCACCTGAGCCCCTATTTTCTCACTTCCATCGATTCCCTGCTCCTCATCTTCTTTATTATGAACGTGATCTGCCGGGTTTATGTGGGAAGAAAACTGGCCACCCTCATCTGCCTTTGTGTGGTCTGCTTCTTCTCCTTCACCGCTTTTGTCTTTATTACGCACTATGAATTTCTGGGCATCATGATGAGCGCCCGGGAAATCTTCTTCGCCCTCATGGATCCTATGAAATGGTTTCACCGGATCCTGCTCCACCACATCGGTGTCCCCCGGCTTCTTGCCATGGCGGCGGGCCAGGTACTTTTCGTGGTGCTCTATGCCAAATGGATTTACAACAGTGCTTACCACCTGGATCCGAAATGGATCCGGGTGTCCGGAAAATCCTATTCCCTGGTTCACCGGATTCTCCAGTTCCTCGTATTTTTCGGCTGTCTCTGGCTCCTCATCCGCTGGATCACCGAATGTTTCCCGCTCCATGATTATGAAATGGCCCGGCATTATAAGGAATATATCGAATTCATACAGAATTCCAAATTTTAAGGAACCGGGAAAAAGGCGGGCTGCTGCCCGCCTTTTGAATTGGACGGGAAATTGGCCATACAGCCGGGGCCTTGTGCCGGCCAGCCTGCGGCGCTTATCCATCAGGTATATCCAACTGTTTTCCATGTCGTAGGCTATTGATCTTTCCTGGCAGCTAACAGCTAAGAGCTAGAAGCCCCCGCACAAACGCCTCTATCCGTCAGCATCCCCCTGCGGCAAAGCCGCTGAACCTCAACTCTCAACTCTCAATTCTCAAATCTCAATTCTTTATTTATCCATAAGAAGGTCCTATCCATGTCAATATCCAATTCTTCCCTTTCCATCCGGGACAAGATGAAACTCATCCTGGACACCGGCCAGCTTATGATGGAAAGCGGTGCCGGCAGCAAGCGCATCGTCCGGGACATGCTCCGGGCTGCTGCGTGCCTTGGCATTTACTGGGAGGACGTGCAGATCCATATTACCTACTCCACCATCATGATCAACGTGGACGATGGGAAAAAGACCCATACCATGTTCCGCAAGTGCTACCGCCACGGCGTGAATATGACCACCATCCTCCAGACCAGCGAAGCCAGCTGGGAAGCACTGTACAAGAATGATTCCTATGATACATTCAGGCAGCACCTGGACTATATCCGTCACAATTTCGGAAACCGCATTTATCCGGAGTGGATGGTAATCCTTGCCATCGGCCTCGCTTCCGCTTCTTTCTGCCTCATTTTCGGCGGCCACGCCGTGGAGGCCCTCTATACCCTGCTGGCCGCCATATTGGGGGCACTTGTAAAATTTGTCTGCACAAAGCTGGAAATCAACGGGTACATCACTATTGCGGCCTCCGCTTTTTCCGCTACCCTCATGGCTTACCTCACCATGTACCTGCCGGGGGCCATTAACCCCTTCCTTCCCATCGTGGCCTGTGCCCTGACTCTCATACCGGGGGTCCCCCTGATTAACAGTGTGGACGATTTCCTGAATAACTACCTCACCTCCGGCATGACCCGGCTCACCCATACCATCCTCATCATGCTGGCCATGACCTTTGGCATCGCCGGAGCCGTAGGCATCACTGACGTTCCCAGTTTCACCGCCGTCCCTATCGCCCCGGAATCCCTGTACATGGCCCAGGCCCTGGCGGCAGCCATGGCGGCTTTCGGATTTTCGGTCATGTTCAATGTGCCGAAGCGGTATATTATCGCCGCCTGCCTTGGCGCCATACTGACTGTGGATACCAGGGATATTCTCATGGTGAAATTCAATATGGGCATGGCCAGTGCTTCCTTCTTCGGTGCAGCGGTGCTCTCCATTTTCTATTTCTCCTCCTCCCGCTTCTTCCATGCCCCGGTTTTCGTGGTCACCATTCCTGCCATTATCCCCCTGATTCCCGGGGTACTGCTGTACCGCTTCCTCTTTGCCATCATCGATATCAGCCATGCCAGTATGGATGAGCTCCTCACGGCCTTTCAGACCGGCGTAGAGGCCATGCTCATCCTCCTGGGTATTTCCCTGGGCGCCACGCTCCCCGATGCCATCGCCCACCAGTATATCGAACGGTCCCGGAGAAAGAATCTCCAGCGCCTCCTGGAGCGGCGGGGCGAAGATAAGGCAGATGCCAAAGACGCAGCGGACCTGGACCGGGCCAGCACGAGGGGGTAAATGATAGAATTGAGATTTGAGTTTTGAGAATTGAGGTTCCGCGGCAGAGCCGCAGGTTGGCATGATGATGGATAGAAGCACTGGCATGGAGCTGCCAGCTTTTAGCTTCTAGCAGCCAGGACGTCAGACATCCAGACGGCAGACTTCAGACAGGTTCCGCGGCTTTTGCCGCATCCACCCAACAATCCATCCTGCACCTTTGGTGCGGCCCTTCTCCAAGGGCCTGCATGCTGGGGTATTATCAGACACTCATGTTTGTACCTTTATGAAAATAACCGCCAACACCTGCCCTGTGAGGAAAGATAGGTATGTTTCATGCAGGAAATCTTTAGCTTTCATAATTTCTTTCAATACATACCGGTGGTGCCACTTTAACGAACACCCTCCGTCGCCTTCGGTGCCACCTCCCCCCCATAGATGGAGGAGGTCGGATTATTATATAAATTGCGGCGCTATATGAATTGTGCGCCGCCTCCACCACTCCTCACTCCTCACTTCTCACTCCTAACTTTTATATCTTTCAGCCTTTTTCTCGATTCATCCGTTTCATACGCAAAAAAATCCCCTATCCTGCCGGAATTCAGAGGAGCAGGATAGGGGTTGTTTCTCACTTCCGAAGAAGTGAGGGGGGACAACGATATGGAGGTGAACCTTCAAGGTTCATCATGTCCCAGCCGGGAAGGGGTTTTCAGATATGAGCTTTGACTCCTTCTTCTTTAGCAGCGAGAGCTGCCTTTTCAGCTTTTTCCTTAGCAAGGACGCCCTGGAAACGGACGACTTCTTCCTTGATGACAGGAGAGAGCACCAGCAGGGAAACGAGGTTTGGAATTGCCATGAGTGCATTGGCAATATCGGAAAGGTTCCACACCAGATCCAGGGTCTGGGTAGCGCCTACATAAACAACCAGGGAGAATACAACTCTGTAAACCATATTGTACTTATGGGTGCCGAAGAGGTATTCCCATGCTTTTTCACCGTGATATTCCCAACCGAGGATGGTGGAGAAAGCGAAGAGGATGATACCGATGGCTACGATATAAGTACCGATGACACCGATGTTGGAAGAGAAGGCAGCCATGGTGAGGGCGATGCCTTTCAGAGGGGTGCCGGCAGCATCTGTGGTGCCAAGGACACCGGAGGAAGCGATGGTCAGACCGGTGATGGTGCAGACAACGATGGTATCCCAGAAGGTACCGGTCATATTGATATAGCCCTGACGGACCGGATCATCGGTGGTAGCAGCGGCAGCGGTGATAGCTGCAGAGCCAAGGCCTGCTTCATTGGAGAAGCAGCCACGGGCAACGCCGTAACGCATGGAGTTCATGACGGAAACTGTGATGGTACCAAGTACGCCGCCGCCAACAGCCTGCGGATCGAAGGCCATCATGAAAATCAGGTACAGGCCATGGGGTACGTTCTGGATATTGAGAAGAATGCAGATGACACCAGCAATGATATAGAATACCGCCATGCCAGGAACAACAACAGAGGAAACTTTGGAAATTGTCTTGATACCACCAACGATGATGATCAGGGACAGGATGGTAAGAATGACGCCGCAGACTTCAAGGGGTACACCGAAGACTGTCTGTACGGCTCCGGAAATGGAGTTTGCCTGGGTCATGTTGCCGATACCGAAGGAAGCGATGACAGCGAACAGTGCGAAGAGGAAGCCCAGTGTACGGCCGGCCGTTTTATTCTTGAAGCCGTTCTTCATGGTGAACATGGGGCCGCCCTTCATTTCACCCTTTGCATTGACTTCACGGTATTTAATAGAGAGCATGCATTCGGAGAATTTTGTGGTGAGACCGAAGCATGCGGAAATCCACATCCATACCAGGGCGCCGGGGCCGCCGGAGAACATAGCCGTAGCTACGCCGACGATATTGCCGGTACCGATGGTAGCAGCCAGGGCTGTCATCAGTGCGGAGAATGGAGAAACATCGCCCTTGCCTCTCTTTGTGGTGCGGGCTTCTTTAGAAAGAACACTGTGGATTGCATAAGGCAGGTTCCGCCAGGTCTGGAATTTCAATAAACAGGTAAGGTACACACCGGTACCGACGAGGAGCACCAGCATTACCGGGCCCCAGACTATGCCGTCAATTGTATTGACTAGCGAGTTGATTGCAGCCATGTCCATAATAATATCCCCCTTACTCTTGACCCGTATTTTCTGAGAATAAAAACAACCGCCGTTCTCAGGCCCTTTGGTGAAGTAGGTTCTGAGGCTGGCGGTTGTATGTATGTATGCATCCATGCATGCAGAGGGGGTTACCCTATTGCCAGCCCTGTCCTTTTGCCTGAGAGATTCGGGATTTACGGGTGAAATCCCTTTACACCTTCGGCGCCCAATTGAATGGGACTCTCCAGAGTTGTGTCCGTACACAGTTTCGTGTTCTTCTGAACGCCTGATAGTATTACTCCTTCGGCAGGCAGCCTTTTCGCTGCCATTTTTCAGTGTACATCATCCACCGTATTTTGCTTTTTTGGTTCCCTTCGGGAAACAGATCTGAATTCCTCCTCCAGGGACCTGCCGTGCAATGCGGCATATATTCACAGGCTTTCGCCTGATCCTATACATACATGTTATTATGAACATCCATTTTTGAAGATTAGGGCCTCCGCTCCGGGAGCTGTTTTCTGGGGACAGCCCCCGGAGCCCGGCACTCTCCGATAAGATAGTTTAGGAGGGCTTTCTCACCGGAGTGCCCTTTGCCGGATGGGGTGTCATATTAATCCCGGCGGAAGGAAAATGGGAAAACCTTTCCGACAGGAAATAATATGTAAATATATTGACCTGACAGAGACTCCATCAGTCTTCCGCATCTGCGGAGACTTCCGTCTTCACGGCCTTGCTGGGATCCTGGTCTACGTATTCTTCGTAGTCCTTGCCTGTCTTCAGGTGGTCGAAATACTTGGCAGTTTCTCTTACCACCACACCGGACAGAGCCAGCAGGGCAATCAGGTTTGGAATAGCCATGAGTCCATTGACGATATCCGCCAGAACCCAGATGGCTTCGAGTTTCAGGAATGCGCCACTTGCGACGAGAACGATGAAAATCAAACGGTAAGGAAGAATTCCTTTTGTGCCGACCAGGTAAGTCATGCACCGTTCACCGTAGTAGTTCCATCCAAGGATGGTGGTGAATGCGAAGAGTACCAGGCCAATCATAAGCATGTATCCACCGAAAGCGGGGAATGCATCTTTGAAAGCTGCGTTCGTAAGAGCAGCACCGTTCAATCCATTGAGCCATTCGCCGGAAACGACGATGGTGAGGCCCGTCAGTGTGCAGATGATGACGGTATCGATGAAGGTACCGGTCATGGAAATCAGACCCTGTTCAGCAGGCCATTTTGTTTTGGCAGCAGCTGCTACGATAGGAGCGGAACCGAGGCCGGACTCATTGGAGAATACGCCTCTGGCGATACCACTTCTCATAGCCAGGATCATGGTGGAACCAAGGAACCCGCCGGCTGCTGCGGTGCCTGTGAATGCATTGGAAATGATGGTTTCAATAGCTGCAGGAATCTGGTCTGCGAAGAAAATCAGGACACCAACGGTAGAAACGAAGTAAATCACTGCCATGGCCGGAACGATTTTCGAAGCGGCTGCGGCGATGGACTGGAGTCCGCCCAGGGTAATGGCTGCTACAAGAACAGTCAGGATAATGGCGGTCCAAATGGGATCCAGCCCGATGGTCATCTTTGTGATATCCACAATGGAGTTCACCTGGGCAAAGGTACCGATACCGAAATAGGCAACCAGGACACCGAAGATGGCGAAGAGGGTACCCAGCCATTTGTACTTTTCTCCCATGCCGTTCTTGATGTAGAACATGGGGCCGCCGGCGATTTCGCCTTTGTCGTCCACTTCACGATACTTGACAGCCAGGAGACCTTCTGCATACTTAGTAGCCATTCCGAAGAATGCGGCAAGCCACATCCAGAAAATAGCGCCCGGGCCGCCGGCTGCAATGGCTGTAGCCACACCGACGATATTGCCGGTGCCGACGGTAGCAGAAAGTGCGGTACAAAGAGCTTTGAATGAATCGATATCACCGCTGCCAGCATTCTGTGCCTTGAAGATGAGCTTCAGCGCCTTCGGCAGTTTGAATACCTGCAGGAGCTTCAGCCGCACCGTGAGGAGAATGCCTGTCCCTACAAGAAGGACCAGAAGCGGTGGTCCCCAGATAAAGCTATCCAGTGAATTCAGCAAAGCCATGTAATCAAATTCCATTTTTAACAACGCCCTCCGTAATAAAGTATTTGTCACAAAAAAGCCGGCATCCAAAATAATTAACTCTGGAAGCCGGCATTGTCTACCTTAAACGGACACATAAGTGTGACGTTGCTTTCTCTGTCCTTTTGCCTGAGAGATTGGGATGTTACCATCCTTACACCTTCGGCGCTCTTTAATCGAGACTCTCCAGAGTGCGTCCACATACGGTACTATCTTTTTGAGATACCTGAGAGTGTTACTCCTTCGGTAAGCCTTTCGGCTTTCTCCCATATGTTTCATCCGCCTGTATGAATTTGATGTTTGCATTATAGGTCCACGAAATTGATTTTGCAAGGGGGGTATTGCATGTTTAATTATTTTCTAATTATTCGAACGATGGTGGTCCTGCATCACTGGGTGAGAAAGATTTGAGAATTGAGTGAAGAGAATTGAGGTTCCGCGGCTTCGCCGCATCCATCCTGCGCCTTTGGCGCGGCCCTTCTCCAAGGGCCTGCATGCTAAGAGTAGAGTCTTGAGATTTGTATAAAGGATTGAATCCACGGCTTCGCCAGAATATAGATGCGGCGAAGCCGCTTGACCTCAATTCTCAAACCTCAATTCTCAATTCTTCCAATAAAAGGCGGCGCTCCATAATTTGTGCGCCGCACTACCACTCCTCACTCCTAACTTCTCACTTCTCACTTATCCAAGTGCTACATCCAGGGTCATCATGACCATGAACCCCAGGGCAAAGGAGATGACACCGATATCCGAATGCTCTCCTTCCGACATTTCCGGGATCAGTTCTTCCACCACCACGTACATCATGGCTCCTGCCGCAAAGGACAGGAGGTACGGCATGAGGGGCACAATGAATGAAGTCAGAAGTATAGTAATAAAACCTCCAATCGGCTCCACTGCTCCCGACAGGACACCGCCGGCAAAGGCCTTCATTTTCCCCATGCCCGCTCCCCGAAGGGGCATGGAAATAATGGCGCCTTCCGGAAAATTCTGGATGGCAATGCCCAGGGACAGGGCCATGGCCGCTGCAAAGGTAATGCCTTCATGGCCGGAAAGGAAACCTGCCAGCACCACCCCCACCGCCATACCTTCCGGTATGTTGTGAAGGGTCACCGCCAGTACCAGCATGGTGGTCCTGGCCAGATGGCTCCTTGGCCCTTCGGCCTCATCGGCCCCCATATGGAGATGGGGAATCACGTGGTCCAGAAGGAGCAGGAAGGCCATGCCAAAGCCGAAGCCGATGACCGAAGGGATAAAGGCGAGACGCCCCATAGAAGAGGACTCCTCCAGCGCCGGAATCAGAAGACTCCAAATGGAGGCGGCCACCATGACGCCGGAAGCAAATCCCGTGAGCCCCCGCTGCACGCCCCGGTGCATCTCTCCCCTCATGAAAAATACGCAGGCCGCCCCCCAGGGAGGTGCCCAGGAAGGGGATAAAAAGTCCCCAGAAAATATCCATATTCATAGTAATCTCCTTGTACGAAATTTATCGATATGCTTTATCTTAATTAAACGATAATCAAGAAGATTTGTCAATACGGAGATGAAGCTGTGAAGAATGATAGCCCAACCGTTGGAAAATCTTTACATCTGCCAGTGAGGAGTGAGGGGTTAGGAGTGAGGAGTGGCGGTGCGCCGCATCATAATTTGGAAGCGGCGCACCGTTTGTACTCCACAGCAGAGCTGATGACCTGATCTGATGTCCCGAACCTGAACAGGCCGATTCTTCGGTAAGCGGTAAGCTGACAGCTGTCAGGAAAGATTTGAGAGTTGAGAGTTGAGAGTTGAGAGTTGAGAGTTGAGGTCACGCGGCTACGCCGCAGGTTGGTATGATGGTGAATAGCGTTATTCGCGCGGAGCTTCTAACTGCCAGCTCCTGGCTTCCGGGAAAGCTTCACAGCCTGCGGCCCGAATAACTGACGGAAATATCAGGTGGAAGGCGCCGCGGGCAGATCAGCTCTTCTAGCAGCTAGCCGCTAGAAGCTAACAGCCCCATGCCAGTGACTCTGCACGCTAGCATGCCAATCCGCCGCGAAGCGGCTGACTCACTAACCCACTATCCCACTAATTCACTAACTCACTATTTTACTCACACCCTGTGAATAACTATGGTTACATTCCTTGTGATTAACTTTTCCGATTCCATGGGCCCTTTTCCATTCACAGTCTGTGAATATTCACAACTATTCACAGAGTTTTGCACAAACTGTTCATAACTTATTATGCCCATGATTGTGATGAAAGTTACACAGACTACCACTGGTGAGATTGAGATCGAGATCGAGGTCGAGATCAAGGGGCACAGCCTGCGGCAAAAATTAAAGATTTGAGAGTTGAGGTGGAGCGGCTTCGCCGCAAATACACACTCTCCGTCCACCGGGAGATCCCGCCTCTTCGAGGCGGATCTATCCCCTGCCCTTTGGGCCGCCGCCGTTTGGCTTAAAAGGAAGGCGCCTTAATGGGCAGGCCAGGCGCCTTATGTATGCCAAACTTGGAAGTCCTATGCAGGACTTCCATCTCCAAGGGGGCACGAGCTTAAGATTTTCCTCATAAAAGTAAACGGTTCCGAAATGAAAATAATCCCCAGAATGCAGGCCCTTGGAGAAGGGCCGCGCCAAAGGCGCAGGATGGATGCGGCGCAGCCGCTGTTCACCCAGCTACCAGACACCAGTCACTAGCTACTTTTTCCAGCGAAGACGACCCGCTTCCATTCTTTCTTTTACTCTAAATCTGGGTCAAACTCCCCTATGTGTTCGTTGATTACCGCGGCGATCCGCTTTTTGGCTTCCACGTCCCCGTGGAGGCCGTCCAGGGCCAGATCCGGGGGCATCACATTTTCATAGGGAAAAGCAGCGGCCGTATCGATATGGGGCTGGGTCCGTATGAAATCATTCACCTTCCGGAATTCATCCTCCCAGTTTTCCGCCGTGGGCTCCTGGAAAACCTTTTCTATGCTGGACGGGTTGATAGGAGGCAGGGTAAGGAGAATGGGCACAATCCCATGGTCCCGGCACTTTTTCTGGATGGTCTTCAGGTCTTCAATCACCGATTCCGCAGGCACACCGCCCCGGAGGCTGTTGCTTCCTCCCATGATGAGCAGGTATTTCAGATGGAACGGGAGCACATCCCTGTCAAACCGCTCCACCATGTCATGGCTCGTATTGCCGGAGTCCCCGAGGTTAATAGTTTTAAAATCGAGGTAATGGCCATAACTGTATTCCAGGTCATTGGGACCATAGGACATGCGTCCCCCGCCATGGGTAATGCTGTCGCCGTAGAGTCCGATGGTGTAGCCGGTGGTTGAAAATTCACGCTTCTGGGGCAGGCTCCATTCTCCCACCGGATTTCCTTTCTCATCCTTTCCCCGGACCCGCCAGTACCAGGTTCCATATCTGGGGACATCATCGTAATAATCGGTATACCGGAAATCACCGCCGCCGATATGGTATTTCGAAGGAGCCGTGCCTTCCGTGTTTTCCGGGTATGCCGCGAGTACTTCGATTTCATAGGTGTCAGCGCCGGGAAGGGCAGTATAGGTATACACGGGATACAGAAGGGCTCCTCCCCTTTCCCCACTCCGGTCCGGCCGGGGAAGGGGCGCTTCCCGGTGAATAATCTCTGCTGCAGGGGCCAGGGGCTTTGGCGCTGTCATGGGACCTATGGGATTTCCGTCAAAATCGCAGGGCTCTTCCTGCCAGTACAATCCTTCCGGGTCCGACAGCCGGCCCTCCCTGCGAAGGAGAACATCGGCGGCATAGGCCGTCTCATCCAGGACTTTCTCCATTTGTCCGTTATGGTCATGGGAAATCCGGAGTTCATACTTCACCGCATCGTAGTCGGCGGGCCAGGAAAGGTGGAGAAGATCTGCCGCCATGGATGGAAAAGACAGCCCCCATGCACAGAGAGCGGCCAGAAAAAGGATTTTATGATTCATAAAGCCTCCATTGTTTCACGTGAAACATTGTGGATAACCAGGAACGAGTTTGGATAGGACGCGATGCTAACGGGTCGAGGCACAAGCCTTGAGCCTTGTGCCTTGTGCCTTGCGCCGGACAGCCGCTGCGCGGCAGATTTACCTACTTACGGATAGAGTCACCGGCATGGGGCTTCCAGCTTCTAGGGAAGCACTGATTAAATCGTTGTCAGATTCCATTCTTGGATCTTTATGCAATGCGAGGAATAACTCGACGCGAATAGCGAGCTATTTAAAGCAGCAGTCCTGCATAGGACTGCTGAGCCAAGGTAAGTTGGCGCTTTCTCTGCACATAAAAGCGCCTTCCTTTTATCCTTGGCCGAGTTATGACGAAGCAGTGCATAAAAATCCTTATGAAATCTGACTCTGCGAATTAATCAGCGCTTCCCCAGCTATTAGCTCCCAGGAAAGCTCGGCAGCCTACGGCGTAGGTACCTGGTGGAAATATTCGGTGAAAAGCGCTGCAGGCTGGTCAGTTTTCCTGATAGCTAGCCGCTAGAAGCCTCCGTGGTAATGACGCTGTTTATCAACATGCTTACCGACAGCGTCACTTTTTGATAAACTCCCCAATGTGCCGGTTGATTTCTCCGGCAATCATCTGCTTCGCATTCCAGTCGCCGTGGATGCCGTCCATGGCCAGTTCACTGGGCATGACGGGATAGTCCGCAAAGGGGGCCGCCGTATCGATGTGGGGCTGGCTTTTGATATAGTCATTCACGATTTTCACGGACTCCTGCCAGCCGCTGTAGGTGACATCACCGTAGTATTTCTGGATATTTTCCGGGTTAATGGGAACGATGGTGAGAAGAATGGGGGTAATGTGGTGTTCTATGCATTTCTTCCGGATGGCCTCCAGGTGGCCGATAACCTTGTTCGGATCGGCCCCCATGCGGAGATCATTGATACCGCCCATGATGAGAAGATATTTCACATGGAACGGCAGCACATCATGGTCAAAGCGGTCTTCCATCATTTCCGTGGTGTCCCCGCTCCTCCCCATATTGACGGCAGGAAAATCGAGATAGGTCACATAGCTGTAGGCCATATCCGCAGGACTGTGGTACAGGTGGCCGCCGCCCTGGGTGATGCTGTCTCCGTAGATGCCTACATCAAAATGCTCTTCCGGGTTCGTCCTCACCTTTTCCGGCATGCTCCAGATGCCAACGGCGTTTCCGTTTTCATCGAGTCCCCGGACCCGCCAGTAAAAGGTACCGATACGGGGGTTGTCGTCGTACACATTGGAAAGGCTGGTGATTTTGGAGAAAACCCGGTATTTCGAGGGAGCCGTACCTTCCGTATTTTCCGGATAGGCGCTTGTCACTTCCACTTCATACTTCGCAGCTCCCGGATTTCCTGCATAGGAATAAACGGGATAGAGAAGGGTGGACCCATTACCCGGCCGGTACACATTGGGGTACGGCGCATTCCGGGAAACGGGCTTCATGGTGCTCCTCACTTCCATGGGGGAAGAAAAGGGACCCATGCCTTCCCAGTTTGCATCGATGGGCCGCACCCGCCAGTATAAAGGCTCCGGGCCATCGGGAAACTGGGAAAGGTCCACCAGCACCTTGTTGGAATAAATCCGCTGGTTATCGTAAAGATGGTCTTCCAGGGGCTGGTTTCGGTCCAGGTCCGACGGAAGGCCCCGGAAAATCTCCACTTCATACCGCACAGATTCCGGATCATCCTGCCAGGTAAGAAGGACCAGCTTTTCCTTACTTTCTTCCCGGACCCCGGGAGAATCGGTGGGACCATCGGCCTTCCCCGCTGCCAATGCACTGTTTTCATAGGACGATGGAGCAGGAAACGCTGTTTCTGCCTGCCCGGCGGCAGGAATGGACAGCAGGATACAAAAGGCAGCCAGCGCTGCGGCATACACAGATTTCATAAAGTTCTATCAATTCTTCTTTCTATAGGATTTTTTATAATCTATAAACGGACTCTTATTTCTTTTCCGCTTTCTTCAATTCTTCCTGCAGGTACCGGAGAGCCGTCTTTGCATCTTCACTGCCAAAGGCCGCTGCCTTTTCCAGCCATTTCAGGGCAGCCTCCGTACTCTTTTCCGTACCGTATCCGTACTGGTAGCAGGCCGCCAGCCAGCCCATGGCTTCCGGGAAATTCCGGTCCGCCGCCTTTTGGAAGAGGGCAAAGGCCTTTTTATCATTCCCTTCCTCATGATAAATGGCGCCGAGCTGGGTGGTGGAAGAATCCATGCCCAGGTCCGATGCCTTCTGATAATACTCTTTGGCCAGGCGGCGATCCTTCTTTGTACCATTGCCGTAGTAATAGCAGTTTCCCACATTTCCCATGGCCACCGGATCTCCAGCGTCCGCCGCCTTCCTGGTCATACGGAATCCCTCTTTCTTATCCCTGTCGCTGCCGTCATAAAGATAGAGGAGTCCCAGGGCCGTGCCAGCCCGGAGGTGGCCTTTGGCAAAGGCCTTACGGAACAGGGAAACCGCCTCTTTCTTATCCTGTGGCACGCCGACACCGGTGTAGTAGAAATAGGCCAGCCGGTTCATGGCGTCCGGGTATCCTGCTTCCAATGCCTTACGATAGCAGTCAATGGCCTTCCGGTTATCCGCTTTCTTCTGTACCAGGGGCGGATTATCCTTTACATGGCTGTCGTGGAACTGGCCCAGGTCATTCCAGGCTTTCCAGTAATTTTTCAGTGCCGCCTCTTCCAGCAGGTGGAAGGCCCGGTCCACTTCTTCTTCGCTCTGGGCATTCACCATTTCATAGCAGCCAAGGGCTTCCATGGCATAGAGAGAGCCATCTTTCTCTGCCAGGGAAATCCATTCCTCCCTCCGGTCCGTAATCTCATGGTACTCCTCATGGGAGAGTTCATTGAAATGGAGCAGGCAGAACAGGCCGCAGAGGCCATCTCCCAGGCGGGCCCCCTTAAGAGCCCACCCTATAGCCTTCTTCGGGCTCCAGGGAGCGCATCCCATGTAGTACTGGTGGAAGAGAGCCATAAAGTACATGGCCCGGCTATTTCCTTCGGATGCCAGCTTTTCAAAAAGAGGATAGGCCTCTTTCATTTTATATTCCTGAAACAATGTTTCCGCATTTTCCATATCGGTCATAGTATTCCCTCATTTCTAAAGAACAGACTCTGCTCCTATTATAGCAGAAGTGGAGGTGGCTAGTAGCTGACGGTTTGGCATGATGATGGGCAGAGTCACCAGCATGGGGCTGCTAGCTCCTAGCTGTTAGCAGCTAGGAAAGCTGATTTGCCTGCGGCGCTTCTTATCCGACATTTCCATTAGCCATTCATGCCGTCGGCTGACCAGCTTTCCTGGAAGCCAGGAGCTAGCAGCTAGAAGCCCTCACGCATTTGACTCCATCTGTCAGCACACTAAACCGTCGATTCCTCACTTGTCGTATAATAACGGTAACGATATTCTTCACAAGGAGGCAATCATGAACCTGCAGTCCGTCCATTACTTTATCATGCTGGCCAGGGAGCGGAACTTTACCCGGGCCGCGGGGAAGCTGCATATCACCCAGCAGACCCTGTCCGCCAATATGGCTGCCCTGGAGCGGGAACTGGGGACAGTCCTCATCATTCGACACAGCCCCCTGGAGCTCACCAGCAGCGGCAAAGCCTTCTACCAGTACGCCCTCCGGTTTGCGGAGGAAGAGGAGGCCATGAAGCGGTCTCTTGCCGATATTACAGAAGGAAAAGCCGGGGAGCTCCGGATCGGCATCGGCTTTCTCAGGGGCAAGACCCTCCTGCCGCCACTGGTGGACCGGTTCCGGAAACGGTATCCAAAGGTCACATTCCGACTCTATGAAACGTCAAACCGGGACATGCGGAAAAAACTGATGGAAGGAGAACTGGATCTTGCCATCGCCCACTACCGCATGAAGCCCGCCGGCATCCATGTGGAACCGGTGTATCGGGAGCGGATTGCCCTGCTGGTGCAGAAGGACCTGCTCCGCCAGTGCAGTGGCGGCAAAGAAGAGGACATTTACCAGTCTCTTCTTGCTGACAGGAAGCATCTCATGAAACGTCTGGAAACCTGTCCTTTCCTCAGCGCCAGCGGCAATAACATTGCGGGCTACGTGGAATCCCGATATCTGGAAGAAGCGGAAAAGAAGCCCTTCGTCCGCCTCATCTCCAACAGTATGGAGACCCTCCTCCACCTCTGCCACCGGGGCCTGGGCGCCCTGTTTACGCCGGAAAACCTGGCCCGCTCCGTGCTCACAGACAAAGAGATGGAGGATCTCTATACCATTCCCCTGCCGGAGACGGAATATACCATTTCCATCGGATATAAAGAAAAAAGCCCTCCCTGGAGTATCCGGGACGACTTCATAGAAATGGCGAAAGAGGAATGGGGAAAAAGAAAGAGTTGAGAGTTGAGGAAAGAGAGTTGAGGTAACGGTTTGGTATGCTGATGGTCAAGGTCATTTGTGCGGGAGCTTCTAGCTTCTAGCAGCCAGCTGTCAGGAAAGATGGCCAGCCTGCGGCGAAAAAGATAGAGTTGAGATTTGAGAGTTGAGAGTTGAGGTTCAGCGGCTTAGCCGCTGATGATCCAGCCACTAGCTACCAGCCACTTTTCATGCTATATATAGTCTGTTCAGCTCAAGGCACAAGGCTAAAGGCTAAAGGCTCGTGACTCTATCCGTAAGCTCGCAAAAGGCCAAATTTAAAATGGCGGCGCTCTACGAATTGCGCGCCGCCACCTTCACTCCTCACTCCTAACTCCTCACTCCTAACTCCTCACTCCTAACTATAATACCAATCTTTTTTCGCTCAGAATATCTGAAAACACCTCATATCTCATATATTCCCTGTTTCTGCAGTTCTTCTTCCGCCTCAGGGAGTCCGGCGTCGGCAGCTGCTTTCAGGTGGTCGATGCCCTTTTCCCTGTCCGGCTCCGTACCTTTACCGTAAAGGTACATCATGCCCGCCATATAGAGGGCCCGGGCATTCCCTTTGGCCCCTGCCGCTTCTATATAGGCCAGTGCTTCTGCCGGCTTTTCTTCAGACAGGTACAGAAGTCCCAGGGAGAAGAAACCGTCTTCACAGCCATTGGAAATGGCATCCTTCAGGAGGATTTCCGCCCGTTTCATATCCTTCGGCACACCGATGCCCTTCTGGTAAAAGAAAGAAAGTTCCGCCATGGCGTCCCCGTTTCCCAGGGACGCCGCTTTTTCGTACCATTCCATGGCTTCCTGGGGATCCGGTTTCACATCCACTTCCTCCGATGCGGTGCCTTCGTAGATATTGCCAAGGAGAAGGGCCGCTTCGTCGCTGCCATGGGTATAGGCCTTTTCCAGCCAGTCTATGGCTTTATCCAGCCCCTCTTTGTCTTCCGCCCTGTCCAACGCCAGGAGCCCCAGCTGGTATTCACTTTCACTGTCCTTGAATTCCGCTGCCTTTTTGAAGCAGGCCTCCGCTTTTGCTTCGTCAGGGGCTGTGGCATAGCCATCCAGGTAAGCCATGCCCAGGTCATAGAGGGCTTTCCAGTATTCGTAGAAGGCTCCTTTAGCCAGCCATTTCAATCCTTCCTCGAAATTCAGGATGACCCCGTTTCCCAGGTACGACAGGCCGGCCTCATCCATGGCCAGCACGTCCCCTCCGGCCGCCAGCCGGAGGACCTTTGCGAAATCTTCATTCATCGTATCCCACATGGCCTTCCCCGTTTCCCCCTGGAACAGGGCAAGGCTGCAGAGGGGATCTCCCATTTTCTTTCCTTCCATGAACCGGCTCTGTCCTTTTTCTTCGTCTGCCCGGTGGTGGCCATAACCTTCCCGGTCAATGAGGCCCAAAAGGTACAGGGACCGGCCATTTTTTTCTGTCTCCAGCACTTTATAGGCATCATCGATTTTTCCCTGTAAAAACAGTCTTTCTCCGTCTGTCATAGGTTCTCCTTGTATAAATATAGAATTAAGAGTTGAGAGTTGTGATTTGAGGTCCAGCGGCTCCGCCGCGGTATGGCATGCTGGTGGGAAGAGTCACTGGCACGGGGCTTCCAGCTGCCAGCAATTAGCTATCAGGAAAACTGATTTGCCTGCGGCGCTTCCCATCTGATATGTCCGCCCAGTCATTCATGCCGTAGGCTGACCGGCTCTCCTGAAAGCTGGCAGCTAAAAGCTGGAAGCCCTCACGCGTTTGACTCTACCCCTCAGCCACTTTCTCCACTAATCCCGATAAAAATGTTCCTTCAACATGTCCACCGCCGGCTGGACGCCCTTTTCTGCGGACCGGCGGAACAGTTCCTCCGCCCTCCGAAGGTTTCTGGGTACCACGGTTCCATGGAGGTAGAAACAGGCAAGGTAAAACTCTCCATTCCCGTTTCCCAGGCCCTCTGCCTTTACAAAGGCATCATAGGCCCTTTGGGCATCCTTTTCCTCCAGGTAATGGCATCCTATGCGGGTATAGCTTTCGCCGTCCCCCTCTTCCGCCGCTTCCCGAAGGAGAGAAAGTCCTTCCTCCTCATCCGGCAGGATGCCCTTTCCTTCCAGGTAGCAGCTGCCCAGTTCCCGCACCGCATCCAGGCATCCTTCACTGGCGGACTGCTTCAGGTAGGCAATGCCCTTTTCCCGGTTTTCTTCCCCCAGAAGACCATTGACATACATGGTCCCCATCATGGCTCCCGCCATGGCATCTCCCTGGTCCCAGGCTGCCTGGTACAGGGAAAAGGCCTTTTCCGGATTTTTCGGCGTTCCTTCTCCCATAAGGTAACACATGGCCAGCACGATGATGCCATCCCGGTCGCCCCGGTCTACTCCCATTTTCAGATAGCGGAAAGCCTTTTCCTTGTCATAGTGGACCTGGCCCTTCTCATCGGTCCTGCCTTCCCGGGCATAAATCTGCCACAGGGTGCCGCAGGCTTCCATATTTCCATGGTCTGCGGCCCGCTCAAAGAGAGTAATCGCCCTTTCTTCATTCCGTTCCACGCCCCGGCCCAGCCAGTAACAGTTTCCCAGTTCGTACTCGGTGCCTGAAAAACCAAGGGCCGCCCCCTTCAGGAACCAGAGGTATGCTTTATGATCATCGTAGAGGGGAGAAGATTCATCAACCAGGAGCCATCCCGCCTGGAGCATGGACGACGCATCGCCCAGGTCCCCCGCCTTTTCATACCAGGAAAGGGCCTTCGCCAGATCCTTCTTCCGATGGAATCCCATTTCATAAATGAGCCCCAGTTCCTGCATGGCCAGGGTGGATCCCTCTTTTGCCAGGTTTCGAAGTTTCTTCATGAAATTTTCAAATTCCCGGCTCTCCATATCCGTATCCTGCATGTACAGGAAAAACAGGGAAAGCGGACACTTCAGGGCCGTCCCTTTAGAAAGCCACTCATCGGACAGGGCATCGTTCTCCGGGGTTCCCATGCCCCGGCCATAGATATGGACCAGCATGGAAGAGGCAATGCCTCTCTCCCTGTCATCATAGGGACCTTCTGCAATGCGCTGGTACATGGCCCGGCATTCCAGATATTTCCCGGCATTATACAGTTTCTGTGCTTCTTCAATGGTATCTTTCATAAAAAACCTCGCTTGTGAACTTATGATCTTTACCTTTGGTTCAATGATATAATTCATGGGAAGGAAGGTCAAGGTATGTAACTGTATGGAATTGCTTGCTCAATCCATTGGAAATGAGTGCCTGTGAGTGAGGAGTGAGGAGGGAGGAGTTAGGAGTGAAGGATAAACTGGATCCCGAGGAGTGGACACGTCCGAAAGTGAGGCCCCCATATTTTGGACACGTCCTCACAGTTTTCCTCCCCACTCCAGGCGCCTTTAGGCGTGACGCAGGTCTGGATGGCGCGCCAACCATGGTCCGGCCTGTTAGACACAACCTCGGTGCCTATGGTATGCTCAATCTACATCATTTCAAGGAGGATGCACATGAGCAAACAACTATTTACCGACAAACAGATAGCCGATTTAATCCTGAACCCCAACGTTTTCAGCGTTACAAGGTCAACATTGATGCTGACTAAGAGTTTCAAAGAAAAATTCTATGCCGAGTACCAAAAGGGCGCATTGCCAAGGGACATTCTGAAGCACCATGGCTTTTCAGCCGACGTTATTGGGCAGAGAAGGATTTGGAGTATTACTCAGCACATCAAGGATGAGTACGCCAAATACGGCGAATTCCACGAGGGGCGCAAGCCGCCGGGCCCCTCCAAAGGCCCGGCGGCTGTCAGCGGGCAAGATCCTCTAAGCCGTCTCGAAAGCAGGGTGGAATACCTGCAGCAACAGGTGGAGTTTTTAAAAAAAATTACATCTGTAGGGATTTCGAGAAAATAGGTGCAGTGCTCATGAATGACTCCTCCAGTATATTTGAAATCATCTACGAAACTACGCAGGCGTCGGGGAATCGGCTCAACATCAAAGATCTCTGCAATATAGCCGGTGTCTCCCGCAGCGGATACTATGCATGGCTGAACGCCGCACCACTCCGTGCAGCCCGTGAAGAAAGAGACCGTCGAGACTTTGACCTCATTCTGCGTGCATACAACATGGATGGATATCCCAAGGGGGCCCGGGAAATCCATATGACCCTGCTGCATATGACCCCGCCGATCATTATGAACCGGAAGAAAGTTTTACGGCTGATGAACAAGTACAATCTCATATGCCCTCTCAGAAAGCTGAACCCACGAAGAAAGATTCTGCGGGATTTTCAGACAGGAAATGTGGTTGCAAACCTGTTGAAGAGACGGTTTGAGGAATTTGGCCCCAGAACGGTTCTACTGACGGACATTACCTACCTGCCATACAATGGAATTTTTGCCTACTTATCTACTATTTTGGATGCCTTTACCAAGCAGATTCTGGCCTACGTGGTCAGCGATTCCCTGGAGGTTGACTTTGTACTAGATACAGTCAAAGCTCTACTACGGGACCACCCTATAGCATTGAATACAATGACCATTATCCATTCAGATCAGGGCAGCCACTATACAAGCTATGATTTTGTCGATATTCTTCGAAAAAGTAACCTTCGCCGGTCTATGTCAAGAAGAGGAAACTGCTGGGACAATGCACCACAGGAAAGTTTCTTTGGCCACATGAAGGACTGCATCAGAGACAAGTTGGCCGTTGCTACCAGCTTCGAGGAGGTGAAAACCATCATTGATGATTATATTGACTATTACAATAACCGTCGCTACCAGTGGAATCTGGCAAAGCTTTCCCCAAATGAATTCTACAATTTCGTAACTACCGGAAAATACCCTTTGGACGTCCCCTACGTGCCCGCTCCTCCTGAAATTACCAGGGATCCTTGCGAGCTGGCCGTAGATGCCGTTATTGGGAGCTTATTTGGGCAAATACCGTAGCAAATGAGGCAAACCAGCACAGGCACTTGTGCTGGAGCCTATACGACGCCAATGCGTGGCAATGTCAGGGTGGACGTGAGCAGGTGCCCCTCTTTGGGGTTCAAACTACACTTTTAATTGTGTCCTTGACAAGGGGGCCAGTTCAGGAGCGGCGCACAAATTGAATGGCGCCGCTATTTTTTAATGGATTACTACCAGCCCGTCATATTAAGGTTTGTCTAGGTGTTTGGGTCTGTGGTTGGCGAGCACCCCCAAACGGGGTGAATGGGGCTAAAGGTTGTGGGTGAACATTGCTTCGCTCGTTCACCGGGTTGTAAGTGCTTCGCACCGGGGGCATAAAGTGGATTCGCCTGTGGCACTTCCAACGGCCAACCTCCGTCAACTCCGATTCACTACAAACACCGTCTGTTTACCACTCCACCGGAGTGAGGGATTCTGTTGGGAGCGCCGCAGGCCGTCCTACCTTACGCCCCCGCTGCGCCAAGGCGTCAGCTTTGGCATGCAGCCACAACCCGGTTGGCAAGCGCAGCGATGCCAACCCACAACCATTACGAACCATTCACCCCATTGGGGCCATACACCGACCTCACCGGAAAGCTTGATATACTAAAATATCCCAATACATCCTCAAAATCCAAACTTCAAATCCAGTCTTTTTGTTTCACGTGAAACATTTTGCCATTCATGAGAACGATAGAAAAGAGGACCAGCAGGATACCCATGGCCTGGGCCAAGGACAGGGATTCGTGAAAAAGGAAAGGGCCCAGGATAGCAGCCACCACCGTTTCCGCTGAAGCGATGACCGGGACCCGGCTGTTTTCCCTGATTTTCTGCAGACCCCGGTAATAGAGGATATAGGCAATGGCCGTAGGTATCAAAGCATAGAGAAAGCCTGCCAGGAGCACCGCCCCATTCCAGGGTTCATACAGGAAGGAATGGGAAAAGAGAAGAAGAAACAGGGCCGCAAAGAAATAACTGTAAAGGCTCATAGTAAAGACATCGGCCTTTTCTCCTGCCAGCTTTCCGAATATGGAAGTCATACCGTAGGAAATACCGGAAAGAAGGCCGCAGAGAATGCCCGGGACCGAAAGGTTTCCAAAAGAAAGGCAGCCACCGGTGACAGTAAAGAAACAGCCGACCATACATAAACAGAGAGCCGTCCATTTGCGGGAAGAAAATCGCTCTTTAAATACCAGGTGGGACAGGGTCATGGTACAGAGGGGAGCCACATTCAGAAGGACCGCACTCAGGGTCATACCGATATCCACAATGGCTTCATTATAGAAAACATTGTACAGCCCCTGGCACACCAGCCCCAGAAGAGCAGACCAGAGAAGCCCCTTCTTTGAAATCCGCAGGGCCCTCCATCCGCCATGGAACAGGGTCATACCGAAAAGAATCAAAAAAGCAAAGGCCATGCGGAGAAAGGCGGTGAGGGCAGAGGAAGACCCCAGCCGGTCCATCCAAAGAACGAAGACACCGATGGAACCCCACAGCATACTTCCTATGAGTACTTCTACTATCCCCTGCCGGTCTGACTGATTCATGGTTTTCCTCCTTATCCATGATTTATCGTTATTATCTCTCATCTTTTGATAAAAAGATAAGGAGACTCTATAATAGGGTTAGTAGAAATCGTACTATGTCTTTACTGGAAAGAACTGCCATGGACCAATACAAACTGAAAGCGCTCCTCTGCGCCATCGAAACAGGAAGTCTGAACAGGGCAGCAGAAAAGCTGCATTGCACCCAGTCCGGCCTGTCCCAGCTCATGAACGGCGTAGAGCAGGAACTGGGATTTAAAATACTGGAACGAACCCACCGGGGCATTGGCCTCACAAAGGAGGGACAGGAGCTCTATCCTTTCCTTCTGGACATGGAAGGGAGCTATAGCCTTTTGGAGGAAAAGACCCGGCGCATCCGGGAAGGGCGAAAGAGGCCCCTTCGTATCGGCGCCTTTTCCAGCATGGCCAACCTCTGGCTTCCGTCAATACTGAAGGAATATAAAGGCCGCCATGAATCCCTTCTTTTCGATATCCGTGTCGGTACGGATATCATTCACCAGTGGCTGACGGAAGGAAAAATCGATATTGCCTTTGGCGATGACCGCAGGTGCCGGGGATTTTCCTTCATTCCCCTGCAAAAAGACCGGTATGAGGCGGTGCTTCCGCCCTCTTTCCTCCATACCGGACAGAAGGAAATCACCAGGGACGAGCTCATAGCCTATCCCCTCCTCATGGCTCCCATGAATGACCTCACCTATTATCTGGATATTCCTCCACGAAAGGACATATCCGTCACCTGTGACGATGACTATACCCTCCTTTCCATGGTGAAAGCAGGCCTGGGCGCCACCGCCATGCCCCGTCTCAGCCTTTCCCGTCTGCCGGAGGGGGTCTTGTGCCTTCCCCTGGTTCCTGAGGTCCACCGGACCCTGGGCATAGCGCTGCCCCTCCATCCCACAAAGGAAGCGGAGGACCTGGCATCTTTCGCCTGTTCATGGATAAAGACAGGGAGCGGCTTTCATGCGGGGCATTGAGCTGGCCAGCCGCTTTGCGGCGAAACGCATACTGTCGGATAGAGTCATTCGAGCGGGGCTTCCAGCTATTAGCTGCCAGTTTCCAGGAAAGCTCATCAGCCGACGGCGCGAATGACTGGACTGAAATATCGGATGAGAAGCGCCGCAGGCGAATCATCTTTCCTGACAGCCAGGAGCTAGCAGCTAATAGCCCTGCCAGAATGACTCTATCCGACAGCACAAAAAAGCACGGAGAAAAGGATTTTTCCCTTTCTCCGTGCTTTTGATTTTATCAGTTACTGGTTTGCCGGGAGGAAGTAGACCGGATCCACGGCGTCCCCGTTGATGCGCACTTCATAGTGGCAGTGGGGGCCTGTGCTGTTTCCCGTGCTTCCTGCCAGGGCAATTACCGTGCCCTGGTCCACCTCTTGTCCCACGGACACCAGGAGGGCAGAATTGTGGCCGTACCGGGTGGTGATACCGCCGTCATGCTTGATTTCCACCAGGTTGCCGTAGCCCGCTACCCAGCCTGCCTGGGTCACCACGCCGGAAGCGGTGGCTTCCACGGGAGTGCCGTAGTCCACGGCAATATCGATGCCTTCATGGTAGGTGGAACCGATACCACCGGGGCTGTTCCGGAAGCCGTAGGAACTGGAGACAGTTCCGGACACAGGCCAGATATCAGGGGTGGTGGATGAAGTATGAAGCAGGGGTGCTGCGGAGCCGTAGGTCTGGTTCAGGAGTTTTTCCCGGAGGACAATCATGGTCTTGATCTGGCTGTCCAGCCGCTGGTCCAGTTTCCGCATGCGGCTCAAAAGCTGTCCGGGCGTGGAAATATCGCCGTCATCGGAAGAGACATTTTCGTGCTCCGAAGCCTTCACATCCCTGGCCTTGTCCGGCACCGTGGATGCGCCGCCTTGTCCGCCTTCACCGGAGGTGGAAATATTCTGTCCCGCACCGTTATTATTGGCTTTGATCATATCCTGGAGCTGGCCGGACATTTTCTCGATGGTCTTCGTCTTGTCCGCCAGGGCATCCATCTTCTCTTCCGCCATTTTGAGCTGGTTTTTATAAAGCTCATTTTCATTTCTGAGGGTATTCATGGAAGCGGCGGAATACACGGCCGTACCAAGGCTCAGGACAAATACAACGGCCCCTGCAATGGCGCCGATTTTCAGTTTTCTGATTTCTTTATCGGTAAAGGAGAATGTCACTTCTCCTGTTTTTTCATTCGTTGTCTTCTTCATTCAGAACCTGCTTCTATACGATGGGGCTCTCCATGGATGGAAAGTCCCTGAAATATCCCCCTATTCTTAATCAAATTCTATTCTTTAAAACCTGCCCTCTCCCAAAGGCTTTTATTTCTTTGCGGTGTCGATTTTCTGGCCTGCCGGAACGCCCTGGGCCTGTCCCTGGGGCATTCCTTCATTGGCAATATCCGGCATCAGTGTATCCAAAGCCATATTGATGCTTTCTGCTTCTTCCGAAGACAGGGCTTCTTTGCACTGGCCCTTCACAATCTGTTTTGCATAGATCCGGGACGTATCATGGCCGGCCAGGGAAGACAGGATGAAGCCGTTATTTTTCCCATCCAGCAATGTGAGGGAAAAGGATAGCTTGTCTCCCGTATCATCAAAGGCATCGTACCGCACCAGCCCCACCTTCTGGAAGGACTGGAGCTG
This sequence comes from Dialister sp., assembly GCF_047832375.1. NCBI lineage: Bacteria > Bacillati > Bacillota > Negativicutes > Veillonellales > Veillonellaceae > Dialister > Dialister sp. Next base: position 2,709,525 of record NZ_CP181256.1, on the reverse strand, counting down.
CATGGTAGCCAGGAGTTCCTGCTGGTGGAGCATATTTTCCGAAGAAGCCACCATTTCCCGAAGTTCCCTGACTTCCGTGGACAGCTTCAGTTCGATGGAACCGCCGTCTTCCCCATTCATGAAGTACTTGTATTTTTTGGACAGCCGGTTCACCTTGGCCCTCAGCAGGAAGTACTGGAGAACCATGAAAAGGAAAAGGATAACAACAATGCCGATGCCGGCATAAATGACTGTATTGGGATTGATCATAATCGTACTTTACACTCCACCTGTATTATTTCCCCTGCGAATCAAGCAGCTCTGCGATTCGCTGGAATTCTTCATCATTTTTAAAGGAAATGGAAATGGTCCCTTTGTGGGCATTCTTTCCTTTTCCCACCCGGATACGGACCTTCGTCCCCACGGAAAGGCCCATCTTTTCCTCGATGGCCTTCAGATATTCGGAAACGGGATCCTTCTTTTCTACTTTCTTCGGCTTACCGGCCCGCACCAGCTCTTCCACCCGTCGGGCAGAAAGGCCTTCCGATACGATACGGCGGGCGAGACTCACCTTTTCCGCATCACTGCCAAGGGAAAGGAGAGGCCTTGCCTGGCCGGCTGTAAGCTTTCCGGCAGACAGGAGATTTCGTACTTCCTCCGGCAGTTCCAGGAGACGAATCATGTTGGCTATATAGGGACGGCTCCTTCCCACTTTTTCGGATACCTCTTCCTGGGTGAGGCCATAGGTATCCATGAGCTTCCGGTAAGCCATGCCTTCTTCCACAGGATTCAGGTCTTTCCGCTGCAGGTTTTCCACCAGCGCCATTTCTGCCATGCCCCGGTCATCATAATCAAGGACAATGGCGGGAATGGTGGCAAGGCCCGCCATCTTAGCCGCCCGCCAGCGCCGCTCCCCGGTGATGAGTTCATAGGAAGAATGCCCTTTATCCCGTACCGCCACCGGCTGGATGAGGCCATCCTTTTTGATGGACGCCGAAAGGGAAGCCAGTGATTCTTCATCGAAATCCTGACGGGGCTGCCAGGGATTGGGAACGATGCGGTCCACCGAAAGGTCCAGGACCTTTCCCGTATCCTGGTAGTCATCGCCCAGGAGCTCTCCCAGCCCCCGTCCCAATTTTTTCTTATTCACGCTTCAAAACCTCCCGACACAGTTTCTTATAGGCCTCGGCCCCTTTTGATTTTGGGGCATAGGTCAGAATGGGCTCCCCGAAGCTCGGTGCTTCCGACAGCTTGACGGTCCGGGGTATCACAGTACGGAACACTTTGGAACCGAAGTACTTCTTCACTTCTTCCGCCACCTGTAGGGACAGGTTCGTCCGTCCGTCAAACATGGTGAGAAGGATGCCCAGGATATGGAGCCGGGGATTCATGCGGCGGGATACCACCTGCACCGTCTTCACCAGCTGGGACAGTCCTTCCAGAGCATAAAATTCCGCCTGGATAGGAATGATAATGGAATCCGAGGCTACCAGGGCATTCAGCGTCATGAGTCCCAGGGACGGAGGACAGTCAATAAGTATATACTCATATTCCTCCCGGAGAGGTTCTATTTTCTTCTTCAGCAGGGACTCCCGTTCCGGAAGGGGAGCAATCTCGATTTCCGCCCCCGCCAGGTCGATGGAAGCCGGAAGGAGATGGAGCTTTTTGACCGCCGTCTTTACGATGGCATGGTCCACGGGCTCATCATCCAGCAGTACATCGTACAGGCTCTTTTCGAAATCCACGGATTTACTGAGGCCGCTGGTGGAATTGCCCTGTGAATCTTCATCGATGAGGAGTGTCTTGTGCCCCTTATCCGCCAGGCAGGCAGCCAGGTTCACGGCGGTGGTGGTCTTGCCTACGCCGCCCTTCTGGTTGATGATGCTGATGATCGTTCCCATGGTCTCTTCCTTTCATAGATAATCCATTTTATTATACCATAATTGCATGGGAAAAATGGGAGGAAAATAGGCTATTTGGGGCGCATGATGATGGGGTTGGTGGGTTGGTGGGTTGGTGGGTTAGTATGCTTGCGTGTAGAGTCACTGGCCAGGAAAGCTGATTCACCTGCGGCGCTTCCCATCCAGGATTTCCAATAATACCAACATGCCGTAGGCTGTACAGCTTTCCTGGCAGCTAGCAGCCAGAAGCTGGAAGCCCCCGCACCTATGTGACCCTCCCCCTCAGTATGCCATCCATTTTTCCAATAAAAAAACCGGGACACGCCCGGTTCTTTTACTGGATGACAGGGATTATTCGATATCAACGGTATCCGGTCTGCCTGCATCATCGAGGCCCAGATAAGCCACTTCTCTTACGTGGCCATCATAGGTCAGGGTTACATGATAGTGGAAGGTCTTGCCGTCGAAAATTTCATCGCCAAGACGAATTGCCGTGGTATAGCTGTCCGGACGATATTCCCTTACTGTGTCGCCAACAACCGGGAACTGAAGGAATACATATTCCTCTCCCTGATAGCTTACGCCACCGTAAACACGCTTCAGATCTGCTACAGCGTATTTATCAACGCCGCAGACAACAACACTTTTTTCTGTTACTTCTGCCATGTTTATCACCTCTACGACCAATTTATAACAATCCCATATTGCTATTTCCGTATATAGTTTACCACTTTTTCATGGTAAACAGAAGATAATGGATAAAATATATTATTTTTATATGGTTGCGTGATTACGGGAAGAGTCATTTCTGCAGGAGCTTCGAGCTGGCAGGAAAGAATTGAGAGTTGAGAATTGAGGTCCCGCGGCTGCGCCGCAAGTTTGCATGCTGATGGATAGAGTTACCTGCATGGGGCTTTTAGCTTCTAGCTATTAGCAGCCAGGAAAACTCAGCAGCCTACGGCATGAAGAACTGTTGCATACCCGATGGGAAGCGCCGCAGGCTGGTCAGTTTTCCTAAAAGCTAACAGCTAGAAGCTAAAAGCCCTGTGCCCAATGGCTCCAACCGTAAGCATACTCTCTGAGAAATTTAAAAAGCCGGGGACCGTGTTTTCCACAGTTCCCCAGCTTCTTTTTACAGGGAAGTCAGTTCTTTTTCACAGTCCGAAACCGATTCCTGATGATGGCCATGGTGTTTCCCATCGCACACACAGTGCAGCTTATTCCGGAAGATTTCTCCCATAATGGAGTACACTTCCTTCAGCACCACCGGATTCAGGGAATAAAAGATATTCTTTCCATCCCGCCGGTCCAGGATAAGTCCTGATTCCACAAGAACCTTCATATCATGGGACAGGGTGGGCTGGGTAATGGCAAAGGCCTCCTGAATTTTGCAGGCGCACTGTTCATGACAGGAAAGCATGTCTACAATCTTCAGTCGTTTGGGATCAGAAATGGCTTTTAAAATTTTTGCAGTATCAATATAAATTTTTTCCATAGTGATATAAACTCCCAACAAATAGATAGAATTATTTCTATAGAGAGAGTAACAGACATGAAGCGATTTGTCAAATCTGCGTCAAGATATAAAAAAGAGTTGAGTTTTGAGAGTTGAGAGTTGAGGTCCCGCGGCTTCGCCGCAGGCGCCTGAGCTCTCTCTTTAGAGGGAAGGGGACCGCGTAAGCGGTGGGTGGGTGTTAACGGTTAGTGTCACCAGCACGGGGCTTCTGGCGGCTAGCTTTTAGCCTCTAGAAAAGCTGAACAGCGGCTTCGCCGCAATGCCCCTTCAGCCTGTGCCACTTCTCATCCGATATTTTCTGACAGTCCTCCATGCCGTAGGCTGACCAGCTTTCCTGGCAGCTGACAGCTAGAAGCCAGAAGCTCCGTGCCGATGACTCTGACCGCAGGCATGCTGCTCAGAATCCAGCAGCAACGACGCCAGTTCTTCCGGCCTGTTCACGATGACCGAGGCACCGTGGTTTTTCAGGAATTCCACGGTTCGGAAGCCCCAGGCGACGGAAATGCAAGGGACCCTGCTGTTTTTCGCCGTTTCTATATCCACTTCCGAATCTCCCACATACAGGGCTTCGATTCGTGGCACCCCCAGTTCCTGCAGGATACGGTCAATCATATCGGGTGCCGGTTTCCTGTGGATAGCGGGGCTGTTTCCCATGGAAAGGGAAAAGAGCCCCGGGAAAAGGCCATCGGAAAGATTTTTCACATCGCCATCATTCTTATTGGAAGCCACGGCGGTAAGGACATGTTTTTCCTTCAGTTTCCGGAGAAGCGGTTCTATACCTTCATAGGGGCCTGTATGGTTCCGGGAATGGGCGGTGTAGTAGGGATTAAAAATAGATTCCAGCCGGTCCACATCCTTTTCCGTAAAGCCAAAGGAAGAAACGGAAATGCTGTTTCCCACAAATTCGATATCCCTGTCACTGCATCCCCGGGACAGGGCCAATGTCTTTTCCATGTCCGCCCGGATGCCGCTCCCGAAGCACAGCTTCACCCGATCCGCCGTAAAATCATGGCGTTCTCCCATCCGGGCCAGGGCATAATTTACGGAATCCGTAATATCGGTGATGGTATCGAGAATGGTACCGTCCATATCAAAAATAACAGCTTTGTACATGGGGAGTGTCCTTCCTGAAGTTATGATAAAGTTAAAGTATACATCCTTTGAAAAGTGAGGAGTTAGGAGTGAGGAGTTAGGAGTGAGGAGTTAGGAGTGGTGGTGCGGCGCACAAAATGTATAGCGCCGTGAATTTATATATATTCCATGCTGATGGATAGGTGCACAAGCCTTGAGCTGGACAGACTATAGAATGAAAAGTGGCTGGAGCATCAGCGGCTAAGCCGCGGGACCTCAACTCTCAACTCTCAAATCTCAAATCTTTCTTTTTCGCCGCAGGCTGACCAGCTTTCCTAATAGCTAGCCGCTAGAAGCTAGAAGCCCCCGTACGAATGACTCTACCCATCAGCATGCTCCACCAGCAGGAAAAGCTCTTCACACCTTCTCTTCCACGATGCCTTCATCCGGGGGATTGCCGTGGATCCTGAGGCCCGGGATGATGAGGATGGCGCTGGCTATGAGTCCTACGAAGAGGGGATCCATGGGCAGGTGAATCACCGTAGCAGACAGAAGGGCAGCCAGGGTACTGCCGGCCATGGAAATGACGGCCCAGGTCTTCGTGAGGTGTCCCGGCAGGAAGACGGCAAGGCTGAAGGGAATAAAGATACCGCCACCCCGAAGGGCCATGGACAGGTAATTCCATACGAGCACTTCAGAGCCCCTATTGGCAATGGAAATAAGGCAGGCCAGGATCATGACCGCCAGCACCGTCATTTTTGTGATGACAAGCAGGCTATGGTCATTCCGGATTTTAAAAATCGGTGCCAGCATATCCCGGGCAATCATGGTACCGATGCCAAGGGACAGGCCGCCGATACCGCTGACCAGGGACAGGATAATCCCTCCCATGGCCAGGCTTCCGATGAAGGTGCCCGTATGGTTAATGAGGTACGTAGGCAGTACAAGAATGGGCATCACATCGGGATCCATGATATGCATGTACATACCGATGGCCACATTGGGAAGGCCCACGGGAATGACGATAAGGGCAGCCGCAAAACAGCCGAAAGCTGCCGTAACAGGCGTGCTGGCAGAGAAAATACACTGGATATAGGTCTGGGTGCAAAGGACACCGACAATGACAGAGAAAAGATTGGCCATGGACGGTTCAAATCCCCGGCCGAAGAGAGAAAATTCCGATGGCGCCATGCTGTTCCAGGCCGCCGTGCCATAGATGGCCTGGAAGGCCTCGAATCCTGCAATGAACAGGGCAAACCAGATAATGCCCATTTTCAGGATACCGCCAATGGCGGCGCTCTTCATGCCGCCAAAGAAAGTATATCCGATGACAAGGACAATAAGAACCACCGAAGAAACCAGGGGATCCAGTCCAAAAAGGGAAGAAATGATTTCAATTCCCGGCAGGCAGCTGGCCACGGCAGAAAAGAGGATGCCTATGGAAGAAATAACAGAAGACAGCTCTTCCGCCCTCTTCCCATAATGCACCGACAGGAACTGGGGAATGGTCTCCAGCCCGGTGCCCCGCATGCGGCGGGCATAAAAAATGCCCATAATAATAAAAGCGATGCCGCTTCCCAGGGTAAACCACCAGGCCGACAGGCCGAAGCTGTAGGCCAGCTGGGCAGTCCCCACGGTGGCGCCGCCGCCTACGACGGTGCCCGCAATACTGCCTGCCACCAGGGGCACGCCGGCGCTCCTGCCGCCGACGCTGTACCCCGCCGCAGACTTGATGGACCGGGCATGGTAAATCCCGATGCCGATGACCAGTGCCACCGTCACAAGGATGATGATGGCATGCATGGTTGTTAAATTCATACTATTCCTCCCCTAAATTAAGATTTCCCCGTTTTTGCTTTAAGAGCATTATATACCTAAACGGGAAAAAGAGGAAAGAATTTTTCGGTGGCAATTTGGATGCTAATGGTCAGAGGCACGAGCCTTGAGCCTTTAGCCTTGAGCTGGATAGCCGCTGCGCGTCGGTTTTGTATGCTGTTGGTTAGAGTCACCGGCATGGGGCTTCTAGCTGCTAGCGGCTAGCTTTTAGGAAAGCTGGCCAGCCTGCGGCGCTTCCCATCTGATATTTTCGTCAGCCATTCGTGCCGTAGGCTGTAGATCTTTCCTGACTGCTAACAGCTAGAAGCTAACAGCCCGGTGCCGATGACACTAACCAATAGCATGCAAAACCGCCGGAAACAAAAAAGCGCATGACCCTTTGACCATGCGCTTTCGTGAGCTCTACTACTTATTTGTGTTCAAAAATATCCACACGCCGTCCTTCAGCGCCGCTGCCGTCTTCCGATCCCTTCACCATGGGCACCAGTTTCGAAGCGTCCACGCCGTGGTCCACGGCATACTTCTTCACGCTGTCAATGCGGCGGGAAGAAAGATCTTTATTGTAATCCGCACTGCCTGTGGAGTCTGCCCGGCCTACGAGCTTGAATACGTGGCCCGTTTCCTTGGCTTTCTTCACGAATTCATCGAGGTTTGCCTTCTGGCCGTCTTCGATGGCGGCAGAATCACTCTTGAAATGGATACTGTTGAAGTAGTAATCATTTTCCGGCGCCTTCACCGGGGTATCGGCAGGTACATTGACAACATCCGCATTGGTATTGGCCGGTTTCACGGTCACCGTGGACGGTTCGCTATCCCCTTCGTAGTCATAATTTTTCTCTTCTTCCGTGGGAGCCAGTGTATTGTCGCTGCCGCCGAAACGGTAGGATACGCCGGCCATGAATCCCTTGTAGGATACGTTATGGTCCGAATCGCCCCGGGTATTGAGGTAATGGTAGCCTGCGTTGAGGTCCACATCCTTATCCAGTGCCAGGTTCACCCCTGCTTCCCACATGGATGTGGATTCCGTACCTACAGCCCCTTTGGCATACACATCCACCACATCGTTAATGGGCTGCCGGGCAATGACGCCGAGCTGGGCAATGTTATTCACCCGGTCCGAAGAGCCGAAAGCACGGTCAGGAAAATCTTTCATGGAAATCCGGTTCCAGCCGCCGAAGGCTGCTACCTGGGGATGGAAGGAATAGAGCGCATTAATTTCATTCATATTGCCATTGGTATGGTCCGTATGGAGTCCCGTATATTCATACTGGGCTGCCCAGCGGTCACTGATGCCATAGGTCAGACCGCCCAGGAAATTCCATTCCCCGTCGGACTTATATCCATTAGAATGGGCCGAGGAATCCCACATGCCCACATTAATTTCCGTCTGTCCTTCCTTGAAGGAAGTCTGGGGAGAGGCAAAGGCCACGCCGGACACGGAAGCCGCCACTGCCAGGGCCAGTAATATTTTTTTCATATCATTCACCTCACGAAAACAGAGAGCTTTACACAGTCTTATAGAAATATTATAGCATAAACAACCGGGCTCCGCAGAAAGATAGACTGCCGGTCAAATAATTGGGCATTCCTACGGATAGAGTCACTGGGGTGGGGCTTCTAGCTGCTAGCTACTAGCTGCTAGCTGCTAGCTGCTAGCTGCTAGAAAGACTGATTTGCCTGCAGCGCTCTTCATCCCATCATTCCGGCAGTTATCCATGCCGTAGGCTGACCAGCATTCCTAATTGCTAAAAGCTGGAAGCTAGAAGCTCCATGCCCATGACACTGACTGTTTACATGCAAAACCGCCGCGCAGCGGCTGGACCTCAACTCTCAATTCTATTTTTTCCCTTCCGCTCCCATGACGTCCTGCATTTCTTCGATCATACCCACATTGCCGCTTTCGATGAGCTTCCGGAATTCTTCGAGCTGGTCCTTGATTTCTTTCGACATTTCCGGGAACCTGGGGGCAATGTCCTTCAGTGCCCGGATCACGATCTGGGCCACCACGTAGCGGGTATACCATTTGTTGTCTGCCGGCACGATGTACCAGGGCGCCTGTTCCGTGGAAGTGGCAGAAATCATTTCCCCATAGAGTTCCTGGTACCGGTCCCAGTACCGCCGCTCGTTCAGGTCAGCCATGGAAAATTTCCAGTTTTTCTTCTTGTTCAGGATTCGTTCCGCCAGCCGGTCCCGCTGCTCATTCTTCGACACATGGAGGAAAATCTTGATTACATGGAATCCATTTTCCGAAAGATACCGCTCCCAGTCCCGGATCTGCCGGTACCGGGTCTCCCAGATGTCCTTGGTCACCAGTTTTTTCGGCAGTTTGTCATTTTTAATGAGGTCATGGACCCGGGTCACGATGACATCTTCGTAGTGGGAACGGTTGAAGATACCGATATCTCCCCGCCGGGGCAGGGCCTTATTGATGCGCCACATGTAGTCATGATCCTTTTCTTCCGTGGTAGGCTGCTTGAAGGACACCACATGGACACCGTTCGGATCGAGATGGGAAAAGACATGCTTAATGGTGCCGTCCTTGCCGGCGGCGTCCATGGCCTGCAATACGATGACCAGTCCATAGGTACTCTGGGCATAGAGCTTTGCCTGGAGAAGACTCAGCTCATCCAGGGCCTTCGGAAAGGCGCTCATTTTCACCGATTCCTTATCCACGTCCGTATCACAGGCAGTGGAAAATTTCTTCAGGTTGATTGTTTCTCCCTCCCTGGCCCGGTACCGGTCAATATCGATTTTTACATTGCCGGTGTACTTCTTTTCCTCAACCTTTACCGTTTTGTTTTCTTCCATGTTCTCCATAATCGATTCCCCCGAACATAATAAAAGCGCGGACCAGCGGCCTCCGGCCGGAGAATCCGCGTTTTTCAAATTCCCGCCACCACCGGCGGAAAAAGTTTTCGAAAAATGAAATACTCCTCTTAGGGAAGCACTGATTAAACCTTAGATAAGCAAAAATGTAGAACTACATCACTTAACTGATATCTACTGATTCCGAAATCGTCGATGTATTCAATAAACTATTGCTTCTCTTAAAATTTAGGACTATATTATATGTAGTTCTAACAAGAACTTGAAGTTCTTGGGGAGGAGCATAATGGCGTTCATTAAAGCTCAAAGACTTATTTTAGATGACAATGGCGTTGTGATCAGTGGCTCGGCTTCCATAATTGACACAGAATATGGAAAATTTGGCACATACCACGCTAAGCACACCGTTCGGGAACGTCTCGGCAAGGTAATCTGGCTGAGTGCTGACAAAAAAGATGGCATTTTTCTGTCTCCTACCCGTGGCCTGATTGAGTATTGTGCTAAAAATGACACATTTTCGCCGGTGGATAAAGATGATCCACGGCTGGAAGGCACCAATGTCTTCCCCCGGCCACAGGTCCACACTGTATTCGGAGATGTTTTCCTGCTTCTGGAATTTTTCCGAAAAACAGGTCTCATAAAGGTCCTTCACACAGCTTTTTCAGAAAAATCTGACTATGAAAGAGTCCTCTGTCATATCCTTCATGGTGTTCTGAGGGACGGATCCCGTATATCCTGTGACAATTTCATCATAAAATCATTCGCCTCCTATGTGATGTCTGATGTACCGCTGGAGTCACTCCGCTGCGATACACGTTACTTTGCAAAAATGGGAAGTGATGCAACCAGGCTGGCATTCTTCCGTACATTTGTAAAAGCAATGCAGAAAGATAATCCGGATTTCGGGAAAGGGTGCTATGTTGACTCAACACCACTCCCGAATGACATTGAAAATAATCCTTTCAATGCATTATCCTGTCATGGCGTCGGTTCTTCTGATGTTATGGTACGTCTGATACTGGTATTGGATGAAAAGACCGGACTTCCGGTCTGGTATGACATTATCCCCGGAAATGTACTGGACATCAACACAATTATGAATGTAGTCAATGATGTTGCAGACAGTCTTGGAATCGTCATAGATTCACTCGTTCTCGATTCAGGTTACGTTTCACGGGAATTGATCGGTGCTTTTCATATAGGCACAGAGAAAACAATGATTGGCCGCATGCCTGTAAGAAAAGGATATCCACTCAAAGAACTTTATGATAAAGTGAAACCTCTTCTTACTAAAGGCAAGTATACTTTTGTACGTAAGCATCATGTATATTTTGGGCATAGAAAGAATATTGAGCTATTTGGTCATAATGAATACGCCTATGTGTATGTCGATAAGAACAATGCATTGCAAAAGTACAGAGACTTCCTGTTGAAACACGAAGACCGGTTCGAATCCATGAAAGATAAGGACAAGGACTGGTTGGAAGTAAAATATGGCTATTTTGTACTGATTTCGAATATTGATACCACGCCAGAGCGGCTGTTAACTTTGTATTTCAACCGCTGCGACATAGAGACCGTATTTAAAACCAGCAAGGACTACCTGGAAATGCTTCCGCTTTCAAAATGGACTGATGAAACAGTACGGGGAAAGATCCTGCATGACATCATAGATACAATTGCACTCTTATTGATAAGGAAGAAGATGGACAACAGCGGACTATCTACTTCAGAACTATACGGCAAGACACAATCGCTCATGTGCTTCTGTAATAATGCGGGGATGGTTACTATAGAAACCCCTTCCCGACAGGTGAAAGATTATTACAAACTGCTCGGAGTTGAGGTTCCAGGCCATGTGAAAGTTGACCAGTTTAGAAAAGATATATTAGGTATTGATGTGTAGTTCTACATTTGTGTAAATCTAAGGTTAAATCGCTGTCAGATTTCATTCTTGGATTTTTATGCAATGCAAGGAATAACTCGACGCGAATAGCGAGCTATTTAAAGCAGCAGTCCTGCATAGGACTGCTGAGCCAAGGCAAGTTGGCGCCTTTTCTGCACATCAAAGCGCCTTCCTTTTATCCTTGGCCGAGTTATGACGAAGCAGTGCATAAAAATCCTTATGAAATCTGACTCTGCGAATTAATCAGCGCTTCCCTTAGCAGGGATATCCTCTTCCCTGAAAGGAAAAGGAAAATCCCGAAAAATCTTTGGTTCTATCTTTTTATTTCTTATCCATGGTCTCCTGGATTTCCTTCAGGGAATTGATATCCACTTCGGAAATCAGTTTCTTGAACTGTTCCAGCTGGGCCTGCACATCCGGCGACAGCTTTGGGAACTGGGGATTAATTTTCTTCAGTGCATGCAGGGTAATCAGTGCCACCACGTACCGGGTATACCATTTGTTATCCGCCGGCACGATGTACCATGGCGAAATATCCTTGGAGGTCTTGGAAATCATTTCCTCATAGAGCTTCTGGTACTGGTCCCAGTACTGCCGTTCATTGATATCGGACATGGAGAACTTCCAGTTCTTCTGCTGGTTGATAATGCGGTCCATGAGGCGGCGCTGCTGCTCTGTCTTCGACACATGGAGGAAAATCTTCACCATTTCAAAGCCATTCTGGTGCAGGTATTTTTCCCAGTTGTTGATCTGTTCATACCGTTCTTCCCAAATGTCCTTGTGAATCAGGTCCTGGAGCAGCTGACCCTTATGGATCAGGTCGTGAATTCTGGTAACGATGACGTCTTCATACTGGGAACGGTTGAAAATACCGATGTCTCCCCGTTCCGGCAGGGCTTTATTGATACGCCACATGTAGTCGTGGTCCTTTTCCTCTGTGGTAGGCTGCTTGAAAGAAACCACCTTTACGCCGCCGGGGTCCAGGTTGGCAAATACGTGGTTTACGGTGCCGTCCTTGCCGGCAGCATCCATGGCCTGCAGCACAATAATGAGGCCATAGGTATTCTGGGCATAGAGCTTTTCCTGCAGGTCCTTCACCTTTTCAATGACCTCCGGGAAATAAAGGCTCTTTACCTTCGCTTTATCAATGGACACATCACACTTGGTAGGGAATTTCTTCAGGTTGATTTTTTCGCCCTCCTTGGCGCGATACCGATCAATATCTACTTTACCATCTTTAATTTCATCCATAGAAAGACCTCCAATCATGGAAACCACACTCTCCTTTTTCTATTATAAAATAGAGGCTGTATAAAGTTAAGACAAAGAAATTTTATAGGGTATGTGTCAAGGTTTTCTCGGTACTTTATTTGACAGTCGACGTTATCAGGTTTCCCAGCCTCTGCTTTCTCAATAAATCTGTATCGCTTTAGCAAGCTGGCCCATCGGAGTTGAAGTCGCTCCATATACGCCTATACGGCCTTCCAGGCACCCGGGACGGTAATTCCGTGCGTTCCTGTGCCATTTAGCGTCCCTGGCGGCTTTGCGGTTCGTTTTTACGGCTGCTACGACCGCCTTATGCATCTGCCGGTCCATCTTCTTGTAGGCTTTGCCTGCAGCACAGTAAATCAGGGCTTTTTCCAAAGTGTCATTCTGGGTAGCAGTAATCAGCGTGCCTATTGAATCCATACCTATCCTGCACCAGCTGCGCCCCTGCTTTTTCAGACGGTAGCTATAGCGTCGGTGGTTGCTTTCAGCTGCCCCCAGGTGGATATCGGTTCGGATTCCGCGCTCCCGGATGCCCGGGATATAGTCGGCGTTGCGACTCAGATAGTCTGCCAGTCTCCGTACCTGCTCGGCCTGTTCTTCTGTTTCTGCGTAGCTGGCAGCCGTATCCAGATATGGCTTCATATCTGTGATGACATTTCTGCTCTTATTCAGTTCAAGCACGAATTTATCGATGAATCCACGTGGGCAGAAGCTGAGGCGGGTCCGCACTTTCTCATTCACATGGTATCTGTCCCGGAAATGGTAATGTGTCTTGCATCCCTCGACTATATCGTCGAAGTCACCGAAATTATATCCTGCTCCGCCATCCCCGTTGGAAAGTACTGTAATCTCGCTCAGATTGTACCGGCCATGCACCCACACCTTGACGAGTTCAACCAGCCTTTTCCTATCCGTTCCAGAGAAGCAGTGGTACCCTGTCAGTCTCGAACGTTTCCCATTCTTCTCGACGCCCTCATAGACCTGGATTCGGTGAAGTTCTATGTTCTGGCCGCCTTTGGTATCGGTGTCCGGGTCCGCCTGCTGCTTCATTACAATCCCATCGCCCTCAATAGCCAGCAGCCCGTTCTCCGGTACTCTCTTCTCGGCCTGCTCCATAGCTGCATCTGCTGCTTCGTATTTTCTGACCATTTGGGCGGCAGCGCGGCTGAGATTTGAAACTGTCTGATGTGAAATATCCGTCTGGGTCAGAATTTTCACGATATGGCTCACATTACGGAACTGGGTAACCTGGGTAGCCTGCGCAATGCGCAGAATCACTCCCATGCTATAGTGACGGGAAGGCAGAAATCCAAATTTCTTATCTAACGGGTAAAATCCCTGCTTTCCGGCCATCTCCAGCCGCCTCCGCTTGTAGGTGACAGGACCAAACAGGCAGTATATGGTTCTGGAATCCCGCCGGGAAATCCGCCACCCCTGAGGCTTGTAGACCCTATCGTACAGCTCGCCATCGATCATTTCGAAGGCCGTCGCCACAAGAAGGCCAAAGAGTTCCGTGAAGAGGTGCCAGAGAACCTGCTCCATGGCCAGTGAATCCTTGGAATCCTTGATACTCTTGAGAATTTCCTCCTGAATAAAAGGTTTGAAAAGTTCGATATTCTCTGATAAAATGCTCATTGGGAAGAGTCCTTTCTTTTGATTTTGTCGCAAGGAAATTATAACATTTCCATCAAAGGGGACTCTTCCCTTTTCTATCCAGCAGGGGAGAAATCCTCTACCGAGAAACATTTTACACTAAGTTTTATAGGCGTTAAAAGAAAAAGTTGAAATCTCCGCGGCTATGCTGCTGGTTCTATCTGATTTCCGGAATCTGCCCCCTATGATACCTGACATAGGAACTATTCCATTCCCTGTTATTGTATAATGAAAGTAAACGAAGAAAGGAGGCGTGACCATGGACGAAGAAGACAAAAGGCCACAGGGGAAACGGTACCGCACCATGGATTCCATTGCCGGCGTATTTGCCCATTCCGATATCAAAACGAAGCTTTTTGGACAGAAGGGCTTCCAGTTCTACCTGTTCCAGAAGCGGTGGAAAAACATGGTAGGAGACCTGATGGCCAGGGAATCCTATATTTCCGGATGCAAGGGACCGGTCCTCTATGTGCAGGTCACGAACTCCACCTTCCTGCAGCAGCTCTACATGATGAAGGCAGACATCCTGAAGGAACTCTCCAAAGATGAAATAGGGAAATACTTCACGGACATCCGCTTCTTTGCGGGATCTCCCAGAAAAGAAAGCCATCCCTTTACCACGGTGGACCGGGTCAATGAAACCATACAGAAAGAACACCACCGGTATTCTGTGGCCCTTTCCCAGGAAGAGGAACAGTGGATCCAAAATTGGGTGGCCCTCCACGTGGAAAGTGAGAAAATCCGGCCCCAGTTCACCCAGATGATGGAGGAAGTGCTGAAAATCCGAAAGGGAGAAAAGGCCGAAGGCTACCATGAATGTGCCATCTGCGGCGCCCTCTGCCCGCCGGAGAACCGGATCTGCCCTGCCTGCCGGCGAAAGCTGGAAAAGGCAAGGAAAAACAAGGTCATCCTCATCCTGAAGGAAAATCCCCACTACACCTACCAGGAGGTCCGGTCCATTATCCCCTGCGACTACAGCATGTATGAAGATGCCAGGGACACCCTCATCCATCGGGCAAAGGAAAAGATTTTCCATAAGTACAGTGCCGATGAGGAAAAGAAGAAGCTGCTGGCCCTCCTGCTCCACAGGCCCATCTCTTCCATCACAACGGAAGAGGCCAATGAAATGCTGAAAAAGCTGCCCCAGAAGAAATGGGACTGAAAAAAGCAGAGTTGAGATTTGAGATTTGAGAGTTGAGGCGGAGCGGCTGCGCCGCAGGTAAAAAGCGTTCAGCCAATCGCAGGTTCCCATTCTATAGGGAAATGTCTCTGTTGTTTCACGTGAAACAAAAAACGCAGGAAATGATCATTCATTTCCTGCGTTTTTTCCATGCAGAAATTCCCGCCGCTTCCCGGCCGCTGCATGGTAGGACTTGGGACATCGTTTTCCGTGGAGAACAGGAGATGGCCGCAGAGCGGGTCTCCTGCCTCCGTAGAAATCCGGTGAACGGCTGCCGCTCATGATTTCTGGCGGTTTTTGGCGGGAGTTTCTATTGTGTAGATATTTCGGTGCACCGGAGAAGCACAGCCTCTAGTGGAAATCGCATATTCCTGTATCCCGCCCCTTAAGACCTGGCGCGCTGGCGGGAAGCAGGAAATCTTTCCGGGCCCTGCTGTGTTCCTCTGTCTCTATAGTCCGGAAAAAAGGGAAATTGTCCCGGAAAATCAGAATTGAGAATTGAGTTTTGAGAATTGAGGCGTAGCGGCTGCGCCGCCAATTCCTCTCTTCACTCTTTTCTCTTCACTTTTATGATGCTCTGCATTCCCGAATACAAGAAAGATTTCTCCATTCCTCGAAGCTCTAGCGATTCTTATCTATACATTCATCTTGCATGCCGCCATCGTTCGAAATGACGCAATTGGGAAATCAAAAAAGCGGCGCCATATGATTTGTGCGCCGCCACTGATTCTGTCTGGCTTCTGCAGTCTGTCCGTCTGATGTCTTATGGCCCAAACGCATCCATGCTCATAGGCACGGATTTCTGCGGCAGAGCCGCTTGGCCTCAATTCTCAACTCTCAATTCTTTCTCTTTCCCCAGGTCCACCACTTTTCCTTCCACATCAAAGGGTACTTCCGTACCGGTGACCAGGGTCTGGATTTCCTTGTCCATGAGGAAAGTCACCAGCGCCCTGCGGCGGTCCCTGTCCAGTTCACTGCCTATGTCGTCCAGGATCAGTACCGGGTATTCCCCCGTTTCCTGGCGGATGAATTCCATTTCAGACAGCTTCATGGAAAGGATGGCCGTCCGCTGCTGGCCCTGGGACCCGTAGGCGGAGATATCCATGCCATTCATAAGGAAGGTGAGGTCATCCCGGTGGGGGCCGATGGATGTGTGGCAGAACCGGCTATCCTCTTCCCGGCGTTTCGACAGTTCTTCCATGTACCATTCCATATCCCACCGGGGCGTATCGCTGCCCTGCTGTTTATACCGGATTTCCAGCTTTTCCCGGCAATTGGTAAGGGCCTGCTCCATGTCCATGACAGTCTCATTCATGCGGGCTATGGTTTCCATCCGCTTCTTCACCATGTAGGCAGCGCCGGAGGCAATCTGCATATCCCATATATCGAGATCCGGCTTTTTCCCGGTGGCCAGGGCATTTTTGAGGGCCCCATTTCTCTGCTGCACCGCCCGGCTGTATCGGAGAAATTCCTCATAGTACCGGGGCGATACCTGGGAAATTTCCATGTCAAGGAAACGGCGTCTGAGCTGGGGAGCCCCTTTGATGAGCTGCAGCTCGTCCGGCGTAAAGAGGACCGTCCGAAAGAGACCCATCAGTTCTTTCCTGCGGATAGGGGTATCATTCAGGAAAATCTTTTTCCCCTGTCCCCGGGTCAGTTTGATTTTGATGGCCTGCTCCACCTGGTGAACGGAAAAATTCACCAGGATCGTGCCCTCATCCTTTCCCACCTTGATGAGTTCCCCATCATTGGACGTGCGGAAGGACTTCCCCACAGAACTGTAATACAGGGCTTCCAGGAGGTTTGTCTTTCCCGAGCCATTGGGTCCGGTGAAAAAGGTGAGCGCCTGTGACGGTTCCACGGTGTAGTCTTTAAAATTCCGTATCTGTATGAGACGGAAAGAAAGGCATTTCATGCTATTCTCCGGTCATGCGGAATTCGGTGCCATCGATGGAGAGGGTATCCCCTTTCCTGATTTTCTTCCGCTTTTCATGGACCTTCGTCCCGTTCAGCAGGATGGTGTGGGAAGCAAGGAAGGCCCCTGTTTCGCCGCCGGATGAAATATAGTCCAGTTTTTTCAGGAACTGGTCCAGCTGGATATAGTCTCCGTAAATTACGATTTCCTTCATCAGTCTCTTCCTCTCATAGGTGTCATAATGTAGCGGTAGCTCTTGTCTTCTTCCTGTTCCACCAGCATGGGGCCTGCCTTCTGCAGGTGCAGGATCACGGTCTCCCCTTTGGAATGCTTCAGGATATCTTCGATGTAGTTGCAGTTGAATGTGAGGCGCACCGGGCTTCCTTCCAGTTTCACCGGGATAGACGTATCGGAACGGCCGATATCCGGATCTTCTTCATAGATTTCCAGGGTGTCTTCTGTGAAATGGAAATTGATGGTCTGGTAGCTCATGTCCCTGGAAATGGGGCTGACAAACCGGACCGCTTCTTCGAAATCACTGCGGTTCACCACGGCGGTAGCATCGAAGCGATTTGGGATGATGCGATGGAAATCGGGGTACTGCCCATTGATGAGGCTGGCAATGAAGTAGGTTTCCCCAAAAGTGAAGGCTACATGGTTGTTGGACCAGGAAATCTCTACCGTATCTTCTTCCTTGTCCTGGGGCAGGAGTCTTGTCACATCAGACAGGATGCCGGAGGGAACGATAAACCGTCCTGCTTCTGTGGCAGGTTCTGCCAGGGTCATATCCCGGCAGGCCAGGCGGTGGGTATTGGTGGCAGCCATGGTGAAAACGGAATCTTTAATTTCAAAAAGGATACCGGAGAAAAGGGGCTTCTGTTTATCTGTAGCAGCGGCAAAGGTGACAAGGTTTGTGGTTTCCACGAAATCCCTGCACCGGATGATGCAGTGGTTCTTATGGTCCATTTCCTGGACATCCGGAAATTCCACCTGGTCCCTTGTGGGGAATTTGGAAATATAGGATCCTGCGGTAAAGGTGACTACATTTTCATGTTCCCCTTTTTCCATGGTAATGGGGCCTGCAGGCATCATACGAATGGTACCCTGCAGCTGGGGTGCTGCAATCACAGCAATGCCGTCTTCTTCTATGTCTGCAGCACAGGATGTTTTGATACCGATGCTGTAGTCATTGGCCTGGATGAGAATTTTCCCCTGCACTGCGGAGATGAAGAAACCATTATTGGTGTTGGATGTAACTTTTGCCTGTGCTGCCCGCTGTACGCGGTCCAGTGCATCACAGAGCTCGGATTTTTCGAAAATGACTTTCATGGCAGCTCCTTTAAAAATGACGATGATTAATAAAATATAGTAGTAGTCGCAGTAGTACACTGTGAAAAAGTGAATAACTTTGTGAAAAGCTCGATTTTCTCGAATCCTGTGATTTGTCAGAAAGGGGTGAATATCTTTTTTTTCTATTCACAGATTTCACAGTTTTTCCCAGGTCCCCTGTTGTTCACAGGATGGAAACAGGATATCGGACAGGGAAAGCCTTTCTTATTCACATGGGTTTTACCCTTTACCGGGAATGGAGCATCTTTTTGATGGCTTCAATGGATGCCTTGGTCTGGGGATCGTTTTCTATGTCGTTTTCTACCCGTTCGCAGGCATAAAGGACAGTGGAGTGATCCTTCCGCTTGAAGCAGTCCCGAAGGGTGGGATAGGATTCGTGCAGCTCATTCCGGCAGAGGTACATGGCAATCTGCCGGGGGATGACGATTTTCTTGGGCCGTCCATTACCGAGAAGCTTTTCTTTTTTTACCCCATAGTATTTGCAGACCGTGTCGATGATGAAATCCACCGTCAGTTCCTGCCCGCTGTCAATGGGAATCTGGTCCTTCAGCGCTTCCCTGGCAAAGGGAAGGGTAATGGGCTCCTTCTTGATATGGGAGAAGGTGACCAGTTTGTTGAAAGCCCCTTCCAGTTCACGGACATTGGTATTGATGTGGCTGGCAATGTAGTCCACCACGTCCTTCGGCAGGGTGATGCCCATTTTTTCTGCCCGCTTCTGCAGGATAATGCAGCAGATTTCATAGTCCGGCGGTGAAATGGGGGCCACCAGGCCGCTGGAAAAACGGCTCTGCAGACGGTCTTCCAGTTTGTCGATATCCGATGGCGTGCGATCACTGGTCATGATGATGTATTTCTTCTTGTCGAAGAGTTCATTGAAGGTATTGAAGATTTCCATCTTCGTGGAATCCCTGGACCCGAAGAACTGCACATCATCGATGAGAAGGAAATCCAGGTTCCTGTACTTGGCCCGGAACTTCGGCATGGTGTGGTTCTGGATGGCATCGATGAGTTCGTTGGTGAATGTCTCACTGGATACGAAAAGCACCGAAAGGCTGGGCTTATATTTATGTATATAATTGCAGATGGCATGAAGAAGATGGGTCTTGCCCAATCCGGAGGGTCCATAAATAAAGAGAGGATTCATCTTCTGGTCCGCCTGGTCCGGATGGGTGGCGGTCTGGGCTACGGCGTAGGCGGCCTGGTAGGCGATTTCGTTGCAGTTGCCGTGGACGAAGGTCTCGAAGGTATATTCCTCATTCACCGGATTCGGCTGGAATGTTTTCTTCGTCTCGCCCTTCGGCGCACTATCGAAGAGCGATGGTTCGTGAAGCTCCTCGTAGTTCCGGATATCCGGAAGGACTACCTCGTCTGCTGTCTTTGGCTTCAGGTTGGAAAAATCAGGAGGCGCCACTTCCTGGGGAAATGGATCCTCCGCCGGTTCATTTTCCGGAAGCGGTGCCGGTTCCGGGGTTTCCGGAGAAACATGGGGAGTATCCGGGAAAGGGGCAGCCTGCGTCGGTGCCTGTTTTGCGGGGGCTGATGGTTCCGGCATGGCCGGGGAAGATCCCTCGCTCTCCGGCGGCCGGATTTCTACACGGATATCCTTTCCCGTGAGTGTCCTGATGATCTGTTCCAGTTTGCTTTTGTACACATTGTCAATCCACCGCACCAGGTAAGGCCGGGAGGGAGAGATGACCAGTGTGCTGTCTGACAGGGAAATGGGAAATACATCGTAAGAAAACATCTTGTAATACTGATGGTCGTTCTTGTCGATATATTCCAGTATCCTGTCCCATAGTAAAAAGAAATCCATAATGACTCCTTCGATTGAATAACCTGTGAATTTCTGTGAATAATTGTGAATAGGACAGAGGGGATAATTTACGGGAAATCCGATAGTAAGGGATTTCCCGCCAATTGAATAAGTCTGTTCATAAGTGAAGAATCTTGTGAATAACTATATTTTACCATCTTCGAAGCTTCCTGTATATTCACAAGATGTATGGTGCAGTTCTTTCATGGACTACTATAGGTAGTAGATGAAGAAATTCACAAGTAAGTTAGAAGTTAGGAGTGAGGAGTCAGGAATGGTGGTGCGGCGCACAAATTATATGGCGCCGCTATTAGACATAGATGCGTCCCATCACTATTCCTCACCTACTAACTCACTAGCCCACTAACCCACTAACCCACTGTCCCACTTTCCTCTGTTTCACTTTTCTCACTTTCCCAATTGTGATACAATAAAATAGACTATTGCAGGAAAGGAATCACGCCATGAAAAGACCGCAGAAAGTGACACGGGAAACCAGGCCGAATCAGTATGCCCGGAAAATGTATGGTAAAGAGAAGATGGAAAAAATCATGGAAGATGAGGACATGGAACGTATTGCGCCCAGCAGGAAGGGAACAAAGAAGAAAATCCGGACGGTCCTGAACCGGAAGCTCCGCCATTCCATGAAGAATAAAGACCTTCCCGATGGAGCGGCTTACCGCAGGGAAACTTCCTGGGAAGAAAAATAGTATATGAGGCGGCCCGGGATGGGGCCGCATTTTTTATAGAAAATTTGAGATTTACGGTTTTGCATGCTGGCGGTTGGAGTCATCAGTGTGGAGCTCCTGGCTTCCAGCTGCCAGGAAAACTGGCCGGCCTACGGCATGAATAACTGTCGGAAACATCGAATGGGAAGCGCCGTAGGCGAATCAGCTTTCCTAAAAGCTAAAAGCTAAAAGCCAGCAGCTGTAAGCCCTGCCCTGATGATTTTATCCGCCAGCATGCAGACCACCGGTTTTATACAGAGGAACAGACAAATGGAAAAAGATAAAATACTCGTGCTCGATACGGAAACCACCGGATTCCTTCCGGATGCGGAGGTGCTCCAGGTTTCCATTCTCGATGGAAACGGAACGGTGCGGATGAATGAATACTTCCGGCCTGACCACACCTCCGCCTGGCCCGGTGCCATGGCGGTGAACCACATTACTCTGGCCATGGTGGCCGATAAGCCGTCCATTGGCGAAAGGAAGGAAGAAATTTCCCATCTTCTCCGGCATGCGGAGGCAGTGGTGGGATATAATATTTTCTTTGACCTGAAAATGCTTCGACAGAACGGGATATTCGTCCCCGGCCGCAGCCACCTCCGTGCCATAGATATTATGGGGCCTTTTTCGGATAAATATGGAGAAGAAAAGGATCTTCCCCTCAATAAATATGGGCACTACAAATACCAGAAACTCATCACCTGTGCCGCCTACTACGGTTACGACGGCGGCGGCTGGCACGACAGCCTGGCGGACACAAAGGCCACTCTCTTCTGTTTCTGGAAAATGGTAGAAGACGGGACTGTGAAGATATAGAAATTTATTAGTGGCTGACGGTTTTTGAACAGGCCTGCAGGAGTGAGAAGTTAGGAGTTAGGAGTTAGGAGTGGATGTGCGCCGCATCAGAATTATTGAGCGGCGCAGAGTTTGTATTCAGGCCAAACTTGGAAAACCTATGCAGGGTTTCCATCTCCAGGGGCCTGCATGCTATCGATGATCTCGTATATTGAGAATATTGGTAAGCAAGTTCCCCCTTAGAGATGAATGTCCTGTATAGGACATTCAAGTTTGGCATAAATAAGGCGCTTAGCCTGCCCATCAAAGCGCCTTCCTTTTAGGCCAAACGGCGGACGGCCAAAGGCCGGGGGATGGATCCGCCTCGCAGAGGCGAGACCTGCGAAGCAGGGATCTTCCCAATACTCGCCCATCCATCCTGCGCCTCTGGCGCGCCCCTTCTCCAAGGGGCTGGATACAGAGGGATAGAGTAACATTGAGAGTTGAGACCTGGCGGCAGAGCCACAGTCAGGTTTCATAAGGCGGCGCTATATAACTTGTGCGCCGCACCACCACTCCTCACTCCTCACTCCTCACTTCTCACTCCTCACTAAGACCTGTGTGCTTATCAAGACTCTTAACAGTAAAGGAATTTACTTATGAATTACACTTCCAAAGCAAAGAAAAAATATTATGTGGTAAAGAAAGGCAAGAAGCCCGGGGTGTATTATAACTGGCCGGACTGCCAGAAGCAGGTGCAGGGATTTCCCCATGCGGTGTTCAAGGGATTCGTGTCCAGAAAGGAAGCGGAGGCCTGGTACGGGAAGCCCATCGGTGAGGCACCGGCAGCTTCTCCTGCAAAGGTTTCGACAAAGCCCCTGGAAAAACCGGATATCCATAAGCTGGAGGCCCTCTACCCGCCCCATCAGCATCCCATGGATGACAGCATCCTTTCCAGCGATGGCATCCATATGACCCTTTCCCTTCCGGAAACACTGACCATCTATACCGATGGCTCCTGCCTTGTGAATCCCGATGGCCCCGGCGGGTTTGCGGCGGTATTCCTTACGGAAGATGGACGGGAGCTCCTTTCTGTCACCGGCGGGGAACCGCGGTCTACGAATAACCGCATGGAGCTTCGGGCAGCCTACGAAGCCCTGAAGACCGTAAGCGACGGTACGGTGCATACCATTTCTTTCTGCACCGACAGCAGGTACCTGCAGCAGGCCTTTACGAAAGGCTGGGTGGCCAAATGGAAGAAAAATGGCTGGAAAACGGTACAGGGGACGGACGTGCTGAACCGGGATCTCTGGACGGCCCTTGACAGCCTCATGACCATGCACCGGATCCATTTCCAGTGGGTCAAGGGCCATGTGGGCACAAAGTACAATGAAATGTGTGACCGCCTGGCAAAGAAGGAGGCCATGAACTACAAATAAAAGGCAAGTGCTTCTCTTACGCTCAGGTCCTGTCTCTTCCATCCCTGTCTTTAACGGGATGGGAGAGATTTTTATATGGTTATAATTTACAAATTAATCGGTACTTCCGTATATTCTTATAGCCTTGAGTGTTTTAATTAATAATAGTGATTTTTTGTTTTTTACAATTTTCTTTATTTTATACTTGTACTTGATGTCATTTAAGCCTATAATAAAATTGAATCAAAAGGAGAAATAATTTTTTTAAAACTTTATTTCTTATTTTCCAAAGGAAAGAGGGCATCATCATGACATCTGGCAAGGAAGACTATTTAAAAGCGATTTATCTCATCAGTGAGAACCACGATGTGGTTACGAATAAGGAGCTTTCTGAAATGCTTCACGTTTCACCTCCTTCTGTCAGTGAGATGATTACAAAACTCCAGAAGCAGGGATACGTAGACTATACTGCCTACAAGGGCAGCAAGATGACCCGGAAGGGCCGTAGGGAAGCGGGAAAGCTTCTCCGGTACCATGCACTGTGGGAAGTATTCCTTGTCAATGATCTCCACTTCTCCTGGAGTGAAGCCCACGAAATTGCGGAAGGTCTGGAGCACCAGACGAACGACGTCCTTTCAGAACGGCTCGATGATTTTCTGGGCCATCCGGACCACTGCCCCCATGGAGATCCGATTCCGAGAAAAGATGGCGTCCGCGTAGGTATTACGAATGAAACCCTGGCGGACCTTGAAGTGGGAGACAGTACCCATATCCGTCGGATCGTGGAAGATTACAGCCTCATGGATTACCTGCAGAGCAAGAACATTTCCATCGACATGGCAGTGACAGTGAAGAATAAGGAACCCTATGAGGGCCCCATTCTTCTCGAAACGGAGAAGGGAGATATTTCCCTGAGCTACAAGGCAGCCCAGCAGATTTATGTGGACGAAAATAAATAAGGGATCCCTGCATCCGGTATGATCAAGGGGACTGTGATCGTGGTATCCATGATCACAGTCCCCTTGCTGATAGGGCAGTTGGTATGCTGATGGATAGACTTATCTGCACGGGGCTGACAGCTGGCGGTCCCAGGCCATTGACTCTGCCCATAAAAACCGAAACCGTCCATACAAATTCATTGGTATTATGTTTTTTACACCCCATTTTCATTTCCGGATATAAGGAGACCATATGACACTGCAGCAGCTTCGATATATGATTGCCATCGTTCGCTGGGGATCTTTCAATATGGCAGCCCAGAAGCTTTTCATTTCCCAGCCATCCCTTTCCAAGTCCATGAATGAACTGGAAAAGGAAATGGGGATTACCCTCTTTTCCAGGACCAGCCGGGGAGCGGTACTGACGGAAGAGGGCACCCGCTTTCTGTCCTACGCCCGGCAGGTGGTGGAACAGGCGGATCTCCTGGAGCATCGGTATAAGACCGGGGAACCGGTGAAGCGGGTCTTTGCGGTTTCTTCCCAGCACTATGCCTTCGTGGTGAATGCCTTTGTGGCCCTGGTGAAGGAGTACGGAAAGGAAAAGTATGAATTCACTCTCCGGGAATCCAGAACCTGGGATATCATTGAAGACCTGCGGCTGGGCCGGAGTGAACTGGGGGTCCTTTTCATGGACCATTTCCGAAAGGATGTGCTTACCCACATTCTTCGGGAGGAAAACATGGAATTTTATCCCCTCTTCAAGGCGCCGGTACATGTATTCATCAGCCGCCGCCATCCCTTGGCGGATAAAGAAAGGGTAACCCTGGAAGATCTCCTTCCCTATCCCCGGCTCACCTATGAACAGGGCACCCATAATTCCCTCTATTTTTCCGAGGAACCTTTGATCAGCGAGTACAGTCCCAAGAATATTGTGGTCACCGACCGGGCTACCCTGTTTAACCTGGTCATCGGACTCAATGGCTATACCATCTGCTCCGGCATCCTGTCCCGGGACCTGAATGGCAGCGAGATTATTTCCCGTCCCCTGGAAAGTGATGAGGAAATGACCCTGGGCGCCGTATTCCCCAAGGGCCAGCCTCTCCTGGGCATGACGAAGCGGTACATGGACCACCTGAAGTCCTATATCTCCCATCTGGAAGGGGTGGAAGTGCTGTTTCCGGAGGAATGAACAGGTGAATGACTTTCGTGCACATTCTCACGTACAAGTCTATGGCTGTTAGTTAGGGGTTAGGAATGAGGAGTGAGGAGTGGATGTGGCGGCGCAAGAAAATAGAAGCGCCGCGAATTTATATATTTTCTTCCCTGAGCCCAGGCGAAAGCCTTTGCCCTGATGCGCATAGCCGTGTCCGCAGGACAGAGCCCTGGCCGAAGGCCACTGCCCGTTCCCAGTGCCTTAACTCCATTCATCTAATTGT
Source organism: Dialister sp. (assembly GCF_047832375.1). Lineage (NCBI taxonomy): Bacteria > Bacillati > Bacillota > Negativicutes > Veillonellales > Veillonellaceae > Dialister > Dialister sp. Next base: position 2,684,016 of record NZ_CP181256.1, on the reverse strand, counting down.
AGATATACCTTAAATCTATACCTACGCATATTTTATCTGTATTAACGCATAACTCTTCTCCTGTGATAGGATACAAACATCACATCGCAAGCACAGGAGGAATCACTATGAGCAATACACATATACCATTCAGAAACGATATTGTGGGCAGCTTTCTTCGGCCGAAAGCACTGAAAGAAGGAAGACAGGCCTTTGAAGAGGGACAGCTTTCAGCGGAGGGACTGAAATTTCTGGAAGATGAGGCCATTGTGGACCTGGTGGAAAAGGAAAAGAAAAACGGGCTCCATGACTTTACGGACGGTGAATTCCGGCGGGCCTTCTGGCACCTGGATTTCCTGGCAGCCCTTACGGGATGCCGGCAGGTTTCCGCCAAAGCCTGGTCTGTCCATTTCGAAGGAAAGCAGCCGAAGGCCACCACATTCCGCATCGTAGGAAAGCTGGATTTCCCAAAGGACCATCCTTTCCTTTCCCATTTCCGGTTCCTGAAACAGTTGGAAGATAGGGACCATATAGCCAAGATGACCATCCCCTCCCCTTCCATGCTGCACCTCATGACCTGCGTCCGGGAAGAGCATCCGGTGCTCCCGGATATCTATGAAGGCCATGAAGACGCCCTCTTTGATGACATCGTCCGGACCTACCGGAAAGCGGTCAAGGCTTTTTATGACGAAGGCTGCCGGTACCTGCAGTTCGACGATACGTCCTGGGGCGAATTCTGCTCGAAGGAAAAGACCGATGCCTACCGGGCACGGGGCGTGGACCTGGAGCACATCAAAAGGAAATATGTGGACGTGCTGAACGCCATTCTGGCCGAGAAACCGGAAGATATGACCATAACCATGCATATCTGCCGGGGCAATTTCCGGTCCACCTGGTTCTCCTCCGGCGGCTATGAACCGGTGGCGGAAGTGCTCTTCGGAAACTGCCATGTGGATGGATTCTTCCTGGAATACGACAGTGACCGGGCCGGCGGTTTTGAGCCCCTCCGGTTTATTAAAGGCCAGAAGGTGGTGCTGGGCCTGGTGACCTCCAAGACCCCGCAGCTGGAAAAGGAGGAAGACCTGAAACAGCGCATCAAAGAAGCATCGAAGTACGTACCCCTGGACCGGCTCTGCCTCTCTCCCCAGTGTGGCTTCGCTTCTACGGAGGAAGGAAATCTCCTTACCGAAGAGGAACAGTGGGCGAAAATCCGCCTCATCCGCAAAGTGGCCGACGAAGTGTGGGGAGAATAAGATTTGAGAGTTGAGATTTGAGTTCCAGCGTCTTTGACGCAATGAGCAACAATGGCTCATAGCTGTCAGCTTATCGCCTGCTGAGAATCAACGGCCCTGATCATAAACAAAAGTACGGCAGTCATGGAAGACGCCGTTTATATCCCAGTTACCGCTGCATATGTTGCAGACCTTTCATATTCTGTAGCGGTAACTGGGATTTTTGGATGGGAAAAGGTAAAATGGAGAAAAGAGAAGGGAACTGGAATGGCGGCGAAGCCGAAGGGCCTCAATTCTCATACCTCATACCTCAAATCTCAATTCTGCCTTTCTCCGGCGGATGCTGCTGAAGTCCAATTCTTTGTAAAAGGCTCCGAAGTGAGAGTAATCCCCGGCATGCAGCCCCTTAGAGAAGGGGCGCGGCAAAGCCGCAGGATGGATTGACGGGTATTGCTCTGCTGTGCAGATCCCGCCTCTGCGAGGCGGATCCATCCCCTGCCCTTCGGGCTGCCCCCTTCTCTAAGGGGGCACCGGTGAGCGGGCCGCTTTACTACAGTAAAAAGCCCCATTACCGGATGACCATGAACATGCAGCCCCTTAGAGAAGGGGCGCGCCAAAGGCGGAGGATGGATGTGGAAAAGCTGCTGATCTTGTCTGAAGTCTGTTGTCTGATGTCTCCTTTGCGGCAAAGCCGCTAAAGACCTGGACCTAGATCCTTAGGGCCTCAGGCCCTGGACCTCAATTCACTTACCTCAAATCTCAATTCTTTCCCAGGGAGGATCTATGAAAACAATTTACCTGGCCGGCGGATGCCTCTGGAGTGTACAGTACTTCATGAATACCATTCCCGGTGTCATAAAAACAGAAGCAGGCAGGGCCAACGGGAGCACGGATACCCTGGATGGACCCTACAATGGTTATGCAGAGTGTGTGAAGGTGACCTACGATGAAACAAAACTGTCGGTGCCGGACCTGATGGGTTACCTTTTTGAAATCATCGATCCCCACAGCGTAGACCACCAGGGCATGGACTACGGGAAAAAGTACCGCACCGGCGTGTACAGCGAGGAAAAAGAGCCCTTGGAAGAGGCCCGCCGGTTTATTGCAGCAAGGCCGGATGCAGACCGGATCAAAGTAGAAGTCCTTCCCCTGACCAGCTATATTCCCAGTGCCCCGGAGCACCAGGACCATCTGGAAAAGCATCCGGAAGACCACTACCTCTGCAGCATTCCCTGGAGTCTTTTAAAGAAGTATAAGAAGGAGTAGGCTGTGACCTTACAGCTCAATTGGGATAAAATAGACTTTGCCCGGGCTATGACTGCGTCAGGGCTCTGCCCTGCGGACAAGGATGCGGCCTGACGGCCAGGACAAAGGCTGCCGCCTGGGCGCAGGGAAGAAAATATATAATCCGCGGCGCTTCAAAATTATGTGCGCCGCACCTCCACTCCTCACTTCTCATTTCTCACTCCTCACTTGTTTCCCTCTTGCTTTTCCTTTCCATTTTCTGTAAAATCAAAAAAGGGATAATCTTTTCAGGTTATCCGGCCCCGACTGGGGCTTTTTTGTTGCCCAAAACAATGTGGAGAAATCAGGATCTGCTCATTTCTGTGGAAATGTGACAGAGGTGGGATCGAGACGGAGGTCAAGATTGAAGGCTATGGCGGCGGTGCCGCCAATGGATGGAACCGGGCCACATGGTGCTGCAGGAAGCGCCGCAGGCTGGTACTCGGTCTCCATCTCTATCTCGATCTTACCGTCACTGTTTCATCCGATTGATTTCTTCTTTATCATCGTAATTCTTTCAAATGGGGTGTTTTTATGGCTAAATCCTATGATGTAGTAATTATCGGTGCCGGTCCTGCGGGGATTTTCACGGCGCTGGAACTGGCGGATACAGGGCTGTCCATCCTGATTCTGGAGAAAGGCCTGGATATCCGGGAACGGATTGCCCTGAATAAAAACCGGACTGCTCCCCCTGCCAGCCGGCGGGCAAATATTGTGTCCGGCTGGGGCGGGGCCGGTGCCTTTTCCGATGGCAAGCTGACCCTTACCACCGAGTACGGTGGCAACCTGGACGATTACATGAATAAGGGCGAGCTGGCAAGGCTTATCGAATACGTGGACTCGGTGTACTGTAAATTTGGCGGTGCCGGCCGGGCCGTATATGGCGAGGAGCACAAGGAAGAGCTCCATGAACTGAAACGCCGGGCCGCAGCGGCGGACCTGGCTTTCATTCCTGCCCGCATCCGCCATCTGGGCACCGATGTGAACGGGGAAATCCTCACCCACATGCGGGACAGTTTCCCATCCAACGTTACGGTGAAGGCGGAATGCCCGGTGGACACCATCCTCGTGAAGGATGGTGAAGTGGAAGGAGTCATCGCCGGCGGCGAGACCTACCACTGCAAGTACCTCGTAGCCGCACCGGGACGGGACGGGGCTGAATGGTTCACGAAGGAAGCACAGAAGCTGGGCCTCCATACGGCTTCCAACGCCGTGGATATCGGGGTCCGGGTGGAATCACCGGCAGAAATCTATGAACCCATCACCAACATCTGCTACGAGTCGAAGCTGGTTTATTTCTCCAAGTCCTTCGATGACCGGGTGCGCACGTTCTGCATGAACCCCTACGGCTTCGTGGTGACCGAAAACAACAATGGCCTCATGACGGTGAATGGCCATTCTTACGCCCACAAGAGAAGCGGAAATACGAATTTCGCCATTCTCGTGTCCAAGCAGTTCACCCAGCCCTTCCATGAACCCATTGAATACGGTAAGTACATCGCTTCCCTGGCCAACATGCTGGGCGGCGGCCCCATCGTGCAGCGGCTCGGCGACCTCCGGGACGGCCGCCGGTCCACGGCAGAACGGATCCGCCGGGGCCTGGTGCAGCCCACCATGCCCTCTGCCACCCCCGGAGATTTATCTTTGGTCTTGCCATATCGCTTCTTAAAGGATATTATGGAGATGTTCGAAGCGCTGGATAAGGTCGCTCCGGGAGCGAACTCCCGCCACACCCTGCTCTACGGGGTGGAAGTGAAGTTCTATTCTTCCCGCATCGAACTTTCGAACCAGCTGGAAACGAAGATTCCAAACTTCTTCGCTATTGGTGATGGAGCCGGCATCACCAGGGGCCTGGCACAGGCCTCCGCCGCCGGTGTTGTTGTGGGCCGGGAAATCTGCGCCCGCATAGGGAAACCGAAGGGAGAAATCTGACAAATGATACCAAGGTACACTAGACCGGTCATGGAAAAGATCTGGAATGAACGGAATGAATGGCAGACCATGCTGAACGTGGAAATCGCAGCCTGCGAAGCCAATGCGGAACTGGGCCGCATTCCGAAGGAAGCGGTGGAAGTCATCAAGGCCAAGGCAGACTTTGATGTAGACCGGATCCATGAAATCGACAGAGAAATCAACCATGACATTATCGCCTTCCTCACCAACGTAGGAGAACACGTGGGAGATGAAGCCAAGTACATCCACATGGGACTCACCTCCACCGACGTGAAGGATACGGGTCTGAACGTACAGCTGAAACAGGCTTCCGCCGTCCTCCTGGATGACCTCCAGAAACTGGCGGACGTGCTGAAGAGAAGGGCCGTAGAATTCAAGCATACCCCCACCATCGGCCGGACCCACGGTGTCCATGCAGAACCCACCACCTTCGGCCTGAAGCTCCTGCTCTGGTATTCCGAAACCCTCCGGAACATTGACCGCATGAAACGGGCTGCCGACGAAATGGCAGTGGGCAAACTCTCCGGCGCCGTAGGCACCTATGCAGACATTGATCCCTTCGTAGAAAAATATGTATGCAAGAAACTGGGCCTGAAACCGGAAATCGTGGCTACCCAGGTCGTACAGCGTGACCACCATGCAGAATACATAGCAACCCTTGGCGTCATCGCCGGCGTCCTCTCCCAGATGGCCCTGGAAGTCCGCCACCTTCAGAGAACGGAAGTCCGGGAAGCAGAAGAATACTTCAGCCCGAAACAGAAGGGCTCCTCCGCTATGCCCCATAAGAGAAACCCCGTAAAGTCCGAAAGAATCTGCGGCATGGCCCGCCTCATCCAGGGCTACAGCCTCCCGGCTTTCGAAGACATCCCCCTGTGGCATGAACGGGATATTTCCCACTCCTCCGTGGAACGGGTCATCCTCCCCGACGCCACCATTGCCCTGGACTACATCCTGGACCAGACCACAAACCTCATCGACAAACTCCTCGTATATCCGGACAAGATGATGGCTGACATGAACCTCACCGGCGGCCTCATTTACAGCCCGAGAGTACTCCTGGCCCTCGTTGCCAAAGGCGCTTACCGGGATACCGCTTACCGCTGGGTACAGAGAAACGCCATGAAACGCTGGCTCCAGGGAGAAGACTTCTACGAAAACCTCTGCAAAGACGAAGACGTAAGAAAGTACCTTACCCCGGAAGAAATCAAAGCCTGCTTCGACTACAAGCCCATGCTGAAGCACGTGGACGAAATCTTCGCAAGATTTGGCCTGTAACAGGAAATAAAAAATCCTCTCCGTTGGGGGAGGATTTTTTGTATTTGTGGGAAAGTGGCTGATGGGGAACGGGATTCGCCCGAGGGGGCACGTGTTAACGGTTATCCTCACAACGGTAAAAATCCCTGATGTGAAATTATCCCTGTCATGCAGCCCCTTAGAGAAGGGGCGCGCCAAAGGCGCAGGATGGATGCGGTGAAACCGCGGAGCCCCAATTCTCTTCACTCAATTCTCAAATCTTTCTCTTGCTGGGAGATCCCGCCTCTTCGAGGCGGATCCATCCCCTGCCCTTCGGGCTGCCCCCTTCTCCAAGGGGGCACATGTTAACGGTTATTCTCACAACGGTAAAAATCCCTGATGTGAAATTATCCCTAACATGCAGGCCTTTAGAGAAGGGGCGCGCCAAAGGCGCAGGATGGATGCGGTGAAACCGCGGAGCCCCAATTCTCTTCACTCAATTCTCAAATCTTTCTCTTGCTGGGAGATCCCGCCTCTTCGAGGCGGATCCATCCCCTGCCATTCGGGCTGCCCCCTTCTCCAAGGGGGCACATGTTAACGGTTATTCTCACAACGGTAAAAATCCCTGATGTGAAATTATCCCTGGCATGCAGGCCTTTAGAGAAGGGGCGCGCCAAAGGCGGAGGATGGATGCGGCGCAGCCGCGGAGCCTCAATTCTCTTCACTCAATTCTCAAATCTATTTTTATATGGACACATCTGATATGATTAAAAGAGAGTGAACCGTCGACTATAAGAAAGGCCATACCATGCATATCCTGAAATACCTGCTTCTTTTCCTGGCCCTTCTGGGATGCGGGGGATACTGGTTTGTATCCCAGCCCCAGATGGATCCCCTCATGACCGAGGCCAGAAAGAAAAAAATCGAAGCCTCTCCCCACTACGTGAATGGGCAGTTTGTTCCGGAACATCCCCATGGGGAAATCAAAGTGGGTATGGGGTTTTGGAAGGAATTTCTCTTTCCCACTCCCGGAAAGACTATACCGAAGGATACGATGATTCATGAAAAGACGGACCTCAAATCCCTTCCTCCCGATGAGGATGTGGTGGTGTGGATGGGCCATTCCTCCTTCTACATGCAGCTCCATGGAAAGAAAATCCTCATCGACCCTGTGGCGGCAAAGTATGCCTCGCCGGTGCCCTTTGTGGATAAAGCCATGGATGGCAGTAATGTATATGGCCCCGAAGATATTCCCGATGACATTGATGTCATGGTGCTTTCCCATGACCATTGGGACCATTTGGACTATGATTTTGTCCGGGCTATAGAACCGAAGGTTCATCACGTGGTGACGGGCCTTGGGAATGGAGGATACTACGAGAAATGGGGTTATCCCCTTTCTAAAATCCATGAAGAGGACTGGTGGACCCCGGTGAAAATCGATGAGGGCCTGACGGTATGGTTCCTCCCGTCCCGCCACTTCTCCGGCCGTATGCTCCATCGGAACCAGACCCTCTACGGCAGCTTTGCCTTCATTACACCGGGCAGGAAGGTCTACTACACCGGCGATGGCGGCTACGATGACCGGTTTGAAAAAATCGGAGAAAAATTCGGCGGTTTCGACCTGGCCCTCATTGAAGACGGCCAGTATAACAAAAGCTGGCCCACGGTACACATGATGCCGGAAGAAAGCGCCAAAGCCGGGGAAGATCTCCATGCAACGGCGGTGATTCCCTGCCATAATGGAAAATATCCCCTCTCCGACCACAGCTGGAAGGAACCCTACGAGCGGATAACCGCCGCGGCGGAAGGAAAGCCCTACACCCTCCTCACCCCGGAAATCGGGGAAAAGGTGGATATAGGAAAGCCTGATCCCAATCTCCACCACTGGTGGGAAGAAATGGAATAGGGTGTAAACAGCATATCCTGTTTTTGACGAAGAGACTGTAGGGCTGTTAGTTAGAAGTTAGGAGTTAGGAGTGAGGAGTGAGGAGTGAAGGTGCGCCGCATCAGATGATGAAGCGGCGCGGAGTATTATATTCAGCGGCGAAGCCGCTGGCCCTAGACTCTATTAAACCGAATATCCCATTTCGGCGAAGAGGCTGAGTGGCCGTTAGTTAGAAATGAGGAGTGAAGGTGCACCGCATCGATGATGAAGCGGCGTAGAGCATTATATTCAGCGGCTCCGGTCCTGAATCACAACTCTTAGCTCTATCCCTAAACATGCAGCCCCTTAGAGAAGGGGCGCGGCAAAGCCGCAGGATGGATGCGGCGCAGCCGTGGAACCTCAATTCTCAAATCTCAAATCTCAATTCTATTTTATTCACAGAAAGGACACCTATATGAAAAAAGGGACACTTTCTCCGGAGGACCAGGTCCGGAGTCTCCACTATAAATATGAAATTCCGGAAGAAGAGGCAAAATCCCTCATCGATAAGGGCATCCGGTTTGGGGAAATCGACCAGGCCGCCCTCCTTTCCTGCCTCACGGACAAGTCCGTAGAAGATATCCTGGCTATGCGGAAAGAGGATCCCTGGGGCGTCATCAAAAAGAAACTGGGCCTTACGGCGGCGGTGTATGAAGAGGCTTACCTCCTCCACCGGGCGGACCGGCTCCACCGGTTCTACGGCATCGACACGAAGCGGGCCCTTTCCCTTCTTTCCGAAGGCTATCCGAACCACTGGATCCGCCTGGCCTACCTCCTGGAGCAGCACACCGGAAAAAAGACAGAAGATATCATTCACGAGCGAAAGAAAAGTGAACGGTGGAAACCCTATGCGGAGCGGGTGCTCCACGTGAATCCCGAGGATTTCACGAAATGGATTGCGGAAACAAGAAATCCCGCCCTGCCGGTGAAGAAATAAAAAAACGCTCCCTGCGCAAATACGCAGGGGGTTCTTTTTGCTTACGGTTAGAGTCAATCGCGTGAGGGCTTTTAGCTTCTAGCTGTTAGCAGTTAGGAAAACTCTACAGCCTACGGCATGAGTTACTGATGGCACCATCGAATGGAAAGCGCCGCAGGCAGATCAGTTTTCCTAAAAGCTAACAGCTAGGAGCTAGCAGCCCCATGCTGGTGGCTCTATCCATTATCATGCCAACCGGCGGCGGAGCCGCGGGACCTCAACTCTCAACTCTCTTTATATAAAGCATCATACACGGCCTGAAGTTTCCGATCCCTTTCCTTTGTGGCCTTTGCCGCTTTATCGCCGTCGTACTTGTAGAATCCTTCGCCCGTCTTCACGCCCAGGTGTCCTTCTTTTACCTTTTCTGCCAGGAGCGGCGGCACTTCATGGCTGTCTTCCAGATCCGGCATGAGGTAGTCACTGATATGGGCAAATACATCGAGACCGCCGAAATCAACGGTTTCCAGGGGCCCCAGGCAGGCCCAGCGGAAGCCCAGGCCGTACTTCATGACGGAATCGATGCCTTCCTTGCTGATGATGCCCTTCTGTACCATGGACAGGGCTTCCCGGATTACCGCCAGCTGGATACGGTTGGCCGCAAAGCCGGGGGCGTCCTTTTCTACGATGGCCGGTTTCTTGTGGATAGCCAGGGCCAGGTCGTAAATGGTCTTTGCCACATCGTCCGCGGTGTGGTCATTTTTGATGATTTCAATCAGGGGAATCAGGGTGGGTGGGTTAAACCAGTGCATGCCCAGGAACCGTTCCGGTTTCACCACGGCCTTGGACAGGGCGTTAATAGAAAGGCCGGAGGTATTGGTGGCGATGATGGTGCTATCCCCAGCTAAAGGGGAATAGGTGCGGTAGAAATCGAGCTTCGTATCCAGGTTTTCCACAATGGTCTCTACGATGAGGTCCCGCCCTTTGAAGGCAGAGGGGTCCGTGGTGTAGGTGATTTTATCCACCATGTCAGGGGCGATTTTCGTCTTCGCCCGCTTCAGGGTGGGGGCTTTGTGGTTCCAGAGAATCACGTCGTACCCGTTTCTGGCAAAAATCTCCGCCATGGAATAGCCCATGGTACCGGCACCGGCAATGGTAATCTTTTTAATTTCCATAGTAATTCCTCCTTTTCAAATGTTTTTCTCATCTTTATTGTACCACGAAAAGGGGGCGGAAATTGTTTAGGAAATGTCAAATTGTAGTTTGTAGAGCTGTTGAGGGGGATGATGGATAGAGTCATTCGCGCGGGGGCTTCTAGCTGCTAGCGGCTAGCAACTAGGAAAGCTCTACAGCCTACGGCACGAATGACTGGCGGAAATACCGGAGGGGAAGCGCCGCAGGCGGATCAGCCTTCCTAACAGCTAGCCGCTAGAAGCTAGCAGCCCCGTGTGAGTGACTCTACACGCAGCATACTAACCGCCAACCCCAACAGCTTGGCAAACTGAAGTATCGCAGTCCGCTCCTATCCTCTCACGTCCTGGCCGTTCAGGATTTCCTCTCCGGCAAAGGGGCGGCTGCCGAGGTCCGCCATTTTCCTGGCCACCGACAGCACCGGCACCGGAGCCATGGACCGGAAGAGGCCGAAGATGTTCAGCGCTTCCAGCAGCTTTACGGAAATAGTCTCCGTAGGCCGCTTGGCGTGGGGCCGGATGAGGGACGGCGGCCGGAGAATGGAAAGCCCCGGAAATGCCAGGGCCTCCGCATCCTTTTCTATGATGCCCTTCAGTTTCAGGTAGAAAAATCGGGAGGCCGGGTCTGCGCCCACCGAGGATACGATGACGAAATGGGGCACCCCCTTTGCCCGGGCCGCCCGGGCAAAGGAGAGCTGGTAGTCATGGTCGATTTTATACTGGGCCTCCTTGGACCCCGCCTGTTTCAGGGAGGTACCCAGGGCGGAGAAGAGGACGTCCCCCTTCACCAGTCCTTCCCAGGTGTCCGGCCGGTCAAAGTCGATGACATGGGATTCCAGCTTCGGGCTGTCTATATCCAGCGGACGGCGGGTGAAGGTGATGACGGTTTCATAATCGGGGCGGGAAAGGAGGACCTTCACCAGTTCCTTCCCCACGGCGCCGGTGGCACCGATAACGATTGCTTTCATAGACGGACTCCTTTTTGTTGAAGAATTGAGATTTGAGGTAAGAGAATTGAGGTTCCGCGGCTTTGCCGCAGGAGAGACGGCAGACAGTCAGAAAATCAGATACCAGCCACAATTCTGCTGCTTGCTCATCCATGCTTTCCCGGCCCGCAGGACCTGTCCAGCTCAATGCTCAATGCTCAATGCTCAATGCCCCCATACGTTCATACGCCCGCAAGCCAAAAGCGCCGCAGGCTGGTCAGTTTTCCTAACGGCTAGCCGCTAAAAGCTAAAAGCTCCATGCTGGTGACTCTATCCGCCAGTAGTCAAACTGGCCAATTGTATCTGATATAATGAAATAAATGTACAAAAGGAGTGATTTTCATGGATATACGCGAAACATTGGCCCGCCAGCTGCCCCTTTATGCCCGGGTGCTGCTCAAGAAGGGCATCAACCTGCAGAAGGGGCAGATCCTGGTGATCAGTGCGCCGGTGGAGGCCAGCCGGTTTGGGGCGCTTCTGGCGGAAGAAGCCTATAAAGGCGGCGCGGGGCAGGTGGTATTCAACTGGTATTGCAATGACACCATCCGCCTCCGCTATCAGTATGAACCCCAGGAGAACTTCGAAACCGTGCCGGCCTGGCGCAGCGATTTCAACCTGTATTACTACCGGAAGGGGGCTGCCTTCCTGAGTCTCATTTCCGCTGACCCCTACACCATGGAGGGAATAGACCGGAAGAAAATCTTTGCCTGGCAGAGGGCTTTCCACCAGGCGGTGAAGGAATATTCCGACGGTATGATGGCCTCCCGCACCAACTGGCTGGTGGCTGCCGTGCCCGGTGCGGTGTGGGCAAAACTGCTCTATCCGACGGTCTCGGAGGAGGAAGGGATGGATAAGCTCTGGATGGATATCCTCTCCGTTTCCCGGTGCCTGGGCGAAGATCCCCTGGCAGATTGGGACCACCACCTGGCCCGTCTGAAAGAACGAAGAGAGTGGATGACGGCCCAGCAGTTTACCGCCCTGGAATATACCAGCCAGAAGGGGACAAAACTCACCGTGGGCCTGCCGGAACGCCACATCTGGCAGGGCGGCGCGGAAAGCTGCACCCGGGGTTTCCTCTTTAACGCCAATATTCCCACGGAAGAAGTGTACTCTGCTCCCCAGGCGGATCGGGTGGACGGGGTGGTCTGGAGTACGAGACCCCTCGTATACAACGGGAACCTCATAGAAAATTTCCGCTTCACCTTCGAAAAGGGGAAGGTGGTGGATGTACAGGCAGAAAAGGGAGAGGAAATCCTGAAAGACCTGCTCCGCATGGATGAAGGGGCCTGCCGTCTGGGCGAGGTGGCGCTGGTTCCCTACCATTCCCCCATTTCACTGACAAACCGCATCTTCTATGAGACACTGTTCGACGAAAATGCGGCGTGCCACCTGGCCCTGGGCGATTCCTACTCCACCTGTCTGGAGGGAGGACCGGAAATGAAGGAGGAAGAGTTAAAGAAAGCAGGACTCAACGATTCCATGATCCACGTGGATTTCATGGTAGGCAGCCCGGACCTCTCCATCAGGGGAGTCAAGAAAGACGGCACACGGATCCCGGTCTTCGTCAACGGGGATTGGGCGGAGTAAAAGAAAGAATTGAGATTTGAGTGAAGAGAGTTGAGGTTCCGCGGCGAAGCCGCTGATGGGAACTTGATGACTCTATCCACAAAATGTGAGTTGACTCCGCAGCAGGCTCCCTTTTTAAAGGGAGCTCCCCACCGGGGTGAGGGATTCTGTAGGAAACACCGCAGGCGGATATCCTGACACGGTAAGACGAATGATTGCAATTCCTGATTTATTTTCCTGCACTGCACCACCATTCACGGTTCCGGGCTTTTCCCTCGATCTCGGTCTCGGTCTCGATCTCACATTCCCCTATGTTCCCTCACCATTTCCTGAACCGCCCTGAATTCCGGATTTCCATCAAAGTGGATATCCGATTTTCCATCCACCTTCCACCGGATCCATACGGCATCGTCCGCCATGATTTCCACAGACAACAGAGTTTTTCAACCGTCGTCGGTGTTGCAAGACCGTCAGAGGCATTTTTTTGAGAGATCTCTCGGCTCTCTCTCACATTCGATTTTTATGTTTTACATCATTACTGCGCTTACCACCGCTCGAGATGACGAGAAGTGGATAGAGGTAACAATTTCGTAAATCGCTATAGGATAGCTGGCCAGCCTGCGGCACTTCTAATTGATGGCCCCAGCAGGCTTTCATGCCGTAGGCTGTGGAGCTTTCCTGGCTGCTAAAAGCTAACGGCTGGAAGCTCCACCCCAAGTGACTCCGACTGTCAGCGAGCAAATCCGCCGCGAAGCGGCTATTGGTCTGGCCACTAGGGAAGCACTGATTAAATCGTTGTCAGATTTCATTCTTGGATTTTTATGCAATGCGAGGAATAACTCGACGCGAATAGCGAGCTATTTAAGGAGAGTTATGACGAAGCAGTGCATAAAAATCCTTATGAAATCTGACTCTGCGAATTAATCAGCGCTTCCCTAAATCTAGCCACTAGCCACTATTCTCCCCTATGTTCCTTCACCATTTCCTGGACCGCCCTGAATTCCGGATCTTCTTCGAAGTGGATATCCGATTTTCCATCCACCTTCCACCGGATCCATACGGCATCGTCCGCCATGATTTCCACGGACAGCGGTGTGAAGAGCATGGGCTGGTCGTCGGAGAGGCCCTTCTTTGCCATGAAGAGGGTCTGGGTTTCTTTGCTGCCGTCGGCGGCAGGGGCAATGACCTGGCTCACTTCATCCACGAGACCGGCCTGGAGGAAACTCCAGTTCAGCACGGCGCCGCCGCCCAGGATCAGGGTATCCACATGAAGGAGATCTCTGATTTTCTCACAGGCCAGGGCCAGGTCTACCCGGTCCTTTCCGCAGAGGAGGTAGCTGATGCCTTTCCGGCGGAGGAAATCTTTATAGCTGTTTGATGTGGATTCCGTAAGGATTTCCACTACATGGGCCTTTTTCCCTTCCCCGTCGGACACGTTATCTTCCCAGGCCAGCCGGCCATGGCTGTCCATGGCGATGAGGTACTGTCCCAGCTTCGCTCCTTCCGCAAGGAAATCCCCCTCCGGCACCGGAGGGGCTTTTTCATTGACCTCCGGTTTCCGGTAAAGCGTGTAGTTGTCGTCAATGGTGGTACGTCCCAGGAGCTGGGCCTGGTATTTATAGTGCCCAAGGGCTGTGTAGAAGGAGTCTTCTGCCCCCTCTTTTCCCGGAAGCCACAGGTATTTCCCCATGATCTTCCCATCCAGGCTCGTTTCCATGTGGCAGATAATTTTTGGTCTATTCATAGGTATTCTCCTTTATGATAAATTGTACCGGTATGGGTATGTCGATGGATGGCGCTGGGGGTGGCCGGTGGGGCATCGCTTCGCTGGTCCGACCGGCCACCTTTAGTCCCGTCCAACTATTTGGGACCCTTGCTGACATCAGGTTTAATCCTTCTCTAATACATCCATCTCCGGTGTCCGATTTCCCGTTTCCCTTTCGTAGTCCTCCAGAGATATGCCTTCGGTGGTTCCATTTTTTATGGCCGTACGGTAGAACCAGTCCTTGAAATCCAGCTCCGACAGGTAGTACTTCAGCTGTTCCATCTGGTCCAGGATGAACTGGCGCTGCTCCTTAATCAGTTCGTACCGCTCCGGGATGGTCTTATCCCCCTTTTGCACCATGTCCACGTATTTACGGATCTGCTTCAGGGGCATCCCCGTATTCTTGAGACATGACAGGAGAGTCAGCATGCGCAGGTCGTTCTCATCGAAAACCCGCTGCCCGTTTTTTCGCTTCAGGTTCGGCAGCAGTCCTTCTTTGTCATAGTATCGCAGGGTGGAAGGGGCCACGCCCATCCGGCGGGCCGCTTCGGAAATGGTGTAAGACATGGGAAATCCTCCTTTATATAACCGTACCGGTGAATCGTTCTGTATCCACTATAATAGGTAAAGTTCACTTTAAGTCAAGGGGATGCTTGCGGATAGAGTCACTGGCATGCTTTCTTCCCACGAAAAAAGGCGCATCCTGTGGATGCACCCTTTGGGGCCGATGCCCCTACCTTACAGCTTCCCGGCAGCGGGTGAAGATTTTTCCGAAAGCCCAGGCCGTGGCGGCGGTGAAAGCCATGCCCGGGGCGGCAGCGATGAGCATGAGGGTGAGCCCCTTGCCCAGGAGGAAGTACATCACCACCCGGGCCAGGGCGGTACCCACTGGGCCGGAGAAAATATAGAAAAGCCTGTTGGATCCCGAAAGGAGCCAGAAGGCGCCGACCCCCAGGCGGAAGGACATCTGAATGGCCACGTTCAGGATGGTGCAGGTGCCCAGGGACAGGCCCATGAGGGAAGCCAGCACACCGGCGATGATATATTTCTTGAATCCGAAGACCCCGCAGATGGCTACGGCAATGGGGGCGGACAGCTGGAATTCCGTGCCCGGCACGATGCCGGGAATGCGGAATGTGCCGGAAACGGCGATGAGCACGGCCAGAAGGGCGGTCTCCACACAGTCCCGGACCAAAGTCTTCTCCGGCGAAATGGCGGTCGTTTTTTCCATGGAAAACTCCTTTTGGGGAAAAACAAGAGAGTGATGAAATGACAGAATGAAAAAGGGGGAATAGTTAGGAGTTAGGAGTGAGGAATGAGGAGTGGTGGTGCGCCGCGACAAAATGATAAAGCGGCGCATAGTTTGTATTTTGTGGCAGAGTCGCAAGATGGATTGAGGAGACTTTGGGAGATCACCTGATTTGCAGGACTCGCATCTGCGAGGCGAATCTATCCCCGGTCTTTGGCCGCCCCCCCTCTCTAAGAGGAACGTATCTTGCGTGTATTGTCATCAGTATGCGATAGGGAATAGTAATCCTCGTGCCACTGCGTGGTACTCTCCGGCCAGTCGCTAAAAGGAAAACGCTCACTGTGTAGAGAATACGTCAGTATGGCCCAGCCTCAGTAGTCATATGCAGGATCATCGTCTGCGCGGGGTGCAAGTAAGCGGCGAAGCTGCGGGATAAGCATATATACTCTGCGCCGCTTATTATTCTGTCGCGGCGCACCTTCACTCCTCACTCCTCACTCCTCACTCCCCACTCCTCACTTTTTCGGGGATTCAGCCCGGTTGTTAGGTGCTCTTCATCTCCGACACCATGACTTCCAGCGCCTGATCCAGTTCTTCCCGGATATGGGCGGCGGTGACGGTGAGGCGGATGCGGCTGGTGCCCTTTGGCACCGACGGCGGTCGGATGGCGGAGAGGAGGATGCCCCGTTCCTTACAGCGGGCGGCGTACTCCATGGCCGCCTCTTCCCTTCCCATGACGATGGGGATAATGGATGTGTCCCCGGGGAGGAAGGAAATCCCCGCTTTCCGGAGACCCTCTTTCATGTATTCCGTATTCCGGCGGAGGGAGCCCATGTATTTTTCCGGATTTCTTTCCAGCAGCCTGAGCGCTGCCAGGGCCGTGGCGCCGGTGACGGCGGAAATGGAGGTGGAGAAGATGAAGGGCCGGGAGCAGTTCCGGAGGTAGTCCGTAATCGTCCTGTCGGCGGCTGCAAAGCCCCCTTCGGCCCCCAGGGACTTGGACAGGGTTCCCACCTGCACGTCGATGCCTTCCATGTGGTAGTATTCAGCGGTGCCCCGGCCGGTGTCTCCGATAACCCCGGTGGCATGGGCGTCGTCCACAATGAGGCAGGCATCGTATTTCCCTTTCAGCCTTACCAGTTCCGGCAGGTTGGCCACGTCCCCGTCCATGCTGAAGACGCCGTCGGTGACGATGAAACGCTGCCCTTCGCAGGGAGTTTCTTCCAGCAGCTTTTCCAGAGCCTCCATGTGGGAATGGGGATACACTTTGACGGCGGCCCGGGAAATCCGGCAGCCGTCTACGATGCTGGCGTGGTTCAGCTCATCGGAAAAGATCACGTCCCCCGGCCCCGCCAATGCATAAAGAACGCCGAGGTTGGTCATGTATCCCGTATTGAAAATTACCGCATCCTCCTTGTGCTTGAAGCGGGCGATTTCCTTTTCCAGGTCCGAAAGCTCGAAGACCGCGCCGCTGGTAAGCCGGGCGCCTCCGGAACCGGTGCCATAGATGACTGCATTCCTGGCGGCTTCTTCCACTTCTTTTTCATGGGTCATGCCCAGATAATCGTTGGAATTAAAGACGATATATTCTTTTCCTGACCGGTCGATGCCCCGGGAGGCGGTGATCATGCGGAGGTCATGGACTGCCCGGAACCGGTCAGCCTTCCGGATATCCGCCAGCTTCTGGGGAATGTCTTTAATCTTCATGGGGCAGCCTCACCAGGACCGTCTGGTTCTGCATGTAATCATCATATTTCTTGACATCCGTGCCATGTTTCACAAAGAAAACCCGTCCTCCCACGGGATCTCCCATGTCCTTCATCACCGTAATCCGGCCGTAGCCGAATTTCCGGGAGCCCACATAGCCGGTGACATAGTCCGGATCATCGGACCAGCAGAGTTCCGCCACCGTACCGGGGGCATAGGCCACCTTGGATGCCAGTACCAGGGCTTCCCGGGGATGGTCGCCGCCGAGGCCCCGGTTCCCCATGATTTCGTCATAGGCCTTCGTGTCTTCGCAGTCCATATTGCTGCAGCGGACACCCCGCTCCTCACGGTTATCGAGGCGCTCCCCGGTCTCCGCGTCCATGACGATGGCCCCCCGCATGCTGTCGGTGAGGGATTCCAGTTCGAAGAAGGCGCTCTTCACGGCAGCCGGGGATACGCCGATGCGAAGGAGCTCTTTCCGCGCTACCTGCCGTCCCTCTTCCTTCGTGGATGTATTCATCTGGTAAATGGGAATCATAGGGCAGTATTCAATGGTCTGGGGTTTCACCTCTTCCACCTTCACCTGGATAAAGTCCGCTGCGCCCCGTTCATGGGTCCGGGCTCTCCGAAGCATGGCAATCACGTCTGCTTCCACCTGGTCCTCCGGCACAATCCGTTCGGCACCGGAAATATGGCGGCCTCCTTCTCCATGATAACCACCAAGACTGGAACGCATTTTTACACTGTACAGCAATTTTCCCACTCCTTTGTAAACTTCTCTTATTCTTATTGTCAACTAAAGAAGTATAAAATAATCCGAAGCTATCGTACTTCGGCCGTTGTTTCCAGTCTAAAGCTGTTAACTGCCGTTTGTCAAGATTACAATTATATAAAGTTTACAATATAGACTAACTGGGATAGATAAATAGAATGAATACTATATGTCGAAAGGCAGGCTGACGGATAGAGTCATAGCTTTGAGCCTTCAGCCTTGAGCCTTGAGCTGTATAGCCGCTTCGCGGCGGTTTGGTGCGCTGTTGGATAGAGTCATTGGTGCCGGGGCTGCTAGCCGTTAGCTTCTAGCAGCTAGGAAAGATCTACAGCCTACGCATGTCATAGGATGGAAAGCGCCGCAGGCGGACCAGCTTTCCTAAAAGCTAGCCGCTAACAGCTAGCAGCTCCACCCGTTTGCACGTAAATTCAACCGCGGGACAACTGCCGCAAAGCGGCGAAACAGCTCAAGGCTCAAGGCTAAATGCTCAAGGCTCGTGGCTCTACCTGCAGGCATGCCAATCCGCAGAATCCACAGAGTACTCTCTTTTTTCCGACCATTACGTCATCAATTTGCTATAATCGTTTATTTTTGCTAAAATGGTACCGTTATATATGAGTGAGGTGCAAAATGTTTTTACATGAAATGATAAAAGGTGCGGACCCTTCCCATTTGGCCTTTGAAGGAGAAGCACAGGTGACCTATGGAGAACTGGCGGAAGCGGTCCGTCTCTACAGGAACGAACTGTATCAGATGGGGATCCGCAAAGGGGACCGGGTGGCCCTGTACTCTGCCAACCGGGCGGAATTTGTCTATGCCTATCTGTCCACCGTGAGCCTCGGCGCCATTATTATCCCTGTCAATAATTCCCTGGTGGACCGGGAAGTGGACTACATCCTGAAGGATGCTGGAGCCTCCCTCCTCATCACCGATACAGCCCTGGACGTGTCCTGCCCTTCCGTCGACATCCATGACCTGGACTACAAAGCCCAGGAAGGAAAGGCGGAGGAAGCGCCGGCCTTTCCGGAAGACCTTACGGAAGACGATGTGTGCGCCCTGGTCTACACCTCCGGCACCACCGGCAGTCCGAAGGGAGCCATGCTGACCCATCGGAACCTGGTGGGCAATGTGGAACAGTTTATTTCCCGCATCGTTTTCAAACCGGAAGATAAGGTGCTCTGCGTGCTGCCTATGTTCCACTGCTATGGGCTCACCACCGTGGTGAATGCAGGCCTCTATGCCCATTCCACCATCGTCATTCTCCGGTCCAAGAGCCCCACGGAAATCATCAATACCATCGTGGAACATTCTGTGACCATCGCCATCATGGTACCCCCTATGTACAACCTCCTGGCCCGCCGGGGAGAACCGTCGGTCATGAAGACAGTGCATACCTTTATTTCCGGCGGCGCTTCCATTCCCCAGCCCGTATCCCAGGCCTTCTACTTCCGTTTCCACCATCCCGTGCAGGAAGGGTACGGCCTCACCGAGGCATCTCCGGTGGTCTGCGTTCTTCCCAGTGCCAAGCCGAAGTACCTCACCAGCGGCCCCGTGCTTCCCGGCGTGGAAGCGTATATCAAGACTGAAAGCGGCGGCCCCTATGTGGCAGGCACCGTAGGTGAACTGGTGGTCCGTGGCTCCAACGTCATGAAAGGCTACTGGAATAAGCCGGAAGAAACGAAGAAAGTGCTCTCCGAGGATGGCTGGCTCCGTACCGGGGACCTGGCCTACATGGATGATGACAAGTATATCTACATCGTAGACCGCATTAAAGACCTCATCATCGTGAACGGGGAAAACATTTACCCCGGCGAAGTGGAAGACTGCATTTACGAAGTGGAAGGTATCGCAGAATGCGCCGTCGTCGGCCATCCGGACCCCCTCCGGGGCCAGGCGGTGTGGGCGTACATCGTCATGAAGAACGGCTATGAATTCGACGAGAACAAAATCAGGAAGTACATGGCAAAGAACATTGCCAGCTACAAGATCCCCCGCCGTTTCATCCCCATGGATGCCCTGCCGAAAAACGCGACAGGAAAGATCCTGAAACGGGCGCTCCGGGATAATTAATCCCATACGAAAAGCCATGAAAAGCGAAATTGCTTTTCACGGCTTTTTAGCATGCTAATGGACAGAGTCACTGGCACCGGGGCTTTTAGCTTCTAGCGGCTAGCAGCCAGGAAAGCTCGACGGCCTGCGGCATGGATAGCTGACGGCATCAATGAATGGGAAGCGCCGCAGGCGGACCAGCTTTCCTAATTGCTAAGAGCTAGAAGCTAGCAGCTCCATGCTGGTGACTCTGGCCATCAGCAGGCTGATTTCTCAAATCCCTTCCATCTCTCCGGCATCCATGGACTCCAGCCGGTCCCTGACCATCCGGATATGGCGGTCCACGGTTTCCAGGTTCCAGAACGTGGGAAGAGTCTCCCCATTGGTCAGGTGGAGGACGCATTTCCCGTGGTCCCCGCCTTTCCACCGGTCGAGGGCATCCAGCCGTACGTATCCCAGGGTCGGTGCCCGTTGGGACAGCTTGATCTGCACAAACACACTGCCGTCATTGAGCCGGATGCCGGTGCCCCGTTTCCCGCAGAACAGCTTCCGGCAGGCTTTATTATCATTCCCCAGCAGGGCGGCCAGGGTATTCATATATTTTTCCACACTGCAGTATCGGTGGCACCGGCGTCCATCTTCATAGAGCACCTGGCATCCCGGTGCCGGACCTTCCCATTGGGGGATAATCGCAATCATTGATAGAGATTTCATGTGTACGCTCCCTGCATGTAACAGTTCCGTTTCCTTTACCCGGTCATGAGGAGTTCTTCCTCTATTATGCTGCATCGTTGCATAATAAGAACATAAGTTCTTTACTCATTATACACGAACATGTTTTTGTCTTCAAGAGGGACTGGGACAGATTTTTTATGCCCGGAGGGGGCAGATATAGTACAGAAATATTTTTGCCAATTGATGTAACAAAATACTTGACAACATGTAAGAGGCAATGTTACAATACGATCATCGATGAAACATAATAGATTACATCAACATGTATAGACTTGGGCAAAGGCCCGGAAAGAAGGAATCCCTATGAAAATTGCAGTAGCAGCAGCCAATGGTAAAGCATCCAAAAAGATTATTGCAGAAGCCCTGAAGAGAGGCCATGAAGTGGTGGCCTTCGGCCGTCATGAACAGAACGACACCGGCGCTTCCCATTATATAAAGAAAGATATTATGGATCTCACAAAGGAGGACCTCAAAGGGTTTGACGCCCTGGTAGACGGCTTTGGTGCCTGGACACCGGAGACCCTCCCTCTCCATACCACCACACTCCTTCACCTGACGGACATTCTCTCTGGCAGTGACACCCGGCTTCTCGTTGTAGGCGGTGCCGGCTCCCTGTATGTGAACCCGGAGCACACCATGACCCTTTCCCAGATCCCGGAATTCCCAGAAGCCTTCAAACCCCTGGCGGAAGCCATGGGCCGGTCCCTTGCGGAACTCCGGAAGAGAAAGAACGTGAAATGGACCTACATCAGCCCCGCCGCCGATTTTCAGGAAGGCGGCGAACGGACCGGATCCTATGAAATCCACGGAGAAGAATATGCGCCCAACGGTAAGGGGGAATCCATCATCTCCTACGCCGATTACGCCATTGCCATGGTGGATGAAATCGAAAAAGGAGACCACCTGGGCCAGCGCATCAGCGTAGTGAGAAAATAAGATCGGGACCGAGACTGAGATTGGGGTAGAGAACATCAGCATATTAGCAATTTGGCTGAAGGCCATAGAAGATAGACGATAGATACCTGCAGGCTATTTTAGTGAGGAGTTAGGAGTGAGGAGTTAGGAGTGGATGTGGCGGCGCACGAATTGGAAAGCGCCGCCTTTTTGATTACCCTGTCGGCTGCGCCATTCGGGAATACAGAGCCTTCAGAGGGAAAAGAGGGAAGAGTGAAGAGTGAAGAGAGGATTCGCCGCAAAGCGGAAGGACCTCAACACTCTTTCTTCAACACTAACCTGGAAAAGCCTGTCATAGTCAGCTATCCGGGAGATCTCTCGACTCATCGAAGCTGTAACGATTTTCACGGATAGAGTCTTTAAGCATGCTGCCACCGCTCGAGATGACGAGTTAAGGGAAGCGTCACAAGCTTGAAAGATTTGAAACAGAAGGATTGCTCCAGCCGACTTTAGTCCTATCCATACGATTGGGCACAAATAAAGTATAAAACTCGCGGCGCCATATGAACTGATGCGCCGCACCACCACTCCTCACTTCTCACTCCTAACTCCTCACTTTTGAGAAAAAAAGTAAAAATTTCCTGTTGACACAAAACGGGATCCATGATATCATCATACCTGTCGCCGCGAGAGCGGCGGCCCCGAGCGGTTCCTTCCGAAAAGAACTTCAAAAAAGTGCTTGACAAAAGAAACCGGTTCGTGGTAAGATAATCAAGTCGCTTGAAGAGCGATGATTCTTTGAAAACTGAACAGTACAGCGAACGAATAAGCCGATGTGCGAGGCAGAAATGCCGAGCAATTTTAATGAGTAAGTAAGGCAATAAACAAGAGCCAAACGAACAATCTATCATGGAGAGTTTGATCCTGGCTCAGGACGAACGCTGGCGGCGTGCTTAACACATGCAAGTCGAACGAGAGGAGAAGAGAAGCTTGCTTCTTTTCAAATCGAGTGGCAAACGGGTGAGTAACACGTAAACAACCTGCCTTCAGGATGGGGACAACAGACGGAAACGACTGCTAATACCGAATACGCTCAGGGAGCCGCATGGTTTTCTGAGGAAAGGGTGGCCTCTACCTGTAAGCTATCGCCTGAAGAGGGGTTTGCGTCTGATTAGGCAGTTGGTGAGGTAACGGCCCACCAAACCTACGATCAGTAGCCGGTCTGAGAGGATGAACGGCCACACTGGAACTGAGACACGGTCCAGACTCCTACGGGAGGCAGCAGTGGGGAATCTTCCGCAATGGGCGAAAGCCTGACGGAGCAACGCCGCGTGAGTGATGACGGCCTTCGGGTTGTAAAGCTCTGTGATCGGGGACGAACGGTTCGTGGGACAATACCCCATGGAAGTGACGGTACCCGAATAGCAAGCCACGGCTAACTACGTGCCAGCAGCCGCGGTAATACGTAGGTGGCAAGCGTTGTCCGGAATTATTGGGCGTAAAGCGCGCGCAGGCGGCTTCCTAAGTCCATCTTAAAAGTGCGGGGCTTAACCCCGTGATGGGATGGAAACTGGGGAGCTGGAGTATCGGAGAGGAAAGTGGAATTCCTAGTGTAGCGGTGAAATGCGTAGAGATTAGGAAGAACACCGGTGGCGAAGGCGACTTTCTGGACGACAACTGACGCTGAGGCGCGAAAGCGTGGGGAGCAAACAGGATTAGATACCCTGGTAGTCCACGCCGTAAACGATGAATACTAGGTGTAGGAGGTATCGACCCCTTCTGTGCCGGAGCTAACACAATAAGTATTCCGCCTGGGAAGTACGATCGCAAGATTAAAACTCAAAGGAATTGACGGGGGCCCGCACAAGCGGTGGAGTATGTGGTTTAATTCGACGCAACGCGAAGAACCTTACCAGGTCTTGACATTGATCGCTATCTGCAGAAATGCGGAGTTCTTCTTCGGAAGACGAGAAAACAGGTGGTGCACGGCTGTCGTCAGCTCGTGTCGTGAGATGTTGGGTTAAGTCCCACAACGAGCGCAACCCCTATCTTATGTTACCAGCACGCAATGGTGGGGACTCATGAGAGACCGCCGCGGACAACGCGGAGGAAGGTGGGGATGACGTCAAGTCATCATGCCCCTTATGACCTGGGCTACACACGTACTACAATGGGTGTCAACAAAGAGAAGCGAAACCGCGAGGTGGAGCGAACCTCAAAAACACACCCCCAGTTCAGATTGCAGGCTGCAACCCGCCTGCATGAAGTAGGAATCGCTAGTAATCGCGGGTCAGCATACCGCGGTGAATACGTTCCCGGGCCTTGTACACACCGCCCGTCACACTATGAGAGTCAGAAACACCCGAAGCCGGTGAGGTAACCGTAAGGAGCCAGCCGTCGAAGGTGGAGCTGATGATTGGAGTGAAGTCGTAACAAGGTAGCCGTATCGGAAGGTGCGGCTGGATCACCTCCTTTCTAAGGAGACACGCTTGCTGGAAACAGTAAGACAGTGTAGGTCGGACATCGGCTGTTCGAAGTACTGTTCAGTTTTGAGAGAACCATTTCTCTCAACAAAGTTCCATACAGCATGGAACAACCTGTTCTTTGAAAACTGCATAGAAGAAACGAAACGAAAGAAAGATATTTCACAAGAAATGTTTTTCCGACGTACCGAAGGAAAATCTCAAATAGAGAAAGCCAAGAAGGTCAAGGTGTGAACTTACTACAGTAAGTCAAGATAGTAAGAGCATACGGCGGATGCCTTGGCGATATCTGCCGATGAAGGACGCGACAAGCTGCGAAAAGCTGCGGAGAGGTGCAAATGACCATTGACCCGCAGATATCCGAATGGAGCAATCCGGCAGGGTTTATCCCCTGTCACCCATGCCTTTGAGTATGGGAGGGAACCGGGCGAACTGAAACATCTAAGTAGCCCGAGGAGAAGTAATCAAACGAGATACCCCAAGTAGCGGCGAGCGAACGGGGCATAAGCCCAAACCTGAGGAGGAAACTCCGCAGGGGTTGAGGACCGTCATACGATAAGGAAGCCTAGCCGAATCTCCTGGGAAGGAGAGCCGCAGGAGGTGAAAGCCCTGTAGGCGAAAGGCGGATAAGGACAGACGGCACCAGAGTACCGCGGGACACGAGAAACCCCGTGGGAAGCCGGGGGGACCACCCTCCAAGGCAAAACACAGATATCGACCGATAGCGCATAGTACCATGAGGGAAAGGTGAAAAGCACCCCGGGAGGGGAATGAAAGAGAACCTGAAACCGTATGTTTACAAGCAGTCGGAGACCGCTTAATAATAAGGTCGACGGCGTGCCTATTGAAGAATGAACCGGCGAGTTATGAGGTCCAGCAAGGTTAAGCAGGAAATGCGGAGCCGAAGCGAAAGCGAGTCTTAAGAGGGCAAAAAGTTGGACTGCATAGACCCGAAACCACAGTGATCTACCCATGTCCAGGCTGAAACACAGGTAAAAATGTGCGGAGGGCCGAACCTATATCCGTTGAAAAGGGTTAGGATGAGGTGTGGGTAGGGGTGAAATTCCAATCGAACGTGGAGATAGCTGGTTCTCCCCGAAATAGCTTTAGGGCTAGCCTCGAGGTAGAGATTGCAGGCGGTAGAGCACTGATCAGGAGAGGGACCTACCCGGTTACCAAACCCAGTCAAACTGCGAATGGCTGCAATTATACTCGGGAGTCAGACTACGACTTATAAGGGCCGTCGTCAAAAGGGAAACAGCCCAGACCATCAGCTAAGGTCCCAAATGCCGTGCTAAGTGGCGAAGGATGTGGCGTTTCATAAACAACCAGGATGTTGGCTCAGAAGCAGCCACCATTCAAAGAGTGCGTAATAGCTCACTGGTCGAGAGACGCTGCGCCGAAAATGTCCGGGGCTCAAGCACGGAACCGAAGCTATGGCATTGACGAAAGTCAATGGGTAGGGGAGCGTTCTTACAGGGAAGAAGCATTACCGTAAGGAGATGTGGACATGTAAGAAGTGAGAATGCCGGTATGAGTATCGAAAAGAAAGGTGAGAATCCTTTCCACCGAAAGCCCGAGGGTTCCTGAGCAACGATCGTCGACTCAGGGTAAGTCGGGACCTAAGCCGAGGCGGAGACGCGTAGGCGATGGACAACAGGTTGAAATTCCTGTACCGGATAAGAGCGTTTGAGTGAAGGAGCGACGCAGGAGGGCACATGATCGCGCGGCTGGAAGAGCGCGTCCAAGTGCGTATGCGTGGAGGGAGGCAAATCCCCCTTTACAGAAGCAGAGACATGATGGGGAGTTAAAGGCGACTTTGACGAACTCATGGATCCCACACTGCCAAGAAAAACTCCTGGCGAGCGATTATCCGCCCGTACCGTAAACCGACACAGGTAGGCGGGGAGAGAATCCTAAGGTGCGCGGGAAAACCCTCGTTAAGGAACTCGGCAAATTGCATCCGTAACTTCGGGAGAAGGATGACCCTGAGTAGGCGAAAGGGAGAAACCCCCGGAACAGAAAAGGGTGGCAGAAAAGAGGCCCAAGCAACTGTTTACCAAAAACACAGGTGCCTGCGAAAGCGAAAGCTGAAGTATAGGTGCTGACGCCTGCCCGGTGCTGGAAGGTTAAGGAGAGAGGTCAGCGCAAGCGAAGCTTCGAACTGAAGCCCCAGTGAACGGCGGCCGTAACTATAACGGTCCTAAGGTAGCGAAATTCCTTGTCGGGTAAGTTCCGACCCGCATGAAAGGCGTAATGATTTGGGCACTGTCTCAACGAGGGGCCCGGTGAAATTGAAATACCTGTGAAGATGCAGGTTACCCGCGACTGGACAGAAAGACCCCATGGAGCTTCACTGCAGCTTGAGATTGAATCCCGGTGATACATGCACAGGATAGGTGGGAGGCTTTGAAACAATGTCTTCGGATGTTGTCGAGCCGTTGTTGGGATACCACCCTTGTGTTGCTGAGATTCTAACGCGGAGAGTAACGACCTCGCGGACCATCTCAGGCAGGCGGTTTGACTGGGGCGGTCGCCTCCTAAAGTGTAACGGAGGCGCCCAAAGGTTCCCTCAGGCCGGACAGAAACCGGCCGAAGAGTGCAAAGGCAGAAGGGAGCTTGACTGCGAGACCCACAAGTCGAGCAGAGACGAAAGTCGGGCTTAGTGATCCGGTGGTTCTGAGTGGAAAGGCCATCGCTCAACGGATAAAAGCTACCCTGGGGATAACAGGCTAATCTCTCCCAAGAGTTCATATCGACGGGGAGGTTTGGCACCTCGATGTCGGCTCATCACATCCTGGAGCTGGAGTAGGTTCCAAGGGTTGGGCTGTTCGCCCATTAAAGTGGTACGCGAGCTGGGTTCAAAACGTCGTGAGACAGTTTGGTTCATATCCATCGCGGGCGCAAGAAGTTTGAGGGAGGCTGCTCCTAGTACGAGAGGACCGGAGTGGACGGATCAACGGTGTACCAGTTGTCACGCCAGTGGCACGGCTGGAAAGCCGCATCCGGAAAGGATAAACGCTGAAAGCATCTAAGCGTGAAGCCCGTCCCGAGATGAGACTTCTCATCAGCAATGAGTAAGACCCCTTAAAGACGATGAGGTTGATAGGCTGTGAGTGGAAGTGCCGCAAGGCATGGAGCGACGCAGTACTAATAGGTCGAGGTCTTGACTTAGATTTCACGAAACGCGACCGTGGCGAAAGCCTTCGGAGTTTCTTCTGTGCAGTTTTGAGGGAACAGGCCCTCAGAGATTCAGTGGCGACAGCTGTGAGGATACACCCGTACCCATGCCGAACACGGTAGTTAAGCTCACAAACGCCGAAAGTACTTGGCTGGAAGCGGCCTGGGAGGATAGGAAGCTGCTGATTAATGAAAGCTCAACCGAAAGGTTGGGCTTTTTACTTTATCCTCATTCCGATGCTATTGGCCGGAATGGCTGGGAGGAACAAGCTGCTGATTAAGAGAAAAGCTCAACCGTAAGGTTGGGCTTTTTATTTTATGATCATTCTTGTGATTTTGGCCGGAATGGCTGGGAGGAACAAGCTGCTGATTAAGACGAAAGCTCCAATCGTAG
Organism: Dialister sp.; assembly: GCF_047832375.1. NCBI lineage: Bacteria > Bacillati > Bacillota > Negativicutes > Veillonellales > Veillonellaceae > Dialister > Dialister sp. Next base: position 2,656,525 of record NZ_CP181256.1, on the reverse strand, counting down.
GATTGGGGCTTTTTTCATATGTGTGAAAGTGAGGAGTTAGGAGTGAGGAGTGTGGTGCTCAGTTTGCTTCACTGAATTCTCATATCTGCTTTTTCGGAAGTCTCCTGCTTCGCAGATCCTGCCTCTGCGAGGCAGATCCATCCCCTGCCCTTTGGGCAGCCCCCTTCTCCAAGGGGGCACTTGCTTACCGGTATTTTCAATAGGTAAGAAAACGAATAGCATGCAGCCTTTCGCGGCTCTGCCGCGGGCCCTCAATGTTTCACTCAATTAGAGATTGGGCGCGGTGCGCCACTGAATATCAAAGAAACGGGAGTTGTCTAACATCACTTTCTATTGGTTTTATCCCCTATTTGGGTACATACTTATGGTGGATGGGCGGATATACTACATAAACCCGTGGAGCTGAGTGGTGGAGCTGTGGCAGCGACTACCCCGTTCAATTAAATATGGAGATCATTCTTTGGAATTGAAAATTGGTGCCGCCGGGTTTTGGCCCGGCAATAGAGCCCGTAAGCTTATATCTTTGTACAATCGTCTCGATTGATTCAGAATGATCAGTCAATGTCCGCTACATTCACCTTTACTTCTTTATTTATCCTTATTGTAGAAAGGAGGAAAGATGCAATGCATGAACGCATGGAAATTGGTGACAGAAATGAATATATTCATCCCATATGCTGTGGGCTCGATGTCCATAAGAAATCAGTATTTGCAGCCGTCTTTATCTATGACAATAGTGACAGTCCGGTTAAATATTATACCGCCCAGTTTACTACGTATCCCAAAGACCTGAAGAAAATGACTGATTGGATCATTTCCAAAAACTGTCATGATGTATGTATGGAGTCTACCGGACAATACTGGCATCCAATATATGATGCAGCGGAAGAAGCCGGATTACATCCCCTTGTGTCTCATCCCAAGTACACCAAACCATTAAAAGGTAAAAAGAGTGATCCCGCTGATGCAAAATGGATTGCAAAATCCTATGCCAGTGGACGTGTGGTTGCAAGTTTTATTCCATCAAAAGAATTCAGAATCATGAGGTCAACAATCCGGTACTGCCAGAAAATTCATAATGCAATGACTGGAGAGAAAAACCGCATACTGAATTGCTTAACCGGGGAAGGCATCAAGCTTGATGTTGTTTTTTCAGATGTATTTGGGAAGACATCAAGATCAATCATTGACTATATGCTTAATCATCCTGGTGAGAAATTTAATGTGGCCCCATTCATTGGAAAACGATGCAAGACGCCAATCCCTGTTATCCAAGAGGCAGTAGCAAAGGCATCATCTGTAGATATATCTTCTTTGTCCAAACTCAAAGTGGCCTTCAGCAGGTTAGACAGAACTGTGAAAGATGAAGCAGTGCTCAAGCAGGACGTTGCAGAGAGAATGAAACCCTATGCTCATCAGCTGGAGCTGATCAGGACGGTCCCAGGATTTGACAGGGACCCATTTACCGCTATGCGGGTGCTGGCAGAAATTGGTCCGGACATGAGTGTATTTCCTTCGGCCAGACATCTTTGTTCATGGGCAGGTGTATGTCCGAGCCACGATTCAAGTGCCCACAAGGTAAAAGGCAGAAAAATATCCCGGGCAGGGAAATATTTGAAACCGCTGCTGGTTAATATTGCCAGATCAGTTGTACGTTCAAAAGACCACCCGGAAATTACAAGTCGCTTTAACCGTATAAAAAGCAGACGTGGTTACATGAAAGCCATCATCGCAATCTGTAAGATGTTCCTGACTGCCATCTGGCACATCTTAAGTAAGGACGAGCCTTACAAAACTGACGGCTACATGACTGCGAAGAAGCCTAAAAAGGCTAAAAGGGTAATGACGAGGACTCAACTCGCTGAATACCTTGCTTCGCAGGGGATAACTGTTGTTGATTGACAGCAGCAATCCGTTAACCACGTCCGGTTCATAAAGAACCTAAAGTTATTATACAACAGCTTTAGGAGGGAATAACCCCGAAAAAAATTAGATTTTCCAGGGGCTTTATAAAGTTACCCTTAAAGCAGGCTTGTTGTCGGGAGCTTATGTTTCAAGCTTCACCTCAAATCTCAATTCTTTCTTTTTAATCGTAAGCACGAAAAAAGACCCCGAAATCGGGGTCTTTTTTCCTTTACAGCATATCCTTTTTCCACAGGATGAAGGTGGCCACCATGGTCACCAGGATACCGATGAGGATGACTTCCACAAAACCCAGGGGCGCATCTCCCCAGGGCACCGGCACATTGATACCCCAAAGGCTGAAGATCAGTGTGGGGATGGCCAGGATAATGGTGACGGAAGTCAGGAATTTCATAATCTGGGACAGGCGGTTGGAAATAATGGAGGAGAAGGAATCCATCATGGACATCAGAATGTTTGTATAGATTTCCGCCATTTCCAATGCCTGCTTATTTTCAATGATCACGTCTTCCAGGAGATCCTCGTCTTCCTCGTACATCTTCAGGAGGGAGTGGAGGGGACTGTTCAGGAGACGCATGAGCCGTTCCATCACGTTTTCATTGGCGTGGAGGGCGAAGTTGAAGTAGGTTAGGGATTTCTGCAGTTCCAGCATCCGGAAGAGTTCCTTATTCTGCAAAGATTTCCGGACCTGGTTTTCGATGACGTCGGTCTGTTTGTAAATCTGCTGCAGGAAAAACAGGAAGGACGAAGAGGCCTGGGACAGGATCTGGAACAGGAACCTTGTCTTCTTATAAGTCTGGAAGGAGGCGAAGGAATTGCTGAGGAATTTCTGGATCACCGCATTCGATTCCAGGCACACCGTGATGAAGTACTGTCGGGTGATGAAGATGCCCAGCGGCAGGGCGTCGTAGGCATCGGTTTCCAGGACCACCGGCGTATTGACAACGACAAAAATGTAGTCATCTTCCAGTTCCACGTGGGACCGTTCTTCCCGGTCCAGTGCGGTCTGCAGGGAGTCCACCGGGATCCCTGTGAGCTGGTTCAGCTGGTTCAGTTCCTCCGCATCCGGGGCGGCACAGTTGATCCATGAGCCCTTTTCCAGCTGCCCTAAGGGCACCTCACAGAGTACATGGTTTTCGTTATGTTTATAAGCGCGAAGCATACGGCCGCCCCCTTTCTTTTCTTCACATTTTACTATAGTCAGAAAGGGAGATTCTGTCAATGAAAAGGGGAGGAAATGGGAATGGGCGGACCGTAAAGTTTGTAAAGGGGGAAAGGGTAATGGGATTACCGTTTCATGTGGGCAAAGATGTCTCTGGCTGTTAATTAGGAATGAGGAATGAGGAATGGAGGCGCGGCGCACAAATTATATAGCGCCGCAAATTATTATAGACTTTGCGGCGAAGCCGCGGGACCTCAATTCTCTTCACTCAATTCTCAAATCTATCCCAATCATGCAGGCCCTTGGAGAAGGGCCGCGGCAAAGCCGCAGGATGGATTGATGGTAAGCGCCGCAGGCTGGACCTCAACTCTCAACTCTCAAATCTCAAATCTTTCTTTTTGCCGCAGGCGGACCAGCTTTCCTGAAAGCTGGCAGCTAAAAGACCCCGCTCCGGTGGCTCTATCCGCCAGCATTCCATAAGAAAACGCACCTCCCGAAGGAGATGCGTTTTTCAGACTTCCTTATTTCTGACAGGACCTGATGGCAGAGCACAGATTATAGCGTCATAGCGATACTGAATCCATGAAAAGTTAGTTTTGGGGATCCTTTATTGGTTGGATTTCCTTTTTTCCATAGAGGGTGCGGAAACGAGAAGGCGTAGCATCGTACGTATCTGCCGTCAAGTCATTATTGGGCTCATCAATGGAATCTGTTTGAATATGCATGATACCAAGCATGGTATTGAAGATCAGATCATTTGTAAAGCAGCTGTCACTGTGAGATTTTAAGGTTTGGAAGGTTTTACCATATTGATGTATATAATTGGGAGAAAAGAACATGTACAAGGGAATATAGGTCATGGGATAGACAAAGCTGCTGGCATCATGGGCTAATCCCTGGTCTACGGCGTCGGTATGGTCAGAAAAATATACCATACCCTGAAAATTGGGAAGGCCCTTTACGGCGTCATAAATCTTCGATACCACGTAATCGTTGTACAGGATACTGTTATCATAGGCATCTATTACTTTTCCTCGTCCATTAAATTTCTGGAAATTATGGGGGTAGCGGTCTTCATAGCTTCCATGATTTCCCATGAGGTGGACAATGATGAGCATCTTGTCGTATTTCTTTATGCTGTTAATGCCATTAATGACTTTTTCATCATAAAAGTTGGTTTTGGTTGTTTCTCCTACATTCTTGTTAAACCATTTTTGCTGCTCTGCTTCTGATGCAATGACGGTAATTGGAGTATCCCAGGCACTGTATTGTACCTGGTTAGAAATCCAGGCTGTATGGTAACCGGCAGCTTTGGCAACTTCCAGAATAGAAACTGCATTTTCTAAAGAAAGGGTATTGTACTGGTTCTTGGCAGTCAAGGCATATGTCAGAACAGGCACTGTATGGGTATGACAGGAATAGGCTTGGGTGAAACGGATAAAGTCCGGATTATTATTTAATTGGTCGGAAAGCCAGGGCGTAGTATCGCGGTCATAACCGTAGGCACCCATATGAAGGCGATTTTGGGATTCCCCAATGACAAGAACGTAGATGCCCTTTTCCTCTGTATTGCGTGGCTGGATATTCTGGTTAATCGCAGACTCCCGCTTTTTCTTATTTTCAGCAAAGCCATTGTATTTCTTTACATAAACCTGCGTTTCACTGGCTAGCTGCTGCAGGGGACTGTGTTTTGCGGCATGTAGTACAAGAATTGCAGAGGACAGGAACAGGAGTATACTGGCAACAGCAAAATAACGGGTATGCCTGTCGTATATAATAGGTAACCCGCCAGTCAGTAAATGGCGGCAGAAAAAATAAAATGCCCCAAGGATGACTAAGGTGCAGAGAATTCCAATCCAATGAAAATGGTCTTTCATATAACTCCATGCCTCAGCTGGATTTGTCTGCAGCACAGCCATCACGGTATCCGCATGGGGCCAGCTTCCGGAAAGGATATAATAAAACCAGAGCAGACCAGCCGGTAATAAGAAGAGGAAAAGAGTAAAAACGAGGTAGAATTTTCGAATAGAGCTCTGTGGAAGAAATAAATAAATTAAAAATAGAAACCCATAAATGCCAGTAAATAACCCAATATACTGGTAACATTCAGCAGGAGATACTGATTCACCGGATAAAGGACGGATTGACAGAGAAGAGACAGCAATAACAAGTGGAAGCCAAAGACTTATTTTATAATTTCGGGGGGGGTAGAAGTTTACAATCAATGCGGATACAACTGCTGATAATAGGAGGGATTTTCTTTCATATCGGAATGAAATGGTACCGGTCAATAGCCAGGAAAAAACAAATTCCAGACATAAAAAAATAAGGGCTGAAAGTATGAAACGATGAAGGTGCTTGTTTCTTATATAGTTTAAAATCATGATTCTCCATTGGTGTATTATTTAATAATTGCATTAAGTAATTTAATAATCCATTGTATAATACAACTTATGGATGTAAGAAACAAGTAAAATGTAAAGAATTCGTAAAGACAAGTCGAGAATGATTTGGAAATCATGGAGGAGGAATTCCCCATACTGTTGGCTTTGACTATTTCCTGTTAACCAGCAGCGCTAAGAATGGATTGATGATAAGCGCCGCAGGCGGTCAGGCTTTCCTAAAAGCCAGCCACTGGCAGCTGGAAGCTAAAAGCCCCCGCTCCGGTGGCTCCATCCGCCAGCATCCCATAAAAAAACGCACCTCCCGAAGGAGATGCGTTTTTTGAAATTTCCTTATTTCTGATAGGGCACGATAGCGGCGCAGTGAGGCATGACGGTGATGGTGTAGTCTTTCTTCCCTTCGTCAGCCAGGATCTTCTGGGCCAACTGCCAGGCTTCTTCCACCGTAGCCACGGGGGTCTGGTTTGTCTTCTTGATGGCCTCGAAGTTTTCCGGCTTCGTGACGAGGATAATGTGGTACCGGTGGGTCATGCAGAACAGGTTGAAGGCCACGAAGAAGGGGATGGTGAAATGCTGGCGCAGGGCCTTTTCCATGTCCGCTTCTGTGTCGTACTTGAAGCTTCCCAGGTAGGCCGGCGGTTCATTGATATCGCTGGCTTCCATAATGGCGATGATGATGCCTCCTTCTTTGGTGACCACGTCGGAAGGATCATAGCATTTGCAGCCCTGGTACAGGGATACGTCCTTCGGGTAGCCGCCGGCGCAGGCAAAGGCCACGTCGCATTTGGCTTTGAAGGGGACCTTCTGGATACGGTAGACGATTTTCGTCCCTTCCAGCCAGGCCTTGTAGGGGTCGCCGCCTACCATGTTGCAGATCTTGCCTTCGGAATTCACGATGGAGTGGACCAGGAAGCAGGGCTTAATCATGTCGCAGGCTTCCTGCATGTCATCGGATACGGGGTTATTTTCCAGAAGGGTGGACCGGGTCAGGGGGTTGATGCCGCTTCCGAATTTTTCACCCAGTGCATGGCAGTGGTTGATCTGGATGGTGTCGTCGCCGGCGACGCCGGGGAGGATCAGTTTCCGGCCGCCGCCGTAGCCTGCAAAGAGGTGAGTGGTGATGCCGTCGATGATGATGACCTTGTCCGCTTCCACGGCGTGCTTATTCAGCCATACCGGCGTACCCCGGGAGGTGTCGCCTACGTGGACCAGCTCATCCTTATTGAGGCAGTGGTGCTGGTAGAGCTTCACCCGTTTTGTCAGTTCTTCCCCTACTACGGCGATATCTTCTTCGTGGGTCTGTTCCCGGTGGGTGCCCTGGGCGAAGAGGATGCAGATATCATCGTCCGGAATGCCGGCCAGGTTCAGTTCGTTCACCACGTGGATTACGAACTGGTCCGAATGGTTCCAGGTACGGGTGACGTCGGCGCAGACGATGCAGACTTTGTCTCCTTTGGAAACCACTTCCTGCAGGGGCTTACTGCCAATGGGATGCCGCATGCACTGGATGGTGGCTTCCTTCACGTCACAGGCGGGCGTAGGATTCCCTTCCAGCACATCCAGGATGTGCTCTTCCGGCAGCTTTACTTTCTGCGTGGTATGGCCGAAGCCGAATTCGAATTCCTTGAGTGCCATAGTAATTCCCCCTTATCCACCGGGTCCCCGCTGGGACTCCGGGAAAATCATGAGTCTCTTTTCTATAAGTTTGGTATCTTTCATTATAGCACGTTCCGGGGGAATTCTAATATTTCCAAAAAGGCATAGCTTGATCAAAATGTCATGAGACGATTGCATGATAACTAAACTGCAACTTAACCGGTGACTGAATGATTTATCTATATTGGACTCAAATCTCATTTTATTAGATAATTAAGGAAATGTTCTCCCTGCAGGACGGAAAAGCCTTTTCCCGGGGGCCATGGCAGGAAGAAAAATCGTAATACACTCACCATATCTTAACCATGGGATATTGTAACAGGATTCGGCCCCTCCCGGGGAAGGAGGACAGGAAGAGGAGCTGGTTATGCCGAGTCGCTTCGTCCTTTCGGACATTTCTTTGCATTCATTTTATAGATTCACCATACAACCCATTGTCAGAGTAAGGGAGAATATAATGATGAAAGAAGATGGCAAGAAAAGAAAAAGAAAAGGATTTATGCTTTTAGAACTCATCATAGTTGTTGCAATCATTGGAATACTGGCGGCGGTGGCCATGCCCAACCTCGTGGGATTCACCGATGAAGCCAAGGTAGCAAGGATCCAGTCGGATTTGTCAGCCATAGGTACGGCAGCGGAAGTGTACTATACGAAGAAGGGAACCTATCCGGAATCGACGGCGGTCCTTGTGTCAGAAAACCTGTTGAAATCAGAACCCCAGCCTCCGGATAAGGTGACGTATACCATAAATAAAACCAGTGGGGAAGTGACGGCGACATTCAAGGATGTGACCTATTCTTCCTTTGGCAAAAAGGACGGAACAACTACTAAGAATCCTTAAGGGATTATGAAAAGCGAAGAAACTCAATTTTTCTTTAGTTAGAGAGACTCTTTTCTCAGGAGTAGAACACCATGGATACAGCAGAGGGGGCAGGAGGAAGAAATTGGGACCGCCTGTGGCAGGGAAAGAAGTGCCTTTCCCTGTGGGCCGCGGCAGTGGTGGTGTACGGCCTTTTCCTTTGGGCGGGACTGGCCTTTCTTTCCCCTGTCCCCTTCCTGCTGTTTCTTGGCTTTGGGGCATTGGAAGACTGGGATACCGGGTACATTTCCGATGGCTGGAGCCTGCTTCTGGTGGTGACGGGCCTTCTTTCGGCATGGGCCGGGCACCGTGTGGCGGATAGCCTGCTTTCGGCAGGTCTCTGCTTTTTGGTTTACGCCCTTTTATATGTGGTTTCAAGAAAATCTTTGGGGACAGGGGATATCCTTTTATCCACCGGCGCCGCCTTCTGGCTGGCCCCGGTTTCCTGCCTCCTTTTTATATGGCTTTCAGCGGCCCTGGCGGCCCTGGTCCTGGGTATGGCCCTGTTGGCCGGTGGGCAGGGACTTCACAGGGAAGTGCGGTTCGGGCCTTTCATTGCACTGGGAGGAGTGGCAGCCTATGGACTGGAAAAGATGGGGCTTATCCCTGTCCTCGCGGCCTGGCTTCTTGCTGGCTGAAGCGTTGGTGGTGCTTCTCATCCTGTCCATGGGGGCAGCCATGGCGGCGCCTTCCCTCTTCCGGTGGCAGGAGGAGCGGGAACTGGATATAGCCGCGGAAACACTGGCCGCCGCCGTACGGGAGGCGGAAATCCTTGCGAAAAACGATGGGGACCGGGACTGCTTTTTCTACTGCCTTTCTGACAGTGACGGTACCGTCTACTACTACACCCGCCGTGGCACCACCCGGGTGAAGCCCAGCGGCCGGCTCCCTTCATCCATCCGGCTCTCGGGGAAACTGGAGCTGGCCTTCAAAAAGACCTATGCCGGCAAGGGGGAGACCTACTCCGCCTACCTCCTCACAAAGGATTCCCGGTTCCGCCGGCAGGTGACCGTGGCCATGTACACCGGCCGGGTCCGGGTGGTATATAGATCATAGAATTGAGATTTGAGGAAAGAGAATTGAGGTCCCGCGGCAAAGCCGCAGGAGAGACGTCAGAGGATCAGACAGTCAGATGTCAGACGAAGTCAGCTGCTCCGCTGGCCCAATGGTGGTTTCCTTACCGTCAGGGCTCTGATGACTCTCCTCTCTACCCCGTCATTTCGAGCGGTGTTTAGCGACGAGATGATGGTATTTATAAAAATAGTATGTGAGAAGGAGTCGAGAAATCTTCCGGATCAATGACTGTGACGGGATTACAGTGAAAGAGTTGAGGTCCCGCCGCGAAGCGGCAAATCAGCGCTTCCCTGGATCTGGTGTGTCATCTGAACCCGGTTGTTAAACCCGTGCCCCCTTAGAGAAGGGGGCAGCCCGAAGGGCAGGGGATGGATCCGCCTCGGAGAGGCGGAATCCGCGCAGCAAGTACCTGCCAATCCATCCCGCGGCAAAGCCGCAGGAGAGACGTCAGAGGATCAGACAGTCAGATGTCAGACGGAGTCAGCTGCTCCGCTGGCCCAATGGTGGTTTCCTTACCGTCAGGGCTCTGATGACTCTCCTCTCTACCCCGTCATTTCGAGCGGTGTTTAGCGACGAGATGATGGTATTTATAAAAATAGTATGTGAGAAGGAGTCGAGAAATCTTCCGGATCAATGACTGTGACGGGCTCATAAAGAAAGAATTGAGATTTGAGGAAAGAGAATTGAGGTCCCGCGGCTGCGCCGCAGGGGAAATGTCAGACGGAATCAGCCGCTTTGCGGCAAATGCACCCCTTCATGGCTGGATACAAAAGGAAGGTGCTTTTATGGGCAGGCTAAGCACCAACTTATCCAGCCTTGAGCACTCTATGCAGAGTGCTCATCTTCGGCATCTCACCTTTGCAGGAAAGCGACTCACTGCATTTTGTGCGTCGCTTTGCTCCTTCGCTACGGCTGTCACCGACTCACGATGATTTGTGCGTCGCTAACGCTCCTTCAAATCATGTTCGCTGGTGCAAAATGCGTTCGCTGCCACCCCGAAGGGGGAGACGAGAAACCGGCTGTCCCTTTGGGGGAGAAGCGAACTGATTTCGCAGGGAGCCGAGGCCGGTCACTTATCATTTGTCACCCGGCCCAGTACTCAATGTTCAAGGTGGAAGGCTCAAAACCCTACTCGTTCGTACGTAAAGCTCCCATTACCCAGGAAAGGAGGCCCTATGAAACGGAAAGGATTTGTCATGGTGTGGACTCTCTGTGCCCTCTCGGCCACAGGGATCCTCCTTTCCGCACTGTTCCTGGTGCTCCACCAGGCCCTTTCCTGGGAGGCGGCCTGGCAGCGGGAGCTGGATGAAGTCTTCATCGCCCAGACAGCCATGGAGCAGGCCAAGTATTGCATCCGTTTTCACAAAGGAACATGGCCCGGAGTCAGGGAGGAACGGAATGGAAGAACCTATGATATTTCCGTAAAGTCGGCGGATATCCCGGTTTCCGATGGGACCGGAGAGATTTCCATGAAGGAGATCACCTGCTCTGTTACCTGCGGCGGCGATGACGGGGTGACCCTGGTGACCTGGGTGGAGGAGGGACCATGAAAAGAAGAAAGGGACTATTCCTGCTGGAGGCGCTCATTGCCCTCCTGATCCTGGCATCTCTGGCGGCGGCCCTGTTCCCCCTGGCCGGACAGGTGGCAAAGGCGGAAATCCTTTCTTCCGTCCGGGGGAAGCTGGGAAACCAGGGACTCTTTGCCATGGATTTCATGGTAGAAAAAATCAGGAACAACCGGCGGACTATGGCCAAAGGCGGATTCCATGGCAATCGGTACGATTACCTTGCTCCCACGGCACAGGGTACTATGGGGACCTATCGGCTCTTTGAGGACCAGGAGAAGCTGAAAATCCAGCTCTACAACGATGTGGTGCAGCCCATTACCGGGGATCGGGGCGGCAGTGTGGAGGAATACGTCTTCCGCCACCCCGAGGGCGGCCACCTTTTCGAACAGTCCGACAGAGGTCCGGTGACCATTTCCTTTACCCTGGCCCGCCCCATTGGCCGGGAATTCGTGGATTTTGAAACCGCCGTTATCCCCTACGCCGATTTTTACGGGAAAGGAGAACTCTATGAAACCAGAAATCCCTAAGCGGAAGGGCAACACTGCCCTGGTATTCCTCCTGTTCCTCAGCGGACTTCTCACCCTGTCCTGCGGTCTCCTGCTTTACATGGAAAAGGGCAGGGAATCCCTGGCGGTTTATGAGAAGGGACTTCAGTCGGTGTACGCCGCAGAAAGCGGGGCCAATGCGGGCCTGGCGAGGGCAGCGCGGAGGCCGAAGGACGATTGGGAGAAAGATTTCTACCCCCATGGGCACCATGTGAAAGTCATTATTAAAGAGGTAGATGGACACAGGGAAATCCGGTCCGACGACATGGATGGAAATGGCCGTCCCCTTCGGACGGTGCGGATCCGTTATGCCCTTCCGTCATCGGAAGGCGGGAAAATAAAAGTGGAGGATATTATCAGCGATGGACATTTCTGATTGGACAGGGAAACTGGAAGGCAACCCCCTGTGGCAGGCCTGGAAGAAGTGGCGCCATCCTGCCATGGCCTGCGTAGTTCTTGCAGGCCGCCTCTATGGCGTGGAACTGCAGGAGGGGCGGTTCCTCCGGCAAGGTTCTGCGGACCTGCCGGACATGACAGAAGAGGCATTGGCCACCGCCTTCCGGCAGCTGGAGAAAGAGGGCCTTACCCGGAAGGACGTGGTGCTTCTCGTGAATTTCCCGACCCTCCGGCTGCTCCGGCGGAAGTACCCCGCCATGACGAAGGAAGAACTGGAAGAGACCATGTACTGGGAGGAAGACCGGCTGTTCCGGACGGCAGAGCCCCTGTCCCTGGGATACGAAATCATGGACAGCGGCCCCGAAGGCTGGGACATCCACGTGGAAGCGGTGCCGAAGGAGACACTGGCCCTTTTCGAAAGGGCCGCCCGGAAGGCGGGAAAAGAGATATCTTCCGCCATCCCGGTGACCGCAGTGCCCCTGGAAGACGGGTGCTTTTCACTCTACGGCCGCCGGCGGTCTGCTATCCTTACCTTCCGGAAGGGAAAGGTCCTGGAAAGCCGGATTCTCCGAAAGGAAGACGAGGGGAAGGCAGCCCTGTTCCTGGCCCACGTGAAAGAAACCTACGGCGCAGAGGGAGGTAAAATCTTCTTCCTTCCTCTGGCGGACTGCGGGGAAGAAGAAAGAAATTTCTGGAAAGCCTGGCTGCAGAGGGACCTGGAGGAAGCGGGAGACATGAAATTTCCGGAGTTTGTGGATGCCCCATTTCAGGAGGGCCCTTCCCTCTGGCAGGACCTGGCACCCCTTTGGCCGGCTTTGGACAAAACGGTGTTGCACCTGTCCCTTACAGAAAAGAAACAGCCCTTCCTGTCGGAGGAAACAAGGAATCTCCGGCTGGCGGAGGGGGCCTGCATCCTGGGCCTTCTATGCCTCCTGGCCTCCGGCGGGCAGCTCCTTTCCCGGACCGCAGACTTGGGCAGTCTCAGGGAGGAGAACCGGCGCCTCTCGCCACAGAAGGAAGAAATGGTGCGGATGGAACGGGGGAGGAAGGAAGAAAGGGCCCTCCAGGACCTGCTGAAGGAACTGGACCGGCAGGACGGGAAATGGGAACGGCGCCTGGTGTCCCTGTCGGAGTCCCTGCCACCGGGCATTGTGATTTCAGAAATCGAAGGGAAAGAGGGAGCCATGGGGATCCGGGGCACTGCCCAATCCTACGACGCCCTGCGCCGCTTCCAGGAAACCCTGGCCCAGGGGCAGAAGGGAGTCTGGCAGGGAGGAAAAAAGCAGAAAAACCTGGCCACCGGGCTCATTGATTTCCATATTTCCATGAAAGGGGAAGGGGGAAAGGGCAGTGAAACTAAGAACCATAGTGAATGACCGGAAATATACGAGGACCTTTGCCCTCCTTTCCCTCCTCTTCTTTGCAGGATCTTTTTTTCTGTACCATATGGCATCCCGGAAGGAAGAGGAAGCCCGGATACTCTCGGCAGAGGCAGACCGGATCCGCCAATTTGCCGTAAGCCCCCGCCGCCCTTCGTCCCTGCCATTTCTGGAAAGCCTTTTCCAGGGAACCGATTCCGATTCCCTGGCCGCTGCCATGGAAGAAGGGGGCCTCAAGGTGAACGGAGTGTGGGAGGAACGGAAAGAGGGGGACCGCGGAGACTTTCATATTTTTCATATTTCCGGAACCGGCACCTATGCACAAATCGTGCAGACCTTTGATATAATAAAAGGCAAAGAAAGATGGAATGCCGTGAATCTGAAGAAATTGAAACGCTCGCCGGAAGGGCTGGCCTATGAAGTGGAGATTCGGACATTCCAAATCCGAGGTACCTATGAAAAAGAGAAATATAGTCCTCATCGGTCCCATGGGAACGGGCAAAAGCCGAGCCGCCAAGATCCTCTCTGATGGCCTGGAGTGGCAGCTGGCGGACACGGATCGGATGATGGAAAGGGAAACAGGGAAAAAGATCGCCGACATCTATAAGGAAGATGGCCCTGAAGCCTTTGCGGAACGGGAAATGCAGGTCATTAACCATGTGCGGTACTACCATGAGGCAGTCATTGCCATGGGCGGCAATTATCCTATGACCGAGGAGAAATTCCATCTCCTTTCGGAATACGGTCTCATGATTCTTCTCTACGCCCGGCCCTTCCGCCTGGCGGAACGGGTGCGGCGGCGCATCGGGAAACGGCCCACCATGGACTACTCCGACGTCGACGGCTACGTGCGGCAGATGCTCCGGAAATGGGCGAAATGGAGGGACCGGGTGGACCTGGTCATCAATACCACCAACTGCCATCCGGAACAGACGGCCCTTCTCATCGCCCGGTACATCGACCAGCATCACATTACCTTTGCGGAACGGAGAGTGCCGGGAAGGGAAGAAAGAAGGTAAGGGAAGAAAGATCGAGGCGGCCAGCGGTTTTGCAGAGGAACCTTGTCTCTCCCTCCGGGGGAGATGTCAGCGAAGCTGACAGAGGGGGGCATTTGCCGCGAAGCGGCGGAACCTCAACTCTCTTCACTCAATTCTCAAATCTATCATTAAGGAGGGATATCTATGGATAGACTGGCAGTACTGACAAGCGGCGGCGATGCGCCGGGAATGAATGCGGCATTGAGGAGTGTCGTGCGGACGGCGCTGCATGAGGGAAAGGAAATCTATGGCATATACCGGGGCTACTCCGGCCTCCTGGACGATGACATGGTACCCATGAAGTCATCCTCTGTGAGCGGCATCATCCTCCGGGGCGGCACCATCCTGAAAACGGCCCGGTGCAAGGAATTCTTCGAAGAAGAAAACCAGAAAAAGGCAGTGGACATCCTTCGGAAACGGGGCATCGAGGGGCTCATCGTCATCGGCGGCGAGGGGTCCATCCAGGGAGCAGAAAAACTTTCGGCCCTGGGCATGCCCACGGTCACCCTTCCCGGCACCATTGATAACGATATGCACGGCACCGATGAAACCATAGGCCACGACACGGCAGTGAACGCGGTGGTATCGGCGGTGAGCCGCATCCGGGATACGGCGTCTGCCCACAACCGGGCGGCTATCGTGGAGGTCATGGGCCGGTTTGCCGGAAATATTGCCCTGGACGCCGGCATCGCCTGCGGCGCGGAATACATCCTGGTGCCGGAAGTTCCCTTCAGCCGGGAGAAACTGGCCCGGAGCCTGAAAAAACAGATGGAAGCAGGCCGGACGAACAGCATCATTATCTGCGCCGAAGGAGCCGATGACGGCAGGGCCCTGGGTGACTGGCTGAAAGAGCGGACGAGTATCGACATCTGCACCACCATCCTTGGCTTTATCCAGCGGGGCGGACAGCCCACCGCCCGGGACGGCATGCTGGGTTCCCTCCTGGGAGCGGAGGCGGTACAGGTACTCCTCCGGGGAGAAACGGGGGCCCTCGTAGGCATGCATCGGGGAAGGGTGCAGGTTCTTTCCTACGAAGAAGCAAAGAAAGTAAAAGAACCTTTCCGGAAAGACCTCTATGACCTCTCTGTCATGCTCGGCGCTGCCCAGAAAGACGGAGACATCCGGGAAACGGGACTGGAATAAAAGCAGAGTTGAGAGTTGAGTAAAGAGAGTTGAGGCCCAGCGGCTCCGCCGCAGGACTTGCCTCCCCTTTGGGGGAGGTGTCAGCGAAGCTGACAGAGGGGGTGCATTGCCGCAAAGCGGCTGGACCCCCATTCTCTCCCCCCAACTCTCAACTCTTTTATTTTAGGGAGGTTAGACGATTCTTGCCATTGGGCAATAGATCACCAGACAGTCAGACAATTAGAACCCAGACTACATTAGCGGCGGAACCTCAATTTCACTCAATTCTCAAATCTATCTTTAAACCAAGGAGGCGCATCCCATGGGTAAGAAAAAAGTGACCTTCCTCCAGAAGATTACAGGCCGCTCGCCGAAGGTGGAAATCCTGGTGAACGGGAAGAAAACAAAAGAATACCACATGAAACAGGAAGAATCTCCCCATATTACCCTCAAAACCTCCCATGTGGAAGGCAAAGTGCAGTGGTTCATCGACGGGACAAAGGCAGGGGAGGAAGAGGTAAACGGCGTGGCGGCGCTCCTGCAGAAACCGGTAACCATCCGGGTCCGCGCCCTTTCCCATCCCGGCGTAGAGGCGGAACTGAAGCTGTATCCTTATGAAGAGAGTTGAGGTATGAGAGTTGAGAGTTGAGAGTTGAGGGCCGGCGGCTGCGCCGTGGAGAGAGGAAAATAGTGGGTAAGTGTATTAGTGGGGCAGTGAGACAGGGCTGACCGCTATCCGCTTACAGCTTACCGATTCCTTTATTGGTTGGAAAGGTTGAATGCCCCGCTGACTATCCGGCCAATAGACGTCAGACAATCAGAAGTCAGACAGCACCAGTAATAAAGCGGCATAATAGATTTATCAGAACGGTAAACAGGGAAATGAAAAACATTCCGTAAGTATGCAGGCCCTTGGAGATGGTGGTCCTGCAGAGGACTGCCAGGTTTGGCCTGAAATACAAAAGGCGCTTAGCCTGCCCATTAAAGCGCCTTCCTCTTAGGCCAAACGGGCCGCGCCAAAGGCGCAGAATCTGCGAAGCTGACGGAGGGGGTGCATTGGCCGCGAAGCGGCTGGCCAGCTCAAGGATAAAGGTTCAAGGCACCGCCCGTTCGCATGACACACCACCACAGGGCGCCCGCAGCGCAGCTGCCTGACCTCAGCTCTCTTCACTCAAATCTATCCCAATCATGCTTCTCTAAGGGGCTGCATTTTATACTTTCAGAAATGATAAAAAATTACAGTTTCGAAACTCCATCCTTGTAGGAGATTATTGTTTCCGTTATAATAAAGCCGAATATAGGATTTCAAAACTTGAATTTTTTTGTACTTTCGAAAGCGTGATAGGCGATGAAACTGATTACCAGAAAGAAATATCTTGACCGTCTGATTCAATTGAATGGTACTCCGGATATTAAAATTATCACCGGTATACGCCGATGCGGTAAGTCCAAGCTGATGCAGGCCTATATGGCCTATCTGAAAGAACACTTTCCTGACAGCCATATCATCTATATAGACTTTATGGATCTGGCTTATGAAAAACTGAAAGAATATCATGCTCTCCATGCCTATGTTGAAGAGCACTATAAGGCGGGAAAGATAAACTATCTTTTCATTGACGAAGTCCAGATGTGTCCGCAGTTTGAACTGGCTGTTAACAGCCTCTATGCTAAATCCAAATATGATATTTATCTGACCGGATCCAATGCCTTTCTGCTGAGTGCAGATCTGGCGACTCTGTTTACCGGGCGATATATTGAGATTTCCGTCTTTCCTTTCAGCTTTCAGGAATACTGCCAGTATTTTGGGGAGAACTCTGACCGGAACCGCCTGTTTGATGACTATACCCTTCAGGGCGGTTTGGCCGGATCATACGTCTATCGAACGGAAAAAGACAGGACCAACTATATCAAAGAAGTTTATGAGACCATCGTGACCCGGGATCTGGTACAAAAGTATGGGCTGTCGGATACGACAGTTCTCCAGCATTTAAGCGAATTTCTGATGGATAATATCAGTAACCTTACTTCACCCAATAAGATCAGTGACCAGCTGACAGCTGGACATGTCGCTACAAATCATGTGACCGTTGGAAAATATATCAAATATCTTTGCAATGCATTTGTCTTTTATGATGTAAAACGGTATGACATTCGCGGGAAGCAATATCTGAAAAGTTCAGAGAAATTCTATCTCTGTGATACAGGCATACGCTATGCCCTGTTAGGATATCGGAATATGGATTATGGTCGGGCTTATGAAAACATGGTGTGTATTGAGCTGCTCCGACGTGGGTATGATGTATATGTAGGAAAACTCTATCAGAAAGAAGTCGACTTTATTGCCATGAGGGGCAGCAGTAAAATTTATATCCAGGTCAGTGATAATATCTCCGGAGAAGAGACTTTTAAGAGAGAATGTGCACCGCTACTCCAGATCCGGGATGCCTATCCGAAAATGATCATTGCACGGACCGGTCATCCCCCATACAGTTATGAAGGCATTGGCGTGTATGATATTGCCGATTGGCTGCTGCAGGACCGGGAATGATGGCATAGGCTCCGTTTATCGCAGTGCGTTGGAGAGAACGTGGGACGGGTTGGACAGGCTCACAGCTATCCGGCCAATAGACGTCAGACACTCAGACAATCAGAAGTCAGACAGCATCAGCGGCGATGCCGCAGATCCATTACTTGGCTCCCCCTCCGGGGTGGCAGCGAACACAATTTGGAGGAGCGAAGCGACGCTCAAATTGTAGTGAGTCGCTTTTCCGTAGGATGAGCTGCCGAAGGCTGAGGGGGTGCATTTGCCGCGAAGCGGCGGAGCCTCAACTCTCTTCACTCAATTCTCAATTCTTTAATTATCAGGAGCCCGTGATGACCATAGAAGACAAACTGTTTTACCGGAAGCACCTGGTCCCGGAGAAGGCAGAGGCCCTGGGATTTCTAAAAAATGGCAGGGACTGGGTACTGGAAAAAGACTTTATGGGTGGCGATTTCCATGTCCGCCTCCTGGTCCATGAAGACGGCACCGTGGAGGGCACCGTCATGGACGCCATGGACGGCGAACCCTACGCACCCCTCCGCATGGAATCCATGCAGGGAAGCTACGTGTCCTCGGTCCGGGAGTCCTATAAGGCACTGTTGGAAGAAATCGGCTCCGCCTGCTTCGAAGAATACCTCTTCGCCTCTCCCCAGGCCCGGCGGATGGCTGATGAAATTTTCCGCCGCTGGCAGGTAAAGCCCGATTACCCCTGGAAAGATGGACGCTATGACCCGAATGCCGTCTTTCGCCATAAAGACAGCCGGAAATGGTTTGCCCTCCTCATGCCCCTTTCCATCCGGAAGCTGGATAAAAGGGCCGAAGACCGCCCCGTGGAGGTGGTAAACCTGAAAATCGACCCGGCAAAGGGAGAAAAGCTCCGCAGGATTCCCGGCATTTACCCCGCCTACCACATGAACCACAAAACCTGGATCACCGTAGTCCTGGACGGCACGGTCCCCAATGACATGGTGATGGCACTGGTGGAAGAAAGCTTTGAACTCACGGGGAAGGGATAGTGGACAGGTGGGTTGGTGGGACAGGTTGGGGCTTATAGCTATCGGCTTGCAGCTTACCGATTTTCTTTATTGGTTGGAACGGTGTAATGGTCTCTGCCAGCGATCCGGCTGTCAGGCATCAGATACTCAGACAATCAGACTTCAGACGGTCAAGCGGCTGCGCCGCCGCTTGACCGCAACTCTTTTCACTCAATTCAAGTCTTTCCTTTTACAGAAAAACTGCAAGGCGTCAGGGAATCTATCCGGAATCAAAATTAGTCAAGTACGATTTACTAAACTGTACTTGACTAATTTTTCTTTTGAACCTACAATGAAGCCAAATCACGAAGAAAGAGGTGAAGATTTATGTTTATAGGACGGAAACAGGAAATAGCGGCATTGGACAGATTGTATCATTCTGAAAAGTTTGAATTTGCCGTTGTTTATGTGAGTATTCCGCAGTAGGTGTACCGCCTGTCCGCCAAGGTGTACCGTTTGTCCGCCGAGGTGTACCGCTTGCCATTTTTAGGTAACTTCTTGAACTATTGGTGTACATGCCAGCTGAAATACTCCTAAATTCTTTTAATAAATATATTAATATATGGCTTCCTGCCATAGAATGAAAACAGGGACGTAGTATTTCCCTTTGTTCTATGAAAGGAGGCCTTTTAATATGGCCAATTTTGCTAGGATCCGGCTCATCCTGGAGCTCCATGACCGCGGAATGTCTCAAGATGAGATTTCCCGCTCCCGTCACATGTCGAGGAGTACGATTACTACCGTACTGCGAACAGCGCGGAAGAAGGGCATCACTTATGCGGGCATCCGCAAGCTGGATGATGCAGCACTACAAAAGCTCTTCTTCCCTGACCGACCGGAAGGTTCAGACATGTACGAGCTGCCGGATTACGAATCCATCCATAAAGAGCTCAAGAAGCCGGGTGTGACTCTTTCATTGCTCTGGACGGAGTATCGTGACAGGTGTCACCAGAATGGAAACATTGCTGTAGGGCATACCAAGTTCTGTGAGGATTACGGCCGGTACTGCACAACCCATGACCTGACCAATCATCTGGAGCATAAGCCCGGAGCCCAGTGCGAGGTCGATTGGAGCGGGCCGACCATGCAGATCATCGACCGTGACACCGGCGCGACCATTTCCGTGCATCTCTTTGTTTCCTGCCTCACATACAGCAGGTATGCCTACGTGGAGGCCACGCTGGATATGAAGATGGATACATGGCTCCGGTGCCATGTTCACATGTACGAGGCATTTGGCGGCGTTCCTGTGCGGACAGTCTGTGACAATCTCAAAACCGGCGTTGTGAAGCATCCCAAAGAGGGTGAAGTGGTTCTCACCGATGCCTATGAGGCACTTGGGCTTCATTATTCAACTGCTATTATGCCTGCCGGTGTGCGGAAGCCCAAGCAGAAAGCATCCGTGGAGAATACGGTTGGAAATATTGCCACCGCTATCATCGCCCGTCTTCGCAACAAGGTTTACTTCACTCTTGGCGAGCTGCAGAAGGATGTAGTAACTGCTACAGATAAGTACAACCGGCAGCCCTTCCAGAAAAGGCAGGGAAGCCGCTATGAAGTATGGCTGGACGAGAAGAAATATCTCCGGGCTCTTCCACGAGCTCCTTATGAAATCGCCGAGGTTATTCTGGGAAGGAAAGTATATCCCAATTTCCACGTTTCTTTTAAGAAAAACTGGTACTCCGTTCCCTACGTATACCGCGGGCAGTCCGTGGACATCCGTTACACCGACAAACTTGTGGAAATCTACTGCGGAAACCGGCGTATTGCCTCCCATATCAGATTTCCTGACTACATGACCAACCACTATTCCACACGCCCGGGAGATATGCCGGATGCATTCAACCAGCCGGAAATGGACAAGGGCCGCATCTGTGCCTGGGCAGAGAAGATCGGACCTTGTACGTCGGAAGTCATCAGGAGGATTTTTGACAGTGTAACCATAAAAGAGCAGGGCTATAATGCTGCATTGGCCGTTCTGCATCTCAGTCAGAAATATCCGAAGGACCGCTTCGAGAATGCCTGCCAGTATGCTTTAGCCCACACAACATCGCCCCGCTACAACTATCTTAAAGCTGTATTAGGGAACAATCAAGACAAAATCCTGGACGGCGTACATTCCGCCCGTTATGAAAATACCGGAAAACACAGTATTTCCGAAAAAGGCGCTTACATCCGCGGCGCAGACTATTATGGAGGAAAGACAAAATGATCAATGAAGAAACACAGCGGAAACTCCGCAACATGAAAATGGAACCTCTGGTAGAAGCCCTGCAGAACCAGCAGAGTGATCTGGAATCTTATGCCCCTTTGGACTTCGATTCGAGGCTGACACTGGCCATCGATGAATGCTATTCAGTAAAATTGGATGATCGCATCCGGAGGCTTACGCATATTGCTAAGTTCCGCTATCCTGATGCCGATGTTCACACCCTTATCCTGCAGGGAAGAGGATTCAGCCGTGAAGAAATCCTTGGCTATGCCAGCTGCGGTTACATTGAGCGCCATAAGAACCTGATCATCAACGGATTTACCGGAGTAGGAAAGACCCACCTCGCCTGTGCTTTGGGGAAAGAGGCTTGCCGCCATCTGTACAGGGTCAAATATTTCCGCATGCCGGAGCTTATGGAACAGTTCAATTATGGAACCGAAGTCGGACGGAGCGTGGCCAGCATTGTAAAGAAGTTCTCCGGCTACGATCTCCTCATCATCGACGAATGGCTTCTCGAGATGCCGACGGAAGTGGAGCAGCAGTATCTTCTTGAAATCTTGGAAAACAGGTACGATGCCCATTCTACTATTTTCTGTTCCCAGTACAAAAGCTCAGAATGGTATCCGCGCCTCGGTGATGGGGTTCTGGCCGATGCGATTATGGACAGGATCATTCACAATGCCTACCACATCAATTGCGGATCAATGAATATGAGAGAATATTTGAATAGCACCGATGCGAAAAATGACTAAATTATTTTAACATCATAACCTAAAGAATAAGCGGTACACCTTGGCGGATAAGCGGTACACTTTCCGCGGAAAGGCGGTACCGCTTTTTCGGATAGGCGGTACACCTGTTGCGGAATATTCAGTTTATGGAAGACGCCGTGTGGGGAAGACAGCTCTTATCCGTGAGTTCATAAGGAATAAAAAAGCCCTGTATTTTATGGGAATTGAATCGAATGAAAAGCAGAATCTCCACAATTTCAGCCAGGTTATCCTGGAAAATGGGCGCAACAAGGAAGGGATCCCGATTTTTCAGGATTTCCAGACAGCCCTGGAATCTGTTTTTATAAGGGCTGAAAAAGAGCGGATTATCCTTGTGATTGATGAATATCCCTATGTAGCCAGGTCTTCTCCATCATTGGCATCTGTTCTGCAGCGGCTGATCGATACATACAGGGATTCCTCCCACCTTTTCCTGATTCTCTGCGGCTCTTCCATGTCCTATATGGAAGATGAAGTACTGGCCTATAAATCGCCTCTCTATGGAAGGCGGACGGCACAGTTCAAAATCCGGCCTTTTTCTTTTGCAGAGTGTCTTTCTGTATGGCGGGGTATGGAACCGGAAAGTGAGGCCCTGCTCTATGGATTGACCGGTGGTACACCACCCTACGTACTTCAGATGGATACAGGGCTCTCTGTGGAAGAAAATGTGAAGCGCACATTCCTGGATCCATCCTCTTTCCTTTACGAAGAACCGGAAAATCTTCTAAAACAGGAAGTCAGGGAACCGGCTCTCTACAATGCCATCATTTCCGCCGTGGCCCAGGGAGCCACAAGAATTTCAGAAATTTCTTCCAGAACAGGGGAATCCACATCTGTTGTGAGCAGCTATATCCGCAGCCTTATGGAACTGGGAGTTCTTGAAAAAGAAACACCCTACGGGGAAAAGCCGGGCCGCAGGACAATTTATCGTATTGCTGATAATATGTTCCGATTCTGGTACCGATTTGTGCCGGACAATGCATCCCTCATCGAAAGGGGGGCCCAGGATCTGGCATGGCTGAGGATTGCTCCCCATTTGGCAGAATACATGGGAACCATTTTCGAATCCATCTGTCAGGAATATTTGTGGACTTTACTCCTCAGGAATCAGAGTCCGGTCCTGTTCAACAGCCTGGGGCGCTGGTGGGGGAATGATCCGGTCAGAAAGAAACAGACAGAAATTGATATCATGGGTGAAGAAAGCAAAGAAAAAGCGCTCTTTGGGGAATGTAAATGGAGAAATGAAGACGTGGGCCTGCCCGTACTGGAAACATTGGAAGCACGGAGCCACCTCTTTCACTATCCACAGACAGAGCTCTATCTGTTTGCCAAAACCGGCTTTACAAAGGCGGTGCAGGAAAAAGCGAAAACGCTGGGTCATATTCATCCGGTCATTTACCGGGCTATTTGGAAAGAACTGCAGGGAGAGTGGGAGACAGGGAAATAGTGTGTTAGTGAGTTGGTGGGTTAGTGGGTTAGTGGGACAGGGGGGGCAGGTTGAAGGAGGGCTTACAGCTTACTGATTTCCCTTATTGGTTGGAGAGGTTGAATGCATCTCCGCTGACTATCCGGCCAATAGACGTCAGACAATCAGACAATCAGAAGTCAGATGGATTCAGCAGCGAATCCCCTTAATTCTCTTCACTCAAATCTCAATTCTACTAATAAACAATATTATTATAAAAATAAAGAATATATTGCTATTATTCCTCCTCATCTGACGATATAATGATATCAGAAATCGAGATAAATCAATATGATTTCTGAAAGTACAAAAATAAAATCGTTACACAAGGAGGAAATAATCATGGAAAAATTACTGAACAAACTGCTGGCTGACCTGGTGGTGGAATACCACAAACTCCAGAGCTATCACTGGTACCTGAAAGGCTACCACTTCTTCGATGACCATCCGAAACTGGAAAGCTACTACGACATGGTGGCAGGCATGGTGGACGGCGTGGCGGAAGACATGCTGAAGCTGTCCCTGAAACCGGAATCCACACTGAAAGGGTTCCTCGCCATCAGCGCCATCAAAGAAGCGGAAAATGAAGAAGTCACCTCCGCCGAAGCCTTCGCTTCCGTCCTGGCAGACTTCAAAGTACTCCGGGATGATGTACTGGCCGTAAAGAAAGCAGCCGACGAAGAAGGAGACTACCTCACATCCGCCCTCATGGACGACTACATCGAAAGCTTCTACAAAGAAATCTGGATGCTGGGACAGGTACTGAAATAAGAGAGTTGAGATTTGAGAGTTGAGAGTTGAGGCCCCGCGGCTTTGCCGCAGAGACGATAGACAATAGCAGATGCCCACAGTCACTGGCACCGGGATTCCGGTGTGGGACCTGTGGGCATCTGTTTTGTCGTATTCCCGTTAATCTGCCCTATCCCTTAAGCGTCATTTCGAGCGGTGGCAAGGAAACCGGACTTGCAGGGGCCTGTCAGGTGGAACGGCAATGGTAATCTGCCGAGTGTGAAATGTCCCGCAAGCAGGCAGCCTTGGAGAAGGGACCACATGCTTATCGGTATTCTTGACAGATGAGGATATCCATCAGCAAGCAGGCCCTTGGAGAAGGCCCCACCAAAGGCGCAGGATGGATGCGGCGAAGCTGCTGAATCTCAATGTTTTACTCAACTCTCAAATATTTCATTGAGCTGCAGCTTCGAGGAGCCCCGAAATCTTCCTGATTTAAGACATCAGACGGTCAGACCGTCTGACGGGAGCACGGCTTCGCCGCAGAGACGTTAAACGACAGATGCCCACAGGTACTGGCGCCGGAATTCCGGCCCCGGGCCTGTTGGCATCTGTTTTGTCGTATTCCCGTTAATCTGTCCTATCCCTTAAGCGTCATTTCGAGCGGTGTGAGCATGCCAAATGACGCTATCCTCAAAAATCGCTACAGCTCCGATGAGTCGAGAAATCTCCCTGGCAAATAACTATGACGGGGTTACAACAATAGAATTGAGATCTGAGTGAAGAGAGTTGAGGCCCAGCCGCTTCGCGGTGGAGACATCAGAGGGTCAGACTATCAGACATCAGACCGAATCAGCCTGCAGCGCATCCAACAGCTAACCTCCGTCGCCTGACGGCGCCACCGCCGGGCCACAAAAGGAAGGCGCCTCAGTGTGCAGTAAAGGTGTGCAGGTCCTGCATGGGACCTGCAAGCCAGCCGCAAGTTGGCGCTTTTACTGCACATCAAAGCGCTTTCCTTTTGGTGGCTGGCCGATCAACTTGGGCCCGGCTCGAGGGTCCTCTGCAGGACCCTCGCCTTCCCAAGGAAGGAGGCTAACGATCAGTGGTTTCTCTGCGTAATTGACATCTAAATTTAACTCGTCATTTCGAGCGGTGTGAGCATGCTAATTGACACTATCCTTAAAAATCGCTACAGCTCCGATGAGTCGAGAAATCTTTCTGGTAAATGACTATGACGGGGTTTTCAAAAACAGAGTTGAGATTTGAGAGTTGAGGTCCAGCTGCTTCGCGGCGGCGAAATCAGACGGTCAGACCGAATCAGCCTGCGGCGCATCCATCAGCTAACCTCCGTCTGCTTCGCAGCCACCTCCTTCCCAAGGAAGGAGGCTAACTCTTAGCGGCTGCGCCGCCGTTGGAACCCTGATGACTCTGCACAAGAAGCGCGAGGATGACGATGCACGAGGTCCCTTCCCCGGGGAAAGGGCTGCCCACCGGGCTGGGGTTAGCTGATGAAAACTGATGGGACCGGCCCGCAGGGCCTGACCACCTAGTCACTAGATCTAGTCACTAGCTACAGATTCGCCGCAGGCGAATCTGCCCGCAGGGCCTGAACAGCTCAAGGCTGAAAGCTCAGAGTTCTCATCCCTTCGCACGCCCGTTGGCTGCACAACGGTGCTATTTTATATTTCCTCCAACGCCCGCTCATTCATGAGAAAATCGAGTACGTTTATTTTTTTATATCCCCTTTCCATCTGTTCGTAGGGATCATCGTCCATGGTAATGATAATTTTCTTGTACCCGTCATCCAGCTTATGGAAAGAAGACAGTTCCCGTTCTCTGGTACGGGAATCAGTTATATGATAGGAGACCTGTATGTAGTAGGTGTCCTCAGGACTGCGTACGAGAAAATCAATTTCTTTATTTTCATTTTTCCCAATATCCACCAGATAATTCCGCCCAACCAATTCCAGATATACCAGATTTTCCAGACTGTGAGTGGGCTCCAGCTGCCGGAATCCCAGTATGGCATTCCGGAGTCCAATATCAGCTATGTAATACTTCTGCAGAGTTTTCAAGTATTCCTTCCCCTTGATATCATATCGCCGAGCCCTGTAAAACAGGAAGGCATTACATAGATAATCCAGATAGGTGCTGACAGTTTTAGAAGTAATTTTTTCTTTTTCACCACCGGATAGAGTCCTTGCTATTTTATTTGGAGAAACATAGGATCCGATAGAGGATGCCAAAAGCCTCACGATGCCCCGGAATGCATCGGTGTTTCTGATATGGTATCTTTCTTCCATGTCTTTCAGGGACACCGTGTCAGCAATCATGGTGAGATAGGCCGCCTTATCTACAGGATTTTCTTCCTGCAGGAGGTAAGGCATGCCACCATACATCATGTACTGTCGGAAACATTCCCGCTTATCGCCGCCATAATACCCATAATATTCAGAAAAGAGCAGGGGAAGTACTTTGATTTCGATTCCTCTTCCACGAAAACGGGTATTTACATCGGAAGAAAGAAATTCCGAGTTAGAACCTGTAATGTAAATGTCACAGTTAAAATCATGCTGCAACCCATTCACCACGTCCTCAAAATGGGGGACCATCTGGATTTCATCAAGGAAGATGTATACCTTCCGATTATCGTGAATTCGGGCCTCAATATAATGATAAAGCTCCATGGGATCGCGAAGCTGCCAGTTCCTGATTCCCTCCAAAGAAACCCCGATAATATGGTCTGCCGCCACCCCAAGTCGGAGCAGCTCTTTATAGTAGAGATCAAAGAGCAGGGTGGACTTGCCGCAGCGTCGAAGGCCGGTAATGATTTTGATGATACTCTTATCTTTTACATGTAAAAGCCGGTTTACGTAGCGTGGCCGTGGAATAATCATAGGTACCTCCTGTTTCATGGTTGATAAACGTCCTGCTTTTATTATATTCCCAAAACTTTTTATTTTCAAAAGTTTTGGGAATAGAGCCAATATACTTTTAAAAGTATTGGAGAGAGTATATCATTGAGAAATGAGAATATACGATATTATAAGGCAAAATAAGATATTCATACTATTCCCAAAACTTTCTATTTTTAAAAGTTTTGGGAATAGAGCGTATGGCTGACTGTGCAAATGGGCGGGACTTTTAGCTTCTGGCTGCTGGCGGCCAGGAAAGCTGGTCCGCCTGCGGCGAAAGAGAAAGAGTTGAGAGTTGAGGTCCAGCCGCTCCGCGGCAGAGATATCAGACTATCAGACCGAATCAGCCTGCGGCGCATCCATCAGCTAACCTCCGTCGCCTGACGGCGCCACCTCCTTCCCAAGGAAGGAGGCTAACGATCAGCAGTTTCACTGCATAATTGACATCTAAATTTATCTCGTCATTTCGAGCGGTGTGAGCATGCCAAATGACGCTATTCTTAAAAATCGCTACAGCTTCGATGAGTCGAGAAATCTTTCTTGCGAGCGGGAATACAGAGTTTTTTACAAAGCTATCCAGCCATAAGACGATAGAAGATAGACGATAGATGGGAGAGAATCAGCCTGCGGCGCTTTTGTGGTTATATGGCGTGCATACATGCGGGGGCTTTTAGCTTCTAGCTTCTAGCGGCTAGGAAGGCTCTACAGCCTGCGGCGCTGACGTCAGCGGCTTCGCCGCCGTTGGAATCCTGATGACTCTGCACAAAAAGCGCGAGGATGACGATGCACGAGGCCCCTTCCCGGGAAAGGCGGAGGTCCTGCAGAGGACCTCCGAGTCGGGCTTAAGTTGATCGGCCAGCCGCCAAAAGGAAAGCGCTTTGATGTGCAGTAAAAGCGCCAACTTGCGGCTGGCTTGCAGGTCCCATGCAGGACCTGCACACCTTTACTGCACACTAAGGCGCCTTCCTTTTAGTAGCCCGACGCTGCTCACGGGGCTGAGGTTAGCCGATAGGACCGGCCCACAGGGCCTAACCGCCTAGCTGCTAGATCTAGCCACTAGCTACTGATTCGCCGCAGGCGAATCCGCCCGCAGGGCCTGATCCGCTCAAGGCTCAAGGCCCGTCCGTTTGTACGCGAGCCCAGCCACCCTACTGAAACGGTTTTCCCCTTTCCTCCACTATATAGATGAGAGGCAGAAAGGCCGGAAGAAATTTCTCCCATACCGGAAGCGCACATCCATGGAACCGGGAGAGGGAGGAAGGACTTCTTCATATGATTCTGTCACTCCGACGCGTCGAGAAACAAATATAGTGAAGAGTGAAGAGAGAAGAGGGAAGAGAGGGCCTGCGGTGCAGCCGCCAGACTTGTCTGATGTCTGCAGTCTGACCGTCTGACGTCTACTGGTCGGACAGCCGGTTCTTATGCATGCCTTTTTTTTCTTCTCTCATACCTCTTCACTCTTCACTTCTTTCATCACCAACAGCTCCTGAAGAAAACCTGCCAGAAATCATGAGCGGCAGCAGCTCACCGGACCTCCCCGGAAGCATGGGAACCCCTCACGGGATCCTCCCGGCCCATCCCCGGAAGACGGTGTTCCAAGCCCAACCATGCAGCGGCAGGGAAGATTCAGGAGCTTTTGTGGTGGGCAGGGGCCGAAGGCCCCTGAGACCGAGATCGAGTCGGCCAGCGGCTCCGCCGCAAATGAGACTTCAGATGGTCAGACAGTCAGACGTCAGACAGGATCAGCCGGCGGCGCTGATGTCAGCGGCTGCGCCGCAGATGGAATCCTGAAGACTCTGACCCCATAAAGTGAAGATGCCTCAGCACGACGCTCCCTTTCCCAAAGGGAGCTCTCCACCGGGGTGAGGGATTCTGATGAGAACTGATGAAAATGGCCCGCAGGGCCTGGCGAGTAGATCTGATCAGCTTACGAAGTTCCCATAAGACAATCTTCGATACCTGTGCCATCAATGGCCGGGCCCCCAATAAAAAGAAGCTCCGAGATATTGTTTCGGAGCTTCTTTTATTTACGAATAATTCGATAACACATAAGCCTGCCAGTGTCCGACACTTTTTAGCAGTCTTCAGGGAAGGTCATTTTTAGATATTCAGGCCAATAGGGATTGGTATCATCATCAAAGCCCCATATATTCAAATAAATATACAGCATAATTGCCTCAAAATATTTTTTCTTTCTATTAGTGAATGGCTTCTTTGGCATATCATAGTAGAGCTGTCGAATATTGAAAAGATTGCTGTTACTCCGGTATTTATAGTCCCAATGAAAGGGATCATAGGGCCTGAAACTGCTGTTATTCTTTTTCTCCCATTCATACATCTCTTTATCGTGTATACTTTTGTACTGGGAAGGCCAAAGACGAGGATTGTTCATATAATATCTCAGCCAGTTAGCACAGAAACTGATGACATTTACTCCGTAGTTTTTGTGGGTATTTTGGACCCAGTTTGACACCTTTTCGTTGATATAGATGTCCTTGTCATCTTCTTCTATGACATTCTGGGCACGGTGGTAGTCTTTGATGAACTGGAAGAGCATCTCCGCCTGGCCATCGAGGAAAGGAAACCTCTTTTTCAATTCCGAATAGACGTCGTACGAAAGTTCCCGCAGTTCTGCTTCTGAATCGTAGAGAATAAAATAGGGATGACGGTCAATGGTATTTCTTAATGGTTTATCGAGCTGCTTGCCGTTGGCAATGAACAGGGCGACCAGCCAGTCCTCAATCTCCGGCGAATAACGGGTCAGCGTCAGTTTGTATTTATCCACTTTCTTTTGCAGGACAGGCGTCAGCTGGTCTTCCGTCGTAGTGACGAGACAGTTGTTGAAGTATTCAAATACATAGTTGACGCAGTGCCGCAGGTTCTCATCCCGCCGCTTTGCATCCAATTCGTTGATGCCATCTTCTTCTTCCCGCCGTGTAATATACTCTCCTAGACTCATACCCTTTCACCTCTCACGAAAAACATAGAATCCCAATGCAAATATGATCGTCCTTATTTTTCTTTAGTATAGCATGCTGAAAGGCACGAGCATGTAATGAATCGAAGAAGTTCAGAAGAGGAATTCTGTATTAATGGTCTGCCCTTTTTATGAAGTGGTGCTCGGTTGCTTATTCGCTATGATATACTGTTATTAAAGACATATTTTAACGGATAGTTGTTCTTCGGAGATGAGGTGTACCGATGGCTTGCTATGAAGTGAACAATTATGCAGTGGAAACTTTACTGACAAATATAAAAACCGGAGAGATGGCCATACCTGAAATGCAGCGACCTTTCGTATGGGATTCTACCAAAGTAAGGGATTTGATGGATTCATTATACAAAGGATTTCCGGTTGGGTATATCGTTTTGTGGCAGAATCCAAAAGTAAAATTAAAGGATGGTAGTACCGCAAATGGAAAGAAGATCCTGATTGACGGTCAGCAGCGTATCACAGCTCTTTCTGCGGCTATTGTTGGTCAGGAAGTACGAAATAGTCATTATAAATGGAGTCGTATAGTCATAGCTTTTAACCCAATAGAAGAAGTTTTCGAGGTCTCAAACTCGGCGAACGAGAAAAGCAGTAAATGGATCCATGATATTTCTAAAGTCTTTGATGCCTCATTTAAACCCTTCGATTTTGTTATGGATTACTGCGAAAAGAATCAGATTAACGATCAGCGATCCCAAATTAGCTCGGTTATTACCAAATTGCGGAAAATCCTGGATAACCGGCTTGGCGTTATCAGCTTGAATGAAAGTCTGGATATTGACAGTGTCACGGAAATTTTTATCCGGATCAACTCAAAAGGTGTTGTCCTGTCCCAGGCTGATTTTGCTATGTCAAAAATTTCATCCAATGAAGTGTATGGCGGAAACGTGACCAGGAAAACAATCGATTATTTCTGTCACTTATTAGAAGAACCAGGAGATCTGAAAGCTATTCAGGATAGTGATTCTGATTTTTGCTCTAAGCCGGAATTCGATGCCATTAAGTGGGCCGCTGGAAAAATCAACCCTATATATAAAGCAAAGTATTCTGATATCTTGCGCGTAGCATTTACCTATAAATTCAAAAGAGGCAGACTGTCTGATCTGGTAAGTTTGCTTTCCGGACGTGATTTTGAGACCAGAGAATTTAAAATAGAGATTGAAGAAGAATCGTTTAAAAAACTTCATGAAGCCGTCTTAAATGCTGTCAATAGGACTAACTATGAAAGATTTCTTATGATTGTAGAATCTGCCGGCTTAGTCAGACCGTCTATGGTCCGTTCCCAAAACGTTTTAAACTTTGATTATGCTCTTTATCTGGCTTTGAAAGAACGTAAGATTGATGCAAACAAGATAGAAAAAATAGTCCGTCGCTGGGTTGTATTATCCATTTTGACAGGACGTTATTCAGGATCGCCAGAATCGGCCTTTGATTATGATATTAAGCGCTTTTTCTCCTATAATGACCCGGAAGAGTATCTGAGAGTAACAGAAGCAGGTGATTTGTCGGATGCATTTTGGGAGGTTACTTTGCCGCAAAGATTTGATACTTCCGTGGCGAGCAGTCCCTATTTCAACGTGTTCCTTGCTGCCCAGGCAAAAGAACATGATAAAGGCTTTTTATCAGATCATATCGAAGTGGAAAGCATGCTGGAAAACAGGGGAGATATTCATCACTTATTTCCGAAGAAGTATCTGACGAAGAATCATCTGACCAGAGGTATGTATAACCAGATTGCTAATTACGTTTTTATCCAGCAGGAAATCAATATCAAAATCAGCGATGATCCGCCGTGCGTATATATGAGAAAAGTTATGAACCAGTGCCATACAAAGAAGCCTGTTTATGGCGGTATTGTTGATAAGGATGTATTGAAAGAGAACCTACGGCAGAACTGTGTTCCTGATGGATTCGAAAATATGGATATCAATAACTACGAGAAATTCTTACTGGAACGCCGGAAGCTCATGGCCCAGAAAATCCATAAGTATTATGAAGCATTATAACTTTGGAAGAAAGCCTCGCTATGAGGCTTTTTTCCTAGGTGAATTGTGTTTGGGCGATACATTCATAAGGGTATAAATGGTTAGGAGAAACCCTGAGTCCATGTTATAATAACCGTATAGAACAAATTTGCGAGGGCTATGTAAAAGCAGGAGGAGCCAGATGATCAAGGATATTTTGGAATCCAATGAGACGGTAAAACCGGAAGATGAAAGATTAAAGAAACTGAAAGATTTATTCCCCGGTTGTTTTCATAGGGACGGCAGCTTTGATTTTGACGAAATGAAGCGGATCCTGACTGGAAAAGTAACGATAGATAATGAAGGGTATGAGCTGAATTTCCTTGGAAAAAACTATGCCCGCCTTTTAGCGTCCCTGGATACCACGACGGTCGTTGTCCCTGATGAAGAAAACAACAAACTGCCGGAAAATAAGGACAGTGACAATATCTATATCAGCGGCGATAATATCGATGCGCTGAAACATCTCCTGAAATCCTATGAGGGCCAGATCAAGTGCATCTATATCGATCCTCCCTATAACACCGGCTCTGATGGCTTCGTATATAACGATAAATTCAATTTCTCAGAAGAAGATCTGATGGAGAAACTGTCCATCGATGCCGTAGATGCTGAAAGGCTTATGAAATTTACGAAAAGAAAGTCGGCATCCCATTCCGCATGGCTTACATTCATGTATCCGCGGCTGCAGTTAGCTCGTGATTTACTTACCGAGAATGGAGCAATATTTATTTCTGTAGATGATAATGAGGCTGCAAATTTAAAGTTAATTTGCGATGAAATTTTTGGCGAAGAAAGATGTCTTGGATGCATTTGCCGCGCGACTGGTCAAACAACAGGACAAGATAGTGGTGGTTTGGGTTCATCATTTGATTACATATATGTTTATGGCAAAAACCCTGATCTTGATATTTGAATAATACGCACCAAGTGAGCCACCCAATACGCTCCTCAGAGCCACCCAATACGCAGGTGAGAGCCACCTGCTTTTTTGTTTGAATACGCGCTAGAGAGCCACCAATTGTCCTTGTACAATGGACTTGTGGAGATATTCCCACTTGTTCTACGAAAGGATGTGGTTTCAATGGCTAATGAAAAAGAGATTTTAGTTCACTTTCTCCACGGTGAAAGCCAGCGCTCCATTTCCAGAACGCTCCAAGTATCCCGCAATACAGTTTCCAAAGTTGTTACGGCATACCAGGTACAGGGGTTGGATCCTGGCAAATTGCCGGAGCTGCCTGACGATGTGCTTCACCAGAAGTTATTCCCGGATGATGTAGCTGCATCTCTCCAAACACCTCCGGATTATGCCTTTGTGCATAAAGAACTTTTGAAAGACGGTGTTACGCTCAAACAGCTTTGGGAAGAGTATGTGATGGATTGTCGTGAAACGGGAAAGCTTTATTTCCGCTATACACAGTTCTGTAAGAAGTACCGGGATTACGTGAGTTCCAACCGCCTGACCATGCATATCCACCACAAACCTGGTGAGAGACTGATGGTGGATTGGGCCGGTACTACAATTCCTTTGTACAACCCTGTTACAGGAGCGATATCTAAGACATATATGTTTGTATGTACACTGCCTTTCAGTATGTACTGCTATGCCGAAGTATTTCCGGATATGAAAGAGGAATCATGGATTCAGGCACATATCCACGCATTGGCATTTTTCGGTGGCTCCACGCGGCTTCTTGTACCGGATAATCTTAAGACCGGAATCGTTTCTAACAGGAAATACGAAGACCCTGTGGTCAACAAGGCATACCAGGAATTGGCAGATCACTATGGCATGACGATTCTGCCAGCCCGTGTGTTAACGCCAAAGGATAAAGCTGCCGTTGAAGGAAGTGTTGGTCAGCTCACCACTCACATCATCGGAAAGCTACGCAACCATCATTTTTTCAGCCTGTATGAGATTAATTCAGCTGTGGACGGGCTGCTTAAGAAATTCAACAAAGCGCCTTTCCAAAAGAAGGATGGAAGCCGGTATTCCGTATTTCTTACCGAAGAGCTTCCTTTTCTCCAGCCGCTGCCCCGTTTCCCTTATGAGTATGCAGAATGGCGGAAAGCCACGGTGCAGCTTAATTACCATATAACCGTAGATCACCAGAATTATTCCGTATCTTTCCGCTATGTTCACAAAAGAGTCGATGTCCGGCTCACCAGCAAAGTAGTAGAAATTTACTATGAAGGGACCCGGATTGCCAGCCACAGACGTCTTACCGGTCGCTGGGGACAGTATGATACGATTACAGAGCACATGCCTCCCAATCATCAGCTGTACAGCCAGTGGGATGGAAACCGTTTCCGCCGTTGGGCTAAGAAATGCGGTCCATCTGCAGAAATAGTGGTAAACAGACTCTTAAGCAGCTACCGTGTAGAAGAACAGGCTTACAAAGGATGCATTGGGCTTTTGAAGCTCAGTGAAAAATACGGAACCGACCGTTTGGATAAGGCTTGCCGCCTTGCATTGGAGAAAATGCCGGTTCCCCGCTACAAGCTGGTCAAAGGCATTTTAGATGAAAAACTGGATATTGGACTTACACCGGAAGAATCCGAATGCCAGACGGCCCCGCAAAGTAATGCTGACGACAATTCCCATGCTTTCGTAAGAGGTGCCGCTTACTATGGAGGTGATCACCATGAAGAATGACACTATTCGTAAATTGCAGGAAATGAAATTGTCCGTCATGGCCAAAGCCTATATGGATCAGATTGAGAACCCCGAACAATATGCTGACATGACTTTTGATGAGCGCCTTACACTCATTGTCGACAAAGAATCCGATGCACGCCTCAACAATAAGCTGAAGCGGCTCATCAAGAATGCCCATTTTTCCGACAGCCAGGCTGATCTTTCCGGGATTCAGTATCTTCCTGACCGTCACCTGGATCGGAATCTCATCAACTATCTGAAAACCAATGCCTATATCGACAAACAGCGTAATGTAATCCTTTGCGGTGCCACCGGTTGCGGAAAGACGTTCATCGCCAATGCATTGGGCCTCAATGCCTGCCGTGCCGGATACAAAGTTCTGTATCTTCGGCTGCCGGATTTCTTCATGGATTATTCTTTGGCAGAATCCAAGAATAAGCAGAAAGACTATCTGAAGAAGCTTCAGAATGTTCGGCTCCTTATTCTTGATGATTTCTTGCTATTTCCCGTTAAAGCGAACGGAAGCGACAGCCTTCTGGAACTTCTGGAATACAGACTTGGAAAGGTATCTACGATTTTCTGCTCCCAGTTGTCCTATTCCGGATGGCATCAGCAGCTTGGTGGCGGAGCCGTGGCAGATGCCATTCTTGACCGGATTATCCCAGGCTCCTATAAACTCGAGATTCAAGGGCAAGTTTCCATGCGCCAACGGCTTGCTGAAGAAGAAATGAAGGGTTCAAAAGTAAAAGTTGCCGCTGACTAACAAATATAGATAATGCAGGAGAGCCGTCCACTGTCCACCGACTGCGGACGGCTCTCATCTGCGTATTTGCTTTTTTTACCAAGGCCACCAAGGTGGCTCTCAACCGCGTATTGGGTGGCTCTCAAACGGCGTAATATTCAATATTAATGGATTACCTTTAAATGAACATGATTTGAAGCGTTTTGAAAATGAAGATAATAAAGGAAAATATGCGTATGATCAATTGCGAAAAACCGGAAGCAATGATCGCAGGGAAGACAGGCCTAATATGTTTTACGCAATCAAAGATCCAGATGGTAATGATGTTTTCCCAATTGCAGCTGCTGGGTATGAAGGTCGTTGGCGTGTTGAAAAGAAAACATATGATAGGCTGGTTGATGAAGGTCTGATTTTATGGAAAAAGACAAAGCGTGATGGTGGTTTAATTTGGTGGCCGTACGTTAAGTATTATTTGGAGGGCAGAACAAAACGTCCATCGCCTTTGTGGACTGATGTGGATGGTAATAAAAAGGCGACTCGTGAAGTACGTGAAATTTTTGATGGTAAAAAGGTTTTCGACTATGTAAAACCAGTAGATCTCATTGATCGAATTTTATTTATAACACCTAATATTACCGATGGTGATATAGTATTGGACTTCTTTTCTGGCTCTGCAACAACAGGACATGCTGTGATGAATGCAAACGTTCAAAGAAACAAACATTATAAATATATACTTGTACAATTACCTGATCAATTAGATGATAGTATTCAGTCACAGAAACAAGCAAAAGAGTTTTTACAATCTATTAATAAGCCACCATTTCTCGACCAAATTGGCATGGAACGTATCCGTCGCGCCGCCAAGAAAATCAAAGAAGCAAATCCCGATACAAAAGCAGATCTCGGTTTCCGTCATTACACCCTGCAGGAACCGGATCCGGAAGTGGTAGATCTCATCGAGAATTTCACGATTGAGTCCGATGCGGACCTTTTCACGGATAACAATATCTATAAGAAATTTGGGAAGGATACGATTCTTGCCACCTGGCTCATAAGAGACGGCTACCATTTTGCCAAAGCTTCGGAAGTGGAAAAAGTGGATCTTCATGGATATACAGGCTATTTCATCGGAAAGCACCTGTACCTCATTGAACCGCAGATGCCGGAGGAGGCGGTCATGGCACTGATGGACCGGTATGGGACGGATTCTCATTTCCGTCCGACCCATGTGGTGGTATTTGGATACAATTTCACCTGGACGGAACTGGAAAACCTGAAGAATAATCTTACCCATTTCAGGGATACGGAAGATAATCTCCGCATCTCCCTGGACATCCGGTATTAAGGAGGCGGCTATGGATCTTATTCTCGAACAGGGCCTGCCGCACCAGGAGAAGGCGGTAAAAGCGGTATGCGATGTTTTCAAAGATGTCTATATCAAGAAGCCTTCTGCTTCTTACAGGAATCCGGTGGTTGACCTGACCGATGCGACACTGGTGCGGAATATCCATGATATCGAAGCCGTCAATATCCGGCCGGAGGACAGGCGGAACCATCCCATCGGAGACTGCCTGACCATTGATGTGAAGATGGAAACCGGTACAGGCAAGACCTATGTATATACGAAACTTATGTATGAGCTGCATCGGCTCTATGGGTTTAATAAATTTATCATCATTGTGCCGACACTGGCTATCAAAGCCGGAACCAGCCAGTTTCTGCAGGATCCTTATGCGCGCCGCCATTTCAAAGAAGACTGTGGTTATGATACGGATCTCGATGCCCTTATCCTTTCTGCGCAGAAGAAAAAGAAGGGGAAATCCTATTTCCCATCTGTCGTATCCGATTTTATCAAAGGATCGGCGCAGAACAGGAAGAAAATTTATACCCTTGTCATGAATATGCACCTTCTTTCTAATTCGGCCAAGGGGATGCTGGCCCGGGACGATTATGGATATGGCGCCATGGGATTCTACCGGCCATTTGATGGGATAGCAGCCACGAAGCCTGTTGTTATCATTGATGAAGCCCACCGCTTTGCCAGGGACCAGAAATCCTATCAGATCATTACGGATGAAATCAAACCACAGTGCATTATCCGCTTCGGGGCCACGTTCCCGGAAAAGACAGAAGGACGGGGAAAGAAAAAGCAGACTTTTAAAGACTATGAAAACCTTGTCTACGATCTGAATGCCTGCAAATCATTTAATATGGGCCTGATCAAAGGCGTAGCAAAGGAACATTTCGAACCAATCAATAAGAGGGAAGAAAAGCTTAAGATCACATCGATTGAAAATAAGGAAACAGTCCATTTCAAATATACGAAAGACAAAGAAGAATCAAAGTTTTTTGCTTTGAAAAAAGGAGATGCTCTTTCCGTCATCAGCGATGACCTGGAAGGAATTACCATTACGGCCATCAGCCGTAGTACCGTGGTATTTTCCAATGGTGTCGAAAAAAGTACTGGCGAAGAAATGGAAGTTTCCGCTATGATGCCATCTTACCAGGACCAGATGATGAAGCTGGCTCTGCAGCGTCATTTCGAGATAGAACGGGATAATTTCACCAGACGAAAAAACAAAATCAAGACGCTGGCCCTTTTCTTTATTGATGATGTGACGTCTTACAGAGCTGGAAAAGACGGAAAGAAGCCTTATCTGCTGGAATCTTTCGAGCGCCTTTTGAAAGAGGCTATGCTTTCCATGAAAAGCAAACTGGGACCGGATGAAAGGGAATACAGAGACTATTTGGATGCCAGCCTTGCCGATCTTTCCGCCTGCCATGCCGGTTATTTCGCTATAGATAACAGCAGCAGTGATGAAGCTATTGCCCAGGAAGTCGATGTCATCCTCCATCAAAAAAAGCAGCTTATTTCCTTCAAGACAGAAGATGGGAGATGGAATACACTTCGTTTTCTCTTTTCCAAATGGACACTGAAAGAAGGCTGGGACAATCCGAATGTTTTCACAATCTGTAAGCTCCGTTCCAGTGGCAGTGAAATCAGTAAACTCCAGGAAGTGGGCCGTGGTCTGCGCCTGCCGGTAGATGAATACGGCAGTCGTATTTCTAATGAAACCTTCTATCTGAATTACATCGTGGACTTTACGGAAAGAGACTTTGCCCAGAAATTGGTGGACCAGATCAATGCCGATGTATCTTTTACCTCAGTCATTAGTGACGAAATGGTACGGGCAGCTGCTGAAGCCAGACACATGGATCCGGATGACCTCTTCCTCGATTTACTTATGAAAAAGTATATTACCCGTAAATATGAAATTGTCGGAGATAACCGGGAAGCCTTTTTTATGGAATATCCGGAATTCAATGTGGGTGTGAAGCTGGATAAGATCAAAGACCGCAATAAAGTAAAGAATCCGCCGGTAAAAATCCGTAAGAACGTATACGGGGAGCTCAAGGACCTTTGGGAA
This sequence comes from Dialister sp., assembly GCF_047832375.1. Taxonomy (NCBI): domain Bacteria; kingdom Bacillati; phylum Bacillota; class Negativicutes; order Veillonellales; family Veillonellaceae; genus Dialister; species Dialister sp. The sequence continues at coordinate 2,617,884 of NZ_CP181256.1, read as the reverse complement.
AAGGTGAATAAGAATTACCTCCTTCTCTATGACAAAGATCTCGACCGGGGTTTGGAAGACAGGGTGTATGATATCCTCGAAGATTCGAATAATCCTATCTTTGCCCATGTCACCCTGACCAGTGACCGTACTTTGGTAGGCGGGCGGATTACAGGTGATGAAGGCACACCTCTCAAGACTACAAATGAAACCGGCGTGCAGTATACCCTGTCCAGGGAAGTCCCATACGGAGAATTTCTCGTCCATATTTCAAGACTGACTAATCTCCCCGTACCCACACTGCACCGGTCCTTCCAAAAATATGTAAAGAAACATCCGCAGGTGGATAAGACCTATTTCAATGTAGCAACCATCGAAAAATTCCGTGATGCCTGGAATATGTGGAAAATGAATCATCTTTCCGGACATTTCCGTTATGTCTCCGCCCAAAGCCAGTCGAAACAGACCGCTTTAACCGATGCGGCTGGAAATCCACTGGAAACCATAGCCCAGGGCCGCATTGGAACCTATCTGGAAGAGGGGACTCCGTCTGAGAAATATCTCTACGATGTCATGGCCTATGATTCGCCGCTGGAACTTTCCAATATCAAATCCGGCGACATCGAAGAAATCGTGGTATACGGCAAAATCCCGCGGAGAAGTATAGCTATTCCCACTATTTCCGGCGGTACTTACAGCCCTGATTTCATGTATATCGTAAAGAAGAAGGATGGAAAGAAGGAACTTCATCTGATTGTAGAAACTAAGGATAAAAAAGAAAGTGACCTTACAGATGATGAAAAGGTAAAAATTCGCTGCGCTGAAATTTTCTTCGAGAATCTATCGCGGGAAGGATACAAAGTATTTTTCCATCGACAGATGAAATCAGATAAAATGAAAGCCATTATTGATGATGTCCTACTCCATGGATAACAGAAAGCCTCCTGCTGAAAACCGGCAGGGGCTTTTCTATATGACTGTTTTTTTGAGTTTAATCACCACAAAAACACGGAACCGTAAGCCGAAATTTCTCATGCATCGAAGGCCGCCATGAATCAGGCATCAGCGCATTAGCGTATCGGAAGATTGGCGGGATAAGCGAGGCTTTCCCTCTCTGCCGAAGGCTGCTCTAGGATTGGTCGTCAAAGCCTGCCATTCCGTGAGATGTGTGGCGAAATTCCGTGTTTTCGTGTGGATGAATCTTTGTCTTGCTGTGCAGGATCCTGCTTACCGCTCCCTTCCGGACGGGAGGGGGTGGGGAAAGGAGAAGCCCTTGCGCAAACAGGATGTTTTCTTTTCTGGTCCTTTTCCTTACCCGGGATTTGGGAAAAGGGCCGTACTTTTATGAAAATGGCCTGCTCTTAAGAGGGCTCCTGATTTGCCCCTCCATATATTAAAATTGCGGGAGACCCCCTATTTCACAACTGGAAGTTGGATTTCTCATGAAAGCTTAATAGTGAGTTAGCGGGTTGGTGGGACTGGTTGGATGGGTGGCCGGCGGTCCGGCCCCGTGGGCCGGGGCCTGTCAGTTTCCATCAGCTAACCCCACCCTGGCGGGGGCCCCTTCCCAAGGAGAGGCCGCTGAAAAACTCAAAAGTACTGAATAATTATGCCCTACCATACATTTCAGCTTCGCATAAAAGCTGATCAGGTGGCTCCTCCACCCAATGCACCCCCTTGCCCGCTTCGTGGGACTTCCCCCGGAGGGGCAATGCTATTCAGTTAAGCGTTTTACACAAGCATACGTTATAACGACGTGTGCTTTTTTTGGTGCGCCCAGCATGGGCGTATTCTCAAGGGTGAAAGTCCCAAGACTACCCGACAGCGGGAAGGTCATAGCCGAACACCAAGGGTGTCCATCGTGAGGTGGAATCTGAAGGAAGGTGCAGGCAAATCTCCGGTCCGATGTACAAGAACCACATAAGGCTACGGCAGGATGGATAAGGTTGCTTGACAAACTGATATCCCATAGCTGTACGGAATTCTGCAGAGTACATGTGGCGGATATATGGAGAGAAAGAGTGCGTTCTTACCTGGGGAGGTCTCACGGACACAGCAGAATAAGGCTGTATTTACTGGGCTGTGCTGTGGTTGAAATAAGATTTGCCGTGAGAAGTCAGCAGAGGCCATAGTACCAGATGGCTCATAGGCATCTGGGAAGGGCCGAACTTTAGGAGATGTTAGTCAATGAAAGTAACCAACCATGGGCTTAAAGGCAGACAACTTCAGAAAGAAGACTACTGGCAGAAAGCAGCTGCGGAACAGCAAGGATATGCCGGAGTGCCCATCCATGTGAGGATTGCTGAACACAACAACATCATCGCAGACTTGCATAAGCAGGAATGCGAAAACTAAAGAACCGCCGTATACCGAACGGTACGTACGGTGGTGTGAGAGGTCGGCGGGCCGAAGCCCGCCTCCTACTCGATGGAAGGAGGCTAACTCTTAGCGGCTGCGCCGCCGTTGGAACCCTGATGACTCTGCACAAGAAGCGCGAGGATGACGATGCACGAGGTCCCTTCCCCGGGGAAAGGGCTGCCCACCGGGCTGGGGTTAGCTGATGAAAACTGATGGGACCGGCCCGCAGGGCCTGACCACCTAGTCACTAGATCTAGTCACTAGCTACAGATTCGCCGCAGGCGAATCTGCCCGCAGGGCCTGAACAGCTCAAGGCTGAAAGCCCAGAGCTCCCATCCCTTCGCACGCCCGTTGGCTGCACAACGGTGCTATTTTATATTTCCTCCAACGCCCGCTCATTCATGAGAAAATCGAGTACGTTTATTTTTTTATATCCCCTTTCCATCTGTTCGTAGGGATCATCGTCCATGGTAATGATAATTTTCTTGTACCCGTCATCCAGCTTATGGAAAGAAGACAGTTCCCGTTCTCTGGTACGGGAATCAGTTATATGATAGGAGACCTGTATGTAGTAGGTGTCCTCAGGACTGCGTACGAGAAAATCAATTTCTTTATTTTCATTTTTCCCAATATCCACCAGATAATTCCGCCCAACCAATTCCAGATATACCATATTTTCCAGACTGTGAGTGGGCTCCAGCTGCCGGAATCCCAGTATGGCATTCCGGAGTCCAATATCAGCTATGTAATACTTCTGCAGAGTTTTCAGGTATTCCTTCCCCTTGATATCATATCGCCGAGCCCTGTAAAACAGGAAGGCATTACATAGATAATCCAGATAGGTGCTGACAGTTTTAGAAGTAATTTTTTCTTTTTCACCACCGGATAGAGTCCTTGCTATTTTATTTGGAGAAACATAGGATCCGATAGAGGATGCCAAAAGCCTCACGATGCCCCGGAATGCATCGGTGTTTCTGATATGGTATCTTTCTTCCATGTCTTTCAGGGACGCCGTGTCAGCAATCATGGTGAGATAGGCCGCCTTATCTACAGGATTTTCTTCCTGCAGGAGGTAAGGCATGCCACCATACATCATGTACTGTCGGAAACATTCCCGCTTATCGCCGCCATAATACCCATAATATTCAGAAAAGAGCAGGGGAAGTACTTTGATTTCGATTCCTCTTCCACGAAAACGGGTATTTACATCGGAAGAAAGAAATTCCGAGTTAGAACCTGTAATGTAAATGTCACAGTTAAAATCATGCTGCAACCCATTCACCACATCTTCAAAATGGGGGACCATCTGGATTTCATCAAGGAAGATGTATACCTTCCGATTATCGTGAATTCGGGCCTCAATATAATGATAAAGCTCCATGGGATCGCGAAGCTGCCAGTTCCTGATTCCCTCCAAAGAAACCCCGATAATATGGTCTGCCGCCACCCCAAGTCGGAGCAGCTCTTTATAGTAGAGATCAAAGAGCAGGGTGGACTTGCCGCAGCGTCGAAGGCCGGTAATGATTTTGATGATACTCTTATCTTTTACATGTAAAAGCCGGGTTACGTAGCGTGGCCGTGGAATAATCATAGGTACCTCCTGTTTCATGGTTGATAAACGTCCTGCTTTTATTATATTCCCAAAACTTTTTATTTTCAAAAGTTTTGGGAATAGAGCCAATATATTTTTAAAAGTATTGGAGAGAGTATATCATTGAGAAATGAAAATATACGATATTATAAGGAAAGATAAGATATTTATCCTATTCCCAAAACTTTATATATTTAAAAGTTTTGGGAATAGAGAGTCTGGCTGACTGTGCAAATGGGCGAGGCTTTCTGCGGCGGAAAAGAAAGAGTTGAGAGTTGAGGTCCAGCCGCTCCGCGGCAGAGACATCAGACAGTCAGACTATCAGACCGAATCAGCCTGCGGCGCATCCATCAGCTAACCTCCATCGCCTGACGGCGCCACCTCCTTCCCAAGGAAGGAGGCTAACGATCAGCAGTTTCACTGCATAATTGACATCTAAATTTATCTCGTCATTTCGAGCGGTGTGAGCATGCCAAATGACGCTATTCTTAAAAATCGCTACAGCTTCGATGAGTCGAGAAATCTTTCTTGCGAGCGGGAATACAGAGTTTTTTACAAAGCTATCCAGCCATAAGACGATAGAAGATAGACGATAGATGGGAGAGAATCAGCCTGCGGCGCTTTTGTGGTTATATGGCGTGCATACATGCGGGGGCTTTTAGCTTCTAGCTTCTAGCGGCTAGGAAGGCTCTACAGCCTGCGGCGCTGACGTCAGCGGCTTCGCCGCCGTTGGAATCCTAACGACTCCACACAAATAACGTGAAAGTGCCTCTACAGTAGGCTCCCTTTTCCAAGGGCAGAGGTGCTTCGGCCGGGCTCTGAGGTGCTCGCTTAGTGTGCAGTAAATGCTCGCAGATGAGCCCGGCTTGGGCATCCTCTGCAGGATGCCCACATAGGACCTCTGAGCCGGGCCCAAGTTGGTGCTTTTTCTGCACATTAAAGCGCCTTCCTTTCAGGGCTCGGCCGGAATGCTCCCCAACGGGGTGAGGGATTCTGATGGAAGCGCCGCAGGCCGACCATCTTTCCTGACAGCTAGCCGCTGGCAGCTAAAAGCCCCCGTATGTTCAGCCGCTCACTCATTCACCCGTCACCCGGCCCGCAGGGCCTGACCAGCTCAAGGCTCAAGGCTGAAGGCTCAAGGCTCCATCCGTTCATACGCCACCCAGCCAGCTTCCCTGCCGCAGGCTGACCATCTATCCTGACAGCTAGCCGCTAGCAGCTAGAAGCCCCTGCACGTATGCGTGATGCTTAGCCATACAAGCGCCGCAGGCGGATTTCCTCGACCTCGACCTCAATCTCGGTCTATTACCCGCATCTGGCCAATCACTCCAACACACTTTTTGAAAAAATTCCTCTCTCCATGTTCACAAAATCACACTTTTTACAATGTATATAGTAGAGGGATAAAAAAGTTCCGGTGATTAGACAGGCTCTTATCCTGCTTTTCCGCCAGCCGGCAGTGGGAAGCTTTGATGGGAAAATGGAAAATCTGCCAACGTAAGCCCCTCTAAACCATGGATGTCAAAAATTTTCAAAAAAATTTTTGGAAATTTTTGCACATCCAACGGTTTCCCGTTATGTATATAGTAGAGGGATGAAAAAGGCCCGCGGTATGAAAAATGGATTCCCCGTTTTCCTGAGTGCGCGCTGTGGAAAGAACCCCGGGAATCCAATGGACATAGGTACCGCCTGAACCGTTCCTCGCCCATTCGGCCGAAAGGGAGTATGAGACCGAGTAGCGAGATCGAGACCGAGATCAATAGCGGCTTTGCCGCGAATCCCCTCGATCTCGACCTCGGCCTCGATCCGCACACAATGTTACGCAATCCGGATAGCGGAAAATGATTCACAACACCATAGGACCCAGGACTTTTGGATAGCTCATGCTTTTGCCACTTTGACGACTAGTCCGGAATTTGGAGAAACTTCGGTTTCTGTCCTTACGCCGGCGCCGTATTCACTGGACAGATTCTTGCATCTTGACGGACACCGGGCCCTGTTGGTGTGTGTATTTTACATTTGGTATTTAATATGGCTAGAGTCAAGGTAGCTAGTGGCTGGATCTAGTAGCCAGGTCTACAGCGGCTACGCCGCAGATGGAATCCTAAAGACTCTGACCCTAAAACACGAAATTGCCTCTTCAGCAGGCTCTCTTCCCAGAAGAGAGCTGCCCACGGGGCTGAGAGATGGTGATGGATACAGCCCGGAGGGCCTATCTCCCCTCGATCTTGATCTGAATCAGGGTGCGTTTACCGCGGAGACGATGGGATGGGAGCGGGATAGCCTGTGGCAGATGGGCTTACGCTGACAGCTATCCGTTGACCGAAATTCTGTGGCTCCTGACTCTATCTACTATTCGTTATTTCGAGCGGTGGCAAGGGAACGGGATTTGTAGGGAGCGATAGCGACCGAAAATCCCGTGACACGCTTCCATTCGGTTGGCAGTATGCGTAATATCTCTGCCCATAAGAATCACTACAGCTGCGATGAGCCCTGAAATCTTTCTGGAAAATGACTATGACGGGGTTCAATACTTATATATAAAACGCAAAGCTCCGGGATATTTTCTCGGAGTTTTTACGATTCCACCAATTGAAGACTTAAGTAATAAAAATTATCCAGGCAGTTGAAAGTTTTTATGAGTAATTTTATAAAGACAGATACTGTCATATTAGTTTGCTAGAATATAGATAGAGTATAGATATAGTATAATATAAAAAGTAAGGTATTTTAAAAGTGGATATTTGGAGAGATGCTTTGTTTCAGGAATGGGCGGTGACTGATATGATTCATTATTCTTATCCGATTCAAATGGAAATAGCCGGTAATTCTGCGATGTGGACTAGGCCAGATACGGGGGATTCTCCGTCTAGTTATCCGGCACCTACCTATTCAGCGGTTAAGGCTATATTTGAGTCTGTACTATGGGGCGAGGATATTCAGATTATTCCACGGAAGGTAGAAATCTGTAAGCCTATTGTATTTCATTCATATATGTTTAATTACACTGGCGTTCTAAGACAGCCAAAAATAAAAAGAAAAGGAGGCAATTACCAGTCGGCTCAGACCATCTTGGTAGATGTGTGCTATCGATTGTTTGCAGAGGTGATTCCTTATTGGAATAAAAGTTGTTTGCCGCACAAGGCATTAGCATGGGATAAGAAAACCACATCTCCTGGGCATGCGTATCAGGCAATCTTTGAGAGACGGCTAAAACGAGGTCAATGTTATTCTATACCCTGTCTTGGATTAAAAGAGTTTACACCTTCCTATTTTGGACCATTTCGTAATGAGACCCAAGTACAGGATGATATACCGGATATTTTAATCCCATCCATGCTACGTGAAGTTTTTCCTAATGGTTATCGTTCATCAGTTGAATATACATACGATACTAATGTGATTATTCATAAAGGGGTATTAGTTTATCCGGAAAGGAACAATCGCAAATGATTAATGAACTTTATCAACTGGCATCGACACTGGAAAATGTGGATATAGATCAAGAAGTTTGGCATAGGAAATACTTGAACTTACCAAAGGTTACAGCGGTAAATCCATGTTACTGTGTTATGGTTGACCATGCAAAGGTATGTAGAATTTTTGGACTTACACCGGAAGAAGCCACTAATATTCGAAAGTTTGGTAATAACCAGGCAACATTTCCTGCAGTGAATACCTGTCCACTGTATCGGATTACTGATGAAGTTATCAAAAAGAAAATAGAGGAAATAAAGAAAAATCCTCAAGTGTTAAATATAGAGGAAATTCAAGGGTGGTGTACTAAGGCACATTGCAATTGGGATGCAAAACTATATCGGAAGTTAAAGTTATCCATTAATTCAACACCTGAAGATATGTTAAAAATAATAGGAAATCAGGATAGTAGTGCTAAAAACCTTTTAAAAGAATTAATAGAAGCATTAGGGGAAATTAATTCTGAGGACGACTTTTATAAATTGCATAATCAGTTAAGGGACTCCGCATTACATAATTTGGAGGAAAATATTCTAGTATCGGAATCTCTGAGTCTACTATTCCATGAGGGGAGTAAAGAGAAAGACGAAAATATAGATCGAGATAGGGGAAAAAATATTATTGTTTTTGATTTGTATAATGGAAATCCTGCACATTTGCCGGTCATTGCAAACGCGAAATTTACACATGAACTGAATAAACTGCTTGTAGTTGGAGCACAGAAAAAAGATGTAAAAAAAGAGATTGTGGCTACCGATGCTTTTGAAGAGGGTTATGTGCCATCAGATGATCCAATGCCTCAGGTAAAAATGCCAGGCTTTGATATGTCTATTTATACAATGTTTAAAGGCCAGCCTTGTCAGAATCGTTATGGGAATTTTGATCATAGTCCTGCCGTATCCTATCCATTATCCGAAGAAAATAGAATAAGAATTAAAAAAGCGGCTGAGTGGATTGGGAAACCTGATAATAAGGATAGGACATGGATGAAAATTGGGCCGAAACAGGTACTGCTTTGCTATCCTTCAAAAATGCCACAAATACCACTGGATTTATTAGGTATTTTCACTACTGAGATAAAAATCAATGAAGAACGGTTTCTGAATCGTGCTAAAATGCTGATTCAGCAATTGAGGACACTTCATGTCGATGAAAAACTTAGCTTTATTAATGTATTTGTAATTAGCAAGATTGATAAGGCCAGGACCAAAGTATTAGTCTCAGATCGTTATTCGTTTAAACAGGTTGAAAATTCAATAAGTGATTGGATTTCCGGATGTCAGAATTTACCACGGTTTTCTCAACTAAATATAACTGAAATATATCCAATGCAGCTTCCGGATATTCTCAATACTGTATGGAAAAATCAGGGGAATATAGATGCAGATAAGTCTAAAATGACTATCATGAAAAGATATGAAGGCGTTAGCTTCTTCTTCGAGAACAAGAATAACAATGAAGAAAGCCGGTATCTTCTGCATACTGTTTTGGATCATATATCTACGTTTACTGCATATGCTGGAAATGTGCTTCATGCACCAGTACTTGTCAAGCGGCCACCTGACTCATTGCTCAGTGATTTATCTGGTATTATTAGTTCTATTGCGTTGTTGTTATATCGATGTGGCGAAAGAAAGGAGAACTATATGAAAGGATTACCTTACCAACTGGGTCAATTGCTGAAAATCTCAGATGACCTGCATGCTTTTTACTGCAAAATTGTGAGGAATGGGGATGTACCTCCACGCCTTGCTGGAGCTTCCTTATATGTGTCGGCATCAGAGACTCCTGTAAAGGCGTTGGCACAACTCAGTGTGAGAATGCTTCCATATATTACCTGGGCCAAATCTTTTAGGTATAAAAAAGATAACATGAGTTCTGAGCATGGGCTGGCTGGATGGTATGTGAAAATGTATGAACAAATTTCGGGTCAGTTGGCAGATAAGCTGAGTGAGACTACTACATTTAATGACTATGATAAAGCTGAACTTTTTATTGGTTATATGGCAGCATATCCTAAGAAAGTAGATTCGAACGAGGAGGTATCTCAGAATGGAAAATGAAATTAGAAGGGCTACAGGGCTTTTAGTAATTGAAGTGGTTAATTCGAATCCTAATGGGGATCCGGATAGAGAAAGTGATCCGCGGCAGAGACCCGATGGAAGAGGAGAAATTTCCCCAGTTTCATTCAAGAGAAAATTGAGAGATCTTTTGGAAGATAGTACCAGTGATTTTGTCAAAGCACTGCCGGAAAAATTTTCAGATCATATGGAACAGTATCAGATTTTGGAAAATAGAACTAGAGACTTGAAGGCTGTACAGAGTGAAATGGGAACGAATAAATCTAAGTTTAATGAAGATGACTTCTTAAAAAGCCCATTTGTGCAAAAATATTGGGATGCTCGTGTCTTTGGGAATACTTTCTTGGAAAAGGGCGCAGATAAAGGCTTTATTAAAACGGGCGTTGTTCAGTTTGGTGTAGGTCTGTCTATCAGTCCGGTTGATATTATTCGCGAAAGTAATACTCGTAAGGCACCTGTCCAGGAGGGAAAAGATAGTGGGATGGCCCCATTGGCATTTAGAGTGGTAGCACACGGGGTGTATTGCATGCCCTTCTTTGTAAACCCTAACTACGCTTCTAAGACTGGCTGCACTGAAGATGATATTGAATTGTTGAAACTTCTGATTCCACAGGCATATGACCTGACCAGATCTGCCATTCGTCCGGACGTTCGTATTCGTCATGCCTGGTATATTGAACATAAGAATATTCTCGGGAGTTGCCCGGACTATAAATTGTTTGAGGCACTTACTCCGGTAAGAAAGGGAAATAAAGAAGAACCATCTACATCTTGGGATGACTATGAAGACAGAGATTCACTCCCGGAAAGTCTGAAAAATAAGGTTTACAGTATTACAGATTTGGTGAAGTAAATATGTATCTGGCACATAGCGCAAGAAAAATCGATGATTCGTTCATTCCTGCCCAACTATATGAAACTCATGCAGCTAATGTGCTGAAACTGGCTGATAAATATGGAGCTGAAATGGCTCCATATTTATCAGAACAATCCAGGAATCAGCTTTTGGCTTCAGTTCATAATGCTGCAAATTTTCATGATTTAGGAAAACTGCATCCTGCTATTCAGGCATTTCTACATCACCCTGTTGCCAATAAAAGACTGCCTTTTTCACATTTTGATGCGGGAACGCAGCTATGTAGGCAATATGGGGACTTACTTGCAGCTATCTCCATATTTTCACATCATGCGGGCCTTCCTGATTTTCAGGACGAGTTGGCTTCAGGGTATCCATTTAGAGATAAAAATGGGAAGGTTCGTCAATTTACTGACGATCATTTGCGCCATTTGGAAAACATCCATAATCAATGTTGCAACTTGCCGGCTTTTTTTAAGTTTACAGCTCACCTGAATAATATTAATTTTCAAGTCCTTATGAGGATGATACTCTCCTGCCTGGCTGATGGAGATCATACAGATACAGCGCAAAATTATAATCCGGGATGTTATCGGAGTGCGGATCCGGAACTGAATCCGGAGAAAAGACTTCTTAAACTCGATCAGTATGTTTCTTCGTTAGGTACAGGTAACGGTGATAAAAGAAATTTATTGCGACAGAGTATGTACACTTCCTGCCGAATGTCTGAAATTAATGGTGGGTTTGCATCTTGCGACAGTCCCGTAGGATCAGGGAAAACAACTGCTGTAATGGCACACTTGTTGAGACAGGCACAGAAAAGGCATTTACGTCGTATTTTTGTTGTTCTTCCGTTCACTAACATTATTACTCAGTCAGTGGAGACCTATCGTAAGGCACTGGTACTGCCAGGTGAAGATCCCAGTACGGTTGTCGCTGAGTTGCACCATAATGTGGATTTTGAGAATGAAGACCTCCGCTACCTGACTGCGTTATGGAGAGCTCCTATTGTTGTTACAACAGCAGTTGCATTTTTCGAAACGTTAGCATCCAATAAACCATCTGCACTCAGACGATTGCACGAACTGCCGGGAAGTGCGGTATTTTTGGACGAATCGCATGCAGCTCTTCCTGTTCACCTTTGGCCGCTGGCATGGAAGTGGATGTCAGTTTTATCAAAAGAATGGTCCTGCTACTGGGTACTTGCATCGGGTTCTCAGACCAGGTTTTGGGATATAGATGAAATATCAGGGGATTATAAAACCGATGTGCCGGAAATCGTTGACAGTGGGTTAAGGGATAAGCTTTCTGGTTATGAGCAGCATCGAGTTACATATAAGTCTGATTTACTTCCCAAAAGTATTGAAGAGTTAATTAAACTAGTAATGAGTAAGCCGGGACCTAGATTAGTGATAATGAACACAGTTCAAAGCGCTGCTGTGGTTGCTCAAAGAATTTGCCAACAGTATGGACGGGAAAGAGTCGAACATATCTCTACATCCTTAACTCCTGCTGACAGAGAAAAGACAATTGCTAAAGTAAAGAGTCGGCTGTTACATAATGATGATAACTGGGTTTTGGTAGCAACTTCTTGTGTTGAGGCTGGAGTGGATTTCTCATTCAGATCAGGGTTCCGAGAACTGGGGACTTTGGTTTCTCTGTTACAGGCATCTGGACGTGTTAATAGAAATGGTAAATATCACGATTCAGAAATGTGGACTTTTTGTATGAAGGATGGGGAAATGCTGACAAAAAATCCGGGCTTGAAATATGGTGCGATGGTTTTGCGGTCATTCCTGGAGAAGGGAATAACTCCGGATCCTTCATTATGTAATGAGGCTATGCGTGAAGAATTATCAGTTCAGGGTGATAAGGGGGAGTATCTTGCCACTAAATTGATGAGAGAAGAAGAAAACAGGGATTTCAAAACGGTATGTGAAAAATACCATGTCATTGATAATAATAGTGCAACTGTGCTGATAGATCCGCAAATAGTAGATAAAATAAACCATGGAAAAGCTGACTGGAAAGAAATCCAACGAAATTCAGTCCAGATTCATTATCATAAAGTCAATGACAAATTCAATTTGCCTCTAATTAAAGAAGAACTGTATTTCTGGGACCTTGGATTTCCTGCATCTGATGAAATATATAATGGATTCTTAGGTTATATGCAGGGAGTTTTACTATGGGAAAAGAAAAAGGACGCACCGGTATTTTTATAGTATATTGTGGAAGAGGTGCATTATATGGCTTACCCGGAAGAGGAATACCTCATGATTTCCGGTATACAGCACTTTATCTTCTGCCGCCGGCAGTGGGCGCTCATTCATGTGGAACAGCAATGGGCAGATAACAGGCTGACGGCGGAAGGGGAAGTGATGCACCGGAATGCCCATAAAGACAGTTTCGTAGAGAAAAGGCCAGGAATCCTTGTAACACGGGGACTTCGGGTCTCTTCTGCCACCCTGGGCATGACAGGCCAGTGTGACGTGGTGGAATTCCGGTCAGCCGAATCCGGCGCTGTGATCCATGGACACCGGGGATATTGGGACGTGGTTCCCGTGGAGTATAAGCGGGGAAAAGATAAACAGGATGAATCGGATATCTGCCAACTCTGCTGTGAGGCCATGTGTCTGGAAGAAATGCTGGCATGTGAGATTCCCTATGGCTATCTTTTCTACAATGAAATCCGCCGGCGCCGGAAGGTGGAACTGACCGGCGCTCTTCGCGAAACTATCCGAAAAGTGACCGCAGAAATGCATGATTACTTCCGGCGGGGCGTTACACCAAAGGTGAAAACATCTCCTAAATGCCGTTCCTGCTCCCTTCGGGAAGTATGCCTTCCTAAACTATGTCGGACTATTTCCGCAAAGGACTATCTGGAAAACATGCTGAAAGGAGGGGATGACCGGTGAGAAAACTTCTGAATACCCTCTTTGTCACATCGGAGGACCTGTACCTGTCCCTCGAAAATGGAAATATCGAAGCCTGGCAGGGAAAGGAAAAGGTGGCCCAGATTCCCCTGATTAATCTGGAAAACATCTTTTACTTCGGATATAAGGGCGCCAGTCCGGCACTTCTGGGGGAATGCGTGAAACGGCGCATTGGATTCTGTTTCCTCACGCCCCATGGAAGATTTCTGGCTCGGGCCAGTGGCCTGACGGTAGGAAATATCTTTCTTCATAAAGAGCAGTACCGTATTTCCGATGAGGAAGACAAAAGCCTGCCCGTTGCTAAAGCTATGATTGCCGGGAAGATCCTGAATGCCCGAAGCGTTCTGATGCGGGCGCTCCGGGACCATCCCCTGTCACTGGATGAAAAACTTTTCCGGAGTCACATACAGGATCTCCTCCAGGCAGCCCGCTGTGCGGCGGATGCTTCCGGCCTCGATGAACTTCGAGGTATCGAGGGGAATGCTGCCCAGTCCTATTTCAGCCTTCTGGATTTCCTGATACTGAATGACAAACGGCACTTTTACTTCAAGGGACGGAATAAGCGGCCACCCCTTGATCCTGTAAATGCGCTTCTTTCCTTCACCTATACCATACTGGCCCATGACTGCGCCTCTGCCCTGGAAGCGGCGGGACTGGATTCTTATGCCGGTTTCCTCCATCGGGACAGGCCTGGCAGGCAGTCCCTGGCACTGGATTTGATGGAGGAATTCAGGAGTATCTATGCGGATCGTTTCGTCCTGACCCTGGTGAATAACCGGATTATTTCTGCAAAGAATTTCGAGAAGAAAGAGGATGGCGCTGTCTGGCTGAATGGAGAGGGTAGGAAGATTCTTCTGACCCACTGGCAGGAACGGAAAAAGGAAATCATCACCCATCCCTTCCTCCAGGAGAAAATCCCCTGGGGTCTCATCCCTTACGTACAGGCTCTCCTTCTTGCCCGGTATATCCGGGGAGACCTGGATGGCTATCCGCCCTTTATCTGGAAGTGATGCTATGCTCCTGCTTATTACCTACGATGTAAACACCACCACCGCTGCCGGCAGGAAGCGGCTTCGAAAGGTGGCAAAATGCTGCACGGCCCATGGCCAGCGGGTCCAGAACTCCGTCTTTGAATGCAGCGTAGACGAAGCCCAGGCAACGATTCTCAAAGGCCAGCTGAAGGAGCTGATCGATGAGAAAAGCGACAGCCTGCGGTTTTACAACCTTGGTAATCATTACCAAAGTAAAATAGTCCATATAGGGGCCAAGAAAGGCTATGACCCCGGTGGGACTATGATTTTGTAGGCGCGAACCATAAGCGCCCAGGGAGGAAATTCGTGAATCTGTTCGATGGCAGCAGCTGGTAAAACGGGGTTCGCGGAATAGCACCTCCCAAATGCGGTGAAATGGAATCATTTTCATCGCACAGTCGCTCCCTTCGCGGGAGCGTGGATTGAAATCCGGCAATTCACTCGTGGTGAGTGTGTGCGTTTCCTCGTCGCTCCCTTCGCGGGAGCGTGGATTGAAATACTTGCCTTCGCATTGGCTTCGGATGTTTTCGCCGGTCGCTCCCTTCGCGGGAGCGTGGATTGAAATTCCTCTATCCCCCTTATCTCCCTTGTCCCCCTTAGTCGCTCCCTTCGCGGGAGCGTGGATTGAAATCTCCAAACATGGAAGACAAATCGGACTTCCATCGTCGCTCCCTTCGCGGGAGCGTGGATTGAAATTTTCCTCCCGGTATGTGTTGTTCATGGCGTCCATGGCGTCGCTCCCTTCGCGGGAGCGTGGATTGAAATTTTTCCCCTGGGGGCTCTCATAGCTGGAGGAGGTCGCTCCCTTCGCGGGAGCGTGGATTGAAATGCTTCGCAGGTGGCTTTCGTCCCCGCCACGGTGGTCGCTCCCTTCGCGGGAGCGTGGATTGAAATTCAATCAAAGCCAATGACTGAGGACGATTTCAGTCGCTCCCTTCGCGGGAGCGTGGATTGAAATTTTAGCCATGATAGCTTACATCCTTTCTTGTTTAGTCGCTCCCTTCGCGGGAGCGTGGATTGAAATCCTGCGGAGCCTGTGGTACTGCCGGTGCGGCAATGGGTCGCTCCCTTCGCGGGAGCGTGGATTGAAATATAAGCCAGGCCGTTCAGAGCGTCCAGCACCACTGTCGCTCCCTTCGCGGGAGCGTGGATTGAAATAAGACCATCGTCTTTATCGCTTTCCCATCCGGATTGTCGCTCCCTTCGCGGGAGCGTGGATTGAAATAAGAAACTGGAAAGGCGTGTAGTTGACGTGGGAAGGTCGCTCCCTTCGCGGGAGCGTGGATTGAAATAACTGCCCAGCCCACCTGCCGGCGGACCGTGGGTCGCTCCCTTCGCGGGAGCGTGGATTGAAATTCAACATTCCGGTAAGACGCCCAGATCAGGGCGTGTCGCTCCCTTCGCGGGAGCGTGGATTGAAATTCCCAAAAACTCATTAAAAGGCACTTTTTAGGCGGTCGCTCCCTTCGCGGGAGCGTGGATTGAAATCATCCCATCCGACGGACAACCTCGGCGGCCACGGGTCGCTCCCTTCGCGGGAGCGTGGATTGAA
Source organism: Dialister sp. (assembly GCF_047832375.1). Taxonomy (NCBI): domain Bacteria; kingdom Bacillati; phylum Bacillota; class Negativicutes; order Veillonellales; family Veillonellaceae; genus Dialister; species Dialister sp. The sequence goes on along the minus strand of NZ_CP181256.1, from coordinate 2,602,023 downwards.
ATAACAATGGCCCTTATCTGCTCCCTTTCGTTGGAGTCGCTCCCTTCGCGGGAGCGTGGATTGAAATACTGTGGAAAAGGCATTTTCTAACGGGCTGTACGTCGCTCCCTTCGCGGGAGCGTGGATTGAAATTTCTTCGAGCTGAGAGGTTTCAGTGAGGTCTTTGGTCGCTCCCTTCGCGGGAGCGTGGATTGAAATAGCCTATTGAAACCGACTTCGGTAATTCCTGTGGTGTCGCTCCCTTCGCGGGAGCGTGGATTGAAATCATCGTGTCCTTGCCGTAGCAATCGTGCATTTGTGTCGCTCCCTTCGCGGGAGCGTGGATTGAAATATTACCGCCCGCCAGTCCAATGTGCCTCCGGCGTCGCTCCCTTCGCGGGAGCGTGGATTGAAATCCGTCGGTGATCATAATCCCGCCGGTGAGAACCGGTCGCTCCCTTCGCGGGAGCGTGGATTGAAATACCAGTAGGGGCATCATGTGACCATACAGTAGCGTGTCGCTCCCTTCGCGGGAGCGTGGATTGAAATACAAACTGGACTGAAAAAAAAGTCCTTGACAGGTGTCGCTCCCTTCGCGGGAGCGTGGATTGAAATTTTTCATGCCTCATTTTAGTCTCCTCCGCTGTTTAGTCGCTCCCTTCGCGGGAGCGTGGATTGAAATCTTGAAGAATTCTATTGGCGGCGCATTCCACTGGGTCGCTCCCTTCGCGGGAGCGTGGATTGAAATTATGTAGACACATTGTCCTATACTCATTATAGTAGTCGCTCCCTTCGCGGGAGCGTGGATTGAAATTTCCTTCGTCCTGATAATCCAATCTTTCAGGTCATCGTCGCTCCCTTCGCGGGAGCGTGGATTGAAATCCTGGCGCACGCCGGTAAAGTGTATCTTACCGGGGTCGCTCCCTTCGCGGGAGCGTGGATTGAAATATAAGGGGAATACCACCATAACCGCCACCATTTTTGTCGCTCCCTTCGCGGGAGCGTGGATTGAAATTATTCATGGCGGCGCATTCCACTGGATGCTATCAGTCGCTCCCTTCGCGGGAGCGTGGATTGAAATTTTTTCTATCATAGCTTTTCTTCCAGCTGTGCTTAAGTCGCTCCCTTCGCGGGAGCGTGGATTGAAATCAAAGACCGTGTGGACGGCGGCGGAGACGGTGAGTCGCTCCCTTCGCGGGAGCGTGGATTGAAATATTCCGGCGGGCAATGGCAGAATGGTATTGTTCGGTCGCTCCCTTCGCGGGAGCGTGGATTGAAATGTTGGAAGCCAAAAGTAAGCAGGAAGCACGGGACGTCGCTCCCTTCGCGGGAGCGTGGATTGAAATTCTTGCTTGTCTTCCGTGCCATTTACTGCATCATCGTCGCTCCCTTCGCGGGAGCGTGGATTGAAATACGCTGCCAGTGAAGGCAGTCAGCCGGGTCAGCGGTCGCTCCCTTCGCGGGAGCGTGGATTGAAATATCACTGTCAAACTCTTCGACCATGGCGTCCTTGTCGCTCCCTTCGCGGGAGCGTGGATTGAAATCTTATCATTCAGATACCTAAAAACCATATTCAGTCGCTCCCTTCGCGGGAGCGTGGATTGAAATATTGTTACAGACAAGGTGGTTAAGGTAAACAGGGGTCGCTCCCTTCGCGGGAGCGTGGATTGAAATGCTCATCCGTCCCCAACACGCGGCGGTGTCGTTGCGTCGCTCCCTTCGCGGGAGCGTGGATTGAAATATCAATTTCACGGGCTTCACCACGCTTCATGTCGGTCGCTCCCTTCGCGGGAGCGTGGATTGAAATTCGAAGAGGGAGGCCACCCCGCCATTTCCCCCTTTGTCGCTCCCTTCGCGGGAGCGTGGATTGAAATGTATAGTAATCCCACACAACGGTATCCTCGATGTCGCTCCCTTCGCGGGAGCGTGGATTGAAATCGTACCGCATGCCGGTGCAAAGGGCCGTCATGGTCGCTCCCTTCGCGGGAGCGTGGATTGAAATCGCTATGCAATTTCCGGGCGCTGCCGTCTACTTACATGTCGCTCCCTTCGCGGGAGCGTGGATTGAAATTGTAAGGGTAACCGTCTCAAGCGCTGTCGTATCTGTCGCTCCCTTCGCGGGAGCGTGGATTGAAATATACAGCAAATCACAGATGGCCGCCACGGATAGGGGTCGCTCCCTTCGCGGGAGCGTGGATTGAAATCATCTATCGCCGATGATTCTATAGATATGATTTTATGTCGCTCCCTTCGCGGGAGCGTGGATTGAAATTTCGAGCAAGTTCATAAACTCTTTTTCCTTGCCGGTCGCTCCCTTCGCGGGAGCGTGGATTGAAATTTCATAAAATATCCGCCTGTATGCGTCTATGTTTGTCGCTCCCTTCGCGGGAGCGTGGATTGAAATCATATACGGAAGCGCCGGAGAGGGCACTGGATCCTACGTCGCTCCCTTCGCGGGAGCGTGGATTGAAATTGTAGATGCAGCCCGCAGAACGTCCCTGTACTGGTCGCTCCCTTCGCGGGAGCGTGGATTGAAATGTTACGATTGCCGCAGATCCATACAACATTGCAGGGTCGCTCCCTTCGCGGGAGCGTGGATTGAAATATGAAATCCGTGATGCTTGCAAGAGAGGCGGTGTGTCGCTCCCTTCGCGGGAGCGTGGATTGAAATGTCAAGGCCGTTATGGGCCGGTCCATGACTGATGTCGCTCCCTTCGCGGGAGCGTGGATTGAAATTGCTGATGCCAAGCAGATGACCATTACTGCTGGTCGCTCCCTTCGCGGGAGCGTGGATTGAAATTTTTCTTTATCCACTTTATTTCATAACCGAGCGCGTCGCTCCCTTCGCGGGAGCGTGGATTGAAATTCTGTGGGATGGGTCTTCTCTTTCTGCCGGCTGTTGTCGCTCCCTTCGCGGGAGCGTGGATTGAAATGCATTCCACAATTTTGCACCCGTGGGGGATGGTGGCGTCGCTCCCTTCGCGGGAGCGTGGATTGAAATATCGAATCCCTTTTTATTTACCTGTATTCCTTTGTCGCTCCCTTCGCGGGAGCGTGGATTGAAATCCCATGGGAACATTGGGCGCGTGGTCTGCCAGGGTCGCTCCCTTCGCGGGAGCGTGGATTGAAATTCATGGCGACGTATATGTAGGAGATGGCCACGTCGTCGCTCCCTTCGCGGGAGCGTGGATTGAAATTGAACCGGTCCAATGGCTATGAAAAGGAAATCGTAAGTCGCTCCCTTCGCGGGAGCGTGGATTGAAATAGGCGGCAATACGTCATAGTATTTAACACCGCTGGTCGCTCCCTTCGCGGGAGCGTGGATTGAAATTGCGGGGCGGTTGCCAATGCACAAATGACAAATAAGTCGCTCCCTTCGCGGGAGCGTGGATTGAAATACTGGCACATCTCCAAGTGAGATTGATGCCTGGGTCGCTCCCTTCGCGGGAGCGTGGATTGAAATACAAATCTTTCCTACCGCGACGGGGGACCCACCGTCGCTCCCTTCGCGGGAGCGTGGATTGAAATCATAAATAGCCAGGCACGGATCCGGGAGAATGTGGTCGCTCCCTTCGCGGGAGCGTGGATTGAAATTGAAAAAGCGGTCAATCACCTATCCGAAGATTGGTCGCTCCCTTCGCGGGAGCGTGGATTGAAATAAGTTCTCCATGCCAAAGCTATGGGAAATATCGGAGTCGCTCCCTTCGCGGGAGCGTGGATTGAAATCAAGCGGTACCGTGGTGGCGTTTAGCGGGACTATGTCGCTCCCTTCGCGGGAGCGTGGATTGAAATCCTGAAGTAGCCGGCTGCCTAACCGCAAATAATGTCGCTCCCTTCGCGGGAGCGTGGATTGAAATCCTGTTTTGCCAGGATCGATGTATTCCTGTACGGTCGCTCCCCATGCGGGAGCGTGGATTGAAATACATGACCATCTATTAAGATGTCAGCCAGCCCGGTCGCTCCCCATGCGGGAGCGTGGATTGAAATTTCTTCATGCTCGCCCCCTGGAACCTGTTAACCCTGTCGCTCCCCATGCGGGAGCGTGGATTGAAATGCATACAACACCGCTCCCAACACCATTAGAGGTGTCGCTCCCCATGTGGGAGCGTGGATTGAAATTTGTTGCCGGCCTGCCGAAATTGTTGGCCGTTGGTCGCTCCCCATGCGGGAGCGTGGATTGAAATTATAAGCTCCATGTGGACCTGGTAGCGGAGGCCCAGGTCGCTCCCCGTGCGGGAGCGTGGATTAAAAGGTAAAATCAGAAAGACTCTGGATAGCATCGCAGAAGAGTATTTTGGAATCGGATGAGTGGCTGGTATCTGGCAGCCAGGTAAACAGGCCCTTTAGGCCGTATCCCATCAGTCCCCATCACCATCTCTCAGCCCGGTGGGCAGCTCTCTTCTGGGAAGAGAGCCTCCTGCAGAGGCAATTGCACGTTTTTGGGGACAGAGTCATTAGGATCCCAACAGCGGCGGAGCCGCGGGAAAGTAGCCTCCTTTCTCGGAAGGCGAGGGTCCTGCAGAGGACCCTCGAGCCGGGCCCAAGTTGGCGCCTTTACTGCACAATAAGGAGCTTTCCTTTTAGGGCCCGGCGGTGGCTGCGAAGCAGACGGAGGTTAGCTGATGGGTACGCCGCGGGCGGACTTAGTCTGACGTCTGATTGTCTGACCGTCTGATGTCTCATCGCGGCGAAGCCGCTGGACCTCAACTCTCAACTCTCAACTCTCAAATCTTTCTTTTCTGCCGCAGGCGGTGTAAGACCGTCATAGTCATTGATTTGGGAGATTTCTCGACTCCTCAAAGCTGTAGCGATTTTTGAATACAGCGTCATCACGGCGCGGTACATCGCTCGAAATGACGGGATAAGGGAAGCAAAATATTTAGAGGTTACGGTTATCATTTCTATGGCTTCGCTGCTGGTGGTGTAAGACTGTCATAGTTATTGGCCTGGGAGATTTCAGGGCTCCTCTTGGGGCCCGGCTGACCGGGATGAGGGAAGTGTCTTTTGGTGGAAAAGAGGATAAGAAAATGCCCACAGGCTTGCTGCTATTGAGTTCCGGCCGCAGGCCTGTGGGCATTTTTTTATTTTTAACGTTGGACGTAGTCATGGGTTTGTGGCAGTTTTCTAAGAAAACGCTTAGAATAGTAATTAAGGAAGTCAGCCGTTTTGATATTTTAGGCTATTGTTGTGGGAGAAGGCAGGGATACTATGATTGATGAGATTAGATTTCAGCAGGAGCTCAAGAGCTACAAAGACAATTTTGCAGAATGGTTCAAGGGCCAGGGGAAAAATAGCGGGGAAAAATACAAGTGGCAGGCGGTGAAGTGGTTCCAGGACCATTGGGATATAGAGGCTGCTGATTTTGCTGGTATGCTGAAGGAATCCCTTGCAAAGACGGATAACCTTCTCGCTTCTCAGAATAATTTTGCTAGAGGGATGATTTGTGGCTTTGCCAATCTCCACCCGGAAAAGGTGCGGGAAATGTTCAGAGACCTTTTTGATGAAAGCAGGGATGTAGTAGAACGTATCGAGGCTTTCAAGGAACAATGCAAGGAACTTCTGAAAAAGGACCCTAACCATGCAAAGAACCATTACCAGGACGAGCATGCCATTTCCGTTTATCTCTGGCTGCGGTATCCGGAAAAATATTATATTTATAAAATTTCTGTGCTTAAGGCAGCTGCTAAGGCTTTAGGGGGTCAGTATTCCTTTAAAGATGGAGAGTACGAGGATAACTTACACAATTTCTATGCGTTTTCTGATGAAATCTGCGGAGAGCTTCAGAAAGATAAAGAAATTCGTACCTTACTGGACGGGCAGCTCACCGATGACTGTGATCCGGACAGGGGCCTGAAAACACTGACTTCTGACTTTTTCTATTATATTCGCTCCTCCTTAAAACCGGGAAAGAAGGCCCCTGTTACAGATGAATCAGGGGATGGAACTGAAGGAGATCACATTTCCTACAGCAAAGAGGACTTTCTGAAGGAAGTATTTATGAAAGAGGAAGATTACGACAGCCTTGTGAACCTGCTGGAACGGAAGAAAAATATCATCCTCCAGGGGCCGCCGGGGGTGGGGAAGACCTTTGCGGCGAAACGGCTTGCCTATTCCCTGCTGGGAGAAAAGGTGGAGGACCAGGTGGAGCAGGTGCAGTTCCATGAGAGCTATTCCTACGAAGACTTTGTGATTGGGTACAAACCGGCAAAAGATGGATTCCGCCTGCAGCCGGGGGTGTTTTACCGGTTCTGTAAAAGGGCGGAGAATCATCCGGACAAGAAGTACTTTTTCCTCATCGATGAAATCAACCGGGGAAAACTGGGTAAGGTTTTCGGAGAACTTTTATCTACCATAGAGAACGGATATAGAGGGCAGAAAGTGCGGCTGGCCTATGCTGATGAAGATGGGAGTCCCCTCTATTTCTCAGTGCCGGAAAATGTCTATATCATTGGCATGATGAATACGGCAGATCGGAGTCTGGCGCTTATCGATTATGCCCTGCGCCGGCGTTTCAGCTTCTTTACCATGAAGCCGGGATTTGATTCTCGTGGCTTTGACAAGAGGCGGCAAGATATGGGCAATGTAACTTTTGACAAACTGGTTAAATCCGTTGAGGAATTAAATGAGAAAATTAAGGGAGATAAGACACTGGGTGAGGGATTTGAAATTGGTCACAGCTATCTCTGTGTGGACCGTTGGGAAAAAGAAAACTGTACCAATGCCTGGATGAAGTCGGTGGTGGAATATGAAATCATCCCTCTTCTGTCGGAGTACTGGTTTGATAACGAAAGCATGTTGGAGGAATGGAAGGGTAAACTGAAACAGGTGGTTTCATGACAAGGTATGGGAATATCCTGATTAAAAATATTTACTACATGCTGTCCTATGTACTTCCGGACCTTCGGCGTTCGGTGTACCTGGATCTGGAGAAAGAACCCTTTGATAACATATATTCACTCTTTGCGGGGATACTGGAGAAAGGGGTTTCCTACCAGCTGAAGCAGGGACTTTATCGGGAGTATGAAGAGAAAAGGGAGGATATGGCTGCTGTTCGCGGGCGGATTTACATGCCCGGGACCATGGGGAACCGGATGCGCTGCCGGCGGCTGGTGACCTGCGACTACGATGAGCTGACGGTAGATGGCCCTATGAACCGGGTCCTCAAAACGGTGCTGGCGGAGCTGGTGAGGGACAGACGGGTAGATAAAGAACGCAGGGCCAGGCTGAAAAAGGAGCTTCCCTTCTTTGCCTCCATCAGTCTGATAGACCTTCGGCAGGTGCGGTGGGATGGATTTCATTTCCACAGAAATAACAGGAACTATGAACTGCTCATGGCCATCTGCCGCCTTCTGGTGGAGGGGTCCATCCTTACTACGGGGGAAGGGGCTCGGCACTTGCCAACTTTTGATTTTGAAGACGAACTGAGCCGGATTTATGAAAAGTTCCTGCTGAATTACTACAAGCAAGAATATGAAAGGAAGTATCCGGGCTTTACTGCAGGGGCTCGGACGATTAACTGGGATCTGGATGATGGAAACCGGGATCTTCTTCCCTCTATGAATACGGATGTCACGCTGTCCATGGGGGATAAGATCCTGATTCTGGATGCCAAGTTTTATCAGCATACACTGCAGGAACACCATGATAACCAATCCCAGCATTCTCACAATATGTACCAGATCTTTGCCTATGTGAAAAATGAGGCGGCCAATGAAGGAGAAAAGACTGTGGCCGGTATGCTGCTCTATGCCAGGACCGATGAGGAAGTCCTGCCGGACGCGGAGTACCGGATGAGCGGGAATCGGATCTCCGTGAAATCACTGGACCTGAACCGGGACTTTAGCGAGATCCGAAGGACCCTGAATGGCATCGCAGAAGAGTATTTTGGAATCGGATGAGTGGCTGGTATCTGGCAGCCAGGTAAACTGACTCTTTGGGTGGTATCCCATCAGTCCCCGTCACCATCTCTCAGCCCGGTGGGCAGCTCTCTTCTGAGAAGAGAGCCTCCGGTGGAGGCAATTGCACGTTTTGGGGACAGAGTCTTTAGGACTCCAACGGCGGCGGAGCCGCTGGACCGCAACTCTCAACTCTCGATTTTATAAGTAGCTAGTAGCTAGTGGCTGGGCGGTCAGGCCCTGCGCGCTGGTCCCATCAGTTTTCATCAGCTAACCCCACCCCGTTGGGGAGCCCCTTCCCGAGGAAGGGGCCTCGTGCGGAGGCAATTGTGCGTTTTAGGGACAGAGTCTTTAGGACTCCAATAGCGGCGGAGCCGCTGGTGCTGTCTGATGTCTGCCGTCTGACCGTCTGATGTCTCATGGCCGGACAGCAAGCCAATCGTATGCAAGCATCCCAACTTATTCAACCGATCCAACCGGTGAAAGAAATCTGTGAGCCGTAAGCTGTCAGCCTTGTCCCGCTAACTCTCCATCTCTCTTCCATCTTACCCTCCCATTGATTCACAAACCATTTTTGTATATAATTTTATCAGAATATTGACTATATTATGATGGGATGGTGATGGTTATGATCGAGATTCGGCCGGTTTCGGATTTACGGTATAAGTTTTCAGAAATAGAAAAGCAGGTGCAGAGTGGGCAGCCGGTGTACCTGACGAAGAATGGATATGGGGCTATGGTGGTGATGAGTATAGAATCCTATTCCCGGTTGACAGACCCCGCGGAAAGGGCACTGGATGAAGCGGATCTGGCGGCTCGGACCGATGATCGCCGGATGAATCATAAGGAGGTCTTCGATAAGCTCCGGAGCCGCCATCAGGACAAATGAAATTTCAGGAATTTGAGCGTAAAAAAACAAGGCAATCCATGCTTTTGGATGGGCCTTGTTTTTTTAATTGAGGATTTCTGATGGGTGAGTTTTGTGCGACCCTGTGGCTGGGGATCCGGCTGAAGACGATAGAAGATAGATGATAGAAGATAGATGAATACAGGCCCTGCGGGCCGGGGCCTGTCAGTTTCCATCAGCTAACCTCAGCCCCGTGGGCAGCTCCTGCCCGACTTCGCTGGGAAAGGGTTCACTGGATTTTCGCTCGCTGACGCTCACTACAGCACGGCTATCAGCGACTCACGACAATTTGTGCGTCGCTGGCGCTCCTTCGCTACGGCTGTCACCGACTCACGACAATTTGTGCGTCGCTGGCGCTCCTTCGCTACGGCTGTCACCGACTCACGATGATTTGTGCGTCACTAACGCTCCTTCAAATCATGTTCGCTGGTGCAACTTGTGTTCGCTGCTGTAACTCCAGTTCGCTTGCTTCCCCGAGGAAGAGGCCTCGTGCGGAGGCAATTGTGCGTTTCGGGGCTAGAGTCAAATTTTGGCCGCTACGCGGCAACCCACCCACCGCTAACGCGGTTCCCCCTCCCTTGCGAGCAAGGGAGGGTTAACTTTTGCGGAAAAACCACGGGGCCTCAATTCTCTTACCTCAAATCTCAAATCTTTCATTTCCACATAAAAAAAGCCATCCAAAATGGCTTTCGGAAGGCTTTCTTCAAACTATAAATTTGCGAGGGAGCCGTTCCGTCTACCACACGGAATTGTATCGGCTGTCTCTTTCTTTGTGTATTATATCATAAAATCTAAATAAAATGGAAGGAAGAATAATCTGCGATAAGGCGCCTTCCTTTTGGGGTCTGGCCCACCGCAGTGGGGGCAGAGTGCATTCTCTAAGGAGGCGATAGCTGAAAATGCCCACAGACCTGGCGGCCGGAGTTCCGACCGCAGGCCTGTGGGCTTCTATCTTCTATCGTCTATTTTCTATCGTCTCAGCGGCATTTCCGTCAGTTTCCATCGGCACCCACCCACCGCAAGCGGTCCCCCCCTCCCTCTAAAGAGGGAGGGTTGTGGGTGCATTAGCGGCGAAGCCGCTGGACCTCAACTCTCAACTCTCAAATCTCAACTCTGCTTTTGCGGCGGAGCCGCGGATCCAGCCTGACGTCTGATTGTCTGACATCTGACTGTCTGATATCTCCCTCCGGTGAAGGATATCGGTAAGCTGTAAGCTGACAGCTGTCAGCCCTGCCCCACTGTCCCCCTGTCTCACTAACTCACTAACCCACTACTCTCCTCGATCTCGCTCTCGATCTCGTCTCTCCTCCTCCCGCTCTTTCAGTTCTCTCTCGTACGCGGCCCTTCCGATCATGGAGAGGTGGCGGAGGTCTGCTTCTGTGAGGCTGAACAGGTAGTCGTGGCTGATTTTGTCGGCGGCCAGGATTTTTTCTCCTATCAGCTGGTCCATGCTTTTGAATGGAATGATTTTTGCCATGGGAATCACCTCTTGCTTTCATTGTACTCCGGGTAGTGACAGGAAATGGCAGTGGGGGAGAAAGATCGAGATCGAGAAAAGCGGCGGCTTTGCCGCGGGGCCTCAACTCTCAACTCTTTCTTTTTGCCTTGCGCAAATCAGTGGCTGGTATCTAGTGGCTGGTGGCTGGGTGGACAGCCGCTTCGCGGCCAATGCACCCCTTCAGGCGCCTGACGGCGCCAGCTCCCCCAATGGGGGAGCCAAGATATTTACCTTCGGCGGAGCCGCGGGAACGCAACTCTCAACTCTCTCTTTTCTCTCCTATAGCCTCACACTGCATGTTTATGTGCATAGCCAACCGCCCCTATCTCCTGCTTCGCAGGTCCCGCCTCTCCGAGGCGGATCCATCCCCCGCCCTTTGGGCTGCCGCCGTTTGGCCTAAAAGGAAGGCGCTTTGATGGGCAGGCTAAGCGCCTTTTGTATGCCAAACTTGGACATCCTATGCAGGATGTCCATCTCCAAGGGGGCACTTGCTTACCGATATTCTCAATATAAAGATAACCAATTGCATGCAGCTATTCGCGGCTCTGCCGCTGGACCTCAATTCTCTTCACTCAACTCTCAATTCTATTTTTTTCGGCGAAGCTGCTGTCCTTATGCTACAATACCCACATGGAGACAGGACAGGAAGGTGACAGCATGATTTCGTATATACAGAAATGGTGGAAGCGGGGGCTGATCCTGCTTTCACTCTTTGTGATGGTCCTGGGACTCTCTGCCTGCGGCAGCGAGAAGAAGACCATCGCCATTACGCCGGATACGGGGGAGAAAATCGACGTGACCCTGGACGGCGGCGATGATTTTAATATGGACTATGTGAATGGGGTACTCATGGTGTACCAGAAGAAGAAGGTCATGATGCGGTTCGCCTTCATTACGAAGGACATGGCTATAGCCCAGAAGAAGAGCGCCAGCAAGGTGCCTTCGGAAATCCACAGGGATGAGGATTCCTATATTTTCTTCAGCGCCGCCGGCCCCGAGGGCATGGTGGATTACTACCTGTTCCCCGTAGGAGATAAGACCTGGGCCTACGGCGCCACCCACCTGCCACCGGAGGCAGCGGAAAAGGTGATGGACCGGGTGCACTTCAATAAAAAGAGTTGAGAGTTGAGATTTGAGAGTTGAGGCCCAGGCTTCGCCGCGGATTTGCATGCTGACGGATGGAGTCACTGGCACGGGGCTGCTAGCTGCTGGCTTTTAGCAGCTAGGAAGGCTGGACAGCCTACGGCATGACGAGAGGTAGAAATAACGGACAGAAAGTGCCGCAGGCGGATCAGTTTTCCTGAAAGCTAGCCGCTAGGAGCTAGAAGCCCCCGCCCGTTCACACGCAAGCTCACCCAGCCATCACCCGGCCCGGAGGGCCGGAACCCCTCAATTCTCTTCACTCAAATCTCAATTCTGCTTTTTCCATTGAAAAAACATGGCGTATATTATACACTGATACGAGTGTATTTTTCGTTTGAGGAGGCGTGTCAAAATTTTAATCGGCGGCATAGAAGCAGGCGGTACCAAAATTATTTGCGGCGTAGGTGAAGTGAGGGATGGGAAAATCCGGATCCTTTCGGAAATGCGGTTCCCCACCACCACGGCGGCCCAGGTGCTCCCGGAAATTATTAACTGGTTCAAACAGTATTCCATCGAATCCCTGGGCATTGCAAGTTTCGGGCCTTTGGACCTGAAGAAAGATTCCCCTACCTACGGGTATATCAAAGCTACCCCGAAGAAGGGCTGGCAGGACGTGGATTTCGTAGGTCCCTTTGCCAGGGCCCTTTCGGTACCCATCGAATTTGATACCGACGTGAACGGGGCGGCCCTGGGGGAAGCGGTATACGGCGCCGGCATGGGATGCCCGGTGGTGTCCTACATGACCGTAGGCACCGGTATCGGCGTGGGCCTGTACTGCGATGGAAAGCTGCTCCATGGCCTCGTCCATCCGGAAGCGGGGCACATGCTCGTCCAGCGTCATCCAAAGGACACCTACGAGGGAAGCTGCCCCTTCCATAAGGATTCCTTCCTCCCCGGCGGGTGCCTGGAAGGCTATGCCTGCGGACCGGCTATCCAGAAGCGCTGGGGCGCTCCGGGAGAGACTCTCCACAACCGGAAGGAAGTATGGGAAATGGAAGCCTACTACCTGGGCCAGGGGGTATCGAACCTGGTACTCCTCTATTCGCCGGACCGGATTATCATCGGCGGCGGCGTCATGCACCAGGAAGGTCTCTTCGAGATGGTGCGGGCGGAAGTGAAGAAGAACCTGGCCGGCTACATCCACTCGGATATGGTGGACAGCCGTCTGGAAGAATACATCGTACCGCCGGCCCTGGGAGACCACGCCGGCCTCACGGGAGCCATCGAACTGGGCAAACGGGCCTGGGAAAATGCGAACGGGGATTGAGAGAATTGAGAGATAAAAAAGCCATCGGCCATGGGCCGGTGGCTTTTTTATTCGGGTGTCCTGTGGTCGAGTGCCATTCGAACGGATGGGGGCTTCTAGCTATTAGCTGTTAGCTTTTAGGAAAGCTGGTCAGCCTGCGGCACATCAGTAGCTAGTGGCTAGTATCTGGTGGCTAGGCGGTCAGGCCCTGCGGGCCGGGTGACGGATGGATGAGTGAGTGGCTGAACGTGCGAGGGCTTCCAGCTGCTGGCATTTAGCGCCTGGGAAAGATGGTTCGCCTGCGGCTAAAAAGAAAGAGTTGAGGGCCAGCGGCAAAGCCGCTGAAGGCCTAGACCTAGATCTAGATCTAGGTCCCCAAGGCCTCCGGCCCTATCCCCCTCGATCTCGACCGCGGTCTCGATCTCAGCCGCTTCGCGACTATTCCTGCACCGCTTTGGTCGGGGCGAAACGGGAGGCGATGATGCCGATGATGAGGCCGGCGATGCAGAAGGAAACCCAGCCCAGGCCGTAGCCCGCCAGGGGCAGGGAGGCCATGAAGCCGTCCAGGGTGCCCATGGAGAGGCCGGCGGTGTGGATGCCGTCATAGAGGGATGGCAGGAAGGTGAAGAGGGTGGCCATGCGGTACACGCTGCGGTAGCCGCCGAAAAGGGCGTGGGTGAAGGTGAGGAGTACTAGGGAAATGGTCAATGGATAGAGGAACATGAGCACCGGAATGGCTGCTTTGATGATGGTGGTGAGGCCGAAGAGGGCCACGAAGAAGGAGGCAATGGAGAAGGCGGACACCCACATGGAGTAGGACAGGGCCGGAATGAGGCGGGAGAAATACTCGGCGCAGGCAGTGATAAGGCCTACGCTGGTGGTGAGGCAGGCCAGGAGCACGATGACTCCCATCACCATGCGGCCGTAGGAGCCGAAGTAGTACCGGGCAGTGCCTACGAGGACGCCGGCCCCGTTTTCCTGCATCCCCAGTTCCGTGACGGAAGAGGCCCCCAGGAAACAGAGGAAAATGTAAATGATGCCGAGGCAGGCACCGGCGATGAGGCCGCTCTTCAGGGTAGACAGGGCCACTTCCTCATTGGTCTTTGCCCCGTACTGGCGGACAGAATTGACCACGATGATACCGAATACGAAGGCCGCCAGGGCATCCATGGTGCCGTAGCCATCGAGGAATCCCTGGGTAAGGGCTTTCAGTGTATCCCGGTAGCCATCAGCAGCGGGCTGCCAGGGCCCCATGGGATGGATGGTGGATACGATGAAGAGGAGCGCCAGGAAGAGGAGGAGCACCGGCGTAATGACCTTGCCGATGCGGTCCACCAGCTTTGTGGGGGTGACGGAAAGCCACCAGGAAATGGCGAAGAAAATAAAGCAGAATACGTAGAGGGCCATCTGCTTCATGGCACTGCCGAAGAAGGGGGCAATAGCGATTTCAAAGGACGTGGTGGCGGTACGGGGAATGGCGAAGGCCGGTCCGATGGTGAGGTACAGGGCCACGGTGAAGAAAATGGCGTACTTCGGATGGATCCGGGTGGCCAGTGTCTGCAGGTCCCCACCGGAATAGCCGATGGCCGCTACTCCCAAAATGGGGAGACCTACGCCGGTCAAAATGAAGCCGATGGTGGCAGGAATGGTATTGACGCCGGAATTCTGTCCCATGAATACAGGGAATATGAGGTTTCCGGCCCCAAAGAACAGGGCGAAAAGCATGAGCCCGATGGGGATGAGGGAATTGGTTGATTTCTTCATAACATACAGCTCCTTTTCAGAACACGACTGCCGGCGGGGTAAAAGAAAAGCCCTGCCGGAAAAATCCGACAGGGCACAGAATCTGTGAGGTACCACCTTGTCCACATACTTGATTCAGCGATAACGGTACTGCCGCCTGCTCCTGGCCCAGGGCTCAGAACAGGAACTCCCGGTTGACGTGGCTCCTTCGCTCCAGCAGTTCGCACCATCCACTGCCTCTCTGGGAAGACTCCAAAGCCTGATTCCGATCCTCGTTAGTTTGTATGACTTGAATGTATTCTAGCATGATAAATTTAGTAAGTCAAGGGAAAAGAAAGAGAATGTATGTGTCAAGGTTTTCTCGGTACTTTATTTGACAGTCGACGTTATCAGGTTTCCCAGCCTCTGCTTTCTCAATAAATCTGTATCGCTTTAGCAAGCTGGCCCATCGGAGTTGAAGTCGCTCCATATACGCCTATACGGCCTTCCAGGCACCCGGGACGGTAATTCCGTGCGTTCCTGTGCCATTTAGCGTCCCTGGCGGCTTTGCGGTTCGTTTTTACGGCTGCTACGACCGCCTTATGCATCTGCCGGTCCATCTTCTTGTAGGCTTTGCCTGCAGCACAGTAAATCAGGGCTTTTTCCAAAGTGTCATTCTGGGTAGCAGTAATCAGCGTGCCTATTGAATCCATACCTATCCTGCACCAGCTGCGCCCCTGCTTTTTCAGACGGTAGCTATAGCGTCGGTGGTTGCTTTCAGCTGCCCCCAGGTGGATATCGGTTCGGATTCCGCGCTCCCGGATGCCCGGGATATAGTCGGCGTTGCGACTCAGATAGTCTGCCAGTCTCCGTACCTGCTCGGCCTGTTCTTCTGTTTCTGCGTAGCTGGCAGCCGTATCCAGATATGGCTTCATATCTGTGATGACATTTCTGCTCTTATTCAGTTCAAGCACGAATTTATCGATGAATCCACGTGGGCAGAAGCTGAGGCGGGTCCGCACTTTCTCATTCACATGGTATCTGTCCCGGAAATGGTAATGTGTCTTGCATCCCTCGACTATATCGTCGAAGTCACCGAAATTATATCCTGCTCCGCCATCCCCGTTGGAAAGTACTGTAATCTCGCTCAGATTGTACCGGCCATGCACCCACACCTTGACGAGTTCAACCAGCCTTTTCCTATCCGTTCCAGAGAAGCAGTGGTACCCTGTCAGTCTCGAACGTTTCCCATTCTTCTCGACGCCCTCATAGACCTGGATTCGGTGAAGTTCTATGTTCTGGCCGCCTTTGGTATCGGTGACGGGGTCCGCCTGCTGCTTCATTACAATCCCATCGCCCTCAATAGCCAGCAGCCCGTTCTCCGGTACTCTCTTCTCGGCCTGCTCCATAGCTGCATCTGCTGCTTCGTATTTTCTGACCATTTGGGCGGCAGCGCGGCTGAGATTTGAAACTGTCTGATGTGAAATATCCGTCTGGGTCAGAATTTTCACGATATGGCTCACATTACGGAACTGGGTAACCTGGGTAGCCTGCGCAATGCGCAGAATCACTCCCATGCTATAGTGACGGGAAGGCAGAAATCCAAATTTCTTATCTAACGGGTAAAATCCCTGCTTTCCGGCCATCTCCAGCCGCCTCCGCTTGTAGGTGACAGGACCAAACAGGCAGTATATGGTTCTGGAATCCCGCCGGGAAATCCGCCACCCCTGAGGCTTGTAGACCCTATCGTACAGCTCGCCATCGATCATTTCGAAGGCCGTCGCCACAAGAAGGCCAAAGAGTTCCGTGAAGAGGTGCCAGAGAACCTGCTCCATGGCCAGTGAATCCTTGGAATCCTTGATACTCTTGAGAATTTCCTCCTGAATAAAAGGTTTGAAAAGTTCGATATTCTCTGATAAAATGCTCATTGGGAAGAGTCCTTTCTTTTGATTTTGTCGCAAGGAAATTATAACATTTCCATCAAAGGGGACTCTTCCCTTTTCTATCCAGCAGGGGAGAAATCCTCTACCGAGAAACATTTTACACTAAGAAAGAGAATTGAGATTTGAGAGTTGAGAGTTGAGGTCCAGCGGAAGCGAAATGGATAGTAGCTAGTAGCTGGTATCTAGTGGCTGGGCGGTCAGGCCCTTTGGGCCAGATGATGGATGGGTGCGTGAGCGGTCAACCGTGTGGAGGCTTCCAGCTGCTGGCGGCTGGAAGCCCCGTCCGTTCGCGCGGCACTCGGCCACAAAAGGGAGGAGGCTTCCCGTCAATATCTTCGCTGATTCATGAACACTTCCCTTCAACTCGTCATTTCGAGCGGAGGTAAGCGCCGTGATGAGGCTCTCCATGTAAGAATCGCTACAGCTTCGAGGAGTCGAGAAATCTCCCTGGTAAATGACTATGACGGGATTCAAAAGCAGAATTGAGAATTGAGTGAAGAGAATTGAGGTCCCGCGGCTTCGCCGCCATTCCAACTGACTCTACCCCCCTCGTCATTTCGAGCGGTGGCTAGCGCCGTGATGACACTCCATATAAGAATCGCTAAAGCTTCGACGAGTCGAGAAATCTCTCTGGTGTATGACTATGACGGGATTCAAAAGCAGAATTGAGAATTGAGTGAAGAGAATTGAGGCCCTGCGGCTCCGCCGCCATCCCAACTGACTCTACCCCCCTCGTCATTTCGAGCGGAGGTAAGCGCCGTGATGACGCTCTCCATGTAAGAATCGCTACAGCTTCGAGGAGTCGAGAAATCTCCCTGGTAAATGACTATGACGGGGTTTTCGAAGAAATCGTTGGGAGTGAAAGCCCAGCGGTCCCGCCCCAGGCCCATCAGAATCCCTCTGTCACTCCGTGACATCATTCCGGCCGGGCCACAAGAGGAAGGTGCCTTAGTGTGCAGTAAAGGCACCAACTTGGGCCCGGCTCGAGGGTCCTATGCAGGACCCTCGCCTTTGGAAAAGGGGACTGCCCATTAGCGGCTTCGCCGCATCCATCCTGCGGCTTTGCCGCGCCCTTCTCTAAGGGCCTGCATGATTGGGAAAGAGTTGAGAGTTGAGAGTTGAGAGTTGAGGCCCCGCGGCTCCGCCGCAGACCCATCAGAATCCCTCTGTCACTTCGTGACATCCCCCTTTGGAAAAGGGGGACTATCCATTAGCGGCTTCGCCGCAGGAAACTTACTGCCCCCTTCAAGGCTCATTGGCCGCGAAGCGGCTGGACCTCCATTCTCTTTACTCAAATCTCAATTCTTGCAATAAAAAACTCCCCTTACCGGGGAGTCCATAGTAAAGGGGAATTTGATTATCTGTCTCTTGTACGGCAGAGGCCGCGGTCGCAGTTCCGGAGGAACCGGAGGAGATGTTCGATTTCCGGAGTGGACGGGAGTTCCTGTTCCATTTCCAGGATAGCATCGTTCAGCTTCAGGCCGGATCGGAAAATGAGGCGGTATGCCTTTTTCAGGTAGCTCTTCACTTCGGGGCTGATGTTGTTCCGGGCCAGGCCCACGCTGTTCAGGCCCACCACCCGGGAGGGGTTGCCGTCTACGATGACGAAGGGGCATACGTCCTGTACGATCTTGGACATGCCGCCTACCATGGCGCAGGCACCGATCTTTACGAACTGGTGGATGCCGCTCATGCCGCCGATGACTGCATGGTCTTCTACGGTTACATGGCCTGCCACGCCGGAGAAGCTGGACATGACGATGTGGTCGCCGAAGTTGCAGTTGTGGGCCACGTGGGTGTAGGCCTGCAGCATGTTGTAGGAGCCTACCCGGGTTTCGCAGTTCTCGCCGGTAGCCCGGTGGATGGTCACGTATTCGCGGATCAGGTTATGGTCGCCGATGACCACGGTGCTGTATTCATCGTGGAATTTCAGATCCTGGGGATCTTCACCGATGACTGCATGGGGGTAAATGTGGTTTTCCTTGCCCATGCGTACGTTTTTTGCAATAATGGCGTGGGCGCCGATGACGGAGCCTTCGCCGATTTCACAGTTTTCGCCGATCACCGCATAGGGTCCGATGACCACATTCTTATGAATGATGGCGGTCGGGTCGATGATGGCGGTTGGATGGATATTCGGTTCTGCCGATTTGATAACTTTTAATTCCATATGTCCCATTCCCCTTTAGTATGATGCAGCCGATTTTTGACTGTCGGCCGGTTTTAGACTTTTATGATTCTCTTTATACATAAATCCCTGTTTTTCTCTCCATTTGAAACGGTGATTTACGGCTGTTTATAAGGGGAATCCTTCATTTTTTATTTATTATCTCGTTATTTCTTCTCTAAGTGACCGGATTTGTGATGGAAGGAAATTATTTCTTCGCAGCCGCTTCTTTTTCCTTTGCCTTTTCCTTCTTTTCCGGTGAATCGTTGGGATCCATGAGGTAGAAGAGGAAATCAGCCTCAGCCTTGTGTACGTCTCCCACGTGGCATTCGCAGTGTACCTTGCCCATGCGGCCGATGATCTTCTGGATGACAGCCTTCGTTACCAGCTGGTCTCCCGGAAGGACGGGGGAACGGAACCGTACGTGGTCCATGCCGGTGAACATGGGGATGAGGCCCCGGTTCTCCTCCGGATACTGGAGGGCTACGCCGCCTACCTGGGCCATGGCTTCACAGATGAGGGCGCCCGGCATGACAGGATGTCCCGGGAAATGGCCCTGGAAGAAGGGTTCGTTCATGGTGACGCATTTAATGCCTACGGCGTACTTCATGGGCACCATTTCAATGATCTTGTCTACCAGCAGCATCGGATAGCGGTGAGGCAGGATTTCCATAATTTCTTCAACATTCAGTTCCATAACAGTTCCTCCTTAACAGCCGCGCCCAAAGGGACCGGCGTGAATTTTTTATAGTATCAGCAATTGCCCTGCTTTTTCAGGGCCTGCAGTTTTTCAGAAAGTTCCGCATTCAGCTTGTGGCTGCCCAGTACGGCGATGATGTGGGCATGGAGCGGTCCCACCAGGGAAATATCTCCCAGAATGTCCAGAATCTTGTGGCGTACCAGTTCGTCCGGGAAACGGGGTACCGAGAGGCATCCGTCCTTCGAGTAAATCACCGCGTTTTCCAGGGTGCCCCCTTTGCCGAGGCCCATCTTTCTCATGGCTTCCAGTTCCCAGGTGAATCCGATGGTCCGGGCGGAAGCGATTTCTTTGATGTAGGAGTCGTGGTCAATCACAATGTCCCGCATCTGGGTGCCCAGCATGGGATGGGGATTGATGGAGGTAAAGGTAATGCGGAGGCCGTCGTAGGGGAGGGCGGTGATGAACTTTTCTCCCTCGTACACCGCTACGCTCCGGTCCAGGGTGAGGATCGGGATTTCTTCCTCCTGCTCCTCTATGCCTGCTTCTTCCACCATGTCCACGAAGGTCTTGGCGCTGCCGTCGCCCACCGGAGGCTCCGGAGAGTCCATGTCGATGATGCAGTTATCGATCTTCAGGGCATAGAGGGCGGACAGGAGATGCTCCACTGTGAACACCTTGGCCGGTCCCTTTTCCAGGGTAGTGGCCCGCAGGGTGTTGGTGATGTAGCGGCTGTCTGCCGGCACTTCCGGCTGGCCGTCAAGGTCCGTGCGGCGGAAGAGGATGCCGGTGCCTGCAGGGGCAGGCGCCATGGTCATGGTGACCGGCATGCCGGAGTGGAGGCCGTTTCCCTTGTAGGAAACGGGCTTTTTAATGGTATGCTGTCTTCTTTTCACAATGAGACACCTTTCATTGATGAATTATTTTTATAATCAATTTATTATACCGTTTTTTTACATATTACACAAGGGAATGGGGGAGTGGACGAAATGCACGCTCCGTGCAGGCGCGGATATATGGATTGTCAGTTAGGAGTTAGGAGTGAGGAGTGAGGAGTGGAGGTGCGGCGCACAAATCAGATAGCGCTGCGAGTATTGGATCTTCAGCCTGTGGCTGGGGGCGGGAGCGAACGGACGGGGGGCTTTTAGCTGTTAGCGGTTAGGTAGACGATAGATGGTAGACGATAGAAGATAGACGGGAACAGCCCTGCGGGCGGATTCGCCTTCGGCGAATCAGTAGCTAGTGGCTAGATCTAGTGACTAGGTGGTTAGGCCCTGCGGGCCGGTCCCATCAGTTTTCATCAGCTAACCCCAGCCCTGTGGGCAGCGCTCTTCCGGGAAGAGAGCCTCCTGCAGGGGCAATTGCGCGTTTCAGGGATAGAGGCATTGGGATTCTATCTGCAGCGGAGCCGCTGTTTCTGATGACCTCCCCCATCTATGGGGGAAAAGCAAGCGAACGGTGTTCGCAGGGAGCCGCAAGGCGACTGAGAACACCGTGAGACGCTTTCCCAGCGAAGTCGGGGGTGGCGCCGAAGGCGACGGAGGGGGCTCTCGCTGAAGTCGCTCAAACCGGGGCCTTTCCCATCGGCACCCACCCACCCGAGGGGAAAGGAATCACTGGATTTTCGCTCGCCTTCGGCTCCCTACAGCACGGCTATCAGCGACTCACGACAATTTGTGCGTCGCTGGCGCTCCCTTCAAATTGTGTTCGCTGCTGTAACTCCAGTTCGCTTACTTTTCCCTCTAAAGAGGGAGGGTTGGGTGCCTGGGCGGCGCAGCCGCTGTTTCTGATGACCTCCCCCATCTATGGGGGAGGTGGCGCCGAAGGCGACGGAGGGGGCTCTCGCTGAAGTCACTCAAACCGGATTCTTTCCCATCGGCACCCACCCACCGCAAGCGGTCCCCCCTCCCTCTAAAGAGGGAGGGTTGTGGGTGCTTTGGCGGCGAAGCCGCTGGACCTCAACTCTCTTCACTCAATTCTCAAATCTTTTATTTTCCCCCTTGCAATTTCAAGAACTATCTGTTATGATAATATAGTCGCAAGCGATGAGGAATCATTCAGCGATGATAGGGGCATAGCGCAATTGATAGAGCAACGGTCTCCAAAACCGTAGGTTGGGGGTTTGAGTCCCTCTGCCCCTGCCAATTTGGCCCAATAGCTCAGCTGGATAGAGCACTTGACTACGAATCAAGGTGTCGGGGGTTCGAATCCCTCTTGGGTCACCAAAGGAAATCCGCTAAACATGAGTTTAGCGGATTTTTTATTGTGCTTATGGTTTGAGTTACCGGGAGCGGGTGTCCTGTGGCTGAACGCCATGTGAACATGCGGGGGCTTCCAGCTGTTGGCGGCTAGCTATTAGGAAAGCTGGACAGCCTACGGCATGACAGAAACATCGGATGGGAAGCGCCGCAGGCGGATGCGCCGTCCTGGCTGCTAACAGCTGGTGTCTTGTCTCAATCACATTGGTGCTAATGATAACTTAATTATATGATAACTTAGTAATAGATCCGCAAGTGGGAACTCCCCCCATAACGTCATTTCGAGCGGTGGAAGCATGCAATATGATTGTACAGGTAAAAATCGCTACAGCTACGATGAGTCGAGAAATCTTTCTTGCTTTCGGGAATACAGGGCTTTTTAACCGTGCTTAGCGTTATAAGACCGCCAGAGGCATCTATCTGGGAGATCTCTCGACTCTATCTCACATTCTATTTTTATATATTACATCATTACGGCGCTTACCACCGCTCGAGATGACGAGTTAGATTCAGAGTCTGCAGTATTTAAGATCGGTATGCAACAGTAGTGATTCTTCTTTCTCCAACATTAACCATTATCCCAAATGTGATTGAGACGACACACTAGAAGCCCTGTGCTGGTGACTCTGCCCATCGGCACCCCTCCACCGCTAGTGCGGTACCCCTCCCCTCTAAAGAGGGGAGTTAGAGGGGCGCATTGGCGGCGAAGCCGCGGGACCTCAATTCTCTTCACTCAATTCCAATAAAAAAGCAGGCTTTCGCCTGCTTTTTTTATTTCGACCAGTCGTGGTTATAGACGTCGTAGTTTTTCTTCGATTTCAGGTATTCGATGCTGCGGTCGATATCCTTCAGCAGCAGGTCCTTATCCCGGGGGAGGGTGGCTGCCAGGCGGATATAGTTGGATACGTGGTTGCTCCGGAAGACCATGTGCTCCGTTTCCGGCAGGTCCAGGTGTTCCACGATGACCTTCAGCTCTTCCATGAGGCCGTAAGGCGGGAGCGGCGTGAATTCGCCCCGTTCGAACTGGTCCTTCAGTTCACTGCCCCGGTACAGCATGAGGGACAGGGCGGAGAGGTAGTTCGGTTTGATTTCATTGATGGCATGGGCGGTGGCCAGGGCATGGCGTTCGCTGCCCGGTACGCCGGCGATGCCGAGGATGATCATGATGGACAGGTCCATGCCCGCTGCCCGGACACGCTTGCCCACTTCGATGGACTGTTCCCCGTTTACGCCCTTCCGGATGTCCTTCAGGGTCTGGGAGTCGCCGCTTTCCATGCCGTAGTACAGGAGCTGCAGGCCCGCTGCCCGGAGCTGCTTCAGTTCATCCACCGACTTCCGAAGGATGTCTCCCGGTGCGGCGTAGGAGGAAACTTTTTCCAGGTTCGGGAAATATTTCTTCAGGGTATTGAGAATCTTCAGCAGCCGTTCCGTAGGAAGCACAAGGGCATCCCCATCGGCCAGGAAGACCTTCCGCACGCCATCCCGGTCTACGGAGTAGGCGATGGCGATCTGCCGCATGATCTGTTCATCAGAGAGTTTTTCAAATTTCACGCCCCGGTACATGTTGCAGTAGGTGCAGCTGTTGTGGGCGCAGCCCCTTGTCACCCGGAGGATGAAGCTGTCCGCTTCACTGGGTGGACGGAAAACGGGGGTATCGTAATCATCAAAAAATAAACCTGCCATTGAATCAAGTCCTTTCAGAAGGAAAGAAGGCCTGCGCCTTCAGTGGTTTGAAATCTATGCGATAAAGTTAAATTACGAAGGTTATTATATAATAAATACATAGAAAATGCAATTAAAAATTTAAATATATTAATGTGTAGAGCTGGGGGGAATGGGGGCCACTCGTGCGGGGGCTTCTAGCTTTTAGCTGCTAGCTTCTAGGAAAGCTCATCCGCCTGCGGCGCTGGGGTGGCTGAGTTCCGTGTGAACGGATGGGGCCTTGAGCTTTAGCCTTGAGCCTTCAGCCTTGAGCCTTGAGCTGGACAGCCTGCGGCGGTCGTATGGCAAGGAGTGTGGGCAAACGGGCGGGAGCTTCTAGCTGCTAGCGGCTAGCTGTTAGGAAAGCTGACTCGCCTGCGGCACATCAGTAGCTAGTGGCTAGATCTAGTAGCTAGGCGGTCAGGCCCTGTGGGCCGGTCTCATCAGCTAACCCCAGCCCGGTGGGCAGCCCCTTCCCGAGGAGAGGCTACTGAAAAAGCCCTTTATAGTCGTATAACCATACAAATACATGCATTTGGAAATGCACCCCCTCAGTCGCCTGCGGCGACAGCTCCCCCGGAGGGGGAGCCAAGAAACTTGCTTCCCCCTCCGGGGGAAGTCCCGCGAAGCGGGCAAGGGGGTGCATTGGGTGGCGGAGCCACCTGATCAGCTTTTATGCGAAGCTGAAATGTATGGTAGGGCATAATTATTCAGCACTTTTGACTTTCTCAGTGGCCTCTCCCGAGGAAGGGGCCTCGTGCAGAGTCAATTGCACGTTTCAGTGGTAGAGTCTTTAGGATTCCAATAGCGGCGAAGCCGCAGGTCGTTAGCCTCCTTCCTTGGAAGGCGAGAGTCCTGCATAGGACTCTCGAGCCGGGCTCATATGCGAGCCGTTCCTGCACATTAAGCGAGCACCTTAGAGCCCGGCCGTCGGTGGCGCCGAAGGCGACGGAGGTTAGCTGATGCAAACGCCGCAGGCGGGACCTCAACTCTCAAATCTCAAATCTCAATTCTTTCCCAATCATGCAGCCCCTTGGAGAAGGGGCGCGCCAAAGGCGGAGGATGGATGCGGCGAAGCCGCTGGAACTCAACTCTCAACTCTCAACTCTTAAATTTCAACTCTTTCTTTTAAGCCTTGAGCGGGACGGGCCCTGCGGGCCTGTGGTGTATGGGGAGTGAGCGTGCGACCGTGCGGGGGCTTCTAGCTTCTAGCTTCTAGCTGCTGGCAGCCAGGAAGGCTGACCAGCCTACGGCATGGGGAACCGGTGGGGAATATTCGGTGGGAAGCGCCGCAGGCAATCCAGTTTTCCTGATAGCTAGCCGCTATAGCAATTTGCAGAAATAATAAGAATAGCTGACCTCAGCCGTCATTTCGAGCGGTGGCAAGGGAACTGGATTCGCAAGAAGCCGTAGGCGACTGAGAATCCAGTGACACGCTTCCCCACGGGTGGCAGCATGCTAAGAGACAATGAAGCTTAGAATCGCTACAGCTACGATGAGTCGAGAAATCTTTCTTGCTTTTGGGAATACAGGGCCTTTCAACCGTTGTCGGCGTTGTAAGACCGTCAGAGGCAATTTTCTGAGAGATCTCTCGACTCTCTCTCACATTCGATTTTTACATTTTGCGTCATTACGGTGCTTACCACCGCTCGAGATGACGAGTTATGGATAGAGTCAAGTGTATTTAATGACGGAAAGAAACTGTAATAATGCACTCAAGTCAGCGTTAATCATTATCCCAAATGTGATTGAGACGCATCACTAGAAGCTCCCATGCAAGTGACTCTACCCACCAGCATGCCAATTTGCGGCGAAGCCGCGAAAACTCAACTCTCTTCACTCAACTCTCAACTCTCTCTCATGCTATAATATCCCCAAAAGACGAAAGGATGGCGGCCATGATTACAGAGACAGCGCAGGCGAAAATCAATCTTACCCTTTCCGTGGGGGAGAAGAGACGCGACGGATACCATACCATTGATTCCGTGATGCACTCCATTTCCCTCTCCGACTCCATTACCCTGGAAAGGGGGGAGGATATTTCCCTATCCATCGTGGAAGGGACGGCACCGGCGGGAAAGGACAACCTCATGGTCCGGGTGGCGGAGCTGTTCTTCAGGGAAAAGGGTATTTCCGGCGGTGTCCATCTGACCCTCTCCAAGCATATTCCCGCGGAGGCCGGCATGGGCGGCGGTTCCTCCGACGCCGCGGCGGTGCTCCGGGGCTTGGCAAGGCTCTATGGCACCGGGGATTCCCTGGAAACTTTGGCGGCCATGGGAGCGTCCCTCGGAGCGGACATCCCCTTCTGCGTCCTGGGCGGCGCATGCCGGTGCGAAGGCATCGGGGAAGTGCTGACACCCCTTACCCCCTGGCCGGGGCTGCCCCTCGTCATCGTCCGTCCGGAGACCTCCGTGTCCACGGGAGAAGCCTACCGCCTCCTGGACGGCCGGAACCTGCGGCCCAGGGACCGGACCGAAGACTGCATGAAGGCCCTGGAAGACAGGGACCGGCAGGAACTTTATGCTTCCCTGTCCAATGATTTCGAAGACGCCCTGTTTCCGAAAAATGCGATGCTGGCGGAGACCTCATCCATCCTCCATTCCCTGGACCGTCCAGCCCTCATGACCGGCTCCGGCTCCGCCTTCTTCCTCTTCCCGAAGGATGGGGAGGAAGGAAAGAAGCTGGCAGGAGAACTTAAAAAATCCCACCCCTCCTGGTTCGTAGAAACCGGGGAGACAGTGGGGAAAAGAAAGAGTTGAGAATTGAGTTTTGAGAGTTGAGGTCCCGCGGCTTTGCCGCAGGAGGGTAGCTAGTGGCTTGTAGCTGGGACTATCGCGGCTTCATCGCAAGGGAGATATCAGACTGTCAGACTGCAGACGTCAGACAGGTTCAGCCTGCGGCGCCTCCATCAGAATCCCTCTGTCTGCTGTCGCAGACATCTCCCTTTGTAAAGGGAGACTGTTAAAAGCGGCTCCGCCGCAGTTGGAATCCTAAAGCCTCTGCACAAATAACGTGAAAGTGACACTGCAGTAGGCTCTCTTCTCCGAAGAGAGCTGCCCACGGGGCTGAGAGATGGTGATGGAAGCGCCGCAGGCGAACCATCTTTCCTAAAAGCTAACAGCTAACAGCTAGAAGCCCCTGCCCGTTCGCACGGCGCTCAGCCACAGGACACCCGCCGCAAAGCGGCTGTCCAGCTCAAGGCTCAAGGCTCAATGCCCCATACGTTCACACGCACGCCCAACCACCCATCCGCAGCTTTCTATGCCCCGCGGATGATTTTTTTAGCATTATCCAAAGCCCATTGGAAGAAGGTGCCGGAGACGAGGTAGAGGAAAAGGTTATCGTGTACGGCAAAGAAGACTTCCGAATCTTCGAAGGCGGTGTAATGATAGGCGTTAAGGGGCAGCCGGTCCTGGCGGCAGGCTTCCTCCATGGCACCTCCATCTAACAGGTCATCCAGGACATTGAAAAGGCTGGGATTGGAAGCGTATAGCGTATGGAGAATGCGAAGGGAGTCCTTTCCTTTTCCCAAACGGAAATAGAGAAGTGCCAGGGGCAGGAGCATCATGGCATCTTCTTCCTGGTAGCGGGCCATGAGAGTAAGGGCTGTATCCTGGTCCAGAAGCCAGGCAGCCATGGCCATCATGTCATAGCGGACGCCGAGGTTATCCCCTTTATTGTAAGAGATGATTTCCCAACCTGCGGCCAGGGCATTCCGATACTGTCCCAGAAGCTGGAGTACGGTGAAGTGGGCACGGAGGACACGGATGAAGGGACGGGTCTCAAACTGCTGCCAGAATTGCCCTTTGGCATCCATGAGCCCCTGCTGCTCCATCTGGGCTTTTCCCTTTTCCATGAGGGTTTCCAGCTTTTTTTTCATGGAAATGAGGTCCCGGGTACCCAGAAGGATGACGGCGAGGGCGGCATCCAGGCTTTCCGGATCCAGGGCAAGGGCTTTCTTTGCGTAGTCCAGTCTTTCCCTCTGTTTTTCTGACTTGGCAGACAGGATAAGGAAATCCAGGGCACTTTCTGCAGTTTCCGGGGTTATATCATCCGGATTGACCGGCATCATGGTTTTGCCCATGATGGAAGCATTGATTTCATCCATGGAAATCCCTGCATCCAGCTGCTTCTGGACCTTTTCCTGCATGAGCCGGGTAGAGGCGTCCCGCGCAAGTTCAAAGGCATCGGGGAGCAGGTATTTATTGGGATGAACTATCTGAAAAGGCATGGACGGCATTCTCATGATTTCTTTGCTCCTTTCCGGACTGTCCTGGCAGCCCATTTGAAGAATTCCTTTTCATTGACAAGATAGGGATAATAGGTGTTATACAGGGCGTCCGGCGATAGGAAGTCAGACACTTCATCATATGTCTCCGGTGGCAGTCCCTTTCCCAAATCCTCAAATATATTGGCAAAGTCGGGGTCATCCTTCAGGGAGTCCAGTTGGCCTGCGGCTTCGTCCATTTTTCCTTTCTTAAAATACAGGAGGGAGGCAAAGAGAGAAAGTAAAGGACTCTGGGATCCGAAAGCCAGAAGTTTTTTCATATCCTCTTCATTTTCCAGGAGAGCGGCAAGGAGAGCAGCCCAGTTCAAAGCTCGGAGATCTTTGGGGTTTCCTGCCAGGATACGCCATACGGCATCCCGGGATTTGAGGAGGAGCCCCGCATTTGCCGCATCCAGGGCAATCAGGAGAAGGAGATTGTGGAAATCAATGATTTCAGGGCTGCCTGGGGAGAGCTTTTTCTTCTTCAGTGCCGATTCCGCTTTTTTGGAAATAGAAACCAGCTTGGCAATCCGCTTCAGGGGATCCTCATTTTTGGCATAAGCTTCCATGGCCTGGAAAAGGGGCAGCTTTCCCAGGGCTGGCTTCCACTCATTGAGCATGGCTGGCACATCTACAAAGCCGCCGGTCAGTATACCTTCTGTATAATCTTCACATTCATCGCAGAAATTGTCGAAATCTTCCGATTGGATTACCTTTGATTCGAGCAGGGACTGCTGCAGGAAATATAAACCTTCTTCATGATGGAACGATAGGGCGTCCAGCATGCTGTCAATTTCGGTATTATTCATGGAATCCGTCCTTTCTTTGGGTAAGTATGATTGGGATGCTGTTCTTTTACCCATTATATCAAAAAAGAGTTGAGATTTGAGAGTTGAGGTCCAGCGGAAGCGAAGTGGCTAGTAGCTGGTATCTAGTGGCTGGGCGGTCAGGCCCTTTGGGCCAGATGACGGATGGGTGCGTGAGCGGCCAACCGTGTGGGGACTTCCAACTGCTATCGGCTAGAAGTCCCGTCCGTTCGCACGGCACTCGGCCACAAAAGGAAGGAGGCTGCCCGTCAATGTCTTCGCCGACTCATGAACACGTTCCTTCAACTCGTCATTTCGAGCGGTGGCAAGGGAACTGGATTCGCAGGGAGCCGAAGGCGACTGAGAATCCAGTGACACGCTTCCCCTCGGGAGGTAAGCGCCGTGATGATGTCCTCCATGTAAAAAACGCTACAGCTTCGAGGAGTCGAGAAATCTCCCTGGTAAATGACTATGACGGGGTTTTCAAAGAAAGTGTTGAGAGTTAAAGACCAAGCGGTCCCGCCGCAGACCCATCAGAATCCCTCTGTCACTCCGTGACATCCCCCTTTGAAAAAGGGGGACTATCCATCAGCGGCTCCGCCGCATCCATCCCGCGGCTTTGCCGCCGTTGGATTCCTGATGACTCTATCCCCAAAACGTAGAAATGACGCTGCACGAGGCCCCTCCTCGGGAAGGGGCTCCCGGTGGGAAGGGTTCACTGGGTTCTCAGTCGCCTGACGGCTCCCTACGAACCCAGTTCGCTTGCCACCCCAACGGGGCGGGGTTAGCTGATGGGAGCGCCGCAGGCTGGCTCCCTCGGCCTCAGTCTCGACCTCGATCTCAACAAGGGGGTGCGTTTGGTGCGAAGGGGAGGAGTGGTGTTGAAAAGACTTGTATTCCCGACCACGAGAAAGATTTCTCGACTCATCGAAGCTGTAGCGATTCTTGCCTTTAGAGTCATATGGCATGTTCACACCGCTCGAAATGACGGCAATCGTTTAGCGTCAGTCAGGCCTGTTGGTGGAGTGTGGATGGTGTCATTTGGGGCGGAGACATCAGACGGTCAGACAATCAGACGTCAGACCGGTTCAGCCTGCGGCTAAAAGAAAGAGTTAAGAGTAACATTGAGAGTTGAGGTCCCGCGGCTTTGCCACCGTTGGATTCCTGATGACTCTATCCCCAAAACGTGGAAATGACGCTGCAGGAGGCTCTCTTCCCAGAAGAGAGCTGTCCACGGGACTGAGAGATGGTGACGGAAACGCCGCAGGCGGACGAGCTTTCCTGACGGCTAACAGCTGGCAGCTGGAAGCCTCGTACATTCAGCCGCTTACTTACTCATCCATCACCGGACCCGAAGGGCCTGATCCGCTCAAGGCTTAAAAGGCAGAATTGAGATTTGAGTGAAGAGAATTGAGGTCCCGCGGCTTTGCCGCAAACGTTAACCCTCCCTTGCTCGCAAGGGAGGGGGGACCGCTTGCGGTGGGTGGGGTGCCGCAAAGCGGCGGGCCGGTTTTCCTGGCCGCTGGAAGCTAAAAGCTGGAAGCCCCCGCCCGTCCACACGGGAGCCCATTCACTCGTCGCTCGGCCCAAAGGGCCTGTCCCGCTAAAGGCTTAAAAGAAAGAGTTGAGATTTGAGAGTTGAGAATTGTCGTGAGTCGGTGACAGCTGTAGCGGCGAAGCGACGCTCAAATCATCGTGAGTCGCTTTCCCGTAGGGTGAGGTGGCGCCGTCAGGCGACTGAATGGGTGCATTGGCCGCGAAGCGGCTGTCCACCCAGCCACTAGCCACTAGATACCAGCTGCTGATTCGCATAAGGCAAAAAGAAAGAATTGAGATTTGAGAGTTGAGAATTGAGGTCCCGCGGCTTTGCCGCAAAAGTTAGCCCTCCCTTGCTCGCAAGGGAGGGGGGACCGCTTGCGGTGGGTGGGTTGCCGCATAGCGGCTGACGAGCTTTCCTGGCCGATAGAAGTTAGCCACTGGAATCCCCCATCCGTTCGCACGGGAGCTCCGTCACATAACATCCGGGCCTTCGGCCCTATCCCCCTCGATCTCGGCCTCGACCTCGATCCCTCCACTTTCCCAATTCCTCCCAAAATCCATCTATCCTTTTCCTCACTGCAGTGCTATAATAAATCTCACAACTACAGAAAGTCCGATGCCGGACAGACAGTCTTTTTTTGACTGCCTGTCCGGCTTTTTCTTTCGGGAGGCGTTGGAGTATGGGAAAAGTATGGAGAGATTTACCGGAAGCACAGGGTCTTTATGACCCGAGAAATGAGCATGATGCCTGCGGCATCGGATTCGTGGCGAATATCAAAGGGCGCCGGTCCTACGGCATTGTGGACGATGCCCTGAAAATCCTGGAGAACCTGAAGCACCGGGGCGGCGAGGGAGCGGACCGGAAGAGCGGCGACGGCGCCGGCATCCTCACCCAGATTCCCCACGAATTCTTCCAGCGGGAGTGCGAAGTCCTGGGATTTCACCTGCCTCCGGAAGGGGAGTATGGGGTGGGCATGATCTTTGCCCACCGCTACGAGAATTTCCGGGAAGAGCAGAAGCGGATTTTCGAGGAAATCGTGAAGGAAGAGGGGCAGACGGTCCTCGGCTGGCGGGAGGTCCCCATCGACGAAAGCCTCATCGGGGAAGAGGCGAAGCGGATCCGCCCCCATTTCCTGCAGGTCTTCATCGGGAAGGACCCCGCCATCAGGGACCCCATGGATTTTGAGCGGAAGCTCTACATCATCCGGCGGCTGGCGGAAAAGAAGATCATCCCCCTCTCCGCCGGCATGGGCACGGACTTCTACATCGCCAGCCTGTCCTCCCGGACCATCGTGTACAAGGGCATGCTCACCAGCGACCAGATGCGCCATTTCTACCTGGACCTGTCGGACCTGGACTATAAGACCGCCATGGCCCTCGTCCATTCCCGGTTCAGCACGAATACCTTCCCCAGCTGGGCCAGGGCCCATCCGAACCGGTACATCGTGCATAACGGGGAAATCAACACCATCCGGGGCAATATCAACTGGCTGAACGCCCGGGAGAGCAAGTCCCGGCCCTCGGATTACCCGGAACTGTCGAAGGTATTCCCGGTGGTGGATGACGCCGGCAGCGACTCCGCCATGTTCGACAACTGTCTTGAGTACCTCCACATGGCAGGCCATTCCCTGGCCCACGCCATGATGGTCATGATTCCGGAACCCTGGGAAAAGGACGATTCCATGAGCCAGGAGAAAAAGGATTTCTACCGGTACCACAATTTCATGATGGAACCCTGGGACGGTCCGGCGGCCATCTGCTTCTGCGACGGCATCCACATCGGCGGCATGCTGGACCGGAATGGCCTCCGCCCCGCCCGGTACTACGTGATGAAGGACGACAGGGTCATCCTGTCCTCCGAAGTGGGGGCAGTCCCCGTGGACCAGAAGGAGATCCTCTCCAAGGGCCGCCTGGAACCGGGAAAGATTTTCCTCATCGACACGTCCCAGCAGCGCATTGTGCCGGACGAAGAAATCAAGCACGCCATGGCCTCCGCCCATCCCTACGGCCAGTGGTGCAAAGAGCACATGGTGGACCTTTCGGACCTGCCGAAGGAAAAGGGAGAAGAAAAGACACCGGAAAAGCTCCTGGAAGAGCAGAAGGCCTTCGGCTATACCCAGGAAGACATGCGGGATATCATGATTCCCATGGCGGACACGGGAAAGGACCCGGTGGGAGCCATGGGCATGGATTCGCCGCTCCCCGTGCTCTCCGAGCGGCCCCGTCTCCTCTATGACTATTTCCAGCAGAACTTCGCCCAGGTCACGAACCCTCCCATCGATGCCATCCGGGAAAAAATCGTTACCTCCGCCACGGTGTACGTGGGGAACATGGCAAATATCATGGACCCCGACGAGAAGGGTACCGCCGCTCTCTCCATGGACCGGCCCCTTCTGACGAATGAAGAAATGGCGGCGGTGAAGCATCTTGCAGATCCCCGCATCCGTCCGGTGGTGCTGTCCCTCCTCTATCCCGCCGAGGGAAAGGGAGAAATGGAGAAAGCCCTGGACCATCTCTTTGATGAAGCCCTGAAGGCAGTGAAGGAAGGACACAACATCCTCATCCTCTCCGATAGGGGCGTGGACCGGGACCATGAAGCGATCCCGGCACTTCTCGCCTCCGCAGGGCTCCACAATTTCCTGATCCGGGAAAAAGTGCGGCCCGATGTGGGCATTATCCTGGAATCCGGGGAACCCCGGGAGGTACACCATTTCTGCACCCTCATCGGCTACGGCGTCACCGCCATTAATCCCTACCTGGCACTGGATACGGTGTCGGACCTGGCAGAAAAGGGGCGGCTCGGCAAGAAGAACGCCGAAGAAGCCCGGGAAAGCTACCTCACCGCCGCGGTGAACGGCATTCTCTCGGTCATGTCGAAAATGGGGATTTCCACGGTGAAGAGCTACCATGGCGCCCAGATTTTTGAGGCCATCGGCATCGGCAAAGAAGTGGCGGATACTTATTTCGGCCACACCACCTCCCCCGTAGGCGGCATCGGACTTCCGGAAATAGAAGAGGAGAACCGCCGGCGCCATGAGGAGGCCTACGGCCCGAAGAAGGGCCTCTTCTCCGGGGACGTGTTCAAGTACCGGAGAAATGGGGACGAGCCCCATATCCTCACCGCCGAGGCCATCAGGCTCCTGCAGCAGGCCTGCCGCACCGGGAGCTACGAGCTCTACAAGGTGTATGCGAAGAAGGTGAATGAGCCCCTCATCCGGCTCCGGGACCTCCTTGATTTCACCAGCCCCGCCGGCCCCAGTATCCCCATCGAGGAAGTGGAAAGTGTGGACTCCATTATCCACCACTTCCGCACCGGCGCCATGAGCTACGGTGCCTTGAGCAAGGAAGCCCACGAGTGCATTGCCGAGGCCATGAACTCCCTTGGCAGCCGCAGCAACACGGGAGAAGGCGGGGAAGACGATGAGCGGTTCGCACCCCGCCCCGACGGCAGCAGCGTGAACGACGAAATCAAGCAGGTCTCCACCGCCCGTTTCGGGGTCACCGGCAATTACCTGGTCCATGCAAAGGAAATCCAGATCAAGTGCGCCCAGGGGGCGAAGCCCGGCGAAGGGGGCCACCTGCCGGGAAGCAAGGTGGATCCCGCCATTGCCCGTACCCGCCGGTCCACGCCGGGGGTATCCCTCATTTCCCCGCCGCCCCATCACGACGTGTACTCCATCGAAGACCTGGCGGAACTGGTCTTTGACCTGAAGAACGCCAACCGGAAGGCGGAAATCAACGTGAAACTCACCGCCGGCAGCGGCATCGGCACCATTGCCGCCGGCGTGGTGAAGGCGAAGGCCAACGGCATCACAATCAGCGGCTACGACGGTGGCACCGGGGCATCGCCTCGGACCAGCATGCGCCATGCCGGGCTCCCCTGGGAAGTGGGGCTCTCCGAAGTACAGCAGGTGCTCCTCATGAACCGGCTCCGGGACCGGGTGCACCTGGAGGTGGACGGGAAACTCCTCACCGGCCGGGACGTGGCAATCGCGGCCCTCCTTGGGGCGGAGCAGTTCAGCTTCTGCACGGGACCCCTCATCGCCATCGGCTGCCAGATGTTCCGGGTGTGCAATAAGAATACCTGCCCCTTCGGCATCTGCACCCAGGACGAGAAACTCCGGAAGCGGTTCACCGGGAAGCCGGAGTACGTGGTGAACTTCATGCGGTTCGTGGCGGAGGACCTCCGGGAAATCATGGCCCACCTGGGCTTCCATACCCTGGAAGACATGGTGGGACGGAGCGACCGGCTGAAGCAGAAGGGACTCACCGGCAATCCGAAGGCCGATACCCTGAGCTTGGACGCCCTCCTCTACCGGCCCTACACCGACAGCACCGTGGGCCACCATTTCCTGGTGCCCCAGGACCATGACATCGAAAAGACCCTGGACATGGCAAAGCTGGTGCGCATGTGCAAGCCGGCGCTGGAAGAAAAGAAACCGGTCCGGGCAAAGCTCTTCATCAAAAATACGAACCGCGTCACCGGCACCGTCGTGGGCAGCGAGATTTCAAGACGTTACGGGGAAGAGGGACTGCCGGAAGATACCATCCGCCTCTCCTTCGTGGGCTCTGCCGGCCAGAGCTTCGGCGCCTTCATCCCCAAAGGCCTCACCCTGACCCTGGAAGGGGACGCCAACGACTACACAGGGAAAGGCCTTTCCGGCGGCAAGATCATCATCTACCCGCCGAAGGAAGCCTCCTTTGCGGCAGAGGATAACGTAATCATCGGCAACGTGGCCTTCTTCGGCGCCACCGGAGGCAAAGCCTTCGTATCCGGCAGGGCGGGAGAACGGTTCTGCGTACGGAACAGCGGCGCCACGGTGGTGGTGGAAGGGGTCGGCAACCACGGCCTGGAATACATGACCGGCGGCAAAGTGGTGATCCTTGGGAAGACCGGTAAAAACCTGGCAGCCGGCATGTCCGGCGGCACTGCCTACGTGATGGACCTGGACGAAGGGCTCCTCAATAAGGAAATGGTCCATGCCCTGCCTTTGGAAGATCCGAAGGAAACGGAAGAGGTGAAGCAGCTCATCGAAGAGCACTACATCTGCACAAGAAGCGAAAGGGCAGAAGAAATCCTGGCCCAGTGGAACCGGTTCCTCCCCAGGATCACCAAAGTCATCCCCAGGGACTACGAAGCCATGGAAGCAAGGATCCACGAACTCATGAAGAAAGGAACAACCCGGGAAGAGGCGGAGAAAGAGGCGTTTGAGGAGAAGTTTAAAAAATAGAGTTGAGATTTGAAAGTTGAGAGTTGAGGCCCCGCGGCTTCGCCGCAAAAACACACCAAACCTCCCCTCTTTAGAGGGGAGGGGGACCGCGTTAGCGGTGGTGGGGTGTTAACGGCTGGAGTTACTGGGGCCGGGCCTTGAGCCTTGAGCGGATCGGTCGCTCCGCTGTGAATGTGTGGCTGGGCGTGCGTGTGAACATACGGGGGCTTTTAGCTTCTAGCGGCTAGCTGTTAGGAAAGCTGGCCAGCCTGCGGCACTGGTCAGGAGGCGGCTGGAGTTACTGGGGCCGGGCCTTGAGCCTTTAGCCTTGTGCCTTGAGCTGTACAGCGGCTCCGCCGCCGTTGGAATCCTAAAGACTCTATCCCCAAAACGTGCAATTGACTCTGCAGGAGGCTCTCTTCCCAGAGGAGAGCTGTCCACCGGACTGAGAGATGGTGATGGATGCGCCGCAGGCGAACCAGCTTTCCTGGCTGCTAGCAGCTAGAAGCTAAAAGCCCCTGTACGTTCGGCCGCCCACTTATCCATCCGTCACCTGGCCCGCAGGGCCTATTCAGCGCAAGGCTCAAGGCTGAAAGCTCAAAGCCCCGCCCGTTCGCACGTACTCTCAGACACAAAAAGCCCCCGCGGGACTGCCGATGCAGTCCTGCGGGGGCTTTTACGCGATACAAACGCTTATTACCTGATGAATTTTCCCAGTTCTTTCACGGGGATGGTGTAGAGGAAGCCTTCTCCGATTTCCTTGATCAGGGTGATCTGGATCACGTCGCCCTTGATCTTTTTATCGTGCTTCATGGATTCGAAGAGAATGTCATCGGGGATGGAAGTGCTGATGGGCAGGGACAGGGACTTCAGCACGTACTCCAGGCGGGAGGTGGTGCCTCTCTTGGTGAGGCCCTCCAGCTCGGATCTGCGGGTGATGAGGTACATGCCGATGGCCGTGGCTTCGCCATGGGTGATGCGGGCATCATTGTACCGATAGCACCGTTCGATGGCGCCGCCGATGGTGTGGCCGAAGTCAAGGATCCGCCGCTCTCCCTTGGACAGGGGGTCGATTTCCACATAGTGGGCCTTGATGGTGACGCAGCGGCGGATGATTTCCGGGAGCACCCGGTAGATTTCCGCGTCCGAAGACACCTTTTCGAAAAGTTCGAAGAGGTTCTTGTCCGCCACGCAGCCCAGTTTCACCGCTTCCCCGAGGCCGTTGTGGAAATACCGGCGGGGCAGGGTCTTCGCCATGCCCGGGTCCACGAAAACACCCTTCGGCTGGTAGAAGGTGCCTACGGCATTCTTGCCGGCTCCCTGGTCCAGGTCCAGAGTGATTTTCCCGCCGATGGAACTGCCGATCTGGGACAGCACGGACGTGGGGAACTGGATGTAGGAAATGCCCCTGTGCCAGGTGGCGGCGGTGAAGCCGGTGATATCGCCTACCACGCGGCCGCCGAGGGCGATGAGAACATCGCTGGAGCCAAGGCCAAAGTCCGCCAGGGCGCCGTAGACTTTACTGATGAGATGGAGATTCCGGGATTTTTCACTGGACGGTACCACGATCATCTGGGTCCGAATGCCTGCGTCCTCCAGGGACTTCACGAGCCCCGTGCCATAGAGCCTGTCGATACCGTCTTCCGTGATGATGGCGGCCTTCGAAGCTCCCGTCAGGTCCCGGATGGCCGGCCCCGCCCGGCCTACCAGTCCGTTATCGATGAGGATGTCGTAAGAATCGCTGCCAAGATTAATATGAATCTTATCCATATCCGAATCACCTCTTCTAAATAATCTTAATCTACCTTTATTATAAACCATAGTGTACAGGGGAGAAAGGGTGAGGCTATGGTTGGTTTCAGTTGGAGCAGGGGCTTCTAGCTGCTGGCTGTTAGCCTCTAGGAAAGCTCGACAGCCTGCAGTGCAAAAGAAAGATTTGAGATTTGAGAGTTGAGTTCCAGCGGCTTCGCCGGAAAAAAGCAGAATTGAGAATTGAGTGAAGAGAATTGAGGTCCTGCGGCTCCGCCGCCATCCCAACTGACTCTACCCCCCCCTCGTCATTTCGAGCGGTGGCTAGCGCCGTGATGACACTCCATATAAGAATCACTAAAGCTCCGATGAGTCGAGAAATCTCTCTGGTGTATGACTATGACGGGATTCAAAAGCAGGATGGAGAGTTGAGGAAAGAGGATTGAGGCCAGCCACTAGCTACCAGCTACCAGCCACCCTTCGACCCATCCTCCTCGATCTCGACCTCGACCGCGATCTCGTTACAATCCCTCTTTTCAAAAGGCCCTGTTCTGCATATAATTAATACTGGAATATCAGCAGTCAAACGAAAATGAAAGGAGGCGGCCCATGGGGTTATCGGTGAGGGATATCCTGATCCTGGACTACTTCGACGGCAAACCGGTGCACCATCGCATGCCGCCCTATAAACTGAATATCTACGGCCAGGACGCCAATGACCGGATCGACGAACTCCTGGCGGATGGCTGGATCCGGGCGAGCCGTCCCCAGGAGACGGTGAACATGCTGCCGGACAAGGTGCTTTCCGATTTCCTGAAACGCTATGACCTTTCCGGCGAAGGCACCCATGCGGAACTCACGGGCCGGGTGATTTCTAAGATTCCCGAGAAAGACTATGCCCATGGGGTGCCGAAGATTTACGTCCTCACGAAGGAAGGAAAAGCGGAAATCGGCCACCACATGGCCTACGTGCTGAACGTCCGGGAAAACTACGGCCTCACGGAAGGGGAAATCGGGGAATCCCAGAATGCCCTGTCCCAGCGGGGAGAGCCCTTTACGGCCCGGGACATCCTGAGCCGTGCGTTCCAGCAGAAAATCAACCTTTACACCATGGCCGGCGAATGGTCGAAGCTCCGGAATACCTACTACACCGTGGCAAACTTCTACCTCCGGGCCCGGGACAACAGCAGCGCCCTGTCCTACCTGTACCTGGTCTTCTTCATGGACATGTCGGGCATGGGCAACAAAAATAACCTGGTGCCCTACGAAAACCTCTTCCCCACCCAGAAGGGCATGATCCTCCTCATGGACGAGATCCGGAAGGAACTGAAAATGACCATGGACGACGTGAAGACCTCCTTCCTCTCCTCCATTGCCAGACTGGCGCCGAGGCTTCCCTTCTCCTACTTCTCCGTCCAGATGATGGCGTCCATGCTCCTGGAGCGGCTCCGGGGACAGGACTTTAACGGCACCCGGTACATTGCAGACCGGAACGTGCCGGACCCTTCCTCCAAGGCCTACCACTATGTACCCTACGGCAGGAGCGAAGCCCATGCACCGATTCACAGGACGCCGGTGGTGAAGCCGAAAATCATGGCGCCCCCGGTACTCCGGATGCCCACCTTCACCGCTCCGCCCCCCTTCCGCCCCAGCGAAGGGGCCTATCCCCACCACACCGTACCAAAGCCGGAACCGGAAAAGCCGGTGTCCCCGAAGCCGGTAAAACAGGAAAAGAAGGGCCTCTTCTCGAAA
Organism: Dialister sp.; assembly: GCF_047832375.1. Taxonomy (NCBI): domain Bacteria; kingdom Bacillati; phylum Bacillota; class Negativicutes; order Veillonellales; family Veillonellaceae; genus Dialister; species Dialister sp. The sequence continues at coordinate 2,563,544 of NZ_CP181256.1, read as the reverse complement.
CTGAAAGACCTCTTCTGAGGGAATAATTCCTCGGCTCCCCCATCGGGGGAGCTGGCGCCGAAGGCGCCTGAGGGGGTGCATTTCGGATTGCATTTGCCGCGGAGCGGCTGAACGCCCAGCCACCAGCCACCAGCCACTCATCTGCCCCGTCCTCTGTCAATTTCTCGCGTAAATTCTCAAAGTAACTTCCGGTCGCCTGAAACTGGCGATAAGTTCGAGAAATTTGCTGGAAGTTAGTTTGGGAAATTGTAAAAATCGCCTTAATTTTCGTTGTTAATTGTGAATTTTAGAGCAATAAGACTGTTTCAGCGCATGCTAAAAGAAACTTTGAATTGTTATTTTTCAAAGTAAATTCCGGTTGACATGAAGTTGCTTTGAGAAATACTCCTGGCTCTAAAACAAGAAGATGCTGTTGAATTTGTTGCTGGTAAAAGCAAGCAGTTGACAATATCCATTCCGGGGCTGCTGATTTTCGCCTGTTCTCCAATGCTTGTCAAGACGAAAGACATGTCTTGACAAGCATTGGAGAACAGGCGGTCAGCTGGCCAGTCCGGAAATGGATTAGAATGCTACAACTCCAAGTATCTGGAGCAGCTTTGTCGTCTGCACAACGTTTTCAGCAGGAACTTTGCAGATTCCTAAAATGTGGGCAGCCTCCGTACCATAGATGTGGGTAAACATTTCGTAGGCGGTTTTGCCATTAAAGACTGCCCTTTTGGTTGAATTTATGTGGGAAAAGATTATATCTACTTTTTCCTGCTTCAGATTGTCGAAGTTGGCTCCTTTCGGCAGGATGTCACGGAGGAGTGTGTGATTCTTCTCCACGCGGGGCTTTTGGCTGGAGCGCATAGGATCGCAATAAAAGAGGCGTGTTTCCCTCGTTCCGGCCGCATTCATCTCGATGCCATCTATATTGGCGAATTCTCCCCCGTTATCTGTAAGGATAAGAGAGAAACAACTGGCAAAGGGAATGCCGGCATCGGTGAATTTCTGACGGAGGGTTTGAAACTGCTCCGTTACAGCTTGGGCCGTCTTGTTGGGCAGCAGCCGGCCAAACATGAAATTGCTGTTGGTAAAGAGCATTGTAAGCAGTACCTTGCCTCCGACACGTCCAATTACAGTGTCCATCTCAACCCAGTGCGTAATATGATTTGCAGCGATATGCTGCTGGAAATCTTCATATGCGCGGCCTTTCTTTGCTCCATACGGCACATATTCAAGCTGACGGGGCTTGCGGGATCTGAATTTGACCATACGGGGAAGTTCGATCGGGCTGAAAGAGCAGTATCCTTTCTTGATATAGCGGTAAACAGTAGCCTGCGACGCCTGAATTTCCTCGGTCTGCATAATGTGGTAAATATGCTGCCCTTTCTTTATCCCTTCCCGGAGCTTCCTGTCAGTATCCCAGAAACTGGCTTTATTAAGTGCAATACCGGTTCTGGATTCTGACCTGAGGGCCTCATAATCTTTTTGGGCAGATTTGGCTCTATAGACCAGACGTTTAAGATGACAGTATGGCTTTTGCTTACAGCCATTGCAGACATAAGGCGAATGGGTGAGTTTGGGACATTCGTCGTTTAAGACACGGCCACTGTCATCGCGGCGAGTCCAGTTGTTTGCAGCCAATTCCCGATGTTTACGTACTTCCTTAGATATTGTGCTGGCATCCTTTCCAATAGTACGTGCAATTTCGGAGAAAGTAGATTGGGATTTGAGCATCGCTTCGATGGTGAGTCGGTCATCAAAGGTGAGATGTTTGTTCTTCCTTGTAGAATTGACAATGTTGCTCATAGTTAACCTCATATTCCACGAGTATTTCTCAAGTTAAATTCTACCAAATGTCAGTTCTCAAAGTAAATTCCAGAATGACCTTCAGAGCTGGAACTTACTTTGCGAAATTGCTTGTCAATTTCTCGTTTTGGAACGCATTGGGGACAAAACCATGCTTCCCTTTACAAATTCCCCCATATTATGTAAAATAACATTAATGCGTTTGTAGCTCAGCTGGATAGAGCAGCGGTTTCCTAAACCGTGTGTCGGGAGTTCGAATCTCCCCAAGCGCACCACGAAAAAATCAGCACCTTTGGAAAATTCCAAAGGTGCTTTTTTATTACATGGTGCCAATTCATTTCAATTTCATTCTTTGGTATCAGCTGTTTTCCAGCCGATTATCACACAGCGCAGCTCATTTACGGTGACTGCATTTCCGCTTCCTGCCTGTTTTAAAGAGGGAATCCATTCTATGTTCTATCTCTTGCCGGCTGAGTCAAGTAAGTGGAGCCGCACTTCAGAAATTCCGGCATGTCCTGCCTATCCCTGGGATAGGCATTATCAATCCTATTGTTATATGTATTCAAGTGGCAGTTCCATTTAAAAAGCACCTCTGCGTTTTGACAGAGGTGCTTTATGTATAGCGTCAGGGGCATTCCCTATGAAGCTGGCGAATCAGTTTTTTTACGCGGTCATCGATTTCCCGGATGACTTCAAGGTAAACCTTTTCGTCCTTGCCGGCAGTGTCTTCCAGATGCCAGTCTTCGTCGAAGGGACGGCCCATATGGGGGCAGCCGGTGAGGCAGCCCATGGAGATAAGGACGTCTGGACGGGGAATGGCGGACAGGGGCTTGGGAGTCTGCATCTTTTCCATATCTATATGGTAGAGGGTTTTCAGGAGCCTCCGGGCAGTGGGGTCGATGCGGCTTTCCGGCGTGGTGCCGGCGGAGCAGAAGGTAAAGGAGGAATCATATTTCCTGGCCAGGGCTTCTGCTATCTGGCTGCGGCAGGCGTTGTGGGTGCAGAGGAAGGCAATCACCGGTTTATGATTCATGGGAAAACCATCCTTTCGTATGGTTGGCGATTCTGACCAGGGTGAGCATGACCGGCACTTCCGTGAGGACGCCTACGGTGGTGGCCAGGGCGGCGGGGCTGGAGGCACCGAAGAGGGCTACAGCCACCGCTACAGAAAGTTCAAAGAAATTGGAGGCGCCAATCATGCCGGCAGGAGCAGCGATGGAGAAGGGAAGCTTCAGCATATGGGCAGCGCCATAGGCCAGGAAGAAGATAAGGAAGGTCTGAATGGTTAAGGGTACTGCGATGAGAAGGATGTGCAGGGGATTGGAAAGGATCATGTCCGCCTGGGAGCTGAAGATGATGACCAATGTGAGAAGAAGGCCTGTCGTGGTTACATGGTCGAATTTGTGGACGAAAACCTTATCCAGATAGGCTTCGCCGCGGTCCTTCACCACCAGGCGGCGGGTCAGTACGCCGCCGGATAGAGGAATGACTACAAAAAGGAAGACGCTGACAAAGAGAATGTCATAGGGAACGGAAACCTGGGAAACGCCCAGAAGGAATTTCACAATCGGCACGAAGGCCACCAGGATGATCAGGTCGTTGGTGGCCACCTGAACCACTGTGTACGCCGGATTTCCATGGGTGAGAGTGCTCCACACAAAGACCATGGCCGTGCAGGGGGCAGCGCCCAGAAGGACGGCGCCGGCCAGGTACTGTCTGGCCAGCTCCGGATCCATGAAGGCGCCAAACAGGTGGAAGAAGAAAAAGGCGGCAATGCCGTACATGGTGAAGGGCTTAATGAGCCAGTTCGTTACCCAGGTCACCAGAAGGCCCTTTTCATTTCTTCCAGCCTGTTTGATACTCTGGAAATCGACTTTAATCATCATGGGGTAAATCATGATCCAGATGAGCACTGCCATGGGAAGAGAAATGCCATCTATCTGCAGACGCCCCAGAAAGCGGGGCAGGGCGGGAAGGAAATGGCCCAGGGCCACGCCCAGTGCCATGCACATCAGCACCCACAGGGTGAGATAGCGCTGGAAGAAACTCATATTTCTTCCTGTATCAGCAGCATGCATGATGGTCATCTCCTGTGTTTGTTACCTGAAACAGATCCTGAATGAAACGGGCGAGCTCCCGGCCATTGGCCTGGTTCAGGGAGTAATACACCCATCTGCCTTCTTTTCGGCTGTTAACCAGACCGGCCTCACAGAGTACCTTCATGTGGTGGGACAGGGTGGGCTGGGAGAAATGGAGATTTTCTAGAAGCACGCAGGCGCATCGTTCGCCCTGCTCAAGCAGTTTGATAATGCGAAGGCGGCTTTCATCGGTGATGGCCTTCAGCATGATGATTTGTTCTTTTGGCATAGGTTTAGGGACCTCCTCGTATTTACCGACATCAATATATTGAAGAGCATAGCACATAGATTGACCTGCGTCAATATGTGAAGCAGAAAGGGGTGGAGAGGGAGGGTTGGAGCTATGGGGCCATCCAGGGGCGGAGCCCCATGGCGGCTTGCATCCGGGCGCCAAAGGCGTCTGAGCCTTACTGCCTGTGGAAATACGGTTTCCCCGCAAATCTGCAAAGCGCATGGATGACGGCAGGCAGGGGTTTTCCAGCGAATGGGTCCCTTATTTCCTTGCCACCGCTGCCACGGCCAGGATGATGAGGGCCATGCCGAGGAGCTCCCAGAAACCGAAGGTGAGGCGGAAGATGAGAAAGGAAAAAAGAATGGAGGACAGCGGTTCGATGGCGGAAATAATGCTGGCTTCCGTAGGGAGGATATAGGCCACGCTGCTGAGGTAGAGAACAAAGGAGCAGACCGTGCCGAAAATGACCACATAAGCGAAGGCAAGGAGTACGGATGTATCCACGGTGCCGGTGAAAGGCGTGAGGGCTGTCACCGGCAGGAGGAAGAAGGAGGCGGTGAACATCCCCCAGCCTACCACCAGGGGCGCTCCGTATTTCTTAATGATACGCACCGGTTCCACCGTATAGAGGGCACAGGCCAGGGCTGAGAGAAGGCCCCAGAAAAGGGCTTTTTCAGAAATGGCCAGACTTTTGAAGTCACCGCCCGTGGCAATGAGGGCCGTGCCGGCGATGGCGAAGAAGGCGCAGAAAAGCTCCCTCATCCGGGGCCGCCTCTTTTCTGACAGGCAGTACCAGAAAATGATTAGGATAGGCATGAGGTATTCCAGAATGGTAGCGGTAGGAGCATTGCTGTATTGGATAGAGGCAAAGTAGCCGTACTGGGTGCCCAGCATGCCGAAGGCACTGAAAATGAGGAGGTCCCGGCGATCCTTCCGGTCTTTCCACAGGGCGGATATATTTCCTTTGAAGAAATGGGTCAGAAGAAGTAAAAGAAATCCGGCGGTCAGGAGCCGGAAAAAGGTAAGCCATGCAGGGGCTATATGTTCATTAATTAGAAGAAACTGGCCTGCAATGCCGCTGCTGCCCCAGAAGACGGAGCCGGCAGAGGCAGAGAGGAGCCCTTTTTTCCTATCAGCAGTCATCGAATCATCCTTTCAGCCTGTTTTACGAGCATATCATAACAAATGGAAATAAGGGCCGCAAGGAAGGGCGCTCTTTCCTGAAAGGTCCGGCAGGAGGGGCGGAGGGAATGACAGATGTTTCCTGGCGGCGCAGGGGAGATGGAAAAGCAGGGGAAAGTTTTTTATTTCCCTTTCTTGAGACTGGGCATTCCTCGACCGGACTATGTACACAGAGAAACGGAGAGAGCGGAGCCGGCCCGGGCGGCAGGCTTTCTACGGTTCTCCTGGAGATTTCATTTAGAAAGGAAGGATACCCAAGAAAAATCTGGCACTCGTATTCAAAACCAACAGTAAATCCACCATGACCATTACCCTGGCCAATCCCAGGGATAATGTGACTCTGGACGAAGTCAAAGCGGCAGCAGCGAAAATGATTCCCGTCCTCGTCACCAGCGCAGGGGCAGATGTGACGGACCTGGAAAAAGCCACTGTAATCACCACCTCTGAAGAAGAGCTGGCCTGACTTGTTGTAAAGGTAGAAAGGAAGTCATACTATGGCAGTGAAAAAGGAAGCATACGACGTAAAGGTTCAGATTCGTTTCGAGAATGGTACTGACAGCTACGGCAAAACCGCCGTGAAGACCATGTCTCTGGGACAGATCAAACTGGGCGCTACAGACCAGGAGCTCCTGGATGCAGGGACCGCCCTGGCAGGTCTCTCCTCCATGCCTCTGGCAGGGATTCGGAGAATCGATACCGGTGACCTCGTGGAAGGCTGAGGTATAAACGGCAAAGGCCGCGGAGAAATCCGCGGCCTTTTGCGTGTGCGCCCAGCATGGGCGCACTCTTAAGGGTGAAAGTCCCTAGACCGCCCGACAGCGGGAAGGTCATAGCCGAACACCAAGGGTGTCCATCGTGAGGTGGAATCTGAAGGAAGGTGCAGGCAAATCTCCGGTCCGATGTACAAGAACCACATAAGGCTACGGCAGGATGGATAAGGTTGCTCGACAAACTGAAATCCCATAGCTGTACGGAATCCTGTAGAGTACATGTGGCGGATATATGGAGAGAAAGAGTGCGTTCTTACCTGGGGAGGTCTCACGGACACAGCAGAATAAGGCTGTATTTACTGGGCTGTGCTGTGGTTGAAATAAGATTTGCCGTGAGAAGTCAGCAGAGGCCATAGTACCAGATGGCTCATAGGCATCTGGGAAGGGCCGAACTTTAGGAGATGTTAGTCAATGAAAGTAACCAACCGTGGGCTTAAAGGCAGACAACTTCAGAAAGAAGACTACTGGCAGAAAGCAGCTGCGGAACAGCAGGGATATGCCGGAGTGCCCATCCATGTGAGGATTGCTGAAAACAACAACATCATCGCAGACTTGCATAAGCAGGAATGCGAAAACTAAAGAACCGCCGTATACCGAACGGTACGTACGGTGGTGTGAGAGGTCGGCGGGCCGAAGCCCGCCTCCTACTCGATGTGTGCCCAGCATGGGCGCACTCTTAAGGGTGAAAGTCCCTAGACCGCCCGACAGCGGGAAGGTCATAGCCGAACACCAAGGGTGTCCATCGTGAGGTGGAATCTGAAGGAAGGTGCAGGCAAATCTCCGGTCCGATGTACAAGAACCACATAAGGCTACGGCAGGATGGATAAGGTTGCTCGACAAACTGAAATCCCATAGCTGTACGGAATCCTGCAGAGTACATGTGGCGGATATATGGAGAGAAAGAGTGCGTTCTTACCTGGGGAGGTCTCACGGACACAGCAGAATAAGGCTGTATTTACTGGGCTGTGCTGTGGTTGAAATAAGATTTGCCGTGAGAAGTCAGCAGAGGCCATAGTACCAGATGGCTCATAGGCATCTGGGAAGGGCCGAACTTTAGGAGATGTTAGTCAATGAAAGTAACCAACCATGGGCTTAAAGGCAGACAACTTCAGAAAGAAGACTACTGGCAGAAAGCAGCTGCGGAACAGCAAGGATATGCCGGAGTGCCCATCCATGTGAGGATTGCTGAAAACAACAACATCATCGCAGACTTGCATAAGCAGGAATGCGAAAACTAAAGAACCGCCGTATACCGAACGGTACGTACGGTGGTGTGAGAGGTCGGCGGGCCGAAGCCCGCCTCCTACTCGATGGAAGGAGGCTATCTATCAGCGGCTGTGCTGCCGTTGGAATCCTGATGACTCTATCCCAAAAACGTGAAATTGACTCTGCAGCAGGCTCTCTTCTCAGAAGAGAGCTGCCCACGGGGCTGAGAGATGGTGGTGGAATTTTCGCAAGTGAGACATCAGGCGGTCAGGCAATCAGATGTCAGACAGTCCAGCCGGCGGCGCGTCTATCAGCTAACCTTCGTCTGCTTCGCAGAACCCGCCTCTGCGAGGCGGATCCATCCCCCGGCCTTTGGCCGCACCCCTTCTCTAAGGGGGGACGCTTTATGCGGATAAAGTCATCTGTGACAAACTGTTTTCTGTTGGCGGCGTAGCCGCTGGACCTCAACTCTCTTTTTGTAACACCGTCATAGTCATTTACCAGAAAGATTTCTCGACTCTTTCTCACATACTATTCTTACAGATACAGTCACTACGGCGCTATACACCGCTCGAAATGACGTTTTACGGCAGAGTCATTTTACCGGTATCGTTATTCCTGTAATCGACTCTAACCACTCTGGTCCTCTGTTTCGCAGAACCCGCCTCTGCGAGGCGGATTCATCCTGTGCCTTTGGCGCGGCCCTTCTCCAAGGGCCTGCATGATTAAGGATAGAGTAACATTACGTGTTGACGACCAGCGGCTTCGCCGCCGTTGGAATCCTAAAGACTCTGCCCCCAAAACGTGGAGATGACTCAGCAGTAGGCTCCCTTTTTCAAAGGGAGCTCCCCACCGGGGTGAGGGATTCTGATGGAAGCGCCGCAGGCTGGACCTCAAATCTCAACTCTCAAGTCTCAATTCTGCTTTTTTCAATCTATTTACAAAAGTCCACATTCCGTCAAAAATGTTGGACTTTTATTTTATTTCTAATTTTCTTTTTTCTATCTCCATACAAATTCCTGCCGAAACCGTTGCATTTTTTCCGTATCATGGAACTCAGAACAACAATAAAAGAAGTGATGAATACTATTCATCGGGAGAGCACGGTCAAAGGTTGGTGCTTTCCAAGGGAAGGAGCAGAGGTATGAAAAAAGCATGGATGAAAGCAGCTGTTTGCGCAGTACTGGCAGGAGGTGCCCTTCTTGGGGGCGCATTTCCTTCTCAGGCATCGGCTATCCGGATTCTTCCGGTAGACACCGCCAAGTTCTGGGCAGGCGCTCGCTTTGATTTCGATGTGGAAGTATCCAACGCCAAGAACCTGCAGTCCGTGGACGTACAGGTGAACGGTGTTCCGGCAGAGAAGTTCTTCGGTAAGAAAGCAGTCACAAAGGATCTCGGAAACGGTGTGACTTCTTACCGCATCGATGATGTGGACTTTGCTAAGACCGGCAAGGTAGAAGTGACTGTCAATGCAAAGGACAGCCTTGGTGTTTCCAAAGCCACCGCCGGCTACAATGTGGTCCATGAAGCGGCTGTGAAGAAGGCAAAGAACGTGATCCTCTTCGTGGGTGACGGCATGTCTCCCCAGGCCCGTGAAATTGCCCGCATCCTTTCCAAGGGCATGACCAACGGCAAGTACAATGACCTGCTGGCTATGGAAAAACTGGAACACAACGCAGTGATCACCACTTCCGGCTACGATTCCCTGGTTACCGACAGTGCGAACTCCGCATCCGCCTATGCTACAGGCCATAAGTCCGTGGTCAATGCCATGGGTGTCTATGAAGATTCCACAAAGGATCCCTTCGATGATCCGAAGGTAGAAAATATTTCTGAAATCCTCAAGAGAACTAGAGGCATGTCCATCGGTATCATCACCCAGGCGGAATCCACCGATGCTACACCGGCTGCCATGATCGGCCATACCCGCCGGAGAGCCAACCAGGATTTCCTGGCTAAGAGCTACCTCGATGCTTACCATCGCCCGGACGTCATCATGGGCGGCGGCTCTGCCCGTTACCTGCCGAAATCCGTTCCCGGATCCAAGAGAAAGGATAACGACAATATTATCCAGGATTTCAAGGACCTGGGATACACCTTCGCTTCCACTTCCAAAGAAATGATGGCAGCTCCGGACAACAAGCCGCTGCTGGGCCTCTTCCATACGGGCACCATGAACGTATACATCGACCGGGAAATGCTGAAGAATCCGAAGGTCCTGAAGGGCTTCGACGACCAGCCGAACCTCATGAACATGACAAAGAAATCCCTGGACATCCTCTCCAGGAACCCGAACGGCTTCTTCGCCATGATTGAAGGGGCTTCCATCGATAAACAGCTCCATGTCATGGACTGGCAGCGGGCAGCCTACGATACCATCGAATTCGATAAGTCCATCGAATACGCTGAACAGTGGGCGAAGGAACACGGCGACAACACCCTGATCATCGTCCTCGCCGACCATGCACACGGCATTTCCATCAGCGGCACCTACCATGAACGGGATGGCAAGAAGGGTACCGAAGCCGTTCGGGTCTATGCAAACTCCATTTTCCCCACATTCAAGGATGCCGACCACGATGGCTTCCCGGATAACCCGGATCCCGATGTGACCCTGGCTGTCCAGTACGCTAACCATCCGGAATACTATGAAAACTACCACTTCATGAAGACCCCGACTCCGCCGGCCCTGGCTGTAACGGAAACGAAGGAAGAAGCGGTAAAGAACGGGGACAACGTAGAATACCACCAGGTATCCCATGCTTCCTCCAAGGCAAACCCGGCTCGTATCCATCCGGGCGACCCGGCTGAACTGATGCCGGCCAACACCCCGAAGGACGATCCCCAGGAATGCCATTCCGCCGATGATATTCTCCTCAATGCCGGCGGCCCTGGCTCCGAATACTTCCATGGCACCATGGATAATACGGAAGTCTTCTTCGGCATGATGAGAGCCCTCGGCATCGACGCAACAAAGAATAAGAAGTAAGAAAGAGGGAAAATCCCTGAGCAGTTAACCTCCCCCATCTATGGGGGAGGGGGACCGCGTCAGCGGTGGTGGGGGTCGATGGCAGGATGAATCAATCCTATTGGCAGGATTGGCAATAGAGCCAATCCGGAGAGCCCCCTCCGCCCTTCGGGCACCTCCCCCATAGATGGGGGAGGTTACTCCCCCAATTTCCACACTTCCAAGGACATATGATTGATGAAACGATTACTTTTGATTTCCTTTATGATTCTATCCCTGTTCATGGTGGCGGCTCCGGCGGCAGAGGCGGAAGAGTTATCTTTTGACGAAATTTATTCCTCCTACTCCTCCGACGGTCTCACTTTCTCGGACAAGGTGCAGAGTCTTGAAGGCGGCACAGTGACCATCTCGGGCTACATGGCCCCGCCACTGACGCCGACCATACATTTCTTCGTGCTCACTGAAGTCCCTATGTCTGTCTGCCCCTTCTGTTCCAGTGACGCAGACTGGCCTGATAACATCATCGTTGTCAAAGTAGACGACCCCATTACCGCACTCCCTTACGATACCCCCATCACCGTTACAGGCACTCTGGAGATAGGCAGTGAGACCGACGAAGAAACCGGATTTGTGAGCCAGCTGAGAATCCATGCAGATTCCATCGACAGCTGATTTCTCCTGCCGGCCCATCGTTTGACTGATTAGGGCTGTGAAATGGTTCCACCATTCACGGCCTTTTTCTGTGGGAAAGGGAGAGATTTGAGGAAAGAGAGTTGAGAGTTGAGTTCCAGCCGCTTCGCGGCGGGACCGTGAGATACCGTAATGGTAAGCAGCTCAGTGTAAGATGACCCGAAAAATGCAGGCCCTTGGAGAAGGGCCGCGCCAAAGGCGTAGGATGGATGGTCGGGAATTTGGAGAAAACCACCTGCTACGCAGGTCTCGCCTCTGCGAGGCGAATCCATCCCCCGCCCTTCGGGCCGCCCCCTTCTCCAAGGGGGCACTCGCTTAAGGTTATTTTTCAATTATGAGATAACCAATAAGCATGCAGTCTTTCGCGGCTCTGCCGCTGAACCTCAACTCTCAATTCTCAATGTTACTCTTTCTTTTGCGGCGAAGCTGCTGACCCACTATTCAACAAAGGAGTTCCTATGATTCTGGTACAAAATCTGATCTGTGAATTCCCTGACGGGGAGGGGAAGAAACTCCGGGCCCTTTCGGTGCCGGACGTTTCCCTGGACGACGGAGGCCTGGCAGTGATTACCGGACCCTCGGGCACCGGGAAGACCACGTTTCTTCACTGCCTGTCAGGCATGCTCACCCCTTCCTATGGGGATATTGTCATCGATGATGTGCAGCTCACGAGCCTTTCCATGGAAGAGCGGTGCCGGTTCCGGGCGGAGAAGGTGGGCTACGTATTCCAGAAGCCCCTCCTTCTTTCCTGGCTCACGGTGAAGGAGAATATCCGGCTCTCCGCGAAGCTGGCGGGCCGCACCGTGGAGGACAGTGAAATCGAGGACCTCCTTTCTGACGTCGGCCTTTCGGGCATGGGAAACAGGCGGGCTGCCCACCTTTCCGGCGGCCAGCAGCAGCGGGTGTCCTTCCTCCGGGCGGTGGTGCGCCGTCCATCGCTCCTCCTGGCCGATGAACCTACGGCATCCCTGGATGAGGAAAACGGCAGGAAGCTCATGGATATCCTCCTGGATTACCAGCAGAAGTCCGGAGCCACCCTTCTCTGCGCCACCCACGACAAACGGGTGATGGACCGTTTCCCGAAGCGTTACGATGTGCAGAAAGGAGGATTCCTCCCATGCTGAAACTGGCATTCCTGTCCCTTTTCCGGCGGCCTTTGAGGCAGCTGCTCCTGTTCCTCCTGATCCTGGTGACCGCGGCGGTGCCGGTGTACATTCTCCAGGTCACCGGCGGCCTCTATGCAGGCATTAACCGGGCGGTGGAACCATTTCCTATCCTGGCAGGAGCCCGGGGCTCTGCGTACCAGCTGGTGCTGAATACGGTGTTCCTTCGGGACCGGCCGGTGGGCAATATTTCCTATGAAGAAATGAAGAAACTGGAAGACGGCGGCAAGACCCAGGCCGTGTACACCCTGGGATTCGGCGATAACTACCGGGGCTTCCGTATCGCCGGTACCGATGCAGCCCTCTTTGATTACCGGCCAAAGAAAAATAAAGGCCCCTGGCTGGCCATGGGCGAAGGCCGGGTTTTCCAAAACGACGGGGAAGCAGTCATCGGCAGTGAGACCGCCCGGCTCACGGGCCTCAAGGTGGGGGATACCTTCAAGTCCGTCCATGGCACCTCCGCCAAGGGCCATGCCCATGAGCACCCCTTCAAAGTGGCAGGTATCCTTTCCCCTGTTGGCGGCCCCTATGATACGGCCATTTTCATCGACATGAAGGACGTGTGGGAAGCCCACGGGGAAAAGGAAGAGGCGAAACGGGAAGTGACGGCACTTCTCGTGGTGCCGAAGGGCTACAAGGAAGCCATGGAACTTCTGGCGTCGTACCAGAAGAATAAGGAGGTCCAGATGGTCTTCCCATCCCAGTCCATCATTTCCCTCTACGCCATGGTGGGCCAGACCAGGGGCTTCTGGCAGGCCCTCGTTATTTCCCTCCTGGCCATGTCCCTCATCATTACGCTTCTCGTCATGTACTGGAGCGGCCTGTCCCGGCTGCCGGAGCTGGCACTCCTGGAGGCCCTGGGGGCAGGAAAGGGGAAGATCCGGTCCCTGCTCCTCCTGGAGGAGGGGATGCTCCTCTTCCTGGGGAGCCTCGCAGGCTGGTGCGCTGCCTACGGCGGCAGCCTCCTCACGGCGAGGGCCATCGCCAATACGGCGGCCATTACCATGGTCACCGCCCCGGACTGGCGGGGACTCCTCATTATCCCGGTCATCACCATCTGCGGCATGGTGGCAGGCCTCATCCCGGCGGCGCTTCTGGGAAGGAAAGATGTGTCGCAGTATCTGTAGAAGAATTGAGATTTGAGGAAAGAGAATTGAGGTCCCGCGGCGGAGCTGCTGATTTGCATACTGATGGATAGAGTCATCGGCACGGGGCTTCTAGCTTCTAGTTGCTGGCAGTCAAGAAAGCTGGTCCGCTTGCGGTGCTGGGCAGGGGACGGTTGGAGTCACTAAGGGCCGGGCCTTGAGCCTAAAAGAAAGAGTAACATTGAGATTTGAGAGTTGAGGTCCAGCCGCTTTGCGGCAGATGATAGAAGATGGTTGGCGTCATTTGGTGCGGGGCCTTGAGCGGATCGGTCAGCGGCTCTGCCGCAAAGGTGGCGGCGCACAATTCATATGGCGCCGCATTATGATAACGACCAGCGGCTCCGCCGCCGTTGGAATCCTAAAGACTCTAACCCTGTAACGTGGAGATGACTCTACCCAAGCCTCCCCCCAAGCACGAAGTGCGCCAGGGGGGAGGTGCCCGAAGGGCGGAGAGGGGCGCTTGGAGTGAATCGACAGGTAAAGTGAGATTCCGTTTATCTCACAAAGCATGCTGGCGTATATAGTCAACCACCCTAACCAAACCTTCCCCTCAAGGGGAAGGCTTTCTTTTGCGGCTTCGCCGCTGTTGGAATCCTAATGACTGTAACTCCAAAACGTGAAAATGACTCTACCCGAGCCTCCCCTCCCAAGCACGAAGTGCGCCAGGGGGGAGGTGCCCGAAGGGCGGAGAGGGGCATCCGAAAGGGTCCTATTGGTGGGAATGTAATTTCCTGTATTCTCACCTGGCATATTAACGTGCATAGTCAACCACCCTAACCAAACCTTCCCCTCGAGGGGAAGGCTTACTATCGCGGCTCCGCCGCTGTTGGAATCCTGATGACTGTAACCGTATAAGGTGAAAATGACTCTGCAGGAGGCTCTCTTCCCAGAAGAGAGCTGTCCACGGGACTGAGAGATGGTGACGGGGATTGATGGAAGCGCCGCAGGCTGGACCTCAAATCTCAACTCTCAAATCTCAACTCTTTCTTTTCCCCGCAGGGCCTGTCCAGCTCAAGGCTCAAGGCTCAAAGCTCAAAGCCCCTGCATATAGGGCTCTAACTGTACTTGGGAAAATTTTCTGAAAAACTTCATTTCCTGTCTTGACAGATGAAAAGGCAGGATGTATTATGTCTACAAGCTTCTGAAAGCGAAATACATACAAGCGATGAACGAGAAAAAGGTTGCCTTTGATCTTGCAGAGAGCCGGTGGGTGATGAAAACCGGCAGACGAGGGTTTACTGTTAGTCACTCGAGAGCTTTCCAGCCGAATATAGTAAGCAGGAACGTCCATTCACGTTACGAATATGGAACCGCAAGTATAATGTAGGGTGGTACCGCGAATCAATTCGCCCCTATCTCCGGCGCAGGCTGGAGGTAGGGGCGTTCTGTTTTACAGGGGCATTCTATATATACGGCGGCGAGAGAGATAAACCAGAGTGGTACCGCGGAACATCCGCCCCTGTCGGCAGCATCAGACTGCCGACAGGGGCGTTTTTGTTTTCTTCATCCCTGTGTCATCAGAAGTTGGTCAAAAAGGAATAAGGTAGGAACAGCATTTTACGAAAGGGGTTTTCACTATGCAGAAGAAATGGTTAAAAGGTATGGCAGCAATTATGGCAGCAGCAGCAATCTGCGGCGCATTCGCAGGATGCGGCGGCAGCAAGAAGGCAGGCGGTGACACCAGCGGTGCACAGACCGTCAAATTCGGTTTCCTCGGCGCTTACACCGGCCCGGCCGCTGCCTATGGCCAGGCCATGAAGGATGGCACGGAACTGGCGGTAGAAGAAATCAATAAGAATCCGAACACCAAGATCAAGATCGACCTCAAGACCTACGATACCAAGGGCAACAAGGCAGAAGCCATCAACGCCATGAAGAAGGCCATCGAGCAGGATAAGGTCCTCGCCGTGGAAGGACCGACCCTTTCGGGCTCCATGTTTGCCGCAGGCCCCATTGCCCAGCAGTCCAAGATGGTTGCCTTTGGTACCGGCACCACCGCTCCTGGCATCACGGACATCGGCGACTATATCTTCCGGAACGCTATCCCCGGTAAGATGGCCATTCCGATTACCGTAAAGAAGGCCCATGACAAGCTGGGCTTCCAGAAGGTAGCTATCATGTACTCCAACAACAATGACCAGATGGTCGGTGAACATGGTATCTACGAAGAACTGTTCAAGAAGATGGGTATCGACATCATCGATACCGAAACCTTCGCCGACAAGGATACGGATTTCTCTGCACAGCTCACAAAGATCCAGGCTGCTAACCCCGATGTCATCTGCATCGCCGGCCTGTACCAGGAAGGGGCCCTCATCGTAAAGAAGGCCCGTGAAATGGGCATGAACCAGCCCATCATCGGCAACAACGGCTTCAACAGCCCGGCATACATTGAACAGGCCGGCGCCGCTGCAGAAGGCACCCTCGTAGCTACTCCGTGGAACGCGGAACGGAAGACCGAAAAGGCACAGAACTTCCGGAAAGCATTCAAGGAAAAATATGGCCACGAACCGGACCAGTTCTCTGCCCAGGCTTACGATGCCATTTACGTTATGCATGAAGCCGTAGAAAAATCCGGCAGCACCACGGACCGCAAGAAATTCCGTGATGCCCTGGCCCAGATCAAGGACTTCGAAGGGGCTACCGGCAAGTTCCAGTTCGATGACCACAGGGATCCGAAGATGGACCTGGACGTTCTCCAGGTGAAAGATGGAAAGTGGGTTCCTTTCGCTTAATAGATAGACTTTGATAAAAGAATAACCATTTCCGGTGAAAACCGAAGAGCAGCGGGGCTGTTGGATCGTGCAGTCCCGCTGCTTTTTTTGTTGGTACATGGGCTGGTGTACGACCGTATGGAGCTTCCAGCTGCTGGCTGCTGGCTTTCAGGAAAGATGGTCAGCCTGCGGTAAAAAGAAAGATTTGAGATTTGAGAGTTGAGAGTTGAGGTCCCGCGGCTCCGCCGCTGTTGGAGTCCTGATGACTCTATCCCCAAAACGTGGAAATGACTCTGCAGGAGGCTCTCTTCTCCGAAGAGAGCTGCCCACGGGGCTGAGAGATGGTGATGGAAGCGCCGCAGGCTGGCTCCCTCGGCCTCAATCTCGACCTCGATCTCGATCTCAACAAGGGGGTGCATTTGCTGCGAAGGGAAGGAGAGGGGTTGAAAAGATCTGTATTCCCGACCACGAGAAAGATTTCTCGACTGATCGAAGCTGTAGCGATTCTTGCCTTTAGAGTCATATGGCATGTTCACACCCGTGGGGAAGCGTGTCACTGGATTCTCAGTCGCCTACGGCTCCTTGCGAATCCAGTTCCCTTGCCACCGCTCGAAATGACGGCAATCGCTTAGCGTCAGTCAGGCCAGCGGGTGGGGTGTGGATGGTGTCATCAGCGGAGACATCGGACGGCCAGACTGCAGATGTCAGACAGGTTCAGCCTGCGGCGCCTCTATGAGCTGACCTCCGTCTGCTTCGCAGAACCCGCCTCTGCGAGGTGGATCCATCCCCTGGCCTTTGGCCTGCCCCCCTTCTCCAAGGGCCTGCATGCTATTGATATTCTCAAAAGGTGAGAAATCCATTAGTATGCAGCCTTTTGCGGCTCTGCCGCTGAACCTCAACTCGCAACTCTCAAATCTCAAATCTATCTCGTCTACAGTCCCAATATAAAAGGTCTGCGGCGAAGCCGCAGACCCACTAACTCACTAACTCACTATCCCACTGTCCCACTGTCTCACTATATCCTTCTCCCCGCTTTCAGGCGCTTCAGGATTTCCCGGCCGATTTCCTGGTTCAGGTAGGCGTAGCAGTAGGCGTTCAGGATGAAGACGAGGCCCAGCATGACCATGCCGGAGGTGGTGAAGACTGCCTTTCCCGGGTCCGGGTCGAAGCCGAAGACCGTGGACAGGGGTTTCCAGATCCACTGGATCATGGAGACGAAGCGGTCGATGGCGCTGGTGAGGGCGTCGGCTATGCCGAGAATATAGATGGATACGGCGATTTTATAGGACATTTCCACGATGTAGGCCAATGCCGTCAGGTGGAGGGTCTTTGCAAAGGACAGGTTGTGCCGAAATCCGTATCCCATGGCCAGTCCCAGTGCCGCCGCATAGAAGGCGGTGGTGAATCCGATTTCCGGGCCGCCGATGATGTTGACGAGGAAGATTTCCGCCAGGCTGGTTCCCAGTCCCCATTTCATGCCGTGGAGGCTGCAGATCATGGCGATGGGCACCGCCGAGGTGAGCATGGTAATAAATACAAAGAAGGGAGCCAGGAGTTTCAGGAGCACCAGCAGCGCCGCAATGGCAGCAGCTGCCGCTGCTTCTGTGAGGTACCTGGTTTTCTGTACCGATGAATTCACTGTTCTTTTCTGTCCTTTCCAAAGGAAGCGGCCAGGGCTTCCTTCTCTTTTTTCGTTTTCTGTTTCATGTGCCATTCCATTGACCGGGCTTCGTGTTCCGTGGTAAAGGCGGCGTACCAGGCCAGCTTCACCGGGAGCCGGCTCCTGGTGTACCGGGAACCTTTGCCGGCGTTGTGGGTGTCGATCCGTTTCTGCAGGTCATCTACCGTGAAGCCGGTGTAGAGGGAACCGTCGGCGCAGCGAACCATGTAGGTGAAATAGGTTCTCCCTTTATCAGAACCACTCATTGATCCAGTTCTTCTTTGCCGGGAGCATGGTTCCTGCCAGGGACAGGACCCGTTCTTTTTCCATTTCATCCGCCTGGAGCCATTGGATTTTGGAGAGGTCCGCCAGCTCTTCCAGGCTGGCAGCGCCCATGAAGAGTTCCGCAAGGCTTCCTGCGTTAATGCAGAAGGCCGGTTCCGGGATCCCCTCTCCCAGGGTGAGGCCGGAAATGTCTTCGATGTGGCACTTCAGGCTGTAGAAGACGTCTTCTTTCAGGGCACTGATTTTCCCGTTTTCCGCCCGGAGCACGTAGATGCCGTTGTTATCGGGGAGGAAGGAATCCACCAGCTGGAATGCCAGCTCTTCTCCTTCCAGTTCTTCCGGGCAGGGGAGGCCGTCGAAGGCGGTGACGGGGTCGGTGATCCGGGCCATCATGTAGGGGAAGGTCCGGTTCCGGATATAGGTATGTTCGGCGCCGTCATTCCAGTAGCGGAAGGACCGGTCATCCAGCGGTTCCTGCCACAGGCAGCGGTCCACGGAGCCCCGGTGGCCGGCCATAAAGGCGTAGAGTCCCCGGCGTCCCGTTTCCCGGGCATAGGCCATTTCCGTGGCAATGAGTTTCCTGTCGTCCATGGTGTAAAACAGGTACCCGGAAGGGCCTTTTTCATCATACACCAGGGCGATGTATCCTTCCAGCAGCTGTCCCTTGATATGGGATTTCCAGGAGGCCTCATCCCGAAGGGTATAGCCGTTCCGTTTCTTTGCGAAATCATCGTAGATGGCGGCAAGCTCTTTCCAGTCCGAGTCATTATCCAGGGTACGGGCGGCTGCGGGGCGCTCTGCAATCTTCGCCAATTCCTCCGGCGATGCTTCCCGCTGCCACTGGTGCACGTAGAAACCAAAGCCCAGGGGCAGGTAGTAGGACGCTGCGGAGGGCATGAGAATCACGAAGGGTTTATCCTCTTTGGCAGCCATATGGAAAGCCCCCCGGAGAAGGGATGAGGCAAAGCCCCGGCCCCGGGCGGCGGGGTGGGTGGATACTCCTACAATGTAGTCCGTAGGGAAATCCCGGCCCCGCACCCGGACCGTATAGGGCCGGCGGTGGAGGGAGCAGGCCAGCTGCCCCTTCTCTTCGCCCACCAGCACCGTGGATGGGGTGTAGAGGTCTGTAAAATACCATTGGAAGAAGGGGTCCGATGGCTTTTCGAAGCAGTAAGCCCAGAGGGCTTTGATTTCTTCCGTATCCTTCTCGGAAGCTTTTCGTATTTGCATAATGTCCTCCTGGTGGGGAAAGAAAGAGTAACATTGAGAGTTGAGAGTTGAGGTCCAGCGGCGGAGCCGCGGGCCTTGAGTGGGACAGGCCCTTCGGGCCGGGTGAAGAATGGATGGGCTCGCGTACGACCGTGCGGGGGCTTCTAGCTGCTAGCTGTTAGCTGTCAGGAAAGCTGGCCAGCCTGCGGCAGGTCAGTAGCTGGTGGCTGGAATCTGGTGGCTGGGGCTATCGCGGCTTCGCCGCCGTTGGATTCCTGATGACTCTATCCCCAAAACGTGGAAATGACGCTGCCCAAGCCTCCCCCCAAGCACGAAGTGCGCCAGGGGGGAGGTGCCCGAAGGGCGGAGAGGGGTTGAAAAGACCTGTATTCCCGACTGCGAGAAAGATTTCTCGACTCATCGAAGCTGTAGCGATTCTTGCCTTTAGAGTCATATGGCATGCTCACACCGCTCGAAATGACGGCAATCGTTTAGCGTCAGTCAGGCCTGCGGGCGGAGTGTGGATGGTGTCATTTGGGGCGGAGACATCAGATGGTCAGGCTGCAGATGTCAGACAGGCCCTGCCGGCGGCGCTTCCATCAATCCATCCTGCGGCGGAGCCACGGGCCGGGAGGCGGATGGATGGGCTTGCATACGACCGTGCGGGGGCTTCTAGCTGCTAGCTGTTAGCTGTCAGGAAAGCTGGCCAGCCTGCGGCAGGTCAGTAGCCGGTGGCTGGTATCTGGTGGCTGGGGCTATCGCGGCTTCGCCGCCGTTGGATTCCTGATGACTCTATCCCCAAAACGTGGAAATGACGCTGCCCAAGCCTCCCCCCAAGCACGAAGTGCGCCAGGGGGGAGGTGCCCGAAGGGCGGAGAGGGGTTGAAAAGACCTGTATTCCCGACTGCGAGAAAGATTTCTCGACTCATCGAAGCTGTAGCGATTCTTGCCTTTAGAGTTATATGGCATGCTCACACCGCTCGAAATGACGGCAATCGTTTAGCGTCAGTCAGGCCTGCGGGCGGAGTGTGGATGGTGTCATTTGGGGCGGAGACATCAGATGGTCAGGCTGCAAATGTCAGACAGGCCCTGCCGGCGGCGCTTCCATCAATCCATCCTGCGGCGGAGCCACGGGCCGGGAGGCGGATGGGTGGGTTCGCGTACGACCGTGCGGGGGCTTCTAGCTGCTAGCTGTTAGCTGTCAGGAAAGCTGGCCAGCCTGCGGCAGGTCAGTAGCTGGTGGCTGGTATCTGGTGGCTGGGGCTATCGCGGCTTCGCCGCCGTTGGATTCCTGATGACTCTATCCCCAAAACGTGGAAACGACGCTGCCCAAGCCTCCCCCCAAGCACGAAGTGCGCCAGGGGGGAGGTGCCCGAAGGGCGGAGAGGGGTTGAAAAGACCTGTATTCCCGACTGCGAGAAAGATTTCTCGACTCATCGAAGCTGTAGCGATTCTTGCCTTTAGAGTCATATGGCATGCTCACACCCGTGGGGAAGCGTGTCACTGGATTCTCAGTCGCCTACGGCTCCTTGCGAATCCAGTTCCCTTGCCACCGCTCGAAATGACGGCAATCGTTTAGCGTCAGTCAGGCCTGCGGGCGGAGTGTGGATGGTGTCATTTGGGGCGGAGACATCAGATGGTCAGACTGCAAATGTCAGACAGGCCCTGCCGGCGGCGCTTCCATCAATCCATCCTGCGGCGGAGCCACGGGCCGGGAGGCGGATGGGTGGGTTCGCGTACGACCGTGCGGGGGCTTCTAGCTGCTAGCTGTTAGCTGTCAGGAAAGCTGGCCAGCCTGCGGCAGGTCAGTAGCTGGTGGCTGGTATCTGGTGGCTGGGGCTATCGCGGCTTCGCCGCCGTTGGATTCCTGATGACTCTATCCCCAAAACGTGGAAACGACGCTGCCCAAGCCTCCCCCCAAGCACGAAGTGCGCCAGGGGGGAGGTGCCCGAAGGGCGGAGAGGGGTTGAAAAGACCTGTATTCCCGACTGCGAGAAAGATTTCTCGACTCATCGAAGCTGTAGCGATTCTTGCCTTTAGAGTCATATGGCATGCTCACACCCGTGGGGAAGCGTGTCACTGGATTCTCAGTCGCCTACGGCTCCTTGCGAATCCAGTTCCCTTGCCACCGCTCGAAATGACGGCAATCGTTTAGCGTCAGTCAGGCCTGCGGGCGGAGTGTGGATGGTGTCATTTGGGGCGGGGACATCAGACGGTCAGACTGCAGATGTCAGACAGGCCCTGCCGGCGGCGCTTCCATCAATCCATCCTGCGGCGGAGCCGCAGAACCTCAATTCTCTTCACTCAATTCTCAAATCTATTTCTTGAGCACCACATCAAATTTTTCTGTCAGGTGGTCCGGGTTGTAGCCCATCTTGGCTTCCCGGAGGCCCGGGACGCCCAGGTCTTCTTCCCGGTTCACGAATTCGGTGTCCGCGAATTCGTGGAGCAGGAAATCCCGGTTAATGGCCTGGTAGAGGCCCCGGATATTGGGGTTTGCCTTTTCGAAGATAATGTGGGCCATCTTTTCGTTTACCAGGTCCCCGTTCGTGAAGGCTTCTACTTTGCCGTAGATGCGGATGATGGCGCCTTTTACGCCCAGAGCATCCCAGTTGTCGAAGCAGAGCTTCATGGCTTCCTCTTCTTCTTCGATGTCCCCATGCCGCTCAAACCATTCATGGATGCCGGCCTTGGCGTCTTCCATGTTGTCCTTCGTAATGGGTTCATACTGGTAGTCCGAATACTGGCGGAGGAAGGAATTCAGGTGGTTCTTCTTCATCCGGAGTTTCTTCCCCGGCAGGGAAATCATGTCCGCCGTGCGGTACACGTATTCCTCATTGTCCCGGTCTTCAATGAAATCATATTTCCCGGGGCAGAGCCGTTCGATCTGCTCTGTCACCCACCGGGAGGCGGATTTCAGGCGGAATTCCATGCCCGCCTTGTCCAGTTCCCGGTGAATCAGGTCCAGTCCGTGGACGAAGTCTTCTTCCTTTTCTGCAAAGGGCGGAAGGAAGAACATATCCTTTCCCTGGCCGGCCCGGATGAAAAGGATGTTATCCTCCACGGCCCACTTCGTGTCGTGGGCTTCCTGCCAGAGGAAGAGGGTGTTGAATGTGCAGTCAATCTGCTCATAATGGTGAACTTTGAAAAAGCCGTCGATCAGGGGCTTGTCTTCAATGCGAAACGATTTGAATTCTATGATGTCCATCTCCTTGTATGGTACAGGTATGCCTGTGAAACATTTAATTTTTTGAATACTTATTATACCATTGTACCACAACAGGGCAAATGAGCAAAAAAGAGAGACTTTACTGCCATTTCAACGGTCCCATGGAGGCCATGCCGCCGTTTTCCTCTTTCACGATAAAGCTTGAGGCCGAAAGAAACTAGCGCCTTGACTCAATCATATTTGTGCTAATGATAACTTAATTATATGATAACTTAGTAATAGATTCGCAAGTGGGAACTACCCCCATAACGCCATTTTGAGCGGTGGCAAAGGAACTGGATTCGCAGAGAGCCGCAGGTGACTGAGAATCCAGTGACACGCTTCCCCTCGGGTGGCAGCATGCAAAATAATTGTACAGGTAAAAGTCGCTATAGCTACGATGAGCCCCAAAATCTTTCTTGCTTTTGGGAATACAGTTTTTCTAACCGTGTTTAGCGTTGTAAGACCGTCAGAGGCATATATCTGGGAGATCTCTCGACTCTATCTCACATTCTATTTTTGCGTATTATGTCATTACGGCGCTTACCACCGCTCGAGATGACGAGTTAGATTTAGAGTCTGCAGTATTTGAAATCGGTATGCAACAGTAGTGCTTCCTCTTTCGTCAACATTAATCATTATCCCAAATGTGATTGAGATGCATCACCAGGGTACCCTTGCCAAATGGGGCCTTTTCCATCATACTATAGATATAGACTCTTATAAATATGGTAAGAAATTTCTGCACTTTTCCAAACAGGAAATAAGGAGGATTTCTATGAAAAACTACGATGTCATTGTTATCGGCACGGGAGCCGGCAATATTGTCACCGACGCCGCCCTGGCAAAGGGGCTGTCCGTGGCGGTCATCGAGCGGAGCCGTTTCGGCGGGACCTGCCTGAACAGGGGCTGCATTCCTACCAAGGTCATGGTGACGGCGGCGAACCGGGTCAGGGAGGCCCGGGAAGGAAGCCGCATCGGCGTCTATGCGGACCATGTCCGGATGGACTGGGATGTGGTGTCGAAGCGGGTGTGGAAAAAAATCGAAGAAAGCCCGGCTATCCGTACATACTATGAGCAGTTTCCCAATGTAGACACCTACAGCGGAACCGCGTCTTTCCTGGATAACCATACTCTCTTGGTGTCCCTGGATGGAGGGGAAACCCTCACCATGAAGGGGGAAAAGATTTTCATCGCCACCGGCGGGCGGACGAATATCCCTGATATTCCGGGGCTCGAAGAGGCGGGGTACGTGGATTCGGAAAAATTCTTCGGTCCCGATTTCCCGAAGAAGCCCTATGAGAGTCTCCTCATCATCGGCGGCGGTCCCATTGGATGCGAGTTTGCCCATGTTTTCAGTACGGCCGGTACGAAGGTGACCATTGTGCAGCATAATGTGCGGATCCTGCCGAAGGAGGAACCGGTGGTGTCCGATTTCCTGCTGGCCGAATTCCGCAGGCTCGGCATAGCGGTGGAACTCAATAAAGAAACCCTGGGAGTCACGGTCAAGAACGGGAAGAAGGTCCTTTCCTTCCGGGACAGGACTACCGGGGAAGAAGGGACGGCGGAGGCCGAAGAAATCCTGGTGGCTCCGGGAATTCGCCCCATGACGGAACTGCTGCATCTGGAAAATACGGATGTCCGGCTGGACCGGCGGGGATATATCGAAACCAACGAATTCCTGGAAACCACGGCAGAAGGCATCTGGGCCCTGGGGGATGTGAACGGGAAGGCTCCTTTCCGGCACAAGGCAAACTACGAGGCCGAAATCCTGGCGCATAACCTCTTCTCTGGAAACGCTCCGGAACAGTGGCGGTGGGCGGACTACAGCGCCGTCCCTGCTGTGACCTATACCTATCCCGAAGCGGCCCATGTGGGAATGACGGAGGAAGAGGCAAAGAAAAAGGGGCATATCGTGGAAACGGCGGTGAACCATTATTCCACCTCCGCCAAGGGGTATGCCCTGGGCTATGAACCGGGAGATCCGGATGACGGCTTTGTGAAGCTGGTGATTGACGGGAAAACGAAGGACATCCTGGGCGCTCATATCGTGGGCCCTGAAGCGTCTATCCTCATCCAGCCCTTCGTGGATGCCCTCATGGCAGGCACCCATACCATCTGTCCCATCCATGAAGACATTGCCTCGGAAACGGCGAAAAAACTCCGGGCCCTGCCCCTGACAAGGACCCTTCCGCCCCGTTCCGTATATACCTTCAGCGAAACCATGACGCCCCACCCTTCCCTGTCGGAAGTGGTCATGTGGACGAGATATTATTATGAGAAGAAGTAAATGGGAATGAATTGAGAGTTGGGGGAAAGAGAATTGAGTTCCGGACGCTTTGCGGCAGGATGGGGAGTCCGGCAGCTGGCGGTTGGGACTGTCGCGGCTTTGACGCTGGATCTTAACGGAACTCTCTACTTTTTCCCAGATTTCATATAAGAAAGGAAGCATATGATGAATTGGAAAAGAGGGGGACTCCTGCTGCTCCTGGGAGGGGCCCTTTTGCTGGGAGGTATGCCGGTTTCCGAAGCCTCCCTGTGGCCGGGACTGGGGGTGAAGGTGTCCGAGAAGTCCGGCGCCTTCCGGACCGACGATTACCATCTGGGAAATACACTGCTCCGGAGCCCGTACCTGGTGGCCCACCTGAATAATGATACCTATGCGGGCAACGTGAATGCCGCCATTGCCCGTGAGAAAACCCGGTTCCTGGAGGAACTGAAAAAAGATAACGAGACAGTCACCACCGATGGGTGGATGAGCTGGCATGAGGGGCTGGTGGGCAATTTCATCAGCAACAATGAGGGCATCACCAGCATCGTCCTTATCGAGCAGAAACTGTCTGCCGGCGCGGAACACGGCGTGACATTCGCCAAGGGCCTCAACTTTGACGGCACCGGAAATCTCATGGATCTCTCTGCGGTTCTCCCGAATCTCACGGTGGACGATGTGAACCACTGTATAGAGACCACGGCAAAGAAAAAGGGCATCACCCTGCTGGAGAACCACACAGTCACCGAGCTCCCCACGAATTTCTACGTAGGAAAGAACCGGGTGGTCTATGCCATTTACCAGCAGGATGACCTGACACCCTTTGATGAGGGCGTATTTTCTGTGGCTATTGGGAAAGTGTGAAAGGGAAAGAATTGAGATTAACATTGAGAATTGAGGTCCAGCCGCTTCGCGGCAGATGGACGGCATGTGGTTGGTGTCATTTGGGACGGGGCCTTTGGCCTTGAGCCTTGGGCTAGACAGCCGCCAGGCTTCCATTCTCTTCATTCAATCCTTTTCCGTAAGGAGGCGTAATCATGAAACTGAAATACATAGCCCTTGCCGCTGCCATTCTCCTGGCACCGGTCGGAGGAGCTTCGGCGGAGTGGGTGTTGGGGCCCTCTCTTTCTGTGGGAGAGATGGACAACGTCTTCACTACGGAGGTCCTGGACCGGGATAGGCTCCATGTGAAGCTTCCGGTGTACCATGGGGACAATCTCCTCACCCGGGCACGGATTAATGGGGCCATCGAAGGGAAGGCCCGTTCCTTTGAGGAATCCCTGGCAAAGAGAAACAGCACCTGGAAGACGGAGGGCTGGATTTCCTGGCAGGAAGGGATGGCGGGAAAGGACAGCCCCTACACCAGTTTCCTCCTGGTCACGTCCACCTACCCTGATCGGGCGGCCCATCCCACCAGCTATGCCCATACCATGACCTTTGATCGCCTCGGCCATCGGGTGACCATACGGGATTTGGAGAAACAGATGCCCACGCTCACGGTGGAAGAAGTGAACCGGCAGATTGAAATCCAGTGCCGGGAGAGGCAGATTCCGATTTTTGAAAAATACCATACCATCCGGAAACTGCCGGATACGTTCTATATCGGAAAGGACGGCCACCTGTACCTGGTTTTCCAGCAGTATGAAATCGCCCCCTATTCCAGCGGCTTCATTGCCATAGATATGGGGAAAATATAGAGTTGAGGTCCGGTTTCCTGGCGGCAAAAGGTGATAAATCGAGGCTGCCGTCAGGATCGAGGGCTTCAAACGCTATGTAGCAGAAAATATCACGGACGGTAAATATCTCAATGTAAGATAATCAGTAAAAATGCAGGTCCTTGGAGAAGGGCCGCGCCAAAGGCGCAGGATGGATTGATGGAGAAATGGCACAGATACCGGATCTCCATGTTTCACTCGACTCCCAAATCCATCACCAACAGGCCGCCATTGGTATGAATCTCCAGAGATACAGGGCCATTTGACAGGTAAGAAGGAAGCATATATAATATGACCAATGGTCAATTTTAGGAGGCTTTATGATGAATAAAAAATGGATTGTTCTCATGACAGCAGGACTCCTCGCTGTTTCCTGCGCAGCTGTTCAGGCGGAAGAGCCGGCACGGCGGAGTATCACGGTTACCGGTACCAGCGAGGTCACGGCGAAGAGCGATATGGCCACCATCAACGTGTCCGTGGAGACATCTTCTCCCAATGTGAAAGCGGCGGCCCGGGAAAATGCAAATACCATGACCGCCGTACGAAATGCGGTCATTGCGGCCGGGGCAGACGCTTCAAAAATCGAGACCCAGAATTACAATATTTATCCCCAGCAGACCTATGACAGCAAGGGCAATGCAAAGGTGAAGGAATACCGCTGCACCAATTCCATGAAGGTGGTGGTGGACCAGCTGTCCAGGACCGGTAATGTCATGGACGCCGCTGTGGAAGCCGGGGCCAATCGCATTGATTCCGTGGATTTCTCCGTGGCCTATCCGGAGGTGTACAAAGATGAGGCCCTGAAGAAGGCGACGGAAGATGCGTACCGGAAGGCAAAAATCATCGCGTCCGCCCTGGGACGGAGTGTGGTGAATGTCATTTCTGCCAGTGATGACAATGTGAATGTGGTCCCCTATCGGATGATGAATGTAAAGCTGGCGGCTGCCCGGGTAGAGGACAGCACTACGCCCATTGATCCCGGTGAATCGAAGATGCAGGGCCGGGTGACTGTGGTCTTTGAGATCGACTGATGGGAGGCGTGCTCACGGATAGAGTCACTGGCATGGGGCTGTTAGCTTTTAGCTTCTAGCTGCTAGGAAAGCTGGTTCGCTTGGTGCGCTGGGGGGCCAGGTGGGCGTGCAAACGGGTGCGGACATTGAGCCTTTAGCCTTGGGCTTTCAGGCCTTGTGGGCCGGGCCTACCAGAATCCTTACCCCAGTGGTGGCTGAGAAGCAGTCAGAGGTTAGTTGTTGGGAGGCGCCGCAGGCTATGGAGCTTTCCTAAAAGCTAAAAGCTAAAAGCTAAAAGCTAGCAGCTAGAAGCCCCCGCTTGGTCGCACGCAGACTTAGCCATACAAGCGCCACAGGCTAAATTCCTCGATCTCAAACTCTATCTCAATCTGGGATAACAGAAAAGAGCCCCAGAAAATGATTCCATTTTCTAAGGCTCTTTTTCTGTTATCCCTATTTCACAATGCAGATATCCTTCAGTGCCCGTTTGGGAACGCAGTAGTTCTTGTTTTCATCCAGGTAGTACTTGATGCTGCCGTTAGCGGGGACTTCCACGATGTGGCTTTCGCAGGACGGGTAGCCCAGGGCCACGAGGAGCCTTGGCTTCCAGTCTTCCGGTACGTCCAGGATAGAGGTGACCTTATTCCATTCTACGGCTCCCAGGATGGCGGAGCCGATGCCGTAGGAGCAGGCGTTGAGGGCAATATTCCGTACCGCAATACCCACATCGATATCGGACCAGGGGTTGGCATGGGCTTCCTTGCAGACCAGGATAAAGGAGACCGGCTGCTCCCCTTCCTTCGGGGTGCCCAGTTCCTTCGGCAGGGCAGCGGCCCAGTGGATGGCGGGCTGCAGGGCCTTTACCAATTCCGGATCCTTTACAAGCACATACCGGAGAACCTGGCCGTTCATGGCACTGGAAACGATGCGCACGTTCTCCATGAGCTCCTCCAGAATTTCAGGAGCAATGGGCTTCTGCTGGAAACGGCGGTAAGTACGGCATTTGACGGAAAGTTCTTTGAAATCCATAGTTTAATCCTCCTTGAGTAATAGATTTGAGAATTGAGAGTCGAGAATTGAGGTCCAGCGGCTTCGCCGCAGGTGATTGAGGAGCGCAGCTGCCACAAAGCGGCTGAAGGTTGTGCGAAGTCCCTGTGTGTCCCAAAGCAAGAAAGATTTCTCCGCTCATCGCAGCTGTAGCAATTCTTAACTACAGATTCACTTGCCATGCTGACACCCGAGGGGAAGCGTGTCACTGGTCGAAATGACGTGGACCGGTTATCAAGCATAGCGGCGCTCTATGAATTGTGCGCCGCCACAACCACTCCTCACTCCTCACTCCTCACTCCTCACTCCTCACTTCTCACTTCTGATTATCCTCCCATTTCCATGGGTGTTTCCTTATGACCCGGTCGGAATAGGGAATGAAGATGGAGATGAGGCCGAAGATGGCGAGGAAGAAGCAGTACCACATGTGGGGTACGATGTCCAATGTATTGATGGTGAGGCCGCTCTGGGAGGCCAGGGCCGCGGCGGTCAAAAGCTGGGCGCCGTAGGGGAGGATCCCCTGGAAAACGCAGGAAAAAATATCCAGGAGGGACGCCGATTTCCTCGGGTCCACCCGGTACTTTGTGCTGATTTTCTTTGCCACGTCCCCGGACACGATGATGGCCACGGTATTATTGGCGGTGGCGCAGTCTACGAGGGATACGAGGACCGCAATGCCCACCTGGGCGGATTTCGTATTCCGGATGCTCTTCTGCAGCTTCTCGATGAGCCAGGCAATGCCGCCGTAGTAGGAAATCATTTCGGAAATGCCGCCGCAGAAGAGGGCGAGGAAGAAGGCTTCGTTCATGCTGGTGAAGCCGGTCCAGATCTGCTGGGCCATGGTGATGATGGTGAGGGTTCCTTCGCCGATGCCGATGATGCCGGCCAGGAAGATGCCTGTCACCAGGACGAGGAATACATTCAGCCCTGCCAGGGCCAGCAGGAGCACCGCCATATAGGGAAGAACCTTCAGGAATGTATAGTCCCCGGCAGCGGGAACGGCGGTACCCGGATTTCCAAGGACCATGAACAGGGCCACCGTGCAGAGGGCGGCAGGAAGGGCGATGAGGAAGTTCACCCGGAATTTATCCTTCAGTTCGCAGCCCTGGGTCCTGGTGGCGGCAATGGTGGTGTCGGAAATCATGGACAGGTTATCGCCGAACATGGCGCCGCCTACGCAGGCGCCCAGGAGCAGGGGCGCAGGGATGCCGCTTTTTTCCGCAATGCCCGCGGCAATGGGGATGATGGCGGCTACGGTGCCCATGGAGGTTCCCGTGGCGGTGCCCATGAAGGCGGATATGAGGAAAATGCCGGCCGTGAGGAACTGGGGCGGAATGAGGCTGATGCCCAGGTTCACCGTGGCATCCCTTCCGCCCATGGCAGCGGCCACGGCGGAGAAAGCGCCGGCCAGGATGTAGATCATGAGCATGGTCATGATATTGTCATTGCCGGCGCCCCTGGCGAAGATGCCGAACTTGTACATAATGGGATCCCGGCTGAGGCAGAAAGCGGAAATCACGGCAATGAACATGGCGGTGACCGAAGGAAACTGGTAAAAGGCCATGGCCGTTCCCTGGAGCTGGAAGTAAATGCCGGCGCCCAGGTAAATGGCGATGAATATGATAAAGGGAAGAAGGGCAAAGGGATTTGCCCGGTTTGGGGATTTGTAGTTCATGGAAACCTCGTGAAAGTTTGGAGTTAGGAGTTAGGAGTGGTGGTGCGGCGCACAAATTATATGGCGCCGCTGATTTTTGATAATTGGTCCGCGTTATTTCAACCGGTGGCAAGGGAACTGGAGTCACAGCAGCGAACATGATTTGAAGGAGCGTAGCGACGCGCAAATCATCGTGAGTCGCTGATAGCCGTGCTGCAGGGAGCCGCAGGCGACTGAGAATCCAGTGACACGCTTCCCCACGGGTGTCAGCATGGCAGGTGACTCTGTAGTTAAGAATCGCTACAGCTGCGATGAGTGAAGGAATCTTTCCTGCTTCGGGAATACAGAGGCTTCGCCGCGGGCCTTGAGCCTTCAGCCTTGTGCCTTGAGCTGGTCAGGCCCTGTGGGCCGGGTGACGGATGGGTGAGTGGGCGTGCAAACGTGCGGGGGCTGCTCGCTGCCAGCTTTTAGCAGCGAGAAAAGCTGGTCCGCCTGCGGTATGGGAATCTGTCGGAATTAGCTGATGGAAGCGCCACAGGCAGATCAGTTTTCCTGACTGCTAACAGCTAGAAGCTAGAAGCTCTTACGCATCTGACTCTATCCATCAGCATGCAAACCCGCCGCGCAGCGGCTGTCCCGCTCAAGGCTCAAGGCTCACTGCTCAAGGCTGGTGCCTATATCTGCATATATGCTGAACCGCGGCGAAGCCGCTTGACCTCAACTCTCTTCACTCAATTCTCAATTCTATTTTTTATTTTATTACCAGCTCATATACCACTTTGATGAAGAAAATCGTGAGCACTGTGATGATGACGGGCTTCACGTTTTTCGCACCGCCCTTGGCGAAGTACTGGGCGCCCAGGTAGTTGCCGGCCATGCCAAAGAGGCCGGCGATGATGCCCAGGGGGAAGAGCACCTTGCCGTTCAGCAGGAATACGCAGAGGGCGGTGATGTTGGTGGTGGAATTGATGACCTTCGTGACGCCGTTGGCCTCTTTCAGGGGCAGGTGGGCCACGCCGGTGAGGAGGAGCAGCAGGAATGTGCCGGTGCCGGGACCGTAGAACCCATCGTATACGCCGATGATGAGGGCCATGAGTACACTCAGGATGGCTGTCTTCTTCCAGGTAAAGGGGGCCTTTTCGGAAATGAGGGCTTTCCCCTTCGTCACGTAAATAGCGGTGAGCGGGAGCACCACCACCATGAAGAGCATGAAAATATGGGCATCCATAAGGAGCGCCAGCCGGGCACCGACGGAGGAACCGGCAAAGGCGAAGACCACGCAGGTGGCAGAGAGCTTCCAGGGAATGAAACCGCTCCTGGCAAACTTGAAAGTGGCAAGAACCGTACCCATGGTGGAGCTCATCTTATTGGTGGCGATGGCATTATGCACCGGAAGGCCGCTGATGAGGTAGGCCGGCAGGGAAATGAGTCCGCCGCCGCCGGCAATGGCATCTACGAACCCCGCAATCATGACCAGGGGGCAGATGATGAGGTATTGAAGAAAGACGTCCATGTAAACTCCTCTAAATGTAAGGTTTAGTATTTCTTCATCATAGCACGGGGAAGAAGATTGGTAAAGAAGATAGAGGTCGAGGGGAATAGGGCCGAAGGCCCTGCGGGTCTAGATCCAGGTCCAGGTTTAGGTCTTTAGCGGCTTCGCCGCAGATGGGCATGCTGGCGGGTAGAGTCATTCGTCCGGAGCTGCTAGCTACTAGCTTCTAGCTGTTAGGAAAACTCCATAGCCTACGGCATGGATATTTGGTCGAATCATCCGATAGAAAGCGCCGCAGGCTGTTCAGCTTTCCTAAAAGCTAAAAGCTAACAGCTAGCAGCCCCCGCACTGATGACTCTACCCGCCAGCATACTAAACCGCCGCAGGCTGAATTCCTCGATCTCAATCTCGGCCTCAATCTTTCCTATCCAAATGGAGTTTCCCTATTATATACTAATGTATATATATTTCTGAAAGGAGAACCTATGGAGACGAAACTGGAGGAGTACAGGGACACCATTATCCGCATGGTGGAGGCAAAGGGATTTCCCGGAGAGCTGGGGGCCCTGGTGGCGGCCACATTGGGCACGGAGTACGCCATGGGCCGCATGATCCGTTACCTGTCCCACGCCGACCCGCAGCGGCCGGAAGAAATCGCCGACGAAATGCTGGCCATCTGCGACGACCGGGACCACTGGCGGGAAAAGAAGGAAGCAGAGTTTTACCAGCAGAAGTATAATCAGTATCTTTGGGATAAAAAGCAGTCCGACGACTGAGGATGGGATAGGGGGCTGGCGAGTGGAGTCATCAGCGGCGAGGCCTTGAGCCATGAGCTGCGTAGGCTCTGCGGGCCGATTCCATCACCATTTTTCACCTTGGTGGGGTGAGGATAGATGATGGGAATTGCTGGAAGCGCCGCAGGCTGTTCTCCTCGATCTCGATCTCAATCTCAATCTCATTCGCCCGCAGGGCCTGGCCAGCTCATGGCCCAGGCTGGCTCATCTGCTTCGCAGAACCCGCCTCTGCGAGGCGGATCCATCCTGCGGCTTTGCCGCGGCCCTTCTCCAAGGGCCTGCATGGTGGGGGATAGTCTCGTCTGGAGTTTTTACCATTGTGAGGGTAACCGTCCACCCGTGCCCCCTTGGAGATGGAGGGCCTTCGGCCGGGCTCTAAGGTGCTCGCTTAATGTGCAGACTATGCTCGCAAATGAGCCCGGCTTGGGCATCCTATGCAGGATGCCCACATAGGATGTCCAAGTTTGGCCTGAATACAAAAGGCGCTTAGCCTGCCCATTAAAGCGCCTTCCTTTTAGGCCAACCGGTGGCAGCCCGAAGGGCAGGGGATGGATCTGCCTCGAAGAGGCAGAATCTGCGAAGCAGAGAAAACGCACCGCATCGCATAAAGAGATAGAATCCAGCGGCTTTATCGCAGGTAAGACGTCAGACAATCAGACGGCAGACGTCGGACCGGACCAGCGGCTTTGCCGCATCCATCCTGCGGCTTTGCCGCGGCCCTTCTCCAAGGGCCTGCATGGTGGGGGATAGTCTCGTCTGGAGTTTTTACCATTGTGAGGGTAACCGTCCACCCGTGCCTCCTTGGAGATGGACATCCTGCATAGGATGTCCAAGTTTGGCCTGAATACAAAAGGCGCTTAGCCTGCCCATTAAAGCGCCTTCCTTTTAGGCCAACCGGTGGCAGCCCGAAGGGCAGGGGATGGATCTGCCTCGAAGAGGCAGAATCTGCAAAGCAGAGGGGGTAAAAGCAGAATCGAGAATTGAATGAAGAAAATTTAGGTCCAGCGGCTGTGCCGCATCCATCCTGCGGCTTTGCCGCGGCCCTTCTCCAAGGGCCTGCATGATCAGGGACAGAGTAACATGGAGTGAAGAAAGCTGGGACCCCGCGTCTTTGCGGCAGTTGGAATCCTGAAGTCTCTAACCGTAAAGCGTGCAATTGCCCCCGCATGAGGCGCCTTCCTTTTGCAATCCAGCCATGAGGGGTACATTGGCGGCGAAGCCGCTGACCGGCTAAAGGCTCCCATACGTTCTACGCATACTCAGCCACATAGCGCCGCAGGCGGTATTCCTGCGGCATAGCCGCGGGACCTTAATTCTCTTCACTCAATTCTCAAATCTTTCTTTTTCCCCGCAGGAGTCTGACCGGATCAAGAAGGGAAAATATATACTCTGCGGCGCTCTATAATTTTGATGCGCCGCACCGCCACTCCTCACTCCTCACTCCTCACTCCTCACTCCTCACTCCTCACTCCGCCCTCCTCACTGACATCCCCTCTGCGATTGATGCTATCCACCAGCGCGATTTACATCAAAATCATTCTATCTATTGCGCCGTAATGATATAATGTATAAGCATCCTTCGGACTTTCACTCCGATGTCGGGAATTTCGGCTTTTTCGGATTTCCCGGAATGATGGTTTATGCGGATTTTCCGCAGAAAGGATAGTGTATGACAGAAAAGAAAAAAGTGGTGGTCGCCATGTCCGGCGGCGTGGACAGCACCCTTACGGCGCGGCTGCTCCTGGACCAGGGCTACGACGTCTATGGAGCCACCATGTACCAGTTCGACGGGCAGGACGAGGAAATCGAAGGGGCCCGGGCCATGGCGGAGTTCATCGGCATTCCCTTCAAGGTCATCGACGTGCGGGAGGCGTACCAGAAATTCGTGCTCTCCTATTTCATCGACGCCTATACGAAGGGTATGACCCCGAATCCCTGCATGATGTGCGATTTCAAGGTGAAATTCGGCCTCTTCTATGATGAAGTGCGGAAGGCCTTCGACGCTCCCTATTTCTCCACCGGCCATTATGCAAGGATTGTCTATAATCCGGAACGCCAGAAATTCGAAGTCCACAAGGGCATCGACCTGGGGAAGGACCAGTCCTACATGATGTACCACCTCACCCAGGACCAGCTGGCCCATATCATTTTTCCCCTGGGCCGGACCTTCAAGAAAGATACCCGCCGGATTTCCAGGGAAAAGGGGCTTCCTACCTATAATAAGGCGGAATCCCAGGATATCTGCTTCCTGACCAGCGAGAAATCCTACGTGGAATTCCTGCAGAACCATGCGCCTGAGGCATTCAAGCCCGGTGATATTGTGGATAAGAAGGGACGGGTCCTGGGCCATCACCGGGGCATTCCCTACTACACCATCGGCCAGCGGAAGGGCTTGGGCATTGCGGCCGGGACCCCTCTCTACGTGACGGCCCTGCGGCCTGACAAGAACCAGGTGGTGGTGGGAGAAAATGAGGACCTCTTCCGCACCCGGCTCCTGGCAGACGAACTTCACTTCACAGACGACGTGGCACCGGCAGAAGAATTCCGGTGCCAGGCAAAGATCCGCTACGGTATCCGGGTCCACGACTGCACGGTGACCCTGGGAAAGAATGGCCGGGCGGTAGTGAAATTCGACGAGCCCCAGCGGGCCATCACCACCGGCCAGTCCGTGGTATTCTACGATGACGACCGCCTTATCGGCGGAGGCACCATCCTGAGGGCGCTGTAAGGAAATCGGCATTCGGCGAGAAAGAGTTGAGATTTGAGGTCCCGCGGCTTTGCCGCCGATGAGATATCAGACGCTCAGGCAGTCAGACGTCAGACCGGATCCGCCTTCGGCGGGGGCTGTGTCCTGCGGACATGGCTATGGCCTGACGCCAAGGCAAAGGCTGCTGCTTGGGCTCAAGGAAGAAATTATATAATCCGCGGTGCTGTTTGATTTGTGCGCCGCACCACCATTCCTGATTCCTGATTTACCACCTTTGGCCCTATACATCCGATGGGCCGTCAGATGGACATAAGCCACACAAAAAGAGCTATGCAATCTTGCATAGCTCTCTTTTTTATCTATTTATCTCAGCCCAAATACCCTGGCCAGGATTCCTGCTTTCCTGCCTTTTCTGGCAGAAGCAGCCCATTCGGCGGATTTGGCATCGGCATGCTTTACTTTATAGGCGCAGAAGGCGCGGTAACTGTCCATGTCTACAAGGATGACACAGACCTTTTCATTCCGGCAGCGGCGCTGGAGCAGTCTCTCGTCGGAGGCCATGGGAAAGGGGATTTCCTTTTCTTCCATTTCTCGAAGGGAAGCAGCCATGGCTGCGCGGGCCCTGGTAGCGGTTTCATCCATGGAGCGGCCAAAGGCCTGGCATCCGGGGATGTCCGGGAATACAGCGGAAAAGGTTCCTTTTTCAGCGTCATGCGAAAATACGGCGGGATAGAAATATTTCATCGTTTCCCCCCTTTCCACTGCACTTGATTTCTCATAAAAACTTGGTCATTTTTATTCTATACCATTTTACCCTCTCCTGCCAAGATAAATTTACAGGAAATTGAAGGAAATTTGACATTTTGGGATGCGGCTGCCGGGCAGCATCATTCGTGCGGGGGCTGCTAGCTTCTAGCTGCCAGCTTTTAGGAAAGCTCTATAGCCTACGGCATGAATGACTGATGGAAAGGTGAATTGGAAATCGCCGCAGGCGGACCGGCTTTCCTGGCTGCCAGCAGCTAGAAGCTAAAAGCCCCCGCACGAATAGCTCTCCATCCATCAGCATGATAAACCGCAGCTTTGCTGCTGGACCTTAAATCTCAACTCTCAAATCTCAACTCTTCCTTTAATGGTATAATAAATAAAACTACCGTATGCCAAAGGAGGAGCCCCATGAATACGAAGACCCTGGATGAAACAAACAAGAAGATCATTAATGAACTGAAGAAGAACAGCCGCATTTCCATGACGGAACTGGGAAAGAAGGTTTTCCTCACAGGACAGGCGGCGAAGAACCGGATTGAACGGCTCCAGGACCTGGGGGTGGTGGAACGGTACACGGTAAACGTGAACTGCCCGGTCTTTGGCTACACGGTACATGGGGTCTTCCTGCTGCATCTGGAAAAGGATAAAGAGGACGATTTCTATCGCTTCGTCCATACCACGGAGTACCATATCCTCCACTGCTACGAGACGGAAGCGGCGGTCTTCATCGATGCCCATTTCAACAGCGAAGAATCCCGGGATTCTTTCCAAAAGGAGCTCGCCTCTTTCGGCAGCTGCCGTATGTATCCGGTGCTCCGGGAAATTCATGGTATCCATCCGGTAGATGAATAAAGAAAGGTTTGAGGCGGTGCTTACGGGTAGAGTCACCAGCATGGGGCTGCTAGCTTCTAGCTGCCAGCTACCAGGAAACCTCTACAGCCTACGGCACGAATGACCGACGGAGATATCTGGCGGAAAGCGCCGCAGGCGGACCAGCTTTCCTGGCCGCTAGAAGCTAGAAGCTAGAAGCTCCCGCATAAATGGCTCTACCCGTCAGCATACAAATCCGCCGCGAAGCGGCTGTCCAGCTCAAGGCACAATGCTGAAGGCTCAAGGCTCGTGCCTCTACCCGTAACCATACTAATCCTTTCAATCCACCAATCCACTAATTCACTAACCCACTAACCCACTAACCCACTAACCCACTATCCCCCTATTTCAACCCAGGTGATCCTATGCGTATTCTCTTAGCCCCTGATTCTTTTAAAGGCACCCTTTCCTCCCTGGAAGCAGGACATATCCTGGAGGAAGCGGTGCTTTCTCTCTATCCCCAGTGGGAGACAGAAGTGGTTCCCATGGCTGATGGGGGCGAAGGGACCGTGGATGCCCTGGCGGCGGCAGCGGGTGGAGAACCGGTGGTGGACCGGGTGACTGGCCCTTTGGGAAATCCCGTCCTGGCCAGGTCCCTTCGCCTTCCCGGCGGCAGGGCGGTGATGGAGATGGCGGAGGCTTCGGGTCTTCTCCTGGTGCCGGAGGAGAAGAGAAATCCCTGGCTTACCTCCACCTTCGGTACCGGCGAAATGATGGCCCGCGCTTTAGACCGGGGAGACCGGCACATTTACATGGGCATCGGCGGCAGTGCTACCTGCGATGGCGGCATGGGAGCCATGGAAGCCCTTGGCGTCCGGTTTCCGGATAGGGATGGAAACCCACTCCCGGGCCGGGGATCGTCCCTGGGAAAGGTAGAGACCATAGACCTGTCCGGTATCCATGAAGGCGTGAAAAATTTGGACCTCACCATCCTGGGGGACGTGACGAATCCCCTCTGCGGAAACCGGGGCGCTGCCCGGGTCTTTGGACCCCAGAAAGGGGCAGACCCGGCCATGGTGGAGGCATTGGAAGCAGGCATGGTCCACTACAGAGGGGTACTGGAGAGGACATTTGGCAGGGACCTGGAGTGCCTTTCCGGCGGCGGTGCGGCGGGTGGCCTGGGAGCGGCGCTGCTCCTTTTCCTCCATGGCACCATGGCTTCCGGGGCAGAAAAGGTACTGGAACTTGCCCGTTTCGACCGGCGTCTGGAAACGGCGGACCTGGTCATCACCGGGGAAGGGAGGACCGATGGCCAGAGCGGAGAAGGAAAGATTACGGGCCGTATTGCGGCCCACTGCAAAAAGAAGGGGGTTCCCTGTGTCGTCCTCTCCGGATCTTTGGGAGAAGGATGGGAGAGCCTCCTTTCCCTGGGGGCTGCGGCGGTCCTTCCGGCAGCGGAAGGGGAGGATATCCAGAAATCCATGAAGGAGCCGAAAGCCTGGTACCGGAATGCGGCAGAGCGGTTCTTAAAGGAAAGATTTGAGAGTTGAGGCCCAGCGGCTTGGCGGCAGGAAAGTGGCTAGTGACTGATATCTGGTGGCTGGGCCAACAGCGGCTCTGTCACCATTTCAATTGGCGGCGCTACCGGTACACCGTCATCTCGAGCGGTGGAAGCATCGTAATGACACAAAACATAAAAATAGAATGTGAGAGAGAGTCGAGAGATCTCGCAGAAAAATACCGCTGACGATCTTACAACGCCGACAATGGTTGCAAAATCCTGTATCCTCAAACGCAAGAAAGATTTCTCGACTCATCGTAGCTGTAGCGATTCTTAGCTGCATCGTCACTTAGCATGCTGCCACCGCTCGAAATGACGATATTGGTGAGGGCTAATATAGGATTTATTCAAAAATTACTATGTGGAATTAACCCAAATATGCTTGAAATGACACACTAGCTGCTAGTGGCCAGGAAAGCTCAGCAGCCTGCGGCGTTCCATCAGATATTTCCGATAGATTCTCATGCCGAAGGCTGGTCAGCTTTCCTAAAAGCTAACAGCTAGAAGCTAGAAGCCCCGCCCTTTTGGACGCACGCCCAGCCACATGATATCTGGCCCAAAGGGCCTGTCCGGCTCAAGGCACAAGGCTCAAGGCACAAGGCTAAAGACTCAAGGCCCGCGACTCTGATCGTAACCATGCCAAGCCGCAAATAGGAAAATAAAAAATTCGCGGCGCTACCTAATCTGATGCGCCGCACCGCCACTCCTCACTCCTAATTCCTCACTCCTAACTGATGGACGGAGTCTTTTACAACGGAATGGGAAGTCACATCATCACACAAATCCGCCATTTGCCCCTTCCCCCTTTCAGTGCTATAATGGATAAACGCAATATATCTCAGTTGTCATCTGTTAACCAACTCTAAAAAACAGGAGGAACGATGAAAAAAGCGATTATACTATCCAGCGGGGGCGTGGATTCTACCACCTGCGTATCCCTGGCTGTGGACCGACTGGGAGCAGAAAACGTTGTGACTGCTTCTATTTTTTATGGCCAGAAACACAAGAAGGAAATCCTGGCGGCCCGGAAAGTGGCGGAGTACTACCACCTGAAGCACTATGAATTCGACCTGTCCCAGATTTTCCGGTATTCCAACTGTTCTCTCCTGGCAAACTCTACACAGGAAATCGTCCATGAGAGCTATGCCCAGCAGATAGCAGAAAACGGGGAAGGAAAGGTGTCCACCTATGTGCCTTTCCGGAACGGCCTCATGCTGTCCACCGCTGCATCCCTGGCGGCATCCCTCTTCGAAGATGAGGACGTGGACATTTACATTGGCGCCCATGCCGACGATGCCGCCGGCGATGCCTATGCCGACTGCAGTGAACCATTCCTGAAGGCCATGGGCGATGCCATCCGCATCGGTACCTACGGCAAGGTGCACCTCGTATTCCCCTTTGCCAAAATGAACAAAGCCGGCGTGGTGGCTACGGGCCTCAAGCTGAAGACCCCCTATGAGCTCACCTGGAGCTGCTACGAAGGGGGAGACAAACCCTGCGGCACCTGCGGCACCTGCATCGACCGGGCCGCCGCCTTCGCCGCCAACGGAGTGAAGGATCCGGCGCTGGAAAAGAATTGAGGCCTGGCGGCTTGCATTCTGATGGACAGAGTCATCAGGGGCGGGGCTGCTAGCTGCTAGCTCCTGGGAAAGCTGATCTGCCTGCGGCGCTTGTGTGGCTGGGCGTGTGTGCGAACGGACGTGCCTTGAGCATTTAGCCTTGAGCCTTGAGCTGGTCGGCCCGCGGCTTCGCCGCATCCATCCTGCGGCTTTGCCGCGGCCCTTCTCTAAGGGCCTGCATGCTGGGGATAGTGGAGACTTCAGACAGTCAGCCAATCAGAGGACAGACAGATTCCGCGGTGGAGCGGCATAATCGAAATACAAAAATTGCGGCGCCCTATTATTCTGATGCGCCGCACATCCACTCCTCACTCCTCACTCCTCACTCCTAACTCCTAACTCCTAACTCCTAACTTCTCCCTCCTGACTCACCAACCCACTAACTCACTAACTCACTAACTCACATATATGAAAGGACTATCCCATGTACACCGTAACAAAACGAATGGAAATTTCCGGTGCCCATTTCCTGCACCTGGACTATGAAAGCAAGTGCTCCAACCTCCATGGGCACAACTGGATCATCACCGTCACCGTACAGAGCGAGACCCTGGACAAGAACGGCATGGTGGTGGATTTCAGCAAAATCAAGGAAACCGTGAATCAGTTCGACCACCACCTCATCAATGACGTGCTGGGAGACCTGAATCCCACCGCTGAGAACATGGCCAAGTGGATCTGCGACCATATTCCCTGCTGCATCCGGGTATCCGTCCAGGAAACGGAAGGAAACGTGGCAACCTATGAGAAGTAAGTACGCCTACGATGACGGACTCTTCCACATCACCGAGATTTTTGACAGCATCGACGGGGAAGGGAAGAGGACCGGCTTCATGGCCACCTTTGTCCGGCTGGCAGGCTGCAACCTCCGCTGCAATTACTGCGACACTGCCTATTCCCTGTCCCTTGCGGATACGGAGGAGGCGCTCACGGAAGAGGAGCTGGTGGAAAGAATCCGCCAATATCCATGGAAGCGGATTACCCTGACCGGCGGGGAGCCCATGCTCCATCCCCTGCACCATCTCTGCGAAAGTCTGGGGGAAGAAGGGTATGACATCAATATAGAAACCAACGGCGCCGTCCCCCTGTGGCGGCAGCGGCCGGAGGGAGTCTTCTATACCATGGATTTCAAATGCACCGGAAGCGGCATGAAATCCTTCATGAACCGGGACAATTTCAAACTCCTGGGCCCGGAGGATGTGCTGAAATTCGTGGTGAGCTCCGTGGAAGACATGGAGGAAATGAAGGAAATCGTGGAAAAAGATTTCCAAAGAAATACCCATCCCCAGTTCTTTGTGAGTCCCGTGTGGGGGCGCATTGAACCATCGGAACTGGTGTATTTTGTAAGAAATAACAGGCTGCAGGAAGTACGGGTCCAGGTGCAGCTGCATAAGATCATCTGGGACCCTGACAGGAGAGGCGTTTAATTATGGATATGGAAAAACTGGAACAGGCGGCCCGGCTCATCATCGAAGCCGTAGGCGATGATCCCGACAGGGAAGGCCTCCGGGAGACACCGAAACGGTTTGCGGACATGATGGCGGAACAGTTCGCCTATACCGGCGTGTCCAATGAAGACATTGCCCGGGAATTTGAAAAGACCTTTGCCACCCCGGAAAATGATATGGTGGTGGTGAAGGATATCCCCATCTTTTCCCACTGTGAACACCACATTGCCCTCATGTACAACATGAAGGCCGCCGTGGGCTACATCCCCCATGGCCGGGTCATCGGGCTGTCGAAAATTGCCCGCATCGCCGATGCCGTATCCAAACGGTTCCAGATCCAGGAACGGATTGGCACGGACATCCGGGATGTGATGAAACTGGTGACGAAGTCCGACGATGTCATCGTCTACATCGAAGGAGAACACTCCTGCATGACCGCCCGGGGCATCAGGAAACCCGGTACAAAGACAAGAACCATCGCTTCCTCCGGCGCCTTCAAGAAAGATAGCGCCCTGAGAAAAGAATTCATGGAACTGGCGGGGAAGTGAAGCTGAGATCGAGGTCGACATCGAGATCGAGGCAATCAGCGGCTTCGCCGCCGAAACCGAAAGTGCCGTAC
This sequence comes from Dialister sp., assembly GCF_047832375.1. Classification (NCBI taxonomy): domain Bacteria; kingdom Bacillati; phylum Bacillota; class Negativicutes; order Veillonellales; family Veillonellaceae; genus Dialister; species Dialister sp. The sequence continues at coordinate 2,521,673 of NZ_CP181256.1, read as the reverse complement.
CGAGAGGACGGCACTTTTTCAGATTCCGGAGCAGCATACTGGAGGGGAGAGTCATTTGTGTGGGGGGCTTCCAGCTGCTAGCATCCAGCTGCCAGGAAAGCTGGATAGCCTACGGCGAAAAAAGAATTGAGAGTTGAGGTTCCGCGGCTTCGCCGCCATTGGAATCCTAATGACTCTGCACAAATAACGTGCCATTGACTCAGCAGGAGGCTCTCTTCCCAGAAGAGAGCTGTCCACCGGACTGAGAGATGGTGATGGATTTGGCCCGTAGGGCCTGTTCAGCTTTCCTGATTGCTAACAGCTAGCTTCTGGCAGCTGGGAAAGCTGGCCCAGCCTACGGCATGAAAGACTGACGGAAATACCGGATAGGAAGCGCCGCAGGCAAATCAGCTTTCCTAACAGCTAGGAGCTAGAGGCTAGAAGCTCCATGCGAATGCCTCTATCCATCAGCAGGCAATCCCGCCGCGCAGCGGCTGTCCAGCTCAAGGCTCAAGGCTCAAAGCTAAAGGCTGTATCTCTAACCGTAAGCATGCCAACCTGCTAACCTTCGATCTCGACCTCGGTCTCGATCTGCCTCACTATCCCTCTTTCCTTTCCCTCTTGTGGTATAATAAATGTGATTATATGCCCAATTTGCGGCGGCCGTGGGAGAATGGCCGTCAAAAAGGACAGATTTTACTACAGGAGTGTTATATATGAAAAATTCTGATATCCGTCGCGAACGGCCGCAGAAGAAATCCTCCTTTTTCAAGAGGGTCCTTGTGTTCCTGCTGGTCATCGTGATGATTGCCGGAGCCGGCGCAGCGGCGGGGTTCTTCGTGTCCGTATCCCGGCACCTGCCGGACGTGACGGCCAACATCCAGCCGAATGCTTCCTCCCGCATCTACGATGATAAGGGACGGCTTATTACCACGGTGCACGCAGAAGAAAACCGTATCCCCGTGCCCATTACCCAGGTTCCCCAGAACCTGCAGAATGCCTTCGTGGCAGCGGAAGATGTCCGTTTCTATGAACACCACGGCATAGACCCCCGGGGTATCCTCCGTGCCGTATGGTCCAATGTGATCACCCATAACGCCACCGGCCAGGGCGGGTCCACCATTACCCAGCAGCTGGCGAGAAACGCCTTCCTCACCCAGGAACAGACACTGAAGAGAAAACTCCTGGAAGTGGTTCTGGCGCTGCAGATTGAAAACAAGTACACCAAGAAGCAGATCCTGGAAATGTACATGAACCAGATTTATTTCGGCCAGGGCTGCTATGGCATCCAGACAGCATCCAAGGTATATTTCGGCAAAGACGTGAAAGACCTCACCCTGCCCCAGTGTGCCATGCTGGCAGGGCTCCCAAACAGCCCGAACTACTACTCCCCCTTCCGGAGCCTGGAAGCGGCAAAATACCGCCAGGGCATCGTACTGGACCAGATGGCTAAGTACGGCTATATTTCCCAGGCCGATGCGGAAGCAGCCAAGAAGGCGGACCTCCACCTGGCAAAGCCCCAGACCAATAAGGGCACCGACAGCACAGCCTCCTATTTCATCAGCTACGTAATCCAGACCATCAGCGACAAGTATGATTCCGATGCCATCTACAAAGAGGGTCTCCAGGTATACACTACCCTGGACCTGGATATGCAGAAGGAAGCAGAAAAGACACTGAAAGCGGACCTGCCGAAGGGAACGAAGGACTCCAAGGGACTGACCCAGCCCCAGGGCGCCCTTATGACCATCGAAGTAGGCACCGGCCATATCAAAGCCATGGTCGGCGGCCGGGGAGAAGACCACTTCAACCGCGCCACCCAGATGGTCCGCCAGCCGGGCTCCTCTTTCAAACCCTTCGTATACCTTACGGCCTTTGAAAACAAATTCAGCCCCTACGACACCATCAGCAACGAAAAGAAAACCTACGGCGGCGGATGGACCCCGAAGAACTACGGCGGCACTTCCGGCGGACAGGTGACACTGGAAGAAGCCCTCGTCCACTCCATGAATATCCCCACCATTGACCTGGCCAATAAAGTGGGTATGAAGAAAATCCTGGACACCGCAGAAGCCTGCGGCATTTCCACCCTCGTAAAGACGGGCAAGAAGAACGATGATAACCTGGCAGCCTCCATCGGCGGTCTTACCAATGGCGTCTCCGTGTATGACATGGCCAAGGCCTACAGCGTCTTCGCCAACGGCGGCAAGCTTATCGAACCGACGGCCATCATGAAAGTGGTGGACCGGAACGGCAACGTCCTGGAAGATCACTCCGGCAAGCAGGAAGGCAAGCAGGTGGTCAGTGAAAACGCGGTATACCGCCTCACCAGCATCCTGGAAGAAGTCATTTCCCGGGGCACCGGCGGCAACGCCTACATCGGCCGCACCGCAGCCGGCAAGACCGGTACCACCGATGACGAACACGACGCATGGTTCGTGGGCTACACCCCTGAACTGGTGACCGCCGTCTGGATCGGCGACGATACATCCACCAATGCCGGCTACACCGGCGGCACCATCCCGGCAGCTATCTGGAGGGACTTCATGGAACAGGCCCTCTCCGCCTATAAGACAAAGAGCTTCGATATTCCCCAGGCGGTAAGAGAAGAAAATGCCAGAGCCCAGGCCGCGCAGGCAGCCCAGGCGGCAAAAGCCAAGAAACAGGAAGACACAAAGAAAAAGGACGATAAAGCCGCCACAGCCAATAAGGCCGCAGGAAACAAACTCCTGGACCGTATCACCGGCAAGGACACGGCTAAGCCGTCTGAAGCAGACAGCACGAAGACGAACTGATGCATAGCTGAAAAAGAGCAGTCCCCAAATGGGGCTGCTCTTTTTTTGAAGAATTGAGATTTGAGGAAAGAGAATTGAGGTCCAGCGGCAGAGCCGCAAAAAGCTGCATGCTGACGGGTATCCTCACCTGTTGAGAACACCGGTAAGCGAGTGCCCCCTTGGAGAAGGGGGCAGCCCAAAGGGCAGGGGATGGATCCGCCTCGAAGAGGCGGGTTCTGCGAAGCAGGGGATTCGTACAAATCCCGTCAATCCATCCTGCGCCTTTGGCGCGGCCCTTCTCCAAGGGCCTGCATGATTGGGAAAGGATTGAGAATTGAGTAAAGAGAATTGAGATCCCGCGGCTTCGCCGCCGTTGGAATCCTGATGGCTCTAATCCCCAAAGCCGTGAAAATGACTCTACACGAGGCTCCTTCCCTGGGAAGGGGCTGCCCACCGGGCTGGGGTTAGCTGATGGAAAATGACCGGAGGCGCCGCAGGCTGGCCATCTGGGCCTCGATCTGAATCAGGGTGCATTTGTTGCGAAGCAACTTGCTGCCTGGACACAAGTGTCTTGTCTCAATCACATTTATGCTAATGATAGTTTAATTATATGATAACTTAGTAATAGATTTGCAAGTGAAAACTACCCCATAACGTCATTTCGAGCGGTGTGGACATGCCAAATAGCTCTATCCATAAAAATCGCTACAGCTCCGATGAGTCGAGAAATCTTTCCGGTAAATGACTATGACGGTGTAAAAAGAAAGAATTGAGAATTGAGTGAAGAGGATTGAGGCTTGGCCGCTTCGCGGCGGAGACATCAGACAGTCAGACATTCAGAAGTCAGACGGGCCAGCGGCTTCGCAGCAAAGGTAATAAGCTAAATTGGAGATAATCCCAATCATGCAGCCCCTTGGAGAAGGGGCGCGGCAAAGCCGCAGGATGGATTAATGGAAGCGCCGCAGGCGGATCATCTTTCCTGAAAGCTAGCCGCTAACAGCTGGAAGCCCCCATATATTCAGCCGCTCATTCGCCCATTCGTCATCGGCCCAAAGGGCCTGACCGGCTCAAGGCCCAAGGCTCAAGGCTCAAGCCTCCGCCCGTTCCCACGGCCATTGCCCAATCAAGCATAAAATAAAACCATGGGATTTCCAATGACAGGAAATCCCATGGTTTTATTTTGTTTTTTATTTCTTTCCCAGATTCCGGAAGAGCATATCCACGAATTTTTCCGCATCCGCGTTCAGGGCCACCTTCGCAGTGATGGGGTCCCGGAATTTCTTCGTGTTGTGGAAGTCCGCCACCATGCGGCCGTCGCAGGGACCGCCATAGGTATCGATGTCCACGTTGGCGTCCGCCAGTTCCGTGATTACCGTGGGATCGATGAGGTAGGCAATGGCCAGGGCGTCGTGGATGGGAGCCCGGTCGTTGTCGTAGCGGTAGAGGAGGGTGGAGGCCACGGTGCCCGGGGTGTGGCGGAGCTGGTAGTTATGGTCCGACACATCGTTTACTTTGAGGTTGTCGATCCGCTTCTGTACCATGGTGGAGGCGAAGAGGGCTTCCGGTGTACCCAGTGCCTTGAGTTCCTTATTCTGTTCTTCCGTGATGCAGGCCCGCCAGGTGGCATCCAGGGGAAGGATGACCTTGGGAATGGGTGAGTCCATTACGATTTTGGCGGCTTCCGGGTCGGCGTAGAAGTTGAATTCCGCAGCGGCGCTGGCGTTGGCGCCGGTATGGCCGCCGCCCATGATGACCATTTCTTTGATTTTCCCGGCAATCCCCGGTTCGATGCGGGGGGCCATGGCAATGTTAGTAAGGGGTCCTACAGAGGCCAGGGAAATATCACCGTCCGACTCCATGAGCTTCTTCACCAGAAAGAAGACGGCGTGCTCCTTCTCGGCGGTAATGCGGGCTTCCGGAAGGGGCAGGAAATCACCGTGGCAGTCGTTCAGGGTGACCCGGGGAAGGCCAGGCTTCCTTCCGGGGATTTCATTGCAAAAAATAGGGTTTTCGCAGCCCCGGTACACGGGGACCTTGGATTTCATGAACTGTACCACCCGCAGGGCGTTTTCCGTGGTCTTGGGAACGATGCGGTTTCCGTTCACCGTGGTAATGGCCAGAAGGTCGATGGAAGGATCTTTCATGGCCAGCATGATGGCGATGGCGTCATCGGAACCGGGGTCACAGTCGAGGATTACTTTTTTTACCAATTTCATTTCTCCTTAAATCGTAAAAATATAGGACGCGGTCATGTCGACCAGCAGCATAATGAAGAGAAGGGGCGCTGTCCGCTTCGCCAGACGGATGGGGGTGATACCGGCGGTGCCGGCAATGGCGATGAGGGCGCCGCACACCGGCGACGAAGCCCGGCCGATGGACGTGGCCAGTTCCATCGGGAGCAGCAGGGTGAGGGTAGGCACACAGAGCTTGGCGGCTACTGCCGGCGTCAGGGGCCCGAAGGCAAAGAAGGGGGCGGCGCCGCTGCCCATGATGATAGCGAAGAGGTAGGTAATGCCGGTGAGAAGAATCATGATAATCACCGCAGCTCCCTGCATGTCGGAAATCATATTGGTGAATATGGTGATGCCGCCCAGGATTTTAATGCCCTCCGCGAAGACGGAGGCGGAGATGATGATGGACACCACAGAAACGAAGACGTTTGCCATGCCCTTCAGGATGACCACCATGTCGGAGGGAATGGCACTCCGGTCTTTCCGGCGGATGAATTCGCAGAGGAAGGTGAAGGCAAAGCCCATGAAATTGGCGGTAATCACGTCGATTTTCGTGCCGGGAATGAAGTAGTCCGCAAAGACGATGACCAGGGGAATGAGGGGAAGGAAAATGTAGAAGAAAGGCACATCGGGATTTTCGATTTCCCGGGACTCCGATACTTCGCCCTCTTCTTCGGGGTGGAGGCTGTCTTTTCTATCCATGTACCGGTAATAGAAAGGGATGAGGACGGCAGTGACAAGAATGATGGCCAGGGCCGCCTTGGACTGGTAGTCCAGGAACATTTCCACCACGTTCATCTAGGCCACGGTGGACATGAAGAGGGTGCTGCCATCATTGGGGCCGTAGTCCAGGCAGAGCAGGGCCAGTACCGAGGCAGCGGTGATGGGCCGGATGCCCAGGGCAATGAATACGGGAAATACGGTGGCCAGCATGAGTACCGCCAGGCTTGCCTGGCTCGTGAGCACCAGTTTCAGGCACATGCCTACGAGGTAGAAGGCGGACAGGAGAAGGTACTTGTTCCGGATACCGCCGAGGAGATGGCTGGCGGTGAAGGCCAGCTTCGTGGAAGCACCGATGTGCTTCATGTAGGTGGCATAGCCGGTGACCACCATGATCAGGGTGCCGATGCCGGCGATGTTCTTCTTGAAGGTGGCCGTGAGAAAGCCAAAGGTATCAAGGAATACATTGCCCAGGGACCCCTTGGGCAGGATGGGGGTACCTGTCAGAAGGCTGGCAGCCATGAGAATCACGATGCCCGAAGCAAAGAACACGAAAATGGCATTATACTTCTTCAGTATAAGCCGGGCCACCATCACGGCGAAAAGAATGGTGAGACCGATGAGAAACCAGTCAAACATGGGAACCTCCTCCATAAAAAAAGACGGTCAATTGCCGTCAATGGGGAGATATGCCGCTTCGCGGCAAGATTTGAGAGTTGAGAGTTGAGGTCCCGCGGCTTCGCCGAAAAGAGTTAACCCTCCCTTGCTTGCAAGGGAGGGGGGACCGCCTTGCGGTGGGTGGGTTGCTGCGAAGCAGCTGGTGCCCGAGCTACCAGATATCAACCACTAGCTACTCATTAGCCGCAGGCGAATCAGCTTTCCTGAAAGCTAGCCGCTAGAAGCTAAAAGCCCCTGCACGTTCACAGGGCGCCCAGCCACCCGTCAGCTCCCCCGCAAACGACCCTATCCGCAAGCACGCAACCGGCTATATACAAAACAGCGGCGCAATACAATTGGTGCGCTGTACCACCCCTGGCCGAAGGCCGCAACCCTGCCCCGCTAACCTGCTAACCCACTAACCTACTAACCCACTAACCCACTATCTCACTGTCTCACTCTATCCCAATCTCACTACCCCACTCTATTCCTCTTTCCCAATCCACACAATCCGTCCGCCCTGCTGTTCGTAGAGGCGGTGGGAGATGGAAAGGACCGTACGTTTCGAGGAGGCCCGGTCCAGGGCTGCCATGACCCTCTTTTCAGTGAGAGAGTCCAGACTGGCAGTCATTTCGTCTAAGAGGAGGAGGGGCGGATTGAAGACCAGGGCCCGGGCGATGGCGAGGAGCTGGAATTCGCCCTGGGAGAAGAGGCCCTCTGTGCAGGGGGTATCCAGCTTTTCCGGCAGGTTCATGCAGCTGTCATAGAGCCCGGCCAGGCGGAGAGCCCGCTCTATGTCCTCTCCCGTTATCCGGGAGTCGCCGAGGGTGATCTGGTCCCGTACGGTGCCCTGGACCATGGGGTAGGACTGGCTCACGATGCCGAAGGTCTTCCGGCGGTCCTCCGGCGGGATGGTGGAAGGGCGCTGGCCGAAGACGGTGATGGTGCCTTCCGTTGGCTCGTAGAGGCCGCAGATGAGCTTGAAAAGGGTGGTTTTGCCGCTGCCCGTGCGGCCGGCGATGGTGATTTTTTCTCCGGCCCTGGCGGTGAGGGAGAAATCATGGAACAGGGGATGGTCCCCGTCATAGGCAAAGGTCATGTGGGAAATGGAAAGGGGCAGGGAGGCTGTCTCTTTCGGGGACTCTTCAGGAATGTCCATTTCTTTTTCCCCCAGAAATTCCCGGATCCGATGGGCCCCGGCCATGGCGGACTGGATGTTTTCGATTTCCATGCCCATGCTCTGGAGGGGGGAGAAAACCTTGTCCACATAGGCGATGAGGGCGGCGGCGGTGCCGGCGGTCATGCCGAAGAGGGCGGTGAAATCGGTGCCGCTGACGGAGAGAATGCACATGAGGGCGATGAGGAAGGCACTGGTGGTGAGGATGATGGGGGAATAGATGGAGTCGTAGAAATTTGTCTTTTCCATGGCGGAAAAGCTCCGGCGGATGGAGGCGCCGTAGCGGCGTTCCATGAATTCTTCGCTTCCCGTGAGGCGGATGGTGCGGATGGTGTGCATGGTTTCCGGAATGATTTCATTGGTTCCTGCCACGGCTTTCCGGTTTTCCACCTGGGCGGCCAGCATGCGCTTCTGGAATGCCCTGGTGAGGAGGAAAAGGAGGGGCAGGGCCATGAGGAGGAGCAGGAAAAGCCCGGGGCTCAGGAAGAATACGGTGATGAGGATGGAAATGATTTTCAATGCATCGGCGGCCATGCTGATGATGCCGGAGTCGAAGAGGTCCTCAATGGTATCCACGTCATTGACGAAGAGGGACGCCACGGCGCCGCCTTCGTGGGTGGTGTAGTAGGATGCGGGCAGGCGGGAAAGTTTTTGCGCCATCACCGTGCGGATGTGGTGGGTCACTTTCTGGCCGAATACGGTGATGTAGGATTCCTTGGCGGAATCTGCCAGTCCCGACAGGGCGGTGAGGCCGAAGTACAGGAGCCCCAGGAGCAGCAGGCCCTTTGCGGTGGCGCTCCCTGCAGTGAGGCTGTCGATGGCCCGCTGGAGAATGAGGGGCGGCAGGACCCCCAGCACCAGGGACACCAGGATCACCGCCAGCAGGCAGGCCGTGAGCCGGGGCTCCATGGCAGCGGCGGAGAGGATGATGCCTTTTAAGGTATGACCGGATGGTTTCATGATGACTCCTTTGGGAAATAGTGGGATAGTGAGTTAGTGAGTTAGTGGAAAATTAGGAATGAGGAATGGTGGTGCGGCGCACAATTCATATAGCGCCGCAAATTTTTATATTTTTTTCGGTTTGGCATGGTTACGTATAGAGTCACGAGCCTTGAGCATTCAGCCTTGAGCCTTGAGCTGTATAGCCGCTGCGCGGCGGTTTGGCATGCTGTTGGGCAGAGTCAAACGCATGAGGGCTTCTAGCTGCTAGCTCCTAGCTTCTAGTGTCTTGTCTCAATCACATTTGTGCTAATGATTGCTTAATTGTATGATAACTTAGTGATAGATTTGCAAGTGGAAACTCTCCCCCAAATAACGTCATTTCGAGCGGTGGTAGCATGCAAAGTGATTGTGCAGGTAAAAATCGCTACAGCTACGATGAGTCGAGAAATCTTTCTTGCGTACGGGAATACAGGGCTTTGCAACCGTTGTCGGCATTGTAAGACCGTCAGAGGCATTTTTCTGAGAGATCTCTCGACTCTTTCTCACATTCTATTCTTACGTTTCACTTCATTACGGTGCTTACCACCGGAGGAAGCGTGTCACTGGATTCTCAGTCGCCTGCGGCTCCCTGCGAATCCAGTTCCCTTGCCACCGCTCGAGATGACGAGTTAGGGATAGAGTCAAATGTATTTAATGACGGAAAGAAAATGTAATAATGCACTCAAGTCAGCGTTAATCATTATCCCAAATGTGATTGAGACGCATCACTAGGAAAGATTTACAGCCTACGGCGCGAATGGCTGGCGAAAATATCGGATGGGAAGCGCCGCAGGCGGACCAGCTTTCCTGGACGCTAACAGCTAGAAGCTAGCAACCCCATGCCGGTGACTCTATCCAACAGCATGCCAGACTGCGGCGAAGCCGCGGGACCTCAATTCTCTTCACTCAATTCTCAACTCTATTCTGTAATGTATACATCTTCCGATACTCCCCATTGGTCTCCATGAGTTTCTCATGGGTGGAGGTGTCCACTTTTCCTTCCGGTCCCACCCAGAGGACCTGGGAGAGGGAGGGGAAGAAGCGGAGGCGGTGGGAGATGAGGAGGACAATGGAATCTTTCAGGAGAGGGCGGATGCGGGCAAGGATATGGTCTTCGGTGGCGTAGTCCACGGCGGCGAAGGGATCGTCCAGGATCACCAGGGGCCGGCGGTGGTAGAGGGCCTTGGCCAGGGCGATGCGGGCCTGCTGGCCTCCGGAGAGGCGGATGCCCCCTTCGCCGATGGCCGTATGGATACCCTCCGGGAAGGAGGCGATATCCTTTTCCAGGTCCGCCCCGTGGAGGGCTTCTTCCAGGTTCCCCGGCCTGCCGAGGCGGATATTGTCTTCGATGGTGGCGGAAAGGAGTTCCGGGTCGTGGCCCATGTAGGAAACAAGGCCTGCCGGGTCCATTTCTTTTCCCAGTTCCCTGCCGCCCCAGGTGATGGAACCGGCGAAGGGGGATTCGGCAAGGAACAGGCGGCCCAGGGTGGATTTCCCGGAGGCAATTTTCCCGGTGACCCCGATGATTTCTCCGGGCTTTGCGGTGAGAGAGAAATCGCGGATGACCGGCTTTTCACCGCCGGGATAGGTGAAGGAAACGTTCTTTACAGATAGCATATCCGGTGTGGCGGCTTTCAGGTCTTCTCCGGGAATGTCTGACAGGTACCCATGGATCCGGGCCCAGGAAACTTCTGCCTTCTGTACCGCGTTGAACAGGTGGGCGGCATGGGAGGATTTCACGGCCAGGTGGGTGAAGCAGGACAGGAAGGTGGCAAAGGCAGCAATATTCCAGTCTGTCCAGCCGATGCCCATCACATTTTTGCCGCCGAGCCAGAGAATGAAAATGGCACCGGTCATGGCGATGACCTGGTACAAGGGCTCCATGGTATTTTCCCAAAGGTTGGAGCGGATCATTTTCTTTTCATAGTCCACCAGGTGGTCTTCGTACCGGTGGTTCTGGGCCTTTTCTTCCCCAAAGATGCGGTAGGTCAGGGCATTCCGGATGCGGTCCACCGTGGCGGAGGACAGGCGGCCGGCGGATTCCTTGGACAGCCTGCCGGCGGTGGTGATGACCTTCTTCAGCTTCCCTGCCAGGATGTAGGCGGCAGGGGGGAAGAGGAGCACCAGCACCGTAAGGCGCCAGTCGTAGTAAAGCAGCATGGCCACATAGGCCACCATGACCACGCCGGTGTCGAAGATTTCCGTGGTGAATTTTCGCATGCCCTCTACGCAGGCATCTACGTCGGAAATGACCCGGGTCATGAGGCTGCCGGTGCCTTTCTCCAGAAGCTTTTTCCGGGGGAGCCGGATGAGGTGGCGGTAAATGACCTGCTTCATGAGGAGGCTCGTCTCGTTGGCAAAGCGCCGCACGTAGAGCCGCTTCACGTACCGCATGGCCTGTACGAAGAATATGGAAAGCACGTAGGCGAGAGATAGGAGGATGAGGTCCTTTGCCATCCGGCTGCCGCCAAGAATATCGGCGATATACTGGGCCAGCTGCCCTTCAAACCAGGGCGCCAGCACGAGGCCCACGTTGTACAGGAGGCCGCTCACCGTGGTGACGGCAAGGATTTTCTTTTCTTTCAGGAAATAGTAGGCCACCCGGTCGGGGCCATTCTTTTGATTCATAGGTTCACTTCCTTAAGGGGGAATTTGCTTTCATTATAAAACGGCATACAGTAGGCGTGTCGTAAAGAAATGATAAATTGTGGGAAAGGGAAAGATTTGAGAATTGAGAGTTGAGAGTTGAGGTCCAGCGGCTTCGCCGCAGTATGGATTGGGGAGGACATTAGACAAATCATCTGCGCTGCAGATTCCGCCTCTTTGAGGCGGATCCATCCCCTGCCCTTCGGGCCGCCCCCTTCTCCAAGGGGGCACGCTTTTAACGGTTGTCTCGATAGAAGGGCTAACATTCCATGTGGGACAATCCGTACCCATGCAGGCCCTTAGAGAAGGGCCGCGGCAAAGCCGCAGGATGGATGCCGCGAAGCGGCTGATTCTCTGTGAGCGGTAAGCTGACAGCTGTAAGCATTCAAGTGGCTGAGGGGTAACGCCTGCGGCGTTTCCTGGCTGATATTGCCGTCAGCTATTCATGCTGTAGGCTGTAGAGCTTTCCTAAAAGCTAGCCGCTAGAAGCTGGAAGCCCCCACAGGGACGCACGACACTTAGCCATAGGACACGCGCCGCGAAGCGGCTGTACAGCTCAAGGCACAAGGCTCAAAGCTCAAGGCTCGTGACGCTATCCGTTAGCATGCAATTTCTCTATCATACTAAAATTTTCTCTTTCCCCTTTACAAACGGCCCCAAGGCATGTATACTATTTCCAACTTCAAATATTGAATACAGCTTCACAGCACAGAAAAGACGAAGAACGGAAGCGAGTGAATCGGTTTCCTTGCAGAGAGCTGCCGTATGGTGAAAGGCAGCAGGAGGTCCTCACAGAGTCGTCCGGGAGTTCCATATCTGAACAGAGTAGGATATGGCGAGTGGCATCGTTAGGGGCCTTAGAGTATAGTGCGAGGTGGTACCGCGTAGGTGTTACGCCCTGGTTGATTTTTATCAATCAGGGCGTTTTTTGCAGTATGGAAGGAACGTACCCCTCGGTGCATGAAGCGGTTCAGGGAAACAATGATTATTCCAAAGGGGGAACTTATTATGGGTATGTTCAAAAGAAGTCACAAAGTAGTTTTAGCAGGTTTAGCTGCCCTTGCGGTCATGGGCATCATGACAGGCTGCGGCATGTCCGGCGGCGATAAGAAGCCCGCTGCCGCTTCCGGTAATGGCCAGAAAGTCGAACTGAAGATGGCCTACCAGCTCCCGGCGGAACACCATCTGTCCAAGAGCGTAGAAAAATTCGCCAAGGAAGTGCAGGAACGGTCCAAGGGCCAGATCGAAATCAAGATGTACCCCGCCGGCCAGCTCTATAACGACCAGAACATGAATGACGCCCTCATGAGCGGCGGCCTGGATATCGGCATGAACTCCACCGCCCGGTGGTCCATGGTGGTACCGGCACTGAAGGTACTGGACATGCCATTCGTCCTCACTTCCTACTCCGCCGTAGATAATGCACTGGACGGAGACCTGGGCAAATCCCTGGACCAGGAAATGGAAAAGAAGGGCGTCCATCCGCTGATCTGGGCGGACTACGGCTACGTACAGTTCTGCAACAACGTGAAGAAAATCGAGAAACCGGAAGATTTCCAGGGCATGAAGATCCGCTCCTACTCGGAAACCTCCGCCGACATTATCCAGGCCCTGGGCGCATCGCCGACGACCATGAGCTCCTCCGAAGTGTACATGGCCATCAAGAACGGCACCATCGACGGCCAGTCCTCTGGCCAGACCGCCATCCTGTCCCGTAAGATCTACGAAGTGGCCAAGTATCTCACGGTCACCAACAACTCCTACGTGGAATTCCTGGTAGCCATGAACGACAACTCCTGGAAGAAACTGACACCGGAACAGCAGAAGATCATCACCGATACGGCCAAGGAAATCCAGGATGAAATCCGTAAGGAAACAAAGGCAGAAGATGAACGGTGCCTGAAGGAACTGGAAGCCAAAGGCATGGATGTGTACGTGATTCCGAAGGATGAAATCCATCTGTGGCAGGAAGCCACCGCTCCTGTAGTTGCGAAATTCGAACAGGAACAGGGTGACTTCGGCAAGAAACTGGTGGATGACTGCCTGAAAGCCAGCGCCGCTGCGAAGGACTGAGCGGGGGCTGGTGGTCGAGTCATCTGTGCGGGGGCTTCTAGCTGTTAGCATCTAGGCGGTCAGCCTGCGGCGCTTGTATGGCTAGGCGTACGTGCGAACGGGTGGGGGCTTCTAGCTTCTAGCTGTTAGCTGCCAGGAAAGCTGGCCGGCCTGCGGCGCATCCTGTACATTGCTTCCGACAGTTTCTAACGCCGTAGGCCATCGAGCTTTCCTAAAAGCTAATAGCTAGCAGCTAGCTGCCCTGCTCCTGATGGCGCTATCCGTAAGCCCGCTGATCTGTGGTGGAATTCAAAAGCTGCGCCGCTCTGTATTCTGATGCGGCGCACCACCACTCCTCACTCCTCACTCCTAATTTCTCATTCCGCATTCCTGATTAATTCAACCAATGTCACATACAAAGGAGGGCTGTCCTGTGCGTTCTATTTACCATTTATATGATCGGATTCTCGGCGTCATTACCAATGCCGCCGCTGCCATTGCGGGGCTTGCCATTTTATTGACAGCCTTCATGATCTGCTACGAAATCATTGCCCGCAGTATTTTCCACCATCCCACGGTGTGGGTGATGGAGATTTCCACCTACTGCCTCGTGCTGGCCGGGTTCTTCGGCATGGCTTACACCATGCGGAAAAACGGCCATATCTGCGTGGATTTTCTCTATGGAAGGTTCCCGAGGAAAGTGCAGAAGGGACTGGACATCATTACATCCATCCTTTCCCTCTTCGTCATGTACGTCTGCATGACGGAGTCCACCAATTACATGCTCATGAGCAAGGCCATGGGAGTGGTCTCCCCGTCCCTGCTCCGGGTACCCCTGTGGATTCCCCAGACCTTCATGGTCATCGGCTTTGTGCTGCTTTTCCTGGAAATCATCAACCATCTCCTCGGTGATTTCTTCGCTGACGGAAAGGAGGAAAAATAAATGGTACTGCTCGGATTTGCACTGTTTATCATTGTCCTCCTCATCATCGGCATGCCGGTGGCCTTCACCCTGTCCCTGGCGGGCATCCTGGGTATCATCCAGTTCGTGGACATGTCCACCCTGTCCCAGGTACCGGTGATTGCGTTCAAGACACTGGACTCCTATGTACTGACATCAGTGCCCCTCTATATCCTCATGAGCCAGATCATGCTCACCGGCCGGGTGGGCAGCGGACTCTTCGATTTAGGCAGCAAGTGGATGGGCCACCTCCCCGGGGGCCTGGGCATTGCCACCATCTTTGCCTGCGCCATTTTCGCCGCCATTTCCGGCTCCTCCGTGGCCACCGCCGTCACCATCGGCGCCATGGCCATTCCGGAAATGCTGAAACGGGGCTACGACCGGAAACTGGTGGTGGGCTCCGTAGCTGCCGGCGGCACCCTGGGCATCCTCATTCCGCCATCCATCCCCATGATTCTTTACGGCACCATCACCGATGAGTCCGTGGGCAAGCTCTTCATGTCCGGCGTAGTACCGGGGGCCCTCCTGACCCTGGCCTTCGTGGCCTATATCGTCTTTGCCTCCTGGAATAAGCCCCGGGAAGCAAGAGCCACCCATGCAGAAAAGATGAAAGCCCTCCGCGAAAATATCTGGGGCCTTCTCCTTCCGGTCATCATCATCGGCGGTATCTACACCGGCATCTTCACCCCTACCGAAGCGGCAGCTGTAGGCACGGTGTATGCCCTCATCATTACCTTCTTCATTTACCGCAGCATTACCATTGAGGACATGCCCGCCATCCTCCGCGCCACCATCAAGACATCCTGCATGATTTTTGCCATCATGGTAGGCGCCATGCTCTTCGGCTACATCCTCACCGTGCTCCAGGTACCCCAGGCCCTCATGGCCCTTGTCACCGAAGGCCACTTCAATAAATGGATCGTCCTCATCGGCATCAATATCGTCCTCCTCATCCTGGGCTGCGTGCTGGAAACCGTTTCCATCATCCTTATTACCCTGCCTATGCTCTACCCGGTTATCAAAGCCCTGGGCTTTGACCCCATCTGGTTCAACGTAGTGCTCCTCATTAATATGGAACTGGCCCTCATCACGCCTCCCGTAGGCATGAACCTCTTCGTCATCAAAGGCATCAGCGAAGACAGCTCCATCCAGGACATCATCTCCGGCGCCGCTCCCTTTGCGGTGATTATGGTTCTTGAAATCGCGCTGCTCTGCGTCTTCCCCGGCATCGCCACCTGGCTGCCTTCCGTTCTGAAATAAGGACAATCAAAAAAACCGACACAGTGGTGCCGGTTTTTTTGATTGCATGGATAGATTGGAGGCTTGAGGGTTCAGGCGCCTGTGGCGCGGTCGGGATCGGGATCGGGGCGGTGCTTTCCAGTATTCTCGAAGGTTGACACGCCCTTACGGGCGTGAGGGTTGATGGCGCCGCCGGGCCTTTCGGCCCTGGGCGCCAAGGGTTCTGTCCGGGACCGGCTGACGCCTCCCGGACGGGCTCCGGGCTTCCGCCCTCGGGAGGTATATAGTATCGCTGCGCTGGCGAGGTACGGCGCCTTCGGCGCCATTTTTTATACCGCCTTAGGCGGCGAAAACCATACAACCGCCCTGCGGGCGAGGGAAAACAGGCCAACCGCCCTGGCGGGCGTGGAAATACATTCCCCCTTTGGTGGCTGGCGCCACCACCTTTCCCCCGCAAGCGGGGGCACTATAAAGCTCCGTTATGCTGTGAGCTGCTTATGAAAGGACTGCCTTGCGGATCTTTATTGTCCCACCGCTCAGCGGTGGCAAGGGAACTTGATTCGCAGGGAGTCGTAGACGACTGAGAATCAAGTGACACGCTTCCCAGCGGGGCGGGAAGGCGGTGCCGTAAGGCACCAAAGGGGGGAAAGCCACCGGAGGTGGCTGATCGACGTAATGCTTTTCATGACGTATGATGCAGATAGGTGAATCCGTAACGCTGATTTTATAAGCATTGCCGCTCTGCGGCAATCCCCAATCCTCAGCGCCGCAGGCGCTGTTGCCCCTTGAGCGAAGCGATGCACAGCGAACATGATTTGAAGGAGCGCCAGCGACGCACAAATCATAGTGAGTCGTTTCCCCTGTGGGGTGCAACCCTTCTACACAATCCGCGGCGTCAGCCGCGCCCCTTTTTTATAAAACTGCGGCGTCAGCCGCCACCACAACCCTCGGGCCGTGAGGCCCGTCCACCTTCCTCCTCCGCCCCTTTCCATCCCCTCTCTCCTGTGGTACAATAAAACCCGCAGACGGCGATGGAGTTCGCCGGGCGAAGGCCGAATGCTCTTTGAGATGATGACTCCTGCCTCCTGGAATATGGTTCTTTTATGGATCCATTTCATCAGGGGACAGGAGATTTTTTTATGGAGGTATCATCATGAATTATGTGTATCCTTTACTGGTGGCCGCCGGCGGGGCGCTGGGAGCCCTGTGCCGGTACATGACTACCCTTGCACTGGCGGGATGGGCGGGGACGGCTTTTCCCTATGGCACCCTGGCGGTGAACGGTGCCGGTTCCTTTCTGATAGGCCTGCTGGGCGTCCTTCTTTCCCGGGTGTATCCGCTCCCCGGAGCGGCGGCTTTTCTCATCACCGGATTTCTGGGCGGGCTCACCACCTTTTCTTCCTTCATGAATGAGACCCTGCAGTTCTGGGCCGCCGGGCGGTGGATGGAGGGGCTGGGCTACATTTTCGCCCAGCTGGCCTGCGGCATTCTTCTGGTGGCACTGGGGGCTTTTCTGGCGGAGAAGATATTTCTATAAGGGGCGCCTTTTTTAATGATATAATATAAGAAGATATTTTCATTTTTTTCAAAGGAGGCAGTCATGGCTTATCAGAGAATTCACACATCCCTTGCAGGGGGGATTGAGACTATTACCCTGGATTATGCGCCTACCCTGAATGCGCTGGACCTGGTAATGGCAGGAGAACTGGAAGAGGCTTTGAAGGAAGCGGAAGGAAATCCGGAGGTGCTGGTGCTGGTGCTTACCGGCGCAGGGCGGGCTTTCTCTGCCGGCGGTGATATCCGGTACATGAAGGATCACTGCGACGAACCGGATTTTTCAAAGAAATCCATGGCGCCTCTGGCGGGGAAACTGTCGGAAATCGTGCTGTACATGAAGAAAATGAGCAAAATTATTATCTGCGCCGTATCAGGCGCTGCTGCCGGCGGTGCGGCCAACCTGGCCTTCGCCTGCGATTTCATCTTTGCCGCGGACAATGCGAAATTCCTGCAGGCCTTCGTAGGCATCGGCCTCTGCCCCGACACCGGCGGCGTGTACTTCCTGCCCCGCATGGTGGGAAGCCACCGGGCCTTCGACATGTTCGTCACCGGCCGCCCGGTCTCCGCCAAGGAAGCCCTCGAAATCGGCCTGGTGAAAGAAGTGACCACGAAGGAAGACCTCATGCCCACTGTCATGGCCTTTGCGGAAAAACTGACGGAAGGGCCTCTCCTGGCCTATGGAAATATGAAAAAGCTCATGTTCGCCAGCCTCTACAAGGGATTTGAGGACTATATGAAGGACGAAGCAGTGTACCTCGCCCAGTGCTCCGGCAGCGAAGACTTCAAAGAAGGCATCACGGCATTCCTGGAAAAGAGGAAGGCTGAGTTTAAGGGAAAGTAATGGGGAGCATGCTGATGGGCAGAGTCATCAGCACGGGGCAGCTAGCTGCTAGCTTCTAGCTGTTAGGAAAAACTGGACAGCCTACGGCATGAGAAGCCATCGAACCAGCAGGCCTGGCGCCATAGGCGAATCAGCTTTCCTGGCTGCTAGACGCTAGAAGCTGGAAGCCCTGTGCCAGTGACTCTGCCCACAAGCATGCCAAACCGCGGCGAAGCCGCTGGACCTCAATTCTCAAATCTCAAATCTCAATTCTATCCCATTCAGGAGTCTATCATGAACCATCTCACATCCTTTACCGCCGGCCCCCTTTCCATCGGGGTGTATGGAAAGAAGGAGGCGGAGTCCATCATTTATATTCCCCAGCCGGAACCGGTGACAGAGAAGGTGTCCTTCCTCACCGATGAATTCCCGGTGCTCCTTGCCTCTATCGACGGCATGGACTGGAACGGGGACCTTTCTCCCTGGCCGGCGCCGAAGGTATTCAAGGGAGAAGAAGACTTTTCCGGCGGCGCAGACCGGTTTGCCGATTTCCTGGAGCAGGAAGTATTTCTGAAGGAGAGCACCTTTTCCGGCAGGCCCCTCCATCGCATGATGGCAGGCATTTCCATGTCCGGCCTCTTTGCCCTCTACATGGGTACGAAAAAGGACAGCCTTGAGGCCATCGCCTCCATTTCCGGCTCCCTCTGGTTCGATGGGTTTGTGGATTACCTGAAAGCCCATCCCCTTTCTTCCGGCATAAAGAAAATCTACCTGTCCTTGGGGGACAAAGAAAAAAGAGTCCGCAACCCCCGAATGGCGAAGGTAGAAGAAGATACCCTGGCGGTGCGGGATATCATCGCAAAAGAAGGTAAGGAAGTCCTCTACCAGGCCAACCGGGGCAACCACTTCGTCCACGGCGCCGAACGGCTGGAAGAAGCGGTACGGTATCTCATGACCGGGAAAGTATGGAAGGGTCCGCATAGTGTATAGGGTCTAGGTCTAGGTCTATAGTAAACGACATTAATTACTTTACTTTAAATTGATGTATCTATGTGCTATACTTCAATTGGAGGTACAGTACATATGAACAATCGAAAGTATCACACTGATCCGGAAGAACTTTTGAGACAAGGTAAGGAGATTATGTCGTCTACTGATGACGCCAGGTTCCATTTCAGAGTATTCTCCGTAAACATGGTTCTATCCGGTTTGTCTGCTTCCCAAATCAGTAAATTAGCTGGTGTAAGCAAGATGACAATTTCATCCTGGGTAAAAATTGCTGATGAAAAGGGCTTTGACGCACTTAAATTAAAAGGGCACAAAGGCCGGCCCTCAAAGCTTACCAACGGGCAGCTAAAAGAAATCAAGCAGGCCCTTACTTCCGAGCCAAAACAATACGGCTACAATGTCTGGGATGGGCCGAGCTTGTCTGACTATATCAGTAGTAAGTACAACACTACGCTAAGCGTTAGACAATGCCAACGTCTATTTCACAGTCTGGGCTTTTCCCTTATCCGCCCCCAACTATATCCATCCAAGGGATACGAAGATACGGATGAACGAATTGCCTTTAAAAAAAAATCGACGAAGTAAAAGCAGACAGTACCGCAATTCTGACATTTCAGGACGAAGTGCATTTCCAAATTCAGACTACAATTACACGTGGATGGTATGAAAAAGGCAGTGCACCTAAGGTGAAATCATTCCCGGCACGTTTCAAGTCTCCTTATAGTGGGTTTGTTATCCCAGAAACCGGAGAGTTATTTACGACAAAGCCGGAGAAATTCAACTATGAGACCACAATAGCCTCTATTCGTGAGTTCTTGGCTGCAAAACCGTTGCCGGAAGGCAAGCATTATGTTCTGGTAATGGACAATGCCCCTTGGCACAAAAAGGCCTATCGACTAATTGCTGTAGAAAAGCGGCCAGAATATGCGGATATATCAGATAAAATTACAATTTTGATGCTTCCTCCCTATTCACCTGATCTGAATCCAATCGAACAGGTTTGGAGAAAAACCCGCAGAGAATATACACACAATCGTTTCTTTGCAACCTTAATGGAACTTATGGAAACAGTTGAAAAAGCATTCGAGGCTTGGAAAAAGCCAAATAATCAGCTTCGAACCCTGTGCAGCTTTAAATAAAGTTATTTTTGTCGTTCACTATAGATCTACAGCGGCTTCGCCGCGTATAAGAGTGCTGCATCCAATGGGTGCGGCACTCTTATTTTTTATGCATATGACAAAGCCGGTGGCTCCATGGGACGTAGAAGAGTAACATTGAGATTTGAGAGTTGAGGCCCCGCAGCTTCGCCGCAAAAATTAACCCTCCCTTGCTTGCAAGGGAGGGGGGACCGCGTCAGCGGTGGGTGGGTTGCCGCGCAGCGGCTAAAGTTTGACGCTGTTCTTTTAAGCCAAACGGCGGCCAAAGGCGGGGGAATGAATCTGCCTCGAAGAAGCGGTACCTGCGAAGCGGAGGATTCGTACAAATCCCATCAATCCATCCTGCACCTTTGGTGCGCCCCTTCTCTAAGGGGCTGCATGATAGGGAAAGATTTGAGAGTAACATTGAGAGTTGAGGTCCAGCGGCGGAGCCGCAGAAGATAACCCTCCCTTGCTTGCAAGGGAGGGGGGACCGCGTTAGCGGTGCGCAGCGAACTGCATTCGTAAGGAGCCGCAGGCGACTGAGAATGCAGTGAGTCGCTTTCCCTTCGGGTGGGTGGGTTGCCGCGTAGCGGCTAAAGTTTGACGCTGTTCTTTTAAGCCAAACGGCGGCCAAAGGCGGGGGAATGAATCTGCCTCGAAGAAGCGGTACCTGCGAAGCAGGGGATTCGTACAAATCCCATCAATCCATCCTGCACCTTTGGTGCGCCCCTTCTCTAAGGGGCTGCATGATAGGGAAAGATTTGAGAGTAACATTGAGAGTTGAGGTCCAGCGGCGGAGCCGCAGAAGATAACCCTCCCTTGCTTGCAAGGGAGGGGGGACCGCGTTAGCGGTGCGCAGCGAACTGCATTCGTAAGGAGCCGCAGGCGACTGAGAATGCAGTGAGTCGCTTTCCCTTCGGGTGGGTGGGTTGCCGCGTAGCGGCTAAAGTTTGACGCTGTTCTTTTAAGCCAAACGGCGGCCAAAGGCGGGGGAATGAATCTGCCTCGAAGAAGCGGTACCTGCGAAGCGGAGGATTCGTACAAATCCCATCAATCCATCCTGCACCTTTGGTGCGCCCCTTCTCTAAGGGGCTGCATGATTGGGAAAGAATTGAGTGAAACATTGAGGCCCGGCGGCCCTGCCAGACCATTCTCTTCCCTCTTGCTCCTCTGTTCTTCTTTTTCCATGCATGATTATATAGCATACGATAATAGGTTTGCTATGCGTAATAGATATTTGATAAAATTCCATAATATAGTATACTTAATCTCATCTGATGGGGATAAAAGTATATTGGAGGGATTCGAATGGAATTGATTCTGGGGTTTATTGTGCTGCTTGCCTGCCTGTTTATGGGCATCAAGCACGGAGGCATCGGGCTGGCTGTGATTTCCGGCATCGGCCTCATGGTGTACACTTTTATTTTTCACTTCAAGCCCGGTTCTCCGCCTATCGGCGTCATGCTGACCATTCTCGCCGTGGTGACCTGTGCCGGCTTCCTGCAGACCTCCGGTGGTCTCACGGTGATGCTGAAGGCGGCGGAACGGTTCCTGCGGAACAATCCGAAGCATATTACCATACTGGCACCGGTGACTACCTGGTTCCTTACGGTGCTCTGCGGCACGGGCCATGTGGTATACACCATGTTCCCCATTATTTATGATATTTCCATCAAAGAAAATATCCGTCCCGAACGGCCCATGGCGGTTTCTTCCATCGCTTCCCAGATGGGCATTTCCGCGTCTCCCGTATCGGTGGCTGTAGTGTCCATCGTGGGATTCATGGCGGCAGCGGGATACCAGTATTCCCTGCTCCAGATCCTGGCGGTTTCCGTGCCGGCTACCCTCATCGGCGTCCTCTGCGCGGCCCTCATCAGCTACCACCGGGGCAAGGACCTGGCGGATGATGAAAATTTCCAGAAAATGATCCAGGACCCGGAACAGCGGGACTACGTATACGGGGAACAGGAATCCCTGCAGGGGAAAAAGCTGCCCGCCTCCTATTACCGGGCCACCATCATTTTCCTCCTGGGTATCGTATGCATTGCTATCCTCGGCAACTTCCCGGACCTCCTGCCCCACTTCGCCGACGCCAAGGGCAAGATGAAGGCTATTTCCATGACCACCGTTATCCAGATGGTAATGCTCTTCGTTTCCTCCATCATCCTCTTTGCCTGCCACACGAAGGCGAAGGAAGTGGGAAACAGCCAGGTCTTCCGTGCCGGCATCGTGGCTCTGGTCTCCGTATACGGCGTAGCCTGGATGGCGGATACCTACTTCGCCAGCCAGATGAATGTGCTGAAGGGCTTCCTGGGCACCGTGGTGACCAACTATCCCTGGGCCTATGCGCTGGTCCTTTTCTTCACGTCGAAACTGGTGAACTCCCAGGGCGCCGCCGTGGCTATCGTCATGCCGATGGCGCTGAAACTGGGCATGGACCCGGTGATGGTCCTGTCCTTCATTCCCGCCTGCTACGGCTACTTCTTCCTGCCCACCTATCCGTCGGACCTGGCGTGCATCGGATTTGACCGGAGCGGTACCACGAGAATCGGGAAATTCGTACTGAACCACTCCTTCATGCTCCCCGGTCTTACCGGCGTCTTCACCGCCTGCGTGGCAGGATTCGTCATCGCCCATATCCTGTACTGAGCATATAGGAAAAGCCGTGAAAAAGTAAGAAAACTTTTTCACGGCTTTTTTGAATTGAAAAAGAAAGAGTTGAGAGTTGAGAGTTGAGGTCCGGCGGCTTCGCCGCAGAAGTTAACCCTCCCTTGCTCGCAAGGGAGGGGGGACCGCGTCAGCGGTGCGCAGCGAACTGCATTCGTAAGGAGCCGCAGGCGACTGAGAATGCAGTGAGTCGCTTTCCCTTCGGGTGGGTGGGTTGCCGCGTAGCGGCGGTACCTGCGAAGCAGGGGATTCGTACAAATCCCATCAATCCATTCTGCGCCTTTGCCGCGGCCCTTCTCCAAGGGCCTGCATGGGTACGGATTATCTCACATGGAACGTTAACCCTTCTATCGAGGCAACCGTTAAAAGCGCGCCCCCTTAGAGAAGGGGGCAGCCCAAAGGGCAGGGGATGGATCTGCCTCGTAGAGGCAGGACCTGCGAAGCAGGGGATTCATACAAATCCCATCAATCCATCCTGCGGCTTTGCCGCGGCCCTTCTCCAAGGGCCTGCATGGGTACGGATTGTCTCACATGGAACGTTAGCCCTTCTATCGAGGCAACCGTTAAAAGCGTGCCCCCTTAGAGAAGGGGGCAGCCCAAAGGGCGGGGGATGGATTCGCCTCGCAGAGGCGAGACCTGCGAAGCAGGGGATTCGTACAAATCCCATCAATCCATCCTGCGCCTTTGCCGCGGCCCTTCTCCAAGGGCCTGCATTCTGGTGGATCACCCCAACTATTGAGGATACCGGTAAGCACGTGCCCCCTTGGAGATGGAGGTCCTGCATAGGACCTCCAAGTTTGGCCTGAAATACAAAAGGCGCTTAGCCTGCCCATCAAAGCGCCTTCCTTTTAGGCCAAACGGCGGCAGCCCAAAGGGCGGGGGATGGATCCGCCTCGAAGAGGCGGTACCTGCGAAGCAGGGGAATTTCTTGATTATTCATCCGATTCATCATCCAGGTGCTCCATGCGTTCCCAAATGATATTCTCGATGTACTGCCCTACATTTTTCAGGTTATGGTCGATATCCAGGTTTGAGAAACGAAGAACAAGGATGCCATATTTCTCTATCCGGCTGCTGCGACGTTCATCATACTTCATGCCTTCCATAGAGTAGTGCTGCAGTCCGTCGACTTCGATGACGAGTTTCGCCTTTCGGCAGAAGAAATCGACGATGTAGTTCTCTATGATGTATTGTCTGTAAATCTGTACGGGAAGCCGTTTGAGGCAGGCATTCCACAGGAGCGTTTCCTGGGGCGTCATATGATTGCGTAATTCCCGGGCCCGCTCTTTTAAGTTGGTGTTCTTACAGATACGCATGATTTGTCCTACCTCTATAGTTGTAATAAAAGCTATTGGGGAAATAGGGAGTCGAGATTCCGCGGCTGCGCCGCATCCATCCTGCGGCTTTGCCGCGGCCCTTCTCCAAGGGCCTGCATGGGTACGGATTGTCTCACATGGAACGTTAACCCTTCTATCGAGGCAACTGTTAAAAGCGCGCCCCCTTAGAGAAGGGGGCAGCCCGAAGGGCAGGGGATGGATCTGCCTCGAAGAGGCGGGACCTGCGAAGAAGGGGAATTTCTTGATTATTCATCCGATTCATCATCCAGACGCTCCATGCGTTCCCGAATGATATTATCGATATACTGCCCCACATTCTTCAGGTTATGGTCGATATCCAGGTTTGAAAAACGAAGGACAAGGATGCCATATTTCTCTATCCGGCTGCTGCGACGTTCATCATACTTCATGCCTTCCATAGAGTAGTGCTGCAGTCCGTCGACTTCGATGACGAGTTTCGCCTTTCGGCAGAAGAAATCGACGATGTAGTTCTCTATGATGTATTGTCTGTAAATCTGTACGGGAAGCCGTTTGAGGCAGGCATTCCACAGGAGCGTTTCCTGGGGCGTCATATGGTTACGCAATTCCCTGGCCCGCTTTTTTAAATCGGTGTTCTTACAGATACGCATGATTTACCCTCCCTCTATAGTTGTAATAAAAGCTATTGGGAAAATTGAGAGTCAAGATTCCGCGGCTGCGCCGCATCCATCCTGCGCCTTTGGCGCGCCCCTTCTCTAAGGGGCTGCATGCTGGGGACTGTCTAACATGGAGACTCTTACTTTTGTGAAAGAAACCGTCTACCCGTGCCCCCTTAGAGATGGAGGTCCTGCATAGGACCTCCAAGTTTGGCCTGAAATACAAAAGGCGCTTAGCCTGCCCATCAAAGCGCCTTCCTTTTAGGCCAAACGGCGGCAGCCCGAAGGGCAGGGGATGGATCCGCCTCGAAGAGGCGGGATCTGCGCCGCAGGCGGACCATCTTTCCTGAAAGCTAGCCGCTAGCAGCTAGGAGCCCTCGCCTGTTTACACGCTGCCTGGCCACAGGGCCTCGATCATTCCTTCCTGAAATTCCACACAATCACGCAGGCGGCGAGCCAGAAGGCTATGGCTGTGGACCAGAAGACCGAGGGGTAGCCCAGCCACCGGGCCAGGGCGCCGGAGCACACCGGACCCGCCACGTTGCCCATGAGGAATATGCTGGACACCACGCCGAAGACGATGGACCGCTTTTCCGGCGGTACGGACTTGGCGATGATGGTATTCGTGCAGGGGGCAATGAGTCCCATGCCCATGCCGGTAATGGCCCGCCAGAAGCCGAGGCTTTCTACGGCATGCATATGGTACTGCATGAAGAAAGTAAATCCCACAAAAATCGTGGCGCCGATGAGGAGGCGGTGGGGACGGATCCGCTCTGTGAGGCGGCCCACGTTCAGGGACATGAAGGCGCTGCAGCCTCCGGAAATAAAGATGATGAATCCCACGATAGTGGCTACTAGGTCCGAGCTGGTGCCGGCCATCTGCTTCAGATACAACGGAAGAATGGGTCCGATGCCGGTGATGCCGAAGTTGCAGAGGAACTGCATGAACGTCATGATCCGGACCCGGGGAATCTTCATGAAGTACAGGATCTGGCTGAAGGTGGAAGACCGGTCTTTACTGGCCCCTTTCCGATGGATGGGAGGCAGGAAGAACTGCACCGAAAGGAGACAGAGGAAAGCGAGAAAGGCAAAGAAGAAGAAAGGCGTCCGATAGCCGAAGGTATCGGCAATGGACCCACCCAGGAGAGGGCCAAACATGATGCCCATCACCATGGCGGCCTGGAAATAGCCCATGGCCCAGGAGGTTTTATGCTCCGGTGTCACCGTGGCTACGATAGAAAGACCGATGGGGACAAAGCCTCCCACCAGGCCCTGGAGGGTGCGGAAAATGAGAATCTGCCAGGGGGCGGTGGAAAAGCCGGAGGCCAGGGAGGACAGCGTCACCGCAGAGAGGACGATAGTCATCACCACTTTTGGCCCCCGCCGGTCCGCCTGGATGGACCAGAAAGGAGCGGACAGGGCAATCATGAAGGGAGTCACCCCGGTAATGAGGCCCGCCCAGAATGCCGCTTCCCCGGGGTCCGTCAGTCCCAGCTCCGACAGGAAAAGGGGGAGGAATGACATGACTCCCACCATGGATATGCCGGCGCCCACCTGGATGGCGCAGACCAGGTACACGATGGACTTCCAATTTTTCATAGCCTCCCCTCCTTTCTGATGTAAGGTAACCTTATTATACTGCTTTTGGGGAAAGAAATAGAGTTGAGAGTTGAGATTAGAGAGTTGAGGTCCCGCGGCTTCGCCGCCTTCTGGGATGACACCGACCATTCCCCGTCATCTCGAGCGGTGGCAAGGGAACTGGATTCATAAGGAGCCGTCAGGCGACTGAGAATCCAGTGACACGCTTCCCCTTGGGTGGCTGCAGGCTGAATGATTGCAAAATTAAAAATCGCTACAGCTTCGATGAGTCGAGGGATCTTTCTGGTAGATGACTATAACGTTTTCTCCGAAAGAGTTGAAATCCAGCCACTCCGCGGCTGGGATGTCAGACGGCTCCGATAATCAGATATCAGACAGGAAGCAGTTTTGCTGCCAATGCACCTCGGGAGATAAGACGTCAGCCTGCGGCGCAGCCGCGGTACCTCAATTCTCTTCACTCAAATCTCAATTCTTGTTTTTCTCCTTCACATACAGAAAAGCGATCACACAGAGCAGGATCTGTACTGCCGAAGATGCCGGCGTGGCGAGACCGATATGGAAGAGCCGGGGCGGTACTTCCAGGCTCATGAGGTAGGACACCGGTACCCGTACGCAGAAGGCTCCCACGATGCCCTGGACCATGACGAACCTCGTCATGCCGAGGCCATTGAAGAAACCGATGGATGAGAAGAGAACCGACGTGAGGAGGCAGTCGATGGCGTAGGCCTTGAGATAATCCGCCGCTCCCAGTACCACCGCCTCGTCGGAGGTGAAGAGGGCGGTGAGGTGGGTGCCGTAGAAGAAGGAAATGGTGAACATGCATACCCCCGCGGCCAGGCCCATGGCGATGCCGGAGAAAAGGGCTTTCTCCGCCCGGTCGAACCGCCGGGCTCCCACGTTCTGGGCGACGAAGGCGCTCATGGACTGCATGAAGGAGCCGGGAATGAGCATGATGAAGCCGCAGATTTTTTCCGACACCCCGATGGAGGCAGACGCCGTGAGGCCGATGCGGTTTACGATGGACATGATGAGGAGGAATGACAGCCCCACCAGCAGGTCCTGCAGGGCGATGGGGAGACCCAGTTTCACGATACGGAGGGCCGTGGCCCCATGGAGGCGGACCATGGACAGGGAGAAGGGGAAGGGAAGGCCCCTCTTTTTAATAATGACATAGGAAATCACCACCGACAGGGTTTGGGCAGCCACGGTGGCGAGGGCGGCCCCGGCGGCGCCCTGGTGGAAGAAAGCCACCAGCAGGAGATCGCCGAAGGTATTGAAAACCGAAGCGATGGCCACGGTCATGAGGGGGGTCTTCGAGTCCCCAATGCCCCGGAACAGGCTGCCGATGAGGTTGTAGCAGATGATGACCACCATGCCGCCGCCGCAGATGCGGATATAGGACACCGTCTTTTCAAAAGCCTCGGCAGGCGCATTCATCCATCCCGCAAAGGTGGGGGCGAAGACGGTGAGGCAGAATGTGAAGAACAGGCCCAGCAGCAGGCAGAGGCAGATGCCGCTTCCCGCAATGGTGCCTCCCTCCTTTCCCCGGCCCGCCCCTATGTACTGGCCCAGGAGGATGGTGATGCCCATGGAGAAGCTGGCGGTGAGCATGGTAAAGGTCTGGAGAATCTGGGACCCCGTGGACACGGCGGACACATCGGCGGAACTGGCAAAATGGCCCACGATGAAAAGATCCACCGCCCCGTAGAGGGACTGCAGCAGCAGGGCCCCCATGACAGGCAGGGCAAACCGGAAAAGGGGCCCCGCAATGGGACCGGACGTAAAGTTATGGGACAGGGCCATGGAAGTTCCTTTCTTTCAGTCAATATATTGTCATTATAGCAGAAAGAAGAGAATTGAGAATTGAGTGAAGAGAATTGAGGTCCAGCGGCTTTGCCGCAGAAGTTGACCCTCCCTTGCTTGCAAGGGAAAAGTAAGCGAACTGGAGTTACAGCAGCGAACACAATTTGAAGGAGCGCCAGCGACGCACAAATTGTCGTGAGTCGCTGATAGCCGTGCTGTAGGGAGCCGAAGGCGAGCGAAAATCCAGTGAGACACTTTCATCGCGCAGGCGATTGGGGGAACGCGTTAGCGGTGCGCAGCGAACTGCAGTCACAGCAGCGAACACAATTTGGAGGAGCGAAGCAACGCTCAAATTGTTGTGAGTCGCTGATAGCCGTGCTGTAAGGAGCCGCAGGCGACTGAGAATGCAGTGAGTCGCTTTCCCTTCGGGTGGGTGGGTTGCCGCACAGCAGAGGATTCTGGTGTTATCCCGTCAATCCATCCTGCGCCTTTGGCGCGGCCCTTCTCCAAGGGCCTGCATGATTGGGATAGAATTGAGATTTGAGTGAAACATTGAGGTCCAGCGGCTTCGCCGCAAAAGTTAGCCCTCCCTTGCTTGCAAGGGAGGGGGGACCGCGTTAGCGGTGCGCAGCGAACTGCATTCGTAAGGAGCCGCAGGCGACTGAGAATGCAGTGATCCCTTTCCCTTCGGGTGGGTGGGTTGCCGCGCAGCGGCTAAAGTTTGACTCTATTCTTTTAGGCCAAACGGCGGTAGCCCGAAGGGCAGGGGATGGATCCGCCTCGCAGAGGCGGGAGCTGCGAAGCAGCTGAGGAGGGGAAATCTGTATTCCCGACCACAAGAAAGATTTCTCGACTCCTCGAAGCTGTAGTGATTTTGGCAGTATCCTCATGCAGCATGATACCACCGCTCGAAATGACGGGGGCGGGATGGTCTCAATTCAACTCTCGATTTTTCTGTACCCTATTATATTTATTTGCCAAAGGGAACTATGCGTGTAATCAAATCACAGGTACGGTGCTATAGAAATAGTATATCCTGCCCCGGCGGTCACTCTTTCCTGCTTTCTACAGGAGTGCGAAGGCCGTCTTATGAAGTGGCGGCGAGGTTCCTGTTACTGCCAAAAGACTGTAACAATCACATGCTATGACATTTTCTCATACAGATTCCTTTAACGTTTACATTAATGCATTGGCACTATTTTAGAACGAGGGGTATAATAAAAATACCTTAGTAATTCAATTATTGATTTAATTTTATATACAGGTATGCCATCTCTTTATCCGGCGGCAATGGCATACTTTTTCTGGTAAGGAGGTATGAAGGGGCCGCATTCCTGTTTTATATGTTCGTTCATAGTAAAGGGGAATTGCAATGAATCATATTTATAAGGTGGTATGGAGTAAAGTCAGAAACTGCTACATGGCGGTGTCTGAAATTGCAAAGGGACACCAGAAGGGCAGCGGCAGGACGAAGGGCGCTCTGAAGACGACGGTGCTGGGAGCTCTGGCGGCGGTGATGCTCACCACCGGCGGTGTGGCCGGTAATGTGTGGGCAGCTGGTCCAGACACATTGACTATTCCTGAAAATAATACGGTCACGAGCACAGATAAGAGCAAATCTACGGCAAAGGATCTCAATGCCAATATTACACAGGCAAGGATAATAATGTTACGAACAGTAAAGATGTAGAAATTGTGGGTGATAAGAATACCGTTACCGACATCTATTATAATGATGATGGAAAAACCGTTAATGGCAGGGTCCCCAGTAATAATGTTCGTGTTGTTGGCTCAAATAACTCTATTTCGGGCAGCCGCAATCAGCATGTTATTGGCGACAATAATACTATCATTGGCAGGGATGATGGTACTGTCACAGACTATTCGCATCCCGACGGTCGTGAAAGTTATGCTTCTGATTTAACCATCGGACGTGACAATTTTATTCGTGGTGATGATACATATCGCAATGAATGGGATTCTCTGACCGTTATCGGCAATCATAATCGGGCAGATTATTCTACAGAATCTGCTGGTGGACCGGCTGCCGGCATTGTCATTGGCGATAACCAGAATATTGATCAGATCAGAGAATCTATTGTTATTGGCTCACTCTCTCCGGCAGAAAGAGAAGAAACCGTTGTCAATAACCAGGGCGATACAGGCGAAAAGTATCTGGTAGGTGAAAACAGCATTATTCTGGGCTATCATACTTCTAATCCTACTGGAGCTAGCGTGGTCATTGGTAATCACTCACAAGCCAATAATTTCTTCCAGACTATGGTAGGTCATGATTCTGTAGCAGAAGGATCAAACGGTCCTGGCAGCATTAATGGTGTATTTGCTTCCAGTTATGGAAATTTAAACAAGATACATAATACTGCCAAAAGCTTGTTTGAGTATGGCGAAGATGACATACAAACCGCTAAAATAGATGGGTTTGGTAATAATATAAGCGGTAACTTGAATACTACCTCCAATGCTACCGGTACTATGGTCATGGGCCAGGGAAATACCGTATCAAATTCACAAAACAATCTTATTGCCTCTGTTGGTGGTGAAGATACACCGCTGGGGCTGAAGTGGGCCATGTATGCTGAAATGGCAGCAGGTTATTATGACAATGGGGCTACGGATTTTCCGGCGTCCACCTATTATGATATGGCACAGAACACCATGCAGAATTATATGAAGTACAGCAGCGGCGCTGTGTCTATCTTTGGTAACGGCAATACGGCAGACTATGCTATTCGTTCTCAGATTCTGGGCACTGGCAACAGTTTGACTGGCGAAGAAAAAGATATCAGTGCTAATAATACAATCAGCGGTTTTGCCAACAGCGGTACCAACGTGAAACGGACCGCCATTGTCGGCACTGGCAATACCCTGAATAATGGAGAAGATAATGTGGTCATTGGCGATTATCATCAGTTGGAAGGGGGCAAGCATAATGTCATCCTTGGCTCCATGGCTACAGAAGAAAAAGAAGTGACTAGAAAAGCAAAGTATTCTGGTGATGATTCCATTGATGAAGTTACTGAATACACCGTCAAAGAACAGGTGCCGGTCAAGGCCAATACGTCCAACATCGAAAATGCGGTCATGCTGGGCTATAATACGGACGTCAGCGTCAACGGCGGCGTGGCTGTAGGCAGTGGCTCTGTGGCGTCTATTGATGCGGGCGTCTTCGGGTGGGATCCCGAAACAAAGAAAGCCAGCACAACAGATTCTAGCGTTTGGAAATCCAGTTGGGCAGCTGTTTCCGTAGGCGATGCAGCTAATAAGTTCACCCGTCAGATTACCAATGTGGCGGCTGGCTACAATGACACCGATGCAGTCAACGTAGCCCAGCTGAAAGCAGCCATGGATAATGCGGGGTCAAAGATCAGCCTCGTTGCCGGTGATGGCATCAAGATTGAAGGAAAAGATGGGACCTATACCATCAGTGCCAATATCACAGGCGGCAAGACCGATACGGATACGACAAAAGTGGATGGTAAGACCGCCGGTACTTCCGACGATTCCGGCAGTACAGACAAGGGGAATACGGATACCTCGGGCAATGGAAAACAGCTCGTCGTGACAACGGATACCAATCCGACGAAGTTTGCTGACGATGAAGGCACTGCAGTGGAAGTGAAACCGTCACAAACTCTTTCTATCAAGGGCGACCAGAAAAATATTCAGACAAAAGCCGATGGTCAGGCCATTTCCGTTAACCTGAAAGAGGATATTGATGTCAAGACCGTCAAGGCGTCATCTGTCACAGCGACAGATTCCATCGGCATCCAGAATGGTCCATCCATGACGAAGGACGGCATCGATGCAGCGGGTAAGAAGATCACCCATGTGGCAGCAGGCACAGAAACTACAGACGCTGTGAACTATGGCCAGCTGAAGGGCGTAGAGTCTAAGGTGGATAATAACACGCAGGCCATCACGAATATCAATAGCCGTGTCGGTGAACTGGGAAGCCGGATCAACAAGGTCGGTGCCGGTGCCGCTGCCCTGGCAGCTCTCCATCCGCTGGACTTCGACCCCAGCGACAAATGGGATTTCGCTGCGGGCGTAGGCAACTACCGGAACGAAACCGCTGCGGCCGTGGGCCTCTTCTATCGGCCCAATGCAAGATCCATGTTCAACCTTGGATGGACCATGGGGGATAACCGGAACATGGTAAACGGAGGCTTTTCCATCAAGCTGGGCAGGGGATCCGCATACAACGACATGAGTAAAGCCCAGATGGCAGAAACCATCAGCGGCCAGGCCACCAAGATCGACCGACTCGAAAGCACAGTAGACCAGCAGGACAAGAAGATCGCGAAACTGGAAGAAATGCTGAAGAAACAGGGCGAAATGATCGAGAAACTGGCAGAAAAGAAATAAGGAGATTTTTCCTTAAAACCTGCAGAAAACCCGCACTTCGGGAAACCGGAGTGCGGGTTTTCTATTGGTGGCCGGGCGGCGGCTGCGCCGCATGCACCTGCGCCTTTGCCGCACCCCTTCTCTAAGGCTGCATGATAGGGAAAGAGTTGAGAGTAACATTGAGAGTTGAGGTCCAGCGGCTTCGCCGCAGAAGGCACCCAACCTCCCCTCTTTAGAGGGGAGGGGGACCGCTTGCGGTGGAGGGGTGCCGGTGTAAAAAGAAAGAATTGAGATTTGAGTGAAGAAAATTAAGGTCCAGACTGCGCCGTTAAAACTTGGCTCCCCCATCGGGGGAGCTGCCGAAGGCTGAGGGGGTGCATTTGCCGCGAAGCGGCTGAGATGGAAGGCGTTGAAAAGCCCTGTATTCCCGCGCCCAAGAAAGATTTCTCGACTCATCGAAGCTGTAGCGGCTTTGGCAGTATCCTCAAGCGGCATGATACCACCGCTCGAAATGACGGGGAGCGGGATGGTCTCGTACATCAGGTATACTGTCTTCACCGATGTGGCTCTTTCGGTCTGTCATCATCTCAAGACCCATCAATCCATCCTGCGCCTTTGGCGCGGCCCTTCTCCAAGGGTCTGCATGATTGGGAAAGAATTGAGAATTGAGTGAAGAGAATTGAGGTCCAGCGGCAAAGCCGCGAAAGGCTGCATGCTATTGGTTATCAAACATGTTGAGGAAATCGGTAAGTACGTGCCCCCTTAGAGAAGGGGGCAGGCCAAAGGCCGGGGGATGGATCCGCCTCGAAGAGGCGGGAGCTGCGAAGCAGGGGATTCGTACAAATTCCGTCAATCCATCCTGCGCCTTTGGCGCGGCCCTTCTCCAAGGGCCTGCATTTTTACGGATTATCTTACATTGCATTGCTGACCATCATGGTAATTCTTATCGCGGTACCAGCCGTGGTTGGGTAGAGATGGAAGCGCCCCAGGCTGATGTGCTCAAGGCTCAAAGCCCCGTGGTAATGACTCAAATCATCAGCATCGAATCCCAGCGGCTCAGCCGCTGGACCTCAACTCTCAAATCTCAACTCTCTCTTTTCCCTTGACGTTCCTTTTCTAAAAGCGTAAGATAAATCCAATTTGTGCTTTTTGTTTTATATAAGGAGAAGAAGAGGCAGGGTATGGACGTTCTTGCGATTCTGCTGGATGTGGTGAAGCAGCCGGCGCTGATTGTTGGTATTTTTTCTTTTATCGGTCTCATGGCGCTCCGGAAGCCTTTCCACAAGGTGCTCACCGGGACACTCCGGCCGGTGCTGGGGTACATCATGATGATGGCGGGGGCCAATATTATCGTGGCGAACCTGGAACCTCTGGGGGATATGATCCATGAGGGGTTCCACATCACCGGCGTGGTGCCCAGTAACGAGGCCATCGTGGCATCGGCTTCCCGGCTGCTGGGGACGGAGACCATGTTTATCCTGGTGGCGGGGCTCATGATGAATCTCCTCATTGCCCGGTTCACCCGGTTCAAGTACGTGTTCCTCACGGTGCACCACAGTTTCTTCATGGCCTGCCTCCTGTCGGCGGTGCTGGGGACCATCGGCCTTTCGGGCATTGAGCTCGTGCTCTGCGGCGGTTTCCTTCTGGGGGCCTGGTCTTCCATTTCCCCTGCCATCGGTCAGAAATATACGAACCGCGTCACCCACGGAGACCACATTGCCCTGGGCCATTTCGGCAGTCTTGCCTACTACATTTCCGCCTGGGTGGGGTCCAAGGTGGGCCGGGCGGACGATAACATCGAGGATATGGAAATTCCGGAGAAATGGGCGTTCCTGAAGGATACCACCGTTTCCACTGCCATGACCATGGTGGTGTTCTTCCTGCTTGCTGCCTTTGCGTCGGGGTCTGACTACGTATCCACCATTTCCAAGGGCATGTCCCCGGTCATCTTCGCCATCATGTCGGGCCTTGAATTTGCAGTGGGGGTAGCCGTGGTGAGCGCCGGTATCAATATGATGCTGGGGGACCTCATCCCCGCCTTCAAGGGGGTATCGGAAAAGGTCATCCCTAGTGCCGTGCCGGCGGTGGACTGCGTGGCGTTCTTCAACTATGCCCCCACGGCGGTGGTGCTGGGCTTCGTGTCCTCCTTCATCGGCGGCGTCCTGGGCATGGTGGTCCTGGGCTTTGCGGGAGGCGTGCTCATCGTGCCGGGGCTGGTGGCCCACTTCTTCTGCGGTGCCGCAGCCGGTATCTTCGGCAATGCCACCGGCGGACGGAGGGGCGCTGCGGCAGGGGCTTTCACAAATGGCCTCCTCATTACCTTCGCCGCTTCTCTGCTGGTACCGGTCTTTGAAGGGCTGGGCTTCAAGAATACCACCTTCGGCGACTTCGACTTCAACGTGGTGGGCATGGTGCTGTCCATGGCGTACCGCTTCCTTGGTACCTACGGCATTTATGCAGTCATTGCCCTCGTCCTGGCCGTGCTGGTGGCACCGAATTTCATGCACATGAAGAATCGGGTCATTAACCAGGTGGAAGAGATGGAAGAGGAAAAGGAAGAAGCTGAGGACTGAGGGGATTGGCAGCTGGTGGCTAGTAGCTAGTAGCTGGTAGCTGGGAGGTTCGCCTGCGGCGCTTATGTGGCTGGGATTTCGTGTGAATGGGCGGGGGCTTTCAGCTCCTGGCTGTTAGGAAAGCTGGACAGGCCCTGCGGCGCCCATCAGAATCCCTCACCCCGGTGGGGTGGCAAGCGAACGGGGTTCGCAGGGAGCCGCAGGCGACTGAGAACCCCGTGAGACGCTTCCCACCGGGAGCATTCCGGCCGAGCCCTGAAAGGAAGGCGCTTTTATGTGCAGAAAAAGTGTGCAGGTCCTGCATAGGACCTGCAAGCCAGTCGCAAATTGGCGTCTTTACTGCACAATAAGACGCATTCCTTTTGTCGACTGGCCGATCAACTTGGGCCCGGCTCATAGGTCCTATGTGGGCATCCTGCAGAGGATGCCCAAGCCGGGCTCATCTGCGAGCATTTACTGCACACTAAGCGAGCACCTCAGAGCCCGGCCGAAGCACCTATGCCTTTGAGAAAGGGAGCCTCGTGCATAGCCATTTTCACGTTTAGGGGTTAGAGTCATCAGGAATCCGGCTGCGGCGGTGCCGCGAAGTAGATATCAAAAGCGGCGCTCTATAAATTTAATGCGCCGCACTACCATTCCTCACTCCTCACTCCTAATTCCTAACTATTAACCCCAAACATTAGCACCGGATTGAGCCGAAAGCCATTTACCAAGGCCTATTTCCCTCTTGACTTAGCTCTCGGATATAAGTAAAATAAATAAATACTGACAGGCGTTGATGGAGACGTCCTGCATCTGCCGTTCCACAGAGAGCTTCCAGCCGGTGAAAGGAAGCGTACGGCCTGCGGGAGGATCACTTCGGAGCTTCAGGGAAGAAAAGCCCTGACGGGACACCGTTATCTGTACCAAGTGGCCGCAAGGTCATGAGGGTGGTACCACGGGAATTGGATTCTCGCCCCTTACCGGGGCGGGAATTTTTATTTTGGAAATCAATGATTTCCTTAGGAGGAATGGAAATGGATTACAGCAAGACTTTACATCTGCCGGAGACCGACTTCCCCATGCGGGGCAACCTGCCGAAGAAGGAACCGGGCTTTGTGGATTTCTGGAAGGAACACGACCTTTATCACCAGAGAATCGAAAAGAGAAGAAAGGATGGGGCTCCCACCTTCGTTCTCCACGATGGGCCCCCTTACGCTAACGGCAAGATTCATATCGGCCATGCCCTGAACAAGACTCTGAAGGATATCATCGTCCGCTACAAGCATATGGCCGGCTATGAAGCCAACTATATCCCCGGCTGGGATACCCACGGACTGCCCATCGAATATGCGGTACTGAAGGATTCCGGCGAAGACCGGGCGAACATGACACCCCTGGAACTCCGGAAGAAGTGCCTGGCCTATGCAAAGAAATGGATCGCCATCCAGAAGGCTGACTTCATCCGCATGGGCGTGGTCGGCGATTTCGACCATCCCTATGTAACCTTTGATCCCCATCTGGAAGCAAAGGAGCTGGAAGTTTTCGGCGCCATGGCCAACAAGGGCTACATCTACAAGGGTAAGAAAGCCGTATACTGGTGCCCGAACTGCGAGACCGCCCTGGCGGAAGCAGAAATCGAATACAAGGACCGCAAGTCTCCTTCCATTTACGTGAAGTTCCCGGCGGTGGATGTGAAGGGCCTCGCTCCGGAAGGCGTACCGAAGGAAAAACTCTTTGCCGTCATTTGGACCACCACCCCCTGGACCATCCCGGCTAACGAAGCTATCTGCGTGAATCCGAAATTTACCTATGTATGGGTTCATAACAAGGCAGCCGATGAATACTACCTGATGAACAAGGAACTGGCACCGAAGGCACTGGAAGAATGCAAAGTCACGGACTACGAATTTGTGGGCCGTGAAATGACCGGTGCTGAATGGGAACTGG
This sequence comes from Dialister sp., assembly GCF_047832375.1. NCBI lineage: Bacteria > Bacillati > Bacillota > Negativicutes > Veillonellales > Veillonellaceae > Dialister > Dialister sp. The sequence continues at coordinate 2,484,824 of NZ_CP181256.1, read as the reverse complement.
CTACCTTCCACCATCCCCTGCTGGACCGCCTGTCTTATGTCCTCGAGGGCAACCATGTCACCCTGGATGCCGGCACCGGCTGCGTGCATACTGCTCCTGGCCACGGCGTGGACGACTTTGAAATCTGCCAGGATTACCGGAATAAGGGCAAGCTGGATCTGCCCATTATCTGCCCGGTCGATGAAAAGGGCCGGATGACCGAAGAAGCAGGACTGGGCCTTGTGGGAAAGTCCATCTGGGAAGCAGAGGGACCTGTCATTTCCGCCCTTGCCCATGCAGGCATGCTGCTTGGCAAGAAATCCATTCACCATCAGTACGCCCACTGCTGGCGGTGCAAGAACCCCATCATCTACAGAGCAACGGACCAGTGGTTCGCCTCCATCAATGATTTCCGGGACAAGGCACTGAAGGCTGTGGACGACACCCGGTTCATCCCCTCCTGGGGCCATGACCGCCTGTACAATATGATCCGTGACCGCCAGGACTGGTGCATTTCCCGCCAGCGTTCCTGGGGCGTGCCGATTCCTGCTTTCTACTGCGATGACTGCGGCAAGTGGGTCATCACTCCGGAAACCATGAAGAAGGTGGAAGACATCGTAGAAAAAGAAGGCACCGATGCCTGGTGGGCCCATACGGCTGAAGAACTGCTGCCGGAAGGATTCAAATGCCCCCACTGCGGCGGCACCCATTTCCACAAGGAAAAGGATATCATGGACGTATGGTTTGACTCCGGTTCCACCTGGAACGGCGTCCTCCGCTATCCCCACAAGGAATGGGAAGGGGTCAAGTATCCCTGCGACCTGTACCTGGAAGGTTCTGACCAGCACCGCGGCTGGTTCCACTCCTCCCTCCTCTGCTCTGTAGCAGTGAATGGCTATGCGCCTTACAAGGCTGTCCTCACCCATGGGTTCACCATGGACGGCGAAGGCCGCAAGATGAGTAAGTCCGTGGGCAACGTGGTGGCTCCGCAGGATGTCATCAACAAGTACGGCGCCGACGTGATGCGTCTCTGGATTTCCTCCGTGGACTACCAGGGCGATGTGCGCCTCTCCGACAAGATCATCAAGTCCATGAGCGACGTGTACCGCAAGATCCGCAATACCTTCCGTTACCTCCTGGGCAACCTCTACGACTTCGACCCGAAGAAGGACGCCGTGGCCTATGAAGATATGGAAGAACTGGACCGCTGGGCCCTGCTCCGCATGGAACAGGTGAAAGAAACGGTGCTCAAAGCCTACGATGACTATGAATTCCACGTCATGTACCATGCAGTCCACAACTTCTGCACCGTGGACCTCTCCGCTATTTACCTGGACATCCTGAAGGACCGCCTCTACACCGAAAAGGCAGACGGCAAGCTCAGAAGAAGCGCCCAGACCGCCATGTATGAAATCCTCACCACCCTGGTCCGCCTGGTGGCACCGGTTCTCTGCTTCACCGCAGAAGAAGTATGGCAGGCCCTCCCGAACAAGGAAGAACGGGAATGGTCCGTCCACATGGCCGATATGCCGAAACCCAATGAAAAGTACCTGGACAAGGCACTGGACGAAAAATGGCAGAAACGGCTGGCTGTGAGAACGGTAGTCATGAAGGCCCTGGAAGAAGCACGGCAGGCAAAGACCATCGGCCATCCGCTGGATGCGGAAATCACGGTGTACGCTGACGGCGAAGCCTTCTCCGTGGTGAAGGACATGGAAAAGGAACTGGCTGACTTCTGCATTGTGTCCCAGGCAAAGATCATGGAAGGCACAAAGGATGCACCGGAAGGCGCCGCTTCCAACGAAGAGGGCACCGTCAAGTGCAGCGTAGCTGTATGCCATCTCGAAAAGTGCGAACGCTGCTGGAAACGGACCCCTGACGTAGGCAGCGATCCGAACCATCCCCATGTCTGCGCTCGCTGCGCCCACGTACTGGACGAAGAATAATTTGAGCGACTGAATCGCAGTAAAGGGTCCGGGGAAATGGAAATCCATTTTCCCGGACCCTTTTGCGTGCTTACGGCTGGAGTCATGAGCCTTGGGCAGGAAAAGAAAGAGTTGGAGCTTCGCAGATTCGTCGCTAATAACAAACAGCTCAACGCAGGTGACTCTCTCCACATAAAGCGTTCCCCCTTGGAGAAGGGGGACGGCCAGAGGCCGGGGGATGGATCCGCCTCGAAGAGGCGGAATCTGCGAAGCAGAGGGTGTAAAAAAGATTTGAAAATTGAGTGAAACATTGAGAGACTGCGGCTTTGCCGCAGACTGATGCGCTCAATGCCCAAGGCTAAAGGCCCAAGGCTTCGCCCCGGTGACGCTGGCTGTATGCATGCAAACACACTATCCCACTTTCTCACTGACAGAACCCATTCTCTGTGGTATGATAGTAGTACGTTCATAAAAATACGAAGAGGTATGTATCCTTTGGGGTATATGCCTCTTTTTGCGTTCAGGAGGGCTGCCATGAAGTATATAGATTTCCACTGTGATACGATTACTGAAATCCATGACCATCCGGAAAAGGGGAATCTTCTGGAAAATTCCCTCTATATTGATTTAAAAAAGCTCAAAAGGGGCGGCTGCTTCATCCAGGACTTTGCCCTCTGGGTGGACCGGGAGAAGACAACCGATGTGTGGGGCCGGTATGAAGCCCTCCTTGCCATATGGAAAAAGGAGTCCGCCCTCCATAAAGACCGGCTGCAGCCCATCCACAGCCGGGGAGATATCCGGGAGGCCGAGGAAGACGGGAAAATCGGCACCCTCCTTTCCATCGAAGGGGGCGAAGTGGTGGGAGGTTCTATAGAGAAACTCCGGCAGGTCTATAAAGACGGAGTCCGCCTTATGACACTCACCTGGAATTATCCCAATGAAATCGGCTGGCCCAATGGCATGGAAGGAAAAGATAAAGGCATCACTGATAGGGGCTGGGAAATCATAGAGGCCATGGAATCCCTCCACATGGTGGTGGACACGAGCCACCTGAATGATGAGGGAACGAGAGAAATTCTCCTGCGCTGCCGGAGGCCGCCCATGGCGTCCCACTCCGATGCCCGGGCGGTGACGGCCCACCAGCGGAACCTGCCGGATCACCTGATCCGCCTCTTCGGGGAGAAAGGGGGCCTCATAGGACTGAATTTTGCGAACCACTTCACCGGCACCTCGGAAGTGACGAAGCTGGAAAACATCGTCCGCCACGCCCGGCATATCCTGAACCTCGCCGGCATAGAGACCCTGGCCCTGGGTAGTGACTTCGACGGTATCGAACCGAAACTGGAACTGAAAGACGCCTCCGAAACGGACCGCCTCGCCCATGCCCTTCTGAAGAGCGGCTTCCACGAGGAAGAAGTGGAAAAGATTTTCTGGCAGAACGGGGAACGGTACCTGGGGGATATATTGGGGTAAGTGAGGAGGGAGAAGTTAGGAGTTAGGAGTTAGGAGTTAGGAGTGAGGAGTGAGGAGTGAAGGTGGCGGCGCACAAATTATATAGCGCCGCCTTACAACGCCTGATAGCAGCTTCGCTGCTGGCCCTGTCTGACGTCTGAAGTCTCCACTACCCATTAGCATGCAGGCCCTTGGAGAAGGGCCGCGGCAAAGCCGCAGGATGGATGCGGCGGAGCCGCTAAATAGGCATATATACTTCGCGGCGCTATATGAATTGATGCGCCGCACCACCACTCCTCACTCCTCACTCCTCACTTCTCACCATTTCCAGCCACCTGCTATCCTCCGCTCCGATTCACTATTTACATTTTTTTCATTTCGCCGTATACTGTATACATATTTCATAAAGAGACAAAGAAGCCCTTTTTATCGGCCGGCGCCGGTAAGAAGGAGAAGGGCTTTGTGGTCTCTAAAGGCGATGGAGCCGCATTCCGAGATGGAGTGCGGCTCCTTTTGGTAAGGGGGTAAAGACTATGAAAAAACTTCTGAAGGCTATGATTCTTGGTTCCATGGTTGGACTGGCTGCCATCGGTTTTGCGGGATGCGGCGGAAGTTCATCCGGAAGTGCTTCCGGCGGCGGTTCTGTGCCGAAGGATACCATCGTAGTGGGGATGCCGGTGGATCCGGAAACCCTGGACCCTGCAGTCACCATGGATAACAAGGGCTGGCAGATCACCTATCCCGCCTATGAACGGCTGGTGAAGTACAAAGTAGAAAACGGCAAGGCCTCCACCGATGTGGAACCGTCCCTGGCCAAGTCCTGGACCGTCAGCGACGATGGCTTGACTTGGACATTTACTCTCGAAGATGGCCATAAGTTTGCCGATGGGTCCCCGGTGGATGCGAAGGCGGTGAAATTCTCTATTGACCGGGTAAAACAGATGAAGAAAGGGCCTTCCGACTATTTCAAGGTGGTGGATTCCATAGAGACCCCTGATGACAAGACGGTGGTATTCAAGCTGTCCAAGCCCTTTGCGCCATTCCTTTACACCCTGGCGGTGAATGGCTCCTCCATCGTGAATCCGAAGGTCATGGACCAGGCCAAGGACAACGATATGGGTTCCTCCTACCTGGCCACCCACACCATGGGGTCCGGCGCCTATGAAATCACATCCTACACACCCTCCCAGTCCATTAAGCTGGACCTGCAGAAAAATTATGCCGGCAAAGCGCCGTCCATCAAGCATGTCATTTTCAACAGTATCAAGGATCCCTCCGCCCAGCGGCTGCAGCTGGAGAAGGGGGATATCGACATTGCCGAAGGTATTCCCATGGACCAGATTGACCAGCTGAAAGACAATAAGGCCATCCACATCTATGAAGACCCGTCCCTCCTCTGCTCCATTGTCTACTTGAATAACCAGAAGCTCCCCACCAGCAATAAGAAATTCCGGCAGGCCCTGTCCTATGCCATCGACTACAATGCCATCATCGACGGCGCCGTGAAAGGCCGGGGTGAACAGCTCACGAATGCCCTGCCGAAAGGCATGTGGGGCAAGGATGAGTCCCTTCCTGGATACACCTACAATCCGGATAAGGCGAAGGAACTCCTGGCTGCCTCCGGAGAAAATGTGACGGAAATCAACCTCCTCTATTCCGGCCACGCCGCCTTCGATGAGGCAGAGGCCCTGATCATCCAGAATAACCTGCAGCAGCTGGGCATCAAGGTGAACCTGGAAAAGGTAGCCTGGGCTACGTTCCGGCAGCGGGCGGACAAGGGGGACTTCCAGATGGCCCTGGGCACCTGGAGCCCGGACTACAGTGATCCCCAGTTCTTCCTGTCCTACTGGATGGACTCTTCCTACTGGGGACTCCCGGGGAACCGGTCCTTCTATAAGAATGACGAGGCGGACAGCCTCCTCCGGCAGGCGGAAGTGATGACCGACAAGGATGGCCGCACGGAAATCTACAAGAAGGTCCAGAAGATCGCTTTCGACGATGCGCCGTACCTCTTCCTCTTCCAGACCAAGGTGCTTACTCCTATGAGAGCCAATATCAAAGGCTTCGCCTACAACCCCATGCTGGACAGCATGTTTGACTTCGAACATCTGACGAAAGAGTAAAGGGACGGTTGGAGTCAACCGGGCGGGGCTGCTGGCTGTTAGTTGCTGGCTCTCAGGTAATCCTGGGCAGGCAGCCCCTTGGAGAAGGGGCGCGCCAAAGGCGCAGGATGGATTGATGGGATATGCGGCGAAGCCGCTGGACCTCATTTCTCTTCACTCCATTCCCAAATCTGCATTTCCTGAAATCCCCTGCTGTGCAGGTCTCGCCTCTACGAGGCGAATCCATCCCCTGCCCTTCGGGCTGCCCCCTTCTCCAAGGGGGCACGCGTTATGCTTGCAGAGCCATCCGGATGGATTGGCGCAATCATGCGGCGGAGTCGCTAAAGGCCTGGATCTGTATCTGGACAACCGGAGCCTTTGCCCGGTTTCCCTCAATCTCGATCTCGACCTCGACCTCGATCTCAATCTGTTTTCAGGGGTGTGTTCCCAGGGAGGGCTTTATGATTTCATGGCGTTTTGTAATCCAAAGAATCCTTCATCTCATCCTTGTCTTTATCGGCGTTTCCATTGTGACATTCTGCATTTCCCATGTGATTCCCGGGGACCCGGCCCGGATGCTGGTGGGGCCCCATGCGTCTCCGGAGACCCTGGAGGCTGCCCGCCAGTCCCTGGGTCTGGATAAGCCTATCCTTACACAGTATGCCATTTATATGGAGGGCCTTTTCCATGGGAACATGGGGGTCTCCATCCGTACCCAGATGCCGGTGTCCGGGGAGCTGGCCCGGTATTTCCCGGCTACCCTGGAGCTGACCCTGGCGGCCATGGTGATTGCCGTGGCTTTTGGCATATTCCTTGGCGTCCTTTCCGCGGTGCACCGGGACAGCTGGGTGGACCACATCTGCCGGGTCATTTCCATGGTGGGTGTATCTATCCCCCTCTTCTGGTCCGGCGTGGTGTGCCTCATCCTGTTTTACAAGGTCATCCCCATTTTCCCGGCTTCCGGCAGGCTGGATCCCTTCATTACTCCTCCGCCGCCGGTGACGGGGCTCTATGTCATTGACGGTCTCATTGCAGGAAATATGGATGTAGTCATTTCCGCCATCCACCATCTCCTGCTGCCGGCGCTGTGCCTGGCCTACGCCCAGCTGGCTATCATTGCCCGGCAGGTGCGGAGCGGCATGGTGGATGTGCTGGAACAGGACTATATCCGTACGGCCCGGGCCTGCGGCATCCCGAAGCACCGCATCATTTACCGCTATGCCCTGAAGAATGCCCTTATACCTACGGTCACCATTACGGGTCTTACCATCGGCGAGCTCCTTGGGGGCGCGGTGATTACGGAGACCATATTCGGATGGCCGGGAATGGGGAAATATGTGATGGACTCCATTGCGTACCTTGATTTCCCCGCCATCATGGGGTTCACTTTGGTGGTGTCCGTGGGATACGTGGTGATCAATATGGTGGTCGATGTGATTTACAACATCCTGAACCCCCAGATCAGTGGAGGTGATGGAAAATGACGGAAGTGAAGGAAGGAGGACTCCGGGAGGAACGGGAAACGTTCCTGAAGAAATCTCTGGATATTCTCCTCAAAAACAAGCTCACCCTGGCGGGTATGGTGATCGTGGCGGTCATTATCCTCCTGGGGCTCCTGGCGCCCCTCATCAGTCCCTGGGACCCGAATCTCATGAACGTGTCCGGCCGGCTGGCAGCACCGTCGCTGCACCACCTCTTCGGTACCGATGAAATGGGGCGGGATATATTCAGCCGCATCCTTTACGGCGCCCGGATTTCCATAGCCGTGGGCCTTTCCATCGTTATCATCGCGGCGGTTATCGGTGTGGCCATCGGCAGCGTCTCCGGATACTGCGGCGGCCGGGTGGACCGGGCCATCATGGCGGTGACGGACATGGTGCTGTCCTTCCCGTCCATGGTGCTGGCCCTGGCTCTTACGGCGGCCCTGGGGGTGGGCCTGTTCAATACCATGCTGGCGGTGTGCATCGTCCGGATACCTCTCTATGTGCGTCTCATGCGGGGGCAGGTGCTGTCCCTGAAGGAGGAGCCCTATGTGAAGGCGGCGAAAACATTCGGCGCCTCGCCCTTCTGGATCGTGGTGCACCACATCCTGCCGAACTGCCTGTCTCCCCTCATGGTGCAGATGACTCTCGGTATCGGTGATGCCATCCTCATCGCTTCCTCCATGAGCTTCATCGGCCTCGGTGCCCAGCCTCCTATGCCGGAGTGGGGTGCCATGATTTCCACCGCCCGGGTCTATGCCATTGACCAGTGGTGGTATGCGGCATTCCCCGGTATTTTCATCCTCGTCACCGTTATGGGGTTCAACCTTTTGGGTGACGGCCTTCGGGATATTCTGGACCCCAGAAGTGGAGAGTGAGACCATGGCTGACGTATTGAAAATCGAACATCTTTCCCTGTCCCTGCCATCGAAAAAGGGACTGGTGCCCATCCTCCACGATGTGAATCTCACGGTGGAGGAGGGGAAAATCCTGGGCCTTGTAGGCGAATCGGGGAGTGGGAAATCCATGACCGCCTTCGCAGTGACCCGGCTCCTTCCCGGTGGCGGCAGGGCGGAACTGGGAGGCTCCATCTGCCTCATGGGCCGCCAGCTTTTAGGAATCAGTGAAAAGAGTATGGAAGAAGTACGGGGCCGGGACGTATCCATGATTTTCCAGGAACCCATGACCTGCCTGAATCCGGTTTTCACCATCGGCACCCAGATGATCGATGTCATCCGGACCCACGAAAAACTGGGGAAGGAGGCAGCCGCAAAAAAGGCATTGTCCCTGCTGGAGGAAGTGCATATCCGCAATGCGGAAGATGTGCTCCATTCCTATCCCTATGAATTATCCGGCGGCATGCGGCAGCGGGTGATGATCGCCATCGCCCTGTCCTGCAAGCCGAAGCTCCTCATTGCCGACGAACCCACCACGGCCCTGGATGTGACGGTGCAGGCTCAGATTCTGTACCTCATCAAAGAGGCCTGCCGGGACCTGGGAACGGCGGTGCTCTTTATTTCCCATGACCTCGGCGTGATTTCGGAAATCTGCGACCACATTGCGGTCATGTATTCCGGCCACATCGTGGAGTCCGGGGAGGCAAAGGATGTACTGTCTCACCCTCTCCATCCCTACACGAAGGCCCTCATCGGGGCCCTGCCGAAATTCACGGGGGAGGGTGTCCATGAGAGGCTCTCCGCCATTCCCGGCATGGTGCCGGACCCGTCAGAAAAAATGAGAGGATGCCGGTTTGCTCCCCGCTGCAGCCGGGCCGCTGCGGACTGCCGGGAAGGGCTGCCTCCCTGTCTGGAAAAGGGGAATCATCACTGTGTGTACTGCTGCCATCCGGAGGAGGGATAACATGGAACTCTTGGAAATTCGAAATGTGACAAAGGTCTTCCACACCCGGAGTTTCTGGGGGAAGGCAAAAGAAATCCGTGCCCTGGACGGCGTGAGTCTTACCCTTTCCAAAGGGGAATCCCTGGGCATCGTGGGGGAGTCGGGCTGCGGGAAGTCCACCCTGGCCAGCCTCATCATCCACCTGGCGGAACCTACGAGCGGGGAAATTCTTCTCTACGGCCGGGATATTTCCCATGCAAAGGAAAAGGAGGTCCGGGAAATCCGGAAGAAAATACAGATCGTCTTCCAGGATCCCTATTCCTCCCTGTCTCCCCGCATGAAAATCGGGGACATCCTCATGGAGCCCGCCCGGGTGATGGGGGAGTTTTCCGAAACCCACCGCCGCCAGCGGGCGGCAGAACTGCTGGAACTGGTGGGCCTTCGGAAGAGCGCCATGGACCGGTATCCCCACGAATTTTCCGGCGGCCAGCGGCAGCGCATTTCCATTGCCCGGGCCCTCATGACGAGGCCGGAAGTCCTGATTCTCGATGAACCTACATCGGCCCTGGACGTGTCCGTACAGGCCCAGGTGCTGAACCTCCTTATGGACCTTCGGGACCAGCTGCAGCTCACGTACCTTTTCATATCCCATAACCTGGCGGTGGTGCGCTACATTTCTGACCGCACGGCGGTGATGGAAAAGGGAAAAATCGTAGAAATCGGCACATCCGACGACATCCTCACCCATCCGGCGGATCCCTATACAAAGGATCTCATCGCCGCAGTCCCCATGATAGGGAAGCCCTTCATCCCGCCGCATCGGATTGCAGACTTAGGGTAGGAAAGTCGTGTGTGGCAAAGTGGCGTGCAAATGGGGGAGGGCTGTGAGCTTTTAGCCTTTAGCTTTGAGCTCTATAGGCCCTGTGGGCCGGGTAACGTGTGGTTAAGCAGAATACGAACAAGCGGAGGCTTTTATTTGCTGGCGGCTGGCCACCAGGAAAGATGTCCAGCCTGCGGCGCAGCCGCTATTTTCGATGACCTCCCCCATCTATGGGGGAGGTGGCGCCGAAGGCGACGGAGGGGGTTCCCTGATGTCGGTCTAACCGGATCCTCTCCATACCATCGGCACCCACCCACCGCAAGCGGTCCCCCCTCCCTCTAAAGAGGGAGGGTTGGGATGCTTTGGCGGCGAAGCCGCGAGGCCTCAACTCTCTTCACTCAATTCTCAATTCTAATCCGGGAGGCATACATGACATCTATCCAATACGAAGATCTCCGCCATCTCATCGAGAAGATGATGGCCTACTATTCCATCCCCGGCATGGCCATGGGCATCGTGGACAAGGGACAGGTAAAAACCATGGCCTTTGGGGTGCGGAATAGTAAAGGGGACCCTTTTACCGTAGATACCATCAGCGGTATCGGCTCCTGCTCCAAGTCCATGACCTCCTTTGTGGTCATGAAACTGGCGGAGAAAGGATTGCTGGATATAGACCGGCCGGTGGCGGAATATATCCCGGGCTTTGCCCTGTGGGATGAAAAGGCAGCGTCCCAGGTAACCCTTCGGGACATGATGTGCCACCGCACCGGCGTCGGCGGCCACGATGGGGCCTGGCCGGATAATTCCATTTCCCGGGTGCAGTATCTTTCCCGGCTGGAGTACCTCAAGCCGAACCGTCCTTTCCGCACAGAGGCCCAGTACAGCAATGTCATGTACGCCGCCATCGGCGGTATCCTGGAGGCGGTGACGGGAAAGAAGTGGGAGACCCTGGTGGAAGAGGAAATCTTTCGTCCCCTTCATATGGACCGGAGCTTCTGCCTCATGGATGATGCCGCAAGACAGGATAATTGCGCCATGCCCTTCCGCTGGGATCATGGGCTTCATGAGATTCCCCGTTGGAACATCGACCAGGCCGGCCCCTGCGGCTCCGTCATGAGCAGTGCGGAGGACATGGTGAAATGGCTCACCTTCCACATGAATGGCGGAAGGGTGGGGGATGAGTACCTCCTTTCCCCCACGGATTTTCTGGAAATGCATACCCCCCAGATGCTCATGGATTATCCTCACGTGAAAGGGGGAAGGAGCCTGGGCTATGGATTCGGATGGCGGATCATGGAGTACTATGGTGCCATTGTCCAGCAGCATACAGGAAAAATCGAAGGGTACAGCGCTTTCCAGTTCTACATCCCCTCCCTGTCTGCCGGCGCCGTGTACCTGCAGAATCTTCATGCCCCGGACAATCCACTCATTTTTGCGGTGCAGGGATTCCTCCTGGATGCCTTCCTGGGAAGGAAAGAGGAAGACTGGTATGGCCTGTACACGGAGCCCGGCAGGGACCATGCGCCGGAGGATATGTACCACCACCTGGAATTTCACTGCCTCCCGGAGAGCCATGCGAAGGGCCTCCTGTCCCATGAACCTTCTGCCTACGAAGGAAACTATGAAAACCCCGGCTACGGCCGTTTCCATGTCACCTGGAAGGATGGCAGCTTTTACCTGGACGAACGGGCCGTAAAGGGTCTTCCCATGACCCACCTCTACTACGATACGTTCAAGGTGGATGGGGTGAAGGAAGATACGGACCTCTACACCATACCCCTCACCTTCTACGCTGACGATGCAGGAAATATAGCGGGCTTCCACCTCCTCATGGAACCGAAGGTGGAGTCCATTGACTTCAGGAAAGTGAAAAAGTGAGGAGTGAGGAGTGAGAAGTGAGGAGTGAATGTGGCAGCGCACAAATCAAATAGCGCCGCCTTATGAGGCCTGACTGCGGCTCTGCCGCTGATTTTGTCTGATATCTGACCGTCCGACGTCTGATGTCTCCACACTCCGTAAGCATGCAGCCCCTTGGAGAAGGGCCGCGGCAAAGCCGCAGGATGGATTGAAGGGAAGTGGCTGAAGTGGCTAAAATGGCTGAAAAATCAGGAGTCAGGAGTGAGAAGTGACTGTGGCAGCGCACAAATTATAAAGCGCTGTCTTATGGTAATTAACGGAAGCTCCGTCCCGGCACTTCACCGCTCAATGTGACTCTATCCCCAAACATGCAGCCCCTTGGAGAAGGGGCGCGCCGAAGGCGCAGGATGGATTGGCGGGTGTTGTACGAATCCTCTGCTTTGCAGATTCCGCCTCTTCGAGGCGGATCCATCCCCCTGCCTTTGGCCGTCGCTGTTTGGCTTAAAAGAATAGAGTCCAATTCTAGCCGCTGTGCGGCAACCCACCCACCCAAAGGGAAAGCGACTCACTGCATTCTCAGTCGCCTGCGGCTCCTTACGAATGCAGTTCGCTGCGCACCGCTAACGCGGTCCCCCCTCCCTTGCAAGCAAGGGAGGGTCAACTTCTGCGGCGAAGCCGCTGGACCTCAATTCTTCACTCAACTCTCAACTCTTTCTCTTTTATCGCTGGCCATGCAAATGGTTCTATCCGCCAGTATGCCGACCTCTTATGCTATAATACGTGGTATACGTTACAGCAAAATGACAGCAAACAGGAGGCAGACTATGGAATATACAATCAGACAGGGCACTTTAGACGATGCCAAAGCACTGGCAGCGGTGGAGGCGGAGTGCTTTCCCAAGGCAGAAGCGGCTACGGCGGAAGAAATCCGGGAGCGTCTCTCGGTGTACCCGAACCATTTCCTTCTTCTGTACAGAGATGGCAAGCTGGTAGGCTTCATCGACGGCATGACCACCGATGAGAAAGACCTGACCGATGAAATGTACGAGAAGGCCTCCCTCCATAAAGAAGACGGTGCATGGCAGATGATTTTCGGGCTGAATACGATTCCCTCCTGCCGCCGGGAAGGATGCGCCGGCCGGCTCATCGAAGCCTTCAAGGCCCAGGCGAAGAAAGAGGGGAAGAAGGGCATTGTCCTTACCTGCAAGGACCGGCTGGTTCATTATTATGCGAAGTTTGGCTTTGTGAATGAGGGGGTATCGGAATCCACCCATGGCGATGTGGTATGGTACCAGATGCGGCTCACTTTCTGATTTTCCCTATAGAAATTGTTTATACCATACTATAGAAAAAGCGTAAACAGAAAGACATGACAGGGCAGGAGAGGCCGGCAGCAGGGGCTTTTCCTGTCCTTTATTTCTGCAGGAATTTGAATTATAATACATATGTATCAATGGATTCATATATAAAACAGGGGGTTATATCTATGAATTGCCGCTTCATGGGAGCCATCGCCCTGACGCTCTGCCTGCTGCCGGCAGCGGCCGGAGCTGTGAGTGGGACTTCCGATGATTTACCGAATGAGGAAAACAGCAGCGTCCACTATACCACTGTCTATTCCTCTGCTTTTTCCACGGACGGGATGAACCATGAATCCCAGTCGTCCCTCTATTTCAATGATGGCTTCGGCCGACTCACGGAATTTGAAATGAAATCGGAGAACCATGTGATGACGCTGACCATCCGCCAGAATATGGGAGTCGTCTGGAAGGGCAGCTGCCACGTGGATAACGATGCTTTCTCCGTGGTACGCCGGGAAAGCATGGGCCATATTTATTTCCTTATCACCATGGGTGAGCATCACTACCGCGGTGAAATCACGGGGGATGACAAGTGGGAAATTACGGAAGACAAAGGGGAACCGGAAGATTTCCAGGTTTCCGGTACCGCAGGAAGCAGCGCCGTGAGCCGTCCTGGGGCGGCAGTGAGAAAGTGAAGAACCTGAAATTTTTACAAGGTTTGTTTTGCGAATCTCCTGATACTTGTAGTATAATAAAAGAAATATATATTTAGGCTTTATAGCTTGGTAAGGTTTAAGAGATGAAAGCGCAAGGGGTCAATGGGGGAAACATCCTTTTGTTAACGGAAAGCAAAAGCTCCTTCCCGGCAGGTGGTGAGAGGCCTGCCTGTAACAATCGACCGGAATCTCTTACTCCTCGAAAAGGAATGGAATCTTTTAGTTTTATTCGCGCATAGCAAGGTGAGAATCATGAAGAGACAAATCCACTTAAAACCGGAGGATTTGAAAGAAAGCGACAAGCTGGGACTGACTTACAACCTGGGGCAGGCCCACAAGAAAATGCTGCTCAAGCAGTCCGGCATTATGAAGAAATTTGGCCTCACTGCCCGGCAGTCCCTGATCATTGCTTATCTGTCCACCCATAAGAAAGACGTGGTCACCCAGAAGACACTGGAAGAACATCTGCACCTCACAAACCCCACCATCACGGTGATGGTGAAATCTATGATCGAAAAAGGCCTGATCCGCAAGGAACGGGTACCCGATGATGCCCGCAAATACCGTCTCTTCCTGACGGACAAGGCAAAACAGGTAGAACAGGCCAGCCAGGAAGCTTCCCGGGACCTGGACGAATCGTTCTATGAAGGAATTTCTGAAAACGATATGCAGGTCTTCAAAGGCGTGCTCCGCCGCATCATGAAGAATATTGACATGGCATAAAATAAAAATGTCATCGGAAGATGGCGTTTTTTTCTTACTCCTTTCTAATTGAGAGATATTTTCAAAATATAAAAATTATGGTATAATACAGTTGAAGACAGTGACACAGACACTGCCTTCACAACAGATTCCTGCCAATGGGCAGGAAACACTCCTTTATCTCCTTTTGTTTTACACTCTCACAGAAAAAGCGGCCGGAAGGCCGCTTTTTCTTGTGGGATGAAGGATAAACGGTCCATGATCCCTTATGACGGTATTACTTTTAGTTAGGAGTGAGGAGGGAGAAGTGAGGAGTGAAGGTGGCGGCGCACAAATTGGAAAGCGCCGCCAATTTTATATTCCCATAAGCATGCAGCCCCTTGGAGAAGGGGCGCGCCAAAGGCGCAGGATGGATTGACGGGAATGGAAAGGTGGCTAAAGTGACTGAGGTGACTGAGGTGACTGAGGGGATGGAGGCGGCGCACTAATTATAGAGAGACGCCTTATGAAGACTGACTGCGGTGAAGCTGCTAGACCACAACTCTCAACTCTTTCCCTGTCATGCAGCCCCTTAGAGAAGGGGCGCGCCAAAGGCGGAGGATGGATTGATGGGAATGGAAAGGTGGCTAAAGTGACTGAGGTGACTGAAGTGGCTGAGGGGATGGAGGCGGCGCACTAATTATAGAGAGACGCCTTATGAAGACTGACTGCGGTGAAGCTGCTAGACCTCAACTCTCAACTCTTTCCCTGTCATGCAGCCCCTTGGAGAAGGGGCGCGCCAAAGGCGCAGGATGGATTGATGGGAATGGAAAGGTGGCTAAAGTGACTGAGGTGACTGAGGTGACTGAGGTGACTGAAGTGGCTGAGGGGATGGAGGCGGCGCACTAATTATAGAGAGACGCCTTATGAAGACTGACTGCGGTGAAGCTGCTAGACCTCAACTCTTTCCCTGTCATGCAGCCCCTTAGAGAAGGGGCGCGCCAAAGGCGCAGGATGGATGCGGCTTTGCCGCGAAATAGGCATATATAATCCACGGCGCTATATCATTTGATGCGCCGCACAACCACTCCTCACTCCTCACTCCTCACTCCTAATTCCTCATTCATTTATACCGTATAATCCTGTCTGCAAAGGCGTGGAACAGGGGGTCCATGAGGGCGGGGTCCATGTTTTCCGGGTGCCACTGGACGGCGGCGACGAGGTCATTGTCCCTGCTTTCTACCGCTTCGATAACGCCGTCCCGGGAATGGGCGGCGGCGGTGAG
Source organism: Dialister sp. (assembly GCF_047832375.1). Taxonomy (NCBI): domain Bacteria; kingdom Bacillati; phylum Bacillota; class Negativicutes; order Veillonellales; family Veillonellaceae; genus Dialister; species Dialister sp. Next base: position 2,469,386 of record NZ_CP181256.1, on the reverse strand, counting down.
GGAGGGGGCCAGTTTCTTGATGCCCTCCCGGTGCCGGGAATTCACATAGAGTCCATCTCCCAGGATACTGTGGAGGCGGCTCTCTTTTTCTATGTCCACATAGTGGGTGGCGATATTGCCCGGCGCTTTCTGCATGTGCTGGATGAAGGCCTTCGGGTTCTGGGCGGACATGTCCTGCCACAGGGTGCCACCCAGGGCTGCGTTCAGGATCTGCATGCCCCGGCAGATGCCGAGAATGGGCTTGCCCCGTTTCAGGCAGGTCTGTATGAGGGCGATTTCAAAAATGTCCCTCTTTTCATAGGTAGGTCCGATGCACCACAACGGTTCTTCCCCATAGAACCGGGGAGAAGGGTTCGGTCCGCCGGGGAGGACCAGGGCGTCGAAGGTGTCCACAAATTCTTCGGGGTCTGCGTAGTCATCGTAGGCGATGACTATGGGCAGGATCCCGGCCCGGCCCAGGGCATTGAGAAGCGGACGGGGGGCGTAGTCCGCCATTTTCTGGTTGATGGGTTTCATATCCGCCAGCAGTGTATCGGCGGTAACGGCAGCGATTGGTTTACTCAAATCGGTTTCCTCCTTGTGCGATGTGTCATATCAATTCCATCATAGCATAAAATGGGTGATGGCGGATACGGTGCTGATGGATAGAGCCACCTGAGGCGGGGCTTTTAGCTTCTAGCTGTTAGCGACTAGGAAAGCTGGTCAGCCTGCGGCGCTTCGCATGAAAGGAGGGGCCTTCCTTATATGACGCGGCCTTCAGCAATAGATGCTATCGATGGCAGTAGAGCCGCGGATCATGTCGGATCTCTGGGTACCCCGTAGTTCGGCGGCTTTGCCGAAGAGCAGGTATATATAATTGCGGCGCTCTGATATTTTGATGCGCCGCACTACCACTCCTAATTCCTAACTCCTAACTCCTAACTGATGAATAGCCCCAGAAGTTGGGGCAGATTGGTCTACTGCATATACATGCCAACCATACCTCTCTACTTTTCCCTCATTGCCTGATGTGATAAAATAGCTTAAAAGTGTTGTCTTTTTTAGGAGGTGTTACGTTGTTCGCCTACGCGTTCACGTTTCTCACTGCCCTGGTGGTTACATTCGTACTGACACCGGTGGTGAAGAACCTGGCCATCCGCATCGGTGCCGTGGATAAACCGGATGCACGGAAGGTCCATCATGGACTCATTCCCCGGCTGGGAGGACTTGCCATTTATGCGGGGTTCATGGTATCTGTCATTGCTACCATCGGTTTTACCTATGACATGGTGGGCATCATGGCGGGAGCCACGTTCCTTATTATTGTAGGGATTGCGGATGATGTGGTTTCCCTTCCACCGAAGGTGAAGCTCCTGGGCCAGATCATTGCAGCGGCCATTCCGGTGGTGATTTTCAACATCAACATTGACTGGATTCACATTCCCCGGCTGGGCATTGTCTATCTTCCGGAAATCATTTCCCTGCCCCTCACCATTTTCTGGATCATCGGTTTCATTAATACGGTGAACCTCATCGATGGCCTGGATGGCCTGGCGGCAGGCATTGCGACCATTGCTTCCATCGCCATTGCCCTTTTGGCTTTCCAGATGGGCCAGTGGACAGCGGCAGCGGCCATGGTGGCCATGACCGGTGCCTGTCTGGCATTTCTCCAGTATAATTTCAATCCTGCCAAGATTTTCATGGGCGATACGGGGTCCATGTTCCTTGGCTATATCATCGCTTCCGTATCGGTGATGGGGTCCATGAAGACCGCCGCTGCGGCCGTACTCATTGTGCCCCTGGTGGCGCTGGCTGTGCCCATTACGGATACGTTCCTTGCCATTATCCGCAGGAAGTCCAGCGGGGTGCCTATTTTTTCGCCGGATAAGAACCATCTCCACCATCGGCTCCTGGCCAAGGGGCTGACCCAGAAGCAGGTGGTGCTCATCATGTACGCACTCACCGCCTTTTTCTCCTGCGTGGCCCTCGTAGTCATCCATCTGAGGACTCTGGTGGGTATTATCATCGTGGCGGCAGCGCTCATCCTTTTCATCCTTTGGGCAAGAAAGCTGGGAGTCATGAAGGAAATCGTTCCTTCCCCCTACCAGATGGAACACCAGAAGGATAAGGATGGGAAAGAGAAGAAATGAGACTAAAAGTGTGAGACATGGATGCGGAGAAAGTTAGGAGGGAGGAGTGAGGAGTGAGGAGTGCAGGTGCGGCGCATCAAAATATGAAAGCGCCGCGGATTTATATGATTGCGGCTTCGCCGCTGGATATATATATCTGTGCCGCTCTATAATTTTGATGCGGCACACCGCCACTCCTAACTCCTAACTCCTAACTTTTCTCTTTTCACTGATCTTTTAACCACTCATTCCCAATATCTATATAGTAAGAGAGGAATACATCATGAAAGTAATGACGATTTTTGGTACCCGGCCGGAGGCCATCAAGATGGCGCCGGTGGTGAAGGAACTGCTGAAGCACAAGGAAATCGAGACAAAGGTGTGCCTCACTGCCCAGCATCGGGAAATGCTGGACCAGGTGGTGGACCTTTTCAAGCTTCCCGTGGACTATGACCTGGATATCATGAAGAGCGGACAGACCCTCTACGATATCACCGCCTGGGTGCTCCGGGGCCTGGAAGAGGTGCTGAAGCGGGAAAAGCCGGACTACGTACTGGTCCATGGCGATACCACCACCACCTTTACCGCAGCCCTGGCTGCTTTTTACCAGCAGATCAAAGTGGGCCACGTGGAAGCGGGACTCCGGACGGGAAATCTCCTTTCCCCCTTTCCGGAAGAAGCGAACCGCCAGCTCACAGGGGTCCTGGCCAATGTGAACTTCGCCCCCACGGAAACGGCGCGGCAGAACCTCCTTCGGGAAAACAAGAAGGACAGCTCCATTTTCGTCGTAGGCAATACGGTCATCGATGCCCTTCTCCATACGGTGAAGAAGGACTACCATTTTGAGGATCCGGAAATCGAATCCATTGAGGAACATAAGCGGGTTATCCTCGTTACCACCCATCGCCGTGAAAACCTGGGGGACCCCATGCACCACGTGTACCGGGCTCTCCGCCGGCTGGTGGAAGCGGTGCCGGATACGGAAGTGGTATTTCCGGTGCACCGGAATCCTCTCGTCCGGGAAGCGGTTTCGGAAGAACTGGAAGGGGTGCCGGGAATCCACCTCGTGGAACCTATGGAATATGAACCGTTCACGAACCTCATGGCCCGAAGCGCCATCGTCCTCACCGATTCCGGCGGAATCCAGGAAGAAGCGCCGAGCCTCGGCAAGCCGGTGCTGGTGCTCCGGGATACCACGGAGCGGCCGGAAGCGGTGGACGCCGGTACGGTCCGCCTTGTAGGTACCGATGAGGAAAAAGTCTTTGAAACGGCGTACAAGCTCCTCACCGATGAGAAAGAATACAAGTCCATGGCAGAAGCGGTGAACCCCTATGGCGATGGCAAGTCCGCCGAACGCATCGTGGATGCCCTTTTGTGGATTGAAGGAATTAGTGACAAAAAACCGTCTAAATTTATAGCCAAGTGACAATCGTTATGGTATACTGTAGCAGTATAAATGCAATTTTGTATTTAACGTGCCCATTTTTGTAAATGCAAATGATGGAGAGGGGACATGGAAAAGGGGAAGGACAGGAAGAAAGCGCCGGCCGATGATTTTAATCCGCTGCATAGTATCGCGGTGGCATCAGGGGCAGGTCTTACCATCCTCGTTTCCATAGGCATCGGCATCTGGCTGGGCGTGAAGTGCGATGAATTCTTTGGTACTTCTCCTCTTGGTGTCATTGCGTTTTCCATCATTGGTGCCGCTTCCGGTATGTATTCTGTAATCAAACAGATTTTGGGAAAGAAATAGCATGAAATTTGATCTTACATTTCCAAATTATGCAGTTCGTATTACAAAATATCTGCTGGTTTTTTGTGTACTGGGGACAGTGATCCTCTTCGTGTGGAAAGGATGGACCTATGGCCTTGCCTGGGCTTTGGGGAGCCTTTTTCATATACTTTTCTATAAATTTCTTCTGGTCAAGTTTAACCAGTGGGTCAAAGCTGAAAGGGAGCCGGAATTTATCGGACAGCATCTATTTATCTTCACTACCATGCGGTTCATTCTGGAAATACTCGCTGCCCTTGCGGTTATTTTCAGCCCGCTGGATATACTTGCCTTTTTAGGTGGCTTACTTACACTGCCCATTGCGAGCCTTGTGGAGCGCATGGTCGGTTTAATTAAGGAATAGAATCTTTTCTTGACATCCTTGTAAGAGAGAGGGGGTGAGATTATGCATCTGCACACAGGTACACACGTTGTAGAGCAGCTCTTCGGCATGTCTGTCAACATGGACACGATTTTCACTACATGGCTTACAGCCCTTATCGTTTTCATCTGTGTCTTTGCTGCTACCAGGGGCAGGAAACTGATTCCCGGCGGCTGGCAGAACATGATTGAATGGCTCATCGAAGGTCTGTGCAACCAGTTCAGCAGCAACCTGGGACCGAAATACCGTCAGATCGTCAATATTCTTCTGACATTTTTCCTGTTCATCTTTACTGCGAACCAGATCGGCCTTCTGCCTACAGAACACCTGACAGCATCTCCAACCAATGATGTGAATACCACGCTGGGCCTGGCTATCGCCAGCTCCCTGCTCCTTCACTTCTATTTCATCAAGAATAAGGGTGTAGGACATTGGCTGAAGCACTTCTTTGAACCGTTCCCGGTATTCGTTCTGATGAACCTGATCGAAGAGATTGCAAGGCCGGTTACGCTGGCTATGCGTCTATTCGGCAATATCCTGGCCGGTGAAATCCTGCTGGAAATTCTGTATTTCCTCTGCCCGTGGTTCGTACCTATGATCTGGATTGCCTTCAGCTTGTTTGTCGGTGCGGTCCAGGCATACATTTTCACCACCCTTGCTTCCGTGTACATGAAGGAAAGTCTTTGATTCCGGTGGAGCAGAGCGCCGCTCTTTATTAAACGGCACGGCACCGCCCGTCCAAACGGCTGGTCAAAATCGGCACCGTCCGCATCCGGCAAAATTTTAATTGATTCTCAGGAGGAATTATTATTATGGATCAGACAATCGTCGCACAGTATTCCCTTATCGCAGCAGCATTCATTGCTGGCCTTGCTTCCATTGCAGCAGCATTCTCCGATACCAAAGCTGCTTCCCATGCTCTCGAAGGCATGACCCGTCAGCCGGAAATGGCAGGCAAGCTGTTCACCAACATGCTCGTTGCTATCGGCCTTATCGAATCTATCCCGATTATTGCTATCGTTATCGCACTGGTTCTCGTATTCGCTAACCCATTCCTTAAATAATATTAGCCAATAATATTACCTTAAGGAGGGATCGAATTGGTAGAATTAAATGGTACACTGCTGATTCAGATCATCAACTTCGTTATTCTGTGTGCAATTCTCGGTCACTTCTGCTACAAGCCGGTACTGAAAGTTCTCGATGAACGTAAGAACCGCATTAAGAATGACCTGGATTCTGCTGCCGCATCCAAGGCAGACGCTGAAAAGCTGAAAGAATCCTATGAAGCGCAGCTCCGCGACGCACAGGCCAAGGCCCAGGAAATTGTCGACAAGGCAGTGAAGGAAGCCAAGGTCCAGGCAGATGCCCAGATTAAAGAAGCCCATGATGCGATTGAAAAGGAAAAAGACAACGCAGCCAAACAGATTGAAAGAGAACGCAAGGATGCTCTTGATGATTTGAAATCTCAGGTTGCTGCCCTTTCCTGCGATATTGCAGCTAAGATCATCAGCAAAAACATGACGCCGGAAACCAATGACCGGCTCATTGCGGAAAGCATCGCCAAGCTGGGTGCCCGCAAAGCAGGTAAGTAATCATGGATAAGAACGTAATCCTTGCAAAAAAGTACGGACGTGCTATCTATGAAATCGCTGCCGAACAGAACAGCCTGAAACAGACAGAAGAAGACCTGGTGCTGATCGCGGATGCCATCCGCAAGAATCAGAACCTCAAGGATTTTCTGAATCATCCTCTGCTTCACAGGGATGTCAAGAAAGATACGTTAAAGAAATTATTTGCAGACAAGGTGCAGCCGGTTGTCCTGCAATTCTGCTATGTAGTTATGGACAAAGACCGTTTCGAAGTTTTCCCGATGATGGTCGACTACTACGTGGCCATGGCTCATGAAGGCATGGGTGTAGAAGAAGCAGTTGTTACATCTGCTCTTCCGCTCAGCAAATCCCAGGCTGAAGCGCTGAAGGATAAGATTTCCGAAATTACCGGAAAGAAGATTATCCTGAAGCAGAAGGTGGATACAGCGCTCATTGGCGGCTTTACCGTCCAGGTGGGGGACCGTCTCATCGATGGCTCCGTTGCCCGGCAGCTGGATACACTGAAAGCGAAAATGATGCAATAATTGAGGTGACTTATAGGAAATGAAAATCAGTTCAGATGAAATTACATCTGTCATTAAAAAACAGATTGAAAACTACAAAGTAGACCTCAATGTCGATGAAGTTGGTACGGTTCTTGAAGTCGGCGACGGCATTGCCCATATCTATGGCCTGCAGAACTGCATGGCCGGCGAACTGCTTGAACTGCCGCACGGCGTTTACGGCATGGCCCTGAACCTGGAAGAAAGCAACGTAGGTGCCGTACTCCTGGGTCATTCCGAAACCATTAAGGAAGGCGATACTGTCAAGAGAACGGGCCGCCTGATGCAGGTACCGGTAGGCGACGCAGTCATCGGACGCGTTGTCAATGCACTGGGCCAGCCAATTGATGGTAAAGGCGATATCAAGACCAAAGAATTCCGCGACATTGAAATCAAGGCACCGGGAATTGCCGACAGACAGCCGGTTAATGTCCCCCTGCAGACAGGTCTGAAATCTATCGACTCCATGGTTCCGATCGGACGCGGCCAGCGCGAACTGATCATCGGCGACCGTGGTACCGGTAAAACAGCTATCGGTATCGATACCATTCTGAACCAGAAGGGTCAGAACGTAATTTGTATTTATGTATCCATCGGCCAGAAGAACTCCAACGTAGTTCGTGTATACGACAGACTGAAATCTGCCGGTGCCATGGATTATTCCATCATCGTCCATGCAGGCGCATCCGAAGGCTCCCCAATGCAGTACCTGGCTCCTTATTCCGGCGTATCCATTGCAGAATACTTCATGCACCAGGGCAAAGATGTCCTCATCATTTATGATGACCTCTCCAAGCACGCCGTGGCATACCGTGCCATGTCCCTGCTGCTCCGTCGTCCACCGGGACGTGAAGCATATCCGGGCGATGTATTCTACCTGCACTCCAGACTGCTGGAACGCGCAGCCCGTCTCTCCGATGACCTGGGCGGCGGCTCCATCACCGCACTGCCGATCATTGAAACCCTGGCAGGCGATGTAGGTGCATACATTCCTACCAACGTTATTTCCATTACCGATGGCCAGATTTATCTGGAAACCGGCCTGTTCTATTCCGGCGTACGTCCGGCTATCAACGTCGGCCTCTCCGTATCCCGTGTAGGCGGCGCAGCCCAGATTAAAGCCATGAAGCAGGTTGCCGGCACCCTCCGTCTGGACCTTGCCCAGTACCGCGAACTGGCAGCATTCGCCCAGTTCGGTTCTGACCTGGATCCTGCCACAAAGGCACAGATCGACCGCGGCCAGAGAACCACGGAAATCCTGAAACAGCCGCAGTACACCCCGTACCCCGTCGAAGACCAGGTACTGGCTATCTACATCGCTGTTAAAGGTGCCCTGGACGACATCGAAGTCAGCCAGGTCGTGGACTTTGAACACAAGTTCATTGATTTCATGCACAGCAGCCATCCGGAAGTTGGCGAAGACATCAAGAAGGCAAAGAAACTGACCGACGAAAACGAAGCCAGACTGAAAGATGCCATCGCTGAATTCAAAGACCGCTACAAAGCAGCTGAATCTGAAGAAAAGCCGGAAAAGAAAGAGGGGTGATCTGATTGGAAAGTACGCGTGATATAAAAGGGCGCATTAAGTCTGTCACCAACATCCAGCAGATCACAAAAGCAATGAAGATGGTAGCCGCTGCCCGCCTGCGCAAAGCAGAGGAAAAGGCAAACGGCTCCCGTCCCTATGCTGAAAAAATCGGAGAACTTCTGCGCCGGGCTTCTTCCGTAACCCCAGGCTTCACCAGTCCCCTTCTCGAAACGAGACCGGTGAAGAAGGTCGGCTATCTCATTATCAGCTCTGATAAAGGCCTTGCCGGCGCTTATAACTCCAACGTTATGAAGCGGACCATACAGGAAATCTCCGGTAAGGATCCGGCCAGCTACAGCATTTATATGTGTGGGAAACAGGGAAGAAATTTCCTGAAATTCCGTGGCTATGAACTGGCATCCTACCATTTCGGCTTTTCTGATAAACCATCGGCCCAGGACTCCATCGACATCGCCAAAGAAATGGTGAAACACTTTGTTGATGAAGACGTGGATGAAGTTTATCTTATTTACACGAAATTTATCACTGCCCTCCGCCAGCAGGTACGGTGCGACCGGCTTCTGCCGATTGAAACTCCTGATGCCGCAGAGGCAGAAGGAGCAGCGGAAGAATCTTCTGCCAGCGATGAATACATGTTCCTCCCTGACGCAAACAAGGTCCTCTCCAAACTGCTTCCTGAATATGTACAGGTGCAGGTATACAACGCCATGCTCCAGTCTGCTGCTTCCGAACTGGGAAGCCGTATGGCTGCCATGTCCGCTGCAACCGACAACGCAACCGAAAGAATCGCAGACCTCAACCTTTCGTACAACAAAGCACGGCAGGCCCAGGTTACCAACGAAATTTCCGAAATTGTCGGCGGCGCAGCTGCGCTTGAATAAACCCGCATAATCTAATCAAGGAGGAATGCTTCTTCATGGCAAATGAACAGGAGATGCAGGTAGGTAAAGTCGTCCAGGTCATCGGCGCCGTTGTCGATATCGCTTTTGACGATGATAAAGAACTTCCTGCCATCTATAATGCAATCCATGTAAAAGACGAAAAAGGCAGCGTTCCTGTAGATGTTATCTGTGAAACCATGCAGCACTTGGGTGACGGCGTTGTCCGCACCGTAGCCATGAGCTCCACAGATGGCATGGTACGTGGAATGAAAGCTGTCGACACCGGCCGTGCAATTGCTACCCCGGTAGGCGACGGCGTCCTTGGACGTATTTTCAACGTATTAGGCCAGACCGTAGATAAGGACCCCACACCGGTTAAATCCGATGACTTCTGGCCGATTCACCGCCAGGCACCGGCCTTCAAAGACCAGTCCCCGGCAGCTGAAATTTTCGAAACCGGCATCAAAGTCGTCGACCTCATCTGCCCATACGCAAAAGGTGGTAAGGTCGGTCTGTTCGGCGGTGCAGGCGTAGGCAAGACCGTCCTTATTCAGGAACTGATCCACAACGTGGCATCTGAACATAACGGCTGCTCCGTATTCTGCGGCGTAGGCGAAAGAACCCGTGAAGGCAACGACCTTTGGGGCGAAATGAAAGACTCCGGCGTCCTCAACAAGGTTGCCCTGGTATACGGCCAGATGAACGAACCGCCGGGAGCTCGTATGAGAGTTGCCCTCACCGGTCTGACCATGGCTGAATACTTCCGTGATAAAGAACACCAGGACGTGCTTCTCTTCGTAGATAACATTTTCCGTTTCGTACAGGCAGGCTCCGAAGTATCCGCACTGCTCGGCCGTATGCCATCCGCCGTAGGTTACCAGCCAACCCTGGCTACCGATATCGGCGAACTGCAGGAACGAATCACTTCCACCAAGGAAGGCTCCATTACCTCTGTACAGGCTGTCTACGTACCGGCCGATGACCTCACCGACCCGGCTCCGGCAGGCGTATTCACCCACCTGGATGCTACCACCGTATTGAACCGTTCCATTGCAGAACTCGGTATTTATCCGGCCGTAGATCCGCTGGACTCCACCTCCCGTATCCTGGACCCCAACGTCCTCGGTAAGGAACACTATGAAGTGGCCCGCGGCGTACAGGCTATTCTGCAGCGTTACAAAGAACTGCAGGATATCATCGCCATTCTCGGTATGGAAGAACTTTCCGACGATGATAAGCTGATCGTTGCTCGTGCCAGAAAGATTCAGAGATTCCTGTCTCAGCCGTTCTTCGTAGCTGAACAGTTCACAGGCTCCCCGGGAAGATATGTACCACTGAAAGAAACCATCCGCGGCTTCAAGGAGATCCTTGCAGGCGAGCATGATGACCTTCCGGAAGGTGCATTCTACATGGTGGGAACCATTGATGAAGCAATCGAAAAGGCTGAAAAGATGAAGAAAGGGGAATAAGCCATGGCTGATACCCTTACGAATCCCATGCATGTGGAAGTCATCAGTCCGGACGGCGCCATCTACAAAGATGACGGCGTAGAGATGGTGGTTGCCCGTGCAGAAGACGGCGAATTCGCTGTCATGAAACGGCACCTTCCCCTGGCTGCTGCCCTTGAAATGTGCGTAGTCCGCGTGAAAAAGGCAGACAAAGAGGAACGGATTGCGGTTTTTGGCGGATTCCTTGAAACCAAAAACAGCAAGGTCAATGTCATTGCCCCGCTGGCTGAACTGGCGGAAAACATTGACGTAGCCCGTGCCCAGGCCGCTAAAAAGCGCGCTGAAGAACGACTGGCCCGCCACGAAGAAGACCTCGACGTGGAACGGGCAAGACTCGCCCTTCTCCGTGCCATTACCCGGCTGAAAGCGACAAACAGCCTTTGATAAGGTCCATAAAAAATCCGTACCCTATGGGTGCGGATTTTTTTATTCCATAGACCATGGTACAATAGGGGAAGGAGAGAGAAAGGAGACCTTATGAAAAAGACAATCATAGCCTTCATAGCTGCCATCTTTCTGTTCTTCTCACTGCCCACGGTCCTTGCAGACTATACTTCTTGGGAAGACAGTACCTATGACTTCAAAGGTGTGAAGACCATCTACATCGATGCCATGGATACATCGGAGTCCGGGATTACCAGTGAAGCCCGGGACATGAAGCTGAAAGAGGATTTCTATAAAAGGGTATCAAAAATCAAGGGCCCCAGGGTCCTCGCCGCCCAGCCGGCACCGGAATCCATAAAAACATTGGCAGCGGAAGCAGTTTCTACGGAAGTCAAAGACCAGCCATCGTCCATTGTGCCCAAAGAGGCGGAAGGAGCAGACATCTATATCTATCCGAAACTTACCCTGTGGCAGGTGGATTCCTACCTGGTTCCCGCCCATACGGAATGGCGGGACGTGGAGGTACGGGATGCCTGGAGAGACAGGGATGGCCACTGGCATGAATTCTACCGCACAGAAACCTTCCCGGAATACGTACCATCCTACTACGTTCCCTGTGCTTCCGTGGCAGTGACCTTTGAATGGTACGACGTGAAGACAGGAAAACTGGTAGCCACCAGCGAAGACAGCCGGGTTCGGGGCTCCGAGAGCAATCCCACTGCCGTCTACGACCGTATCGTGGACCGGTTCTGCAAGAACGCAAAGAAAACCTTGGAGAATTGAGGAGTGAATGTGCGGCGCAATAAAATGAGGAATTAGGACTTAGGAATGAGGAATGGTGGTGCGGCGCATCAGATTGTAGAGCGCCGCTAAGTATATATGCCTATCTCGCGGCAAAGCCGCATCCATCCTGCGCCTTTGGCGCGGCCCTTCTCCAAGGGCCTGCATGCTGATGGATAATCTCACTTATTGAGGATACCGTTAAGCAAGTGCTCCCTTAGAGAAGGGGGCGGCCAGAAGGGCAGGGGATGGATTCGCCCCGAAGGGGCGGAACTACAGTTCTCAATTAGACTCAATTCCCAAGTTCTCAAACTATTGCAACTCCCTGCCCAAAGGGGTACAATATATAAACGTAACGGGGCATTAGCTCAGCTGGGAGAGCGCAAGGTTCGCAATCTTGAGGTCAGGGGTTCGATCCCCCTATGCTCCACCAGAAGTGGCAGGATATCCATGACAGGTCATGGGTATCCTTTTTTGTAGTTCCTATAAGTTCTCCCATGGCACTATGATATAATAAATATAAATAGAGAAGCCCCCTTCTTTGAATGGGGAGCGTAACATATTACACAGATATCCTATAATAACATTACAAACCTATGAAGGAGGAAGAACCATGGACGAAATTTTCAGAAGAGGTACCTGCCGCTATTTCAAGGAACTTACCCCGGTTCCCGATGACCAGCTGCTGACACTGGTGAAAGCAGGCATGCAGGCAAGGGCTGTGGGCAACCAGAAATCCCGGGATTTCATCATCGTTACCCGGGAAGACCTGGTGAAGGCCATTTCCCATAACAGCATCATCGCCGGCCCTGCCCGGAAGGCATCGGCAGCCATTGTCATTGTAGGCAAGAAAGAGGGCATCTCCTTCCCGGAGGAATGGTCCTTCGACTGCGCCGCAGCAGCCCAGAATATTCTCGTCGAAGCGGAGCATCTGGGCCTGTCCACCCTTTGGATGCAGGTGTACCCCTACCAGGACAGGAAAGTCCATCTCTGCCATATCCTGGATATCCCGGATGAACTGGATCCGTTCTGCATCATCGCCGTGGGCTATGCAGCACGGCAGCCAGTGCGCATGAACCACTACGATGAACAGGCCGTTTCCTACGACCTTTACGGGAAACATAAGAAATAAGAAAAGAAAAAGCGGTCGGACTTGTCCGGCTGCTTTTCAGGTACTGCCGGTTGGAGGCAACTGCGTTGGGCTGCTGGCTTCACGGAAAGATTTGAGATTTGAGGAAAGAGAATTGAGGTCCCGCAGCGGAACTGAGCCATTAGAAGCGCCGCAGGCTGGACCTTTGCGGCACAGCCGCGGGACCTCAACTCTCAACTCTCAAATCTCAAATCTATCCTCTCAATTGAAATATTCAAGTCCATCAATTTACTCCTTGCGCGATAGACGGTTTATGATATAATAAATACATCGAAAGAGTTAAATCTGATGATACAGATAAGGAGCGATATTTATGATTACTGAAATCCACAGCAATGAACAGTTTGCCAATGAAATTACGAACCATAAAGGTTACAGCCTCATCGACTTCTGGGCCACCTGGTGCGGCCCCTGCCGTATGATGGCTCCGGTCATGGAAAATGCGGAAAAGGTACTGGGAGATAAGGTACACTTCTGCAAAGTAGACGTCGATGAAATGCAGGAACTGGCAGGACAGTTCGACATCATGTCCATTCCTACCATCATTCTCTTCAAGGATGGCCAGGAAGTGAACCGCATGATTGGCGCCATTCCCCAGGAAGAATTCATTAACCAGCTGGAATCTATGATGCAGTAAATTTTCGCAGATCCATAGTCAAAGGGACCGCTAAAGGGCGGTCCCTTTTTATTTTACCTTCGGTAACTAAACCATGGAATATATAACGATATTTCATTGAACGTTTAATAAAAATAAACAAAATAAATTTATTTTAAAGTACTTGCACTTTGGGAAAAAGGTGCTATAATATGAACATAAGTTGACCGGCGGTCAACTGAAAACATTCATCGTTTTCCTGGATTCAATTCCCCGTGAAGACAGGAAATATCGGTGATGTGGTAGATAAAGGAGGTGTGCTCTTTCTTATCTTTTTGATATTGGATTTTCTTGATAATAATTTACCCTCTCTCCATAAATTCCTGTCAGTTTCCCCACTGGCAGGAGTTTTTTTGCGTTGGAAGAGTACTAAATGATAATAGGAATGACTAAAATCGTACTGGAGAAAAGAAGAAATTGACCGGAAGGAATGAAGTGGCTGAAAGGGAAAAAGTGACTGAGGGGAAAAAGTGAGGAGTGAGGAGGGAGGAGTTAGGAGTGGTGGCGGCGGCGCACAGATGACGGAGACACAAATCGTAGAATTGAAATCGTTTTTTTCGTATGAAAAGTGGCTGAGGGGTAATGCTCTTCGGGCAAGGTGACTCAAGGGGAACGGCCTTCGGCCGAGGTGGTTGTGGCGGCGCACAAATTGAATAGCACCGCCTTTTTTGATTACCGCCCCCGTCATTTCGAGCGGTGTGGGCATGCTATATGGCTCTACTGCTAAAAATCGCTACAGCTTCGAGGAGTCGAGAAATCTTTCTAGTAAATGCCTGTGACGGTGTTACCACGCGAAAGGCTGCGTCAAAGCCGCAGGATGGATGGGAGGAAAGTGGCTGGGGTGACTGAGGTGGCTAAAGTGGCTGAGAGGGAGGAGGCGGCGCACAAATTGAATAGCGCCGCCTTATGAAGACTGACTGCGGCGAAGCCGCTGATTCTGTCTGATTGTCTGGCTTCTGAAGTTTCCACCATCCCCAGCATGCAGGCTCTTGAAGAGGGTTGCATGCACCAAGGGGGGAGAATGGACAGACATGAAATTGGTTTGAATTATCTATTGCAGGTCCCGCCTCTGCGAGGCGGATCCATCCCCCGGCCTTTGGCCGTCCGCCGTTTGGCCTAAAAGGAAGGCGCTTTGATGGGCAGGCTAAGCGCCTTTTGTATTCAGGCCAAACTTGGACATCCTATGCAGGATGTCCATCTCCAAGGGGGAACTTGCTTACCAATTTTCTCAACATGTGAGATGACCAATAGCATGCAGCTTTTTGAGGCTTCGCTGCTGAACATCAATTCTCAACTCTCAACTCTTTTCCTGTCATGCAGCCCCTTAGAGAAGGGGCGCGGCAAAGCCGCAGGATGGATGCGGTTTTGCCGCGGAATAGGCATCTATATTTCGCGGCGCTCTACCATTTGATGCGCCGCACACCACCACTCCTCACTCCTCACTGATCTATTGCATCTCCTATAAGTGCATCTCATTATCCTTTGCAATCTCTATGAGTTTCTTCTATTGGAGAAAATTCTACAAATAGAGTATATTTAAACAAACACCATTACATAATGTTTTTTACGGATTACATTTTTACATGAAAGGAGGCACTATGGGAGAAAGGGAGGAGGCGGTGGAACGGCTCCTGGCCGGATACCGCCGTTATTACACGATTACCCGATTTGATGGAGGAAAGGAGGAGGAAACGGGATTCCGGGAGGCTGTCCATATGGAGAGGCCCTTCTTTTCCGGGAAGGCCCGGCTCGCTGCGGTTTGTGAATACTATGAAAGGGCGGAAAAGTATTTCCTTTTTCATTCGTCCACCCTCTGGAGTACGGCGCAGGAGGAGTTCCTCTTTGTATTTACGGTGCCCCATCTGACGGTGCCCCTGTTCCGGGAGCTTTGGGACTATGCCCGGGACGCGGGGATGGATATGGCCCATATCGGTTCCGGCCACATGTATACCTATGTGTCCCCCATCTTTATCTGCGATTCCATGGACGAAGAGGCGGCAAAGGAACTGGAGGCCTGTCGTTTTTACAGGACCTTCCTCTATTCCTTCCACGGGTGGATGGAAATCCATGCAGGAGCCCTGGACCTTGCTACCGGCCGATTCCGGTTCAACCGGGCCGGAAAATGTATGGAAAAGGGGCTGCGCCAGGTCTTTGCCAAGACCAGTCTCCTGGAGAAAGAAGCGTGATCCCCACCGCTCTGGATATTTACCTGCATAACGATTGGCAGTCAATGCCTGTTTCATATTAGCCATTTCAGTTACTCACTCTCTATTTGTTCAAGGGGGGACCATGTATGAATACCCTGGTACTGCTTTCTATCTGCTTAGTGATTCTGTTATGTGGTTACATTTTTTATGGCCGGTGGCTGGTGAAGCAATGGGGCGTCGGAAAAGGAGACATCCCCACCCCGGCCCACACCATGGAAGATGGGGTGGACTATGTACCGGCTAAAGCGCCGGTGCTCATGGGCCACCATTTCTCGTCCATCGCCGGTGCAGGACCGATTACGGGGCCCATCGGGGCGGCCATGTTCGGATGGCTGCCGGTGACCCTGTGGGTGCTGGTGGGAGGTATTTTCTTCGGCGGCGTCCATGATTTCGGCGCCCTCTTTGCCTCGGTCCGCCACAATGGCCAGTCCATCGGTGAAATCATTTCTGCCAACATGTCCAAACGGGCAAAACAGCTTTTCATTATCTTTTCCTATCTCACCCTGATTCTGGTGGTGGCGGCCTTTGCAGCCATCGTGGCCTCCACCTTCGGTGCGGTCTATGAAAATGGGGTAGTGAATGAAGCGAAGAGCGCCACCCAGGCCTCTGTGGCCATGGTATCCATGCTCTTTATAGCGGTAGCCATTGTTTTCGGCTTTGCCGTCTACCGCCGGCATACGGGCATGGCGGCGTCCACTATCCTTGGGGTAGCGGCCATCGTCATCTGCATGGCCATCGGTATGAATTTCCATCCCTTTTATTTCTCCACCACCACCTGGATGTGGCTCATCGGTCTCTATATCACCATCGCCTCCGTAACGCCGGTGTGGATTCTCCTGCAGCCCCGGGACTACCTGTCCTCGTTCCTTCTCTACGCCATGCTCATTGTGGCGGTGGTGGGCATTGTGGGGGCCCATCCGGATATTAACCCGGACCTGTTCCCGGCGTACACCGGATTCTCCGTGGATAACGGCAACGGCGTCCAGTACCTGTTCCCCATCCTCTTTACCACCGTAGCCTGCGGCGCCATTTCCGGTTTCCATTCCCTCGTTTCCTCCGGCACCACATCGAAGCAGCTGGATAAAGAGTCCGATGCCAAGCCCATCGCCTACGGCGGCATGCTGCTGGAATGCGTGCTGGCCATTATTACCCTCTGCGCCATTGCCTATGCCCGGGAGACAGGACATATCAAAGGAGCCACCGATATCTTTGCCGGCGGCATTGCTGCCATGATCGGCGCCATCCCCGGCATGGCTTCCCTGGAAACGAGCATGTACACCCTGCTGGTGCTGACCTATTCAGCTTTCTGCCTCACATCCCTCGATACGGCAACGAGGCTGGCCAGATTCATGTTCCAGGAATTCTGGCTGGAACCGGGACAGACCCCGAAGGATATTGACGGCACCTTTAAGAAAATCATGGTGAATCCCTATTTCGCCACCATTATTACCGTATTCTTCGGCATCATGCTGGGCATGGGAGGTTTCATGAAGATCTGGGGCCTCTTCGGCGCGGCAAACCAGCTGCTGGCGGGCATCGGCCTCCTGGCCGTGGCGACCTGGCTGGGCAATGCGGGGAAGAATAACAAAATGTTCCTGTTCCCCATGGCCTTCATGATGGTGGTTACCATCAGTTCCCTGGCCATTATCGTACGGAACCAGGTGCTCATGATCATGAATGGCGCCACTGACTGGGGCCCCTATGCCCAGGCGGGTATCGGCATCCTCCTCATCTGCCTGGCCCTGGAGCTGGCAGCGGAAGGCTGCCGCACCATTTTCCGCCAGCGGAAGATGGCCCGTGTGGAAAAGGAAGAAGAAATCCCCGTCCTGGATGACTTAGAAGACTGAGTTGTTGGGATTGAGCGCTGACGGGCAGAGTCAATGGGGTGGAGCTTCTAGCTATTAGCTTCTAGCAACCAGGAAAGCTGGTTCGCCTGCGGCGCTTTCCAATCGGGTAGAACCGGACAGAATTCATGACGTAGGCTGTAGAGCTTTCCTGAAAGCTAGCAGCTGGGAGCTAGAAGCCCCCGCTCCAGTGACTCTCAACGTTAGCATGCTAAAAAAGCACCCCTGCGGGGTGCTTTTTTATGCTCAAATCTTCGAATTTGGGGACATGCTGGTATCTCCGGGATCCCAGGTAATGATTTTTCCTGCCTTCAGGCTTTTGGGCACGTCGATGGTGCGCTGGTTGGAAGAACCTTTGAACAGAAGGGTCACATCCTTCTTGTCCAGCATGAATTCCCCGTCCACCAGGACGTCGATGCGCTTCAGGAGCTCCATGGTTTCCGGCATGACCTTGGCGAAGTGGCCCAGAAGGTCCCGGTCGTAGAGGTAGCCTGTAAAGCACCAGAGGGTCTTCTGGGGATACATTTCCTTGAACCGCTTTACCAGGGGGAGAAGTCCCTTCTGGTTCACAGGTTCCATCGGTTCCCCGCCCAGGAGGGTCATGCCTTCGTAGAATTCATGGCCCACTTCCTTCAGGATGAAATCTTCCACGTCCTTCGTGAAGGGCTTGCCATAGTTGAAATCCCAGGTTTCCGGGTTGAAGCAGCCCTTGCAGTGGTGGGTGCAGCCGGAAACGAAGAGGGAGAACCGGATACCCGGTCCGTTGGCGATGTCGTATTGTTTAAAGTTAGCGTATTTCATGGAAACTCCTTTTGTAGTTATAGGGAAGGGGACATTGGCTCTAAAGTAAGGTCAGAGATAAAAGTGAGGAGTGAGGAGTGAGGAGTGAGGAGTGTTGGATGCGGCGCGGATAAAAAGATGCGCCGCATGAAGAATTCCATTGCCGCAAAGCGGACCTGCTCCGGTGCCAATAGGGAGCCCCCATCAGCAGTTGCCAGTGGGGGCTGGTTATGTATTTATAATTTGCGGCGCTTTATGAATTGTGCGCCGCACCTTCACTCCTAACTCCTAACTCCTAACTTCTCACTCCTAACTGATGGCCGGAGTAAGTATCAGGAATTTGGGATGAAAGCTTTCTGGTCTTACAGGTGCAGTACTCTGTCCTTGATTTCCTGGGTGCGGCCCTGGTTCCAGAACTGGGTGCCGATGTAGCCGCAGGTTCTTCTGGCTACGCTCATCTTGTGCTGGTCCCGGTTGCCGCAGTTCGGGCATTCCCAGACGAGCTTGCCGTTTTCATCTTCCACGATCTTGATTTCGCCGTCGTAGCCGCAGACCATGCAGTAGTCGCTCTTCGTGTTCAATTCTGCATACATGATGTTTTCATAGATGTACTTCATCACCGTGAGGACAGCGGGGATATTGGTCTGCATGTTCGGCACTTCGATGTAGGAAATAGCGCCGCCGGGGGAAAGTTTCTGGAATTCCGATTCGAATTTCAGCTTGTGGAAGGCATCAATCTTTTCTGCCACATGGACGTGGTAGCTGTTGGTGATGTAGTTCTTGTCTGTCACACCGGGGATAATGCCGAACCGCTTCTGCAGGCACTTAGCAAACTTGTAGGTGGTGGATTCCATGGGGGTGCCATAGACGGAGTAGGAAATATTTTCTTTCTTTCTCCATTCCGCGCATTTATCGTTCAGCTTCTGCATGACCTTCATGGCAAACTTGCGGCCCTCTTCTGTGGTGTGGGATACACCCAGCATGCGGACACACATTTCATAGAGTCCGGCATAGCCCAGGGAAATGGTGCTGTAGTTGTTGAAGAGGAGCTTATCGATGGTTTCACCCTTCTTCAGGCGGGCCAGTGCGCCGTACTGCCAGAGAATCGGTGCCACATCGGATACGGTGCCCAGCAGCCGTTCATGGCGGCAGCGAAGAGCCCGGTGGCAAAGTTCGAGGCGGTCTTCCAGGATTTTCCAGAACTTATCCATGTCGCCACCGGAGGAGCAGGCAACGTCTACCAGGTTAATGGTGACCACGCCCTGGTTGAACCGGCCGTAGTACTTATGCTGGCCCTTGGGTCCCAGACCTTCGGTGTCCGGGGTGAGGAAGGAGCGGCAGCCCATGCAGGGATACACATCGCCGTTCTTCATCTGCTTCATGATCTTGGCGGAAATGTAGTCCGGCACCATTCTCTTGGCTGTGCATTCCGCAGCCAGCTTCGTGAGGTAGTAGTAGGGGGAATCATCGTGGATATTGTCTTCATCCAGCACGTAAATGAGCTTCGGGAAGGCAGGGGTAATCCATACGCCCTTTTCATTCTTCACGCCCTGCATGCGCTGGCGGAGCACTTCTTCGATAATCATGGCCAGGTCCTTCCGGGTCTGTCCGTCCGGTACTTCGTCCAGGTACATAAACATGGTGACAAATGGAGCCTGTCCGTTGCAGGTCATGAGGGTGATGAGCTGGTACTGGATGGTCTGGATGCCGGATTTGATTTCTTCCTTCAGCCGACGTTCCACGATTTTTTCAATGATAGCGGGATCCATGGATTCGCCGGTTTCTTTCCGTTCTTCCATGACTTCCTTTGTAATCTTCTTGCGGCTCACGTCCACGAAGGGAGCCAGGTGGGCCAGGGTAAAGGACTGGCCGCCATACTGGTTCGATGCTACCTGTGCCACAATCTGGGTGGTTACGTTGCAGGCGGTGAAGAAGGAATGGGGCTTCTCAATCAGGGTCTGGCTGATGACGGTGCCGTTCTGCAGCATGTCTTCCAGGTTGATGAGGTCGCAGTTGTGTTCCCTCTGGGCAAAGTAATCGGCATCGTGGAAATGGATGATCCCCTCTTCATGGGCTTTCACGATATCTTCCGGCAGCAGGAGACGCTTTGTGAGGTCCTTGGATACTTCGCCGGCCATGTAGTCACGCTGGGTGGAATTGATGACCGGGTTCTTATTGGAATTTTCCTGCTTCACTTCTTCATTGGAAAGGTCGATGAGGGACAGGATGCCGTCATCGGTGGTGTTGCTCTTGCGGGAGATTTCTCTCTTATACCGGTAGCGCACATATTTCTGGGCTACTTCGTAACCCCGCATTTCCATGATGCCCTTTTCCACCATGTCCTGGATATCTTCCACGTTTACTGCATGGGGGAAAGAAGCAATTTTCTTGGCAATCATATCTGCCACAGCGCGAATCTGGAATTCATTCATCTGGTGGATGGATTCCACTTCCTTATTCGCCTTGCCGATGGCGTTGATGATCTTGGTAATATCAAAAGACACTTCCTGGCCGTTTCTCTTGATTACATTCGTTTTGACGTGAATTTCACTCATCTGGTCCCTGTTTTCCATACTAAACACTCCCCTGTAAGGCACTTCTATGATTTCTGCGCAATTGGCGTTGATTTTTCGATATTATGCGAACTATACAAAATATTGTGTGTTTGCCAGTAGCAACTACACAATATCTTGTGCCGGTGATTATCATACACCAATTGGAGAGAAAAGGGAATAGACAGAAACTGTCACCATAGGCCACTAACCTTATGTTTGCTATTGAACTATCTCGAAAAAGACTGATATTGGCTGAAAAATGAAGAAAAGATTATTTTCAACCTGTTTGGACTACCCACTATGAAATTTTTCTATATGTATCTATAAGGAAATTGTAATTGCTTTTTCATGGGGATAGTGGATGGGAGGAAAATGGCTGAAAGGGAAAAGTAGCTGAGGTGACTGAGGTGGCTGGAAAGTGAGGAGGGAGGAGTGAGGAGTGGTGGTGGCGGCGCACAAATTGAATAGCGCCGCTTTAGGAGGCCTGACTGCGGCTCTGCCGCTGATTCTGTCTGATGTCTTATTGTCTGGCTTCTGAAGTTTCCACTATCCTCAGCAAGCAGCCCCTTAGAGAAGGGGCGCGGCAAAGCCGCAGGATGGATTGATGGGAATGGAAAGGTGACTAAGGTGGCTGAGGTGACTAAAGTGGCTGAGGGGGAGGATGCGGCGCAGAAATAATATAGCGCCGGCTTTTGATTACGGGATCCATCATTTTTCAGAAATGCCGTATTCCATCCGGTGATAATACTTCCCCCTAACGTCATTTCGAGCGGTGGTAAGCGCCGGAATGAAGGTACATGTAAGAATCGTATGTGAGAGAGAGTCGAGAAATCTCCCGGATAAATGCCTGTGACGGTGTTACCACTCGAAAGGCTGCCAGTTTTGTCTGCTTGTCTGACGTCTGAAGTCTCCACTATCCCCAAGCATGCAGGCCCTTAGAGAAGGGTCGCGGCAAAGCCGCAGGATGGATTGATAGGAATGGAAAGGTGGCTGAGGTGACTAAAGTGGCTGAGGGGAAGGGGGCGGCGCAGAAATTATATAGCGCCGCTATTTTTCTATACCCGCTAGCATGCAGCCCCTTAGAGATGGAAGTCCTGCATAGGACTTCCAAGTTTGGCCTGAAATACAAAAGGCGCTTAGCCTGCCCATAAAAGCGCCTTCCTATTAGGCCAAACGGCCCGCGTCAAAGCCGCAGGATGGATGCGGCAACGCCGCGGAGCCTCACCTCTCTTTACTCAATTCTGCTTTTGCCTCCTGCTTCGCAGGTCCCGCCTCTGCGAGGCGGATCCATCCCCTGCCCTTTGGGCTGCCCCCTTCTCTAAGGGGGCACTCGCTTACCGGTATTCTCAATAGGTGAGGATACCCGTAAGCATGCTGGCCTCTGGAGAAGGGCCGGGGCTCTGTCCTGTGGACAAGGCTCTGCCTGTCGGCAAGGCTGTGGCCTTCGGCCAGGGTGGTTGTGGCGGCGCGCAATTCATATAGCGTCGCCTTATGAGACTTGACTGCAGCTCCGCCGCTGATTCTGTCTGAAGTCTGCTTGCCTGGCGCCTGAAGTCTCCACTATCCCCAGCATGCAGGCTCTTGAAGAGAGCTGCAGCAAGGGGGAAATTGCTTACCGGTTTTCTTAACAGGTGAGATAACCGGCAGCATGCAGCCCCTTAGAGAAGGGGCGCGGCAAAGCCGCAGGATGGATTGATGGGAATGGAAAGGTGGCTGAGGGGTAATGCCCTTCGGGCAAGGTGGCTCAAGGGGAACGGCCTTTGGCCGAGGTGGTTGTGGCGGCGCACAAATTGGATAGCGCCGCTTTTTTTGATTACTGGCCCCGTCATTTCGAGGGGTGTGGACATGCCATATGGTTCTACTGATAAAAATCGCTACAGCTTCGAGGAGCCACGAAATCTTTCCGGTGAATGCCAGTGAAGGTGTTACAACTCGAAAAGCTGCCGGTCATGTCTGCCATCGGACTGTCTGGCTTCTGAAGTCTTTGCTGTCCCCCTGCCTTTGGCCGTTCCCCTGCTCCCTATCCCTCCTCCATGGGGTATAATAAAGAAAAGAACTATCTTTTCGGAGGGAATGAATGACCCATATATGTAAAATCCTGGCGGCAGGACTGCTGCTGCTTGTGCCCCTTTCCATAGGGGCAGAGGACATTTCCACGGTGTCTGTGGAAAAAGACGGGAAAGTGGTGGAGACTTTGGCCCTTGCCGCTCCAACGGCGGGGGAGGGGTGGCTGCCGAAGAAGGTGAAGCGGCAGTGTTCCCTGCAGGAAGAGCATCCGGATATCCGGGAGGCCCTCGTTTCTTACTTCTCCGATTCCACCATGGACAGGAGTGATATGACTTACACCGCCTGCCTCACGGACCTCGATGGGGATGGAAAGGAAGAGGCCCTGGTTCTCCTTTCAAGCCCTTATACCGATAAAGAGGGGAGTCCCATGCTCCTGGTTCTCAGTCCTTCGGAGGAAGGATGGACGGTGGGCCAGGAAATCATGGGATTCCCGGGCACCTTTTTCCTGCCGGAAAGGGGAAAGAAGGGGCCGAAGGGACTTCTCCCGATCTACTTTGCCGCAGATGATGGAACGGGGCAGACCATCGTAAAGAAACTGGTCCCGGTGGATGGACTCTATCCTCCCGTAGCAAATGGGGACATCGTGGATACCGGCGATAAGACTTTCAGAAAAATGAAAGGCACCGCTTATTTCTGCGGAGAAAATAAAAAGAAAGAAACCGTGAAATGGTTCTCTTTGGGGGAGGGAAAGTAGTTTCAAATCGGTAAAATATGAATTGGCAGTTAGTGAGGAGTTAGGAGTCAGGAGTGAAGGTGCGGCGCACAATTCATATAGCGCCGCTGTATTATATTCCTGTCCAAGGTTTTGGAAATCGTTTATCTTATCATCCCAATCTCAATACTTGGGCAGAGTTTTGATGTTTTATAAAATCTCGTGCCGCCATATAATTTGATGCGGCACACCACCACTCCTCACTCCTCACTCCTCACTCCTCACTCCTCACTCCTCACTCCTCACTTCTCACTTCTCACTCCTAACTTTTGGAATTAGAGCTTTTTCATACTGTCTCCCTGTCCCACTAACCCACTGTTCCACTATTTCACTATCATTCAGGAGGTTTTCCTATGGAATCGAAACTGGTATTGTATGACAATTACAAAAAAGCAAATGGCAGCTTTACCTGGTACCTGGAGGACCGGGAAGAGTTCAATGCCTTTGCCTTCCGGAATCTCTGCGAAAGCATCCGGCGCCTTGCGGAGACATCGCCGGGAAACAGGGAAGTGCTCCTGCAGATCCATGGAGTCTGGTGCAGCATTGTGAAAAGCCTGGTATACCGGACGAACAATGACACTCTCTCCATGATTGCCAGCATGCCGCCGGATAAGAATTTCCTGGACGACCTGGATAAAGCGGTGTCCGACTACCTTATGACCTGCGGAGAGTAGTATGGGGGACTGTTTCCTTTATTTCCTGGCTGTGAATCTTTTGGCCTTTTGCCTTTTCGGGCTGGACAAGTGGAAGGCCATCCATGGACGGTGGCGGATTTCCGAGAAGACCCTGCTCCTTTCCGCACTTTCCGGCGGTTTCCTGGGGGCCTTCCTGGGTATGCATTATTTCCACCACAAGACGCGGCACAAGAAATTTGTCTACGGTGTGCCGGCCATAGGGACTCTGGAAATTGCGGCGTCCCTTTTCGCCATCCTGGCAGGGTGAAATCGTTGCTGATGGGGCTCTCCATAATGCATATACGACAATGGTTACCTTGCATACTTTTTCCACTTGATTGTTTAATAAAACTATAGAAATATGCTATAATAATGACAAAAGGATAAGATTCAGGAGTAGGTCATCCTGACTGAGTGAGTAAAAGTTTCTGTGAAGTATTTGGATTTGCAGAAACTTTTCTTTTCCAGCGGGAGAGGGACAAATGGGAAGGACATCACCCGCCGGCAAGCAGGAAGGACCTGGTACTGAAGAAAAGGAGGAGAGCATGGCGGACATAGAAAAATTTCGTGGCGCCCTGTACGGCAGTGCCTGCGGGGATGCATTGGGGTATCCGCTGCAGAGTTTCTCCGTAGGTCGTATTCAGCACA
This sequence comes from Dialister sp., assembly GCF_047832375.1. Lineage (NCBI taxonomy): Bacteria > Bacillati > Bacillota > Negativicutes > Veillonellales > Veillonellaceae > Dialister > Dialister sp. The sequence goes on along the minus strand of NZ_CP181256.1, from coordinate 2,444,576 downwards.
GATTTGGACCTTTTGGACTCAGGACGCTGGTACGGGATTCCAAAAATGGAAGGAAAGCACCCATTTCTGATGACACACAGATGATACTGGCTACGATCGATGGGATCCTGTGGGCGGATGCAAAGAAACTGGATCTGGTGGATGGCATTTATCGGGGCTACATGCGCTGGTACTACAGCCAGACCGGGGAAGAGCCCCGGCGGGGACAGAGGACCTGGATGAGACGGCAGCCCCACGAGAGGGAATTCTGCCTTTTACGGGAAAAATTCATGCATGCCCGGAGAAATCCGGAAGAGGGACTTTTGGGCGCCTTTTCCAAAGACAGCCGGGGATCCACAAAGGTCAAAGTCAATGACAGCAAGGGAAGCGCCGCCCTGGCAAGGGCGATCCCTATTGGTCTCCTCTTTGCAGGGGACAGCAAGGCAGCCTTCGATGAAGCGGTGAAGACGGCAGCCCTTTCCCATTCGAACCCGGTGGCTTACTACGCCGCCGGCGGCCTGGCAGCCATCATTGCCTGCCTCGCCTTTGGTCTTACCCTGCCGAAGGCACTGGAGCGGGCGGAGACCCTGTTGGGAAAAATGCATAAGACCGATCCCATCCTCTCCCTGCTGGGAGCGGCGGAAGAACAGGCCAATAACCATCCCGCCGGAAAGACAGGGACCTGGGACCATATTGACAGCATTTCCTCCCTGGGCAGCGGCTGCAATGCGGAAGAGGCCCTGGCCATTGCGGTGTACTGCACACTGGCCGTGGATGATCCTTTGGATGCCCTCATCGTATCTGCCAACCACAGCGGAAAGAGCAGTACCACCGCCGTAGTCACCGGCGCCATGGAAGGTGTTCGTTTCGGTACGGGCTTCCTGCCGGAATACTGGGCGGATATACTGGAAGGAAATGAAGTGGTTTCCTTCATGGCGGATAAGCTGTTCTATGTGTACAATAAGTACCATCCCCAGAAAGTTGTGAAATAAGAAGAACCCCGAGAGAGTAATCTCTTCGGGGTTTTTGATTGGTTTGGCGCTGTATGGCTAAGCGCATGCGAACGGATGGGGCCTTGAGCTTTTAGCCTTGAGCCTTGAGCGGATCAGCCTGCGGCGGTTTTGTGGCTGGGTGGACGTCTGAACGGATGGGGGCCTCTAGCTTCTAGCTGCTAGCAGCTAGGAAAGCTGGTCAGCCTACGGCATGGGTAACAGTAAGAGTGCTGTTGATTGACTTTCCTGACAGCGGTCAGTGGCCTTGTATTTATGACATAAACTGTTAAAAAATCCATTTTGTATGCTTGATGGCTATACATGGTATTTTTCCTACCCCCCTTGCTATTTGCATTTAATCGATCTATGATCGGATCACCTTTTATATGGAGGTAGTGAAGTCAATGGCAGGGAGGCGGGCACTATAAACAGGGAAATGGTCAGGCAGTTGATTGAGTGGGCCATGGACGGACGGGGAGCTGTATCTTTTCAGGAGATTGGAGAAGGGGACATCGGCATTTCTATCCATTATATGACAGATGGTGGAAATCTGATTCCCATTACCCTGGAGGTCTCTGCGAAGAACAGGGGAATGGGGATTTTCATGAAGAAAATGGCACAAAATCTGGTACAATGGATTGAAAATTATAATTTTAATGACTATGTAATAAGGAAAGTACGGGAAACAGAGATTATCACGGATGTACGGGCCCTTTTGGAAGACATGGACCAGGCCAGGGAAGATCTTAAGCGGGCAGCATGGAGAATGACCCATCTTCTATACGATACGGTTCATGGACTCGATGCAATCTATGGAGAACAAGGACCGTATCCAAAGGAGGATAGTCTCATTCATGTGGTCAGCCGAAGGAGGGCCCATCAGTTTCTGGAGGCCTGGCTTGCATGGGAGGAAAAACGCATCTGGAAATGCCCAACCGGGCAGGAGCCGGTGAAGACCCGGCTGCTGTACAGAAATAAAGAGAATGGAACCTGGGGAGCCATGGACAACAGCCATGGGGACTGCTGGGTGGAGGAGTTCCCTTCGCCCTGGGACGCTTTGGATTATCTTTTCGGTTAAAGTCCTGATGAAATACAGAAACATGGATGATCCGGTTATGGGGGAGGACTATGCAATATACAGTCATTATTGAAGAAACGGTATCCGAAGAATTTACGGTGAATGCAGGGAGTATTGAGGAGGCAGAAACAACGGCGAGAACATTGTATAGGAGTGGTGAATTTGTGCTGGATCCGGGTAATCTGGAAGAGGTCCGATTTCTGGTTTCTCCGGCGGCAAATCGGGAGCCCCCAGAATCGGATTGACAGGAGGGATCCTCCTTTTATAATGAGAGAAAAGGAGGATTTCCTATGGATACTCATCTCGACCTTTCCCTTGCTGCTTCCTATACCAGCCGCTCCCAGATCGCCCGGGTAGTGACAGAGGGGTGGGTGGCGGAAAATATGTATTGTCCCCGCTGTGGCGCAAGCCATCTTACCCACCTGAGTGCCAACCGGCCGGTGGCTGATTTTGCCTGTCCCCATTGCGGGGAAATTTTTGAGTCCAAGGCCAAGCAGGGACCTCTGGGCAAGAAGATTGCCGACGGCGCTTATGATACCATGATCCGCCGAATCCATGAGTCCGATAACCCTGACTTCCTTTTCATGTCCTATGACCTGGCAGCAGAGCGGGTCCTTGGCTTCCTGATTGTACCGAAGCACTTTTTCGTGGATTCTCTTATAGAAAAGAGAAAGCCCCTAGGACCTGGTGCCAAAAGGGCGGGCTGGACGGGATGCAGTATTCTTCTGGATGAAGTGCCGTCCTATGGGAAAATCGAGATTATCCATGGCCTTCAGATTGCGGATAAGAAGGAAGTCTGCGAGCGGTACAGGAAAACCGATTTCCTGGCGGGTATGAGCCTGTCTTCCCGGGGCTGGCTGCTCGATGTTTTCCGGTGTATAGAGAGCATGGAAAAAGAGACATTTACCCTGCAGGATATGTATCGGTTTGAGAGAAAACTGCAGATTCTCCATCCCCAAAATCATACAATCCGTGCCAAAATCCGGCAGCAGCTGCAGCTCCTTCGGGACCGGGGATTTTTGGAGTTTATTTCTTCCGGGGTATACAGAAAACGGTAATTGATAGGAAGATGATTCTATGGGAAAAATCGCAATCCTTTTGTATCCCGATTTCACGGCCCTCGATTTCATTGGACCCCTGGAGGTGTTGGGGCGGCTTCCGGATGGGGAGGTTCATTATACCTCCCTTTCCGGCGGCCCGGTGTCCAATACGGCAGGGCTTACTGTGATGACGGAACCTCTTTCAGAAATGGAAGAACTTCACATCCTTCTTATTCCCGGAGGATTCGGGAGCCGGAATGCGGTGAAGGAACCGGCCCTTTTGGATGAAATCAGGAGGGCCGCCGGCAGGGCAGACTATGTACTCACCGTATGTACAGGCTCCGCCCTGGCGGCGGCAGCGGGACTGCTGGACGGCAGGAAGGCCACCAGTAATAAAATTGCCTTTGCCTGGGCCTCTTCCATGGGGCCGAAAGTGCTCTGGGACCGGGATGCCCGGTGGACGAAAGATGGGAAGTACTATACTTCCGGCGGCGTGGCGGCGGGGATAGACATGGCCCTGGGATTTGCCGCAGACCGGCTGGGGCGGGAGAAGGCACTGTCCATTGCGGAGGCCATGGAATACCGGTGGAATGACAATTCGGAAGAGGGATGGTGTTTCCGTAAAAAATAGGACAGAAGGGAAATTGGGGGACTTTGACAGGACCTGCAATGAAGCCATTGCAGGTCTTTTGTATTGGCCTGCAGGATTTTTATATGGGAAACAGGGGAATTCAATACTTACCTTTAGTTAAAAAGTGTGTTATAATGCTCTTGGATAAAAGCTTAGTTATCTTAGGTAAATTGAACTGGAGAGAAATATGGATATTGAACTTACAAGGGAGTTTCTGGATTCCTGCCATGAGGCCCGCCGGATCTGTGAGCTGCAGCCTACGCTTCCGCCTCGCTTGAAGCCGAGGCACATCAGGATTATCCAGGTAGTCCACGACCGGTGTGAGGGAAAAGAGGGAGTTCGGATCAGCGACGTGGCGGCTGCCATGAAAGGGACCATGCCCTCTATCACGAAACTGGTGAATGAGCTTTGTGAAATGAAAGTCCTGATTAAAAAGCAGAGCAATAATGATAGACGGGTATACACACTGAAACTCACAGCCAAAGGGCGGAGGTACTATACCCTCTATGTCGATCATTTCCATAACTGGCTGACAGAAGAGATGCAGTCCATCCCTGATGAGGATGTGAAAGCGACGGTAAGGACCATTGCCAAAGTGAAAGCCATACTGCAGCAGGGCCGGGAGGATTTCGGACCACTGAAGTGATAGCCTGCGGCCTGGGGCTGGTGGTTTACAGCTTACAGCTTACAGCTTACAGCTTACAGCTGACAGACTACAGCTATCCGCTATTCGCTGACCGGGGCTCTGTACGGAGCTGATAGCTGTGATAGCTGTATGCTGATAGCGGAAAACCGATAGCTGATAGCTGAAATGAGCCCCAGTGTCCATTAAATATTTACCTTAAGGAGGTAATTAATACATGCAGTTTGAAAGGCGGCTGGATGCCGGACTTTTACTTTCTATCGTGGCGGCGGGGATTCTTTCCTTTACCGGCGTGGTCATTGAGACCGCCATGAACGTGACCTTTCCTTCCCTCATGAAGGAGTTTTCTATTTCCACGTCCCTGGTCCAGTGGATTACCACGGGATACCTTCTGGTGCTGGCGGTGGTGATTCCGACTTCCGGATATCTGAAGGAACGGTTCCCCATGAAGCGGCTGTTCCTTGCAGCGGCGGGCATATTTATTATCGGCACCCTGCTGGGGGCCTGGTCGCCTGACTTTTCCATACTTCTTCTGGGGCGCCTTCTCCAGGGTGCCGGCACTGGCATTGCACTGCCATTGATGTTTAATATCATCATGGACCAGGCACCTCTGGACTGCCTCGGTGTCATGGTGGGCAGCGGTATGCTGGTCTGTGCCCTGGCACCGGCGGTGGGGCCATCCATCGGCGGGTATATCGTGAGCCTCTTCGGCTGGCGCATGATTTTCTGGGCGGTACTTCCGCTCCTGGTGATTTCCTTTATCGTCGGCGGCCTGTCGGTGCGGCAGTCCTCGGAAATCCGTAAGGAAAGTTTTGATTTCATGGGCCTCCTGTACCTGGCGGTGAGCTTTACCTGCCTTCTCCTGGGCTGCACGGAGCTGGGCCATGGGAAAATCACAGCCATGGGAGCCGTTCTTTTCGCCGGATTCCTTCTGGCCCTGGTCCTCTTCTCCCGGCAGGAGAAGCAGCGGATGGAGAATGGCAGAAGGCCTCTTTTGAATCTGGCTGTTTTTCATAATAAACCCTTCGTCCTGGGGGCACTGGGGCTGGCACTGCTCCAGTTCATCTGTCTGGCCCTGGGATTCCTGATTCCGAATTTCTCCCAGATCGTGACTGGGGAAAATGCTTTCACCGCAGGATGCATTCTTCTGCCCGGCTGCATTCTGGGCGCCGCTTTTGCGCCTCTCTCCGGACGAATTTATGACCGGTTTGGCGCTAAGCGGCCCATACTTCTGGGCAGTATCTTTGTCATTATTTCCCTTATTTCCTTTAATAGTACCCTGGCAATGGCTTCCACAGCGGTGCTGACGGTGTGCTACGTCTTCTTTGCCGCAGGCCAGGGACTGTCGGTGGGCAATATCCTGACCTACAGCCTGTCGGTGCTTCCAAAGGGAATGAAGGCTGATGGCAATGCGGTTTGCAATACGGTGCAGCAGCTGTCCGGCGCCATCGGCACGGCGGCAGCGGCAGTAATCGTGGCCATGGAACAGATGGCAAGGCCCTGGGATTTCGCCGGGGCTACGGCCTCCGGTACGGCCCTGGCATTTCTCATGGTTCTGGCCATGGGTGTCCTGCAGTTCCTGTCCATGTTCCTTTCTTTTCGAAAAAGAAAGGAATATCTGGTAGGACAAAAGGCGAAGTAAGTGCAGGAGCTGCAGGGAAATCGGGCCATCGGCAGGAAGTTTCCGGCTGCCCATGACTGGGCTGTCAGCGGCCAGATCGTAGAATCTCCCATTTTCACGCAATGGCAGGCTGCCTTTTTACCGGAGGCAAATCATGAAGACCTCACACCGTTGACTCTATCCGCCAGCAGGGGCCCCTCTTTCATTCATCTTCCAAAACGTGTATAATAGACAGAGCTTTGAACTTCAGTGATTATGAATCTTTTATCCCGGCGGCTTCCGGATAAGAGATTTTTTCATGTCCTGCAGTTCATGAAGGAAGAAAAGAAGCAATCGAAAAATGGGAGGAAAGAAGAATGGAAGCAAGGGACAGTTTCAAATCCCGGCTGGGATTTATCCTGGTCAGTGCAGGATGCGCCATCGGTATCGGCAATGTATGGAAATTTCCTTACATCACCGGTGAATACGGGGGCGCTGTTTTTGTGCTGTTTTATCTCCTGTTCCTGGTGCTCATGGGAATCCCTGTGGTCACCATGGAACTGGCCGTGGGCCGGGCGAGCCATAAGGGGGTACTGGAGGGACTGAAGTCCCTGGAGCCGAAGGGAACCTATTGGCACCTCCACGGGTGGCTCTGCCTTCTGGGACCCTATGTACTCATGATTTACTACACCTCTATTTCTGGGTGGATGGTGGATTACTGCTGGCGCTTTATTACCGGCTCCTTTGATGGCATGGCACCGTCGGAGGTGGGAAAGGTCTTTACCGGCATGGTATCGGATCCCTGGGAACTGACCCTCTTCATGGGGCTCAACGTGCTGGTGGGCTTCATCGTCTGCGCCGGCGGCGTGGCAAAGAGCCTGGAAAAGGTGACAAAGGTCATGATGCTGGGGCTTCTGGGGCTCATCGTCATCCTGGCAGTGAACAGCGTCCTTTTGCCCGGCGGCGGGGAGGGACTGAAATTCTTCCTCCTTCCTGACTGGAATCGGGCCGTCGATGCGGGTCTCGGCAATGTGGCCACGGCAGCCATGAACCAGGCCTTCTTCACCCTTTCCGTGGGCCAGGGGTCCATGGAAATCTTTGCCAGCTACATGGGGAAAGACCATGCCCTGACGGGAGAAGCCGTGCGGATTACGGCTCTCGATACCTTCGTGGCCATCATGGCGGGCCTCATCATTTTCCCTGCCTGCTTCGCCTACGGTGTGGCACCGGAAGAAGGACCCTCCCTCATCTTCGTGGCACTGCCCAACATTTTCATCAATATGCCCATGGGCCGTCTCTGGGGCACCCTGTTCTTCATTTTCATGACATTCGCCTCCTTCTCCACGGTCACCGCCGTCTTTGAAGGCATCATCGGCAACGCCATGGACGACTTCGGCTGGAGCCGGAGAAAAACGGTGGCCATTTTCCTGCCCCTCGTATTCCTGGGCAGCCTTCCCTGCGTGCTGGGATTCAACCTGTGGCAGGACGTGCATATCATCGGGGCAAGGGGCATCCTGGACAGCGAAGATTTCATCGTGAGCTCCCTGATTCTCCCCTTCGGCTCCATCGTGTTTGCCCTCTTCTGCACCTGGAAGTACGGTTGGGGATTTGAAAACTACCTGAAAGAAGTGAATACAGGGGTGGGCATGAAAATGCCCCGGTGGGTGAAGCCCTATTTCAAATATGTGCTCCCCCTCCTGATCCTGGTCATTCTGGTCCGGGGATTGATGTGACTGGTGAAAAAACGCTGCGTTTTACACAGCGTTTTTTTAGAATTGAGATTTGAGGCAAGAGAATTGAGGCCCCGCGGCTGCGCCGCATCCATCCTGCGCCTTTGGTGGGGCCTTCTCCAAGGGCCTGCATGATTGGGAAAGAATTGAGAATTGAGTGAAGAGAATTGAGATCCAGCGGCTTCGCCGCGAAAAGCGGCATGCGATAGGTTATCATACATATTGAGGAAGTTGGCAAGCCCGTGCCCCCTTAGAGATGGAAGTGCTTCGGCCGGGCTCTAAGGTGCTCGCTTAATGTGCAGGCTATGCTCGCAAATGAGCCCGGCTTGGGCATCCTCGGCAGGATGCCCACATAGGACTTCCAAGTTTGGCCTGAATACAAAAGGCGCTTAGCCTGCCCATCAAAGCGCCTTCCTTTCAGGCCAAACGGGGGCGGCCCAAAGGGCGGGGGATGGATCCGCCTCGGAGAGGCGGGACTGCGAAGCAGGGGGCAAAGGCAGAATTGAGAATGGAGTGAAGAGAGTTTGAGTCCTTACATCCGGGTGCAGAATCCCATCAATCCATTCTGCGGCTGCATGCTGAGGGGAGAGAAGACATCAGACGTCAGACAGTCAGATATCAGACAGGATCAGCGGCGCAGCCGCGGTCAGACTTCATAAGGCGGCGCTTCTGAACATTGCGCGCCGCCACAACCACTCCTCACTCCTCACTCCTCACTCCTCACTCCTCACTTTTTCCCTTCTTCCCTTCTTTCAAACGCATAGAAAATCGAAAACCTATGCTGAATGGTTATGCATGCATGATTACAAGTATTCAAAGAGCGCTGGAGGTGTTATAGTAGCAGTAGTGGGTCTTTGGGGACAGCCCGGAGGCCATGCATACTATTTCTATTCAGGAGGCAGAAAATGGCAAACTACAATCCTTATGAAAACATGCTTCACGTACTGGACAAAGCAGCAGAAAAGCTGGGTTACAAGAAGGAGGACTATGAATTTGTAAGGTATCCGGAACGGGAGCTCACTGTCAGCATCCCGGTTCGGATGGATGACGGCCATGTAGAAGTCTTTTCCGGTTACCGGGTGCAGCATTCCACTGCCCGGGGCGCAGCAAAGGGTGGCATCCGTTTCCATCCCCAGTCCGATGAGAACGAAGTGAAGGCGCTGGCAGCCTGGATGACCATTAAGAACGCCATCGGCAATATTCCCTATGGCGGCGCCAAGGGCGGCATCCGGGTGGATCCCCACAAGCTTTCCCAGAGGGAACTGGAACGGCTGACCCGGGGCTATGTACGGAAGATTTACCCCATCATCGGGCCGGATAAGGATGTACCGGCACCGGATGTGAATACCAATGGACAGATCATGGCGTGGATTGCCGATGAATATGCGGCTCTTTCCGGTACCTGGCAGCCCGGCGTGGTGACAGGAAAGCCCCTGTCCGTAGGCGGCTCCCTGGGACGGAATGAAGCCACCGGCCGGGGACTCCTCTTCACACTGGAAACCTGGTGCGAAAAGAACCATAAGGACATGAAGGACCTCACCATGATTGTGCAGGGCTTCGGTAACGTAGGTTCCGTAGGTTCCCTCCTCATGCACCGGAAGGGCGTGAAGATTACCACCATCGGCGATATCAACGGCACCTGGCACAAGGAATCGGGTCTGGATATCGAGAAGATGTACACCTACGCCAACAGCCACGGCCGGTCCCTGAAGGGATATACCGAAGAGGGGGCGGAAATGATTCCGGACGAAGACCTCTTCGCCCAGAAGGCGGATGTCATTTTCGTGGCAGCCATGGAAAACCAGCTGAACGCAGGCACCATGGAAAAGGTACAGGCGCCCCTCATCCTGGAAGGTGCCAATGGCCCCACCACAGAAGAGGCAGATGCTTACTTTGAAAAGAAGGGCATCGAAGTGCTGCCGGACGTCATGAGTAACGTAGGCGGCGTGGTGGGCTCCTACTTTGAATGGGTACAGAACCGTACCGGCTACTATTGGACGGAGGAAGAATACAATACCCGCCTCCAGAAGAAGATGCGGGAAGCCTATGAAGATGTGTATGCACTGAAAGAGAAATACCATGTCACCTACCGGCTGGCGGCCTACATGTTGGCCCTGTCCCGGGTGGTGGAAGCCCAGAAGACCAGAGGGTTCCTGGGATAATTGAACAGAACGAAAAAAGCACCGGTTTCCGGTGCTTTTTTCGTCCATGTGCGCCCAGCATGGGCGCACTCTTAAGGGTGAAAGTCCCTAGACCGCCCGACAGCGGGAAGGTCATAGCCGAACACCAAGGGTGTCCATCGTGAGGTGGAATCTGAAGGAAGGTGCAGGCAAATCTCCGGTCCGATGTACAAGAACCACATAAGGCTACGGCAGGATGGATAAGGTTGCATGACAAACTGAAGTCCCATAGCTGTACGGAATCCTGCAGAGTACATGTGGCGGATATATGGAGAGAAAGAGTGCGTTCTTACCTGGGGAGGTCTCACGGACACAGCAGAATAAGGCTGTATTTACTGGGCTGTGCTGTGGTTGAAATAAGATTTGCCGTGAGAAGTCAGCAGAGGCCATAGTACCAGATGGCTCATAGGCATCTGGGAAGGGCCGAACTTTAGGAGATGTTAGTCAATGAAAGTAACCAACCATGGGCTTAAAGGCAGACAACTTCAGAAAGAAGACTACTGGCAGAAAGCAGCTGCAGAACAGCAAGGATATGCCGGAGTGCCCATCCATGTGAGGATTGCTGAAAACAACAACATCATCGCAGACTTGCATAAGCAGGAATGCGAAAACTAAAGAACCGCCGTATACCGAACGGTACGTACGGTGGTGTGAGAGGTCGGCGGGCCGAAGCCCGCCTCCTACTCGATGGTATAATTGGAATAAGTCATGGCGGCTCGTGTGCAGTAAGTTGTCTAGAAGATTGGCTGGCGTCCCAAACGTGTGGATGGTTCATAAGGGTTGTGGCTTCCACATCGCTGCGCTCGGGGAAGCAGGTGGTGGGTTGGCATCGCTGGCGCTTGCCAACCGGGTGGGGCGCTTCGCTTAAAAGGAAGGGAACCTTATATAACGCCGCCTTCGGCGGCTCATCGCCCTATGGCGGCGAAGCCGCTGATCCACCTTATGCCCCCGGCGCGCAGCGCCCACAACCCGGTGAACGAGCGTAGCGATGTTCGCCCACAACCCTTAGCCCCATTCACCGGTTGGGCGTACATTCTAATTTCATGGGGCTGTGGCTTCCACATCGCCTGCGCTTGAGGAAGCAGGTGGTGGGTTGGCATCGCTGGCGCTTGCCAACCGGGTGGGGCGCTTCGCTTAAAAGGAAGGGAACCTTATATAACGCCGCCTTCGGCGGCTCATCGCCCTATGGCGGCGAAGCCGCTGATCCACCTTATGCCCCCGGCGCGCAGCGCCCACAACCCGGTGAACGAGCGTAGCGATGTACACCCACAACCCTTAGCCCCATTCACCGGTTAGGCGTACATTCTAATTTCATGGGGCTGTGGCTTCCACATCGCTGCGCTCGAGGAAGCGGGTGGTGGGTTGGCATCGCTGGCGCTTGCCAACCGGGTGGGGCGCTTCGCTTAAAAGGAAGGGAACCTTATATAACGCCGCCTTCGGCGGCTCATCGCCCTATGGCGGCGAAGCCGCTGATCCACCTTATGCCCCCGGCGCGCAGCGCCCACAACCCGGTGGACGAGCGTAGCGATGTTCACCCACAACCCTTAGCCCCATTCACCGGCTTGGTGTACATTCTCATTTCAACTATAAGGAGATCATCATGTTCATCATCGGATGTCATTTATCAGTTTCCAAAGGATTCCTGGCCATGGGGAAGACGGCTACGGAACTTGGGGGCAATACATTCCAGTTCTTCCCCCGGAATCCCCGGGGCGGACAGGCGAAACCTCTCGTAGAAGAGGACGTGGAAGGACTCCGGCAGTGGATGGAGGACCATCACTTCGGCCCCATTCTCTGCCACGGAGCTTATACCATGAACGGCGCTTCCACGAAGGACAATGTCCGGGAATTTGCAAGGACCGCCATTCGGGAGGACCTGGCAAAGACGGCCCACCTGCCCCACTGCATGTACAATTTCCACCCCGGCGCCCATCTGAAACAGGGCGTGGACCAGGCGGTGGTCCTTATTTCGGACATGCTGAACTACGCCATGGACCAGGAAGAACTGCCGAAATACGTACTTCTGGAAACCATGGCGGGTAAGGGCACCGAAGTGGGCCGGACCTTCGAGGAGCTGGCAGCCATTATCGAAAAGGTGGAGCGGAAAGACCGGATGGGGGTGTGCCTCGACACCTGCCACGTTTATGACGGGGGCTACGACATTGTGAACGACCTGGATGGTGTGCTCCACCACTTCGATGAGACCATCGGCCTCTCCAGGCTCCACGCCATCCACCTGAACGATGATAAGAACCCATTAGGCAGCCACAAGGACCGGCACGAAAAAATCGGAAAGGGCACCCTGGGCCTTGAAGCCATCGGCCGCATCATCAACCATCCCCTTCTGAAGGATCTCCCCTTCTACCTGGAAACGCCCAATGAGCTGCCGGGGTATAAGGAAGAAATCAGTTTGCTGAAAGGGTTGAGAAAGGAATAAAGGGCTGCCTGTGAACAGGTGGGGCCTTCAGCCTTGAGCATTGAGCTGGATAGGCCCTGCGGGCTGGGTACTGTATGGATGGGTATGCGTCTGAACAGACGGGGGCTTCTAGCTTCTAGCCGCTAGCTCCTGGGAAAGCTGGTCCGCCTACGGCATGATGGAGTGTAATCTGAATGGTTGAGCGCCGCAGGCCGCTCAGTTTTCCTGACAGCTAGCCGCTAGCAGCTGGAAGCCCCCGCCCATTCGCACGCAAGCTTAGTCACACAATCGCTGCAGGCTGAACCCTCGGCCTCGGTCTTAATCTCGGTCTATCACCGGCATGGGGACACTTACTTTTCCATTTTTTGAAAAAATTTCACTTTCCATGTTCACAAAATCGAAGTTCGCGGTATGTATATAGTAGAGGGATGAAAAAGGCCCGCGGGTTGAAAAGTGGATTCCCAGTTTTCCTGAATGCGCGCTGTGGAAAGAACCCCGGGAATCCAACGGACATCGGTACCGCCTGAATCGTCCCTCGCCCATTCGGCCGAACGGGAATGAAGATCCAGGTCTAGGTCTAGATTCAGGTGAATAGCCGCGAAAGCGGCGAATCGACTAGCTACTAGATCTAGCCACTAGCTACCTTGACACGATCCGGATATGTCACAATGTTTGCACTACTCATACAACCACATAAGACCCAAGGACTTTCTGATAGCTCATGCTTTTGCCATTTTGACGACTAGTCCGGAATTTGGAGAAACTTCGGTTTCTGACCTTACGCCGGCGCCTGATTCACTGGACAAATTCCTGCATCTTACGGACACCGGGTCTTGTTGGTGTTTTTTGCTTTGCGCCATTTCGATGCTTGAGGCTAGAGGACAGATCGAGATCGAGGTCGAGATCGAGTGAGTCGGCAGCTTTGCTGCGGAGACGATAGAAGATAGACGATAGATGGGAGAGGGAAAGCCTGCGGCGCTTCCAATAGCTAACCTCCGTCGCCTACGGCGCCACCGACGGCCGGGCTCTAAGGTGCTCGCTTAATGTGCAGGCTATACTCGCAAATAAGCCCGGCTCGAGAGTCCTCTGCAGGACTCTCGCCTTCCCAAGGAAGGAGGCTGAAGATTCGCGGCAAAGCCGCAACTGGAATCCTAATGTCTCTACACAAATAATGTGGAAATGACACAGCAGTAGGCTCCTTCCTTGGAAGGCGGAGGTTCTGCAGAGAACCTCCGAGTCAATTGTAAGTTGGCGCTTCTACTGCACATTAAAGCGCCTTCCTTTTATCAATTGACGCTGCCCACGGGGCTGAGGTTAGCTGATGGAAAAGGCCCGCAGGACCTGATCAGCTCACTGTTCAAGGCTAAAGACTCGAAGCAGTGCATGCTATTATTGTCCCCAGATCAGATGAGACAATTTTACTTCCTTTTGGACTATACAGGTGAGAGGCGGAAAGGCCGGATGGAATTTCTCCCCTGCCGGGGGTACTCAGCCCATGGGACCGGAAAAGGGAGAAAGGACGTCTTCATATGATTCTGCCCCTCCAGCGCGCTGAAAAGGAATCGGCCGCAAAGCGGCTAAAGGCCTAGACCTAGACCTAGACCTAGATCTAGACCGGAAGCAGCTCTGCCGTTAGTCCCTGCACAACAACACAATCACACAGAAACTCCTGAGGAAAGACCTGTCAGACATCATGAGCAGCCGTTTGACCACCTCGCTCTTCCCTGACGACACAGACATCCCGCTTTGCGGTTACCCCTGGCCGAATCATGGAAGAAGATGGTACAGGCCCCACCGTGCATCGGCATTGGGATGAATCAGGAGTTTTTGTGGTGGAATAAAGGATATTTTACAGTTCAGCAGCTTTGCTGCGGAGACGATAGAGGATAGACGATAGATGGGAGAGGGGAAGAAGCTTGCGGCGGGGGGGCTGAAGTGACTTAAGTGGCTGAGGTGACTGAGGGGGAAGTGGCGGCGCACAATTCATATAGCGCCGCATTATGAAGATTGATTACCGCTTCACCACTTTCTCCACTGACTCTACACTCACTCGTCATCTCGAGCGGTGGTATGCACCGTAATGACGCAACAGACAAGAATCGCTACAGCTACGATGAGTCGAGAGATCTCTCAGAAAAATGGCTCTGACCGTCTTACAACGTGAAACTGGTGCAAAAGCACTGTATTCCCAAATGCAAGAAAGATTTCTCCACTCTTATAAGCTTTAGAAACTTAAAGTGACAGAGTCGTCAGTCATGTGTACCACCAGTCGAAATGACGGGGAATGGGTAGAGATAATCAGAGGAAGAACGTTACGGAGAGAGTGACTGTGCCGTTACATCGTCATCTCGAGCGGTGGTAAGCGCCTCACTGGGCTCTCCGTCGCCTGTGGCTCCCTGCGAACCCAGTTCGCTTTCCACCCGCCAGGGTGAGGTTACCTGATGGAAAGCAATGGAAGCGCCGCAGGCGGACCATCTTTTCTAAAAGCTAGCTGCTAGCAGCTAAAAGCTCCCGCACGTTCGCACGCCGCTCAGTCACAAAAGCGCCGTAGCCTGACCGACTCATGGCTCAAAGCTCTACCCGTTTTCATGCGCACTCAATGCGCATCCATTCATCCGTATCCCCATAAAAGATTCCTGCTATAATAATGGAAAAGCAGGAATCTTTTATTTTTTACGAGGAGACTATTATGAAATTTATTCATACCGCAGACTGGCATCTGGGGAAGCTCCTGAAGGAGCATAGTATGACGGAGGACCAGGCCTGGCTTCTGGAGAACCGGTTCCTTCCCCTGGTGGATGAGGAGAAGCCGGATGTGATTCTTCTTTCCGGCGACGTGTACGACCGGTCCTATCCGCCGGAGGAGGCGGTGGAGCTCTTTGACCGGATGACCGAGGAAATCGTGGGGAAGAGGAAGATTCCCTTTATCATTATCAGCGGCAACCACGACAGTGCGGAACGGCTGGCGGTGGCAAGCCGGCTCCTTTCGCGGCAGGGGCTCTATATCTTCGGGCCCCTTACCCTGGTGAAGCCGGTGGTCCTGGAAGACAAGTATGGTCAGGTGGCTTTCCTGCCGCTGCCCTATGCAGAACCGGCCCGGGTGCGGGTCATGATGAATGCGCTGGACATCCCGGGGGCCGAGGAGGTCCATTCCTTTGAAGCAGCAGAAAAGGTGCTGGTGGACCATGTGATTTCCCTCCTGCCGGATGGAGGGAAGGGTATGCGGAAAATCGCTCTGGCCCATGCTTTCGCAGCGGGCGGCAGCCCTTCGGAATCGGAGCGGCCCCTTTCCATCGGCGGCTACGACCGCATCAGTGATGACATTTTTGCGTCCTATGACTATACGGCCCTGGGCCATCTCCACAGGCCCCAGAAAACGAAGGCGGACTCCGAAAAGATTCAGTACAGCGGCAGCCTCATGCGGTATTCCTTCGATGAAGTGAACCAGAAGAAGGGAGTCATTGTGGGGGACATGGATGGGGAAGGGAAGGTGCATACGGTATTCCATGAACTCAAGCCCCTCCATGATGTGCGGATCCTGGAAGGCCTCTTTGATGACCTCATGGGAGAGGGCGTAGAGCCTTCGGAAGATTACCTGCAGATTGTGCTGTCCGACGAGAAGCCGGTCATCGATGCCATGCCAAAGCTTCGGACGAAGTTTCCCAATGCCCTGGGGGTAGAGCAGGACATGGGCTATAAGGAAGACAGCGGGGACCGCCGGGTCCATCTGGAAAAGATGAGCGACGAAGAAATCCTCAGGGACTTTGTCCACCATTTCCGGGACCGGGACCTGACGGAGGAAGAGGAGAAGCTGTCTCTGGCAGTGTGGGACAGGGTGTACAGGAAGGAGAATGCACAATGAAGCCTTTGAAGCTGACCATGCGGGCCTTCGGTCCCTATGCGGGGGAGACGGTGATTGATTTCGAGAAACTGGAAGGACGCCACCTTTTCCTCATCTGCGGCCCCACGGGAGCCGGGAAGACCACCATCCTGGACGCCATGTGCTATGCCCTCTACGGAAAGACAAGCGGTGACCGGACCGGCAGCCACATGCGGAGTGACTACGCTTCCACCTCCCAGAAGACGGAAGTCATTTTTGATTTCATGATCGGCGGGAAAACCTATCGGGCCACCAGGAGCCCGGAGCAGTTGATCGATAAAAAGCGGGGCAAGGGCCAGACGAAGGCCGCCATGCAGGCCTCCCTGTCGGAACTGGAGGATGGGAAAGAAGTGAGGACCCTCCGTACCGGCATCGAAGAGGCGGCGGGAAAGCTCATCGGCCTCAATGCCCAGCAGTTCTGCCAGGTCATCCTGCTGCCCCAGGGGGATTTCCGGAAGCTCCTGGTGGCGAAGGCGGAGGACCGGGAGGCCATCCTGAAGCAGCTCTTCAAGACCCAGCGGTTCTCCGATTTCCAGAATGAACTGCGTGTGTCCATGAATGAACTGGCAAAGACCAATGCCGCAGAAAAGACGGAACTGGACACCACTTTTTCCATGGTCCATGCGGCCGATGAAAAGGAACTCGCAAAGAATATAGAGGACACCGCCCGTTTTCTGGAGGAAAGGGGAAAGGAAAAGAAACGGCTGGACGAGGAGTATCGGACGTTTCGGAACGTCTACCAGGACGCGGCGGTGACGGCAAACCATTTCGGGATGCTGGCAAAAGCAGAGGCCCAAATGGAGAAGCTTTCTGCCCAAAAGGAAGAGGTGGAAAAGGCAAAGGAAGACCTGAAGCGCATCCGAAGCGCCAAGGCCCTGGCGGCGTACTTTGAAAACCTGGAGAAAATCACGGCTGACGGGAAAAAAGTCAGTGCCTGGAGAGATAAGGCAGAAAAAGAAAGAGACGGCCTGGCCAAAGAGCTGGACTCCCTGACGGCCCAGGGAAAAGCACTGGATGGCCAGAAGGAAGAAATGGACAGGCGGCAGCAGCAAATTGCGGTCATGATGCAGTGGCTGCCGAAGGCGAAATCCTATGGCGCCGCAAAGCGGGAAGTAGACCGGCTCTCTGCCGGTGCTGAGGAAGCTTCGAAGGAAGTCGAAAGGCTCACGGCGGAGGCGGAAAAGGCAAAGGCTATCAGAGACGGGGCAGTGGAAAAGGCGGAAGCCATCCGGCGGGACTACATTTTCGGCCAGGCCGCTATCCTGGCCAGCCAGCTGAAGGAGGGAGAGCCCTGTCCGGTGTGCGGGGCGGTGCACCATCCAAAGCCCGCTATTTCAGACAAGAAGCTTCCTACGGAGGCGGAGGTGAAGCGCATCCAGAAGCAGGCGGACAGGGCATCGGCGGACTATGAAGAGAAGAACCGCATGGCCCGGGATTACCAGGTCACCGCCTATGTGTCCGCAGTAACGGCCCTGGGAAATGCACAGATGAAGCTGCAGACACTGGAAGATGTGCCGGCGGAATTCCGGGATCCCCTGGTGCTCCAGAAGGAAATCAGGAAACTCCATGGATCCATCGAGGACTGGGAAAAGGAACAGGCCCAGGTCCGGGAGCAGCGGGAAAAGGCAGCCTCCCTCCATGGGGCCTGGGATGCCCGGTACAAGGCGGCCGACGAGCAGAGAGAAAGGCTTGTAAAGGATTACAATAAAGGGAGAAAGGACCTGGAAGAAAAGGCACTGGCTGAGGGATTCCAGGACCTGGCGGACTGCCGGAAATGGTACGAAAGGGCAGGGGATGAGGAGAAAGTGGCCTCTGCCATCGGCGCTTATGAAGAAAAGCGGCAGGGCACGGAAAAGGTGCTGTCTGAAGAGAAGGCATTTCTGGCAGGTAAAGACAGGCCCGATATGGCAGCCCTGGGAGAAGAAGAACGGCGCCGCCGGTTGGATATCCAGAACCTCCTCACCCAGCTGGCAGATGGGGAAAACCGCAAAAAGCAGCTGGAAGACGCAGCGGCAAGGGTGAAGGAAATTTCCCTCCGCCATGAAAAGACGGAAAAGGATCTGTCCCTGGTTTCGGGGCTCTATAATCTCACCAAAGGGGAGAAATCACGGATTTCCCTGGAGCGGTACGTGCTGGGGGCCCTTCTGGATGAGGTGGCGAAAATGGCCAATGAACGGCTCTATGAAATGAGCCACCACCGCTACACCCTCCGCCGCATGGCAGGAGATACGACGGAAGGGAAGGGGGGCCTGACGCTGGAGGTGTCCGACAGCTTCACTGGCCGGTCCCGGCCTGCCAATACCCTTTCCGGCGGGGAGACATTCCTGGCGTCCCTCTCCCTGGCTTTGGGCCTGGCGGACGTGGTACAGGCAAAGCAGGGAGGCGTACGGCTGGATACCATGTTCATCGATGAAGGCTTCGGCACCCTGGACCCGGAGGCCCTGAACAGCGCCATGAATACTCTCATCGACCTCCAGGACACGGGCCGCCTGGTGGGTATCATTTCCCACGTGCCGGAACTGGAAGAGCGCATCGACGCCCGGCTGAAGGTGACGTCGTCGAAGAACGGCAGCACCGCGGCATTTGAAATTGCGGATTGAGGGTGCTTACGGATAGAGTCACTGGGGGCAGGGCTTCTAGCTTTTAGCTGTTAGCTCCTAGGAAATCTGGTCAGCCTACGGCATGGAAGACTGATGGAAACAACGAATAGGATGCGCCGCAGGCAAATCAGCTTTCCTAACAGCTAACAGCTAGCAGCTAGCAGCCCCGCCGCTTGTGACTCTATCCATCAGCATGCTGAACCGTTGGCCGAAATATTCCGTCTCTCCCTCTATCCATATGGTAGAATAGAAGAGATAATACATACAAAGGAGGCATTCATTTGGCTGATTCATTTCAAGACAAAAACTTCCAGCCAAAGAAGGATTGGAAGAAAAAATCTGATACCGACACCATGATCGTATCCCGGGTGCCTCCGCAGAATATTGAAGCGGAGAAATCGGTACTGGGAGCCATGCTGCTGGACAAGGACGCCATCCTGACGGCGGAGGATATCCTGACGGCGGCTGATTTCTACCGGGAAGCGAATGCCATCATTTTCCAGGCCATCCTGAACCTGTCCCACCGGGGAGAACCGGCGGACATCCTGACGGTGACGGAAGAGCTGAAGCGTATGGGTCGCCTGGATGACGTGGGCGGCGTGCTCTACGTCAATGAACTGGCGGCCAACGTGGTGACCACGAAATCCGTGGACCGGCATGCAGAAATCGTGGCGGGAAAGGCAAAGCTCCGCCGCCTCATCGATGCTGCCGGCACCATTGCTGACGAAGCCTATTCCGAAAGGCAGGATGTGGCGGATATTACGGACGATGCGGAAAAGTCTATCCTCGAAGTGACGAGGGACGAGAGACGGTCCGATTTTACCCCCATCGGGGAGGCTGTGCAGAATGAGCTGCAGGAAATCAGCCGGAAGTTTAAAAACAAGGAATCCATTACGGGACTCGCCAGCGGATTTCCTTCCCTGGACGCCCTGACGAGCGGTTTCCAGAAGGGCGATTTCATCATCGTCGCTGCCCGCCCATCCATGGGTAAAACCGCCTTCGTCCTGAATATCGCCAAGAACATGAGCATTTCTTCCGCCCATCGGAGCGTAGCCTTCTTTTCCCTGGAAATGTCAAGGGAGCAGCTGGTACAGCGCCTTCTCTGCTCCACGGCCCTCGTGGACAGCTCCCGGCTCCGGACGGGACGCATTTCCACCCAGAAGGAATGGGACCAGCTGGCCAACGCCGCCAGCGTCCTCATGGATGCGCCCCTCTATATCGATGATACGCCGGGCATTTCTGTATCGGAAATCCGGTCCAAGTGCCGCCGGCTGAAGGCGGAACATGGCCTCGATATCATCATGATCGATTACCTCCAGCTCATGCAGGCCAAGAACGTATCCCGGAACGGGGATAACCGGCAGCAGGAAATCTCCGAAATTTCCCGGTCCCTGAAGAGCCTGGCCAGGGAGCTGAACGTGCCGGTCATTGCCCTGTCCCAGCTGTCCCGAAGCGTGGAATCCCGGCAGGACCACCGGCCCTTCCTCTCGGACCTCCGTGAATCGGGGTCCCTGGAACAGGATGCGGACATGGTGAGCTTCCTATACCGGGAGGCCTATTATAACCGGGAAATCGAAGACGATGACCCCCGGAAGAATGAAACCGAAGTCATCCTGGCAAAGAACCGTAATGGCCCGGTGGACACGGTGAAGCTCCACTTCGCCGGCCAGTTCACCCTGTTCTACGAGATTACAAACCAGGAACCCCCGCCGGATATGCAGTGAGAAGCAGGTGGGAAAATTTGAATGTCCCATTCCTGCGAATGGGACTAAGGGTTGTGGCGGAAGCGCCGCTGCGCTTGCTTCCGAGGTGGTGGGTGCTTCGCACCGGGGGCATAAGGTTGACCAGCCGCCATTGGCGGCTATTGCACCTTACCCCCCGCTTTGGTAAGGCGGCAGCCTTACCGAAGCCACAACCCCACGGGGAAAGCGACTCACTGGATGCTCAGTCGCCTAACGGCTCCTTGCGCTCCAGTTCGCTGCGCACCGGTCGGGCCAGCGTAGCGGCGCCCGACCCACAACCCTTAGCCCCATCCAGTGGGTTGGGAATACAATAGATGCATGTGGACCAGCATTAATTCAGCAGTGTGTCAAACTATCATAAGTAACAGACCAGAATCGCAAGGTGATACCATTGGATTTATTTGGACGGGAGGATCCCGAGGAATATGCCGCCCGCCGGCAGCGGGAACTCCGGGAGGAAACGGGGGAAAAGGTGGAATACCATTCCCACGAAGAACTGGCGAAGGCCATCCGTACCTGCAGTGCCTGCCATCTTCGGAAAGAAGGAGGACTGGGCCCTGTCCTTTCCTCGGGCCCCGCAGATGCGCCGCTCATGGTGGTGGGTGAAGGCCCCGGAGGCGTGGAGGATGACTATGGCGCTCCCCTGATCGGCCCTTCCGGCCAGCTTCTGGATAAAGCTCTGTACTCCGTCGGTATCACCAGGGACCACGTGTATGTGACGAATATCGTAAAATGCCGTCCCCGGGGCAACCGGACTCCCACCATGGAGGAAGGCCGCTTCTGCGGCGCCCTGTGGCTGGAGCATGAAATCCGCCTGGTGAAGCCGAAGGTCATCGTGGGCCTTGGAAAGGTGGCTCTCCGGTTCTTCCTGGGCCGGGAAGCGGGCATCATCCGCAGCCGGGGCCACTGGATCGATTACCATGGCATTCCGGTGATGCCCACGTTCCATCCCGCCTACCTCCTCCGGCAGAGTGGGCGGAGCCTGGTGGACGCCAAGTGGCAGGTATACTACGACCTCCTGGCGGCCAAGGAAAAGGCGGCGGCCCTGGCACCGGACTGGGTGTGGAAGAGCGAATCCATGCCGGACCTCCTGGGAAGCCAGAGACTGGCGGAGGAACGGAAGAGAAGGCACGAAGAGGCCTTTTGAAGAGAAACAGGAATCCCTGTTTCCTTACCTTTATACATATTTCTATTATTTGGGAGAGGGGAAATCCATTGCTTAAAAAAATCATACTGGCCGCAGCGATCTGTGGGGCCCTGGGAACCTGTACCATCGGAGCTTCCGATATTTCTTCAGTCCAGGAACCGGCCCGGGAGGGAGAAGTCACAGTCATTAAAGGAAAAGTCATCGAAACGGTGGTACCGAAGAAGAACCACAGAAAAGATAAAAGGACTGTGGAAAAACAGGAAGTAAAGACGGAAGACAAGACGGCGGCGAAGGAAGAAAAGACCTTGAAGCCGGCTGCAGAGAAGACAGCAGGAAAAACAGAAGTCAAGAAGGCAGTCCCTGCCAAGGCGGCTCCTGCCAAAGAAGCGGCCGCTGCCAAAGAGGAAGCGAAGAAACCGGAAGAAACGGCACCGGCCAAGCCTCGGTTCGAGGACAAGCGCATCGAAATCAACCTGGCCAGCCGGCTCCTTACCCTGTACCAGGGAGATGTGGGGATCCGCATGTACCCCATTGCCCCGGGAAAGCCGGACTCTCCTACCCCTACGGGACGGCGGACGGTGATTGACATGGAAAAGGACCCCACCTGGGTGGACCCGGACAATCCCTCCGTCACCATTCCTTCCGGGCCTGACTGCCCCATCGGCTACCGGTGGATCGGTATCGGCGGCAACTACGGCATCCACGGCACAAACCGGCCATCCGCCATCGGTACCTACGCCTCCCATGGCTGCGTCCGCATGAACGAAGCGGACGTGGAAGACCTCTACAACCATATCGTCATGGGCATTCCTGTGGACATCATCTATGAACGGGTGGTGGTGCAGGAAGAAGCGGACCACACGGTGGTGTACTACATCTATCCCGATGGCTACGGCAGGGAACCCCTGGATGTGGCCACGGTGAAACAGAAACTGGCCCCCTTCGGCGTGTCCGCCTACGTATCCGATGACGATGTGCAGCAGGCCATCGACGCCTCCGACGGCAACCCGAGATATGTAGTTAAAGTGTATGACCTTTACGTGAAGGGACAGAAACTGGACGCCCGGGCCTTCGGCAAAGACGGTCACGTCTACCTGCCGGTGATGGCAGTGGCCAAAGCCCTGGGAATCAAGGCCGAATGGTCGCCGAACTGGAACCGCCTCCGCACAGCAAACGGAGAAGCACCGGCGGTCCTGAAGAACCGTTCCCTCCTCATCGATGCGAAGGATGCGGAAACCCTCTTCCACGTGAGCGGTACACTGGATGACCACTATAATTACGACCTGAACTGATTCTATAAAGAAAAAGTCTGTGAAGAATGGATCTTCACAGACTTTTTCTTTATAGAATTGAGATTTGAGACCTCGCGGCTTCGAAGCTGTGGAGGCCTGCAAAAAGCCCTGTATTCCCGAACACAAGAAAGATTTCTCGGCTCGTCGAAGCTGTAGCGGCTTTTATCAGCATAGTCACTCAGCATACTACCACCGCTCGAAATGACGGGGTGTGGGAGAGATCATTTTTCAGAAATACCGTTATCACTCCCGGTGACTATATTCCCCTTAACGTCATTTCGAGCGGAGGTAAGCGTCGGAGAGACTGTACCTGTAAGAATAGAATGTGAGAAGGAGTCGAGAAATCTCCCAGGTAAATGACTAAGACGGTGTTACAACTCTAATATCATGGGGGGGGAAAAAAGACTGTATCCCCGAACACAAGAAAGATTTCTCGGCTCGTCGAAGCTGTAGCGGCTTTTATCAGCATAGTCACTCAGCATACTACCACCGCTCGAAATGACGGGGTGTGGGAGAGATCATTTTTCAGAAATACCGTTATCACTCCCGGTGACTATATTCCCCTTAACGTCATTTCGAGCGGAGGTAAGCGTCGGAGAGACTGTACCTGTAAGAATAGAATGTGAGAAGGAGTCGAGAAATCTCCCAGGTAAATGACTAAGACGGTGTTACAACTCTAATATCATGGGGGGGGAAAAAAGACTGTATCCCCGAACACAAGAAAGATTTCTCGACTCGTCGAAGCTGTAGCGATTTTGGACTGCAGTGTCATGCGGCATACTCACACCGCTCGAAATGACGGGGGTGTGGGAGGGATCATTTTTCAGAAATACCGTTATCACTCTCGGTGACTATATTCCCCTTAACGTCATTTCGAGCGGAGGTAAGCGTCGGAGAGACTGTACCTGTAAGAATAGAATGTGAGAAGGAGTCGAGAAATCTCCCAGGTAAATGACTAAGACGGTGTTACAACTCTAATATCATGGGGGGGGAAAAAGACTGTATCCCCGAACACAAGAAAGATTTCTCGACTCGTCGAAGCTGTAGCGATTTTTATCAGCATAGTCACTCATCATACTACCACCGCTCGAAATGACGGGGTGTGGGAGGGATCATTTTTCAGAAATACCGTTATCACTCCCGGTGACTATATTCCCCTTAGCGTCATTTCGAGCGGAGGTAAGCGTCGGAGAGACTGTACCTGTAAGAATAGAATGTGAGAAGGAGTCGGGAAATCTTCCAGGTAAATGACGAAGACGGTGTTACAACGCAGACACGGCAAAAAAGTGGATAATGTCATATTTCCGGAATGCCGTTCTCATTCTGGGGGCTTCATGCCCACAGGCCATGGTCCCGGGAAGGTCGAGCCTATTCCCAGTCTTCCCAGCGGTTGGGGAAGATGAAGGCCAGTACGGTGCCCACGAGGAGGATGGCGTACTTGATGCCCGACGGCATGAAGAGGTCGGCGATGATGTACATGAGGATCACCACCGCTGCCAGTTCTTTCCCCCTGGGGTATACCCGGTACCGCTGGATCCAGGAGGCGCCGAGAATGACGTTGGATACCAGGGTCATAATGAGCTGCAGGGCACCGATGAGGATGAGGTTCTTCGTGAGGTCCAGGTGGAGCAGGTACACGCCGGTCATGAGGCCGATGGAAAGGATGACGGTAATAATGACGATGGGAAGCCGCTTCAGGAGGGCTTTCCGGGATATGGTCCTTCTCACATCGAGGGGCGTCTTTTTCCAGGTAAGAAATGCGATAATAATGGCGGAAAGTACATATTCCGCTGTAAAGAAAAGATTGGACTGATAGGGATTCAAAGTGATTTGCCTTTCTGAATATAATGAATGGGTTGGCGAGGAGCCCAAGCGGGTAAATGGGGCTAAGGGTGGTGGGTTGGCATCGCTGCGCTTGCCAACCGGGTTGTGGCTTTGGAAGGCTAACGCCTTCTCAAAGCGGGGGCATAAGGTTGAAAAGCCGCCTAAGGCGGCGAATCCACCTCATGCCCCGGTGCGAAGCACCTACTACCCGGTGAACGAGCACCGCGATGTTCACCCACCACCTTTAGCCCCATTTACACGATTGGAACGATTAGCACGCAGTAATCCCCTACTCATCCGCCAATTCTTCGTCATTTGCGGCGAAGGGGAACGGGGCGGAATCCTGTTTCACGTACCGGGCGATTTCTATGAGATTCCCGTCGGGGTCCCGGAGGTAGAGGCTCTTCATGGGGCCCCGGGCGCCGTGGCGGTCTACGATGCCCGTGACCAGGGGCGCCGATTTGGCTTTCAGCTCCACCAGCACCTGCTCCATGGGGGTATCGGTGATGAGGCAGAGGTCGATGCTGCCGGATACGGGGTACGCTGCGGCGGGCTGAAATTCTCCGGGCCGCCGGTGGATATTGATCTTGCAGGAGCCGAATAAAAGGGAATACCGTCCCTTTTCCTCCACCACCTTCATATCCAGTATGTCCCTGTAGAAATGGATACATTCCTCCAGATGGCTGGTGGTGAGGACGATATGGTCAAAATGTAAGAGTTTCATGGCATTCTCCTGGTAATCGTAAATGGTAGCACTGTTTTTATTTATCCATTGTAACGATTATTGACCAAAAGTGCAATTTTGGGAAATCAAAAAGCAGTGCCTCTATGACACTGCTTTGATGTATTGCTGATGTGCCCAATACGTTGGATGGGACATAAGGGTGGTGGGTGCTTTGCACCGGGGGCATGAGGTGGATCTGCCACCTTTAGTCCCACTCACCTATCCGACGTCTATTCCTTTGTCATTACTTCGCCAGCAGGTCCTTGCCTCCGGCGATGCCGGGATGGGTCATTTCATAGGGAGAGAGGATCCGTTCCATAGCGGAAGCGGTGACAAGCTTCTTCTTCAGGATGATTTCCCGGACCGGCTGGCCGGTGGTGTAGGCCTCTTTCGCTGTGGCAGCGCACTTTTCGTAGCCGATGTGGGGCAGGAGGGCCGTGATGACGCCTACGCTGTGGTCCACCCAGTACTGGCACTGTTCCTTGTTCGCTTCCATGCCCTTCAGCAGTTTTTCATTGAATGTATTCACGGCGTTCGTAAGGAAACGGAAGGAATTGAAAATGTTGAAGGCAATGACCGGTTCCATGACGTTCAGTTCCAGCTGCCCGTTTTCACAGGCCAGGCTGATGGCGGCGTCGTTGCCGATGACCTGGTAGCAGGTCTGGTCCAGTACTTCCGCAATCACCGGGTTTACCTTGCCCGGCATGATGGAAGACCCCGGCTGACGGGCGGGCAGTTTGATTTCATTGAGGCCGCAGCGGGGGCCGGAAGCCATGAGGCGGATATCGTTAGCCATCTTGATGAGGGCCAGGGCCGTCACCTTCAGGGCCGAAGAGACTTCGGCGTAGCAGTCGGTGCAGTTCGTGGTGTCCACCAGGTTCGGCGCTGTTTCGAAATGGTAACCCGTGAGGTCGGAGAGGGTATAGGGGAAGAGGCGGATGTATTCAGGCTCCGCATTGAGGCCGGTACCTACGGCGGTGCCGCCCATATTCAGGTCCTCCAGACTCCGGAGGGACCGGGTAATGCGGCCGATGGAACGGCGCACCATGGAACCGTAGGCATCCATTTCTTCGCCCAGGGTAATGGGCACCGCATCCTGCAGGTGGGTACGGCCCATTTTGATGACGTCCTTGAATTCTTTGCCCTTGGCTTCAAAACTTTCTGCCAGGTCGATGAGGGCTTCATTGAGGGCACTGGCTTTGTACATGAGGCAGACCTTAATGGATGTGGGGAATACATCGTTTGTGGACTGGGCCATGTTGCTGTGGTTATTGGGCGAAATGATATCGTACCGGCCCCTCGGATATCCAAGGATTTCCAGGGCCCGGTTGCAGAGGACTTCGTTCATGTTCATGTTGATGGAAGTGCCGGCGCCGCCCTGGATGGGGTCCAGCGGGAACTGGTCATTCATCTTTCCGCTGATCACATCATCCGCTGCTTCTACGATGGCTTTGCCGATGGTTTCATCCATGCGGCCGGTTTTCATATTGGTAAGGCAGGATGCCTTTTTGACAGTTGCCATGGCCTTAATGAAATCCGGATCCAGATGGGCACCGGTAATCTGGAAATTTTCCTTAGCCCTCATGGTCTGAACTCCATAATATACATCATCAGGTACTAATTTTTCTCCCAGAAAATCATGTTCCTTACGCATTTTTGAATTCCTTTCCATGCACTTTGTGCAAATTGAACGGGGACCTTTATGTCTTAAAGTCATTAATAACTGAAAGCGGCGGGGAAGCCCTCTCCCCCAAGAAGGCTTCCCCGCCATGAGAAAAGGCGTCTGATAGAATGGTCTATCAGACGCCTTTGTCGGTACATTCAGTTATGTGAAGGAGGATTCCTTCATCTGTGCACAAGTGTACACCTGTTTACAGGACCTGTCAAGGGGTGTAAAAGATTAGAAATTTTCATTAATAAGTGTATACTTATTCGCCGAGAGACAGGGGGAATTAGGAATGAGGAATCAGGAATGAGAAATGGTGGTGCGGCGCACAAATCATATGGCGCCGCAATTATCCTATTCCCATAAACATGGAACCCTTTAGAGATGGAGGTCCTCTGCAGGATGTTCATCTCCAAGGGGGCACGTGCTGACCGGTATTCTCAAAAGGTGAGATCAACCATCAGCATGCAGGCCCCTGGAGAAGGGCCGCGCCAAAGGCGCAGGATGGATTGATGGATAAGGCAGCGGAGCTGGGGGCCCTCAACTGTCAACTCTCAAATCTCAACTCTTTCTTTTCCCGGAAAAGCCGCGGGGCCTCAATTTTCTTTACACAAATCTCAATTCTTTTTCCCTATCCCCCGTATCCTCTGATGTTATAATAAAGTCAGAAAACGTTTAAAGAATTCCACAGGGTTCTACAGGAAGTTCCTGCAAAGGAGGATGCCTTATGCTGGTTCGGGAACGGAGTGAAGACATTGAGAAGAAGATACTCTGCCATCGGGCAGCCCTTGCGGTCCATGCAAAGCGGGATCGGGAAGAGAAGAAGGACCCTCTCCGCACCGATTTCCAGCGGGACCGGGACCGGATTCTCCACAGCAATTCCTTCCGGCGGCTGAAGCATAAGACCCAGGTCTACATCGCTCCCCGGGGGGACCACTACCGTACCCGCATGACCCACACCCTGGAGGTGGCCCAGATCGGCCGTACCATGGCCAGGGCTCTCCGGCTGAATGAGGACCTGGTGGAGGCCATTGCCCTGGGCCACGACCTGGGGCATACTCCCTTCGGCCATGTGGGGGAGCAGGCGCTGCAGGAAATCTGCGGGCACTTCGAGCACAATGAGCAGAGCGTCCGGATTGTAGAAAAACTGGAAAAAGACGGCCAGGGCCTGAATTTGACGAAGGAAGTACGGGACGGCATATTGAACCACTGCGGGAAGCTGAAAGCACACACACTGGAAGGCTGCCTTATTAAGTATGCTGATCGGATCGCCTACCTCTGTCATGATTATGAGGATGCAGAAACCATGGGACTCATAGGACCCGATGACCTGCCGCCGGATGTGGTGGCGAAAATCGGGGTGACCCATTCCTCCATGATTACCGCCATGGTAACCGACGTGGTCACCCATTCCATGCAGGATGACAGCGATGGCATCCACATGTCGGAAGAAGGGGACCAGGTGCTCCTGGCATTCCGCAAGTTTATGTTTGAGGAAGTCTATATGTCTCGGGCCCTCATTCCCGACAGGAAACGGGGGAGCAACGTGGTGAAAATGCTCTATACCTACTATACGGAGAAGCGGCCTGATGGTTCCTACCATGAGACCAGGCTCCCGGAAAAGCAGGTGCGCCTGGCGGGAGGAAATATCCCCTTGGCGGCGGTGGATTACATTTCCGGGCTCACCGATAATTATGCCATCAACCTGTTTGAGGATATCTTTGTGCCCCGGTACTGGACATTCAAGAAAGAATAAGCCCAGGGGCGGAAATATTTATATACATATAAGTAAGGAGGCTTGCTGATGGAAGACGTGAAAGACCTGATAGGACGACTGATAAATCATGTGGACGGCAGCAGCATTTCCGAAGATGAACTGAAACGGCAGGTCAATGCCATTTACAGTATTTATGCCGGTATTGTGGGGTCAGAACAGATCATAGTCCAGGCCAGCCGGTATAATGCGCTGAAATATATACACGACGAGGACCCGAAGGTCCGTCTGGTGGGCATGGAGCGGCTCATCCTGGAAAGCCGGGACTACACGAGAATACCGCTGGATGAGGAAATTCCGGGGATTCTGGGAAAGCTGGAGGACAAGCTGGCGGATATGCTGGCTCGGCAGGCTGTGGAACGGCAGCTGGAAGAGAAGATTACGGACCGTCTGGAAGAACGGCACCAGGAATACGTGAATGAAATCCGGAAGGAAATCATTGACGAAGAGTCCACAGATACGGAGACTCCCCAGAGCCGGCACAAGATGGAAAAGCTGGAGGCCCTGGACCGGGTGAAGCTCACCGGCACCATTATGAATAAGGTGCGGCCACAGAACCTTTCAGAAATCGTGGGACAGGACCGGGCGGTGCGGGCCATGGCTTCCCGCATTGCTTCTCCCTATCCCCAACACCTGATCCTCTACGGACCGCCGGGCGTGGGGAAAACTACGGCCGCCCGGCTGGTGCTGGACGAGGCGAAGAAGCTTCCCTATACGGCGTTCGGAGAAAAGGCACCTTTTGTGGAATGCGACGGTACCACGCTCCGCTGGGATGAGCGGGACATGACGAATCCCCTCATCGGCTCTGTCCATGACCCCATTTACCAGGGGGCCAGCAAGGAGCTGGCGGACGACGGCATTCCGGAACCGAAGCCGGGACTGGTGACGGAAGCCCATGGGGGCATCCTTTTCATCGATGAAATCGGGGAACTGGATCCCATGCTGCTGAATAAGCTCCTGAAGGTACTGGAAGACAAGCGGGTGTATTTCGAGTCCGCCTATTACGACGAGGACAATCCTGCGGTGCCTTCGTATATTCGGAAACTGTTCAAAGACGGGGCTCCGGCGGATTTCATCCTCATCGGCGCCACTACGAGGCAGCCTTCGGAAATCAATCCGGCCATCCGGTCCCGGTGCGCCGAGGTATTCTTTGATCCCCTGCAGCCGAAGCATGTGGTGGAGATTGTGAACAATGCAGCGGAGAAGCTGGATGTGACACTGGAAAAAGGAGTGGCAGAGCTCATCAGTACCTACACCATGGAAGGCCGAAAGGCCGTAAGTCTCCTGGCCGATGCCTATGGCCTGGCGGTTTATGAGTCCGGCTCCTCCGACGATGTGGTCATTACGAAGGAACTCATGGAACGGACTGCCCGGGCCAGCCGGCTCTCTCCCTGGGTGACAAAGGCAAAGACGGACATCCCGAAAATCGGCCATATCTATGGCCTCGGTGTGGCGGGCTACTGGGGAAGCACCATCGAAATCGAAGCGGCAGCGTTCCCCGCCAGGGCAGAAGGCAAGGGTACTATCCGGTTTAACGATACAGCCGGGTCCATGGCCAAAGACTCCGTGGCCACGGCGGCCGCAGTGGTGCGTGAACTGACGGATAAGGACATCTCGGACTATGACCTCCATATCAATGTCATCGGCGGCGGCAATATTGACGGCCCCTCGGCGGGCTGCGCCATTACGGCGGCCATCCTGTCGGCGGTGGAGAAGATACCCCTCCGCCAGGACTATGCAGTCACCGGGGAAGTGTCCCTGTCAGGGGAAGTAAAGCCGGTAGGCGGCGTTGCAGAAAAGGCATTCGGTGCCCGTCAGGCGGGACTGAAGGGAATCCTTCTCCCCGAAGAAAACAGGCAGGACCTGGATGAAACCATGCAGGGATTAGAAATCATTCCGGTAAAGACCATGAAAGATGTGCTGCAGCGAATGCTGGTGAGAGAGTAAGAGAAGGGCAGCGGCCTTGGACCGGGACCTTGTCCGGCGGATAAGGCTCTGCCTGCGGCGAGGCAAAGGCAGAGCCTGGGAGTAAGGAAAAATTGTATATTACGCGGCGCGTCACAATTTGGATGCGCCGCTATTTTTCTATTCCCCTAAGCATGCATCCCCTTGGGAAAAGGGCGCGGCAAAGGCGCAGGATGGATGCGGCGAAGCCGCGAAAACTCCATTCTCTTCACGCAACTCTCCATTCTGCTTCTTTTCCCTTCTCATTTTAATTTAAAAAGGCCTATATTTTTCCGCATACACCTATGCATAGGTGATATAATAAAAATGTGTGAGTGTGTGTGAAAATGCGATTCACCGTATATACTATATTTCCCTTTATTCATCACCAAGGAGGCAGATGAAGTGGAAACAAAACGTGATTTTATATGGAAAATGGGCGGCCAGCAGGGGCAGGGCGTAGAGTCCTGCGGCGAGATCCTGGGCCGGGTCCTGGCACAGGAAGGATATTCCCTGTTCAGCCAGCGCCTTTTTGCTTCTCGTATCAAAGGCGGCCATACCACCATTGCCCTTCGCATTGCGACGAAGGAAGTAGCTACCATCGGGGAACATGTGGACTGCCTGGTAGCTCTGGACCAGGAGACCATTGATCTCCATGGGAAGGAAGTACCGGAGGGCGGCGTCATCATTGCCGATGATGCGTTCCATCCGAAGTTTGAAGCCCACAGCGGCCGCATCGTACTGGCTCTTCCCATTACGGAACTGGCTAAGAAATACGGCAGCCTGCAGATGAAGAATATCGCCGCCCTCGGCATGAGCGCCGGCGTCCTGGGCTTCCCGGAAGACCCGTTCTACGGCTTCATTGCCCAGCGTTTCAGCAAGAAGGGCGAAGAAATCGTCTCCAAAAATAAGCAGATTTTCAAGGAAGGCTATGATACGGCCATTGCTTCCATGCACGGCGTAGAACTGGGGCATCTGGCAACACCGCCGAAGAAGGACCAGCTGTACCTCTTAGGCAACGAAGCCGCAGCTCTCGGGGCTATTTCCGCGGGCTCCCGGTTCATGGCTTCTTACCCTATTACCCCGGCTTCTGAAATCATGGAATACATGATCAAGGTCATCCATAAGATCCATGGCACCGTGGTACAGACGGAAGACGAATTATCTTCCTGCATGATGGCCATGGGTGCCGGCTATGCCGGGGTCCGTGCATTCACCGCTACTTCCGGCCCAGGGCTTTCCCTCATGGCAGAATCCATTTCCATGGCTGCCATGGCTGAAATCCCGGTGGTCATCATCGATGTCATGCGTGCCGGCCCGTCCACCGGTATGGCTACGAAGGTAGAACAGAGCGATATCCGCTATGCCATTGCCTCCGGCCACGGGGATGCGGAAAAGATCGTCCTCGCCGCTTCTTCCATCGAAGACTGCTACTATATTACCCAGGAAGCCTTCAACCTGGCCGAAGAATTCCAGACCCCTGTCATCGTGCTGTCGGACCTGCAGTTCGGCATGTGCAAACAGTCGGTACCGGCCTTTGATATGAACCGCATCGGCATTAACCGGGGCAAACTGGTAACGGAAAACCTGCCGGAACTGGACACAAAGAAGAAAGCCTATTTCCACCGTTTCGAAGATGTGGAAGACGGCATTTCTCCAAGAACTATTCCGGGCGTGAAGAACGGCATGTTCCTGTCCACGGGCCTCGAACACAATGTGTTCGGGAAACCGGCAGAAGGACAGGCAGACCGGGTCATGGAAATGGAAAAACGGCATCGGAAGTTTGCCGGTGTTCCTTCTGCCATTAAGCCCTTCAATGTAACCCATGAAGACACGGATACGGACCTCCTCCTTGTCGGCATCACCTCGACCAATGGTGCCCTGGAAGAAGCGGTGGAAGAACTGGAAGCGGAAGGAAAGAAAGTAAACCATCTCCAGCTCCGTCTCCTCTCCCCGTTCCCCACGGAAGCTCTCCGTCCCTATATCGAAGGGGCAAAGAAAGTTCTCATCGTAGAAGAAAACCTGACAGCCCAGCTGCGCGAACTCTTCGCTATCCACTTCGACTGCCACGACAAGCTGCTGTCTCTCCTGCAGTATGACGGCACGCCCTTCACCACTTCTACCATTGTGAACAAAGCTAAGGAGGTCTTCTGATTATGGCTTCACCGAGAGACTATAAAAATACAATCGTTCCGAACTGGTGCCCCGGCTGCGGGGACTACGGCATCCAGAATGCCATTTCTGCGGTCTGTGCCAAAAAGGGCTGGGCCAATGAGGACATCACCCTGATTTCCGGCATCGGCTGCTCTTCCCGTATCGGCGGTTACCAGTACTGCTACGGTGCCCACACTACCCACGGCAGGGCTCTTCCCTTTGCCCAGGGCATCAAATGCGCCAATAAAGACACCCACCTCATCGTATGCTCCGGCGACGGCGATTCCTACGCCATCGGCCTTGGCCACGCCATGCATGCCATGAAGAGAAATATGGATATTACGTACCTGGTCTTCGATAACCAGGTCTATGGCCTCACCAAGGGCCAGACCTCCCCGGCTTCCTCCAAGGGCTTTGTTACAAAGACAACCCCCGATGGAAACCCCCTGACCCCGCTGGATGCACCGTCCATGGCCATTGCTGCCGGCGCTACCTTCGTGGCCCAGGCCTATGCCATCGATGGCAGGAACCTGGTGGATATCATTGAAAAGGCAGTGGACCACAAGGGATTTTCCTATGTCAATATCTTTACTCCCTGCGTTACCTTCAACCATTTCAATACGGTCCAGTGGTACAACGAACACCTGAAAAAGATTTCCGATGTCCGGGAAACCTATGATCCCACCAGCAAAGCCGATGCACTCCATCTGTTGGCAGAAACCGACAGCCTTGTGACCGGCGTGATTTATGAAGAAAAGGATGGCGTGCCCTTCGGCGATATTGTACCATCCAAAGATATCCGCCTCATCGATCACGTGGAAAAACCGTCTAAGGAACTGTTCGAAGATCTTTGCAAGGAATTCCGGTAGTTAAGGAAGGGCAGCGGCCTGCGGCCGGGGCTAAGGCTTCGCCTGGGCGGATGGAAGGAAATATATAATTCGCGGCTTCGCCGCAGTCCCGCGCTTCCTTACATACGGAACGACACCATCCATTAAGCAAGTGCCCCCTTAGAGAAGGGGGCAGCCCAAAGGGCAGGGGATGGATGCCCCGCAGGGGCGGTATGGGCAAGGCAGCGGCCGGGGCTATAACTTCGTCAAGACTGTGGCCAAGGCTCCGACTGGGCTCAAGGAAGGAATATGTATTTTGCGGCTTCGCCGCTGATCTGGTACTTTCTTACATACTGAATGACACTATCCATTAAACCCGTGCCCCCTTAGAGATGGAAGTCCTGCAGAGGACTTCCAAGTTTGGCCTGAAATACAAAAGGCGCTTAGCCTGCACATAAAAGTGCCTTCCTTTTAGGCCAAACGGCGGCAGCCCAAAGGGCAGGGGATGGATGCCCCACAGGGGCGGAACCGGTGGAAAAAGCATCGGCCTGTGGCCGGGGCTGTGACTTCGTCAGGGCTGTGGCCTGACGGCCAGGGCTAAGGCTCCACCTGGGCTCAAGGAATTATATAATTCCGCGGCGCTTTATGAATTGTGCGCCGCACGACCATTCCTCATTTTCATTTTCATGTACGGGCAGCGGCTGCATAACGGGGCCCATTCTATTACTATCGTTGTATTGCAAGGAGCAGAATCATTATGGCATCAGACAGAATGATGGAATATTACTACTCCATGGGGCAGGACTGCCTCCATATGGGAGATATGGACGGCGCCGTCACTTACTTCAGGAAAGCCGCCAATATGGGAGCCCGGGAAGCAGCCTATGAAATCTATATCATCGGCCGCCAGTGGGAAACCGGCGACGGTGTGGAGCCAAACGATACGAAGGCGGAAAACTGCTACAAGCTCAGCGTGGACTACGGTATCCGGGATGCGGCCCTGCAGCTTGGAAAGCTGTATCTTCGCGGGATGAAAGGAAATAAGACAAATCCCCGAAAGGCAAGGAAAGCCCTGGAGCAGGCTTCCGATGAAGGGAGTGCCGAGGCAGCTTCACTTCTGGGGAAGATGTACGATGAAGGGATCATGGGCCGGGTGAACCCGGACAAGGCATTCAAGTGCTACCTCCTGGCCGCCGAGCGGGGAGACAGCGGGGCTATGCTCATGACCGGCATGTTCTATGCCCAGGGTACCAGTACCCAGAAAGACCTGGCTGCCGCGGAGATGTGGATCCGCAAAGGCCGGGATGCCGGGGATCCTGACGGGGACATGACGCTCCGGGGATTCCTGTCTGTGGCCTGTGCAGAATACGTCACCGGTGCCGGTGGCAGCGTGGATACGGCGAAAGCCTGGCATATGGCGGAAGAAGCGGAAGCCCTGGGAGACAGGGAAGTCTTCCTGCGGCTGGGACTGGCCTTCAGCCACAGCGGCCGGAAGAATCATGGCACAAAGGCCTTCGAATGCTACAAGCGGGCTGCCCGGAATGATATTCCCGCCGCCTGGTCTGCCCTGGGCCTCTGCTACGAAGCGGGGCTGGGGGTAGAAGAAGACATCAAAGAGGCCGTGGCTTTTTATAAGAAAGCGGCGGAAGCGGAGGATGCCTTCGGCATGGCCCATTATGGGTACGCCCTGGCCAATGGGGAAGGGGTCCCAAAGGATGAAAAAGCTGCCATGAACTGGCTCATCAAGGCCGCCATGAAAGGGGACCCGGGAGCCATCCATATCCTGAAGGAAGACTACAACTACGTATTGAAATAGTAAATCCATATAAAAGGACCATGAGATGTCAGTTCTCATGGTCCTTTTATATGGATTTTTGCCATTTCTTGTAAAAACGGCTCCCGGGGGCCTCCGGAAGGGGATTTACTGATCCCTGTGGGAAAAGAAATCCTGCAGTTCTGGGGGAATATCCTTCTTCGTAAGGGAAAGGGGCAGGTTATCATCTGTAATGCCGGCATCCAGCTTTCCTTTGAGCAGCTTATCTATGTAGGAAGCGGCCTTGACCTGCTCCTCTTTTTCTTTCCGCTCTTCTTCCAGGGTTCCGATGTACTGCCGGAACAGGCGGATCCGCTCTTCCCTTGTGGAAGCCCCCTGCTGGTAGAGAGTGATGAAGTGGGTAATATCCCGGATGGGCATGTCAATATTCCGGAAAAACTGGATCATCCGGAGTATGGAAATGTCCCGGTCCGTAAAAATCCGTACGCCGCTTACGCTGCGCTTTACGAAGGCAAGCATGCCTTTTTTGTCATAAAACCGGAGAGTGGTGGCCGGAATCCCGGTGAGTTCCACCACGTCCTTCATGGTATAAAGCCTTTCAGCCATATGGTTCACCCCTGTACTTGTTTTTGTTATTATGGCAATAAAAAACTATTGGGCACACGGAAAAAAGAGACTTCCCCATGTCTCAATAGATATACATATTATAAACATTGGACCGCACTACGTGTCAAGGGTACAACTTACTCAGGGTAAGAATATCCTATAGAGCGAAACTGGAAAGAAAAGACTGTTTTTTCCACAAAAGAGAGTATGGGAAACGGGAAAATCAGATTAAATATTTTTATATGGATGCGAAGATTCATTTTATAGTAAAACTGTAAATATACGATAAAAACCGGTATTTCCCGGTATCTATAAATTGGTTGGACTATGGTACATAAGAGTAGACTGAAGGTCAAAGCAGGGGAATTGAACATTTTTTGGCGAAATGGTACCGTAAATACAGCCGAAAACGGCGGCCCCCGTTTTTCGGTGGAAGGACAGTAAGTGAAAAAAGCACGCAGAGGAAACACGGTCACTCAAGCAACGCTCTATCGCTGAACTCCGGAAAAGAAAAGGGCTCTGTTTCCCCATTATTTTCTTTAAAGGAGCGAAGAACTATGAAAAAGATTCTCGCAATCGCTGCTGTAGCAGCACTCACCGCTGGCGTATCCGCATACGCTGCAAATCCTTTCTCTGATGTAACCCCTGATGACTGGGCTTACCAGGCAGTATCCGACCTCTCCGACCAGGGCGTCGTAGAAGGCTATCCGGACGGCACCTTCAAAGGTGAACGGAACATGACCCGTTACGAACTGGCTCAGATCATCGCCCGCCTCATGGCTAAAGAAGACCAGCTGAACGCTGAACAGCGTGCAACCCTTGATAAACTGGCTGGCGAATACGCTGACGAACTGGCTAACCTGGGCGTTCGCGTAGGCAACCTGGAAAAGAAAGTCGGCAATATTTACTGGTCCGGCGATGCCCGTATGCGTTACCAGGATAAATCCCTGGATAAGCCTGACAGCTGGGATGGCCGTATGAGAATCAACATTAAGGGCCAGGTTAACGACTCCACCACCATCAATGGCCGCCTGACCTACAACATGAACTACAAAGACAGCACCAAAGATTCCGGCGTATACATGGATGTCCTGAACGCTAAACATTACTTCGGCAAGGATGTAGCCCTCACCCTCGGCCGTTATGCAAACAACTTCGGCAACGAAGCAAACTGGCGGTTCGGTGATTCCCATGACTTCGACGGCGCTGAACTGGCTCATAATAATGGCAAGCTCAACGTAGCAGCCGGCTTTGGCCAGTTTGATACCGCTTATGGCACTGATAACCGTACAGTAAAGGCTAATGGCGATCTGGATAAAGGTGCAGAAGGCGACGATGCAGATGCATTCTATGCAAGAGCTGGCTATGACTTTAACGTTGCTAAACTGGGCGTAGACTACATTAAGTTCCAGGAAGGCAAGAAATATAACATTAACACCACTGGTACAACATTAAAGGATCATCGTTCCTTCCGCGGCGACGATGAACTGCTGGGCGTTGACCTCGCTATTCCGTTCGGCGGACACCAGAACTGGAATGTCCAGGGTGAATATGTAAAGAACACCACCACGGACCTGGACAAAGATGATGCTTGGAACGCAGGCCTCCAGTACAGCACATTCAACTGGAAGAAACCTGGCACCTTCGGACTGGGCGTATGGTACAATGATATCGGCAATGCAACCTACTTCGGCGGCACCGGCCTCCAGACCAATCTGCTCGATGCATTCTTTGTAAAGGATGGCAACGGCAACTTTGCAAATAATCTGAAGTTCTGGAACGTTATCGGCGATGTAGCTCTCATGAAGAACGTTGCCCTCCATGCTGAATACGCATTCGGCGCTGACGCTGACGGCGGCGACGATCCGGACGATGCTTGGACCGTTTCCCTGAACTACAAATTCTAATTTCTAAGAAATCAGAATCAAGTTCCATGAACAGAAAAGAAGCCCCCCTATGGGGGCTTCTTTTTTCTTTGGATAAATACCGGCCAATTCCCGCGCAAAAGTACTGGGCAGTAGTGAGAAGGGAGAAGGGAGTAAAGGCGGCGGTACAAAAATTATATGGCGCCGCAATTTTGATATTACCGAAAACAGGCAGCCCCTTAGAGAAGGGGCGCACCAAAGGTGCAGGATGGATGCGGCGAAGCCGCGGAACCTCAATACTCTAATCTCAATTCTCAAAATCTATTGCCGCAGGCTGTCCGGCTCAAGGCTGAAGGCTCAAAGCTCAAGGCCAGGAGAGAATGGGTCCACACCAATAAAGCCTCCATTGCCATCAAAAAAGCCGTGAAGCAGCTGCTTCACGGTTTTTCATACCTTCAGTTTTTTCTTTCCCCTGTCAATGGCGAAGGGCTTCAATTTCTGCCCCGTGGCTTTCATGAGGGCTTCCACGGAAGGAAGCTCTGTCTGCTCCAGGGCTTTTCGGACAATGTATTCGCAGGCCCGGGCATCGTCCAGGGCCTGGTGGTGGTGGAAGTCAAAACCCAGGGCCCCGGCCACCGTATTCAGCTTGTGGTTCACGGTGTCCTTCCAGAGCTTACGGGAAAGGATCACCGTATCGCCGTAGCGGAAATGGATGTCCGGCAGGTGGTAGGTATCGATGGCGGAGGCCAGCACCCCCATGTCGAACCGGGCGTTGTGGGCAAAGACGATATTCCCTTCCAGCCGGTCCGCAATGTCCTTCCAGAAGGCGGGAAACCGGTCTTCCCCTGCCACGTCTTCCGGATGGATGCCATTCACCCGCATGCAGCCGGCATCAAAGTTCAGGGACAGGGGCTGGATGAGATGGTACCATTCATCGATGACTTTTGTCCCATCGCTTACCACGATGCCCAGGGAGCAGGCATTGGCTGGGCCCCAATAGGCGGTCTCAAAATCGAGTGCTGCGTATTTCATGGGGACCTCTTCAGATGGACGCGGTAAAGGAATGATCCGGCCCTTCGAGCCAACCCACTTCTACGGACCGGTCAAAGGCGGACTTCATGCGCCGGGCCAGTTCGTTCCTGGCAGCCGCCACTTTCTTCCTGTTCGGCCCGAAGCCGGTGATGAGAATCAGGATATTTTCGGAGTCCTCTGTCACCTTTCCGGCTTCCCCATCTTCACAGTACCAGTGGTGGACGGCGGTCTTCCCGCCGAGGGTGGCCTGCCATTCGCCATCTTTCTTTTCCAGGAGGAGAGGCTGTGTCCGGTCGCCCATATCGAAGGCGTGGATATCTACATGGAATTTCAGCATGCCTCCCCGCACCATATCCATAATGGGGTTCACCCGGGGGAGCACGTCGGATCCCGCCAGTTCATCCAGGTTGGCGGCTTTCGGCTGGGACAGGATTTCAAAATCATCTCCTGCCCTGGCTTCTTCCTCTTCCACAATGCCCAGGTCCTTCTTGTATTCTTTGAAAACCCTTTCCAGGGCAGTCTGGAACCCTTCCATGCCCATATGGGCGAGGGCTTTCTTGTATCTGTCGATTTCTCCATCCGCCATGGCGGGGTTCATCTTGAGAAGCAGGTTTGCTTCCGTGCAGCAGCGGCGGCGGAAAGCTTCGGCTTCCAGGTTCACCCCCCGGTTATCCACAGCCCGGATGGCCAGGATACCTACGCAGAGGCCGGGAATGGCATCGAATAAGGAATCGTCATAGGTTACTTGCATAATAGGTAAAACCTCCCTTTCTATTCTTGTCTATTATATCATATGGGGTCTGACGGATAATGGGGAGTATGGAGTATATATACATATATATAGAAGCAGGGGTGTCTGAGACAGGAAAGAGTTGAGGATAGAGAGTTGAGAGTTGAGGTCCCGCAGCTTTGCTGCGCTGTCCTTTCAGACTATCCGGCAATGAAGCCTCAAAATGCACACACCCTATCCCGTCATGTCGAGCGGTGGTATCATGCATAATGACTCAACAGCCGAGAATCGCTAAAGC
Source organism: Dialister sp. (assembly GCF_047832375.1). Lineage (NCBI taxonomy): Bacteria > Bacillati > Bacillota > Negativicutes > Veillonellales > Veillonellaceae > Dialister > Dialister sp. The sequence goes on along the minus strand of NZ_CP181256.1, from coordinate 2,404,408 downwards.
TTCGATGAGTCGAGACATCTTTCTCGGGAACGGGAATACAGGGCTTTTTATAGAAAATGGGAGTTGCAATACCGTCACAGTCATTTATCCGGGAGATCTCTCGACTCTTTCTCACATACTATTCTTGTGTTTAATGACATTACGGCATTTACCATCGCTCGAGATGACGAGGGCGTGTAGAGACACAGGAATGAGTATGTTTCCCGGAATAATGACTCTGCCCGTTCCCCGTCATGTCGAGCGGTGGTATCATGCATAATGACTCAACAGCCGAGAATCGCTAAAGTTTTGATGAGTCGAGACATCTTTCTTGCAAACGGGAATACAGGGCTTTTTATAGAAAAATGGGAGTTGTAATATCGTCACAGTCATTTATCCGGGAGATCTCGGGGCTCTTTCTCACATACTATTCTTATGTGTACTGCCACTACGGTGCTTAACTCCGCTCGAGATGACGGGGTAGAGCCAAAGGGGTGAGTACGGTTTCTAGAGGGAAAACGGGGGAGGGCTAGTATCATCGTGCCAGCCACTCTATTCCTGCAGCTGCCTTTTCCTGCTCCCCGTCATGTCGAGCGGTGGTATCATGCATAATGACTCAATAGCTGAGAATCGCTAAAGTTTTGATGAGCCCCCACATCTTTCTCGGGAACGGGAATACAGGGCTTTTTATAGAAAAATGGGAGTTGTAATACCGTCACAGTCATTTATCCGGGAGATCTCGGGGCTCTTTCTCACATACTATTCTTATGTGTACTGCCACTACGGCGTTTACCACCGCTCGAGATGACGAGGGTGCGCAGAGACACAAAAATGAGTACGTTTTCCAGAATGATGACTCTACTCGTTCCCCGTCATGTCGAGCGGTGGCATCATGCGTAATGACTCAACAGCTGAGAATCGCTAAAGCTACGATGAGTCGAGACATCTTTCTCGGGAACGGGAATACAGGGCTTTTTATAGAAAATGGGAGTTGCAATACCGTCACAGTCATTTACCAGGGAGATCTCTCGACTCTTGCTTACATACTATTCTTATATTTACTGTCACTGTGGCGCTTGACACCGCTCGAGATGACGGAGGAGGGGTAAAGCCACAGGAAGGTGTTGAATTTCAAAGATTTAATGAAAGTTTAACGAAAATAGGTACACGCGAGGAGGCGTGTTTACGTAGAAATAAGGATAGCCTAAACGCTACACGCATAGTATTTACCGAGCACAGGAGCTTTATCGATAATAAAATTAATTTTTTCTAATGGACTTGCATTCCCACCTTGAAAATAGTATGATTTAAAGGCTGAACGTTTTCGGGTCTTCGTGCGAGGGCGAAGCGGAAGGCGGGATCAGTACAAACTATGAAGTGGAAGGTGGCCTGCCATGCAGGGGAATTTCCACGGAGCAGTTCATTCAGGAAATGAACGTAGGAGGTTTATGTAATGTCGAAACAGGAAAAAATCAGAATTCGGCTGAAAGGCTATGATCACAAAGCTGTTGATCAGAGCGCAGCGAAGATCGCGGAGACTGCCAAGAGAACAGGCTCCCGTGTCTCCGGTCCGATTCCGCTTCCCACGGAACGGAATGTGTACACCATTCTCCGTTCGCCACATGTCAACAAGGACAGCCGCGAACAGTTCGAAATGCGTATTCACAAGAGACTTATTGACATCCTTGATCCGTCCAAGAAGACCGCGGATGCACTGATGAGACTGGAACTCCCAGCCGGCGTCAGCATTGATATTAAACTGTAAGGAGGTGCAAAGATGTCTAAGGCTATTTTGGGAACAAAATTAGGAATGTCCCAGGTATTCGCTGAAAATGGCGACCTGGTTCCGGTAAGTGTTATTGAAGTTCTGCCAAACGTTGTAGCAGCTGTTAAAACCGTTGAAAGCGATGGATACAATGCTGTTCAGCTCGGTTATGGCGCTGTCAAAGAAAAACATTTGACAAAACCTGTAAAAGGCCAGTTCGAAAAAGCTGGTATTGATCCGGTTAAATATCTGCGTGAATACAGACTCGCTGAAAAGCCGTCTTACACAGTAGGCCAAACTCTGGCTGCTGATATCTTCGCAGAAGGCGAAATTGTAGACGTAATTGGCACCAGCCGGGGCAAAGGCTTTGCCGGCACGATTAAACGTCACAATCACCAGCGCGGCCCTGAAAGCCACGGCTCCAAAAACCATCGTCAGACAGCATCCCTCGGTGCTCGTATGTCCGGCGGCGGCGGAAAAGTATTCAAAGGCAAGAAGATGCCTGGTCAGCTGGGCGGAGAAAGAGTCACTGTCCAGCATCTTCAGGTAGTAAGAGTTGATACTGCCCGTAATCTGATGCTTGTCAAAGGCGGGATCCCCGGTGCTAAGGGAAGCCTCGTCATGGTACAGGAAACCGTTAAACCTGTAAAATAATATTGTCCGGAACAACAGAAAATTGTTCTGATTAAGGGAGGAACATCTCAATGCCGAAAGTAAAGCTGTATAATGTAGCCGGCCAGGAAACCGGTGAAATAGAGCTGAATGACAGTGTCTTTGGCGTAGACTATAACGAAGCTGTCATTCACCAGGCAGTGGTGCGCCAGATGGCTAACGAACGTCTTGGCACCCATGCCACAAAGACAAGAGGCCTCGTCCGCGGCGGCGGCAAGAAGCCCTGGAAACAGAAAGGCACAGGCCGTGCCAGAGTCGGATCCATCCGCTCCCCACTGTGGGTTGGCGGCGGCACCGTATTCGGACCGACCCCGAGAAGCCATGCAAAGGCTATGCCAAGAAAGGCTCGCCAGCTGGCTGTAAAGTCCGCACTGTCTGAAAAACTCCGTGCCAACGAAATCGTCGTTCTTGACGGCATCCATTTCGACGCACCGAAGACAAAGGAAGTTGTCAAAATGCTGGCAGCTTTCAAAGCAGAAGGCAAAGCCCTCATCGTTGATGGCGGCGAAGCATGCGGCAACACCGTTCTTTCCGCAAGAAACATTCCCGGCGTAAAAGCCTATGCTCCCAGCGGAATCAACATCTATGATATTGTAAATTACGATAAACTTTTCCTGACCCAGGACGCTGTAAAGAAGATTGAGGAGGTACTGGCATAATGGAAGCACGTGACATCCTCATTAAACCGATTATTACAGAAAAAACCACAGCCCTCATGGAAGAAAGAAAGTACACATTCCGCGTACCCCTTTCTGCTACCAAAGTAGAAATCCGTCAGGCTGTTGAACAGGTCTTCAAAGTAAAAGTTCAGGCTGTGAACACCATGCGTTATGAAGGCAAGATGAAACGTCTGGGCCGTACCCAGGGTCGTCGCAGTGATTGGAAGAAAGCAATTGTTACACTCAAACCGGGCGAAACAATTGAGCTCTTCGAAGCGTAAAGGAGGAGTAATCATAAATGGCTTATAAATCATTTAAACCGTACACTCCCGGACGCCGTCAGATGACCGTTTCCACTTTCGAGGAAGTTACCACCGACAGACCGGAAAAATCCCTTCTGGCTCCTGTCCATAACCATGGCGGTCGTAATGGCTCCGGCAAAATGACAGTTCGCCACCAGGGCGGCGGTCATAAACGTCAGTACAGAATCATCGATTTCAAGAGAAACAAGGATAACATCCCGGCTAAGGTCGCTACCATTGAATACGATCCGAACCGTACCTGCCGTATCGCTCTTCTGCAGTATGCAGATGGTGAAAAACGCTACATCCTGGCTCCGAAAGGCCTGAAGGTTGGCGATGTGATTACCAGCGGTCCGGAATCCGATATTAAAGTAGGCAACTGCCTGCCTCTCATGAACATTCCTCTTGGTACTGTTGTACACAATGTGGAACTGAAGATCGGCAAAGGCGGCCAGATGGTCCGTTCCGCCGGTGCCAGCGCACAGCTCATGGCTAAAGAAGGGGACTATGCACTCCTCCGCCTGCCTTCCGGCGAACTCAGAAGAGTACACATCCGCTGCCGCGCAACCATTGGTGCTGTAGGCAACGATGACCATGAAAACATTACCCTCGGCAAGGCCGGCAGAAACCGTTGGCTCGGCGTTCGTCCGACCACCCGCGGCGTTGTAATGAACCCGAATGACCATCCGCATGGCGGCGGCGAAGGTAAAGCTCCTGTCGGACGTAAGCGTCCTGTTACCCCGTGGGGCAAGCCTGCTTACGGCGTGAAGACCCGCGACAACAGAAAAGCGTCTACTAAGCTGATCGTTAAGAGACGCAAGTAAGATAAGGAGGAGTAAAAGTGTCCAGATCCGTAAAAAAAGGCCCGTTCGTTGCATACTCTCTGGTAAAGAAGATTGATGCCCTGAACGCAGCTAACGATAAGAAAATTGTAAAAACCTGGTCCCGTGCTTCTACTATCCTTCCGAGCTTCGTAGGTCACACCATTGCGATTCACGACGGAAGAAAGCATGTACCGGTTTACATCACTGAAGATATGGTTGGCCATAAGCTTGGCGAATTCGCTCCGACCCGCACATTCAAGGGCCACAACAAGAGCGATAAAGCCGCTGCTGCTGCCGCTGGTAAATAACAGGGAGGAATAAAATGGAAGTTCAGGCTATTTCTAGAAATGTCCGCATTTCTCCCCGCAAGGTACGCATTGTAGCAAACCTTGTCCGCGGTAAAAAAGCGGGAGAAGCTATTTCCATTCTGCGCAACACCCATAAGGCAGCTTCCATCGTTGTCGAAAAGACGCTGAGAAGCGCTATGGCAAATGCAGAAAACAACAACAACATGAACATTGATAATCTCTACATCTCCACAATTTATGTAGATGCAGGCCCGATTATGAAGCGTGTACATCCACGTTCCCGTGGACAGGCTTTCGGGATTATGAAACGTACCAGCACACTGACGGTAAAAGTTTCTGAAAAAGAGTAATCGAAGGAGGGAAACGTTTTGGGTCAGAAAGTTAATCCGCATGGAATGCGTGTAGGCGTGATCGATGACTGGGATTCCAAATGGTTTGCAGAAAAAGATTATGCTGCACTGCTTGTGGAAGATGCCAAAATCCGCCAGTTTTTGAAGAAGCACCTGTTTGCCGCAGGCATTTCCAAGATTGGCATTAAACGGGTAGGCAACAGAGTAAAGCTTGCCATTTATACTGCTAAACCGGGCATGGTCATCGGCCGTGGCGGCACAGGCATTGAAGACATCAAGAAGGCACTCGCTTCTGTAACAGATAAAGATGTGGATATTGATATCCTTGAAATCAAATCCATCGACATGAGCGCCATTCTCGTTGCTGAAAACATTGCTTCCCAGCTGGAAAGACGTATCGGCTTCCGCCGTGCTGTTAAACAGGCTGTAGGAAGAACCATGCGCAGCGGCGCTAAAGGTATTAAGGTAACCGTTTCCGGTCGTCTCGGCGGTGCAGAAATTGCCCGCAGCGAAAGCTACCGTGAAGGTTCCATTCCCCTTCAGACTCTCCGCGCCAACATCGACTACGGTGTAACCGCAGCTCACACCACCTATGGTGCTATCGGCGTAAAAGTCTGGATTTATAAAGGCGAACTCGCACCGGGCCAGGTTGTGGATGAAAATGAAAACACCCGCACCAACAAGGACCGTAACAACCGTCATGACGGCAACAGAAGAGGCGGCCGCCGCGGTGATCGCAGAGAACGCAGACCGAGAACCTCTGAAAGGAGTGATTCCTGATGTTAATTCCAAAGCGTACAAAGTTCCGTAAACAGTTCCGCGGCCGTATGAAAGGCAAGGAACATCGTGGAAATACCGTAACTTACGGTGAATATGGCCTGGTTGCCCTGGAACCTTCCTGGATTACCAGCCGTCAGATCGAAGCAGCCCGTATTGCCATGACTCGTTATACAAAACGTGGCGGCAAGGTCTGGATCAAGATTTTCCCGGATAAGCCGGTTTCCGCAAAACCGATTGGTACCCGTCAGGGCTCCGGTAAAGGCGCAGTTGAATACTGGGCAGCCGTCGTAAGACCGGGCCGTGTTATGTTCGAAATGGGCGGCATCCCCATCGAAGCTGCTAAGGAAGCAATGCGCCTTGCAGGTCATAAACTGCCGATCAAGACAAAGTTTGTAGTTAAAGGACAAGAAGTGGCAGGTGAATAAAATGAAGGTCAATGAAATTCGTAACCTGAGCACTGCCGAATTAGATGAAAAGGTTGCCGGCTTAAAGGAAGAACTGTTTAACCTCCGTTTTCAGCTCGCTACAGGACAGCTCGAAAATCCGATGCGTATTCGTGAAGTAAAGAAGACCATCGCGAGAATCAAAACTGTTCAGCGTGAAGAAGAATTGAAGGCTGCCAAGAAGGCATGACGGTTAATCCAAAGGAGGATCTCAACGTGGCAGAAGAAAGAAAGTTGCGCAAGGTGCGCCAGGGAATTGTTGTCAGCAATAAAATGGATAAAACCGTTGTTGTTGCTGTAGAACGTAAAGTTCCCCACAAGCTGTACAAAAAATCTATTAATACCACAACCAAGTTCAAAGCGCATGACGAAAACAACGAATGCCGTGTCGGTGATACGGTACGCATCGTCGAAACCCGCCCGCTGTCTCGCGACAAGCGTTGGAGAGTCGAGAAAATCGTTGCCCGCCAGAACTGATATAGAAAGATAATTATAGGAGGATAGGCACGATGATTCAGCAGGAAAGCAGACTCAACGTTGTGGATAATACCGGTGCTAAGAACGTCCTGGTAATTAAAGTCCTGGGTGGTTCCTTCCGTAAGAGCGGCAATATCGGTGATATTGTGGTTTGCACGGTCAAAGATGCAACCCCCGGCGGCGTTGTTAAGAAGGGCCAGGTAGTCAAAGCAGTTGTTGTTCGTTCTGTAAACGGTGTAAGCCGCAGCGACGGATCCCACATCCGCTTTGATGAAAACGCAGTTGTTATTATTAAAGACGACAAGAGCCCGGTAGGAACACGTATTTTTGGACCGGTAGCAAGAGAACTCCGTGAAAGAGATTTCATGAAGATTATTTCCCTGGCTCCGGAAGTGCTCTAATAGGGAGGCAAATGATGAGTCAGAAACTGCATGTAAAGACCGGAGACACAGTTGTCGTTATTTCCGGTAAAGATAAAGGCAAGCAGGGCAAAATCAAAGCTGCTATGCCGAAAGAAGGCCGTGTAGTCGTTGAAGGCGTAAACATGGTCAAGAAACACATGAAACCGAGCCAGGCTAACCCGAAGGGCGGCATCATTGAGAAGGAAGCTCCGATTTATGCGTCCAAGGTCATGATCCTGGATCCGGAATCCAAGAAACCGACCCGCATTAAGAAAGTCCAGCAGAAAGACGGTTCTTATGTAAGAGCAGCTGTTAAGAGCGGCGCTATTATTGATAAGGCCTGAGCGGGAAGGAGGATAACAAGTGTCCAGATTAAACGATTTGTACAAAGCGCAGATTAAAAACAGCATGCGCGAAAAATTCGGCTACAAGAATGACATGGAAATCCCGAAGCTGGAAAAGATTGTCATCAACATCGGTGTAGGCGAAGCTACTGAAAACTCTAAAGCAGTGGATGCAGCTGCATCTGACCTTGCTGCCATCACCGGCCAGCAGCCGATGATCTGCAAAGCCCATAAATCCCTGGCTGCATGGCATATCCGTGAAGGAATGCCCCTGGGATGCAAAGTTACCCTTCGTGGTGACAGAATGTATGAATTCCTCGATCGTCTGATTAACATCGCTCTTCCCCGGGTCCGCGATTTCCGTGGTATCAGCGACCAGAGCTTCGACGGCCGCGGCAACTATGCATTCGGCGTAAAAGAACAGCTGATTTTCCCGGAAGTTGATTATGAAAAAATCGACCGCATCCGGGGCATGGATATCATTGTAGTAACAACGGCTAAGACTGATGAAGAAGCTCGTGAACTTCTGAGACAGTTCGGCATGCCGTTCAAGAAATAAGACGGAGGACAATATGGCAAAGAAGTCTATGTTGGAACGGGAAAAGAAGAGAGAACTCACCGTTCAGAAATATGCAGCCAAACGTCAGGCCCTGAAGGAAGCAAAGGACTGGGAAGCCCTTTCCAAGCTGCCCCGCAACGCTTCTCCGACACGTCTGCATAATCGTTGCAAACTGACCGGCCGTCCCCACGGCTATATGCGTAAATTTGGAATCTGCCGTAACCAGTTCCGTGACCTGGCTTACAACGGCGAAATTCCTGGAATTAAGAAAGCCAGCTGGTAATTCGGGAGGAGGATTAAATAATGGTAACAACCGATCCAATTGCGGATATGCTTACCCGTATTCGTAATGCGAACGATGCATATCATGATCATGTAGATATGCCTGCTTCTAAAATTAAGGCAGCTGTGCTCAAGATTTTAAAAGACGAAGGCTTTATCAAAAACGTAGAACAGATCGAAGTCGAAGGCCACAAGGAACTGCGCGTTTCCCTGAAATACGGTGCTAACCGTGAAAAGGTCATCAAAGGTCTGAAGAGAATTTCCAAACCGGGTCTCCGCGTCTATGCCAATAAGGAAGAACTCCCGAAGGTTCTCGGCGGTCTCGGTATTGCAGTTATTTCCACATCCAAGGGCATCATGACTGACAAGGCAGCTCGCAGAGAAGGCCTTGGCGGTGAAGTTCTTGCGTTTGTCTGGTAATCCGTTGGAGGTATAGAATGTCAAGAATTGGCAAGAAACCTATTGCGGTCCCGGCTGGTGTGGAAGTCAAGATTGACGGCCATACAGTAACAGTTAAGGGCCCGAAGGGAACACTGTCCCGTGCACTGAGTGAAGAAATGGATATTAAGATGGAAAACAATGAAATCCTGGTTTCCCGTCCTAATGATGAAATCAAAAACCGTTCCCTGCACGGACTGACCCGTACCCTGATTCACAACATGGTTGTTGGTGTAACCCAGGGCTTTGAAAAGAAACTGGAAATCCAGGGCGTTGGCTACAATGCACAGATGCAGGGCAAGAACCTGAAGCTGTCCCTCGGTTTCTCCCATCCGGTTATCATCACACCGCCGGAAGGTATTACAATCACCACTCCGTCTTCCGTTGTGATCCTCGTATCCGGCGCTGATAAGGAAAAGGTTGGCCAGGTAGCAGCTGAAATCCGTGCCTGGAGAGAACCGGAACCTTACAAAGGCAAGGGTATCCGTTATTCCGGTGAATACGTACGCCGTAAGGCTGGTAAGACCGGCGCAAAAAAGTAAGACAGGAGGTAGAAAAATATGCGTAAAAATGCAAGCAGAAATGCGGTCATCCGCCGTCATCTGCGTCTTCGTAAGAAAATCTCCGGTACTGCTGCCTGCCCGCGTCTCAATGTGTTCAGATCCCTGGCTAACATTTACGCACAGGTCATTGATGATGAAGCTGGCGTAACCCTGGTATCGGCTAATACCTTAGATAAAGAAATCAAGGCTCAGTTCCCCTATGGCGGAAACGCTGAAGCCGCTAAGGCTGTAGGTGCTCTCGTTGCAAAACGGGCTCTTGAAAAGGGAATTGAAACTGTAGTGTTCGACCGCGGTGGTTATATCTATCATGGCAGAGTGGCTGCTCTGGCTGAAGGTGCCCGCGAAGCCGGCCTGAAATTTTAAGGTAAAGGAGATAGCACATGCCAAGATTTGAGAAAAAAGAATCCGACTTACAGGAAAACGTCGTTTTCATCAACCGCGTTGCTAAAGTCGTAAAAGGCGGCCGCCGTTTTTCCTTCGCTGCAGTTGTAGTAGTCGGTGATGGCAAAGGCAAGGTAGGCGCTGGCCTGGGCAAGGCAGCCGAAGTTCCGGAAGCCATTCGCAAGGGCGTTGAAGACGCTAAGAAAAATATGATTACCGTTGCCCTGAAGAACGGTACCATTCCCCATCCTATGCTCGGCATCTATGGTGCAGGCAAGGTTATCATGAAACCGGCTGCTGAAGGTACCGGTATCAAAGCCGGCGGCCCGGTCCGTGCGGTACTCGCTCTCGCAGGCATTCGTAACATTCTGACCAAGTCCCTCGGTTCTTCTAACCCCATCAACATGGTTAGAGCTACCATGGACGGTCTCTCCAAGCTTGAAAATGCAGAAACTGTTGCAGCACTCCGCGGAAAGAGCCTGGACGAAATTTATAACTAAGGGGGCCCCTCATGAAAGTTATTATTACACTGAAAAAAAGCGTGATTGGCTCCAGACCTGAGCATATCGCTACTGTTAAGGCACTTGGCCTCCACAAGACCAATTCCTCTGTAGAAAAAGAACTTACCCCACAGATCAAGGGCATGATTCACTCTGTCCGTCATCTGGTTGAATGCAAAGAAGCAGAATAATACGAAGGAGGTGCACTGATGAAACTTCATGAACTGAAACCGGCTGAAGGCTCCACAAGAGCACGTCGTCGTGTAGGCAGAGGCCTCGGCAGCGGCATGGGCAAACAGGCCACCCGCGGTGCTAAGGGCCAGCATGCAAGAACCGGTCATTCCGGTGGTCCCCGTCCGGGATTTGAAGGCGGCCAGATGCCTCTGTACCGTCGTCTCCCGAAGCGCGGATTCAAAAATGTACTGGCTAAGAAATATGCCGTTATCAATGTTGAACAACTGAACCGTTTCGACGCTGATGCCGTTGTTGATCCGGCTGCCCTCGTTGAAGCAGGTATCCTGAAAAACGTTCTCGATGGTGTACGTGTACTGGGTGACGGTGAACTGTCCAAGGCTCTGACCGTAAGAGCTCAGGGATTCTCCAAAACCGCCCAGCAGAAAATCGAAGCAGCAGGTGGAAAAGTAGAGGTGATCTGATATGGGATCTGCTTTAGCAAACTTTTTTGCAAATAAAGAACTCAAAGATCGCATTCTTTTCACTTTCCTGATGTTTGTCATCTTCCGTCTCGGGGTACATATCCCCGTGCCGGGGGTTGATTCATCGGTCATTGAAAGCCTGTTCACATCGGGTAACCTCTTCGGTTTCCTCGATCTCTTCGCCGGCGGTGCTCTCAGCAAATTCTCCATATTTGCCATGAGCATTACCCCATACATCAACTCATCCATTATTATGCAGCTCCTCACTGCCGTCATTCCTACCCTGGAAGAATGGAGGAAAGACGGTGCCGAAGGATACAAGAAAATCCAGAAGGTCACAAGATACTTCACCATTTTCCTGGCAGCTGTGCAGGCATTCGGTATGACCTATGCCCTGCGTATCAACAATGCCCTTGTTGATAACAGCTGGCTGTATTTTATTTTCGTTATCGTTGTCCTCACAGCAGGCACCTGCCTTCTCATGTGGATCGGCGATAAGATTACGGAACACGGTATCGGCAACGGTATTTCCCTGATCATTTTCTGCGGCATCGTGGCCCGCTTCCCGCAGGCTATTTCCACCGTAGTGGATTATCTGAAAGTCGGTACGATTTCTCCGTTCCAGCTTCTCCTGTTCCTGGTGATTGCACTGGCCATGATTCTCATGGTTATCGAAGTGAATGAAGGACAGAGAAGAATTCCTATCCAGTATGCCAAGCGTGTGATCGGACGCAGGATGTATGGCGGCCATTCCACCTACCTGCCACTCAAAGTGAACCAGGCAGGCGTTATCCCCATCATCTTCGCTTCCTCTATTCTCATGCTGCCGATTACACTGGCCCAGTTCATTCATGTCAGCTGGGTACAGGCGGTGGGCAACTTCTTCGGATGGGGCACATGGCCCAATACCATCTGCTACGGTTTCCTCATTTTTATCTTCACCTACTTCTATACGGCGATTTCCGTCAATATCAAGGATCTGGCAGATAATATGAAGAAATATGGCGGTTTTATCCCCGGCATCCGCCCGGGACAGCCTACCATGATGTATGTGGATAAGGTGTTGTCCAGAATTACACTGACCGGTGCCATTTTCCTGGCCTTCATTGCAATCCTTCCGAACTTCATCGGAAACATTACCGGCATTCAGGGTGTGTACTTCGGTGGTACATCCCTCCTCATTATTGTCGGTGTCGCACTGGATACCATGAGACAGGCCCAGTCGTATATGGTTACAAGAAACTATCAGGGCTTTATTAAATAAGGCTTTTGTTAAATAAGGAGTAGGGATATGTATATCTTATTAATGGGACCTCCCGGTGCCGGCAAAGGTACGCAGGCAGAAAAACTCATTCGTGATTACGGCATCCCCCAGATTGCTACAGGCGACATGTTCCGTGCGGCTGTAAAATCAGGAACTGCTCTCGGCAAGGAAGCTAAAAGCTATATGGACAAGGGAGCCCTTGTTCCGGATAGTGTAACCGTGGGCATTGTGAAAGAAAGACTGGCGCAGGACGACTGCAAAAAGGGCTGGATCCTCGATGGATTCCCCCGCACCACTGCCCAGGCTTCTGCCCTGGATGCCATTCTTCATGAACTGGGAATCCAGCTTACTGCTGTTATCGGTATCAAAGCAAACCGTGACGACATTATCAAGAGAGTAAGCGGCAGACTGGTCTGCAAAAAATGCGGCGCTTCCTTCCATAAGGAATTCCGTCCGCCGAAGCAGCCAGGCATCTGTGATAACTGCGGCGGTGAATTGTACCAGCGGGCTGATGATAATGAAAAGACCATCTCCCAGCGGCTTGATGTGTATGAAAAATCCACAAAGCCCCTTATCGATTACTACAAAGTAAGCGGCCGGTACTATGAAATCGACGGAGACCAGTCCATGGACAAGGTGTATGAAGATATCAAGGCTGCCCTGAAGAAGGCTTCCAAATGATCATCATCCACACACCGGAAGAGATAGAGAAGATTGCCGCAGCCAGCCGTCTGACTGCGGATACTCTCTCTATGCTTGAAAAAGCAGTAAAGCCGGGCATGAGCACTCTTGAGCTTGACCATCTGGCTGAAAAATTCATTAGAGATCACGGCGGTATCCCGGCGGAAAAGGGGTATGAAGGGTACCCCGGTTCCATCTGCGCTTCGGTCAATGATACCGTAGTCCATGGAATTCCTTCTGCAAGAAAGATTTTAAAAAAAGGTGATATCATTTCTATCGATCTTGTGGTAGAATTAAATGGTTACATGGGTGATTCCTGTATCACCGTGCCGGTGGGACATACAAACAAGAAGAATCTCCAGCTCATCAAGGCCACGGAAGGTGCTCTTTTTGCGGGCATCAAGCAGGCCGTAGTAGGCAACACAGTAGGTGACATCGGTCATGCGGTGGAAAGCTACGTGAAACCTTACGGATATGGAGTCCTTCGGGAATATGTAGGCCACGGTATCGGTACGGATATGCACGAAGATCCGGAAATCCCGAATTACGGAACGCCTGGTCATGGACCGCGCCTGGAAGAGGGCATGTGTATCTGCATTGAACCTATGATTACCATGGGCAGCGCAGATATTATCAGTCTTCGTGACGGCTGGGGTGTAGTGACGGCAGATGGCAAACCATCGGCCCACGTAGAACACACCATTGCCATTACAAAAGATGGTCCCAGGATTCTGACGCTCAGGGACTGATTTTTCAGTTACCGGCGGACAGTATATATAGCCAAAGGAGGCTCTCATGAGCAAGGCAGACGTTATTGAACTGGAAGGTAAAGTAGTAGAAAAACTTCCAAACGCCATGTTCCGTGTCAAACTGGAAAACGGCGGCCATATTGTGCTGGCTACTATTTCCGGCAAAATGAGGATGAACTTCATCCGTATACTGCCCGGAGATAAGGTAACCATCGAATTGACGCCCTACGATCTGGAGCACGGCAGGATTACCTATCGTTACAAGTAAGTAAGGAGGAACCAAGATGAAAGTCAGACCGTCCGTTAAAAAGATGTGCGACAAATGCAAGATCATCAAACGCAAAGGCCGTGTAATGGTCATTTGTGAAAATCCGAAACATAAGCAGAGACAAGGTTAATTTAAAGGAGGTTAAAGAGTAGATGGCACGTATAGCTGGTGTAGACTTACCAAGAGATAAGCGCGTTGAGATCGGCTTAACTTATATTTATGGAATTGGCCCCACTCTTTCCAAAGAAATCTTAAGCAAAGCAGGAATCAATCCTGATATCCGAGTTAGAGATCTGACTGAAGATGACGTTGCAAAAATCCGCAACGCCCTCGCTGACTACAAAGTCGAAGGTGATCTCCGTAGAGAAGAATCCCTCAACATTAAACGGCTCGTTGAAATTGGATCCTATAGAGGCAGACGTCATCGTGAAGGCCTGCCGGTACGGGGCCAGAGAACAAAGACCAATGCCCGTACACGCAAGGGACCGAAGAAGACAATTGCAGGTAAGAAGACTGCAACAAAGAAGTAATGTTGAAGGAGGGATACAATGGCTACGGTAAAAACTAAAGCAAAAAGAAAAGAAAGAAAACATGTAGAATCCGGTGCAGCTCATATTCGTTCTACTTTCAACAACACGATTGTAACGATTACTGACTCCAACGGCAACACCATTGCCTGGGCATCTGCCGGCGGACTCGGATTCAAAGGCTCCCGCAAGAGCACACCATTCGCAGCACAGATGGCAGCAGAACAGGCTGCCAAGGTTGCTATTGACCAGGGCATGCGTTCCGCTGATGTCTTTGTAAAAGGACCGGGCGCAGGCCGTGAAGCAGCTATCCGTGCACTGCAGGCAGCAGGCATCGAAGTCAGCAGCATTAAGGACGTCACTCCGATTCCGCATAACGGCTGCCGTCCTCCGAAACGCAGAAGAGTATAATCTAGGTATATCCTTTCTGTTTCATTTTGGCGCCGCAAGGCGCAGAAGGAGGACTTTCGGATGATCGAAAATACAAGCTTCACAATAAAGACTGTGGAACTGAGCGATGACAAGCGTCACGGCAAGTTCGAATGCGAACCGCTGGAAAGAGGCTATGGCATCACCCTGGGAAACAGCTTACGACGCGTGTTGCTTTCATCTTTAGACGGTGTGGCTATTACGTCTATCAAAATCGACGGCGTGCTTCATGAATTTTCCACTATTAACGGCGTCAGAGAAGATGTAACAGATATGATTCTGAACCTGAAGAAGATCCGCTTTATCGCTCATGACGAAGCAACCTTCCCCATCACCGTAAGAATCGATATCACTAAAGAGGGTATTTTCCGCGCCGGTGACATGACGTTACCGGCAGAAATTGATGTTCTCAACAAAGATCTGGCCATCTGCACACTGGATTCCGATGCCCACCTGGGCATGGAAATGACCATTAACCGTGGGCATGGCTATGTACCTTTCACAAAGAACAAACGGGAAGACGACGTTATCGGCGTTATCCCGATCGACTCCATTTATTCTCCTGTTGTTAAATGCAACTATAATGTCAGCGATACCCGCGTAGGCAATGAAATGGACTACGACAAGCTGACCCTCGAAGTGGATACCGACGGCTCTGTCAATGCAGATGATGCAGTGGCTACAGCTGCCAATATCCTCATCAGCTGCTTTGAAAATTTCCGCAAGATCGGTGTCAGCCAGCCTGGCAGCGAGCCGGCGGAAGGAGAAGCAGAAGAAGCAGCACCGGCTGCCCAGGAAGAAAAAATCAATGAAGACGCCATCCGTGAACTCCCCATTGAAGAACTGGACCTGTCGGTCCGTGCATTTAACTGCCTGAAGAGAGCTGAAATCAACACAATCGGCGAACTGACAGACAAGACAGAAGATGAATTGACCCGTGTACGCAACCTTGGTAAAAAATCGGTAGATGAAATCAGAGAAAAACTGGCTAACTTCCGGGATTACGGACTTCATCTGAAAGATTCCAACAAGGATTGATATAGTAATAGGAGGAAAGAAATGGCTCGTAGTAGATTGAGAAGAGTCAGCGGTGCCCGCAAAGCCCTGCTGCGCAGTCTCGTAACCGCCCTTTTCCAGCATGGCCAGATTAAAACAACTGAATCCAAGGCCAAGGAACTCCGCCATGTAGCTGACAAGATGATCTCTCTCGCTAAGAGAGGCGATCTCCATGCCCGCCGCCAGGCTGAAGGTTTCATCATGGACAAGGCTGTAACAAAGAAACTGTTTGATGAAATTGCAAAGAAATACACCGATCGCAACGGCGGTTATACCCGCATTGTGAAACTGGACGGCCGTCTCGGCGATAATGCTCCTGAAGTTATTATCTCCCTGGTTGACTGATCTCCGGTGATAAATAGAACGTGAGTCCCTGATGGGCTCACGTTTTTTATTTTCTGCATAGATTATGGAATATATACGGTATCAGATACATTCCCTTCTTTGCTTATTGGATTTTATACAAGAAACATATAAAATAAATGAGTAATAAATAAGTATAAAAGGAGGAAATGATTTGTATCGAACCCCTATAGCCTATAATCCGTTTGCCCGCCTTAAAATGGCCTTGAAGTCACAAAAAAGGAAGCGGAGCAGTATTGTACTTGGCATTATTGCCACTCTTCTGGCATCCCTGAGTTTTACATTCATGTCAGCCTGTGCCAGAATGCTGGAGCCCATGGCTTCCGGGGAGACGACTTTCTTCCGGGGCCTTTTTGGACTTCTTTTCATTCCGCTCCTTTCACTGGAGAGCGGGGAACCCTTCTATACGGGAAAATTTAAAGGATTCCTTTCACTCCGAGGTCTTTTTGGCAGTATAGCCCTCTTTTTTTATTTCCTTTCTATAGAGGGGCTCACCCTGGGAGATGCGCAGATCCTGTCCCAGCTGGCTGCTTTTTTTATGTGTCTCATGGCTCCTTTATTTCTTTCCGAAAAGCTTCCGCCCCAGGCTATCCCAGGGTTGGCGGTCATTGCAGCAGGAACAGCGCTGGTTGTGCAAATCTGGAATTACAGCTCCTTTAACCTGTATGCTGTCTATGGCATGGCAGGCGGATTCTTTTCCGCAGCGGCCTATATCGTTATCAGCCACCTGGCGGAAAAGGGCTTCCGGTCTAATACGGAAATTGTTTTTTATTTTCAGATTTACAGCATAGTGGTGGGCCTTTTCATGATGAAGAATGAGACCTTTACCATGCCGGCAGGGGTAGAATGGCTCTGGGCGGCTGGTCTTGGTCTCTGCGCCCTCTCTGCCCAGATGTTCATGACCTGGGCTTTCCAGCATGTGAATTCGGTGATTGTTTCCTTTCTTATGTACAGTGAAATCCTGTTCCATATCCTCTACGGCTGGCTTTTCTGGGACGAGCGCATGACGTTCTGGTCATGGACCGGCGGGTCCCTGATTGTAGCCGGTTCCATCATGCTTATGGTATTCCAGCCCAAAGGCATGGCCCGGGATACCCACCATCGGAAGCATGGGGATAGCAAATGACTGGGGTTGATCAAATTGCGATTTATTGAGCTTGTTGTATCGTGCGCTGATGGGTAGCGTCATTCGCACAGAGCTTCTAGCTACTAGCTCCTGGCTTCTAGGAAAGCTGGCCAGCCTACGGCACGAATGACTGACGGAAATAACGGAAAGAAAGCGCCGCAGGCGGATCAGCCTTCCTAACAGCTAGCCGCTAGAAGCTAGTGTCTAATTTCGTAAGTTTCCGATTGTATCCCTAAGTTGCGAACCCTTGACCTCACGTTTTTTCCAGCGGAACGGTTCTGCATGCTCATTGTAGGCAGCAATAAACTTTTTAATCGCTGACACAAGATCCGAAACAGAGTCAAAACTTGCCCCTCGGAGCACTTTTCGCGACATAATGTTAAACCATATTTCCACTTCATTCAGCCAGCTTGCTGACGTTGGTGTGTAATGAAAATGGACATTAGGATGCTTTTCCAGCCAGTCGTTTAAGCGCTTGTGCGTGCAGTAATTATCGACAATAATATGATATTGCACTTTGTCTCCACCCGGCTCACTTTTCAATAAGTCATCTAAAAATTCTTCAAAGTCCTCTCTGGTTTTTCTCTTTGTTGTCTTTCCATAAATTTGTCCGGTAGCTACCTCCAGTGCACCGAATAAATTTATTGTTCCATTCCTCCGATATGTGCTTTTCAACCCGCGCACAATTTTCTTGTTATGAGTAAGTACATATCCTTGGGCTCTACTTAAGGCCTGTATCGATGGTTTCTCATCAACGCTGATTACGACAGCATTCTCTGGCGGGTTCAAGTAAAGTCCCACGATATCAGCAGACTTTTTAGTAAACTCCGGATCAGTACTGACACACCAGGAACGCTGCCTTGCCAGCTGTATTCCTTCCTTTCTCATAAGTCGCCAAATGGCAGCCTTTGAGACATTCAGAACTCTTGCCAGTGTAGGACCATCCCAGTGTGCTAGCCCGTCTGGAGGCGCTTCCTTCAGCTTATTTAACACCATTTCGCGGAATTCCGGTCCATATTGAGCAGTACGGCCCCGCCTTTTCTTATCCTGTAGTCCAGGGATGCCCTGTTCAGCGAAACGATTCCGCCAAAGGCTAACGGTATTGGGGCGTTCCCCCAACTTAGCCGCGATATCCTTGATTTGCATTCCATCAAGACATAGAAGAACCATTTTTGCACGTCTTACAATGCGATGCTCTGTTTTTTGAGAGTTTACGATTTTATGCAGTTCTATGCGTTCGCTTTCGGAGCAGCGTATTTGCTTAGCAACTTTTGGCATAACGTTATCCCCCCTGCAATTTGCATTTATCTGGAATAAGTATACCATTATTTGCTGTGTCCGGCAATACAATCTATTATTTATGAAATTAGACACTAGCAGCCCCGTGTGAGTGACTCTAAACGCAAGCATACTAACCGCCAAACCCAACAGCGGGGTAAACTGAAATATCGCGGGATGTATGGATTCCTCCTGTTCTTCGTTATCTGTCTTTCACCTGCTATCCAGTCATGGTACAATAGGTTGTATCGTAGTAACGTCATATACAGAAATAAAGGAGCAGGACCTATGGATATGGATTTTAATATTCCCGATATTACGGAAAATGCAGATAAAGCAGCGGGCGGTGGAAAGCATCGGAAGCCGAGAAGAGCCGGAAAGATTCGGCTGGGAGATACCATCCGGAGTATTTCCAAGTTCTATACGGCTACGGAAGAGAAGAAGGATGAGGACCGGGGGATTTCTTTCTACTCTCTTTCCGAGGGAGAGGACAAGTTTTCCTTCTATGGTATGGACGTGTCCATGATCGGCGTGTGCATCCGTCATAAGAAAACAGCGGCCATTTATATGGAGCTTCCTGCGAAGGAACGGGAAAACTTCATAAAGACCCTGGAAAAGACGGAAGGACAGGGCCAGGATGCTGCAGGCATGACCATCTTTGCGGATACGGTGACCTCTATCTTTGTAACGAAACCGGAAAAATCGGAGTCCGTCATTACCATTGCCCTCATGGATAGCGAAGAAGCGAAAGCGCTCTCTGACAACGAGGCCATTGAAAAAGAAGAAGAGGAGAAATCCAAAGGCCTGGGCCATAAGATTTTTAAAGTTTACTTTTATCCCGTGGGCCGGATGAGCCGGAAATCCTATATTCCCAAAATGCTGGGCGTTGGCATTCCCGCATCCATTCTCTTTGCTATTACCTGCCTGAAGCCGGAGCTTTTCGTGGGGGACCTGAATTTTTATATCTTCTTCTTCCTGGTACTTGGTACCCTCTGCTTTATTTCCCTCATCAGCCTTGGCATCCGCCGACTTTCGGATATCGGCATTTCCCATCTGTATTACTGGCTGTTCTTCTTTATCCTCTTTGCCATTAACCAGGTCGGAGATACCTTCCTTGGGAGCCAGCTCATGGCGACCCGGGTGGCGGCGGTAATCTTCATGATAGCCGTAGTGGTTCTTGCTTTCTTCCCGGGAGAGAATAAGAAGAACAAGTATGGCCCGGTGCCTAAAGATTGAGAAAAGCTATTTCTTTATGCATGGAAGCAGTACGCAGCCTGAGGCGTACTGCTTTTGATGTTTTATGTCATTATTAAAGGCCCCAAAGGGACCTGATTCTATAATTATGGAGGATTTTATGAAATTTCCTGTCCCCTTGAGGCAGATGCTTCCCCTTCTGGGAATTACGGTGTCTGCCTTTGTATTCAATACGTCTGAATTCATGCCCATTGCCCTGCTGATGGACATTTCCCAGTCATTTTCCCAGACCGAGGCAGAAACGGGTATCATGATTACTGTTTATGCATGGATGGTGGCGATCCTGTCGCTGCCCCTCATGCTGCTGGGAGGAAAGCTGGCTCCAAAGCCGCTGCTCCTTCTCACGCTTTTGGTATTTTCCATTGGACAGGTCATTTCCGGCATGGCACCTACTTTTGGTATTCTCATGGCTGGCCGTATCGTCGTGGCCAGTGCCCATGCCATATTCTGGTCCGTGGCGGCTCCCCTGGCCGCCCGGCTGGTGGATAAGGGAAAGGCTCCCTTTGCCCTGTCCATGGTGGCCACAGGGACGGCGGTGGCCATGGTATTCGGCCTTCCCCTGGGCCGGGTGATCGGCCTCTCCCTGGGTTGGCGCATGACGTTCCTCTCCATTGCCGGTGTCACCATTCTGGCCCTGGTGTACCTGTTCTTTGTATTTCCCCCTATGGAAAACGACGAGTCCTTTTCTTTGGGAGACCTGCCGGGGCTCTTTAAAAATCCCGCCATTTCTACCATATTTGGGATGACCCTTTTCTTCGCCACCTCCTATTTCACCACCTACAGTTATATTGAGCCATTTCTTCATACGGTGGCCGGATTCACGGCGGAAGGTATTACTGCCTCCCTTATGCTGGTGGGGGCATCGGGATTTCTGGGAAGCTTTGTATTTTCTAAAATGTTCAATACCTATCCCCATGCCATCATCCTCATCGGAGCAGCAGGGCTCATTGTACCGCTTCTTCTGTTTCTCCCAGCCACTGCTTTCTGGCCCCTGCTCCTCCTGCTCTGCCTGACTATGGGTGTGGTGAGTACACTCTACGGCGTGGCTATGCAGTCTGAAATCATCCGCCACCTTTCTGTCAGTGCGGCGCCGGTGGCCATGTCCATCTATTCCGGTATCTTCAATGTGGGCATTGGGGGAGGGACATTCCTCGGAAGTTCCATCACCGCTGCCGGATGGCTTCCGTGCATCGGCTTTGCAGGCGGTATCCTTGCCCTTGTGAGCGGGGGCCTGTGCTATTTCCGCTATCTTCCGCTTCTCCGTAAAAAATAAAAGGTTCAAAAAAACGGTTTATTCCGAAAAGGGATAAACCGTTATGTTTTTGGAGGCGGTGCCCGGAGTTGAACACGGGGATAAGGGCCTTGCAGGGCCCACGCCTTAGCGCTTGGCTACACCGCCATAGGATTGATTTATATAGTATATCGCTTTCTTTCGAAAAAGTAAAGGGATTTTATTATGAACTAAATGCCGATTATGAACCACAAGTGATATTGTCTCAAGTAACCACAAATGAAAATGTCCCAGTCATGGTATAATCTCATCACAATCTTAACGCAAGTGATGGGAGGAATTTTTATCAGAAAGGTTGAATTAACGATGGACGAGCAGTTCAAATATGAAACAATCAAATCTCTTGTTAATCATCCAGATGGCAACAAGCTCGCAGCAGCAGTCCGGCTGGGGTGCACTGTCCGCACCGTAAACCGGTTAATCCTGCGCTATCGTCAGGAAGGTAAAGCAGCATTTGTCCACGGGAACAGGGGTAGACAGCCCGTAACAACACTTCCAGCCTCACTCAGAGAAAAAATTGTGGCCCTTTACCAGAATGAGTACTATGGCGCCAATTTTACCCACTTTACCGAACTTCTGGACAGACATGAGAATATCCATGTCTCCGTTTCCTCTGTAGCCTCCATTCTTGAGGCAGCCTTTATTCTCTCTCCTAAGGCTACACGGGCCAAAAGAAAACGGATCAGGAGGAAATTGGAAGCAATGAAAAGCAACACGAAATCCAAGAAAAAGCAGATGGAAATACAAGTCAATCTTGTGGCTGCTGAAGATGCCCACAGCCGGCGTCCACGGCATGCTTACTTTGGGGAACAGCTGCAGGGTGATGCCACTCCATATGAATGGGTTCCCGGGAAGATCTGGCATCTCCACCTCTTCATTGATGATGCTACTGGCATCGTGACTGGCGGCTATTTTGACACCCAGGAGACCCTGAACGGCTATTACCATGTCCTCTGGCAGACTCTCAAAGATTACGGAATCCCTGTGGAAATCTTCACGGATAAACGCACTGTGTTCATTTACAAACAAAAAGGATCCCCGTCCATCGACGAGGATACCTATACGCAGTTCGGTTACGCTTGCAGGCAACTGGGGATACACCTTGAGTCAAGCAGCGTACCACAGGCCAAAGGCCGGGTTGAGCGGCTCAATGAGACGCTGCAGTCGCGCCTGCCGATTGAGCTGAGACAGGCAGGCATCACGACTATTGCAGACGCCAATGAATTCCTCAAGTCCTACCTAAAAGAATTCAATGCAAAGTTTGCACTTCCCCCCAATAGTACCAAATCAGCTTTTGTGACGCAACCGTCAGATGAGAGGATCAACCTGATACTGGCTGTACTTACAGGCCGTACGGTAGACAGAGGCCACTGCATCCGTTTCCAGCGTCAGTACTATCGTATGCTTGATTCAGAAGGCCATCAGGTGCATTATGCCAGCGGAACCAAAGTACTAGTCATACGGGCTTTCAACGGCGAACTCTACTGCAGTGTTAACGATACCAGTATCTACGCGCTGGAAGCCATCCCTTTGCGCCAGAAGAAATCTCCTGAGCTTGATGCTGACTATACCAAACCAAAGCCTCAGAAACACTGGATTCCACCGATGAGTCACCCATGGAAGCAGGCATCTTTCCGTCATTACGTCCTTACAAGACCGCATCATTCCAGACAAGATCCAGAAGAACTTGCATCGCGTAACATATTTTAGTAACATACTGGCCTAACCACTCAAAATAGCCCCACTATTGCGGGGCTATTAAATGACAATTCTCGGGACATTTTCAAAAATGCTTGACAGGATTTTATTATGAACTAAATGCCGATTCAGGCGTATGAATGATAAAAAGAGATAGAAATACTCCAGGGTCCCGATTTGGACCTTGGAGTATTTTGCTTTACCGCAGCCAGAGGCTGTATTCACCGGATACATTGATGCGGTAGGAATCCAGGTCTTCATTATAGGCAATGAGGAAGGGGGAACGATCATTATCCTTGGTGATCAGGATGGCGTTCGGATCATTGACCAGTTTTTCTTCCGCAATGAAGGGCATCACGTTCTTTGCATTCCAGGAAAGGGTACCGGGTTCCATGGATTCGATTTTATCGCCCTCTACAGCCCGATAAATCGTCTTTCCGCTGTAGAAGACGGCGGAGGTCCGGTAGGTATCCAAGAAGGCGATGGTTTTGCCTTCCGTATCCATGTGGGCCAGGGCTTCTCCCACTTCTTTGCCGGAATGGTTCAGCATAATGGACGGGGCCACGGTGAGGGCCAGTACAGAATAGAGGACCCCGAGGGCAAGGCCCGTCTTTTCGATGCGGAAGGATATGTCTTTATAAAGGACTCCGGTGAGGATGGACAGGGAGAACAGGGCGGGGAAGGTATAGGTGGTATACTTGGTAGCTACGAATTCGAAGAAAATAAAGACAACGAAAGCATAAATCAGGAGAAGCTGGGTGGCATCCCTGGCGTTTCGAAGATCCAGTTTCTTTTCTTTCCACCGGCGGTACAGGGAGTAGGGAATGAAGAAACTCCAGGGGGCAAAACCGGCGAAGTAAATAATGATATAGAAATACCATTTATTGTGGGATGGATGCTCGGACACCGTGGCCCGGAGGAAGTTATGGACGCCGATGAAGTTCAGCAGGAAATCACTGCCGTGGAGGTAGCACATGGTGCCGTACCAGGCGCCTGCAATGACTGCGAAGAGGCAAAGTCCTGAAATCAGATGGACATGGGCCATTTCCCGGAAATCTTTTTTATAAATCAGGAAAAGGAAGCATCCCAGCCCCGGCAGGAGAATGCCGATAGGACCCTTGGTGAGGGTGGCCAGGGCCGCAAAGACGTAACAGAGGTAGTAGTACTTCCGGTTTTCCGTGTACCCCAGGTAGAAGAAAGCAACGGCGCCGCTCATAAAGAGGAAGAGGGTGGAGTCGGTAATAACGGCTTTGGAGAGTACCCAGCATTCCACAGAGGTACCAAGGATGATGGCAGAAAGCCAACCCACCTTTTCGCCGTAGGTTCGGCGGGCAAACCAGTAGGTGAAGAGGACAGAGGCGGAACCCAGGATGGCTGCGGGCAGGCGGGCAGCCATTTCGTTGAATCCAAAGAGGGCAAAGGATAATGCCAGTTCCCAGTAGTAGAATATGGGCTTGTCGTACCAGTAGCGGCCATAGATCTGCGGAGAAATCCAATCGCCGGACAGGACCATTTCTTTGGCGGTGAGGGCGTAGTTGGATTCTGCCGTGTCCGTAACGGCAAGGAACTGGTTACCCATGAGATAAATAATCATGGTGAAAAGGAACAACGTCCAATAGGGATGGGAACGAAGGGTTTTAATCATTTTTTCCTCCAATAAGTATGAAATCAAATTCTCTATCCATAGCCTACAGGAGCGAAGTAAATGATTTTATAGTAAAGTATAAAGAAATCCTAAACTGGGAAAATGGAGCTTGCAGGAATGATGGGGATTTCTTATGATAAAGAAAATTACAGGATCAGGACTCCCGCTGATTCCTTCTGCACAGCTGCAGCCAGCGGGATGTTGAAAGTAGGTGATTCATCGGTGAATATACGAAAAAGCCTGATTTTATCCCATATAGCGGTATGCATACTTCCTCTGTTCATGACCCTTTTTGTGGTGGCTTCCTGTTTTGCCGGCCTCATGATGTATGCGGCCAGTGGGAACCATGTCATGGCAGAAAGCAGCTTTCAGTTCAATGTGGTTTCCAATACCATAAAAACCGCTGTTTTCCATGGTATCCGGCACAGGGAAGATGTATCCCATTATGCCTGGGTCATGGAAATCATGGACCCCCTCCAGACCTACGTGGCCCTGGAAAAGGATGGAAATCTCATCTACAGCTATGGAAACGAAAAGTACATATCCGAAGCCAGGGCCCTCGATGAAACCGGTATCCGTAGGGAACTGGATGACCGGCAGGGAAACAGCAGCTACAGTATGACCGATGGGGACCGGTACTATTACCTGGATAAGGAAATCATTAGGAATGAAACATACCATCTGTACACCATAGCCCACCATCCCCAGGCCAGAAGTGATGCAGCCATCGAAAAGGCCTTCCGCGCCATGAGCCGTTTCATCCTCCTGGCCCTGGGAGCCTTTATCCTGCTCACCAGCTACCTTCTTTCCCGGTTTATCATAGGCCGTATCCTTTCTCCCCTGAAGGAGCTGGAACAGGGGGCCGGGGAAATCCGGAAGGGTAATCTTTCTGTCCATCTGGTGCATCATCGCCGTGATGAATTCAGCCCGGCCATAGAGGCCTTCAATATGATGGCCTGGCGGCTGAAGCGGTCATTGGAGGAGCGGGAGGAGGAAGAAGAAAAGCGGAAGGAACTGATTGCTTCCATTTCCCATGATATCCGGACCCCCTTAACGTCCATCAAAGCCTACGTGGAGGGTCTGGAAGACCATGTGGCATCTACGCCGGCTATGCAGGAACGGTATCTCCAGGTCATCCATAAGAAGGCGGACGTCCTGGAACGGATGGTGGAGCAGCTGCTCCTCCTGACCAAGATGGACATCGGGGAAAAGGCACTGCCCCTGGAGACGGTGGACCTGGGAAGCCTTACGTCGGAGTTCCTGGAGGAAAACCGGGTGAACTGGGAGAAGAACGGTGCGGAGTTTACCTTCCATGCCGAAGAAAATGTTTCTGTGGCGGGGAGTCCCCTCCTCATTGAACGGATTGTGGAAAATCTCATATCCAACAGCATCAAGTACAAGACTGATGATGTGGTTCATATAGAGGTGGATGTAAGAAAAGGAGGGACAGAGGCTATTCTTTCCGTGAAGGACGATGGCCCGGGAGTACCCAAAGAATCCCTTGGACGGCTGAAGGAAGCCTTTTACCGCATCGACAAGGCCAGAAGCCGGACGGAGAACGGAAGTGGTCTTGGCCTTTCCATCGTGGCAAGGGCTGCGGAACTGATGAAGGGAAAAGTAGAATTCAAAAACAGGATGCCCCATGGGCTCGAAGTCATCCTGACGTTACCTTTGGAGGTTAAAAATGGCAAAACGGATACTGATAGTGGAAGATGATGATGATATTGCATCCATTGAAAGGGATTATCTGGAAGTGAGCGGCTACCAGGTGACGGTGGAAGAAAACGGCACGGCCGGCCTCACGGAAGCGCTGACAGGGGATTATGACCTTATTCTTCTGGACGTCATGCTGCCGGGGATGGATGGATTCCAGATTGTCAGGAAACTTCGGGACAAGGTGGATATTCCCATTATGATGGTGACAGCCAAAAGGACGGACATTGACAAGATCCGGGGTCTGGGATTTGGGGCCGATGATTACATAGAAAAGCCGTTCTCCCCGGGGGTGCTGGTGGCGAAGGTGAAGTCCCAGCTGGCCCAGTATGAACGGCTCAAGGGAAAACCGGAGGACCGGAAACGGATTACCATCAGCGGCATTACCCTGGAGTCCGATACCCACCGTATCTGGGTACGGGGGGAAGAAAAGGTACTGCCCAATAAGGAATTCCAACTGCTGGAGTTCCTCATGGTCCACGCAGACGTGGTCTACAGCCGGGAGACCCTGTACACCAGGATCTGGGGCATGGATTCTTTGGGCAATACGGCCACTGTACCGGTCCATATCAATCGCCTTCGGGAGGCGGTGGAAGAGGATCCGTCGAATCCAAAGCATATCCTCACCATCTGGGGCGTAGGATATAAATTCAAACCGTGAAAGAGAGTAGAAAAGGAGCCCGGAGAAATGGATTTCATTTCTTCGGGCTCCTTCTTTGTGCAGGTTAGCCGATTAGGGAAGCACTGATTAAATCGTTGTCGGATTTCATTCTTGGATTTTTATGCAATGCGAGGAATAGTTCGACTCAAATAGCGAGCTATTTAAGGCAGCAGTCCTGCATAGGACTGCTGAGCCAAGGCAAGTTGGCGCCTTTTCTGCACATCAAAGCGCCTTCCTTTTATCCTTGGCCGAACTATGACGAAGCAGTGCATAAAAATCCTTATGAAATCTGACTCTGCGAATTAATCAGCGCTTCCTTAGATGGGGAACAGCACCCGGGCGGCATAAATGGTGCCTGTCATGGTGATGCAGGAGAGGAAGGTACTCATCATCACCAGTTCCGTAGCGAAATCTTCATGGTTATGAAATTCCACGGCGTACAGTACGGAATTCACGGGAGCCGGGACGCTGGACATGATGAGAATGGTCTGGTTGATGACGGGGTCAAAGGCAAAACCCGCCATATGGGCCAGCTGGATCAGGATGAAGCCACAGATGGGTCCCACCACAAGGCGGATGGTGCACCCGGCCCAGGCATCGGGATCAGCGAAGGAGAAATGGGACCGGTGAATCTGCATGCCCAGGGTAATCATAACGATGGCCACCAGGGCCTGGGCGCAGCTCTGGAAGACGGGCCATACGAAGAGGGTGGTCATATCGATGATACCCGTAAATTTAATGGTAAATACGGCGACCAGGGTATAAATGACGGGCATGTGGAAAATAACAGAAATGGCGTCTCTGGTGGTGAGTTTCCCTACCCCTGCCTGGTAGAGACCCAGGGTGTTGAGGCTCATATTCATCTGCACCAGCATGATGGTGGCGCAGGCGCTGGCTTCTGCCAGGTACGGGAACTGGCCATTGATGACATAGGGGGCGTTGGAAAAGACGAGGGCAATGAGGGCAATACCGATATTTCCGTTATTGGAGAACATGGTCCCGTTCTTCAGGGCCGACGTCTTTCCGGCGTCCATTCCCCGGAGTTTTCCGTATAACGTGGCGATGGCGCCTACGGCAAACATCTGGATGAAGGCGAGGATGAATACATTCAGCATGGTCATATCCAGCTTTGCCACGTAAATGCTGTAGAAAATGAAGCAGGGCAGCACCACATAGAACGTGAGCTTCGTCAGGGAGGATACGTCCATTTTAAATTTCACGTCCAACAGGTACCCGATGGCCACAAAGACCAGAAGGGGGACGATGTTATCCGTAATAATCTGGAGAAAAGCATCTAATTGCATAGCGGTTCCTCCTTACATCGGAAATAAGGCCGGCATCATATAAATGGCGGCGGTCACCGTGATGATGGAGACGAAAAAGTTAAAGATAATGGCCTGGTTCAGGTGATCCGATTTCTTTTTGAATTCCGCCCCATAAATGATGAGGGACATGGAAGAAGGAATAGCGGATGCCAGGAAGAAAACCTGGCGGGAAATGGTGGAAAGCCCCGGCAGGAAGAGGAGAATAGCCCATGCCACGAAGGGGCTTACAATCAGTTTAATGAAAGCGGAGCCTATGGTGTAGCGGTCCGGTTTCGTGAAATGGGTGCGGTGGAGTTCCACGCCTACGGTGACCATGATCAGCACCAGAAAGGCACCGTCAATATGGCCCAGCACGGACTGGATAAATGTACCTTCAATGGTGAAGCCCGACAACCGGACGAGGACTGCCAGCAGTGCCGCATAGAGGGATGGCATTTTCATAAGGTACGACAGGACATCGGTGAGCGATGATTTCTCGCTTCGAATCATGGCACCGCCGAAGGTATTGACTGCCAGGTTCATGAGAATCATGAGGAGCGCCATGGAACCCATGGCTTCCTTCAGGTATACCGCTTTCCCGTCTACCAGGAAGGGAACATGGGAATAAACCATCATTACAATAGCAATGCCTATATTTCCGAAGTTGGAGAATGTGGATACCGCTTCAAAGTCCGAAACCTGCCGCCGGTTCCATGTGAGATGGGGAGCGGCGATGGCAGATACGATATAGAGCAGCACCATGAGGACAGCCGCTGCGGGGATGAGGAGAAGCCCATCCGGAGAAAGCTCTGCCCGGTACAGGGAATAGAAAATGAAGCAGGGCAGTATGACGTATACATTCAGCCGGCTGTAAGTGGGAAGGTCAATTTTAAAGCGGCTGTCCAGGAACCATCCGCACCCCATGAAAGCAAAGAGGGGCAGGATATCGTACCAGATAATGTGGAAAAGTGTCATAATCAGGGTCCTCATATACAGAATGCAGTCATTTTTGAACCTGCGGAATTATCGGTATTTCCATAAGTATACACCGAATGGAAAAAGGGGGAAAGAGAAGGGCTCCGGGCAATATAAAAGAGGCCATACAGCCTCTTCTATATTGCCCGGAAATGGCGGTCAGATTACCATTTCCTGAAGTTGAATGGCAGTCCCAAAAGGTGGGCCACTTCGTCGGCCCGGTAGAGTTTCTTATCTGCCATGTAGCCCCAGAGGCCGTTTTCTCTGCCCATCCGTTTTACCGCATCCATAATTTCTTTATTCAGTTTCTTTGCCATAATAAATCCTTCTTTCTATACTACTTATGTTTTCAATTTTCCAAAGGTTCGGATACAGGGGAGGAAATCAGCGAATCGGTGATTTCTCTCCGGAGCTCCTTGCTCCTTCGTTCTGTACGTAGTATAGGTCTTTGCTTGAACAATATCCAACTGTATATATTAGTAAAAATAACAAATATAATCTGTCAATCTGTGCACCACTTTTACAATGAAAAAGCCCCCGAATAGGGGGCTTTGGGGTTGCTCGAGTTTTACAAAGATGAGGAAAGACGCCAGGGGATGGTTGGGAATAAAGCTGCCGGATTTGGGCCGTTTTCCTCGAGCAGTCCATGCAGGTACCGGGCTCACAGGACATTGCCGACTTTCTTATTTCCCAAAACTCTCCGCCTGTTGCAGGAACGCTTCGTGGATGCGGGTGTCGCTTCCCAGTTCCGGATGGAAAGCCAGGGCAGTCTGGTTTTTGTATCGCACTGCCACGATGTGGTTGTCCACAGTGGCAAGGATTTCTACTTCCGGATCCGCTTCCGTAATGTAGGGGGCCCGGATGAAGTTCATCCGGAATGGGCCTATGCCTTTGATGTGGGCGGTGGTGATGAAGCTGCCCAGCTGCCGGCCATAGGCGTTCCGACGGACTGTGACCGGCAGTGTACCGAAGCAGGGATTGTCATCATTGTCCAGGTGCCGGGCCAGCAGGATCATGCCGGCGCAGGTAGCCAGTACAGGCAGTCCTCCTTCTATAGCCTCCTTCAAAGGGTCAAACAGGCCTTCTTCTTTCAGAAGCTTTCTCTGGGTCGTACTTTCTCCGCCGGGAAGGATGAGGCCATCGAAATGGGTGAGGTCCCTCTGGTTCCGGATTTCTACCGTATCCGCCCCCAGGGAGCGAATCATTTTTTCATGTTCAATAAATGCCCCCTGGAGGGCAAGAATACCAATGACTGCCATCGCAGTTACCTCCGTGGAAAGTTAGTTGATTGACAATGTGAGATCGGTGATATCTTTTCCCTTTGGCAGGGATGTACATGGGCCGGCAGGTATCAGGGGCTCTTTATTTGCCTCTTTCAGCCATGAGCAGGGCAATTTCATCTTCATTGATGCCCACCATGGCTTCGCCCAGGTCATAGGACAGTTCTGCCAGCATGTCCGGGTTGTTGTAGTTGGTCACCGCTTTGACGATGGCCGCTGCTCGCTTGGCCGGATTTCCGGACTTGAAGATACCGCTTCCTACGAAGACCCCTTCCGCACCGAGCTGCATCATAAGGGCTGCATCTGCAGGGGTGGCCACGCCGCCGGCAGCGAAATTGACCACCGGCAGTTTCTTGTGGTCATGGACATAGAGGGCCAGGTCATAGGGCACTTCCAGCTTTTTAGCCGCTTCAAAGACTTCGTCAGGCCGTTTGGAAGCGAGTTCTGCAATCTGGGTATTGATTTTCCGCATGTGCCGGACGGCCTGTACGATATCGCCGGTCCCCGGTTCCCCCTTGGTCCGGATCATGGCAGCCCCTTCCGCAATCCGGCGGAGCGCTTCGCCCAGGTCCCGGGCGCCGCAGACGAAGGGCACCTTGAACTGGTGCTTGTCGATATGGTACACATCATCCGCAGGAGAGAGGACTTCGCTTTCATCGATGTAATCGATATCGATGGCCTGGAGAATCTGGGCTTCCACGAAATGGCCGATACGGCACTTCGCCATGACAGGGATGGATACAGCTTCCTGGATGCCTTTGATCATCTTGGGGTCGCTCATACGGGAAACGCCGCCAGCCTTTCGGATATCCGCGGGAATCCGTTCCAGTGCCATGACAGCAGCAGCACCGGCATCTTCCGCTATCTTTGCCTGTTCCGGTGTGGTGACATCCATAATGACGCCGCCCTTCAGCATCTGGGCCAGCTGTTTGTTCAGTTCATACTGTTCTTTTGCATTGTTTTCTGCCATGATAGACTCCTTACCTGTAAAAATACACATATTTTATGAAAAAAGGGTATAGAAAAAGCAGGGCCCTGGCCCTGCCGAAGACAGAGGCGGCTCACTGTAAAGCGGATAATGGCTTTTCAGTATTTCCCGTCAATCATCTTTTTTACCATTTCATCGAGTTTCCATTTCCAGACGAGGAAAGGACCGCAGATAACACCGAAGAGGGCCTGCAGTATTTCATAGGGCAGCTTGATCCAGGCATAGGCGGGGGTGCTGTAAATGTAAGCCCGGCCCAGGGAATAACCCACCACCATGATGACAGCCCCCACAAGGACCGCTATGAGAGTCGCGATTTTCCGGTTTTCCCTGAAGCAGTTATGGACGATATAGGAAATGGCCATGGCCTGCAGGCCATGGGTAACGAGGGATACAAACATAGGGAGGGGGTAGAAAAAGAAGTCCCCCAGAAAAGCTCCTACGCCGCCGACGAGAAAGGCACCGGCGGGGTCCAGGATCAGGGCTGCCGTGACGATGACGATATCGTTGAGGTACAGATGGCCGCCGGGCACGGGGAGGCCAAAGGACGAAAGGCCCACATTGATAGCCATAAGAAGGCCGCAGATGGTGAGCCACCGGGTATTGTGTTTTGTATGGACAGCCGGCATGGTTTCGGCTGTGGATTCATGAATCATGGGAGTTCTCCTTTACACTGCAGTTTAATTGCATTATAATATGAATCTGAACTTATTAAAACTACCAGAAGTGGAATAAAAAATATGACCAGATGAAATAGCTGATGGTCACGAGAATTGAAAAATGGGTTTGCAGAAATAGTGAGTCCTGAAGGTGCAGTGCATCGAAAATATAGAGCACCGCAGATTATATATTATATTTGGCAGTAAAGCGGCTGAGGGCCTTCGGCCCTGAATCTCAACTCTCAATTCAACTCTCAACTCTTTCTTTTTCCGGCGCAGCCGCTGGACCTCAAATCTCAAATTTCATTTTTTTTATCACGCACACCAGGAGCTCTTGCCATGACCGCTTATATGAAATTGTACCTTTCCCTTCGGGAAAAAATAACGGGCCACATTTACCGGTTTGGCCAGAAACTGCCATCGAAGCGGCAGCTGGCGGAAGAATCGGGGGTCAGCGTGATTACCGTGGAACATGCCTATGACCTCCTGTCGGAGGAAGGCTATGTAGAGAGCCGACAGCGGAGCGGCTATTTCGTGATTTACAAGGAAACCGATGCCTATCCCGTTGGGAGAACCCATTCCCCCAAGGGAAGGGGAACCATCGGTACCGTCCCCGTAGAGCAGCGGGAAGAGGGGGAACGGGATCTGTTTCCCTTTTCCCAGTTTGCGAAAACTATGAGGTATGTACTCTCCATGTACGGTGATAAAATCCTTGATCCCTCTCCCCGTAAAGGGTGCCTGGAACTCAGGGAGGCTATCGCTTCCTACCTCGCGCGGAGCCGGAACATGGCGGTCTCCCCTTCCCAGATTCTCATCGGTTCCGGGGCGGAATACCTCTATGGTCTCAATGTGCAGGTCCTTGGCCGAGACCGCATATACGCCCTGGAAAATCCATCCTACGAAAAAATACGGAAGGTCTATGAAGCCAACGGGGTAGCGGTGGAGCTCCTTTCCATGGGGGAAGATGGCATTTTGACGGAGGAACTGGAAAGGAGCCAGGCCTCGGTGCTCCATGTGACCCCTTTCAACAGTTACCCCTCCGGCATCACCGCCAGTGCTTCGAAACGGGCAGAGTATATCCGCTGGGCGAAAGAGCGGGATGGGATGATTATCGAAGACGATTTCGATTCAGAATTTACCCTCCTGTCCAAGCCGGAGGATACCCTGTTCTCCCTGGCCCCCGAGGGACCGGTGATTTACATGAATACCTTTTCCAAGACCATAGCACCCTCGGTGCGGGTGGGGTACCTGGTGCTTCCGCCCTGCTGGGGAGAACCCTACGAGGAAAAGGTGGGATTCTATTCCTGCACGGTACCGGTCTTCGACCAGCTGGTGCTGGCGGAATTCATCAACCAGGGCCACTTCGAGCGGCACATTAACCGTGTCCGGCGGAGAAGAAAGAAAAGGGAACAGCAGGAACGGGAAATGGTCTATTAAAAAAGGCTGCAGAATACTATTCTGCAGTCTTTTGAAGTGTTGTAGTAAATGGTCATTTGAGTTCATAAAGGTTGCAGGTTGGCACTGCTGCGCTCGCCAACCGGGTTGTGGCTTCAAAGGCTTCGCCCGTTGAAGCGGGGGCATAAGGTTGAATAGCCGCCTGCGGCGAATCCGAATCCCCCTTATCCCCTGGCACAAATCGCCGCAAGCTCACTGCTCTGCCCTGTCCATCCACCGGTTGCGGTCGAAGAAGGTCTTGGCCACTTCCGGGAAGGAAATGTAGCTCAGGAGGTCTTCCATGCTGGCATGGGGGTACCCTTCTTCTGCCAGCTTTGCCCGGTACCTGTCCAGCTGTGGAGGAATGAGGTCCGCCGGCCGGCAGGTGATGGGCTTTTCATCGCCGATGCAGAGACGCTGTACTTCGGGGTCGATGGGACCTGGGGTGCGGCCGTACTTGCCGGCCACCAGGTTTCTGACTTCCGTAGGAATCATTTTGTATCGGCCCAGGGCCACATTCATGACAGCCATGGTACCTACAATCTGGCTGGTGGGGGTGACCAGGGGCGGATAGCCCAGTTCCTTTCGTACCCTTGGCATTTCTTCCAGCAGTTCATCGTATTTGTCCGCAATGCCCAGTTCCTTCATCTGCCGGACCAGGTTGGACAGCATGCCGCCGGGAATCTGGAAGGCCAGCACCTTGGGGTCGATGGGGATATTGGTATTCAGGTGGAAATCTTCCACCAGGTCCCGCTTTACCCGCTTGAAGTAGTCCGCCAGTTCATGGAGAAGGTGCATGTCGAGGCCTGTGTCGTAATCCGTGCCTTCCAGGGCCGCCACCAGAGATTCTGTGCAGGGCTGGCTGGTGGAGCAGGAGAAGGGGGAAATGGCGGTATCCACAATATCGGCCCCTGCTTCGATGGCCTTCAGGTAGGTCATATCCCCCAAAGCGGAGGTGAAGTGGGTGTGGATGTCGATGGGGACGCTGATTTCCGCCTTCAGCGCTTTCACCAGTTTGTAGGCGCTGTAAGGACGGAGAAGTCCGGCCATATCTTTGATGCAGATGGAATCGGCGCCCATCTGGACCAGTTCTTTACCCAGTTTGACGAAGTCTTCATCCTTATGGTAAGGACTGATGGTGTAGACGATACATCCCTGGGCATGACCGCCGGCCTCTTTGGTGGCCCGGATGGCGGTTTCCAGGTTCCTCGTATCGTTCAGGGCATCGAAAATGCGGATAATGGAGACCCCGTTATCCACAGACCGCTTGATGAATTCTGTCACCACGTCGTCGGCCATGTTGGAGTATCCCAAAAGGTTCTGGCCCCGGAGAAGCATCTGGATAGGGGTATGGGGCAGGTTTTTCTTCAGCAGTCGGAGCCGCTGCCAGGGGTCCTCATTCAGGTAGCGGAGGCACACGTCAAAGGTGGCACCACCCCAGGCTTCGATGGCGTAATAGCCGGCGCTGTCCATTTTTTCCAGGATCGGCAGCATATCTACGATGCGCATGCGGGTGGCGGCGATGGACTGGTGGCCGTCGCGGAGAACGGTTTCTACGATTTTTACAGGTTTCTTTGCCATTTTATTTTCCTCGATTTTAACTGACGTTTACAGATTTTATCTGATGGCGGATTATTGATCCGTACTTGGAACTGCCTACAATATATCATTTCATGTGAAATTAATAAAATTTATGAATTTAATAGTGAAATAAAATAGATTTATACATTTAGCCACGAATGTATTGAGCCTTCTGAGGCAATAGAAAACAGGCCCATGAAGGGCCTGGGGAAGTCAGTATTTTATCCTCATGGTTCCATGAGCCTGATAAACTCCTTTACCGCCGATGGGGTATAAGAGCGGTGTGGGAGGAGGAGAAAATAATGGCGCTGGGCGTAGGGGGACTGGAGTTTGAAGAAGCGGAGCCCCTTCTCCCGTCCGGTGACCAGGCGGTCACTGACGAAGGCAGCCCCCACACCGGAGGCGGCCAGGGAAAAGGCAGTCACCAGCTGGGGCACTTTGATGCGGATCCGGGGGCTGGCACCGGCTTCTTCGAAAATTTTCAGCGTCCGGGCGCCCAGGTTTACGTGGGCATCGACGAGTATGAAATTGAAGGCGGGAAAATCCTTGAAGTTTACGGCTGTCGTACTTTCTGACCGATGCCGGCCCTGGGCTACATCGGAGGCAGAGAGGGCCCTGTCCAAAAGCCGCTCCGGAAGGAAGAATGTTTCCGGCACCGCCAGAAGGATGGTGTCACTGAAACTGGGAAAACTTTCAAAGGAGCTGATGACCTCTTCATCACAGCTGAATGTGAAATCCAGTTCGTTTTCCTTCAGGAGTTCAATGAGCTGGTCGGAACTGGTCTCGGACATGGTGATGGAGATATTGGGGTACTTTTCCGTAAACCGGCTGATATAGGGAGGCAGCATGTAGGCATTCATGTAGTTCGTGCCGCCGATAAAAAGTTCCCCGGTCTTCAGGCCATGGAGGTCATCGAGCTGCTGCTTCAGTTCCTGCTCCAGGACCAGCTCCTTCTTTATATGGGAAATATAGATCTTTCCTACATGGGTCAGGGTGAGGGGCCGCTGTCCCCGGTTGAAAATGGCGGCGCCGATTTCCTTTTCCACTTTGCGGATGGCGATGCTCAGGGCCGGCTGGGTGATGAAGAGGGCCTCAGCGGCCTTGGAAAAGCTGCCTTTCAGGTAGACCTGGTAAATATATGTTTTCTCTAATTCCATTATATAAATCTCCTTTATGGAACTATTAATCCTATAAAATTGATTATATGCCTGCAGGGCGGTATAGTAAAGGCACGTAAATAAGACATTTCTCCATTCTTCGATAAGGAGCAATAAGATTCATCTGCTTTTGCAGGTAAAGAATACCAGGTGAAAAAATGAAACAGATATTGGCCGTTGTAGTGCACAGCCGTCCCGGTGTGCTGGCAAAAATTTCCGGGCTTATTTCCAGGAGGGGCTTCAATATTGAAAGCCTCATGAGCGGTACCACGAAGATTCCAGGCTACGTCCGCCTTACGATTACCGTGGATGCCGATGATGATACGATCCAGCAGATCTGCAGCCAGGTGGCAAAGATCAGCGAAGTGGAACGGATTAAGGTACTCCATAAAGAAACAAGTACTCTCCGCAGCATGCTGCTCATCAAGGTCCATGCCGGAGACCGGCAGATGGAAGTGCTCCAGCTGGCGGCGGCTTTCCGTTCCCACGCCGTGGATGTGACGGGCGACAGCATTACTTTCATCAATACAGGAAGCGAAGAAAAACTCACTGCCTTTGCAAAGGCCCTTGGCCGGTACGGAGTGGTAGAAATGATACAGACCGGTATCATTGCCCTGGAGCGGGGCGATGAAGGGATGACCGTGGATCATCCCCGGTATGAATGGCCGGACGAAAAAAATCTGAAAGGAGGGGTATGACTATGAAGATGACCGGTGCCCAGGTGATGGTGAAATGCCTGGAAGAAGAGGGAGTTTCTGTGATTTTTGGCTACCCCGGCGGGGCCATCCTTCCTTTCTATGATGTCCTCCGGGACACAAAAGATATCCGCCATATCCTGACAGCCCATGAACAGGGGGCCGCCCATGCAGCGGACGGCTATGCCCGGGCCAGTGGGAAAGTGGGCGTATGCTGCGCTACATCCGGCCCCGGGGCTACGAACCTGGTCACCGGACTGGCCAATGCGTTCCTGGACTCTGTGCCCCTGGTGGCTATTACGGGGCAGGTGAAGAGCTCCATGATCGGCCACGATGCATTCCAGGAAGTAGATATCACCGGCATTGCCATGCCCATCACGAAGCAGACCTTTCTGGTGACAAAGCCGGAGGAACTGGAGCAGACCATGCGTCTGGCCTTCCTGATTGCCAGAAGCGGTCGGCCGGGCCCGGTGCTGGTGGATGTGGCCAATGATGTGCAGACTGCTCTCATTGACTATGAACCCTCTCCTAAGAAGGAGATGCCCATTACCATACCGGATAAAGGACTCATAGAAAAAGCTATTGCCGCAATAAATGGCGCCCGCCGGCCAGTGATGCTGGTGGGAGGGGGCGTGGCTATTTCGGGCACGGAAAAGGAAGCCCTCCATCTGGCGGAAAAACTGGATATCCCCGTAGCCAGCACTCTTATGGGACTTGGCTGCATCAGTGCATACCACAAAGAATTTCTGGGCATGAGCGGCCTCCACGGCCACATCCGGGCAAACCGGGCCCTGGCATCGGCGGATGTAATTCTGGCCCTGGGGACCCGGTTCAATGACCGGGTCACCGGAAACCGGGAAATGTACAGTGCCCACAAGACCATTATCCATATCGACATTGATCCGGCGGAACTGAATAAGAATATTCATAGCGCCATTTCCATTGCCGGAGACATGAGAGAGGCCATTCGCATGATTGATGGGGGAGTGAAACCCCAGGACCTCAGCAGCTGGTGGGACCGGATCCTGGGCTGGCCGGCACCGGATAAGGATTTTGGACCCAACAGTACGCCCCGGTTCATGGAAGCCCTGAACCCCATTCTCAAGGGAAAAGCCTACATCGTTACCACCGATGTGGGACAGCACCAGATGTTTGCCGCCCAGCACCTGAAGCTGGAATACGCCCGTGAAATGATTACCAGCGGCGGCCTTGGCACCATGGGCTTCGGCCTTCCGGCGGCCATGGGAGCGAAGCTGGCCCGTCCCGATACAAAGGTCATTTCCATCAGCGGAGATGGCGGATTCAAAATGACGGGAAGCGAACTCTTTACCCTGGCCAGCAATCATATTCCTGTGGTGGCCATTGTCTTCAATAACAGCGGCCTCGGCATGATCCGCCAGCTGCAGGTGGCCAATTACCATGGCCGGTTCATGGCCAGCAACCTGCCGGGGTATGTGGATTTCGTGAAATATGCGGAAGCCTTCGGCCTTACGGGAGAACATGTTTCCACGCCGGAGGAACTGGCAAAGGCCGTGGAAAAGGCACTCTCCCTGGACCATACCCATGTGATTGAAGTGGCCATGGATCCACGGGACATGGTGGCTCCCATGGTGGCTGCAGGAAAGGGAATTGATGACTTTGTCGAAGGACTGGGGAAGAGATAACATATTCTTACCATGTTAAAGAGCCGGACCATCAGAAATCAGGAGTTCTGATGGTCCGGCTCTTTTTATTTCCATCAACTTTCTGTGAAAGTTTTTATTCCGCAAGGGCCTCATCCAAAGCTTTGGAAAGCTGGTCGGCACAGGAAGTGCCTTTTCCGGCGCAGTCATTGCCCCGTAGGATATCTGCCGCTTCCCTGGCATACCGTCCTTCCAGGAGCCTGCCGATGGCGGCCAGGTTTCCAGGACAGCCGCCCTGGAATTTCAGGCTGTGAATTTTACCTTCTTCATCCAGGTCAAAGGTAATGAGACGGGAGCATACCCCCTTGGGGGTAAAGCGATAACTTTTCATAAGTTCTTCCTTTCCATGGTTTATGATCTCGGAGCCTCAGGCTTCCATAAATTCTTTCAGGTGATTCCGGTACAGATGGAAAATGCCGTACACATACTGCTGCTTTTTGACAAGTGTATCATGGGCATACCAGTCTTTGATGAGCTTGCCGCCCACAAGGACACTGCCGAAGGGGACGAGGAGCGCTACGCAGAGCATGCCAATGAGCTGCAGCGCATCAAGCCGTTTTGGACTCTGGATGATATCTTCCAGGGTACAGAGGGACTTCAGCTCTTCCAGGAAGCGGTCGTATTCCTCATGGTCCTTTAATGCTTTTTCGTTGACCGTGAGAAAGGCACGACGACCGTCAAATCCATAGCGGATACCGTATTTGTGGAACCGGATGCGGAATGCTTCGGACGGTTCGGTGATTGCCTTTACCGGTCCGATGAAGAGTACCCTCGTTTCCGGCCGGGCAGCGCTTTTGTGGAGATTCCACTGGTCCTCGTTCATGACGATGATCCGCAGGTTCTCTTCTGTAAGTCCGTCGACCCGCTGCTTTTCGTCCTCCCTGATGAGGTGGAGAATTTCATTGGAAAGTCCGGCATCCGGCTTGGCCGATACCACAAATAATGTTTTTCGCAAGGCCATCCCTCCTTCCCCGGCTCCATGGGACCTGTTCTTATATCTATCATATCACGGAACATTAAAGAGGAAAATGGAAATTTTAAAAAAGAGTCCATGAACCTGGGGGATTATGGATTTCTTTTTTCAGCAGACTCCGGGGAAGGAGTCCACGAACTGGATGGTAATATCCGGAAAGGAGTCCACAAACTGGATGGTAAAGTCCTCGCCGTAGTCCACAAACTGCCATTCTCCGATGTCATCAGGAAATGCGGAGACCACTTTCACCTTGAGGTCCGGGAAGGAGTCTACCACCTGTACCCGGATATCGGGAAAGGAATCCACCACCCGCACCTTTCCGGCGAGTCGGATATTTTTGAAATATCCATCGGCATTGATGGGACCTGCCGCAAAGGAAGGAGCCCCGGCAAAAAGGAAGAAGAACAATGTGGCTAAAAGGACAATGATTTTTTTCATGGCAGCCTCCTGTAGAAAAATGAGTGCAAGACTATTGCGGTTTATCGAGTTGTTGGAGCGGTGCTGATGGATAGAGTCATTCGCGTGGGGGCTTCTAGCTGCTAGCTTCTAACAACCAGGAAAGCTCTACAGCCTACGGCACGAATGACTGGCGGAAATACCGGATGGGAAGCGCCGCAGGCTGGCCAGCTTTCCTGGCAGCTAGAAGCTAAAAGCTGGTAGCCTCGTGCTAGTGACTCTGTCCAACACCATGCCAAACCGCTCGCTCTAACAGCCCGATAAACTGAAATTGTCTGTTCCGCCGTCCAGTGGCGGAGCCGCGGAACCTCAACTCTCAACGCTTAGTTATTTCCATTGTACTTCATTTCTGTGACAAAAACTGTCTTGAAAGGGAAAATCTTCAAAATCCGGTTTGCAAAAAAGAAAAAGTTGTGGTAGAGTATTCCTAAATTCAAAAAAGCATTGATGGGAAGCAATAGAAGTCCCCACTTACCCCCAGAGAGTCATTGGATGGTGAAAAATGACGGAAGCGGATTTCGAACTCGTCCCTGAGCTGCAGGATTGAACTTTTTGCAGTAGATCCTGCCGGCATCTGACCGTTATCAGCATGAGTGCATGCCAATGGCATGAATAAGAGTGGTACCGCGAGTCCTTCGTCTCTTGGAGACGGAGGACTTTTTTTATTTGGAAAATGGGAGGCATTCCTATGGGTATGACAATGACACAGAAAATCCTGGCAAAACACGCCGGGTTGGATTCCGTAAAGCCGGGAGACCTGATTTACTGCAGCTTGGATCTGGTAATGGCCAATGATATTACGGCGCCGCCGTCCATTGCGGAATTCAAAAGAGTAGGCCGCCCTGTATTTGACAAAAATAAGATCGTCCTTGTTCCCGACCATTTCCAGCCGGCCAAGGACATCAAGTCCGCGGGACTGGCCAAAATCGTAAGAGATTTTGCCAGGGAAAACGGGATTGTCAATTACTTTGAGCAGGGCCGGGTGGGCATCGAGCATGCCCTTCTTCCGGAAAAAGGACTGGTAGGGCCGGGCATGGTAACCATCGGCGCCGATTCCCATACCTGCACCTATGGGGCGCTGGGCGGATTTTCCACTGGCGTAGGTTCCACGGACCTGGGCGTTGCCATGGCCACCGGGGAAGCCTGGTTCAAAGTGCCCGATGCCATCAAGGTGGTACTGACAGGGACGAAGCCGGAAGACATCACCGGCAAAGACGTGATTCTTACCCTTATAGGCATGATCGGCGTGGACGGTGCCCTCTATAAATCCCTGGAATTTACAGGACCCGGTATCGCCTCCCTGTCCATGGCGGATCGGTTCACCATTGCCAATATGGCCATCGAAGCCGGTGGCAAGAATGGCATTTTCCCGGTGGATGAAAAGACGAAAACCTACATCGAGGGCCGGTTCCATAAGCCCTATGAAGTGGTGGAGCCTGATGAAGATGCCCATTACTGCCGGGAAGTGACCATTGATCTTTCTTCCATGAAGCCGGTGGTCGCATTCCCCCACCTGCCGGAGAATACAAAGGTAGTCGGTACATTTGGAGACATTCCCATTGACCAGGTGGTCATCGGTTCCTGCACCAATGGCCGGCTGGAGGACCTGGCCATTGCGGCCCGCATCTTTGAGGGGCACAAGGTGCATCCCCGGGTGCGGTGCATCGTGATTCCCGCTACTCCTGCCATTTACCTGGCTGCCATGCACGCCGGGTACATTGACACATTCATCAATGCAGGCTGCGCTGTTTCCACACCCACCTGCGGCCCCTGCCTTGGGGGATACATGGGTATCCTTGCCAGCGGAGAAAAATGCGTATCCACCACGAACCGTAATTTCATCGGCCGCATGGGCCCCACGGATTCTGAGATTTACCTGGCAGGCCCCCAGGTGGCTGCTGCCAGTGCTGTCATGGGACGGATCGCCGCTCCAAAGGAGGTAAAATAAATGGCTGTATTAGAAGGAAAAGTCTGGCGCTACGGCGACAATATTGATACGGACGTCATCATCCCCGCCCGTTACCTGAATACCTTTGACCCGAAGGAACTGGCTTCCCACTGCATGGTGGACATTGATCCCACCTTCTCAAAGAATGTGAAGCCCGGGGACATCATGGTGGGCGGTAAAAATTTCGGCTGCGGTTCCTCCCGGGAACATGCGCCGGTGGCTATCAAAGCGTCCGGTGTACCGGTCATCATTGCCGCTTCCTTTGCCCGTATCTTTTATAGGAACGGCATCAATGTGGGACTGCCGCTTCTGGAAATCGGGGAAGACGTGGAAAAGATCCATGCCGGTGACCGCCTTTCCGTGGATCTGTCTACAGGAAAGATTACAGATATCACCACAGGCGATACATTCCAGGCGCCGCCGCTGCCCGGATTCATCCAGGACATTGCAAAGGCCGGGGGCCTCATCAATTATGTAAAGGAGTATCGGTAATATGGCAAAGCACATTGTAGTTATTCCGGGGGATGGCATCGGCAGGGAAGTCACCGACGGTGCCGTGGAAGTAATGAAAAAAGCAGATGAAATCTATCATATGGACCTTTCCTATGAATGGAAAGATGCCGGCGGTACGGCCTATGACAAGTACGGCGTGCCACTTCCGAAAGATACGGTGGATGCATGCCGTAAGGCGGATGCCATCCTCTTCGGCGCCGTAGGCGGCGACCAGTGGGATCATCTGGAACCGGCACTGCGGCCGGAAAAAGCTATCCTGGGCCTTCGCAAATCCCTGGGCCTCTATGTGAACCTCCGGCCTGTAAAAATCGCAGATTCCATGATTGAATATTCCCCGCTGAAACCGGAAATTGCCAAAGGTACGGACATCATGATTGTCCGGGAACTGGTAGGGGGCATCTATTTCGGGAAACGCTGTGAATCGGAAATCGTGGACGGCGCAGAACAGGCCTGGGATGTGGAAAAGTATTCGGTACCGGAAGTGGAACGGATTACCCGGTTTGCCAT
This sequence comes from Dialister sp., assembly GCF_047832375.1. Lineage (NCBI taxonomy): Bacteria > Bacillati > Bacillota > Negativicutes > Veillonellales > Veillonellaceae > Dialister > Dialister sp. Next base: position 2,361,573 of record NZ_CP181256.1, on the reverse strand, counting down.
GGAAGCGGCGAGAAAGCGCCACGGCCATGTGACCAGCGTGGACAAATCCAATGTTCTTGCTTCTTCCCGTCTCTGGAGAAGGACCGTCACCAGGGTGCAGGAGGAAGAATACCCCGATGTACGGCTGGACCATATGTATGTAGATAACTGTGCCCAGCAGTTTGCCATTCACCCCTCTTTCTTCGATGTGGTGGTGACGAGCAACATGTTTGGAGATATCCTGTCCGATGAGGCGGCAGTTCTCTCCGGGTCCGTAGGTATGCTTCCTTCTGCTTCCATCGGAGAGGAAACGAGCCTCTATGAACCGATTCATGGCTCCGCTCCCGACATCGCAGGCAAAGGCATTGCCAACCCCATTGCCACCATTCTTTCTGCAGCCATGATGCTCCGTTACTCTTTAAATGAAGATAAAGCAGCAGGGGCCATTGAAAAAGCGGTGAATGAAACGCTGGAAGATGGTTTCCGCACCGGAGACATTTACAGGAATGGAATGAAGAAGGTCAATGGAGAAGGAATGACTGAAGCCATCCTCGACCATTTAAAATAAGAGAAAAGGACCCAATAAAAAGCGGTAAAAATGGATTTCCATTTTTACCGCTTTTTATTGGTTACATTACTTTTCAAATCCCTCTTTCAGCTGCCGGAGTCCCTGCTCCAGGGTCTTTCTCGGGCAGGCCAGGTTGAAGCGGAGGAATCCTTCTCCCTCTTTGCCGAAAACATAGCCCATGTCCAGCCACAGGTGGCAGTCATAGAGCACTTTATGCTCCAGGTCTTCATTGGACAGGCCATAGGCGGAGGCGTCGATCCAGATGAGGTAGGTTCCTTCCGGCTCGATGAGTTTCATCTTCGGAAGGTTGTCCTTCAGGTACTGCCTTGTGAAGTCCAGGTTATTCTTTATGTATTCCCGTACCAGATCCAGCCATTCCTGCCCCTTTTCATAGGCCGCCCGGCAGGCGGTGAGGCCCATGACGTTGAGCTGGTCGTAGCCGAAGGCATCCAGCTCCTCCTGGAAAGCTTTCCGGATGGCGGGGCTTGGAATAAGGATATTGGAATTCTGGAGGCCTGCGATGTTGAATGTCTTGGACGGGGCGGTGCAGATGATGGCATCATTGGCCGCTTCTTCGCCAAGGGTGCCAAAGGCGGTGAAAGGATGGCCGGGATAGGTGAAATCTTCATGGATTTCATCGGCCACGATTTTTACGCCGTGCCGGAGGCAGATATCGGCGTATTTGGCCAGTTCTTCTCTCGTCCATACCCGGCCCACTGGATTGTGAGGAGAGCAGAGCAGGGCGAGCTTCACGTTTCCCTCTACGATTTTCTTTTCCAGGTCCTCGAAGTCCAGTTCATAGTGTCCGTTCTTCAGGACCAGGGGGCTGTTTAACAGTTTCCGGCCGTTTTTGATGACCGCATTGAGGAAGGGGTAGTACACGGGCTGGTTGATGAGGATGCCGTCCCCTTCTTTTGTGAGGGCCTTGACGGCCAGGTTGATGGCTGGTACTACGCCGGGGGTCTTGATAAGCCATTCCGGACGGATGGTCCAGTGGAAATGGGTTTCCTGCCAGCGGGCCAACGCGTTGAAATAGGCTTTCCCGGATTCGGAATAACCGAAGATGCCATGATGCACCCGGGCTTCCAGGGCTTCCAGGATGGGATCGGCCACTTTGAAATCCATATCTGCCACCCAGAAGGGCAGCACGTCTGCCGGTTTTCCCCGCTGCACAGCAAAATCATATTTCAGGCAGCCGCTTCCCCGGCGGTCGATGACGGTATCTAAGTCAGAAAGTTTCATAGGATACTCCTTATAGTAAATAATGGGTGCTGATGGGCAGGGCTGCCAGCGCGGGGCTGTTAGCTTTTAGCTCCTGGCAGCCAGGAAAGCTGGCCAGCCTGCGGCATGGATGGCTTACGGAAATTATTGACAGGAAAGCGCTGCAGGCGAATCAGTCTTCCTGAAAGCTAGAGGCTAGAAGCTAGAGGCTCTCGGATAACTGGCTCCATCCGCCAGAAATTCTCAGCCCAATGCCTGGGAGAGGTCGGCGATGAGGTCGTTGACATCTTCGATGCCCACGGACAGGCGGAGGAGGCAGTTCGTAATGCCCCGGGACTGCCGTTCCTCTTCAGAAAGGTCACTGTGGGTCTGGGTGGCGGGGTAGGTGATGAGACTTTCTACACCGCCCAGGCTTTCGGCGAAGCGGATGAGTTTTACATTTTTCAATACCTGCAGCGCCGTTTCATGGGTATCGGTGTAGAAAGAAAGCATGGCGCCGGCGCCCCGGGACTGGCGGAAGTGGACATCCCGATTCGGGAAATCCTTGAGGCCCGGATAGAAGACCTTGGACACCTTCGGATGGTTTTCCAGCCATTCCGCCAGGGCCTCTGCATTTTTCTGGGCTGCTTCCATGCGGATGGCCAGTGTCTTGATGCCCCTCGTCACGAGCCAGCTGTCAAAGGGAGCCAGGCAGCCGCCTACGGTTTTGTAGAGGAAACGGACGTTTTCCGCGATTTCCTTATCTTTACATACCACGAATCCCGCCAGGGTGTCGTTGTGGCCGGCCAGGTACTTGGTGCCGCTGTGAAGGACGATGTCAGCACCGAAGTCAATGGGGTTGCAGAAGTAGGGGCTCATGAATGTGTTGTCCGCAATGAGGAGGGCGCCGTGGGCATGGGCGATTTCTGCCATTTTCCGGATGTCCGTTACCTGCATCATGGGGTTCGTGGGAGTCTCGATGTAGAGGGCCTTCACCGTATCATCGAAGGCTTCTTCCACCCTGTCCGGGTAAGAAGTGTTTACGAATTTGAACCGGATGCCGTTCTTTTCGTTCACGAAGCGGAAGAGACGGATGGAACCGCCGTAGAGGTCATCGGAAGAAATGATGGTATTCCCCGGCTTGAAAAGTTCCATGACCATGGAAATGGCGGCCATGCCGGAGGAATAGCTGGTACAGTCACAGCCGTGCTCCAGGGCGGCTACCACCTTTTCCGCACTTTCCCTCGTGGGGTTCTGGACCCGGGTGTAATCGTAGCCCGTAGATTCGCCGAGTTCCGGATGGCCGAATGTGGCACTCTGGAAAATGGGGACAGAAATGCAGCCGGTGGGATCCTTCCAGTCACTGCCGTGAATGCAGATTGTTTTGATATCCATATGAATGACCTTCCTTTTTGTGAAATAAAAAAATCGTCCCTCAAAAATGAGAGACGATATATAACCGTGTTACCACTCTGTTTCTCCTTCCCGTCACCGGTAAAGGACTTACCAGGTACGCCGGACAAAGCCATAAAGACCCTGCTGCTGTAACGGGCAGTCCCGGCGGGCTTCATGATTCGGCCCGGAAGCTCAAAGTCCATCTTCCGCTCTTCTCTCCGCACTGCTTTCACCATACGCAGCTCTCTTTGCCGGTTCAAAGGACGTACTCTTCTTCTCATCGCTTTCTGTGAAATTAGATGTATGATAACACGGAAGGGTAATGGTGTCAAGGCAGGTAAAGTGACGGAAACAGGCAAAAGTGAGAAGTGAGGAAGGAGGAGTGAGGAGGGAGGAGTGAGGAGGGAGGAGTGAGGAGTGGATGGGCGGCGCACAATTCATACAGCGCCGCTTTTTGATATACCATTCCCGTCATTTCGACCGGTGTAAGCGGAAAAGTGGTGATGAAGTCATGAATCCCTGAAGCTTCGAGGAGTGGAGAAATCTTTCTAGGGAAGCACTGATTAAATCGTTGTCGGATTTCATTCTTGGATTTTTATGCAATGCGAGGAATAGCTCGACCCAAATAGCGAGCCATTTAAGGCAGCAGTCCTGCATAGGACTGCTGAGCCAAGGTAAGTTGGCGCTTTCTCTGCACATAAAAGCGCCTTCCTTTTATCCTTGGCCGAGCTATGACGAAGCAGTGCATAAAAATCCTTATGAAATCTGACTCTGCGAATTAATCAGCGCTTCCCTAGCCTCCAGGGACAAAGGGGTGTGGCAGAGAATTTCAATCTCGACCTCGATCTCGATCTCAATCTTGCTCTCCCTTGCGCTTCTTCTGTCTTCTATCGTAAAATGAAAAAAACAGTTACCCATTGTACATAGGAGGCTGCTATGGAAGGATTTCGCCTGGTTTCCTTTATGGAAATGTGGAAAAGAAAACTGCAGGACCTTAAAGAGGGCCTTCTGCTGGAGGCGGGGGAATCCTACGGCCTTTCCGGTTGGGACGCCTTTCTGGATACCATGAATGGCTTTATCAAAAGCCAGAAAGAGGAATGGGGAGAACGGTATCCTACGAATGAAGACGTATTCCGAGGCAGGGACCGGGCGGAAATCAGTGAAGAAACGGCCGTAGAGATCCTGTGGGCCTGGAATTTTCCCTTTATTGTGCGGCTGGCCCGGCGGTATCCTAAAGAGAGCCCGGATAACCTCATTAGCTGTTCTTTTGAGAATTTCCAGCGGGCCGTGGGCCGGTATGACGGGAAACAGGGAGTACGGTTTCTCTCGTACTGCCGCCTTTCCCTGGAAGGGGCCATGAAGGAAGAATATTTCCGGAATAAGACCTATCGGGAAAGGCAGGTACTGTCCCTGAATACGCCGGTGGATAATCCCATGGATGAGGAATTGGAGGTCATTGATCTTACCGCCGATGAATCCCGGGGAACCCTGGAACTCATAGAAGAATGGGACGAGCAGTATCGGAATAGGGAGGACATCCGCCGCCTTCTGTCGGTAGCAGTGCTTACGGAGCGGCAGTCGGCGGTCATTGAGAAGGTATATTTTGAGGGAAAGAACCAGGCCGATACGGCCAGGGAACTTGGCATTACGCCTACCTCCGTCCGGGACGCTCTCCAGGGGGCCCGGCGGAAGCTGAAGAAGGTTATGGAAAAAGAGCGGATGACTTGAGCTTTGGGGCATTTGTATGAACGTGCAAACGGGCGAGGGCTTCCAGCTGTCAGTTTATAGCAGCCAGGAAGGTTGGACTGTCTGCGGCATGGGGAACAATTGGGAATATCGGATGGAAGCGCCGCAGGCGAATCAGTTTTTCTAACAGCCAGTCGCTGGAAACTGGCAGCTCCCGTGCCAGTGACTCTGTCCGTCGTACCACCCAAGCCCTGTTCCCTGTGCTATAATTGATGCAGTACATACCGTATTCCTATGGAGGTCATACATGTCACAGAGCGCAATGCAGGAAATTACCTGCCCCAAATGCGGGAAAAAACATCCATTCACCGTTTGGGACAGTATCAATACTATGGAACATCCGGAAATGAAGGAAAAGGTGAGAAACGATGAAGCCTTCCGGTACCGCTGTCCGGACTGCGGGGCCACATCCCTCCTGAATTACAATTTCCTTTACCACCAGCAGGAAGATAAAATCCTTATTTTTGTCGATGCCGATGGCTCTTCGCCCAAAGGAATGGAGGAGATCCTTTCCCGCCGGGGCAATGCCTTCGATAGCTATCTGAAGCGGATCGTCCTCTCCTATAATGAATTCAAGGAAAAGCTGCTGATCCTGGACGCCGGCCTGGATGACCGGATTGTGGAAATCATCAAGAGTTCCATTTGGGACAATGTGGATGAAAAGTACAAAGACAAACACATTGATGAAATCTACTTCGCCACCAACGAAGACGGGGAGCATGGATTCCTCTTCCGGAAGGAAGGGAAAATGATTGCGTCCATGGAGTTTGATATGTCCCTGTACAACGCCATCAAAGAGGCGGCACAGGCCAGAATCGACGTCCTGTCCCGGGGGGACCTCATCATCAACCGGGAATGGGCGAAAAATATCGTTACCCGTATGGGATAAAAGACAAAAAAGGAGCATGGAAACCGAGGGTTCCATGTTCCTTTTTTATGCGATGCCTATGGACGGAGTCATTGGCATGGGGTTTTTAACTTCTAGTGTCTAATTTCGTAAGTTTCCGATTGTATCCCTAAGTTGCGAACCCTTGACCTCACGTTTTTTCCAGCGGAACGGTTCTGCATGCTCATTGTAGGCAGCAATAAACTTTTTAATCGCTGACACAAGATCCGAAACAGAGTCAAAACTTGCCCCTCGGAGCACTTTTCGCGACATAATGTTAAACCATATTTCCACTTCATTCAGCCAGCTTGCTGACGTTGGTGTGTAATGAAAATGGACATTAGGATGCTTTTCCAGCCAGTCGTTTAAGCGCTTGTGCGTGCAGTAATTATCGACAATAATATGATATTGCACTTTGTCTCCACCCGGCTCACTTTTCAATAAGTCATCTAAAAATTCTTCAAAGTCCTCTCTGGTTTTTCTCTTTGTTGTCTTTCCATAAATTTGTCCGGTAGCTACCTCCAGTGCACCGAATAAATTTATTGTTCCATTCCTCCGATATGTGCTTTTCAACCCGCGCACAATTTTCTTGTTATGAGTAAGTACATATCCTTGGGCTCTACTTAAGGCCTGTATCGATGGTTTCTCATCAACGCTGATTACGACAGCATTCTCTGGCGGGTTCAAGTAAAGTCCCACGATATCAGCAGACTTTTTAGTAAACTCCGGATCAGTACTGACACACCAGGAACGCTGCCTTGCCAGCTGTATTCCTTCCTTTCTCATAAGTCGCCAAATGGCAGCCTTTGAGACATTCAGAACTCTTGCCAGTGTAGGACCATCCCAGTGTGCTAGCCCGTCTGGAGGCGCTTCCTTCAGCTTATTTAACACCATTTCGCGGAATTCCGGTCCATATTGAGCAGTACGGCCCCGCCTTTTCTTATCCTGTAGTCCAGGGATGCCCTGTTCAGCGAAACGATTCCGCCAAAGGCTAACGGTATTGGGGCGTTCCCCCAACTTAGCCGCGATATCCTTGATTTGCATTCCATCAAGACATAGAAGAACCATTTTTGCACGTCTTACAATGCGATGCTCTGTTTTTTGAGAGTTTACGATTTTATGCAGTTCTATGCGTTCGCTTTCGGAGCAGCGTATTTGCTTAGCAACTTTTGGCATAACGTTATCCCCCCCTGCAATTTGCATTTATCTGGAATAAGTATACCATTATTTGCTGTGTCCGGCAATACAATCTATTATTTATGAAATTAGACACTAGCTGCAGGCCTCCAGCAAAACTGATCCGCCTGTGGCGCTTTCCTGCAGTTTCCTCAATAGGTCTTACATGCCGTAGGCTGGCCGGCCTTTCCAGCTGCTGGAAGCTCCGCTCCAGTTACGCTATCCATTAACCTGGCAAACTGAAAGGGACAATCTATGCGTCCTTTTTACATGGCTGCTTCTGTGCATCCATGCGAAAGTAGAGAACGAACTTTACCTGTCCATCAGTCTGGGTGAAGTCCTTGTATCCTTTGTATCGTTCCAGAAATTTCCGGATGGAAATCATTCCTAAGCCATGGCCCTTGCGGGTGGCCCTGGGGAATCCGTCCTTATCAAAATCGATGGGCTGGGAGTAGTAATTTTCTACGGAAAGTACGGCCTGATTCCCCTTTGTCTGGAGCTGTATGTTCATATACCGCTTTTCCTTCGGCTCCTGGGAGGTAGTACGGATGCCATTTTCCATAAGATTTGCCAGCACCACCGACAGCTGCTCTTCCAGTACCGGTACATTTTCAGGAAAATTAATCTGGGCGGTGACTTTAAATCCCTCTTCCTTAGCTCGATTGATGTATACAGAAAGGATGGCGTTGATATAGGGGTTCATGGAATAGGGGCGGATGGCTGTCTTATCGAGCTGGGAATCGTAGGACTCCAGGGCCTTCAGGGCTTCTTCCTTTTTATCGTCATGGATGAGGGCATACACCAGTTGGATGTGATGGCGCATGTCGTGGCGGAGAATGGAAAATTTTTTCGTTCCCTGCTGTACGAGTAGGGTGTAGCTCTGGAGGAAATGAATAGTCTTCCGCTGGGTATCATTCATGCTTCGCAGGTGGATTTCACTGGCCAGATTCTCGTCTTCCAGCTGCACCCCTTTATAGATGAGGAAGAAGCAGGCCGCTGTGATGATGCGCATGGAAATGCGGTCAGGAGCCCAGAAGTACTGGTCCATATTCAGATTCTGGGGGTACTGGATAAAAAGGATGACCAGCGGGAGGGCAGCCATATAGTAGCCGTAGGGCCTGTCGCTTATGAGGAGGGATGAAGGACGCATACGGCGGAAAAGGTAGACTCCCACGGGAAGCAGGGCCGCATTCAGCAGGGGATCGATGGCAGCGATGGCAAGGACCTGGTCCGAACTGATATCGATCCCGAAAAGATGGTACACCAGAATGCCGGAAATCGTATGAATGGTACTGGCCCAGAGCCCCTGCATGCCGCCGGTATAAATCTGCTGGGCAATACGGGTATGGAACCAGAAAAAGGTGGCTGCCACGTATAAGAAAGCTCCCAGGGAGTGGGCGGCCTTCAGGTAGGGCACCTGGGTGTCGGAGTTTTGGAAAATCAGTGCATACACAGGAAACATAAGGATGGCAATGACCAGATAGGACCAGAAAAGTTTTACCTTCGTGCGCCGGAAAAGGACATCATGAAACGGTTCATACCGGAGCAGGGCACCCACCAGGTGGGTAAAGGTCACACTGGCGGCAAGGAGATATGCGAGTTCCATAGGTCACCACCTTTTTGGGATTTACTGCTTATGGATAGAGTCATTGGCGCAGGAGGCTTCCCCGGGCTGTGGAGACGCCAGACGGCCAGACAGAATGAGCAGCAAAGCCGCGAAATCTCAACTCTCAACGCTTTCTTTTTCGCAGGGCTTCTTCGGCACGTCCATGCGGAAGTAAATGATGAACTTTACGTGGCCATCGGTCTGGCTGAAATCTTTATACCCCTTATATTGTTCGATGAACCGGCGGGTGGAGACCATGCCGATGCCATGGCCTTTTTTCGTGGTGGAAGGGAATCCTTCCGCATTGAAGATGAGGGGTTTGGAGCAGTAATTTTCCACTTCCAGTACCGCCTGCTTTCCTTTAGCCTGCAGATGGACTTCCAGGAACCGCTTTTCCCTTGGCTCCCGGGAGGTGACACGGATGGCGTTTTCCATGAGGCTTGCCAGCACCACCGACAGCTGCTCTTCCAGGACCGGAACGTTTTCCGGGAAGTTGATCTGGGTGGTGACTTTGAATCCCTCTTCCTGGGCCCTGTTAATGTACACCGACAGGATGGCGTTGATATAGGGGTTCAGGGAGTAAGGGCGGATGGCGGTCTTATCGAGCTGGGTGTCGAAGGATTCCAGGGCCTTCAGGGCTTCCTCCTTTTTATCATCATGGATGAGGGCGTACACCAGCTGGATATGGTGGCGCATGTCGTGGCGGAGAATGGAGAATTTCTTTGATCCCTGCTGCACGAGGAGGGTATAGCTCTGGAGGAAGTGGATGGTCTTCCGCTGGGTGTCATTCACACTTCGCAGGTGGATTTCACTGGCCAGGTTTTCATCTTCCAGTCGGACACCTTTATACATGATGAAGAAGCACACTGCTGTAATGACACGCATGAGAATACGGTTTGCGTTCCAGAAGAACTGGTCCATGTTAAGGTTTTGGGGAATCTGGATGAAGACAATGGCCAGCGGCAGAAGGGCCATATAATAGCCATAGGGCTTATCCCCCATGAGCAGGGAGGACGGGCGCATCCGGCTGAACAGGTACAGGCTGAATGGCAGGAGCAGCAGGTTACAGAGGGGATCAATCACGGAAATGGTGAAAAGCTGGTCCTGGCCTGTATCGATGTGAAGTACGTAATAGATAAGGATGCCTGCGAAGGTATGGATGGTGCTGACCCAGAGCCCCTGCATGCCGAAAATATACAGCTGCTGGGCTATGCGGGTGTGAAACCAGAAGAGGCCGGCCGCCACGTAAACGAAAACGCCCAGGGAAAATGCGATTTTCAGGTAAGGTACCCGGGTGGATGGATCTGCAAAAGCATGCAGGTATACAGGAAACATGATGGCAGCCATGACCAGATAGGACACAAGCATGCCCCGCTTCTGCTTTTTGCTGAGCACGTCACGGAAAGGAACATAGCGGATCAGCGCCCCTATGAGATGGGTGATTGTTACAGTGACGGGCATCAGGATAGTCAGCATGGTAAGTTCCAATTGACAGCCCCCTGAAGGAATAGAAATACAGGCGGCCTGGAATGTCCCGGTTCATGTCGGGATGGACAGGAAGCACAATTGGATTACCGCTGTCAGATTGGATTGGTGCTTTCCTTATTTTTTCATTGCAGGCAGCCGGAAATAAATTTCAAAACGGACGATGCCGTCGTTCCACGTAAAATTCTTGAAACCACCGTACCGCTTGATGAACCGGTGGACGGAAGCCATGCCGGTGCCCCGGCCGGGCTCCGATGACTGGGGATACCCTTCTTCATCGAAGTGAAGGGGCTTTTCGCAGTAGTTTTCTACGGCAAGGATGACCTGGCTTCCCTTCTGCTGCAGGTTCAGCCGGAGGAAACGGTGCCTCGGATCTTCCTTCTCCGATACGCGGATGGCATTTTCGAGAAGATTGGCCAGGAGCAGCCCCAGTTCTTCCTGGAGTCCCGGAATGTTATTCGGAAAACTGATGCGCTGGGACACGGGGATGCCCGCATTTTTTGCCTTGTGAAGATAAACGGACACAATGGCATTGATATAGGGATTCAGGCAATAGGGATGGACGACCGATTTTTCCAGATCATCATCGTAAGTTTCCAGCAGGGAGAGGGCCTCTTCCTGTTTCCCTGCAGCCACCAGTTTATAGATGGTATGGATATTGTGGCGCACATCATGGCGCAGGATAGAACCCTGTTTCATGGTATCCTGGACGAGGATGGTGTAGTTCTGGAAGAACCGGATGGCTTTATCCCTGATTTCATCGGCACTCCGGAGAAGTACCATACCCTCCAGGTCCTGGGCCTCCAGGTACACATAGCGGTACAGGGCGTAGAAAGCAAAGACAGAAATGAACCGGGCCGCCAGCTTGTCAGGGCTCCACAGTTTATCGTCCATGCTGATGGGAATCAGCATGAGGGAGATAATAATGGGCAGGAAAGCAATGTAATAGCCATAGGACTTTTCATTGATGAGCTGCGGCGATGGACACATATGGCGAAATATATGAAGAGTGATAGGGAAGGTCAGGATAAAAGCAACCATGTATCCGATGAGTTCCATGGTCAACCTGTCGACAAGGGATAGGTCTTGGACCATGGCCATGACAGAAATCATGCTCAGGGTGTGGAGAAAAGAAATCCACAGTCCCTGCATGCCCAGAACGAAAACCTGTTGGGCCACCATCCGCGGCAGCCACAGGAAGGACAGCAGGAAATAGGGAAGCCATCCCAGGGTAAGGGCTGTCTTGTACATGGGAATCAGCCTGCCGGGTTGGGAAAAAAGGTACGTAAAAAGCAGCAGGTTCACAAGGCCCAGGGCCAGGAAAGACAGGGCTGCATAGTTCCGTTTCCTTTTGGATATGTAGTCTCGGAATGATTCATACCAGATAAAACGGCCGGCCAGGTGAATGACCATTGTACACAGGGCCAGTGAAAAGGCATTTTCCATGATGAAGCTCCTTGATTGGAAAAACAGTATAAAACTGGCATAAAGGGTTCATGGTTTGCCGGAGCCCCTTTACAGGTGGAGAAGGGCAGGGGCTTTGGCAGATGGGAAAATCGCAGTCAGTGGCCGTTAAAGAACAGTAAAGGGGAAAAGGGATGACTGTAGAAATAGAGAATACGACATACAGCGGCCTGCCTACTTGGACAGAAGGTACTGCATGTAATGGTTTTTGACTTCCTTCTTTTTCCGGCGGCTGATAGGAATTACCGTGCCATCGGTGAGGCGGAAGGACTCATCATCCATGGATTCGATGAAATCCATATTAAGGAGCACCTTGTGGTAGCACTCAAAGAACCGGCGGTCCTCCGACAGGCTCTCCGCTACTTCCTGGAACATCTCCCGGGTGGGGGCCTCCTTGTTCTTCATGTGAATCGTGGCGGTGCGGCTCTTGTTGCAGTCGATGTACATAATACGGCTGAAAGGAAACTTCAGGGTTTCGTTCCCCGGAATCCGGAGGATAAGGGCTGCGGGCTTCAGTGCGCCCGGAGGCAGGGCCCGGTCCAGGGCGGCGAAAAGATCGTCCTTGTGGCTGATGAGGGGCTTCAGGATATAGCCGGAGGCAAAGACCTGGTAGCTTTCCAGTGCATGTTCCCGGCTGGTGGTGAGAAAAAGGATTTTCACATCCCCATCTTTTTGCCGGAGTTTCTTTGCTGTCTCGATACCATCCATGTCGGGCATGTAGATGTCCAGAAATATAAGATCGAATTTGCCCTCTTCAAACTCAGACAGGAACGAGGGGCCATCCAGATAGGTGGAAATAGAGATTTCCATATCTTTGGCGTCCTCGCGGGATTCGAAATAGGATTTCACAAAGCGCTGCCCGATTTCAATATCCGTCGGGCTGTCGTCAATCAGAGCAATACGAATCATAATGAAAGTCCCCCGGAAATAAAAGTAAATTTTATCGATAGTAAGTGAATTTTCTTTATTATACTTCATCGAAAATTATAATACAAACAGAAGAAAAGTTAGATATTATCGAGCAATACAGGGTATAGAGAACCGCAAGAAATGCAAATACCCCGTTAAATACCCCTATTAGAATTTTAGGAAAGTATTTCTGTTTCCGGATTTTCCGGCGGCCGTGCCGGTGAGCAGATGGCCACCAGCACCATGGATGGCAGAACAGGAACCGGAGCGGATACGGTACTTGAACACAGACTTGTGAGCATGGCGCAGCGGATCGCCTTGGCAAGGACTGAACCGGAGAGGATGGACACAGGAAAAGACGGCAGATGAAGATAGCACCGGCCGTCTTTTTATTTTGCTTGCACGAGGCTTGTCTATAAGGGATTCGCAGAAACCGGCCCATGTAATTTTATCATGGCAAGGCGAGAAAGGCCCTTGTAGGCGATTTTAAAGCGGTATCGTTTTGATACTATAGGCGGCTTCTGGACTGTTTCCGCAATTTCCCAACTATTTAAAGGGATAGTCACCGGCATGGCCCCCCTCTTGCTGAAGAATACGGCAATGGGAATAGACCAATGGCAGAACCTCTATTTTGTTGGAACCACTATTTTGACTTTTCCGATGGCAGGAAGATTCACGGCCATTCACGGTAAGACACGAGCAAGCAAGGTACTACCACAGGGGTACCCCGTGCGGTGGTCGGCTACCCCGTGCCGTATCCGCACATTGGATTTTTTGAAAACGGCATGAATCTACCTGAAGCACGTGAAAAGCGTACCACCATAAAAGGCAGTACGCTTTTTCGTGCGCCGTGAACCAATACTTCCTTATTGAGTTACAGACCGTCTTTTCTCAATGCGAAACCGAAAGATTCTTTTTTCCATGTTTTGTCATACTCGTGGGCGTTATCTTCCCTTTGCTTTGCAGCCATAGGGGTTAGCCCTGGGAGTTCCTGAAGAAAGTGATTCATTCGATCGGAAAGCATTTTACTTATATCGTTGTAGGAATCAGTATCAAAAATATCTTGATGTGTTGCCATGGCATTGATTGAACCATTAATTTTCATGAATGTTTCAAGTAACCGGCACGTTTCCCATGATGTGTAGTTATAGTATTGTTCGCCAGTAGGATCGCCGTTTTCATCAAAAGCAGGAACTAAATCAGAAATATTGACTAGTCCATTGAAAGGATCCGCAGGGAAACCATGAGGGGAAAACGTGACTCTCATATCACTGAAACCGGCCGCTGATTGTTCCCCAACTTTCTCAACGTGTGCGCCGGTGATTCGCAGGATCTCATAAAAGGCCGTCAACATATCCTTGATGGTCATGCCCTCTTTGCCGGCCGGCGTTTCCTCTTCACCATACACCAGCCAGGATAAAGTATGGCCGCTAAAGCGTGCCAACCTGTCGAGCGTTTCTAGATCAGGATGTTTGTCACCTGTTATGTAGTCATGAATGGCACTTTGACTATGGCCGCATATTTCCCCCATGTTCTTCTGGGAGAAATGGCCGCCGTGCTGAACTTTCAATTCATTTTGAATCTGCAAAATGCGTTTCCCTATTTTGTTCCAATCAATCTTGCCTTGAGCTATTTCATAATTTTTTGCGATATTTTTCCCCTGTTTTCCCATAGTACGCCGCCTTTTCATCACAAATACAGATAGAAATTGACTTAATGCTTCAAAGATCTAATAAAATATCTGAATTTCAGATATTTTTTAATATTATATTGCTAGATAGGAATATTCATCTGTATTAGATATCATAATAATAGCACAAGTGCTTAGATGTTTGGTAGCTAGCTGGCGGTTAGTCGTAGAAAGTGAGTGACAGAATGAGCAAAGAAGATATTTATAAGCACAAAGAAAAAGTTTGCAAGAGGATGGCCAATGAAGCGGCTGAAAGAATGTTTTCAAGGCAGGGCAACAGGGAAAATTCTGCTATGCTGGACTGCTTTACACTGGAAGTTATCCGCAAGGCGCAGCGGAAGGACGCACCGGAGACAGTAAGGGAAGCCCTGAAGTATGCATTTTCTGAAGGTTATAGAAGTGCATTGCTTGAAAATGAATTGTATGTTATCGATGATAAACCTCTTTCAGGGTATGAAGATGTAGCCGTTGTCGTAGATTTGCGTAACGGTGATGAATAATCTTATTCCATTTCATTCAGATTCACAGGTGAGTACTGGCCACCATTGCCGCAGATAGCACCGGTGGCCGGTGAACCACCATTTCCATGCATGGCATGGGGAAAGCATGAGGAAACATAACCATGAACAATGAATTTATTGGGAAGAGACTTCTCAACAAAGATGAATTTTGTAAATATATGGGCCTGGGCCGGTGCAAGGCAGAGGAATGGGCAAAGACCAATGGAGCCGTGAAGCACATCGGCCGCCGTGTTCTCTATGATCGTGCCGTCATTGACAGGGTACTTGATTCTATGCCGCCGGAAAAACAGGAATAAGAAAGTGAGGGCAGTTAGTAATGGACAATGAATTAACCAAAGAACTGGCAGAAGAGCGCCGGTGGGTGCTTTATAATCTGCCTATTCCCCCACGGAGAAGGGATAAATCCCCCAAAGCACCATGGGGAATTAATTCTTATAATATTCCGCAGCCTACAGGATGGCAGAAGCCGGAAAACGAACGGGACTATAAAGCCGCACGGGAAGTAGCCAGTCATTACGATGGCGCAAAAGTCGGATTCGTAACTTCAAAGGGTTGTTATGTTGTATGCGTTGATTGTGACCATTGCCTTGATCCCCAAACAAAGCAATTCAAGGATGATGAAGCAGGAAGAACGGCACGGCGAGTAGTAGAGATTATTACTGAAACGTGCGGCAAGACCTACATAGAGGTTAGCCCATCCGGTGAAGGCTTGCACATCTGGGGAAAGCTGAAAGTAAATTCCCCTGGGTATAATATCCCCAAAACGAAAGAAAGCAAATATATTGAAATCTACAGTTATAGCCATTTTCTAACGGTAACAGAAGCCCCCTGGGCTGAAAACAATGTTCCATTAGCTATGATTCAACCGGCCATTGAAAAGATGATTCAGGAATTTCACCTGAAAGGCAGCGCACCAGCACGAGCAAAGAACGTGGCAGGGAATGTGCCGCAGACCACGGCCGCCGTAACCACAAAGCGCAATGACGATATCATAGAGGCCCTGGGGTACATTCCACCACAGGATTTAACCTATGAAGAATGGCGCAATGTAGGAATGGCGTTGGAACATGAAGGCATTCCCTGTTCTGTATGGGTGGAATGGTCAAAAAAGGATCCTGAACGCTTTAAGCCTGGGGAGTGCGAGAAGAAATGGGAATCATTCAAGGAAGAGAACCAGGGCGAGCCGGTAACAGGCAATACCATTTTTAAGATGGCAAAACAGTACGGCTGGAAGAATAGAACCTATGCGGCCATGAAACAGGCTGAAGAGCAGGAGAAAACCGCAAAGAATGGCGATGTATCCGGCGGCGAGGATCAATTGGCATGGCCGTACGTTCGTACAATGAATCGTGACGGGAAAAAGGTTAGCGTACCTTACCCCCACACAGAGAACTTGCGGTATTTCCTTGAGGATGTTCTTCACGTTACCGTGAGACTGAACACCGTTTCCAAAAAAGTGGAATTTAGCGGCGATGGTGCAAAGCAGTTTGCAAATAATGAATCTGATCCGGATCCTGATTTCTATGGACAGAGGGTGAAGGATAAATTGCAGGAATACGGAATCAAGGGCTATACCCTTAGGGAAGTATTGAGCGAGCTTAACACCCTTGCGGCCATGAATCAGTATTCCCCTGTTTGTGATTATCTGGATGAGTGTTATCAAGAGTATGACGGGAAAGATTATATGAAGGAACTGTTTTCCATGCTGGAGCTTGATCCGGATGTTGAGCAAGATCCGAAATTTCTGTATATTCTCTTTCAAAAATGGCTTGTAGCCGCCGTGCAAATTGCATTCAATACACTGAAAAACCTCTACACTACAGAAGGGGTATTGGTATTTATCGGAAACCCTGGCATAGGGAAAACACGATTTTTTGGTGAAATGCTGCTAAAAGATCATCCGGAATGGCTGGGGGTAGGTCAAAAGTTTAACCCCAATAACAAGGATAACGCCTTAGAACTATGGAGCTTCTGGATCTATGAACTGGCAGATTATAACGAATCTGGAAATAAGGAAATGCAAAACGATTTCAAGCGGTATATTGATAGACCGTACGACAGTATCCGGCCGCCTTATGCCGTTGGTGCAAAGAAATGGCCACGTACAACCATTATGTTTGGAACGTCTAACGAGAGTAATTTCTTGCGTGATGAAACAGGGAACCGCCGTTACTGGCCCATTGCCCTGAAAGCTATTCACATAAAAAAAGATTTCAACGCCAGGCAGTTATGGGGACAGGCTATGAAGTTATGGAAGGATGGAACCGTGAAGCCATACCTTGAAGAAAAGAATGGTGACTATGACCGGCTTCAGGCACTGAACGTGGAGCATTCCCAAAAGACAGATACACAGATGGCCGTTGAGGATAATTACGATTGGAATAGCCCTATAAGGGAATGGGGCTGGAAAAAACCAACTATAATGGCGCAGGAATTGAACGGTTATTTGAACCCTTACGACAAGTACTCACCTACCAATGTAGGATCTGCCTTAACGCAAATGAAGAGCAACGATAAGCGTATTAAATTCACAAAGCGCAAAGGGTACTATGTACCGCCTTTCAAGGGCCGCAAAAATGCCGGCAATACTCAAGACGGAAAGCAGGGATGATGTACACCCTTGGGGTACCCCACGTACACCCTTGCGCATAGCGGAAAAAGCTAGATTTTATCGGAGCTTGTACACCCTGTACACCCTAAAACACACAAAAATATATATGAATTATTAATAGATACTATAGGGTATATATATAATATACGTATATATAAATGGCCGTTTAAGGGTGAACAGGGTGTACAAAGCACGATAAATACAGGGGAAAGTAGGGATTTCAAAGGGTGTACACAGGGTACCCCATGCCGGAGCAGGAAAGCATAGCGCACCAGGAAGAAGAACCGGTATTACTCTTTCTCTTGTGAGTGTGCAGCACTAGCGCAGAGGGGTACATGGTTGTAATGAAAGCTAAACAGGTGAATCATGAAAAATTCTGAACTTGCACAGGAAATGGGAAGACTGCGCCGCAGGTATAACGTCTTGAAAAAGGAACAGGAAGATATGGAAAAGGAAATGGACTTTCTGAAATCGGTAGACTATTCACGGCCCCATGTTTCCGGCGGCGATTCTAAGGATATTTCTGATTTACTGATTGAACTGGATGAACGCAAGGAACGGAGTGCCAGGAAGCTGCTGGCCCTCTATAACCGTATCACCAGTATAGAAAGCTACCTGAAGCGAAAGCTAACCGGCCTTTCTGATCCGGATGGTGAAGAGGTTTTATATAATCTCTTCACCCTGGGCCATGCGGCACAGGAAACGGCGAGGATCCTACACTTTAGCCGTACCACAATTTACGAGAAGAAATCGAAAGCACTAATCTACCTTGATTCTTTGCCGTGTGACTATTCACCGGATAGCAGGGAATGAGGGCAAAGGAAAACCGGCACGCCTATAGAATGGGAAAGTCCTATAAACGTGCCGGTTAGGGCGGTTAGTACCTAGCTTTATTATATCACAGAATGAAAGCTAGTAAAGCGCCGGTGCAGTGGGGGAATGTTCGGAAATTCCGGCGGCCCTCTATCGCATTCGGCGGATGGGTTGTCTGTTTTTCTTAATTGATAATAGTTGACAATAATTGAGAATGGTGAAGCAGGGCAAAGTGGGTTATAGACAGTCGAAAGAAATTAAACAAGAAGATTTCTATAGCAGAAAAGCGGCGATCCCATTATCACCAGGTGCTAAAAAAGATGAAAGTCAATTTTCAGTTTTGACGGTTTTTGACGTCATTTTGATATGATTTGATTCTATTTTGGCCTGTTTTGTGTGTTTGATTTATCACCAACTGCCATAGGAAAACGGCGGTTTTTACTCTATCCTGTAAACAGTGAACCGGTATCACAGAAAGGATGAGTAGCATGAGGAACGTGAAGAAGATTATTGATGATTCTATTGGAACCATTGCAAGCCGGTATGATATGAGCGCTGGGGAAATTCAAGCTATTTTTGACCTGACCAGCAAAGACGGTTACCGGTGTGACTACCTGTCTGTTGCTTCCTACTTTTTCCGCTATGGTTACGAAATGGGCCACAGGGCCACAGTAACAGGAGCATATGATGAAGCAGTCAATCATGGCATGGAAATCAGAAAGAAAGCCGCCGGAGCGAAACCGGCGCAGAGTGTGAGCAGATAGAAAGGGAAAGGCGGTTAGTATGGCAAGGGTACAAATACCGGCCGGAGCGAGGAAGCGCCCTGGCGGTGGCTATGAATGGCGGTTTACTGTTGATGGTGTACGAGCTTCAGTTGGAGCGCCCACCATTGAGGAACTGAAGATCAAGCAGAAAGAGCGAGAAGCAGAGATTAAGGCCGGTATATATAAGGCCAATAAGAAAATCACGGTGAGCGAGTATTTCCATGAATGGCTGGAACGGCGGCGGCCCCATATCCGTGGTAGTACCATATGCAATTATAAGGTAATATTTACAAAACACATTGAACCTTATATTGGCAGTGTGAACATGAAGAATGTAGAGCGGCGGCAAGTGCTGGCCATTCAGGAAAAGGCCAATAAAAATGCTGGAATAACGGCGGCTAATCATGCGCTAGTACTTCTGAAAACGCTTTTCAAGGCGGCTATGGAAGATGAAATTTTGATCCGCAATGTTGCGGATGGCGTGAAGAAAATCACGGATAAGACTAAACGGCCGGCACGGGAAACCATTCATCGTGAATTGAGCGATGAAGAGTTGAAGATAATTTTCAAGTATTCCAGTACTTCATATTGTGATTCTTTATTTCATTTCATGCTTTACACAGGTATGAGAGTAGGGGAAGTGGGCGGCCTTGAATGGCGTGATATTGACTGGAAAAATGATGTTATACACGTGCGCCGTACAATGACAAGGAAGGAAAACGGCCATTTCACTTTGGGAGCCACTACAAAGACAAGGGCCGGAAACAGGGCCATAGGCATGAATACCAATATCCGTGCTATCTTGTCAAAACAATGGGAGCTTTACACCGGCACCCATGGGAAGATGATAAAAATTAATGATCCTGTCTTTCCATCACCTAATGGAAAAAGGGTAACAGAAGAGAAAACGGCTTCAGTAGTGAAAAACATTGTCAATCAAGCAAACAGGCACGGAGAGACACTGGCCAATTTTGGCACCCATGCCTTTCGTGATACTTTTGCCAGTCGAGCGATTAGGGCAGGAATGCCACCCAATACCTTAAAGGAAATTCTGGGCCATTCTTCCCTGGCCATGACCATGGATCTCTATGCACACGTGAGCCAGGAAGATAAAAAGAAAGCCATGCAAGCACTGGACGCTATCAACTTGTGACCATGGCCACAGAAAGCATAAACGGCACGCAGCGCCGCCGGAGCAGAACCAATGGTAACTATATCGTTGGAGAGTTCCAGCGTCCGCCACGTGCCTTTTTTCTATCCTGTAAAGGGGTATGGGAAATACCCCACGGCATAGGATTATGGATTTTCAGAAAGTGCCGTTAGAGCTAGAGAGTATCGAGCATGGGAGCCTTTTCAAAATACCCCACGAAATACCCCAATTAGTACCCCATGGCAGATTGTGCAAGAATAGTTGTTGGTAGAGAATGGCAGAAGACTATGGAAACAATATTATAATTTTAGCTAGATATTATCGAGCTTTTCACATTTCTACCAGTATCCATTATGTGCCATATAGGAACAAAAAAACATTACATCGAAAACTGTGGTGACAACGGAAAAAAAGAATGATTTGAAAGGGGAGTCAGAAAAATGGGACTCTGCCCACCTTCGCGGCCGGGCGAGTGGGGGAATCGTCGAAATGGGGGTACATACAGGAATGCCCTATGTGAAGGGACAGTACATGGTGCCGGTGGCCTTACCTCTCATTTCGGCCAGAAAAGATGTAAGATTCCGTAATCCATGAGAATTACGGAATCCATCGGGACTGTGGCAGGCTATGGGAAGCCTCTGTTTTCTTTCATAATAAATATATCCATTGACGGGACCGCGCGTTTTTTTTATAATGAGTACAGTACTAGAAAAACTGAATCAGTACTGGAGGTAACTATGAAAGACAGACTGGTGAAGGCGACACTGGAGGAGATGAAGTCCCGGTCCCTCAAATTTACGATGGACGACCTGGCAAAGAAGCTCCATGCCAGTAAGAGCTCTATTTATAAAATCGTGGATTCCAAGAAAGACCTGGTCCATCTTGTGATGCACTGGGCTATGGAGCGGTTCGACAGCCGGGCGGAGTCCCTCGTCCACGGGAAGGGCTCCGTGAACAGCCGGCTTATGGCGTTCTGCGGCCTTTTCTTTGAGACATTCTGGTACCTGCCGGACGCGGTGAACGAGGATCTCCAGAACCGGTATGAAGATATCTGGCAGGAATGGAACCAATACAGGGAAAGCAAATTCGACGATATGATGGCCCTCCTCAAGGAAGGCGTGGACAGAGGGGAATATCGCAAAGTAAACCTTCCCGTGGTGCGGCAGTGCGTATTTTATGCGGCCCAGGGCCTGACGGATCCCGAATTCCTGAAAGAGATGAACATGACCGGCAAAGACGTGCTGGAGCTTTTGGAAGATATCATGCTGAAAGGTTTGGAAGCAAGGAAAGAACCGGCAGGCAGTACTAACGGGGGAGAGGAAAAATGATGAAGAACTGGAAGAAATGGATATGCGCAGGCCTTCTTGGCACATCCATCCTTATGGCAGGCTGCGGCCAGCAGGCGGCGGTATCCCACCAGGCGCCGCTGGTAAAGACGGTGGTGGCCGGTGAATCGATGAAAGGGGAAAAGACCACCTTCTCCGGCATCGTCCATGGGTACTTCGAATCGCCCCTGGCCTTCCAGACTGGCGGCCGCATCATGGCCCGGTACGTGGACCAGGGCCAGCGGGTTTCTGCGGGAGACGTACTGATGAAAGTGGATTCCAAGGATGCGGAAGAACAGGTGGCCTCTGCCCGGAGTGCCCTGACCTCCGCCCAGGCATCGGCGGACCTGGCCTATTCCACGGAAGCCCGGTACCGGCAGCTTCATGAGGCCAATGCCATTTCCGATCTCACCATGGACCAGGTGGCCAATAAGTCGGACCTGGCCAGGGCTCAGCTGGACTCGGCGCAGGCAGCGCTGGCCCGGGCGCAGAATAATCTGGGCTTCACTCTCCTTACGGCAGACCGGGACGGGGTCATCGGCTCCACTATGTATGAAGTGGGGCAGGTGGTTTCTGCCGGCACGCCGGTGGTGACCATCATCGATGATTCGAGGAAGGATGTCCATATTTCCCTGACAGAAAAACAGTACAAGTCCTACGCCGTGGGCACACCGGCCACGGTGACCTTCTGGGCCCTCCCGGGTGTGACGGTGGAAGGAAAGGTGCGGGATATCGCCGCTTCCCCAAATACGAATACCGGCACCTACGATGCCAAAGTGACGCTCATTGACCCGCCGGACTCCGTAGTCGTAGGCATGACGGCAGAAGTGAAATTCGGCAGCCAAAATGAGGGAGAAGGATTCATGGTTCCCCTCTCCGCCATGGCCACCCAGAGTGAAAAGCCGGCGGTATGGGTAGTCAAGGACAATAAAGTCCATCTGGCAGAAGTGACCACCGGCCGCTACGGAGAAGATACGGTAGAAATCACCGGAGGCATCAATAAAGGGGACCGCATCGTTTCCGCCGGAGCTTCTAAGCTCACGGAAGGGGAAGAGGTGAGAACATGAAAGGGGTGAACCTGGCGGAATGGGCGATTCGCCACAAGCAGATCGTCTATTTCTTCATCATTTCCATCATCATCGGCGGTCTCGTTTCCTACTTCCGTCTGGGCCGCAGCGAGGACCCGAATTTCACCATCCGTGAAATGGTCATCGCCGCTGCCTGGCCCGGCGCCACGGCAGAGCAGATCACGGACCAGGTCACCTATCCCCTGGAGCGGAAGCTGCAGGATACAAAGGGCCTGGACTATATCAAGTCCTTTACCCATGACGGGAAAACCGTCATTTACGTGGACCTGAAGGACAACGTGCCGAAGTCGGAAGTCCAGCAGCGCTGGCATGACGTGAGAAATTCCATTACCGATGTATGGAGTGATATGCCTGCCGGTGTACAGGGCCCCGTCATCAACGACCGTTTTGATGACGTATACGGATCCATCTATGCCCTGACCGGCAACGATTACAGTTACGAAGAAAAACGTAAATATGCGGAAGACATCCGCCGCCGGCTGGTGCTGGTGCCGGACGTGCAGCAGGTGAAACTCCTGGGCGTGCAGGAGCAGATGATTTATGTGGAAATGGACCAGAACAAGCTGGCATCCTTTGGCCTGTCTCCTTCCGATATTTACGGCATCATCAAACAGCAGTCCGCCATGATGCCGGCAGGTACTATCCACACGGATTCCCGGAACGTGGCTATCCGGGTGGAAGGACTCCTGGGCACGACGGAAGCTCTGAAAAATATTCCGATTCATGTGGGTGAGCGGAATTTCCACTTAGGCGACGTGGCGAAGGTCACCCAGACCTACACGGATCCGGAAACATCCCTCATGTATTTCAACGGCAAGCCGGCCATCGGTATCGCCGTAGCCATGGCGGATGGCGGTAATAACCTCACCCTGGGGAAGAATCTCCAGGCCGCCGTGGACAATATGAAATCCGAACTTCCGGCGGGCATGGATGTGGACCTGGTGGCAGACCAGCCGAAGGTGGTCAATAACTCCATTGCCGAATTTACGGAAGCCCTGATCGAAGCCCTTATCATCGTCATGGCGGTGAGCTTCCTGTCCCTGGGCCTTCGGAGCGGCATGGTTCTGGCCATGTGCGTGCCGGTGGTGGTATGTGCCTCCTTTCTTTTCATGAAATGGCGGGGCATCGACCTCCACATCGTATCCCTGGGGTCCCTGATCGTATCCCTTGGGCTTCTGGTGGATGATGCCATTATCGTCATCGAAATGATGCAGGTGAAGCTGGAACACGGCTGCGGACGCATGGAATCGGCAGAAGGGGCCTACAAGGCCTGCGCTGCCCCCATGCTGGCGGGCACCCTCATTACGGCGGCCGGCTTTATTCCCGTAGGACTGGCAGAAGGACAGGTTACGGAATATACGAATTCCCTTTTCTGGGTCATCGGTTCCACCCTTCTCCTTTCCTGGATTGCCTCCATTTTCGTGAGTCCGGTGCTGGGATACCAGTTCATCAAACTGGGGAAGCCGAACCCCATCAAGGTGAAAATCCAGGACAAAGCCTATGGCGCATTCCGGAGAGCCGTGAAACTGTTCGTCCATTATCGGAAGACCGCCATCATCGGCGTAGGGGCACTCTTTGTGTTTGCCCTCATGACGCTGCCCCTGGTGAACCATGAATTCTTCCCATCCTCCGTGCGGCCGGAAATCATTTTGGATGTGAACCTTCCCTCCGGCGCTTCCATCAAGGATACGAAGAAAGTCATGTCCGCCGTGGCAGACAGCCTCTACGGCGATGACCGGGTATCTTCCTTCTCCACTTACATCGGCGATACGGCGCCCCGATTCATTCTCCTCTTCAATCCCCAGGCAGCGGAAGATGACCATGGCCAGATGATTATTGTAGCCAGGGACACCACATCCCGGGACACGCTCCGGAAAGATGTGGAAACCATGCTGGCCGACCGGTATCCGGAAGTCCGGTCCCACACCCGGCTTATCCAGACCGGTCCGCCGGCGGAGTACCCTGTGATGCTCCGTCTCCGGGGCCCGGACGCCGGTAAGACGGCGGCCCTGGCGGAAGAGGCACTGGCTCTGGTGAAACAGCATCCGAACGTCACCAATGCGTCCCTGGACTGGCCCCAGCAGACACCGACCATCCACCTCACCATCAACCAGGATAAGGTGCGGGAACTGGGTATCGATAACTATGCCGTATCCCAGGACCTCTACGTGAAGCTGTCGGGATACAAAGTGGCAGAATCCTATCAGGGAGACCAGCTGGTACCTATTTCCTTCCGCCTGGAAGGAGACAACACGGCCCGCATGGCCAGCCTCTCCTCCCTGCCGGTGCATGTAGGAAATGGACGCAACGTGCCGCTTGGTGAATTTGCGGATATTTCCTACCAGAACGAGACAAGTACTATCTGGCGGAGAAATATCGAGCCCTGCATCACTATCCGAAGCGATGTGACCGGCGGCGTCACCAGCGACTCCGTGGCCTCCGCTCTCTACGACAAGACCCTGAAGGATTTCCGGAATAACCTGCCCGATGGCTACACCCTCGAAAAAGACGGCACCCTGGAACGAAGCGATACGTCCATGGGCCAGATCATGGCCACCCTGCCTATTATGATCTTCATTATTCTCATGGTGCTCATGTTTGAGCTGAAGGACCTCCGTCTCATGGTGATTGCTGCCATTTCAGCGCCCCTTGGCATGATCGGCTGCATCCTCACCCTTGTGGTGACCCAGAAGCCCATGGGTTTCGTGGCTATTATCGGCATGCTGGCCATCGGCGGCATGGTGGTACGAAACAGTATCATCCTCCTGGACCAGATCCGGCAGCATCTGGAAAGCGGCATGGACCCCTACCATGCGGTCATTGAGTCCGCAGTCCTCCGTTTCCGGCCCATCATGCTCACCTCCTTTGCTGAAGTACTGGGCATGATTCCCCTTCTCCCGAACCCCTTCTGGAGCCCCATGTCGGCGGCCTTCATCGGCGGCCTCTCCGTGGCAACCCCTCTGGGTCTCCTCTTCGTACCGGCACTCTATTCTTTCTGGTTCAAAGTCAGGGAACCGGAGGAAATCGTAGAACAGTTCGAAGAAGAAAAGGAAGAAAAAGAGGAACGGAAAGAAGCAAAGAAAAAGGCGAAAGAAGCCCGTAAGAAATAACAAAATCCCCATCCGGTAAACCCGGACGGGGATTTTGTTGTTGTTGTAATGAATCTAAGCGGAAGTTGAATGGGGCATAAGGATTGTGGCGGAAGCTGCACTGTGCTTTGCTTCCGAGGTTGTGGGTGCTTTGGCCGGGGCGTAAAGTACATTCACCGCCAACGGCGGTATACTTGGGGTACTAACGGCGGCGAAGCCGCGGGACCTCAACTCTCAACTCTCAAATCTCAACTCTCAAATCTATCTTCTTCGGCGCAGCCGCTGGACCTCAATCCTTTTCACTCAAATCTCAATTCTGCCATTTTCAGAATCCTTTCAGCCGTTCCGACAGCTTTTCTGCATGGGCCTTGCAGTCCCTGATGACCCGTTCCTTCACGGAGTCCGGGCTCAAACCGGGAATGTAGGCGCAGCCGAGGGTATAGATGGGTTCCTGGTATTCCATGCCGCAGAGCGCTGCGATCTGCTGGAAATTGTACAGGAAATCCTCGATGGGATGGTTATTGGGACCGCCTGTGCGATACGCGCTGGCAGGACTGCCGGTGGTGAAGGAAAGCTGGAATTTCTTCCCTTTGAGTGCCGTGCCGCCGGTGCCGTAGGCAAAGCCATGGGCAAAGACATCTTCCACCCAGTGTTTCATGAGGGCCGGATAAGAATACCACTGGATGGGGAACTGGAAGACAATGACATCGGCGTCCTTCAGCAGTTCCTGCTCCTTTTTCACATCGAATTCCCAGCCGATTTCATCGAGACGGTGGAGCGTAAATTCCGGTCCCAGTTCCTTCAGGGTTTCCAGAATTGTGCGGTTCGCCAGGGACTTGTCCAAATGGGGATGACCGGATACAACAAGAATTTTTGCCATGGTAAAGACCTCCTTACAGGGGTAAATATAACGGATACCATACTGTCCTTATTGTAACACAGGGAAGTAAAGGAAAGATAAAGAGAGACAGGGCTTTGGCCTGTCGGGAAAGTGGTGTCCTGCGGACTGTGATTGAGTGGTTTGGCAGCGGCACTTTGGGGATGAGTCTATGTTTTTAATTTGAGAGGATAACCTCAATCTCAGCCTCGGTCTCGACCTCTACCCCTCCCTGTTTTCCCGAAAGTCAGAAATGGTGAACAGTACCAGGGAAATCCAAATGGCAGCGAAGCCGAAAAGCTGGATCCCTGTAAAGGGTTCGTGGTACAGGAAAAGGCCGATGACCAGGGACAGGCTGGGGGAAATGTACTGGCAGAATCCCAGTACGTTCAATGGCAGGTGGTTTGCTCCGGCGGAGAAGAGGAGGAGCGGTAGGGCTGTCACAATGCCGGCCCCTGCGAGGCACAGGGTGAACTGGCTGTTTCCTGCCAGGAAATGGCTGCTGCCATTCGCCTGCAGGAGCAGCACGCAGCCCAGGGCCAGGGGAAGCACCAGCAGGGTTTCCAGGGTGATACTGATGAAGGGGCTGATATGGAGCTCCTTCTTGGCGGCGCCGTAGAGGGCAAAGGTGATAGCCAGTCCCAGGGAGACCACCGGGAAATGGCCGATAAGGAAACTCATGACCAGGATACCGAGAAAGGCGATGCCGATGGAAATCCATTTCAGCTTTGAAAGCCGTTCATGGAAAAGGAGAACCCCCAGAAATACACTGACAAGAGGATTGATGTAATAGCCAAAACTGGAATCCACGATATGGTCATGGGTGACGGCCCAGATGAACAGGCACCAGTTGGCGGTGATGAGAAGGGCAGCGGAAATCATGAGGAGCCCCCGCTTCCTGTGGGCCATGAGCGCAGAAACGGTGTCCCGGAATTCTTTTTCCTTTTTCAGGAAGGCCAGGACAAGGACCATGCAGACAAAGGACCACAGGATGCGGTGGGCCAGGATTTCATAGGCCCCTACCCCTTCCAGTAGTTTCCAGTACAGCGGCAGTATGCCCCAGAGCAGGTATCCTCCAAGGGCTGCCAGAAGTCCCTCTTTTCTTTCTGCCATGACGCGTCTCCTTTCTTTTTGATGAGAATTATCATACCATTGTTTCTTTTAAAAAGACAGGCAGTTTCTTCATGGACAGGAGGGACCCGGCAGAGAAAGACATAAAAAAAGAGCTGCAGGAAATTCTGCAGCTCCCGGAATTTTCAATTATTCTCCCATGAGGACTTTCTTGTTGTCCGGACCCGGTGTGGTAACGACGATTTTGTTTGGCGTAATGATGAGGGCTCCCTTGGCATCGCAGGCGCCGTGGAACAGTTCTTTAGCCATGGCTTTGAACTGATCCACCACCGGTCCTTCGGTTACGTATTCAGCGGTGCCCTTCACCTGGTACCCTTCGCTTGTCTTCGGATCATAGGCGGAAATGGCAATACGGTGGTTTGCTTCCACGTTGGCCAGGGTCTGCTTCAGGAATACATCGCCCACAGCCAGTTTTCCGTCATCCAGGACAGCCTTGAAGCCCACCGGCACTACATTCGGGAATCCTTTGATGCAGACCGTAGCGATTTCCCACAGGTTATTCTCCAGAATTTTCTTTACATTTTCATCCATTTGGGGAGCCTCCTTATTATTATTATTATTATTATTATTATTATTAAACGACTGTATATATTATAACTCTTTGCGAAGCAGGTTGAAAGGGCGGGTAAAAGGAACAGCACTTGCCAATTTCAGTGAGCTGTTAGGTTTGGCGGTTAGTATGCTTGCGTGTAGAGTCACTCACACGGAGCTGCTGGCTTTTAGCTTCTAGCTGCTAGGAAAACCGGCCAGCCTGCGGCGCTTTCTACATGTCCCATCAGCTATCCTCAGCCCCGTGGGCAGCTCCTTCCCAAGGAAGGAGCCTCCTGCAGAGTCAATTGCATGTTTTATGGCTAGAGTCGTTAGGATTCCAACTGCGGCGAAGCCGCCAATGCACACCAACCTCCCCTCTTTAGAGGGGAGGGGGACCGCTTGCGGTGGAGGGGTGCCATTGGAAGCGTCGCAGGCGGATCCGCTTTCCTAACAGCTAGCCGCTAGAAGCTAGAAGCTCCATTCGGATGACTCTACCCACCAGCACCGAACACCAACAGCTCGTCAAACCGCAATATGGCGGCTTCCCCATCAGCATGCCAAACAGCAAACGCCACTGGAAACTCTGTGCTATAATAGGGCCATCACCAGTTAGTTACTGAAAGTAAGGAGTGATTGCTATGAAATATACAAAAACAGCAGCCCTGCTCTGCGCCCTGTGCCTCCTGGGCGGCGTTTCCCAGGCAGCGGACAAGAAAGTGGACAGCGTGCTGCCCCAGCGGTTTTCCGATGCCATGACCTGGAACCTCCAGAACCGGCCCCAGGACATTACGGTGACCAAGGTGGCTGTCCCCGTGGAGAGCGCTTCCAATAGCTCTGCAGCCCGGAACGGACAGCCTTCCAATCATATGCCGCCAGTGCCGCCTTCCGGCAATGGCACCATGACGCCACCGCCTGGCGGATTCAATCCTCCGGACCATGTGACCCAGGGTACGGCAGCCAGAAATATTACGGAAAATACGGCCATTACGGACCAGGTCTTCGGTTTCACCGGGGATGACGAGAATGCCCTTCGTATCACCGGTGCTTCGGTGACACTGAAGGACGTATCCATCGATAAGCAGGAAGGGAAATCCTCCAGCACCGAAGGTGGCGATTTCTACGGCATGAATGCAGCCCTCCTTGCCACCGACGGGGCCCAGGTGACCATTGAAGACTCCACGGTCCACAGCTCTGCGGCCAATGGGAATGGACTCTTCAGTTACGGCAAAGGCACGAAGGTGGCGGCGAAGAATGTGACCATCACCACCACCAGCCATAATTCCGGCGGTATCCAGACCACCGGCGGCGGGGAGACGGATGCAGAAAATCTCACCGTTGCCACTTCCGGCGATTCCTCCGCCGCCATTCGCTCCGACCGGGGCGGCGGTACGGTGCGGGTGAAGGGCGGTACATTTGCCACCTCCGGCCACGGGTCCCCAGCCATCTATTCCACTGCCGACATTGCGGTGGAAGGAGCCGCTCTCAAAGCACTCCATTCCGAAGGGGCGGTGATTGAAGGAAAAAATAAGATAGCCCTCAAGAACTGCAGCCTCGAAGGCAGCATGGATGATACCCGGGTCATGGGGCAGCAGACCATTAAAGAAGAAAATGTCCACACCGTCATGCTTTACCAGTCCATGAGTGGCGATGCGGAACAGGGGGAGTCTTCCTTCTCCATGGAAGGAGGCAGCCTCACATCCCATAAGGGCGACGTCATTTATGTGACCAATACGGACTGCACCATTCACTTGGACAATGTAAAAATCAAAAACGAAGACAAAGACGGCACCCTTCTCCGGGTTGCCGGAAACAGTGCATCCCGGGGCTGGGGCAAAGCCGGCAGCAACGGCGGCAAGGCGGTCTTTACGGCGGACCACCAGAAACTGGACGGCACCATTGCGGCAGATACCATTTCCACACTCACCATGACTTTGGGTCAGGGGAGTACCTGGAAGGGGCAGGCAAAAATTCTCACCAATGAAAAGGGCAGTTCCAATGACACCGGCATCCACCTCACCCTGGAAAAAGGGGCCCAGTGGGACCTCACCGGCGACTCCACCGTCACCACCCTGAATAACAAAGGGAAAATCAATACCCACGGCTATAAGCTGACAGTACTGAAGAAGTAAACAGGGTACAAAAAAGCACCGATGATCGAGAACTCACCGGTGCTTTTTACGTGTGGTACTTCATGTATACGGATAGAGTCATTGGCGGCGGGGCAGCTAGCTGCCCCGCTCCGGTGACTCTATCCATTACCATGCAAAATGGTACCTTACTTCGTTCCGAAAATGCGGTCCCCCGCATCCCCGAGGCCTGGGAGGATGTACTTGTGCTCATTGAGCTTGCGATCCAGGGAGGCCGTGAAAATCGGCACATCCGGATGGGCATCGTTCACTACTTCTACCCCTTCCGGAGCGGCCACGAGGCACATGAACTTAATATTCTTTACGCCCCGCTTCTTCATCATATCGATAGCAGCCACGGCACTGCCGCCGGTGGCCAGCATGGGGTCCACGAGAATGAAATCACGGTTTTCCACTTCCGGGAGCTTGCAGTAATATTCCACGGGTTTTGCGGTTTCCGGATCCCGGTACAGGCCGATGACGCCTACACGGGCGGAGGGCATGAGGTCCAGCAGGCCGTCCACCATGCCGAAACCGGCACGGAGAATGGGGACAATGCCCACTTTCTTGCCTGCTACCCGTTTACCCCTTGCCTTTTCCAGGGGTGTCTCGATTTCGATATCTTCCAGCGGCAGGTCCCGGGTCAGTTCATAGCCCATGAGAAGGGTGATTTCCTTCAGGAGCCGGCGGAATTCGCCGGAACTGGTGTACTTGGAACGCATGATGGTGAGTTTGTGCTGGATCAGCGGATGGTCAATAATATGAATCTGCATAGGTGCCTCCCTGTAATATACTTATAGAATAAACGAATTTACCGTTCCTATTTTAGCACACCTGCCGATAGAATCCCATTGGTTATACGAGAAGAGTGAAGAGAAAAGAGTGAAGGGCGAAGAATACACTCTTCAGACAAACGGGGAGCACCAAATCCGCAGCATGGATTGAAGGGATAAAGCGGCAAAAGCCGCGGGGCCTCAATTCTCTTCACTCAATTCTCAACTCTATCCTTTACTACATGACAATTCCTCCCATTTGTTGTAAAATGTGATTATTGGACTATGATATCCTAGGTTTATAAGACATTGATTTGAATTCTGAATCCATCGTGAGAAAAGAGGAAATATATGAAACACAGCAAAATCACTGCCCTGCTCTGCGCCCTGGCCATTGCCGGAGTGGGAGCGCCTTCTGTCTTTGCAGAGGATGCGAAAGCAGCACCGGCAGGTGAAGCAGCTCCGGCAGCCGGAGAAACAGCCAAGGCACCGGAAGTGAATTACACCGATGCCCTGCTGAAGGGCCTGTCCCTGACTCTTCCGGATGTAGAAAAATCCGTGGAATCCGGCACATTCAAGAACCTGTCCCCGGAAGCACCGAAGCCCGTCGTAGAGCAGCCTGTGGAACAGCCGGTAGAAGAACCGACTCCGGAACCGGAACCTGAGCCGGAGCCGGAACCGGAGCCCACCCCGGCGCCGGCAGCAAAGTATACAGCTGACCAGGGGGACACGGCCAATGAACTTACCAGCGATGGTACCTACGATGGCCAGACCTACGTTTCCCAGAAAAATAATGAAAATGCACTCCGCGTATCCATGGCCTACATCAGCGCCACCGGCGATATGATTACAAAATCCGGCGACGTGGACGATGTCAATAATTCCGATCTCTACGGAAAGAATGCGGCCCTCCTTGTAAGCCACGGCGGCCACGGCGCCTTCACGAAGGCAAAGATCTCTACCACCGGCAACGGAGCCACCGGCGCCTACGGGTACAGCAAAGGCACCTATATCAATCTCACCGACTCCACCGTAGATACTACAGGAAACTTCGCTCCTGCCGTAGAACTTTCTGAAAAGGCCATGATGAAACTGTCCGGAAGCACCGTATCCACCACGGGCTACGGCTCCCCGGCCATCAAGGTCTCCAAGAACGGCGGCATCCTGCTGGCGGAAAACAGCAATTTCACCACCACCGGCCAGGAATCCCACGGCGTTTACACCAATGGGGATGTTACCATTACCAATGGCACCGTGAACGCCAAAGCTACGAAAGCAGCGGTTATCAAAGGAAATAACACCCTGACCCTCGAAAGCGCTACCCTGGAAGGCAATGAAACGAACTCCGTTCCCTATAATGTGGTCCTTTATGCCGATGAATCAGCCATCGGTACCATGGGCACCCAGCAGTTCAACGCCAAGGACTCCACCCTCATTTCCCATAAGGGCGGCATGTTCTACGTCACCAGCACCCATGGCCGGATTACCCTTGAAAATACGGCTATCCAGCAGGACAATACCCTTCCGGTGCTTACGGTCACCGGTAACGACGGCAGCTTCGGCTGGGGTAATCCCGGAAGCAACGGCGGCCATGTGGAACTGGTCCTCAAGAACCAGAAACTCGATGGAAATATCCTGGTAGACCGCATTTCCGATGTGAACGTGAACCTCACCGAAGGCTCCACCTGGACCGGTGCAGTCCACATCGTTCCGAATGCCCAGAACGGCGATACCTACAAGACCAACGCCGACATCTTCATTTCCGAAGGCTCCACCTGGACCCTTACGGAAGACAGTGAAGCTACCACGGTGAACAACCTGGGCACCATCAATTACAATGGCCACACCATCAAATTGGCCGACGGCACTGTCATGCAGGGCTGAAAATAAGAAATGAAATCCCGCAGGATCATTCCCGCGGGATTTTTTGGTATGTTGGTAAATTTGGCGTATATGTAATTAAAGTTACCGGATATGTCAAATGACAAATGACCTCATCCGTAAATGCGTGCCCCCTTGGAGATGGAAGTCCTGCATAGGACTTCCAAGTTTGGCCTGAAATACAAAAGGCGCTTAGCCTGTCCATAAAAGCGCCTTCCTTATAGGCCAAACGGCGGCAGCCCAAAGGGCAGGGGATAGATCCGCCTCGTAGAGGCGGAAGCTTCGAAGCAGGGTATTCAGAAGGAATGGTTATCTCACATTCAGCGTCTAACCGTTACGGTAATCCATCCTGCGCCTTTGGCGCTTCTCCAAGGGGCTGCATGCTTGGGGTTAATTTCACATACAGTTCTATAAGAATTACGATGTTTGAATTGCACAAATATGCTTGAGACAGAACATTATAAGCTCATAAATGGCTCTATACAAAAACATGCCAACCCGCTATTTATAATCCCCGGCGCTCTATGAATTGTGCGCCGCACCTTCACTCCTAACTCCTCATTCCTAACTCCTAACTTTGAAACTATATGTTATGTAGCACGATTGGCATTGTAATCCAAAATGCGAGAATCTATGTTCTCTATACCTATCCTCTTTCAATTGTGTTATAGTGAGTCATATACAAAAAACAGGGAAGAATCCCAAAATCCATAGAATAAGAAAGGCGGAGTTCGATGAACATTATTGATGAACTGAAATGGCGCGGCGCTGTGAACCAGCAGACCGATGAAGAAGGATTGTACAAACTGGTAGGGGAAAAATCCATTTCCCTCTACTGTGGCATCGATCCCACCGGTGACAGCATGCACATCGGTCATCTCATTCCCTTTATGATCCTGAAGCGGTTCCAGCTGGCCGGCCACCATCCGGTCATCGTTATCGGCGGCGGTACCGGCTCCATCGGCGATCCCTCCGGCCGGAAGACGGAGCGTGTCCTCCAGTCCCAGGAAACCATCCGGCACAATGCAGAATGCCTCACCGCCCAGATGAAGAAACTCTTCGGTGAAGACGGCTTCACCATGGTGAATAACTACGACTGGCTGTCTAAGATTTCCCTCCTCGAATTCCTCCGGGACTACGGGAAACTCTTCAATATCAATACCATGCTGGCCAAGGAAGTGGTGGCATCCCGTCTGGAAACGGGGATTTCCTTCACCGAATTCTCCTACCAGATCCTCCAGTCCATTGACTTCAAGATGCTCTACGACAAGTACAACGTGCAGCTCCAGATCGGCGGCGCTGACCAGTGGGGCAATATCACCAACGGCGTGGAACTGCTCCGTAAGACCGAAGATGTCCATGATGCCTATGGCCTCACCATTCCCCTCATGCTGAAGGCTGACGGCACGAAGTTCGGTAAGACCGCCGGCGGCGCTGTATGGCTGGATCCGAAGAAGACGTCTCCCTATGAATTCTACCAGTTCTGGTTCAACCAGGACGACAGGGACGTGGTGAAATACCTGAAGTACTTCACCTTCCTCTCCCACGAAGAAATCGATGCCCTTGCCAAAGAGGTGGAAGAACATCCGGAACACCGGAGCGCCCAGAGAAAACTGGCAGAAGAAGTGACCCGCTTCGTCCATGGGGACGAAGGACTGGCGCAGGCAGAAAAAGTAACCCAGGCCCTCTTCTCCGGCAACATCCAGGAACTCTCCGGCGACGAAATCGAAGGGGCCTTCCGCAACACCAAAGGCGGCGAAGTCCATGAAGCGCCCATCAATATCGTGGAAGCCCTCGTAGAAGCAGGCGTAGAAAAGTCCAAACGCCAGGCCCGGGAAGACGTGAAGAACGGCGCCATCCGGGTAAACGGGCAGCAGATCCGCGACATCGAAGCCAATGTCACTGCCCATCCGAATACAAATGGCAAGTTCATCATCATCCGTAAAGGAAAGAAAAACTACTTCTCCATTGAAGTGAAGAAATAAGTTAGATGATCGGAAGCCCTGAAAAGCAAACGCTTTTCAGGGCTTTTTTTCGTGGGAAAGGGAGGGACAGATCGAG
This sequence comes from Dialister sp., assembly GCF_047832375.1. Lineage (NCBI taxonomy): Bacteria > Bacillati > Bacillota > Negativicutes > Veillonellales > Veillonellaceae > Dialister > Dialister sp. Next base: position 2,326,728 of record NZ_CP181256.1, on the reverse strand, counting down.
ACCGAGATCGAGGATGAAATCTGCCAGCGACTAAGCCGCAGAATGAATTACCGTAACACAAGCAGCTTAGTGTAAGAAAATCCGTAAGAATGCAGCCTTAGAGAAGAGGCGCGCCAAAGGCGGAGGATGGATAGCGGCTTTGCCGCAGTTGGAATCCGGATAACCGTCATGCCAGAACCGCAGCATTGGCTTATGCAAGCCTTCCCCAGACCCGAAGTGCGCCAGGGGAGGTGCCCGAAGGGCGGAGGATAGATAGTTGGAATCAGGCGGCGCTGCCGGAGATCCCCAATCTGTTAAACAACTCCATTTCAATTCGCAACGCCCAATTTCACCATTTCTTTACTCCTTTAAAGTACCATAAAAATGACCACTTTTGCATAAAAATGACCACTTTTGCACAAAAAGTGGAAAGAGGATTTTCGTTTTGGTATTGTATGGGCAGATGGGAGCGGGAAAATCCCGGCAAGCGAAAAGGGCGCGAGCCGGTATTTCGTCCGCCTTCACCCGGGAGGTCCGGAATGGAAAGGGTTCAATTCCGGATGGTCCGGTTGTATGGGCCCCAGCCACTGGAGAATGGCAGGGACCACAGCATTATTTTTCACTCTGTGCATAACCTGCACAGGAGTAAGGATCTGTGCATTATTAAGCTATTCATATGATGGCCTGATGACATAATTCCAATCAGGATGAAATTCATTCCTTAACAGATTAATGCCAGCAAATTCCTTGTCAGAAACTTTAGTGCCTTTAGGGTAGACTGCGGTATCCGCTTTACACCGAACCACAAGCCCATTATCGGTAGTTGTTGAAGCGATCAGATTAACGATAATTTCAAGCGTTTCCAAAGGACGGCCTCGCCAGTTCTTTGTAATTTGGCTGAATAGTCGATGCTCTATTTTATTCCATTTGGATGTTCCGGACGGGAAGTGGCAGACTTCGATTTCAAGGCCACTTTCATCAGCAAATTTTTGCAGCTCAAATTTCCAAAGCCGGCTATGGCTTCCATTGCTTCCACCACCATCTGCCGTAATTAACAGACGGGTTGCTTCAGGATATCGTGGTTTACCCATCTCATCCCACCAGGAGCGGATCGAATTCACTGCGAACTGCGCAGTATCTGAGCTTACTCCCACATTCACAAACCCTTCATTGGCTGCAATATCGTAAACGCCGTAAGGAGCAGCTTTTCCCTTGTCAGGAAGAGGAAAGTCATGGTCAAGAACGTTTACCGGATTTCCTTTTTTGGCATATTCGGCTCCGCTATTTTTGAAATTTCCAATGTTTTCCTTTTTCTTACAGTCTATGGAAATAACAGGAAACCCGTTTTCCATGTATTCTTCAGCAGTTTCGTTGATGTGCCGGAACTGTGCGTCCCTGTCTGGGTGCTGGCTTCCAACCTGGTTCATTTTTTGATTGATTTGGAGGCTGTAACCCATATCTTTCAAGAGGTATCCGATTTTACGATATTTAATCTTATAACCACGGGCATTCATTTCCGCTTCGAGGTTACGCAGGCTCTTTGTCGTCCAACGCAAAGGTCCTTGGGGATCTCCAAAAGTGGAATTTTCCATAAGGCTTTCAAGTGCTTCTATAATTCCCGGCTGAGTAACCTCTATGGGCTTACGACCGCCGCCTTCCCTTCGGATACGAGGGGAAGGTGCATCTTGAGATAAATAGGGATGTTCAGAATTCAGATCTTTTATGCCATTCGTTATGGTTACCCGGGATACGCCAGTGGCTTTGCTGATAGCAGTAATTCCACCGTGGCCGAGTGCTTCGGCTTCAGAGGCCAGATATACTCGTTTCTGCGCCTCGTTAAGCAGTGGAAGCATCTTATTGATTTTATCTACAGGGACTTCTTTAACCATGCTGATTTCCTCCTTGGCATCAGCATAGCATTTTTTACACTTTTAATCAATTAAAATGTAAATATTGTTTGCGCACAATTCCTAAGACCGAAGCCATTACCTATGATAAAGACTCCAAGACTGTCATGGTGGACGGCAAACTCACTGCCACCGAAGGCATCACTGATGGCACCACGCAGGATGGCCAGTATGTCAAGATGGATAACTATGTGGGACAGAACCTGAATGCTCTGGACCAGGGGCTGCAGACTGAAACAACGGCTCGTGAAGCAGCCGATACACAACTGCAGGAAAATATTGATGCCGAAGCAGCTACCCGGGCAGCGGAAGACCAGAAACTGAATAAGAAGATTACTGCGGAAAAGAAATCCCGCATTGCAGCGGATACAAAATTGGTGGAAGCCGTCAACAGCGGCCTCAGCCTGAGCGATGATAATGTCCTCCAGAAAAACACCACCACCATCGATGCCAAGGGCAATGTAACTACTTCCAAGACCGACGCCAACGAAATGATCCTGAACAAAGGGAACGATAATCAGATTACCATGAACGAAAATGGTATCATGGTCGGCACAAACAGTACGGTCATGGATAAAGACGGTGTCTACACCGGCGGCGATACCTACAGCGAAGCCAAGGCTGCCCTGAAGTCCGACGGCTCCATCAAAGGGGCGGACGGCAAATTCACCGTCAACAGCGCGAATGGCACGGTGAACGTCAACGACCAGATCGAACTGAACGGTGCTACCGGCGTAGTCAAATCCAATGGCCTCAACGTGGGCGATGGAAATATGACTGTCAGCAGCAATGGCAACATCAAGTCTGCTGGAACCTTGAGCGTAGCCGATGGCAATTTCAAAGTCAACAGCAACGGCGGCGTCAGCGCAGCCGGCGGCAAGACCACCCTTGCTTCCGATGGCTCCATCAAAGCAGCAGACGGTAAATTCACGGTTAACAGTAACGGTGGCGTGAAAGCAGCGGACGGCAAGATTACCCTGAGCTCTGACGGCTCTGTCAAAGCGGCAGATGGCAAATTCACGGTTAACAGCAATGGCGCTGTCAAGGCGGCGGATGGCAAGTTCACCGTTGACAGCAACGGCGCAGTCAGCGCAGCCAATGGCAATACTACCATCGACAGCAATGGCAACCTGTCCACCAAGGGAACCGTAAGTGCAGCGAACGGTCAGTTCTCCGTTGATACCAATGGCAAGATTACCTCCACCGGTCTTGATGCAGGCAGCGGCACCATCCGGACCACCGGCACGGTACAGGCTGGGGATGTGAAGACCAGTACCCTGGAAACTACCGGCGATGCTACGATTGGCGGAAACCTGACCGTTGAAAAGGACCTGACTGTCAATGGCGAATTCAACGCGAAGACCCTTTCCAGCAAGCTCGATGAAAATAACTACACCGAAATCCACGGCGGCAATGTGACTTCCAAGAACCTGAAGTACTCCGATACCGGCGAACTCCAGGCAAGCTCCTCCAAGATGGATGAAACCGGAAGCACCGTATGGGCAAGGGATGATGAATCCATCGGTACCAGCACCATCACAGCAGACAGCGTGAAGCAGTCCCTCTCCGACACCGGCGACAATCCGACGAATTATGCTTCTCGGGAAATTGCCCAGAATGGTAAAAATAAATACGAAATGACGGACTCCGTAGTGGAAGGCAGCCAGTCCAATGTTACAAAGACCACCGCGGATACAACGGATTCCCAGATTACCCTGAAAGATGACAATGGCAATGTCCTCAACAAGTCCTATATCACCCAGAATCTGAAGAAGATTCTCCAGGGTGTGGAAGAAGGAGACAGCAAGACAACCATCGAGCAGGATGCCAATAACATCACCAACACCGCAGCCAATGGCACCATCACCAACGATGCGGACAAGATCCTGAACAAAGGCGCTACTTCCATTACCAGTCAGATCGGTGACGGCTCTGCCGTGAAGACCGTAATGGATGCCAATGGCATCGCCAATACGGCCATCGGCGGTACTATCTCCAACGAAGCGAAAGACATTGTCAATACCGCTTCCGGAGATATCACCAACACCGCTAAAAATGGTACCATCACCAACGATGCAAAGGATATCGTGAACAAAGCTTCCGGCAACATGACCACCACCGTAGGCGGCGACCTCTCCACCAAGGTGGGCGGTAATGAGACCCATGCGGTAACAGGCAGCCAGACCGTCACTGTATCCGGAGACCGGACAGTCAATGTGAAGGGAACGGAAACGGAAAACTTCAATGCCCAGATCACCAACATCAAGACTGACCAGAAGACCTCTGTCGGTGGTAACCAGACCAACATCGTAGGCGGCGACCAGCAGAATACGGTAAGCGGCAATAAGTTGGAAACCGTTAAAGGCGTAGTAACCGAGAAATACGGCAGCCAGGCAACCACCATCGATGGGGACCAGAGTACCAACATCGGAGGCAGCCAGTCCACAGTCGTAGCCGGTGACCAGACCAATACAGTGAGCGGTAACAAGACAGAATCTGTCAAAGGATCTGTAAACGAGAACTATGGCAGCCTCACAACCAATGTGAAGAATGACAGCAGCCTCACCGCTGAAAATATCAATAACACCGCAAGAAACAAGATTACCAACAGGGCCCTCGATGTGGAAACCGATGCGTCCAGCTCCATTGTGAACAGAGTATCCAATGACTACGGCACCAATACCTCCACCCAGACTTCCAGTGAGACCCAGGAAGAAATGAGCCAGGCCGATGGCAAGAAGGCGTCCTACATCCGCGGCGCTGCAGAAGAAAAATCCCAGCTTGTAAACGGAAATACGAAGACCACCATCGATACCATCGCAGACCAGACCAATACGAACATCACCGATGGAACCAATACTTCCAATGACCTGCAGAAAGCAGACCAGATTGCCTCCTCTGTCACCGACGGTACCAATACCACCGTAGTGAACCAGAATGCAAAGAGCATTGCTTCCTCCATCACCGATGGCACCAAGTCCAACAGTTCCAGCAACACCGTGGACCAGAGTGCACAGGTCATCAAAGCCAGCGATACCCAGTACAGCGCATCTACAAAGACCGCGACCAGGTCTGAGGAAGCCCTGAAGAATGGCTCCACCATCCTGGACATTGTGAAAGATTCCAGCACCGGAACCATCAGCGCGGCAGTCACCGATGGCACAAACCTCACCGGTTCCACAATGACCGCTAAGGGTATCACAAACAGCGCAGCCGAATCCATTGTGAATGAAATCGGCGATGGCTCCAAAGTAAAGAGCGAAATGACCGCAGGCGGCATCACCAATACCGCTAAGGACGGTACTATCACCAATGATGCAAAGGATGTCCTCAATAAAGGAACCAACAGTGTCATTAACGAAGTGGGTAAGAACCAGGTGGCCGTGAAGACGGACAGCGTCAAGGCAGCCTATGGCTCCGATACCTCCACCACCTGGGATGCAAAGGGTATTACCAATACTACCAGTGGCGATATCAGTAACACCGCTTCCGGCAGCATGACTAACACGATTGGCAAGGATCTGACCACCACAGTGGGCGGAAACCAGAAGACCACAGTCACCGGAGACAGCGAACTCACCGCTGAAAACGTGAAAGCCATCGGCAAGAAATCCATCACCAGCCAGATCGGCGAAGGGGAAAATGCAGCTGTGAAGACAGTCATGAAGGCAGATGGCATTGCGAATACCGCAACCGGCGGCACCATCAGCAATACCGCTGACAAGATTGCCAATACCGCAACCACTTCTATCACCGACAAGGTAGGCGATAAGGTAAGCCGTACCATGAGCACCAGCTCCATTGAAGACAAAGTGGGCACCACTACTGTGACTACCACAGATGGACTCACCAAACTCACCAATGAAGCTGGCAATCACAAGACCCAGATGGATTACGCAGAAGTCCTGAAGGACCTGGGCGTACGCGGAAGTGCTACCGTCAATGGCACCTCTGACCTGAAGGGCGATGTGACCATGGAAAGCAACGCTACCGTGAAGAAGGATCTCACCGTAGAAGGCGCTACCACCACAAAGACCCTGAAGGTAACCGAGACCTCTGAATTTGATGGCGCAGCTACCTTCAATGACATTGTGAACATGAACAAAGGGCTTACTGTCAAAGGCGGCGTAACGGCTGATACGGTCACCGCAGACTCCTACAAGGTAGGCGACAAGACCTATATCGATGCGAACGGCATCAATGCGAACAACCAGAAGATCACCAACGTAGCCGCTGGAGACATTTCTGAAGGCAGCACCGATGCAGTGAACGGCGGCCAGCTCCATGCAACCAATACCCGAGTTGCCAACGTGGAAAACCGCGTGACCCAGGTAGAAACCAGGGTAGACAAGCTGGACAACAAGATCGATAAGGTCGGCGCTAACGCAGCAGCCATGGCGAACCTGCACCCGCTGGAATTCGATGCGGACTCCAAGTGGAACATCGCAGCAGCCGTAGGCAACTCCGGCAGCGAAACCGCAAGTGCGGTAGGCGTATTCTACCGGCCCAATGAAAACGTGATGGTCAATGCCTCCGCTTCCATGGGTACCGGCGAGAACATGTTCGGCGGCGGCGTATCCGTCAGACTGGGCCACGGCGGCAACAAAGCCAAGGAAGCCCAGATGAAGGCAGCGGCCGCAGAGAATAAGGAACTCCGTGCCCAGGTGAACGAACTCACCGCAAGAATGGATGCCCTTCTCTCCGTGTTGAATCCGAATATGTCCAAAGAATTCCCGGATGTACCGGCTAATCACTGGGCTTACGAAGCGGTATCCCGCCTCGCAGGCAACGGGCTCGTGGAAGGCTATGAAGATGGCAAGTACCACGGTGAACGCCAGATGACCCGCTACGAAATGGCTGAAATCATCTACAACGCACTCTCGAAGGGCGCTAAGGCTGAAAAGAAACTGGTCGAAGAATTCCGGCCGGAACTCCAGGCAATGGCAGCCCAGAAAAAGGCTTGACCTCAACCATTACTGGCCTTTGTCCCTCCAAAGCCGGATGATTTACCTTAACAAAGGCCAGTGATTTGAGGATATAGAAAACCCCGTCTCTTCCCCCCGGAGAGACGGGGTTTTCACTTGGGGAAAATAAGGAGGAGAAAGGGAATCGAGTATTGATGGAAAGAGTCATACCGGTAGCCCCTCTCCGCCCTACGGGCACCTCCCCCCTGGCGCACTGCGTGCCTGGGGGGAGGCTTATAAAGAGACAATGGACATGCAATAGGTATATTCTCTAATGAATCCTACCTGCGGCGAAGCCGAAAAAGCCTTCCCCTTGAGGGGAAGGGCAGGGTTAGGGTGGTTACCTATGCACATAAGCATGCAAAGTGAGAAAACTGGGAAACGCGTATTGACGGAAAGAGTCATACCGGTAGCCCCTCTCCGCCCTACGGGCACCTCCCCCCTGGCGCACTGCGTGCCTGGGGGGAGGCTTATAAAGAGACAATGGACATGCAATAGGTATATCCTCTAACGAATCCTACCTGCGGCGAAGCCGAAAAAGCCTTCCCCTTGAGGGGAAGGGCAGGGTTAGGGTGGTTACCTATACACATAAGCATGCAAAGTGAGAGAACTGAGAAACGCGTATTGACGGAAAGAGTCATACCGGTAGCCCCTCTCCGCCCTACGGGCACCTCCCCCCCTGGCGCACTGCGTGCCTGGGGGGAGGCTTGTAAAGAGACAATGGACATGCAATAGGTATATTCTCTAACGAATCCCACCTGCGGCGAAGCCGAAAAAGGGGCTGTGAAATAATTGAATTAAAACAGTCGCCAAAAAAGGTGTCTGACTCAAGCGAGCCGGACACCTTTTTCAGTGGTATTATAGTGTTATGATGAAATGCAAAAATACCAGTTATCATTGTACCCCACGGCAGGGCTTTTTGCCACTGTCTATTGCATCTTATCTGCCAATTGATGACCCTGTTTTTGAATTTGACCATTTAATGGAGGCTATAGGATTAAGAAAATATCTTCCGGTACAGTCCCACTGCTCTGCAGGCCGCATCGGATACAATCCGGTCATTTTACTTAAACTCGTGCTTTTCGGATTTATGCTGGGGTATTGTTCTTTACGCAGCCTGGAGAAGGCCTGCCGTACAGATCTGCGATTTATTTACCTCTCAGACGGTCAGGCTCCCAGTTACCGCACTTTTGCAAACTTTATCAACAAAGTTCTAGCCAATTGTATTGAGGACATTTTCAATGCGGTTAATGCAGAAATCTTCAAGGAAGACCACGTCGATCTCAACCATCTTTATATTGATGGCACCAAAATGGAGGCCAACGCCAATAAATACAGCTGGGTGTGGAAAAAAACAACTATAAAATCCCGGTATCACCTGTATGAGAAGATTACGTCACTGCTGAATGAAATTAACTGCGAGCTGGCAACAGAAGGAGCAACAATAGAAACGAGCACCGAATACGTTCCGGATTATCTGGAGGAAAAGCTGGAAGCTCTTGAACGCTTCTGGAATCTGGATGAAAAGGAATTTGTCCATGGTCCGGGACATCGCAAGACTCCACACCAGCGTATGTGTGAAAAGCTAAAGCAATATACGGATAAACTCAGGGAATATGGAGAAAAGATAAGGATCTGCGGCCCTAATCGAAACAGCTACTCGAAAACTGATCCTTCAGCTACATTTATGCGGGTAAAGAAGGATTATGTAGGTAATGACCAGCTTCTTCCTGCATACAACGTGCAGTTTGGCATCGCCGACGAATATATTGCCGTTTTGGATGTCAGCCAGTGCCGGTCAGATATGGACTGCTTCATTCCCCTGATAGAAAAGTTCCATAAGACCTATCATTTTTATCCGAAATACCCGGTAGCAGATGCGGGATATGGCTCATTTAACAACTATATCTACTGCGAACAGCATGGCATGAAAAAATTCATGAAATTCCCCATGTTTAAGAAACAGACAAGCGATGCCAAGTACAGGGATAACCCATTCCGGGCGGAGAATTTTACAATTGATGCCAACGGAATCATGCGCTGCCCCTTCGGCAGGGCATTCAGGCTCCAATACAGAAAGTCGATTCCAGGTAACCACTACGGGCGCCAGGAAGAGATTTACCAGTGTGAAGACTGTAGCGGATGCCCCTATGCCGAGAAATGTAAAAGGACACCAAGAAACCGGACAGTTCAGATTAATCAGGAACTGACTTCCATGCATAAAGAAGTCATCGCCAACCTGGAAAGTATTCAGGGAGCCCTGCTCAGAATGAACCGTTCCATCCAGTCGGAAGGTACTTTTGGAATCATAAAAAACGACCACGGATACAAGAGAATCGTCAGAAGAGGTACGAATCCTGTAAAAGTAGAGATTTACCTCATGGCGATAGGCCAAAATCTGAATAAACATTACCATAAACGCATGAGAATGCGAAGAGCAGCATAAAATAAAATAATTGGGATGACTGGGGAAAGGGGGAAGTATACTCAATTTCAGCAAAATAAATGGATATTTAACTGGAATACAAAAAAGGAGGCTGTGAATAAAAATGATTTCTCATTTTTTCACAGCCCCAGGGTTAGGGTGGTTGCCTATACACATAAGCATGCAAAGTGAGAGAACTGAGAAACGCGTATTGACGGAAAGAGCCATACCGGTAGCCCCTCTCCGCCCTACGGGCACATCCCCCCTGGCGCACTGCGTGCCTGGTGGGAGGCTTGTAAAGAGGCAATGGACATGCAATAGGTATATTCTCTAATGAATCCCACCTGCAGCGAAGCCGAAAAAGCCTTCCCCTTGAGGGGAAGGGCAGGGTTAGGGTGATTGCTTGTGCACATAAGGCATGCAAAGTGAGAAAAACAGAAAAGGCAGAATGGGTTGTTATCTCTTTTTGCTCAGTTTCTGTATTCTTTCTTTGACTACTTTGTCTATCGCCAGACAGACGCCTCGGAAGTTATTATTGACGATTCCGTTATATACTCGAAGTACTTCTATCTCATATTCGTGGAAGAAGTTAGTTCTTTTTTCATCGTAGGCCTTGCCTTCTTCTGTATAATGCTGGCTGCCATCCAGTTCAACGGCAAGGCGGGCTTTAGGGCAGTAGAAATCACAGATATAACGGCCTATGATCTTTTGCCGGTAAAATTTGACATCATAGTGAAGGAGAAAATCGTACCACAGGTGTCTTTCCTCCTTTGTCATTTCCTTGCGAAGCTTTCGGGCAATCGGGAGAAGATCTTTACTGGCAGGGGTGAGGGGGCGTTTCATGGCAGGCTCCTTTCATTGGGGACATAGGGGCTTTGTATAAATTATATTTTAAAAATACTGGTTGAGGCAAGGACCTTTTTCACTGGCGGCGAAGCCAACAGGAAGCCTTCCCTTTGAGGGGAAGGTTTGGTTAGGGTGGTTGCCTATACACAAAATTATGCAAAGTGAGTAGATAGGGATTCTACATGAACGGAAAGAATCTATCTGAAGGCCCCTCTCCGGCCTTCGGCCACCTCCCCCCTGGTGCACTACGTGCTTGGGGGGAGGCTTGTGTTGAGATAGATGTCATGCCAAGGTTGTGTACACAAACGAATTCTACCTGCTTACACGCTATTGAATCTTTTTATAGGAATATGAAAAACTGACTTTTCTGTATGACCTTCATTGGAAAACTGTCAATTGTAAAAATCTAGTGGGCTTTACAGAATCGGAAGAAAGGGGAAGTATGTAAATGAAAGATTAAAAACTGACAGCTTTTTGACCATATAGACCAATATTCCTGACAAACAATACAGAACATTTACTCGACGAACGATTGATTCATACACTGCACTATGGTACCTTGGACTCAGGTCAAGGCCCGGGCCTCGGGGAAGGCGGACGGCGGCAGAGGAAACACGGTCACTCGCGCAGGCAGGATGCAGGCTCCGGAAATTATGGGCAGCCCATCGATTCCCTATATTTCTCTTAAGGAGCAGGAACATGAAAAAGATCCTCGCAATCGCTGCCATGGCAGCACTCGCCGCTGGCGTATCCGCTTACGCAGCAAACCCCTTTTCTGATGTAACCCCCAATGACTGGGCTTACCAGGCCGTATCCGACCTGTCTGACCAGGGCGTAGTAGAAGGCTACCCCGATGGCACATTCAAAGGCGAACGGAACATGACCCGTTACGAACTGGCCCAGATCATTGCCCGCCTCATGGCTAAGGAAGACCAGCTGAATGCACAGCAGAAGGCTACCCTCGATAAACTGGCCGGTGAATATGCTGATGAACTGGCTAACCTGGGTGTCCGGGTTTCGAACCTGGAAAAGAAGATCGGCAACATATCCTGGTCCGGCGATGCCCGTATGCGGTACATCAATAACTCCTATGAAAAGAATGGCAGCCACGAAGCATGGGATGGCCGTATGCGTATCAATGTCCATGGCCAGGTCAATGACAGCACCTACGTCCAGAGCCGCCTGGTGAACAACATGAAGTTCAAAGGAAATGACACCAGCGATACATTCATGGACCGGCTTTATGTGAACCATTCCTTTGGTGATGTCAGTGCCCGCCTCGGCCGCCAGGACGTAATTTTCGGCAATGGCCTCATTTATGATGATTTCTATGATGGCGCCCAGATTTCCTACGCGAAGGATGCTTTCGATATTACCGCAGGCTATGGCCGTCTGAAGAGCGGTAACTTCGCAGACCGCACATACAACGACTATGACTTCTTCTTCACCAAGGCCGGCTGGAACGGCAGCTTTGCAAAAATCGGAGCCGCTTATATCAACTTCGCTGGCGATGACTTCAAGAAGGCTTACCACTTCGATGATATGTGGGGCATTAATACGGTGATCCCAATCCAGGACTTCCGGGTAGAAGGGGAATACTGGAAGTCCAACGCCGATAAAGGCGATACTTCCTGGAACGCAGGCCTGGGCTGCGGCAAGATCAACTACAGGAAACCGGGCACCTGGAAACTGGATGCCACTTACAACAAGGTCGGCGACAACGCATACCTGGGTCTCTACACGAACCAGGCAAGGGACTTCATGAACAACTCCTTCAAGAAAAATGAAAACGTTGAAAAGGTGAAGTTCTGGAACGTTACCGGTGAAGTGGCTCTCCAGAAGAACGTATACCTCCACGGCGAATACGACTTCGATGTGAAGGCAGACAACAAAGACCTGGACGATGCATGGACCGTCTCCCTGAACTATAAGTTCTGATATTCGGATTCCGAACATAAAGGGAAGCTCTCGCGAGGGGGCTTCTTTTTGTTATGGGAGCTCCGTAGGAAGAGTTGAGCTTTGAGCTCCCGCGGCTTCGCCGCGAAAAGCTGCATGCAATTGGTTATCTACATATTGAGGAAATCGGTAAGCAAGTGCCCCCTTAGAAAAGGGGCAGCCCAAAGGGCGGGGGATGGATCCGCCTCGAAGAGGCGGGTTCAGCGAAGCAGAGAGATTCAGCAAAAGCAGAATCGGGATTTGAGCGAAGGAAATAGAGACCCCGCGGCAGCGCCGCATCCATCCTGCGCCTTTGGCGCGGCCCTTCTCCAAGGGCCTGCATGATTGGGATAGAGTTGAGAGCTGAGGAAAGAGAGTTGAGGTCCCGCGGCTTTGCCGCAAAAAGCTGCATGCAATTGGTTATCTACATATTGAGGAAATCGGTAAGCAAGTGCCCCCTTAGAGAAGGGGGCAGCCCGAAGGGTGGGGGATGGATCCGCCTCGAAGAGGCGGGTTCAGCGAAGCAGAGAGATTCAGCAAAAGCAGAATCGGGATTTGAGCGAAGGAAATAGAGACCCCGCGGCAGCGCCGCATCCATCCTGCGCCTTTGGCGCGGCCCTTCTCCCAGGGCCTGTATGATTGGGATAGAGTTGAGAGTTGAGGCCCTGCGGCTTCGCCGCAAAAGCTGCATGCAATTGGTTATCTACATATTGAGGAAATCGGTAAGCAAGTGCCCCCTTAGAGAAGGGCGGGAGACGGATCCGCGTCGAAGAGGGAGAATCCGGAAAGTAGGGAAATCCTGCTTTTCTTCACCACTTTAAAGTCTGCAAAAAGTGACCACTTTTGCACAAAAACGACCACTTTTGCATAAAAAATGGCAAAGCACCTCCGGGTCTGCTATTCTTATGGCAGAGGAAATGAAGATCCCCTCTGTGATGTGGGTGTGCCGCATGGGTCAGGGAAATATCACTCCCTTCATGGACTCGCCTCCTGAGCCACTGTCTCTGCTCCTATATCCCCGTGTTCCATCATGACACCGGACAGTGATTCAGAATATAGAAAGCCCTGTCTCTTCTCCCCCGGAGAGACGGGGCTTTCTGCTGCATTGGCGGGGGAAAATGAGGAAATGACAGGCCCCGCTGCGGGAGGATTTCCGAAGTCTGGGCCGATGGCCTTCGCGGTGGGTCCTTTGTCAAGCATTTTTGAAAATGTCCCGAGAATTGTCATTTAATAGCCCCGCAATAGTGGGGCTATTTTGAGTGGTTAGGCCAGTATGTTACTAAAATATGTTACGCGATGCAAGTTCTTCTGGATCTTGTCTGGAATGATGCGGTCTTGTAAGGACGTAATGACGGAAAGATGCCTGCTTCCATGGGTGACTCATCGGTGGAATCCAGTGTTTCTGAGGCTTTGGCTTGGTATAGTCAGCATCAAGCTCAGGAGATTTCTTCTGGCGCAAAGGGATGGCTTCCAGTGCGTAGATACTGGTATCGTTAACACTGCAGTAGAGTTCGCCGTTGAAAGCCCGTATGACTAGTACTTTGGTTCCGCTGGCATAATGCACCTGATGGCCTTCTGAATCAAGCATACGATAGTACTGACGCTGGAAACGGATGCAGTGGCCTCTGTCTACCGTACGGCCTGTAAGTACAGCCAGTATCAGGTTGATCCTCTCATCTGACGGTTGCGTCACAAAAGCTGATTTGGTACTATTGGGAGGAAGTGCAAACTTCGCATTGAATTCTTTTAGGTAGGACTTGAGGAATTCATTGGCGTCTGCAATAGTCGTGATGCCTGCCTGTCTCAGCTCAATCGGCAGGCGCGACTGCAGCGTCTCATTGAGCCGCTCAACCCGGCCTTTGGCCTGCGGTACGCTGCTTGACTCAAGGTGTATCCCCAGTTGCCTGCAAGCGTAACCGAACTGCGTATAGGTATCCTCGTCGATGGACGGGGATCCTTTTTGTTTGTAAATGAACACAGTGCGTTTATCCGTGAAGATTTCCACAGGGATTCCGTAATCTTTGAGAGTCTGCCAGAGGACATGGTAATAGCCGTTCAGGGTCTCCTGGGTGTCAAAATAGCCGCCAGTCACGATGCCGGTAGCATCATCAATGAAGAGGTGGAGATGCCAGATCTTCCCGGGAACCCATTCATATGGAGTGGCATCACCCTGCAGCTGTTCCCCAAAGTAAGCATGCCGTGGACGCCGGCTGTGGGCATCTTCAGCAGCCACAAGATTGACTTGTATTTCCATCTGCTTTTTCTTGGATTTCGTGTTGCTTTTCATTGCTTCCAATTTTCTCCTGATCCGTTTTCTTTTGGCCCGTGTAGCCTTAGGAGAGAGAATAAAGGCTGCCTCAAGAATGGAGGCTACAGAGGAAACGGAGACATGGATATTCTCATGTCTGTCCAGAAGTTCGGTAAAGTGGGTAAAATTGGCGCCATAGTACTCATTCTGGTAAAGGGCCACAATTTTTTCTCTGAGTGAGGCTGGAAGTGTTGTTACGGGCTGTCTGCCCCTGTTCCCGTGGACAAATGCTGCTTTACCTTCCTGACGATAGCGCAGGATTAACCGATTCACGGTGCGGACAGTGCACCCCAGCCGGACTGCTGCTGCGAGCTTGTTGCCATCTGGATGATTAACAAGAGATTTGATTGTTTCATATTTGAACTGCTCGTCCATCGTTAATTCAACCTTTCTGATAAAAATTCCTCCCATCACTTGCGTTAAGATTGTGATGAGATTGTACCATGACTGGGACATTTTCATTTGTGGTTACTTGAGACAATATCACTTGTGGTTCATAGGCCGATGGCCTTCGCGGTGCTTAGTGTAAAATGTTTCTCGGTAGAGGATTTCTCCCCTGCTGGATAGAAAAGGGAAGAGTCCCCTTTGATGGAAATGTTATAATTTCCTTGCAACAAATCAAAAGAAAGGACTCTTCCCAATGAGCATTTTATCAGAGAATATCGAACTTTTCAAACCTTTTATTCAGGAGGAAATTCTCAAGAGTATCAAGGACTCCAAGGATTCACTGGCCATGGAGCAGGTTCTCTGGCACCTCTTCACGGAACTCTTTGGCCTTCTTGTGGCGACGGCCTTCGAAATGATCGATGGCGAGCTGTATGAGAGGGTCTACAAGCCTCAGGGGTGGCGGATTTCCCGGCGGGATTCCAGAACCATATACTGCCTGTTTGGTCCTGTCACCTACAAGCGGAGGCGGCTGGAGATGGCCGGAAAGCAGGGATTTTACCCATTAGATAAGAAATTTGGATTTCTGCCTTCCCGTCACTATAGCATGGGAGTGATTCTGCGCATTGCCCAGGCTGCCCAGGTTACCCAGTTCCGTAATGTGAGCCATATCGTGAAAACTCTGACCCAGACGGATATTTCACATCAGACAGTTTCAAATCTCAGCCGCACTGCCGCCCAAATGGTTAGAAAATACGAAGCAGCAGATGCAGCCATGGAGCAGGCCGAGAAGAGAGTACCGGAGGACGGGCTGCTGGCTATTGAGGGCGATGGGATTGTAATGAAGCAGCAGGCGGACCCCGTCACCGATACCAAAGGCGGCCAGAACATAGAACTTCACCGAATCCAGGTCTATGAGGGCGTCGAGAAGAATGGAAAACGTTCGAGACTGACAGGGTACCACTGCTTCTCTGGAACGGATAGGAAAAGGCTGTTTGAACTCGTCAAGGTGTGGGTGCATGGCCGGTACAATCTGAGCGAGATTACAGTACTTTCCAACGGGGATGGCGGAGCAGGATATAATTTCGATGACTTCGACAATATTGTCGAGGGATGCAAGACACATTACCATTTCCGGGACAGATACCATGTGAATGAGAAAGTGCGGACCCGCCTCAGCTTCTGCCCACGTGGATTCATCGATAAATTCGTGCTTGAACTGAATAAGAGCAGAAATGTCATCACAGATATGAAGCCATATCTGGATACGGCTGCCAGCTACGCAGAAACAGAAGAACAGGCCGAGCAGGTACGGAGACTGGCAGACTATCTGAGCCGCAACGCCGACTATATCCCGGGCATCCGGGAGCGCGGAATCCGAACCGATATCCACCTGGGGGCAGCTGAAAGCGACCACCGACGCTATAGCTACCGTCTGAAAAAGCAGGGGCGCAGCTGGTGCAGGATAGGTATGGATTCAATAGGCACGCTGATTACTGCTACCCAGAATGACACTTTGGAAAAAGCCCTGATTTACTGTGCTGCAGGCAAAGCCTACAAGAAGATGGACCGGCAGATGCATAAGGCGGTCGTAGCAGCCGTAAAAACGAACCGCAAAGCCGCCAGGGACGCTAAATGGCACAGGAACGCACGGAATTACCGTCCCGGGTGCCTGGAAGGCCGTATAGGCGTATACGGAGCGACTTCAACTCCGATGGGCCAGCTTGCTAAAGCGATACAGATTTATTGAGAAAGCAGAGGCTGGGAAACCTGATAACATCGACTGTCAAATAAAGTACCGAGAAAACCTTGACACATACTTCGCGGTGGGTCCTTCTTTATTTATATATATACATATGCTATACTGGTACATACAGTTATTTCTATGTTTGACAAGGAGAGAAGACATGAAATTTGCGTTTAATCACAACAATTTCAACGTACTTGACCTGAAGAAAAGTATCGCCTTTTATGAAGAAGCTCTGGGTCTCCAGATGGTGGGACAGTACAAAGCTCCGGACGGCTCCTTTATCCTGGCTTACCTGGGAGATGGGGAGATGAAGCACCGGTTGGAACTGACCTGGCTCCGGGACCGGAAGGAACCATACAACCTGGGGGACAATGAATTCCATCTGGCCTTTGATACGGACGATATGGAAGCAGCCCATGAAAAGCATAAGAAGATGGGCTGCATCTGCTATGAAAATCCGGCCATGGGCATTTATTTCATCAATGACCCCGACGGATACTGGATTGAAATCATCCCAGGAGGCAAGTAATGGATCCTATTTTTGTACGGACAGCCCGGATTATCGGGGAAAAGGGAGTGGATTTCCTTTCCACGAAACGGGTGGCGGTCTTTGGCATCGGCGGCGTAGGTTCCTATGCGGCGGAGGCCCTGGTGCGGGCCGGTGTGGGCCATCTCATCTTCATCGATAAGGATGCGGTGGATGAATCAAATCTGAATCGGCAGCTGGTGGCGGACCGGACTACCATCGGCAGGAACAAGGCGGAAGTCATGGTGGAGCGGGCGCACCGGGTCAATCCGGCTTGTGATGCCACAGCCATGGCAATCTATTACCGGCCAGGGAATGAGGATTTCATCAAAAATCTCCATGCCGATTATATTATCGATGCCATCGATGATGTGCCGGCGAAGGTTTCCATTGCGGAAATCTGCTATCGCCTGAAGATACCTGAAATTTCTTCCATGGGCACCGGCAACCGGCTCCGCCCGGAAATGCTGCAGATTGCAGATATCAATAAAACCTCCGTCTGCCATCTGGCGCGGAAGATGAGAAAGGAACTGAAGGAACGGCGGGTCCGCCACTTGACGGTGGTGTATTCCAAGGAGCTGCCCCATAAGCCTATCGGTGAGGGCCACGCTCCGGGCTCCACGTCCTTCGTGCCGCCGGTATCGGGTATGATGATGGCGGGGTACGTGATTCGCAGCCTCCTCAAGGAAGCTGATATTACCTGAGAGAAAGGAATTCATGGATATGGCAGAAATCCTTCATCCGGACTGGATTACAATAGAGGAAAACGGCAGGCCCGTCCACGGGTATAACCAGGAATGGTATCCGGAAAAATGGCAGAAGCTGGCGGGCTGCGGTCCCACGGCGGGAGCCATGATGGCGGCCTACATCGAGCGGAAACAGTGGGGAAAAAAGGTGACCACCAGGGAAGAGGCCCTTTCGGTGATGCTGGACATGTGGAAATACGCTACCCCCCGGATGCATGGTCTCTATAAGACCCGGTGGCTGAAGGAGGGACTTGATGCCTACATGAAGGAACGGGGACTGAAGGGAAAGGCAGAAGCCCTTCCCATCCCCTCCATTCGCCTTCTGGCGCCGAAACTGCCTAAGGTGGCTTCTTTCATCAAAGAGGGGCTGGAAGCGGACTGCCCCATCGGATTCCTGAATCTTCACAGCGGCGGGGAGCCCATTCCCTATCACTGGCACTGGATGCCCCTGGTAAAGATAGAGGAAAAGGAAGATGGCATTTACTGCACCCTCTGGGATGAAGGGGCCAGCCATGTGTTCAACCTGGGCAACTGGCTGAAGCACACAAAATTTGGCGGCGGCTTCGTACGGATCATTGATTCGGAACCGGAAACATAAGGAAGCAGCGTCCTGTGGACGCTGTTTTTTATTGGGATGTTTACCGGGTATAGTCATACGTGCGGTGGCTGTTAGCAATCAGGAAAGCTGGCCAGCCTGCGGCGCTTCTATCTGGATGTCTTCGTCAGTTATTTACGCCTTAGGCTATAGAGCTTTCCTGAAAGCTGGAAGCTGGCAGCTAACAGCCTCACACCTATGGTTCTATCCGGTAAGCATACAAACCAGACCGAAGAAAATTCAAATTTCTATTAGCACTCTATTGACATGAGTGCTAATAGTGATATAATGATAATTGTCAGGAGGACATAAGAGAAAATCCTGATCATAAAAGAAGATAAAGAAAAGAGGTTTTATATATGCGTGGACTGATTCCATTTGATGGATTATTTGGTGATACTGTACTGGATGATTTCTTTGATAACACTCCGGTTTCCTATGCAGAATATAAATCCCTTCCGAAAGTGGATATTGAAGACTGCAAGGATCACTATGAAGTGACCTGCGACATGCCGGGCTTCGCAAAGGATGAAATCCATGTGACCTATGAAAATGGTGTGCTTTCTATTGCTGCAAAGAAAGAAACTTCCGAAGACGGCAAGGAGCACAATTATATCCGCAAAGAGCGGACCAGCACTACGTTCCAGCGCCAGTTCGCTGTGAAGGATATCGAGGAAAGCAAGATTTCCGCAAGCCTCAATGATGGGGTGCTGAAGATTGAACTGCCGAAGAAAGATATGAGCCTGCCGAAGTCGGGCCATCGCATTGAAATCGGCTGAAACTGAAATGTTGTGTGGGACAATGTCCCTTGATTGAATACTCTCTCTCAAGGGCGGTATTCCCCGATACCGCCCCCTCCCCTTACCAATTATTTCCCAAAGGAGCGCAGTCCATCTGCTGCTGAGGATGGACAGCCCCCATATAGATTCATAATTTTCCTTCCCTGAGAAAAGGGCCGGGAAACAGAAATCCTGTTTCCCGGCCCTTTTTCGTATATGCACTTGCGTTTATGGCTGCTTTCAGGAGGGCCTACATTTGTAAAGCCCTGCGTGAGGGATCCTATCCATAAATATAAAAATCCGCGACGCTCTATACATTTTGCGCCGCACCGCCATTCCTGACTCCTCATTCCTGACTATCAGCCGGACACTTACCCATCGTATTTGGGGGGGCACTCATCTAAATTCATTACCTTTCGTATGTATTTCCGTTGTATAATGGGTACAGGATAATTGGGACTGTGAGGCGATTTGTATGAAGAAAAAACTGGCAGCGGCAGTGATGGCGCTGGCATTCTGCGTGCCCCTGGGGGGCATGGCGGAAGCTTCCAATGGTATCGGGATCCTGGGCCGGGTGCTGGCCAGCGGGATTTTCCATTCCCCGCGGACTACAGGTACCACGAAGACCACCACGAAATCATCGAGCCGGACGAACCGATACAAGAATGCCATGGGAGCCCTGGAAAACCTGCAGTGGGTCGGTGTGGCAAAGAGTTCCGGCGGGAATATTTATTTCGATCAGGACACGCTGAAGGATGAAACCCGGAATGGCCAGCGCCATGTGCTGGCTACGGTGAAAAATGAATTTACCGAGGCCGGTGCCAGGGCCGTGGCGGACAGCAGCGACGGACTCCTGGATGAGGATGATGTGGCGTACTCCCTGTTTCTGGTGGACTTTGGGGAAAATTCCTGTTTCGTGGCCAGCCATGTGACTTACTACGATAAAAAGGGAAAGAAACTGGTGGAACGGACAGCACCGGAAGCCTATACCGATGTAACAAGCATGAATTACGGCAGGACCTACGGGAAGAACAGCATCGAGTATAAGATGAAGACCCAGGTCTTCCACTATGCAGACCGGGTGAAGGAAGAGGAAAAGGAAAAAGCCGAGCAGAACGGTTGATGGGTTGGCATGCTTAGAGATAGGGGCGTTCCTGTGTGGGCTTCTAGCAGTTAGAAAAGTTCCATAGCCCGCGGCATGATAGATTATCGGCTGAAATTTCAGGGGGGTGGCAGGCGTTGGTTTTTCCTGGCAGCCATTTTTGCCTGGCGATTTTGCCCGTATCTTAGGAATTGTGCACAAACAATATTTACATTTTAATTGATTAAAAGTGTAAAAAATGCTATGCTGATGCCAAGGAGGAAATCAGCATGGTTAAAGAAGTCCCTGTAGATAAAATCAATAAGATGCTTCCACTGCTTAACGAGGCGCAGAAACGAGTATATCTGGCCTCTGAAGCCGAAGCACTCGGCCACGGTGGAATTACTGCTATCAGCAAAGCCACTGGCGTATCCCGGGTAACCATAACGAATGGCATAAAAGATCTGAATTCTGAACATCCCTATTTATCTCAAGATGCACCTTCCCCTCGTATCCGAAGGGAAGGCGGCGGTCGTAAGCCCATAGAGGTTACTCAGCCGGGAATTATAGAAGCACTTGAAAGCCTTATGGAAAATTCCACTTTTGGAGATCCCCAAGGACCTTTGCGTTGGACGACAAAGAGCCTGCGTAACCTCGAAGCGGAAATGAATGCCCGTGGTTATAAGATTAAATATCGTAAAATCGGATACCTCTTGAAAGATATGGGTTACAGCCTCCAAATCAATCAAAAAATGAACCAGGTTGGAAGTCAGCACCCAGACAGGGACGCACAGTTCCGGCACATCAACGAAACTGCTGAAGAATACATGGAAAACGGGTTTCCTGTTATTTCCATAGACTGTAAGAAAAAGGAAAACATTGGAAATTTCAAAAATAGCGGAGCCGAATATGCCAAAAAAGGAAATCCGGTAAACGTTCTTGACCATGACTTTCCTCTTCCTGACAAGGGAAAAGCTGCTCCTTACGGCGTTTACGATATTGCAGCCAATGAAGGGTTTGTGAATGTGGGAGTAGGCTCAGATACTGCGCAGTTCGCAGTGAATTCGATCCGCTCCTGGTGGGATGAGATGGGTAAACCACGATATCCTGAAGCAACCCGTCTGTTAATTACGGCAGATGGTGGTGGAAGCAATGGAAGCCATAGCCGGCTTTGGAAATTTGAGCTGCAAAAATTTGCTGATGAAAGTGGCCTTGAAATCGAAGTCTGCCACTTCCCGCCCGGAACATCCAAATGGAATAAAATAGAGCATCGACTATTCAGCCAAATTACAAAGAACTGGCGAGGCCGTCCTTTGGAAACGCTTGAAATTATCGTTAATCTGATCGCTTCAACAACTACCGATAATGGGCTTGTGGTTCGGTGTAAAGCGGATACCGCAGTCTACCCTAAAGGCACTAAAGTTTCTGACAAGGAATTTGCTGGCATTAATCTGCTAAGAAATGAATTTCATCCTGATTGGAATTATGTCATCAGGCCATCATATGAATAGCTTAATAATGCACAGATCCTTAGCTCAAAAAGCGCCGCAGGCGGGCCAGCTTTCCTGAAAGCTGACAGCTAGAAGCCTCAGGCAAGTTGACTCTGCCCGCAAACATGCAAAAACTGCTTTCCCTGGCAGCGGTATTAACACCAATTGGCAGATTGCCTTTCTTTGGGATATAATAAATGAAATTGACTGCGATTCAAAAGGAGGAAAATCTATGAACAAAAAACTGGCAGCCCTGGCGCTGGCCTGCGCCCTTGTGCCGGCTGTGGCCATGGCTTCAGAAAAGCCGCCTACATCGGATAAGATGGTGAATGATTACAATAAATACATGGTGGTCTACACGAGCCCTACGGAACGGATTTATGCGGATGCTGATACCATTGAACGGGATCCCGTTTCTGCCGGGGAAATGCCGGTAATCCGGGCTACCCTGTATGCGGAAATTTATAAGAGTCCCCTGACCTGGCCGGACTATGGCAATTATAAGATGGTGGACTACATCCTCCAGTACGATACGGCTGTGGGAGCGGACCAGTATGGCAGCGTCATTAAATACAAGATCCTGAACAAGCTGGAAGGGGCTTTCACTCCTGACGGAAAGGCAGCTCCCTATAACGGAACTGTGAAGGAAGATGCCAATGCGGCAGAGGAAATCTATATGTCCCTCTATCGGGTATCAAAGACGTCCTATTAATGGAAAGGGGCGGGCCATTGCCCGTTCTTTTCACTTTACAAAGAATTTCAGAAATTATATAATAGACAGAACAGAATACTTACGAGCAAAGAAGCCGTGCCGGTTGTGGGACGGCTTTTTTTATGTATTTTTAAAAATGGGAATGTATTTCAGGATAATGGAGATGTGACTATGCAGTTATATATAGCCGGCGGGTGCGGAGATGAAGGGCGAAACTGTTTCTATGTGGAAGGGGACCGTCATGCCTTTATCCTGGATGCCGGCACGTCCACCGATGGCTTCGACAGGGTGCCCGATATTTCGACGGAACAGATTCACCAGGCGGAGTACCTTTTTATATCCCATTCCCACCGGGATCATACGGGGGCCATCGAATACCTGGTGAAGAAGGGGTTCACAGGGCCCGTACTCATGTCGAACCAGACGTACCGCCAGCTTCATTACAAACCGCAGAATACCATGATTCTGGACTCCACAGCGCCGGACCTGGAGCTGGAGCCCGATTTTACGGTGCACTGGGGCCGGACGGGCCACTGCGCCGGGGCGGTGTGGTTTGATATTTCCGTAGAGGGACGCCATGTCTTTTATTCTGGCGATTACCGGGAAAATGATACGTTCTACCGCTGTGATGCTGTCCGGGGCCTCCATGCGGATATGGCAGTCATCGATGCAGCCTACAGCCGGAAAGAACGGGGCGATGATCTCCGACGGGCAGTGGTGGAAAGGGCGGAATCCCTTATGGACGGTGGCCATCCGCTCCTCATGCCGGTACACCATTACGGAAGGGGCCTTTCCATGGGCATCCTGTTCCATAAGGTCTTCGGGGAAAAGCATCCGGTTCATATGTCGCCAAAGCTCTATGATGAATGGCTTCGTCTGGGCCATCGGAAGTACTTTGTCCACGACGAGGTGACGGAGCTTCCTTTTTCCATTTTCCAGCGATGGGATGAAAAGACCCTGGAACCGGGGCATATTTATTTCCTCACCGATGCCCAGCTGTCCCGGGCATCGAGCCGGGAACTGATCGAGGCCCATCCGGATATGGGAGTGCTCCTTACCGGCAGTATCCATGGCTACGGGAAAGCCCAGTGCTTTTACAGATCCGGCCGCGCCGTCTTTTCCCTGTGGCCGAACCACCTGACCTGGCAGGAAATGGAAGACCTCCGGGCGGCCAATGACATGCCCCTGGTGGTGCCGTTTCATAATAAAAAGGTAAAACCGGAAAGCGACAGCTTCGTGTTTTGAGAGGACGAGGCAAAGAGGAGTAGAGTCATTCCTGTGAGGCAGCTGGCAGTTCCATGCTGGTGACACTGCCCGTCAGCAGGCTAAGTCGGGTATCTGCCCTCCTTTCCTACTTATGGTATAATATAGAAAACAAGGCAATTCCCCGTTTCATTCAATAGGAAAGGTGGGGTTTATATGTTGAAATATAAGAAAATTCTGGTGCCCTATGATGGCTCAGACCATGCAAAAAAAGCGATGCAGCAGGCCGTAGATATTGCTTCTGCCGGTGACGGCACAAAGCTCTATATTGCTTCTGTATGCAATATGGTATCGGCCATGAGCAATTTCGACCAGGTATCCATTGCGGAAGGCTGCCTGACCACGAAGCTCTCAGAGGATCTGGAAGAGCAGTGCAAGAATGACCTGAAAGAGGCGGCTGCCATGGTTCCGGCGGGCATTGCCCACGAAGAACTCTACGAAGTCGGTTCTCCGGGACCGGTGCTTCTCAATATGGCAGAAGAGCATGGCTGCGACCTTATCGTCATGGGCAGCCGGGGCCTGGGACCACTGAAAGGTATCTTCATGGGTTCCGTTTCCAGCTACATGGTGAGCCGCTCCAAATGTCCCGTTCTTATTGTGAAATAGAATTGAAAGACTGAAGTTTCCGCCATAGAATGAATACATAAGACACAAAGCAAAGGCGCTTGTATTTGAAAAATACGAGCGCCTTTTTTCTATTTCCCGGATTTTTTATTTTGTTTGGGAAGGAATTTCTTCCCGGGGGAGGTATTTATGAGCAGTATCGGAAGTATCAATAAGCCAAGCCATGGTTTTCTCGTCGCAGCCATCCAGATGCCTGTGCCCATCATCAACAGCCGGGCGGACATTGACAGACAGGTCCATGAAATCGTACGGACCCTCCATGCCACGAAGGCCGGGTATCCGGGAGCGGAACTCATTATTTTCCCGGAATACAGCACCCAGGGCCTGAATACATCGAAGTGGCTCACCGATGAATTCCTCTGTGATATTCCGGGGAAAGAGACTGATGCCTTTGCCAAAGCCTGCAAAGAAGAAGGAGTGTACGGTGTATTTTCCATTATGGAACGGAACCCGGACCCCGACAAGAATCCCTATAACACCGCCATTATCATCAATCCGAAAGGGGAAATCTGCCTGAAGTATCGTAAGCTCTTCCCCTGGAACCCCATCGAACCCTGGTATCCCGGAGACTTGGGCATGCCGGTCTGCGAAGGCCCTGGCGGATCGAAGCTGGCTGTCTGCATCTGCCATGACGGCATGATTCCGGAACTGGCCAGGGAGGCTGCTTATAAGGGATGCAACGTGTATATCCGAATTTCCGGCTACAGTACCCAGGTCAATGACCAGTGGATCCTGACGAACCGGTCCAACGCATGGCAGAATCTCATGTACACCGTATCCGTCAACCTGGCTGGCTATGATGGGGTCTTCTATTACTTCGGGGAAGGGCAGATCTGCAACTACGACGGCACTACCCTTGTCCAGGGCCAGCGGAATCCCTATGAAATCGTAACCGGCGAAATTTATCCGGAAGATGCGGACCGAGCCCGGAGGGAATGGGGCCTTGAAAATAACATCTACAACCTGGGCCACCGGGGCTATGTGGCAAAACCCGGCGGCGAACCGGACTGCGGCCTCACCTATATCAAGGACCTGGCCGCCGGCAAGTACAAGCTCCCCTGGGAAGATGAAATGGAAATCAAAGACGGCTCTATCTATGGATATCCCACCAAGGGTGGCCGCTTCGGCACCGAAGCCGGGGCAGACCCCTATGGCATCCATGACTATAAGGGGCTGGACTACCACGGAAAGAAATAAAAGAACATAAATAGTGTACCCTGAAAGCTGCGGGCTTCATGGCCGGCAGCTTTTATGGTGGAAAATATTTCAGGAATCCTGCATTTTACCAACTTAGTGTAAAATGTTTCTCGGTAGAGGATTTCTCCCCTGCTGGATAGAAAAGGGAAGAGTCCCCTTTGATGGAAATGTTATAATTTCCTTGCAACAAATCAAAAGAAAGGACTCTTCCCAATGAGCATTTTATCAGAGAATATCGAACTTTTCAAACCTTTTATTCAGGAGGAAATTCTCAAGAGTATCAAGGACTCCAAGGATTCACTGGCCATGGAGCAGGTTCTCTGGCACCTCTTCACGGAACTCTTTGGCCTTCTTGTGGCGACGGCCTTCGAAATGATCGATGGGGAGCTGTATGAGAGGGTCTACAAGCCTCAGGGGTGGCGGATTTCCCGGCGGGATTCCAGAACCATATACTGCCTGTTTGGTCCTGTCACCTACAAGCGGAGGCGGCTGGAGATGGCCGGAAAGCAGGGATTTTACCCATTAGATAAGAAATTTGGATTTCTGCCTTCCCGTCACTATAGCATGGGAGTGATTCTGCGCATTGCCCAGGCTGCCCAGGTTACCCAGTTCCGTAATGTGAGCCATATCGTGAAAACTCTGACCCAGACGGATATTTCACATCAGACAGTTTCAAATCTCAGCCGCACTGCCGCCCAAATGGTTAGAAAATACGAAGCAGCAGATGCAGCCATGGAGCAGGCCGAGAAGAGAGTACCGGAGGACGGGCTGCTGGCTATTGAGGGCGATGGGATTGTAATGAAGCAGCAGGCGGACCCCGTCACCGATACCAAAGGCGGCCAGAACATAGAACTTCACCGAATCCAGGTCTATGAGGGCGTCGAGAAGAATGGAAAACGTTCGAGACTGACAGGGTACCACTGCTTCTCTGGAACGGATAGGAAAAGGCTGTTTGAACTCGTCAAGGTGTGGGTGCATGGCCGGTACAATCTGAGCGAGATTACAGTACTTTCCAACGGGGATGGCGGAGCAGGATATAATTTCGATGACTTCGACAATATTGTCGAGGGATGCAAGACACATTACCATTTCCGGGACAGATACCATGTGAATGAGAAAGTGCGGACCCGCCTCAGCTTCTGCCCACGTGGATTCATCGATAAATTCGTGCTTGAACTGAATAAGAGCAGAAATGTCATCACAGATATGAAGCCATATCTGGATACGGCTGCCAGCTACGCAGAAACAGAAGAACAGGCCGAGCAGGTACGGAGACTGGCAGACTATCTGAGCCGCAACGCCGACTATATCCCGGGCATCCGGGAGCGCGGAATCCGAACCGATATCCACCTGGGGGCAGCTGAAAGCGACCACCGACGCTATAGCTACCGTCTGAAAAAGCAGGGGCGCAGCTGGTGCAGGATAGGTATGGATTCAATAGGCACGCTGATTACTGCTACCCAGAATGACACTTTGGAAAAAGCCCTGATTTACTGTGCTGCAGGCAAAGCCTACAAGAAGATGGACCGGCAGATGCATAAGGCGGTCGTAGCAGCCGTAAAAACGAACCGCAAAGCCGCCAGGGACGCTAAATGGCACAGGAACGCACGGAATTACCGTCCCGGGTGCCTGGAAGGCCGTATAGGCGTATACGGAGCGACTTCAACTCCGATGGGCCAGCTTGCTAAAGCGATACAGATTTATTGAGAAAGCAGAGGCTGGGAAACCTGATAACATCGACTGTCAAATAAAGTACCGAGAAAACCTTGACACATACTTTTACCAAAAGGAAATAGATTTTTTCTGCGCCGTTGTTATAGAATAGTAATGAACCTGTTTGTGAGAATGGCGGGGAAGCCGCAGACAGAGCCTTCCCCTTGAGGCGACGGTCCTGCAGGGGACTGCTGCACCGGGAATGGCGAAAGTCTGGTTAGAGTGGCTGCCTGTTCAAGAAAGCATGCAAAGCGAGAATACCGGAATTTTGTATAAACAGATTGAGCCACCCGGAAGACTCTCGGTTCCACCCCACCACCGCCGACGTGGTCCCCCTCCCCTCTGAAGAGGGGAGGATAGAAATTTAGCGGCGAAGCCGCGGGACCTCAACTCTCAAATCTCAAATTTCAACTCTATAATTTATCGTATATAAGGATGTGATTCCATGGCAAACCGGCGCTGGTTGAAGCAGGAAGTGTCCGAATGGGTGTCGGATGATGTGATTTCAGAAGAAACGGGGAAAAAAATCCTTTCCCGCTATAAAAAGGAGGATCTTTCTTCCTATAAGGAGGCCTTCTTTATCCTGGCTGTGGTGTGCCTGGTGGGAGGCCTGTTCTTTCTCTGCGCCAACCTGTGGAATGGGCTTACCCAGGACCAGCGGTTCCTCATGGCCATTGTACCTCTTTTCCTGTCGTTCTTACTGGTGGCGGCGGTGATATTTCTTGACAAAAAGGTACCGGTTGTATCCAAAGAGCCGTCCCCGCTGGAAGAGGAGCTGGAGGAAGGAGAAGAAAATCCTGATTCTCCTCCCAAAATACAGAAGAAAGAAGTACTTTACCGCCACCGGGTGCCCCTGTTTATCCGGGAAGCAGCAGCTGTGCTTCATGGACTCTGCCTCCTGGGCGCTTTCTGGATGGTGGGAGATTCCTTTTACCTCACCTCCGACACCTATACGGGCCTGGCACTCTGCGGTTTTCTCCTGCTCATTATGACGGCAGTCACCGGGTCCGCCGGTATGGGCATCCTCTATATGGCGGTGTCCGTGGGGGTCTTCTATACGGCGCCGGTCCGGGGCTGGCCGGAGGTGGTTTCCTGGATTTATATGATTCTTGCCCTCCCGTTCCTGGGGTACATGCTGAAAAGCCACAGGGACCGGGCGGTGGTCTGCTTCTCCTGGGTATGGGCCGTAGGGATTCTGCTCCTCATTTTCTGGTCCGCCGGCAATATGCTCTGGCAGACCCTGTTCTTCTCCCTGGCGGCGGCCATGACCTGGATGGCAGGAGGCCTTTTCCGGGACTACGGTCTTGGTGCCCAGGCTCTCCGGTTCTTCGGCGGCATCGCAGTGTTTGCGGTACTGCTGGAAGGGTCCTATGGGGCCGTATGGGAGGGCATTGTGGGAAGTTATGCTCTCTGGTTCCTGTTTCTCCTTTTCCTTGTGGTGGATGGGGTGCTCCTGTTCCGCATGGCCCTGAAAAAAGAGTGGCTGTCCGTATTGGCGGGGCTCACGCCCTTTGTCATGGGTCTTTCCGCCATGATTTCTATTTTTGAAACCACCGGCGCCTTCCCTGCCATGGTGGTCTCTGTATACGCCGGCGTACTGGCGGCAGGGGTGATTGCCCGGGGATTCCAGACGGACCGGCCTCTCCAGAGCTGGGCAGGTGTATTTCTCCTCGCCGGGGATGGGGCGATCCGGGTCATGGACTCGGCCCTCACCCTGACGGAACGGGGCATCTTCTTCCTGGCTGTAGGTGTGGTGGCGGCCTTTATCTGCTACGTCATGTACCTGCCCCTCCACCGGACGAGAAAGAAGAAAGCTCACAGGTCTGAAAAGACGGGAGAGGAGGAAGACAAATGATACGTAAAAAGTTTGCCCTCATTCTCCTGGCCCTGGTCTTTGTCATAGAAGCGGCGGCCCTGTTATGGATACGGAGCGATTACCGGTCTGTCATGCTGGATGGAGCGGAATACCAGGTGCCGGCGGCCATTGATTTCAGAGGTAATTTCTATGGCAGGAATTACCTGCCTCTCTACATTCCTCTCACTGAGGCCCCCTGGAAGGGGTCTGTGACTCCGGAAAAGGGGGAGGAAATCTATCTTTCCTTTGACAAGAACAGCGAAGGCCTCCTGGAAATCACAGGAGCCTCCAATGTGAAGCCTGGAGGCATGTACATCATTACCCGGGTATCCTCTTTTACAGAGGGCATGGTTCGTTTCCGCTTTCCCGCTGACCGGTTGTATATGTCGCCGGACCAGCTGAAAAAACTGTCGGTGGTAGAACTCTCGGAACGGGTCCAGGTGAAGGATGAAAAGGAAAAGAAGACGGAAACCCGTATGAAAAATGACCTGACCGCAGTAATCCATATCAAAGACGGCCGGGTGGCTGTGTCGAAGGTGCTGGCTAATGGGTCTCCCATTGAGCAGACATTTACCACCATCGGAAAGAACCTGAACGTGAAATATGCCAAAGGACCTAAAGATAAAGATATTTATTCCGTAGGAAGAACGATAGAAACCAGCCGGGGACAATAGAAATGCTGCCCGCCGGCGGTGCACCCGTTATTCCTGCTTCGTATATGCAATAAATCCGAATGGAAGGTGATCTGATGTATATCATTCTAATGCGCCACGGGGAGGCAGTTCCCCAGACCGATGAAATTCCCAATAAAGAAAGGTCACTCACGCCAAAGGGCATGCGGCAGGCCCGCCGGGCTTCCCGGATACTGGGCCGGTTCCTCAGGGAAAATCCGATCCGTATTTATACATCCCCCTATCTCAGGACCCGGCAGACTGCGGGTATCCTGGCGGAGGAATGCTTCGCTGAAGAAATCCATACGGCCGATGAGCTGCTCCAGAGTAACTGGCAGATGGTGAGAAACCACCTCATCCAGGATGGATCTCCCATTGCCCTTGTAAGCCACCATCCCTTCCTGCAGTCTTACCTGCTTTCCACCTGCAGCGCTGCCATTAAATTTGACCTGGCCGGCATTGCGGTCATTGATTATGACCTGTCCTGGAACCAGGGCCATCTTATCGGCTATTTCACGTCAGCCCTGAAACAGCTGAAGAAGGAGAAATAGTATGATTCCCGTATTAACCATAGCAGGGTCCGATTCTTCCGGCGGCGCCGGTATCCAGGCGGACCTCAAGACTTTTTCCGCCCTTGGCACCTATGGCATGAGCTGTATCTGCGCTCTCACGGCCCAGAATACGAAGGGCGTTACCATGGTGGTCAATACGCCGGTGGACATGGTGAAGGCCCAGCTGGATGCCATTTACGATGACATCCCGCCAAAGGCGGTAAAAACGGGCATGCTTTCCTCCGCTCCCATAGTGGAGGCGGTGTCTGATTTCCTCGCTGCCCATGGACCGGTTCCCCTGGTGGTGGACCCGGTCATGGTGGCCACCAGCGGCGCAGTGCTCCTGGAAAAGGATGCCATCGAAGTGTATAAGAAAAAGCTTATTCCCCTTTCCACGGTGATTACGCCCAATATCCCGGAGGTGGAAGTCCTTA
Source organism: Dialister sp. (assembly GCF_047832375.1). Classification (NCBI taxonomy): domain Bacteria; kingdom Bacillati; phylum Bacillota; class Negativicutes; order Veillonellales; family Veillonellaceae; genus Dialister; species Dialister sp. The sequence continues at coordinate 2,295,993 of NZ_CP181256.1, read as the reverse complement.
CGTCCATGGCCATCAGGAACCTGGAGGACATGAAAGAAGCGGCCGGAAAACTGATGGGCCTGGGACCAAAGGCGGTACTTGTCAAAGGGGGCCATCTGGTGGAAGAGGCGGAGGATGTGCTCTACGACGGCAGGGATTTCACGCTTTTCAAAGGAGAGCGGATAGAAACGGAAAATACCCATGGCACCGGCTGCACCCTGTCCAGCGCCATTGCGGCAGGACTGGCGAAGGGACTCTCCCTTGCGGAAGCGGTGGGAACGGCCAAAGTCTATATGACCGGAGCCATCAGACGGGCTGCTTCTGATTCTGTGGGCCACGGCCACGGGCCGGTGCACCATTTCTGGTTTTACGGTGACCGGTGGGGGAAAATCAAATGAATTATCCGTTTTTTGCCTTCATGGCCCGGCTGAAGTATATTTCCCGGTGGGGTCTCATGAGAAATTCCATCCCAGAGAATGATGCGGAACATACACTGCAGACCGTAATGATTGCCCATGCACTGGCGGTCATAGGCCGGGAAATTTTCCATAAAGACCTGGACCCGGAGCGGGCGGCACTCCTGGCGCTGTACCATGATGCCAGTGAAGTCTTTACCGGAGACATGCCGACGCCGGTGAAATATTTCACGAAGGACCTTCGGGACCAGTACCAGAAAATCGAGGACCAGGCCCGGGAGAAGCTTCTCCGTACACTGCCCCATGAGCTGCAGCCGTCTTACAGGCCATTCGTGGTGGATATGGAAAAGGATCCCCTCTGGCCTCTGGCCAAGGCGGCGGATACCATGAGTGCCTACCTGAAGTGCATGGAAGAAATCAGGGATGGAAACAGTGAATTCAAGGAGGCCTTCAAGTCTACGGAAGAAAAGCTTCGGGCCCTGCACCTGGAGGAAGTGGACTGGTTCATGGACCACTTCGCAAAAAGCTTCCGGCAGACCCTGGATGAACTGAACAGCAATGTAAAATAGGAGCTTCGGGAATGATTCCCGAAGCTTTTTGCGTGGGATTTGTGAGAATGGGGGGATGTGTAAACCGGTGGGGCATGAGTCTTCAGACTTGAACGTTGAGCCGGATAGGCTCTCCGGGAGAAAAGAAAGAGTTGAGAAGCTTGAAACATAAGCTCCCGACAACAAGCTTACTTTTGGGGTAACTTTATAAAGCCCCTGGAAAATCTAATTTTTTTCGGGGTTATTCCCTCCTAAAGCTGTTGTATAATAACTTTAGGTTCTTTATGAACCGGACGTGGTTAACGGATTGCTGCTGTCAATCAACAACAGTTATCCCCTGCGAAGCAAGGTATTCAGCGAGTTGAGTCCTCGTCATTACCCTTTTAGCCTTTTTAGGCTTCTTCGCAGTCATGTAGCCGTCAGTTTTGTAAGGCTCGTCCTTACTTAAGATGTGCCAGATGGCAGTCAGGAACATCTTACAGATTGCGATGATGGCTTTCATGTAACCACGTCTGCTTTTTATACGGTTAAAGCGACTTGTAATTTCCGGGTGGTCTTTTGAACGTACAACTGATCTGGCAATATTAACCAGCAGCGGTTTCAAATATTTCCCTGCCCGGGATATTTTTCTGCCTTTTACCTTGTGGGCACTTGAATCGTGGCTCGGACATACACCTGCCCATGAACAAAGATGTCTGGCCGAAGGAAATACACTCATGTCCGGACCAATTTCTGCCAGCACCCGCATAGCGGTAAATGGGTCCCTGTCAAATCCTGGGACCGTCCTGATCAGCTCCAGCTGATGAGCATAGGGTTTCATTCTCTCTGCAACGTCCTGCTTGAGCACTGCTTCATCTTTCACAGTTCTGTCTAACCTGCTGAAGGCCACTTTGAGTTTGGACAAAGAAGATATATCTACAGATGATGCCTTTGCTACTGCCTCTTGGATAACAGGGATTGGCGTCTTGCATCGTTTTCCAATGAATGGGGCCACATTAAATTTCTCACCAGGATGATTAAGCATATAGTCAATGATTGATCTTGATGTCTTCCCAAATACATCTGAAAAAACAACATCAAGCTTGATGCCTTCCCCGGTTAAGCAATTCAGTATGCGGTTTTTCTCTCCAGTCATTGCATTATGAATTTTCTGGCAGTACCGGATTGTTGACCTCATGATTCTGAATTCTTTTGATGGAATAAAACTTGCAACCACACGTCCACTGGCATAGGATTTTGCAATCCATTTTGCATCAGCGGGATCACTCTTTTTACCTTTTAATGGTTTGGTGTACTTGGGATGAGACACAAGGGGATGTAATCCGGCTTCTTCCGCTGCATCATATATTGGATGCCAGTATTGTCCGGTAGACTCCATACATACATCATGACAGTTTTTGGAAATGATCCAATCAGTCATTTTCTTCAGGTCTTTGGGATACGTAGTAAACTGGGCGGTATAATATTTAACCGGACTGTCACTATTGTCATAGATAAAGACGGCTGCAAATACTGATTTCTTATGGACATCGAGCCCACAGCATATGGGATGAATATATTCATTTCTGTCACCAATTTCCATGCGTTCATGCATTGCATCTTTCCTCCTTTCTACAATAAGGATAAATAAAGAAGTAAAGGTGAATGTAGCGGACATTGACTGATCATTCTGAATCAATCGAGACGATTGTACAAAGATATAAGCTTACGGGCTCTATTGCCGGGCCAAAACCCGGCGGCACCAATTTTCAATTCCAAAGAATGATCTCCATATTTAATTGAACGGGGTAGTCGCTGCCACAGCTCCACCACTCAGCTCCACGGGTTTATGTAGTATATCCGCCCATCCACCATAAGTATGTACCCAAATAGGGGATAAAACCAATAGAAAGTGATGTTAGACAACTCCCGTTTCTTTGATATTCAGTGGCGCACCGCGCCCAATCTCTAATTGAGTGAAGAGAGTTGAGTCTAAGCGGCTTCGCCGCGGTCATCTGGCATCCTTCCAAGGGACCGGCTGTGCTGCCAGACGATGGATTTGCTGACGGATGCGCCGCAGGCTGAATTAATGCGGCGAAGCCGCAGGACCCCAACTCTCTTTTTTAAATCCAATGCATTCATTCTAATTGTAAACGTTGAAAACTCGATACAGTTGTTATATTATATTCATATGTAAACTATGTATGCAGAGATATAGTAACAAATTGTTTACAATGAGGCGAGAGACATGGTTAGAGAAAATGCATTGGAACGGGAACAGGGAAAGTCAAAAGAAATTGTGCTGTTTGGGCTGTTTACGGCACTCATTGCCATCGGGGCCTTTATCCGGATCCCCGTGCCGGTGTGTCCATTTACGCTGCAGCTCCTTTTCACCACGCTGGCAGGCCTGATCCTTGGCAGCCGGCGGGGCGCCCTTTCCGTGACACTCTACGTGCTTCTGGGCCTCGTAGGGGTTCCAGTCTTTACAGAAGGCGGCGGCCCTTCCTATATTTTCCAGCCCACCTTCGGGTACCTGGTTGGATTCATTGCCGGTGCCTGGCTCACGGGTAAACTCCGGGAAATGAGCGGCTCCTGGTCCTTCGGCAAGGTCCTTTTTGCCAACCTGGCCGGTCTGGCCGTGGTTTATCTCTTCGGCATGGTGTACGTGTATTTCATCAATAATTTCTATATCGGAAAGACCATCGGTGTCTGGGCAGTCATTCTGTACTGCTTCCTCCTGGCTGTGCCGGGGGATATCTGCCTCTGCATCCTGGCCGCTTTCCTGTCCAAGCGCCTTGTGAAGGCTCTTGGCATTCATGAGTAAAGGGAACGATGGAAAGGAAATTCCTTTCCATCCCTTTTTATGTGTTTCACTATTTGTGCAAGGGGGAATTTGTGATGAGTAAAGGATTATTTATTACCGGCACCGATACGGATATCGGTAAAACCTATGTGACCGCTCTCATTGTGAAAACCATGAGACAGGCCGGCTATGATGCGGGCTACTACAAGGCAGCCATCAGCGGTGCGCCTACGGTGGCCGCATCGGATGCGGGATTTGTCAATAAGTTTGCAGATATTCACGAACCGGAGGATATGATTCTTTCCTATCTGTACCAGCATGCGGTATCTCCTCATCTGGCAGCCCGCCTGGAGGGGCATCCCCTGGAGAAAGAGGTCATCCTGAAGGCCTGGAAACGGGTGACTGAAAAGTATCCCTATGTCACCATGGAAGGCAGCGGCGGCATTGTCTGCCCCATCCGGCATGATGAGAAGGCCCATTACTACCTCACAGATATCATCGGCTGGCTGAAGCTGCCGGTGCTGGTGGTGGCTGATGCGGGACTCGGGACTATCAACCATGTGGTGACCACCTGCGAATACATAAAGAACCGCCATATTCCAATCAAAGGCATTATCCTGAACAACTGGAAAGGCGGAGTCATGGAAGAAGACAATGTGGCCATGATCGAAGAAATCACGGGAGTGAAGGTCATTGACCGGGTAAAGAAGGGAGATACCCTCCTCCATTGCGACCCGAAGGTTCTGGAAGCCTGCTACGCAGAAGTATAAGAGCTCCGACATCGTTTGGTATGGCATCCTGGTGAGAGGGAGCCATTAGAAAACGGAATCATTCCATGTGTATGAATCGTGTAATCAAAGGAGAAAAGCATGTCTACAATTGATTGGGAAGCGGAAGATAAAAAATATATCTGGCATCCGGCCATGCAGATGAAGGATAATGAAGTATTTCCACCGGTGGTGGTGGACCATGGTAAGGGAGTCTATCTGTACGATACCCATGGAAAGGCGTATCTGGATATCATTTCATCCTGGTGGTGCAACCTTCTGGGCCACTGCAATCCGGAAATCAATGAAGCCCTGAAGAAACAGGTGGACCAGCTGGAACACGTGATTTTCACGAACTTTACCCATAAACCGGCCATTGAGCTCTGCCGGGAACTGGAACCCCTCCTGCCGAAGGGACTCACGAAATTTACGTTCCACGACAACGGCTCTTCCTCTGTGGAAGCGGCCCTGAAGATGGCCTTCCAGTACCAGTACCAGACGGGACATCCTGAAAGGACACGGTTCATGTGCCTGCCGGAATCCTATCACGGCGAAACCATCGGCGCCCTGTCCGTAGGCTCCATGGATCTCTATGCGAAGATTTTCCATCCCATGCTCATGAACAATATCCATTTCAAAGGACTTGACTGCTACCGCTGCCCCTATGGAAAGACCAGGGAAACCTGTAATGTGGAATGCTTTGAAAATGCCGAAGAGGCCTTCAAGAAGTTCGGGAAGGAAACGGTGGCCTGCATCGTGGAACCGATTCTCCAAGGCGCCGCAGGCATGCGGATCTATCCGGCGGAGTATCTCCGGAAGCTGCGGAAACTGTGCGATGAGTACGGTGTCCTCCTCATTGATGATGAAATTGCAGCAGGCTTTGGCCGCACCGGTACCCTTTTTGCCATCGAACATGCCGGCGTTTCCCCGGATATTCTCTGCACCAGTAAGGGACTTACCGCAGGGTACATGCCCATGTCCATGACCATCACCACCGACAAGGTATACGACGCTTTCTACGATGATTACGGTACCCACAAGGCTTTCGTCCACAGCCATACCTACGCAGGGAACCCCATGGGCTGCGCCATTGCACTGACAGTGCTGAAAATCATGAAGCGGGACCACATCCTGGAAAAGGTGAATGAAGATGGAAAGTATCTCCACGAAGAGCTGATGAAGGCCCTGGGGCACCACAAGAATGTGGGAGAAATCCGGCACATCGGCCTCATCAATGCCATAGAGCTGGTGGAGGATCCGAAGACGAAGAAGGCCTTCGACCCCGCAAAGAGAATCGGCTGGCACGTATTCCGGAAAGCCATGGACCTGGGACTGGTGCTTCGTCCCATGGGAGATATTATCTACTTCAATCCGCCCCTTACCATAGAAAGAAAAGATATGGATAAGGCAGTGAAACTCTGCACCGAAGCGGTTCATGCGGTGCTGGGAGAATAACCGGTCATAAAAAAGAGAGAAAGCCATTCAGGCTTTCTCTCTTTTTTGATTGCATGACTATTGGGGAAGACGGTTTTTATGCTGATGGACAGAGTCACATGTGCGGGGGCTGCCAGCTCGCAGCTCCGTGCCAGTGGCTCTACCCATCAGCATACATTCGCCGGGGGGGTCACAACAAGCATGGAGAGAGGCTCTTCATACTATCCCTGACTGTCATTCCTGTTATGCCGGATGGCATCGTCCAGGGACAATTCTTTTTCTTTCTGCTCTTTGCGTTCCTTCTCCATGGCCCCTTCTGTGCCTGCCAGAAGGGCTGTATCTGCCGGGGATTCTGCAAGAGGACCTTCAGTGCCATGGATGGGAGCTGCATCTATGGCATCAGAGGGGATGGAGCCATCGGTGCTGTCTGCATAGGAATCCCCGTGGTAGGAATAGTTATTTTCCGGAATGCCATCGGGATTCGTGGCTTCATAGCCGTGGACATGCTGCACTTCCCCATCGGGACCGGTACGGAAGTAATCATGGGTGTGGTGGACGCCGGGAGCGTCGGAGACATCGTGGCTGCCGGCATCTATGGAGTCATGATGGATGATGTCGGGATGGCTGAAATCGTCCATATTGGTATGGCCGAAATCCACTGTATCCACGGTATGCCCGCTTCCATCTATGCCATCGAAGGAATGGCCGCCGGCATCCACTGTATCCACTCCCGTTTCAAAGCTGTCGAAGGCTTTGATGAAGGGGAGGAAGAGAAGGAGGATAAGAAGCGGCGCCACTCCCATAATGGGCAGGGCCTGCTGCAGGGTATAATGGTGGCGATAGAGCCAGCGCATGATAAAATGGAAAATGACCGTGAAAAAGAGGGCTGCCACCGCGGCCAGGGTATATTCCAGGCCCTGGTACCCCAAAAAGGGCTCTATACCATTCAACCGGTAATGATAGAAAGAAAAGCCCCAGATCAATCCTCCAAATACAGAACCATAGAAAGCAAACCCGAAGGCCAGGGCATACATGTAGAATCCTGCCAGCACGGCCCGCCAGTTTTTCAGGATATAGCTGAGCCGGGCTATGAAGATGATAACCATGAGAATAAAGGCCACAGGCGCCAGGAAAGGGAAGAAGAACACCAGGGCAAAGGCTATGGCGGCGGTGATGAGAATCAGCAGGATTCGGCGCCAGGTGTAAAAGATGAAGAGGCCCATGGAGCAGGCAATGGCTTCTCCCTTCAGTTCCGGGTGGGTAATATTAATGAGTATGTACAGAAAGGTAACCATCATAAGCACCCAATGGGGACGGATGGTGGATGAGGCCTTTATGCTGCTTTGGGATTGCAAGAAATCACATCCTTGGAATACAGAGTTTTATATGTATTATAACAGAAGGCGGTCTGGGGTGTTTATGGATAGAGTCATTAGCACGGGGCTGCTGGCTTTTAGCTTCTAGCTGCCAGGAAAACTGATCCGCCTGCGGCGCTTTCCGTCCCATGTTCCAGAATAGAATTCATGCCGTAGGTTGGCCAGCTTTCCTGAAAGCTAACAGCTAACAGCTAGTGTCTAATTTCGTAAGTTTCCGATTGTATCCCTAAGTTGCGAACCCTTGACCTCACGTTTTTTCCAGCGGAACGGTTCTGCATGCTCATTGTAGGCAGCAATAAACTTTTTAATCGCTGACACGAGATCCGAAACAGAGTCAAAACTTGCCCCTCGGAGCACTTTTCGCGACATAATGTTAAACCATATTTCCACTTCATTCAGCCAGCTCGCTGACGTTGGTGTGTAATGAAAATGGACATTAGGATGCTTTTCCAGCCAGTCGTTTAAGCGCTTGTGCGTGCAGTAATTATCGACAATAACATGATATTGCACTTTGTCTCCACCCGGCTCACTTTTCAATAAGTCATTTAAAAATTCTTCAAAGTCCTCTCTGGTTTTTCTCTTTGTTGCCTTTCCATAAATTTGTCCGGTAGCTACCTCCAGTGCACCGAATAAATTTATTGTTCCATTCCTCCGGTATGTGCTTTTCAACCCGCGCACAATTTTCTTGTTATGAGTAAGTACATATCCTTGGGCTCTACTTAAGGCCTGTATCGATGGTTTCTCATCAACGCTGATTACGACAGCATTCTCTGGCGGGTCCAAGTAAAGCCCCACGATATCAGCAGACTTTTTAGTAAACTCCGGATCAGTACTGACACACCAGGAACGCTGCCTTGCCAGCTGTATTCCTTCCTTTCTCATAAGTCGCCAAATGGCAGCCTTTGAGACATTCAGAACTCTTGCCAGTGTAGGACCATCCCAGTGTGCTAACCCGTCTGGAGGCGCTTCCTTCAGCTTATTTAACACCATTTCGCGGAATTCCGGTCCATATTGAGCAGTACGGCCCCGCCTTTTCTTATCCTGTAGCCCAGGGATGCCCTGTTCAGCGAAACGATTCCGCCAAAGACTAACGGTATTGGGGCGTTCCCCCAACTTAGCCGCGATATCCTTGATTTGCATTCCATCAAGACATAGAAGAACCATTTTTGCACGTCTTACAATGCGATGCTCTGTTTTTTGAGAGTTTACGATTTTATGCAGTTCTATGCGTTTGCTTTCGGAGCAGCGTATTTGCTTAGCAACTTTTGGCATAACGTTATCCCCCCCTGCAATTTGCATTTATCTGGAATAAGTATACCATTATTTGCTGTGTCCGGCAATACAATCTATTATTTATGAAATTAGACACTAGGAGCTGGCAGCCCCATGCCGGTGACTCTGTTCCTCGGCACCGAAAATCAGTTTTTCCTTGACAATGGGTCTCATGGTGCTATAATAGCCCATAAAGAGCGATGAGCAAGATGGACATGGCTGACGATGTCCCAGAGAGCCGGCGTATGGTGAAAGCCGGTACACACGGGTCATGGACAATCACTTGGGAGCATCTTTCCTGAAGCAGCAGTAAGGAAAGCGGGAGTGCCCGTTACAGGACTATGACATATGAGTATAATGCAGGGTGGTACCGCGATTTCGCCCCTGTCCGATCATTCGGACAGGGGTTTTTCTTTTTCCATCGTCTTTATGCTTTGTGTCTGAGTGATAAATCAGAGTGGTACCGCGGAACATCCGCCTCTGTCTATTGTGGCAGGGGCTTTTTGATTGCCCTGCCGAATATTGAAGGAGGGTTATTATGAAAGTATCTTCGATGTTTGATGGGAACCTGGGGAAATATCTTCTTCCAGGTATTGTGCTGCAGTCCGTCATGATTGGCGGTGGTTATGCCACGGGCCGGGAAATCGTGGAGTACGGTGCGAAATTCGGCGCCTATGGCTGGTATGCGGGTCTGGGCATTATGCTGGGATTTGCATTGGTGGCGGTTCTCTGCTATGAGCTGATCCGCCTGTACCATGTATACGATTACAAGTCTTTTATTGAAGCCATTGCAGGCCCCCTTTACCGGGTCTTCGACCTGGTTTATGCGGTATTCATGGTCATCATCCTGGCGGTCATGTCTTCCGCCACCGGTGCTGTGGTGCAGCAGATGTTCGGCGTTTCCCACTGGTTTGGCGTGGTAGGTATCATGGTGGTGGCAGGGCTCCTCAATTTCTACGGGGAAAAGGTGATTTCCTTCTTTGAGACCTTCGGCACCGTGGCCCTCTATGTGGGTTACCTTACATTCTCGGTCCTCGTCATTTCCGGACATACCGGAAACATTGCCGCAGTCATGGCTTCTTCTGACCATTCCTATGTACCGGATGCCACCATGGGACACGCCCTGTGGACCGGCCTTCTCTACATGGCCTGCAATCTCGTCGTATTCCCGGCATCTTTCTTTACTGTGAAGAAACAGACGAAACGGAAAGAATCTGTGGTAAGCGGCATCGTGGCCGGCCTTCTGGCAACCATTCCCTGGTTCCTCACCTATTTCTCTGTCATGGGATTTTATCCGTCTAAAGAAGTGCTGGGTGCCCAGGTGCCCTGGATGGTGATGATGCAGGAAAGCGGCGCTCCTTCCTGGCTCATGGTGGCTTTCAGCTTCATCATGGGATGGACCCTTATCGAAACGGCTACCGGTATGATTCATGCCCTCCTGGCTCGGGTAGACAAGGGACTTGCTGAAAAAGGACGGCCTGCCCTGTCCCGCAGGAACAAGGGACTGACCACGGTGGTCATCATGGCTGCGTCCATCGCCCTGGCCCAGGTGGGAATCATCGATCTCATCGCCAAGGGTTACATGGCACTGGCCTATGCTTTTATGGCACTCTTCCTCCTGCCTCTCCTGACGGTGGGTGTGTACAAGATCTTCAAAAAGGAAGAATCTGTGAATACAACGGAAGAAGAGGAGCAGACCGAAGCGGTCCGCGCCTGAGCATATAAAGGGGACCGGGAAAATGAGAATTCATTTTCCCGGTCCTTTTGCGTGGGAATATTTCAGTTTGTCGAGCTGTTGGGGCGACGCTGATGGATAGAGTCATTCGTGCGGAGCTTCTAGCTGTTAGCTGCTAGCTTTCAGGAAAGCTGGCCAGCCTACGGCACGAATGACCGACGAAAATACCGGGTGGAAGCGCCGCAGGCGGATCAGCCTTTCTAACAGCTAGCCGCTAGAAGCTAAGAGCTCCATGCGAGTGACTCTATCCGCAAGCATGCCAACCGCCAACCCTCCAACAGCTCGTCAAACCGCAATTGGCTATATGTGCAGTATGTCTTTAAACGCCTTGATATAGTGCCGGGACACCGGAATCTTCTGCTTTTCGTAGCGGGTCATGGTGAGAAGGAGGGTACCGTTGTCCTGGGGCTCGATTTCATGAATCATGGAGAGATTTACGATAAATCCCTTATGGGTACGGAAAAATCCCAGAGGCGTGAGGAGGCTTTCGATGTCCCGGAGGGTCATCCGGGATTCCACGATGCCATTGGTGGTATAGAAGAGGGAACGGTCTGATTTTTCTGTAGAAATGAGTACGATTTCCTGGGCCGGAGAAATCATGAGAGTCTTATCCCTTGTCTGGATAGCGATTTTCTGGGAGTTGGCGGTTACTTCTCCCGGCACCATATGCTGGCGGCGGAGAGTGAGGCTGTCTTCCAGACGCTCTATGATACGGCGGATCCGCTGCTCCGAATAGGGTTTCAGGATGTAGTCGAAAGCTTCCAGTTCGAAGGCCTGAAGGGCAAACTGGCTGTATCCTGTGGCAAACACGATTTTCAGGGGCAGGTCCATGGCCAGGATTTTCTCGGCGCATTCCAGTCCGTTCATCATGGGCATTTCGATGTCGAGGAAAAGGATGTCCACATTGGGGTGAACTTTGAGGAATGCCAGGACCTCTTTTCCATTGGCACATTCCCCTGCGATTCTGACGCCGGGAATGGAGGCCAGTTCATACTTCAGTTCTCCCCGGGCCGGGAGTTCATCATCCGCTACCAGTGCATTGATTTCTTCCATGGTGTTCCTTTCTTATAAAATGTATTTACAGGATTTTGTGTCTAAGGGGTTAGCATGCTTATGGGCAGAGTCACCGCATGAATGTCTCTATCCGTTAGCAGTACCGGACTCTTCCTTTACTAAGGGATGGAGGACGATGGGCTTCTGGAGGGGCTCCTCCCTTTTATCTGCTGCCCGTTTCTTTGGCACCTCAATCTTGGGAATATTGGCGAAAACCAGGGTGCCTTTGTTTTCTTTGCTTACGATATGGAGACCGCAGGATTTCCCAAAGAGGGAGAGAAGCCGCTGGTGCACATTGATAAGGCCGATCTGGTCTCGCCGCTTGTGGTCGATGAGGAGCTTTTTCCTCTTTCTGGGCGACATGCCGACCCCTGTATCGAGGACGTAGATTTTATAATATTTGGGATGCTCAATGAGGCCTACTTTGATTTTCCCGCCTTCCGGCCGCTTGAAGATGCCGTGAATTACCGCATTTTCCACAAGAGGCTGCAGCAGCAGCGGCGGTACCTGGATGGTGTCCAGCTTATCCTTCGGAAAATCGTAGGTGATTTTCAGGCGGTCCCCAAAACGGGCCCGCTCCAGTTCCGTATAACTTTCAATGACGTGTAGTTCCTCGGACAGGGGAATCAGTTTGGAGGGGTTATTCAGGCTGTGCCGGAAATAGTCGGACAGGTACTGGATGAGCTTCCTGGCCGTATCGGGGTCGCTCCGCACATAGTAGCTGATGGTATTCAGGGTATTATAGAGAAAATGGGGGTTGATCTGGGCCTGGAGAGCCCGGATTTCCGCTTCCGCCAGCAGGTTTTCCTCTTCCTTCATTTTGTCGTATTCATAGATGGCTTCCATGACATGGCAGATGCCGTGGAGAAATTCGATGCCCATCTTCGTGAATGTATCCCCTTTGCTCTTGGCGGCGATGATGTAGCCCACCGGTTCATGGCGGTATGTCACAGGCAGGGTCATGAGGTGGGGCATGTCGGGCAGCTTTTTCTGCAGTTTCAGTATGGCAATTTCCGCGTCCCCCTGGTTTTTATCTGCCTCATTTTGGTAATTGGTATGGATATAGAGCTGGTCCTTGTAGGAAATAGCAGTCCATGTGAGGTTGGGCAGGGAGGAAGTCACGAGCTCCGCAATGCTGGAAATGTTCGTGTTGTTGAATCCGTCATGGAGGGTGGCAAAGAGGCCGGCCACCGCGTCGAAGGTGGTCCGGGTGGTCTGTGTCTTTTCAGAATCCCGCTGGTGAATGAAGAATTCAATGACCATGTAGAACAGGCTTACTGCAATGGTATTGGTTACAATAATCGGCAGGGAGAGACTGAAAAAGCCATAGGGGTGTTCCAGGGACTGGGGGAATGTGAGAAAGGCGAAAAACATCCAGAACAGGAGCTCCAATACCAGGGCATCGATGAAAGCCCAAAGCCAGAGCTGCTGGTGGTGGCTCTTCAGCCGCTTGGAAAGAAATCCGGCCGCAATGCCCTGGAGAATAGAAAGGCCTCCGTGAATAAAGGCGGCATCGGTGTGGATGAAGAAGGCCCGGTGGAAGCCGGTGATGAGGCCGGTCACGGTCCCTACGATGGGGCCGCCCACGAAGCCCCCCAGAATGATGCCGACGGCCCGGAAATTGATGATGCCGCCGCCGGCACTGACGTTCCAGTAGGTGCCGCAGATGGACATGATGGAGAAGAGGATGATAAAGAGGATGGTGTGCTTCCGGCTGAAGTGCTTGGCGGAAATGGCTTCCCTGAAAAATGTGGTCCGGCAGATGAGGAGGAGCAGCAGCAGGAAGATGGAAATGCCGAACCAGACATGCTGGACACCTACGACCCAGGAGGCATTCATAGAAATCATCCTTTCTGAAATTACAGAAAAATCCGATCAGTCACAATACATAATATATAAATTATGATATATCATAGAAATTATCAATAATTTCTATGAATTTCCGCCTAAAATTATGAATTGGGGAATTCATGCATTTCTATCGCATCTTACCCCCTGTTTTCCGCATCTTGGCTAATTTTATTTTAATCTTTAAAGAAAAGCGGGTATACTAAAGCCGAAGAAAACAAAAGGATTTTTGATAAGGCCTATTTGATTTTATTATAACAAATAGGAAGCCTGTCAGGTCCAAATTTTTGAAAAGCGGACAAGACCTTTCCCGGAGGGCAATCAGGGAAAGAAGGAGCCGTTTTTCGAAGGAAAGGAAGGGTGTTATTATGGTTGTTTATGGTGTTGCACTGCTTGCCTGCTGCTATCTGGCCGGAAACTTCGTGGGCGATGTACTGGGGGCCCTTTTGGGAATTAATGCAAACATCGGCGGCGTAGGTTTCGCCATGCTGTTCCTGATCCTGGCTTCCACCTGGGCCATCCAGAAGGGATATATGAAAGCCCCGGAAGAACAGGGCATCAAATTCTGGAGTGCCATGTACATTCCCATCGTTGTAGCCATGAGTTCCATCCAGAACGTGGCAGCTGCTCTTTCCGGCGGCATCGTCGCTCTCGGAGGCGCTGTACTGGCTGTAGTCATCGGCTATCTGGCCATTCCATTCTTCTCCAAGGGCCATGGGGAAGCCTGGGCCAGGGATGATGAAGTGGTTAAAGACCAGAAGTAAAGGAGGCAGAAAATCATGGATCTTGCAGCAATCATTACAAAACTTTTCGTAAAAAACGGCATGGTTTTTGCCTTTGCACTGCTGGGCATTGTCATGTATATTTCCTATAAACTGGCGGGCCTTACCAAGGGCCGCATCCATGGCAGCGCCATTGCCATTTTCCTGGGCCTGGTCCTGGCCTATATCGGCGGTGTCACTACCGGTGGACATAAAGGGATTGCCGACATACCTCTCTTTGCAGGTATGGGTCTTGTGGGCGGCGCCATGTTCCGGGATTTCGCCATCGTCTCCACTGCCTTCGGTGCAGACCTTCGGGAAATCAAGAAAATCGGATGGCGCGGCGTGGCTTCCCTGTTCTTCGGTGAATTTGTCTGCCTCGTAGCAGGCATTGCAGTGGCTTATCCCCTGGGATACACCAGTGCCGTGGACCTTGTCACCATCGGCGCCGGCGTGGCCACCTTCGTGGTAGGACCGGTTACCGGGGCCGCCCTGGGCGCTTCCTCTGAAGTCATTGCGATTTCTATCGCTGCCGGCGTTGTGAAATCGGTACTGGTCATGGTGGTAACGCCTTTCGTGGCAAAACCGCTGTCCATTGATAACCCCCAGTCTGCCATGGCTTTCGGCGGCATCATGGGAACCACCTCCGGCACTGCAGCCGGTATGGCAGCCGTGAACCCGAGGCTTGTGCCCTACGCAGCCATGACGGCTACCTTCTATACCGGTCTGGGATGCCTGCTCTTCCCATCGGTGTTCTACTTCCTCACTACCCTGTTTTTCTGAGGACTTCCCATTCCGGGGAGGCGGTCCTGGGAATTTACATTCCCGCCTCTCACAGGGAGCCGAGCCGGAATGATTCCCTTCCTTTTCGGGGACGGGGTGCCCGCGGTGGGTACCCCGGACCTGAAAACCAATTTCAGAAGGGGCTATAATAAAAATATGAGACCTGTATACAAAGCAGCCTGAGCTGCTGACACTTTCATTTCTCTTGTTATAAAAGAAAGGACTTCATGCTATGTTAGAAATCAAACCGTCCAATAAGAACTGGCATACCAGAGGCGACGATACCGCTGCCAGACTGGCTGCTGCCCGGGTGTATGCAGATGGAAAGATCGTAGATGCCGATAATACGGTAAAACTGCTGGAAGCAGTTCTTCGTCCCGGTGATAAAGTAAACATTGAAGGGGATAACCAGAAACAGGCTGATTTCCTGGCAAAGGAACTGTGCAAGGTTGATCCTTCCAAAGTCCATGATCTCCATATGATTCAGTCCACCCTTTCCATTCCGGAACACCTGGATGTCTTTGATAAAGGGATTGCCCGGAAACTGGACTTCGCCTATGCCGGAAGCCAGGGCAAGCGGCTGGCCCAGATGGTACAGAATGGGGGCATCGAACTGGGTGCTATCCATACGTACCTGGAAATGTATTCCCGCTACTTCATCGACCTGGTACCGAGAGTTTCCCTGGTCTGCGCTGATGCAGCCGATAAGGATGGCAACATTTACACCGGTTTCTCCACGGAAGATACACCGGCCATCGTAGAAGCTACGAAATTCAACCAGGGCATCGTCATTTTCCAGGTCAACAAGATTGTAGACAAGGTACCGAGAGTGGATATCCCGGCGGACTGGGTGGACTTCGTCATTGAAGCACCGACTCCGTACCTCCTGAATCCCCTCTTCACCCGTGACCCTGCCAAGATTACGGACGACCGCATCATGAAGGCCATGATGGCCATCAAAGGCATTTATGCAGAATATGGCGTTAAAGTCCTGAACCATGGCGTAGGCTATGATACGGCAGCGGTAGAACTGCTTCTTCCGACCTTCGGTGAATCCCTGGGTCTCAAGGGCAAGATCTGCACCCACTGGGTACTGAATCCCCATCCTACCCTGATTCCTGCCATTGAAACAGGCTGGGTACAGGCGGTCTATTCCTTCGGCTCCGAAGTGGGCATGGAAGAATACATCAAAGCCCGTCCGGATATCTTTGCTATCGGACCTGATGGCACCATGCGTTCCAACCGTGCCTTCTGCCAGGCTGCCGGCCATTATGCGGCAGACATGTTCATCGGCTCCACCATGCAGATCGACCGGTTCGGCAACTCCTCTACCGCCACAAAGAACAATGTGGCCGGATTCGGCGGTGCTCCGAACATGGGCTGCGATGCCAAGGGCCGCCGCCATGTAACGGAAGCATGGAAGAAGTGCGGCGAAGAAGTAGCCAACCGCTATGAACTCATGGGCGACCGGAACCGCGGCAAGAAGCTGGTGGTCCAGATGATTACCACCGTTTCTGCCAAAGGCTTCCCGGGCT
Source organism: Dialister sp. (assembly GCF_047832375.1). NCBI lineage: Bacteria > Bacillati > Bacillota > Negativicutes > Veillonellales > Veillonellaceae > Dialister > Dialister sp. The sequence goes on along the minus strand of NZ_CP181256.1, from coordinate 2,279,704 downwards.
TCGTGGACCAGCTGGATGCAGTGGCCCTGAAGAAGAACGCCAACCTGGACCTGGAACCGATTATGATTTACTCCGATGACCTCACCCATATCGTATCTGAAGTGGGTATCGCCTACCTCCATAAGTGCCACAACATGGAAGAAAGAATGGATGCTATCCGTGCCGTTGCAGGTAAGACGGATGTGGGCAAACAGGAAGATCCGGAAGTCACAAAGAGACTCCGGAAGGAAGGCATCGTGAAGCTTCCGGAAGACCTGGGCATCAACCCCGCAGCAGCCACAAGGGACCTCCTGGCTGCCAAGAATATGAAGGACCTCGTAGACTGGTCCGGCGGCCTCTATGATCCGCCGGCTAAATTCAGAAACTGGTAATCGAGGCCTGAATAAGCAATAAAAAACTCCCATTCCGATGGTTTCGGAACGGGAGTTTTTTTGGTGCGCCCAGCATGGGCGTATTCTCAAGGGTGAAAGTCCCAAGACTACCCGACAGCGGGAAGGTCATAGCTGAACACCAAGGGTGTCCATCGTGAGGTGGAATCTGAAGGAAGGTGCAGGCAAATCTCCGGTCCGATGTACAAGAACCACATAAGGCTAATACAGGGTGGATAAGGTTGCCAAACAAACTGAAGTCCCATAGCTGTACGGAATCCTGTAGAGTAGATGTGGCGGATAGATGGAGAGAAAGAATACGTTCTTACCTGGGGAGGTCTCACGGACACAGCAGAATAAGGCTGTATTTACTGGGCTGTGCTGTGGTTGAAATAAGATTTGCCGTGAGAAGTCAGCAGAGGCCATAGTACCAGATGGCTCATGGGCATCTGGGAAGGGCCGAACTTTAGGAGATGTTAGTCAATGAAAGTAACCAACCATGGGCTTAAAGGCAGACAACTTCAGAAAGAAGACTACTGGCAGAAAGTAGCTGCGGAACAGCAAGGATATGCCGGAGTGCCCATCCATGTGAGGATTGCTGAAAACAACAACATCATCGCAGACTTGCATAAGCAGGAATGCGAAAACTAAGGAACCGCCGTATACCGAACGGTACGTACGGTGGTGTGAGAGGTCGGCGGGCCGATGCCCGCCTCCTACTCGATCGCCACTGATAGACGTTGAGAAAAGGCGCTTCATCCAATTGTGGTTTATCGAGCTGTTAGAGTGAGTGGTTTGGCATGCTGTTGGACAGAGTCACTGGCACGGGGCTGCTAGCTTCTAGCTGTTAGCTGCCAGGAAAGCTGACCTGCCTGCGGCGCTTCCTATCTGTTTCCGTCAGTCATTCATGCCGTAGGCTGTTAATCTTTCCTGGAAGCTAGGAGCTAGCAGCCAGAAGCCTCCGCACGAATGACGCTATCCATCATCGCCATACCCAACAGCTCGATAAACTGAAATTGGCAATACCCTCAATCTTCTTCATACAGCGGATTGACGAGGCGGATGATCCATTTCTCGCCGCCTGTGAATTTGCTGTTATATTTCCGGGCTGTGTCTTCGTACCGCTTCTTCAGCTCTTTTACCGCTTCCTCCAGGGAGGCCAGGGTCTTTAAGGTGGTATCGGGATGGAGGTCCTTTCCGCAGACCGGGCAGAGGGGCAGGTGGATATAGTCCCGGTTCACCCGGGAGTGGCAGTGGGGGCATGTAATGAAGGGAAGGCTGAATTTCTTTTTATCCTTTTCCTTCTGTTCTTTCCTGAATGATTTCAGCCGGTCTTCTTTTTCCTGAAGCCGCTTTTCCAGGGACACCATGCGGGGAGACGGGGCAATGCCGATTTTGTACTTCACCCCATAGGAGGTGGGGATGGTCTCTAAGTACTCCAGGGCCTGGGTCCTGGTATTGCACACTTTTTCTTTAAAGAACAGGCCTTTGAATACCTTATTGGCTTCCCTTTTTCCGAATCCCTCCTGCAGCATGGATGCTTTCATGGCATCCTTCATGGCCTGGGAAGGCATGGTCAGGTCAAATTCCCAGATCTTTTCTTTCCATGCATGGGCAGCTGCTTCTTCCGCCGGCCGGAGGGGGGCGGTGCTTTTTTCTGGGGCGTGGGGTAAATTCTTTTTGGAATCTTTCTTATTCAGGTCGGGAGAAGGGGAGGAGGTGGAAAACAGGTCTTCTTCTTCGAATTTCGATTTTCTTGGCATGGTTGACTCCTTTGGAGTATGTATCATACTGAATTTATGTTCTACAGGACTACTATAAACTATAGCGGCCCCTGGGGCAACCGGATTTTACGATTTCAAATGCCTATATCCGGGTTGCCTGCATGAAAAAGGGGAACCATGAATCCATGGTTCCCCTTTGGGCGGCTTTATTATCTTTCCGGTGGGAGTCCGGCGTATTCCCTGGCGTAGTCGGAGAAGTTGTCGATGATATATTTCTTCAGCATTTCTGCCGGAGGTGAGAGCTTTTCTCCCTTTTTCCAGGACAGGCTGATATAGCGCTGGCAGTTTGGCGATGCGATGGGGACGAGGGCCACATGGTCACCGCCCACGCCGTGCCAGGTAATCCTAGGAGCAAAGGATACACCGAGCCCTGCCCTGATAAATTCACGAACCGTCATGGGACTGTCGCTTTCCAGTACCACATGGGGGACAAATCCTGCCATACGGCAGTAAAAGTCGGTGATAGTCCGAAGGCTGGATCCGGCTTCCAGGGAAATGAATCCCGCCTTTTCAAATTCGTCCAGGTTCACGGAAGATTTGCGGGCATGGGGGTCCGTATCCGGCATGGCCAGCATAATATCCTCTTTCAACAGGGTGACGGAGTGGTCGTTTTCTATGGGGTTAATAGAGGAGGACAGGAAGAGGTCCACGTGGCTCTGGTTCTGCTGTCCCGGTTTATTGTGCTGCTGGAGGATTTCAAAGCGGATATCCGGATGTTCCTGGCGGAACCGGGTGAGGAAGGCGGGGATAATCATGGAAGCGGCAAAAAGGGAAATGGTGACGGTCAGTTTCTGGGCTTCTTTCGTATCTTCCAATTCTTTCTGGGCGCCATGAAGTTCCTGCATGATGCGGTTCGTATGGCGGAGCAGGATTTCGCCATATCTGGTGAGTACAATGTTTCGTCCGCTTCTGGAAAAAAGCGGGACCCCCAGTTCTGTTTCCAGAACTTTGATGGTGTGGGAAAGAGATGGCTGGGAAATATGAAGGGCTTCCGCAGCACGGGTCAGGTGCTGGAGCTCAGCTGTTTTCTGGAAATAGCTCAAAGCGAGGAGCGTTAATTTCATGATATCCCCCTGGATTGCAATACAATGGAAATGATAGATTCTTTTATTCAATTATACACTCTAGTCTATTAATAATCAATAAAATACAGATTTCATGCATTATAATTTAGAAATATATAGAATTAATTCACGACCTTAAGGAATTATGAACTGATAGATAGTATCGAGGAAGTGAATGGGAAAATGAGAATCCCATAATCATTATCCCGATATATAGAACAATTTTATTAATAGCCATAGGGAAAAACTGGGGAAGAAATACTCCGGCCTGCAGGGAAACCCATGAAACAGGCAGATCATCCCGCAGCCATGGGACGGGACATTTCTTTTACCCCCTTTTTACGCTTTTCCAATTGACAGGAGCGGCGGTTAGTGTGAAAATGTATTACATATCGAATAGGTAAAGGAGAAAAGAAAATGGAATTATTTATTGATACCGCTGATGTAGAAGCCATTCGTAAAGCCAACGATATGGGATTTATTTCCGGTGTGACTACCAATCCATCCCTCATTGCAAAGGAAGGCAAGGATTTCCATTCCACCATTAAGGAAATCGCTTCCATTGTGGATGGCCCTATTTCCGCCGAAGTGCTGGCTGATGATGCGGAAGGGATGATTGAAGAAGGGAAGGTCCTGGCAGGCCTGGACCCCCATGTGGTTGTGAAGATCCCCATGACTCCGGAAGGTATGAAAGCCGTTAAAGGTCTCAAAAAACTGGGTATCCGTACCAATGTGACCCTCGTATTCTCTGCGAACCAGGCGCTCCTGGCTGCCCGTGCCGGCGCTTCCTTCGTGAGCCCCTTCGTAGGACGCATCGATGATATCGGCTGGGATGGCATCGAACTGATTCAGACCATTTCTGAAATCTTTGAACTTCACGGCATTGAAACAAAGATCATCGCCGCATCTATCCGTAAGCCCCAGCACATTACCCAGTGTGCCCTGGCCGGTGCGGATATTGCTACCGTTCCGTTCCAGGTACTCATGGATGCCATGAAACATCCTCTCACCGATAACGGTATTGCCCGTTTCAAGGCTGACTGGGCTGCAGCCAATATGAAATAATCCATTAATAAGTTCAATCCGTCGGAACGTATGATTCCGGCGGATTTTTTATTGCAGAAATTCATGGGAAACAGCGGCAATTCCTCTTATCTCCGGATTGTTCCCTCTTGGAAAAGGGGAGAAGAAGCGGACCGGCGGATGGTGTATACTAAAAGCAGCTTGCAGTCCGCACCGGACGAAGAAAATGGGAGAAATCATGAGAGATATAGATTTTACATCGGGGCCGATTTTTCGGAAGATTCTTATTTTTTCACTGCCCCTGATGGTGGGGAATGTGTTCCAGCAGCTTTACAACATCGTGGATACCCTCGTTGTGGGACGGTACTTGGGAGAAGCGCCCCTGGCGGCTGTGGGCAGTGCCTATACCCTTATGATATTCCTCACATCCATTCTCATCGGCCTTTCCATGGGAAGCAGTGTGTATTTTTCCCTGTGTTTTGGCAAGAAGAATTTCTCCAGGATGCGGCAGTCCGTATTTATCTCCTTCGTGTCCATCGGCCTTCTGACGGTGGTCATGAATGGGGCGGTCTATGTGCTCCTGGATCCCATTGTGTCCTTCATGCAGACTCCGGCAGATGTGGTTCCCTACTTCAGGGAATACGTATGGTGGATTTTTACGGGGATTGTGGCGGTGTTCCTCTATAACTTCGGCGCCGCCCTCCTGCGGGCCGTGGGGGACTCCGTGACACCGCTGGCCTTCCTGATTCTGTCCTCTCTCATGAACGTGGTATTGGATATTCTCTTTGTGGTTTACTTTGGCTGGGGCGTGGCAGGGGCAGCCCAGGCCACCGTGATTTCCCAGTACGCTTCAGGTCTCGGTATCTTCGGATACTGTTTTCTGGTGAAGAAGGATTTCCGTCTGTCCCTTGAAGAAATGGTCTGGGATAGGCAGATATTCCGGGATATGTCAGAGCTCTCCCTCCTGACGAGTCTCCAGCAGTCCATCATGAACTTCGGAATTCTTTTGGTACAGGGGCTGGTGAACAGCTTCGGCACCGCCGTCATGGCAGCCTTTGCGGCAGGAGTAAAAATCGATACCATCGCCTATTCGCCGCTCCAGGATTTCGGCAACGGCTTTTCCACCTATGTGGCCCAGAATTATGGGGCAGGAAACAGAAAGCGGATCCGGGATGGTGTCATAACGGCGGGGAAAATGGTACTTGCCTTTTCCATCGCCGCCAGTCTCATCGTTTCCATCCTGGCGCCGGTGCTCATGGGATTCTTCGTACCGGATACGGCAAAAGAGGTCATTGCCATCGGCAGCCATTACCTCCGTATCGAGGGCAGCTGCTATATAGGGATCGGTATCCTTTTCATGCTCTACGGCTATTATCGTGCCATCAAACGGGCAGGGATGAGCGTCATTCTTACTATCCTCTCCCTGGGCACCCGGGTGGTGCTGGCCTATGTGCTGTCGGCGATTCCCTTCTTCGGCGTCACAGGCATCTGGCTATCCATCCCTATCGGCTGGGCGTTGGCCGATATCTATGGTATTATGAAGGGGTACAGGAAACTGATGGAACAGTGATGAATACGGCCAATTTCAGTGAGCTGTTGGGTTTGGCGCTGATGGGTAGAGTCATTTGTGCGGAGCTTCTAGCTGCTAGCTCCTAGGAAAGCTGGCCAGCCTACAGCATGAATGACTGACGGGAATACCGGGTAGAAGCGCCGCAGGCGGACCGGCTTCCCTAGCAGCTAACAGCTAGAAGCTAGGAGCTCCATGCGAGTGACTCTACCCGTCAGCATGCAAAACCCATCAGCTCGACAAACCGCAATTTGATGAACCATCATCCCAAGGAGGTAAGCATGAAGAAAAAAGCACCGCAGCAGATGACAAAAAGAGAACGGATACAGGCGGCCATCGCGGGGGACCCCGTGGACCGGGTGCCCTATTCTCTCTGGTCCCACCTGCCCATGATTGACCTGGATCCGGTTAAAAATGCGGAACATACCTATGATTTCTATAAAAAATATGACGTAGATATTTTAAAAACCATGAATAACGGTATGTACAGCGTGGAAGACTTTGGGGCTAAAACCGACTTCTCCGATATTCCCAAAGGCGGCGTGGCAAAGATTACGGACACGCCGGTGAAGGAACCGGAGGACTGGCTGAAAATCGAGCCAGTGTCGGTGAATGAGGGCGCCCTGGCCCGGGAGCAGAGATACCTGAAGCTTCTCTTGGATAAGACGAAGGGAGAGGTCCCTGTGATTTTTACTGTCTTTTCCCCGCTCACCACGGCCAATAAACTGTGCCCCTCCATGATGGACCACATCCGGCAGGGCCATGGGGACAAAGTGAAGCAGGCCTTGAAGGCCATCACCGAAACCACCTGCGGACTCGTGCAGCGGGTCATCGAACTGGGGGCAGACGGCATATTCTTTGCCACCCAGCTTTCCTCCTACAACCTGACGGAGGAGTCCTTCTACCGGGAGTACGGCATGCCCTATGACCTGGCGGTGCTGGCGGCTTCGTCGGGCTGGTGTAATGTGCTCCACGGCCACGGGAAAAATATTATGTTTCCCCTCCTTCGGAAATATCCGGTCCAGATTTTCAACTGGCATGCCTGGGAGTCGCTCCCGGACATTGCAGAGGCCCAGCTCATGACGGGAAAGTGCATCATGGCAGGACTGGAGCGGATGGATATTACGGAGCACCATAAAAATGAGATCGAATACCAGATTTATGAGACCCTGAAGAAAACGGGGGGCCGGAAGGTCATCCTTTCCCCGGGCTGCGTCATCCGATATCCTTTGGATGAGGAAATGCTGTCTTTCGTGAGAAAGGCAAAGGAAGAAATCGAGCGGAAAATGTTTGGAGCATAGAAAAAGCGGCAGGTTTTGAACTGCCGCTTTTTTTAAGCTGATGTGCCAATTTCAGTGAGCTGTTAGAGCGAGCGGTTTGGCATGCTGTTGGACAGAGTCACTGGCACGGGGCTGCTAGCTTTTAGCTTCTAGCTGCCAGGAAAGCTGGCCAGCCTGCGGCGCTTCCCATCCGGTATTTCCGCCAGTCATTCGTGCCGTAGGCTGTAGAGCTTTCCTAGTTGCTAGAAGCTAGTAGCTAGAAGCCCCCGCGCGAATGACTCTATCCATCAGCACCGCTCCAACAGCTCGTCAAACCGCAATTTGTCATACGGTTTCTTTTCACTTCGACCAGTTTCCCAGTACGATTCCGCCGAGGATGCAGGCGATACCGGCCCACTGCAGGGGAGCCACCGATTCTCCGAGCACAAGGAGAGCCATCACAAGGGCCACAGGGAGTTCGGAGGCCACGAGGATACTGCCCAGTCCCGGACCTACGTGGGGCATGCCCCAGGAAAGGAGGAACGGCGGCAGGGCGACGCCGAAGAGTCCTAAAAGGAGACCATAGGGAAGGAGCGTGGGCCACAGGGCGGGGGTAAGTATAAATACAGGAGGCAGGATGAGAAAAGTAAAAACCGTGTCCCCGGTAGCCATAAGGGCACCCTTCAGGACTGGAGGAATTCCTTCTCCCAAAAGGGAACTGGCGGTAATGACGGCGGTGTAAGAAAGGGCGGCCAGGAGACCCCATATCATGCCGGAGGACAGGGAAAGGGGCTGGCCTCCTTCAAGAAAACCGGCCGACAGGAATGTACCGGCGAGGCAGAGGATAATGGACAGGCATTTCAGGGGACTGGGGAAATGGCGGGCAAGGACTGCCTCCACCACAGTCCCCATCCATATGGACTGGAACAGGAAGACCACCGCCAGGGAGGCAGAAAGGGTCTCCAGGGAACGGTAATAAAAGATGGTGGTCAATGCCATCGGAATTCCAACAGCCAGGAGAGACAGTACGTGGAAGGGGGTGGGCCGTTTCTTTTTGGAAAACAATACGCCGGCCCAAAGGAATATCATACCGAAAAAGCACTGCACCCCGGTCACATCAGTGAGATCCAGCCCCGAGGCATAGGCGATTTTTACAAAGGTGGACAGAATCCCATAACAGGCGCCCGCCGCAAAAACAATGAAAGCATAGATTCCTTTTGACAATATGAATCCTCCCAAAAGAAAAAGCACAGTACCCCTTGTACTGTGCGGCGAAAACAGATAGTTCTGAAAAAATCCACAACCGAAACGGTTTTATATGATTTACTGTACCATAAAAGGGAAAGGGCTGCAAGAAGTGGCAGTGGTGGAAATGGGTGCCCTGCCAATTGCGGTTTGACGAGCTGTTGGGGTTTGGCGGTTAGCATGCTTGCGGATAGAGTCATTCGCATGAAGCTCCTAGCTTCTAGCGGCTAGCAGCTAGGAAGACTGATTCGCCTGCGGCGCTTCCACCCAGTATTTCCGTCAGTCATTCGTGCGTAGGCTGGCCAGCTTTCCTAGAAGCTAGCGGCTAGTAGCTAGAAGCTCCGCACGAATGACTCTACCCATCAGCATCGCCCCATTAGCTCGACAAACTGAAATAGTCATTGGGTCTGGTTCATTGTCCCATAATAAAACTCCCCAAGGTTTTCCTCGGGGAGTTTTTGATTATTATTTCTTATCAATCGGCGGGTAAGTAGAAACCCGGGGAGAGGGGGCATAACGGAGCTTCGAGGAGACGATGGCGTAAATCACCAGTCCCATGGCAGCTACGAAAGCGCCTTCCATGATCACCGTCCAGCCACAGCCGTATACGGCGTAGCAGCTGTATACACCGCCCACAATGGCAGCCATGTTAGCAAGCCGTGCTTTGTCATGGGGAATGCCTTCCGCTTTCTGCAGGTCCGCCACCGCAGCCATGGCCAGGAGGTAAGGAATGAGGTTGATCATGACGGCCAGGTTAATGAGTACATTGAACTGCTTCAGCAGGGTGGGGCTCATGGTGGAAAGGGTCATGACGATCTGGATAGCTACCAGGGTACCGATGGCTACATAGGGAGAACGGAAACGGTTTACCTTGGACAGGAACTTCGGGAAGAGGCCGATGGAAGAGGCTTCGCGGGCTACTTCGGAAACTGTGAACTGCCATGCGGTAAGAGATACGAAGCAGGAGCATACGAGCATGCAGGAAACGATGTATCCTGCTTTGTCGCCGAACATGGTAGCATAGGCGAGTCCGAAGGGGGCACCGGAGTTCATGAGTTCCTGGTAAGGAACGAGGCCGCCGATAATGGCAGTGGATGTGGTGTAGCAGGCACCGGCCAGGAGTGTACCGGCCAGGACGGCAATGGGCACATTTCTTTCCGGGTTTTCAACGGTATCGGAGTTGGCGCAGGCCGTTTCCAGTCCAAGGAAAGCCCAGATGATGACGGCAATGGAGTCCTTCATGGTTTCATAGAAGGGCAGATTTCCGGGGTTCCATGCTTCCCGGTAAATATTGGTATCGAAGAAGAAGAAACCGCAGAGGAGAAGGCCCACCACAGGAGCCACGACGCAGAACACGCCGAGGGAACTGAATTTTCCGAATTTCTTCGGGCCCACGAGGCTGATGGTGGCTGCCACAAGAAGAACGGAAATGGTTGCCATGCAGACTTCCACCGGGGAAAGGGTGAGGCCGAAAACATAGGTTGCGTAGCTGACTACACCGCTGGCAATGGCTGCGTTCGCAATGATCAGCGAAATGGTGTAGCAGAAGTTGGACAGGAAATTGCCGGCCCGTCCGAAACGGTACTCTGCGTAGCCGCCCATGCCGCCTACCTTGCTGGTATGCATGCCGCAGCGGGCAAAGGCATAGGCCAGGATGGTGGCACCGATGGAGGCAAGAATCCACGCCAAAATTGAAATTGTTCCGATTTCCGCCAGTGTGGCCGGAAGAAGAATAATGCCGGAACCCATCATGTTGATGGCGGTGACTGTTGTGAGCTGTACCACTCCCATTTTTTTGCTTTTAGACAAGGTTGTTCCCTTCTTTCTCGATCCAATTCGCATACGTGCTGCGACGGGGGAAAAATATTGTCCCGGTTTGACCGGATAGGCAGGTCCTGAATTGCTTCAAGGCATGCATGAACCCCATTTGCTTTCAATAAAGGTGAAAGAAACAGGGCATAAAGAAAACCATCCGTTATTCTATAACGGTTCGCTGCTCAACTGCACACGGGGCAGGGCGCGATGAATTTTTATTTACTGCAATATACCATAAATGAAAACAGATGACAAGACTTTTTCCAAAAGAAAATTGTAAATTTTTTTCGCTGAAGTACCATGGACTTTTGAGAACTTTGAAGGAAAATGGAGGAAAAATGTAAAAAATGGGAGCCATCATGGATTGGTATGGATTGGAATGATAAATCAAAATGTATTGTGATAATTTATGGGAAGAAATAGCAAAACCCCGGAATGCCCATACCATGGCGCTTCCGGGGTCTGCCCCTGAATTTCGGATATGAATAAGATGTATAAATAAACAGATATGCAGTAAAAATATGCAAAAATGTAAAAACCCGGTAAAAACGGTTTGCCCCCGTACCACCCAAAATGGTCTGAAAAAGTCCCAGATTCCCCCAAATGGCAAAATTTCTTTAGAGAAATGAGAAAATGAAAGAATAAATGAGAATAATATATTTTCTTGTGGTTCTTAGAGAATAATTTTATAAGTCCCTGGCAGGCACCAGCGGGGTGAATACAGGCCAATTTCAGTTTGTCGAGCTAATGGGGCGACGCTGGTGGATAGAGTCACTCGCATGGAGCTTCTGGCTTCTAGCGGCTAGCAACTAGGAAGGCTGATCCGCCTGCGGCGCTTCCACTCGGTATTCCCGTCAGTCATTCGTGCCGTAGGCTGGCCAGCTTTCCTAGAAGCTAGCAGCTAACAGCTAGAAGCTCCGCACGAATGACTCTATCCGCAAGCATGCCAACCGCCAAATCCCAATAGCTCGTCAAAACGCAATAGTCCGCTCTTTTTCACTTCAGCTTTCTCGTCAGCAGTTTGACCGCCGTCAGGGAGAGGGTAGTGAGGAGGATGCAGAGCACCGCCATGGACATGCCCAGGGATACACTGCCCTGTTCGAATTCTCTCATTATATATGTAGAGATAACAAGAGTATCCGGTGGGGCAATGAGACTTGGGGCCACCAGTTCCCGGATGGCAATGATGAATGTCATCATCCAGCCCGCCGCCATGCCCCGGGCAATGAGGGGACAGGTGATGTGGCGGAAAATGTAGTACCGGGATCCGCCAAATACCCGTCCTGCTTCCAGCAGGCTTTCGCTGAGCTGGGTGGAGGCGGAGGTCACATACTGTACCGTATAGGGGAGAAAGAGGGCTGTGTAGGTGATAACCATGATGCCCATGGTGTTGTACAGGGGCAGGATATCATAGATGTCATTCCAGAAGAGCATGAGGCCGATGACCAGTACGATGCCCGGAAGCATTTCCGGCAGCAGGCTCATGGCTTCCAGCACTTTTCCGGACCGGGACCGGTTGGAACGGATGGTAAGGACGATGATTGTTCCCAGCAGGGCGCAGATGGTGGCGGACAGAAGGCCCAGGAGAAAACTGTTTCCTATGGCGGGGAGGGCAGTTTCACTGTCCGTGAAAAGTTCCACGTAATGGTGGAAGGTAAAGTTTCCTGCCGCTAGCCCAAAGCCCCGGAGCCGGATAAGGGAGGTGGAAATGACGGAAAAATAAGGGATCCCGATAGAAACACCAGTACGAGGCCGATATAGAGAGTGGCCAGCACTTCACCGGGAAGGGAGAGCTGGTGAATCTTCATACGGCTGCCCTTGCCGCTGATGAGATCATAGCTGTGGTGAATGGTGATGTAGTTCTGCACCAGCCACAGTACCATACAGATGGTGACGAGCACCGACGCCAGCACCGCCGCTTTTCCGAAGTCAATGGGTGCCACGGCGGCATAGCGGTGGATATCCGTGGTGAAGACGTCAAAGCCGATGCGACGCCCCAGGGTGTAAGGAGTACCGTATTCCGACAGGGTTTTCACGAAGACCAGAAGGGCACCGATGACGTAGTTTCCTGTGAGGAGGGGAAAGAAGATTTTCCGGAGCCGCCGGCCGTAGCCGGCACCGGAAATGGCAGCGGCCTCTTCCAGGGAGGAAGGGATGTGGAGCATGGCATTCTTCATGAGCACCATCATGAAGGGAAAAATATGGAGACTCATGACCAGTACCAGTCCCCCGAAGGTGAAAAACAGGGGGATGCCGTTTGGAAAAGCAGGGACAAGCTGGGAGAAGAGCCCCCGTTTCTGCATGAAGAGAATCCACCCCATGGACGCGATGTAGGGGGGTGTCATGAAGGGTACCAGAAAGAGAAGGTCAAAAATCTTGTGCCGCCCCAGCCGGGTCCGGGAAAAGAGATAGGCCAGGGGGATGGAAATGAGGGATGACAGGATGACCACTGCCAGCCCCAGAAGAAGGGAATTTCGGATCATCCTGGCATTCTGGGGCTCCGACAGGGCAGCGGCGGCAAAGGAGAAATCCAGGTGGTCATTAATGATGAGGGCTTTGACAAACACCGTGGCCAGGGGAGCGATGACCAGGAACACAAGACAGGCGCCAAGGAGCAGAAGGGGAAGGGAAATGTGTTTCCGTCCGTTCATGGAAGGACCTCTTTATTTTCCGCAGAGAGCATTCAGTTTGGCGGCAGTGTCGGAAGCAATAGCCATCATTTTGTCCCATTCCGGTTTAATCTGTGGGATCTTGGAGAGTGGGGTACCCTTGGCTTCGACGTCACTCCGTCCCGGAATCAGGTAGGCGTCGGCCACCAGCTGCTGGGCCTCATCGGACAGGAGGTAGTCCATGAACTGTTTGGCGTTTTCTTCATGGGGCGCATTCTTCATGATCATGGCAGGCCGTGGGTTCACGATGGTACCGCTCTTCGGATAGTAAATAGCCAGAGGTTCCCCTTTCTTGATGGCGGTGTAAGCATTGTAGTCCACGCCGGCCACGAGAATTCCCTTTTCTCCGGTGGTTACCGCTTCTACTGCCGCTTTATTGGCGCCGGGCACGGTCATGCCGTTCTTAGCCATGCCTTCCAGGGCATCCCAGCCGTATTTATTGACATATCCTGCCAGGAAATCTTTGCAGGCCCCCGATTTCTGGGGATCCGGAATGGCCAGGTTGTCTTTATAGGCGGGGTCTGCGAGTTCGTTCCAGTCTGCGTGGAGTTCCGGATATACATTTTTGTTGTAAATGACGCCGACCGCCGAAGCGCTGTATCCCCAGAGTTCGTTGTCCTTATCCACGAAGTCCTTGACCATCTTATCGGCACCCTTCGGTTTATAGGGAACCAGTACGTTCTTTCCTTTCAGGGACAGGCCGTCGGACCAGGAAGCCAGTACAACCACATCGGCGGCCTGGTTGTTTTTCTCCGCTTCCAGACGGGCCAGAATCTCACCGGTGGTACCCTGGAAGACTTCTACTTTTATGCCGGTCTTTTTCTCAAATCCCTTTGCCAGCTTCTGGGAGAGGCCGGCAGGGGAAGGCATGTAGACGGTTACTTTCTTATCGCCTCCCGCCGCAGCGCTGGAAGCGGCTTTGGAAGCGCCGCCGGTCTTTGTCCCACAGGCGGAAATGCTGAGGGCAAGGCAGCAGGCAGCAGCAAGAATAGCAAGTTTCTTCATTTTTGTCATGATTTTCTCCTTATTTAATAGTAATGATGTCCTTGTCAAGGACGTAAAGGCTCATGAGGGTGTCTTTGGGAATCGGGCGGGGGGACCAGTAAATCCATTTCTCGTTTCCGTGGGTAAGAAACAGTTCATAGGAGTGGCCGAGGAACCGGACGGCATCCACCCGGGCTGTAAATGGCCGGCATCCATCCCGGGGCGTGGTGTGGGCCTTTTCCGGGCGGAACAGGTGCTTTGGGTCGATCCAGTTGGAAGAGCCGATGAAATGGGCAATAAAGGAAGTGGCCGGATGGAAATAGAGGCATTCCGGCACGCCCTGCTGCTCTATCCGTCCTTCATGGATCACGGCGATTTCATCACTCATGCTCATGGCTTCTTCCTGGTCATGGGTGACGAAGACGGCGGTAATGCCGAGGCGGGTTACGAGATTTCGTATTTCACTCCTCATGCGGATACGGAGCAGCGCATCCAGGGCAGAGAGGGGCTCATCGAAGAGGATGCAGTCCGGATGGGGCGCAATGGTCCTGGCCAGGGCTACCCGCTGCTGCTGGCCTCCGGAGAGCTCGTGGGGATAGCGGTTTTCCAGACCCTCCAGCTTCACGGCCCGGAGAGCCTCCGCCGTATCGTCCTCCAGGTGGTCCGTTTTCCCGGTGGCTTTCAGTCCGAAGGATACATTCTCCTGTACCGTCATGTGGGGCCACAGGGCGAAATCCTGGAATACGTAGGAAAGCCCCCGCTTTTCCGGCGGCACGGAAATATGGTGCTTATCTGAGAAAACGCAGGTATTTCCAAGGGTAATTTCACCCTGGTCCGGCGTTTCCAGACCGGAAATCATACGGAGCAGCGTGGTTTTCCCACATCCTGAAGGCCCCAGAAGGGTGGTAAAGCTGTGGTCCCTGATGACCATGGATATATTGTGGATCACCGGTTTTCCATTGAATTGTTTGCTGATATTCTGTAAGGTAATCTGCATAGAATAGTTTCAAAAAAACAGCAGTGCCGCAGCGGGGAAGTCTTCACAAGTTTTCGGCGGCTGCGGTGCTTTTGCTGCTTTTTCAGTTCTCCTTAGAAGTTATAGTTCAGGGAAAGGGTCCAGCCATCATCGGGATCCTCACCGTGTTTTGCTTTACCGGCAAAGGCATATTCCCCGTGGAGGTATACGTTCTTCAGAAGAGCCACGTCCCCTTCCAGGTTCCAGAACCGGAGGTTGTCAGTCTGGTACCGGCTGCCCTTTTTCTCCGCTTTGCTGCCAAAGGAATCGGCCAGGTTATTCAGGTAGTTCGTCTGGAGAATGGTGCCGCCGAAGTATACTTCCCGGTCTACATCGAAGTAAGCGAGGGACAGGTCGAAGGAGCCCGGATGCTTCTTGTTCAGTTTCCCGTAGGAAAGACCTGCATTCCATCCGGTGTCATAGTCGGTTTTTGCATTGGTATTCTTATAGTAATCGCCGAAGAGGTTCCATTTTTCAGCAAAGGGGATATCGATGCCACCGCCAATGATGGAAGGATTATCAATGCCGTCTGTCTTACTCTGGAATTTCAGGTATTCCACATTGGCCTTGAAGGATTTAGAATGGTAGCCTGCAGCGGCTGCAAAGAAGTCAGCCCCTTCTATGGGCGATTTGCCTTTGACTTTATTCCAGCCGCCGTTGAACTGGCCGTATTTTACTGCAGCGTCCCAGTCATTTTTACCGTAGGAAAGCTGGGCACCGTCATAGCCGATGGCCTTTCCGTAGAGCCAGCCTTTCTGGTTGCCGATAACAATGGGCTGGCGGCCCAGGCGGACCTGGAAATCGCCGAATTTATGATTCACAAATAACTGGTCCATGGAGGTCTCTCCATCGTCGGATTTGCCATTTTTGAAGTACATGTTGGTCAGGAAACGGCCCTTTACGTAGGTATCTTTATTGACTTTCCCCTTTACGTTGAGGCGGATACGGCCATCCCAGACATCTCCTTTTTTGACACCGGTCTTCGAATCCATGGTGGCATCGCTCAGGTACCGCATACGGGCATCGCCGGACCAGTAAGTATTCCCCACCTTCTTTTCCAGGTTGGATACCCGGACTCCGAGATTGGCAAGCTCATCGGCGTATTCACCGGCCAGTTTGTCCAAGGTGGCCTTCTGGTCTGCATTCAGCTGGTCTTCTTTGGCCATGAGCCGGGCAATGATCTGGGCCAGTTCGTAGCGGGTCATGTTCCGCTCCCCTTTGAAGGTGCCATCGGGGTAGCCTTCCACCACACCCTGGGAAGACAGGTCAGATACAGCCAGGTAAGCCCAGTCATCGGGGCTTACGTCAGAAAACGGGTTGGCAGCCATGGCGGATGCGTCGCAGGCAATCAGAAGGGCAGCAGAAAGTACAGTCAGCTTTTTCATGAGTTTCTCCTTTGAAAGAACAGGGGCCCGAAGGCCGGGAACCAATAGAGGACAGACGGAAATTTTATAAAAATTTTCAATCTGAAAAACATTGTCTTTACTATAGCATCGTCCCATCGGAACAGGCAATTTTGTCAGATTTTATCGAGTAAAATCAAGGTAACAACATTGTAAAAATAACCCGGCTCTTCTGTCACCGGATTGTAAAATATCCAAACATCATGAATGTTTTGTTGAAACCGGTGGCGATAGGGGTTCGCCATATCAGAAAACCGGCAGATTATGTCAAAAACAGGTAAAGCTTAAATGATGATATAGAATAAATTAATAACGGCCTATTATATTTTCCTTATAATAAGAAATGGAGCACTGCCAATTTCAGTATTGCGAGCTGTTGAGATTTGGCGGTAAGCATGCTAACGGACGGAGTCACTGGGCACGGGGCTGCTAGCTTTTAGCTTCTAGCTGCTAGGAAAGCTGGCCAGCCTGCGGCGCTTCCCATCCGGTATTTCCGCCAGTCATTCGTGCCGTAGGCTGTAGAGCCTTCCTGGAAGCTAGCGGCTAGAAGCTAGAAGCCCCCGCACGAATGACTCTATCCATCAGCCCCCTCATCAGCTCGACAAACCGCAATAGCCACCATGCTTCTTTTCCCAATTCCGTTTGACTGGAGCCGCGCATTTGCTATATACTATGAAATATGCCCTGTTTAGGAAATCGCTATATAAGGTAATATAAGAAGTATATTTAAAGAAAAGAGGAAGATTGTCATGGCAGAAGTGCAGCGTACCCTGGTCACCAAAGAGGGCCTGGAAAAAATGAAAAAGGAACTGGATGAACTCCGTTCCACAAAACGTGCAGAAATTGCCCAGCGTCTGAAAGCCGCCATCGCAATGGGCGACCTTTCCGAAAACTCCGAATACGATGAAGCAAAGAATGCCCAGGCCTTCCTGGAAGGCCGCATCCTCCAGCTGGAACAGCAGATCCGCACTGCCCAGGTCATTGAAAAGGCAGCCAAGGGCCGCGTGGATGTAGGTTCCACCGTTCTTATCGAAGATATGGAAGAACACCTGCAGGAAAAGGTAACCATCGTGGGCTCCACGGAATCCAACCCCTTCGAAGGCCGGATTTCCAATGAATCTCCGGTGGGCCGTGCTCTCATGGGAGCCAAGGCAGGAGATATCGTGGAAGCAGAAGCACCGAATGGTGTGCTGAAGTATAAAGTCATCAGCATTGAAGACTGATTGCATCGGAAGAAATGAGGTTAATGAATGGCAGAAAATAAGAAACAGCAGAACGGTCCGAAACTGAATGACCAGATGCTCGTTCGTCGTCAGAAATTGGATAAAATCCGTGCCCTGGGTGTAGAACCCTATGGGCAGAAGTTCAACTGGGACCACCATGCGGCTGATATCCGCAGGGATGCAGAAGAACTGGAAAAGAATGAAACCCACGTCCGCATTGCCGGCCGCATCATGATCCGCCGGGGCCAGGGCAAAACCGCTTTCTGTGTGCTCCGTGACCAGAGCGGCGATATCCAGGTCTATTTCAAACGGGATGAACTCCCGGAAAAGGAATGGGCCCTGTTCAAACTGGTAGATATCGGCGATATCCTCGGTATCGAAGGTACCGTATTCACTACTCACACCGGCGAACTGACGGTACGGGTGCTCCATTTCACCATGCTGTCCAAGTCCCTCCGGCCGCTGCCGGAAAAATGGCATGGCCTTACGGATAAGGAACAGCGTTACCGCCAGCGGTACCTGGATCTCATTATGAATCCGGAAGTTCGGGAAACCTTCGTGAAGAGAGCAGCCATGATGGCAGCCATCCGGAAATGGTATACAGACCACAACTTCCTGGAAGTGGAAACACCGGTGCTCCAGCCCCTCTACGGCGGTGCCAATGCAAAGCCCTTTACCACCCATTTCAATGCTCTGGACATGACCATGTACCTCCGTATTGCACCGGAACTGTACCTGAAACGGCTCCTGGTGGGCGGCTATGAACGGATTTTCGAAATCACCCGGAACTTCCGGAATGAAGGCATGGATACCCGGCATAATCCGGAGTTCACGGCCATCGAAACATACCAGGCCTATGGGGATATCGAAGACGTCATCGACCAGACAGAACAGATCGTGGCTGCCTGCGCCATGGCTTCCTACGGCTCCATGAAATTCACCTACGAAGATACGGAAATCGATGTGACTCCGCCCTGGCCGCGGCTCACCATGGCAGAAGCGGTGAAGAAGTATACCGGCGAAGACTTTGATGCCTGCAAGACCATCGAAGAAGCAAGGGCCATCGCCGACAAGCTCCATGTGGAATACGGTGAATTCGACGGATTCGGAAAGATTCTCTCTGCCTGCTTCGATGCGTACGTGGAAGAACACCTTATCCAGCCGGTTCACATCACAAAACACCCGATTGAAGTATCCCCGCTGTCCAAGCTGGACCCGAAGGATCCCAGATACACCATCCGCTTCGAATCCTACATTTACGGCCGTGAACTGGCAAATGGGTTCTCCGAATTGAACGACCCCATTGACCAGAGAAAACGGTTTGAACTGCAGGTGGAAGAAAGAAAACACGGGGACGATGAAGCCCATCCCATTGACGAGGACTTCCTGACCGCCCTGGAATACGGCATGCCTCCTACAGGCGGCCTCGGTATCGGTCTTGACCGTCTCTTCATGCTCATGACCAATTCTGCCTCCATCCGCGACGTACTCCTGTTCCCGGCCATGAAACCGGAAACGGCCCTGGAGAAGAAGACCGCCCGGGAAGCAGAAGAAATGGCAAAAGAAGCGGACAACGAACCCATCGATTTCTCCAAGGTGGAAATTGAACCGATGTTCAAGGACTATGTGGACTTCGATACATTCAGCAAGTCCGACTTCCGCGCAGTGAAAGTGAAGGAATGCACCGCCGTTCCGAAGAGCAAGAAGCTCCTGAAGTTCGTCCTGGACGATGGTACCGGTACAGACCGCATCATCCTTTCCGGCATCCATGCGTACTATGAACCGGAAGAACTGGTGGGCAAGACGCTGATTGCCATCGTAAACCTTCCGCCAAGAAAGATGATGGGCATCGACTCCTGCGGCATGCTGCTCTCCGCCGTCCATCACGAAGAGGGAGAAGAAAAGCTTCACCTCCTCATGGTAGACCGCCACATCCCGGCCGGCGCAAAGCTGTACTGATAGAATCACTAAAAAAATCCCCGTCCGGGGATTTTTTAGTGGGGAAAATGGGGCAGCCTGTCAAATTGCGGTTTATCGAGCTGTTGGGGTTTGGCGGTTGGCATGCTTGCGGATAGAGTCACTCGCATGGAGCTTCTAGCTTCTAGCGGCTAGCTGTTAGGAAGGCTGATCCGCCTGCGGCGCTTCCACCCGGTATTTCCGTCAGTCATTCGTGCCGTAGGCTGTTGATCTTTCCTAGAAGCTAGGAGCTAACAGCTAGAAGCCTCCGCACGAATGACTCTATCCATCAGCGCCAAACCCAACAGCTCGATATACTGAAATTGGCCGGGTACCGGTGTCAAGCATTTTTGAAAATGTCCCGAGAATTGTCATTTAATAGCCCCGCAATAGTGGGGCTATTTTGAGTGGTTAGGCCAGTATGTTACTAAAATATGTTACGCGATGCAAGTTCTTCTGGATCTTGTCTGGAATGATGCGGTCTTGTAAGGACGTAATGACGGAAAGATGCCTGCTTCCATGGGTGACTCATCGGTGGAATCCAGTGTTTCTGAGGCTTTGGTTTGGTATAGTCAGCATCAAGCTCAGGAGATTTCTTCTGGCGCAAAGGGATGGCTTCCAGCGCGTAGATACTGGTATCGTTAACACTGCAGTAGAGTTCGCCGTTGAAAGCCCGTATGACTAGTACTTTGGTTCCGCTGGCATAATGCACCTGATGGCCTTCTGAATCAAGCATACGATAGTACTGACGCTGGAAACGGATGCAGTGGCCTCTGTCTACCGTACGGCCTGTAAGTACAGCCAGTATCAGGTTGATCCTCTCATCTGACGGTTGCGTCACAAAAGCTGATTTGGTACTATTGGGAGGAAGTGCAAACTTCGCATTGAATTCTTTTAGGTAGGACTTGAGGAATTCATTGGCGTCTGCAATAGTCGTGATGCCTGCCTGTCTCAGCTCAATCGGCAGGCGCGACTGCAGCGTCTCATTGAGCCGCTCAACCCGGCCTTTGGCCTGTGGTACGCTGCTTGACTCAAGGTGTATCCCCAGTTGCCTGCAAGCGTAACCGAACTGCGTATAGGTATCCTCGTCGATGGACGGGGATCCTTTTTGTTTGTAAATGAACACAGTGCGTTTATCCGTGAAGATTTCCACAGGGATTCCGTAATCTTTGAGAGTCTGCCAGAGGACATGGTAATAGCCGTTCAGGGTCTCCTGGGTGTCAAAATAGCCGCCAGTCACGATGCCAGTGGCATCATCAATGAAGAGGTGGAGATGCCAGATCTTCCCGGGAACCCATTCATATGGAGTGGCATCACCCTGCAGCTGTTCCCCAAAGTAAGCATGCCGTGGACGCCGGCTGTGGGCATCTTCAGCAGCCACAAGATTGACTTGTATTTCCATCTGCTTTTTCTTGGATTTCGTGTTGCTTTTCATTGCTTCCAATTTTCTCCTGATCCGTTTTCTTTTGGCCCGTGTAGCCTTAGGAGAGAGAATAAAGGCTGCCTCAAGAATGGAGGCTACAGAGGAAACGGAGACATGGATATTCTCATGTCTGTCCAGAAGTTCGGTAAAGTGGGTAAAATTGGCGCCATAGTACTCATTCTGGTAAAGGGCCACAATTTTTTCTCTGAGTGAGGCTGGAAGTGTTGTTACGGGCTGTCTACCCCTGTTCCCGTGGACAAATGCTGCTTTACCTTCCTGACGATAGCGCAGGATTAACCGGTTCACGGTGCGGACAGTGCACCCCAGCCGGACAGCTGCTGCGAGCTTGTTGCCATCTGGATGATTAACAAGAGATTTGATTGTTTCATATTTGAACTGCTCGTCCATCGTTAATTCAACCTTTCTGATAAAAATTCCTCCCATCACTTGCGTTAAGATTGTGATGAGATTATACCATGACTGGGACATTTTCATTTGTGGTTACTTGAGACAATATCACTTGTGGTTCATACGATATACTGAAATTGGCCGGGTACCGGTTGTATTTTTTCTCCAACCGTGCTATACTATGTCACATTAAGAGCCGCGGTAAAGCGGCGAATCATATTCCAGCAGAGTAAGTACCTGCGCGTGAAGTGCCGGGTGGACGGGGAGCTGCCATTCGGACGAAAAGCCTCTAAAGGCTTGCGGTGCCGGTACTGCATCCCGCTGCTGCATGGGACTTCCCATGCGGCAACGCAAAGGAGGTCTTTTTGAATGCAGAAAATAAACGGAAAACAGATGGTGGTTCTTGGTGTCCTTACGGGACTGGCGGTGCTTTTGTCCTATGTGTTTGCTATACAGACGCCCTTTATCCGGGTAACATTCGGATTTCTTCCCATCGCCCTGGCCGGCGCCCTCTATGGGCCCTGGAAGGGAGGACTGGTGGCGGCTATGTCGGACTTCATCGGTACCGCCTGCCTGGGGACCAGTATATTTTTCCCGGGATTCCTTCTCTCCGGATTTCTTACGGGCTTTATTTACGGGAAGTTCTTTTACCGCCATAGGGTGGCATTCCCTTATGTGTGCATACCCTTTTTCCTCGTCATGGTTTTTATCCACCTGGGACTGAACACCCTGTGGCTCACCCTGTACTATGATAAGGCGGCGTCCGCTATTTTCATGGGGAGGCTCATCAAGAATATCATCTGCTATCCCATGGAAATTGCGCTGTTCCTTGTCCTCTACCGCCAGGTGGCCCGGTTCTTGCTGCTCCGACCGGAAAAGAGGGGACCTGTCGATAATCGGAGTTCCCTGAAAATGGAGAGTGGAAAGTAGGACGCAAAAAGAATGGACTATTGCGGTTTATCGAGCTGTTAGGGTTTGGCGGTTGGCATGCTTGCGGATAGAGTCACTCGCATGGAGCTTCTAGCTTCTAGCGGCTAGCTGTTAGGAAGGCTGATCCGCCTGCGGCGCTTCCACCCGGTATTTCCGTCAGTCATTCGTGCCGTAGGCTGTTGATCTTTCCTAGAAGCTAGGAGCTAACAGCTAGAAGTCTCCGCACGAATGACTCTATCCATCAGCGCCAAACCCAACAGCTCGATATACTGAAATAGTCCATGCCCACCCACGAAGTGGCACACAAAAGGGGCCCGGAAAAATGATTTCTCATTTTTCCGGGCCCCTTTGTATGGGACCAGTCGGTCAATTAACGGTCGGAGCCGTCTTTTTCTTTCCGGATGACGTCGTGGGCGCCGCCTTCTACGATGGAGGTAGCGGATACGAGGGTCAGCTTGGCTTTCTTCTGCAGTTCCGGAATGGTGATGGCGCCGCAGTTACACATGGTGGCTTTGATCTTGGCGCAGGTTTTTTCCACGTTTTCTTTCAGTGGACCGGCGTAAGGAACGTAGGAGTCAACACCTTCTTCGAAGGCCAGTTTCTTGGAACCGTCCAGGTCGTAGCGGCCCCAGTTCCGGGCACGGTTGGAACCTTCACCCCAGTATTCCTTTACCACAGTGCCGCCGACAGTTCTCTTCTGTGTCGGGGATTCATCGAACCGGGCAAAGTAACGGCCCAGCATGACGAAGTCAGCGCCCATGGCCAGGGCCAGGGTGATGTGGTGGTCGTAAACGATACCGCCATCGGAGCATACCGGTACATAAATGCCGGTTTCCTTGTAATATTCATCTCTTGCCTGGCATACTTCGATGAGGGCAGTAGCCTGGCCGCGGCCGATACCCTTTGTTTCACGGGTGATGCAGATGGAACCGCCGCCGATGCCGACCTTTACGAAGTCAGCACCTGCCTTGGCGAGGAAGAGAAAGCCGTCTTTGTCGACTACATTGCCGGCACCTACACGGACTTTGCCATTGTATTTCTTATGGATCCAGTCCAGGGTGATTTTCTGCCATTCGGAGAAGCCTTCGGAGGAATCGATGCAGAGTACGTCAGCTCCGGCATCTACCAGCTTCGGTACCCGTTCTTCGTAGTCCCGGGAGTTAATGCCGGCACCTACGATGAACCGCTTCTGGGCATCCAGCATTTCGTTCGGGTTTTCCTGGTGGGAATCATAGTCCTTGCGGAATACGAAGCCATAGAGCTTGCCGTCTTCATAGAGCACAGGGAGGGAGTTGATCTTGTTGTCCCAGATGATGTCGTTGGCTTCGGACAGGGTAATGCCGAATTTAGCGGTTACCAGTTTTTCGAGGGGAGTCATGAAATTTTTAACTTTTTCCGATTTGTCCATGCGGCTTACGCGGTAGTCACGGCTGGATACGATACCAACCAGCCGGCCGGAGGCAGTGCCGTCATCGGTAATGGCAACGGTGGAATGGCCGGTTTTTGCTTTCAGTGCGAGAACGTCGGCCAGTGTATTTTCTGGGGAAAGGTTGGAATCGCTGGGAACAAATCCTGCTTTCTGTGCTTTGACTCTGGCAACCATAGCTGCTTCTTCTTCCGGTGTCTGGGAACCGTAGATGAAAGAAATACCACCGTTCCGGGCCAGCTCTACAGCCAGTCTTTCACCGGATACGGCCTGCATGATAGCAGAAACCATGGGGATATTTAATGTAATAGCCGGTTTTTCACCCTTTTTGAATCTCACCAGTGGTGTTTTCAGGGATACGTTTGCAGGAATGCAGTTCGTATCGGAATATCCGGGAATGAGCAGATATTCGTTAAAGGTATGTGCCGGTTCATTAATATAGGTTGCCATTATTTCCTCCTTGAGTAAAAAAATTCCATAACAGATAATTAAGGATAACTATACCTCTTTCCACGGAGCGGGTCAAGTGGTTTCCTCTCTATCTGATATATTTGTATCATTATATCGTAAATCAGGAACACAATAAAGAGGGGAGTTTAGGGATTTGGTCTGTTGGTTTTCGGCGCTTGCGGGTAGAGTCAAGTGCGTGAGGGCTTCTAGCCTCTAGGCTCTAGCTGCCAGCTGCCAGGAATGCTCTACCGCCTGCGGCATGAATGACTGGTAGGGGATATCTCGTTGGAAGCTGAAAGCCCTGTGCAAGTGACTCTATCCATCAGCATACCGTAAATAAAAGAGCCATGGCCCCCGGCCATGACTCTTTTATACCTTATAATAAAGGCTCAATGACGGCCCGGAAATAGGCGTCCAGCTCTTCCGGGGTTTCCTTCATTTTTCTCTGTACCCACCACTGCACCATTTCCACGAAACTGCCGGAAATGTGGTTCAGCAGGAATTCCTCCGGCACCCGGCAGGAAGGAGTCCTCCCTTTCAGCACACAAGAAGCGATGAGGCGGTTCAGGCTCGACTTGAAAAAGCGGAGGAAAATATCGCTGCTTTCTGAAGTCAGGAGATCCCGGATGTGATTGGTGTTGGCGGCGATATGCTGCAGGAGGTGGGCAAAAACGGGATCCGGTACCCCCGGCGCCGTATGTCCATCATCGGGCATGTTGTCATTCATGACCCCTTCGATGATGTGGTCAAAAAGTTCTCCGCACATCTCTTCCAACAGGCTGTCCTTGGCCTTGAAATGGGCGTAGAATGTGCTTCTTCCGATATTGGCGCGGTCGATAATATCCTGGATGGTAATTTTCGAATAGGGCTTTTCTGACAGCAGTGCGCTGAATGCATCAAAAATGGCAGCCCTTGTCTTTTGCTGACGACGGTCCATAGCAGTCTCCATTCACTTACAGTACGAATTGTTCAATATTATCCATAGTGTAATATAAATTGGTGGAAAAATGCAAGGGGATAGGGAATATTTATTATAATATTTAATTCAAAAATATTCTCCAGCTCATGGAACCATTATATTAATAGAAGAAATATTTATTTAATATAAAAAGAGAAGAATCCTCGAAAGGATTCCTCTCTTTTTCGGGCACCGGTTATCAGAATGTAGCTTTGATGGCGCCGTTGTATTTCTTGTTAATGAAATCTTTGGCTTCCTGGCTGTTCAGGGCTTTCATGAGCTTCTGCAGTTCCGGACGGTTTTCATCCCCCGCCCGTACGGCTACGATATTGGCATAGGGGGAGTCGGAGCTTTCTGTGTAAATGGCGCTCTTCGGATCCAGTTTCGCTTCCAGGGCGAAGTTCATGTTGATCACAGCGATATCCGCATCTTCCAGGGACCGGGGCAGCTGGGGCGCTTCCAGTTCGGAGAACTGCAGGTTCTTCGGGTTTTCAGCAATGTCCTGGGGAGTAGCGGTAATGGGGGCACCGTCACGGAGTTTGATGAGTCCTGCGGACTGGAGAACCAGAAGGGCCCGGCCGCCGTTGGTGGGGTCATTCGGGATGGCTACATGGGCGCCGTCAGGAAGGTCTTTGATATCTTTAATCTTGGAGGAGTATACGCCCATCGGTTCCAGATGAACAGTACCAATGGATTTCAGGTTGAGACCCCGGGATTTGCAGAATTCATCGAGGTAGGGCTTATGCTGGAAGTAGTTGGCATCCAGGCTCTTGTCGTTCAGGGCCAGGTTTGGCTGTACATAGTCCGTGAATTCCACGATTTCCACATTGACCCCTTCCTTGGCCAGCTGGTCTTTGACGGAATTCAGGATTTCACCATGGGGAACGGGGGAAACGCCTACTTTAATGGTAACCGCTTTATCGGAAGAAGCGGACTTGGCCGGAGCTGCTGCTTTCTGGTCTCCACAGCCGGCGATAAAGGAAACGGCAGCGAGAGCTGCGATGGATGCGATCAGTGTCTTCTTGTAATTCATAATACTCCTCCTGTGTTTTAATCAATAAAAAATCCTCCATCCCATTTGGGACGAAGGATTGATTTCGCGGTACCACCCAGGTTCGCCTTT
Source organism: Dialister sp. (assembly GCF_047832375.1). Taxonomy (NCBI): domain Bacteria; kingdom Bacillati; phylum Bacillota; class Negativicutes; order Veillonellales; family Veillonellaceae; genus Dialister; species Dialister sp. The sequence continues at coordinate 2,253,611 of NZ_CP181256.1, read as the reverse complement.
CCGTCACCGGAAAAGCCTTATGAAGTACGCCGGCCATGCCTTGATACTTCTCTTCTGTAACGGGAATTCCCGTCCTGCCTGACTATTCAGCAGAAAGGCTCAGAGGCCATCTTCAGAAGGACGTCCGGTACCCCTTTTCACCACCCGGGGCTCTCTTTGACTTTCTTTCCCGCCTACTCTTCTCTTCACTGCCTTATGAAGTTGGAAATACTATATCACCGGAAAGGGGGTGTCGTCAAGATGGTTTTTCAGGAGTGTGGAATATTTCAGCTTGTCGAGCTGCTGGGGCTTGGCGGTTGGCATGCTTGCGGATAGAGTCACTCGCATGGAGCTCCTAGCTGTTAGCGGCTAGCAGCTAGGAAGGATGATCCGCCTGCGGCGCTTCCACCCGGTATTCCCGTCAGTCATTCGTGCCGTAGGCTGGCCAGCTTTCCTAGAAGCTAGCAGCTAACAGCTAGAAGCTCCGCACGAATGACTCTATCCACCAGCGTCGCCCCAACATCTCGTCAAACCGCAATTGGCTTTGTTATTCCGCCAGTACCTCTTTCATGATGGATACCGCTTTTTCCAGGTCTTCCCAGGGAATGTTCAGGGCAGGGAGGAGACGGATTTTTTCTTTGGCCGTCAGCACCACCACTCCCTTTTCCAGAAGCTTGGGGACAATGGTATTTACATCCTTTTCCGGTTCAATGCCCCACATGAGACCCATGCCGGCCACCGATTTTACCCCTTTGGCACCGGCCAGTTCCTTTTTAATATACGCTCCCTTTTCTTTCACATCCTGGAGAAGATCATCATCGATGCGGGAAAGAATGGACAGGGCGCCGGCGCAGGCAATGGGGTTGCCGCCGAAGGTGGAGCCGTGGGTACCGGGGGTATAGACGCCGGCAGTTTTATGGTTAAAGAAAGTGGCGCCCAGGGGAAGACCGCCGCCGATTCCCTTGGCCGTGGAAACGATATCCGGCTCCACATCGTAATTCATGTAGCCGTAGAGCTTGCCGGTACGGCCGTTTCCTGTCTGTACTTCATCCACAATGAGGAGGATATCATGGTCTTTGGCATATTGGCCGATGCCTTCGAAAAATTCCTTCGTCAGGGGATGCACGCCGCCTTCCCCCTGGATGGGCTCTACCATGACGGCGCAGATATTCGGATTTTCCTCGCAGAGCTTAATGAATGCCGGAAGGTCATTGGCCGGGGTGTAAAGGAATCCTTCGGTGAAGGGATAGAAATCCTTGTGAAAAATATCCTGCCCCGTGGCGGCGAGGGTAGTAATGGTACGGCCATGGAATCCGTTGATCAGGGTGACAATGACATTTCTGTCCTTATTGTATTTGTTGATGGAATATTTCCGGGCTCCCTTGATGGCACATTCATTGGCCTCGGCGCCGGAGTTGGAGAAGAAGACCTTTTCCATCCCCGTTTTCTGGCAGATCATTTCGGCCAGGTCCGCCATGGGCTTTGTGTAGAACAGGTTGGAAACATGGTTCAGGGTATGGAGCTGCTTCGTGACGGCATCCATCCACTGTTCATCGGCAATACCGAAAATATCGACGCCGATACCGCTTCCCATATCGATGTAATCTTTCCCCTTTTCATCGGTCAGGTGGGATCCTTTCCCTTTGACAAAGCACACGGGGTATCTGGAATAGGTATGGGCAATATAGGCTGCATCTTTTTCTTCTGTATTCATAGATTGGCTCCTTTGAGAAAATCGGACGATTGCGTTGGGCTGGTGGGTAGAGTCAAACGCGTGAGGGCTTCTGTCTCCTGACTTCCAGGAAAGCACTACAGCCTGCGGCATGAATGACTGGCGGGAGTATCAGATGGGCAGCGCCGCAGGCGGACCGGCGTTCCTGGTTGCTAACAGCGGGAAGCCCCATGCCAGTGTCTCTATCCCTTCGCGTCGAAAATCAACAGTCACCTGCAATCGGCTGCATTACTTCGTAAACATGGTTCCCAGGCCTTCGTCGGTGAGAAGCTCGATGAGGATGGCGTGGGGAATTTCTCCGTTAATAATGAAAACCTTTTTGACTCCCTCTTTCACGGCATTGGTGCAGCAGTCCACTTTGGGGATCATGCCGCCGGCGATGGTGCCATCCTGTTTCAGGGCCTCCGCATCGGGGAGGGTGATTTTTTTGATGAGAGAATCCGGATCTTCCTTATTCTTGAGGACCCCGTTGATATTGCTCATGACCACCATGGATTCCGCATGGATGGCTGCGGCAATTTTGGCGGCCGCTGTGTCGGCATTGATATTATAGGCATTCCCTTCCTCATCAATGCCGATGGAGGAAATGACGGGGATAAAACCGCCGTCCAGGAGGTCATCCAGAATTTTTTTGTTGATGCTGTCGATTTCTCCGACCTGCCCCAGTTTTTCGTCTTTTTTATGGACTTTGATGAGGCCGCCGTCGATACCGCAGAGGCCTACGGCCTTGCCGCCCAGAGCGGTGAGGTCGGCGGCCAGGCTTTTATTGACCTTGCCTGCCAGTACCATCTGCACCACTTCCATGGTGGCATCATCGGTGACACGGAGACCGTTTTCAAAATGGGATTCTATGGAGAGCCGTTTCAGCATGGCGCTGATTTCCGGTCCCCCGCCATGGACGAGGATGACCTTCACCCCCACCAGGGAGAGCAGGAGGATATCCTGCATTACCGACTTTTTCAGGGCCGGATCGGTCATGGCATTTCCGCCGTACTTGGCGACTACGTATTTACCTGTATATTCTTTGATGTAAGGTACGGCCTGTGTCAGTATCTCGGCCCGTACCGCATTGGATGCGTTCATAAGTTACCTCCTTGTATGGGGAAAGGGCAGCGGCCTTTGGCCGGGGCTATGCGTGGCATGGCTCTGCCTGATGGCAAGGCTGGAGGTGCGGTGCGCAAAGAATTAAAGCGCCGCGAATTATATATTTTCCTTCCCTAAGCCCAGGCGAAGCCCATTACAGTACCAATCCCGTTTCTTCCGGCAGGCCCAGCATAAGGTTCATGCACTGGATGGCGGCGCCGGACGCGCCTTTGCCCAGGTTGTCGAAGGAAGAAATCACCAGTACCCGTTCATCGTTTCCTGCGATATAGAGGGTCATGCTGTCTTTTCCTGCATTTTCATTAGCCGCAAGGAAGAGGCCGTTCGTTTCCGTAAGGGACAGGGGGCTCACCTGGATGAGCTTGGACCCTTTATAGTGCTTTTCATAGATCATGTGGAAATCATCGGTATCGATATCGCCGGGGAGCCCGCAGGGGAGCTGGAGGAAGTGGGTGTGGAAGCCGATGGTGACTTCCATGCCTTCGTAGTAGTTATCTACAATGGGGGAAAAGAGGGGAGTCTCGCAGAGCTTGCAGACCTTCATGATTTCCGGCAGGTGCTTGTGGTTTTGGGAAAGGCCATACTGCCGGGGAGCGAGGAGGGCGCTGTCTCCGCCCTTTTCATATTGGCTGATCATCTTCTTGCCGCCGCCGCTGTAACCGGTGAGGGAGAAGCAGTGGAGGGGGTAGTTGATGGGGAGAATCCCTGCGTGGACCAGGGGATAAAGGATGGAAATGACGCCGCTGGCATGGCAGCCGGGGACCGCTACTTTCTTTGCGGAGGCGATGGCTTTCTTCTGGGTTTCAGAAAGTTCAGGAAATCCGTAAACCCAGTCGTCGGCGGTGCGGTGGGCGGTGGAGGTATCGAGAATCCGGATGTCCGTATCCTTCACGGCCTCCACGATTTCTTTGGACGCCGCATCGGGAAGGCAGAGGAACATGAGATCCGCCTTTTCTGCAAATGCTTTGATGGTGGGGATATCTTTTCTCTTCTCTTCGGGAAGGGAAAGGAGTTCTATATCTTTGCGGGAGGAAAGACGGTCATGGAGACGAAGGCCGGTGGTACCGGATTCACCAACAATGAAAACTTTCGGCAGTGCTGTAGACATATGAGGTCTCTCCTTCCATTTTCAATCTAAGGGATAGTCACCGAAGGTGGCTACCATGACCGCTTTGATGGTGGGAAGCCGGTTCGCTGCTTCCTGGAAGGCCAGGGAGCAGGGGGCTTCAAATACATCATCCGTCACTTCGATGCCATCAAGGCCAAACCGTTCGTAAATATCTTTCCCCACTTTCGTTTCCGTGTTATGGAAAGAAGGGAGGCAGTGGCAGAATACGGTGTCCGGATTTCCCGTATTTTTAATCATATCCATGGTGATGCGGTAGGGCAGGAAAAGCTTGATCCGTTCGCCCCATAATTCGTAGGGATCTCCCATGGTGACCCAGACACCGGTGTAAATGACATCGAGCCCCTTCACCCCTTCCACCGGGTCATCGGTGAAGGTGAAGGTGGCTCCCGTCTTTTCCGCAATCTTCTTGCATTTGGCGGTGAAATCATCTTCCGGGAAGAACTGCTTCGGTCCGATAATCCGGAAATCCATGCCGGACAGGGCGGCGCCGGCCATGAGGGCGTGGGCCATATTGGACTGGCCATGGCCTACATAAGCAAAAGACAGCTGGTTCAAAGGCTTTTTGAAATGTTCCTTCAGTGTGAGGAAGTTGGCCAAAGTCTGGGTAGGATGGTCATAATCGGTGAGACCGTTCCATACGGGCACGCCGGCCTTGGCGGAGAGCTCTTCCACGGCGCTTTGGGCGAATCCCCGGAATTCGATGGCATCGAACATGGACCCCAGGACCCTTGCGGTATCGGCGATGGATTCTTTCTTGCCGATCTGGCTCCCCGTAGGTCCCAGATAGGTGGTAAAGGCGCCCTGGTCCCGGGCAGCCACTTCGAAGGCGCAGCGGGTACGGGTGGAGTCCTTTTCAAAGATGAGGGCAAAGTTTTTGCCGGTCAGGGTCTTGATTTCTTTTCCGGATTTCTTGTCCTGTTTCAGCTTTTCGGCAAGATCCAGATAATAGGCAAATTCTTCCGGTGTATAGTCGGTCATGGTCAGAAAGGAATGGTTCAGTAAGCTTTTCATGATATACCTCGTGATGGTTATTCTATGGGAATTCCCGCCCGGAAGGCGGGAAGCCGGATTCGGATTATTGCGTTGCGCTGTGGGAACGGCGCTGGTGGATAGAGTCATTTATGCGGGAGCTTGGTGGTCAGCATGGTTGCGTGCGGAGTCACTCGCACGGGGCTTCTAGCTTCTAGCTGTTAGCAGCCAGAAAAACTGACCCGCCTGCGGCGCTTCCCACCTGATGTTTCCGTAGTCATTCGCGCCGTAGGCTGTAGAGCTTTCCTGAAAGCTAGCCGCTAGAAGCTAGAAGCTCTCGCTCAAATGGCTCTATCCATCAGCGCCGAATCACTTCATCGCGCCAGGGCCTCCATGGCAGCGGCAGCTTCCATGGTTACCCCCAGGGGAAGAATGGATTCGTTGATAGCGAAGGATGCATTGTGAAGGGCCGGCGTATTTCCGTCTCCCGTACCCAGCCACAGAAAGGCGCCGGGGAATTTCTCCAGGTATGAGGAAAAATCTTCTGCACACATGGACGGGAATTCAGGCTGGCAGATATGTTCACTGCCCAGGTAGGCCTTGCCTACGTCCTGGAGAAATGCAATTTTCTCCGGTGTATTGATGGTAGCGCTATGGCCTCTGACGTAGTTCAGTTTGGAGTGGGTATGGAACATGACATCCAGTCCCTGCAGGATTTCGCCCAGTCTTTTTTCCATTTTGTCCCGGAGCTTTGGCCGGTAGGTACGGCAGGTCCCCTCCAGGTACGCATCTTCTACGCCCACGTTATACCGGGTGCCGGCATTCATAAGACCGATGGTGCAGACCACATTATCCATGGGGTTCATTTCCCGGGAAATCAGGGACTGCACATCGATGATGAAGTGGGCCGCCGCCACCAGGGCATCGGTGCCGTTATGGGGCTGGGCGGCATGGGTGGATTTTCCTTTGATGTGGACATAGAAGCGGTCAGAAGCAGCCATGAGGGCGCCGGGTTTCAGTCCCACCATGCCGGTGGGGAGCTCCGGCCATACATGGAGCCCGTAGATTTCAGACACATCATCCAGTTTCCCGCTGGCCGCAATGTGACGGCCGCCGCCGATGGCTGCCTCCTCTTCTGCCGGCTGGAAAACGATTTTGACGGTGCCATGGAGCTGGTCCTTCAATTCATTCAATACCGTTGCAGCGCCCAGAAGAATGGACATGTGGCCATCGTGGCCGCAGGCGTGCATGACGCCTTTATTTTTAGAAGCAAAGGGGAGACCGGTGAGTTCCGTCACCGGCAGGGCATCCATATCTGCCCGGAGGGCTACCGTCTTTCCGGGATACTTTCCTTTGATGGTGCCGAGCACGGCATTCTGGAAAAATCCGGTCTCGTAGGGGATTCCCAGTTCTTGGAAAACCTGCTGTATATATTCGGAAGTCTTTACTTCCTGTCCCGAGAGCTCAGGATATTCATGGAAATGTCGCCTCCAGGCCACCACCTTCGGCAGAATGTGTGTGACCTTTTCTTTAATCTGATTTTCATACATCATTGGGACGACCTCTTTTCCTTCATGGATATTCCTGCTCATAAGATTGAATAAATATGCATCATGTAAACTTGAAATATGCATAATTCCCTATAAAATTGGGTAATAAAAAAGCAGGTATGAAATTTGTTGAAATAATAATACAACTTTACGAATATATATGCAATAGGCATTTTGCAAAATATTTGTAAATTGTTTTCATGCTCCTGTGGGGAGCAGCCAATTTCAGTGAGCTCATGGGGCTGGCGTTTAGCATGCTTATGGGCAGAGTCACCAGCACGGGGCTGCTGGCTTCCAGCTGTTAGCTGCCAGGAAAGCTGGCCCGCCTGCGGCGGTTCCTATCCGATATTTCCGCCAGTCATTCGTGCCGCAGGCTGTAGAGCTTTCCTGGCTGCCAGCTGGAAGCCCTCACGGGTTTGACTCTATCCATCAGTACACCCCATCAGCTCGATAAACCGCAATAGTCCTATTCCTTCATTTTCGGCTTTGACTAAAAGGGGGAGGAACGGTTACCATTTGGTTAGCTTGCTAATTAATATCTGCAATGGGGGGTCATCATATGTATAAAAACTTTATATTCCCCACAAAAGAAGAACTGGAAAGCCATGCCCGCATGATTCCGGAAATCCGGGCGGATGATGTGATTACCATGCTCACCGTCATGCAGGCGGCTGAGGAAATCCGGGACCGCACCGACGGTATCCTGGAGCGGAAATACCACATGTCCCAGGGAAAGCTCTGTGTCATGATTATCCTTCACCAGCACAAAGAGGGCATGACGCCGTCGGACCTGGCAAAGTCGGCGGGAGTGACGAAAGCCACCATTTCCGTCATGCTGGCCCGGATGGAACGGGACGGGCAGGTGGAAAAGGCGGTGGATGAGGAAGACGGGAGAAGCCGGAAGATTTTCCTCACCGAAAAGGGCAGGAAAGAGATGGACCGGATCCTGCCGGCCCATTACCGGCGGATTTCCCTGGTCATCGGAAAACTGGATGATTCGGAGAAAAAAGAACTGGTCCGGCTGCTGCAGAAGCTGGTGGCACCGGAGTGAGCAGCGGCCTTCGGCGGAGGCTGAAGCGGCGGTGCGAAAAAATGAGAAATCAGGAATGGGAAATCAGGAATGGATGTGCGGCGCACATAATTTAGAAGCACTGCGAATTATATATTTTCCTTCCTTGTGTCCAGGAGGAAGCCTTAGCCAGGCCGCAGCCATGCTGCAGGCAGAGCCATGGCCGAAGGTCAGTGCCCTTTCCTGCTTACTGCCTCTATTCACCTCATTGGAGGCATCCCGTATGGGTATACCTATATAGTTAGTCGACTTATTATCTGGAGGAATTCATGGATATTCATAGTAAACCGGTGAAAATCGGCCTGTTGTTTCTGGGACTCATCATTGTATGCGGATTGGCCCTTCTGTATAAAGGCCACGACGCAGTGGCCATGGCCAAGGAAAAGAGGGACGGCATTGTGACGGCGGAACAGGTCCGGGTGTCCTTTGATTCCGTCAATGGCCGGCTTCTCAAGGAAAACGTGAAGGAAGGGGACCACGTGAACAAAGGGGATATCCTCATGGTCATGGACAGCACCGATACGGACCTTGCCATCCAGCGGCTGGAAGCCCAGATCGCCCAGATGGATGCGGAAATCGATTCCCTCTCCGGCACCATTGATGTGGCGTACCAGAAGGCGGACACCGACGAAGTGGAAACCCATCGGCAGATTGACCAGCAGAAGGCGGTCATTGCGTCCTCCCAGGCTTCCTATGAAAATAAGCTGTCCGACTACAACCGTATGGCACAGCTCATGGATGCCGGCGCCATTTCTAAAATGGAAATGGATAACGTCACCGCCCAGCTCCGGGTGGCGGAAGCGGACGTACGGTCCCAGAAAGAACTCCTGAATAAACTCCTGGGCGGGGCACAGGACCAGGACAGTACCGAAGACATTGCACTTCCCTCCATCAGCCAGGAACGGCAGAGCGCCGATAACAAAGCCAATGACCTGGAATCCCTGAAACAGCAGAAAAAGCAGCTGGAAGTGCAGCTGGCCCAGCAGAAAGTGAACCGGGGCCGTCTCATCTTACGGGCGCCGGAAGGGGGCAAGATCCTGAAGGTCATTGCGAAGGAAGGGGAAATGGTGTCCGCCAATACACCGGTGATCCTTCTGGAAAGTGACCGGTACTATTACGATATTTATATCAATGAGCAGGAAAAGGGAAACCTGAAGGAAGGGGACCGGCTCACAGGGCACACGGTGGCAGGCAATATCAAAGTTCCCGGTACGGTGCGGCTGGCTGCCCGGGCATCAGGATTTGCGGATTTCAAAATGTCCCGGGAGAAAAGCTCCGCCGACCTTACGGCATTCCAGATCCGGACCTATATAGACCGGGTACCCGGTGTCATTCCGGGCATGACAATCGAGGTGGACCGCCATGAATTCGCTGGTCGATGAAATCCATTTCCTCTTTTCCGGCAGGGGTATGCCCTATGAAAAAGTGGCTCTCATGGTGGCCTCGGTGATTACCGTATTTTTCACCGTCTTCCTTGGCTACAACTATGCCCGGGATGTGAATGTGGTGGTGGTGGACCTGGACCATTCCCGGTACAGCCAGGAAATGGTGGAGGCCATCAATTCTTCCCGTCACATGAAGGTGAGCTCCGTCATTTATACACCCTCGGATCCCCAGAAATTTTTCTATGAAGACAAGGCCTATGCCGTCATTTGCCTGCCGAAGGACCTGGAGCGGGATGTATATTCCGAGCAGTCAGTCAATATCGGACTGTACTGCGACTATACCAATGTGGCTCTGACGGCGGATATCCAGACCGCCATGAATGAACTGGCCGGCACCATCAATGCAGAAGCGGCGGAAGAGAAAGGACAGTCCGGCGGCATTTCCGTGAGCACAAGGCTCCTTTTCAACCCCAGCGGCAGTACGAGCAATGCGGAGACCGAAGGGTTCCTTTTCTTCTTTTCCAGTATGTTTTTTACCTTCGCCACCATCGGCATGGTACCCCGACTGAAACTGGAGCATAAGTGGGAGGACCTCATGGAAAGGGGCTCTCCCTTTGACCTCATGGTCCGCATCCTGCCATACATGGGATGCCTGTTCACGGCACTCCTTCTCGGTATGGCCATCCTCCGGGTATGGGGAGACATGGTGATCTCGGGAAACATGCTCCTCTTCATGGGGCTCCAGTTCTTTTATATCTGGGGGGGTAGGCATGATGAGCATCCTCTTTGGCTGGACTGCAGTGAACCCCGGAGTTGCCTCGAGTCGGATGATTCTTTTCATCCCCGGCGGTTTCATCCTCGGCGGCCAGGCGGGACCGTTAATTTTCATTCCGGAATGGGTGAAAATCCTGTCCCATTTCTTCCCGCTCACCTGGGAATTTCATTTCGTCCGGGACATCATCATGAGGGGAGCCGGGTTCAGTGACATTATGCAGGAAATCGGTGCCTTCTTCCTGTATCTGGCGGCCATTGCCATCGTCTTCTGCCTCCGCTTTGAAAGCGTAAGGAAAAAATACCAGGCTCGGGAAGCATCCGAAGCGCATCTGGAAGAATCCCATTGACGGGAAAGGTGAGACCGGTTTTCGGAGGATGAGCTGTCCGTGAAGCAGATTGAATAGAGTATTTGCGGCACAGCCGGTTGTCTCACAGAAGAATAAGAGTCCCGGTGTTAGATAAACCCCAGGCATGCAGCCCTTTGGAGAAGGACTGCGGTAAAGCTGCAGGATGGATTGCCGCAAGGTGGCTGATGGCAGGGAGAAGATGGTGGGAGCCACTTCAGCGAGAGCCCCCTCCGGCGCCTGCGGCGCCACCTCCCCCATAGATGGGGGAGGTCAATGATTTGCGGCGGAGCCGCTGGACCTCAAATCTCAAATCTCAACTCTCAACTCTTTTCCCAATCATGCAGGCCCTTGGAGATGGAGGCCCTGCAGAGGACCTCCAAGTTTGGCCTGAATACAAAAGGCGCTTAACCTGCCCATAAAAGCGCCTTCCTTATGGGCCAAACGGGCCGCGGCAAAGCCGCAGGATGGATTGACGGGAATGGGCAGCGGCCGCTGGCCGGGGCTCTGTCCTTCGGCATGGCAGCAGCTCCGCTGAGGCTCAAGGAAGGGAACATGTATTTAGTGGCGAAGCCGCTGGACCTCAACTCTCAACTCTTTTCCCAACGATGCAGCCCCTTGGAGAAGGACCGCGGTAAAGCCGCAGGATGGATTGCCGCAAGGTGGCTGATGGCAGGGAGAAGATGGTGGGAGCCACTTCAGCGAGAGCCCCCTCCGGCACCTGCGGCGCCACCTCCCCCATAGATGGAGGAGGTCAATGATTTGCGGCGGAGCTACTGGAACTCAAATCTCAAATCTCAACTCTCAACTCTCAAATCTATCCCAAAGCATGCAGGCCCTTAGAGAAGGGCCGCGGCAAAGCCGCAGGATGGATTGGAGGAATCATGCGGCGCAGCCGCTGATTTCGTCTGATGTCTGACCGTCTGACCGTCTGACCGTCTGACCGTCTGGCGTCTGCTGTCTCAGTCACCTTTGGAATAGGAGGAATTGTTATGGAAATCAGAAAGATCATGGTACCCCTGGACGGTTCTGCAGAATCGGATAAGGCCTTTGCCTTTGCCCTGGACATGGCGGGGAAATACAAATCCACACTCCTTCTTGTCCATGTGGTGGACATGAATGAGAAAATGAGCGCCCTGGACCAGGTCACCATGAGCGGCTACGTACCGGCGGAGCTCATGGAAGAGGGGTACAAGCTTCTGGGACATTATACAAGGCAGGTGCCGCCATCCATCCCGCTGGAAACTCTGGTCCGTATCGGTGCTCCGCCGCAGACCCTCTTTTCGGTATGGCAGGGAAAAAAGGCGGACCTCATCGTCATGGGCAGCCGCGGCAGGGGGGCCGTGGAAAGCCTCGTCATGGGCAGTGTGAGCCAGTACATCCTCCACCACGTGACGGCAGCCGTAACGATTGTGAGGTAATGGAGCCAGGCCAATTTCAGTTTGTCGAGCTGTTGGGGGCGCTGATGGATAGAGTCATTCGCGCAAGGGCTTCTAGTGTCTAATTTCGTAAGTTTCCGATTGTATCCCTAAGTTGCGAACCCTTGACCTCACGTTTTTTCCAGCGGAACGGTTCTGCATGCTCATTGTAGGCAGCAATAAACTTTTTAATCGCTGACACAAGATCCGAAACAGAGTCAAAACTTGCCCCTCGGAGCACTTTTCGCGACATAATGTTAAACCATATTTCCACTTCATTCAGCCAGCTTGCTGACGTTGGTGTGTAATGAAAATGGACATTAGGATGCTTTTCCAGCCAGTCGTTTAAGCGCTTGTGCGTGCAGTAATTATCGACAATAATATGATATTGCACTTTGTCTCCACCCGGCTCACTTTTCAATAAGTCATCTAAAAATTCTTCAAAGTCCTCTCTGGTTTTTCTCTTTGTTGTCTTTCCATAAATTTGTCCGGTAGCTACCTCCAGTGCACCGAATAAATTTATTGTTCCATTCCTCCGATATGTGCTTTTCAACCCGCGCACAATTTTCTTGTTATGAGTAAGTACATATCCTTGGGCTCTACTTAAGGCCTGTATCGATGGTTTCTCATCAACGCTGATTACGACAGCATTCTCTGGCGGGTTCAAGTAAAGTCCCACGATATCAGCAGACTTTTTAGTAAACTCCGGATCAGTACTGACACACCAGGAACGCTGCCTTGCCAGCTGTATTCCTTCCTTTCTCATAAGTCGCCAAATGGCAGCCTTTGAGACATTCAGAACTCTTGCCAGTGTAGGACCATCCCAGTGTGCTAGCCCGTCTGGAGGCGCTTCCTTCAGCTTATTTAACACCATTTCGCGGAATTCCGGTCCATATTGAGCAGTACGGCCCCGCCTTTTCTTATCCTGTAGTCCAGGGATGCCCTGTTCAGCGAAACGATTCCGCCAAAGGCTAACGGTATTGGGGCGTTCCCCCAACTTAGCCGCGATATCCTTGATTTGCATTCCATCAAGACATAGAAGAACCATTTTTGCACGTCTTACAATGCGATGCTCTGTTTTTTGAGAGTTTACGATTTTATGCAGTTCTATGCGTTCGCTTTCGGAGCAGCGTATTTGCTTAGCAACTTTTGGCATAACGTTATCCCCCCCTGCAATTTGCATTTATCTGGAATAAGTATACCATTATTTGCTGTGTCCGGCAATACAATCTATTATTTATGAAATTAGACACTAGCTGCTAGCTCCGAGCTTCTAGGAAAGCTCTACAGCCTACGGCGCGAATGGCTGACGGATAAGGATAGGAGGCGCCGCAGGCGGACCAGCCTTCCTAGTAGCTAGAAGCTAAAAGATAATATGAAATGACCTCCCCAGTTTGATGTATATGCCCAAATTTCGGTAAAATATAGTTGCAAGGCCAATTTTACGAGAACAGGATCATATTTTCTCAACCAAGGAGGTCATCATGTCTTATTCTAGCACATTTACGTCCCCGATCCCATTCGTTTATGTTGGTATCGACACCCATACCGAAAACTATACGATGGCTGCTGTCGTTAATCAAATGTCTCCTGCCGGTGAAATTATTACGTTAGATCTTATTCCCCCTCGTAAACTTGGCCCTGCAGTAAAGAATGTGCTCCGGTTCATTGGTGATTGCAAAAAAGCCGTTAACAGAGAGTGCCATGTTATCTGTGGTTATGAAGCCGGGTTATTCGGTTATGGCCTTTACCGTAAGCTTATGGCAGCCAATGTAGATTGTATGGTAATAGCTCCTTCTTCTTTGAAGAAAAGCAGCAGAGATAAAAAATTCAAAAATGATTATATTGATTCAAGAGCGCTTGCCAATGCCATGGCGAAAAGTGAGTGTATTTCCATTTATGTCCCCGATGAGGAAGACGAATCCATTTTCCGCTATATCAGGATGCGTGACGACCATCAGGATATGGTTAAAGTCACTAAACAGCGGATAACTGCTTTTGTGCACCAGATGGGATTCCATTATAACCAGGGAGCTACCTGGACCCAAAAACATGTGAATTGGATTATGAGTCTCCCGCTGAGCGAATTGAATAAGGAAACATTGAGTGAGTATATGACAACTCTGCTTACCCTCCAGCAGAAGCTGGAAGATCTGGATGTCAGGATTAAGTCATTTGCAATGCAGAAAAAGTATGCAGCTAATGTCAATAAACTGCGCTGTTTCCTTGGAATAGAATATGGCTTTGCACTTCGTTTAATTGTAACTATTGGCGATTTCAAGCGCTTTCCTACAGCAGGCCATTTTGCGTCCTTTTTGGGACTTACCCCAACTGAACACTCCAGTAATGAAGATGGCAACTATGGCAGCATTTCAAAAGCCGGAAATATTGTTTTGAGGAAGAAGCTGATTGAAGCAGTCTGGTCCGGCTTTTCACGGGGGCGGCCCGGATACAAGAGCAGGGCTTTGAGAAAACGGCAGGAAGGATGCTGTGCATCAGATATTCATTATGCGGACAAAGCAAACAGAAGACTTCGCGTAAGGTTCAGAGACAAGATTATGAAAGGGAAAAACAGTAATGTTGCTGCTACTGCCGTTGCCCGGGAATTCAGTGGCTTTATTTGGGGAATGATGACTGGACACACTGCTGACGTTATTCGTAAAAAAGCTTGACATCGCACGCATAGTTCTCTGAGTTAGACAGCAAGCATAAAAATACAGTCGAAGGGAGATGATTAAAAGGTGAATAGCGGTTTGGACAATATTAAGGGAGAGCTTTGAGTTAAGAGAGGCTGGGTTATCCTAGTGCTAGCTTTGCAGGACATGCATAGGCATGATTCCAAATAAAAGATTGAAGGAACCCGCGGCGAAATCATTGACCTGTTAATCCACGTATAAGAGACTGATCAAGCCCCGGAATAATCTGCAAAGCTCTTCCTCCATGTTGTTCAGGCAGCTATTGCCTGGAACCCGCATACCAATTTGAACTTGACATGGAGCCCCTGCTCATGTGATTTCCAAGCCAAGGGGCCGAAAAAATATGGCCATAGAGGAAGCAGGCTATCACATGAGCCGCTCCATGTAAAGTTCAAATTTTCCCAAACCGATTTAATTCCATTACATCTTGCAACTAGTCTTATTGGCAAGAATATTTGGCATGCTTGGGGTCTTGACAAAGGTCATTTCATAAGAGCTAGCAGCCCCGTGCCAGTGACTCTGCCCATAAGCATGCTAAACCGCCCGTTCCATCAGCTCTACAAACCGCAATAGTCCGATTCGCTGAATTTATTTTCTTATTCATATATTTCCAATTTTCTATCCGGGTATGGTATAATAAAAACAATATGCAGGCATCCAGCGAGAACGGACAATCATAGATCTTGAATCATGGGAGAGGCGCTTGTGGCGTTCTCTTTTTTAATGCCCCGGCGAGTACCGGGAAGATGCACGTGGTGCATAGGAATTTTATTATTATGCCTGCTTTTCAGAGGGGGAAAGCCCCGCGTACCCATGAACGCATACAGGAGGAAACATGTACGAAACTTTTAACGAACTGGGAGTTGTGCCGGAAATACTGAAGGCCGTGGAGGATATGGGATTCGAAGAACCCACGCCCATCCAGAAGGCATCGATTCCGGTAGCAATGGCCGGGAAGGACCTCATCGGCCAGGCCCAGACGGGGACCGGGAAGACCGCAGCCTTTGGTATTCCCATCCTGGAACGGATTGATACATCCAAGCCGGGACCCCAGGCAGTGGTTCTTTCCCCGACCCGGGAACTGGCCATCCAGTCTGCCGAAGAAATCAACCATCTGGCCCAGTACCTTCCGGTCCATGCACTGCCCATTTACGGGGGCCAGGACATTGAGCGCCAGTTCAAGGCACTCCGGAAACATCCGAACATCATCGTAGCCACACCGGGCCGGCTCATGGACCACATGAAGCGGGGCACCATTGACCTGTCCCATGTGCAGATTCTCGTCCTCGATGAAGGGGATGAAATGGTGGATATGGGATTCATCGATGATATCCGCACCATCCTGGCGGCCATTCCGGAAGAACGGCAGACCATGTTCTTCTCCGCCACCATGCCCGAACCTATCCGGGAACTGGCGGAAACGTTCCTGAAGGATCCGGAACTGGTGAAGATCAAAGCGGCCACCGTGACCATCGACCTCATTGAGCAGGAATATATCGAACTGCCGGACCGGCAGAAGTTTGACGCCCTCTGCCGTCTCCTGGATATGCAGGACCCGGAACTGGCCATCGTTTTCGTCCGCACGAAACGGCGCTGCGACGAAGTGACGGAGGCCCTGAAGAAGAGAGGATACATGGCGGAAGGACTTCATGGCGACCTGTCCCAGCCGAAGAGAGATACCGTGGTGCGCCAGTTCAAAGAAGGGACCATTGATATCCTGGTGGCTACGGACGTGGCAGCCAGGGGCCTCGATATTTCTGGCGTCACCCATGTATACAACTTCGATATGCCCCAGGACCCGGAAATCTATGTACACCGGGTAGGCCGTACCGGCCGTGCAGGGAAGACGGGCCTTGCCACCACCTTCGTCATTTCCCGGGAAATGGGACAGCTCCGGGATATTGAACGGGTCATCCGCCGCCGTATCAAGAGGCGGGCTGTACCGACCCTGTCCGAAGTCATCGAAGGAAACCAGAAGGCAGCCATTGAAAGCCTTTCCGATACCGCCCAGGGCGGAGGCCTCGAAGATTACAGGGAAAGCGCGGAGGATCTCCTGAACGATGTGGACTCCGTCTCCCTGGTAGCAGCGGCCATTAAGCTTCTGACCAAGCAGCCCGACGTGACACCGGTAAAGATTACGGAAGAACTGCCGAACTTCAAGCGCCGCAGGAACGGCCAGCGCCGCCACTTCGACGGGGACCGGCCAAGACGCCGGTTCAATAAGGACGAAGGGGGCCGCCATTTCGATGGCAAACGGTCCCGTCGTTTTGACAACAGAAACCGGAAACCGAGAGGTAATGGGGATAAGAATATTCATGAATCCAATTTCAAGCCCTACTTCAAGGAAGACTGATTGAAAAAGTGCAGGAATGAGTTCCTGCACTTTTATAATGGATGCATAGCTTGTCAAATTGCGGTTTGTAGAGCTGTTGAGGGGGCCGATGGATAGAGTCATTCGCGCGGGGGCTTCTAGCTACTAGCGGCTAGCAACCAGGAAAGCTCTACAGCCTACGGCACGAATGACTGGCGGAAATAACGGAAAGAAAGCGCCGCAGGCGGATCAGCCTTTCTAACAGCTAGCCGCTAGAAGCTAGCAGCCCCGTGTGAGTGATTCTACACGCAAGCATACTAACCGCCAAACCCAACATCTTACTGAAATTGGCAGATCGTCTTGCTAAAATCCATCATAAATAGTACAATACATCTAGAGATATAAATATATTAATTAAAGGAGGAAATCCTATGAAAAAGATTATTATGATAAAGATCCCCGGATGCCCCTACTGCGCCAAGGCCAGAAAGGCAATCGAAGAACTGCATGGAGAAGAAAAATATAAATCCGTTCCCGTAGAAGAAATCGATGAAACCACCCAGCCGGAACTGGCAAAACCCTATGGAAAAGACTATTACTATGTACCCAGCCTTTTCATTGACGGGAAAAAGCAGTTTGAAGCAAAGCCGGGCATGGACTATGATACCATTAAGGCGGCAGTGGTAAAGGCCTTTGATGAAGCATTGAAATAAAAACAGATAAAAGGACCCTGAAAAGGCAGATGAGCTTTTTCAGAGTCTTTTTTGCATAGACCTGCTGCCTGTGACTGCATGGAAATTTAATCTGAAATCAGGGATTAGAAATGGCAGACAAAAGAAGGGAGACCTATGGAGGATTTCGAAAAGAAGAACAGGAATTACTGGGACCGTCGGAGCCGGGCCTACAGTGCCCTCAGGCAGAAAGAGCTGGAGAGTGGTGACGCATTGTGCTGGCGGAAATTTCTGTTGGACAGGCTTCCGAAGGGGGATCATCTTACAGTACTGGACGCCGGCACAGGCCCGGCCTTTCTGGCCATCGTCCTGGCCGGGGCAGGGGCAGATGTGACGGCGCTGGATTTTTCCTCTTCCATGCTGGAAGAAGCGCAAAAAAATGCCCAAAGGGCGGATGTGGCGATCCATTTCATCCGGGGCGATGTGATGGACCTTCCCTTTGAAGCGGAAAGCTTTGATGCCGTCATTTCCAGAAATGTGACCTGGAATCTTCCCGATGTTCCCAAAGCCTACCGGTCCTGGTACAGGGTGCTTAAAAAGGGAGGGGTTCTCCTTAATTTTGACTCCGACTACGGTCCCCTGGATTTCAGGGATGCTGCGGCCATGGCGAAAAATGCCCATCATGGCGTGGATGCGTCTCTCATTGCAACCTGTGAAGAGCTGAAAGATTCTATCCGCATCAGCACCCACCGGAGACCCCTTTGGGACCTGGGCATGCTGCAGAAGATTGGATTCTGCCGGTGTACGGTGGAAGAGGATATCAGGCAGGCAGTCCATCGGTCTACAGAGTGGCAGTATGATCCGGTGCCCCTGTTCTGCCTTCGGGGAGTGAAAAGATAAAGGATAGAAAAAAGCACTGATGAAATGGGACTTGCGAATTCATCGGTGCTTTTGCCATTTATTGAATGATATGGCTGCTGTTATCTGGTATTTTAATTGGTTTTGGCTCCATGGAGGAGACATTCCTTCATTTCCAGATACCGGTCCGTATAGTAGGGGGCTACCTGGGATTCCCTGAGGTCGTAGCCGAAGGGGCGGCGGCTGATGGCGATGAGCGGCGGCGTCTGGATGCGCTTGGCCACGGCGAAGCCCGCAAAAAGGTGCCACCATTTTTCCAGGTCCCTGATGAAATCGGAGGGACTGGGGAAGAGGGACTTCACCTTTACCTGGCAGCCGATATGGTCTTCCAGGGTTCCGTCCATGTACCAGGAGAGAATTTCTTCCGGCGTATTCCGCTGCCAGGGTTCCACGAAACTTTTCAGGAGGTAGTCGTGGTATTCATAGATGAGGGGATCCCCAAGACCCTTTGTGACGTCCTGGTTCTCGGAGAGCTCGGCGCTGGGCTTTACGGTGAAGATGCCTTCCGGAATGATTTCTTTCCCATACCATTTGTTCAGGTCCCTTCCCAGCCGGTAGACCTGGTATTTCCACAGGTCCGCCGTCGCCGCCAGGGCGCCGGCCAGGTCCCCGTAGAGGGTGCCGTAGCCGATGGTCATTTCCGTTTTATTGGCGTTACAGGTGAAAATACCGCCGAAGCCAGCGGACAGAGCTGCCAGGATCCGGCTGCTCCGGTCCCGGGCCTGCATATTTTCTTTCATGAATCCTGTCAGATGGATGTCGCCATCCATGAGGGGGAGGGCTTCCAGGGATTCTGCGGTCTCATCGATGAAATGGCCGATGGGAATGACGTGGTAGGCGCACCCCAGGTTTTCCGCCAGCTTTCCCGCCAGGTCCCGGGTCAGTTCGGAATTGAACCGGGTCGGCGTATTCACAAGGAGTACGTTTTCCGGCGGGAGGATGGAGCGGTACAGGGCGGCGTTCACGGCGGAATCGATACCCCCGGAAATACCGATGACTACACGGCTCTGGCCGATGCTTTCCAGAAATTTCCGGACTCCGTAGCGGAGGGCGGGAAGGAGCATGTCTTCTTTGCAGGGAACCATGGGGGAAACGCTTTCCGGACGGCCGGATTCAGAGGAAAAGGAGAAAAGGGAATGGGGATCTTCGTAGGGCCGGGCTTCGGCGAGAAGGTTTCCGTCCCTGCCGTAGGAAGCGGTCATGCCGTCATAGGTATAGCAGGTTTTCCCGTTATTCTCCAGGCCCCTCCGGTTCACGTAAATCATGGGCACATGGAGCCGGGACAGGGATTCGTGGAGCATGCGGTGCCGTTTATCATTTTTCCCGAGGGTAAAGGGGGAAGCGGACAGGTTGAGGAACAGGGACACCCCTTTGGCTGCCAGTATTTCCATGGGAGAAAAATGGTAATTCTCATCCCAGCTGTCTTCGCAGAGGACGATGCCGGTCCGGAGAGTGCCCTCTTTCAGGGGAAGGAGGAAGGGGGACAGCAGGTCTTTTGGATTTTTCCCTTCTTCCAGGGCCACCTGGAGAAGGGACGTGAAGTACCGGCGGTCATCGAAGCAGCGGTAGTTCGGAAGGAGCGTCTTTATGGCAAAAGGACGGCTGCTGTTTTCGGGGCAGAGGAAATGGCCATGGGCGGCAGCAAAGGCGGCATTGTATTTCCGGGGCCTGCCGTCGTCATTGGTCTTCGACCAGTCCACGGCGCAGCTGCCCCATACAATGATGAGATCCCTGGCGGCAGCCGCTATTTTCCGGTTATAGGATTCACATTCCCGGAGAAAAGCATTCTGGTCCCACAGGTCTCCGATGAGATACCCGGTGAGGCACATTTCCGGGAGCACCAGCATATCCGCCCCCTGGGACCGGGCCCAGGCGATTTCCCGGTCTATGCGGTTCCAGTTCTCCCGGATGTTGCCGGGAATCACATCCAATTGGGCAGTGGCTATTCGTATCATGGCAATTCCTCTTTTCCTGTCATTTTCTCCATTGTAATGGGAGCGGGGAAAAGTGTAAAGCGATTATGTTCTTGCCCGGTTTCAGTGAGCTGGTGGAATACGGCGTTTGCGGGGAGAGTCATTCCTGCGGTTCTCCTGGTTGCTGGAAAAGCGTTACGCCTGCGGCACGAATGACGTGATGGAAACGTCAGGGGGGCGCCGCAGGCGTAAATCTTTCCTGGAAGCTGGCAGCTAAAAGCTGGAAGCCCCGTGCCGGTGACCCTATCCGTCAGCATGTCAATCCGCCGCGAAGCGGCTGTCCCCTTAAGCATGCCGGCCGCCGGTCCATGGGCGTAGTTTTTCCTTTTATGAATGGATTTCATGGTATATAATTAAATTGAATAACTGTTCACTGCATGCAATAGGAGAACTATGGAACGTTATCGGAATTATTCTGACTACCTGAAAAAGAAATACGGGGAAAAGGTGTACAAGATCCCCGTTTCCCTTCCCGTGACCTGTCCGAACCGGGATGGCACCCTGTCGTCAAAGGCCTGCATCTTCTGCGGCTCCATTGGCGCCGACTATGAAACGAAGGCCGTGGGCATGGACATTACCAGCCAGCTCAATCGGAGTATGGCCCACGTGGGACCGAAGTACAAGGCGAAGAAGTTTATCGCCTATTTCCTGAATTTTACCAATACCTATGCCAGGCCCGCCGATTTCCGGAGGTGGGTGGAAGAAGCCATGGCCCATCCCGCCGTGGTGGGGGGTGGACGTATCCACCCGGCCTGACTGCATCCATGAAAGGTACCTGGACATACTAAAGGACTGCGCTTCCCGGTACGGGAAGGATGTGACCCTGGAGCTGGGTCTCCAGAGCAGCAATGTCCATACCCTGTCCGTCCTGAACCGGTGCCACACGCTGGCGGAGTACATCGACGGCGCACTCCGCATTGGCCGGTACGGATTCGGCCAGTGCACCCATGTGATAGCGGACCTGCCCTGGGATGACCGGATGGACGTGGTGGAAACGGCAAAAATCATTTCCGTCCTTCCGGTGACGGAGGTGAAGCTCCATTCCCTGTACATCGTGAAGGGAACGGCCCTGGCCGATATGTATGAAAAGGGAGAGGTGAAGCTCCTGTCCATGGAAGAATACATGGAGCGGGCCATCCTTTTTCTCGCCTACCTTCGTAAAGACATTGTGGTGCAGCGGATCGTAGGCCGGGCATCCGGCACAAATACGCTCTCCGTGAACGGCGGTTCCCCCTGGTGGGAAGTGAAGGACCGGATAGACCGGCTCATGGAAGAAAGAAATGTGACCCAGGGCTGCCTCTGCGATTACCTCGATGGAAAGGCAGTCCGTCATTTGATAGAAGAGCCATGAATGGTTTCATGGATGAATTACAGAAAGGATAACGACTACGGAACGGATAGAAGAAATCGTCATCAGGGACCAGCAGGAAGCGGCCCATCTTTTTGAAAGGGACAGTTCCTATCTTTCGGTCATTGGAGAAAGGTACGGCATCGATGTTTCCGGACGGGGCAACCTGATCCGCATCAAAGGGGAAGAGGAAGCGGTCAAAAAAGCGGTGCGGGTGGTGGAGCACCTTCGCCACATGGTACACGAGCAGATCCGCCTGTCCCAGCGGCAGGTGCAGCTGGTCATGACCCTTCTGGATGAAGGGAAAGACCAGGTGCTGGAGGACCTGGAAGGGGATATTATCAACTTCACGAAGAACGGCGCCCCCATCCGCCCCAGGACCCTGGGCCAGAAACTCTATGTAGACACCATCCGCCGAAACTCCATTACCTTCGGCATCGGCCCTGCCGGTACGGGGAAGACCTACCTGGCCGTGGCGCTGGCGGCGTTTGCCCTGAAAAACCACGATGTCCAGCGGATTATCCTGGTCCGTCCGGCAGTGGAGGCCGGGGAAAAACTGGGGTTCCTCCCCGGGGACATGCAGGAAAAGGTGAATCCCTACCTGCGCCCCCTCTTTGACGGACTCCTGGCCATGTTCGGGCCCGAAGAATTCCTCCGGCTCCAGCAGAAGGGACAGATCGAAGTGGCTCCCCTGGCCTACATGCGGGGACGGACATTGGAGAAATCCTTCGTCATCCTCGATGAAGCCCAGAACACCACGGTGGAGCAGATCAAAATGTTTCTGACCCGCCTCGGGTTCCGGTCCAAAATGGTGGTGAACGGCGACGTCACCCAGATCGACCTGCCGCCTCACGTGAAAAGCGGGCTCATCGATGCGGAGCGGGTATTGAAGAACGTAAAGGACATCGGCCATGTCCATTTCAGCGAAGACGATGTGGTGCGGCACGACCTGGTGGCCGCCATCATCCATGCCTATGAAGAGGATGCAAAAAACATGTAAAAAACGGAGGCAGTGACCATGGAAATCACAATTAATTACAGCGACATGAAATTTTACAGCGAAGACCTGGAAAAACTGATCCATATGGTCCTTTCCAAGGGAGCAGAGCTCCAAAAGGTGCCGGAGGATGCGGAAATCAGCGTGCTCATCTGCGATGCCGATACCATCCATGAACTGAACCGGGATTACCGGAACGTGGATGCTCCCACGGATGTCCTCTCCTTTGCCCTGAACGAAGGGGAAGACGATGTGCCGGAAGAAGAAAAGGCACTGGGAGACATCGTGATCAACCTGGACCGGGCCGTGGAACAGGCAAAGGAATTCGGCCACAGCAAGGAAAGGGAAATGGCCTACCTCTCGGTTCACGGATTTCTCCATATCCTGGGATACGACCACTATGACCCGGAAGAAAAGAAGGCCATGCGGAAGGCGGAAGAAGATATCCTCGGCGCCTGCGGCCTTTCCCGGATTGTGACGGAAGGGAAACTGGAAGCCGAAGAAAATGGACAGTAAAGACATCCGCCCGCTTCTCGTAAAAGCCCTGGAGGTAAGGAAAAACAGCTACTCCCCCTACTCTTTATACCCCGTAGGAGCGGCCCTGCTGGCAGAGGATGGCAGCATTTACACCGGGTGCAACATGGAAAATGTATCCTACCCTGCCTCCCTCTGCGCAGAGCGGAATGCCCTGGGCAGCGCCATTGCCGATGGGAAGCGGAAATTCCGGGCCATCGCCATCGTCGGAAGCCCCGAAGACTACACCATGCCCTGCGGTATATGCCGCCAGGTGCTGGCGGAATTTCACGTGCCCCTCATTATCTGCGGAAAATCGGAAGACGATTACCGCACCTATACACTGGAAGAAATCTTTCCGGCGGCCTTCACGGCGAATGAACTAAAGAAAAAGTAATTGGTCCCACCGGGAGGGAGATATCAGACAGCCAGACTTCAGACATCAGACCAACCAGCGGCTGGGATAGCAGCAGGGAACGGTCAGAGCCACTTTAGCGAGAGCCCCCTCCGTCGCCTTCGGCGCCCACACCCGACTTCGCTGGGAAAGCGTCTCACGGGGCTCTCAGTCGCCTTCGGCTCCCTGCGAGCCCCGTTCGCTTGCTTTTCCCCCATAGATGGGGGAGGTAGAATCAATGTGCCAATCGTCCCTTTTAGAAGGGACGTAGAATGGCTTATGAAAACCGCGCCACTTGACCAGTCTTTGCAGCGAAGCGGCGGAACCTCAACTCTCTTCACTCAATTCTCAAATCTATTTTTGAACTACAGTTATATGGCCCTTCACGATTCCCAAATATGCTTGAGATACATCTTTGATTTATACATACAGGAGTCCCTATGACAGAAGACAAGAAATTTTATTCCGGCTTTGCCGCCCTGGTGGGCCGGCCGAATGTAGGAAAATCGACCCTCATGAACGCCCTCCTGGGGGAAAAGATTTCCATCGTTTCCTCCCACGCCCAGACCACGAGAAACAAGATCACCGGCGTGTGGAACGGAGACAATTCCCAGGTGGTGTTCCTCGATACTCCGGGCATGCACAAGCCCCAGAGCAAACTGGGAGAAGCCATCCGACAGAGCACCATAGACGCACTGGACGAGGTGGACCTCATCGTTTTCCTCTGCGCCTGCGATGATCCCCTTGGGGCGGGAGACCGGTACATCCTTTCCCTCCTGAAGGACCGGAAAGTGCCGGTAATCCTGGCCCTGTCGAAGACCGACCTGATTCCGAAGGACCAGGTGCTGAAGAAGATTATCCAGTACAGCAAGATCTACAACTTCGCAGAAATCATCCCCCTCTCCGCAAAGACCGGGGAAAACCTGGATGAGCTCATGAAGTGCATCGTGAAGTATCTGCCGGAGGGGCCGAAATATTTTCCCGACGACATGGTGACGGACCAGCCGGAACGGAATATTGTCCAGGAAATCGTGAGGGAAAAGCTCCTCATCCGTACCCGGGACGAAGTGCCCCATGCCATCGGCGTGTACACCGAAGAATTCTCGGAACGGGAAAACGGGAAAGTCTGCATCCGCTGCACCATTTACGTGGAACGGGAATCCCAGAAGCGCATCATCATCGGCAAAAAAGGAAGCGTCCTGAAAGCGGCGGGCCAGGAGGCCAGGGAAGAAATCCAGAACCTCATCGGCGCCCCGGTGTTCCTGGACCTCTGGGTCAAAGTGGCGAAGGACTGGAAAAACAACGACTACATCCTGAGAGAACTGGGATATAAGGAACATAAGTGAGTCCCCATCTCGCCGTGACCAGCTTGCGGCGAAAAAGGAAGAATTGAGATTCCCCGGCGCCGCCGCAGCTGTTCCTCCCCTCTTTAGAGGGGAGGGGGACCGCGAAGCGGTGGAGGGGTGGCCGCCGAAGGCGGCAGGCCCTGCTGTTAAATACAAAATTTGCACTGCTTCTAAAGAGAAGGTCCGCGGCAAACCACAGAATAGATCGATGGGTATAGGCGGGACGGATGTGCCGCAGGCAAATTCCCTCGACCTCGGTCTCGATCTCGTCCGATCCGGCTGTTAACCTCCCCTCTTTAGAGAGGAGGGGGACCGCGAAGCGGTGGAGGGGTGGCCGCCGAAGGCGGCAGGCCCTGCTGTTAAATACAGAATTTGCGCAGACTCTAAAGAGAAGGTCCGCCGCAAACACCAGAATGGATTGATAGGTATGGGCGGGACGGATGTGCCGCAGGCAAATTCCCTCGACCTCGGTCTCGATCTCGTCCGATCCGGCTGTTAACCTCCCCTCTTTAGAGGGGAGGGGGACCGCGAAGCGGTGGAGGGGTGGCCGCCGAAGGCGGCAGGGCCTGCTGTTAAATACAGAATTTGCGCAGACTCTAAAGAGAAGGTCCGCCGCAAACACCAGAATAGATTTATGGGTATAGGCGGGACGGATGTGCCACAGGCAAATTCCCTCGACCTCGGTCTCGATCTCGTCCGATCCGGCTGTTAACCTCCCCTCTTTAGAGGGGAGGGGGACCGCGAAGCGGTGGAGGGGTGGCCGCCGAAGGCGGCAGGGCCTGCTGTTAAATACAGAATTTGCGCAGACTCTAAAGAGAAGGTCCGCGGCAAACAACAGAATGGATTGATAGGTATAGGCGGGACGGATGTGCCGCAGGCGAATCCCCTCGACCTCAACCTCCATCTCAATCTCGATCTCAATCTCCATCTCCATTTCCATCTTACCGGCCCGGTCCGGCATACCCATTACACATGTGTCCCATAGCACACAAGGAGGAATGACTTATCAGTACCGATATACAGTGGCTGGCCCTGTCCATTGTGGCTGCCCTGGCTGCTTCGTTTTTTAACTATAAGAATACCCTGGTGAACTTTTCTTTCGCCCGGATGCGGAAGAAGTACATCGAAGACAACGATGAACAGGATCCGGAGCTGATTAAAAAGGTGGCTCCCTTTTACCAGAGAACCAGCCAGATCCTGGGAGGCACCCAGGTGGCCTTTGTCATTTACTGCGGCATCTTTGCCATCAGCCTTCTCACCATGATCCTTTCGGCCCACCACATCCTCTCTCCCCTGGTGGGGGCAGACTGGGACTGGGTATTGGACCTGGTGCTGGCGGTGGCGGCCATTATCCTGGTCGGCGCCTATTGGGTGGTGACCATTCTCTATCCCGGCACCCATGCCCTGGTGGAGCCTCTCCCGGTACTGGCGTCCCACCGATGGGTGGTTCACTGGAACCGCCACCTCTTCCGTCCCCTGGTGCAGGTGGGCCTCTTCCTGGTGCGCCGCATTTTCCGGCTGAAGAAGATCCCCTTCCGGAACGAAGTGAACTTCACCTACACCGAAGATGAGATCCGGTGCATCGTGGAAGAAAGCAGCCGCAGCGGCCGGCTGAATGCCCTGGAAAATACGCTGATCAAGAATTCCTTCGACTTCTTCGACCTCATGGTGCGGGACGTCATGATTCCCCGGAATAACATGGTGGTCCTCGACTTCAACGACGACATAGACACCATGCGCCGCACCATTTCCAAAGCCCACCACACCTGCTACCCCGTCTGCATCGATGACAAGGACCAGATCCTGGGCTTTATCCACGTGAAGGACTTCATGGAAAGCCTCCTCCACGGAGAAAGCAACGTGAAAAAGATTATCCGGGAAATCCTGACGGTGCCGGAAGTCATGCCGGCACCATCCCTCCTGCAGCTCATGAGAAACCGCCGCATTTACCTGGCCGTGGTGGTGGATGAATACGGCGGCACATCGGGCCTCGTCACCCTGGAGGACCTCGTAGAAGAACTCATCGGTGAAATCCCCCAGGCCGTGGATACCACGCCCTATGAAATCGTCCGCCGCAAAGACGGCACCTATGAATTCGACGGCACCGTCATCCTGGACGACGTATCAGACCGTCTGGAAATCGACCTGGACGGGGAAGACGGCAATGCCACCATTGGAGGCTTCGTATTCTCCCATCTGGAACGGATCCCCAAGGTCGGGGACCACGTAGATTTCTCGGGGTGGCGGTTCTCGGTGCTCCGGATGGACGGATTCCGCATTATGCGGGTGAAGGCGGAGCGCATGACACCTTCCGCCAAAGCCCCTGAAAAGGAGACGGAAAAATGAATGGGCAGCTTCGGACCGGCGAGGCCATCGTGCTCCACAGCACCAAAGGGAAGGAAGGGGGGAAGGCCCTTACCCTCTTCACCGCCTCCAGGGGCCTCCTTAAGGCCTTCATCCCAAGGGCCGCCCTGGCCGGCTCCGGCACCGGCCTCACCGCCCCCTTCGCCCATATCCGCTACACCGCAGCCCTCTTTCCGGAATACGCAGTGATACGGCAGTACGAAGGGGAGCTCCTCTTCGACATGATGAAGCTATCCTATGAAGACATGGCCTACTGGTTCTACCTCATAGAGCTCACGGAAAAGCTCTTTCCTCCGGGCGTCAAGGACGACGGGGTCTACGATACCCTCCTGGAAGTGGGGAAGGCAGGCCGCACGAGAAACAGCATAGCCGTCACCTTCATCGCCTCGGTCCAGGTGCTGGCCCTCTCCGGCTTCGACGCCGCCGCTCCGGAGGCAGTGGAACAGTACCATATCACCGGAGACACCGCAAAACTCCTCACTGCCTTTCGGGACTATCGCTGGCGGGGTCCTTTTCAAGGGACCATAGGAAAAAGAAACTTTCTGGAAGCCGCAGGTTACCTGGACAGGTTCCTCCAGGACGTCTGCGATATCAGGATGAATACAAAAGGTACATTTACAAGGGCCCTGGAAACAGGGGAAACCTAAAAGGATGCCGTAATGGGGCATCCTTTTTTATGTTGCCGGTTTTACTGATATCTTCCTTGCTTTTTCACCAGGTCGGTGATAAAATGTGCTGGAACAAAAAGAGGTAAAAAATCAAGAGAAATTTTTGACGCAAGAATACTTCTATATGTTCGAATAAAAATTTTATAAGAGAAAATTTATTGATGCTGGTATTGAATAATTCTTCATGGTAAGGAAAGGAATTCAGTTGCAATCATAATCGATTTGTAGTAAAATTTATTTTTGCAACCGTTCCTTTTTTATTTATATTTATATAGGTATTGATAAAGACTTGAAAGAAAAGAGAAGAGCAAGGGTATATGATCCTTGCTTCCTTTTTTCGGGAAGGTCTTGTGGTTTTGAATGAAAGGGTGAGGCGAGGAATGCCCAAAAGCAAGATGTTCAGGCCCGTGCAGGTCGGTAAGAAGAAGAGATATACTTACGCCAGGTCACAGGAAGTCCTGAAAATGCCGCATTTGCTCGACTTGCAGACCCGCTCCTACAAGTGGTTCTGCGACGAAGGGCTGAAGGATGTATTTGCAGATATTTCCCCTATTGAGGACAGTGCGCACAAGTGGGCGCTGCACTTCGGGGACTATTATTTCGGCAAGGGCAAGTACAACATTGAGCAGTGCAAGGCGAAGGATGTCAACTATTCTGCACCTCTCTACGTGAAGACACGGCTGGAAAACAAGGAAACCGGGGAACTGAAGGAACATGACCTGTTCATGGGAGATTTCCCGATTATGACGGACACCGGCACGTTTATCATCAACGGCGCTGAACGTGTCATCGTATCCCAGCTGGTCCGTTCTCCCGGCGTGTACTACAAGAAAGAACGGGACGCATTCGATAAGGAAATCTACAGTGCCCAGCTCATTCCGAACCGGGGCGCCTGGATCGAACTGGAATCGGATCCCACAGGCTCCATTTCCGTCCGTATCGACCGGAACCGCAAGATGCCGGTGACCGTCCTCGTCCGTGCCCTGGGGTACTCTTCCAATGACGATATCCTGGAACTTTTCGACCACGATATCCACATTGAAAAGACCCTGGAAAAGGATAACACCACAGACCGCAAATCTGCGCTCATCGAAATTTACCACAAGCTGCGTCCTGGCGAACCGGCAACGGAAGAGTCCGGTACCACGCTCCTGAATAATTTCTTCTACGATCCCCGGCGCTATGACCTGGCTAAGGTAGGCCGGTACAAGATCAACAAGAAGCTGGCCTGGAAGAACCGTCTCCGGGGCCACAGGACCGAAGAACCGATTGTCAATAAGGAAACCGGCGAAGTGGTGATCGAAGCGAACAGCATCATCGACGATGAAGCCATTGCCAAGATCGAAGAAAGCGGCGTATTCTCCTCCTTCGACCAGGTGGAAGTGATGACCCAGAAGGACGACGGTACACCGGTCAAGGTAATCTGCTCTTCCGGCAACCGGGAAGACAATTACCGCATCCTGGAACGGTGCGACATTATCGCCTGCATCGATTACCTGCTGAACATGATGCAGGGCTACGGCAGGAGCGATGATATCGACCATCTGGGCAACCGCCGCGTCCGCTGTGTTGGGGAACTGCTGCAGAACCAGTTCCGCATCGGTCTCACCCGTATGGAAAGGGTTGTCCGTGAACGGATGACCACCCAGGACCAGGACAAGATGACCCCGCAGGCTCTCGTTAATATCCGCCCGGTGGTGGCAGCAATCAAGGAATTCTTCGGATCTTCCCAGCTGTCCCAGTTCATGGACCAGACAAACCCGCTGGCTGAACTGACCCATAAGCGCCGTCTGTCCGCCCTGGGCCCCGGAGGCCTGTCCCGTGAACGGGCAGGGTTCGAAGTCCGGGATGTTCATTATTCCCACTACGGCCGCATGTGCCCGGTAGAAACCCCTGAAGGTCCGAACATCGGCCTGATTTCCTCCCTTTCCAACTACGGTATCATCAACAAGTACGGCCTCATCGAGACCCCGTACCGGCTGATTGAGAAGAGCGTCAATCCTGACGGCACCAAAGAATACCACGTAACCAACGAAACGAAGTACGTCACCGCGGATATCGAAGAAGACAAGATCATTGCCCAGGCTTCGGAACCGCTGGATGACGATGGCCATTTCATCCATAAGAACGTAGCCAGCCGCCGGGGCCCGGATGTGCTGGAAGCGGAACCGGAAGAAGTGGACCTCATGGACGTATCGCCGAAGCAGGTGGTGTCCATCGGTACATCCCTTATTCCATTCCTGGAACACGATGATACGAATCGTGCCCTCATGGGCGCCAACATGCAGCGCCAGGCTGTGCCGCTGCTCCGTCCGGAAGCGCCTCTCGTAGGCACCGGCATGGAATGGGTAGCGGGCCAGGACTCCGGCGTCTGCATCCTTGCCAAGAGGGGCGGCACCGTAGAGCGGGTCACCGGCCGGCAGATCATTGTCCGCGCGGACAATGGGGAATTGGATACCTATGACCTCATTAAGTTCATGCGTTCCAACCAGTCCACCTGTATCAACCAGCGCCCCACCGTATTCAAAGGGGAACGGGTAGAAAAGGGTGATACCCTGGCTGACGGCATGGCTACGGACCAGGGCGAACTGGCCCTCGGTCACAACGTGCTCGTTGCCTTCGTATCCTGGGAAGGGTACAACCACGAAGACGCCGTCCTCATTTCTGAACGGCTCTGCAAGGATGACCTGTACACTTCCATCCACATTGAAGAATACGAATGCGATGCCCGGGATACAAAACTGGGTGAAGAAGAAATTACAAGACAGCTCTCTTCGGTTTCCGAAGACGCTGTGAAATACCTGGACGAAAACGGCATCATCATGGTAGGCGCCGACGTCCGTCCGGGAGATATTCTCGTCGGCAAGGTAACCCCGAAGGGTGAAACCGAACTGACACCGGAAGAACGGCTCCTCCGCGCTATCTTCGGCGACAAGGAACGGGAAGTAAGAGATACATCCCTCCGGGTGCCCCATGGTGAATTCGGCAAGGTAGTAGATGTCAAAGTATTTACCCGTGAAAACGGGGACGAACTGGCACCGGGCGTGAATAAGCTGGTCCGTGTCTACATTGCCCAGAAACGTAAGATCCGTGAAGGGGATAAGATGGCCGGCCGTCACGGCAACAAGTGCGTATGCTCCCGGATTCTCCCGGTAGAAGATATGCCCTTTACCCCCGATGGCCGTCCGGTGGACCTGGTACTGAACCCCCTGGGCGTACCGTCCCGAATGAATATCGGCCAGATCCTGGAAATCCATCTGTCCTGGGCCTGCCACATGCTGGGTGAAGAAATCCGGGATGCCATGGCTAAGGGCGAAGATTCCAAGGAATATAAAGATATGAGAGATCGGCTCAAAGAATGCGGCTACGATTTCGACCGGTACGGCATGCCTGAACCTACGGAGTCCGGCATCCACATCGCCACCCCCGTATTCGACGGCTGCCGGGATGAAGACCTGGCTGCAACACTGAAGGCAGCAGGGCTCCCGGCTAATGCAAAGACCGACCTCTATGATGGCCGTACCGGCGAAAAGCTGGACAACCAGGTCACCATCGGCTGGAAATACATGCTGAAACTCCATCATCTGGTTGATGATAAGATCCATGCCCGCTCCACCGGCCCATACTCCCTCGTTACCCAGCAGCCTCTGGGCGGCAAGGCACAGTTCGGCGGCCAGCGTTTCGGCGAAATGGAAGTCTGGGCACTGGAAGCTTACGGTGCCGCTTACACCCTGCAGGAAATCCTGACCGTGAAGTCCGATGATGTCATCGGCCGTGTGAAGGCTTACGAAAAGATCGTCAAAGGCGAAAACATTCCGAGCCCCGGCGTTCCGGAATCCTTCAAGGTCCTCATGAAGGAACTGCAGTCCATCGGCCTCGATGTCCGTATCCTCAATGAAAACGGGGATGAAGTGGTCCTGAAGGAACTGGATGAAAGCGACCTGGAACAGGGCTACGGCGGAGATCACTGGCATCGGGAAGTGAAGGAAGCCATGGAAGGGGACTCCGCAGTGACGGACTCCAGAAATGCCATGGAAACATCCATGAACGGCGGTGAAACGGCCGCAGGCAACGATGTAGCCTCCTTCAACGATACCCTGGAAGCGGAAGCCAATGCTCCCGAAAATGAGGAAGCCGGCTTCAACGAAGCGAATATGAACGATGAAATGGGCCATACTGACGACAGCAATGGCCAGGATGAATAAGTCCGGAAAGGAGAACTGCTCAATTGTTAGATGTAAACGAATTTGATTCCATGAAAATCGGCATCGCCTCTCCGGAAAAGATCCTGGAATGGTCTCACGGTGAAGTGACGAAGCCGGAAACCATCAACTACAGGACACTGAAGGCGGAAACCGATGGCCTTTTCTGCGAAAAGATTTTCGGACCGACAAAAGACTGGGAATGCAAATGCGGCAAGTACAAGAAGATGCGGTACAGAGGCACCATCTGCGACAAGTGCGGCGTCGAAGTTACCAGCTCCAAGGTACGCCGTGAACGGATGGGCCATATTGCCCTGGCCTGCCCGGTATCCCATATCTGGTATTTCAAGGGCACCCCGTCCCGTATCGGCCTGATTCTTGAAATTTCTCCCCGCCAGCTGGAACGGGTCCTCTATTTCGCAGCCTACATCGTCCTGGATCCGGGCTCCACGGACCTCCTGAAAAAACAGGTCATGAGCGAGCAGGAATACCAGGAAGCCGTTGCCAAGTACGGCAAGGGCTCCTTCAAGGCCCAGATGGGGGCAGAGGCTATCCAGAAACTGCTGAAGGAACTGGACCTGCCGAAGCTGGAAGCAGCCCTGAAGAAGGAAATCGCCGAAGGCAGCGGCCAGCGTAAGGTCCGCTGCATCCGCCGGCTGGAAGAGGTGGAAGCATTCCTTCATTCCGGAAACAAGCCGGAATGGATGATCCTCACCGTTCTTCCGGTTATCCCGCCGGATCTCCGTCCTATGGTGCAGCTGGATGGCGGCCGTTTCGCCACCTCCGACCTGAACGACCTGTACAGAAGGGTCATCAACAGAAATAACCGTCTGAAGAGACTGATGGAACTGGGGGCTCCGGAAATCATTATCCGCAACGAAAAGCGTATGCTCCAGGAAGCGGTGGATGCGCTCATCGATAACGGCCGCCGCGGCAGGGCTGTGTCCGGCCCCGGCAACCGTCCCCTGAAATCCCTGTCCGACATGCTGAAAGGCAAGCAGGGCCGTTTCCGCCAGAACCTCCTCGGTAAACGTGTCGACTATTCCGGCCGTTCCGTAATCGTCGTAGGTCCTGAACTGAAAATGTACCAGTGCGGCCTGCCGAAGGAAATGGCTATCGAACTGTTCAAGCCCTTCATTATGCATGAGCTCATCAAGAGAGGCGTAGCCAACAACCTCAAAGCTGCTCGTAAGAAAGTGGACAAGCTGGCTCCGGAAGTGTGGGATGTACTGGGAGACGTGATCAAGGAACATCCGGTACTCTTGAACCGTGCGCCTACGCTGCACCGCCTCGGCATCCAGGCCTTCGAACCGATCCTCTGGGAAGGCCGTGCCATCAAGCTGCATCCTCTCGTATGCCCGGGCTACAACGCCGACTTCGATGGGGACCAGATGGCCTGCCACCTGCCGCTGTCCGTGGAAGCACAGGCAGAAGCAAGAACCCTCATGCTTTCCATTAACAACATCCTTTCCACAAAGGATGGGAAACCGGTAGCTATTCCTTCCCAGGATATGATCCTCGGATCCTACTACCTCACCATTGTGAATACCGCCAACGATGCGAAAGTCGATTTCACACCGGAAGAAAAAGCGGCTAACCCCAATGCGAAGTTCGACCCCATGAAGGAATGGAAAAAGGCGGAAGATGAAATGGATACATCCCATCTCCATGCCTACACCGGCTACGATGAAGTGATGCTGGCCTAC
Organism: Dialister sp.; assembly: GCF_047832375.1. Taxonomy (NCBI): domain Bacteria; kingdom Bacillati; phylum Bacillota; class Negativicutes; order Veillonellales; family Veillonellaceae; genus Dialister; species Dialister sp. Next base: position 2,220,054 of record NZ_CP181256.1, on the reverse strand, counting down.
GCGCTCCATGAAGTGCGGATTCATGATTTCATCAAAGTACGGATTCCGAAGGAAGACCGTCCCGATGGATTTAACGATGACGACAAGGACCTTGTTATCACCACCCCGGGCCGTTTGATTTTCAACTACGCCATTCCGCGGGAACTGCGGTTCTTCTACAAGCGCCACGAAAAGAGAGTGGGCGAAGATGGCAAGACCTACGAAGTCGTAAACAACGGCCTCGGCATCACCATCGGCAAGAAGCAGATGGGCAAGCTCGTAAACGACTGCTTCAAGAAGCTGGGCTTCAAAGCTACCGGGGACCTCCTGGACTCCGTGAAGGCCCTGGGCTTCCATTACGCCCTGGTTTCCGGTATTTCCATCGGCATTTACGATGTAGCCGTACCGCCGGAAAAGGATAAGATCCTGGCCGACGGGGACGCTAAGGTAGAACAGATCAAACGGTTCTTCCGCCGCGGCCTCATGACCGACGATGAACGGTACAGAAGGGTCGTCGATGTATGGAGTAAGAAGACCGATGAAGTGGGCGCTGCCATGAAGAGTTCCATGGTGAAGTTCAACCCGCTGACCATGATGGCCCAGTCCGGCGCCCGTGGTAATGATAACCAGATCCGCCAGCTGGCCGGCATGCGCGGCCTCATCGCCGATACATCCGGTAAGACCGTAGAACTGCCGGTTAAGGCAAACTTCCGCGAAGGCTTGACGGTCCTCGATTACTTCACCTCCTCCCACGGCGCCCGTAAAGGCCTGGCCGATACGGCTCTCCGTACGGCAGACTCCGGCTACCTGACCCGCCGTCTGGTCGACGTTTCCCAGGACGTCATCGTCCGCGAAGAAGACTGCGACGTACAGGTCCTGAATTTCGACAGGGAACAGAGCATCATCGCTTCCCAGCCGGAAGTAAAGAACCGGATCATGGGCCTGAAGAAGACACTCCTCGGTGCTGTGCTGGATGAAGATGTACTTGACCGTCGGAACGGGGATATTCTCCTGGTGAAGGGCAAGACCCTGAACGCCGACGATATTACCCTCCTGAACCACCACCTGGTGGAAGAAGTGAAGGTCATCATTCCTTCCGCAGAAGGGGAAGAAGCAGAACAGCAGAAGACTTTCAACCTGGGCACTGCCGATGCGGTGAAGGAATACAACCGGGCCATGAGACACCATCTCACTGTCCACTTCGCCGGCAAGAAACTGGAAGAAGATGTGTATGACCGCAAGGGCAATCTCATCCTCCCGGCAGGCACGGAAATCAACGCGGAAACCACGGAGACTATCCTCGCCCACGATATCCCGGTCATCAAAGTCCGCATGGACGAGATGGAAGGGGTAGAAGTCAGCAAGATCGAAGAAAACGGACAGCCCATCGAATCCCTGGCAGACCGCATTGCCGGCCGCTGCCCGCTGGAAGATGTGGTGAACCCGAAGACCGGCGAAGTCATTGCGAAGAAGAATGAAGAAATCAGCGATGACCAGGCCGCAGAAATTGAAAAGTACTATGACAAGCTGAAGGTCCGTTCCATCCTCACCTGCCGCTCCGCCCACGGCGTATGCGCCAAGTGCTATGGCCGTAACCTGGCCACCGGCCGTCACGTAGAAATCGGTGAAGCCGTAGGTATCATTGCAGCCCAGTCCATCGGCGAACCGGGCACCCAGCTCACCATGCGTACATTCCATACCGGCGGCGTTGCATCGGCCGAAGATATTACACAGGGTCTTCCCCGTGTCGAAGAATTGTTCGAAGCCCGCAAACCGAAGGGCAATGCCATCATTTCCCGGATTGCCGGCACCGTAGCCATTACCACGGCAGAAGACAACCCGAACGTCAAGGTCATTACCATTACCAATGACAATGAGACGGAAAGCGAAAAGATTCCGGTGGCCAAGAAGATTTCCGTTGTAGACGGACAGCACATCGAAGCGGGCACCCGTCTTTTCGAAGGTAACATCAACCCCCACGACATCCTGGCAGTTCTCGGCGTACAGGCTACCCAGAACTACATCGTCAAGGAAGTCCAGAAGGTATACCGCAGCCAGGGCGTTGAAATCAATGATAAACACATTGAAATCATCGTTCACCAGATGCTCCGCAAGATCAAGATCATCGATCCCGGCGACTCCGGCTGGCTCCCGGGAGAAACGGTGGATATCGTTGCTTACCGCGGCACCAATGAACGTCTCGACGACGAAGGCAGGAAGAAAGCGGTTGGCGAAAACCTGCTCCTCGGCACCACGAAGGCAGCCCTCGCTACGGACTCCTTCCTCTCCGCTGCATCCTTCCAGGAAACCACAAGGGCCCTCACGGAAGCAGCCATCAAGGGCAAGGAAGATCCGCTGCTGGGCCTGAAGGAAAATGTCATCATCGGCAAACTCATTCCGGCCGGCACCGGCATGTCCCGTTACCGCAGGCTGAAAGTGGTTCACAGCGCAGAACCGCCGGCAGCTCCGGAAGCGGAAACACCGGCTCCTGTAGAAAAAGCGGAATAATCGCAGCATATAAAAACAGCTCCCATTGGGGGCTGTTTTTACGTGGGGATTTCGAGGCAGGCGGTTGGAGTCACCAGCATGGGGCTTCTAGCTTCTAGCTGCTAGCAGTTAGGAAAGCCGGTCAGCCTGCGGCGAGGATCTAAGGTGACTGTGGTGATTAGCGGTGAAGCCACAAAAAGGAATAACCCTCCCTTGCTCGCAAGGGAGGGGGGACCGCGCCAGCGGTGGGTGGGTTCGCCGCGTAAGGAGCGGGTTATTCGTGGAAAACATGCAGGAGCGACTTTAGCGGGAGCTCTGCACCGCCCGCTGCGGCGCCACCTCCCCCATAGATGGGGCTGCTGACAAATACCATCTCTGCCGTATAACTATACAAATGCATACATTTAGAAATGCACCCCCTCAGTCGCCTACGGCGCCAGCTCACCCTACGGGAAAGCGACTCACGACGATTTGTGCGTCGCTACGCTCCTTCAAATCGTGTTCGCTGCCACCCCGGAGGGGGAGCCAAGAAACTTGCTGCCCCCTCCGGGGTGGCAAGGGAACTGGATTCGCAGGGAGCCGTAGGCGACTGAGAATCCAGTGACACGCTTCCCTGTGTGGGAAGTCCCGCGAAGCGGGCAAGGGGGTGTATTGGGTGGCAAAGCCACCTGATCATCCTTTACGGCGAAATTGAAATGCATAACGAGAAATAATTATTCAGTATTTCCCCATTCGTCAGCAGCCTCCATAGATGGGGGAGGTTAGATTGGCCACCAAACTCTACCTCTTTAGAGGGAAAAGCAGACGAACTGGAGTCACAGCAGCGAACATGAGTTGCACTAGCGAACACAATTTGGAGGAGCAAAGCAACGCTCAAATTGTTGTGAGTCAGTGACAGCCGTGGCGAAGAAACGCAGCAACGCGCAAATCATTCGTGAGTCGCTGATAGCCGTGCTGTAGGGATCCCCGGCCAAAATCCATCTTCTTCCTTAAGCCCTAGCGGAACCTTAGCCTCGGCCGCCAGGTCGCAGCCCGGCGAAGCCGATCACACATTCCTAGGGAAGCACTGATTAAATCGTTGTCAGATTTCATTCTTGGATTTTTATGCAATGCGAGGAATAACTCGACGCAAATAGCGAGCTATTTAAGGAGAGTTATGACGAAGCAGTGCATAAAAATCCTTATGAAATCTGACTCTGCGAATTAATCAGCGCTTCCCTAAAGCTTTCACTTGAGAAATTTCCATGTTCCCTCTACAATAATAGAAAACAACGAAGGAATTTTTAAAGGAGAAATTATGCTGCGCACACTGAAGTCTGTGGCCCTCTTCCTGCTTCTGGCCTGCGGGGGAGCCGGCCTCGCCCAGGCGGATAACCTCGTGGTCCAGGGACTGGGGACCATTCCCCTGGGAAATCAGATCCACGTCACCGATGGGAAGGACAATGAAATCGGCAAGGCCTTTGTGGCCGCGTCCCACCGGAAGAACTACGGGAAAACGGCGCGGGCTGCCATGTGGTCCATGCTTACCGTCCCGCCGGGTATGGAAATGTATCCGGAAAAGGGGCCGTACCCCTATGATTCCATGCACCTGTACCAGCTGAAGCTGGAAAATGTGAAAGGTATCTATACGGCGGCGGTATTCGTATTCTCTGGCACTTCGGAAGATTTCTTCCATGAAGGAAATAAAAGGGCCGCTTCTTTCTGGCAGGACGCATTCCGGGAAGATGCCGGCCGTCCTACGTCTCTCTTCGGCATGCCCAAGATAGGGACAGAAGAATTCCAGAAGATCATCGACGAAATACTGGAAGAACGGGGCGGCGATTCCCGGTCCGTTACCATGCTGACATTTGTCCCTTGGCACGCCTTCAAAAATGAAGATGGAACCTATCACTGGTCCCAGGAAGCGAAGGTCATTATTACCAATGAAAAGGGACTGTCCTTCCCTATGTGGATTTATACATCCCTTTATAAGGAGGGAGACCGGTACTACCTCATCGAAGTGAATGGAAGCCATGATGCGGCGGATGAACTGGAAAATTCCCTGGTCTATGGGCTCTATCGCCTGGAAAGGAAGGCAAAGTGATGAAAAAAATAACAGCCCTCCTGGCTGCTGCCGTATTCCTTATGGGAGGCAGCGCATCTGCCTATGACCTGGCAGCGCTGACGGAAAAATCGCTGTCCAAAACCTATTCTTACCAGGCCATTCCCGGCACGGAAACCTTGAGCTTTGCAGGAGGCACCATTTCTTACAAAATGGGGCAGCTGACGAAACTCATGCCCCGGGTGAAGAAATTTTCCTCCGGCTATATCATCGAAGCCCAGCTGCCCCAAAGCGCGGCGGAAGCGATGAAACCGTTTTTCCGTCTGAATCCGGGGGAAGAACAGTGGGAGAAGCTGATCAAGCTGAACCGGATCTTCATGGACCCGGACTCTTTCATGAGAAAGGATATGCAGAAGACCATGATGAGCCTGGCGGTGAACGCCATGGGCCCCCTGGCGGAAAAGAATGTGACCGTAGAAATTTCGGGGCTCGAACCTTTCCGCCGGCTGTCGGCAGATGAGGCCTATGTCTTTACGGCGGGCGCCCATATTACCTTCAACGCCCAGGGCCTGATCCTCCCTATGTACAGCCGGGCCTATTTCTTCCCCAGCAGTGGGGGGAAGAACCTGGACGTACTCATGCTCTTTACCCCGGATGAAGGAAAGGGGCCCCTGGTCTACGCCATCGACGACCTGGCCAAGGAGGCGGCGAAGTCAGAACTCCTGGGATCCGCGGGTTATAAGGACCTGGGCGAGCTTTTGGCCCAAAAAGAATGATTGAGAAAGAGGCATCCATAGAGGATGCCTCTTTTGAATTGCCTGCTGACGGATAGAGTCACTGGCACGGGGCTGCTAGCTCTTATGAAATGACCTTTGTCAAGACCCCAAGCATGCCAAATATTCTTGCCAATAAGACTAGTTGCAAGATGTAATGGAATTAAATCGGTTTGGGAAAATTTGAACTTTACATGGAGCGGCTCATGTGATAGCCTGCTTCCTCTATGGCCATATTTTTTCGGCCCCTTGGCTTGGAAATCACATGAGCAGGGGCTCCATGTCAAGTTCAAATTGGTATGCGGGTTCCAGGCAATAGCTGCCTGAACAACATGGAGGAAGAGCTTTGCAGATTATTCCGGGGCTTGATCAGTCTCTTATACGTGGATTAACAGGTCAATGATTTCGCCGCGGGTTCCTTCAATCTTTTATTTGGAATCATGCCTATGCATGTCCTGCAAAGCTAGCACTAGGATAACCCAGCCTCTCTTAACTCAAAGCTCTCCCTTAATATTGTCCAAACCGCTATTCACCTTTTAATCATCTCCCTTCGGCTGTATTTTTATGCTTGCTGTCTAACTCAGAGAACTATGCGTGCGATGTCAAGCTTTTTTACGAATAACGTCAGCAGTGTGTCCAGTCATCATTCCCCAAATAAAGCCACTGAATTCCCGGGCAACGGCAGTAGCAGCAACATTACTGTTTTTCCCTTTCATAATCTTGTCTCTGAACCTTACGCGAAGTCTTCTGTTTGCTTTGTCCGCATAATGAATATCTGATGCACAGCATCCTTCCTGCCGTTTTCTCAAAGCCCTGCTCTTGTATCCGGGCCGCCCCCGTGAAAAGCCGGACCAGACTGCTTCAATCAGCTTCTTCCTCAAAACAATATTTCCGGCTTTTGAAATGCTGCCATAGTTGCCATCTTCATTACTGGAGTGTTCAGTTGGGGTAAGTCCCAAAAAGGACGCAAAATGGCCTGCTGTAGGAAAGCGCTTGAAATCGCCAATAGTTACAATTAAACGAAGTGCAAAGCCATATTCTATTCCAAGGAAACAGCGCAGTTTATTGACATTAGCTGCATACTTTTTCTGCATTGCAAATGACTTAATCCTGACATCCAGATCTTCCAGCTTCTGCTGGAGGGTAAGCAGAGTTGTCATATACTCACTCAATGTTTCCTTATTCAATTCGCTCAGCGGGAGACTCATAATCCAATTCACATGTTTTTGGGTCCAGGTAGCTCCCTGGTTATAATGGAATCCCATCTGGTGCACAAAAGCAGTTATCCGCTGTTTAGTGACTTTAACCATATCCTGATGGTCGTCACGCATCCTGATATAGCGGAAAATGGATTCGTCTTCCTCATCGGGGACATAAATGGAAATACACTCACTTTTCGCCATGGCATTGGCAAGCGCTCTTGAATCAATATAATCATTTTTGAATTTTTTATCTCTGCTGCTTTTCTTCAAAGAAGAAGGAGCTATTACCATACAATCTACATTGGCTGCCATAAGCTTACGGTAAAGGCCATAACCGAATAACCCGGCTTCATAACCACAGATAACATGGCACTCTCTGTTAACGGCTTTTTTGCAATCACCAATGAACCGGAGCACATTCTTTACTGCAGGGCCAAGTTTACGAGGGGGAATAAGATCTAACGTAATAATTTCACCGGCAGGAGACATTTGATTAACGACAGCAGCCATCGTATAGTTTTCGGTATGGGTGTCGATACCAACATAAACGAATGGGATCGGGGACGTAAATGTGCTAGAATAAGACATGATGACCTCCTTGGTTGAGAAAATATGATCCTGTTCTCGTAAAATTGGCCTTGCAACTATATTTTACCGAAATTTGGGCATATACATCAAACTGGGGAGGTCATTTCATATTATCTTTTAGCTTCTAGCTGCTAGAAAAACTGGTCCGCCTGCGGCGCTTCCCATCCGGTATTTCCGCCAGTCATTCGTGCCGTAGGCTGTAGAGCTTTCCTAGTTGCTAGCAGCTAGCAGCTAGCAGCTAGAAGCCCCATGCTGGTGACTCTATCCGTAAGCCTGCAAATCCCGCCGCGAATCGGCCATTCGGCTCAAGGCTCGTGACTCTGTCCGCAAGCATGCAGAGCCGGGATAAACCGTTCCGTCTTGCCGCTCTTCCTGTGGAGTCCCCCTCCGTTTTGTGGTAAGATAAGTGTGTGTTATCGGGTTTTAACGGTATATGTGCTGCAGGAGATTTCCCGCAGCGAGGGGAAGGAGTGTTGAACTTGTCTGATATCAGACGCTTATATGTAAGAAAGAAAGAAGGGTTCCGCCAGGGAGAGGAAAGCCTTACGGCCCAGCTGAAAGAAATCCTGGGGGACAGGATTTCCGATTCCGCCATTTACCACCGCTACGATGTGGACGGGATCACCGATGGGGACTACGAAAAGGCAGTGGCCACGGTCTTCTCGGAACCACCGGTAGATGATACCCAGACAGAACTCCCGAAGGGGGACCTGGTGATGGGAGTGGAATTCCTTCCCGGCCAGTATGACCAGAGGGCGGACTCTGCAGAACAGTGCCTGGCTATCGTGACCGGCAAAGACGGCGCCCGGGTACGGTGCGCCCTGGTGTACGTATTCAACGGGCACTTCGTAGAAGGGGACCGGGAGAAGATCCTGAAGTTCCTGGTGAACCCCGTGGAATCCAGGGAAGCCAGCCTCCTTCCGGCGGAAACACTGGACCTTCCTATCGATGAACCGAAGCCGGTTCCGGTAATCAAGGGACTCCGGGACCTGGACGATGCTGGCATTGATGGCCTCATCGCATCCATGGGCCTGGCCATGAGCCATGAAGACCTGGCCATGATCCGGGACTACTTCCGGGATGAAGAAAAACGGGACCCCACGGAAACGGAAATCCGGGTCCTCGATACCTACTGGTCCGACCACTGCCGGCATACCACATTCTCCACGAAACTCACGGATATCGATGTGGAAGACGGCACCTACAGCGCTCCTATTTCCAAAGCCCTCAAGGAATATGAAGACGCCCGTATCCATATTTACGGAAAAGACACCACCCGTCCGGTGACCCTCATGGATATGGCCACGGCGGCGGTGAAGGCGCTCCGGAAGGAAGGAAAGCTTTCCAACCTGGATGCTTCGGAAGAAGTGAATGCCTGCACCATTAAAGTGAAGATCGATACAATCAATGGCACGGAAGACTGGCTCCTGCTCTTCAAGAATGAAACCCACAACCATCCGACGGAAATCGAACCGTTCGGCGGGGCAGCCACCTGCCTGGGCGGCTGCATCCGGGATCCCCTGTCCGGCCGTTCCTATGTATACCAGGCCATGCGGGTCACCGGCAGCGGTGATCCCCGTACGCCGCTTTCCGAGACCCTTCCGGGGAAACTGCCCCAGCGGAAGATCACCGTGGAAGCGGCCAAAGGGTACAGTTCCTACGGAAACCAGATTGGTTTGGCCACTGGTGAGGTAAAGGAATATTACCATCCCGGTTTTATCGCGAAACGTATGGAAATCGGCGCCGTGGTGGCAGCGGCTCCGGAGGACCATGTCATCCGCCTTACCCCCCAGCCCGGGGATGTGGTGATCCTCGTCGGCGGCCGTACCGGCCGTGACGGCATGGGCGGTGCTACGGGATCCTCGAAGGAACTGAATACGGAATCCATCGAGACCTGCGGCGCAGAAGTGCAGAAGGGCAATCCGCTGACGGAAAGAAAGATCCAGTGCCTCTTCCGGCGGGGCGAAGTGACCCGCCTCATCAAACGGTGCAACGATTTCGGCGCCGGCGGCGTTTCCGTGGCAGTGGGAGAACTGACGGACGGACTGGATATTAACCTGGATAAGGTACCGAAGAAATATGAAGGCCTTGACGGCACGGAACTGGCGATCTCCGAATCCCAGGAACGGATGGCAGTCGTGGTCAAGAGAGAAGATGCGGACCAGTTCATTAAGTACGCGGCAGAAGAAAACCTGGAAGCCACGGTGATCGCGGACGTGACGGACACGAAACGGCTCGTCATGAAATGGAGAGGCACCCCCATTGTGGATATTTCCCGGGCCTTCCTCGATACGAACGGCGCCCAGCAGGTGAAGAGCGCCCACATCGCAAAGCCTGACGAAAAGGGATACTTCCATCCCACCGAGCCTTCTTCTATCCGGGATACCTGGCTTTCTGCCATGGGAGACCTCAATAACTGCTCCCAGCAGGGGCTTTCGGAACGGTTTGACTCCACCGTCGGCGCCGGTACGGTACTCATGCCCTTTGGCGGCAAGTACCAGAAGACACCAACCGACGGCATGGTGGCAAAGTTCCCCGTACGGAAAGGGGAAACCGACAGCGTCAGCTTCATGGCCCATGGCTTTGATCCGGACCTTGCCACCTGGAGTCCTTTCCACGGTGCGGTGTATGCGGTGCTCCTCTCTGTGACCCGCCTCGTTTCCATGGGGGCAGACTGGAGAAAGGCATACCTCACGCTGCAGGAATATTTCGAAAAACTGACAGACAAAACGAGCTGGGGCAAGCCGGCGGCTGCCCTTCTCGGCGCTTTCCACATGCAGGAAGCCCTGGGCCTTGGTGCCATCGGCGGCAAGGATTCCATGAGCGGTACTTTCAATGACATCCATGTGCCGCCGACGCTGGTGTCCTTCGCCATTGCTCCCGGCAAGGCTTCGGAGGCGGTGAGCCAGGAACTGAAAAAAGCAGGGGATGCGCTGGTGCTCTTCGGAATGCCGAAGGACAAAGAGGGCATGCCGAATATCGACGTATTCAAGGCCCATGCAGACTTCCTCTATAACGAAGTGAAGGCAGGCCACATTGCTGCCATGAAGGCCGTAGGCCATGGCGGCGTTGCGGTGACCGCAGCGAAGATGGCCTTCGGCAATGGCCTGGGCATCCATTTCACAGATAACCTGCCGCTTAAAAAATTCTTCAGCAATTTCTACGGCGCTATCATCGTAGAAACCACGCCGGAACTGGCTGCTGAATTTACAAAGCAGCCCCACACGAAGCTTCTGGGCACCGTAGGCGGAGATACCATGGAAGCTTACGGGGAAAAGGTGGCCCTCTCCGACCTCCTTTCGGCCTATGAAAAACCGCTGGATTCCATTTTCCCGCGGCGGGCAAAGAGCATCGAAAAAGAAAACCCGGTGCTCCCGGAATCGAATCCGGTGCCCCAGTTCTATGTGCATACCAATATTACAAGACCCCGGGTATTCATCCCCACCATGCCCGGCAACAACTGCGAAGTGGACAGCGCCAGGGCCTTTGAACGGGCCGGCGCCGTGGCGGATATCTTCATCTTCCGGAACCGGGATTCCGAAGAACTGAAGAACTCCGTAGAAGAAATGGCAGAGCGCATCCGCCATGCCCAGATCGTCATGTTCCCCGGCGGCTTCTCTGCCGGCGATGAACCGGACGGCAGCGGCAAGTTCATTGCTGCCGTATTCCGGAATGAAAAGCTGAAGGAAGCCATGGACAAGCTGCTCCATGAACGGGACGGCCTGGCCCTGGGCATCTGCAACGGCTTCCAGGCCCTCATCAAACTGGGTCTTGTGCCCTACGGTGAATTCAAGCCCCTTACCAGCGACGCGCCGACACTGACATTCAATACCATCGGCCGCCACCTGTCCCGGTTTGTGACCACGAAAGTGGTATCCACCAAGTCCCCCTGGCTCTCCCTGTGCAAGCCCGGCGACCTCTACAGCATCGCCATCAGCCACGGCGAAGGTCGGTTCATTGCGTCCGATGAACAGGTAAAAGCCCTGGCGGCGAACGGCCAGATCGCTACCCAGTACACGGACTTCGATGGCAACCCCACCTACGACAGCCGGTTCAATCCGAACGGCTCCTCCTGGGCAGTGGAAGGCATCACGAGCCCCGACGGCAGGGTCCTGGGCAAGATGGGCCACACCGAACGGCGGGGTGATAATATCGCCAAGAACATTTCCGGAAATAAGTACCAGCCTCTCTTCGAAGCAGGGGTAAAGTATTTCCAGGGTTAAAATGAGTAGAAAAAACGTGCAGCCTTAGTCTGCACGTTTTTTTGATTTGATGATTGGTGCCGAAGAAATGGGCGAGGGCCCAAACGGGGTGTATGGTTCATAAGGGTTGTGGGTGAACTTCGCTTCGCTTGTTCACCGGGTTGTGGCTTCAACGTCGCTACGTTCGTTGAAGCGGAGGCTGTTGGTGGAACAGCGGCTTCGCCGCTATCGGATAGCCTCCTTCCTTGGAAGGCGCGGTGTCCTGCAGAGGCCCAGCGGTGGCGCCGAAGGCGACGGAGGTTAGCTTTAGGAAGCGCCGCAGGCTGGTTTACCTTATGCCTCCGGCGCGAAGCGCCCACAGACCTTACGCCCATCCACCTGGGGAGCCGCAGCCCGGCGAAGCCCAATAATCCCATAGACCGATTCGGCCTGTCCGCGGTATAATAAGGTAGTTTTAATTCACCAGGAAAGGAGGTGCCCCTTGGACCCGAAACCTACAGACAGCAGCGGAATTTTCTTCATCAAACGGCTGGTGCAGCGGTTTAATGATGACAACGTGACAGCCCTGGCGGCGGAAACGACGTACTACTTCATCCTGGGGCTCATTCCTTTCCTCATCTTCCTGGTGAACGGCATGCTCTTCTTTGCGGCTCCCCAGATTCATATTATCCTGAACCTTCTGTCCTACCTCCCCGACGACGTGGCGGTGGCCATGGAGGCCAATATCCTCCGTATCATCCGGGCAAGAAGCTCCATATGGCTCTTCGTCGGTCTTGCGGGTGCCCTGTGGACGTCATCCCAGGGGGTGGATACGCTGATCCGGTCCATGGATATTTCCTTCTTCGGCGACAGGAACAAGCAGTCCTATGTGAAAGTCAATGCCAAGTCCATCGTCTTTACCCTGTTCATTTCCTTTGCCATGATCCTTTCCCTGGGGCTCATCGTCTTTGGCAACGCTGTGGTTTATGCCATTGCCTACTATTTCCATGTGCCCGAGATCTTCCTGAAGCTCTGGACCCTGGTGAAATTCAGCATCCCCTTCGCCATCATTGCCTTTTCCCTGGCCGCCTTCTATGAATACGCCCCCGCAAAGCAGCGGTCGGAGTGGAAGCGGGTCATTACGGCGGCGTTCCTGGTGACCTCCATCTGGATTGCCCTCACCGCGGCTTACGGATTTTATATCCTCCATGTTTCTTCCATGGGCCTCACCTATGGTTCCCTGATCGGCCTGGTTGTCCTCTTCATCTGGTTCCACCTGGCCGCCATCGTCATCATTTCCGGCGGCGAATTCATCGCGGTGTGGGATGAGACGGTGAGGAGGAAATTGGAGAGGGAAGAGTAAATTCCCATCGGTCAGCGTGCTGGCGGATAGAGTCATTCGTGTGGGGGCAGCTAGCAGCCCCGTGCAGGTGACTCTGACCACCGGCATGCTGATCCGCTAACGCCTGTTTGTATTCAAAAAGCCTCGGAGACACAGTCTCCGGGGCTTTTCAGGTGCACAGATTTCTTATCTGGCCTGCACTTCGGCAGCAGCCGTTTTCTCCTGCGCCGTCTCTTCGTCCCGGCCGACGCACCAGGAAGCGAAGAGGGAGCCTGACACATTGTGCCATACGGAGAAGATGGCTCCTGCAATACCGCCGGCGGCGGTGAAGTACATGAGGGCCAGGGTAGAGGCGAGGCCGGAATTCTGCATGCCCACTTCGATGGACATGGCCCGGATCTGGGCTTTGTTCATGCCGAACTTTTTCGCACAGAAATAGCCCAGAGCCATGCCGCCCAGGTTGTGGAGCATGACTACCGCCAGGATCAGGAGACCATTATCCAGGATGGTCCGTCCCGAGAGGGAAACCACGCAGCCCACGGTGAGAATGATGACCAGGGCGGAAAGCATGGGCATGACTCCCGTCACCTTCGCCACGGTCTTCGGGAAGAAGTAGTTGATGCCGACTCCCAAAAGCAGGGGCAGGAGTACCATTTTGATGATGGAAACCATCATGGCCGTGAAGCTGATGTCCACCCAGGCGCCGGCGATGAGCCAGATGAGGAAGGGGGTCACAAAGGGGGCGAGGATGGTATTCACCATGGTCATGGATACAGACAGGGCCACATCCGCATGGGCAATGTAGGAAATTACATTGGAAGCGGTGCCGCCGGGGCAGCAGCCCACGAGAACCACGCCGATGGCGATGGCCGGGGGCAGGGCGAAAATTTTAATGAGCACGAAGGCCAGGGATGGCATGATGACAAACTGCAGGAGAGATCCCAGGGCCACGTTCTTTGGCTGTTTGAAGACGTTTCGGAAGTCCTTCGGCGTAAGGCTCATGCCCATGCCAAACATGATGACTCCCAGCATAATAGGAATATAAGGCGCCAGGGGCTTCATGACGGAAGGGAAGAATATGCCGAATATACCGGCCAGTATGACTCCCACCGCCATGTAGCGGGTGCAGATACGTATGATTTTGGAAAGCATGACAGGCTCCTTTGAGGACGATAATGGAATGAAGACGATTGGGCTGTTGGTTTTGGGGGCTGATGGATTTAACCACCAGTACCGATTTCGTCAGCCGATTTCCCGTTCTTTTTCAGCGCCCCTTGTTTTCAGGGGACGGTTGTGTTCATCCACCATGACCACCTTCGGTACGAAGGTGCGGGCTTCTTTTTCATCCATCTGGGCATAGGCGATGATGATTACGATATCGCCGATGGCGGTGCACCGGGCAGCGGCTCCGTTCAGGCAGATCACGCCGCTTCCCCGTTTTCCGGGAATCGTGTAGGTTTCCAGGCGGGCGCCGTTATTGTTGTTGCAGATCTGTACCCGCTCCCCGGGAAGAATGCCGGCGGCGTCCATGAGGTCCTGGTCAATGGTAATGCTTCCCATGTATTCCAGGTTTGCTTCTGTCACCGTGGCCCGATGAATTTTTCCGTGCATCATTGTATAGGTCATTATTCTGCCTCCAGTACCACGTTATCAATGAGTCTTGTCTTTCCGAACTTCACGGCCACCGCCAGGAGAACTTTCCCGGTGATGGTGTCCGATACTTCTGTGAGTCCCGGCATGCCGTACATTTCTACGTAGTCAATATCGCTCATAGGTTCTGCCTTGATTTCTTCGGTGACCTGGGCAATCAGTTTCGCTTTGCTCCGCTCTCCCTTTTCAAAGGCTTCCTTTGCGTGCTTCAGGCTCCGGGAAAGGACGAGGGCTGCCTTGTGCTCTTCCGGCGACAGGTACACATTCCGGGAACTCTTGGCCAGGCCATCAGCTTCCCTGACGATAGGCATGATACGGAGGGTGACATTCATGAACAGGTCTTCCACCATCCGTTCCAGTACCTGGGTCTGCTGGGCATCCTTCAGGCCGTAGTAAGCCCGGTCACATTCGGTGAGGTTGAAGAATTTCGTGCACACCGTGGCCACGCCCCGGAAATGGATGGGTCTTGTGCGGCCGCAGAGAACTTTCGTAATGGGGCCGGTCACTTCCACCCAGGTGGGATCCTTGTGAGGATACATTTCTTCCGGCGTCGGCGCAAAGAGCAGGTCCGCTCCCGCTTCTTCCGCGACTTTGCAGTCATGGTCCAGAGTTCTCGGGTATTTGGCGTAGTCCTCGTTGGGGCCGAACTGGGTGGGGTTCACGAAGACCGTGGTAATGGTCACGTCATTTTCCTTGTGGGCTGCTTTAATAAGGGAAGCATGGCCCTCGTGGAGGGCTCCCATGGTGGTCACAAGGCCGATGGTTTTCCCTTCCTTTTTGCACTGGTGTACGAAATCCTTCAGTTCACTGATTTTGTGGCAGACAATCATTTTGTCGTCCTTTCCGGGAAATTTTCCCACTGCTTTTCTGCAACAACGGGACAGGATTTCAATAAAAAAGGCGCACTCCAAAGGGAATGCGCTTTCCTCAAATCCCGCAGCCTGTCCGCTTTTTACACAGCAGGAAGCAGCCCCAGGGGCTATGGCAGTCGGGAATTTTCCGGAATAAGAATGTAAAAAAGCCGCACCCGAAAAAGGATGCGGCTGTTATTGAAATCTCTGCATTCGTCTCGGTCATTACAATCCAAGCGATATGAATTTTTTCGGAACGGTATTCACCAGGGCCTTTTCCATTTCCTTTCCGCTGCAGCTCAGCTGATACTGCGCGGGGAAAAAGGAAAATTCCCATTTCTGTGGTTTCCGGCATTCCCGTTTCAGGCTCTCCCCTGGAGATGCCCATACAGGTCAGTCCGGGACATACCTTCCGAAGACAAGGATAAAACAGGACATAATTTCTGTCAAGACAGAAATTTGATTTTGTATGTGTCAAGGTTTTCTCGGTACTTTATTTGACAGTCGACGTTATCAGGTTTCCCAGCCTCTGCTTTCTCAATAAATCTGTATCGCTTTAGCAAGCTGGCCCATCGGAGTTGAAGTCGCTCCATATACGCCTATACGGCCTTCCAGGCACCCGGGACGGTAATTCCGTGCGTTCCTGTGCCATTTAGCGTCCCTGGCGGCTTTGCGGTTCGTTTTTACGGCTGCTACGACCGCCTTATGCATCTGCCGGTCCATCTTCTTGTAGGCTTTGCCTGCAGCACAGTAAATCAGGGCTTTTTTCCAAAGTGTCATTCTGGGTAGCAGTAATCAGCGTGCCTATTGAATCCATACCTATCCTGCACCAGCTGCGCCCCTGCTTTTTCAGACGGTAGCTATAGCGTCGGTGGTTGCTTTCAGCTGCCCCCAGGTGGATATCGGTTCGGATTCCGCGCTCCCGGATGCCCGGGATATAGTCGGCGTTGCGACTCAGATAGTCTGCCAGTCTCCGTACCTGCTCGGCCTGTTCTTCTGTTTCTGCGTAGCTGGCAGCCGTATCCAGATATGGCTTCATATCTGTGATGACATTTCTGCTCTTATTCAGTTCAAGCACGAATTTATCGATGAATCCACGTGGGCAGAAGCTGAGGCGGGTCCGCACTTTCTCATTCACATGGTATCTGTCCCGGAAATGGTAATGTGTCTTGCATCCCTCGACTATATCGTCGAAGTCACCGAAATTATATCCTGCTCCGCCATCCCCGTTGGAAAGTACTGTAATCTCGCTCAGATTGTACCGGCCATGCACCCACACCTTGACGAGTTCAACCAGCCTTTTCCTATCCGTTCCAGAGAAGCAGTGGTACCCTGTCAGTCTCGAACGTTTCCCATTCTTCTCGACGCCCTCATAGACCTGGATTCGGTGAAGTTCTATGTTCTGGCCGCCTTTGGTATCGGTGTCCGGGTCCGCCTGCTGCTTCATTACAATCCCATCGCCCTCAATAGCCAGCAGCCCGTTCTCCGGTACTCTCTTCTCGGCCTGCTCCATAGCTGCATCTGCTGCTTCGTATTTTCTGACCATTTGGGCGGCAGCGCGGCTGAGATTTGAAACTGTCTGATGTGAAATATCCGTCTGGGTCAGAATTTTCACGATATGGCTCACATTACGGAACTGGGTAACCTGGGTAGCCTGCGCAATGCGCAGAATCACTCCCATGCTATAGTGACGGGAAGGCAGAAATCCAAATTTCTTATCTAACGGGTAAAATCCCTGCTTTCCGGCCATCTCCAGCCGCCTCCGCTTGTAGGTGACAGGACCAAACAGGCAGTATATGGTTCTGGAATCCCGCCGGGAAATCCGCCACCCCTGAGGCTTGTAGACCCTATCGTACAGCTCGCCATCGATCATTTCGAAGGCCGTCGCCACAAGAAGGCCAAAGAGTTCCGTGAAGAGGTGCCAGAGAACCTGCTCCATGGCCAGTGAATCCTTGGAATCCTTGATACTCTTGAGAATTTCCTCCTGAATAAAAGGTTTGAAAAGTTCGATATTCTCTGATAAAATGCTCATTGGGAAGAGTCCTTTCTTTTGATTTTGTCGCAAGGAAATTATAACATTTCCATCAAAGGGGACTCTTCCCTTTTCTATCCAGCAGGGGAGAAATCCTCTACCGAGAAACATTTTACACTAAGTTTGATTTTATTTTGTTTTCAGCAGCAGGTTGAAAGAAATTCGACCATCCCTGTAGGTGACAGACAGGGGAATGGAAAGGAGGCCGGACAGCTCTTTCGCAATGGAAAGACCGATGCCGTAGCCCGCTTTCTTACTGTTATGGGACTCGTCATTCCGGTAGAACCGCTCGAAGAACCGGGAATAGTCCACATGGGCGCCGTCCTTGTAATCATTGGATACGGAAACGAGGAGGCTGTCCTTTTTCTTTCCTTTCTCCACATGAATGGAAATGGTGCCGTCGTCATCGCAGTATTTCACTGCATTGTCCAAAAGGATATGGATGATTTCTGTCAGGAATTTCTCGTCCGTCTTCACAATGGCATCGGGAGGGCAGGTAATGGTGAGCTTCTTGTGCTGACCCTCTGCCAGGAGTTCGAAGTCCTCCCGGCTCTGGGCGAGGAGCTTTGCCAGGTCGAAGGGCACCTTGTTCAGCTGGGCCTTCGTGGTTTCACCGGCCTTGGAAAGGAGGATGAGATGACTGATGAGGCCGGACATACGGCGGACCTGTTTCAGGATGCCTTCGGTCCACTGGTTTTTTCCGTTCATCATCTCCATGGCTTCCGCATTGACGGAAATAATGGCCAGCGGCGTTTTCAGCTCATGGCTGGCGTTCGTGATGAACCGCTTCTGGTTTTCCAGGTTCCGCACAAAGGGCGCAATGGCCCGGTTCGACAGGATTGCAAAGATCAGTACGTAGAGAAGGATGCAGATGAGTCCGAACCACATGGAGTAGGACATAAAGGCATGGACATCGGAGAATTCCCTCGTACAGTCCAGAATGACGATGAGCGTGCCGCCGTCGGCGGTGGCGGTTCTCATATACCCATAGCGGGCCTTGTTTTTCTGGAGGAATCCCACATCGGAAGAAGCGTTCAGGGCAGTCCTTGCAAATTCCACGGCCTGCTCTTCGGAGAAGGCCACAATGTTTTTGACATTGGCCCCGGTAATCCGGTTCTCACTGTCCAGACGGATGGAGAAATAGCGGATCAGGTAGGGGGACTCCGGCGTGTCTTCGGGCCAGGTAGTGCCAAACTGGCTGTTCCAGAAGGAGTTGTCCCCACCCCGGATACGGGAGGGAAGGCTGCCGCCGTTCTGGGTGATGTAGGTCATGGTGTCGAGGCAATGGGCCCGCATGCCGTAGTACCCCATGAGGTTAATAAGGCCCAGGGCGCCCACCACGATGATGACGATGGCCAGGGTGGCGAGGAGGATGAACTGCCGCCTGAGGCGCCTGATGATATTCATACTATTCCTCCTTCAGGCCGAGGCGGAAGGAATGGCCTTCTTCCCCGTAAATGGCAAGGTCCGAATTAATGGCGGAAAGTTTTTCCCGGAGGTAGGAAATATAGATCCATACCACGCTTTCATCCACCCCTTCTTCGCCGCTCCAGATTTTCTGGAACAGGTAGGATGTGGAAAGCTCCTTGTTTTCATTGAGCATGAAAAGCTTCATGAGCTTTGTCTCCTTGCCGGAGAGGCGGATAGAATTGTGGGCAGACAGTTCCTGTTCCTCCGTGTCCAGGCTCGTGGATCCGGCGGACAGAGTGGTGGGAGTGAAATCCTTATTCCGGCGGGTGAGAGAACGGACCCGGGCGAGGAGCTCCCCGATGGCAAAGGGCTTTGTGAGATAATCGTCGGCACCGGAATCGAGGCCCGTGATGCGGTCGTCCACTTCGGACTTGGCGGTGAGCATGATGACCGGCGTCACATCCCCCGCTTCCCGGAGCTCCTTCAGCGCCGTAATACCGTCCTTTACGGGCATCATGATATCAAAAATCATGCAGTCGTAATTGTTCTTCCGGGCCAGGTCTTCTGCCATGGCCCCGTTTTCTGCCCAGTCCATTTCAAAGCCCTGGTGCTTGAATATGGCCAGCAGCACGTCGGCCATGTCTTTTTCATCTTCCGCAAGAAGTAAACGCATATGAGTATGCCTCCTTTATGTTATGTGGCAGCTGTGCAGGCATCGGCCTTCGGCCAGGGCTGGAGGTGCGGCACAGAGAAATCAGGAATGAATGCGCGGCGCACATAGTTTAGAAGCGCCGCGGATTACATATTTTCTATCCTTAAGCCCAGGCGAAGCCCATTCTCAGTGCTCCTGCCTGATCAGGTTCCGTATGGTCTGCATGGACAGGTCGCAGGATGCCAGCTCATCGGCACAGCGCTTCAGTTCCCTGGTAATCATTTCCGGATTTTTGATATCCTTCTTGTACTTCATCTGGTGCTCCAGGCTGGCCCAGGAATCCATGGCAATGGTGCGAAGCTGGATTTCTACGAAGAAATGGCCGGGATTTCTTCCCTTTACATCTTCGAAGGGAGCCGCAAGGTCGATGATCATGTGGTAGCTCCGGTAACCGTTGGGCTTGGCGTTTTTGATATAATCCTTGCCCTTCACCACCGTTACCCCGGAAAGGGAGGAAATGAAACGGATATTGTCATAGATGTCATTCAGGAAGCAGCAGACAATGCGCAGGCCGATGGCATCGTGGATATGGTAGAGTGCAGATACCGGCGTAGGAGGCAGGTCCTTGCGGTGGCATTTTTCCACCATGCTGTCTTCCGACTTGATGCGGTAAATCAGGTGTTCGTAGGCTCCTTCGCCGTATTCTTCCTGGTGGGAACGGTTAAATTCCTGGATTCTGGAAACCAGGGAATCCATGATTTTGGGGAGCACCTCTTTCCAGGCGCCGTAGATTGATTCAGTCATTCTTTGTCCATTCACTTTCTTTACATAACTTTTCACCCTATTATAGCATGAATGGAAGAGAGAAAAGGCAGCGGTTTTCAGTGGGGAATAACCAGAGTCAAACGCGTGAGGGCTTCTGGCTGCTGGCCTCTGGCAACCGGGAAGGCTGATCAGGCCCTCCGGGCCGGAATATTCCATCTGCAGCAAAGCCGCGGACCAATAGCGCCGCAGGCTGGTGCCTTCGATTTCGACTTCAATCGGGGTCTCTCATTCATATTTCTCTGTCAAGCATTTTTGAAAATGTCCCGAGAATTGTCATTTAATAGCCCCGCAATAGTGGGGCTATTTTGAGTGGTTAGGCCAGTATGTTACTAAAATATGTTACGCGATGCAAGTTCTTCTGGATCTTGTCTGGAATGATGCGGTCTTGTAAGGACGTAATGACGGAAAGATGCCTGCTTCCATGGGTGACTCATCGGTGGAATCCAGTGTTTCTGAGGCTTTGGTTTGGTATAGTCAGCATCAAGCTCAGGAGATTTCTTCTGGCGCAAAGGGATGGCTTCCAGCGCGTAGATACTGGTATCGTTAACACTGCAGTAGAGTTCGCCGTTGAAAGCCCGTATGACTAGTACTTTGGTTCCGCTGGCATAATGCACCTGATGGCCTTCTGAATCAAGCATACGATAGTACTGACGCTGGAAACGGATGCAGTGGCCTCTGTCTACCGTACGGCCTGTAAGTACAGCCAGTATCAGGTTGATCCTCTCATCTGACGGTTGCGTCACAAAAGCTGATTTGGTACTATTGGGAGGAAGTGCAAACTTCGCATTGAATTCTTTTAGGTAGGACTTGAGGAATTCATTGGCGTCTGCAATAGTCGTGATGCCTGCCTGTCTCAGCTCAATCGGCAGGCGCGACTGCAGCGTCTCATTGAGCCGCTCAACCCGGCCTTTGGCCTACGGTACGCTGCTTGACTCAAGGTGTATCCCCAGTTGCCTGCAAGCGTAACCGAACTGCGTATAGGTATCCTCGTCGATGGACGGGGATCCTTTTTGTTTGTAAATGAACACAGTGCGTTTATCCGTGAAGATTTCCACAGGGATTCCGTAATCTTTGAGAGTCTGCCAGAGGACATGGTAATAGCCGTTCAGGGTCTCCTGGGTGTCAAAATAGCCGCCAGTCACGATGCCAGTGGCATCATCAATGAAGAGGTGGAGATGCCAGATCTTCCCGGGAACCCATTCATATGGAGTGGCATCACCCTGCAGCTGTTCCCCAAAGTAAGCATGCCGTGGACGCCGGCTGTGGGCATCTTCAGCAGCCACAAGATTGACTTGTATTTCCATCTGCTTTTTCTTGGATTTCGTGTTGCTTTTCATTGCTTCCAATTTTCTCCTGATCCGTTTTCTTTTGGCCCGTGTAGCCTTAGGAGAGAGAATAAAGGCTGCCTCAAGAATGGAGGCTACAGAGGAAACGGAGACATGGATATTCTCATGTCTGTCCAGAAGTTCGGTAAAGTGGGTAAAATTGGCGCCATAGTACTCATTCTGGTAAAGGGCCACAATTTTTTCTCTGAGTGAGGCTGGAAGTGTTGTTACGGGCTGTCTACCCCTGTTCCCGTGGACAAATGCTGCTTTACCTTCCTGACGATAGCGCAGGATTAACCGGTTCACGGTGCGGACAGTGCACCCCAGCCGGACAGCTGCTGCGAGCTTGTTGCCATCTGGATGATTAACAAGAGATTTGATTGTTTCATATTTGAACTGCTCGTCCATCGTTAATTCAACCTTTCTGATAAAAATTCCTCCCATCACTTGCGTTAAGATTGTGATGAGATTATACCATGACTGGGACATTTTCATTTGTGGTTACTTGAGACAATATCACTTGTGGTTCATACAATCGGGGTCTCTCATTCATATTTCTCTTTACCTGCTGCCTCTCAGTATGTTATAATAAATCGTATTTACCGATACTATAAACAATCCCTTTTCTCTGTGCTATAATAACGGAGATACATTGTTTTTAGCTGTATACCCGAGGGGGAAAGAAAAAGAAATGAAAAGAGAAGATATCCGTAACATTGCCATTATCGCCCATGTCGACCATGGCAAGACGACTCTTGTGGATGCCATGCTGAAACAGAGCCATGTTTTCAGAGATAACCAGAAAGTGGCAGAACGTGTCATGGACTCCAACCCGATCGAACGGGAAAGGGGCATTACCATTCTGGCAAAGAATACCTCTGTCATGCACAACGGCGTGAAAATCAATATCGTTGATACCCCAGGGCATGCAGATTTCGGCGGCGAAGTGGAACGTATCCTCAACATGGTAGACGGCGTTCTCCTCCTGGTGGATGCCCATGAAGGACCGATGCCCCAGACGAAGTATGTGCTCCGCAAGGCACTGGAACATAAGCTGAAACCGATCGTTGTCATCAATAAAATTGACCGTCCGGACCAGCGCATTTCCGACGTGGAAGGCGAAATCCTGGACCTCTTCATCGAACTGGAAGCAGACGATGAACAGCTCGATTTCCCGCTCATTTACTGCTCTGCAAGAAACGGCATTGCCAAACTCCACATGAACGATGAAGGCAAGGACCTGGGACCCCTCTTTGATGCGATCCTGAAATACTGCCCCTGTCCCGACGTGGATCCTGACGGCGGACTGCAGGTCATGGTGACCACGCTGGAAGCGGACGATTACCTTGGTAAGGTGGCCATTGGCCGTATTACCCGGGGCACTGCAAAGCAGGGCATGCCCGTAGCCATTACGGACGGCACCAAGATCCGGAGCGACCATATCGGCTCCCTCTTCACCTGGCAGGGAATGAAGCGGACTCCGGTGCAGGAAGTCAAAGCCGGCGATATCATCGCTATGGCCGGTTTCAAGGATATTAACATCGGCGAAACCGTAGCGGACGCTACCAATCCGGAAGCCCTTCCGTCCATCCACATCGATGAACCGACCCTGTCCATGGTATTCCATGTCAACAAGAGCCCCTTTGCCGGCAAGGAAGGGGACTTCGTAACATCCCGCCATATCCGTGCCCGTCTGTACAAAGAAATCGAAACGAACGTGGCCCTTCGGGTAGAAGATACGGATACCTCCGATGCATTCAAAGTTTCCGGCCGTGGTGAACTCCACCTGTCCGTACTTATTGAAACCATGCGGCGTGAAGGATTTGAACTGGAAGTTTCCAAACCCCAGGTTATTTACAAGGAAATCAATGGCAAGAAATGTGAACCGCTGGAACGGCTCACCATCGAAGTACCCCAGGAATTCATGGGCGCCGTCATGGAAGGTCTTGGACCGAGAAGAGCGGAAATGATTTCCATGGAAGAACTGGCAGGCTACATGAAGATGGAATTCTCCATCCCCGCCCGCGGCCTCATCGGCTTCCGTAATGAACTCCTCACCACCACCCGTGGTACCGGCATCATGTACCACGTATTCCAGGGCTATGCTCCCTACAAAGGTGATATCCCTGAAAGAACGAGAGGCTCCCTGGTGGCCTTCGAAGCCGGCGTCACCACTGCCTATGGCCTGAACTCCATCCTGGACAGGGGCGAACTGTTCCTGGAACCGGGCGTAGAAGTTTATGAAGGCATGATTGTCGGTGAAAACTCCCGCGACCAGGATATGGACGTGAACCCCTGCAAGAAGAAGCACCTCACCAACACCCGTGCTTCCGGTTCCGACGAAGCCATCAAGCTGCCGCCCTGCCGCAAGTTCACACTGGAATCCGCACTGGAATGGATTAACGATGATGAACTGGTAGAAGTGACACCAAAGAGCATCCGCATGAGAAAGATGGTTCTTTCCCGTCAGGCTCGCTATAAGAACGCTAACGTAAAGAAGAGCCAACAGTAATTGGCTGGTAAGAAAGGTGGACCGATTTCCGGCCCGCCTTTTTTTGTAGGTAAGTGTGCCGCTGAACGGGCGGGGGCTTCCAGCTGCTGGCTTTTAGCCTCCAGGAAAGATGACCGGCCTGCGACGCTTTTCGCCAGCCATTTATGCCGTAGGCTATAGATCTTTCCTAATTGCTAAAAGCTAGAAGCTAGAAGCCCCCGCCTGTTCGCATGCACACCTATGCACACCTACCCATGCTGCGCATAGCCCCGGCAAAGCACCTGCCCTTAGCTCCATCCACATGTATGGACGTCTCCTTGCCATCACATACTTCACTTACAATTTTCTCTTAATTTCCTGTACCATCTGGTATATAATAAATACAAAGAGTCAATATTTCAGAAAGGGGGACCCCATATGAAGAAACTTGTATGTCTCGCAGCCATGGTGGCACTTGCAGCGGCTGGTGCCGGATCGGCCAGTGCCATGGGCGGCATTATGGATACGGAAGTGAGCTATGGGTATAACGGAGCTGCCGATGGCATTCACAACGCCCACATTGAAGTGAAGCCGATTCCGAAAGTGGCCGTAGGCGCGGAGGTGCGTCACTGGAACCATCGGGGCAATGAGACCGATGTGTATGCGAAATACAAAATCGGCCATCTCTATATCGGCGCCGGCAACCGGAACTACTATGACCGGGATGCAAAGGTATTCGGCCTCCTGGAAGGGAAAGCCAATATCATAGGTCCCCTGGATGCCTATGCGGGGCTCCTCGTATCGAGCGAAGAAAGGCAGTACAAAGCAGGCCTCCAGCTGGACCTGGTGCCTACTTCCTTTGACGTGGACCTGAATTACACCTACTACGACCGGGATGACGTGGACAACGAAGGCGGCGTAGGAATCGGGCTGAATTATCATTTCTGATGATACTGTATGCATGCAGTAAAAAAGAGCGGTGAACGAAAAGTTCACCGCTCTTTCTTTTGGGAATGTGGAGCGCCGCGAATATTATACCTTTCCTCTTTAGAGGGAGCCCGCGTGAGCGGGTGTGGGGTGAAGGGGCCTGTTCAAAGGCCAAAGTCCATATTCTTCCCCTGGCCCCGGCAGCAGTTCCAGCCTTAGCCGAAGGCTCAAATGGCTCATTCTACCCGGTCCCATTCCGGCCGGCGGTCCCGGAATACGTTGATCTGGGTCCGTACTTCTTTGATGACATCCGTATCGATGCGGCCATAGGCTATTTCTTCCGTATCCTCCAGATGGCAGATATCTTCCCCCCAGGGGTCGAGGAGCAGGGATTCACCGGCATAGTCCGTATCCCCGGAGTGGCCGGACTGGTTCACGGCGGCCAGGTAGAACTGGTTTTCTATGGCCCTTGCCTGGCAGAGCCGTACCCAGTGGGTGTTCCGGATCTTTGGCCATGCTGCGGGAACGAAGAACAGGTCTACCCCTGCCAGTGCTTCCCGGCGGATGAGCTCCGGAAACCGGATGTCGTAGCAGATAGCCATGGAGCAGTCTATGCCGTCCAGTGTAAAGTGGGAAAGATGGTTTCCCATCCGGAAATAGCCCGGTTCCCCGGAGAGGGAGAATCCGTGCATTTTATCATAGCTGGAAACAAGGTCCCCCTTGCGGTCGAAGACCATGGACCGGTTGAAAATATCATTTCCTTCCCGTACAGCTGTGGAACCACCCACAATGTTTACGCCGAAGCGGGAAGCGGTTTCCGAAAGGAGGCGGGCCGTCCTCTCCCCGTCCCTGTCAGCCAGGTCAGCCAGGTTTTCTTTCGGGAAGAATCCCACATCCCATGTTTCCGGAAGAACCAGGATATCCGGTTTCCGTTCCATAGCTTCTTCCATCATCTCTTTTGCGTGGGCGAAATTCCTGCCCGGATTTCCCATTTCTACCTGCATCTGGATCAGTGCGATTCGTAATTTCATGGCGTCCTCCTTTGAAAAGAACCGATCTTTATTTCCATTATATCATTCTATCTGGGATGAAAAAAACCTCCCGAAGGAGGTTTGGAGTCAGTCAAAGAACTTCGCCGCTGCAGCGGCCAGGTACGCCGTATCCAGGGTGCCTGCAGTCTCATAGGACGAATGCATGGCCAGCTGGGGCAGGCCGATATCTACCGTCGGCATGGCCACTTTCGTGTTGGAAATATTTCCAAGGGTGGATCCGCCGGGGTTATCGCTGCGGTTCGTAAAGGTCTGGGTGGGGATGTGGATTTCCTCACAGAGGTTCTTGAAATAAGCAGCGGACAGGGCATCCGTAGCGTAGCGCTGCTGGGCATTGTACTTGATGACGATGCCTTTGTTGATGACCGGCCGGTTAACGGGGTCCGCATATTCCTCATGGTTCGGGTGCAGGCTGTGGGCGTTATCGGCGGAAATCATGAAGCTTCCTGCAATCATGGCCATGGTCTCATCGTAGGAATATCCCAGGGACAGGGATAGACGCATGAGCACATTGGACAGGAAGGTGGAACCGGCGCCGATGGCCGTGCCGCTTCCCACTTCTTCATTATCAAAGAGAGCATAGAGGGAAATGGCTTTTTCTTTCTTTCCTGCCACGAATCCACGGAAAGCAGCAAAGGCACACTGCAGGTCATCCAGCTTCGGGGAAGAAATGAATTCTTTGTCTTCCCCCCAGAGGGTGCCGGGAACCCGGCTGTACAGGTACAGGTCATGGGCCAGGATGTCTTCTTTCCTGACACCGGCAGAGGCGGCCACCACATCCATGAAGGATGCCTTTCCATCGGCCATGCCGTAAAGTGGGGCAAGGTCGGTCTGGATATTCCAGTCCTTTTTATGGTTTACGTTCCGGTCCATATGAATGGCCACGGAAGGAATGACGAGCATGGTGCCGTCCACGGCCACCAGTTTTTCCGCCAGATGTCCCTTTTCTTTAGTAATCAGGCGGCCTGCCACAGACAGGGGCCGGTCCAGCCAGGTGGACATGATCATGCCGCCGTAGCCTTCCACATTGAGGGTCACATAGGGGCCCTTTTTCATTTCCGGGTTTTCTTTGATTTTGAAGGTGGGGGAATCGCAGTGGGAAGCAATGATATGGAAAGAACGGGCTCCTTCTTCGGGCACAGTGAAGGCCATGAGGGCGCTGCCGTTCCGGGTAACCACATATTTTCCGCCCTTTTCGATGTGCCAGGGATCTTCCTCCCGGATTTCCGTGAACCCGGAATAAAGAAGGGCCGCCTTGATTCCGCGGATCCCATGGAACACGGAGGGAGAACGGGCGATGAAGTGGATGAGGTTCTCACTGATTTCCTGTGGCGTTTCCGGTTTTTCCAGTTCCATTATTTCTTATGGTTCACCTTTCT
Source organism: Dialister sp. (assembly GCF_047832375.1). Classification (NCBI taxonomy): domain Bacteria; kingdom Bacillati; phylum Bacillota; class Negativicutes; order Veillonellales; family Veillonellaceae; genus Dialister; species Dialister sp. Next base: position 2,192,891 of record NZ_CP181256.1, on the reverse strand, counting down.
CTGGTAAACGGCTTCTGCCATCTGGGCACGGGCACGGATGACGGGGTTTGTGGAATTGATAGAGGTAGGAGTGAAATTGCTGGTGTAGTGAAGCTTATTAGTTTCCTTTTCCATTTCTACCACTTGGATGGTGCCGGCAGTGCGGTCATAGGCGTAGGTATAGGTGCAGGTGCCCCCTTCAATGGCTTCTACGGCTACGAAATTCAGGATTTCATGGCCATTGGTGGTATGCTTCACACTGGCTTCATCCATGTCAATGGATACGGTATCATTATATTTCCATAAATTAGCAGCGGAGACAGACAGGGAGCCTGCTGCAATAGCGGCTGCCATACCAAAAGCGAAAAGAATCTTTTTCATACAAACACTCTCTTTCCCGGAAAAGGACAGCTTTTCCGATAAAATAGACAGATGGAATTATTCTTATTATAACATATTCCCTTTGTGGCTTAATTTATAAAATGATAAATTCCTTCTGCCGGTCCGCCGGAAAACAGGAATGGAGATGGGGACCGGTGACTTATTTCTATGATTGTAATATATCCGTACATACGCTGGAAATGGGATGATTGTCTTTTTCTCTATCAAGTTGGTATAATTCCTATAATCGATGTACGAAAATGAAATAGAATCGGGGAAGGAGATTCAGGATTATGAGAAATTATGGATTTATCGTTTCCTACGACGGCAGCCGATATGAGGGATGGCAGCGGCAGGTGAGGACGAAGGAGACCATCCAGGGAAAACTGGAAGAGACCCTGGAGAAAATTACCGGAGAAAAGGCCCAGGTCATTGGTGCAGGAAGGACCGATGCCGGGGTCCATGCCCTGGGGCAGTATGCCAATGTGCATCTGGAAGGAACGTATCCGGCGGATAAGCTGGAAGATGCCTGGAACCGGGCATTGCCCGATGATATTTCCATCCATCACCTGGAAGAAAAGGAGGACCGCTTCCATAGCCGTTTTTCCGCAAGGACAAAGCATTACCGCTATCGCATCCGCCTGTCCCCTGAAAAAGATGTGTTTGCAAGGCGTTATGTATGGCAGCTGGGAGAACCGCTGGATGTGGAAAGTATGAAAAAAGGAGCCGCCCTTCTCTGCGGCACCCATGACTTTACCTCCTTCTGTGGGAACAGGCATATGAAAAAGTCGGCAGTCCGGACGGTGGAGGATATACTCCTTTCCGAAGAAAAGGGAGAGCTTCACATGGACTTCTATGGCGATGGTTTTCTCCAGAATATGATCCGCATCATGGTGGGAACCCTTGTGGAAATCGGGGAGGGGAAGAGAAGGGCGGAAACCATTCCGGCGGTCTTTGAAGCCAAAGACCGGGCAAAGGCCGGTTTCACCGCCCCGCCCCAGGGCCTCACTCTGGTGGAAGTGATCTATTGATGGGAGAGGAGGCCAGCCGCCAGCTTATCCTGCTGTTTCCTGCATCACAAATGACTGATAATTTTTTTTACAAAACCCTTGACATCCATAGCTCCACTTGGTATACTACATAAGTCAGTCAACCACTGATACAAATCAATAAGGCGCTGACCGAGAGGTCAGGGATAAGCAGCATGGAGAGGTGTCCGAGCGGTTTAAGGTGCATGATTGGAAATCATGTTGCCGGCGAATACCGGCACGGGGGTTCGAATCCCCCTCTCTCCGCCACAAATGTGGGCTCTGTCAGAAATGACAGAGCCCTTTTGCTTTGCCGTTTTTCGGAAAAGAAACGAATGCAAACCAGCGGTATCCTCGGCCTTTGATTTTAACCTTGACCGCGATCTGCCATTATCTGCGGCAAAGCCGCCGGGCCTCAACTCTCAACTCTCAAATCTCAAATCTATTCTTTTCCCCGTGGCAGAAACCGAAAATCGTTATATAATGTAGATATGCAGTTAACTCTTATATTTAACTCATAGTTAAGTCACAGGAAGGTGTCAACATGAAGATTTCGCGGAGAGCATTAAGCCTGACCACATCACCGATTCGTAAGCTGGGACCCTATGCCCAGGAAGCCCAGAAGGCGGGGAAGAAAGTGTACCACCTGAATATCGGACAGCCCGATATCGAGACGCCGCCCCAGTTCATGGAAGCTATCCGGAAGTTTGATAAGAAAACCGTAGCTTACGGACAGTCCCAGGGGGATATCCACCTCATTCACCAGATCCAGAAGTACTATAAAGAATGGGGCATGGAATACAGCGAAAAGAATATTTACATCACCGCCGGCGGCAGTGAGGCACTGGAACTGGCAGCCCTTACCCTCTGCGATCCGGGGGATGAAATCCTTGTATTTGAACCGTTCTATGCCAACTACAATTCCTTTGCCAAGATCGCAGGAGCCCACGTCAGAGCCGTTCCCACCAGCGCTGAAAACGGGTACCGCCTGCCGGACCAGGATACGATAGAAAAGTATGTCACCGATAAGACAAGGGCCATTCTTCTCACGAACCCCGGCAACCCCACCGGTGTAGTCTATACGAAAGCGGAAATGGACATGATTGCTTCGGTGGTGAAGAAACATGGCCTCGCCCTCATTGCGGATGAAGTATACCGGGAATTCGTTTATGATGGCGCCTATACAAGCTTTGGCACCTACGATGACCTGGCAGACAACCTCATCATCGTGGACTCCGTATCGAAACGGTACAGCGCCTGCGGTGCCCGCATCGGTTGCCTCATCAGCAAGAATGAAGATTTTACCACCCAGATCAACAAGTTCTGCCAGGCCCGGCTCTGCGTGCCTACGGTGGAACAGGTGGGAGCGGCTGCTCTCTACGATACACCGAAATCCTATCTGGAAGCGGTAAACCAGGAATACAAGAAACGGCGGGACACCATTGCCGCAGGCCTTGCCAAAATCCCGGGCGTCATTTCTTCCGACCCCAAGGGCGCTTTCTACGTGATGGTGAAGCTCCCGGTGGATGATGCGGAAAAGTTCGCCATCTGGATGTTGAAGGACTTCGAAGAAGACGGGGAAACCGTCATGATTGCCCCAGGCAACGGGTTCTATGCAGAACCGGGCAAGGGCATCGATGAAGCCCGCCTGGCCTATGTGCTGAACTGCAGGGACCTGGAAAGGGCTATCGAACTGCTGGCTCATGGCCTTAAGGCTTATCCGGGAAGAAAAATCTGAGCAAAATAAAAAGACAGTGGAATGAAGACATTCATTCCACTGTCTTTTTATTGGATGTTGGAATATTTCAGTGAGCTGTTGGGTTCGATACTGGAGGGTGGAGTCATTCGAGCGGGGGCTTCTAGCTGCTAGCTGCTAGCTCCTAGCTTCTAGGAAAGATCAACAGCCTACGGCACGAATGACTGATGGAAACAGGTAGGAAGCGCCGCAGGCGGATCAGCCTTCCTAACAGCTAGCCGCTAGAAGCTAGAAGCTAGAAGCTCCATGCGAGTGACTCTATCCGCAAGCATGCCAACCGCCAAACTCCAACAGCTCGTCAAACCGCAATAGGCGAGAACCGCTTTTTACGCTCCCCTCCTCAGTACCCTCCAGCAGCTTCCGTTCATGAGAAGACTGATGAGGATCCAGGAGATAGGGAAGACGATATAGAGAGACTGGATGGTATGGAACCTGGGGAAAACGGTGAGGATCCACAGGATACGGAGGACGCAGGTCCCTAGGATCGTCCAGATGGCAGGCACCGTAGAATGGCCCATGCCCCGGAGGAAACCGGCGGGAATTTCATAGAAACTGCACAGGGGCTCCCAGAGGACGATGATGAGGAAACGGATCCCCGCCGCTTCAATGATGGCGGCATCCGTGGAGAACAGGCCCGCCGTTACCGGATAGAAGAGGGAAGCCGGTATGTTGATGGCAAAACCGGAAAGGAGGGCGAGGGCAAGGCAGATTTTCCCGGTCCGAATACAGCGGGTCCTGTTTCCGGCACCCTGGTTCTGGCTCACAAAGGTGGTGGCGGTCTGTCCGAAGGCGGTGATGACGTAGTAAGTAAAGTACTCCACTTTCAGGGCAATCGTATTTCCTGCCACCAGGGTGGTGCCGAATGTGTTGACCACGGCCTGTACGAAAATGTTGGCAAAACAGAAGACGGCTCCCTGGAGGGCAGCAGGAATGCCAATTTTTAAAATTACGGCAGCCGAAGGGATATCAAAAGCAAGAAGCCGGGGCGAAAAACGGAAGGGCCCTTCTTCCGAGGCAAGCCGGTAAATTACGAATACCGCAGACACTGCCGTGGCTATATCCGTGGCAATGGCGACGCCGGCTACATCCATATGAAAGAGAATCACGAAGACCAGATTCAATACCACATTCAAAAGGCCTGAGAAGAACAGGATGAGAAAGGGGCTGCGGCTGTCCCCATGGCTTCGGAGAATGGCAGAACCGAAATCGTAAATCAGCAGGAAAGGATATCCCAGCAGATAGAGTTTCAGGTAAAGGGATGCCAGATGAAAAATGGAGGATGGCGTATCGATAAGCCGGAGCAGCGGGTCTGCGATAAGAAGCCCTGCGGCCATTCCCAGAATGCCGATGATAAGGGAGAGCAGCAGGGATGTATGGACGGAACGGGAAATGTCCCGGGTCTCCCCTTTCCCGATGTTGTGGGCAATGAGTACGTTGCTGCCGATGGCCAGGCCCCCGGAAAGGCAGATGAAAAGGGCTATGAGTTCCCCGTTGATGCCTACGGCCGCCAGGGCATCGGCATCGGTAAACCGGCCCACGACGGCTGTATCAGCGGCATTGAAGAGCTGCTGGATCATGCCGGAAAGGGCGATGGGAATCGCAAAGGCGATGATATTTCGGGTGAGTGGCCCTTCGGTCATTCGTACGGCTTTCATAGGGTGTTTCCTCCTGTCTGGGGAATATGATACCATAGAACTGAACCATCTGAAAAACGAATGTTTATCATGGATAGTATGAGGATTACGGATAGAAAAGAGACTGCCATGATTGATGGAAACCTGCAGAAATACATGGCCTTCGTGAAAACCGTGGAACTGGGCAGCTTTTCCAGGGCCGCCGAGGCCCTGGACTATTCCCAGTCCGGCATCAGCCGCATGATTCACGATCTGGAAAAAGAATGGGGCCTGACATTGCTGGAAAGGGACAGGACCGGCGTCCGCCTCACCTCTGATGGCCTTCGGCTCTTGCCGTATGCGGAAAACCTCTGCCGCGCGTCCTTTGACCTGGAGCAGCAGGTAAGTGAAGTGAAGGGACTGGAAACGGGCATCGTGCGGATTGCTGCGTTTTCCAGTGTAGCTTCTAACTGGCTGCCCACGGTGATCCAGTCCTTCCAGAAGGATTATCCCGGTATCGATTACGAAATCCTCCTGGGGGATTATGGGGAAATTGAAGACTGGGTTTACAGCGGTCGGGTGGACTGCGGGCTTACCTGCATGGCACCGGAAAAGAAACTGGAAACCCTATTCCTTGCCAGGGATGAGCTGGTGGTCATTCTTCCGGAGGGGCACAGGCTTTGCCGCCTTTCCTCCATCCCCGTGAAGTATCTCTCGGATGAACCATTCCTTCTTCTGGAAAAAGGAGGACGAGGGGAAGTGCCGGATATCCTGGAAGCCTGCCATATCCATCCCAAGGTGCGGGTCACCACCTGGGACGATGCCACCATGATGGCCATGGTAGAAAAGGGTCTGGGTATCAGCATGGAACCGCGGCTTGTCCTGAAGCGGCAGGCCTACCATATTGCCATCCGATCCCTGGAGGAAAAGGCGTATCGGAATATCAGCCTTCTCGTGAAAGACAAAAAGACTGCCTCCGCCGCCGCCCGGCGGTTCATGGACTGTCTCACCGATTTTGTATCCCACCTGCCGGAAGAAGAGAGTGACAATGCCGGATAGCATGTTTATGGGGGGGGATTATTGGCAGATGTAAGCTTTCTACAGATGACTTTTCCGAAAAATATGCTGCCCAGGGACTGTTATAGATTTTTCATATGAAATATGAGATACATATAAAAATAAACTATAACGAACTGCAAAGAAAACTATTCTGACTATTCATTTAATCATGTATAATGGTTATGGATGAGGACGAAAGCCTATCCGGGGAGAGGCCTCGAAAAAATACTCGGATCCGGCCAATGCCGCAAGCCATCCTGCAAAGATGAATCCATAAGAGCTCCGGGGGTAAAATCCCGTTCGATGCATTCTCAGATTGACCGGTATTCCCGGGAAATCGAAGAAAACTGTCATGTCGTCAGTTAAAATGAATCAGGCAATCAGCAAGCCCGAAGGAAATGCTCGGAAAACAGGTCATGTATGGCCTCCTGTCTTCCGCCCATTCCTCTCGGGCTTGTTGTGGTGCATGGAATAGATTAAGGGGGCGATATTTCAGTTTGTCGAGCTGTTGGGTTTAGCGGTTAGTATGCTTGCGTGTCGAGTCACTCACACGGGGCAGCTAGTGTCTAATTTCATAAATAATAGATTGTATTGCCGGACACAGCAAATAATGGTATACTTATTCCAGATAAATGCAAATTGCAGGGGGGGATAACGTTATGCCAAAAGTTGCTAAGCAAATACGCTGCTCCGAAAGCGAACGCATAGAACTGCATAAAATCGTAAACTCTCAAAAAACAGAGCATCGCATTGTAAGACGTGCAAAAATGGTTCTTCTATGTCTTGATGGAATGCAAATCAAGGATATCGCGGCTAAGTTGGGGGAACGCCCCAATACCGTTAGCCTTTGGCGGAATCGTTTCGCTGAACAGGGCATCCCTGGACTACAGGATAAGAAAAGGCGGGGCCGTACTGCTCAATATGGACCGGAATTCCGCGAAATGGTGTTAAATAAGCTGAAGGAAGCGCCTCCAGACGGGCTAGCACACTGGGATGGTCCTACACTGGCAAGAGTTCTGAATGTCTCAAAGGCTGCCATTTGGCGACTTATGAGAAAGGAAGGAATACAGCTGGCAAGGCAGCGTTCCTGGTGTGTCAGTACTGATCCGGAGTTTACTAAAAAGTCTGCTGATATCGTGGGACTTTACTTGAACCCGCCAGAGAATGCTGTCGTAATCAGCGTTGATGAGAAACCATCGATACAGGCCTTAAGTAGAGCCCAAGGATATGTACTTACTCATAACAAGAAAATTGTGCGCGGGTTGAAAAGCACATATCGGAGGAATGGAACAATAAATTTATTCGGTGCACTGGAGGTAGCTACCGGACAAATTTATGGAAAGACAACAAAGAGAAAAACCAGAGAGGACTTTGAAGAATTTTTAGATGACTTATTGAAAAGTGAGCCGGGTGGAGACAAAGTGCAATATCATATTATTGTCGATAATTACTGCACGCACAAGCGCTTAAACGACTGGCTGGAAAAGCATCCTAATGTCCATTTTCATTACACACCAACGTCAGCAAGCTGGCTGAATGAAGTGGAAATATGGTTTAACATTATGTCGCGAAAAGTGCTCCGAGGGGCAAGTTTTGACTCTGTTTCGGATCTTGTGTCAGCGATTAAAAAGTTTATTGCTGCCTACAATGAGCATGCAGAACCGTTCCGCTGGAAAAAACGTGAGGTCAAGGGTTCGCAACTTAGGGATACAATCGGAAACTTACGAAATTAGACACTAGCTTCTAGCGGCTAGCTGCTAGGAAGGCTGATCCGCCTGCGGCGCTTTCTTTCCGTTATTTCCGTCAGTCATTCGTGCCGTAGGCTGGCCAGCTTTCCTGGACGCCAGGAGCTAGTAGCTAGAAGCTCCGTGCGCATGACGCTACTCATCAGCGCATGATACAACAGCTCGTCAAACCGCAATTTGGCGAGCTGTCTGCGTAAATCATAAAATTTCGCAGTGCTTCATGATATTGTGCGTGCCCCGCTACTCCTCCTTACTAACGCCGGATTGGGATATTTACATTACCAACCCCATATTCTTCCGCCACGTACTGGATAAATTTCTTGGCTGCCGGGGAGGCTTCTTTCAGGGAGGGAATAGAAATGCCCAAATGGATATACTGGGGCGGATCAAAGGGGACGGTGGCTACCTTTCCTTTCCAGCCTCTGGCGAAGAGGGACTGGTTGAAACTGATGCCGAGACCCGCTTCCACCATGCGGTAAGTGGAGTAAGCATCTTTGGTGGCGAAGTGAATGTCCGGATGGATATGGTACCTGGAAAGGAGCCGGTCAATGTCCGTGTCCTGCCCGGGTTCGGTGATGATGAAGGGGAAGGAGCCCAGCTCCTGTATGGGGAACGAAGGGGCTTTGGCCAGTGGATGATTTGGCGGCAGCCAGGCCACCAGCTCATCTTTCAGGATGGGAATATGGTCACATTCCACGGCAGGGGGAGGCGGAGCGGCCAGGGACAGGTCGATGGTCCTGTCCTCCAGGGCCTTTGCCAGGTCCGCATTGGTTCCTTCTTTCAGGACGATCCGGACCTGGGGATAGTCCGTGCCGAACCGTTTCAGCACTGGTGGCAGGATCATGGAAGATACACTGTAGTAACAGCCGATGATGAGGGTACCGGAGAGAAGGCCCCGTATGCTTTCCCCTGTCTCATGGGCCAGCCGGGCGGCCCGCAGGGTATCCTTCAGGTAGGGGAAGACGGCCTCACCATTGGGCGTCAGGGCTACCCCTCTTTTGGTGCGGACCAGCAGGGGGAATCCCAGTTCCCTCTCCAGGGAATGGATCATACGGCTGATGCCGGGCTGGGTGTATCCCAAAAGTTTAGCGGCTTTCGAAAGACTGCCCTGCTCCGCCGCTGTCACCAGGGCCTCGCATTTGATTTCGTCCATTGATTCCTCCATATATAAAACAATATGTTATGACCTATATAAAAGATTGAAATTTGTGTTTTATCATGACCTATCGTACAATGACAACATCAGAAAAACAAGGGAACTTGCCCAAACTTTAGTATGAAAATGGAGGAATATACCATGTTATCTTTTGCATCGGACTATATGGAAACCTGCGCACCGGAAATTCTGGAGCGCCTGGGGGCACTGGGAAAGGAAAAGCTGGCGGGCTACGGCTTCGACCGGATTTCCGAATCGGCGCGGAATAAAATCCGGGAAGCCTGCGGGGCGCCGGAGGGAGAGGTCTACTTCCTGGTTGGCGGTACCCAGACCAATGCCACCGTCATTGATACCATGCTCCGTCCCTATGAAGGGGTCATCGCTGCCAGGACCGGCCATGTCTCTGTCCATGAAGCAGGGGCCATTGAATACGGCGGCCATAAGGTACTGGAACTTCCCTCGAAGGAAGGTAAAATCACAGCCCGGGAGGTGGCGGACTTCGTGGATGCCTACTGGGCCGATGGCAACCATGAGCACATGGTGATGCCGGGGCTGGTTTATATTTCACAGCCCACCGAATACGGCAGTCTCTATACCCGTAAGGAACTGGAAGACCTGAGCCGTGCCTGCCATGAACACCATATTCCCCTCTATGTGGACGGGGCCCGCCTGGCCTATGGCCTCATGGCGGAAGGTAATGATGTGACCTTGAAAGACCTCTCCCGGCTGGCTGATGCTTTCTATATCGGCGGTACCAAGTGCGGCGGTCTTCTGGGGGAGGCGGTGGTTTTCCCAAAGAAGGGAACGGTTCCCCATTTCTTCACCATGGTGAAACAGCACGGCGCCCTGCTGGCCAAGGGCTGGGCTGCGGGCATCCAGTTCGACACTCTTTTCACCGATGGCCTCTATGAACGGCTGGGGAAGAATGCCGATGAAAAGGCGGACCGGATCCGCAGAGTGCTGGATGAAAAGGGCTATGTCCAGGATATCCGGAACCGGACAAACCAGATTTTTCTCATTCTCACGAAAGAGAAGGCGGAAGAGCTTTCCCATAAGGTGGAGCTCGGGTTCTGGGAAAATAAAGATGAAAATCACGTGGTCATGCGTATCGCCACCTCCTGGGCCACCACGGAGGAAGAGGTGGATGGGCTGGTCAGCCTGTTGTAATGGATGTACGAAGAAAGCTCCCTGATGGGGGCTTTTTTTCGTGGATATGGTTGTTGTGCCAATTGCGGTTTGACGAGCTGTTGTATCATGCGCTGATGAGTAGCGTCATGCGCACGGAGCTTCTAGCTACTAGCTCCTGGCGTCCAGGAAAGCTGGCCAGCCTACGGCACGAATGACTGACGGAAATAACGGAAAGAAAGCGCCGCAGGCGGATCAGCCTTCCTAGCAGCTAGCCGCTAGAAGCTAGCTGCCCCGTGTGAGTGACTCGACACGCAAGCATACTAACCGCTAAACCCAACAGCTCGACAAACTGAAATTTGACGTTGTATGCAAATCCATCCATCCTTTTTCTCTTCCCCACGTCTTCGGGCGTTTCACTCTATGATATAATAAATAAAAACCTTTTATTATGATTTCTTTTTGCAGATAAGGAGCATAGCTATGTCTTCTATTCAAATGATTGCCATCGACCTGGATGATACCCTTCTCCGGGATGATATATCCGTTTCCGATTATACGAAAAATGTCCTCCGGAAAGCCCTGGAAAAGGGCGTTAAGATCGTCATCGCTACAGGCCGCATGTTCCAGGCCGCCCGGCCCTGGGGCCAGGCCATTGGCCTGGGAAATGTGCCGGTCATCTGCTATACCGGTTCCATGACGGGACTCTGCGAAAGCGGAAAAATCATCCGGGATGTCCGTATCGACAAAGAGCTGGCCCTGAAAATCCTGGGGGACATCAAAGACCATGGCTGGTATGGCCATACCTATATTGATGACGAACTCTATGTACCCTTCCGGGATTGGCGGACCGATGAATATGAAAAACAGTGCGGCGTGAAGGCCCATGTGGCGGGAGATGATTTCTGGCAGCCCAAAGAGGCGCCCACGAAGATTCTCGTCTGCGAACACGATGAAAAGAAAATGAAAGAAATTGAAGATTTCCTCCGTCCCCGGTACGGATCCCTGGTGAACCAGGTGAAATCGAAGCCCTATTTCTTTGAAATGAATAACCGGGACTGTTCCAAGGGGGCTGCAGTATCCGCCCTGGCAGGGGAATATAATATTCCCCTGGACCAGGTGATGACCTTCGGCAATGGGAACAATGATGTATCCATGCTATCCCTGACACCCTGGTCCTTTGCGGTAGCCAATGCCACGGCTTCCGCCAAAGAGGCCGCAGCCCACGAGACGCTGTCCAACAATGAGGATGGCGTGGCCAGGGCTGTAGAAAAATACGTACTGGAGGGATGAACCATGAAGGATGATGATTTCCGCTTTGTCATCATTACCGGCATGAGCGGTGCCGGCAAGACGAATTTCATGCAGAAGCTGGAAGACATGGGATACTACTGCGTGGACAACCTGCCTCCCGTGCTCATTACCCGGTTTGCCGATCTCTGCTGGAAGAGTACATCCAATACCCGGCATGTGGCGGTGGTTACCGATATCCGGGGCGGCTCCTTCTTTGATGCCCTGCCCCAGGCTCTGGATGAGCTGAAGAAACGGGGAATTCCCCATGAAGTGGTTTTTCTGGAGGCCTCCGACGAGGCCCTGGTCCGCCGGTACATGGAAACCCGGCGGCAGCACCCCCTTGCGAAGAATATGCGCATCCAGGAAGGCATAGCGGCGGAACGGAAAATTCTGGCCGGTGTCCGGGCCCAGGCCGATGTGATCGTGGATACCACGGCCATGAAGACCAGCGACTTGAGAGAATACCTGTCCAGCCGGTTCGGCGGTGACAGCAGGAAGGGGGATATGCAGATCACCGTATTTTCCTTTGGCTTCAAGTACGGTATTCCCATCGATGCGGACATGGTCATCGACGTCCGGTTCCTGCCGAATCCTTTCTATGTGCCGGAATATAAGTATTCCACCGGCCGGGTGAAGGAAGTGGCCGATTATATCAATAAATCTCCGGTGACCCGGGAGTTTCTGGAAAAACTCTATGATTTCATGGATTTTGTGGTGGATCAGTTCAAAAAATCCGGGAAAACCCAGTTCACCATTGCCATCGGATGCACCGGCGGCATGCACCGGTCTGTCTTTGTAACGGAAAAATTGGGAAGCCACCTGAAAGAAAAACATGGACATGTGAATATCGAACACCGGGACCTTCACAGGAACCATGTGGAACATGATGTGACGGATTCTTCGGAAGGATGAGCAGTAATGAAACATTTCATGCAATGGCTCCGGCCTGGGCTTTCCATTAAACGGTGGATGCTCCTGTTTTCCATAGGTATCCTGATTCTCGTTTTCGGGGCCACCCTGATCCTCAATTACCAGATCTTCGGAATACTGGAAGAAAAGATGCTTCTCTTTGCTTTCCAGATGACCGGAAGCTACAGCTATACGTTCCTTGCCATCTGCGGCACGATTCTCGTGATTCTGGGCCTTTGGATCATGGTGACCGCCGTGCGGAAACTTATGAAACGGTTCGTGGAACTCCTGGCACCGGACCAGAAAGAAGTATCAAAGCAGCTCCTGTCCAAGATGGAACTGTCCCGGGGACCGAAGGTGGTTGCCATCGGTGGCGGCCATGGACTGTCCATGCTTCTCCGGGGACTGAAAAACAAAACCTCCAATATCACCGCCATCGTAACGGTGGCCGATGATGGCGGGTCTTCCGGCAGGCTCCGGGAAGAAATGGGCATCATTGCCCCCGGGGACCTTCGGAACTGCCTTGTGGCCCTGGCAGATAAAGAAACGATCCTGGAAGAAATCTTCCAGTACCGTTTCGGTGGGGAAGGAGAACTGGCTGGCCACAGCCTGGGAAACCTTTTCCTGGCAGCCCTGATCAAACAGTTCGGCAGCGTCCAGAATGCCCTGGAAGCAGCCAGTAAAGTCCTGAACATCCGTGGCCAGGTCATGCCGGCCACATCCCAGACCGTGCGCCTTCGGGCCCGCATGTCAGACGGGGAAATCGTGGAAGGGGAATCGGAAATATCCGCCTATCCGGAGAAGAAAGGTCGGGACATCCGCATTGTCCATATGTCCACGGTGCCTAAAGCCCCTATGGCTGTGGGAGATGCCCTGAAGGCTTTGCGGGATGCGGACCTCATTACCCTGGGTCCGGGGAGCCTTTATACATCGGTACTCCCAAACCTGCTGGTGCCGGAAATCCTGCAGACCATCCGCGAAAGCGGGGCGCCGGTCATCTATATATGCAATGTGATGACCCAGCCCGGTGAAACGTCAGGATATACGGTAGGGGACCACCTGAAGGCCCTTGTAGACCATATCGGCGGCGGTGTCGTTGATTTCGTGCTGGCCAATACCGGTACTCCCGCTTCCGATGTGCTGAAAAAATATGAAAAGGCCCACGCCTATCCCGTGTCCATTGACCGGAAAAAAGTGGAATCCCTGGGGGCATCCCTCATTGAAGCGGATCTCCTGGGACCTGCCCGGGAAGCGGTGCAGGATACAAATGTGCTGGCAGAGGAACTCATGCAGATCCATAACCTGCTGCAGGCCAAGATTCCACCGGAAGCTCTGGACGAGTATCTGAAAAGGAGTCATTAATGTCGTTTACAGAACAGGTCAAAAATGAGCTGGCCCGTATTCGGCGGGACGATAAATCCTGCCGCACTGCGGAACTTCTGGCTCTTCTCCGCATGAGCGGCTCTTTTATCACTGGATCCGGCGGCCGGTGGGGGCTGGAGTTCTCTACAGGCAACAGCGCCGTAGCCCGCCGGGTCCTGGTGTATCTCAAAAAGGACTTCGGCTTCATGCCCAGTGCCATGGTGCGGCAGGGGAGGAGACTTCGGAAGAAAAATGTGTATACCCTGGTGGTCCAACCTTCAGAGCAGGGATTGGCTTTTCTGGATACCATGGGCCTTTCCCCTATGGCCGCCGTGGACGATGAAGCTTTTCTTAAGACCATGGAAGAAAAGCGGGCCTACCTGGCCGGTGCCTTTCTGGGCGGCGGCTCCGTGAGCCGGCCCCAGAGTGATTACCATCTGGAAATGGTGACTCAGTCATCCCATTTTGCCGAGGAAATCGTGAAAACTATGGCTGCATTCAAGCTGAATGCCCGGATGACGGACCGAAAAAATGATTATATTGTGTATATAAAAGACGGGGATGAAGTATCCGAGCTGCTCCAGATCCTGGGAGCCAGCCAGAGCTACCTGGATTTTGAAAGTGTACGGGTGGTGAAGGACATGAGAAACCGGGTGAACCGGCAGGTCAACTGCGAGACCGCCAATCTCCAGAAAACCGTAGATGCTGCTGTTCACCAGACCCACATGGTCCAGAAACTGCTGGACCGGGTGCCCCGTTCTTCCCTCTCCCCTAAAATCCGGGAAGCCTGCGACCTGCGCCTGGCGAATCCCAATGCCAGCCTGTCGGAACTGGCTGCCCTCTGCGGCATCACCAAGTCCGGCCTCGCCCACCGGTTCAAGAAAATAGAGGCCATGGCGGAAGAGAGGAATCCGCAGCTGTAGAACCGGAAATCCCTGGGCGAGGAACCCTGCCAGCGTACATGGCAAACCACTGTACTTTTATATTATTCATAAAATTGTGAGGTCAATGATCCATTCTGTTATGTTAAAAAATACGATTAAAGCACTGTTATTATCCGGTCTTGTACTGTTAGGCGGTGCCGGCGCATCGGCGGCTTCGCCTCTCGATGAGAACTATACCACCCTGCCTTTGAAGGAAACGAAAACGGAAGGGACCCTTATCTTTTCGGACTGTCCGGAATATGCGGATAAGACAGGTATCCTCTATGAGGGTACCGTAAAGCCGGGGAAAGGGCGGGTCTATTACTACCACGTGAACGAAATCGGCGGCCCGGCCCGGGTGCTGGTGTATGCGAAGTCTGCCAGGAAGCAGCCTCTTACCGTTCTTAGAAGAGTCAAAGGCGACGCCAGCAGCAGCTACGTACCCACCGGGTCGACCCTTTCCTTCCGGGAAGCCGTGGAACCAGCCGGAAAACCGGAGACCCTGACATTGAAAAATAAGAATAAGGTCATCCTCTACGATGATGATAAAGAAGGAATCAGGGAAGAGGACCTGGTAAGCGGCATGGTGGAAGTGGAAACAAAGGCCCCTGTCACCATGGGTGTGGCCATTGTGCCCGATGGAAGCGATGCAGACGTGCAGAAGGCACTGGACACGGCCCTGCCCCTGCCTCCGGATTCCCATGAAATGAGGGGGACCTTTGCCCGGGATATTTATCTGGAAAACAGCACCTGGGATTTTGCAAAAGGGCCCGCAGCCCTGTCCATAGGAAATTCCATTCCCTTCCAGAAAGGGATGGACGAAATTTCCCATGTGGAAAGAGAAAATACGGGGGACTATGGCGTGACGTACCATATCACTTTCCACAATTGGGGAAAGGGTCGGTACAACCTGTATATCAATGCCCAGGGCGGCGTGTATCTCGGAACCTTCCAGATCGGTCCTGACGAGAAGCTTCTCCGTACGTACCGGACCGATGGAAAACTGGGGGGCCGCTGGTTCGGCAATGGCACCGAAGATGATACGATTTTCTGTGGTACCTGGGACATGGGCAGGGACCTGTACATCCGCTTTATCCCTGCCGGTGCCACCTACCTGCCCATCCGGTTCCTTATGGTCCCGGAAAAGGACAATGGATAAATCATGAAACTCATGTATAATGGATAAAAAGGTTCTCCCTGGGGAGAATGGTGGCCTCACAGGTATGAAGCCTGTGGCTGTAGTAATCAAAGGAGATGTCCTATGCAATATATTCAGTTTCGCGTCGGTGATATTGTGCAGATGAAGAAAAAACATCCCTGCGGCAGCCAGGAATGGGAAGTCCTGCAGCTGGGAAGCGATATGCGTGTAAAATGCCGGGGCTGCGGCCATATCGCCCTGATTCCCCGTCCCCGTTTCCTGAAGGGAGCAAAGAAAGTCCTGAACCGGGATGTGACAAAAGACGTCCCGCTGGCCAAAAGAACAGAGGAATCCACAGAAGGGTGAGAGATTGGGGCTGGGATCGAGTTCGAGATGACTCGTCTGCGGTTGCCAGTGATCGGTGACTGAATCCGGTGGCTGGGGCTCAGGCCTGCGGGAAGCTGTCAATTCCCACAGGGCCCTCCATCACAGGGGCCCTTTTCCCTTCTCGAGAGGAGAAATACCTTTGCGGCAGAGCCGCTGGACCTCAACTCTCAAATCTGTATTTCTGTAAATTCATTTCAAAAAATTGTAAAAAAGGGGTAGACAGACAGGGCTGTTAATGCTATAATCTATAAACGTGATGAGGACGTACCTCCGAGTGAGCAAAAAGTGCTTGACAAGCGAGACGAAGTTATGTATAATATATCTCGTCACTTGCGTGCTGGCGTAGCTCAGTTGGTAGAGCAGCTGATTTGTAATCAGCAGGTCGTAGGTTCAAGTCCTATTGCCAGCTCCAGTATGGGCGGATTCCCGAGTGGTTAAAGGGAGCAGACTGTAAATCTGCCGGCTTTGCCTTCATAGGTTCGAATCCTATTCCGCCCACCAAATATCGCGGGGTGGAGCAGTTGGCAGCTCGTCGGGCTCATAACCCGAAGGTCGCAGGTTCAAGTCCTGCCCCCGCTACCATAATAATCATTTCCTTTATATAGATGTGCTGATATAGCTCAGTTGGTAGAGCGTATCCTTGGTAAGGATAAGGTCACCAGTTCAATCCTGGTTATCAGCTCCATGGCGGCTTAGCTCAGTTGGCTAGAGCAAGCGGTTCATACCCGCTGTGTCCGGAGTTCAAATCTCTGAGCCGCCACCAAACACCGTAGAAAAGAGTTCTCCCAGGAGAGCTCTTTTTACTGTTATCCATACGCTGGGAGGGGCGGAAATAGCTATCCGGCGGAAGGAGAACAGGTTATCATTCCGTTTTTATGAAAATGCAGATAGAATTGTGCTTCATTTCTTGTATACCATTGACTTTCAATGTATAATAAGTAAAGCGCAAATCTATTTTTGCAAATTCTTTTTTGTATAAGGAGAGAAAAGAAATGGCAAAAGCTCATTACGAAAGAACAAAACCGCATGTTAACATTGGCACCATCGGTCATGTCGATCATGGTAAAACAACCCTGACCGCTGCTATCACCAAAGTGCTGTCCGAAGAAGGCAAGGCAAACTTCTTGGACTATGCTTCCATTGATAAAGCTCCGGAAGAAAGAGCCCGTGGTATCACAATCAACACCTCCACCGTTGAATATGAAACCGAAAAACGTCACTATGCACATGTTGACTGCCCAGGGCATGCCGACTATGTAAAGAACATGATTACCGGTGCAGCTCAGATGGATGGCGCTATCCTCGTAGTATCTGCAGCTGATGGCCCGATGCCCCAGACCCGTGAACATATCCTCCTTGCTAAACAGGTCGGTGTTCCGGCAATCGTCGTATTCCTGAACAAAGCTGACCAGGTCGATGATCCCGAACTGATCGACCTCGTTGAAATGGAAATCAGAGACCTCCTCACCGAATATGGTTATCCGGGAGATGAAGTGCCGATTATCGTTGGCTCCGCTCTTGGCGCTCTCAATGGTAACAAAGAAGATGAACAGAAGATCCGCGACCTCATGAAGGCTGTTGATGACTACATCCCGACTCCTGTTCGTGATACCGATAAACCGTTCCTGATGCCTGTCGAAGACGTATTCACCATTACCGGCCGTGGCACCGTTGCTACCGGCAGAGTTGAACGTGGTACCGTCAAAGTAGGCGATCCGGCTGAAATCGTCGGCCTCCAGGATAAACCGACCGAAACCGTCGTTACCGGCGTTGAAATGTTCAGAAAGACACTGGACCAGGCACTGGCTGGTGATAACATCGGCACACTGCTCCGCGGCATTGATCGTAAAGACATCGTTCGCGGCCAGGTTCTTGCTAAACCGGGCACCGTACATCCGCACACCGAATTCACTGCCCAGGTTTACGTACTGACCAAAGATGAAGGCGGCCGTCATACCCCGTTCTTCAACGGCTATCGTCCGCAGTTCTTCTTCAGAACCACCGATGTAACCGGCGACATCACCCTGCCGGAAGGCACTGAAATGTGCATGCCTGGCGATAACGTAGAAATGAGCGTTAAACTCATTACCCCGATCGCTATGGAAGAAGGCCAGCGTTTCGCTATCCGTGAAGGCGGCCGTACCGTAGGCGCAGGCGTTGTTGCTAAGATCGTAAAATAATCGGTCCTGAACCGGTTTACTGAAATAAAAAAGACTCCCATGGGGGAGTCTTTTTTATTTCGGTAAAACAGAGAATTGGGAGATGAATTAGCAGATTGTGCTTTAAGCCAATCCGCCGCAGCCTCCTTTACGGTTACTTTCTCCATTAAACATAAAAGCAATTATGGACGAGGATACTTCCCAAAGGGCATGGTGTACTGCCGGAATTTGATTTCCATTGCTTTGCATCCTTTCTTTTCGTAAAATAAATCTAAAATGGAAGGAGGTCATCTTTATGGCGGATTCTGAAAAACTTCGGGAATATAAGAAACAGATGGGGGCTGCTTTTTCGCGGGCAGCTCACTATAATTTTGTGGATTGGCGGCACATGGGGTATCTGGTCCATGATATAGATGAACTGATGGATCACGCGTTACAGGATTTTCCTCTCCCCGATGAATGGCGTGACCTCTTTAACTTTACCTTTGCCACGTATATCCGATGGTCGAAGACAAACATGCAGGAAAGTGGGCAGACCATGGGTTTGTGTATCAGACACTGGGCATATGGGAAGATATCTGCAAATCCATTCCCAGTGAAAAGGATGAAACCAGGATGCTTGATTTTATACTTAAACGTCTGGATGGCCGAATTATCGATTACATGGAAGATGATGTATATGATTTTGTCATTGGCCATTTCAAGAAACCATCCATGCTGGCAAAGAAACGGAAATTTATAGAAGCGAAACTGCCGCAGCTGGAAGAAGCGGCCCAGAAAGACGATTATAAAATATTTGATGTAAATCGACATAAGAACTACCTGCTGCAGATTCTTGCCGATGAAGGGGCGCCCATAGAAGAAGTTGAAAAGTATGCCGCAAGCTATGGGGATGACCATACCCGCATGCTGCTGAAAATTTACAGGGAACGGGGAGAGATGGATCGGGAAATGAAGCTTCTGGAGGAGGCCCTTTCCCACATGTCCGATTGGGATAGAAATAATTTGGCCTATGAAAAGCGGCTCAAGGAGATTTATCTCAGCAAAGGCATGACAGAAAAATACTCTGATTTGCTGAAAACCATGTTTTATGAGCATCCGGGGCGGGAAGAAATTTATAAGGAATACCGTAGCCGGTTTACAGAGGAAGAATGGGCAGCGGAACTGGAAAGGGTCTTGAAATGCCTGCGTGGAAATTCGAGTGCCATGCCTTTCTTTGCCTGGGAGCAGCAGTATGACTATCTCATGGAAGCTGCGGAAAGGGTCCATTATTTTGGAGGATATGAAAAAGTACTGAAGAAACTATATCCGAATCGCTGCCTGGCCATCTATGGCTATCATGCGGATGCTGCCATGGAGGAAGCTCGTGATAGAAGAGGCTACAGGAAGGTGAAAAGAGTCCTGAAAAAGATGCTGGCCTATCCGGGCGGACTGGAAACAGCGGCACAGCTCGCTGAAAAATACAGGGAAAAATATCCAAGGCGCACTTCGCTTATTGAGGAGATCGAAGAGTTTTGAGAAATTTTCAACGTCAGATACCGTGGGAGAGTGAAAGCCGCTGCTGGAACGTTGGTGGAACATAAATTGGCAGGCGCCATTTTATGAAGGCGGGCTGCGGCGCAGCTGTGGGACTTCAATTTTACTCAGTCAATTTCCGGATTTTTCCTAAAGTTACATTGGCAATGATACAATTTTTCTATCCGAGAATTATGTTTCGTACAGGTGGAAAGGAGCAATATCCATGATATGGCAGGTGGAACCGGTAGAATCGTTCCGGGAGGTCCGGGATTTTTACTGGCAGCTCATTGATGACATGGCAGCGGTGAATGACCGGATCGGCTGGAAAAAGGGAGTCTACCCCAGTGATAATTTCCTGAGGGAAAGCCTGGAGAAAGGGGAGCTCTACAGTCTCAGGGAGGAGGGGCATATCCTTGGCGCAGTCATTTTGAACAGCGCTTCTAATGAAGGATATAAAGGACTCCCCTGGTCCGGAAAATTGGACGCCCGAGATATCCTGGTACCCCCATGCACTGGCGGCCAGCCCGGAAATGCAGAACCGGGGCATCGGCAGGCAGCTCATGGGCCATGTGATGGAGGAGGCAAGAAAAAAAGAAAAGAAAGCTATCTGTTTGGATATTCTGGGCACAAACGGCCAGGCGGAAGCCCTGTATCGGTCCGCAGGCTTTTCCTTCGTAGCGGCCCGGAAGATGTACTATCCTGATACGGGATGGACGGAGTATAAGATGTTTGAACGGAACCTGTAACAGACGGCTCACGGCTTCTTGCATGAACCGGGTCTGTCCTGCCGGGGCTTGAAACATTTTGAAAAGCAGGATTACCACCGGAGAAAACTCTCCTGCGGTGATCCTGCTTTTGTCATTTTTCGGAGAGGAAAATCTGCGGAGGGGATTCATAGATTTTCTATCCTCCGCTCCATTCCAACCATGGGTTCTCTTTATTTTTTCTATTACCCCCTATTTTAAAATTTTATAATGAGTGTATAATGAGCAAATGAGATTAATAAACACCGTTTGACTCATAATAAAACAGCTGAATTGAGAAAATGAGAGGAGTCAGCCACCGGTATTGAGAATAGCAGGTAGAAATAGCGGGGAAGAGGAGGAAAAAACAAAACGGAGTGTTAGAAATGTATTACGGTTTCATTACGGGCTGAAGAGAGATATAATTATTAGCAGAAAGGGAGTGCGAGTGCTAAAAGGAGAAAGGATCGGTTCAGGGTTGAAAACCGGTCCCGCTCCTGTAGAAGGAGGCGCATGTTTTTCTGAGAGATTGGGATACTGACAATCAGTACATGAAAGGAGTATCTGTGATCTTATAAGGGAAGTACCGATTTCCCCCGGAATCGAGGAATGAAGCTTTTCCTCCGACACAGATGCAGCGCAAAAGTCCGCTGCGAGTTGGGAAAGTATCGATTCATCCATGACATTTCACATATTTGGACCGATGCTTCCGTAAAGGAGGTCTTTATGATGGAATTAACACACGCAGTACAGAAAGCGGCTGTCAGTAAGCTGGTAGATCATATTATTTCAATCAAGGATGAGGATGAAAGAAGAAAATCCCTGATTCGTCTTTCCTACATGATTCAGAAGGTCTATGGGAACATGTTTGAGTCCTCCACCTTTGATACGGTAAGGGAACTCCTTATGCACAACCATAAATGGTGGAAATACCTGAACCGGGCTCTGGACACCCTGAATCCCCATATCATCAAGACCGCCGTCATGGACCTGGGCTTCGAAGCCGCCTTCTATGGCAATAAGAAACGTTGGGAAAACAAGGAAAAGTACGGGATCAATATTCCCTGGGTCATCCTGTTCGATCCTACTAGCGCCTGCAACTGCCACTGCATTGGCTGCTGGGCCGCGGAATATGGACACACCCTGAACCTGTCCTATGATGTGATGAATAAGATTGTCACCCAGGGCAAAGCGCTGGGCATCCATTTCTATATGATGACCGGCGGGGAACCGCTGGTACGGAAAGCGGATATCCTGAAGCTCTGCAAAGCCCATCCGGACTGCGAATTCCATGCATTCACCAACGGCACCCTCATCGATGGCGATTTCTGCAAGAAGGTCTGCGAAGTAGGAAACCTGTCCTTCTCCATCTCCATTGAAGGGTGGAGAGAAGTAAACGACAGTCGTCGGGGCAAAGGCCATTTCGACAAAGTCATGCATGCCATGGACCTGCTCCATAAATACGGTATCGTCTACGGCACATCCATCTGCTACACCCGTAAGAATATTGAAACCGTCACATCCGATGATTTCATCGATATGCTCATCGGCAAGGGCGCCTGGTACACCTGGTACTTCCATTACATGCCTGTAGGCAAGGGAGCATCCCTGGATCTCCTGCCCACCCGGGAGCAGCGGGCTTACATGGTTCACCGGGTTCGTGAAATCCGGGAACTGGAAACAGGGAAACCCTTCATGGCCCTGGACTTCCAGAACGATGGCCAGTACATCGGCGGCTGCATAGCCGGCGGCCGAAACTACTGCCACATTAACCCGAATGGCGATGTGGAACCCTGCGTATTCATTCATTACTCCAGTGCTAACATCAATAAGGATGATCTCCTCACCTGCCTGTCCCAGCCCCTGTTCAAGGAATACGCAAAGGGACAGCCCTTCAATAAGAACCATCTCCGTCCCTGCCCCATGCTGGAAAATCCGCCTAAACTGGCAGCCATGGTGAAACGTTGCGGAGCGAAGTCCACGGATCTCCTGGCACCGGAGTCGGCAGATGAACTCTGCGACAAGTGCATGCCCTATGCAAGGCAGTGGGCTCCTATGGCTGACAAAGTATGGAAATCCATAAAGAACCGGAAGGTCATGGAAGACCATAAGGCGCCGGAATCGGTAAAGACGGATATCTCGAAAGGCGCCTGATGGCGGGGTTGTGACGCCCAGCCCATACATCCGCAACGGCTGAATGGAGCCAGATAAAATAATTTAACAAAACCATTTACAAAGCCGGTCATCCTGTGCTACAATAGTCACGCTGGGATGGCCCGGCTTTTTTAAATGCAAAGTTTCGACAAATCAGTTGACTTGTGCATGATGCTTATGATATACTGGTTAAGCATGTTAATTGGCCGCGGGCCGAGAAAGATTGAGTGAGGTGTAAAGAATGCGTGAAGGAATTACTCTTGCATGCACAGAATGCAAGCGCCGCAATTATCGTACAAACAAGAACAAGAAGAATACGTCCGAACGTCTTGAAATGATGAAATACTGCAAATGGTGCCACAAACACACTCTGCACAAAGAAACAAAATAATTTGAGTGATTGAAACTGGGGTGTGAGCATGGCCAAGGCGAAGCGTAAGACTAAGACACAGGTAGCGAAAGCACAGGAAGCTAATGCCTCATGGACCAGGTTTTTCAAAGAAACCAAGATGGAAATGAAGAAAGTCATCTGGCCGGACAAACACCAGATGATTCAGTACACCATTGCCGTCATTGTGTCCGTGATTGTGGTTTCATTCCTGATCGTTGCAGTTGACTTCATATTCGGCGGCCTCTCTAATTTATTAGTACACGTCGTGGGCTGAAAGGAGAAGAGCCATGTCCGATAAAGAAGTCGAAAACAAGAAAGCAGAAGCAGAAAATCAGGGTGAAGTCAGTGCTCCGACCGAAATTGGTGAACCTACCGAAGGCGCCAAGAAAGATATCCGCTGGTACGTAATCCATACCTATTCCGGATATGAAAACAAGGTCAAAGATACGCTGACAAGAAAAGTCCATTCCATGGGAATGGATGATACCATCCGTGAAATTCTGCTCCCACTGGAAGAAGCGGAAGAAGAAAAAGACGGGAAGGTAAAACTTGTCTCCCGTAAAATTTTCCCCGGGTACCTTCTCATTAAGATGGAAGTCAATGACAGAAGCTGGTATGTTGTAAGAAACACACCGGGGGTCACGGGCTTTGTAGGGACCACCACAAAGCCGATTCCCCTTTCTGATGAAGAAGCAGAGAGAATTATTAATGGCGGTATAAAGACAGCCAAAGCGGAAACCGATGTAAAACCGGGCGACCGCATCCGGATCACCAAGGGCGTCTTTGAAGACCGCACTGCTGTGGTCCTTGAAGTTTCCGATGACAAGACCAAGATAAAGGCAGACATCAGTAACTTCGGTACAACAACAACGATAGAGCTGGAAGCCGGTTCCTTTGAACCTCTTCCTTAAATAGACTCTTGTGGGACTGCCTTGAACTAGACTCGTCCCACCGTGGGAGGGCCCGTTACAGCCCGAAACAACCACATTCCCAATACGGATAGGAGGTGTAACAACATGGCAAAGAAAATTTCTAAAATCGTAAAACTGCAGGTTCCGGCAGGCAAAGCTACCCCGGCACCGCCAGTAGGCCCGGCCCTCGGCCAGGCAGGCGTAAACATCATGGCCTTCGTTAAAGACTTCAACGATCGCACTGCAAAGCAGGCAGGCCTGATTATCCCTGTAGAAATTACCGTTTTCGAAGATAGAAGCTTTACATTCATTTGTAAGACTCCGCCGGCAGCCGTTCTTCTGAAGAAGGCAGCAGGCATCGAAAAAGCTTCCGGTGAACCCAACAAGAAAAAAGCTGGCAAAGTCACCAAAGCACAGGTCAAGGAAATCGCTGAAACAAAGATGCCTGACCTGAACGCTAACGACGTAGAAGCAGCAATGCGTCTCGTTGAAGGCACAGCCCGTTCTATGGGCATCGAAGTTGTAGACTAAGACTGACCCGTTCGTGGCAGGGTAAATCCCCAATGACCACATAGGAGGAAACAATGGCAAAACTGACAAAGAAACAGAAGGCAGCTGCAGCCATCGTTGACAGTCATAAGCTCTATGACATCGACGAAGCTGTAAAGCTGGTAAAAGAAGCAGCATCCGCAAAGTTCGATGAAACCATCGAAGTTGCGTTCAATCTGAACATCAACCCGAAATACGCTGACCAGCAGCTCCGCGGCGCTACCGTTCTTCCGGCAGGCACCGGCAAAACGAAGAAAGTCCTCGTTTTCGCCAAGGACCATAAAGAAGACGAAGCAAAAGCAGCAGGCGCTGATTACGTAGGCGGCAAAGAACTGGCCGACAAGATTATGCAGGGCTGGATGGACTTTGACGTCGTCGTAGCAACACCGGACATGATGGCCGTAGTTGGTCGTCTTGGCCGTATCCTCGGACCGAAAGGCCTCATGCCGAACCCAAAGGTTGGCACCGTAACCATGGACGTTACCAAGGCTGTCAACGAAATCAAAGGCGGCAAGGTTCAGTACCGTACCGATAAAGCAGGCAATGTACAGGTAATCATCGGCAAAGCATCCTTTGACGAAGACAAACTGAAACAGAACCTCCTGGCTATCTATAACACCATTCTGAGAGCCCGTCCGGCTTCCGTAAAAGGTGTTTACATGAAGAGCCTCACCATCAGCTCTACCATGGGCCCCGGCATCCACCTGGACACCACAAAGGTAGCAGCACCGAAAGCCTAATTTACTATTTACACTTAGCTGAAGACCGGCGGTAATGATTTTTAAAGGGCAGAAGCCCGCCTCCCGAGGCTGAGTACTGGAAAGCCAGTACACGACCTCGCAGGTTCTGCGGGGTCGTTTTAGCTAACGTGATAAATATAAAATCCATAGCAGAGGAGGTGTACTTATGAGCAAAGAAAAGTATGAAGTAAGGATTCGTCCCGAAAAGGAAGCTGTCGTAGCAGAAATGAAAGACAGACTGTCCTCCCAGGGTATTGTCCTTGTAACATTCAACAAACTGACAGTAAAGGACGCAACACTGCTGCGTCGTAAATTCCTGGCTCACGGCGTTGAATACAAGGTCATTAAGAATACACTGACCCGCATCGCAGCTGATGAACTCGGTCTTTCCGGTCTCGATGACCTGCTCCAGGGTCCGAATGGTCTTGCAACCTGCAAAGACGATCCCGTAGCACCGGCAGCAGCACTGAAGGAATTCCTGAAGGAAACCAAGAGTGAAGCCGTTACCGTAAAGTGCGGCGTCCTCGACGGCAAAGTCATCGGCAAAGACGAAGTCAAAGCACTGGCAGACCTGCCATCCAGAGAACAGCTTCTCGGTATGGTCGCTGCAACCCTGCAGGCTCCGATTTCCGGACTTGCACGTGCCCTCAACGGCAACATTACCAAACTCGCATATGCCCTCGAAGCAGTGCGTAAACAGAAAGAAACTGCGTAATCAATACGCATAAAATTATTCCATGGAGGAAAAACAAATGACAAACGAAGAAATCCTTGAAGCCATTAGCAATATGTCCGTTCTCGAACTCTCCGAACTGGTTAAAGCCATCGAAGATAAATTCGGCGTTTCCGCTGCAGCTCCTGTAGCAGTAGCAGCAGCTCCGGCAGCTGGCGCAGCTGCAGCAGCTGAAGAAAAGACCGAATTCGACGTAGTTCTGAAAGAAATCGGCGAAAAGAAGATCCAGGTTATCAAAGCCGTTCGTGAAATCACCGGCCTTGGCCTGAAAGACGCTAAAGCTCTCGTTGATGGCGCTCCGAAAGAAGTTAAAACCGGCGTAGCTAAAGCTGAAGCTGAAGAAATGAAGAAGAAACTGGAAGACGCTGGCGCAACTGTAGAACTGAAATAATTGCGGCTCTTCTAAAAAGCACGATAAAATCGGACTCCGTAAGGGGTCCGATTTTTTTTCCCTAAAAAATCCCTAAAAAATGCTTTTCATTGAAGATGTCGGCTGTTGGAACAAGTCGGATAAACAGTGAACAAATCCGGTTAAATCAGTTACAATTTAAGGGGATATAATACCGTAGTGTCTCAGGATACATGTAAATTTGAACTCTGTGCATTCATCGGCTTTTCTATGGAGAAACGTCTATCACCATTTCTCCGATACAGGGAAACCCATGCTTTTATCTTTGAAAGGATTTTACCATGTTTGATCTCACATTTGCTCCCGGCGGTATGCCACCGGCAGACCCGAAGCGGGCGGGTCACTGGAGAACCATTCCCGGCCCCTATCCCTATATGGCATTCCAACCTGTGAACCTGCAGGACTTGAACTTGTCTTATACAGCGGAACTGGCGGCGCTTATCGGGAATGCCCGGGCTGTGCTTTCGGCTCTTTCCACCCGTTATGCGCTTCTTTCGGAAGAAAAACAGGAGGAATTCGTAAAACTTATGGTACAGGCGGAAGCGGCAGCGTCCCTGAAACTGGCAGGGGCGGAGGACAGTAAAGCGGATGCTTACTGGCTGGAGCAGGCCCTGCCCTATGGCTTCGATGAACTGGAGAAACTGCCCCTTTCCCGGCGGCTGATGGAGGAAATCCATGATATGGTTCTTCATGACCGGTCCCATTACCAGCAGAACCCCGGTGAATTCCGTCGGTCTCCTGTGTGGCTGGGGAAAGAAGGAGCCACGCTGGCGAAGGGTGCTTCCTTCGTACCGCCGGCGCCGGAGGATATGGGACCCGCCTTTTCTGCCCTGGAGCACTATATGAACGAAGAGGAGGGAACGGAGCCCCTGGTGAAGGCGGCGCTGGTGCACTACCAGTTCGAGATGATCCATCCCTTCCTGGATGGAAATGGGAGGGTGGGAAGAATCCTGACCCTCCTCTGCCTGAAAGAAGCGGGCATTCTCCCATCGCCCATCCTGCCTCTTTCGGTGCAGCTCCTGAACCGAAGCTATTATTATTTTGCCTACCTTCTGGCCGTCGAGAATACAGGAGCCTATGAAGTGTGGGTGCGGTACTTCATCGAATGTATCTTGAATGCTGCCCATATGGCGGAGGATGAAATAGAGAGGAACTTGCTTTAAGGCGCATGGCGGGCATGGGATCGGATGTAAGCCTTGAGCATGGAGCTGGTCAGCCGCTTTGCGGCAAAATACACTCTCCCTGCCTTCGGCATATTCCCCAGTGGTAGAGTCAAATATTAGCCTAGGACGTAAACGCCGATCTTGTCCGAAGTCTGATGTCTGACCGTCTGACGTCTTCCTGGCTGCCGTAGGCGCGGGAGCTCAATTCTAAACCTATTGTGTTATACTACAGAGAAGTGTAATCCTTTTGTTTCTCCGGGAAAGGGGGATTTTATGGAGAATGGTGCTTATTCAGTCACTGAGGTGAATGATTATATCAAGGGCCTGCTGGAAACGAGGCAGGAGCTGCAGCGTATACAGATCCTTGGTGAAATTTCTAATTTCAAGCGGTATCGGTCCGGTCACTGCTATTTCACACTGAAAGATGAGAAATCGGCCATTCGCTGTGTCATGTTCCGGGGCTATGCGTCCCATCTGTCCTTCCTGCCGAAGGATGGGCAGAAGGTGGCTGCCTTTGGATCTATTGCTGTTTATGAGAGGGATGGGGCCTACCAGCTCCAGGTCTGGAGCCTTCGTCCCCAGGGTATCGGAAGCCTTATGCAGGCCTATGCGGAGCTGAAGGAAAAGCTGGAAAAGGAGGGCCTCTTCGACAACAGCCGGAAGAAGCCACTTCCCCTGCTTCCAAAGACCATTGGCGTGGTGACTTCTTCCTCCGGAGCAGCGGTGCATGACATTATCACCGTGTCGCGGCGGCGGAATCCGGGAGTCCGGATTCTCCTCTATCCTGTGCAGGTGCAGGGAACTGAAGCAGCTCCGGAAATTGTGAAGGCCATTACCTTCTTTAATAAAACGAACCTGGCGGACCTTCTCATCATAGGCCGCGG
Organism: Dialister sp.; assembly: GCF_047832375.1. Classification (NCBI taxonomy): domain Bacteria; kingdom Bacillati; phylum Bacillota; class Negativicutes; order Veillonellales; family Veillonellaceae; genus Dialister; species Dialister sp. The sequence continues at coordinate 2,164,683 of NZ_CP181256.1, read as the reverse complement.
CGGTGGGTCCATAGAAGACCTGTGGGCCTTTAATGAGGAACCTGTGGTCCGTGCGGTGGCGGCGTCCCATATTCCCATCATCAGTGCCGTGGGCCATGAGACAGATGTGACTCTCTGCGATTTTGCAGCAGACCGGCGGGCAGCGACTCCGTCCCAGGCGGCAGAAATTGCAGTGATCGATGTGGAAGCCTACAAACAGGGGATTGCTTCCTGGATGGATAAGGCGGAAACTATTCTTACGAATCGGATTTCTGAAAACATGCAGACCCTGGACAGTCTCGTCCAGGAATCGAGCCATGCCATGGAAACCATGGTGGATGAAAAGAAGCATCTTTTCATGCTTGCCGCCCAGAAACTGGAAGCATTGAATCCCCTTTCCGTCATCGCCAGGGGCTATACCATCACATCAAAGGGCGATGGAACGCCACTCATGAAAATCGGTGATGCTCATGAAGGAGACCGGATTTCTACCATCCTTTCTGATGGGGTCATGGAGTCCGTTGTATCGAATATTCAAAAGAAGGAAGTGTAACCATGGATACAGAAAATATTTCATTTGAACAGGCCCTGGCAGAGCTCCAGAAGCAGGTAGATCTTCTGGAAAAGGGAAATCTCCCGCTGGATGAAGCACTGAAAATCTACAGCCGCGCCATGGAGATCAGCCGTATCTGCAATAAGAAACTGGACATGGCCCAGGCGGAGGTCAAGAAAATCGTGGCCGACGAAGATGGGAAAGGGTACAAACTGGAAAACTTTGAAGCCTGAGAATAGAGCTGCCAGTTTACATTCCTGCGGCAGGAGTCACGCCGTTGGAGCGGATGGAGGTTCGACAGGAATGATTCTATCCATAAACAGGTAAGTTTTTCCATCCCAGTCGGTAAGATGCAGAATAAAAAGCGATGAACCATTGTATAGCTCATGGTTCATCGCTTTTTTATCTTTCCCGGTCCGCTGTATACAAGAGGTCCATCGTTTCTTTGTCATCCTTCTGGGGGACATTTTTCTTTTCCATATCTTCCACTTTCCGGCGGTCCTTTTCAGCGAGATCATGCTTTCCTGTCTCTTCCAGAAGCTTTGCCCTGTATTGGAGCCCCCTGATGCTCTGGGGCTGCCGCTTCAGAAATTCATCCATATCAGATATGGCCAGATCCATATGACCCATCTTTTCATAGACACAGGCCCGACTTCTGTAAGTTTCCGGATATGCGGGGTACTGCCGGATGCCATCAGTAAGAATCGTGATGGCCCTTTCATAGTCCCCCTTGAGAGCATATAGGGAGCCCATGGTATTCAGTATCTGATTTTTGGGGCGGCTATTGGGGAGGAGGCTTGCCGGAGCCAGCAGGGAAAGGGCCCTGTCGTATTCTTGCATACGGCCCAGGGCAATGGATGAGAGAAGAAGCGCCGTCTGGTCCTGGGGCTCCTGCGTTTTGGCCGCGTTGAAATCCGCCAGCCCTTTCTCAGGGTCTCCAATTTTCAGGTAGCATAGGCCCCGTTCCAGATGGATGTCAGGTATATCCAGACCCAGATCGATGGCTGTATTGAAATCGGAAATTGCTTCCTCGTATTTTCCCATGGTTTCCAGGGCGTAGGCACGGTCCTGGTAGAAAAGAAAACTCTTTGGATTCTTCTCAATAAATGCAGTATCCAGTCTGGCGAGGGCAGGATAGTCTTTCCTTTTCCTGTAGAAATGGGACAACTGGAGATAGGTGAGTGGACTGTCGGATCCCAGGGAGACAGCCTTTTCCAATGTTTCCTGTGCCCTGCGGGGCTGCTTCATGCCATCGTAGGCCATGCCCAATGTATCCCAGATGATGGGATCATTTGGTTTGATTCCTGCAGCCTTTTTCAGGTAAGGTATGGATTTCTCATACTGTTTACATTTGTACAGGGATTGGCCGGCCATGGAATTGGGGTAGAACTGGTCCGGTTCCTCTTTTTGGAGACGAAGAAAATCGTCTGCTGCCTGCTCATATTTCCCCATAGAAAACAAGGTGGTGCCACGAACTCCGTAAAGAAGGAAAAGATCCTTTTTCGCAGGAGAGCCTGCAAGGAAAGCATCATAGTCGGCAAAGGCTTCTTTATATTTCTTTAAACGCCCATAGGCTGAGCCTCGGAGAACGTAGGCCTTGCCATAGGAAGGGTCCAGGGAAATGGATTCGGACAGCTTCTCGATGGCCTTCTCCTCGTTCCCATTGGTAAGATACATGGCTCCCCAGGAAACAAGGACCTTCGATTTATTATCCGAAGTTTCCAGAGCCATTGTGTAGTATTTTTCTGCTATATCCTGCCTGTTGAAATAGGGATTGCTGTAAAGGTTTCCAAGGGCATACAGGATTTTCCAGCTCTTCGGAGACAGGCGAAGCCCTTCATCCAGGGCCATCCGAGCTTCTTCGTATCGATGCATTTTTTTCTGTACAAAACCGATCTGACAATAGAGGTCTCCCTTTGTCCCTGCCGGAGCCAGGGAGAGGGCAGACCGGTAAATGGAAAGAGCCTTTTCATATTCTTTCCGATCAGAGCAGTCTTTTCCCTTTTTTACCAGTTCGTTAAAAACAGGGCTCCCATCAGATAGATTACTTATGGCAGCTGCATTTTGCGATAACGAAGGCACAGCACCGGCAGGCATAGTTTTGTCTGTTCCTTCAGCTGCCGTCCCGAGCCATGCGGTCATTGCCATAGTCAGTGTGACGAGCTTTATCCTGTCCATAGTGCCCTCCGCTGCAGAAATGAAAATATGATCCTGTTTTCATTGTATCATGGCAGGCATAGATCATTGAGCAAATTGCGGTCTATCGAGCTGTTGGTGTTTGGTGCTGGTGGGGAGAGTCATCCGAATGGAGCTTCTAGCGGCTAGCGGCTAGCTGTTAGGAAAGCTGATCCGCCTGCGGCGCTTCCACCCGGTATTCCCGTCAGTCATTCGTGCCGTAGGCTGTTGATCTTTCCTAGAAGCTAGGAGCTAGCAGCTAGAAGCCCCCGCACGAATGACTCTATCCATCAGCGTCGTCCCAACAACTCGACAAACTGAAATTGGCAGGAAAATCATGGCATGATACTATATAACCAAATCCCATGGCGGAAGGAGGAGCTTATTATGAAAATTCTTATATTTGGCATCGGCGGTATTGGTGGCTTTGTGGGAGGCGCCCTGGCCAGGGTATCTGACAGTATTTACTTCTACAGCCGCGGTGAAAACGGGAAGACCATCCGGGAAAAGGGGATGACCGTGGATTCTGCGCTGTTAGGATCATTTATATCCCATCCGGCAAAAGTGAGCCATGAGGCGGAAGAGCTGGGCCCTATGGACCTGGTTTTCCTTTCCTGCAAAGGCAATAGTCTCGAGGAAGCCTGCCGTGAGCTGGCGCCTGTGGTGACGAAAGACACGGTGGTGGTGCCGCTGCTGAACGGGGTGTTGTTGTCGGAGGTCATGGAGCCTCTTCTTCCGCCCTGCCATGTGGCAGATGGTACCATCCGGGTATTCAGCCATCGGGAAGGACCGGGGCACGTGGTACAGACTGCGGGCAGCGGAAAAATCGTCATGGGAATGAAGGATGGAAAGAACCTGTCGGCCCTCTATGAGGCAGCTTCTCTTCTCCAAAAAGCGGGCATTCCAGCGGAGGTGACCGATGATATTCGCCTGGACAGTTGGGAAAAATATGCTCTCATGGGGAGCAACAGCGCTGTCTTCTGCTATTTCGACGGTCCTGCCGGTAAGGTGAAGGGGCAGAAGGATTATATGGCCGTTCTCCATGAAGCGGTGCGGGAAGTGATGGCCGTGGCCAGTGCCAAAGGCGTCACTTTCCCGGAGACCTATGAAGAGGAGTATGTGCAGAAATTCCTCTCCTTCCCAGAGGATACGGTTACCTCTCTGTACAGGGACCTTTCCGGCGGTAAGAGGGCGGAGGATACGGAAACATCCATGATTCTTGGACGCATGGTGGAAATGGGAAAGGAAACGGGGGTGGAAGTGCCTGTCTTCCGCAGGGCCTTTCAATGGGCCATGGAGCAGAATAGGGATTGAAAGGAATATTGCGGTTTGTAGAGTTGTTTGACGGTTGGCATGCTTGCGGATAGAGTCACTCGCATGGAGCTCCTAGCTTCTAGCGGCTAGCTGTTAGGAAGGCTGATCCGCCTGCGGCGCTTCCACCCGGTATTCCCGCCAGTCATTCGTGCCGTAGGCTTGCCAGCTTTCCTAGAAGCTAGCAGCTAACAGCTAGGAGCTCCGCACGAATGACTCTACCCACCAGCGTCGCCCCATCAGCTCGACAAACTGAAATTGGCAGTACATAGGTTTATCCTTTTTCTCCTCTCTCCAAAGTGTTAGTATACATATAGTAAGTCCAACAAAAACATACAAGAAAGTCAGGAGAGATAAACATAATGACATTAGATGAACTGCCCCAGGGGAAGTCAGCCACACTGACAGTCATAGGTGGGGAAGGGGAACTGCGCCAGCATTTCCTGGACATGGGCCTCATTCCCGGGGCGGAAGTGACATTTATTAAATTCGCACCTTTGGGAGATCCCATGGAACTCATGGTCCAGGGCTATGAACTGACCCTCCGGGTGGAAGATGCGAAGAAGATAGAAATTACTGACGTCCGGGAACGGAAAGTGGAGAAGAAGACAGGGCCCCTGCCGGTATCTCTGGACCATCCGGGCATCGGGGAACCGGGGAAGTTCCACGAGCTTTCTTCCTATCATGATGCTAAACCTATAGAGGGAAAGCTCACATTTGCCCTGGCAGGGAACCAGAACTGCGGGAAAACCACCCTTTTCAACCAGCTCACAGGATCCAACCAGCATGTAGGCAATTTTCCCGGTGTTACGGTGGACCGGAAAAGCGGTACCATCAAGGGCCATCCGGACTGCGAGGTAGTGGACCTGCCGGGTATTTATTCTCTTTCCCCCTATACCAGTGAGGAAATCGTGTCCCGGAAATTCATTCTCGAAGAAAAGCCCAGTGCCATCATCAATATCGTGGACGCCACGAACCTGGAACGGAACCTGTACCTCACCATGCAGCTCATGGAACTCGATATTCCCATGGTGCTGGCTCTCAATATGATGGACGAGGTAGAGAAAAACGGTGGATCCATTCTGATAAATGAAATGGAAAAAATCCTCCAGATCCCGGTCATCCCTATTTCTGCAGCGAAGAACCAGGGGGTCCAGGAACTGGTGCGCCATGCGGTCCATGTGGCCCGGTACCAGGAAAAACCGGGAATCAAGGATTTCTGCAGCCCCGAGGACCATCATGGCGCTGTGCACCGCGCCCTCCATGGCATTATGCACCTTATCGAAGACCATGCGGCAGCGGCCCACATCCCTATCCGCTTTGCGGCCAGCAAGCTGATCGAAGGGGACCATCTGGTAGAAGGGGCCCTTCATCTGGAAGAAAACGAAAAGGAAATGATCCGCCACATTATCAGGCAGATGGAAGAGGAACGGGGGCTCGATCGGTCTGCTGCCATCGCGGATATGCGTTTTCTCTTTATCCGCCGCCTCTGTGACAGGACCGTAGTGAAGCCCGGCGAAAGCAAAGAACATGCCAGAAGCCGGAAGATGGATAAAATCCTGACGGGAAAATACACGGCCATTCCCATTTTTATCCTCATCATGGGCCTTGTCTTTTATCTTACTTTCAATGTGATTGGCGCCTTTTTCCAGGACCTCCTGGCCAGCGGCATTGATATGCTGACGGAAGAAGTGGATGCGGGCCTCACGACGGCCGGTGTGAACGGAGCAGTGAAGTCCCTCCTTGTGGACGGCGTCATGACCGGCGTGGGCAGTGTGGTGAGCTTCATACCTATTATCATGGTGCTCTTCTTCTTCCTGTCTATTCTGGAAGATGGGGGATACATGGCCCGCGTGGCCTTCGTCATGGATAAGCTCCTTCGGAAAATCGGGCTTTCCGGACGAAGCATTGTCCCCATGCTCATCGGCTTTGGCTGCTCCGTACCGGCGGTCATGTCTACCCGTACCCTGCCGTCCCTCCGGGACCGGCGGATGACCATCATGCTCATTCCCTTCATGAGCTGCTCTGCCAAGGTGCCGATTTACGCCTTTTTCACGGCTGCTTTCTTCCCCCATTCCGGGGGCCTTGTGATGACCGGTCTTTATCTGACTGGCGTGGCCATGGCCATCATCGTAGCTCTTCTTTCGAAAAATACATTTTTCAAGGGGGAAGCGGTGCCATTCGTCATGGAACTGCCGAACTACCGCATGCCGGGAGCCAAAAATGTGGGACGCCTGGTATGGGATAAGGGAAAGGATTTCCTCCAGCGTGCCTTTACCATCATCTTTGTGGGGACCATTATTGTCTGGTTCCTGCAGAGCTTCGACTTGACCCTGAACATGGTGGATGACAGCAAGGATAGTATCCTGGCCCTTCTGGGTGGGTGGATTGCTCCCATCTTCTCGCCACTGGGATTCGGGGAATGGAAAATGTCCACTGCCCTCATCTGCGGCTTCATGGCCAAGGAAAGTGTAGTGGCCACCCTGTCGGTTCTCTACGGCAGCGCAGCGTCCCTGGCCGGTGCTATGACCACGATTTCCGCCATTTCTTTCCTTGTCTTCTGCCTTCTCTATACACCCTGCATTGCCACTATTGCTTCTGTGAAACGGGAAAACGGCGGCCGCTGGGCTCTGGAAATGGTTGTCTTCCAGTGCGTGGTGGCGTGGATTATCGCCTTCATCGTAAGAAATGTGGGACTCTTAATCTTTGGGTGAGAATATTTCAGTTTGTCGCGCTGTTGAGTTCGACACTGGTGGGTAGAGTCATTTGTGCGGAGCTTCTAGCTGTTAGCTGCTAGCTTCTAGGAAAGCTGGCCAGCCTACGGCACGAATGACTGATGGGAATACCGGGTGGAAGCGCCGCAGGCGGATCAGCCTTCCTAACAGCTAGCCGCTAGAAGCTAGGAGCTCCATGCGAGTGACTCTATCCGCAAGCATGCTAACCACCAAACCCCAACAGCTCGACAAACCGCAATTTACTACAGGAATACCTATGAAAAGACTCATGATCGCATCCATTCTATCCCTGTTTCCCCTGCCTGCCTCGGCCCAGGTGTACACCCTTCCTGCCGTCACAGTCATGGCGGACAAGGTATCACAGAAGGAAGAAGAAACTTTCCAGGCCCATCAGGTCATTACCCGAAGGGATATGGAACAGATGGGGGCGTCCAACGTCACAGAAGCCCTGGCCATGGCGGAGGGCCTGGACATGGCCTCCGGCAGCCAGGACAGCCAGACCGTCATGGGCAGCCGGCAGCTCATGATCCGGGGCATGAATACGAACCAGACCCTGGTGCTGGTGGACGGGCACCGGCTGGCGGATGAAGATACGGCGTCCTCCCAGAATATGACCCTTCTTGACCGGCTCAGTTTGTCGGATGTGGAAGACATCGAGGTCATCCGGGGACCGGCGGGAGCCCGTTATGGCTCTGATGCCATGGGCGGAGTTATCCGTATCCGTACCCGAAAGCCAGGCAGCGGGGACAGCCTTGCCGGCTTCCGCCTCGGCAGCGGTGAGAATACCGCCTATTTTCGCATGAATCCCATGAAAGAGGGACGGTTCCATCTGGCCATCGATGGCAGGGTAACAAAAGAAAGGGCCCGCACCTTTGACCGGGACAGTATGTCCCGGGGAATTCACTATGAGGGGAAAGAAGTTCCTTCTTACGGCATCCGCCGGTATGCAGGGCTGGATGGCCTCTATGATTTCCAAAACGCTGTTCATGGCTCCCTTCGCTGGCAGGCCCATTACTATGAAGAAGACCAGTCCATGCGGTTTTCCGATGGGTCCATGAATTTCCTTGGCCGGCAGCTGGTACTGCAGAAGGGAGAACGGTCCCGGACGTCCCGAAAGCTCTGGGACACTTCTCTCACCTATGAAGGTGGGACGAATCGAAATGAATACAGTGGCCAGGTCTATTACAGCCGCCTTAAGAAATATGGGGAGACCTGGAACGGAAGGCCGGATATAGGAAATCAGATGGCAGGAATTTCCCTGCCCCGGCCCATCCCTCTTGCCCTGATAGCCAGCCAGCTTTCTTCTCTTTTTAAGACCTACGACTATGACAGCGCTTTTTATGAACGGTGGGGCATGGATGTAAAGGACACCATGACTTTCCGGGACCATGAACTGACCTTTTGGGGGGAATGGAATAAAGACATCTACAGGGGCACCCGGCTTTCCCTTGCGGAAGACGATGAGAAGAGGGAGGCCGGCCATGAGAGAAAGAACGGGGCCCTGTATGGGGCGGATACATGGAAATTGAATTCCCGTCTCACCTTTGCTCCTTCCCTGCGGCTGGAAAAGGGAGATACCTATGGATTGACCTTCATCCCTTCCGCAGGACTTGCTTTGGCTGTCAATCCCCACTTACAGGTGAAAGTGAACTACGGTAAAGGATTCCGGGCACCCTCTATCAGCGAAATGTATATCCATCTCACCCATATGGGCGTACGGGTCGATGGAAATCCGGATTTAAATCCAGAAACCTCCCGGAATCTGGATGCAGGACTGGAATGGCAGGATGGGAGAAACAGCGGGAGCCTGTACTGGTTTGACCAGAAGGTGAAGGACCTCATCGACTATGAGGAAAGCTCTTTTGACCGGACCCGTTATCAGTATGTGAACCGGAAACGGGCAGAACTTAAAGGAGTGGAAGGAAATATCCGCCATGCCCTTTCTGAGAAATGGACCATAGAAGGCTCCTATACCTATCTCGATGGCCGGGACATTTCCGGTGACAGCCGCCTCTCCAATCGGAGCCGCCATACCCTGAAAGCAGGACTTTCCTATGACAGCGGCAGCTCCTATGGGGTAACCGGCAGCATTTGGTCCACATTCAAAAAGGATTTCCGATTTGATGAAAAGGATTATACCTGGAATGAGCTGAACCTTTCCCTGCAGAAACACTGGGGGAAGGCCTATACTCTCACCCTGGGCCTCTATAATCTGGCAAATCGGAGAATCGATGCGCTCTACGTCCCGGGCCGGGAATGGTTCACGGGGCTGGAGTACCACTGGTAAAGGAGGAATCTGCGATATTTCAGTTTGTCGAGCTGTTGGGTTTGGTGGTTAGTATGCTTGCGTGTAGAGTCACTCACACGGGGCTGTTAGCTTTTAGCTTCTAGCTGCTAGGAAAGCTGGCCAGCCTGCGGCGCTTCCCATCCGGTATTTTCGCCAGTCATTCGTGCCGTAGGCTGTAGAGCTTTCCTAGTTGCTAGCCGCTAGTAGCTAGAAGCCCCCGCACGAATGACTCTAGCCATCAGCACCGCTCCAATAGCTCTACAAACCGCAATAGTCTCCGATGTGCTTCCGGTGCTATAATATCAGCAAGGACTTTGACCAAAGTCCTTGCTTTTTTTATTCGAATGGAAGGAAGTGAACCCATGAGTTCCCGGTTTCTCATTGTATTTGCGGACATTCTCCTGCCCCTGGCCCTGGGTATGGGGCTTCGGAAATGGGGGCTTTCCCGGGAAATCCTGCGCCTTGTAATCAAGGCGAACGTGGTGGTGGTGGCCACCTTCCTTTCCGTGGTTTCCTTCTGGTCTGTCCATGTGACCCGGGAACTTTTGTGGCTTCCTGTCTCCATTATTCCTATCTGCTTCCTTCCGGTTCTCGTGTTTTATCTCTTTGAGAAGAGCCGGTTCACGTCCCCTTTGGACCAGGGAAGCTACATGATTTCCATGATGCTCGGAAATATAGGTACCCTGGCAGGGCTTTGCGCCTACGTGCTCTATGGGGAGCGGGGCTTTGCCTATGTGCAGCTCATCGCTGTGCCCCAGATCCTGGTTATCGTGCTGTATTGCTTCCCCATGGCCCAGCGGTTTTATGAATCCGCCCATCCCGAAGACCGGCTGGGAGGACAGAAGACGAGTATCCTCAGACTCCTCCTGACACCGAACCAGCTTCCGGCGGTGGGAGTGGCGGTGGGACTTCTCCTTGCCGGCTGCCACTTAGAGCGGCCGCAGGCCGTGGGCGTGCTCTTTACCATTCTTATTCATTTCAGCGCCTGGATGGGCATGGTGCCTGTGGGGTATGACCTCCATCTGGACTGCGTAGGAAAGTACGCCAGAAAACTGTGGCCCATTTTCCCGGTGAAATTTCTCCTTCTGCCAGCGGTGCTCTATGGACTTACCATCCTCTTTGTATCGGATCCTGCCATGGTGACCTGCGTGGTTCTTGCCGCCGGCGCACCTACTGCCATCTTTGCCGTAGCCTCCGCCCAGCTCTACGGTCTGAATGTGGACCTGGCAGAATCCTCTTTCGTTACCACCACATTGGCTTTCCTTTTTGTCCTCTATCCCCTGGTGTACTGGTGGGTGAAGTAAAAAGGGATGGAGAGAATACAGCTCGTCAAATTGCGGTTTATCGAGCTGTTGGGTTTGGCGCTAATGGATAGAGTCATTCGTGCGGAGGCTTCTAGCTTCTAGCTCCTAGCTTCTAGGAAAGATCAACAGCCTACGGCACGAATGACTGACGGAAATACCGGGTAGAAGCGCCGCAGGCGGATCATCCTTCCTAGCTGCTAGCCGCTAGAAGCTAGGAGCTCCATGCGCATGACTCTATCCGCAAGCATGCCAACCGCCAAACCCCAACAGCTCGACAAACTGAAATTGGCATACCTCTGATCCATTCGTGTATAATAGAAAACATACATTATTTCAGGAGTATGGCAGCACAGGAGGAAATCATGAAAGAAGAAACCATGCAGGCGAAGATGCAGTTTATCTTTGCCATGATGATATTTGGCACGTTAGGAATATTTATCCGCTATATTCCCCTTCCTTCCACGGTGATTGCGGAAGCCCGGGGGATTACGGCCACCCTCTTCCTCCTTCTCGTGGTATATCTCCGCCATTCCTCCATATCCTGGGAAGCAGTGAAGAAGAACCTGAAGGTCCTTTTCTTTTCCGGTGCTGCCATCGGTATCAACTGGATCCTCCTTTTTGAAGCCTACCGGTATACCACGGTGTCCACGGCCACCCTGTCTTACTACATGGCACCGGTCTTCGTCATTCTGGCTTCCCCCTTTGTGGTGAAGGAAAAACTGACACCTTTGAAATTTCTCTGCGTCCTCGCCGCTTTTGGCGGCATGGTCCTCATTTCCGGTGTCCTCACCGACGGAGGAGAGGGCGTCAGCTTCCGGGGCATTTTCTTTGGCCTCGGGGCGGCCGCCTTCTATGCGGCGGTGATGCTGCTGAACCAGTTTCTGAAGGACATTTCCGCCTATGACATGACCATCCTCCAGCTGTCCATGGCGTCTCTGGTGCTCCTGCCCTATACGCTTATCATGGAGAATTTCAGTACCATAGAGTGGGCGCCTTTGACGGTGGTGCTCCTTCTTACCGTAGGCATCGTTCATACCGGTATTACCTATACCCTTTATTTCGGCAGTATGCATTACCTTCATGCCCAGACGGCAGCCCTCTTCAGTTATATCGACCCCATCGTGGCTATCATCCTTTCCGCCCTGTGGCTGAGGGAACCCATGGGGCCCGCCAATATAACCGGTGCCGTACTCATTCTGGGCTCCACCATCGTGAGCTCTCTGGTAAAGGAGAAGTGAAAGCCGACCGGGGCTCCTGCGGCAGGCCAATCGGACAGATTGACGGGACAATGCGGTGGAACCGCGGAACCTCAACTTTCAAATCTCAACTCTTAAATCTGCATTTTTTAGAAAGAGCATAACCCATGTTACTCATTTCCATGATTCTCTTAGGTGCCGTTATCGGCTTTGTAGGAGCCGGCGGGGCGGGGGTCACCATTACCCTCCTCACCGTGGGCTTTGGCGTACCCATCCATACAGCCCTTGCCGTGGCTCTGGCGTCCATGACCTTTACCATGATTTCCGGAGCAGTCAGCCATTTCCGGGAACATGAAGTGGTGGTGAAAGTCGGGGCGGTCATCGGTGCCGGCGGCATTGTGGGGGCCCTTATGGGAGCGGCTGTTTCCAACAGGATGCCCTCCAATGACCTGAGTTTCATGACGGGGCTCATGGTTCTCTCCAGTGCAGTCATTCTTTATGTGAAGTTGTATCAGGCGGATTGGCTGAATCATCATCTCCATATCCGGAAGACCATCCTCACCGGCCGGAAACTCTATCTCTACGGTATTCCTACGGGCATTGTGTCCGGCTTCCTGGCAGGGGCTTTCGGTATCGGCGCAGCAGCGTACATCCAGATAGCTCTCATGGTGATTTTTGGAGTGCCTCTGCTCCAGTCCATCGGCACCTGCATGATGATCATCCTTCCTATTTCCGCTTCCGGTGGGCTTGGCTATCTTGTCAGCGGCCATCTGGACCTGTGGATCTTCCTGCAGACTCTCGTGGGCCTCACCGTGGGGGCCTGGATCGGCGCCAAGTTCACCCATCTGGCGCCGCTGCCGGTACTGAAGTTCTCCATCGTGGCCCTCCCCACCGTAGGCGGAGCGGTGATGCTGCTGTTTCACTGACCCTATAGTATTACATGGCAAGTTAGCCGGTTTCCTGATACGAGGAAACCGGCTTTCGTGTGCATTCGGACTATTGCGGTTTGTAGAGCTATTGGAGCGGTGCTGATGGATAGAGTCATTCGTGCGGGGGCTTCTAGCTGCTAGCGGCTAGCAACCAGGAAAGCTCTACAGCCTACGGCACGAATGACTGACGGGAATACCGGATGGGAAGCGCCGCAGGCTGGCCAGCTTTCCTAGCAGCTAGAAGCTAGAAGCTAGCAGCCCCGTGTGAGTGACTCTACACGCAAGCATACTAACCGCCAAACCCAACAGCTCGACAAATTGAAATATTGCACTATAACTGCAGAACTTCAATATTTATTTCACAGGGAAAACACTGTGTATAGTACAAATAATAACAGTTTCACAGAAATGATTAGCATAAGCTAAAATAAAGATGGGAAGAAAAGGACTTCCCGCTGCAGAGCAATTCATCAGGAGCATACATCTCCTGTTTGTGGCAAAGGATGGTGGGTTATCATGGCAATTAAAAAAGTAATTATCCCCGTTGATGGCTCCGAGGCTTCTGTAAATGCATTCCATGGGGGCATTGAACTGGCAGAAAAGTATGGTGCCGAAATTCTTCTCCTGAATGTGGTGGATGCCACCGAGATGATTGATCCTATCAATAAAATGATGATTTCCGACGAATATCGGAAAGCCATTAAAGAAAAGGGCGAAGAACTGCTGGCATCGCTGGTGCCCGAAATCCCAAAAACATTGGCTCACAAAGAAATGGTGCTCATCGGCGTACCGGGACCGATGATTGCGGGCCTTGCCAATAAAGAGGAAGGAACCGTCGTGGTTATGGGGAACAGCGGCAAAGGATCCCTGTCCTCCTTCATCATGGGCAGTGTGAGCCAGTATGCCGTACATCATTGCAAGGGGCCTGTGGTCATTGTGAAATAGGGCACTCACGGGACTGCAGGATAGAAGACGGAGAAAGGAGTATTCCTTTCTCCGCTTTTTGATTGCGGCGGACTATTGCGGTGAGCTGAAGGGTTTGGCGGTTAGTATGCTCGTGGATAGAGTCACTCGCATGGAGCTTCCGGATTCTGGCGGCTGGCTGCCAGGAAGGCTGATCCGCCTGCGGTGCTTCCATCCGGTATTCTCGTCAGTCATTCATGCTGTAGGCTGGCCAGCTTTCCTGGCAGCTAACAGCTAGAAGCTAGAAGACCCCGCCCGAATGACTCTACCCATCAGCACCAAACCCAACAGCTCGACAAACTGAAATATCATTTTCAATCTGCCATGCATATGCCCTTTTAAGGGATCCGGTTGGTAAAATGTATCAGCGGATGTGGAAATGAATAAAATTAGAAAAAAGATGGTTTCATATTGATTTAAATTACAAAATTATATAAAATAAATAAAAACAAAAGGAGAAAGTGGTTTGTGAAATATACGGGAAATCTATCGTGCTTTGCAAAACTCTTTATACTGCTGTTCCTGCTGGCAGTGAGCCTTGTACTTTCCGTAGGATTTGGCTCTGTGTATGTACCGGTGGGAGAGATACTCCAGGAAGTGGGGACCATGGTAATTACAGGGCACATGGCGGATACATCTTCTGCCATGATCCTTTGGCAGATACGGATTCCCCGGACTCTGTTTTCTGCGCTCTGCGGTATGGGCCTTGCCCTTTCGGGGCTGCTGCTCCAGACCATCACGAGAAATGACCTGGCAGATCCCTATGTGCTAGGTGTTTCATCCGGCGCTTCTACAGGAGCTGTGGCAGCTATTATCTGGGGCTGGTTTGCTTTCGCCGGTGGCGCATCTACTGCGGCCGGGGCCTTTATCGGAGCCGCTGCATCTACGGCCATTGTCATTATGGCCAGCGGGAAGAGCAATAATCCCATCCGCCTCATTCTGGTGGGCATGGGGGTGTCTGCCTTCTTCTCTGCCCTTACCATGATGATTATTTATGGTGCCCGCCATGAGGCGCAGGTGCGGAGCGCCATGTTCTGGCTGGTGGGAAGCCTGTCAGGCATGCAGTGGCAGGACCTGGCCATGACATCCTTCGGTGTACTTATCCTGATGGTTCTTGTATACCTGGTGAGAAATGACCTGGATCTCCTCCTTCTGGGGGCTGGGGAAGCGGAGTTCCTGGGATTGCACCTGAAGCACTTCCAGCTTTTCATTATCCTCCTGACTTCTGCCATGGTGGCTCTTCTGGTATCCAAGGCCGGTATTATTGGATTTGTAGGACTTATTACGCCTCACATGGCCCGAGCATTGGCGGGACCTTCCCATGGGAGGCTTATCTTCTTTTCGCCGGTTATCGGTGCATTGGTCATGGTGTGGTCCGATGTTTTATCCCGGACCCTCTTTGCACCGGAGGAGCTGCCCATCGGTGTACTGACTGCCTGCGTGGGAGCTCCTGTATTTATATGGATTGTGACACACCGGTACGGGGAGGCAGATTAAATGCTGGAAGTCAAGGATTTATCTTATGCCATTGGCACGAAAGAAATTCTCCGGCATATTTCCTTTCAGTTGGAAAAAGGCTCCATGACCTGTATCGTAGGACCGAATGGCTGTGGAAAATCGACGCTGCTATCCCATATTTCCAGAAAGCTTCCCAGTAAAGAGTCTATTTTCTATAAAAATCGGGCGATAGAGACTATAGACCGTAAATCCTATGCCCGGGAAGTGGCAGTGATGGTGCAGCAGTCCATGGAACTCACGGGGGAGCTGAAATCGGAGGACGTGGTCCTTATGGGCCGGTATCCGTTCAAAAGCCGGTTCAGCGATTATTCCACCAGAGACCATGAAATCGTTCGCACCGTAATGGAAGAAACCGGATCCCTGTCTCTCTGGGGCAGGGAAATGAAGCACATGTCCGGCGGTGAAAAGCAGCGGGTCCTCATTGCCAAGGCTTTCGCCCAGGAACCCCAGCTGCTTTTGATGGATGAACCCACGAACCATCTGGATGTGAAGTATAAAATTGCCCTGATGGAAACGCTGAAAAAGTTCCAGGCCCGGGGAACGGTACTCATTGTGCTCCATGACCTGTCTCTGGCGGCACGGTACTGTGACCATGCCATCATCATGAAAGAGGGGAAGATTCTGGAAATGGGAAAAACAGACGAAGTTCTTACGGCGGACTGTCTGGAGTCGGTTTTCGAAGTTCCCTTTTATACGGCTTCCCATGGGGGAAAACGGTTTCTTTATTGTTGAACTTCCATATATCTTCAGTCAGACATCGGGAATTTTTCCTCTATCAGGAGATTCCCTTTTTATAAAATTCCTAAAGGAGGAAAAACATATGAATGCAAAATGGAAAAAAGCAGCTGCCGCTGTCATGATTGTCCTGTCCATGGGAACCGTAATGGCTGGCTGCAGCAGCCAGCCTGCATCTACTGCCAAACCCGCGGCGTCCTCGGCCGCCGCTCCGGTGACCTGGAAGGAAAAACTGGATGGAAAAGAGGTGGATATGAAAGTCACGGCCCCGCCGAAGCATGCCGTTTCCATGTCATTCGCCACCACGGAAATGATGTTGGCCCTGGGGCTCCAGGACCAGATGGCAGGTACGGCTTTTAAGGAAGACGATATTTATCCTTCCATTGCCGATGCTTATGCCAAGGTACCGGTACTGGCTGAAAAATGGCCATCCTATGAGAAACTCATGTCCGTAAAACCGGACTTTGTGACGGGATGGGAAGTTCCCTTTACAAAGAGAGGTATTCCGGCGGATAAGATTATTTCTGCAGGCATTCCGATTTTTGTGCCGGATTCCATGCAGGACACCAATGCCAACCTGGACACCCTTTTCAGTGATATGCTGGAATATGGTAAAATTTTTGGCAAGGAAGATAATGCAAAGAGATGGGTAGACGGTGAAAAGAAGAAACTGGAAGCCGCCCAGAATAAGATCAAAGACCTGCCACATGTGAAGGTCTTCGTTTATGATTCCGATGATGGGCAGCCCTTTACTGCCTTTGAAGGATACACCACCAATGTGCTTAAGCTTATCGGTGCCGATAATGTCATGGCCGGCCAGGGGGTAGACAAGACATGGGCGAAGACGAGCTGGGAAAGTCTGGTACAGGCAGATCCGGACTATATTCTGGTGGTGGATTACAGCACAAGCGACAGGAACCAGGATTCCTTCGAGGAACGGGTAGAAAAGCTGAAAGAGAATCCCCAGCTTCAGAGTATGCGGGCGGTAAAGGAAAATCATTTTCTGAAGGTCCGGCTGTCTGAAATCACTCCTGGTATCCGTACGGTAGATGCCCTGGAGCGGCTGGCTGCTGAAATGCACCAGAAATAAGGAACCGGAGCTGGCTCTGGGCTATTCCGGTTAAAAAAATTGCGGTTTGACGAGCTGTTGGGGTTTGGCGGTTGGCATGCTTGCGGATAGAGTCACTCGCATGGAGCTCCTAGCTTCTAGCGGCTAGCTGTTAGGAAGGCTGATCCGCCCGCGGCGCTTCCACTCGGTATTCCCGTCAGTCATTCGTGCCGTAGGCTTGCCAGCTTTCCTAGAAGCTAGCAGCTAACAGCTAGAAGCTCTCACGCGTTTGACTCTCTCCACCAGCGTCGCCCCATCAGCTCGACAAACTGAAATTGGCGGTACTCAAAATTCATTAAAACGGCGGGTGTATCATATGCCGCCATCAAAAAACTGTGAAAGGGAATTTTCCTCTTTCACAGTTTTTTAATGGGCCCTGTTCATGGATTCCCCGGTTTCTTTTCCCCGTTCCCTATAATTTCCAGGAACAGGGCGGACCAGGCGGAGAGAATATCATCCAGGGTCGAAGACTTCTTCAATGGCCGCTCTTTCTTCTCACAGCCATAGCAGGCGGCGAGGAAGGACAGAATTTTTTCTGCGCTTTTCCGCACTTCCTCTTCGGAGAGCAGGTGCCACAGGTATTCATCCAGACTGTGAATCATGAGCACCGTCCAGGTCACCATGACGTCATCTTTGCCCAGGACATCCACCTTTTCCAGAAAGAGGGGCTTCAGCAGGGGATGGCCATTATTTTTCAGGTATTCCTGCCAGAGAGTGTCGGCGGTGATACCGAATCGTCTTAGCCGGCGGAGGACATGGTGCTGGTGTTCCGGAGTGAGGCCGCTCTGTTTTGCCAGTGCTTCTTTCACTGCCTTTTTCACCACCCGGCCGATGAGTTCTCCCATTTTACTGTGCTTTCCGGCTCCTTCCAGGTACAGGGGGCTTTCCGCGTTAGCCACCACAATCGTCTGGTCTGTGCCGGAACCCGTGGCGAGCCCGGTGGAGTAATGGCTGCCTTCCATAAGTTCCTGGATGGCGGCTGTCTTGGCTTCGGTACAGGTGACCAGGGCCCGGACCAGGGTGCCTGCAGGCATGTCGGAGTCCAGGAACAGCATGATATTGATGGTGCCGGGACGGTTTGGCTTTTCCAGAGGCTTGTACCAGGTGGCCGGGTCACCCACCCGGCCGCCATTGGTCTCGATACCGCCGGTGACGATGGCAGTGACTGTGAGTTCTTTATAGGAAAGGCTTTCTATGGCACAGTTTTCCATATCCGCTGCCGTCCCCATGCCGGTTACTGTGTCCGGCGGCAGGCCTATGCGGCGGCAGAGGAGTCTCATATGTTCCGCGTACGTGGGGGCCAGCATTTCACAGGGCATACCGGCGCCCACTTTTCCGTCATGGTTGAAAATGGCGGTGTAATTCTCGTGATAGCCACCGTTAAAGACGGAGGTGGAGAGAACTTTCCGGGGGCCTTTGAAAAAGACCACAATGCTTTTATCGTAACGATAGGCCTGATCGCCGGTGGAAATGGTATACAGTTTCATGGCAGCTTCTTTCATTCATCATCCCCGCTTTCTTCGATTTCCCCTTCGACGGACAGATACAGCTCTTCCAGTCGGCTGAGGGTTTCCTCTTTGGCATGCCACATGCCTCGCCTGCTGGCTTCCAGCAGGGTTTCCGTAAGCCGTTGAAGGGCCCAGGGATTGACTCGGGTCATCCATTTCTGCACCTTCTCGTCGAGGGCATATTTTTCTGCGTATTTCTCGTACATCCAATCTTCCATGACCCCGCTGGTGGCGTCCCACTGGAAACTGTGGGAGACCATGTTGGACAGGTCCGAGGCACCTTTGTACCCATGCTTCATCATGCCTTCGATGTACTTGGGATTAATGGACTCACTCCGGAATACCCGCTTTGCCTCTTCCTGCAGGCTGTGGAGCACCACATGGCTCCGGTCCGTACTGTCACCGCAGTAGGATTTCGGTGCTTTGCCCCGGACGCTGCGGACCGCGGCAATCATACCGCCATGGTAGGCATTGTAATCATCGCTGGAGAAAAGGTTCAGCTCGTGGTTGTCTTCATTTTTGATGGTTACATCCAGAGTGCCCATACGCTTGCGGAAGAGCTCCGGTACATAGGCACCCCTTGTTTTTCCGCCGTAGGCGTGGCCGCCCCAGCGGATGTACACATTGGCCAGGTCATCTACCGTGGTCCAATTCTTCGACTCCAGTACATTAGGAATGCCAGCACCGTAGCCTCCGGGGGGATCGCCAAATATACGATACGACGCCTGCCGCCATGCTTCTTCATGGGGCATGCCTTCCTTTTCCATGGCCCCGCTGTCTTCCAGTACATGTTTCCTTACGTAATTGTCTTCTGCCCCTTCGTCCAGGGAAGCGGCCATGAGGACCGCTTTGTCCAGAAATTCAGCGGCCCCCGGCATGGCATCCCGGAAGAGTCCGGAAATGCGGCTGGTTACGTCGATGCGGGGACGCTTCAGTTCGGAAAGTGGAATGGGCTCGATAGCCCGGACCCGTCCGCTGCCGCTTTGCCAGAGAGGACGGATGCCAAGAAGATAAAGAACTTCCGCGATGCACTGGCCGTGGCTTCTCATGTTAGCGCCAGCCCAGAGGACGATGCCTATATTTTCCGGGTAATGGCCTTCTTCGGCAATAAAACGTTCTATGACCTGGTTCGCCAGATCTTTCCCAATGGCCCAGGCCGCTTCCGTGGGAAGTGTTCTGGGATCGGTGCCGTAAAAGTTGCGCCCCGTAGGAAGCAGGTCTGCACCTCCGGAACTGGGGGCCCCGGAAGGAGAAGGCTCGATGTAAATTCCTTCCAGGGCATCCAGGGTGTGGGTGATTTCATTGGATGTTTCGGCCAGGTGGGGGGCAATGGTGTGACAGATATATGTGCAGATGGAAGACAGAACTTTCTTGGCTTCCTTCGTGCCACCTTTTGCCCAGGAAAGGGAAAAAACCGAAGGTATAGAATCATCCTGGAAGTCTGATTTCCGGAGAATATCTATGGCTTCTCTTGCATTGTCGATGATACGGTCTACGAGAGCGTTGTTGGTGATGCCAAGGGGCTCATAGATGTCTGCGCTGTTTTCCAGGAGGTCCCCATAGTTGACATCATAGAAATTAGCTATGCCCTGGTTCAAGCTCTGAATTTTTCCATTGGGCAGCTGGGTGAGGATGCGGATGTATTCCGTCAGCCCTTCTTCTTCTGGCGGCCTTCCCATGATGTGGAGACCGTTATGGACAGACATATTTTTCAGGTCTGAAATATAATTATGGAGCCGGGACAGATAGGATGGGAATAGCTCATCCTTTTGCCGGACCACTTCATCTTCCAGGTTTGCCTCTTTCACTTTCTTCAGAATCAGCTCCTCCAGATGGGTGAGGTCCGTATCTCCTTGCCGCTGGAAATGGATGTATTCATCCATGGCCTTTTCCAGTTCTTCCAGCTCATCGTAGGTACCGGCCTGGGTCTGGGGCGCCGGCAGGTGGGAAATGAGGACGGCACTGCTGCGCCGCTTCGCCTGGATACCTTCGCCGGTTATAGTCATATTGTAGGGGTACACATTGGGCAGGTCCCGGAGGGCCAGGTCCGGATAGCAGGCATCAGAGAGGCAGGCATTTTTCCCCGGCAGCCATTCGAGGCTTCCATGGGTGCCTACATGGATTACGGCATCCGCTTTCCATACATCCCGGAGCCACTGGTAAAATGCCAGATAATGGTGGGTGGGGGAAGCAGTGGGAGAATGGTACACCTTGTCCGGGTCTTCTCCAAACCCCCGGGGAGGCTGGACGGTGATGAATACATGGCCGTCCATGGTACCTGGTACCAGAAGGGCATCATCGATGTTCATGACGGTGCCCGGAGGATTTCCCCAGCTTTTGACAAGGTCTGCCTTTGTCCTTTCCGGCATGGTGTCAAAGTAGGACTGATAGGTCTCGGCAGGCAGTTTCTTTGCTTCCGCCAGCTGCCTCTCCGTGAGGAGAGCCTTGTCATTTGTGGCATGGGATGTGAGAATTTTGATGAAATGCTCTGAATTCTCCGGTATGAAATCTACCCGGTATCCCCGACTCTCCATTTCCTTGAGGAGTATCCGTACGCTTTCGATGGAGTCCATGCCCAGGGCGTTGCCGATATTGGAATTCTTTGGGGGATAATTGTGGAAAATGATGGCCACTTTCTTATCTTTATTTTCTTTCCGGCGGAGCCGTGCCCATTTTCCCGCCTTATGAACCATGTGGACGAGCCGTTCCATGATGGGGGTATATCGGATTTCTCCATTCGGCAGGATCTTTTTACAGGCTACCGGAACGCCATGGATATCGCCATCAAATTCAGGCAGGGAGATGGAAATGGAAATATCCACCGGCGTCATGCCTTCGTAGGAGGAAGCCCAGTCTTTGTACTCCGTCATGAGCGAATAGCCAAGAAGAATGGGAACCCCCTGGTTCTTCAGGAAAGAAACAGGAAGAGAACCGCTGGTGGAAAGGGAAAACTTCATAAGATTAATGATGACATCCACACAGGGAAGGCCGCAATCCGTAAAGTAACGGGTATAAACCTCGGTAAGCGGCGGCATGCCCATCTCCGTGATGGGAAGGCCGTTGCTGAAGACAGGGATTACATTCATTCCTTCCTTTTCGATTTCATGAATCAGGGCATCCTGGTAGGCCAGGTCCTGCCATAGCCATTCATCCCGGTAGAAGAGTAGGCCTATGGTGGGGCGGCTCGGACGGAGATGGGCCTTCTTGTAGTCCGAAAGGGTAAGGTAGGGAGATTGGCTGTCGGGGTAATAGATGCCGCACCAAGGAAGGGGCTCCGGTTCTTCTACCTTCGGTGGATTTCCGGAAAGGCAGGTGTCAAGGTACAGGAGAAGGTTCCTGTAATTTTTTCGCCCGCCATACTGAAAATACTTCATGATCCGGGTGGAAACAGTATCCGGCAGGCCGGAAAGGTAGAGACAGTCCTGGGAGCCGGCGTCAAAGAAATAGGGAATCCCCAGACGGTCGGTGGTATCCTTCAGCCGCTTCAGGAAGGCCGTATCGAGGCCTGTCCCCATCCACCGTACAACGAGAAGTTCCGTTTCGGTCAGAAGAGATTCCCATTTTTTGCTCCATACAGTACTGCTGTCAATGAAAAGGGATTTGGAATCCTTCTTAAGGCTGCCGCATTTCATAAGCGACGCCATTTCATTCTTCATGATATTGAACTTACCGGATATATTGGATAGGAAAAGCAGATGTCCCATGGAAAACCTCTCTTTTATAAATTTCCTTCCATAGTGATATAATGGAAGAAATATGTACATTTATGAAAACATAATGATACAGGTATTTCTATAAATAATATATTCAATTAATTCTAATTTATACTGTATAGTGATTATACTGTCAAATGAGGATTGGCCATGCACAATGATGATTATTTTACAGCCGGGGAACTGGCATCCATCTTCGGCGTTTCCAAGCAGACCCTCCTGTACTACGACCGCATTGATCTGCTAAAGCCCGGTTTCGTAGCGGATAATGGATACCGCTATTATTCCATCCGCCAGTACCTGGAACTGGAAATCATCGTCAATCTCAGGCAGCTGGATGTGGCTATTCCCGATATCAGGCAGTATCTGTCTCACAGGGGCAGGGAACCTCTGGAAAAACTGCTGGATAAGAAATACCGGTGCTGCGAGGAAATCATTCGGAAAAGCCGGGCCCTGGAGCAGTCCATAGGCCATGTGAAACAGGCCATGGACTGGAGAGAAAAAAATGGCCCTTCCGATATTTCCATCAGCTGGCAGCCGGAACTTTATATGCATTGTGATGCCCTGGATAAAGGAATGTGTGGGAAGAAACGGATTGTCCGATATGCCAAAGCGTCCCGTGAATTGCTGGAACAGCATATAATCCTGGAAAAAAGGCTGGGCTGGGTGATGGATGCCGATTCCTATCTCCGGAAAGGAAACGTTATTGAGTCGGAAGCCTTTTTTGTACTGTATCCGAAAGAGGAAAAATATGAAGAGGCAGTCAACCATAAGATCCCTGCCGGCCTCTGCTGCCGTGTCATCCTGCAGGGAACTTTTTATACGGAAGGGGCGGTTATGAGAGATAGAATCCTTACCTTTCTGGAACGATGCCGCATGAAACCGCGGGAACAGGTCTATGTGCTGCCCATCAAGAATCACTGGTACACCAGGGACTGGCATGACTACGTAACGGAAATCTTTTTCCCCGTGGTACCGGACAAGGAATAGCAGAATGAAACGGCGCCGGGCCCTGGGATTTATCCCGAAAGGGCAGCAGGGCTCCTGGCTTCCCCCATTGGAAGAGAGACCGCTGAAACAGACCGAAGGTCATTGCTGCGGAATGATTGTCCGACCTGTAGCTGAAAGCCCAGGGTTTATGACTCTGTCCACTGTCATGCCATATTCCTGAAAGGAAATTATCAACCATATAGCAGGTATATACTTATGCCCCATCCTGGTGCAAAAAAAGGCAGGAGCTTCTTTTGGAAACTCCTGCCTTTTTTAAAATACTCAGTCTTTCTTGTGACCGCATTTGCCTTCCCCTGTGCTGTGGAGGACCCGTTCAAAAATAGCATGTACCTCTGCCGAAGATTTACCTTCTTCTATGGCCTTATTGGCATGAATCAGGGCACTTTTGTATTTGGCATGGGCCGCATCATTGGGAATAGAATCGATATCCTTCGGATCAAAATTCATAATTTTCCTGAAGATTTCATGAATCTCTTCAGACGATTTTCCCGCCTTCTTCGCAGCCTCCACATGTCTCATGGCACTTTCATAACGGGCTTTTCCATGGGGATCCGTGGGAATTTTGAATTCAGGATGGTTTTTGCACATGATTGTTTGCTCCTTTCCAATTACATACTATTAATACTATAGACCATGTATCAGTTAGACAGTCAAGAGATGGGAAGAAAATAAATATAATTTGCAATATGATAAATAAATTATTAAAATAAATTGAGCTGATATATGCGATATTTCAGTATTGCGAGCTGTTAGAGTGAGCGGTTTGGCATGCTGTTGGACAGAGTCACTGGCACGGGGCTGCTATAGTAAACGACATTGATTACTTTACTTTAAATCAATGCATCTATGTGCTATACTTCAGTTGGAGGTACAGTACATATGAACAATCGAAAGTATCACACTGATCCGGAAGAACTTTTGAGACAAGGTAAGGAGATTATGTCGTCTACTGATGACGCCAGGTTCCATTTCAGAGTATTCTCCGTAAACATGGTTCTATCCGGTTTGCCTGCTTCCCAAATCAGTAAATTAGCTGGTGTAAGCAAGATGACAGTTTCATCCTGGGTAAAAATTGCTGATGAAAAGGGCTTTGATGCACTTAAATTAAAAGGGCACAAAGGCCGGCCCTCAAAGCTTACCGACGGGCAGTTAAAAGAAATCAAACAGATCCTTACTTCCGAGCCAAAACAATACGGCTACAATGTCTGGGATGGACCGAGCTTGTCTGACTATATCAGTAGTAAATACAACATTACGTTAAGCGTTAGACAATGCCAACGTCTATTTCACAGTCTGGGCTTTTCCCTTATCCGCCCCCCAACTATATCCATCCAAGGGATACGAAGATACGGATGCACGAATTGCCTTTAAAAAAAAATCGACGAAGTAAAAGCAGACAGTACCGCAATTCTGACATTTCAGGACGAAGTGCATTTCCAAATTCAGATTACAATTACACGTGGATGGTATGAAAAAGGCAGTGCACCTAAGGTGAAATCATTCCCGGCACGTTTCAAGTCTCCTTATAGTGGGTTTGTTATCCCAGAGACCGGAGAGTTATTTACGACAAAGCCGGAGAAATTCAACTATGAGACCACAATAGCCTCTATTCGTGAGTTCTTGGTTGCAAAACCGCTGCCGGAAGGCAAGCATTATGTTCTGGTAATGGACAATGCCCCTTGGCACAAAAAGGCCTATCGACTAATTGCTGTAGAAAAGCGGCCAGAATATGCGGATATATCAGATAAAATTACAATTTTGATGCTTCCTCCCTATTCACCTGATCTGAATCCAATCGAACAGGTTTGGCGAAAAACCCGCAGAGAATATACACACAATCGTTTCTTTGCAACCTTAATGGAACTTATGGAAACAGTTGAAAAAGCATTCGAGGCTTGGAAAAAACCAAATAATCAGCTTCGAACCCTGTGCAGCTTTAAATAAAGTTATTTTTGTCGTTCACTATAGCTTTTAGCTTCTAGCTGCTAGGAAAGCTGTTCCGCCTGCGGCGCTTCCCATCCGGTATTTCCGCCAGTCATTCTTGCCGTAGGCTGTAGAGCTTTCCTAGTTGCTAGCCGCTAGCAGCTAGAAGCCCTCGTGCGAATGACTCTATCCATCAGCCCCCTCATCAGCTCGTCAAACCGCAATAGTCATCACAATATAGAACTACAAAAATACACGGGAAGGATCTGTCAATGAAACGAATCTTACTTTTACTGGCGGTGGCCTGTATGATGTTTCCTTTATCGGGCTGCCGCCTTCCGAATATGGCAGCTGTGCAGCAGGAAGAAATGCATCAGGTGACAGATGGACAGGGAACGAAAGTGCTGATTCCCATTCATCCGAAACATATCGTTTCCATCGGTGTCAGTACCGATGATATACTGATTCCCCTGGTGGGGCCGGATCGGATTGCGGCCATCTCTTACCTGCCACCGAACCTGAAAAGTGAGGCTGCCAGGATTCCCGGACGCATATCGAGCTCCACAGAGTCTGTGATTTCCTTTCATCCGGACCTTGTGGTGGTAGCAGACTGGAATTCAAAGGATTACATAGAAGAAATCCGAGCTGTAGGCATTCCGGTTTATGTCTATCGTACACCGAAAGATGCAGAAGGCATGATTGGCCTTATCCATACGCTGGGAGATGTGGTCAATGAAAAGAATCGGGCGGACCAATTTGCAGGGGATACGGAAAAAAGGCTGGAAACGCTGCAAACATTCACGGCCGGGCTTTCCAAAAAATATAAAGCCGTCTTTTATGGCTTGAATGGTTTGTCCGGCGGAAAGGGGAGTACCTTTGAGACACTCTGCCAATGGGCGGGACTGGTGGACGGCGCAGCGGACTGGGGTATTGTGGCCAGTGCCGGCGGCAGCAGGGAAGCCCTTGTCAGTATTGCACCGGATATCATCTTTGTTCCCTCCAATGACTATACGCCAAAGGATTACAAAGCACCTGAAGCAAGCAGTTTTTTGGAGGATCCGGCCCTGGCAGATATTCCCGCAGTGAAAAACCATCGAATCTACGTGGTCGATGCGAAATGGATTATGAGCTATTCCCAGTTCATGGTGAATGCCATGGAAGATATGGCAAAAGATGCCTATGGCTATCAAATACCGGAGAATGCTGATGCATGGGAGAAATAAATATGGGAAGGAAAATTTTTCATTGGCTGGCAGGGATTTTTTGCCTGGCCATTGTCTGTCTGGCAGCAGGCTGCAGCCTGCCGGAAGCCAATCTGGGAGGAGTGGATGATGGCAGCGGCTATGATGTGGTGGACGACCAGGGAACGAGGGTCCATATTCCGGGTAAACCCAGGCGGATTCTGGCGGGGAACCTGGCTTTCGATACCATGATACTGGGCATCACCACGCCGGACCACCTGGTGGCGGTGAATATACTGGACCGAGATCCTCTGGCCTCCTTCATTTCAGAAGATGTGAAATCGGTGAAACTGACTTCCAGGAGTCTGACAGGAATTTCTCTGGAGACCGTGGTCAAAGCGAAGCCGGATGTACTTATTCTGCCGGATTGGAACAGCAAAAATGATATCGATATGTTCCGGAGCCTTGGCTATGCGGTGGTGGTACTGAAAGGACCATCTTCTGTGGAGGATGTCCGTCATGATATCCTCCGGATAGCCGAAGTGCTGGGAGAGACAGAGCGGGGCCGGAAAGTGGTCAAAGAAATGGACAGGCAGTTGGCGGAAATCGATGAGACCCTGTCGAAGCGGACGGATAGGGAGCCCGTGGGACTCCTTGTATCCCAGATGACCTCCTGGGGTGGGCCGGGTTCTATTTATGATGAGCTGGCCCGAAGGGCCAGGGTGAAGAATGGCATTGCCGAAGCGGGACTGGTGAACGGACAGGAACTGACAAAGGAGGGAGTCTTGAAGGCAGATCCTGACTTCTTCCTTGTGTCTGCTACCAGGGATGGGAGCCCTTCCAGATTTCAGAAAGAGTGGTTCCATGATCCTTCCATGCAGCACATGAAAGGCATCCATCATATCATTGCGCTTCCAAACCGGTATATTTACTGTGCCTCCCAGAATATCCCCGACGCCATCAGGGCCATAGCCAATGCAGCCTATGGGCCTGTCTTCGATATGTCCCAGGAAAAGCTGATCCGTGGGTACTGATAAAAAATAAAGGGCACCGTGAATCCGGAAAATGGATGACACGGTGTCTTTTGCCTGTAAGAGTATCGCGATATTTTAGTTTGTCGAGTCGTTGGGACGACGCTGATGGATAGAGTCATTCGGGCGGGGGCTTCCAGCTGCTAGCTCCTGGCTTCTAGGAAAGCTGGCCAGCCTACGGCACGAATGACTGACGGAAATACCGGATGGAAGCGCCGCAGGCGAATCAGCCTTCCTAACAGCTAGCCGCTAGAAGCTAGAAGCTCCATTCGGATGACTCTACCCACCAGCACCGAACACCAACAGCTCGTCAAACCGCAATTGGCTGATTACAGCTTTCCCTCATCAATTTTTTGGAGGAGGGATTCCCGGTTCATGTCTTTTTCCCAATAAACCGGTATTGTTTTCGGCAATGGAGGAAATGCAGTTTTACCGCAGGCCAGGACGGCATCGAAGGCTGCAGCCGGCTTTTCGGAAAAAGTCGAAAAGCTGGGAATATGGAAATCCCGGGCCGCTTCGGCAGCCAGGCTTTCTTTCTGAAGGGGTCCCCACTGGATTTCGTAGCCCGAAAGGAAGAGGTGCCGCATGAGAGTGATGGAGAAAATAGACGAACCCAGAAGCAGGATTGTTTTCTTTCGTTCCGGCTTTCGCTGGTAAGTGTACAGGGAGAGACGGTCTGTGATGGTATCCCTGTAAACCAGGGCATCCAGCTGGAAAGCTTCGCGGATATGGTCTTCTGTCAGCACATCATCCGGTTTCCCGTCGGCGATGAAATGGGAATGAGAAAGGAGCAAGAGACGGCTGCACCACTGGGCGGCCATCATGAGGTCATGACAGATCATGATAATGGTTTTTCCGTGGCCCGAAAGATGGCGGCAGAGCCGGAAAATCTGCTCCTGGTACAGCAGGTCCAGGGCCGCCGTGGGTTCATCCAGAAAAAGGAGGGGCGTTTCCTGGGCCAATACCTTTGCCAGAATAACCCGCTGTTTCTCGCCACCCGAGATGGTCTGGATCGGTTTATCCGCCAGATGAGAGACACCGGTGTAATTCATCCACTTATCCGCCACTTCCCGGTCATGAGAGCCTTCCTTCTGCCACCATTTCAGGTAGGGATAACGGGCAGAAAGCACAATTTCCCGGCAGGTATAGCCGAAGCTGATGCGGAAATCCTGCTGCATGAAGGCAATGATGCGGGCAATATCCTTTTCTGACAGGTCCTTTTCCCTCCGGCCATCAAAGGAAACAGAGCCTGAGGATCGGGGAATGAGTCCCCGCAGGGCTTTCAGAAATGTACTTTTCCCGGCGCCGTTGGGACCGATGATGCCAATGAATTCACCTTTTTCTGCCTTCAGAGTACAGTGGTCTAATATTGTTTTACTCCCTATGGACACGGAAATGTCCTCTGCGTCCAGTATATATTCACCCATCAGATACTGCCTCCTTTTCTCATTTTTCGAATCAGGAACAGGAAATAGGGAGCGCCGATGATGGCGGTCATGATACCTACCCGGATTTCCAGGGGCGGCGCAATAATGCGGCCCAAAGTATCGCAGAAGAGGAGGAAGAATGCCCCCACCAGGGCGGATACCGGGATAAGGAGACGGTGGTCCGGACCGATGGTGAGACGGCTAATATGGGGTACCACGAGACCGACGAAGCCGATCATGCCGGAAACACAGACCGCTGATGCCGTGATGAGCGAGGCTCCCAGAAGAAATATCAGGCGGTACAGGAGTATATTCATTCCCATGGACCGGGCTTCATCTTCCCCTAAAGATAATACGTTCAAATGGCGGCCTAGAAGGGATAGAATGATGATGCCTGACAGGATGGGACCCACCGCCAGTTCCACATGCTCCCAGCGGCGATAGTCCAGGCCACCGACCATCCAGAAGAGAAATTCTTTCAAGCGATACTCATTCATAAAAGTGAGAAGTCCGTTTGTCATGGCACCCAAAAAGATACTGACTGCTACGCCGGCCAGAAGAAGGCTCATGGGCGGGATTTTTCCATCATGGAGCGTCAGGCACACGGCACAGGCCATGGCAAAAACAGCACCGCCCAATGCGAAGGCCGGCATGTAGTACATGGAAACGGAAGTGAGACCAAGGAAAATACAGATGACAGCGCCAAAAGAGGAACCGGATGAAACGCCGATGATGCCGGGGTCCGCCAGGGGATTGGAAAATACGCCCTGCATCACTGCCCCTGCCGCTGCCAGGGCAGCACCTGACAGGATGGCAACCAGGATCCGGGGCATCCGGATATACCAGAATACCGCAGCCTGCTCTGGCGTCAGGGAATCCCCTGCAACGGAAATGCCAAGGGAAGAAGCAAAATCGTGAATCACCGAAGACGGAGGCACCGGAATCTGTCCTGCATGAAGAGGAAACAGGGCTGTCAATACCAGCAGGATACAGATAAAAAAGGTAAAAAGAAATCGCCCTCGCGTGGTGTGAATCATGTACAGGACCTCCAGAAATAATGAATTTTATGTTTGACAATATACTACCTATACACACTAGAATCTAATTATGCGCATATTCATTATTCATAATTTATGATTCTATATTAATTTTATTTATGCGATTTGTAAAGACTACTGCCGGAAAGGCTTCTTTCCTTCTGACAAGAGGACTCTCTTAAGACTAATAAAAACAGGCAGCAGGCCGTATTAGAAAGGGGAATCTCCGCAAAGGAAGCGCTGATTAAATCAAAATTCTGCAAATTAATCGGTGAATTTCCATGGAGATATGGGAAATGGGATAAACCGCAAAGGAGAAAACATCGTGGAAACATGGACACACGGATGAAACTTTCCCGCAGCGCTTATCATATATTTCATTTCTGTATTTTTGTTTAGCGGAATCGTTTCCGATACAGAAACGTTCCGAAGGAGAGAGTGTGTATGAAAAAAACAGCAGTAGTAACGGCGTCCGTGCTGGCGGCCCTTTTACTGGGGGGCTACACAGGGTTTGCAGAAGGTTCGGTCTATGAACTGAATCCTGTGGTCGTAACGGCGACAAGAACAGAAAAAACAAAACTTGATACGCCAGCAAATACAGATGTTATTAACCATGAGCAGATTGTTGAAAAGGGATATACCAATGCATTTGAGGCAGTACGAGATATGTCGCAGGCAAATGCCCACACGTATCAGGAAGATGGTGGGGATTATGGCGGCATGCTTTCCCGTATCCGCTTGCGTGGGATTGACAATGGCACATTGGTAATGGTAGATGGCAACCCGGTAAATTCTGTGAATTCTTCGTCATTGGCCAATGTTCCTGTTGACCAGATTGAGAAGGTGGAAGTGGTAAAAGGATCGAACTCTGTCCTTTATGGACCGCAGGCCATGGGTGGTGTCATTAATATTATTACCAGAAAACCGAAAGCAGGAGATCCGACTACCGGTAATGTATATGGCAGCATCGGAAACCGCTATAAGGCAATCGGAACGAATGTAAATACAGACCGCTTCAACTTTGGCATCAAAAAATCATGGACTGGAGATTTAAATAATGTAGCCCATGCTGGGACAACCGGTACCGGCACAGCAATCAACCTGAAAGACCGGAATGCGCTGCAGTTTTATGCGGCTGCCAGAATAACCGATAAATGGAGTGCCACCTACAGTCATACGGAAAACAAAACACATTGGGAAACAGGCTCTTTTGTTAAATACATTCCCCATATGTACTACCTGGGCAAAGTAGACACTAAGAGAAATACAGTAGGCCTTACTTATAATGATGAGGAAAACGGCTGGCGCGGCGTTATTGGATACAATAATCTTCATGTTGTCAGCCGCTATGATAAATCCTATCCCAAACAGTATGGGGATGCAGATTATAAAGGATATAATTTCAATTTTGATTTACAGAAAAAATTTAAATTCCGTGATGACAAAGATTCTCTGGTTCTGGGGACAACCATTAACCATGAAAACTGGAATGTTGTCAACGCCGGATATAAGGTAGATAAAGTCAATACACGAAACAATTACTCCCTCTATGAATCCTATGACCATCAGTTTACAGATAGATACAGTATGATTTTTGGGCTTCGCGAATACTGGATGAGTAAGTCTGATTATCAGGATAGTGATTTCCAGCTTTTGCCGCAGTTACAGGGATTGTATAAACTGAATCGGAAGTCATCTCTCTACTTCAATGTTGGTAAATCTTTTGAAATGCCGTCTTTGGATGTCGGTTTCTACAAGACCCATTTTGAGGGACCAAATCCGGACCTGAAACCGCAGTCCAGCTGGTCCTATGAATTTGGTTATAAATATGTTGATGATATCCGCACAGTAACAGCCGATGTTTTCCATATGGATGTAAAGAATAAATGGGCATGGACAAAAGCCAGTGATGGAGTGACAGATTTACTTGTGAATAGAGCCAAGTACAAGAATGATGGGGTGGAAATTAACTATACCCAGAAACTGAATCAGAACTTTGATTACAATCTCGGCTTTACAATCCAGGACCCGAAATCCAAGGCTGACTCTGATAGTGAATGGGTACAGGATACAGCAAAGTATATTCTGAACACAGGCGTTAACTATCATCGGGGGAAATTCATGGCTGATTTCCATATTTTCTCTTACATGAAACGTGAAAATGCGTATTACACAAGAGCAAAGAAATATACAAGTGCTAAAACTCCGGCAGATCATCATTTGAAAGACTCCATGGATGCCACTTTGTCTTTGTCTTATAAGCCAAATGATGTGGACACATTCCGCCTGGCAGGGTACAACATTTTTGACAGGCATGATGTTTTGAATACGTATGAGTATTATTGTACGCCAGCCAATTACGTATTTACCTATGAACGCCGGTTCTGATCATGCATGTCTGAGATTCAAATACAGTAAATATAAAACTGGGGCGCATCTTGTATGTGCCTCAATTTTATAGGCAGAAAAGGCAGGTGTTCTATGAGAATCGCATTACTTCATCTGAATCTTGCAGCAGGACCTCGGGAGAAAAACGAAAAACTTTTGCTGGAGGCTGTAGAAGGGGCTGCAAAAGAAGGGGCCACTGTCGTTGTGACGCCGGAAACGGCACTGGAGGGGTACTATTTTTATGAAAGAAATAAAAATGCCCTGGGAAAAGTACCGGTCCATGATTCCGAGGAATTTCTTCCTTTTCTCAGACTGGCAAAGGAGATGGGGATCTCTATTTTCCTCTCAGCTGTGGAAAAAATGCCGGATGGCAGGGCCTACAATTCCTGCTTTTTCCTTTCTCCCCATGGAGAAGAAAGAGGGGTGCATCGGAAGATGTATTCCCCTCAGATTGGTGCCGAGGAATGGATCACTTTGGGAGACCGGATTCACCTGTTTCCGGTCGGTGCTATTAAGGCAGGGCTCCTGGTATGTGCCGATGTGTACTATGAAAAACCCTGCATCGCCATGAAAGAGGCAGGGGCAGATTTGGTTTTCGTCTCGGCCGCCTGGCCGCCGGCGTCCTGCTGCCCGGATCCGGTGGCGGTATGGAGGAACGCATCCATTCGCTGCGGCTGCCCGGTTATTGTCTGCAACCAGACGGGAAAATATGAAAAGATGGATATGACCATTGGGGATAGTGCCATCCTTTCGGAAGGGAAATGCGTATTTTCTTATCATGGAAATCCGTCTATGATTCTGTTTGACTGCGATCGGAAGGACCATAGAATCGACTTCCATCATTTTGAGGTGATACCATGCTGAGACAATCTGAGCGGAAAACGACCATGTTCTGCAACCTGGGCACCGCCTATTATTCAGTGTCCTGCAATCCTGGGGCAGCGGTGATTATGCATACACCGAAAGCCTGCTCCCATCTGGCCTTTGAAGGGCACTGGATGATTCGGCGCCGGGCTTACCTTCGAGAGCCTTCGCTGGTGATTCCTGATGGAAACCGTCTTTTCGTGACCGGCATTACCGACAGGGAGGCTATATTTGGAGGAGAAAAGATTCTGCGCCAGTGCCTCATGGATGTATCCCGCCTCCCCTGGGTGCGGTACATGGTGGTGGTATCCGGTTGTACGGCCGGGGTCATAGGGGATGATGTATCGTCTGTGTGCCGGGAAGTGGAGGAGGAAACGGGAATCCCCGTACTTCTGGTACCGGGGGCCGGGTTTATGAGCAGGCACCATGTGGAAACCCAGGTGGACCTTCTGACACTTCTGATAGACCGGTTTTCAGGAAAGGAAAGAATCCGAGAGAAAAAAGAACACCTGGCGGTTCTCTTTGGCGAGAACCGGGGCACTGCCAACGAAAATAACATTGCCGAAATCACAAGGCTCCTGTCCCTTTTTGGATTTAACAGAGTCCTGTTTCCGCCGAACTGCATGACCGTCGAAGATTTCAGGGAAATCCCTAAGGCTTCCCTGTTTATGGCTGTAGGCTTTTCCATGGACCATTTTAATGCGATGCAGGACTATACAAAATCCATGGCCAATCGGTACGGTGCGCCATGCTATCTCGGAAATTATCCCATAGGAGAGGCCGGTACCCGCCAGTTTGTGAGAGGCCTGGGGGCACTGCTGGGCATGGAGAACGAGGCAGAGGCCATCATAGACGGAGAAGAAAGGCGGTTTAAAGAAGTAGCGAAGACTACAGGAAAAGCATTGGCAGGAAAGAAGCTGGCCCTGGTCCTGGGATTTCCTCTCCGCTTCTGCCGTATCGAGAACCACCTGCTCACACTCATGAAGGCGGGCATGATTCCATCGGTTATCATCCTCCATAATGATCTGACTTCCAAAGAAAAGGAAGAGCAGGTTCACCATATCCGGGAATTTGAAGAACTGGCGGGAATTCCCATTGTGGATGGAGAGGATAAGGTCAGGGACTATGCGAAGTCCGTGGACATGGTCCTTACTACTACACCTATGGCGGGCATTCCGCACCAGCTGGGCATTTCGGTGCAGCAGGTGGGAATGGGAGGCGTGGAAAACCTCTTGGAAAAAGCAAAGGCCGCCATGACCGGTGGCGGAAGGAGAGTTATCTATGAGTTCTGAAACCATGAGTCGCTGGCTTCCCTGCCAGGGATACTGTGAAATGGCAGGCAGCGCCAATTTCTTTCTGAGCCTTTCCCGCTGCGCGGTCCTGGTCCATGGACCCCGGTGGTGCTCCTCCATTGCGGCAGCTGAAATGGCAGGGATTGAAAAGAAATATGAAAAGCAGTTCTACTGCAGCGAAGTGAGACAGCAGAACCTGGTCTTCGGAGCGGCCGATGAACTGACGGAAGCACTCCATGAAATAGCAGATGAACAGCACCCTGCCCTCATCGCACTCCTCACCAGCTGCGCCATGAGTCTCATCGGTGATGATATGGAGGGTATCTGCCGGGCCGCCGGGATTACGGCGCCCGTGGTTAGTTTAGACAGCGGCGGCCTTCGGGGACAGTTCATGACGGGCTATGAAAGGGGACTGGTCCGATTCCTAGAAACCCTGCCGCTGAAGGAAGAAGAAAAGGAAGAAAGGACAGTCAACATTATCGGCTGGTCCACGGCCTATCCCCTGTGGGAAGGAAACCTCCGGGAAATCCGGCGCCTCCTTTCCCTGGTGGGCATCCGGGTGAATGTGGTATTGGGAGAAGATGGACTGACCCTGGAAAAAGCGGCGGAACTGAAAAAGGCATCCCTGAATCTTGTACTCTATTCGGAACTGGGGGAAAAGGCTGCTCAATGGCTCAAAGAAAATGAAAACATGGACTATGCCATCCTCCCAGTCCCCTATGGCCTTGGGGAAACCCGGAAATGGCTGGCCAAAGCAGCCGCCCTTCTGGGGATGGCCCCGGACTTTTCAGAAATAGACAGGGAAACAGGAAGAAGGCAGGAACAGATCGACCTGGCCGTGATTCGTCTCAAATGGAATAACCGCATACTCCGTTTCGGCGATATATACGCCTGCCTCACCGAGGGCATGGCGGAAGGCCTCATCCCGGCACTGCAGGAAGAATTCCCGGACCCCGGAGACATCCACCTCCGCATCGAAGGCCCGGGAGAAGGAAATATAGAAGGCACCATTCCCTGGGAGCCCTTCGAACCGGTAAACGTGGCAAAGGGGGAACTGGCCCTGGTCCTGGGAAACAGCAACATCAGGAACGAAGCAGCAAACTACAGCCGATGCATCTACCGAAACTTCCTCATGCCCCGGGTAAACCTGTCGGTCCCGGAAAAATGCTATGTGGGTATCAAAGGCTGGCAGTACTTTCTCTCCGACATCATCGCCGACTTCTATACATTGGCCTATATGAACAGGAAGGAATGAGAACCCATAGATAGCAGCGAGACCTCGGCCACCCCGCTGGAGTGGTCGCGAATACGGGTTGCACAAATCATCATGAGTCGGTGTCAACCTCAGAGCGGTTGTTGAGCTGGTGATGCGTCTCAATCACATTTGTGATAATGGCACATGTTGACTCTATCCCCAACTCGTCATCTCGAGCGGTGGTAAGCGCCGTAATGATGTAATACATAAAAATAGAATGTGAGATAGAGTCGAGAAATCTCCCAGATAGGTGCTTCTGGCGGTCTTATAACGCTAAGCCCGTTTAAAAAGTCCGGTATCCCCGAACGCAAGAAAGATTTCGGGGCTCATCATAGCTTTAGCGATTCTAAAGATGCATTGCCACTTAGCATGCTGCCACCCGAGGGGAAGCGTGTCACTGGATTCTCAGTCGCCTGTAGCTCCTTACGAATCCAGTTCCCTTGCCACCGCTCGAAATGACGTTATTGGGGGCGGCCTCACATAGGGTTCTATACAAAAGTTATGATGTGGAATTACCACAAATATACTTGAGATGAATCACCAGACCTGGATTTGAGATCTTGCCCTCGATCTCAATCTCGACCTCGACCTCAGCTTCATTTCCTTAGTGTAAAATTTTACTCGGTAGGGGAATTTTTCCAGAAACAATAAAAGAGGAAAGCCTCCCCTTGAGTGGAAATGTTATAATTTCCGTGCACAAATAAAACAAAGAAAGGGCTTTCCTCATGGATATTATAACAAAAACTGGAGAAATTTGGAGTGAAAATGCAATTGGTGCAGTCATTTCTCTCATTAAGAAATCTGATGACTCTATCGAGGCTGAAAGGAAGCTAACTCATTGGCTCACTGAAATGAACTGTCAGCTTATAGCTATGGCCCTGGAGCGTATTGATGCCGAGCTGTATCAGATTTACAAGGCACAGGGGTGGCGTGTGGCGCGCCGGGACTCTAGGACGATTTACTGTCGCTATGGAGAGCTGACCTATGCCCGAAGACTTCTGCAGAAAGATGGGAAGAGCTTCTATCCCCTGGACCGCAAAATGGGCTTTGAACCCAGAAAGCACTACAGCCTGGGAATGATTGAGCGGATTGTCGAATCTGTCGCAATTACCACATCTCGCAGTGCCAGCGAACTCCTGCAAAGCCTGGCAGGGATTACCATCTCCCATCAGTCCGTTATCTCACTCAAGAATTATGCCGGTAAGAAGGCAAAGGCTTACGAAAAAACATTGGCAGAAGAGGAAAAGGTTGAAAAACTGACACAGCCGGAAATTATAGCGATTGAAGGAGATGGAATTGTACTCAAGAACAAGGAGAAAGGCGGCGTTTCGGAAGTGCACCGCCTCCAGGTATATGAGGGAGTCAGGAAAAATGGCAACAGGACAGAACTGGTAGGACTTCGCTGCTTTGCATCTACCAGCAGAAAAGAACTTTTTGCATTGGTAGCAAGCTATCTGCATGGGCACTATGACCTGTCTAAGACCACAGTGCTGTCGAATGGGGATGGAGGGTCCGGATACCAGTTTCAGGACTTTGAGCGAATGGTAGAAGGCTGCCTGGATCACCAGCACTTCCGCGACTGTTATCATGTGCATGAAAAGATCCGGACCCGGCTCAGCTTCTGCAACAGGAAACTGATAGACCGTATTATCCGAGAACTTCACCAGAGCGACGATATTATGAAACAGATTCCCGTATGGATGGATACTGCCCGGAGCTGCGCTCGAACAGAGGCGGATTTGGAGGCGGTAGACAAGCTGCAGAGCTATCTGGAGAGAAATGCTCCCTATATCCCCAGCCTGAGTCAGCGCGGCATCCATACAGAGATTTACCTGGGGACTGCAGAAACAAATCACCGGTTTTATAGCTATCGCATGAAGCGGCAGGGACGGAGCTGGTCCAGCGAGGGAATGGAGTGTATGGTTTGGGTATTGACCGCCCGGAAGAATAAAACACTTACAGCAGCTCTCCTGTACCATGCTAATGGAAAAAGCTACAAAAAGATGGATAGAGCCATGCACAAGGCTGCGGTGCAGGCAGAGCGTAAAATCGCCTAGAATGTCCGGAGTGAGGCGCAGAAGCGCAAAATGAGAAACTATAGGCCAGGATGCCTGGAGGGGCGTATAGGCGTTTATGGAGCTTCTTCTTCACCAATGGGAAGACTGGCTAGAGCTATACAGAAATACTGATAAAACCGAAGCCACGGAGATAGTAATTATCGACAGTCAAATGAATTACCGAGGAAAACTTGACACTTACCTTTTTGTATTCCTTACTTGACCACATGACCATCATATGGTTTATAATTATAAAAGTAAAAATAGGAAACATTTCGGGGAATCCGGTGGGAAGCCGGAGCTGTGCTGCAGCTGTATGGGGAGTTTTTCGATGGCAGTCCCTTCACAAGGGCATCGGGAGGCGGGGAACCGAGTCAGGGTGCCGGGATGTTTCCGGAAAAGAATCAGTACATTCGCATGGCACGGATTGGATGATTTAGGCTAATGGCTTTTTATATCCTTTTTCCGTGCTTTTTATGTGGTTACAGGCGCTCTTAGTGTAACAGGAAAGGAGTGGTTCTATGAAAAAATTATGTATATCCCTTCTGGTGGCAGCCCTGGTGATGGGGGCTTCTCCCGCTTGGGCGGAGGACGCAGCGGCGCCGCAGGCGGATCCGGCGGCTACCAATGTTTCTACGCCCTATCCCACGGTGGATGGAGTGCTTCCGGCAGAGCCCCAGCCTCCGGCAGGCGGGGTGAAGGATTACGAGAATTTCAAAAAATATGCGGATGCGGTGAATGAGTACATCAAAGCGGCACAGAAGTATATCGATGGAGCCACCAATGATGCCAATGACATCATCAACAAGAGAAATGAGGCGGTACAGAAAGCGCAGCATGTGGTGGATGTGTACAATGCAAGCATTCCGAAGGAGGAGAAAAAATAAATGACCGGCGGAGGGGATGCATATTGAAGCAGTCAGTGAGTCATTATATGATGCCGTATGACAGGGAAGAGGATATAAGAAAAATAATAACAGACCTCCATCTTGACGGCATTGAAAATCTGGTGTACGGGGAGGAGCCGGCAAAACATCCGGTACCCTCGCTCACCGTTGGATGCCATCTGGCCTACTGGCCGGACTGGATGAATTTTTATCTGGGGCGGAGCGATTTATATAAGAAGGACTTCCCTACAGAGAAGTCCCTCATCGACTATTTTGGAGGTACCACGGTGGAAGCCTGGGAGCGGCGGATCCGGAATAATATCCGGGCGGCGCTGGCAGAAAAGCCGGCGTACCTTGTGTGGCATGTGGCAGACTGCAGCGTGGAAGAAATCTGGACCCGACAGTTTCGCCACAGCAGCAAGGAAGTGCTGAAGGCAGCGGCAGAGGTGTACAGCGCCGTGGCCGATGAAGTCCCTTTATCGGTGCTTGTACTCTTTGAAAATATCTTCTGGCCGGGCCTCTATACCCTGAAGCCCGATGATGTGGACTACTTCTTCAACCGGCTTCCGGGGAAGAATGTGGGGATCATGCTGGATACTGGCCATCTCATGAACACGAACTGGAATATCCGGACCGAATCGGATGGAGCGGACTACGTCTGCCGTGTGGTGAACCGGCTGGGCAGTATGAAAAGCCTTATCAGGGGCATTCACCTGTCCTGTTCTATTTCCGCTGACTACCAGCGGACCCATGTGGGCCCACCGCCGGCAAAGATTACACCGGAAATCATTGGCCACCACATCATCAGCATCGACCAGCACCGGCCCTTTACGACGGATGCGGCGAAGCGGATCGTAGATACGGTGGAGCCGGAATTCCTGACCCATGAACTCTTCGGGCCGGACTTTTCCATACCGGTGGATAAGGTCACCATGCAGCGGAACGCAGCGTTGGGCATCGGCAGCGGCCGGATGGAGAAAGAAGGGTAACGGACAGAAATGCGAAACAGAAAGCGCCTTGCAGTGAGGCGCTTTTTCATTGCCTGAAATTCCGCTGAATGGGCAATTGGTATGAGCTGTTGTTTTTTTGCTTTTGGCATGCTGACGTGTAGAGTCACGAGCCTTGAGCAGTGAGCCTTCAGCCTTGAGCTGGATAGCCGCTATGCGGCGGGATTGCATGCTGAAGGGTGGTGTCATCAGGGGCGGGGCTGCTAGCTGCTGGAGTCTTGTCTCAATCACATTTGTGATAATGATAGTCTAATTATATGATAACTTGGTAATAGATTCGCAAGTAGAAACTACCCCTATAACGTCATTTCGAGCGGTGGTAGCATGCAAAGTGATTGTACAGGCAAAAATCGCTACAGCTACGATGAGTCGAGAAATCTTTCTTGCGTTCGGGAATACAGGGCTTTTTAACCGTACTTAGCGTTGTAAGACCGCCAGAGGCATCTATCTGGGAGATCTCTCGACTCTATCTCACATTCTATTTTTGCGTATTACATCATTTCGGCGCTTACCACCGCTCGAGATGACGAGTTAGATTCAGAGTCTGCAGTATTTAAAAACGGTACGCAACAGTAGTGATCCTTCTTTTGCCAACATTATTCATCATCCCAAATATGATTGAGATGACACACTAGCAGCCCCACCCCTAATGAACGCTATACTTTAGCACGCAAAACTGCCGCGCGGCGGCTATTCAGTTCAATGCTCAAAGCCATGCCTCCAATCGTCAGCTTGCAAAACCGTCCGTTCCATCAGCTTTATATACTGATATATGGAAGGGCCGGAAATTTTTCGCACATTGGTTAAAAAGGTGGAATTCAATGACAGGAAATTTATTGTAAATTCGATTTCAAGTATATACTTGTGGAGACTGATTTCCTGCTTCCATTCTGCATTATCAATAAAACAGGCAGTTGACATAAAATACAAAACGTACGTAAATCTATGTTTAATTAAATACTGATTATCTGAAAACGATAGGAGAATTCACATGAATAGTTTTCGATAGACACTGCTGAATTATCCCTATTTAAATTACATTAAATCATTAGAAATAGTGACAGTAATGACTTTAACACATAAATAAAAGTTAAGAAATATCTTTAGCATTGACTAAAACCGGGGGGGTAGTACTCTGGAACTAAGCCTAGTTTTTCCACCGCAGGTAGGAGAAAATTTCAGGGAGAATGTCCTATAGGAAAGATGCGTTTCCTGTTCCTGACGCAGATGGAAAAACAATTTATTTTTGGAGGGATACCATATGATTAAGAGTAAAAAATTATCTGGTCTCGTATTAGCATCCATGATTCTTGCGGGAGGCACCGTCTTTGGAGTCCAGCCGGCAGGGGCGGCTGATGACACAGCCCACCAGATTAATGAACTGCAGCAGGGCGTCAATTCCAACAGGCAGAGAATTACACAGCTGGAAAATGCACAGGCTGCATCTAAGGACTATTCGAAAGATATTGCCGCCAATACAGACGGAATCGCTGCCAATAAAAAAGCAATTGGTGATAACACGACAGCAATTGCTTCCAATAAATCGGCCATTGCAGCTGAAAAAACTGCCCGTGAAAATGGGGAAACATCCCTGAATGACCGGATCACCAATGTGAAGGAATATCTCCAGAAAGATGCAGCTGACACCTATGTAACAAAGGATGCTGCTGCTGTCCAGGATGGAGCTATTGTAAAAGCAAAAGATACGATTGGTAATAACGTAACCAACCTGGATGCAGGACTGGCAAAGGAAACGGCAGCCCGCATCGGTGCCGATAAGGCTCAGGACAAGGTCATCGAACAGGTGAACCAGAATGTGGCTACCGGTTTTGATAACATCAATAAGAACATCGGCACCATTACAACCCAGCTGAACCAGCAGGATGCCAATGAAGCAGCTGCTCGTGAAGCTGCAGATAAAACAGAAGCAGCAGCTCGTGAAAGCGGGGATAACGCCCTGAATGACCGGATCACCAATGTGAAGGAATACCTCCAGAAAGATGCAGCTGACACCTATGTGACGAAGGCTGATGCTGCTGTCAAGGATGGGGCTATTGTAAAAGCAAAAGATACGATTGGTAATAACGTAACCAACCTGGATGCAGGACTGGCAAAGGAAACAGCTGCCCGTATCGGTGCCGATAAAGCCCAGGATAAGGCCATCAGCACCATTAACACCAACATGGCCAATGGCTTTGACACCCTCAATAAGAACATCGGCACCATTACGACCCAGCTGAACCAGCAGGATGCTAACGAAGCAGCTGCCCGTGAAGCAGCAGATCAGAAACTGCAGGGCAACATTGATAAAGCTGTAAACGACCAGGCCGCAATCAATAAGAGCGTCCAGGATACGTTAAACAGCTCCGGCGCCGTGGCTTCTGCGGATGCAACAAAAGCAGCTAATGAGGCTGCAGCTAAAGCTAGTCAGATAGCTGATAGCATGAAAGACCGGATGGACGTAATTTCCGGTAACCAGGATATTACTTCCGAAAGCGACCTGATTAAGAAAGACCAGTCCATTGGCCAGAATCTTACGAATGTGGATACGGCCCTTCATAAGGAAATCGCAGCCCGCACTGCCGCTGATAAGACACTGCAGGACAACATTGATAAGGAAGCTAAAGCCCGTGCTAATGCAGATACCACCGAGACCAATGCCCGCACTGCCGCTGATAAGACACTGCAGGACAACATTGATAAGGAAGCTAAAGCCCGTGCTGATGCAGATACCACCGAGACCAATGCCCGCACTGCCGCTGATAAGACACTGCAGGACAACATTGATAAGGAAGCTAAAGCCCGTGCTGATGCAGATACCACCGAGACCAATGCCCGCACTGCCGCTGATAAGACACTGCAGAACAACATCGATAAGGAAGCCAATGATCGTGCAGCTGCCGTAACAGCTGAAGAAGCTGCCCGCACCGCTGCAGATACGAAGGAAGCCAATGAACGGACTGCTGCCGATAACGCACTGCAGACTGGCCTCAATAAGGAAATTGCAACCCGTGAGGATGCAGTAACCCGCCTTCAGAACCGGATCCACGATGTATCCAAGGAAGTGGACACCGTAGGTGCCCTGTCCATGGCTATGAGCGGACTCCATCCGCTGTCCTATGATGAGGGAGATGCCCGCTTCCAGCTGTCTGCTGCAGTTGGTACCTATGATGGTACGGAAGCTCTGGCTCTGGGTGGATTCTACCACTTCAACCATGACGCTCTCCTTTCTGTAGGTGTGGCTACGGACCTGGGCGCTGATGAACACCGTATGGGTGCCAATATCGGCTACACCCGGAGAATCGGTCATGGTGGCCGCGTGGTCAATCCGAGCGCCGGCACTGTTTCCGATATCATGAAGGATATCCAGGCTCTGAAAGATAAGCAGGCTGCTTTGGAAGAAGAAAATGACAATCTGAAGAAACAGCTGGCTGCACTCCAGAAATAATGGGTCCATGATTTGGAAATAAAGCTGAACTGAAAGAACTCCCATCACAGCAAGTGACTGTGATGGGAGTTCTTTATTTGGTAATTGGGGGGATGGTAAAGTTGAGGTTTAGCAGCTTAGAGCAGATACACCCCCTTCAGCCTTTGGCAGCTCCCCCAGAGGGGTAGCCAAGAAATTTGCTGTTGCTAAAAGTATCAATAATCCTCAGATAATTCTCAAAGCGTTGGGGAGGCGCACGTATTTCAGGTGCTCCGACATGTCCATGTAGAATTCTACGTCCGTGTAGAAGGTGTCCATGACTTCATGGAAGTGGGTACCCAGGTCTTCCTTGAAGGTGTATTCCAGGTAGTAGGGGGTCCAGCCGGCTTTCATGAAGAAGTATTTCATGGGGTTCAGTTCCGGCGGGCAGGTGAGGTGGGCCGCATCCAGCAGCTGTTCTCCTGTCACCCGGTCGAAGCCGAAGTAGGAGGCCATGGAGAGGACCAGCAGTTTCAGCTTGTAGTCCTTTTCTACCAGGTCCAGCACGTCCATATTGACGTAGAGATCGGAAGCGATGGAGCGGACTTCTTTTTCCCTGTCTTTGTATTCTTCTTCTGTCAGGGTGATGGGAAATCCGTTCTTCATTTCATAGAGCAGGCCTTTTTTCACTGTGGTATCCATGGGAATCCTCCTTTGTAATAAAATTGATGATTATCTATATAGATTATACCATAGATTGAGGTATGTGACTATTGCGGTTTGTCGAGCTGTTGGGTTTGGCGCTGATGGGTAGAGTCATTCGTGCGGAGCTTCTTGCTGTTAGCGGCTAGCTTCTAGGAAAGCTGGCCAGCCTACGGCACGAATGACTGACGGGAATACCGGGTGGAAGCGCCGCAGGCTGGCCGGCTTTCCTAGCAGCTAGAAGCTAAAAGCTAGCAGCCCCGTGCCAGTGACTCTGTCCAACAGCATGCCAAACCGCTCGCTCTAACAGCTCACTGAAATTGGCAGGGCATCCTTCCCTCCGCAAAGAAAAAGGAC
The DNA here is from genome assembly GCF_047832375.1 of Dialister sp. NCBI lineage: Bacteria > Bacillati > Bacillota > Negativicutes > Veillonellales > Veillonellaceae > Dialister > Dialister sp. The sequence goes on along the minus strand of NZ_CP181256.1, from coordinate 2,120,844 downwards.
TGTGATTTCTCACAGTCCTTTTCTTATACCGCTAAGCAGCGATTATTTCTGTTCTGCCTTCGCAGCCAGTTCCATATCGTAGGATTTCTGGATGCGGACATAGTTTTCCCTGCGCTGGCGGGCATCTCTCTCGGTCTTTTCGAAGAGTTCTTCTGCCTTGTCAGGGAAGAGTTTTGCCAGGGAAGCGAAACGGACTTCGCCCATGAGGTATTCACGGAAGTTGCCCTTCGGTTCACGGCTGTCCAGATGGAAGGGGTTCTTGCCCTGTTCCAGGAGCTGGGGGTTGTAGCGCCAGTTGCACCAGTAGCCGCATTCCACGGCTCTCTTTTCTTCTTCCGAAGATTTGCCCATGCCCGCTTTCAGGCCATGGTTGATGCAGGGAGCGTAGGCGATGATGAGGGACGGTCCCGGGTAAGCTTCAGCTTCGCTGATGGCTTTGAAGGCCTGGTTCATGTCAGCACCCAAAGCGATCTGGGCTACGTAGATGTATCCGTAGGTGACGGCGATCATGCCGAGGTCCTTCTTCTTTGTCTTCTTGCCGGAAGCTGCGAACTTGGCAATGGCAGCGGCCGGTGTGGATTTACTGGACTGTCCGCCGGTATTGGAGTACACTTCGGTATCCAGGACGAGGACATTCACATCTTCCCCGGAAGCGAGGACCTGGTCCAGGCCGCCGAAGCCGATATCGTAGGCCCAGCCGTCGCCGCCGAAGATCCACTGGGATTTCTTCACGAAGTGGTCCTTCAGGTCCAGCAGTTCCTTGTATTCCGGATGGGCAGCCACTTCAGCAGTGAGGGCGGCTTCGAGCTTGTCAGCCCGGTCTCTGGTGCCGTTTCCTACATCCTTCTTGTCCAGCCATTCTTCGATGGCGCCCTTTACGGTGTCATCTGCAGCAGGGAGAACGGCTTTCAGCTTATTGGTAAGCCGGTCACGGAGCTTGCCTTCGCCCAGGTGCATGCCGAGACCGTATTCTGCGTTATCTTCGAAGAGGGAGTTTGCCCATGCCGGTCCTTCACCCTTTGCATTCTTTGTGTAAGGCATGGAGGGGGAGCTGGCTCCGTAAATGGAGGAACAGCCGGTGGCATTGGCAATCATCATGCGGTCGCCGAAGAGGCGGGTCACCATATTGATGTACGGCGTTTCGCCGCAGCCGGCGCAGGCACCGGAGAATTCGAAGTATGTCGGTTCGAACATGGCGCTTCTGAGGTTGCCCTTGCCCAGGGGGTTCTTCCGGGCCGGCAGGCTCATGGCGTAGTCCCAGAGGTTCTGCTTTGGCAGCTGGGTTTCTGCCGGCTTCATGACGAGAGCCTTCTTCGGAGCGGGGCAGGTGTTGGCGCAGATGCCGCAGCCGTAGCAGTCTTCGGGATCAATGATAATACGGAATTTCAGTCCCTTCACGGGGCCCCGGAATTCCTTCACAATGAATCCTTCCGGTGCTTTTTCCGCTTCTTCTTCCGTTACGAGGACAGGGCGGATGGTGGCATGGGGGCATACCACGGAGCACTGGTTGCATTCGATACAGTTTTCCGGAATCCATTCAGGAATATTGATGGCAGCTGCCGGCCGTTCGTACTTAGAGGTGCCGGAGGGGAATGTGCCATCTTCCAGGCCCTTCCAGGTGGATACAGGGAGGTCGTCCCCTTCCTGCCGGTTCATGACGTCGCACACGTTCTTCACGAAGTCAGGACGGGCTACCCGGGCAATAGAGCCGCCGGTGGTGGCATGTTCCCAGGATGCCGGGACTTCCACCTCTTCGATGCCGGTCATGCCGGCATCTACAGCGGCATTGTTCATGTCTACCACGTTCTGGCCCTTGCGGCCGTAAGATTTTTCATTGGATTCCTTCAGGTACTTCACCGCATCTTCATCGGGGATGATGTGGGTGAGGTGGAAGAAGGCAGACTGCATGATCATGTTGATGCGGCCGCCGAGACCGATCTTCTTGGCGATTTCAAAGGCATCGATGATGTAGAACTTCGCATGAAGGGCGGCAAGTTTCCGTTTCATGGCTGCCGGCAGTACCCGGTCCAGGTCTTCCTTTCTCCAGGGGGAGTTCAGGAGGAAAATGCCGCCGGGTTTGAAGCCCCGGAGGAGGTCGTACTTATAAATGTAGGACGGACGGTGGCAGGCAATGTAGTCAGCCTTCCGGATGAGGTAAGGTTTCCGGATGGGGTCTTCGCCGAAGCGGAGATGGGAAATGGTGACACCGCCGGATTTCTTGGAGTCATAGGCGAAATAGCCCTGGGCGTAGAGGTTTGTGTGGTCGCCGATGATCTTGATGGCGCTCTTGTTGGCACCTACGGTACCGTCGGAACCGAAGCCCCAGAACTTGCAGGATACCAGTTTTGCCGGCATTTCCGGAACCGGTACGGGAGCCAGGGACAGGCCGGTCACATCATCGTTGATGGACAGGGTGAAGTTGTGACGCGGATTTTCATCTTTCAGATGTTCATAGACTGCCATGATATCTTCCGGGATCACATCTTTGGAGCCCAGACCGTAACGTCCGCCGCAGACTTTGATGGAGCGGCCGGAGGAGGCGATGGCAGATACCACATCCAGGTACAGCGGTTCGCCGATGGCGCCCGGTTCACGGGTGCGGTCGAGGACAGCGATTTTCTTCACGGTGGAGGGGATCTGTTCCAGGAAGTGCTTCACGGAGAATGGACGGTAGAGATGGACGTTCAGGACACCCACCTTTTCGCCATGGGCATTGAGGGCATCGGTGACGTCCTTGCAGATATCGGTGACGGAACCGATGGCGATGACGATACGGTCAGCGTCCGGTGCGCCGTAGTAGTCGAAGAGGTGGTAGCTTCTTCCTGTGATTTTGGAAATCTTGTCCATGTAGTCCTGGACGATATCAGGCAGGGCGTTGTAGAAGGGGTTCGCCGCTTCGCAGTGCTGGAAGTAGACATCCGGATTTTCTGCGGTGCCGCGGATGACCGGATGGTCCGGGTTCAGGGCGCGGGCACGGAATTCTGCGAGTGCCTTCCGGTCGATGAGGGGAGCCAGTTCATCGTAGTCAAGGACTTCTACCTTCTGGATTTCATGGCTCGTACGGAAGCCATCGAAGAAGTTGATGAAGGGGACCCGGCCTTTGATGGCAGCCAGGTGGGCAATGCCGGCGAGGTCCATGATTTCCTGGACGTTCGCTTCTGCCAGCATGGCGCAGCCCGTGGCCCGGGCGCTCATGACGTCCTGGTGGTCGCCGAAAATGGACAGGGCGTGGTTGGCAAGGGCACGGGCGGCGATGTGGAATACGCCCGGCAGCAGTTCGCCGGCTACCTTGTACATGTTCGGAATCATGAGGAGCATCCCCTGGGATGCGGTGTAGGTGGTGGTGAGTGCCCCACCCTGGAGGGAGCCGTGGAAAGCACCGGCAGCGCCGCCTTCAGCCTGCATTTCTACCACATGCACCGTATCACCGAAGAGGTTCTTCTTGCCATGGGCAGCCCATTCATCCACCGATTCCGCCATGGGGGAGGAAGGGGTAATGGGGTAAATCGCAGCTACTTCTGTAAAGGCGTAGGAAATATAGGCGGCTGCTGTATTGCCGTCCATTGTTTTTACTTTTCTCACAGAATCAACACTCCTTTGTAAAAATGAAATGCCACTCTTCCCTGCGGATCGGTAAAAGAAATGAGGGTACACAGAAACCCTGCAGAAATTCCCTTTTCCTCCGAGGAAATGAATGAATGAAAATCCTTCTGAAAAATGGCAAAAAGCGGAAACTCCCCGCTTTCTCGCTCCTTTTCATGAACCTTCCCTTGCAAGATAGCCGGAAATTATGTACAATAGTTCTATGATAAATATGCATAGATAGTCCAACTTTCTTCTATACAAATCATGATGAACTGACATTTGGGCTAAGTCCTGCCAGGCACCTTCATTATAGAATAAAGAGGACCTTTGCACAAGGATTCACGGCAGAAACCGCATGGTATCCGGATCTGCCTGTTTATATCCGGAAGGACAGGAGGAACGCCCTATGGATTACCGTCATCTCAAATACTTCATGGAAGTGGCCCAGCAGAAGAGTTTCAGCAAAGCAGCCAGAAACCTCCATATTTCCCAGTCCGCCATCAGCCGTATGATCAAGTCTCTGGAAGAAGAACTGGGAGTCACCCTGTTCATCCGCAATGCAAAGACCGTAGAAATCACGGCACCCGGCACCATTTTCTACAACTATGCCAAGCGGTGCCTCTTCGTCTTCGAACACCTGAAATCGGATTTTGAAAATGAATTCAAACTGAAGCAGGACACCATCGAAATCGGCCTTCCGCCCATTACCGATGCCCATGTCTTTGCAAAACTGCTGGGGGAATTCAAGAGAACCTATCCCCAGATTGCCATCAAGCTCTACGAACACGGCTCCAAGGTCATCGAATCCTCCGTACAGGAAGGCATCATTGATGTAGGTATCATCTGCACCATCCCGAATAAGGATTTCGAATCTTTCTTCCTGTCGGAAGATGAGATGTGCGTGGTCATGCCGAAGGGATACCCCCTGGAAGAAAACAAGGAAGTACCCATGAAGCTCCTGGCCGATTATCCACTGGTGCTGTACCGGGATGATTTTAACCTCCATGATGATATCCTGACGAACTGCAAGAAAATCGGTTTCTCGCCGAAGGTGGTCTTCGAGACCAGCCAGCGGGAACTCATGCTGCAGACCGTGGCCAGTGGCCTGGGCGTGGCCATCCTGCCGTCCCGGCTTTGCCCGAGAAACAGCGAGGACAGCAAAGTGGTGACCCGGGTGATGACGGAACCCCGGATGACCCACCATCTCTATGCTATCTGGAAGAAGGGACGCTTCCTCTCCCGGGCAGCCCGGCTGTGGATCGAATTCACGAAGGACCATCTGGCGCTGCTGAATGAAAATAAAAAACTGGATGATGAAATGAAGAAATCATGATTTCCCTGGACCATTGGAAAGAAAAGCTGGATTGGCAGAGGAACAGGCCCTTTTATGTCGCCCTGGCCGTGCTGGCTGCGGTGGTGGTGTACCAGCAATTCCTCATTACGGACCTCCAGGAACGGATGATGAATGTGGAATCATCCCAGTACGATGACCAGCTCAATGATATCCGCTGGGAAGCGGAGACAGCTCTTTCACAGAATACAGAGCAGGAAAAGGATATCCTCCAGCTCCAGAAGCACAGCGCCGACCACAGCTGGCGGCTTATGGAAATGGAATGGGATACTTACGGAAAATAAAAGAGCTCCGGACTCCGGTCCGGGGCTTTCTATTTTGGCGAGAAGGCCACAAATTGTGGTTTGACGAGCTGTTGGAGCGAACGGTTTGGCATGCTGTTGGGCAGAGTCACTGGCACGGGGCTGCTAGCTTCTAGCTGTTAGCTACTAGGAAAGCTGGCCGGCCTGCGGCGCTTCCTACCTGTTTCCAGCAGTCATTCGTGCCGTAGGCTGTTGATCTTTCCTAGAAGCCAGGAGCTAGCAGCTAGAAGCCCCCGCTCGAATGACTCTACCCACCAGTGTCGAACTCAACAGCTCACTGAAATATCGCGGGGCATTTATATGTTACCTTAAGTGCAGGAAACCCTTCACCCCCCCAATATCCCCATTCTGTGGTAAAATAAAACACATATGGAGGTCAATAATTATGTATATATATAAACGCAGAGTCAAATTCTACGAAACCGATGGCATGCAGGTGGTGCATCATGCCAATTACCTCCGCTACTTCGAGGAGGCCCGGGTGGAGTATCTCCGGGAAGGGGATGTGGACCTTACGGAGCTCATGGAAAAGGGCATTGTATTTCCCATTGTGGAAGTGAACGTGAAGTACCACCAGAGCGCCCATTACGACGAGGTGCTTCTCATTAAGACCTACCTCAGGCGAGTGGACCGGGCACGGATGGATTTCGACTATGAAGTGGTTTCAGAGAAGACGGGAGCCCTTCTCACCACCGGCCATACGGTGAATACGTACACCGACATGAAGACCGGCCGGATCGTGCGGCTTCCGAAGGAAAAGCTGACAAAGCTCATTGATATTTCCAAAGGGGATAGAGCGTAATGGACAACAGACCGATTGGCGTCATGGATTCCGGCGTAGGAGGCCTTACGGTGGCGAAGGTGCTCCATGAAAGATATCCCGATGAGGGCATCCTGTTTCTGGGTGACAGCAAACGGAATCCCTACGGGGAACGGAGCCGGGAGGAAATTGGCCGGTTCGCCGGAGAAATCAAGGATTTCCTCCTTTCAAAGAACGTAAAGATGATTATCATCGCCTGCAATACCATTTCCTTCAACGTGCCTCCCTCCTTCACGGAGGGGAATGTGCCGGTGGTGAAGATGAGCCTCGACATCACCCTGCCGGCGGGAACGAAAAAGCTGGGCATCTTTGCAACCCCCGCTTCCATCCGGACCCATGCCCATAAGAAGTATCTGGAGAAAAAATTCCCGGGCCTTGACCTGGTAGAGGTTCCCTGCGACGGGGTGGCGGCAGCCATTGAGCAGGGAAAAGAGGAAAATTTCATTTCTTCCCTTGTACTGGAGGCCGCAAAGGAGTATCATGCATTAGGTATAGATGCCGGTTACTGGGCCTGCACCCACTACCCCCTGGCGCCGGAAGCATTCCGGAAAGCCCTGCCGGGAGTCCCATTCATTGACCCCGCCCTTCCTACGGTGGAGAAGGGAATGGAAATCCTGGAGGCCTCCGATGCCCTGGCCGGGGAAAAGGGGACAAGCCATTTCTATTTCACCGATGAGCTGACCCATGCGGCGCCACTGGTGCGGCGGCTTTTCGGGCCGGTAACCGTAAAAAAAACAAATCTTTTAGGAGTGTGAGTGAAGAATGTTGTTGTTAGTGCTGAAAATTGTGGCAGTCATTGTCCTCCTCATCTGCCTCGGCTTTATTGCCTACTGGGCAGTGGCTGTAATTAAAGGGGACTGCGTGCTCCGGATGCTGAAATCCAGGCGGACCCCGCTGAAGGTGGAGTCCATGGGCATGCGCCATGTGACCCTGTCTTTTACCATCCCCATCAAGAATGTGGGCAAGCAGCTGGGCACCATTATGGATGCCTTCGTCCGTATTTACATCCCCTTTGAACAGTACGACAAGGCCCGGGTCACCGGCCACCTGACGGATTTTGATACCCCCAGGGACGATGATTACTGGCAGGCCTTCATCCTGGATCCCGGTAAGGAAAAGAAATTCCTCATTACCCTGGACATTGAAGGAAAGGGCGAAAGCATTCTTTCCGACCTGGAAACGTTCCCGGAATTCGGCATGGATATCATTTACCAGGTCGTAGCCAGAAGCGACTACTACTATGCGAAGACAAGAATCGTAATTACCAGGGAAGAGCTGCAGAATGCTCTCTATGAATACACAACGGAGGTGAGAAAATAATGGCAGAACTTGAACTCGTACCGATTCATACCCGAATTCTCACCCACCACGACAATATCGTGGAAGCCATCAAGGAATACGCCGGCGACCAGATCACGGACCACGACATCGTGTGCTCCGCTGAATCGGTGGTAGCCATCACCCAGAACCGCTACGTGCGGCCGGAAGAACTGAATGTATGCTGGCAGGCACGGCTCATGAACCGCTTTGTACCGTCCGCCGGCTCCATGGCCAGCATTTACGGCATGCAGGCCGCCATGGATGAAGAGGGCAAGTGGAATATGCTCTTCTCCTTCATCCTTGGTGCGGTAGCCAAGATTTTCGGCAAGAACGGCGTCTTCTATGCCCGCTGCCGCCAGGCATCCCTCATCGATGATGTCACCGGCACCATGCCGCCCTTCGATAAATGCCTCGTTTACGGACCGGCAGATACGGATAATGTATGCGAAAAAATCAAGGCAGCCACCGGCGCCTATGGTGCCGTTATCGCTGATGTCAATGATTTGAAGCGGGCCGCAGTCCTCGGCAAGAGCAAGGGCCTGGACCCGAAGCAGATTGCAAAGATCCTCATCGATAACCCCTTCGGCAACGATAACCAGAAAACCCCGATTGTCATCATCAAGAATTTCACTGACGCCATGGGAAAATAAACCACCAAAAAATCCCCGGATTCTTCCGGGGATTTTTTTATTGGGATGTTTCGTTTCGTGTCAACAGGGGCGGGGCATTGAGCTGATTTGCCTATTGCAAATCAGTAGCTGGCAACTGGTGGCTGATGGCTAAACGAACAAGCCATGTGGGCCATTTCATCAGTTCCTGACTGCACCCCTCCACCGCAAGCGGTCCCCCTCCCCTCTAAAGAGGGGAGGTTGGGGTGCTTTTGCAACGGGTCTGTTGATTTTGTCTGATATCTTATTGCGGCGAAGCCGCGGGACCTCAACTCTCAACTCTCAAATCTCAAATCTTAATTTCAATACCCCTTCTGCTTATCAATCTCATTCAGCATTTTCTCACCATGGCTGAAGGCGATGAAGTTCGTTTCCAGAAGATAGGTAAGCTTATTCCAGAAATCCGGCACCATGGAGGCGATGTGGGGGGTCATGATGACATTCTTCATATCCCAGAAGGGATGGTCCGGCGGCAGGGGCTCCTTAGAGAATACATCCATGCAGGCGCCGGCGATGGTTTTATTCCGGAGGGCATCGATGAGGGCCGGTTCATCTACCACCGAAGCCCGGGCAATGTTGATGAAGAGAGCAGAGGGCTTCATAGCTTTGAATTTTTCCGCATCGAAGAAATTCTCTGTTTCCGGTGTGGAAGGAAGGGCGGCAATGACAATATCCGCCTTCGGCAGGACTTCCATGATTTCTTCCTGGGTATACACGTGGTCTGCGAAAAGTTCCCGGGTCAGGTGCTTTTTCACTGCCAGGATATGGGTCTCGAAGACCTTGGCTCTCTGGGCAATGGCACGGCCGATACCGCCGAATCCTACGATGAGGATGGTCTTTCCGAAGAGGGACTCCCCATGGGGCCTCACCCATTCATGGGCAGCCTGGCTGCGGACCGCATCGGGAATGCGGCGGAACCAGGACAGGAGCAGGGCCATGGTGTGTTCCGATACTGCCCGGTCATGGACACCATGGGAGTTGGTGAGGATAATGGGACGGCTCATCATGCTGGGAGTCAGCAGTTTTTCGACGCCGTCGGACAGGGAATGGACCCAGCGCACGTTCGGCGCCGCCTGCAGCAGGGGCTCCACATTCTGGAAACCCCAGAGGGCGATGGCATCGGCATCGGCCACGTGGGGAAGCGCTTCCTTCGGCGATTTGTAGGCTTCCACGATGGATCCCGGCACCGCTTCCTGAAGGGCTTTGATCTTTTCATCGGACAGTTTATTTACTACGACCAGTTTCATTACAATCAGCCTCTCTTCCTTATTGCTTCCAATTTCCTCTATTATATCATGGTGGAAAGGAAGAGGCATGTGAGGCTTAGTGTAAAATGTTTCTCGGTAGAGGATTTCTCCCCTGCTGGATAGAAAAGGGAAGAGTCCCCTTTGATGGAAATGTTATAATTTCCTTGCAACAAATCAAAAGAAAGGACTCTTCCCAATGAGCATTTTATCAGAGAATATCGAACTTTTCAAACCTTTTATTCAGGAGGAAATTCTCAAGAGTATCAAGGACTCCAAGGATTCACTGGCCATGGAGCAGGTTCTCTGGCACCTCTTCACGGAACTCTTTGGCCTTCTTGTGGCGACGGCCTTCGAAATGATCGATGGCGAGCTGTATGAGAGGGTCTACAAGCCTCAGGGGTGGCGGATTTCCCGGCGGGATTCCAGAACCATATACTGCCTGTTTGGTCCTGTCACCTACAAGCGGAGGCGGCTGGAGATGGCCGGAAAGCAGGGATTTTACCCATTAGATAAGAAATTTGGATTTCTGCCTTCCCGTCACTATAGCATGGGAGTGATTCTGCGCATTGCCCAGGCTGCCCAGGTTACCCAGTTCCGTAATGTGAGCCATATCGTGAAAACTCTGACCCAGACGGATATTTCACATCAGACAGTTTCAAATCTCAGCCGCACTGCCGCCCAAATGGTTAGAAAATACGAAGCAGCAGATGCAGCCATGGAGCAGGCCGAGAAGAGAGTACCGGAGGACGGGCTGCTGGCTATTGAGGGCGATGGGATTGTAATGAAGCAGCAGGCGGACCCCGTCACCGATACCAAAGGCGGCCAGAACATAGAACTTCACCGAATCCAGGTCTATGAGGGCGTCGAGAAGAATGGAAAACGTTCGAGACTGACAGGGTACCACTGCTTCTCTGGAACGGATAGGAAAAGGCTGTTTGAACTCGTCAAGGTGTGGGTGCATGGCCGGTACAATCTGAGCGAGATTACAGTACTTTCCAACGGGGATGGCGGAGCAGGATATAATTTCGATGACTTCGACAATATTGTCGAGGGATGCAAGACACATTACCATTTCCGGGACAGATACCATGTGAATGAGAAAGTGCGGACCCGCCTCAGCTTCTGCCCACGTGGATTCATCGATAAATTCGTGCTTGAACTGAATAAGAGCAGAAATGTCATCACAGATATGAAGCCATATCTGGATACGGCTGCCAGCTACGCAGAAACAGAAGAACAGGCCGAGCAGGTACGGAGACTGGCAGACTATCTGAGCCGCAACGCCGACTATATCCCGGGCATCCGGGAGCGCGGAATCCGAACCGATATCCACCTGGGGGCAGCTGAAAGCGACCACCGACGCTATAGCTACCGTCTGAAAAAGCAGGGGCGCAGCTGGTGCAGGATAGGTATGGATTCAATAGGCACGCTGATTACTGCTACCCAGAATGACACTTTGGAAAAAGCCCTGATTTACTGTGCTGCAGGCAAAGCCTACAAGAAGATGGACCGGCAGATGCATAAGGCGGTCGTAGCAGCCGTAAAAACGAACCGCAAAGCCGCCAGGGACGCTAAATGGCACAGGAACGCACGGAATTACCGTCCCGGGTGCCTGGAAGGCCGTATAGGCGTATACGGAGCGACTTCAACTCCGATGGGCCAGCTTGCTAAAGCGATACAGATTTATTGAGAAAGCAGAGGCTGGGAAACCTGATAACATCGACTGTCAAATAAAGTACCGAGAAAACCTTGACACATACCATGTGAGGCAGCTGTCTATGGAATGACAAGGGGTATGATATAATATAGAAAATAAATTCGCCATTCATTCCATGAAATGAGGAAAAACTATGACACGCAGGAAAAATACAAAGTCCCGGACCCTTCGGAGAAAGGGAGGCCACCCGTTTATGGTGCTTTTCTTCTTCCTGGCCCTCATTATGGGAGCTGCCTATATGACCGACCGCATGACGAACGCCCCGGACTCCCAGGTGGCCCAGAATGTGACAACCATCGGCCATCTTTTCAACGATAAGGAAATGCAGGGCCTCGTGCCGAAGGAAGACCAGGGCACCCCGGAAAGCGTAAAGGAAAAAATCAAGGCTGCCATGGATAAGGTGGTCACTGTCAATGTAAAGGCGGACGATGAGGTGCCCGCTGCTTCTTCCAATACCGCAAAGACGGCGGACAAGACAGAAAACGGGGCGGCTCCGGCAAAGGAGAAAACCGCTTCCTTCAGCCTCCCTGCCATCGTATCTAAAATCACAGGGAAAAGCGAGCCCTCTTCTACGGAAAAGGCGGAAATCGGCAGCGAAACAAAGACTGTGGTGGCATCCCGGTCTAACGGCACGGCTCCTGCAGGAAAGGAGACGGCCTCCACGTCTTCCTCCGCAGGTGCCCCCGGTAATAGTTCCAAAGCCCTTTCTTCTGCCGGCAGCAGGGGAACCGCTTCTGCTTCCGCTTCTACTGCGAAGGGAAGCAGTACCGGTTCATCGGTTGTTTCCAAAGGCTCTAAAGGAAATGGGACTCCGGCAGCAGTGAAAGCGTCTGCACCGGCAGCGGCGCCGAAGCCGAATACCCCGGCCACCGTGAAAGGCCGGCTGGCGGTGGTCATCGACGACGCAGGCCGGGATATGGCATCCCAGCACGTCTACGAATCCATGGGCATCCCACTGACCCTGGCGGTCATGCCGAACCAGGTCCACACCAGGGATGCTGCCCTCTCCTGGCATGCCCATGGGCTGCCGGTGATCCTGCACCAGCCCATGGAGTCCGTATCCGGCATCGGTATGGAACAGAAGGTCATTCTTACTTCCATGTCCGATGAGGCCATCCGGTCCATGCTGAAGGATTCCCTGTCCCAGGTGCCGGAGGCGGTGGGTATCAATAACCACCAGGGCTCCAAGGCCACCATTGACAGGCGCACCATGGACGTGGTGATGAATGAGCTTCATCACCGTCATCTCTTCTTCTTCGACAGCCGTACGAATTCCACCACCGCCGCCGATGGGGCAGCGGCTGCCTACGGCGTACCTTATGTAAGAAATGATCTTTTTGTAGATAACGAAGCCGATGTGGCTGCCATTTCCGCTATGATCCGGGAAGCGGCCAACCGGGCAGAAAAATACGGCACCTATGTCATGATCGGACACTGCCGCCCGAAGACGGCGGAAGCATTCCGTCAGATGGTACCGAAGCTGAAGGCAGAAGGTATCCAGTTCGTCTATGTATCGTCCCTGGCAAAGTGATGGGATTGCGATATTTCAGTATTGCGAGCTGTTAGAGTAAGCGGTTTGGCATGCTGTTGGATAGAGTCACTGGCACGGGGCTGCTAGCTTTTAGCTTCTAGTTGCTAGGAAAGCTGGCCAGCCTGCGGCGCTTCCCGTCCGGTATTTCCGCCAGTCATTCGTGCCGTAAGCTGTAGAGCTTTCCTAGTTGCTAGTTGCTAGTAGCTAGAAGCCCCCGCGCGAATGACTCTATCCATCAGCTCCCTCAACAGCTCGTCAAACCGCAATTGGCAGTATTGAAAACATTCCTAAAGGAGCGTATTTATGATCAAGACAGTCCTTATTTCCGGCGGCACATCGGGCATCGGCCTGGCTGCGGCGAAGATTCTCGCGAAGGATGGCATCCGCCCTGTCCTTTTCGGGCGGAACGAAGAACGGGGAAAGAAAGCGGCGGAATCCGTGCCGGGGAGTGTCTATGTGCCCGGTGATACCACGTTGTCAGAAGACTGCGAAAGGGCAGTGAAAGCGGCCGCTGAACTGGGGAAACTGCAGGGCCTTGTACTGTCGGCAGGCATTTATGAAGAAAAATTGCTGGAAAATACGACGGATGAAGAAATTGCCCATTTCTTCGACGTCAATGTGTTTGGCGCCATGAAGCTCACGAGGGCGGCGATCCCCTTCATGCGGGGAGCCAGGGGAAGCATTGTGGCCGTGTCTTCGGATGCCGGGCTCCAGGGAAATGTGCAGTGCAGCCTTTACGGTGCTACGAAGGGGGCTCTCATTTCCTTTATCCGCTCCCTGGCCCTGGAACTGGCGGTGGAGGATATCCGGGCCAATGTGGTATGCCCGGGGGACGTGGATACGCCGCTTCTGGAGAAACAGATCCATGACTACGGCGGCAGCCGCAAGGAAATGGGAGAATGGTATCCCCTCATGCGTATTGCAAAACCTGAGGAAGTGGGGGAGGTCATTGCGTTCCTCCTGTCAGAGAAAGCATCCTTTATTACCGGTGCCGCCATCCCCGTAGACGGGGGTCTGACGGACTGGTAATGATGCTAAAATTACAGAAAATATGGTGAATTTGATTCATTTTCGGTATAATAGAAATATATAATTGACTTATGGTTGATAGCCCCGCCAGACCGGGCAAGGAGGTTTCTATGAGCGAAGATAAAGAAATGAAAACAACACCGGCAGTTCGTCCGGAGTCGGCTCCGGATGTCAAGGTAGAGGCAAAACCACCGATGGAAAAAGCAGAAGCCATGCCGCCGGCGGAAAAAGAGGAAGCGAAGGTACCGGCAGAAAAGACGGAAGCCGGTCTCCCTGCGGAAAAAGAAGAGGCCGGGCTCCCGGCAGAACAGCCGGAAGATGGAGAAGAAGAATCCCTGGATACGCCGGAGGCGGACCTGGAAGTGAATATCATCGATGACAGGGACAAGGAAGCGGAAAGCTTGATTCGCTGGGCTTCTGCCCGGGCAGGGGTCATCGTGGCAGCTCCACTCCTTGGCACCGCAGCCCTCGTGGCAAACGAAGTCTACATGATTTCCAAAATCGGCTCTGTCTATGGCGTAGAACTGAACCAGAAGGCAGTGCTCTCCTTCATCGGCTCCCTGGGGGCCACGGTGGTAGGTTCCACATTGGCTACCCTTATTCCCATCAGTTTCATGCAGATTCCCATTGGTGTATCTGTGACCTACGGCATCGGCAAGGCGGCCCAGAAGTGGATCAAGGACGGCATGCCGGATGATACGAAACCTTACCGCGCTGTGTTTGAAGAAGAAAAGGCGGAAGGGGAAAAGGAAGAAAAGGAACTGGAAGACAATCCGAAGAAAGATGAGCCTCTTGGCGATGAAAAGAAAGATTTCACCAAAGAGTTGAAGAAGAGCTGGGACGATGTGTATCCGGAAAAAGCCCATGCCGCCGTGGACCACCTGGCCCAGCAGCTGACAGAATCCGCTGGCATTCTTGGCGGGAAACTGGTGGAAGCCCTGAAAAAGGCGGGCGTCACCGATGAGCAGATCGACAAGGCAAAGTATACAGCCATGGGCGCTTCGGAAGTAGCCCAGGAAACGGCAGAAAAGACAGCCCGGGACCTGCAGGCCATTGCCCGTATCAAATCCCGGGAGTTCCGGAAGGATGCTTCCAAAAAGGCGGACGAACTGAGAAGCCAGGCTAAGGCGCAGATGGATGAACTCCAGAAAAAGTCGGAAGAAATGAAACGGCAGTCTGAAGTACAGTCCCAGCAGATGAAGCTGAAATCGGAGAAGCTGAAAGCCCAGGCAAGGGTGCAGATGCAGGAAGCGAAGATCCAGGCAGCGAAGCTGCAGGTCCAGGCCCGGCAGCAGGCTGAAACCGCCCAGGCAAAGGCCCAGAAACTGTCGGACACCATGAAAGAAACAACGAATCGCTATAAAGAGGCCGCTGTGGAGGCTGCGGGACAGGCAAAGGTCACCATCCAGACCACGGCCGAAGAATACCGGGCGAAAATCGAAGAACGGGCGGCCCAGAAAAGAGCGGAAGCTGAAAAGGCCGGGAAAGAAGGAAAAACCGATGCAGATCCTGGAAAAACTGAAGAAGCTCCTTCTCCCGCTGACGACAAAACTAAAAGCGAATAAAAAAGAAAAGGCACCGGACCTGTCGGAGCTGGATAAAGAACAGCAGGGCCCGGTGGAAAGAAGAAGAATCTCCCCCTGGGGACGGCGGCGGATCCATCATAGACGGTCCAACCACCCCTGGGTGAAGGGAAGATGAAAGAAACCGCCCGCAAGACGAATCATCTTGCGGGCGGTTTTTTCATACTTATGTGTGTAAAAGTAATCGGCCACATTGGGCGGGGCCTTAAGCTTTCAGCCTTGTGCCTTGAGCTGGATAGCCGCAATGCGGCGGTTTTGGCTGTTTACGGGCAGAGTCATTTTCGGCGGGGGCTTCTAGCTGCCAGCTTCTGGCATCCAGGAAAACTCTATAGCCTACGGCACGAATGACTGACGGAAATATCGAGTGAAAAGCATCTCAGGTTAATCAGTTTTCCTGATAGCTAACAGCTTGCGGCTCCGTGCTGGTGTTTCTATCCATCAGAATGCTGACCAAAAGCGCCGCAGGCGAATCATCTTTTCTGGAAGCTAAGAGCTAGTGATGCGTCTCAATTACATTTGGGATAATGATTAATGTTGGCAGAAGAAAAATCACTACTGTTACGTACCGGTTTTAAATACTGCAGACTCTGAATCTAACTCGTCATCTCGAGCGGTGGTAAGCGCCGAAATGATGTAATACATAAAAATAGAATGTGAGATAGAGTCGAGAGATCTCCCAGATAGATGCCTCTAGAGGTCTTACAACGCTAAGCACTGTTAAAAGACCTGTATTCCCGAACGCAAGAAAGATTTCTCGACTCATCGCAGCTGTAGCGATTTTTACCTGCACAATCACTTTGCATGCTGCCACCGCTCGAAATGACATTATGGGGATGGTTTCTACTTGCGAATCTATTACCTACCAAGTCGTCATATAATTAAACTATCATTAACACAAATGTGGTTGAGAGAAGACACTGGCAGCTAGAAGCCCCCACACGAATGACTCTACCTGTCAGCATACGCCAGATCCAACCATGCAAAAAAGCCGGCGATTGCCGGCCGAAAATGCAGATAAATCAGATGTCTCTGTTTACTCTATGAGAACGAAGGCAACGAGTGCAGACATTCATTCTCTTGACCTGTCCGTCTACTAATACGCGAACTCTCTGGATGTTCGGCTTCCAGGTTCTCTTTGTTTTCAGATGGGAATGGGATACGTTGAATCCCGTAGCGGTTTTCTTTCCGCAGATTTCACAATAATTAGCCATGTGCTACACCTCCTTGCACTTCCGCAATTGCAACATTCATAATATATCACACTTGCTTTTTTTAAGCAAGTATTTTGCGCCATGGAATTTCATGAATTATGGAATTATAATGAAAATAGAAAATTGCGGTTTGTAGAGCTGTTGGAGCGGTGCTGATGGATAGAGTCATTCGTGCGGGGGCTTCTAGCTACTAGCGGCTAGCAACTAGGAAAGCTCTACAGCCTACGGCACTTCCAACGGCACCCCTCCACCGCAAGCGGTCCCCCTCCCCTCTAAAGAGGGGAGGTTGGGGTGCATTGGCGGCTTCGCCGCAGGCGGATCAGCCTTCCTAACAGCTAGCCGCTAGAAGCTAGCAGCCCCGTGTGAGTGACTCTACACGCAAGCATACTAACCGCCAAGCCCTGACAGCTCACTGAAATAGTCCCGCATCCATCTTACCTATATATATGAAAGGATTGTCCTATGAAGTTATCAGATTCCGTTCAATATGTCAAAGGCGTGGGCCCGAAAATGAAAGAGAAACTGGGGCGCCTGGGAATCCATACGGTGGAGGACCTGATTTCTTTTTATCCCAGGCGGTACCAGGACTGGACGAAGATCACGAAGATGGAAGACCTCCGGCCTGATGAGGAGGCAGTGATTTACGGCGAAGTAGCGGATATGCGGAAAATCATGCCCCGCCGCAGCATGACCATCCTGAATGTCCTTCTGACAGACGGTACTTCAGCGGTAACCCTTGTGTATTTCAACCAGCCCTGGAAGGAAGATCAGTTCCGCCGGGGCATGCACGTCCTGGCCTACGGGAAAATCGAATATAACTACGGAAAACTCCAGATTTCCAATCCGGAAATTGAGTTCGTGTCGCCGGAAGAACTGCTGACATTCAAAAAACTGGTGCCCATTTATCCTTTGACCGAGGGCATCCGGATCCAGCAGATGAGAAATATGATTTCCTTTGCTTTGGACAATGTGGAAGACCTGGAAGAAAACCTGCCGGCAGAGACTTTGGCATCCCAGCACCTCATGGGGCGGCTGGAGGCGGCAAAGGCCATGCACAATCCCGTGAGCTGGGAGGAGCAGAAAGAAGCGCGCCGCCGGACAGCCTTTGAAGAGCTCTTTTTCATGCAGGCCGGTATCCTGCTCCTTCGAAAGAAGCGGCAGAGCCATGTCATGGGCATCAAATGCGCACCGTCGGGGCAGCTGGTGAAGTCTGTCCTCCATCAGTTCCCCTTTACCCTCACCGAGGGACAGAAGCAGGCATTTACGGACATTGAAAACGACATGGAAGGGCTCATTCCTATGCAGCGCCTCATCCAGGGGGACGTGGGCAGCGGTAAGACCGCCGTGGCGGCCCTGGCCCTGGCGAAGGTGGTGGAGAATGGCTACCAGGGGGCTCTCATGGCGCCGACGGAAGTACTGGCGGGCCAGCATTACCAGACATTCCAGGAATTTTACAGGGACCTTCCCATCCATGTGGCCTACCTTTCGGGGCAGACGAAGACGAAGGAAAGAAATGAAATCCTCAAAGGACTGAAAGAGGGTTCCATTGACGTACTCATCGGTACCCATGCCCTCATAGAGGAGGACGTGGTCTTTGCCCACCTGGGTCTCGTCATCACCGATGAGCAGCACCGGTTTGGCGTAAAGCAGAGAAAGGCACTGGAAACGAAGGGGGGCTATCCCCATATCCTCGTCATGACCGCCACCCCGATCCCAAGGACCATGGCCCTTTCCATTTATGGGGACCTGGACGTGTCCTCCATCCGGGGCATGCCGCCGGGAAGGCACCCGGTGAAGACCTATGCCATCGGGAGTCCCCTGCTCCGGCGGGTCTTCAATTTCATGGGCCGGGAAATGATGGCGGGCCACCAGGTCTACGTGGTTTGCCCCCTGGTGGAACAGAGCGAAAAGCAGGACATGGCATCGGCGGTGTCGGTGTACGAGCAGCTGAAGACCCAGGTATTTCCCATGTTCCATGTAGGTCTTGTCCATGGCCGTATGAAAAATGAGGAAAAGGAACAGGTCATGCAGGATTTCCACGATGGAAAACTGAATCTCCTCGTGGCCACTTCAGTCATCGAAGTGGGGGTGAATGTGCCGAATGCCACCATCATGTTCGTCTACGGAGCGGACCGGTTCGGCCTGTCCCAGCTTCACCAGCTCCGGGGCCGGGTAGGCCGCGGCAGTGCCCAGTCCTACTGCATCCTGTACACCGATAACCAAAATGAGGTGACCCAGCTCCGGATGAAGCTCATGTGCGAGATCCAGGATGGCTTCCTCCTTTCGGAGAAGGATCTCCTTCTCCGGGGCAGCGGCGAATTCTTCGGCTACCATCAGCACGGCATGCCGGACCTGAAGGCGGCGGACATCGTAAAGGACCTGCCCCTTCTGGAAGACGCCAGGAGGGAAGCGGGAAAGGCTGTGGACCGGGGCATGGATTTCAAAGAGGAGCTCTCCCACCGCTTTGGAGGGGCGTTCTTTAAGAAACTGTATGAGCAGTGAGCTGCTCAGATTATTGCGGTTTGACGAGCTGTTGAGGGGGCTGATGGATAGAGTCATTCGCGCGGGGGCTTCTAGCTACTAGCGGCTAGCTGTTAGGAAGGCTGATCCGCCTGCGGCGCTTCCTACCGTTTCCATCAGTCATTCGTGCCGTAGGCTGTTGATCTTTCCTAGAAGCTAGGAGCTAGCAGCTAGAAGCTCCACACGAATGACTCTACCCATCAGCGCCAAACCAAACAGCTCACTGAAATTGGCAGGCATTCAACTCCTCTACCGGTCTCGATATCCCCTTTATTTCCAATCAATTCGCAACTCTTCCTTTTTCCTTGCACCCTATTTATGCTATAATGATTAAATTAGTGATGGAATCAAAGTCATATACCTGTTATTTAGAATGAAACCCTGTTTCTTGAAATGGAGGCTATGATGAGAGCAGATAAATTTGGCAAGAAAGGTCTTACCTTTGATGATGTACTCCTGATTCCTGCCCACTCCGAGGTACTGCCCCGGGATGTGGATGTGAGCACCCGGCTCACCCGGCATATCCGGCTGAATATCCCGATCATGAGTGCCGGCATGGATACGGTGACAGAAGCGGAAATGGCCATTGCCATGGCCCGGGAAGGGGGCATCGGTGTCATTCACAAGAACATGAGCATCGATGAACAGTCCCGGGAAGTGAAGCTCGTGAAACGGTCGGAACATGGGGTCATTGTGGATCCCATTTACCTGGCACCGGACAATACCCTGGCCGACGCCGACGAACTGATGAATAAGTACCATATTTCCGGCGTTCCCATTACGGACGAAGGGAAACTGGTGGGCATCATTACGAACCGGGATATGCGGTTTGAGACCGACCTCAGCCGCCCCATCAGCGATATCATGACATCCGAAGGCCTGGTGACGGCACCGGAACATACCACCATGGAAGAAGCCAAGGAAATCCTGAAGGCCCATCGCATCGAAAAGCTGCCCCTGGTGGATGAGAAGGGATACCTGAAGGGCCTCATCACCATCCGGGATATTGAAAAAATGAAGAAATATCCGAACGCCGTAAAAGATGAAGACGGCCGGCTCCTGGCAGCCGCTGCCATCGGCGTCACTCCGGATGTGGAAGAACGGGTGGAAGCCCTCCTGGCGGCGAAGGCGGATGTCCTCGTCATCGATACGGCCCATGGCCACAGCGAAGGAGTGCTCCAGACCATCCGGAAACTTCGGAAAGATTTCCCCCATCTGGAACTCATTGCAGGCAACGTGGCTACCTATGATGCCACGAAGGCCCTTATTGAAGCCGGCGTAGATGCGGTGAAGGTAGGCATCGGACCGGGGTCTATCTGCACCACCCGTGTCATTGCCGGCATCGGCGTGCCCCAGATTACGGCAGTCTATGACTGCGCAAGGGCAGCCGAAGGAACAGGTATCCCCATTATTGCCGACGGCGGTATCCAGTATTCCGGCGACATCGCCAAGGCCCTCGGTGCCGGTGCGTCCTCCGTCATGCTGGGCAACCTCCTGGCAGGCACGGAAGAAAGCCCGGGAGAAACTATTATTTACCAGGGCAAGAATTATAAATCCTACCGGGGCATGGGCTCTCTGGGCGCCATGCAGGCAGGCAGTAAGGACCGGTACTTCCAGCAGAATGCAAAGAAACTGGTACCGGAAGGCATTGAAGGCCGTATTCCTTACAGAGGTCATGTTTCCGACGTTCTCTTCCAGCTCATTGGGGGCCTTCGGGCGGCCATGGGTTACTGCGGCACACCGAATATCAAAGCCATGAATGAAGAGACCCAGTTTATAGAAATTACCGGTGCCGGGCTCCGCGAAAGCCATCCCCATGATGTGAGCATCACGAAGGAAGCACCGAATTACAGCGTAAAGTAAAATGACAGATCATTCGATTACATCCCATGTTGTTATGGATATCCGCATCCATGCGGTGACCATGAAAGAAGCAGTGGCCTGGGCAAAGGAAAAAATTGAGGAAGGGAAGCCTTCCATGATTGCCACGGCCAATGCGGAAATGATTATGATAGCCCAGAAGGATAAGGAGCTGGGGAAGATCCTGAACCATGCGGACCTGGTAGTCCCCGACGGTGCCGGTGTCCTCTGGGCCGGCGAGCAGCTGGGCACACCCTTCCCGGAACGTGTGACAGGAGCTGACCTGACGGTGGAACTGCTGAAGATGGCTTCTTCCATGCACTGGCCCGTCTATTTCCTCGGTGGAAATCCCGGAGTCGCTGCGAAGGCGGCCAAAAAATTCATGGAAGACCATGGCAGTTTCACCCTCGTAGGATGCCACGATGGCTACTTCAATGAAGAAGAAGAAAAGAAAATCATCGAAGACATCAAAAAGAGCGGCGCCAAACTCCTCTTTGCCGGCCTTGGCGTGCCGAAGCAGGAGAAATGGCTCTACGCCCATAAAGACGAATTGGGCGTTCTTGCCATGGGTATCGGCGGGGTCTTCGATGTCATGAGCGGCAACCTGAAGCGGGCGCCCCTGTGGATGCAGAAGCACCGTCTGGAGTGGGCATACCGGCTGTACCTCCAGCCCAGCCGCATCGGACGGATGATGGCACTTCCCAAATTCATGGGAGCCGTCAAAAAATGGAAAAAAGAACGTGGGAGTAAGTGATGCTGAAAAAACCGATTATATTACCGGAAGGATATCCCTTCATTCTCGTTACGTTTCTTCTGGGCCTGGCCCTGTGCTATGTGAAATGGTATTACATCGCCGTGATCCCATTCATCCTGTGCATCTACTTCACCTATTTCTTCCGCTGCCCGCCGAGAAATAACAGAATTCCCGGTGGCGACGATGTCCTCGTCTCTCCGGCGGATGGCACGGTGGTGGATGTATCCCATGATGTGGAAGAAGACATGTTCCTCGGGGGAAAATGCCATAAGATCACCATTTTCCTTTCGATCTTCGATGTCCACTGCAACCGGGCACCTATGGAAGGGGACATCAGGTACCAGTCCTACACCCAGGGCCGGTTCCTGCCTGCCTATAAAGAGGGGGTAGGCTTCGTCAATGAACAGGGGGCCATCGGTATTACCGGCAAGAAACGGTCCATCCTGGTCATCCTCATTGCCGGCATCCTGGCGAGACGGGTGGTATCCTGGAAGAATCTGGGAGACCATCTGACAAAAGGGGAACTCTACGGTATGATTAAATTTGGCTCCTGCACGGAGCTCTATATTCCCGGAGACTGCGACATCCTTGTCAAAAAAGGGGACAAGGTGAAAGGCGGACTCACGGTGGTAGGGAGGCTGAAGTAAGTGAATAAATCATGGGTAGCAAATACAGTGACCGCGGCGAATGCGTTCTTCGGCGGGCTGTCTATTATGATGTCCATATCCGGAAATTTTAAAACCGCCGCGGTGTTCATCCTGATTGCCATGGTGGCGGACGCCCTGGACGGCCGTGTGGCCCGGGCATTGCATACCGCAGGACCCATGGGAGTGGAACTGGACTCCCTGTCCGATGATATTTCCTTCGGCATCGCTGCGGGGGCCCTCATGTACGCCTACCAGCTCCATGAACTGGGACCCATCGGTTTTATTCCCTGCGCCCTGCTGGGTACATTCTGTGCTTTCCGGCTGGCCCGGTTCAATGTGAAGGTCACAAGCGTCCACGGCTACTTCGAAGGACTTCCCTGCCCAATGACCGGTATTATTGTGGCATCCTACGTCCTTTCCGGCGCCAAGATCTGGAACTGGCTGGCTGTGATCTGCGTGCTCATCCTGGCCTTCCTCATGGTCAGCGAAATTCACTATCCCGATAACAAGGGCGCCAGTGCGGACCAGCTGCACCTGCCGGCCATCATTATCTGCCTGGCATTCTTCATTATCTGCACATTCTTTTACTGGCCCATCTGGGCAGCAGCCCTGTCTGCGGCCTTCATCATCTTCGGCATGATGAATACATTCCTGAACCGCCGCAAGGCAAAGCGGAAAGCCCACAGAAAAGTGAACAGAGGAGATTGCGGAAAGACTGAATGATGACTCACATACTCGATATAATCATGATTCCTATACAGCTCATTGTGGCGTTCTTCACGATTTACTACACAGTGATCGCTGTATGCGGCATGTGGCATCGAAAAGAAAAGAACCTGGCTCCCCCAAAGAGCCGCTTCGCCGTGGTCATCCCGGCCCATAATGAAGAGATGGTGCTGGGGGACCTCCTGGACAACCTGAAACTTCTGAAATACCCGAAAGAACTTTATGACGTCTACGTCATAGCGGATAACTGCACCGACCACACGGCGGACCTCGCCCGGGCCCACGGCGCCTACGTCTTCGAACGGACGAACAAGGAACTGGTGGGGAAGGGCTATGCCATGGACTGGGTATTTCCGAAAATCTTTGCCCTGAATAAGGGTTACGACGCTTTCTGCGTTTTCGACTCCGATAACCTGGTGCACCTGGATTTCCTGGCGGTCATGAACAACCGTCTCCTGAAGGGACAGAAAGTCCTCCAGGGATACCTGTCCGCCAAGAACCCCACGGATACCTGGGTATCCGGTACCTTTGCCATCGCCTTCTGGACTATTAACCACCTGTGGCACCTGGGCAAGTACAACCTGGGCCTCTCCTCCTGCCTCGGCGGTACGGGCATGTGCATCGCTGCGGACATCGTGAAGAAATACGGCTGGGGCTGCGACTGCCTGACGGAGGACATGGAATTCTCCATGAAATGCCTGTCCCACGGCATCCGGACCTGCTGGGTCCATGACGCCATCATTTACGACGAAAAGCCTTTGGGCTTCATGGCTTCCTGCCGCCAGAGAAAACGGTGGGCCCAGGGCCAGTTCGACTGCTCCGAGCGCTATATCCCGATCCTCTTTAAGGAAGGCATCAGGCGCCACAGTATCGTTATCCTTGACGGCATCATGCAGCTCCTGCAGAACTACTTCCTCCTGCTCTCCACGTTCTACCTGGTCATGACCTACATCAATATGTTCTACCCCTGCTTCACGGTGATCCTCTATAACGATGTACTGGTGCCCCGGCAGTTCTGGGCGGTCATCGGCTTCATCCAGTCCGTGGTGCCCCTTATCGTACTGCTGCAGATCGAAGTGCCTTTGAAGATTTACCTCTACTGGCTGGTATACCCCATATTCATGTACTCCTGGATTCCGGTGACCATCCTTGGATGGAAAGACCGGCACAAGAAGGGCTGGGTCCATACCATCCATACGAGAAGCATGCACTTCCAGCAGGCAAAACTGACAAGAAAAAAAGAAATCGACCCGTAATGAAACCGGCAGCTGCGGCTGCCGGTTTTTTAGAATTGAGATTTGAGGCGAGAGAATTGAAGCCCAGCGGCTGCGCCGCCGGCCTATCAGCTAACCTCCGTCTGCTGCGCAGCCACCTCCTTCCCGGGGAAGGAGGCTAACGATTCGCGGCGAAGCCGCCATTGGAACCCTAATGACTCTACACAAATAACGTGGAAGTGCCTCTACAGTAGGCCCCTTCCTTGGGAATGGGCTGCCCACCGGGCTGGGGTTAGCTGACGGGGAACTGACCGAAGCGCCACAGGCTGACCATCTTTCCTAACAGCTAAAAGCTAGCAGCTAGTGTCTAATTTCATAAATAATAGATTGTATTGCCGGACACAGCAAATAATGGTATACTTATTCCAGATAAATGCAAATTGCAGGGGGGGATAACGTTATGCCAAAAGTTGCTAAGCAAATACGCTGCTCCGAAAGCGAACGCATAGAACTGCATAAAATCGTAAACTCTCAAAAAACAGAGCATCGCATTGTAAGACGTGCAAAAATGGTTCTTCTATGTCTTGATGGAATGCAAATCAAGGATATCGCGGCTAAGTTGGGGGAACGCCCCAATACCGTTAGCCTTTGGCGGAATCGTTTCGCTGAACAGGGCATCCCTGGACTACAGGATAAGAAAAGGCGGGGCCGTACTGCTCAATATGGACCGGAATTCCGCGAAATGGTGTTAAATAAGCTGAAGGAAGCGCCTCCAGACGGGCTAGCACACTGGGATGGTCCTACACTGGCAAGAGTTCTGAATGTCTCAAAGGCTGCCATTTGGCGACTTATGAGAAAGGAAGGAATACAGCTGGCAAGGCAGCGTTCCTGGTGTGTCAGTACTGATCCGGAGTTTACTAAAAAGTCTGCTGATATCGTGGGACTTTACTTGAACCCGCCAGAGAATGCTGTCGTAATCAGCGTTGATGAGAAACCATCGATACAGGCCTTAAGTAGAGCCCAAGGATATGTACTTACTCATAACAAGAAAATTGTGCGCGGGTTGAAAAGCACATATCGGAGGAATGGAACAATAAATTTATTCGGTGCACTGGAGGTAGCTACCGGACAAATTTATGGAAAGACAACAAAGAGAAAAACCAGAGAGGACTTTGAAGAATTTTTAGATGACTTATTGAAAAGTGAGCCGGGTGGAGACAAAGTGCAATATCATATTATTGTCGATAATTACTGCACGCACAAGCGCTTAAACGACTGGCTGGAAAAGCATCCTAATGTCCATTTTCATTACACACCAACGTCAGCAAGCTGGCTGAATGAAGTGGAAATATGGTTTAACATTATGTCGCGAAAAGTGCTCCGAGGGGCAAGTTTTGACTCTGTTTCGGATCTTGTGTCAGCGATTAAAAAGTTTATTGCTGCCTACAATGAGCATGCAGAACCGTTCCGCTGGAAAAAACGTGAGGTCAAGGGTTCGCAACTTAGGGATACAATCGGAAACTTACGAAATTAGACACTAGAAGCCCTCGTACGGTCGAACGCTTACTCATCCATCCGTCACCCGGCCCGAAGGGCGTGTCCCAATCAAGGCTCAATGCCCGCAGCTGGCCAGTCACTCCAGCATTTTTGAAAAAATTTAACATTCCATGTTCACAAAATTGAAGTTCCCGTTATGTATATAGTAGAGGGACAAAAAAGTTCCGGAGATTGGACAGACCTTCCTCATATTTCCCAAACAGCCGGCAGCGGGAAGGTTTTATGAAGATACGTCATCCAGTTGGATTCGCTTTCAGTTCCTCCGCTCGATGGCCATTGGGAAGATGAGATTGAGTTGGCCAGCGGCTGCGCTTTAGACGGAATTTTCGCAGCACAACTGCTGGACCTCAATGTTTCACTCCATTCTCAAATCTTTTTATTTCTTTTTTAGACATCCAGGCGATTTCCGTTATGTATAGAGTAGAGGGATGAAAAAGGCCCGCGGGTTGAAAGGTGATTTTCTTATTTTCCTGAGTGCGCGCTAGGGAAAGATCCCTGGAAATTTACCGGACACAGGGTACCGCCTTTATCAGTTCCTCGCCCATTCGGCCGAAAGGGAAATGGGAAGCTGGCATCTGGCAGCCAGACCAACAGCCGCGACGGCGGCGATAGACCTGGCTACCAGCCACCAGCCACCAGCTACTTTGACACCATCCGGATATGTCACCATGTTCGCACCATGCGAATCACACACAACACACCATAAGGCTTAAGACTTTAGATTAGCTCATGCTTTTGCTCCTCTGACGACAAGTTCAGTTTGGGGATGGCTCAGTCCAGTCCCTTCACGCTGGCGTCTGATTCATTGGACGAATTCTTGCAATCTACGGACCCTGGGCCTTCTTGGTGTGTTTTTGTTCTTATGGCTGGCCATGCGTGTGAACGGCTGGGGCCTTGAGCCTTGAGCTGAACCGTTCCGCGGCTTTACTGCAAAGGTGACGGCGCACAAATTGTATAGCGCCGCCAATTGTATATATCCCTAAGAATGCAGGCCCTTAGAGAAGGGCCGCGCCAAAGGCGCAGGATGGATGCGGCGAAGCCGCAGCAGGGGCCCCGATGACTCTGCACAGATAACGAGAAAATGACACAGCATGAGGCTCTCTTCCCAGAAGAGAGCTGTCCACCGGACTGAGAGATGGCGATGGGATCTGCGCACAAACCGTTTAAATCAATAATGAGACAATCCATCAGAATCCCTCTGTCTGCTAGCGCAGACATCCCCCTTTGGAAAAGGGGGACTACCCCTTAGCCTGCGGCGCATCTATCAGCTAACCTCCGTCGCCTACGGCGCCACCGCCGGGCCCCAAAAGGAAGGTGCTTTTATGTGCAGTATAAGCACCAACTTGGGTCCGGAAGGTGGCGGCGCACACATTGTATGGCGCCGTCAATTTTATATATCCCTAAGAACGCAGGCCCTTAGAGAAGGGCCGCGCCAAAGGCGCAGGATGGATGCAGCAAAGCTGCAGCAGGGGTTCTGGCGACTCTGTCCCTGAAACGTGAAAATGACACAGCAGGAGGCTCTCTTTCCGGAAGAGAGCTGCCCACGTGAGCGCAGGTCCTGCAGGGAACCTGGGCCTTTGAAAAAGGGAGACTACCTGTTAGCAGCTGGAAGCCCCCGCATGATTACATGTCATTCAGCCACATGCCGCCGCTGCGAAGCGGCTGATCTGCCCACGGCTAAGGAATCAATGCTCCCATACGTCCAAACGCTCCTTAGCCCCACCTGCAGGCCGCCTTATAGGTCTCCTATGAGGCAATTAGCTTATATATTGTATATAATGATTATTCCATATAATAAAAAATGTTTATATAGTGGGTGTTAAAAAACTAAAATAGCCTATTTCCTACAATGAATGCTGATTATTATACATGATAATGTTATAATAAGTGCATAGGTATTTGACACACTAGGCAATTATCTTTGCATTTGGGAGCACAATTATGTATAAAATAACACCTGCAATTCGTGAAACTTCCCTTTTCGGATTCTATCAGGCCTCCGGCATTCAGCTTGATCCTGAAAACCAGTGGGTCAAACTGGCGGATAGCCTGGATTGGAAACGGTATGAAAAACTGTATGCCGCTTTATTTCCATCCCACACAGGCCGCCCAGGCATTCCATTTCGCATTGCATTTGGCGCCTACATCATCCAGAAGTACACGGGAGCATCGGATCGCAAGGTCTGCCAGCTGATTACTGAAAACCCATATTATCAGTACTTTCTGGGACTTGAGGAGTTTCAGCATAAGTGTCCCTTCAGTTTCCCAGCTCTGGTCTCTTTCCGCAAGCGCTTCACTGCAGAATTTATCATGAAGATCAACGAGATGTTTCTGGAAAGCGCAGCTCCCACCGCTCAACACAAGAATGACCAGACTGTACCGGGCCCCAATGCAGATGCTTCCATTAACTTCGGGACATTGATTGCTGATGCGACCTGTTCCCCCTCAAACATACGGTATCCACAGGATTTTTCACTCCTGAACGAAGCGAGGGAAAAACTTGAAGAGATGATTGACTATTTCCATGAGACCTATCATCCTTGGCAGAAGCCCAGAACATACCGTAGAATAGCTCGTAAAGACTATCTCCGGATAGCCAAGGCGAAGAGGCGTCCAGCTAAAGCAATGCGAATGCAAATACGGCGCGAGCTGGGAAACATTGAACGGGATCTTCGATACATTCAGGCTTATCTCGACGCTGGCTTTGAAATGCCAGAGAAGTACCTGACCATGTACGAGACCATCAAAGAGCTTTATGAACAGCAGAAGTACATGTATGACAACAAGGTGCACCGCGTCGATCATCGTATTGTGAGTCTGAGTCAGCCTTATCTCCGTCCCATTGTGCGTGGTAAAACAAAGGCTCCTGTTGAATTTGGGGCCAAATATGACATCAGCATCGATGAGAAAGGCCATGCCCGCATGGAAAAGATATCCTTTGATCCGTATAACGAAGGCGGGTTCCTTATTGATGCTATCGAGCGGTACAAGGCTCGCACAGGCAGGTATCCTGAGAGGGTGCTTGCTGACCAGATTTACCGAACCAGATCCAACAGGAAGTACTGCGAAGAACACGGAATACGTCTGTCAGGCCCAAAGCTTGGCAGACCGCCAAAAAACAAGCCTAAAACAACCAAGGCCGAATACAAAGATAATGTCGATAGGATCGAAGTTGAGCGGGTGTTTAGCCTTGACAAGCACTGCTATGGAGCCGGGCTCATCATGACTAAGCTCTCGGAGACGACGCTGTCTTCCATTAGCATGTCTGTTTTCGTTGGGAACCTGTTCAGTGTCCCAGTTGGGTCGTTTTTTTTACTCTATTTCGCAGATTGCGGTCCGGAAGCTGGCTCCCAACACTACATGGAGCTTATTGACTAGGCTGCGAAGGGGCTAAACTGGCAAGGTGACCGGATTTTTGCTCCGGTGGTGGTGCAAATGCTATTTTGAAAAAAGTAGGTTAATAAACAGCCACTATATAATAGTATAATAGAAACAGATACTTTTTAATCACAGGACCTGGCGAGTGGAGTACGCCGGCTCTGGTGGGATTTTGCTTACGGGGGCAGATTCTATGAAGCATTCAAAGAAAATGATGGTACGGGCAGGACTGGCAGCGGCAGTCCTCTTTTCATTGTCCGGAGTTTTTTCCGGACCTGTGGAGGCAGCAGAAAAAATCTATGACGGCATTAGCCGATGGGGTGCGACGGAAGCCACAGAAGGGGATCCCATTACGGTGAATGAACTCAATGGCTGGGGAGGAGAAGCGGGTCCTGTTCATCTGACCGTCGGCACCCAAAACACGGAAAATGTGACAGTTCATAATTATACTGCCGGTGAAGGCAGTACGACGGAAGTGCATGGCCAGAATATTTCCTTTGGTGGGGAATACGGTGATAAACAGATTGGTGGATTTTGGGTAGATACAGGTACAATCACTATTGGTGATGATGATACAAAGAACATTTCCCTGACGAATCTGGGTGGTCAAAAAGGCGCCCGGATAACCATCAACGGCGGGAGTGAGTCTCTCCATTTAGGAAATATTAACGCCGGACAAACGATAATTCATGCTGGTGGGGCCAATACGGGCAAAGTGACTGTAGATTCTATCGGCATGTGGGGAAACTATCACGATGATGATCAAAAGGTGTATGGTGCCGATGTGATTATTGACGGCACGCAGGGAATCACTGTCAATAAAGCTATTTCTGCCACTTCGAACAGCAAACTCCAGCTCGGTACAGAAAATAACAGGGGTGACGTACAGATTGGCAGCAACCTTAATTGGAACAATAAGCCGTACTCTGTGTCTGCCAATAGCTCTACGGTTGCTATCATGGCAGGAGGTAAAATCAGTGCGGCCGGTGATGTTACCGCTGTGAATGGCAATAGCGCTGTCACAATGCAGGGGGCTGGTATCGATATTGATTGTCGCATCCAAGCAACGGGCAGCCACTATGATAATGAAAAAGCACCACAGGTTTCCCTGGCTGCGGAAGACAGCAATGGTAAAAGAGGCAATGTCAATGTCCAGGGACTGGATGTTGACAACCAGGGCAACATGACTGTCAAGGGAGATACTGTCACTATTGATGACAGTGAAAGTAAAGCAGAGTGGAAGCCTGATTATTCCATTAGCTCAACCAATGGCTCTACGGTTTCTATCGACAGCAATACTATTACTATGAATAAGGGCGTTGCTTTCCAGGGTGGCGGAGAAATGAATCTGAAGGCGGAAAAGAAAGTCATCATTGGGACGTCTTCAGATTGGAATAAACGATCACTCAACATGACAGGCGGGAAGCTCTATGTGGGCGGCAAAGAGGCGGAAACCACGTTAAATGGTTCTGTTTCCATGATTGCTGAATATGGAAAAGAATCCTCTGCGACGATTGATGGTGATAAAATTACCATTAATGCGACAATTACACCGGATAAATTCCAAAATGGAAGTGATCGAAATCAGTCCCTGGCAATCTATGACCAGAACACAGACTTGACCATTGGTAATGATGGTACAAGCAGCACCGTAATCAATGGCAATCTTGAATTTAGCGGTAATAAAGCAGTCATTTACGGCAATGAAATCACGATCCATGGTTTGCGCGGCAAAGAGGAATGGTCCCATCCAGCTGCGATTAAGACGGATCAACCGGTGCAGATGAGCATCGGTCAGGCTGGTACGCAGCAGACGAACATCGTCGGTTATCTTGATTTCATGCCGGAGAATGACTATAAAAACGTTCAGGGAAATGAAATTGCTATCGCGGGGCAGAATGTAATTCTTGATAATGCTGGCTATGATGTCATGTATGCCGGTAACAGTAAGGATGTCCGCATTGGCAGTGACTTTGCAGGCAATACGAGCGAAAATACAGTGCTTAAGGGTACAGTGAAGGTCAGCGGACTGACGAAGGATGGCCATTTTGGCATTCATGGCAAACATATCGTCTTATCCGACGGAGCACCGGAGCAGGATAACGATACTATGGATATTGAAAGAGATGTGACTGATTCTCATGATGCCTTTATTGCTTTGAATGGCGGGGACCATCCCTTTACCATCGGCGATGAAGATTCGAATGTCAGCATCGACGGTCGTGTATTGAGCCTGTCCGGTGATATCGATGTGAACGGCAGGAATATCCATATTTTTGAAGGGACAAACAAAAACCAGTACGTAGTCCTGACTCATACGAACCGTATCAATCTTGGCGATGATACCACGGAAAATCTGGAATTAGACGGAGGTTTCTGTGCCCAGGGGTATGCGAAAGGTGAAAACGGCAGTGCCCTTAAAGGCAAGAATATCGTCATAGATGCGGCAGACGGCCACAATGCTTTGATGAGCCTGAGCCAGAAAGTTGCGGTTGGCGGCGAAGCGACAAATTATCTCGGCGTCAATGGCGAGGTTTTCTCACATAGCGGTGCTGCACCGATTTCCCTGCAGGGCAAGAATGTCGTCATCACGGGCAAAGGCGAGGACGAAGCCCTGCTCTATACCACCGGCGGCCAGCTGGATGTGGATGGTGACATGATTGCCATTGACGGTACACAGTCGAAATATGCGGCGGAAGTCAATGGCGGGTCCATGACGATTGGCCATGACGGTACCCACGGGATGATCAAGGGTGATTTGGAAAATTACGGCAGCATGAAGATTTTCCTGAATAGTGCGGATTCTGTAATGGATGGCAATATTGAAGATTGGGCTCTCGAACATCCGGAAGGCGGAGAAATGGGCGGCGTAGTCCTGAATCTGAAAAACGGTGCGCAGTGGCAGTTTGACGGCAATCCGACGGTGAATACCCTTAATGCGGTGAATGGCAGTATCCGTTTTGATCCGGCATCGACGAATCAGAAGCTGACGACTCATCTCTTTAACGGTGACGGTGGAACGGTGGTCATCAACAGCACCGGCAACAGCCACAACAACGACCGGCTTTACGTCATTGGCAGCCATACGGGCCGGACGGCGCTTGAGCTCCATTCTGTAAACAATGGCCAATGGACCGACGGGGCCCTGGGCACTATTCTGGCCAGCGTCGGAGACGAAAAGGGCAGCTTCTATGTGCCGGACCGTGAAGACCGGCTCTTCTTCCACAAGACTTCCCTTGGCACCTATGAAACAAGCAGGGGAGATACTGTGACACCCCGGTACAATACGGACTGGTACCTGAAAGGATTCAGTAAGTCTGAGACCGATGACGATGGGCACCACACCCATGTGGTCCAGGACCTTGTGGGCATCCGGGGCATCAATTACCAGATCTGGCGGGACGAAAACGATACCCTCTTCCAGCGGCTGGGCGACCTTCACAGCAATGACGGCCCCCATGCCGAGGGACTCTGGGCCCGGGTAAAGGGAACCGAGGATGAAAGGCATGACGGAGAATTCTCCTACAGCACCCGGTTCCACGAATACCAGGTGGGCTATGATTTCCTGCGGGGAAAAAATGAAGGCGGCCGCCATTACCAGGGCATCGGCCTGGCCTACACGAAGGGCACCGGTTACTATGCCCGCAGCAAATCCGATGTGACAGGCATGAGCGTAGGTCTCTACGATACCCGGGTAAAGACCGATGGCCAGTACTGGGATTTCGTAGTGAAAGGAACCCATTTGGAAGATAAACTTCGGGGCATCTATGACGGGACCCACGTGGATAACAACGGCTTCACCGCCGGCGTGGAATATGGGTACAAGAGATCCTTCAGGAGCGGCTGGTTCCTGGAACCCCAGGCCCAGTTCACAGCCGGCTGGCTGGACGGGGCGGAAGTGACCCTCTCCAATGGCGTCCGGTATGAAGAAAACAGCATCCGCAGTGCCGTAGGCCGCATGGGCTTCCGGGCAGGCTACGAAGGAGAACGGGGCGAACTCTTCGCCAAGGCCAACTGGTTCCATGAATTCGGAGGAAACAGCATCCTCCACCTCTCCGACGACGAAGGAAGCCTTACGCTACACGAAGACTACAGCGACAGCTGGTTCGAATACGGCGTGGGCTTCACCATCCCCCTCTCCGGCGCCGGCCAGTTCTACGCAGACGCCGAGAAGAGCAACACCGGCACTTACCACAAGAAATGGGGCTGGAACGTGGGTATCCGGTGGATGTTCTAAAAGGATAGAGTTGAGGCCTCGCGCATAATAGTGGCTGGTGTTTCAACTCAAGCACATTTTGGATAACGACTCCTGCCACAATTGGTACAGGAGTTGATGAGTGTGTTAGATACCAAATGAATAGAGCTGCTAAATGCGTGCCCCCTTAGAGAAGCAATGCTATTAAGTTAAGAGAAAAACGAGCAAAATATGTCTTTTAGGGATGCAATATTATTGTGAACTTGCCATAAATTCTCCATTTTTGCTTTGCCTAAACAACCATTTTTACATCAGTTATTTTTACAAGTTAGATTTTTGCATACGAAAAGAACCGAAAATTGCGGATTTTTTTCGGATTTATCCGTGATAATAGCTTGGGTATCTTAGTTGACAATATTCCTTAGAATCCGGTAGGTTTTCCCTCGAAGGCATGGACCTTCTTTTCAATTCTTCCACGGTCGTAATGCCTGTTGTGAATGATAGCTACTTTGTAGGCCTCGAGTCGCTTAGTCAAATTGAAAGAATTCGCCTGCTCTTCCGTACAGAATAAATAGTGCAGGCAGGGCAGGACTCCTGCTTTGAAATTAACCTTGTACCGGTACTTGTGGTGTGCATCAATTTCCTGAATAGGAATATGGTTTATGATGGCTGCAACACAGTTATACAACGTAAGTGCCGCATACAGTTCCATTTCCTGATAGAGCAGGAACTTGGAGTGAAATACGATGGCTCCTACTCCATATTTCAAATGGCGGAAAGCTGTTTCAACCTGCCAGCGCTTTCTGTAAATACATCCAATCTCCGAGGCAGAAAATGACCGGATATCCAGGTTGGTAAGGTAATACTGGACATCCCCACTTGGCGAAACCGAGGACACGATGCGGATTCTCAGCATCATATCTGTCTCAGGCCGGAACTTTTCACTGGATTCCTTATGATAGATTCCTTTGGCACTGCGCCTTACATGGACAGTGATTGTTATTTCTTTGTTGGTGATGCCATCCGGGAGATTAAGCCCTTTGGCTGAAAGAATGCCTGCACTCGGACCTTTTGCCCGGATGACGTATCCAAAACCCATTTGAGTAAGCAGACACAGGACCTGATAGCCTTCATAACCACGGTCACTGATGATGACCGTATCCTCGGGTTTATAGATAGGATGCTCTTGGGACAGTATTTGGGCCAGCTCCAGAAGTTCGCGCTGCTCATTGCATGACAGCTTTGGTTTAGTCGTAATTGCCAGATAGAGATGGTTTAGAACGTCATAAAAAGCATTTACATGATCCATATGGTACTGTGGCCTCCCAAATGGACTGCAGTCATCTGGAACAGGTAACACTGGAGTAGGCATGGGCGAATCTGAGCCATCGCAGGCGATAAGGAATTTGCCATGGTATCTCTTAAGCTCAAGTAACCGGTGCAGGTCCTTGAGGACATTCCTGAAAATGGTGGTAAAAACTTCCGTCGTGAGTTTCTGCCGCTGCTGAATGAACGCAGAAGGAGTTGAGTCACCAAATTCATCCATCTCAATGAAATTCTTGAAAAGGATATCTGGCAAGGTGCCGGTCTGCATCTTATACATAACTAAAAGAATACGTGCAATAGGCCATTTCCGTACCCGGGTAAAAAATCTGGGGTTAATCCCATACAACTTGGGATTGTCAATAACATGTTGAACGTGGCTCCTAAAAATTTTTCTGACTTGCTTTTCAAAATTGATCATAACGAATCCTCCTTGTTAACAATTGGGGTGGTTCCCTTACTAACAGGCGGAGCCTCAAATTTTTGAGGATTTGTCAAGCCTTTTTTTGATGTTTTTATATTTTTTTGTAAACCTAAGCTTTTTTTAGACACAAAAAAAGCACACGTCGTTATAACGTATGCTTGTGTAAAACGCTTAACTTAATAGCATTGCCCCTTCGGGGGAAGTCCCGCGAAGCGGGCAAGGGGGTGTATTTCTGCGGCGAAGCTGCGAAACATCAACTCTCAAATCTTTCTTTATCTTTCCTTAAACAGTGGGAAATCTTTTCTTATGGCTCCTGCTTTACCATGGGTGCAGTGTATAATAGAAATTAAGGATAAAAGCGTAATTTAACATCCTTTTACATGCGGAGGGTCCTATGGTGAAAGAGCATCTTCATTCTACGAAGTGGAAAACCATACTTTGGATTGTCATACTTATTCTCCTTTTTGCGGGGATTTATTTTTATACCCATCGGGATTCTACGGCGGGCAAGAAGTACAATTCCCGGCCCGGGGTGACGGTGGAGACCATGGAGCGTAAGGACATGATGAAGCGGGTGGTGCTGTCCGGTGAGACGGTGCCGAAGGCTTCCGTGGATATTTCGCCCAAGTATGCAGGCCGCATTGCGTCCATCAATGTGGATCTCGGTGACCATGTGGAAGCGGGGGACGTGCTCCTTTCCCAGGATACGAAGGATATTTCCCTGTCCCTCAGCGCAAGCCGGGCAGGGAGCGCGCAGGCGGTGGCGGACGCGGTGGAAAGCCGGTCTTCCTACGATGCAGGCACCCTGAAGGCCCAGAGCGACTATGACAATGCCCTCACTACCTATGAGCGGTACGAGACACTCTTCGGCGAAGGAGCGGTATCCCGGCAGGAACGGGATGACAAGTACCGGGCCATGATGGAGGCAAAGGCGGCATTGGAAACTCTTACAGGCCAGGATGTGGGCGGCGTTCCGGCTATGATTGCCAGTAAGGAGGCGGCTGCGGAAAAAGCAAGGTATACGGCAGACTCCCTGGCAGCCCAGAAAGAGGATATGACCATTGTTTCTCCCATTTCCGGCACCATCGGTTACCGGGATGCGGAAGCCGGGGAATGGGCCAGCGCCGGGCAGAAGCTTTTGACCGTGGTAGATAACAGTTCCCTTTACATGGACTGCGCCGTGGCGGAGCAGGATATCGGGGTGCTCCAGGAAGGCATGGTGGTATCGGTGTCCATCGATTCTTTAGGGGAAGAGGCAGCAGGTACCATTTCCTACATCAGCCCGTCCCTGGATGCAGCATCCCATTCCTACAAGGTCCGTATCGTCCTGGCACCGGATATCGCGGGCCTTCGGGGCGGCATGTTCGGCCGGAGCGAAGTGACGGCGGTGGAAAGGAAGAATGCCCTTTTCCTTCCTAAGGAAGGGGTCCTTGAAAATAATGGCAAGAAATACGCCTTCCTGGTGGATGGAAACCATAAGGTGAAGAAGGTGGAGGTCACCACGGGCCTCTACAACGATGATTCCATCGAAATCCTGAAAGGCATTTCCGCCGGCGACCAGGTGGCGGTGACCAATGTTTCGAAGCTGAAAGACGGTATGACCGTGGATATCGAGGGAGGCAGTGTATGAACCGGTTCAATATGACCCGCTACGCCGTCACACATCCCATCGGCATCGTGATGATTGTCCTCTTCTTCGTGACTCTGGGGCTTTACAGCTATTACCGGATCGGCGTGGAGCTCTATCCGAAGATCAACACGCCCTACGTGGTGGTGAGTGTCTCCTACAGCGGCGCCGACGCGGAGTCCGTGGAGCAGCAGATCACAAAGCCCGTGGAAGATGCCCTGTCTTCCGTGTCCAATGTGAAGCATGTCACGTCGAAATCAAAGACCGGCCGGTCCCAGGTGACGCTGGAGCTGAACTTCGATGCCGACGTGGATGCGGCGGCGGTGGATGCCTCCCAGAAGGTGAATGCCATCCGAAAGAGCCTGCCCGACGATGCGGATGACCCGGTGGTGGAAAAGCGGGATATGGATGCGTCGCCGATCATGGATATCGCCCTTGTTTCTTCCCATCCGCTGGATGAAATGTATTCCCTGGCCAATGATTCCCTCATCAACGATTTCACCAAGGCCGACGGCGTGTCGGATGTGGAACTTTCCGGCGGCCGGGATAAGGAAATCGCGGTGAAGGTGGACCGGGACCGGCTCGCCTACTACGGCATTTCCATGAATGACATCATTTCCTCCCTGAAGCGGGAAAACAAGCTGGCCCCCTCCGG
Organism: Dialister sp.; assembly: GCF_047832375.1. NCBI lineage: Bacteria > Bacillati > Bacillota > Negativicutes > Veillonellales > Veillonellaceae > Dialister > Dialister sp. Next base: position 2,083,600 of record NZ_CP181256.1, on the reverse strand, counting down.
CTCTTCCTACACCGACCGCAGGCAGACCCAGATCCGCCTGGACGGCCAGTATGCTACGGTGGCGGATATCAAGCAGATCCATCTCACCGCATCCAATGGGGAGTCTATCCCCATTACGGCCCTGGGAGACGTGGTGCGGGAGGATAAGAAAGTATCCCGGTATGCCCGCATCAATGGACAGGACGGCATCGGTATTTCCATTTACAAAAATTCCAATGCCAACCTGGTGTCCACGGCGGATAACGTGATGCAGGTACTGGACCAGCTCCGGAAGGAGTATCCGGATTACCAGTTCATCGTGGTCAACGACTCTGCGGACTACGTGCGGACGGCCCTCCACAATACCCTGGGCACCCTTATCGAAGGCCTCTTCACCACGGGACTGGTGCTGTTCCTCTTCCTTCGGGGCTGGCGGTCCGCAGCGGCTGTGATGATTGCCATTCCTACGTCCCTCATTGCTTCCTTCTTTGCCATGTACATGGCAGGCTTCACCTTCAACATGATGTCCCTCATGGGTATGACCCTCTGTATCGGCATCCTGGTGGATGACTCCATCGTGGTACTGGAAAATATCCACCGCCACCTGGCTATGGGGGAAAATCCCATGGAGGCGGCGGTGAACGGGCGGATGGAAATCGGCATGGCAGCCATTGCCATCACCCTCTGCGATGTGGTGGTGTACCTGCCTATCGCCTTCATGACCAGCATGACCGGCCAGTTCTTCCGGCAGTTCGGTCTCACCATCGTCTTTGCCTCCCTGTTCTCCCTGTTTATTTCCTTTACTTTGACACCTATGCTGGCATCCCGGTTCTTCAGGAACGGCCTGCCCCAGAGCCACAGCCGCCTCTTTGCGGCCATGGACCGGGTGGAAGAAGGGACGCAGCGGCTTTATGGAAGAGCCCTTCACTGGAGTTTTGAAAACAAGAAGAAACTTTTCGGCGGCGTAGCTTTGTCCCTGGCAGTCTTTATCGCCATGGTGCCCCTTGGCATCATTGGCCGGGAATACATGCCGAGAACCGATGAAAGCGGTTTCAACGTGCAGATCAAGCTGCCCACCGACGCCAGCGTGGAGCGCACCGACAAGGTGACCACACAGCTGGAAGGATACCTTTCCAATGTGCCGGAAGTGACGAATTACATGGCCATGGTGGGCGGCGGCAGCGGCGTGAATTCCGGTCGTATCCGGGTGTCCCTTCAAAACAGGCAGGACCGGAGCCGTTCCATCTGGGATATTACCGATGAAATGAGAGCCTGGATTGCGCAGAATATCAAAGACGGCGATGTCCGCATCAAGGAAGACCAGGCCTCCGTATCCGGTACGTCCGGCGGCGGTCTTGGCCAGGGGGGCGGCGCCTTCCGCCTCGAGCTCCGGGGTAACAATATGCAGGACCTGATCACTGCCTCTGAAATGGCCCAGGACCTCATCAAAAACGGGAATTACGGGGTCACCGATATCAGCTCCACCTATCAGGAAGGGCTGCCGGAACTGTCCATCATCCCGGACCGGGAAAAGATGAAATTCTACGGCGTCACCGTAGGAAGCCTCTACGATACCCTGTCTTCCGCCATCAGCGGCAGCAGCGCCGGCGTCCTCCCCAATGATGTCAAAAACAACGGCAACGATACGGATATCAATGTCTATTTCCGGGGCGGCGAATACTATAAGAAATCGGACCTGGCAGCGGTGCCCATTGAAACAAAAAACGGCATTGTCCATATTTCCGACGTGGCCACCGTCAAAGATGACGTGGGGCCCATCACCATCAACCGCACCGATAAGCAGCGGTCCATCATCATCGGCGGCAACCCCGGAAGCCGGCCCCTGAACCAGGTCATCACGGAAGTGACCAATGACCTGAACAATGCAGGCCTCCCAAAGTCCGTAAGCTTCCGGTTCTCCGGCCAGGCGGACAGCATGAATGAAAGTTTCACGGAACTCCTGGCGGCCCTCCTCATGGGCATGGTGCTGGTGTACATGATCCTTTCCGTACTCTACGAGTCCGTGAAGACATCCTTCATCCGCATGTTCTCCCTGCCCTTTGGCCTCATCGGCTCCCTGTTTTTCCTGTTCCTCATGAACGACAGCCTCAATATTTATTCCATGATCGGCATCATCGTCATGGACGGCGTGGTGGCCAAGAACGGCACCCTCCTTCTGGACTACACCCTCACCCTCATGCATCGGGATGGCATGAAGCCGAAGGAAGCGGTCATCGAAGCAGGAAAGACGAGGCTCCGGCCGATCCTCATGACCACATTCACCATGATCGTAGGCATGATCCCCACGGCCCTGGCCGTGACGGCGGGCTCGGAAACCAGAAGCTCCATGGCCTGGGTCATCATCGGCGGCCTTCTCACGTCCACGGTTTTCACGCTCCTCGTACTCCCCATGATTTTCCTCTTCTTCGAAGACCACTCCATGGTACGGTGGATACGGAAGAAAGTGGGAGCGTGAAACGGACTATTGCGGTTTGACGAGCTGTTGAGGGGGCTGATGGATAGAGTCATTCGTGCGGGGGCTTCTAGCTACTAGCGGCTAGCAACTAGGAAAGCTCTACAGCCTACGGCACGAATGACTGGCGAAAATACCGGATGGGAAGCGCCGCAGGCTGGCCAGCTTTCCTAGCAGCTAGAAGCTAAAAGCTAGCAGCCCCGTGTGAGTGACTCTACACGCAAGCATACTAACCGCCAAACCCAACAGCTCGCAATACTGAAATATCGCGGCGGAGCCGCTGGACCTCAACTTTCAACTCTCAACTCTCAAATCTCAACTCTTCTCTTTATATTCCCTTTACCTGTTTTCTATCAAATCCATATAGAAGCACTTCTATCTTTATGGTAAAATAAAACTATGTAAATGATTTAGAAATCAGGTGAATCTATGCATATTTTTATGACCAACGATGATGGATTCGAGTCGCCGGGACTCATTGAGATGGCGAAGAAACTGGCCCGCCTGGGTCGGGTGACGGTGATTGCACCGAACCGGGGACGGAGCTCCTGTTCTTCCTCCCTGTCTCTCCAGACCTATCTCCGCATGTGGCATAAGGAAAGTTATGGAGAAAACATTTCCGTCCTTTCCTGCAATGGCACCACCGCGGACTGCTGCAAGCTGGCACTGGAGCACTGGCTTCGGAATGACATGCCGGACCTGGTGGTATCCGGTATTAATAACGGTTTCAATAATGGCACCGACTGTCTCTACAGCGGCACCGTGGCGGGAGCCCTGGAAGGGGCGGTGTTCGGTATTCCTTCCATTGCCCTGTCGGCAGATACCATCAAGGATAAGGATTTTCTGGAAAAGGCATCGTCCTTTGCCTTTGAAGTCATCAGGAAATATTTCGTGGACATGAAGTACAAAGGCACCCTGAGCCTGAACATGCCGAAGGATAAAGAGGACCTCACCTGGGGAAACCTGAAGGTCACAAAGCTCGGCGTCCAGCGGTATGAGAATGCCATCCGGGAAATGAAGGACCCCTCAGGGCACCTGGGATTCTGGCTTTCCGGGAAAATGCTTCCCGATGCGGCACCGGATACGGATGTCTTCTGGATCCACCGGGGCTACCCCACATTGACAGCCCTCACATGGAACATGACGGACCGGGATAACCTGGATGCCGTGAAATCTGTGGCCCGGCAGATGGCGGGAGAATAAGAAAGCAGCAGCGAAAAGCTGCTGCTTTTTATATGGCAAAATTGCGGTTTATCGAGCTGTTGGGGTTTGGCGGTTGGCGTGCTTGCGGATAGAGTCACTTGTGCGGAGCTTCTAGCTGTTAGCTGCTAGCTTCTAGGAAAGCTGGCCAGCCTACGGCACGAATGACTGACGGGAATACCGGGTGGAAGCGCCGCAGGCGGATCATCCATCCTAGCAGCTAGCCGCTAGTAGCTAGAAGCTCCATGCGAATGACTCTACCCATCAGCGTCGCCCCATTAGTTCGATTGCAATATCGCGGCGGAGCCGCTGGACCTCAAATCTCAACTCTCAAATCTCAACTCTATCTTTCTCCCTCTTGACAGGGGACCCCAGGGGGGTGTAGTATTAGGACCGTAAGAGATAAAAGATTTTCGATATAAGGAGATATAACCATGGCAGATGTAGAATCCTGTGAATGCCGCCATACCCAGAGGACGGAGGAAGAACGGAAAAAGCTTCTGACCCGCCTGAAGACGGTGGAAGGGCAGATCCGGGGCATTGAGAAGATGGTAGAAAATGATGCCTACTGTCCCGATATCGTCATGCAGGTGTCGGCGGTGACGAACGCACTGAACAGTTTCAACAAGCTTCTCCTGGCCGCCCATATCCGAGGCTGTGTGACCGAGGATATCCGGGAAGGGAAGGAAGGCAAGGTGGACGAGCTCTGTACCATGCTGCAGAAGCTGATGAAGTGAGAGAGGCTGATAGAGCTGTTCCCAGGTCGGATTGATTGAGGTCCGGCTATTAGTTAGGAGTGAGGAATGAGGAATGAGGAGTGGCGGTGCGGCGCACAATTCATATAGCGCCGCGAGTTTTAAGAATTTAGCCCATGCTGTTCCACTACGGCAGGTAAGAGATGAATTTATCATGCTTGCAGATACAGCAAGCCTTGGGCCTTGAGCTGGCCAGCCGCTGTGCGGCGGTGGTCTTGTGGCCGAGCGTGTTGCGTCCAGATGGGGGCTTCTAGCTGCCAGCTTCTAGCTTCTAGGAAAGCTCTATAGCCTACGGCACGTGTAACTGCCGGAAGTATCGAATGGAAATCGCCGCAGGCTGATCAGTTTTCCTAACGGCTAGCCGCTAGCAGCTAGAAGCCTCCGCACGCAAGACTCTATCCGTCAGCGCCGTTTTTCACATTTGTATTTATCCAGAAAGTTGGTGATTTTATGGCTGAAAAATGCCAGTATATGGTTTCCGGTATGACCTGCGCCGCCTGCCAGGCCCATGTGGAGAAGGCGGTGTCCAAGGTGCCGGGAGTGAAGCAGGTGACGGTGTCCCTGCTCACAAATTCCATGGCCGTAGAAGGAGACGCTTCTGCGAAGGACGTGGTTTCTGCCGTGGAAAAGGCGGGGTATGGGGCGAAACCCATGAATGGTTCCGTCGAAGAGACCTCTGCCCTGGCGGCAGAGGAGGAAGCCCTGAAGGACCACGAGACGCCGAAACTGAAGCGGCGGCTCATTCTCTCTATTATTTTCCTTGTGTTCCTCATGTATATCACCATGGGACACAACATGCTGAACCTGCCGGTTCCTGCATTTCTGGACCACAACCATCTGGGCCTGGCGCTGACGGAAATGATTCTTTCCTTTATCGTCATGGCCATTAACCGGGCTTTCTTTACCTCCGGTTTCCGGTCCCTTTTCCAGGGGGCGCCGAACATGGATGCCCTGGTGGCCATGGGTTCCTCCGTTTCCTTCGGCTGGTCCCTTTACGTCTTTTACAAGATGACGGTGCTCATCACTGAAGGGGCATCGAATATGGACATCATGCCCATTTACCACGACCAGCTGTACTTCGAGTCCGCCGCCATGATTCCTGCCATCATTACGGTGGGGAAACTGCTGGAATCCATTTCCAAAGGCCGCACCACGGACGCCCTGAAGAGCCTTATGAAGATGGCGCCGAAGACGGCGGTGGTGGAGCGGAATGGAAATCCCGAGACCGTGCCTGTAGAACGGGTGTCTATCGGCGATGTTTTCATCGTGAAGCCCGGAGAATCTATCCCGGTGGATGGAGAAATCCTGGAAGGGGAAACGGCGGTGGACGAGTCTGCATTGACTGGCGAGTCCATTCCGGTGGACAAGAAGCCGGGAGATACGGTGAGTGCCGCTTCCATGAATACGAATGGCTACATCCGGGCCCGGGCTCTCCGGGTGGGGAAGGATACCACCTTTGCCCAGATCATCCGGCTCGTGAGCGATGCGGCAGCCACAAAGGCCCCCATTGCCCGGATTGCGGATAAGGTGTCCGCCGTCTTTGTACCGGCGGTCATGGCCATCGCCCTGGTGGTATTCCTGGTATGGCTGTACCTGGGAGCACCGGTATCGGTGGCCCTGGAATACGCCATCTGCGTCCTCGTCATTTCCTGCCCCTGCGCCCTGGGCCTGGCAACGCCGGTGGCCATTATGGTGGGCAACGGCATGGGTGCGAAGAACGGCATCCTCTTCAAGACCAGTGAATCCCTGGAAAATGCAGGGAAAATGGCCATTGTGGTCATGGATAAGACCGGTACCATTACTGAAGGGAAACCGGCGGTTACCGATATCATTCCCGCGGAGGGAGTCAGTGAAAAGGATCTCCTGGAAGCAGCGTATTCCCTGGAAGTAAAATCGGAACATCCCCTGGCAAAGGCTGTGGTGGCCTATGGGGAAGAAAAGGGGGTCAAAGCCCTGGCCCTCGATTCCTTCCGCAATCTTTCAGGCCATGGGCTCATGGGAACGGTGAATGGAAAAGAAATTCACGGAGGATCCATGGACTATATTTCCACACTGGTTTCCACGGATTCCATGAAAGACAAGGCGGAAGCTTTGGCTGATGAAGGCAAGACGCCCCTCTTCTTTGAAAAGGGCGGAAAACTTCTGGGCCTCATCGCTGCGGCGGACGTGATCAAGAAAGACTCTGCCCAGGCGGTGGAGGAACTCCATGACATGGGAATCCGGGTGGTCATGCTCACCGGGGACAATGAAAAGACCGCGAGAGCCATTGCCCAAAAGGCAGGAGTGGACAAGGTCATTGCCGGCGTGCTGCCGGATGGGAAGGAAGCGGTCATCGAAGCCTTCCAGAAACAGGGTAAAGTGGCCATGGTGGGCGACGGCATCAACGATGCGCCGGCCCTGGCCCGGGCGGACCTGGGTATCGCTATCGGTGCCGGCACGGACGTGGCCATCGATTCGGCGGACGTGGTGCTCATGAATTCGAAGCTCACCGACGTATCTGCGGCCATCCGCCTGTCCCGGGAGACCCTTCGGAATATCCATGAGAACCTGTTCTGGGCCTTTGCGTACAACATCATCCTTATCCCCCTGGCTGCCGGCCTGTACCCGGGAATCCGGATGAACCCCATGTGGGGTGCTGCGGCCATGTCCCTGTCCAGTTTCACGGTCTGCATGAATGCCCTCCGTCTCAATCTCTTCAACCTGCATAACAGGAAACACGACAGGAAGAGAAAGATGGTGGACCTGCCGGATGTGGAAGCGCCGAAAAAAGAGGAACTTCCGAAAGCAGCTCCTGCGCTCCAGACTGCATCTCCCGCAAAGGAGGCCACGGTACTGGTGGATGGCATGACCTGCCACAACTGCGAACGCCATGTGAAGGAAGCCTTGGAGTCTCTCCCATTCATCGATTCCGCCTCCGCCGATTTCACTACGGGAAAGGTAAAAATAACCGCTGACGGACCTCTGGATGAAGAAGCCATGAAGAAGTCTATAGAGGATGCGGATTACATATATAAGGGGATACTCCCCGAAAAACAGGCCGAAGGCAGCCATGCCACGGTGCTGGTGGACGGCATGATGTGCGAAAACTGCGAGCACCACGTGCAGAAGGCGCTGGAATCCCTGCCCTTTATTACTTCCGCCCATGCGGACCATACGAAGGGAACCGTGGATATTACCTATAGCTCACAACCCGACGAGGCAGCCATGAAAGATGTGATTGCCAAGGCGGATTATGAATATAAAAAAATCATATTTCCAAAGGAGGAAACAAAGATGAAAGAAACCGTTAAAATTGAAGGTATGATGTGCAATCACTGCGAAATGACCGTAAAGAAAGCCCTGGAAGCGCTGGACGGCGTAGAAAAGGCTGACGTATCCCATGAAAAGGGCACCGCTGTCCTCACACTGGACAAGGCCGTAGCTGACGGAGATATCCGGAAAGCCATCGAAGCCAAGGATTATAAGTTCGTGGGCATTGAAAAATAAGACATACGAAAAGAGCTGCACCGGATGTGTATCCGATGCAGCTCTTTTTGGTGGGGAAAATGTGAAAAATGGGACAAGAGAAATAGCGATATTTCAGTATTGCGGGCTGTTGGGGCGACGCTGATGGGTAGAGTCAAACGCGTGAGAGCTTCTAGCTTCTAGCGGCTAGCTGCTAGGAAGGATGATCCGCCTGCGGCACTTCCAACCGGTATTCCCGTCAGTCATTCGTGCCGTAGGCTGGCCAGCTTTCCTAGAAGCTAGCCGCTAACAGCTAGAAGCTCCGCACGAATGACTCTATCCGTAAGCATGCCAACCGCCAAACCCCAACAGCTCGTCAAACCGCAATTCTATCTTTTATTCCTACTTCTCAATCTCATAGGGCCAGTCCAGGATGCCGCCCATGTCGCGGACGTCGGTGTAGCCCAGTTCTACCAGCTTATTGGCTGCTTTTTTGCTGCGGACACCGGAACGGCAGTATACGATGACCGGTGCTTTCTTATCCGGCAGCTTTTCCACGACCGATTCATTGATGGTGCCAAGGGGAATGAGCTTTGCCGTAGGTACATGGCCTTCGCTGTATTCCGAAGGCTCACGGACATCGATGACGGTGATGTGGTCTTTCAGGATCATTTCATGGCCCGCTTCCGGTGTGATCTTGTGGTAGGCATCGGAAGCAGCGGAACCGCAGCCGCCTAAGAAGACGATAGGAATGAGCAGGGCAAAACAGAGGAAAAACAGATGGTGCATGGGAATACCTCCTTTTGATAATAAGGTCAAGTTTGCGCTGGCAGATAGAGACATTCGTGCGGGGGCTTCTAGGGAAGCACTGATTAAATCGTTGTCAGATTTCATTCTTGGATTTTTATGCAATGCGAGGAATAGCTCGACGCGAATAGCGAGCTATTTAAGGAGAGCTATGACGAAGCAGTGCATAAAAATTCTTATGAAATCTGACTCTGCGAATTAATCAGCGCTTCCCTAGCTACTAGCGGCTAGCAACCAGGAAAGCTCTACAGCCTACGGCACGAATGACTGGCGGAAATACCGGATGGTAAGCGCCGCAGGCTGGCCAGCTTTCCTGGCAGCTAGTGATGCGTCTCAATCACATTTGGGATAATGATTAACGCTGACTTGAGTGCATTATTACAGTTTCTTCCCGTCCTTAAATACACTTGACTCCATCCCTAACTCGTCATCTCGAGCGGTGGTAAGCACCGTAATGACGCAAAATATAAAAATCGAATGTGAGAGAGAGTCGAGAGATCTCTCAGGAAATTGCCTTTGACGGTCTTACAACGCCGACAACGGTTGAGAATCCCTGTATTCCCGAAAGCAAGAAAGATTTCTCGACTCATCGTAGCTGTAGCGATTCTAAACTGCATTGTCATCTAGCATGTTGCCACCGCTCGAAATGACGTTATTGGGGGAGTTTCCACTTGCAAATCTATCACTAAGTTATCATATAATTAAGCAATCATTAGCACAAATGTGATTGAGACAAGACACTAGCAGCTAGAGGCTAGCAGCCCCGTGCCAAATGACTCTAATCGTAAGCATGCAGAACAGCGCAGCAGGGGCCTTCAGGAGTGGTGGAAGGAGAAGAAGCTCTTCACCTTCTGCCAGAAGGACTGGATTCTTGAAATCTTTACGGCCTTCGGAGCTGCCTGGCGATGGGCGGCCTGGCGGACGAGCTGCATGTTCCGGTGGGCCGTGCGGGTCACGATGCGGGGCGGCGGGGTGAATGTCTTTTCGCTCTTGCCGGCACTCCCGGTCCTCATGGACGGCAGGGCCCGATGGGCGGCGTGGATGGTCCGCTTCTGGTGGCTCCGGTCCACCACTTTGAATGTGATTTCTTCCTTGTCCCGGCTCCGTGGGCTGGCGGCAGGGGCCTTTGGTGCCGCCGCTTTTGGGGGCGTTGGTTTCTGTGGACCGTCGGGGATGATCTGCCCCGTTTTCATGTCGAATTTGGCAAATCCCGGCTTGGCGCTGAAGGGATTGTCATCGAAATCATGGGCCCGGGCGGGGTTCGTCTCCATCCGGATCACCGGCGGCTCTTTGCCTTCCGCCGCCGCTTTCCGAGCCTCTTCCCGCTTCAGCTGGTTCATGAGCCGGTTCCGGGCCCGGGGGTCAAAGGCCGGTTCTTCGGTGGCCCAGAAGCCGGATTGCTGGATGTTTCTTTTATCAAGGTCATAGGAAATCCGTGCGCCGCAGCGGGTGCAGCGGATGGTGCCTTTTCGTTTTTTCACGTCTAAATCAAATAAAGTCAGTTTCTGCCCGCAGGCGTGGCAGATGAGCGTAAATGCCATAAGAAAGACCTCCTCTTATGTAAGTATAATGGACGAAGATGGGATGGTAAAGGGGAAGGAACGGTTTTGCATTCTTACGGTTAGAGTCACTTCTTTGGAGCTTCTAGCTTTTAGCTTTTAGCTTCCAGGAAAGCTGGCCGGCCTACGGCATGGAGATAGATATTCGGCAATTAATAGTCAATAAGCGCCGCAGGCTGTAAAGCTTTCCTAACAGCTAACAGCTAACAGCTAACAGCTAGAAGCTAAAAGCCCCAGGGGCGTGAGTCTAACCGTAAGAATGCAAACCCGCCGTTTGTTTCCCTTCATTTCACATATCTCCGGTTTCATGCTAAAATAAAACCATATTGTATATAGCTATTGATTTTACTTATATATAAAGGAGAACTTCCGAACTATGTTCAGTCAGATACAGGGCCTTTTCATGACCATGCGGCTGTGGGATATTCTCGATATCCTGGTGGTTGCCTTTTTCTTATATCGCATATACATACTGATCCGGGATACCCGGGCCACTGCGCTCCTGAAAGGGCTGGTATTCCTCGGTATCCTTACGGTGCTGGCAGGGTGGCTGCAGCTCCACGTGGTCAGCTGGATTCTCGATAAGCTCATGACTGTGCTCATCGTGGCACTGCCGGTGGTGTTCCAGCCGGAACTCCGTCGGGCCCTGGAGCAGATCGGCCGGGGAAAGTTCTACGTGTCTTCCCGGGTCATGAATGAGGTGGAATGGGATCACGTCATCGATGATGTGGTGGCGGCTACCATGACCATGTCCGCCAATAAAATCGGTGCCCTCATCGTTTTTGAACGGAGCGTGGGCCTGGACGACCGTATCGATACGGGCATCCGTATCGAAGGCCTGGTTTCCAAGGAACTGCTGGGCAATATTTTCATCGTCAATACGCCGCTCCACGATGGAGCTGTCATTATCCGGGAAAACCGGATCATGGCGGCAGGCTGCCTCCTGCCCCTCACCCGGGACCATAACCTGTCCACAGAACTGGGCACCCGGCACCGGGCGGCCATAGGCATGTCCGAGCAGGCGGACTGTGTCATCGTGGTGGTCAGTGAGGAAACGGGCATCGTGTCCTATACCTACGGCGGCCATATTTACCGCGGCCAGGATGCGGAGAGCCTGAAGAATATCCTTCGGAATTACCTCGTCCAGAGCAAGCCGAAGGGCGTCTCCGACATGCTGCAGAAATGGAGGCCTTTGAAATGAAATATACCAGATATGAATGGTGGCTTCCGAAACTGCTCTGCCTCATCGCGGCCTGCGCCCTCTGGGTGTACGTGATGAATGAGCAGAACCCCATGGTGGAAAATATGTATACCGTACCGGTGGAAACGAGGAACTTGGACCGGTCCCTGGTGGCTACGAACGTACCGTCCACGGTAAAAGTTAAGGTCCGCATGTCCCGGAGCGACATGATTTATATGCGGGCCGATAACATCAAGGCCTATGTGGACCTGGCGGGCATTACGGACGGGGACTATCCGAATACGGTGATTCACGTTTCCGTCCCCGGCGATGAGACCGTAGTTTCCGTGACGCCGAAGACCTTTGACCTGGTGGTGGATACCTACGCCGTGAAGACCCTGCCAGCCAACGTGCAGATCTTCGGTACGCCGGAGGCCAACTTCTCCGTAGAAAGCAATAAAGTCACACCCGATACCATTACCATTGCCGGCAGTTCTTCCAAGATCGCGAAGGCAGACCGGGCGGTGGTGTCCGTCAATATTTCCGGCAAGAACAAGAGCTTTGCTGAATTCGACAGCGTTAATATCCTGGATGCCGACGGCAATACGGTGACAGGCCTGGATATCATGCCGAGCCAGGTGAAGGTGGCAGTGAAGATGAAAGAGGAGACGAAACTCGGAAATCTTCCTATCAAGATAGATACCAAAGGGGAACCGGCCAAGGGATACAAGGTGGGCAAGATTACGGTGACTCCGCCGGTGGCTACTCTGACGGCTCCCATTTCCTACTTCGAAAATCACCGGACCCTGGACCTGGATCCCATCGACGTCACCGGTGCCAGTAAGGATATCCAGACCCTGCTGAATGTGCCGGTCCCCACCGGCGGAAGCGTGGCGGTGCCGAAGGTGACGGTGCACATAGAAATCGACGAGACCTGAGGGGAAGATTTGAGAATTGAGTGAAGAAAATTGAGGCCTGGCGGTTAGTATGCTTGCGTGTAGAGTCACTCACACGGAGCTTCTAGCTCTTATGAAATGACCTTTGTCAAGACCCCAAGCATGCCAAATATTCTTGCCAATAAGACTAGTTGCAAGATGTAATGGAATTAAATCGGTTTGGGAAAATTTGAACTTTACATGGAGCGGCTCATGTGATAGCCTGCTTCCTCTATGGCCATATTTTTTCGGCCCCTTGGCTTGGAAATCACATGAGCAGGGGCTCCATGTCAAGTTCAAATTGGTATGCGGGTTCCAGGCAATAGCTGCCTGGACAACATGGAGGAAGAGCTTTGCAGATTATTCCGGGGCTTGATCAGTCTCTTATACGTGGATTAACAGGTCAATGATTTCGCCGCGGGTTCCTTCAATCTTTTATTTGGAATCATGCCTATGCATGTCCTGCAAAGCTAGCACTAGGATAACCCAGCCTCTCTTAACTCAAAGCTCTCCCTTAATATTGTCCAAACCGCTATTCACCTTTTAATCATCTCCCTTCGGCTGTATTTTTATGCTTGTTGCCTAACTCAGAGAACTATGCGTGCGATGTCAAGCTTTTTTACGAATAACGTCAGCAGTGTGTCCAGTCATCATTCCCCAAATAAAGCCACTGAATTCCCGGGCAACGGCAGTAGCAGCAACATTACTGTTTTTCCCTTTCATAATCTTGTCTCTGAACCTTACGCGAAGTCTTCTGTTTGCTTTGTCCGCATAATGAATATCTGATGCACAGCATCCTTCCTGCCGTTTTCTCAAAGCCCTGCTCTTGTATCCGGGCCGCCCCCGTGAAAAGCCGGACCAGACTGCTTCAATCAGCTTCTTCCTCAAAACAATATTTCCGGCTTTTGAAATGCTGCCATAGTTGCCATCTTCATTACTGGAATGTTCAGTTGGGGTAAGTCCCAAAAAGGACGCAAAATGGCCTGCTGTAGGAAAGCGCTTGAAATCGCCAATAGTTACAATTAAACGAAGTGCAAAGCCATATTCTATTCCAAGGAAACAGCGCAGTTTATTGACATTAGCTGCATACTTTTTCTGCATTGCAAATGACTTAATCCTGACATCCAGATCTTCCAGCTTCTGCTGGAGGGTAAGCAGAGTTGTCATATACTCACTCAATGTTTCTTTATTCAATTCGCTCAGCGGGAGACTCATAATCCAATTCATATGTTTTTGGGTCCAGGTAGCTCCCTGGTTATAATGGAATCCCATCTGGTGCACAAAAGCAGTTATCCGCTGTTTAGTGACTTTAACCATATCCTGATGGTCGTCACGCATCCTGATATAGCGGAAAATGGATTCGTCTTCCTCATCGGGGACATAAATGGAAATACACTCACTTTTCGCCATGGCATTGGCAAGCGCTCTTGAATCAATATAATCATTTTTGAATTTTTTATCTCTGCTGCTTTTCTTCAAAGAAGAAGGAGCTATTACCATACAATCTACATTGGCTGCCATAAGCTTACGGTAAAGGCCATAACCGAATAACCCGGCTTCATAACCACAGATAACATGGCACTCTCTGTTAACGGCTTTTTTGCAATCACCAATGAACCGGAGCACATTCTTTACTGCAGGGCCAAGTTTACGAGGGGGAATAAGATCTAACGTAATAATTTCACCGGCAGGAGACATTTGATTAACGACAGCAGCCATCGTATAGTTTTCGGTATGGGTGTCGATACCAACATAAACGAATGGGATCGGGGACGTAAATGTGCTAGAATAAAACATGATGACCTCCTTGGTTGAGAAAATATGATCCTGTTCTCGTAAAATTGGCCTTGCAACTATATTTTACCGAAATTTGGGCATATACATCAAACTGGGGAGGTCATTTCATATTATCTTTTAGCTTCTAGCTGCTAGGAAAGCTGGCCAGCCTGCGGCGCTTCCCACCCGATATTTCCGTCAGTCATTCGTGCCGTAGGCTGCAGAGCCTTCCTGGAAGCTAGCGGCTAGAAGCTAGAAGCCCTCACGCGTTTGACTCTATCCATCAGCATCGCTCTAACAGCTCGTCAAACCGCAATTTGTCCTTTGGGACTACTTGCCAAACAGCTACAGCTCTTACTTGACTTAAAATCCCTTTCGATGTATGATTTGAAAGTTATTTCAAGAAATTTTTTGGGAGGAACTAGAATGGTTACATTATTTGGTACCGATGGCGTCCGTGGACTGGTGAATTCCACACTTATGCCGGAGCTGGCTTACCAGCTGGGCAGGGCGGCCGGTGCTTATTTCTGTAAGACAAAAGGGGACCACCGTTTCCTGATTGGCATGGATACCCGTATTTCCGGCTCCATGCTTACCGCAGCTCTTTCGGCGGGCCTCTGCGCATCCGGCGTGAATGTGGATATCGTAGGCGTCATCCCGACTCCTGGCATTGCGTACCTGACCAAGACGGAAGGATACGATGCGGGTGTCGTGATTTCTGCGTCCCACAACCCCTTCCCCGATAACGGAATCAAATTCTTTGACCGCAACGGCTACAAGCTACCGGATAAAACGGAGGAAGAAATCGAAAACATCCTCCGCCACGATGAAGATATCGTAAGACCTACCGGCGACGGTATCGGCGTCATCGAAGACCATCCGGAACTGGCGGAAAAATACAGGAACTACGTGAAATCTACGGTTCATGGCGATTTCAAAGGCATGAAAATCGTAACGGACTCCGCCAATGGGGCTGCCAGCCATTTCCTCCCGGGTATCCTTTCTGAACTGGGAGCGGAAGTGGTTCCGATTTTCCATGAACCTAACGGCGTGAATATTAACAACGGCTGCGGTTCCACCCACATCGAATCCCTCCAGAAAAAGGTGGTGGCAGAAGGCGCAGACTGCGGTATCGCCAACGACGGCGATGCGGACCGCTGCCTGTTCGTCGATGAAAAGGGCCAGGTCCTTGACGGAGACCACCTCATGGTCATCAATGCGCTGCAGATGAAAAAAGAGGGCCGCCTGAACGATAACATGGTGGTAGGCACCGTCATGAGCAACCTGGGCTTTGGCAAGGCCCTCAAAAAATACGGCTGCCAGACTGTTTCCACAAAAGTAGGGGACCGGTATGTGCTGGAAGAAATGCTGAAGCACAACTACTCCATCGGCGGCGAACAGTCGGGACACATTATTTTCCCGGAATTCAATACCACCGGCGACGGCCTCATTACCGCCGTGCAGACACTTATGGTCCTTCGGGACAGCGGCAAGAAGCTGTCTGACCTGAACGGCCTCATGACCACGTATCCCCAGATCCTGAAGAACGTGGAAGTCTACAGCAAGAATGGCTGGGAAGACAATGAACTGATCCAGGACTCCATCAAAGCAGGGGAAGAAGAGCTGGGCGCCGATGGCCGTATCCTTGTCCGCGCTTCCGGTACGGAACCTCTCATCCGTGTCATGGGTGAAGGAAAGGAACTGAACCAGCTGGAACGGATCGTGGACGACATCGCCTCGGTGGTGGAACACGAACTGGGCGTCAATAACGGCTGATAGAAAATAATCGGAACCCGTGAAAATGACCATTCATTTTCACGGGTTTTATAGTGGGGAAATCAGCCTATTGCGGTTTGTAGAGCTGTTGGAGCGAACGGTTTGGCATGCTTGCGGATAGAGTCACTCGCATGGAGCTTCTAGCTTCTAGCGGCTAGCTGTTAGGAAGGCTGATCCGCCTGCGGCGCTTCCGCCCGGTATTCCCGTCAGTCATTCGTGCTGTAGGCTGGCCAGCTTTCCTGGAAGCCAGGAGCTGGCAGCTAGAAGCCCCCGCCCGAATGACTCTACCCACCAGCGTCGCCCCATTAGCTTGACAAACTGAAATTGGCAGTTTCTCATAAGTCCATTAACTTTCCCTCCCTTCTGTACGGGTAGCGTATAATAGAATACAGAGAGGCGATTAGTATATTTTTTTAATATATTAACAAATCCTGTCAAATATGCTATCGTTATATTTGCACAATGAAAATTCAGGGGGTAATTTGGATGAAATTATCAGGAAAGAAAATCGCTGCCCTCATGGCTATTCTTGCCATGGGCGGCGCAGGTATGGCTTCTGCCGACTCTTCTACGCCGGTGTATGCATTGAAGGGGATTACGGTCACTGCGAACCGGCAGGCAGAACGGCTGCAGGATGTACCGGCTAACGTACAGGTGGTGACGGCGAAGGAAATCCAGAGCCGCAATATCCAGAATACGGCCCAGGCCGTGTCCATGGTGACCGGCGTATCCGCATCCCAGTCCGTGGAAGGTACAGTCAACCTTCGCGGCTACAGCTCCAAGAACGTGCTGGTCCTGGTGGATGGACAGCCTGTCAACAGTGCCTGGAATGGGGACGTGGACTGGAACATGATTCCTGTCAACAATATCCGTAAGATCGAAGTGGTATCCGGTGGCCAGTCTGCTCTCTACGGCGGCCGTGCCGTAGGCGGCGTCATCAATATCATGACGAAGACCCAGAAACAGGATGGCCTCCACGGTTCTGCCTATGTAACCTATGGCAGCCATGCCACTGTCAATCAGGGATACAATCTGGGATTCCGGAAAGATAAAGTTACCGTAGGTGCTTTCTACGACAGCCATATTACCAATGGTTGGAGAGACTATTCAGCTACCGCTTCGCTGAAGAAAGACAAGAAGGATAATTATGGATCTATTGCGGGGTACGATACTGATTCGTCCGGAAATCCGATTATTGGTAACCGCGGCAGGAAGTACGTTATGTCTGAAAGCTATGGATTCAATTTTGGATATGACTTTAATGATGACCAGAAGCTGACTTATAAATTTACCCGTTCTAATTACGATTGGGTTTACAAGGATCCCCAGACCTATGTAATGTCTAAGGGAAAACCGGTATGGAAAGGCTTTTTGCATAATGAAAATGGTACAAGCAGTTCATTTTATCCTTCCAGTTTTCTCGGAACAAAAGGATGGAGAGCCTATAATATCCATTCTTTGACCTATAATGACCAGAAAAATAAAATTCATGCCCACATCGGTATGACTGACTATCTGAAAGATGGGTATACCTCGCCCTCCTCCAGTGTAAATCCGGCAGATTCTTTCAATGGTAAAGGAACTAAAACTTCCTATCCTTCCAAGTCCTGGGATATGGATTTAAATAAGCGCTGGACATTCTCGCAGCACAATCTTTTAGCTGGTGTTTCTTATGGTTTGGATAAATTCGATGAAACCATCAGCGACATTAATGACTGGAAATCCTGGGGCAGTAAGGGAAGTGTAACACAAAAAGCAGGCGGAAAAGATAAGTACTGGGCTTTATATGTCCAGGATAAATGGGCCTTTACACCTAAATGGACAGCCTATATTGGCGGGCGATATGACCATTACAAGAAATATGATGGCTATGACAGCAAAAACTATACAGGGAAAGGAGACCTGCATTCCGGTAAATCTTATCAGAAGTTCTCTCCCAAACTGTCATTAGATTATGCTGCCAATGACAATACCAACTTCTATTTGTCCTATGGACGTTCCTTCAATACGCCTATTCTTTACCAGCTTTTCCGGTACTCTTCCTTCATGGGAAACAATATCTATCCGAATATGGGACTGAAGCCGGAAACAACGGATACCTGGGAATTTGGATTAAAACAGAAAATTCATAATAAGACAGATATTCATGCCGATGTATTCTACGCTAAGACAGAAGATTATATCCGGCTGAATAAAGCCAATAATAAACATGAATTTTATGAAAATGCCGGAGAAGCTAAGACCCATGGCTTTGAAATCTCCCTGAACCAGTACCACAGCGATGCATGGACTTCCTACATCAACTACACCTGGCAGGTAGGCAAGCTTGAGGGCTCTAAGAACTATGACATTCCGCACCACCTGCTCCATTTGGGGACAACCTATAATAAGGCACCCTGGACCATTAATCTGGACGGCATGTTTATTTCTGACAGGACAGAAGCAGGACAGGAAAGCGGCCATTTCAAGGCACGGGATGCTTATTTCCTCATGAACCTTTCTACGAACTACCAGTTCAACAAGAGCTTCGGCCTCCAGTTCGGCATCAACAACATGTTTGACCGCCATTACTATGATGAGGATATCAGCAATAATCATTACTATATCGGAGACGGCAGGACCTACTACCTCACTGCCCGGTATTCCTTCTGATTCCGTAAAAGGGCAAATCAAAAGACTCGGAGAACTTAATTCTCCGAGTCTTTTGATTCTTATGGTCTCTTTACTCTTCCCTGCTTTAGATCTTCGTTCCTTCTTCGCTCCAGGGCAGGTGGATATGGGGCTTCAGGAAACGGGGGAGAATGCCCTGGTCTTCCCTGGGATGGTTCGGTACGAATACGGGAAGCCGGGAGGGCAGGATTTCCAGGTCCAGGGGGAATGTGGGTCCCAGGTCCCCGTCCACATTTGTCACGAGGGGCTCGTTTTCCCGGATCGAAAGGTGGGCTTTCTTGAAGCTCACTACGGTGAGAAAATCCGGTCCCATCTGCACGCCGGCCAGAAGCTTCGGCGCCGATTTCAATGCCAGGAGCCATTCGAAATCATGGAAAAGGCAGAGTTTGATGACCCCTTTATTCCGCTCTTCCGGCGGGATGAGATTGTGGAAACTTCCGGCGGAGTCCGTGAGCATGGCGGCGATAAGGGGGGAAGACACTTCAATCACCGTGCCATTGTCTTCTTCGATGCGGAAATGGTAGGATTTCTGCTTCGATACCACCTGCATACCCTTCATGTAATAGGCAAGGGAACCGAAGAGGGTCTTTTCCTTGATGGTTACTTTTCCTACGGCTTCAGAAATGCTGCCGGCTCCTACCACGTTAATGAAGTACCGGTCATTCACCTTGCCCACGTCGATGTTCGTCTTCACTGCGGTCTCCAGCATATGGATGGTTCCCTGGGGGGACCGGGGAATATGGAGGGCCCGGGCGAGGTCGTTCACCGTGCCGAAGGGGACAAAACCGAAGGTGGAATTACTGTCCACGGGCACCATGCCGTTGATCACTTCGTTGATGGTGCCGTCGCCGCCCATGCAGATCACGTCCCGCCCCTGCTCGGCGGCTTCCCTGGCAAAGTTCGTGGCATCCAGGGGCTTTTCCGTCAGCCGGATGATGATATCGTCAAACCGTTTCGAAAGCACAGAGTGCAATAGGGGGATATACCGCGGCGCCCGTTCGTGGCCGGATGTCGGATTCACTATGACTGTACAATGTCCTTCAGGTTTCATACTGCTCACACTCCGTGAATATAGAGGTTTCTTTACCTCGGATTTACATTATGATTATTATACCAAACGGGAAGACATTTGGGGAGTAATGGGAGTTGCCGGTTTGCATGCTTACGGATAGAGTCATTAGCACGGGGTTGCTAGCTCCTGGGAAAGCTGGTCCGCCTGCGGCGCTTTCCGATGGACATACCTGTCAGTCATTCATGCCGTAGGCTGTAGAGCTTTCCTGACAGCTAGCCGCTAGGAGCTAGAAGCTCCCGCACGAATGACTCCTATCCATAAGCAAACCATACCGCTGGACCTCAATTCAACCCTCAAATTTCAATTCTATCTTTTTCCTCTTGACAAATGGAATGGGCGGAACTATACTCTATGCATAACCGAAAGCAAAGAGATGCAAGGATCGGGAAAAAGATAGTTTCCTTTATTTACAGAGAGCCGATGGGTGGTGCAAATCGGTAAAAAGGTCAGTATCAACTCTCACCCGTGAGCATTCCAGCTGAACAAAGTAAGTTGGAACGTCCATTCACGTTACGAACAGGAACACCAGAGTATAATGTAGGGTGGTACCGCGAAATCATTCGCCCCTATCTTCAGAAAGACTGAAGAGCAGGAGCTTTTTTATTGGGTACGAATTATTATATGGGTGTTCCACTGAGTGATAAACCAGGGTGGTACCGCGTATATGCGCCCCTCGCTGCAGGATGACTGCGGCGGGGGGCTTTTTGGTTGGCATATCAAAATCATTTTTGGGAAAAATATCAGTCACAGGGAGGAAATCATTATGAAAACTTGGATGAAAGCAATGGCAGCAGCAATGGCAGCAGCAGCAGTGTGTGGGGCATTTGCAGGATGCGGCGGAGAGAAGAAAGCTGCCTCTTCCGCTTCCGCAGCGGCTGCAGGACAGACCGTGAAATTCGGCTTCGTCACCGCCTACACCGGCCCAGGCGCCGCTTATGGCCAGGCAGAAAAGGAAGGGGCTGAACTGGCGGTAGAGGAAATCAACAAAGACCCGAAGACGAAGATGAAAATCGACCTCATCACCTACGACAGCAAGCTGAGCAAGGCGGAAGCCATCAATGCCTTCAAGCGCCTCATCGAACAGGATAAGGTACTGGCCATCCAGGGACCCATGACCTCCGGTGAAATGTTTGCTGCCGGCCCCATGGCCCAGCAGGCCAAGATCGTAGCCTTCGGCACCAGCACCACGGCACCGAAGATTACGGACATCGGCGATTACATTTTCAGAAACGCCATCCCCGGCAAACTGGCCATTCCGGCAACTGTAAAGAAGGCCCATGATAAGCTGGGCTTCACAAAGGTAGCCATCATGTATTCCAACAATAATGACCAGATGGTGGGCGAAAACTCCATATACCAGGAAACATTCAAGAATATGGGCATCGATGTGGTAGCCACGGAAACCTTTGCCGACAAGGATACGGACTTCTCTGCCCAGCTCACAAAGATCCAGGCCGCTAACCCCGATGTCATCTGCATCGCCGGCTTCTACCAGGAAGGCGCCCTCATTGCCAAGAAGGCAAGGGAGATGGGTATGAACCAGCCCATCATCGGCAACAACGGTTTCAACAGCCCCCAGTATATCAAGCAGGCCGGGGACGCAGCCAACGGCACTCTGGTAGCTACCCCCTGGAACCCGGACCGGAACAGCGAAAAGGCACAGAACTTCCGGAAAGCCTTCGTAGCCAAGTATGGCCACGAACCGGATCAGTTTGCAGCCCAGACCTACGATGCTTTCTACATTATGCATGAAGCCGCCGAGAAATCCGGCAGCACCACGGACCGCAAGAAATTCCGTGATGCCCTGGCCCAGATCAAGAACTTCGAAGGGGCTACGGGTAAGTTTGAATTTGATGAAAACAGGGATCCGAAGATGGACCTGGACGTTCTCCAGGTTCAGGATGGAAAATGGGTTCCTTTCGCTTAATCGATAAAGGCAGGATAGCAGGAAAGGGCAGCATGGCAGGATAGGAAATACAGGAAATAGAGGAGCATGGAAGGATAGGAAAAAGAAGAATGGCAGGACAGGGGCGGAGAGCAATCTCCGCCCTTTGCAATGGGATGGGGAGATTGAGGCTGGGAAGGAAAGCGATATTTCAGTTTATCGAGCTGTTGGGGCGATGCTGATGGATAGAGTCATTCGAGCGGGAGCTTCTAGCTTCTAGCTGCTAGCTTCTAGGAAAGCTGGCCAGCCTACGGCACGAATGACTGACGGGAATACCGGGTAGAAGCGCCGCAGGCGGATCATCCTTTCTAGCTGCTAGCCGCTAGAAGCTAGGAGCTCCATGCGAGTGACTCTATCCGCAAGCATGCCAAACCGTTCGCTCCAACAGCTCTACAAACCACAATTTGCAGACTGCCACAAAATGTGTCATCATAGGCCTATAGCCTATAAAGGAGGAGAAACCTATGGATGAAATGAATGAACTTTTTTATAAAGATGCCTATCGGAAGGAATTCGACAGCAAAGTCGTGAGCTGCTCGAAGGGGAAGAAGGGGTACGAAGTGGTGCTGGAGGACACCGCTTTTTATCCGGAAGGCGGCGGACAGCCCGGGGACCATGGCACCCTGGGAGAGGCGAAGGTACTGGACGTACACCGGAAAGAGGGCCTCGTGGTGCACTACACTGACAAGCCCCTTACCGTAGGCACCGCTGTCCATGGCACCATAGACTGGCAGCGGCGGTTCGACTTCATGCAGAACCATTCGGGCGAGCATATCTACTCAGGCCTGGTGCACAAGAAATTCGGCTATGACAACGTAGGATTCCACATGGACAAGGTGGTCACCGTGGATTTCAACGGCCCCATGACCATGGATGATGCATTGGCCATCGAAAAAGAAGCGAATGACCTCATTTACCGGAATGTGGAAACGAAGATTTCCTTCCCCACACCGGAAGAACTGAAGACCATTCCTTACCGCAGCAAAATCGAACTCACCGGCAAGGTGCGGATTGTGGAATTTCCGGGCGGTGACATCTGCGCCTGCTGCGGCACCCATGTCGCACGGACCGGGGAAATCGGGCTCATCAAGGTACTGTCCCTTGTGAACCACAAGGGCGGCGTCCGCATCGAGCTGGCCTGCGGCCGGTGGGCCATGGAGGACTACGACCGGATCCACGACCTGAACCGGGACATTGCGGTCCGGTTCTCCGTGAAGCCCTATGAGACCGTGAAGGCCGTGGAAAAGATGGAGAAGGAAGTGGAAGAGCTCCGTCAGAAAATCAACGAAATGAACCGCCGCTACTTCGCCATGCGGAAAGAATCCATTCCTGCCGGAAAGAAGGCGGTGCTCCTCTATGAAGAAGCCATGGCGCCCATGGAAATCCGGAAATTCTGCGAATACCTGACAGAACAGAAGGTAGCGGAATTCTGCTTCGTCCTGTCCAAAAAGGATGAAGAATCCCTGAATTACGCCATCGGCAGTACAGGAAGCGGCCTGAAATCCCACCTCAAGGAATGGAACAGCCGCCTGAACGGCCGCGGCGGCGGAAGGGATATCATGCAGGGCTCCTTCAAGTGCTCCCTGGCGGAAGTGGAGAAACTGGTGGATGAACTGAACGGGTGATGGGGCATTGGGTATTCCTGCTTTCATGAATACGG
Organism: Dialister sp.; assembly: GCF_047832375.1. Classification (NCBI taxonomy): domain Bacteria; kingdom Bacillati; phylum Bacillota; class Negativicutes; order Veillonellales; family Veillonellaceae; genus Dialister; species Dialister sp. The sequence goes on along the minus strand of NZ_CP181256.1, from coordinate 2,060,369 downwards.
TCAGAGTCACGAGCCTTGAGCAGTGAGCCTTTAGCCTTGAGCCGGACGGCCGCTGCGCGGTGGGTCTGTATGCTGTTGGATAGAGTCAAATGCGCGGGGGCTGCCAGCTGCTGGTGGCTGAACGGTCAGGCCCTGTGGCCGAGTCCATCCGTTTTCATCAGCTAACCCCACCCCGTGAACCCTTTCTGCCGGGCACCCGTTCTTGAGGAAGGGACCTGCTGCAGAGTCAATTGCACGTTATGGGGTCAGAATTCCACCTGCGGCGAAGCCGCGGTACCTCAACTCTCAAAACTCAACTCTTTCTTTTTCGCCGTAGTCTGGCCAGCTTTCCAGGAAGCCAGGAGCTGGCAGCTGGCTGCTCCGCACGAATGACTCTACCCGTAATCGCCGTTCCAACAGCTCATCGCAATTGGTGTGATCCCATACATAAAAACGCACAAAAACCTGCCTGGCAATGGTGTCAGGCAGGTTTCGTGCGTTTTTTCAGCGGGTTCGAAAGGATTCCCCAAGGAATATGGAATAGCGCTGGTTCCTTCGCGATTCCCGCTGGTATTGTTTTGTATCCGGTGCACCGGGGAGAGGATATTTAGAGATTCCTTCCTCCTCCTGCCCCATGGAATGGGCCCGGCAGGATTGATGGGAAGGGAGTTCCTGTTTCCTCTCTGACTGTATAGTTGGGGAATCACAGGAAATGTCCCACTGGGTTTTGTGTATTTATAGAAAGAGCGATTCCGGCAGGAGGTTTTAGCTGCTGGCAGCTGACTTCCCGGGGAACTCTACCGCCTGCGGCATTTCCAACAGCTAACTTTCGCCGCCTTCGGCGCCACCGACGGCCGGGCTCTAAGGTGCTCGCTCAGTGTGCAGGTTATACTTGCAAATGGGCCCGGCTCGAGAGTCCTCTGCAGGACCTGTACACCTTTACTGCACTCTAAGGCGCCTTCCTTTTAACAGCCCGACGCTGGCCACGGGTCTGGGTATAGCTGTAGGAAACTGATGGACTCGGCCCGCAGGGCCTGACCAGCTCAAGGCTCAAGGCTGAAGGCTGAAGGCTGAAGGCTCAATGCTCCATGTGTTCACACGCGAACCCAGCCACACATCATCCGGCCCGCAGGGCCCAATCAGCTCAAGGCCCAAGGCTCACTGCCCAGGGCTCGTGCCTCTATCCGTCTGCATACAAAAACTTCAGCCCCTCGCCCGCAGCCGGAACGTCCCTCCCGCTGCCCACACGCCGAGGAGGATGAGGAAGGCCCCCACAAGGCCTGTGATTCCCAGGTTCTCCCCAAGAAAGGCGAAGGCAAAGAGGGCGGAGAACACGGGCTCCAGGGAAAAGATGAATCCTGCCCGTTCCGGGGTGGTATACTCCTGGGCCATGGCCTGCACCGTGAAGCCATAGGCGGAGGAAAAGATGGCAAGCCCCAGGACGGCAGTCCACTCGGGCATCGTGGAAGGGAGCACCGGCGTTTCCAGCAGGCAGCTCATGATGCCCGCAAAGAGGCCTGCAAATCCCATCTGCCAGATGCCTAGAAGAAGGCTGTCGATGCGGGAAACGAAGGTATTGGTGAAGAGGATATCCAAAGCATAGAGAAAGGCCGCCAGCAGGCAGAGGACGAATCCCTTATCAATGGAAATGGAAGTCACCCCGTTCAGGAGGATGAGCCCCGCCGTGACGATGACGGTGCCCACTATGACAGGAAGGGAAGGCCATTTCCGGATCCACAGGCTGTGGAGGATGGGCACCATGATGACGGAGGTGGAGATGAGAAATCCCGCCGCCGAGGCGGAGGTGCCGATGACCCCGTAAATGACGCCGATAAAGACGCCGGCAATGAGGAATCCCGTGACAGCGCTGTACAGGAGGATTTCCCTGTTCGTCTTCTTCAACATGCGCCCCAGGAACAGGGGGCAGAGGATGATAAAGGCAAAGAGACAACGGAGGGCGGCAATGCAGATGGGCGGCATGGTTTCCGCTCCGATTTTCATAAATCCGTAGGAACTGCCCCAGACAAAGGCAGCAGAAAGTAAAAGAAGGTCAGCTTTATTTTGTGACATGAAAGGACTCCTGGTTAGAATATAGGAGGTTCGGCTGTTTCCCCGCGATATTTCAGTGAGCTGTTGAGTTCGACACTGGTGGGTAGAGTCATTCGGGCGGGGGCTTCTAGCTGCTAGCTTCTGGCTTCTAGGAAAGCTGGCCAGCCTACAGCACGAATGACTGACGGGAATACCGGGTGGAAGCGCCGCAGGCGGATCAGCCTTCCTGACAGCTAGCCGCTAGAAGCCAGAAGCTCCATGCGAGTGACTCTATCCAATAGCATGCAAAACCCGTCAGCTCTACAAACCACAAATTTCTCCTCATTTTATCATAAAGTCCTTTAGAATCCCATGAGATATGTGGTATAATTCATATAGAATTTATTAAATTCATAAAGAGAGGAGACTTCATTATGTCTTTTAAAGAAATACCGGTAGAAGAATGCGGGCTGAACCCCTTTACGGACCTTGGCAAATACTGCATCGTCACGGCAGGAAATAAGGAAAAGTGCAACCCCATGCTGGTGACCTGGGGCGGGTTCGGCGTCATGTGGAGAAAGCCGGTGGTTTCCATCTACATCCGCCAGAGCCGGTTCACAAAGACCATCCTGGACAGCCAGGACTACTTCACCCTGTCCTTCCCGCCGGTGGAATACAAGCAAAAGGAAACCTACATGGGTTCCCATTCCGGACGGGACGGCGATAAATTCGAAGGCAGCGGCCTCCATCCTTATGCCATCGGCGACGAGGCGGTGGGTCTGGAAGAGGCGGATCTCATCCTTGTATGCCGGAAGATCTATACCCACGAAATGAAGCCTGAATTCTATACGGACAAGGAAACCTATGAACGGTGGAATTCCGGAAGACAGGCCAATAACAATCACAGCATCTACATGGGCGAAATCGTGAAGGTACTGAAGAAGGAATAATCATATACGAAAAGCCGAGAATCACTTGATGATTCCCGGCTTTTTTAGCGTGCTGAAGGGTAGAGTCAAACGCGTTAGGGCCTCTAGCTTTTAGCTTCTAGCTTCTAGGAAAGCTGATTCGCCTACGGCGCTTTCTACCCAATATTCCGGCAGTATTAGCGCCGTAGGCTGTCGAGCTTTCCTAGGTGCTAGCAGCTAACAGCTAGAAGCTCCCGCATGAATGTCCCCTATACGCCAGCATGCTGATCGCTTATCCTCTCCGCAGCACCATGTCTCCTGATTTCAAGTTCCCCTCTTTCCGCCGCTTTTCAAATTCTGCGGTGGCGGTGAAAAGAACGTCGCTGCTGCTGTTCAGTGCTGTTTCACAGGCATCTTCCAGGACGGAAATGATGAAACCCACACCCACCACCTGCATGGCGATGTCGTTGTTAATACCGAAGGAGGCACAGGCCACGGGGATGAGGAGGAGGGAGCCTCCCGCCACACCGGAGGACCCGCAGGCGCCGATGGTGGCAACGAGGCAGAGGAGCAGGGCCGTCGGGATATCCACGTGGATGCCAAGGGTATAGGCAGCGGCCAGGGAGAGGACGGAAATAGTGACGGAAGCACCGGCGGTATTGACGGCGGCGCCTAAAGGAATGGAAATGGTGTACATGTCCGGATCCAGTCCCAGCCGGCGGCAAAGGGAAAGGTTCACCGGGATATTGGCGGCGCTGCTTCGGGTGAAGAAGGCATAGATGCCGCTTTCCTTCAGGGTGGTGAACACCAGGGGATAGGGATTCTTATGGACCCGGGTGAATACGAGGAGGGGGTTAATGACGAGGGCTACCGTGGCGTAGGCGCTGATGAGGACTGCCAGGAGTTTCATGTATCCCAGGAGGGCGGAGAGCCCTTCACTGCCTACGGAATTGGCTACGAGGCCCATGATGCCCAGGGGCGCCAGATGGATGACCCAGCCCACGATTTTTGTGACCGCCTTCGCCGTATCATCGAGGAACTGTTTCGTCTGGACCCCGCCCATGGATTTCAGAGCAATGCCAAAGATAATGGCCCATACCAGGATACTGATGTAGTTTGCCTTCAGGATGGCGGAAATGGGATTGTCAATGGTGCTCATGACGAGATTGTACAGCACTTCACCGATACCGCTGGGGGCGGCTGCATTGGAAGCGGCGGATGCCGTATCCAGGGCCAGGGACGTGGGGAAGAGGAAGGAAAAGGTGACACCTACGATGGAAGCAAAGAAGGTGCTCGTCATGTAAAGGGTGATGACGGGCTTCATATTGCCCCCCTGACTTGGCTTCTTCTGGGCAATGGCATTGATGACGAGGAAGAAGACCAGCACCGGTGCCACGCTCTTCAATGCCTTCACGAAGAGGTCTCCGAAGACCCGGATAAGAGGCACCGACTCCGGCACACCGATGGCCAGGATAATACCCAGCACCAGTCCCATGGCAATCTGGTGAATGAGTTTGATATGGGAAAGAAAATGACGAATGGTTGAAACCAAGGGGGCCTCCTTATATATACTATTTAATATTGGAAAAAGTCATTACGGCTTTACATTATACGCTTATGAGAAAGAGAACGCAAGGAGAAGGGGGGAAAGGTGGTATTGGGTATCTCGCGGGGATCCGTTGGTGTCAAAGTGGCTGAGGGGGAGATGCGGCGCTTACGGGTAAAGTCAAACACGTGAGGGCTTCCAACTACTAGCTGCTGGCTTCCCGGAAGGCTCTACAGCCTACGGCACGAATAACTGACGGAAATATCGGGTGGGAAGCACTGCAGGCTGGCCTGTTCTCCTAAGAGCTAGCCGCTAGCAGCTAGAAGCCCCCACTCGGGTGCACGTCACTTAGCCATATAACGCCCATTGAGAAGCGGCTGTCCAGCTTAAGGCTGAAGGCTCACTGCTCAAGGCTCGTGCCTCTATCCGTAAGTATGCTGATTCACTAAACGTCATCCGGACTAAATTGAAATTCAAATTTGAATTTGATATAATAGCAATTAGATAAATGTGCTTCCCTGACTGAGTGGTTTTCAGGAGGTGGATGGTATGAATAGAAGAAGGAAGGCAGCGGTTCTGGCGATGGTTCTGGCAGCGGCTGCCTTTTGTAATGCTCCTCTTACTGTGCAGGGGGCGGAGGAAAAGGCTTCGGCAGCTCCGTCCTGGACGGCCCTGGCCGGGCAGTATGAGAATCCCTATTACCAGGAAAAGGATGGGGCAGCCCTTTCGCCGGAGGTGCTGTCGGAGTGGTGGAGGGTTTTCCACGATGATACTTTGGATGAACTCATCGAGACTGCCCTTACCAATAATAAGGACCTGGCAGCAGCTCGGGCCCGGCTTGGTGAGGCCCGGGCGGCCCTGGGCGTCAGTAAGGCGGCCCGGCTTCCCTGGATGAATGCAGGCGCCGGCTGGGTGCGGGTAAAGGCACCGGATGACGTGGTGGACGGCGTGACGCCGGATCTCCTGAAGAAGATGCCCGGCGCCGGCATCGATACGGGGCAGAATATGACCTACGCCGGCGTGGATGCGTCCTGGGAACTCGACGTATTCGGCAAGAACCGGGCGAAGGTGAAATCCTCCGAAAATACCCTGGAAGCCCAGCATGCCATGCTCTACGGCACCTGGGTATCTATTTCCGCGGAGGTAGCCATGAATTACATTACCCTCCGCACCCTGCAGGAAGAACTGGCGGTGACGGAAGCCCACATTGCCAACCAGAAGGAAAATCTGGATCTCCTGAAGGTGAATGAAAATGCGGGACTCCTTTCTTCCCTCCCTTCGGACCAGGCCTCCTATACATTGAATGAATCGGAAGCGAAGATTCCGGAACTGAAGAAAGGAATTTCCGATACGTTGAATCGGATTTCCATTTTGACCGGCACCGTGCCGGGGGCTCTCAATGAAAAGCTCATGACCCCGGCGCCTCTTCCTGACGTGGATCCGGAAATGTACAATGCCATTCCGGCGGAAACCCTCCGGCAGCGGCCGGATATCCATGCGGCGGAAATGGCCTGGGCGGCGCAGGTAGAAAAGACGAAGGAAGCAAAGGCAGAGCTGAAGCCGAAGTTTTCCATCCTCGGCGTCCTGGGGCTGGCGGCCCTGGGAGGCGGCCTTTTCTCCGCCGGCAGCCACGCCCTGGGCATTATGCCCCAGGTGACGTACCCCCTGTTCAATGGGGGCGCCCTGAAGAGCCAGGTGAAGATTTCGTCGGAAAAGGAAAAAGAACGGCAGGCGGACTATGAAAATACGGTGCTCAAGGCGGCCGGCGAGGTCCGAAGCGCCATGGCGGCGGTGAGCCAGGACAGGGTGAGAAAGGATTCCCTGGCACAGGGCAGGACCCATGCGAAGGAGGCCCTGGACCTTTCGAAGAACCAGTTCAGCTACGGCCTTTCGGACTATATGAATGTGCTGGACGCTGAACGGCACTACCTCTCTCTGGACCAGAACTATACCCTGGCCAAAGGACAGGAACTGACGGATATGGTGGCCCTTTTCAAAGCCCTCGGTGGCGGATGGAAGCCTTTGGCCGACGGGCAGGAGTGAGAGCATTTGAGCCGTAGGCTCTGTAGGCCTAGACCTAGATTTAGACCTAGACCAAAAGCGGCTTCGCCGCAAATATTCCGCAGCACTTTAGGGCTATTACTAACATTGAGGTGACAGGCATGATGGAAAAAATCAGGGAACACAAGAAAACGGTGGCGGTCATCGTTATCCTTCTTGTGCTGGTACTGGGATTTGGATTCTATGAATACCGGAGCCGGAAAGCGGCAGAGGAAGCGGCGACGGAGCTGGTGCTGAAGGGAAATGTGGACCTTCGGGAAGTGTCCCTGGCCTTCCGGAACAGTGACCGGATTTCCGATATCTACGTAGAAGAAGGGGACACGGTGAAGAAAGGACAGGTCCTGGCAAAGCTGGATACCGAAGACCTGGAGCACCAGATGGCGGTGACGAAATCCCAGATCGCCGCCCAGCAGGCACAGGTGGATAAGCTTCACAACGGCACCCGACCCGAAGACCTGGCCCAGGCACAGGCCAAGGTGAATGAGGCCGTGGCGGAACGGGATTTTCTGGCCTCCGATTTCACGAGGAAACAGGATGCCTTCAACGCCTCCGGCGGCAAATCCGTGAGCCGGCAGGTGCTTGACGATGCGAGAACAAAGCTCGCCACCGCCGATGCAAAAGTAAAAGAGGCCCAGGCGGCGAACGACCTGGCCGTGGCCGGTCCCCGGAGTGAAGACGTGGCAGCGGCGGAAGCCCAGCTGCAGAGCCTGCAGGATACCCTTTCCCGGGAAGAATACACTCTGTCCCAGTCGGAACTCATTGCGCCCCAGGACGGGGTCATCCGGTCCCGTCTCATGGAAGTGGGGGACATGGCGTCTCCCCAGAAGCCGGTATTCCGGATTTCCCTGGACACGAAGAAATGGGTCCGGGTCTACGTGAAGGAAGGGGACCTGGGCAAGATCCATGAGGGAAGCAAGGCGGAAATCTACATCGACAGCGATAAGGAACCGGTGAAGGGACAGATCGGCTACATTTCCTCCACAGCCGAGTTCACGCCGAAGAACGTGGAAACCAGCGAGCTCCGCACCGCGCTCCTCTACGAAGTCCGGGTGTACGTGGACGACGGGGCCAATAAGCTCCGCATGGGCATGCCGGCAACGGTGAAAGTGAAACTGTAAGGGGTGCTTGTGGCTGGCGTCATCTGGGGCAGGGCCTTGAGCTTTGAGCCTTGTGCCTTGAGCTGGCCAGCCGCTGCGCGGCGGTTCTTCGTGTTGGCGTTCAGCAGCACAGAAGCGGGGGCTTTTAGCTTCTAGCTTCTAGCTGTTAGGAAGGCTGGTTAGCCTGCGGCGCTTCCAACAGCTAACCTCCGTCGCCTACGGCGCCAGCTCACCCTGCGGGAAAGCGACTCACGATGATTTGAGCGTCGCTTCGCTCCTCCGCTACGGCTGTCACCGACTCACGACAATTTGCGCGTCGCTTAGCTCCTTCAAATTGTGTTCGCTGGTGCAACTCATGTTCGCTGCCACCCCGGAGGGGGAGCCGAGACTTGCTGCCCCCTCCGGGGTGGCAAGGGAACTGGATTCGCAGGGAGCCGTAGGCGACTGAGAATCCAGTGACACGCTTCCCTGTGTGGGAAGTCCCGCGAAGCGGGCAAGGGGTGAGCAAGCGAACTGGAGCGCAGGGAGCGATAGCGACTGAGCATCCAGTGAGACGCCATCCAGCGCAGTCGGTGTGCATTGTATGGCGGAGCCACCTGATCAGCTTTTATGCGAAGCTGAATGTATGGTGGGGCATAATTATTCAGCACTTTTGACTTTTTCAGCGGCCTCTCCTCGGGAAGGGGCTGCCCACGGGGCTGGGGTTAGCTGATGAAAACTGATGAAAGCGCCGCAGGCAGGTCAGTTTTCCTAAAAGATAATATGAAATGACCTCCCCAGTTTGATGTATATGCCCAAATTTCGGTAAAATATAGTTGCAAGGCCAATTTTACGAGAACAGGATCATATTTTCTCAACCAAGGAGGTCATCATGTCTTATTCTAGCACATTTACGTCCCCGATCCCATTCGTTTATGTTGGTATCGACACCCATACCGAAAACTATACGATGGCTGCTGTCGTTAATCAAATGTCTCCTGCCGGTGAAATTATTACGTTAGATCTTATTCCCCCTCGTAAACTTGGCCCTGCAGTAAAGAATGTGCTCCGGTTCATTGGTGATTGCAAAAAAGCCGTTAACAGAGAGTGCCATGTTATCTGTGGTTATGAAGCCGGGTTATTCGGTTATGGCCTTTACCGTAAGCTTATGGCAGCCAATGTAGATTGTATGGTAATAGCTCCTTCTTCTTTGAAGAAAAGCAGCAGAGATAAAAAATTCAAAAATGATTATATTGATTCAAGAGCGCTTGCCAATGCCATGGCGAAAAGTGAGTGTATTTCCATTTATGTCCCCGATGAGGAAGACGAATCCATTTTCCGCTATATCAGGATGCGTGACGACCATCAGGATATGGTTAAAGTCACTAAACAGCGGATAACTGCTTTTGTGCACCAGATGGGATTCCATTATAACCAGGGAGCTACCTGGACCCAAAAACATGTGAATTGGATTATGAGTCTCCCGCTGAGCGAATTGAATAAGGAAACATTGAGTGAGTATATGACAACTCTGCTTACCCTCCAGCAGAAGCTGGAAGATCTGGATGTCAGGATTAAGTCATTTGCAATGCAGAAAAAGTATGCAGCTAATGTCAATAAACTGCGCTGTTTCCTTGGAATAGAATATGGCTTTGCACTTCGTTTAATTGTAACTATTGGCGATTTCAAGCGCTTTCCTACAGCAGGCCATTTTGCGTCCTTTTTGGGACTTACCCCAACTGAACACTCCAGTAATGAAGATGGCAACTATGGCAGCATTTCAAAAGCCGGAAATATTGTTTTGAGGAAGAAGCTGATTGAAGCAGTCTGGTCCGGCTTTTCACGGGGGCGGCCCGGATACAAGAGCAGGGCTTTGAGAAAACGGCAGGAAGGATGCTGTGCATCAGATATTCATTATGCGGACAAAGCAAACAGAAGACTTCGCGTAAGGTTCAGAGACAAGATTATGAAAGGGAAAAACAGTAATGTTGCTGCTACTGCCGTTGCCCGGGAATTCAGTGGCTTTATTTGGGGAATGATGACTGGACACACTGCTGACGTTATTCGTAAAAAAGCTTGACATCGCACGCATAGTTCTCTGAGTTAGACAGCAAGCATAAAAATACAGCCGAAGGGAGATGATTAAAAGGTGAATAGCGGTTTGGACAATATTAAGGGAGAGCTTTGAGTTAAGAGAGGCTGGGTTATCCTAGTGCTAGCTTTGCAGGACATGCATAGGCATGATTCCAAATAAAAGATTGAAGGAACCCGCGGCGAAATCATTGACCTGTTAATCCACGTATAAGAGACTGATCAAGCCCCGGAATAATCTGCAAAGCTCTTCCTCCATGTTGTTCAGGCAGCTATTGCCTGGAACCCGCATACCAATTTGAACTTGACATGGAGCCCCTGCTCATGTGATTTCCAAGCCAAGGGGCCGAAAAAATATGGCCATAGAGGAAGCAGGCTATCACATGAGCCGCTCCATGTAAAGTTCAAATTTTCCCAAACCGATTTAATTCCATTACATCTTGCAACTAGTCTTATTGGCAAGAATATTTGGCATGCTTGGGGTCTTGACAAAGGTCATTTCATAAGAGCTAGAAGCTAACAGCTAAAAGCCCCGCATGGTCGCACGCCGCTTAGCCATATGGCACTTGCCGCATAGCGGCTGGCCAGCTCAAGGCCCAAGGCTAAAGGCTCAATGCCCTGCTCTGGTGACTCGAACCGTTATCATGCATATTTTCAGAAAGGATGACAACATTGGACGAAGTGATTCGAGCGGAAAAACTGCATAAATCCTTCCATTTGGGCGGAGGCCGTACCATTACCGCCCTGGACCATATCGACCTTTCTGTGAAGAGGGGACAGCTCACGGCAGTCATCGGCCCCGATGGCGCTGGAAAGACCACCCTCATGCGCCTCATTGCGGGGCTCATGGATCCTACAGATGGCAGCCTCACGGTGCTGGGCAAAGACAGCGTGAAGGACGCTGAAGAAATCCAGAGCCGCATTTCCTACATGCCCCAGAAGTTCGGCCTCTATGAAGATCTCACGGTCCAGGAAAATATGGACCTCTACGCCGACCTCCACGGGGTACCGAAGGAGACAAGGCCTGCCCGGTACAAGAAGCTTCTGGAAATGATGGGCCTCGAACGGTTCACCGGCCGCTTTGCCGGCAAGCTTTCCGGCGGCATGAAGCAGAAGCTGGGCCTCGCCTGCACCCTCGTCCGTTCGCCGGACCTCCTGCTCCTCGATGAACCGACGGTGGGGGTGGATCCCCTGTCCCGGCGGGAGCTCTGGGAAATCATCAGGCAGTTCGTGAAGGATGAGGACCTGACGGTCTTTGTTAGTACAGCCTACATGAACGAAGCGGAAATGGCATCCGAAGTTTACGTGCTCCACGAGGGCCATGTGCTGGCCGACGGGAGTCCGGAGGATCTGCGCCGCATCGCGGCGGACCGCTGTTTCACGGTATCTCCGGAAGAGGGGGTGCCCACGAGGATTCTCCAGGCCCACCTCCTGGACGACATGGACCACGTGGTGGATGCGGTGCCCCGGGGCGGGGAAGTCCACTTTATTACGAAAGGAAAAGACCCGGTGCCCTACCTTACTGCCCACCATATGGAAGTGCGCCCGGCGCCGCCGCAGCTGGAAGACGGTTTCATGATCCTTCTCCGGAAGGCGGAAAAGGGCATCCTGCCGCCTACGGAAGAAAGCAAAAAAGCCCTGGACAAGGGCAGCAAGCCGTCGACGGAAGTCAATATCCAGGTGAAGAACCTGGTGAAGAAATTCGGCGATTTCACGGCGGTGGCCAATACGTCCTTCGAAGTGCACAAGGGAGAAATCTTTGGCCTCCTGGGGCCGAACGGCGCCGGAAAGACCACCACCTTCAAAATGCTCTGCGGCCTCCTGCCGGAGACAAGCGGATTCCTGTCGGTGGCGGGAGTGGACCTCCGGAAGGCGAGGACCCGGGCCCGGGCGAATATCGGCTACGTGGCCCAGAAATTTTCTCTTTACAGCAATATGACGGTCATTGAAAATATGGAGTTCTACGGCGGCATTTACGGCCTTCCCCCAAAGCGGCTGAAGGAGCGGATCCACGAACTGTCGGAAGAATTTTACCTCACCGACCGCATGGACCAGAAGGCGGGGGACTTGCCCGGCGGCTACAAGCAGCGGCTTTCCATGGCCTGCGCCCTCCTCCATGAACCGAAGATTCTCTTCCTCGATGAACCGACTTCCGGCATCGATCCCCTGGCCCGGCGGAATTTCTGGCGTCAGATTACGACGCTGGCGGCCCTCGGCACCACCATCATCATTACCACCCACTTCATGGAAGAGGCAGAGTACTGCGACCGCTTCATGATCCAGGATAATGGCCACCTCCTGGCCATCGGCAGTCCTTCGGACATCCGGAAGGAACTGGGAAAGCCGAAGGCCGATATGGATGATATATTTATTGCCATTGTAGAAAGGGCAAGGCAGAAAGGAGAAGGTGCGTGATGGAAGGATTCCTGCGGCGCATGAAAGCGCTGATCCATAAAGAATTTCTCCAGCTCTTCCGGGACTCCAGTTCCCTGCTTCTCGGTATCGTGCTGCCCATTATCCTCATCCTCATCATCGGCTACGGCATTTCCCTGGACGTGAAGAACGTGCCGTCGGCGGTGGTGCTGGAAGATACGTCACCCCTTGCCCAGGACGCCGTGAGCTTTCTCAATGGCTCCGATTATTTCTCTCCCACCTATGTCACCAGCCAGTCCGAGGCGGAGCAAATGCTCATCGACCGGAAGGTGAACGTCATTATCGATATTCCTCCTGACTTCTCCACGTCCCTCTATGAAGGGCGGGCGAAGGTGCAGGTCATCCTGGACGGTGTGGAAACGGCCACCGCCATGAGTACGAAATCCTACGTGGAAAGTTCCATTTCCACCTGGCTCATGAAGAAGGGGCTCGCCGGAAACGGGGGCATCACCGTGGCTTCCCGCATGTGGTTCAACGATGCCAATTCCAGTACCTGGTTCTTCATCCCCGGCCTCATCATGCTCATCATGACCATTGTAGGCGTTATGCTGACCTCCGTGGTCATGGCCCGGGAATGGGAGCGGGGCACCTTTGAGTCCCTGTTCGTGACGCCGGTGAAGCCCATGGAACTGGTGCTGGCGAAGATGGTGCCTTACTTCTGCGTGGCCCTCCTGGGCATGGGCATCTGCCTCGTGCTGTCCCGGTTCCTCTTCGAAGTGCCCATAGAAGGGTCCCTCATCGCGGTGATTCTCATTTCCATGGTGTACCTCTTGGTGGCATTGGGCATGGGCCTCGTCATTTCCGCCATTACGAAGAAACAGTTCCTTGCCTGCCAGCTGTCCCTCCTCATCAGTTTCCTGCCCTGCCTCGTGCTGTCGGGGTTCATCTTTGACCTTCGCTCTACGCCCCTCTTCGTGCAGGGGGTGGGCCAGGTGCTTCCCTTCAGCCATTACCTCGTCTGCATCCGGTCCCTCTTCCTGTCGGGCACGGATATGGGCATGCTCCTGGAGCAGGGAGGCATCCTCATGCTTTACGCCCTCTTCTTCGTGGGCTCCGCCTTTGGCATGACCAGAAAGAAGGTGGAATGAATGGGAGAATTTGAACTCTTCCTCCAGCAGCTCATCGTAATCTGCCGGAAGGAAATCTTTAACATCTGGAAGGACCCCGCCACCCGCCGCATCGTTGTCATTCCCGCCATCGTGCTGGGCTTCCTCTTCGGCTACGCTGCCAACTACAACCTGGAAGACGCGCCTTACGTGGCGGTGGACTTGAGCCACAGTAAAGCCTCCAGCGAACTCCTTTCCCGGTTCGACGGCACCGGCCTCTTCCATCCGGTGGCCCACCTGTCGTCGCCCGATGAAATCGGGACCTACATTACCCGGGGAGATGCGGTGATGGCCATCACCATTCCCCAGGATTTCCAGAAACGTCTGGATCAGGGAGACACGGCGCCGGTACAGATTATTACGGACGGAAGAAATACCATGATCGCCGGTCTTGCCGCCAGTTACGCCAGCCACATCGTGAGCCGGTACAACCTGGACCTGGCAGGCCGGGAAAGTCCGGTAACCCTGGAGACAAGGACCTGGTTCAATCCAAACCAGATTACCCGGTGGTTCTTCCTCCCCGGTATCATCGGCCTCCTGTCTTTTGCCCAGGTCTTCCTCCTGGCCGGCCTTTCGGTGGCCCGGGAACGGGAAGAGGGGACATTTGAGCAGCTCCTGGTGGCTCCGGTGTCTCCGGCGGTGATCCTCATCGGCAAGGCAGTGCCGCCGATGCTGGTGGGATTCGTGCAGTGCACCATCCTTCTCTGCATCAGCTACTTCTGGTTCCAGGTTCCCTTCGCCGGGTCCCTGGCTACCTTTTACCTGGCTCTCTTCTTCTACCTTCTGAGCTCCACGGGCTGCGGACTCATCGTATCCTCTATTTCCAAAAACATGCAGCAGGTGCTGGTGTACGTCATCGTCCTCATGATTCCTATGGCCCTCCTGTCCGGCATCATTACGCCGGTGAGAAATATGCCGGCCTTCCTGCAGACCATCACCTACGCGGATCCCCTCCGTTTCGCCCTGGAGCTCATCCGCCGCATTTATCTCGAAGGTCTCACCTTCAGCCAGCTGGCTATGAATTTCATTCCCCTGGCTCTCATATCCCTGGTCACCCTCACCGTGGCGGCGTATCTGTTCAGGCACCATATGAGCTGAGAAAATGGTGAGCCACACCGTCTGGCAGCAGTAGGGCTATTAGTGAGGAGTGAGGAGTTAGGAGTGAGGAGTGAATGTGGCGGCGCGCAAATTATATAGCGCCGCGAGTTTTATAAATTTTCGCCGCCCCTGCCAATTGCGGTTTGTAGAGCTGTTGGAACGAACGGTTTGGCATGGTTGCGGATAGAGTCACTCGCATGGAGCTTCTAGCTTCTAGCGGCTAGCTGTTAGGAAGGCTGATCCGCCTGCGGCGCTTCCGCCCGGTATTCCCGTCAGTCATTCGTGCTGTAGGCTGGCCAGCTTTCCTAGAAGCTAGGAGCTAGCAGCTAGAAGCCCCCGCCCGAATGACTCTACCCACCAGCGTCGCCCCATTAGCTCGATAAACTGAAATATCGCGGCGAAATCGTCCCATATAAAATAGCGCCGCCCTATAATCTTGAAGCGGCGCACCGCCACTCCTCACTCCTCACTTCTCACTTATTTCCTCAGGCCACATCTTGCTTTTTACTTTTCTCACATCCGTTTCAAGGAGGCTTTCCATGGCTTACAGCATAAAAAAATCTTCCCGGGAAGATGGGGAAGAGACGAAAGAAAAATTAATAGAATGTGCCGGACGCCTTATTGCTGCCCAGGGCTATGACCGGACCACCAGCAAGGAAATCTGCCGGCTGGCGGGGGTGAACCTGGCCTCCGTGAACTACCACTTCGGCAGCCGGGAAGGGCTGTACCGGGCGGTACTGGAAAACGTGTGCGAACACATTATGCCCCTGCCCACCATCCTTGGTGTGGTGAAGGCGCCCATTACGGCCAGGGAAAAGCTCCTGAAGTTCATGGATATGTACGTGGAAGAGGCCTTCTTCTCCGACAGCTGGCAGATACAGGTATCCATCCGGGAAATGGTGAATCCCTCTACCATTTTCATGGAATACGCGGACCATACGATCCGGGAAAAGCTGACTCCCGTACTGTCGGTGCTGGCAGAATACATGGGCCTTCCCGCCGAAGACCGCCGGGTATCCCAGTGCTTCCTGGCCGCCATTTCCCCGTTCCTCATTTTCCTCCTATCCAGCCATCACCAGCTGGGCCATCTCTTCTACGGCATTTCGGGAAAGGAAGAAAAGAAACTGCGGGAAGAAACGGATATGATAGAAACCTTCGTCATGGCCGGCGTAGACCGGATGGTGGAGGAGTGGAAGAAGGAGTGAGGAGTTAGGAGTTAGGAGTGAGGAGTGAATGTGGCGGCGCACAATTCATAGAGCGCCGCATTTTTTTATAGACGGTCCGGAGCTCGATAAATTGCGGTTTGACGAGCTGATGGGGGTTGGCGGTTGGCATGCTTGCGGATAGAGTCACTCGCATGGAGCTCCTAGCTTCTAGCGGCTAGCAGCCAGGAAAGATGATCCGCCTGCGGCGCTTCCACTCGGTATTCCCGTCAGTCATTCGTGCCGTAGGCTGTTGATCTTTCCTAGAAGCTAGGAGCTAGCAGCTAGAAGCTCCGCACGAATGACTCTACCCATCAGCGCCAACCCCAACAGCTCGACAAACTGAAATTGGCAATACTCTTTACTTCTCAAATTCCTTCTTCAGTACATAGCCGTAGGCATGTTTCTTGCTGTCGTTCCCGTCCTGTACATAGACGCCCTGGATTTCCGGAGCGAAACCGGGGAGCTGGTTGATGCCTTCTACCAGGTCCAAAAAGTAGGTCACTGCGGTGTGAGACCATTTTTCACCGGGGTGCACGCAGAGGACGCCCGGCGGATAGGGGAGGGCCCCTTCGAGAGCTATGCGGCCTTCGGCGTCAGCCAGGTCCACCAGTTCGCCGTGGCCCCGCATGAATTCGTACTGCGCATCCTGGGGATTCATGGCGTATTTCGAGAAGTAATCCTTCAGGAAGAGCTGCTTCTGGAGGGTAGATACCTTGCGGTCCTTGTAGAAATCGTGCATTTCCTGGCAGAGCTGGCGGATGGTATATCCTCTGTACTTATCTTCGTAGGCTTTGTAAATGGTGGGGAGTACTTCTGCCATGGGAGCATCTTCATCGATGAGCTGTTCGAAGCGGATGAGTTTTGCCACCAGATCGTTCATCTTTGTTTCGCTTTCTGCGGGGGTCATGAGGAAGAGAATGTCGTTCAGGTCGTTCTTTTCCGGGATAATGCCGTTTTCACGGAGAAAGCCTGCCAGGATGTTTCCGGGGATACCGAAGTCTTCGTAGCCACCGTTTTCTACATCAATGCCGGCGGTGACGAACTGCAGCTTCATGGGATCGATGAAGTACTGGCCTTTGCCGTAGCCGTCGAAGCCATGCCATTTGGCACCCGGTTCGAAGGCCCAGTAGTTAATATCGTTGGCCATTTTTTCCGTGTCCCCCTCTTCCCACTTCTTGCCGTATACCGTGGGCGGTACGAGAGGACGGATGTAGTGGCAGCTTTTGAGGACCTGTTTCCTCGTTTCAATGACCAGTTTCACTGCATCCATCCACAATTTACGGCCTGCCGCTCCTTCATGGATCTTTGCATTCACGTCCAGCGCTGCGAAAAGCTGGTACAGGGGGGATGTGGAGGCGTGCATCATGAAGGCGTTATTGACTCTCTTGTGAGGTACGTAGCGGTCCTGTCCCTTGATGTGGGAGTCTTTCTTATGGATCTGGGAGGTCATGGAGAAGCCTGCCTGCTGTTTATGGACGGACTGGGTCACGAAGATGCCGGGATCTTCAGGTCCCAGATCGAGAAGCAGGGGGCTGCAGTCTTTCATCATGGGGATGAACTGTTCATAGCCTACCCATGCGGAGTCGAAGAAAATGTAATCGCAGAGATGGCCGATCTTGTCCACCACCTGGCGGGCATTGCAGATTGTGCCGTCATAGGTACCCAGCTGGATGACAGCGAGGCGGACCGGCCGTTTTGCCTTTGCCTTTTCCGGATCCTTTTCTGCTATCAGCTTGCGGATGTATTCTTCATGGAAGCACTGTTCCGGGATACCGCCGATGGAGCCGAAGGCATTCCGTTCGGTTTCCAGATACACCGGGGTGGCACCGGCCAGTACCAGGGCGCCGTGGTCGATGGATTTATGGTTGTTCCGGTCGAAGAGTACGATGTCGCCGGGAGTGAGGACGGCGTTCAGGACCACCTTATTGGAAGTGGAGGTGCCGTTCAGTACGAAGTAGGTCTTGTCGGCGTTGTATACCCGGGCTGCATGCTTCTGGGCTGCGAGAGCCGGACCTTCATGGATGAGGAGATCCCCCATGGCCACATCGGCGTTGCAGAGGTCGGCGCGGAATGTATTTTCACCGAAGAAATCGTAGAAAGCGCGGCCTGCCGGGTGCTTGCGGAAGAAGGCGCCGCCCTGGTGGCCTGGGCAGTCAAACTGGGAGTATCCGTTCTCCACGTATTTTTCCAGGTCCCTGAAGAAGGGCGGCAGCAGGGCCTCTTCGTAATGGGCTGCGGCGCTTTCGATCTGGCGGACGTAGAAATCGTGGTCCGTGCCGTTCAGGTCCATGACCCGATAGACCTTATGAAGAAATTCGTCCGCCACGGGGCCTTCCTTTGTGCGGATAAGGAGTACCGGGATTTTGAAAGCAAAAATCATATCCTTGCCCAGTACATCGGTGTCCGTATCGGTGATGACCACGGCTCCCACGTCAGTGAAGTCCGTATGATTGACACCTGCTGCCTCGCGGCCGGTGATTTGTCCGAAAATTTCAAGAGCCCTGTCGGAATAGGCGATTTTCAAGTGCTTCATAAAAGGGACCTCCTGTGAGTGTAGAAAGGAAATGGGGATGTAGCGATATTTCAGTTTGTCGAGCTGTTGAGACAGGTGGTTTGGCATGCTGATGTTTAGAGTCATAGCCTTTAGCTTTGAGCCTTGAGCATTGAGCATTGAGCCGGTCAGCGTCTTCGACGCAAATGCACCCCCTCAGCCTTCGGCAGCTCACCCTACGGGAAAGCGACTCACGATGATTTGAGCGTCGCTTCGCTCCTTCAAATCATGTTCGCTGCCACCCCGGTGGGGGAGCCAAGACTTGCTGCCCCCTCCGGGGTGGCAAGGGAACTGGATTCGCAGGAAGCCGTAGGCGACTGAGAATCCAGTGACACGCTTCCCCGTGTGGGAAGTCCCGCGTAGCGGGCAAGGGGGTGTATTTGCCGCGAAGCGGCTGTCCAGCTCAAGGCCCAAGGCTAAAGGCTCAAGGCTCAAGGCTGGTGACTATGATCGTAATCATGCAAATAAAAGTGGAAAATCTATAAATTCGCGGCGCTATATGAATTGTGCGCCGCACCACCACTCCTCACTCCTCACTCCTCACTCCTCACTCCTCACTCCTCACTCCTACCTATTGGTCGAAGAGTCAATCGGCTCTTTGTGTCTTACAGCCGCCCACATTCATATCGACACATTTGCTTTTTTCTTGGTATAGGAGTATACTATATGTAGGTATTAAAAATACCATTAGCAAAAAAATTCAAATTGCGAAATCAGTATGATTAGCGGTTTGTTTATTCAAATTATATCATAGGAATCCGAAATTCCTACTGAAATTATACAGAAGAAAGGAGGAAGAATGATGGTTATCGAAGAACTGATGGACCTGGAGATGTACGGGAGCATGTACCTGCTCTTTGCCATGGCTGCTTTCTACGTGGAAGGCGCCAATCTTCTCGTGCCCTCTCGGGTGAACTTCAATTTCAAGCGCATTCTTTCTCCCTTTGCTTCTTTCTTCAAAGGCTTCATCGGGGCAGGAGGATGGGTTGCATCTGGCTTTTTGAATGCAGCAGAACTGAATGACGGGGTATCTGTCACGGGATACCAGGTTTCCTCCATGGCCTGAAAGCGTGGGGGAAACCCCGCGCGGCAAGCATGTGAAGACTCTTTTTCCCGGAGCTTTTTTGAAGTGGCTCCGGAAACGGGTAAAATTCATTATCTCATAGGAATGGGACGCCGCGAGGCGTCTTTTTTTGATTTCTTTGGAGAGTGAATTGTATGTTTTTCGTGAAAAAAGATATCCATAAGTTATTGTCCGTCATGATACCGATCCTGGTGGCCCAGGTATCCACGGCGGGAGTGACTTTTATTAATACCACCATGGCGGGACACGCCGGCGCCGACGACCTGGCCGGCGTATCGGTGGGAGCGGGCCTCTTTTATCCGCTCCTGGCCTCCATCATCGGCCTTCTCATGGCCGGCACCCCCCTCATGGCCCAGCTTATCGGGAAAAAAGACAGGGACGCCCTTCCCTTCATCGTGAGATGCGGAGGAGCCATCGGCCTTTTCATTTCCCTCCTCTTCGGAGCGGCCTATTTCCTCTTCATCGATGACCTCCTCACCTCTCTGGCACTGGAGCCGTCGGTATCTTACATCGCCCGGTACTATCTGATGACCATGATTGGCGTGGTCTTCTTCCTGGGCCTCATTATCCCGCTCCGCTGCCTCACGGACACCGCGGGATCCACCTCCATTTCCATGAAGCTCTTTCTCATGGCGCCTCCGGTGAATGGGGTGCTGAACTACCTCTTCATATACGGTCACGGCGGCATGCCGGCCCTCGGCGGTATCGGCGCAGGCCTTGCCACCATGATGACCTACGGCGTTCTTCTGGGTCTCTTCCTTCTGGTGGTCCTGAAGACGAAGGAACTGAAGGGCCATGAAATCTTCACCCGCCTCACCATCCGTCCGGCGGACCTGAAGGAATACCTTGTCGTAGGCATTCCCAGCGGCCTTTCCATTTTCATGGAAATGAGCCTTTTCAGTCTCATCATCGTATTCCTGTCCCGCTATGGCACCGATGCCCTGGCGGCTTACCAGATTGCCGACAACTTTGCCAGCCTCGTGTACATGCTGCCGGTATCCTGCTCCATGGCCCTCACCATCCTCATTGCCACCGCCGTTGGCGCCGGGGATATGGACATGGCGAAACGGTATAAGAAAGCGGGATTCCTGGTAGCCCTCACAGGAGCTGCTATCACCGCCTCTTTCACCGTACTGTTCCGGAGCCACATCGGCTCCGTCTACACCGACGACGCGGCAGTGGCCATGATTGCCGGCCAGTTCCTCATCTACAGCGCAGGATGGCAGCTCTTTGATGCCATTTCCACCCCCATCCAGGGCATCCTTCGGGGACTGAAGGACACAAGGATTTCCTTCATCCTCATGGTCATTGCCTACTGGGGCGGCTGCTTCCCCATGAGCCTCTTCCTGGACAGCCACACCGCCCTGGGCGCCGACTCCTACTGGTTGGGCCTTGACTTCGGCGTAGGCTGCTCTGCTTTCCTCATGGTGCTCCGCCTCCTCTACGTGGAACGGGAACTGGCAGGAAAGCCGGTCATCACCCTGGCATCCATCCTCTCTTTCTTCACCGGAAGAGAACCGGCTGCCGTACCGGCGGTGGCTGTATCCACCTACTCCGCTGCCCTCCATAGAAATATAAAACAGGCCGAAGAACTGCTGGCCCTCCTCACGGAGACCGAAGAAAAGCTCTCCGCCCTGATCCAGGACAGGAAAGAAGGGGAAGTGGACATCTTCGCAGAAACAAGAAGAGTCCTCCCCATCCGTCTGTCCCTCCTGACAGACATGCACCTCTCCATCATAGGCCACGCCATCCGGGCCTACGTCCCATAGCGTGGATGTGAGAAAAAAACCGTGAACTCGAATGTTCACGGTTTTTTATTATGCGATTGGGCGGCGTGCGAACGGATGAAGCATTGAGCCTTCAGCCTTGAGCCTTGAGCCAGACCGTTCCGCGGCTCCGCCGCAAAGGTGGAGGCGCACGAATTGTATAGCGCCGCCTTGTGATGCCTGACTGCGGCTTCGCCGCATATGGAAATCTCAATATCGTGGTTTTGACTGTATCCCATTAACCATAACTCGTCATCTCGAGCGGTGGTAAGCGCCGTTGTGTCTGCACCGTTAAAAATCGCTACAGCTTCGATGAGTCGAGAGATCTCTCAGATATACGACTATGACGGCTTTGTAGAAGAGTTGAGATTTGAGGTCCAGCGGCTTCGCCGCAGATCCATCAGAATCCCTCTGTCACTGCGTGACATCCCCCTTTGGAAAAGGGGGACTAACCCATAGCCTGCGGCGCATCCCTCAGCTAACCTCCGTCTGCTTCGCAGCCACCGACGGCCGGGCCCCGAAAGGAAGGTACTTTTATGTGCAGTATAAGTACCAACTTGGGCCCGGCTCGAGGATCCTCTGCAGGAGCCTCGCCTTCCGAGGAAGGAGGCTCACGATTCGCGGCGAAGCCGCAGTTGGAGTCCTAAAGACTCTGTACAAATAACGTGCAAGTGACACTACAGTAGGCTCCCTTTCCCAAAGGGAGCTCCCCAACGGGGTGAGGGATTCCGATGGAAAGCGCCGCAGGCGAAACCTAAAGACTCTGACCATGTGACGCGAAGTTGACAATACACGAGGCTGAGAGATGGTGATGGATTCGGCCCGCAGGGCCCATCAGAATCCCTCTGTCACTGCGTGACATCCCCCTTTGGAAAAGGGGGACTAATCATTGGCGGCTGGCGCCGCGGAGAATCAGCCTGCGGCGCATCCATCAGCTAACCTCCGTCTGCTTCGCAGCCACCTCCTTCCCAAGGAAGGAGGCTAACGATTTGCGGCAAAGCCGCTGTTGGGATCCTGAAGACTCTACACAAATAACGTGCAATTGACACTGCAGTAGGCTCTCTTCCCAGAAGAGAGCTGCCCACCGGGCTGAGAGATGGTGATGGATCCGGCCCGCAGGGCCCGTCAGAATCCCTCTGTCACTTCGTGACATCCCCCTTTGGAAAAGGGGGACTAACCATTCGCGGCTGGCGCCGCATAAAATTAGCCTGCGGCGCATCCATCAGCTAACCTCCGTCGCCTGGCGGCGCCACCTCCTTCCCAAGGAAGGAGGCTAACGAATAGCAGCTTTGCCGCAGTTGGGCTCCTAAAGACTCTGACCCCAAAACATACAAATGTCTCAGCACGAGGCCCCTTCCTCGGAAGGTGGAGGTTCTGCAGAGAACCTCCGAGTCAATTGTAAGTTGGCGCTTTTACTGCACATTAAAGCGCCTTCCTTTTATCAATTGACGCTGTCCACGGGGCTGAGGTTAGCTGATGGAAACTGATGGAAATGGCCCACAGGGCCTGTCCACCTAGCTACTAGATCTAGCCACTAGCTACTGATTCGCTGCAGGCGAATCCCCTCGGTCTCGATCTGTTACCAGCCATTGGCCAGTTACTCCAACAATATTATGAGAAAAGAAGGGGTGACTGAAGACAGCTTTTTACGATATTAGTAGCAGAGGAGTGAATGAAAGATCTCATGAGAGGTCCGAAGGTTTTCCAAATGTTTCCTTCCATCCATGGTACAGAAGGAAGCGGGGATGCCTAAGGGACCCGGAAATTTCCCTTTCAGGATCCCCTCCTTTCCCAAAGAATCCGTCCGGACGGGAATGAAGGAAAGAAAAAACAGGAAAAACAAAAACAGAAAAGCAGTATGGAAGCGCAGTCACAGGACTTGCCTCCCTTGACGAGGGTTCCGAGCAACACTGAGCGGAGAGGTCCGAACGGGTATGGGTGATGACCGATACCAGTTTTATCGAGACCACAAATCCGGTGCAGACTGCCAAGGCGCGGACGCCGATTCACCGGTTGCATTTACCTGGTGCCCTTCCGGATGCTTTTCTGTTTTTTGCGTGGGTGGAAAGGCAGACTGTTTCTATTTGCTTTCGAGTGCGCCCTTTTATAGTTACATTAAGCGTTAGCGGATGGAAGTTTCCGCGAAAGACGGTGACATCTACGCCGCCAGTGCCTCTGCCATGTTCCATGTGCTCGTCGTGAAGCACGGTATCCACGGGGATCTCCGACAGAAAGGGAAAATCGCAGAGCTCGCCCTGGGCTACGGCGGCGGAGAAGGAGCCCTGAAAGCCATGGGGGCCCTGGACATGGGGCTCACACAGGAAGAACTAAAGCCATTGGTCACATCCTGGCGAACAACAAACCCCCACATCGTGGATTTCTGGTGGAAAGTGGACTGGGCAGTGAAAGAGGCTATCGAGAACCACCGGATCATGAGAGTAGGGACCCTCACCACCTTTATGCAGAAGGGCGTCCTCTTCATCGAACTTCCCT
This sequence comes from Dialister sp., assembly GCF_047832375.1. NCBI lineage: Bacteria > Bacillati > Bacillota > Negativicutes > Veillonellales > Veillonellaceae > Dialister > Dialister sp. Next base: position 2,036,944 of record NZ_CP181256.1, on the reverse strand, counting down.
CGGGCAGGAGACTCGCCTACGTGGGGGCCGCCATGAAGATGGGAGAGAAAGGCTATAAAGTGATCACCTACATGGGCGTAGGAGCCACAAAGAAATGGGAACCTATCGAGTCCTACGGCCCCAAGTTCGTAGAAAACATCATCCAGGCCGTTTCCCGGGACATCCTCTGCCATGCTATGAAGAATTTGCAGGAACGGTACATCTGTGGCCACGTGCACGATGAACTGATTATTGAGTGCACAGAAGAAACGCCAGTCTATGAGATTACAGAGACCATGTCGGAGATGCCGGAATGGATGCCGGGACTGGTGCTTCGCGCAGACGGTTATCAGACATGGTATTACAAGAAAGATTGAGACCTAGATCTAGGTCTAGATCTAGGTGGTCCGCCTGCGGCGCTTATGTGGCTCAGGGGCGTGTGAATGGTGCCGTTGGGTTATGGGTTCTGACGCAACGGGGGCCGTTGGTGGAATGGTGGCAGGGCCGCAGATGGAGTCCTAATGACTCTGATTCCAAAACGTGCAAATGACTCCACAGCAGGCTCTCTTCCCGGAAGAGAGCTGTCCACCGGACTGAGGTATGGTGATGTGAAATGGCCTGTCCAGCTCAAGGTCCAAAATTCACATAAGTAAAGGATTATCTAATTCAGGTAATCCTTTTTTGTTTTTGTATGCTAATCCGGCATACGAAGTCAAGCGGTCTTTCCGTAGGGTATAATGAAAGTAATGACAGCTGTTATCGATAGTTGCAGCATTACAACTCTTATGAAAGTCAATGACAAAAAATGACTTTTTAATAACTATAATAGATTGAGGAATGGTAGATGAATAATCTGATAAACAAAGCCGTCTCCCTTGGCATTGAAGTCACCATCTCCGACTTCGATGATCTCCGTCGGCAGTACTGCTTCTCCTGGAAGGACCGGTCGGTGTATGTAGTCCTTTCCAATGAAAAGAAGCTGGCTGACCGGCTGAAACTGGAGGCTGAGGACAGTGATGGTGAATTTAAGGTGAAGCTGATGCAATTGGCTAACGAAATCGAATAGGCCAATAGTTTTTAGGATTGGCTGGTAGTATAATTTTTATAGATTATTTCAAAATTTTTATTTTCAGGAGTATACAGTGGATAAACTCATTGATGTGACGGATCCTTTGGTGCGGGCGGTGCTGCCCATACTGCTTCAGGACAAGACGACAAAACGGAATATCATCTGGGCCACCGATACCTATGCGGATTATGGGGAAGGATTTTTTGATAAACAGGAAATCACGGTTCCTAGGCTGCTCAATGCGCCGGACCTTATTAAGCCGCGAATACTGAAATCCCTGCAGGATCAACAGACTCGGACGAAAAAAAAGGCAGAGGTCTTTACGCCTGCCTGGCTTTGCAATGAAATGAATAATTTCTGTGACGAAGAGTGGTTTGGGCGGAAGACTGTATTCAATATAGAATGCGATGACCACCAGTGGGACGTGGTAGATGACCCTATCGCCTTTCCGGAGAAACGGTCAAAAAACTGGAAGCACTATGTCGATTCCCGGCGTCTGGAAATCACCTGTGGCGAAGCACCATTCCTTGTATCCCGGTACAATGCGGCCACCGGAGGACTGATCAATCCCACATTCCGGAGGATCGGCATCCTGGACCGGAAGCTGCGGGTGGTGAATGAGTACACAGATACCTTTGAAGAATGGTTGAAGTGGACCATCCGTGCCTTTGAATCGGTCTATGGTTATGAATACCAGGGAGACAGCCTGCTTATCGCACGAATCAATATGTTCCTCACCTTTATTGATTATTACCGAGAACGGTGGCAGAAGGATCCGGAATTCCCGCTACTGAAAAAGATAGCCAATAAGATTGCCTGGAACCTGTGGCAGATGGATGGATTCGAGGATACCGTGCCAGTTGGGATGCCGCCGAAGGCGGTGTATGAACCGAATCTATTTGAAGATGAAGTAGTATATGATAAAAAAGTGGAAAAAATTGCCCCTGCCTGTAAAATGCAGGACTGGAGAGACGATAGGCCTAAACAATTTCATGAGCTAAAGGGGAGACATCTTATGAATAAAAAATCACTTTTTGATGTAGCCATTGGAAATCCACCCTACCAACAATCTGATGGCGGCGCTGGAGTCAGTGCTATACCGGTATATAACAAGTTTTTGGAAGAAGTGAAAAAAATCAACCCGGAAATCATGTGCTTTGTTATACCGGCTAAATGGTACTCGGGGGGGGGTAGAGGGCTAGATAAATTCCGTAAAGATATGTTGTCTGATCCGCATATATCTATTTTAGAAGATTATACAAATTCTGCTGACCTTTTCACAGGGGTAGACATTGCAGGTGGAGTTTGTATTTTTGTACGGAACACTAAATATACTGGTAAATGTAACTATACCAATCATTTTAATGGGGCTACGACTAGAGCTTTACGTGACTTAAATGAGAATGAAACATTTATAAGATACCCTATAGCTGCAGATATAATAAAAAAAGTTAGCTCATTTAAAGAATCGACTTTGGATAATGTAGTATGTTCTCAAAAACCGTTTGGGTTGAGAACATATGTAAAACCTGAAAAACAGGGAGATTTAATTTTACGCTTTAGTGGCGGAAGAGGACCTTTTAAGCGGGAAGATGTTACTGCGGGACAATCTATGATTGATCAGTGGAAAATAATAATATCGCGTTTAACTGCGGAGCATGCAGGCCAACCTGATAGGCAAGGACAGTTCAGGGTCCTATCTACAATGGAAATGTTAAAACCAAAAGAGATTTGCACTGAAACATATATGGTTGCAGGCTCTTTTAATACCGAATTAGAAGCAATTAACTATATGAATTATCTCAAATCAAAGTTTGTACGATTCCTTGTTCAACAAATAGCGCTAACTCAGCAGTTGAGTCGGTCTAGCTTTAAGGCTGTTCCAGTTCAGAATTTCCAAAAATCATGGACGGATGAGGAACTCTACAAGAAATATGGTCTGAACGATTCAGAAATTGGGTTTATCGAAAAGACAATAAAGGAGATGCATTGATATGAAATCTCCCCAAATTAATACCAGCAGAAAGGTTATTCCCATTATATATTGCTACACGACGCCTGGAGTAACATATCATGAGGGATGGTGCAAAATTGGTGGCTCAGAGCAGGAGTCTGGAAAGAGAATAAAGCAGCAGACACAAACAGCCAATATCCATTGGAATCTAGAGTGGACGAAGAATGCCATTTATGACGATGGCTCAGGTGATGCTTTTCGAGATACCGATTTTCATAACTACCTTATGGAGCAGGGGATTGCGAGAATGAAACCGCAGCCAGGGGATACAAGGAAGCCGGAATGGTTCCATATCGACCCGGAGACTGCAAAGCGGATGCTTGATGATTTCAGGGAAAACCGGGGACTCAGTAAATCCCTGCAGCATGTGATTCCCTATACCCTCCGAAAAGAACAGCAGGAAGCGGTGGACAAAGCGAAAGATTATTTTCTTTCCCACGAAAGGGGAAAATTCCTTTTCAACTGCAAACCTCGCTTTGGGAAGACTCTTACAGTCTATGACCTCTGCAAAACCATGAATCTGGAAAAGGTGCTGGTAGTGACGAACAGACCTGCCATTGCTAATTCCTGGTTTGAGGATTACTGCAAATTCCTGGGGCGGGAGTCTGGCTACCTTTTCGTATCTGAGGTAGCAGGGCTCAAAGGAAAGCCCGGTGTGTACAGCCGTGATGATTTTACGAAAGCAATGCTGGACGCCGGAGATGCTCTGAAGTGTATAGAGTTCGTATCGCTGCAGGACCTGAAGGGAGCAAAGGCCTTTGGTGGTGCTTTTGATAAATTGACTGAAGTAGCCCGGCTCCATTGGGATATCCTTGTCATCGATGAAGCCCATGAAGGGGTGGCTACCTATAAAACGGATGTAGCCTTTGACCATATTTCTCGTAAATATACACTTCATCTCTCCGGCACTCCATTCAAAGCCATTGCCAACGGTGATTTCTCTGAAGATGCCATTTATAACTGGACTTATGCCGATGAACAGAAGGCAAAGGCCGAATGGAAGTCGGAGGATGGCAGTGAGAATCCCTATGCCAACCTGCCGAAACTGAATATGTATACCTACCGCATGTCTGACATGGTGAGCGATCTTATCGATCAGGGCATTGAAATTGATGGCAAGACGGAAGAATATGCTTTTGACTTGAATGAATTCTTTGCCACCGATGATCGGGGATACTTCATCCATAATGAGGCGGTGGATAAATTTCTTGATTCTCTGGTTACAGGAAAGAAATATCCTTTCTCTACGCCTGAGCTGCGTGGGGAACTGAAACATACTTTGTGGCTCTTGAACCGGGTAGCTTCTGCGAAAGCGCTGGAAAGAAAGCTGAAAAAACACCCGGTTTTTGGAAATGGAAATTATGAGATCATTCTTGCTGCCGGTGATGGCAGGGGAGAGGACGATGACCAAGTAACAGAAAGCGCTCTGCAGCGAGTAAAAGAGGCAATCAAAACTCATGATAAAACCATTACTCTCTCTGTAGGACAATTAACGACAGGGGTTACTGTGCCTGAGTGGTCGGCTGTGCTTATGCTGTCCAGTATTCAAAGTGAGGCCCTCTATATGCAGGCGGCTTTCCGTGCCCAGAATCCGTGCCGTTTCCATGAAGGTACTGAATTCCTCCGTAAACAGAATGCCTACATCTTCGACTTCGATCCGGCCCGCACGCTGATTGCCTTTGAAAAATTTGCCAATGATCTGTACCGGGATACATCCGGTGGCAGTGGCGATACGGAGACCAGGAAAAAACGGGTAAAGGAACTCTTGAATTTCTTCCCTGTTATCGGTGAAGATGAAAATGGGGAAATGATTGAACTGGATGCAGCCAAGGTGCTTTCTATCCCCAGGAGAATCAAATCCCAGGAAGTCGTACGGCGGGGCTTCATGTCCAATTTCCTTTTCCGGAATATCAGCAACATCTTCGGAGCTCCTAAAGAGGTCATTGATATCATCAATAAACTGGAGCCTTTCAAAGAGCAAAAACCGGTGGATAATCTGGACGAAAATACAGGGGATCGTCTCGATATCGATGATGATGGGAACGTATCCATTCCTCAGGAAAATATCATTGGGACCTCAAATGACATGTTCGGCGATAAGATTTATAAGGACGCTGAGTCCGATATACAGGATGTGGTAGATTCCCTTGATACCGCGCGGATAGCCCATGAGGAGGATCCGAAATCCAAGGCTGTGCAGGAGCAAATCGACAGGCTGAAAGATGCTTTCCATGAAAAATCGAAGCAGCTTTTGGATACTGCTAAAGAAACCTACCAGTCCGACCTGTCTAACCGTACTCGGCAGCAGCTGGAGAAATCTATCAATAATCGAGTGGATACTGCTATTAATCGGGCGGCAGACAACCTGCGTATCGAGACTGGCCGGGCAAAGAATGACCTCAAGGAAAAGCTGAAAACCGTGGAGTCCAAGAAAGAGGAGCAGGAAGTCCGGGAAGAATATCAGAAGAAGGTACAGGATATCCAGAATGATTTCCAGAAAGAAGTGAAGGATACTCTGACCCGGGAAATCCATGCGGCCGGTGAAACGGTGGTGGATCGGGTAGAGACTGATAAACGGGTGAAGGAAAAGAATGATATCGAAAGCTCTGTACGAGACCATCTGAGAGGATTTGCCCGTACTATCCCGGCTTTCCTCATGGCCTACGGCAGTGACAAAACCACCCTTGCCAACTTCGACCATATGGTACCATCCAATGTGTTTGAAGAAGTCACCAGAAACGCTCAGACCGGTAAGTGTATTTCCTTGGATGAATTCCGCTTCCTCCGGGACGGTGGCGACTATTATGAACGGGATGAAAAGGGCAGGGAAATCAGAGATGAGGCTCATAAAAAGCACTTCGACGGACATCTCTTCGATGAAGTGGTATTCAATGATTCAGTCAAAGAATTCATGAATAAACGGAGAGCCTTGGCGAATTACTTCGATGAAAGCCATAAAGAAGATATTTTCAACTATATCCCGCCACAGGAAACGAATCAGATCTTCACACCAAAGAAGGTGGTGGTGAAGATGGTAGACCTCCTTGAAAAGGAGAACCCCGGCTGTTTTGATGATGATAAGAAGACTTTTGCCGATCTGTACATGAAGTCCGGCATGTACATTACGGAAATAGTGAAGCGGCTTTTCAACAGTCCCCGTATGAAGAAACTCTATCCCGATGACGGAGAAAGACTGAACCACATCTTCGCCAAGCAGGTCTATGGACTGGCTCCAACGGAAATCATCTATCATATCTGTCTGAATTACATCCTCGGCTTCAGCGATAAGATCCGCATTAAGAAAAATAATATCCGTCTCTGTAATTCCCTGGCTTATGCAGAAAAGGGAACCTTAGAAATGAAGCTGAAGGAACTTTTCCCGGAACTGAAATGACGCTAGCCTATACTGGTATGGCTGATCTGCAGCTGGAGGTTATTCGTGGGAACAAGGTTTGATAAACGTCGGTTCTATGCTGATAAAGGCCCTGCCTCTCTCTTTGAACGGGTTCATTACATCATGGATCCGGTCAAAGAAATCCGGTTTACCGGGCATTTCCTGGATCGGCAGCATGACCGTCATATTCCGCAAAATATTATTGACCGGTGCCAAAACTTTGATGCTCGAAAATGGAAGCTGGTGGCGGCTGAAGTCCGCATAGATAAAGGAAAGTTTGTGAATTCCTGCTGGGAAATCCCTGTCAATGGTGACATATACTGGCTGGTTATTGGATTTGGCAATGCTGCAGAAACCATTATTTCTAAAAAATACTCCGCCTTTCGAAGGACAGAGTATACAAAGGAAGAATATGATTTTGTGGAGCAGGTCAACAGGGAACTAATGCAGGAAAACAGGGATATTTAGCAAACAGCAGGGTGAGGAATCTGTGTAATAAGGTGGGCTGTTTATGGGGCTGTTCCAAAAGTTGAAGAACATATTTCAACCTCCTAAGACCGTAATACGAGTGGATCCTGATTTTGGCGAAAAGGTCAATACCTCGGTACCGGAACCAATCTCATTTAAAATTACGGTTACTATGGAGAAAGGCGGGAGTGTATCTATTATCCCTTTAGAGAAACGTATTGCCCAGTCCTATCCATCAGCAGGAGGGCTTTATCCCCATGAAATACTGATGCTTTCCTATGCCCATACCTATTCGAACCGGACTAAGCATGATGAGTTTCAGCATTTCTGGTACTACGAGTACTCTGTGTCCAAGCCGGAAGACGTACTTTCCTCTTTGCTGGAGAGGGGATTCCTTGCATTTGGGGACCTGCGGTCATCCATCGAACATACCACGGTTGTGGATATCAAAAACATTCTTCGACAGAAAAAACTAAAGGTTTCCGGAAGAAAAGCAGAGCTTATGAGTCGCCTTATGGAAAATGTGCCTTCTGCTGAACTGGAAGACCTGTTTCCGGTGCGCTATTACAAGGTGACAGATAAAGGTCAAAAGGAGCTGAACGATAATCCTTATGTGGACTATATCCACACCCATGGGAGGTGGGGAATAACAGTCTGGGAGATGAATAAACGGCTTCATGATGACGGTGCCGATGGCCGGAATTTCAAATCCACTCTATGGAAGTTCTTTAAGAAGCAATCAATACGATACTATAAGCAAAAAGATTTTGGCTTATATCGCTGCGTACGGTTCAATATGTGTAACTATTTATGCGAGGAAGACCAGTGGCAGAATGGATTTCCTTACTTATGCGAGACCATCCTTTATGACTTGAATGGATTAGGTAATAATTTCGGTGATATGTCTGAGAAATTCAGACTGGGGTTGATTTTGGAAAATGACTTTCCCTATAAAGAAAATGGGCTATTAACTTTAGTATCGGGAATCATTGATGCATTGAAAGATTATATGGAAATGGAGAACTGGTCAGATCACGAGCTTAAACGGAATTTACTCGATAATTTTGAAAAGTTTACTCTATACTATCGGATTTTTACTAATGAAGAATGTGCAGATATAGCGGTATATGAAGTGAATGATGATATAGCTTCATTAGAGGCAATGTATCGCAAGGCTTATGATCGTTTGAAAAAGAAATATGAGGAATTGCCGGATACATAAACAGCAGAATGAATAAGCAAATGTTATACATCTAAACTCAGTAAAGGAGGTACGTATCATGAAAAAGTTACTCACTGCTTTGGGACTTGCTGTGGCCCTGTCTCTGCCGCTGTCGGCGGGTGCCCTGGATCTGCTGAACAGGCCGGCGCCGACGTTTAAGACGCTGACTCCGGAGACTTACCAGGAGGCGTGGAACTTCGGGAAGACCATCGAGAAGCATGGGGCTCCGGAGTCGCCCCGGCATTATGGGCTGGAGCTTCGGCCGGACTCTTCCGGGGCGAACCAGGTGGTGGTGGTGACGCCCTACACGGCTACGGTCTACATTTCTTCCACCGAGGACCTCAGGCTCCTGCAGATCCCACCGACTCTGGAAAATACAATCCTTGGGAGCCAGGACATCCTCTGGGTGGTAACCACATGGGATACCTCCGGCCCCGGCGGGAGTGCAGGCAATGTGCGGCACCTGGCCATCATCAAGGATGGTAAGAAGATATTCCCCTCCTACGTGCTGCCGAAGGACCTGGTGGAGGTGATGCCCACCAGCCGGGACGCTACGTACTTCGGCTTCCCGAAGGAAGTGGTCCTGGATGCGCCCTATGAGGTGCGGTACATCAATACGGAAGGGGACCCGGTGAACTTTGAAGTGACGAAGGAACAGATTGCCCTGATGATCGAGGAGGAAAAGACGTTTAAGGCGTGAGGGGGAGCTGGTGGCTAGTGGCTGGCCAGGCCCTGCGGGCAGATTCGCCTGCGGCGGATCAGTGGCTAGTAGCTGGATCTAGTGGCTAGGTCTAGATCTAGGTCTAGATGGACAGGCCCTCTGGGCCATTTCTATCAGTTTCCATCAGCTAACCTCAGCCCCGTGGGCAGCTCCTTCCCGAGGAAGGAGCCTACTGTAGAGGCACTTCCTTGTTATTTGTGTAGAGTCATTAGGGTTCCAATGGCGTCTTCGCCGTATCCATCCTGCGCCCTTCTCTAAGGGCCTGCATGCTTAGGAATATATATAATTGGCGGCGCTATACAATTTGTGCGCCGCTACCACCCCCTCGGGCGAAGCCCGTTTCCCCTGAGTCACTTCGCCGCCAGGCGTTACCCCTCAGCCACTTTTCACAATTCATGGCTTACACTCAGCCATCAGAGCGGCCTTAAAACCCATAACCATCTCTCAGTCCGGTGGACAGCTCTCTTCTGGGAAGAGAGCCTCGAGCAGAGTCAATTACACGATATGGGGGCAGAGTCATCAGGGTCCCAACGGCGGCGAAGCCGCTGGACCTCAACTCTCAACTTTCAAATCTTTTCTGATATTTTGGACATACCATTTTCCCATACGTTGTGTCTTAACATCTATAGGAGGCAGACTATGAAAAAAGCTCTTCTTTTGGCAGCCGTCCTGGCGGCCCTGTCCTTTGGGACGGTGGATGCCAGCCGGTTTGAGATGGTGCAGAAGTCTATCGTGCAGGGAGCCTATGCCGGTGTCGATTCTGCGGACTTCAAGGAAGGAAAGAAGACGGTGCGGTTCATGAGCGTCTCTGAGGGGGCCAATGACTATACCCTGAAGGCTATCAGCAAGCCGAACTGGCTTCTGAATTTTGATACCTACTGGACCTATTCGGTGAAGGCCTCTTCCCCAAAGGCGGCGCCGGACTATATCATCGAACAGTACCGGGATGTGGATACGGGAAAGTACTTCTACGGGGTGAATGATATCCGCTACAAAGAGGAGGGGCGGAGGGCCTTTCTCCTTGGATTCGATGAGAAGAAGAAATCCATGATTACCTACATCGACAGCGATACCATGGAAAAGCCCCAGTACTCAGCACCTGGTACCTATGTGAGAAAGGGAAGCCTTTTCCTTGGAGTCGGTGAATATGGCGGCAACTGGAAGACGAAGCCTGCCTATAAGCTGGACTGGTCTCCGGAGGCGAAGTGGTTCAGCTATGAGTACTTCGAACACGTGGCGGAGTCGCCTTACTGGTAATGGGGGACCTGCATGCAGCAGGAAGAAATAGAAAAAAGCCCACAGCCCGTGGCCGGAAATCCGGTGGGGTTTGTGGGCTTTTGATGTGGCTGTTAGACGATAGATGGGACAGGCCCTTTGGGCTGATTCGCCTGCGGCGAATCAATAGCTGGCAGCTAGATCTAGTAGCTAGGCGGTCAGGCCCTTTTGGGCCGAGCCCATCTGTTTCCATTAGCTAACCCCAGCCCCATGGGCAGCCCCTTCTCAAGGAAGGGGCCTTCTGCATAGTCAATTTCGTGCTTGGGGGTAGAGTCATCAGAGTTCCAATGGCGGCGGGACCGTGGGTCATGTATCCCAACCTCGATCTCGGTCTCATTTGACGGGGGTTAGCTGATAGTGGCGCGACCATCTGATGTCTAGTGGTAGGGCGTAAAAAGCCCGGTATTCTCGAATGCAAGAAAGATTTCTCGACTCCTCGAAGTTGTAGCGGCTCTTGCGTGTGGTGTAATCACGGCGCTTACCACCGCTCGAAATGACGAGTTGGGGTTGGAAGTCAATGATTATACAAAGCCGTGGAAGGGGAGGGGGCTGTGAAATAATTGAATTAAAACAGTCGCCAAAAAAGGTGTCTGACTCAAGCGAGCCGGACACCTTTTTCAGTGGTATTATAGTGTTATGATGAAATGCAAAAATACCAGTTATCATTGTACCCCACGGCAGGGCTTTTTGCCACTGTCTATTGCATCTTATCTGCCAATTGATGACCCTGTTTTTGAATTTGACCATTTAATGGAGGCTATAGGATTAAGAAAATATCTTCCGGTACAGTCCCACTGCTCTGCAGGCCGCATCGGATACAATCCGGTCATTTTACTTAAACTCGTGCTTTTCGGATTTATGCTGGGGTATTGTTCTTTACGCAGCCTGGAGAAGGCCTGCCGTACAGATCTGCGATTTATTTACCTCTCAGACGGTCAGGCTCCCAGTTACCGCACTTTTGCAAACTTTATCAACAAAGTTCTAGCCAATTGTATTGAGGACATTTTCAATGCGGTTAATGCAGAAATCTTCAAGGAAGACCACGTCGATCTCAACCATCTTTATATTGATGGCACCAAAATGGAGGCCAACGCCAATAAATACAGCTGGGTGTGGAAAAAAACAACTATAAAATCCCGGTATCACCTGTATGAGAAGATTACGTCACTGCTGAATGAAATTAACTGCGAGCTGGCAACAGAAGGAGCAACAATAGAAACGAGCACCGAATACGTTCCGGATTATCTGGAGGAAAAGCTGGAAGCTCTTGAACGCTTCTGGAATCTGGATGAAAAGGAATTTGTCCATGGTCCGGGACATCGCAAGACTCCACACCAGCGTATGTGTGAAAAGCTAAAGCAATATACGGATAAACTCAGGGAATATGGAGAAAAGATAAGGATCTGCGGCCCTAATCGAAACAGCTACTCGAAAACTGATCCTTCAGCTACATTTATGCGGGTAAAGAAGGATTATGTAGGTAATGACCAGCTTCTTCCTGCATACAACGTGCAGTTTGGCATCGCCGACGAATATATTGCCGTTTTGGATGTCAGCCAGTGCCGGTCAGATATGGACTGCTTCATTCCCCTGATAGAAAAGTTCCATAAGACCTATCATTTTTATCCGAAATACCCGGTAGCAGATGCGGGATATGGCTCATTTAACAACTATATCTACTGCGAACAGCATGGCATGAAAAAATTCATGAAATTCCCCATGTTTAAGAAACAGACAAGCGATGCCAAGTACAGGGATAACCCATTCCGGGCGGAGAATTTTACAATTGATGCCAACGGAATCATGCGCTGCCCCTTCGGCAGGGCATTCAGGCTCCAATACAGAAAGTCGATTCCAGGTAACCACTACGGGCGCCAGGAAGAGATTTACCAGTGTGAAGACTGTAGCGGATGCCCCTATGCCGAGAAATGTAAAAGGACACCAAGAAACCGGACAGTTCAGATTAATCAGGAACTGACTTCCATGCATAAAGAAGTCATCGCCAACCTGGAAAGTATTCAGGGAGCCCTGCTCAGAATGAACCGTTCCATCCAGTCGGAAGGTACTTTTGGAATCATAAAAAACGACCACGGATACAAGAGAATCGTCAGAAGAGGTACGAATCCTGTAAAAGTAGAGATTTACCTCATGGCGATAGGCCAAAATCTGAATAAACATTACCATAAACGCATGAGAATGCGAAGAGCAGCATAAAATAAAATAATTGGGATGACTGGGGAAAGGGGGAAGTATACTCAATTTCAGCAAAATAAATGGATATTTAACTGGAATACAAAAAAGGAGGCTGTGAATAAAAATGATTTCTCATTTTTTCACAGCCCCTGGCTGCGAAGCAGACGGAGATTAGCTGATGGAAGCGACGTAGGCCGGGCCTCAAATCTTAACTCTTTCACAGTTCCGGACACCACAAAAACACGGAACCTTTTGCCGGGAATCTCTCATGCATCGAAGGCCGCCATGAATCAGGCATCAGCGCATTAGCAAAGGAGAAGATTGGTGGGATAAAGTAAACTTTCCCTCTCTGCTCCCCGCTGCTCTAGGATTGGTCGTCAAAGCCTGCCGTTCCGTGTAGAGACATGTAGTGGCGATATTCCGTGCTTTCGTGTGTGTGAATCTTTGCCTTGCTGTGCAGGATCCTGCTTACCGCTCCCTTCCGGACGGGAGGGGGTGGGGAAAGGAGAAGCCTTTGCGCAAACAGGATGGTTTCTTTTCTGCCCCTTTCCTTACCCGGGATTTGGGAAAGAGGTCATACTTTTGTGAAAATATCCTGCTCTTCAGAGGGCTCCTGATTTGCCCCTCCATATATTAAAATTGCGGGAGACCCCCTGTTTCACAACTTGAAATTGAATTTTTCATGAGAGATTAATGGTGAGCTGGTGAATTGGTGGGGTGGTGAGTTAGTGGGACAGGTTGGATGAGGTCTGATTCGCCTGTGGCGGATCAGTAGCTGGCAGCTGGATCTGGTTGCCAGGCGGTCAGGCCCTGTGGGCGGATTCGCCTGCGGCGAATCAGTGGCTGGCAGCTGGATCTGGTGTCTAGGTGAACAGGCCCTGTGGGCCGAGCCCATCACCATCTCTCAGTCCGGTGGACAGCTCTCTTCTGGGAAGAGAGCCTCGAGCAGAGTCAATTACACGGTATGGGGCAGAGTCATCAGGATCCCAACTGCGGCGTTAGCCGCGGATGGGGTAAGTGTCGGAAGCGCCGCAGGCTGTCCGGCTTTCCTGAAAGCCAGGAGCTGGCAGCTGGAAGCCCCCACATGGTCACACGGCGCTCAGTCACATGACACTCGGCCCGGAGGGCCTGATTCGCTCAAGGCTCAAGGCTGAAGGCTCAAAGCCCCATCTGCTCGCACTCTGGCCAGCCATACAGGCGCCGCAGGCTGGACCTCAACTCTCAAATCCTAACTCTGTCTTTGAAACCCCGTCATAGTCATTTAGCAGGGAGATCTCTCGACTCATCGTAGCTGTAGCGATTTTGAGCTTCAGAGTCATATAGCATGCTGCCCCCGCTCGAGATGACGAGTGGGGGTTAGTGTTCTATGTTGCTGTGAATCCGCTGGCCGTTAGCCTCCTTCCTCGGGAAGGCGAGGGCCCGGCCGAATGATGTCACGGAGTGACAGAGGGATTCTGATGGGAATGCGGCGAAGCTGCAATCAGGTATCGTAAGGCGGCGCTATATGATTTGTGCGCCGCCACCACCCCCTCGCCGAAGGCGTTCCCCCTGAGTCATTTCGCCGCCAGGCGTTATCCCTCAGCCACCTCAGTCACTTCAGCCACCTCAGTCACCCCTTACCGCTCAGCCATATGACACTCGGCCCGGAGGGCCTGATCTGCTCAGGGTCTGTCGGGGTGCAGGATTTTGGGGAGATCTACGAGAAGGGTGCCATTATTTTCTGCTGTTTCCACAAGGCTTTTCGTGAATCCGGATTTAGAAAAGAGGGCGTAATGGGGATTTCTTCCTTTTGTGATGAGTCCTGCTCTTTCATGGAGGAGTTTCAGCACCGATTCATTGACCGGTTCATTTTTCCATTTACATTCACCACATAGAATATCCGTATCGTTAGTACAGACGAGGTCGATTTCTTCTTCCCTGTGTTTATCCGGGTTGGTGCCCCACCAGCTGCCGTAGTTGAAATAGAGCTGCGGAATGGCCCCATTAGCCACCTGGACTTTTACATACTGCAGGGCAATGTCTTCAAAAATATGGCCGAAATAGTCGGACAGGAATGGCTGGATCCGGGCATCCCATGCCCGTTTGCCCAACCCCATGGCGATGAGGGAGGCGCATTCCGGGATGAACCGATACCAGAAGCGATAGAGGTTATCTGTGATGCGGTAGATCCCTTTTCGTGTGTTCTTTGTTTCCAGGGGCTGGACTTTGGTTACGATTTCCAGGTCCATGAGATTTTTCAGGTAAAAAGTAATCTGGGAGGCTGCCCGCCCCGATGCCTGGGCAATCTCATTGGGGCGGCTGGCACCATGGGCAATGGCGGCCAGAATGGAGTTATAGATGGCCGGTTCCCGGAGTTCCTGAAGCATGAGGTTGGCCGGCTCTTCGCCCAAATGGCCGGAGGTTGTGAGGAATTCTTCCTGTACTGCCTCGGCCAGGGTGCTGTATCCGGAAAGGTATTGCAGGTAGAGTGGGATGCCGCCGACGATACCGTAGGCCAGCAGTTTGTCTTCATCGGACCAGTCCGGGAAAAAGCGGATGGCTTCATAGTAAGGCAGGGGGTGGAGCAGAAACTGGGATGTCCGCCGTCCATAGAGGGGACTTTCATATCCCAGTACCTGCCTTTCCATGAAACTCATGGAAGAACCGCAGAGAATGAGGTAGAGCTGGGTGTCCTTCCATTCATGGTCTATATATTTCTGGAGGATTGATGATACCTCAGGCGCTGCTTTTGCCAGATAGGGATATTCGTCAATGATGAAAATAAGCCTCTCCTTCTTTGCAATGTCCGCCAGATAAGAGAAAATATGGTCGAAATCGGAGAACTGGGAGACCATTTCTGTCCGTCTATCGGGGAACTGCTCTTTGATGGCCGATGTGAGATTGACCAGCTGTTCATGCAGCCCCTGCTCCGTAGCCATGAAATAAATGGCTCGCTTGTGTTTGATGAATTCCTGGATCAGCCGCGTCTTGCCGACCCGCCGGCGGCCATAGATTACGGGAAATTCAAATCCCTTCCTTTTATACCGCTCTTCCAGTGCGGAAAGTTCATTTTCTCTTCCGATAAACATAGGATTCACCGTCCTCGATAATACTAATCATAATTAGTATAGGCATGACTATAATAGTCTTTCCTATATAATATAGCTGATCAGGAAGGAAAGCAAGGTGAGGATAGATCTAGGAGATCACGCTCTGGGGCAGGGATAGGTCCAGGTTCAGGTGTTCAGGCCCTGCGGGCCGAGCCTATCAGTTTCTGTCCTACTGTAGAGTCATTTTCATACTTTGGGGGTAGAGTCATCAGGGTTCCAACGGCGGCGAAGCCGCGGGACCTCAATTCTCTTTCCTCAAATCTCAATTCTTCTTGAAAGTCCCGTCATAGTCATATATCTGAGAGATCTCTCGACTCATCGTAGCTGTAGCGGTTCTTGAAGGTACAGTCATACCGGCGCTTACCACTGCTCGAGATGACGGGGTGGGGTGGCAGTCTATAGTGCGGCGAAGCCGCTGGCCGTTAGCCTCCTTCCTTGGGAAGGAGGTGGCGCCGCAGGCTGATTTTCCGCGGCGCCAGCCGCCAATGATTAGTCCCCCTTTTCCAAAGGCGAAGGTCCTGCAGAGGACCTTCGAGCCGGGCCCAAGTTGGTGCTTAAACTGCACATAAAAGCACCTTCCTTTTGGGGCCCGGCCGGAATGATGTCACGCAGTGACAGAGGGATTCTGATGGGTTTTATCGATCAAGTTAGCCATCCATATGACGGGCAGTCTGGCTGTCAGACGATAGAAGATAGAGGGAAGAAGATAGATGCGGACAGGCCCTTTGGGCCGAACCCATCACCATCTCTCAGTCCGGTGGACAGCGCTCTTCTGGGAAGAGAGCCTGCCGCAGAGTCAACTACACGATATGGGGGCAGAGTCATCGGGATTCCAACTGCGGCGTTAGCCGCGGATGGGGTAAGTGTCGGAAGCGCCGCAGGCGAATCAGCTTTCCTGATTGCTAACAGCTAGCAGCTAGAAGCCCCCACATGGCCGCACGTCACTCAGCCACATGACACTCGGCCCGGAGGGCCTGATCCGTTCAAGGCTCAAGGCTGAAGGCTCAATGCTCCGTCCGTTCGCACGTACATAGATACGATACAATGAATTCTTCATCTGACAAATATTCTTTTAGCGAACAACTTGTATCATATCTATTTCCGTTGTATAATACTTGTGAAATGAAAAAGTGAAATCATGAATTTACAGGAAAGCAGGTAAGAGCGATGAAGAAATGGATGGCAGCAGGGGCGGCACTGGTATTGGCAGGGTGCCTGGTCCTTACGGGCTGTGGAAAGGAAGAGCCGAAGGCCGCTTCCGGGGCTGATGGCCATGTGCATGTGGTGACCCATGCGAACTGGAATCCCTTCGAGTACATGAAGGACGGGAAGATTACGGGATTCGATGTGGACCTGATCACCGAAGCGGCAAAGAAGGCAGGACTTACGGTGGACGTATCCGATGCCGGCTGGGAAGCGATTTTTGAGCAGATCCGGACGGGTCAGGCGGATGCCGCCATTTCCGGTATCACCATTACCGATGACCGGAAGGCCACCTACCTTTTCTCGAAGCCCTACTTCGTTTCCAGGCAGGCCATCCTCATCAGGGAGGATGAATCCATTTCCAGCGCCAGGGACCTGATGAACGGAAAGACCGTGGCCGTGCAGAACGGTTCCACGGGACAGGAGGCCCTGGAGAAGCTCATGGGGAAGAATAATCCCGCCATCAGGAAGACCCCCATGTCCATCCAAATGCTCATCGGCGGCCAGGTGGACGCCCTGGTAGGGGATGAGACGTCGGTGAAGTCCATCGTGGCCCAGTATCCGGAGCAGCACCTGAAGATCGTCTACGACGATGCTGCCTTCACGCCGGAGTATTTCGGCATCATCTACCCCAAGGACCGGGGCGGAGAGCTGCAGCAGAAAATCGATAAGGCCCTGGCGGATATGGTAAACGATGGGACCTACGGAAAGCTCTATGAAAAGTGGTTCCATGTGCAGCCGGACGAGAAAATGCTGGAGAAGTTGAAGTGACGGATGCCTGAGCAGCGTGCGAACGTATATGAGCATTGAGCCTTCAGCCTTGAGCCTTGAGCTGGTCAGGCCCTGTGGGCCGGGTGACGGATGGCTGAGCGCCGTGCGAACGGGTGGGGGCTTCCAGCTTTTAGCTTCTGGCGACTAGGAAAGCTCAATAGCCTGCGGCGCTTCCGGCAGAATCCCTCACCCCGGTGGGGAGCTCCCTTTGAAAAAGGGAGCCTGCTGCAGAGGCATTTGCACGTTATTTGTGAAGAGTCTTTAGAATTCCAACAGCGGCATTGCCGCCAGATGCACCCTGCCTCCCCTCTTTAGAGGGGAGGGGGACCGCTTGCGGTGGAGGGGTGCCCGTAGGAAGCGCCGCAGGCAGACCAGCTTTCCTGAAAGCTAATAGCTGGCAGCTGGAAGCCCTGCCGAGGTGAATCGAATCGCTCGCGCCGAAAACGCCAGCGGCTCTGCCGCGGGACCTCAACTCTCTTTCCTCAACTCTGATTTTTAGAAAGGCAAGAAATACAATGTTTGACCTTAAGCTATCCATACTGGAAGAATATGCGCCGTTCTTTGTGTCCGGCACCCTGCTCACCATCAAGCTGTCGGTGGTGGCCATTGTGGCGGGATTCTTTCTGGGCCTTTTCCTGGCGCTGGCCCGGGTTTCCCACCGGAAGTGGCTGTCCCTTCCGGCGGCCTGCTTTATCGAGAGCATCCGGGGGACGCCGCTTCTGCTGCAGATCCTCATCACTTATTTCGGCGTGGTGCCTCTCATCATGAGAAAACCTGACGGCGTACTGGCAGCGGTGCTGGCGCTGTCCATCAACGCAGGCGCCTATATCGCCGAGACCATCCGGGGCGGCATCCTGGCTACGGATCCCGGACAGATGGAGGCAGCCAGCGCCCTGGGCCTTACCCGGTGGCAGAGCATGCGGTATGTGATCCTGCCCCAGGCCATCCATTCTGTTATTCCTGCCCTGGGAAATTCCTTCGTGAGCCTTATCAAGGATTCTTCCCTGGCTTCCGTCATCGCTACGCCGGAGCTCATGTACTGGGCCAACGCAGCGAACGCCCAGTATTACCGGGTGTGGGAGACCTTTATCACCACCGCCCTTATTTACCTCTTCCTCACGGTAGTCACCAGCCGGATCCTCGGAAAGCTGGAAAAGAGCCACTGAAAAAATCCCCGATTTTCGGGGATTTTTTATGTGACTGAGAGGAGTGTGAACGGGTGTGGGCATTGAGCCTTGGGCCTTGAGCCTTGAGCCTTGAGCTGGTCAGGCCCTTTGGGCCGGGTGACGGATGGCTGAGCGCCGTGTGAACGTGCGGGGGCTTCTAGCTGTTAGCTGCTAGCAGCTAAGAAGGATGGCCAGCCGCTTTGCGGTAAATGCACCCCCTCAGCCTTCG
Source organism: Dialister sp. (assembly GCF_047832375.1). Taxonomy (NCBI): domain Bacteria; kingdom Bacillati; phylum Bacillota; class Negativicutes; order Veillonellales; family Veillonellaceae; genus Dialister; species Dialister sp. Next base: position 2,018,151 of record NZ_CP181256.1, on the reverse strand, counting down.
GCAGCTCCCCCGGTGGGGGAGCCAAGTTATCGACCTGCGGCGCTTCCATCGGTTTCCATCAGCTAACCCCACCCCGTTGGGGAAAATAGATCTAGTGGCTAGGTCTAGATCTAGGTGATCGGGCCCTGTGGGGCGAGCCCATCAGTTCCCATCAGCTAACCCCACCCTGGCGGGAGCCCCTTCCCATGGAAGGGGCCTGCTGTAGTGTCACTTGCACGTTATTCGTGTAGAGACATTAGGGTTCCAATGGCGGCTTCGCCGCTATTCGTTAGCCTCCTTCCAAGTTGGTGCTTATACTGCACATAAAAGCACCTTCCTTTTGAGGCCCGGCCGTTGATGGCTGCGAGGGAGATGGAGGTTAGCTGATGAAAGCGCCGCAGGCCAGGCCTCAATTCTCTTTCCTCAAATCTCAATTCTTTTTGAAAACCCCGTCATAGTCATTTACCCGGGAGATTTCTCGACTCATCGTAGCTGTAGCGATTTTTACATGTAGAGTCACTTGGCATGTTGCCACCGCTCGAAATGACGAGTTAAGGTTAGAGATAGATAGTGCAGTGAAACTGCTGGTGGAGAGCCTCCTTCCTTGGGAAGGAGGTGGCTGCGAAGCAGACGGAGGTTAGCTGATGGAAGCGCCGCAGGCTGTCCGGCTTTCCTAAAAGATAATATGAAATGACCTCCCCAGTTTGATGTATATGCCCAAATTTCGGTAAAATATAGTTGCAAGGCCAATTTTACGAGAACAGGATCATATTTTCTCAACCAAGGAGGTCATCATGTTTTATTCTAGCACATTTACGTCCCCGATCCCATTCGTTTATGTTGGTATCGACACCCATACCGAAAACTATACGATGGCTGCTGTCGTTAATCAAATGTCTCCTGCCGGTGAAATTATTACGTTAGATCTTATTCCCCCTCGTAAACTTGGCCCTGCAGTAAAGAATGTGCTCCGGTTCATTGGTGATTGCAAAAAAGCCGTTAACAGAGAGTGCCATGTTATCTGTGGTTATGAAGCCGGGTTATTCGGTTATGGCCTTTACCGTAAGCTTATGGCAGCCAATGTAGATTGTATGGTAATAGCTCCTTCTTCTTTGAAGAAAAGCAGCAGAGATAAAAAATTCAAAAATGATTATATTGATTCAAGAGCGCTTGCCAATGCCATGGCGAAAAGTGAGTGTATTTCCATTTATGTCCCCGATGAGGAAGACGAATCCATTTTCCGCTATATCAGGATGCGTGACGACCATCAGGATATGGTTAAAGTCACTAAACAGCGGATAACTGCTTTTGTGCACCAGATGGGATTCCATTATAACCAGGGAGCTACCTGGACCCAAAAACATGTGAATTGGATTATGAGTCTCCCGCTGAGCGAATTGAATAAGGAAACATTGAGTGAGTATATGACAACTCTGCTTACCCTCCAGCAGAAGCTGGAAGATCTGGATGTCAGGATTAAGTCATTTGCAATGCAGAAAAAGTATGCAGCTAATGTCAATAAACTGCGCTGTTTCCTTGGAATAGAATATGGCTTTGCACTTCGTTTAATTGTAACTATTGGCGATTTCAAGCGCTTTCCTACAGCAGGCCATTTTGCGTCCTTTTTGGGACTTACCCCAACTGAACACTCCAGTAATGAAGATGGCAACTATGGCAGCATTTCAAAAGCCGGAAATATTGTTTTGAGGAAGAAGCTGATTGAAGCAGTCTGGTCCGGCTTTTCACGGGGGCGGCCCGGATACAAGAGCAGGGCTTTGAGAAAACGGCAGGAAGGATGCTGTGCATCAGATATTCATTATGCGGACAAAGCAAACAGAAGACTTCGCGTAAGGTTCAGAGACAAGATTATGAAAGGGAAAAACAGTAATGTTGCTGCTACTGCCGTTGCCCGGGAATTCAGTGGCTTTATTTGGGGAATGATGACTGGACACACTGCTGACGTTATTCGTAAAAAAGCTTGACATCGCACGCATAGTTCTCTGAGTTAGACAGCAAGCATAAAAATACAGTCGAAGGGAGATGATTAAAAGGTGAATAGCGGTTTGGACAATATTAAGGGAGAGCTTTGAGTTAAGAGAGGCTGGGTTATCCTAGTGCTAGCTTTGCAGGACATGCATAGGCATGATTCCAAATAAAAGATTGAAGGAACCCGCGGCGAAATCATTGACCTGTTAATCCACGTATAAGAGACTGATCAAGCCCCGGAATAATCTGCAAAGCTCTTCCTCCATGTTGTTCAGGCAGCTATTGCCTGGAACCCGCATACCAATTTGAACTTGACATGGAGCCCCTGCTCATGTGATTTCCAAGCCAAGGGGCCGAAAAAATATGGCCATAGAGGAAGCAGGCTATCACATGAGCCGCTCCATGTAAAGTTCAAATTTTCCCAAACCGATTTAATTCCATTACATCTTGCAACTAGTCTTATTGGCAAGAATATTTGGCATGCTTGGGGTCTTGACAAAGGTCATTTCATAAGAGCTAGCCGCTAGTAGCTAGAGGCCCCCATCTGTTCGCACGGCGTTCAGCCATACAACCGCCGCGGCGGAGCCGCTGATCACCTGGACCTGGATCTAGATCTCCTGCAGCACTCTGCTCACCATCTTCACTGCCAGCCATGCACATCCCAGCCCTATGACGAGTCCCGCCAGAACGTCCAGGGGGTAGTGGACACCCAGATAGAGGCGGGAGAAGGAAACGAGGAAGGCCAGGATGAGGGCGGGAATTCCGAATTTCTTTGGCATGTAATGGTAAAAGAGGGGCGCCGCGGCGAAGGAGGCGGAGGCGTGGCCTGAGGGGAAGGCGTAGGAGGAGGCGGACACGTGGGTGACTAAGGGAATGATTTCCGGGTACGTCACGAAGGGCCGGGCTTCTTTGATGAGGTTCTTCAGGAGGCCGTTCGTGATGATAAGGCTCAGCACCAGGGCTGTCAGTACGGCAACCGCCAGGGGTCTTGTCTTCTTTTTGAAGAGCAGGAGCAGTGCCGGCACTACCCAGATAAAGCCCATATTTCCCAGGTCCGTGGTAAATTCAAGAATTCTTGTAAGCAGGGGCGATCGGATGGTGTCCTGGAGAAAGAGGAGTATCAGGGCCTGCATGTTCATAAGGGTGTCCATGGGTAAGCCTCCTTGGGGGGGAACAAGCCGCTTGCGCGGCTAAGAGTTGAGATTTGAGATTTGAGAGTTGAGGTCCGGCGGCTTCGCCGCGGGGGGCAGACGGTGCAGCTGTTAGACGATAGAAGATAGAAGATAGATGATAGATGATAGATGATAGATGATAGATGGGGTCGGCCCTTTGGGCTGGGGGTCGGATGGGTAAGCTTGCGTGCGATCATGTGGGGGCTTCTAGCCGCTAGCAGCTAGCAGCTAGAAGCCCCATCCGTTCACACGTCGCTCGGTCACAGGACATCAGACCGGAGCGGCTGATCCGCTCAAGGCTGTTCTCTCTGTCGGTCACTGTGAAAATCGGTGTCTTCCACCTGCCTGTCCTTGTGAGAGTCCCGTTTTACCTTGTGATGGCTCTTCTCCTTTTCCTCGTGGAAGGGGAGGGTGGACTTCATGGCTTTCATTTCCTGGTGGATGGCGGGGGCGGATTCTTTGGCCCAGTCCATGTAGCTGGCGGCATCGGTGGTGAGGAAGGATGCGGCGAAGAGGGCGGCGCTGGCGGCGCCGAGGATGAGGGTGACGAATACTTTTTTCATGGTTATTCCTCCTTCAGGGTATGAGATACTTCAGTGGCAGCCTGGGAAAGTTCCCGGCCGGCGTAGTAGAAAAAGGCGGCAAAGGAAAGGCCGGACACCGCGAGGGCCGACAGGCTCAGGGGGCTCATGGCCGGCAGGGCGGGGACTGTGGGGAGAATCACCAGTCCCCCGGTGGAGAGGTACAGGGCAATGGCCAGAGCGATCACTGTCAGCGCTGCCGCCAGGGTGCCGGCTCCGGTGAAGAGGAAGGACAGGACACTGGCTCCTTTGGAAAAGAAGGAGGGGAGGTGCTTCCTTGCGGATTCCTTCATGGAAATAAGGGCGTTTCCGGCGCTGCCCACAAGGTCATGGGCGTAGGATTCCCTTTTCAGTTTCTTTTCGTCCACCCCGTAAATGAGGGCGGCAATTTCGGAAGGCCGGCCCAGGGAGGCGGCGGTCTCTTCTTCGCTCCTTCCGGCGGCTTTTGCCATGGCGAAGTATTCTTCATAGTCCTCCAGGATCTCGTTTCTCACGGAGGCCTGTTCATAAATCAGGTAGGTACGAAGCTGTCTCATAAATTCATTCTTTGTCATAGAAATCACTCCTTTTTGTGAATCCGGGAAGTGCTTCCCTTGTAGAAGATGATTTTGTTTTTCATCCTGTCTGTACTATATCACTTAGTATCTTGCAGTACAAGGTACTATGCAGTAAACAATAATTGAAGGATTGTTAAAGGAAAGATAAAGGGGGAAAGCCGCTTCGCGGCTGAGATTTGAGAGTTGAGTGAAGAGAGTTGAGGTTCAGCGGCTCCGCCGCGGGAGTTGGTGGCTGAGGGACGTGCGAACGTGTGGGGGCTTTGAGCCTTCAGCCTTGAGCATTGAGCTGGCCAGGCCCTGCGGGCAGATTCGGCTGCGGCGAATTGGTGGCTAGTGGCTAGATCTAGTGGCCAGGCGGTCAGGCCCTGCGGGCCCGGTGACGGATGGATGAGTGGGCGTGCATACGAGCGGGGGCTTCTAGCTGCTAGCGGCTAGCTATCAGGAAAGCTCAACAGCCTGTGGCGCTTCCGATGGCACTCCTCCACCCCAGGGGAAGCGTGTTACTGGATTCTCGGTTGCCTGCGGCTCCCTACAGCACGGCTATCAGCGACTCACAACAATTTGAGCGTCGCTTCGCTCCTCCAAATTGTGTTCGCTGCTGTGACTCCCGTTCCCTTGCCACCCCAACGGGGTGGGGTTAGCTGATGGAAAGTGTTGGAAGCGCCGCAGGCTGACCAGTTTTCCTAAAAGCCAGCTGCTAGCAGCTAGAAGCCCCTACCTGTTCACACGGCACTCATCCATCCGTCACCGGGCCCGGAGGGCCTCGCCAGCTCAAGGCTGTTGTCTGTGACCACAAATCATGCAAGTGAAAACAAACCGCCTTGCGGCTATCCCTTTCCTCCCCGTTCGTGGTATACTTAAAAAGCGACAGTATCGGAGAAATCCTGTGTTTAATGAAGGGATTTAATGATTATGCATAATGAACAGAAAGTAACGGAAAACATTTACTGGGTAGGGGGAAATGATTTCATTTCCTCCCGGTTCGAAGACCTGATCCCCATTTCCCAGGGGGTCTCTTACAACAGCTATTTCATTGACGACGAGAAGACGGCGGTCATTGATTCCGTGGATTCCGTGATCCGGGATCTTTTCATGGAAAATGTGGGCCACCTGCTCCATGGGCGGCCCCTGGACTACATCGTCATCAACCACATGGAGCCGGACCACAGCGGGTCCCTTCTTGCTCTCGCCGAGGCGTACCCCATGGCGAAGATCATCGCCACCCCCCAGGCCCAGAAGATGGCGGGCCAGTATTTCCACGTGTCCCTCTCGGACCGGTTCATCACGTCCGACGAGAAGCTGGAAATTTCCCTGGGTGCCCACAAGCTCCGTTTCCTGAAGGCCCCCATGGTGCACTGGCCGGAGGTGACCTTTACCTATGAAGAAACGGAAAAGGTCCTCTTCAGCGCCGATGCCTTCGGTACCTTCGGTACCCTTCACGGTTCCATTTTCGCCGATGACTGCCACTACGATGAAATGTACCTTCCGGACTGCCGGAAGTACTATGCCAATATCGTGGCCCGGTACGGCATGCAGGTGCTGATGGCCCTGAAGAAGGTGGCGGCCCTGGACGTAAAATATGTATGCTCCCTCCACGGCCCGGTGTTCCGTCGGCCCGAGGATATCGCAAAGATGGTGGCGCTCTACAAGAAATGGGCGTCCTGGGAACCGGAGGAAAAGTCGGTGACCCTCTTCTTCGCTTCCCCCTATGGCAATACGGCCCTGGCGGCCCAGGTGCTGGCGGGAAAGCTGGCATCCCTCGGCGTGAAGCATATGAAACTGGTGGACCTCTGCAGCCGTTCCATTACGGAGGCGTTCCCGGAAGTCCTGCGCCGGAGCCATATGGTGTTGGCGGCGGTGACTATGAATATGGGCCTGAACCCCGTGATGAATGCCTTCATGGACCTCTGTAAGGAAATGGACGTGCAGAACCGGGCTGTCGCCATCATGGGCAACAGCAGCTGGGCCCCCAACGTGGCAGGTAAGGTGATGAAGGAAAAGGCATCCACCTGGAAGAAGTGCAGGATCCTGGGAGAACCCCTCCACATTTCCTCCGCCCCCGCCGACGACGGCAGCCTGGATGCGCTGGCTGAAGTTATCGCGGCGGATTTGAAGGGCGAGTAAGAGCGGCAGATTGGTGTGCTTACGGTTGGAGGCACGAGCCTTTAGCAGTGAGCCTTGAGCCTTGAGCTGACCAGGCCCTGTGGGCCGGGTGACGGATGGCTGGGTGCCGTGTTGATCGGGTGGGGGCTTTTAGCTTCTAGCGGCTAGCTTCCAGGAAAGCTGGCCAGCATGCGGCGCTTCCAACAGCACCCCTCCACCCGAGGGGAAGCGTGTCACTGGATTCTCAGTCGCCTGCGGCTCCCTACAGCACGGCTATCAGCGACTCACGACAATTTGCGCGTCGCTTCGCTCCTTCAAATTGTGTTCGCTGCTGTGACTCCAGTTCCCTTGCCACCGCTTGCGCGGTCCCCCAATCTCGGCCAGTCGACAAGAGGAAGGCGCTTTTTCTGCACATTAAAGCGCCTTCCTTTCAGGGCCCGGCCGGAATGCTCCCCACGGGGGTGAGGGATTCCGTTGGAAGCGCCGCAGGCATACCAGTTTTCCTAGAAGCTAGGAGCTAGAAGCTAGCCGCCCCATGCCAGTGACTCTATCCATCAGCATACAAATCCGCTGCGAAGCGGCTATGCAGCTCAATGCTAAAGGCTCAAGGCTCGTGACTCTGTCCGTCAGCATACCAAACGAATACAAACGTAAATTAGATAAAGAAGGCAAAACGATATGAAAAAATGGATGTCCTGTGCGGCGGCCCTGTGCCTGTCAGCGGTTCTCCTGCTGTCAGGCTGCGGGAACAAGCCCACGGTACATGTAATGAATGCAGAACCCAGTAAAGAACCGTTCACCCTGGAGACGAAGGCGGTGCCCGAGGCCCTCCATACGGCGCCGGTGATTCCCCAGGTATCGGGAAATCTTATTTCCAATCCTCCCGACGTGGGGACGGTGGTGGAAGCGGGGGATGTGCTGTTCCAGATCGACTCGTCCCAGTACGAGTCCCAGGCGGCGTCCCTCCGGAATCAGATCGCCGCGGCCTCCCAGGCGTCTGCGCCTACCTACACCTACAGCGCTCCCGCCGTGGATGACAGCCTCGAAGCGTCCCTCCTGAAGCAGGGCATCATTACCCGGGCCGAATACGACCGGATCAAGGGCAGGAAAGGCGGCGGACAGGTGGTGCAGCAGGCAGCACCGGCAGAAGCTTCCCAGCCGCCGTCCCAGCTGGTGGCGTCTCTCCAGACCGTGGAAAAGACCATTGCCAACTGCACGGTTCGGGCGCCCATCAGTGGCGTGGTTTCCCAGGTCTACATCGGCGATACCCACCTGGCCCTGGCCGGAAAGCCGGCCCTTGTGATTCGGCAGGATTCGCCGGTAACGGCGCCGGTGGAAATCCCGTCGAAGCTGGACAGTGTCATGGAAAAGGCGAAGGACGACAAGACCCTGACCGTCACCATGAGCGACGGCAGCAACATCTGGTACGGGGAACTGAAGCAGCAGCCCAATGAAAACGGGGACAAGCTTACCACCTACAAGGTGCAGGTAGACAATTCCAACGATGATATTACCATCGGCAACGAATACAGCATCCGCATCGAAAGCGGACAGGACGTTTCCTGCTACATGATTCCAAAGTCCGCCATTATCGGCGAAGACACGGTGGCCGTGGTGAATGACAGTAACCTGGTGGACATGAAGACCGTATCCATAGCCAGTGAAACCGGAGGCTACGTGCTCATCATGGATGGTCTGGCTGATGGTGACCGGGTGATCACGGATCCGCCGAAGGGCCTGGACATGGGCATGCAGGTGGATGTGAAATGAAGTGGTGCCGGGAAGACTTCACCGGTGACGCCGTGACCACGGCCAGGAAGCTCATCGGCGCCGTCTTTGTCCATGATGCCCCGGAAGGACGGACCGCCGGCCGCATCGTGGAATGCGAAGCCTACGGTGAAATGTACGAAGGCCATCGGGACGACGGAGCCCACGTATTCAAAGGACTCACGCCCAGGACAAAGGTCATATTCGGAGAAGGGGGACACATTTACGTGTACCTTATCTACGGCATGTACACCTGCCTCAACTTCGTCTGCGGCCACGAGGGAGAGTCGGGATCCGTCCTCATCCGGGCCCTGGAGCCGTTGGAGGGGATAGACCTCATGAAAAAGAGGAGGCACCAGGAAAAGATGAAACTCCTCACCTCCGGCCCCGGCCGCCTCACCCAGGCCATGGGTATCGACAAATCCTTCTACGGCATGGACCTTACCGGCGATACCTGCTGGGTAGAAAGCCGGGAAGATGGACCATTTCCTGTGGAAGTGACGAAACGGAAAAATATAGACTATGCCACATACGGAAAAGACTTCCCCTGGCGGTTCCTCCTGAAGGGAAGCGTCTATGTGTCTAAATGAAAAGACTGCAAAAATGGGAAACCATTTTTGCAGTCTTTTCAGGTGGCTGAAGGGGAAAAAAGAAAGATTTGAGAGTTGAGGTCCAGCGGCTTTGCCGCGGAGGTCTTGTGGCTGGACGGTATGCGAATGGATGGAGGCTTTGAGCCTTCAGCCTTGAGCCTTGAGCTGATCAGGCCCTGCGGGCGGATTCGCCTGCGGTGAAGCCGTTGGCCGTTAGCCTCCTTCCTTGGGAAGGAGGTGGCGCCGAAGGCGACGGAGGTTAGCTGATGGAAGCGCCGCAGGCTGATTTTATGCGGCGCCAGCCGCGAATGGTCAGTCCCCCTTTCTCAAAGGGGGATGTCACGCAGTGACAGAGGGATTCTGATAGAACTGCGGCGAAGCTGCAATCAGGTATCGTAAGGCGGCGCTATATGATTTATGCGCCGCACCACCACTCCTCACTCCTCACTCCTCACTCCTAACTTCTAACTTTCCTTTAATACATACCCATAGGCATGTTTCTTCCCGTCTTCTCCGTCTTCCACGTAGACTCCCTGAACTTCCGGGGCGAAGCCGGGGAAGGCGTTGATGCTGTCTATGAGGTCCATGAAGTAATCGATGGCGGTTTTTGTCCACCGTTCGCCGGGGTGGATGCAGAGGATGCCCGGGGGATAGGGGAGGGCTCCTTCCAGGGCCACCCGGCCTTCGGCGTTTTTCAGCTCTATCAGTTCCCCGTTCCCCCTGAAGTATTCACCCACCGCGTCTCGGGGGCTCATGGCGTAGGGCGGGAGGTGGTCTTCCTGGAAGAGTTTCACCTGGAGGGAAGACACATTTCTTTCTTTGTAGAAATCGTGCATTTCCCGGCAGAGCTGGCGGATGGAGGTGCCTTCGTAGTGGGCTTCGTAGGCGTCGTAGATGGCGGGGAGCACCTTCTCCATGGGGGTGTCTTCGTCAAGGAGTGATTCAAACCGGACGAGGCCATCCACGAGGCGGCGGAGCTTCTCCTTCGATTCCGCCGGGGTGAGAAGGAAGAGAATGTCGTTCAGGTCGCACTTTTCCGGGATGATTTTGTTTTCCCTGAGGAAATTGGCCACAATGGTGCCGGGAATGCCGAAGTCCTCGTAGGCGCCGGTGGCAATATCCATACCCGGGGTAATGAGCATGAGTTTCATGGGGTCCAGGAAGTACTGACTTTCCCCGTAGCCCTTGAATCCGTGCCAGGGGGCGCCGGGCTTGAAGGTCCAGTATTTCCGGTCCGCCGCAATCTGCTCCGTGGGGCCGTCCTCCCATTTTTTATTTCCCACGGTCTCCGGCAGGAAGGGGCGGATGTAGTGGCAGCGGGAGAGGATTTCTTTTCTGGTTTCTATACCAAGGATGAGGGCGTCCCGCCAGAGCTTGATGCCCCCTTCCCCTTCGTGGATGCGGGCGTTCATATCCAGCGCCGCGAAGAGCTGGTAGAAGGGGGAGGTGGAGGCGTGCATCATGTAGGCGTTGTTCATGCGCTTGTGGGGCACGTAACGGTCCTGGCCCCGGATGTGGGCGTCTTTCTTGTGAATCTGGGAGGTCATGGAGAACCCCGCCTGCTGTTTGTGGACAGACTGGGTGACAAAGATGCCCGGGTCCTCGGGCCCCAGGTCCAAAAGGAGGGGAGAGGCGTCTTTCATCATGGGAATGAACTGTTCGTATCCCACCCAGGCGGAGTCAAAGAAAATATAATCGCAGAGATACCCGATTTCATCCACCACCTGCCGGGCGTTGTACAGGCAGCCGTCATAGGTGCCCAGTTCGATCACCGCGAGACGGATGGGCCGCTCTTCCTTTGCTTTTTCCGGCGACTTTTCGGCAATGAGGCTGCGGATGTAATCTTCGTCGAAGCAGTGCTTCGGGATGCCGCCGATGGAACCGCAGCCGTTCCGTGCCGTTTCCAGGTACACCGGAATGGCGCCGGAAAGTTCCAGGCCCAGGTCGATGGACTTGTGGTTGTTCCGGTCATAGAGCACGATGTCCCCCGGCGCAAGGACGGCATTCATGACGATTTTGTTGGACGTGGAGGTGCCGTTCAGGACGAAGTAGGTCTTGTCCGCATGGAATACCCGGGCCGCATGCTTCTGGGCGTCCAGGGCGGGCCCTTCGTGGATGAGGAAATCACCGAGGTCCACATCGGAGCTGGAGAGGTCTCCCCGGAATACGTTGGGGCCGTAGTAATCGTAGAAAATGCGGCCGGAGGGATGTTTCCGAAAAAAAGCGCCGCTCTGGTGGCCGGGAGAGGCGTATTCGTCATTATGGCGGGCGGTGTAGCGGGTGAGGGAACCGAAAAAGGGAGGCAGCAGGTTCTTTTCATAGTCCATGGCGGCCCTGGTGATTTTCTTCTTCCAGCCGCATTTTTCCTTTGCCGTGAGCACGGTGGCGGCGATGGCGGTCATATTCCGTCCGGCGGCGATGCCGGTGTCCAGTATGAAAAGGGGAATGCCGAAGGCATGGATGGTGTCGTAGGAAGAGGGGACCTCGTCCTGGGATGTGATCACCACCGCCGATACATCGGTCAAATCAGCGGCGGATAAAGAAATGGTTTTCCAGTTTTCCGAAAGGATGCCCAGGGCCTTCGCCCTGTCGGTCAATGCGATTTTGAGCTGTTTCATGGATCAGACCTCCCCATCTTTTTTGGCATTATTATAGAAACCTGATATCCCTCATGTCAATATGGAAAATGGAGGAAATCAAAGGAAAAATGAGGACCACCAGTCAGGTGGGGAGCGGATACTGAATATATTCGGATTATTGTGAGTATTTGACTGTTAAAATGAGTATATGCGGGATATATGGATGAAATAGAGTAAGAGGAGGTGAAATGAGGGAGAACGGCCAATTTCAGTTTATCGAGCTGTTAGAGTGAGCGGTTTTGCATGCTGTTGGATAGAGTCACTGGCACGGGGCTGCTAGCTTTTAGCTTCTAGCTACTAGGAAAGCTGGCCAGCCTGCGGCGCTTCTCACCCAGTATTTCCGTCAGTCATTCGTGCCGTGGGCTGTAGAGCCTTCCTGGAAGCTAGCGGCTAGAAGCTAGAAGCCCCCGCACGAATGACTCTATCCATCAGCATCGCTCCAACAGCTCGACAAACCGCAATCGTTGGAGCTATAACCTCCGGCTATAACCGGATATGCCATAGTCCTGTCTAGACAGTCCCCGGAAATGGATATAGAATGAATGCACAATTTGATACGGGAAACCGTACCCGGTATTTCCGGGCGCTGACCGGCGTTATGGGGCCCGCGGGCAATCGCGGGGTGGCACTGCGGAGATGATTTCGTCCCTGTCCTGTAAAGGACAGGGATTTTTTGTCTCTCCAAAAGGTTTGGCAGAAAGGGAGTGCCATAGAAAAAAGAAATGAGAATGCAGCGATAGTTGAAGCGGGGGGACAATCTTCCTGCATTGTTTCGGAAGAGGCCAATCAGAGGGGCCTTCCGATAAGGGGGAATTGAAGTATGGAAAAGAAAAAAGCTATGGGCAATTTCATGGCCCGGTACCTGCTGCCGGGCATTATTCTCCAGTCCGTGCTCATCGGCGGCGGGTACGCCACGGGTCGGGAAATTGTGGAGTACGGGGCCAAGTTCGGCTCCATGGGCTGGATGTCGGGGCTGGCTTCGTTTATCGGTTTTTCGGTGATGGCCATCCTTTCCTTTGAAATGATCCGGCTCTTCAAGCTCTACGATTTCAAATCCCTTTTGAAATCGCTGATTGGGCCATTTTACCGGCTCTTTGATATTGCCTATGTCATGCTGATGCTCATCATCATTGCGGTCATGTCTTCGGCTACAGGGGCTATTGTGGAGCAGATGACGGGGCTCAATTACTGGGTCGGCGTATCGGTGATTACGGTGGTGGTGGGAATTCTCAATTTCTACGGGGAAAAGCTCATCGCCTGCTTCGAGTCTGTGGGGACCATTCTCCTCTATATCGGGTATATCGGCTTTTCAGCATTGGTCATTACCCACGGGGGAGATAATATTTCCCAGGTCATGACCACGGGAGATACATCCTTTACACCGGACGTGACGGTGCTCACAGCCCTGTGGACGGGCATCCTCTATGTGGGGTATAACCTGGTGGTGTTCCCGGCGTCCTTCTTTACTATCCGGAGCCAGACGAATACAAAACAGTCTGTCATCAGTGGCCTCATTGCAGGACTCCTCATGATTATTCCCTGGTTCATGACCTATTTCTCTATTATGGCTTTCTATCCCAATGAAGCGGTGCTGGCGGCACCGGTGCCCTGGCTCATGATGATGACCACCGACAATGCGCCGTCCTGGCTGCTCTTCTTCTTTGGCCTCGTCATGGGATGGACCCTCATTGAGACGGCGACAGGCATGATCCATGCTATGCTGGGCCGCATCGATAAGGGCCTTGCCGACAGCGGACGGGCGTCCCTGCCCCGGTCCAGGAAGGCTGTATTCACGGTGATCATTCTGGCCGCCTCTGCGGTGCTGGCAAAGTTCGGCATCATCGCCCTCATTGCCCAGGGATACAATGCCCTATCCTATGCCATCATTGTGCTTCTCCTGGTACCGCTCATGACGGTGGGTCTCTATAAAATTGTAAAAAAAGAACGGGAAGTCCACAGAAAGGAAACGGTGGAAGTGAAGGAAGGAGTCACGCTGGATGCTCATTCCGCATGAATGGAGGCAGTAGTTTAACTGCGATATTTCAGCTTGTCGAGCTGTTGGGGTTGGCGCTGATGGATAGAGTCATTCGTGCGGGGGCTTCTAGCTGCTAGCTCCTGGCTTCTAGGAAAGATCAACAGCCTACGGCACGAATGACTGATGGAAACAGGTAGGAAGCGCCGCAGGCGGATCAGCCTTCCTAACAGCTAGCCGCTAGAAGCTAGAAGCTCCATGCGAGTGACTCTATCCGCAAGCATGCCAAACCGTTCGCTCCAACAGCTCGTCAAACCGCAATTGGCTGATGTTACTTTTTCCTTGACAACGGTTCCGCCGGATGGTACATTAATCTGAAACGGAATAGGGGTATAGCCCTTGCATATCTGATTTTTCACGAAAGGAAGAGTAACATGGAAAGACAGGTTCACAGGAAACTGGATGAACTGAGATGGAGCCTGGCGGGCGTCCTGCTGTTCTTCGGCATCGCCTCTCCGGCGCTGCACCGGATTTTCAAGTAAGCCTATCAGTGGCTGGTAGCTGGATCTGGTATCCAGGTGGACAGGTCCTTCGGGTCATTTTCACCAATTCCCATCGACTAACCCTTCCCACCGGGCGCTCCCTTCAGCGAAGGAAGCCTACGGCAGAGACATTTGCATATTTGATGTTCAGAGTCTTTAGGATTCCATCTGTGGCAAAGCCGCTGTTAACAGTCTCCCTTTTACAAAGGGAGATGTCTGCGCAAGCAGACAGAGGGATTCTACTGGGTCTGCGGCGTCAGCCGCTGGACCTCAAATCTCAAATCTCAAATCTCAAATCTTTATTTTTCCCTCTTGACAGACGAAAATATCCGTGCTAAAGTTACTTACAACAAAACGATGAAGAAAAGAGTAAGCGTCCTGAAGACGGCAAAGCGAGTCCGGAGAGTGCAAGCGGACACGGATAGGGAGCTGAAGTGCATTTCTGAGTTTGGAAGGTTGAAACAACAGTAGGTCTTCCCGGGAGCTCCCGATACAGGGCCAGGGTTTGATAGAACCTCTTAAGGTATATCCGGTGACGGGTATATGAAATTGGGTGGAAACACGAAGCTATGGCTCTCGTCCCTTATGGGACGGGAGCTTTTTGATTTACAGAAGAAAGGATGAGAAACATGGGCAAGCTGATTGCAAAGGAACTGAATGAACTGAAATGGGGCCTGGCCGGCTGCCTCCTGTTCCTCGGAATTTCGGCTCCGGCATACCGCCAGTTCTATAAGAAATAAGTCATTTCGCTGACGGGGATCCAATGGGGACACCTTCAAGGCAGGCAGGGGACTTCCAAAAGCCCTGAGCCGCTGGAACCGGAGGACTTCGAGCAGCCCGTATATGGAGCAGGACAGACGCCTGCATCCCCATGTTCCCGGCCGGACATCCGGCCGGGGGACATATTTTTACAAATTCATCTACACAGGCAGGGAAGAAAGAGAGTACCTTTTCGAAAACGGAAAAGCGAGTCCGGATGATGGAAGCGGATACGGATAGGAAAGGGAAGTGCCTTTTGGAGCCGATGAGCTGAATCTAAAGTAAGCCATACCGGGAGACGCCCGTTACAGCGCAGGGGTACAGGAGAATTTTCCGATGAAGTACCTCTTGAGACTACAGCAGATGACTGCTTGGTGAAATTGGGTGGAATCACGAGACCTCCTCCCTTTGGATGAGGTCTTTTTTTATATACAGAAGGAGACAATCATGGATATACGATGTAGACGAAAGCTGGGCAGACGAAGATGAAATAAAAAATAAAGGAGACAGTTCTATGACACAAAACAGAAGAGATTTGATTGATGCAGTTTTTCATAATGAAAAAGCAGACCGGGTTCCTCTGGGATTCTGGCACCATTTTCTGAAAGATGAAACGGGGTCTGATGCCTTCGCTCATCCGGAATTGACAGACAAGGTTCTTGCCGGGCAGGCGGATTTCTATAATGCTTTCCAGCCGGACCTCATCAAGATCATGACAGATGGCTACTTCAGCTATCCCGTGGAATCATTAAAGAAACCGCTTACAGGGCCAAGGGACCTGGCAGGTCTTACCTCTCTGGGTCGGGATTCGGACTGGTTCCGCTTCCAGATCAGCTACGCGAAAAAGCTGGTATCCATATACGGCAAGGATGTACAGCTTTTCTACAATCTCTTCGCCGTGCCAAGAACCATTGAGTTCATGCAGGACACCATCGGACATCCGGTGGACTTGGCAGCCTGGATTAAAGAAAATCCGGAAGAAATGGCCCATGTGTTCGATGTGATTTCTGAAGATTACGCTATCCTTGCAAAAGCCCTCATCCAGGAAGGCGGGGTGGATGGCATATATCTTTCCGTGAACAATATCAGCTATGACAGGGTGAGCGAAGGGGATTACGCAAAATATGTAGCCCCCTATGAACTGAAAATCCTGGAAGCAGCCAATACAGCAAAGGATAATAATATTCTTCATATCTGCGGGTACCATGGTTTCCGAAACCATCTGGACTGGTACAGGGACTACCCGTTCCTGGCAGTGAACTGGGCAGCCCATGTGGAAGGCATTTCCCTGAAGGAAGGGAAGAAGCTCTTCCATGACAAGGCGGTGATCGGAGGTTTTGGACAGACGGAGCAGGACCTCATTTACAGGGGCAATGAAGAAGAAATCAGAAAAGAAACAGAACGGATTCTGACAGATACCGGTACCACCGGCGTGGTTCTCGGAGCGGACTGCACCATTCCAAGGGATACGGATATCCGCCATCTGGAATGGATCAGAAGGGCAGCAGAAGAATTTGTGAAATAAAAGGAGAACCATTATGAAAATTAAAAGTCTGATCAAGGCAGCACTCATCGTCGGTACCCTGGGAATTGCAATCACCGCTGCAGGATGCGGTGGTAGTAAGGGAAACTCCGCTAAAGCAGGAGCTTCCGGAAATGGGGATAAGAAAATTGTAAAGGTAGCCCATACGCCCCATTATTTCCCCTACGACTTCGTAGATGATAACAATAAGTCTGACGGCATGGAAGTAGCAGTAATGAAGGAAGTGGCCAAGAAGCTGCCGCAGTATGAATTTCAGTTCGTCCCCACCTCCGATGACGATCTCCTTATCGGTGTAGAATCGGGTAAGTACGACATTGGTACCAAAGGAGCCTGGAAGACACCGGCCCGCGAAAAGAAATATCTTTTCACAAAGAATAATATCGCTGCCAGTGTTATCGGTGTTACCATCCGAAAGGAAGATGCGGATACCATCAAGAATCTCGATGATTTTGCCAAGGCTGGCAAGAAGCTGGTGCCTATCGCCCCGCAGAATGCCCAGTACCAGGTCATCGAGGACTATAACGCAGCCCATCCGGACCATCCGGTGAACCTGGAGGCTTCGGAAAACTTCCAGGTCGCCGATGCCTATACCTGGGTGCTGGAAGGACGGTATGACGGGTATTTCGCCATCGAACTGGCTTACAAGAAGAATGTGGAAGCCGATGATGCCCCCTATAAGCAGTTCAAGGACAAGCTCAGCTATTTCCGGTATAAAGCCATTCCGACATATCCGGTGATCAACAAGAAGGATAAACAGCTGGCAGAAGATGTGGACAAGGCTCTCGGCGAGCTGAAGCAGGAAGGCAAGATTGCAGAGCTGGAAAATAAATATTTCGGTGAAGAAGTGAGCAAGCTGATCGATAACCAGTAAGTCAATTTTTGGAAGGAGGTGCTTACTATGGATACAAGGCCATTCAGCCCCGAGGTGATTGTGACATCCATCCCGACACTCCTGCCCTATCTGGCAGTGACATTGGTGGTGGGTGTGACAAGTATTCTGACCGGGTCTCTTTTGGGAATGCTCCTGGCCTGGGCCAAGTTGTCCGGAAACCGTATTATCCGGGCCTTGGCCGATGGATATACCTACATTATCCGCTGCACTCCTTCTATCGTTCTTCTTTTCATCGTTTTCTACGGTCTTCCCAAACTGGCGGAGGAGGAGTTCGGAATCGACATGGACGACCTGTCCCGGGCGGTGTTTGTCATCATCACCTTTACCCTTCTCTTTGGAGCCTATGTCTCTGAAGTATTCCGCTCGGCCTATGAGACAGTGGAAAGAGGACAGTACGAAGCGGCTGTGACCATCGGCCTTTCCCCGGCGCAGGCGTTCTTCCACGTGCTCCTGCCCCAGGCGGCGGTCATTGCCCTTCCGAATTTCGGAAACTCCGTAATCAATCTGATGAAAGAAAGTGCTCTGGCCTATACCATTGGACTCATTGATCTCCTGGGAAAGACGAATCTCATTCTGGCCCAGAATTACGGAGCCTACGGCGTTGAACTCTATATTTCCTGCCTCCTCATTTACTGGGGACTCAGTATTTTAATCGAGCGGGCCTTCCTGCAGATGGAAGCCCGCCTGTCCCACCGGGAAGCCGGAGCGTAAGGAGGGAACCCTATGGAACTTGATTTTTCATTCATGCAGCATGCCCTGCCATTTCTGCTGAAGGCGCTTCCGGTGACCATCTTCCTCACGGCTGTGGTTCTTCTTCTTTCCCTGGTGCCCGCCTTTCTTATGGCGGAAAAACGAATCGATGCTAAAGGACCTTTGGAAAAGATGATTACCCTCTATGTTTCTTTCATTCGGGGGACACCGCTGGTACTGCAGATTCTTCTCATGTACACATTGCTTCCCAGCCTTCTCAATGCATTCGTGAAATCAGTGGGGATTCAGTTTGATGTATTCCAGGGAGTCAATCCCCTGTGGTATGCGGTTATCGTATTCACATTAAATACGATTGCCCTCCTGTCTGAAGTTTTCCGTTCTGCTATCCAGAGTGTATCCAAGGGACAGATGGAAGCGGGACTTACCATTGGCCTCACGAAATTCCAGACCAATGTGCAGGTCATTATTCCCCAGGCTCTGACTTCAGCACTGCCGAATATCTGCAACCTCACGGTGAACCTCATCAAAGGTACATCACTGGCCTTCTTTATGGGCATCAAGGATATCATGGCAGCTGCTAAAATTCAGGCGGCCTATGGGTATAACTATATCGAAGCATATCTGGAAGTTTTCATTCTCTACATTATCGTATGCACTGTAGTCCAGGTGGCATACCATATTTTTGAAAAACACGTCGGCTTTTACAGGACTGCCGGTGAGGAGGGGTAATTATGCTGGAAATATCTCATGTAAAGAAACACTTTGGCAGCCAGGAAGTGCTGAAGGATGTAAATCTGAATGTCAATAAAGGAGACGTCATCGTCATCCTGGGCCCCTCGGGTTCCGGGAAAACTACGTTCCTTCGGAGTTTGACTTTTCTGGAAAGAGCGGACGGAGGGGAAATGATACTGGGAGACAGGAAGCTGGATCTTCACAGCGCTAAGTCGAAGGATATTGCCTGGGTCCGCAAACATACGGCTTTCGTATTCCAGAATTACAACCTCTTCGCCAATAAGACGGCTCTCCAGAATGTGATGCTCGGTCTTACCGTGGGAAGGGGCATGCCGAAAGCAGAGGCGGAAGCCATTGCCCGCCGGGCACTGGAAGAAGTGGGCCTGGCAGACCGGGCAGATTATTATCCTTCCCAGCTTTCCGGCGGCCAGCAGCAGCGGGTGGGAATCGCCCGGGCCATGGCAGTGAAACCGGATGTGATTTTCTTTGATGAACCTACGTCAGCCCTGGATCCGGAGCTGGTGGGCGGCGTCCTTTCTGTCATGAAAAAGCTGGCGAGGGATGGCGTCACCATGGTGGTGGTGACCCATGAAATGAAATTTGCCCGGGAAGCAGCGACAAAGGTGATTTTCATGGATGGTGGTGTGATTGTAGAAGAAGGAAGTCCGGAGGAAATCTTTACCCATCCGAAGGAAGCGAGAACCCGTCAGTTCCTGCGCCGTATTTTGGATAAGGATGGTTCCGACGAATCACCGGCCAGGGCACCTATTCCATTTGAGACGCCAGTTCCCAAGGCGTTGGCGGATCTGGCCTGAGGAGATGAAGTATATGAAACGACTGAAAGGGAAAATAGCCCTCATCACCGGGGGCAACAGGGGTATTGGAGAAGCCATTGCCCTCCGCTTTCTGGAAGAGGGAGCAGAGGTAGCCATTTTTGGAAGAAAAGAAGAAGATAACCGGAAGGTTATAGAGAAAGGAAATAAGCTGGAAAAGGGCAGAATCCGGGCATACAGGGTCGATGTGTCTTCGGACGAAGAAGTGAAGAAAGCCGTGAAGCAGGTGAAAGAAGATTTTGGACAGATTGATATTCTCGTCAATAATGCAGGCATCTGCCGCCTGTCCAAGAGCTTTGAAGAACTGGAGGACCGGAATTGGGAAGAAATGCTTTCTGTCAACCTCTACGGTGTTATCCATACTACCAGGGCAGTGATTCCATTCCTGAAAGAAAGGGGTGGGAAAATTATCACCATCGCTTCCCTGGCCGGAGAAGTGGGAGGTATTGCGACGGCGGCAGACTATGTGGCCAGCAAGGCAGCGCTTCAGGGGACCACGAAATCCCTGGCCCGGGAACTGGGGCCATCCGGTATCAATGTGAATGCCATTGCGCCGGGGTTTGTAAAAACCCAGATGACAGAGAAAATGAACATTAACCTGTCTTCTATTCCCTTACGAAAAGTGGCGGAACCGGAGGACATTGCAGGGGCCGCTGCTTTCCTGGCATCCGACGATGCCCGGCTTATTACCGGCACCACACTGGATGTGAATGGCGGGCTTTATATGAACTGATGAATGATTGTAAACAGGAACCTGGCGGTTTGCCTCAACCACATTTGTGCAAATGACATGTATTGCCTATATCCGTAAAAACGTGCCCCCTTGGAGAAGGGGGTGCCCAAAGGGTAGGGGATGGATCCGCCTCGTAGAGGCGGAATGTGTCAAACCTGTAGATTTTGGACCCATTAATCCATCCTGCGCCTTTGGCGCGGCCCTTCTCCAAGGGCCTGCATGGTGGTGAGATATTCACCTTGCACTTTTATCTTTACGGTGAATATAACGGGTATAGGACAAATATTGACTCTACTCCAAAAATGTTACATGGGAGATTTGCATTACTATGATTGAGACAGAACACTGGTGGTTCCTGTTTTGGCTTGAAAGGAAATGGGACTATGGGAAGATTAAAGAAACCTCTTATCATCGAAGAACAGGGGAGCTTCACCGTTGGCGGCGAGGTCATCAGAGAACCGGGAACCTACGATGAATCCCATGCCCTGTCTGGCGCGGGGCAGGAGAAGCATGTGGACAATGGGTACGTCTTTTACCAGGTACCGGTGAATGCGAAGAAGGTGAGTCTTGTCTTCCTCCATGGTGCCGGCCAGAGCGGCGCTTGCTTCGAGACGACCCCTGATGGGCGGGAGGGATTCCAGACCATTTTCCTCCGGAAGGGGTATCCGGTGTACCTTCTAGACCAGCCGAGGAGAGGCCGGGCCGGTGCGTCCGGCGTGGCGGGGGAAGTGAAACCGGCAACGGACGAAGCATTGTGGTTTGATATATTCCGTTTCGGCCATTATCCGAAGTATTTTGACCATGTGCAGATCCCCCACAGCAAAGAGGCGGAGGAGCAGTTCTGGCAGAAGGGAACTCCCAATACCGGGGCCTTTGACCCGAAGCTTTCTGCCCATGCCCTGTCAGCGGCAGTGGACCGGGCAGGACCGTCGGTACTGGTAACCCATTCCCAGGGCGGCCTGCCGGGGTGGCTGGCAGCCATGGAAAATAAAAAGGTAAAAGCCATCATCGCTTTGGAGCCGGGAGTGGGATTTGTATTTCCAAAAGAAGAAGCGCCGGCGCCCCTTTCCTCATCCAGCCCCTTCGGCCCTCTGGCCCCTTATCCTGTGGATAAAGAGGCATTCCTGAAACTCACTGAAATCCCGATTCTCATGATTTTCGGCGATAACATTCCGGAAAAGCCCAGCCCCCACGGAGGGCAGGACAACTGGCGGGTGCGCCTGGAAGAAGCCCGGCTCATGGCAGAAACCATCAACCGCTATGGTGGCCAGGCGGAGGTGCTCCACCTGCCGGACATAGGAATTTACGGTAATACCCATTTCCTCTTTGAGGACAGGAATAATGAACAGATTGCGGATATCATGGGAAAGTGGCTGGAAAAGGTATTGTGATATTTCAGTGAGCTGTTGGGTTTGGCGGTTAGTATGCTTGCGTGTAGAGTCACTTACACGGGGCTGCTAGCTCTTATGAAATGACCTTTGTCAAGACCCCAAGCATGCCAAATATTCTTGCCAATAAGACTAGTTGCAAGATGTAATGGAATTAAATCGGTTTGGGAAAATTTGAACTTTACATGGAGCGGCTCATGTGATAGCCTGCTTCCTCTATGGCCATATTTTTTCGGCCCCTTGGCTTGGAAATCACATGAGCAGGGGCTCCATGTCAAGTTCAAATTGGTATGCGGGTTCCAGGCAATAGCTGCCTGAACAACATGGAGGAAGAGCTTTGCAGATTATTCCGGGGCTTGATCAGTCTCTTATACGTGGATTAACAGGTCAATGATTTCGCCGCGGGTTCCTTCAATCTTTTATTTGGAATCATGCCTATGCATGTCCTGCAAAGCTAGCACTAGGATAACCCAGCCTCTCTTAACTCAAAGCTCTCCCTTAATATTGTCCAAACCGCTATTCACCTTTTAATCATCTCCCTTCGGCTGTATTTTTATGCTTGCTGTCTAACTCAGAGAACTATGCGTGCGATGTCAAGCTTTTTTACGAATAACGTCAGCAGTGTGTCCAGTCATCATTCCCCAAATAAAGCCACTGAATTCCCGGGCAACGGCAGTAGCAGCAACATTACTGTTTTTCCCTTTCATAATCTTGTCTCTGAACCTTACGCGAAGTCTTCTGTTTGCTTTGTCCGCATAATGAATATCTGATGCACAGCATCCTTCCTGCCGTTTTCTCAAAGCCCTGCTCTTGTATCCGGGCCGCCCCCGTGAAAAGCCGGACCAGACTGCTTCAATCAGCTTCTTCCTCAAAACAATATTTCCGGCTTTTGAAATGCTGCCATAGTTGCCATCTTCATTACTGGAGTGTTCAGTTGGGGTAAGTCCCAAAAAGGACGCAAAATGGCCTGCTGTAGGAAAGCGCTTGAAATCGCCAATAGTTACAATTAAACGAAGTGCAAAGCCATATTCTATTCCAAGGAAACAGCGCAGTTTATTGACATTAGCTGCATACTTTTTCTGCATTGCAAATGACTTAATCCTGACATCCAGATCTTCCAGCTTCTGCTGGAGGGTAAGCAGAGTTGTCATATACTCACTCAATGTTTCCTTATTCAATTCGCTCAGCGGGAGACTCATAATCCAATTCACATGTTTTTGGGTCCAGGTAGCTCCCTGGTTATAATGGAATCCCATCTGGTGCACAAAAGCAGTTATCCGCTGTTTAGTGACTTTAACCATATCCTGATGGTCGTCACGCATCCTGATATAGCGGAAAATGGATTCGTCTTCCTCATCGGGGACATAAATGGAAATACACTCACTTTTCGCCATGGCATTGGCAAGCGCTCTTGAATCAATATAATCATTTTTGAATTTTTTATCTCTGCTGCTTTTCTTCAAAGAAGAAGGAGCTATTACCATACAATCTACATTGGCTGCCATAAGCTTACGGTAAAGGCCATAACCGAATAACCCGGCTTCATAACCACAGATAACATGGCACTCTCTGTTAACGGCTTTTTTGCAATCACCAATGAACCGGAGCACATTCTTTACTGCAGGGCCAAGTTTACGAGGGGGAATAAGATCTAACGTAATAATTTCACCGGCAGGAGACATTTGATTAACGACAGCAGCCATCGTATAGTTTTCGGTATGGGTGTCGATACCAACATAAACGAATGGGATCGGGGACGTAAATGTGCTAGAATAAGACATGATGACCTCCTTGGTTGAGAAAATATGATCCTGTTCTCGTAAAATTGGCCTTGCAACTATATTTTACCGAAATTTGGGCATATACATCAAACTGGGGAGGTCATTTCATATTATCTTTTAGCTTCTAGCTGCCAGGAAAGCTGGCCAGCCTGCGGCGCTTCCCACCCGTTATTTCCGTCAGTTATTCGTGCCGTAGGCTGTAGAGCTTTCCTAGCAGCTAGAAGCTAGTAGCTAGAAGCCCTCACGCGTTTGACTCTACCCATCAGCGTCGCTTTAACAGCCCTACAAACCGCAATTGGCACCATGTTATCAGTTTCCTATTGACATCCCCAACTATCCATGATACTCTATTCACATAGAAAAAATGCAATGAAGAAAAGAGTAGTCAGCGGATGACGGCTTAGCGAATCCGGAGAGTGGAAGCGGATACGGATAGGCTGATGAAGTGCATTTCCGAGCATGGCGGGCTGAAAAGAAGTAGGCCTTCCCGGGAGCTCCCGATACAGGGCAGGGGTTTGTTAGAACTCTCAAAGGCATATCCGGTGACGGATATACGAATTTAGGTGGAATCGCGGGTCTCCCGTCCTGAAAAGGACGGGGGCCTTTTTGTTTTACAGCATCTTTTACAAGGAGGAATACCTATGAAAAAATCTTTAAAAATTGCATCCATTGCTTTGGCTTCTTTTAGCTTCTAGCTGCCAGGAAAGCTGGCCAGCCTGCGGCGCTTCCCACCCGTTATTTCCGTCAGTTATTCGTGCCGTAGGCTGTAGAGCTTTCCTAGCAGCTAGAAGCTAGTAGCTAGAAGCCCTCACGCGTTTGACTCTACCCATCAGCGTCGCTTTAACAGCCCTACAAACCGCAATTGGCACCATGTTATCAGTTTCCTATTGACATCCCCAACTATCCATGATACTCTATTCACATAGAAAAAATGCAATGAAGAAAAGAGTAGTCAGCGGATGACGGCTTAGCGAATCCGGAGAGTGGAAGCGGATACGGATAGGCTGATGAAGTGCATTTCCGAGCATGGCGGGCTGAAAAGAAGTAGGCCTTCCCGGGAGCTCCCGATACAGGGCAGGGGTTTGTTAGAACTCTCAAAGGCATATCCGGTGACGGATATACGAATTTAGGTGGAATCGCGGGTCTCCCGTCCTGAAAAGGACGGGGGCCTTTTTGTTTTACAGCATCTTTTACAAGGAGGAATACCTATGAAAAAATCTTTAAAAATTGCATCCATTGCTTTGGCTTCTCTTCTGGCAGCTGGACTCTTTGCAGGCTGCGGCGGCGACCAGAAAGCTGCTTCTTCCAAGACCGCTGCCGCGGCTGACGGCAAGACCAGCGTAAAACTGGTGCTGTCCAGTACGGAACGGCCCCTGTCCTGGGCCGATGAAAACGGCAAGCTTCAGGGCTACGAATATGATATCTGGCAGGAAGTAAATAAGAACCTGAAGGACTACCACCTGGATATCCAGGCAGTTCCACCGGAAACCCAGGATGTAATGATGGAATCGGGGGACGCCAAGGTGGCATCCGGCGGCTACTACCGGACTCCCAGAAGGGAACAGGACTATATCGTTCCTAAGACACCGATCGGCGTTTCTTCTGTCATGGTGTACATGTCCAAGGAAAATGCCCAGAAGTACCACAGCCTGGAAGACGTAATCAGGGGCGGCGGCAAGCTGGTGCCGAACACGCCGAATGGCGGTATTTATAAGGTATTGACAGACTGGAACAAGGCCCATGACAATATCATGAAGGAAGTGCCCATCCAGGATGGCCTCACGCCAGCAGAACGGCTGACGTCACTGAAGAATGGCCAGTACGATGCCCTTGTGTATCCGAACAACCTGGGGGTGGAAGATATTGCGAAGGCCATGAACTTTGATATCGTGGCGCTGGACAAGCCCATCAAGGTTAACGAAACAGTGGTCATTGTAAACAAAAATGAGCAGGAGCTGGCCGATGAAATCGAAGCAGCCCTGGAGAAGCTCTCCAAGGATGGTACGCTGCAGAAGATTTCCGAAAAGTGGTATCACCGGAATCTCTTCGACCAGCTGAAAGAGGCACAGGCGGAAGCAGGTAAGTAAAGGCAGGCTGACGCTAAGCTATATATATTGATATAATATAAGGGGCTGCAGGAATGAGAACCCATTTCTGCAGCCCTTTGGCTGTTGTATTGTGTTTGGGATGATTTTCTCTTTACGCAGGAATGGGACTAAGGTGGTGGGTGAATATCGCTGCGCTCGCTCACCGGTTGTGGGCTTGTACGTTTCAATTCTATTTAATGATAATGAAAAGCACGTGCCCCCTTGGAGAAGGGGGCAGCCCAAAGGGCAGGGGATGGATCCGCCTCGCAGAGGCGGAATCTGCGAAGCAGCTGCTTCAGAAGGCATGTTTATCTTACATCCAGCTTCTAACGGTTATGGCAATCCATCCTGCGCCTTTGGCGCGTGCCGTTTGGCAATTGGATGAATATTCAAAATCTGCGGCGCCATATGAATTGTGCGCCGCACCTTCACTCCTGACTCCTCATTCCTCACTCCTCACTGACGGCATTAATTTTATATGACAAAATGGGGAGTTCACTCATTCATACCAAGGAGGTTCCTATGGATTCGAAGCTTGAAAAATATATTTCCCATCTCCAGGGGGTTGTCCGTATTCCCACCGTTTCTTCAGTGAACGATGAGCACACGGACTGGTCCCAGTTTGACCGGCTCCACCAGTTTATGCAGGAAACATGGCCTTTGATTTTTGAAAAAATGGAAATGACTGCCATCGGTAAGGCGAGCCTGCTCTTCCATTGGAAGGTAGAAAATCCGAAGAAAGAGCCGGTGCTCTTCATGGCCCACCAGGACGTGGTGCCGGCGCTCCATGAAGAACAGTGGAGCCATCCGCCTTTTGGCGGCGACATTGATAAAGGCTGTCTCTGGGGACGGGGCGCGGAGGATTGCAAGTCCGTTCTCACGGCGGAAATGGATGCGGTGGAAGAACTGCTGGAAGAAGGCTTCCAGCCGGACTTTGATATTTACCTGTCCTTCGGCCACAATGAGGAAGTGCAATGCACGCCGGACAGGAAGGGCTCCGTACTTACAGCAAAGTACCTGAAGGAACAGGAGGTCCATCTGGCCTGCCTTTTCGATGAAGGGGGCAATGTGGAACTGGGAGAAGAGGGCAATCCACCGCTGGCCCTGGTGGGGATGGCGGAAAAGGCGCCCAATGAATTCGTGCTCTATAAAGACGGTGCCGGCGGCCATGCCAGCAAGCCCGGCAGGGGAACGGTACTGGGGGACGTGGCCAGGGCCATGGCGGCGGTGGAAGCCCATCCCATGCCCTATCGGCTGACTCCCCTGGTGAAAGCCCACTTGAAAGCGGTGGCGCCGCTGCAGGATAAAGAGCGGAGAGACGTAGTAAGCCATCCGAAGAAGAACTGGAAACAGCTGGTGAAGCTGGCAAAGAAGGACCTCATCACCGATGCTCTTCTCCATACCACCTTTGCCGTTACCATGGCGGAGGGAAGCAGCCAGGCCAATGTGCTGCCATCCCATGCGGAGGCTACTCTGAGCGTGCGGATCCTCCAGGGAGATACGGTGGAATCGGTGAAGGACTATCTGGAATCCATCATGCCGGACGGGGTGAAGGTAAAGGCGTCCTATGCAGAAAATCCCCACCCCGCCGGCAGCGTGGACAGCCCTTTCTTTACCCTCCTTTCTGATACAATCCACGATGTGTATGGGAAGGATACGGTGGTGGCGCCGAACCTCATGCTGGGAGCCACGGATTCCCGGAATTATTCGGAAGTCTGCGACAATATTTTCCGCTTCACCGGCCGGGTGAGGACACCGGCATGGGGCGAAGCCCACCAGGTGGATGAACGGATGCCCATAGACCGCCTGGACCGGCCGGTGAAGTTCATCAAGACCTTTTTGGAGAATTACCGGAATCAGTGAGACCATTGCGGTTTGACGAGCTGTTGGGGGCGGTTGGTTTGCTTGCTTGTGGATAGAGTCACTCACATGGAGCTTCTAGCTTCTAGCGGCTAGCTGTTAGGAAGGCTGATCCGCCTGCGGCGCTTCCACCCGGTATTTCCGTCAGTCATTCGTGCCGTAGGCTGGCCAGCTTTCCTGGAAGCTAGCAGCTAGTAGCTAGAAGCTCCGCACGAATGACTCTACCCATCAGCGTCGCCCCAACAGCTCGATACACTGAAATATTCCATTTTATCCCGCCTTGCCTTGTATGATACAATTATCCTGTTACTGACAGGAGGAAGAAATGCTGGAAAAACCGACAATTGGAAACATTACCCTTGACGGCTGGGCGGTGCTGGCTCCCATGGCGGGAGTGAGCGACCTGGCGTACCGGGTCATTGCCCGGCACATGGGGGCTGCCATGACCACGGCGGAAATGGTGAGTGCCAAGGGACTGTACTATAAAAATGAAAAGACCCGGGACATGCTGGAAATTGATCCCACCGAGCATCCGGTGGCGCTCCAGATTTTTGGGAGCGACCCGGATATCATGGCAGCAGGGGCCATGGAAATGGAAAAGGCCGGAGCCGATATCATCGATATCAACATGGGATGTCCCATGCAGAAGGTGGTGAAAAATGGCGACGGTTCCGCTCTCATGAAGAATGTGCCCCTGGCAGCGGCTATCGTGAAAGCCATGGCAGGCGCTGTCCATGTGCCGGTGACGGTGAAGATGCGGCTCGGCTGGTCCCGGGACACGGAGAACTGCGTGGAACTGGCAGAGGCGGTGGAAGAAGCGGGGGCTTCGGCTATTACGGTCCACGGCAGGACTCGGGAAGATTTCTACACCGGCCATGCGGACTGGAAGAAAATAGGCGAGGTGGTCAGGGCGGTCTCCATTCCGGTCTTTGGAAACGGGGACGTGGTGGACGGTCCTTCGGCAAAGGCGCTCATGGATGAAACGGGATGCGCCGGCGTGGCCATTGGAAGGGCGGCCTGGGGAAATCCCTGGGTTTTTGAGGCTGTGAACCGGTATCTGGAGACTGGGGAAGTCGTACCGCCGCCGAGCTGGGAGATGCGGCTTGCCATGGCCAGGAAGCACCTCCACGGGCTGGTGCTGGAAAAGGGAGAGCACGTGGCGGTCCGGGAGATGCGGGCCCATGCCAGCCGTTATTTCCACGGCCTTCCGGAGGCCGCCGCCCTTCGGCGGGAAATCATGAAGGCCCTCACGGAGGAGGAATTCAACCGGACCCTGGATACCTACGAAGCAACGAAAGGGCTGGTGGAGTGATCTGCAATCTGGGCGGGAGAATGCTGCCAAATTGCGGTTTGTAGAGCTGTTGGAGCGAACGGTTTGGCATGCTTGCGGATAGAGTCACTCGCATGGAGCTTCTAGCTTCTAGCGGCTAGCTGTTAGGAAAGCTGATCCGCCTGCGGCGCTTCTACCCGGTATTTCCGTCAGTCATTCGTGCCGTAGGCTGGCCAGCTTTCCTAGAAGCTGGCAGCTAGCAGCTAGAAGCTCCGCACGAATGACTCTACCCATCAGCGCCAAACCAAACAGCTCGACAAACTGAAATTGGCAGTGCTCTCGCACTTTCCTTCTTCCAGTCCATTTGACCATCATGAGATAAGTATATTTGAAATTAAATTTCTTATAAACCGGTCATTATAATTGTAAAAAGCCCGTATCCTCGAGGACTTCGGGTATTAAAATTTATTGACAAGAGAAAATAGAAATATTAGAATGGTTAAGGAACGTAAGCAATAGAGAGTGCTGTTTGTTATGAGGCTTGTGCATATGGGGCGCAGGCTTTTTTATCTCAACGGGGAGAGGAGTCGCAATGTCTGCTGAAATGATGGTTATTTCCGAAGACATAAGGAAGACGCATGGACTTTTCTGTTGGAATAAATCTCTTTCTATTTGTGTGCTGTATCCGGATGGAAATGATACTCCTTCTGCGGGATTTTCTGCGGCCTCGGGCCGCCCTGCGGAGGGAGCTTTTTATTGAGACGAAGTTCTCAGGAGAAGGAGGAAATCATAATGCATGTTGGTATTGTTATGGGCAGTGATTCCGATTTACCGGTCATGAAGAAAGCCTTCGGCATTCTGGATGAATTCGGGGTCACCTATGACGTCACCATTGCATCGGCCCACAGGACACCGAAGAAACTGGCGGACTTTGTGGCAGCGGAAGAAAAGAAGGGAGTCGGCGCTTTCATCGCCGGCGCCGGCATGGCAGCAGCCCTTCCCGGCGTGGTGGCAAGCCTGACACTGAAGCCGGTCATCGGGGTTCCCCTTTCCGGAGCGAAACTGGATGGCATGGATGCCCTGTTTTCCATTGTGCAGATGCCTTCCGGCATCCCCGTAGCCACGGTGGCCATTGATGGCACAAAGAATGCAGCATTCCTGGCTGTAGAAATCGGTGCAGTTTCCGACCCTGCCCTCCTCGAAAAGTACAGGGCATACCGTGAAAAAGCGGCTAAAGAAATTTATGCAAAAGATGAAAAGCTGCAGGCAGAACTGAAAAAATAAGGACAGCCCTGCTTTTCCAGAGAATTTGTTTACATCATATTTTTATCTGTAAAATAAGGAGATTTCAAATGAAAGAATACAAACCTTTTAAATCCGGTAAAGTCCGCGAACTCTATGATCTGGGCGACAGCCTCGTCATGGTCTGCACAGACCGTATTTCCGCTTTTGATAACATCCTGAAATGCCCGATTCCGGAAAAGGGCGTGGTGCTGAACCGGATGTCCAAGTTCTGGTTCGACTTCACAAAGGATATTGTGCCGAACCACATGATTTCCATCGACACGAAAGATATGCCTGAATTCTTCCAGACTCCGGAATTCGAAGGCCGCTCCATGAAGACCATGAAGCTGAACATGATTCCCGTAGAATGCATCGTCCGTGGCTACATCACCGGTTCCGGCTGGGAAGGCTACCAGAAGGACGGCAAGGTCTGCGGCATCCAGCTGCCGGAAGGACTGAAGGAATGCCAGAAGCTGCCCCATCCGATTTTCACTCCATCCACCAAAGCTCCGGTCGGTGAACATGACCAGAATATTTCCATGGAAGAAGGGGAAGCCTGGGTCAATAAATTCTTCCCGGGAAAAGGCAAAGAATACATGGAAAAGCTGTCTGAACTGACACTGGCCCTCTATAATAAGTGCGCTGACTATGCCCTGGAAAGAGGCATCATCATTGCGGATACAAAGTTTGAATTCGGCCTCGATGAAAAGGGCAATATCGTGCTGGGCGATGAAATGCTGACCCCTGATAACTCCCGTTTCTGGCCGGCAAAGGGCTATGAAGCAGGCCATGGCCAGCCTTCTTACGATAAGCAGTTCGTCCGTGACTACCTGAAGGCTCATCCGGGAGATACGGTTCCCCAGGATATCATCGACAAGACCATCGGCATTTACAAGGAAGCCTATGAACTGCTGACCGGTGAAAAATTCTGATCAAGAGAGAGGAAGGCGCCATGCCTTACATGGGGTGGCATGGTCCTTCCCATGCGGAAAAGCCCCAAATGTTTTATAAAGTCAGGAGAATTCCGTAATGTATAAAAGCATGGATGTTTATGATGACAAACCGCATGAAGAGTGCGGGGTGTTTGGTATTTTTGACCGGGAACTGTCTGCGGTCCATGAGACCTACTATGGTATCTTTGCCCTGCAGCACAGGGGCCAGGAAAGTGCGGGGATTACCGTCTCTGACGGGAAGACCATGGAAACCTTCCGGGGCATGGGACTGGTGACGGAAGTTTTCCATAACCTGCCGGAAAAAGAAGGGCATATCGGTATCGGCCATGTGCGGTATTCCACCACCGGTTCCTCTATCCCTGTGAATGTGCAGCCCCTGCAGGCTGACAGCATTGACGGTCCTATGGCACTGGCCCATAATGGGAACCTGGTGAACACGAAGAATCTCCGGAGACGGCTCCTTATGGATGGCTCCACTTTCTCCACCACCATGGATACGGAAGTCATCATCAAGCTGCTGGCCAGAAGCCGCCGGTCTACGGAGGAAGAGAAGTTCAAGGAACTGATGGCAGAAATCCATGGTGCCTATGCCATTGTGGCCTGTACGAACGATGCCATCTACGGCTGCCGGGATCCCTTCGGCTACCGGCCCCTGGTGCTTGGCAAAACGGAACACGGCTGGGTGCTGGCTTCTGAAACGCCGGCACTCGATGCCATTGATGCGAAATTCGTACGGGATGTACTGCCCGGGGAAATCGTGACCATCGATGACAACGGTGTCCGTTCCACCATGTACTGCCCCGTGGACAGCCATCGCCATGGCATCTGCTCCTTTGAATATATTTATTTTGCCCGCCCCGATTCCATCATGAACGGCCAGGATATTTACCGGGCCCGGCTGAACATGGGACGGAAGCTCTGGGAAGAAACCCATTATGAAGGGGATGTGGTGATGAGCGTGCCGGATTCCGGCAATGTGGCGGCCCTTGGCTACTCCCAGGCCTCCGGCATTCCCTTCGTGGAAGGGCTCCTCAAAAATAAATACATGGGCCGGACTTTTATCCAGCCTGGACAGAAAAAGAGAGAGCGGGCTGTCCGGATGAAGCTGAACCCCATCCGCATGAACGTGGAGGGAAAGGACATTATCCTGGTGGACGATTCTATTGTCCGTGGTACCACCAGCGGCATCATTATCAACCTTCTCAAAAATGCGGGTGCAAAATCGATTAAACTGTGCATCAGTTCTCCGCCTGTCCGGTATCCCTGCTTCTTCGGTATCGATACGGCGGAACGGAAACAGCTGATTGCTGCGAAATATTCTACAGAAGAAATCTGCAAAATGATTGGCGCCGACGCCCTTCATTACCTGTCCCAGGAGGGACTGGCAGAATCCATTTCTGAAATTAAGGCATCGGACATGTGCTTTGCCTGCTTTGATGGGGTATATCCTGAACCGGTTCCCCACAATGGTCTGGGCAGCATGGAAGATGAAGAGTAGGAGGAACCATGAGCGAAAAGAAAAAAGGCCTCACCTATGCGGAAGCGGGCGTTGATATCGATGCAGGGGAAAGGGAAGTAGAACTGATTAAAAAGTCAGTCCAGGCGACCTACATTCCCGGCGTCATGGGCGACATCGGCGGCTTTGGCGGCCTGTTCCGCCTGAAGGACCATATGGGAGAGGATCCCATCCTGGTTTCCGGTACCGATGGCGTTGGCACGAAGCTCCGCCTGGCCATTGAAATGGGAATCCACGATACCATCGGACAGGACTGCGTGGCCATGTGCGTGAACGATGTCCTCGTACAGGGCGCCAAGCCCCTGTTTTTCCTGGATTACATCGCCACAGGCAAGCTGGAACCGGAGCTGATGGCGGAAATCGTCAAAGGCGTGGCCAATGCCTGCATTGAATCGGGCTGTGCCCTCCTGGGCGGCGAGACCGCTGAAATGGCGGGCTTCTATGGCAAGGGAGACTACGATGTGGCGGGCTTCTCCGTGGGCATTGTGGACCGGAAAGACCTGATCACCGGGGAAACGATTGCTCCCGGCGATGTGATTCTCGGCCTGCCATCCACCGGCGTCCATTCCAATGGCTATTCCCTGGTACGCCGCATCATCAGTGATAACGGCCTTTCCCTGGACAAGGTCTATGAAGGACTGGATAAGCCACTGGGCGAAGTACTCCTCACGCCGACCCGGCTGTATCCAAAGCCCGTACTCCCTGTCATTCATGGCACCACGGTGAAGGGCCTTGTCCATATCACCGGCGGCGGTTTCTATGACAACATTCCCCGGGTCCTCCCAAAGGGCACCAGGGCTGTGCTGGATGCGGAAAAATGGCCGCTCCTCCCGATTTTCCCGTTCCTCATGAAACAGGGCGGCGTGGATCCCCATGAAATGTACCGTACCTATAACTGCGGCCTCGGCATGCTGCTCATCCTTTCCCGGGAAAATGCGGAAAAGGCAAAGGAAATCCTGAAGTCCATGGATGAACCGGTCTATGAAGTCGGTGAAATCACGGAAGGAAACCAGGACGTAGTTGTGACAGGTGGTCTTTTCAATGAGTAAGAAACGAATCCTGATCTTTGCTTCCGGCCGCGGATCCAATGCGGAAGCCATCCATGAAGCCACCGTCAATGGCACAGTCAATGGCATTGTGGTAGGGGTCATCTGCGACCACGCCGATGCCCAGGTCCTGAAGCGGGCAGAGCGCTGGGGCGTTCCCACAACGGTGCTGGAACTGAAATCTTTTGAAAACAAGGCAGCCTTCAATGATGCCATCCTGGAGGCCGCACTGTCCTACAAGCCGGACCTCATCTGCCTTGCCGGATATATGAGGATCTGCGGGGAAAACCTGATCCATGCGTTCCCAAACCGGATCATCAATATCCATCCGGCTCTCCTGCCCAGTTTCCGCGGGCTCCATGCCCAGCGGCAGGCGGTGGAAGCGGGAGTGAAAGTGGCGGGATGCACGGTCCATTTCGTGGGCACCGGCCTCGATGACGGTCCCATCATTACCCAGGTGGCTGTGCCTGTTTATGATGACGATACGGAAGAAACCCTTTCTGACCGCATTCTCCAGCAGGAACATCCGGCCTACGTCAGGGCGGTCACCGCGTTCTGCGCAGATAAGCTCAAAATCGACGGCCATCATGTAAGCGGCATGCATGGCAGAAAATAAAAAATTTCTTTCTATTATTTCAACTAAAGGGGGAGTCAATATGGCAATTAAAAGAGCCCTGATCAGCGTCTCCGATAAGACGGGGGTCGTAGAATTTGCAAAGGGACTTCATGACCTGGGCGTGGAAATCATTTCCACCGGCGGTACCATGAAGGCCATTGCCGCAGCAGGCATCCCGGTGAAGTCCGTGTCCGAAGTGACGGGATTCCCGGAAATGATGGACGGCCGTGTGAAGACACTGCATCCTATGATTCATGGCGGCATCCTGGCTATCCGTGATAATCCGGAACACGTGAAGGCCATGAAGGAACACGGCATCAAAGGCATCGACCTGGTGGCGGTGAACCTGTATCCCTTCCGCGAAACCATTGCAAAACCCGGTGTTACCCGGGCAGAAGCCATCGAAAATATCGATATCGGCGGCCCCTCCATGGTCCGTGCGGCGGCAAAGAACTATAAATACGTGACCATCGTGGTGGATCCTTCCCAGTACGGTGAAATCCTGGAACGGATTAAGAACGATACCCTGGATGAAGATTTCCGCCTGAAACTTTCCCGGAAAGCATTCCTCCATACAGGCCTCTATGACTGCGCCATCGCCAATTACCTGACACAGGAAGTGGACGGCAGGAAGGATGTGCTCCCCGACGTATACAGCAAAGCCTTCGTAAAAATCCAGGATCTCCGGTACGGTGAAAACCCGCACCAGAAAGCAGCTTTCTACAAGGATCCTGAAGCGAAGGGCGGCATCGCATCGGCCAAGCAGCTCCACGGCAAGGAACTGTCCTACAACAACATTGTGGACATGGAAGCAGCCTGGGACCTGGTCAATGAATGGGATAAGGACCAGCCCGCCTGCGTTGTCATTAAACATACGAACCCCTGCGGCGCAGCCTTGGGCAAGGATGCCCTGGATGCCTTCACCCGTGCCTTCAATGCAGACAGCAAGTCCGCTTTCGGCGGCATTGTAGCCATGAACCAGATCTGCGACAAGGCTACGGCAGAAGCAATGAAACCGATTTTCTTTGAAGTCGTCATGGCTCCGAAGTTCACCCAGGAAGCACTGGATGTACTGGAAACAAAGAAGAATATCCGCCTCATTGAAGTACCGGCAGCCTTCAAGGATGAACTGCAGCTCCATAAAGTGTCTGGCGGCCTCCTCGTACAGACTCCCGATAACAGCGCTGAAACGAGAAAAGACTGCAAAGTGGTCACCAACAGGGCGCCCACGGAAGAAGAATGGCAGGCCATGGAATTTGCATGGAAAATCGTTAAGCATGTAAAGTCCAATGCCATCGTTCTTACGGGCAAAGATGTGACTTACGGCGTCGGCGCAGGTCAGATGAACCGTGTCGGTTCTGCGGATATCGCCATTGCGGAAGCCGGTGAAAAAGCAAAAGGTTCCGTCATGAGCTCCGATGCTTTCTTCCCCTTCGGCGATACCATCGAAGCAGCAGGCAAAGCGGGCGTAACGGCTGTCATCCAGCCAGGCGGCTCCATCAGGGATCAGGAATCTATTGATATGGCAAATAAGTACGGCATTGCCATGGTCTTCACAGGACATCGTCATTTCCGTCACAGTTAAGAGGGGTTTTCTAAATGAAGGTATTAGTAATTGGCAGCGGCGGCAGGGAACATGCCCTGCTCTGGAGACTGGCACAGAGTCCGTCAGTAACGGAAGTCTATGCTATCCCGGGCAATGACGGCATGACCGATGTGGCCCATTTGATTCCGGTCAAGGGACATGAAGATATCCTGGATTTCGCAAGGCTCATGAAGGTGGACCTCACCGTGGCAGGACCGGAAACGGTACTGGCCGATGGGCTGGCGGACGAATTTGCAGCGGCAGGGCTTCCTTTCTTTGGACCCTCCAAAGCGGCAGCCCGCATCGAAGGGTCCAAGGGATTTGCCAAGGATCTGATGAAGAAATACGGGATCCCCACGGCGGCTTATGAAGTTTTTACGGATGAAGACAAAGCGGTGGCCTACCTGAAGGCCAATAAGAAGTACCCCATCGTTATCAAGGCTGACGGCCTGGCAGCAGGCAAGGGCGTCATCATCGCCCA
This sequence comes from Dialister sp., assembly GCF_047832375.1. Taxonomy (NCBI): domain Bacteria; kingdom Bacillati; phylum Bacillota; class Negativicutes; order Veillonellales; family Veillonellaceae; genus Dialister; species Dialister sp. Next base: position 1,982,193 of record NZ_CP181256.1, on the reverse strand, counting down.
GACCGAAGACGAAGCAGTGAGTACGGTGAAGGACATGCTGGAAGGCCATTCCTTCGGCGGCGCCGGCCGGTCCGTGGTGATTGAGGAATTCATGGAAGGGGAAGAGGCTTCGGTCCTCTGCTTCTGTGACGGCACCACCGTGGTGCCCATGGTTTCCTCCCAGGACCATAAACGGATTTTTGATGGCGATAAGGGTCCCAATACCGGCGGCATGGGCGCTTATGCACCGGCTCCGGTGATGACGGACGACATGATGGACGAAGTGAAGGTCAAAATCCTTCGTCCCATCGTGGCAGCCATGAAGAAAGAGGGATACCCCTTCAAGGGATGCCTCTATGCGGGACTTATGATTACCGATGAGGGTCCGAAGGTAGTAGAATTCAACTGCCGCTTCGGCGATCCGGAAACGGAAGCGGTGCTTCCCCTCTTCGACGGCGACCTGGCACAGGTCATGCTGGACTGCGTCCATGGCACACTGAAGAAGGAAGAAGTGAAATGGAAGAAGGGCTGCGCCGTAGATGTGGTCCTGGCTTCCGAAGGATATCCGTTTTCCCATTCTTCGGGAGAAGTGATTTCGGGACTGGAAGAAGCGAAAAAGGCAGGATGCCTTGTATTCCATGCCGGGACGACCCGGAAAAATGGAGAATACGTAGTCAACGGCGGCCGCGTGCTGAACGTGGTAGCCCTGGCACCAACCCTGGCCGAGGCAAAAGCCAAAGCCTACGAGGGCGTCTCCCATATCCACTGGCAGGGCATGCAGTACCGCCATGATATCGCTGATAAAGGTCTGAAACATTTGAAAGAAAAATAAGGACAGCTGAATAAGCCGCTGGAAGCGAGATGAGTTTCCAGCGGCTTTTCTGATGGGAGTTGACCAAATTGCGGTTTATCGAGCTGTTGGGTTTGGCGCTTATGGATAGAGTCATTCGTGCGGAGGCTTCTAGCTTCTAGTTCCTAGCTTCTAGGAAAGATCAACAGCCTACGGCACGAATGACTGACGGAAATACCGGGTAGAAGCGCCGCAGGCGGATCATCCTTCCTAGCTGCTAGCCGCTAGAAGCTAGGAGCTCCATGCGCATGACTCTATCCGCAAGCATGCCAACCGCCAAACCCCAACAGCTCGTCAAACTGAAATTGGTAATCACAAACAGTTGGCCAAGTCACTTTCAGCTATTTCCTTTTTCCAAAGCCTGTTGTATAATCTACATATCTTTATTAGTAGATATGTAGATTTGATAAAGGAGAACCATTATGGCTATCAGAATTGGAATTATGGGATATGGCAATATCGGCAGGGGCATTGAAAATGCACTGGCCGACAATAAGGATATGGAACTGGCAGTGGTCTTTACAAGAAGGGATCCTTCCACCGTGAAGATCCGGACCGCCGGCGTGCCGGTGGTGTCTGCAGCGGATGCGGAACAATGGAAAGATAAGGTGGATGTGCTGGTACTGGCCGGCGGTTCTGCTACGGACCTGCCCCGCCAGACACCGGAGTATGCGAAGGTTTTCAACGTCATCGACACTTTCGATACCCACGCCCACATTCCCCAGCACTTTGCTGCGGTAGATGAAGCGGCAAAGGCCGGTGGCAACGCAGCCATGATTTCCGTAGGCTGGGATCCGGGCCTCTTCTCCCTGGCCCGTCTTTTCGGCCACGTGATTCTGCCGGAAGGGAAGGACTATACCTTCTGGGGCCGCGGAGTGTCCCAGGGCCATTCTGATGCCATCCGACGCATTCCGGGCGTGAAAAACGGCAAGCAGTATACCTGTCCCGTGGAAAAAGCGCTGGACGCAGTGAGGAGCGGTAAAAATCCGGATCTCACCACCCGGGAAATGCATACAAGAGAATGCTATGTGGTGGCAGAAGAAGGGGCCGACAAGGCAGCCATTGAAAGGGCCATCAAAACCATGCCGAACTATTTCGCCGACTACGACACCACGGTCCATTTCATCTCGGAAGAGGAATTCAATAAAAACCACCAGGGCCTGGCCCATGGAGGCTTCGTATTCCGCACCGGAAAGACGGGGGCAGATAAAGAACATTCCCATGTCATGGAATATCGGCTGAAGCTGGATTCGAATCCGGAATTCACCACCCACGTAGTTCTGGCCTATGCAAGGGCTCTCTACCGTTTTGCAGAGGAAGGTAAAAAGGGCTGCTTCACGGTATTCGATGTACCGCCGGCATATCTCTCGCCCCTTTCCGGAGAAGATCTCCGGGCTCATGTACTGTAAGAGAAAGGACTATTGCGGTTTGTCGAGCTGTTGTATCGTGCGCTGATGGGTAGCGTCATTCGCACGGAGCTTCTAGCTGCTAGCTGCTAGCTTCTAGGAAAGCTGGCCAGCCTACGGCACGAATGACTGACGGAAATAACGGGTAGGAAGCGCCGCAGGCGGATCAGCCTTCCTAACAGCTAACCGCTAGAAGCTAGCAGCCCCGTGTGAGTGACTCTACACGCAAGCATACTAATCGCCAAGCCCTAATAGCTCGACAAACTGAAATATCGCAAAATGCCTCTATCCATCCCCTTGACAACCGGCCGTCCTATAGTGTAAACTAATCTAAGTCAGCTATGTGGAGCGATACTCAAGTGGCTGAAGAGGACGGTTTGCTAAATCGTTAGACCGGTTTCCGGTGCGGGAGTTCGAATCTCCCTCGCTCCGCCACATGAAAGCGTCGAATTGTTCGGCGCTTTTTTATTTTGCCCCCATGCCATGGATTCCGGCATATAAGGTATAATAAACAGGAAGACAATATAAGGAATATAAGGAAGGTGGGGGACCATGAAAAAAAAGACACTGGCCGATGGCATCCTGGCCGCTTCGGCAGCAGCGGCGCTGGTATCGGCGCCTCTGATGGATGTGAGCCCTCTGTGGGGAGGGATTTTTCACGTGTCCTTCGCCGCCACGGTGGCAGGTTTTGCAGACTGGTTCGGGGTGACTTCCCTTTTCCGCAGGCCCTTTGGCATCTCCTGGCGGACGGACCTCATTTCCCGGAGCCGGGACAAGATCGTGGCTATGGCCCGGGACATGGTGATGGAGGAACTCCTCACAGAGCGGCGGATGAAGGCGCTCCTCGTGGAGCACACCGCTTCTTCGGTGGTGGAGGGATGGATTGAAAAGAACCGCGGCGGCGTAAGAAAAATTCTTTATGATGCGGCCATGGTCATCCTGTCGGTGGTAGACAAGGACTGGCTCTGGCAGGTGAGCGGCGGAAACCTGGCCCGTCTCTCGGAGTCCCTGGACTGGGCGGGCTATCTTTCTTCTGTCATGCAATCCTTCCGCAGTTACGAAGGCCGGGATGAACTCCTTTCCGTCCTGGCCGGGGAGGTCCGGTCTTTCCTGCAGGATGAGTTCACCCTGGAGGAGGTACGGAAAATCTACCTTTCCGCCTGGGAAAGGTATGAGGAAACGGGATGGTTCAATTTCCATCGGATTTTCAGAAATGTGATGAAAGACAGGGAAGAGGAAATGGTGGCCCTGGTGCGAAGCAAAATCATTTCCCTTGCCGATACGCTGACGGACCCGGAAAGCGATACCAGCCGGGCCATCGGAGAAAAGTACGATGAAATCGCAGAAAAACTGGCATCCGATGGAACATGGAAACGGCGGCTGAATCACTTCGTGGTCGGACAGATCCAAAGAGGCCTTTCCGGTAAGGGAAAAGAAATATTTGACCGCCTCTGGGACGGGAAGCAGGAAGAGCTGGCTTCCTATATGGCAGATACGGTGCTGTCCCTGGCAGACGAAATGCTTCGGGACGAGAAAAAACGGCGGACCTTCGATGCCTTCCTGCTCCACCGCATCCTGCCCCATGTGGGAGAAATCCATGACATGGTGGGAAAGGTGGTCGAAAAAAGGCTGGACCGCTACGATGGACCGGCCATGGCGAAACTGGCGGAAGAGGGGGCCGGGGAAGATGTGGCTATGATCCGCATCAACGGTTCCCTCTTCGGTGCCGTGCTGGGACTTCTCTTCTATGCAGCCACAGCGGTGGGAGGTACCCTATGAAACGATACAGAACGGCCAACCGCATCCTGGCGGTGTCCTTACTTCTCTTCCTCTGCGTACTGGCCCTTTCCTTTGCGGGTTCCTTCCGGGAAGAAAAGTGGTTTTCCATTCTATATTTCCTGGCCCAGTCCTGCTTCATCGGCTGCGTGGCTGATTTCATTGCCGTGGAAGCCCTGTTCCGGCGGCGGTTCCACCTGCCTTATCGGCCTATTATTCCTGCCAACCGGGAGCGGATTATCGGGAAAATGAAAGATGTGAACAATACCCTCCTTTCCCGGGAAAACCTGCTGAGAAAGGTAGAAACCCTTTCCGTTACGGATATGGCCCATCGCTGGCTCTTTGGACAGGAAGGGCGGCAGGAAGAAATGGAAAGGAAACTGGCGGAAAAGGCGGCCCGGGCATTGGTGGATTTCGTAGAAAACAACCGGGAAGAAGCGGGGGCTTGGGTGAGGAAAGAGGCAGAAAAGCGGATTTCCGCCTTCTGTTCCTACGCCAAAGGCCGGCTCCTTACGGAAATGCACCGGGAGGAATGGCTGGACCGGCTGCTCCTTGCGGCGGAGGACCGCCTGTCCCGGGCAGAAACGAAAAGACAGATCGCCGCCTATATGAAAGAAAAGGGGGACAGTGAGAAAAAAGGATTCCTGGGGACCATCGGCTACTGGCTGGGCAGGAAAACGGGGGCCATCGACTATGAGGCCCTCACCGATGCGGCAGTGGAGGCGCTGCTGGAAGAAATGAAAACCTGGGAGGACCGGGACAACCCCTTCCGCCGGCAGCTTCTTGCCCGGTGGGACAGCATGGTCCGAGCCTTCCTGGAGGAGGAAACTACGGAAAAGGCACTGGCCGCCTTCGGAACGGCCCTGTTTGATGCGTTCCCGGTGGAAGAGAAAATCGGGGAAGCGGCGGAGACCTTCTGCACCGAGTGGGGCCGAGGTGGCAGTTTCCGGAATAAACTGGTCCCCAAACTGGCCCTGGCCATCCATCGGGGCGTCCTTTCCATGGAAGGAAACGGCGCACTGAAAGAACGGGTGGATGCGTTTGCCCGGGGTCTGCTGACGGAGCTCATTTCCTACGAACATGGCTTCTTCTCCACGGCCATCCTGGATGTGCTGAAGGGCTTCAGCGATGAGGAACTGAATGAATTCGTGGAGTCCAAGGTGCACCACGAGCTGGAGGGCATCCGCATCAACGGCGCCATCGTGGGTCTCCTGGGGGGATGCCTTTTCTACCTCTTCCTCACGTTCCTCTGGATCCCGCTGGTGAGAGGCTTTTTCTGAGCAGTAAGCCAATTTCAGTGTGTCGAGCTAATGGGGTGACGCTGGTGGAGAGAGTCATTCGTGCGGAGCTTCTAGCTGCTAGCTCCTGGCTTCCAGAAAAGCTGGCCAGCCTACGGCACGAATGACTGATGGAAACAGGTAGGAAGCGCCGCAGGCGGATCAGCCTTCCTGGAAGCTAGTGGCTAGAAGCTAGAAGCCCTCACGCGTTTGACTCTATCCATCAGCACTGCTTGGAATTAAAGTTCTTCTTCAAGGGATTTAAACTTTTCTTGCCGATGCTTATAGATAAATTCATTAAGATAAGCAGGAACCTGTTCAAATTATATTTCAAGAAATGGTGTATAATTAAAAATATGGTAGAAGAAACTGCAGAGGGTGGGAAACTCATTTTTATGAAGGTCCCATGGCTTTCTGTATGAACTCTGCAGACAGTACAATTTTCGCGGTTTATGGATTGCAGTTCTGACTATCCAAAGGAGGAATGGATATGACCATAACTTATGTTCTTCAGGTTCTGCATGCAATGGAAGATGGGAAAATTCAGGATGGTACGTACATCAAAGATCTGGAAGGGGAGCTCCATAAAGCATTCCGCCGGGTAAGAAGAAGAGTGCTCTGTCTGCGCAGCCGTGCCCAGTATGAAATCGGTGAAATGGACCGGGCGAAAGTATCTGCTACTTCCGGACATATGGAAGAATTTACGAAGTACTGCTCCCTCATCCGTAATTTCAACATGGAGGACTGCGAAGGTCTTCCGGGCATTGAAAGCTTCCTGAAGGAAGGATTCAAAGTGGATGATATGATTGACCGGGCCGATAAGATTGCCAGCATGGAGACAGTGAGTTCCGTTGCTTATTCTCCTATGGCACTGGGTTTTGGTATTCTCGATGGATTTGCCATCCTTCCGAAGGTGAATGTGGACAATAAGAGATTCCACAGTATGGATCTGGCTTATATCAATACCCTCATTGATGACCTGGAAAATTACCAGGCACAGGTGAGAAAGCTGACTGCAGCTCTTGATGAAATCGGTAAAAAAGCAAGGGAAGAGGCGGACTGCCTCAATGATCTCCACGACTATTTCGTCGATGGCATCAATGATTTGAAAGCAATCCTGGAAGAAAAGGGCGAAGACTGGAATCGCTATTCCCAGTGTGAAAAGATGCAGATTGCCCGGGCTATCCAGGTAGCACAGCTCATTACGATCCTCTTCCCCCATCTCCTGAATGACAAGGGAGAAGTGAGCGAAGAAAGTGAGAAAGCCATTGAAAAGGCAAAACGGGCCCTGTCTTTCCGGGATGCCTGAAGTTCCGTGGCAGAAGACTGATCTGTAAATCTATAATACAATAATAACAAGATAGCCATATGTTTCATCGGATAGAAGGGAGAGCGTGCTATGTCCATTTCATTTATTCTGCGGATGATTGCCGGCGCAGTGAGTGGAAATTCCGGATCCGCAAGGCCGGAAAACATCAATGGTGAAGTAGAGCGGGCCAAAAGGCGGGCTACGAAACGGATCAACCGGGCCAAAGTCCGGGCCCAGGATGAACTGGGGGAACTGGACCGGGTGAGGATTACCCTCATGTCAGGGGATATGAAAAAGTTTACCAGCCTCTTTGCCCAGATGAAGAATGTAGATTTCCATGATTGCGATACGTTGACCGGTCTGGAACACTTCAATAAGGAGCGTAAGAACTGGCGGGAAATGGAAAAGCTGTCTGCCAAGGCCATGAGCGTGGTGACCCTGGCCGGGGCTGTGGATGCTGTAGGATTTGGCGCCGGTGTGCTTGACCAGTATGCCAAGGTGCCGGATATCAAAGGCCTCGATGCCAGCGCCGCTGATACCCATGATGTGAAAGCGCTGAAGGATATGGGTGAACGGCTGCAGGAATTCCAGAAAGAAGTCAAGCAGATGTGCATTCGCATGCAGGCTGTCCGTCATGAAGCTCGCAAAACAGAAGATGCCCTTCTTGACCTGTCCGATTACTTTGAAGATGGTATTGATGATATCCGTGCTATCATGAATGAAGAGGGGAATGACTGGACAAAGTACACCCCGGCCCAGAAAATCCTCATTGGCCGGACCGCCCAGATTGCCCGTCTCATTCGTGCTCTTTCGGAAGTCCGTTTCCTGAATGATGATGCTACTCTTCGTCCGGAAATCCAGGAATCCGTGGATGCTGCAGACGAACTGCTCGATGAATTGGGAGCGTAATTTCATAGGGATGATTTAAGCTGTGGAATGGCAGGCCTGTTCCACAGCTCTTTTTATAGATATAAAACTATTGCGGTTTGACGAGCTGTTGGGGGTTGGCGGTTGGCATGCTTGCGGATAGAGTCATTCGCATGGAGCTCCTAGCTTCTAGCGGCTAGCAGCTAGGAAGGATGATCCGCCTGCGGCGCTTCCACCCGGTATTCCCGTCAGTCATTCGTGCCGTAGGCTGGCCAGATTTCCTAGTAGCTAGCAGCTAACAGCTAGAAGCTCTCACGCGTTTGACTCTACCCATCAGCATCGCCCCATTAGCTCGACAAACTGAAATATTCCCAATTCATCCCTGCTTTCTCCTTTTTCCAGTACTCAACCTATTCGATTTATTGTAAAATAGAAAAGGGTTGTTTATATAGAATCAGGAGATGATACAGGTGAAGAGATTTCAAAAATGGGTCATCCTCATGGGGGTCTCTTTGGCCCTGTCGGCAGGCTTTACCAGCTATGCCAATGAACCCTACTACCTGAATGGGGATAAAACCCTTCCTATGATACAGAATACCGGTGGTACTTATGGAGACGGGGCCACAGGCATATACATGGACCTGTCCACCATAGAGGTGGAAGATGTTTTTGAAGATGGCCTCCAGGCCAAGGTGAAACTGGTGAATGTGGAGTCCGCCAATACCTGTACGGAAGACTGGATCCATGTGAGATACAGTGTGGATGGCAAAGCCTGGGCCCTGGGCAAAGACAGCCGGTGGCGGGAAATCCCATCGAACACCGATGATCCCGCATCCCTGGTGGTTTCTTTCATCCGCCAGGAAATGGGCGCGAGCGAACGGAGGGACATCCTTTCCGGTGAGATTTCCGCCATTATGGATAAGAAGCAGGATAATCCCGGAAAAGTGACTCCCGATGATGCGATTCCTCTCATCGATGTGCAGGCTCCGCAGCAGGATGTGAAAAAGAAGGGGGCCGTGCAGAAGGCTGATAAGGAAAAGGATAATTCCGAACCGGTGACTGTGACGATTACAGAAGCGCCGCAGGTGGAAATCACCAGCAACCCGCCGGTGCAGGTAGATATTACATAATTTTTTATGGCAAATCATTGATTCCAGAGGTGCATTATGGCAAAAAGATTTTATGAGCTTCATGTAGCAGGCTGCACACGGCAGCTTCCGGTGCTGAATATTTCCGATACCCTGGCGATTGCGGGATTCGTTATCCTGGGGGATACGGATATCGTGGTCAACTGCTCCAGGGAGTTGGCGGAAAAAATCCCAAAGGATACGGACGTCATCATGACTGCTGAAACGAAGGGGATTCCCCTGGCAGCGGAAATGGCGAGAATCCTCCATATGAAGCGGTATGTGGTGGCCCGGAAATCCGTAAAGGCCTATATGGAGAACCCTATCTGGGTGGAAAATGAGTCTATCACCACCGCCGGTAAACAGCGGCTGTACCTGCAGGATGCGGACATCGAGCTTATGAAGGGGAAGAATGTACTTCTGGTGGATGACGTCATCAGTACCGGCGGTTCCATGAAGGCCATGAAGCAGCTGGCGGAAAAGGCGGGAGCCCATGTGATTGGTGAAGCTGCCATTCTTGCAGAAGGAGATGCCGCCAAGCGGAAGGATATTATCTATCTGGCACCGCTGCCCCTGTTTGACGCGGAAAAGTAAAGGGAAAAGGACTGCGATATTTCAGTTTGTCGAGTTGTTAGGGCAACGCTGATGGGTAGAGTCATTCGTGCGGAGCTTCTAGCTGCTAGCTCCTGGCTTCCAGGAAAGATCAACAGCCTACGGCACGAATGACTGATGGAAACAGGTAGGAAGCGCCGCAGGCGGGCCAGCTTTCCTAGCAGCTAACAGCTAGAAGCTAGCAGCCCCGTGCCAGTGACTCTGTCCAACCACATGCCAAACCGTTCGCTTCAACAGCTCTACAAACCGCAACTGGCTGAACGGGTCGATAGCCATTTCCCAGATATGATATAATAAGAAATACATGTAGACTCAACTGATTATGTTCCTACAGGAGGAAACAGATGAAACATCAGGAAATTGTTATGATTGTTGACTTTGGCGGACAGTATGCCCAGCTCATCGCACGGCGCGTGCGTGAATGCGGCGTTTACTGCGAAATCCTGCCATACAACAAGACGGCGAAGGAAATCCTTGCCCAGAACCCGAAGGGCATTATTTTCTCCGGTGGACCTTCCAGCGTGAATGCGGAAAATGCGCCCCAGGTAGATCCGGGGGTATTCAAAGCCGGCATTCCGATTCTCGGAATCTGCTATGGCATGCAGCTTATGGCAAAAGAACTGGGCGGCGAAGTATCGAAACCGGAGAAGCATGAATATGGCCACACCGAATTTTATCGGGATGGAAGCTCCGCACTCTTTGAAGGAGTTTCTGAAAAGACCGCTGTATGGATGAGCCACGGCGATGCGGTGACTGATATGCCCGCCGGCTTTGGCCTCACCGGCCACACGGACCTGACTCCTACTGCAGCCATGGCCGATGAAGCCCGCCGCTTCTTTGGGGTCCAGTTCCATCCGGAAGTGGTTCACACTCCGGAAGGCACCACCATGCTGAAGAATTTCCTCTTCAAGATCTGCGAATGCAAAGGCGGATGGTCCATGGGCAACTACATCGACATTGCCGTAGAAAATATCCGTGAAAAAGTAGGAAAACATAATGTCATCTGCGCCCTGTCCGGCGGCGTTGACTCTTCCGTAGCTGCTGTCCTGGTCCATAAAGCCATTGGTGACCAGCTGACATGTGTCTTTGTAGACCACGGTTTCCTCCGCCTCGGCGAAGCGGAACAGGTGGTGGATACGTTCAAAAATAAATTCAACATGAAACTGGTCCACATTGATGCGTCCAAGCATTTTATGTCTCTCCTCAAAGGGGTTACGGAACCGGAAAAGAAGAGAAAGACCATTGGTGCTGAATTTATCCATACCTTCCAGGAAGAAGCAAATAAGCTGCAGGATGTAAAGTTCCTCGTCCAGGGCACCCTGTATCCGGATGTGGTAGAATCCGGTACCGCCACCGCCTCCACCATCAAATCCCACCACAACGTGGGAGGCCTTCCGAAGGACATGAAGTTCCAGCTCATCGAACCGCTCCGCGAACTCTTCAAGGATGAAGTCCGCGAACTGGGCCGGCAGCTGGGCCTTCCGGAAGAAGTGGTGAACCGCCAGCCATTCCCGGGACCGGGCCTGGCGATCCGCATCATCGGTGAAATCACACCGGAACGGCTGGATATCCTCCGCCGCGCCGATTTCATCGTACGGGACGTGATCAAACAGCACGGCCTTTACAACGATATCTGGCAGTCCTTTGCCATCCTTCCTGCGGCTATCCGTTCCGTAGGGGTCCAGGGAGATGAACGGACCTACGATTACACCGTAGGCATCCGTGCTGTCACCTCTTCCGATGGAATGACGGCTGATTACTTCCGCTTCCCCTGGGAAGTACTGGATGAAATGAGCCGCCGCATCTGTAACGAAGTGGCCGGAGTGAACCGCGTAGTCTACGATATCACCTCCAAGCCGCCGAGCACCATTGAATGGGAATAATAAAGGAATAAGAATACCCCTGTTGACTATCAGCACAGTCAGCAGGGGTATTTTGGTGCGCCCAGCATGGGCGTATTCTCAAGGGTGAGAGTCCCAAGACTACCCGACAGCGGGAAGGTCATAGCTGAACACCAAGGGTGTCCATCGTGAGGTGGAATCTGAAGGAAGGTGCAGGCAAATCTCCGGTCCGATGTACAAGAACCACATAAGGCTAATACAGGGTGGATAAGGTTGCCACACAAACTGAAGTCCCATAGCTGTACGGAATCCTGTAGAGTAGATGTGGCGGATAGATGGAGAGAAAGAATACGTTCTTACCTGGGGAGGTCTCACGGACACAGCAGAATAAGGCTGTATTTACTGTGCTGTGTTGTGGTTGAAATAAGATTTGCCGTGAGAAGTCAGCAGAGGCCATAGTACCAGATGGCTCATGGGCATCTGGGAAGGGCCGAACTTTAGGAGATGTTAGTCAATGAAAGTAACCAACCATGGGCTTAAAGGCAGACAACTTCAGAAAGAAGACTACTGGCAGAAAGTAGCTGCGGAACAGCAAGGATATGCCGGAGTGCCCATCCATGTGAGGATTGATGAAAACAACAACATCATCGCAGACTTGCATAAGCAGGAATGCGAAAACTAAGGAACCGCCGTATACCGAACGGTACGTACGGTGGTGTGAGAGGTCGGCGGGCCGATGCCCGCCTCCTACTCGATCGATATTTCAGTTTGTCGACCTATTGGGCTTGGCGGTTAGTATGCTTGCGTATAGAGTCACTCACACGGGGCTGCTAGCTTCTAGCGGTTAGCTGTTAGGAAGGCTGATCCGCCTGCGGCGCTTCCTGCCCGTTATTTCCGTCAGTCATTCGTGCCGTAGGCTGGCCAGCTTTCCTAGAAGATAATATGAAATGACCTCCCCAGTTTGATGTATATGCCCAAATTTCGGTAAAATATAGTTGCAAGGCCAATTTTACGAGAACAGGATCATATTTTCTCAACCAAGGAGGTCATCATGTCTTATTCTAGCACATTTACGTCCCCGATCCCATTCGTTTATGTTGGTATCGACACCCATACCGAAAACTATACGATGGCTGCTGTCGTTAATCAAATGTCTCCTGCCGGTGAAATTATTACGTTAGATCTTATTCCCCCTCGTAAACTTGGCCCTGCAGTAAAGAATGTGCTCCGGTTCATTGGTGATTGCAAAAAAGCCGTTAACAGAGAGTGCCATGTTATCTGTGGTTATGAAGCCGGGTTATTCGGTTATGGCCTTTACCGTAAGCTTATGGCAGCCAATGTAGATTGTATGGTAATAGCTCCTTCTTCTTTGAAGAAAAGCAGCAGAGATAAAAAATTCAAAAATGATTATATTGATTCAAGAGCGCTTGCCAATGCCATGGCGAAAAGTGAGTGTATTTCCATTTATGTCCCCGATGAGGAAGACGAATCCATTTTCCGCTATATCAGGATGCGTGACGACCATCAGGATATGGTTAAAGTCACTAAACAGCGGATAACTGCTTTTGTGCACCAGATGGGATTCCATTATAACCAGGGAGCTACCTGGACCCAAAAACATGTGAATTGGATTATGAGTCTCCCGCTGAGCGAATTGAATAAGGAAACATTGAGTGAGTATATGACAACTCTGCTTACCCTCCAGCAGAAGCTGGAAGATCTGGATGTCAGGATTAAGTCATTTGCAATGCAGAAAAAGTATGCAGCTAATGTCAATAAACTGCGCTGTTTCCTTGGAATAGAATATGGCTTTGCACTTCGTTTAATTGTAACTATTGGCGATTTCAAGCGCTTTCCTACAGCAGGCCATTTTGCGTCCTTTTTGGGACTTACCCCAACTGAACACTCCAGTAATGAAGATGGCAACTATGGCAGCATTTCAAAAGCCGGAAATATTGTTTTGAGGAAGAAGCTGATTGAAGCAGTCTGGTCCGGCTTTTCACGGGGGCGGCCCGGATACAAGAGCAGGGCTTTGAGAAAACGGCAGGAAGGATGCTGTGCATCAGATATTCATTATGCGGACAAAGCAAACAGAAGACTTCGCGTAAGGTTCAGAGACAAGATTATGAAAGGGAAAAACAGTAATGTTGCTGCTACTGCCGTTGCCCGGGAATTCAGTGGCTTTATTTGGGGAATGATGACTGGACACACTGCTGACGTTATTCGTAAAAAAGCTTGACATCGCACGCATAGTTCTCTGAGTTAGACAGCAAGCATAAAAATACAGTCGAAGGGAGATGATTAAAAGGTGAATAGCGGTTTGGACAATATTAAGGGAGAGCTTTGAGTTAAGAGAGGCTGGGTTATCCTAGTGCTAGCTTTGCAGGACATGCATAGGCATGATTCCAAATAAAAGATTGAAGGAACCCGCGGCGAAATCATTGACCTGTTAATCCACGTATAAGAGACTGATCAAGCCCCGGAATAATCTGCAAAGCTCTTCCTCCATGTTGTTCAGGCAGCTATTGCCTGGAACCCGCATACCAATTTGAACTTGACATGGAGCCCCTGCTCATGTGATTTCCAAGCCAAGGGGCCGAAAAAATATGGCCATAGAGGAAGCAGGCTATCACATGAGCCGCTCCATGTAAAGTTCAAATTTTCCCAAACCGATTTAATTCCATTACATCTTGCAACTAGTCTTATTGGCAAGAATATTTGGCATGCTTGGGGTCTTGACAAAGGTCATTTCATAAGAGCTAGCAGCTAGTAGCTAGAAGCTCCGTGCGAATGACGCTACCCATCAGCGCACGATACAACAGCTCGACAAACCGCAATAGTCTGACTTCCTTGAAGCCTGTTTACATCTGTGGATAAGCAGAGAAAATTATAAAAACCGATAGCATCATAAAACCTGTCCAATCCATGTGGATTGGACAGGTTTTCTTTCCTGAATGTGGCTTTGGTTTCAATGAAAGGTGCATCCTATTTAATAATCAGCACCGGCACTTTCACATGGTGAATGACGTACTGGCTCACACTGCCCATGATGAAGGAGGAAATGGAGCCTTTGCCGCTATTGCCCATAATGACAAGGTCAATCTTTTCTTCCTCCACCAGTTCTGTAATCACATTGCCTGGGACGCCGACACGGATAATGGGGGTGAAATGGATATCTTCGGGAATCTGCTTCTTCGCCCGTTCCATGACGGCCTCTGCCTTTTCCTTTACCGAGGCGAAGCCGTTCCTGTCCAGGTTTACCTGCATCAGGGGATAGGCCGCTTCTCCTACATCTGCTACCACAAGGACGTAGAGTTCGGCGTGATAGGTTTTCGCCATTTCCACTCCATAGTGGAAGGCATTGTCCGCGGTACCGGACCCATCAAGGGGAACGAGAATTTTTTTGAATTCCATAGGTAAGACCTCCTTTTGCGGTTTGTCGAGCTGTTGGGGTTTGGCGCTGATGGATAGAGTCACTCGCATGGAGCTCCTAGCTTCTAGCGGCTAGCAGCTAGGAAGGATGATCCGCCTGCGGCGCTTCCACCCGGTATTCCCGTCAGTCATTCGTGCCGTAGGCTGGCCAGCTTTCCTAGAAGCTAGCAGCTAACAGCTAGAAGCTTCGCACGAATGACTCTATCCATCAGCGCCAAACCCAACAGCGGGGCAAACTGAAATTGGTGCTGCTCCGTGCCAACACCATCCGTCAGCACCGAATCCAACTCTGTAAACTCATACAGAAACCATGCTATAATATAATTATATCATGCCCTTTGATTTACCATGAAATAAGATAGGGGAGAACGTATGTGTCAAGGTTTTCTCGGTACTTTATTTGACAGTCGATGTTATCAGGTTTCCCAGCCTCTGCTTTCTCAATAAATCTGTATCGCTTTAGCAAGCTGGCCCATCGGAGTTGAAGTCGCTCCGTATACGCCTATACGGCCTTCCAGGCACCCGGGACGGTAATTCCGTGCGTTCCTGTGCCATTTAGCGTCCCTGGCGGCTTTGCGGTTCGTTTTTACGGCTGCTACGACCGCCTTATGCATCTGCCGGTCCATCTTCTTGTAGGCTTTGCCTGCAGCACAGTAAATCAGGGCTTTTTCCAAAGTGTCATTCTGGGTAGCAGTAATCAGCGTGCCTATTGAATCCATACCTATCCTGCACCAGCTGCGCCCCTGCTTTTTCAGACGGTAGCTATAGCGTCGGTGGTCGCTTTCAGCTGCCCCCAGGTGGATATCGGTTCGGATTCCGCGCTCCCGGATGCCCGGGATATAGTCGGCGTTGCGGCTCAGATAGTCTGCCAGTCTCCGTACCTGCTCGGCCTGTTCTTCTGTTTCTGCGTAGCTGGCAGCCGTATCCAGATATGGCTTCATATCTGTGATGACATTTCTGCTCTTATTCAGTTCAAGCACGAATTTATCGATGAATCCACGTGGGCAGAAGCTGAGGCGGGTCCGCACTTTCTCATTCACATGGTATCTGTCCCGGAAATGGTAATGTGTCTTGCATCCCTCGACAATATTGTCGAAGTCATCGAAATTATATCCTGCTCCGCCATCCCCGTTGGAAAGTACTGTAATCTCGCTCAGATTGTACCGGCCATGCACCCACACCTTGACGAGTTCAAACAGCCTTTTCCTATCCGTTCCAGAGAAGCAGTGGTACCCTGTCAGTCTCGAACGTTTTCCATTCTTCTCGACGCCCTCATAGACCTGGATTCGGTGAAGTTCTATGTTCTGGCCGCCTTTGGTATCGGTGACGGGGTCCGCCTGCTGCTTCATTACAATCCCATCGCCCTCAATAGCCAGCAGCCCGTCCTCCGGTACTCTCTTCTCGGCCTGCTCCATGGCTGCATCTGCTGCTTCGTATTTTCTAACCATTTGGGCGGCAGTGCGGCTGAGATTTGAAACTGTCTGATGTGAAATATCCGTCTGGGTCAGAGTTTTCACGATATGGCTCACATTACGGAACTGGGTAACCTGGGCAGCCTGGGCAATGCGCAGAATCACTCCCATGCTATAGTGACGGGAAGGCAGAAATCCAAATTTCTTATCTAATGGGTAAAATCCCTGCTTTCCGGCCATCTCCAGCCGCCTCCGCTTGTAGGTGACAGGACCAAACAGGCAGTATATGGTTCTGGAATCCCGCCGGGAAATCCGCCACCCCTGAGGCTTGTAGACCCTCTCATACAGCTCCCCATCGATCATTTCGAAGGCCGTCGCCACAAGAAGGCCAAAGAGTTCCGTGAAGAGGTGCCAGAGAACCTGCTCCATGGCCAGTGAATCCTTGGAGTCCTTGATACTCTTGAGAATTTCCTCCTGAATAAAAGGTTTGAAAAGTTCGATATTCTCTGATAAAATGCTCATTGGGAAGAGTCCTTTCTTTTGATTTGTTGCAAGGAAATTATAACATTTCCATCAAAGGGGACTCTTCCCTTTTCTATCCAGCAGGGGAGAAATCCTCTACCGAGAAACATTTTACACTAAGGGGGAGAACCTATGAAAAAGATCATGTTAGCCCTGGCCCTGGCGGCGGCTGTCACAACACCCCTGGGGTCGGCCATGGCGGAAGAAGCGGGGGCGGCAGCGGTCAACCCGGCGCCTTCTTCATCCTTTGTATATACCAATGAAAAGACCGGTATTTCTTTAACTCTTCCGGAAAATCGGGTGGAAGATAAAAGTTCCAACGACTTTTTGTACCGTGCCTACCTGCCGGACAGCGGTATGTCCCTGACCATCCTGTCCCACGCAAACAGCCAGCCCCTGCCTTCAGCAGCAGTGAAGAAGGAGCAGGAAAAGGCGAAACAGTTCCTGGCAGAGAGCATCCGGAATTTCGGAGAAAAGCAGGTTTCCCTGAAGCAGGAAAAAGCCGGTGGGGAAGCGGGACTACTGGCGGAGACCGAAGGCTCCGGGAAAGAGGGAAATTTCAGCGTTCTCCGGTATGTCTTTCCTCTTCAGGGCGGGACCTATATGGTATCCTGGACCATGAAGAAGGAGGACCTGAAGGAAAATCAGCCCCTGGTGAAGTCCATGATGGATACAGTCCGTTTCTTCACGGTCATGCAGAAGGTCTCCGTGAAAGGGACCACCTGCACCTACGATATCCCGGCAGACATGCGGGTGGACTATGATCCTCCCATTGCGCCGGACCATGTGCTGGTGGCGGGGGACCGGAATCTCATGACCGGCGTCCTGGCACTTCCTATCAAAGAAAATAAAGATTTCAGCTTCCTTCCGGACAGCCTTTCTTCCTTAACGGATGCCCAAAAGCAGGATATCACAGACCATTTCAGGAAGAAACTGGACAGTGAAAGCACGGGAAAATACGTGAAGAATGTGACATTCCGTTTCATGCCGGTGAATGGCAGGGATGGTCTGGTCCTCGATTTCGATGACCAGGGAGACCATTCGAGAAGTTATATCTTCGTAAAGGATGGAAAGTATATTTCCTTTGACTACATTTATAACATGAAAGAAAGGGACTATGCGGAGAAAGTGATCCGCCAGTCCGTATCATCTATTTCCCTCTGATGGGATGAATCATTTACAGTGGAGGCGTTACTTTGTTTTTTAATCTATTTGGCGGAGACAAGCAGAAATACATAGAGGAATATGCGGACAAAATGGCAAAAGCCGCAGTGAATGATGAGTTGGATGCAGACATGCTGGAAAGCCTCATCGACTTTGCCAAAAAGCATGACCTCGGCAATAAGCAGCTGGCGAAGGCCCAGGGCCTTGCCTGCGATAAGGCCTTCGAACAGCTTTATCACAACGGCTACATGGATGACGATGAATACGGTATGTATTCGGACATGCTGAAGCTCTGCTACATGATGAAGGAAGACCAGAAATATAAGTACACCACCATTGCCAGCCGCTGTAATGCGCTCTACAAGATTCAGGAAGAGGGGCTCATGCCCACCATGAAAAGGGAATACACAAATGTGAAATACCGGGAAGGGGAAAAGCTCCACTATACATCTGCCGGCCGTCTGGTGACGCCCCAGAAACCGCTCACTAAGGGCAGCGGCATCGTCATTGCCCGGGGTAAAACGTTCAGAGTGGGAAACTGGGAAAATCAGGAAGACAAATCCCTCTGGAAAGAGGGGGATAAAGGAGCCTTCTGGATCACCTCCGAGCGCATCGGTTTCCGCAGCCGGAATGAACAGGTGGAGACGGACCTGGAGGACCTGGACTCCGTAGAACTGGGGGCCGGTCCTCTCCGGGTGTACGAAAAGGGGAAAGAGGATCCCTGGTGCGTGACGCTTGACGATTACGAAATGGCTGGCGCTATCCTGTCGAACCTGATGAATCGGTGAGAAGGACGGCATTCAGACTATTGCGGTTTGTGGAGCTGTTAGAGCGAGCGGTTTGGCATGCTTGCGGATAGAGTCACTCGCATGGAGCTTCTAGCTTCTAGCGGCTAGCTGTTAGGAAGGCTGATCCGCCTGCGGCGCTTCCACCCGGTATTCCCGTCAGTCATTCGTGCCGTAGGCTGGCCAGCTTTCCTGAAAGCTAGGAGCTAGCAGCTAGAAGCCCCCGCCCAAATGACTCTACCCACCAGTATCGAACTCAACAGCTCGACAAACTGAAATTGGCAGTATTTCTTTACAAACATTGATTGGGCTCCGGCCCGGAGGTAACTATGGAATTTGATCATGTACTGGCTGTAAGAAGCTCGGTCCGCCGCTATACGGAGGAACCGGTTGCGGAAGAGGATATTGAAAAAATCCTGGCCGCCGCAGAACGGTCGCCGGTGGGCCATTTTGATTACAAGAACTACGCCATTGCGGCGGTAACAGATAGGAAAGTCCTAAAGCTCCTGGCCGAAGAAAACCAGGCCCTCTCCGGCCGGGGAGATCCCATTTACGGGGCGCCTCTCCTTCTGCTCATCATGAGTACCCCGGAAGCCCGGGAGGACTCCATCAAACTGAATGCGGGCATTATGGCGGAAAATATGCACCTGAAGGCCGTGGACCTGGGGCTCGGGTCCATCTGCATTTACAGTTTCATTCGCACCCTTAACAAACAGGAGGGGTATGGCAAATATTTCCAGGCCCTCCACCTGCCGGAAGGACTGAAACCGGCCATGGCAGTAGCCGTGGGCCACACCCCCATTCCCCAACGGGAAAGACGGTTCATGGCCCGTTTCAAAGTCTATCGGATTGGCAATCAATAAAAGGAGGCATTCTTATGGAATTTGATAAGGTATTGCAGCTTCGCAAATCTATTCGTTCTTATACAGAAGAGCCGGTGTCCGAAGAAGATCGGAAGGCTCTCATTCACGCGGCCCTTACGTCCTCCGTGGGCCACCACAACGATAAGGGCTACGCCCTTGTCACTGTGACGGACCCCAAAGTGCTCCATCTCATCAGCACCGAAGGCGGGGAAAAGGTAGGAAAACCACATATGATTTATGAGGCACCTCTCCTCATCCTCATCTGCCGCACAAAAGATGTCATGGAAAATCTCGAGGGCTTTGATGCGGGCATCATTGCTGAGCACATCCACCTGAAGGCTAGCGACCTGGGTCTTGGATCCATCATTCTATTCGGTTTCATCCGGCTCCTCGGAAAGGATGCGGAATACCTGAAGGCCCTGAACCTGCCGGAAGGAATTACACCCATCCTTGCAGTGGCCGTTGGGCACACGCCTTTGGCGGACAAGCCCAGAAAAGAGGACCGCCATTTCCAGGTGATTGAGAGATAACCAACGTAAAGCCATATGTCATGGAAATCATGGTGTATGGCTTTTTATGTGGAGTAAAGAGGGTTCATTGGGATTGGAATATGGCAGCTCATCAAATTGCGGTTTGTCGAGCTGTTGTATCGTGCGCTGATGGGTAGCGTCATTCGCACGGAGCTTCTAGCTGCTAGCTGCTAGTGTCTAATTTCGTAAGTTTCCGATTGTATCCCTAAGTTGCGAACCCTTGACCTCACGTTTTTTCCAGCGGAACGGTTCTGCATGCTCATTGTAGGCAGCAATAAACTTTTTAATCGCTGACACAAGATCCGAAACAGAGTCAAAACTTGCCCCTCGGAGCACTTTTCGCGACATAATGTTAAACCATATTTCCACTTCATTCAGCCAGCTTGCTGACGTTGGTGTGTAATGAAAATGGACATTAGGATGCTTTTCCAGCCAGTCGTTTAAGCGCTTGTGCGTGCAGTAATTATCGACAATAATATGATATTGCACTTTGTCTCCACCCGGCTCACTTTTCAATAAGTCATCTAAAAATTCTTCAAAGTCCTCTCTGGTTTTTCTCTTTGTTGTCTTTCCATAAATTTGTCCGGTAGCTACCTCCAGTGCACCGAATAAATTTATTGTTCCATTCCTCCGATATGTGCTTTTCAACCCGCGCACAATTTTCTTGTTATGAGTAAGTACATATCCTTGGGCTCTACTTAAGGCCTGTATCGATGGTTTCTCATCAACGCTGATTACGACAGCATTCTCTGGCGGGTTCAAGTAAAGTCCCACGATATCAGCAGACTTTTTAGTAAACTCCGGATCAGTACTGACACACCAGGAACGCTGCCTTGCCAGCTGTATTCCTTCCTTTCTCATAAGTCGCCAAATGGCAGCCTTTGAGACATTCAGAACTCTTGCCAGTGTAGGACCATCCCAGTGTGCTAGCCCGTCTGGAGGCGCTTCCTTCAGCTTATTTAACACCATTTCGCGGAATTCCGGTCCATATTGAGCAGTACGGCCCCGCCTTTTCTTATCCTGTAGTCCAGGGATGCCCTGTTCAGCGAAACGATTCCGCCAAAGGCTAACGGTATTGGGGCGTTCCCCCAACTTAGCCGCGATATCCTTGATTTGCATTCCATCAAGACATAGAAGAACCATTTTTGCACGTCTTACAATGCGATGCTCTGTTTTTTGAGAGTTTACGATTTTATGCAGTTCTATGCGTTCGCTTTCGGAGCAGCGTATTTGCTTAGCAACTTTTGGCATAACGTTATCCCCCCCTGCAATTTGCATTTATCTGGAATAAGTATACCATTATTTGCTGTGTCCGGCAATACAATCTATTATTTATGAAATTAGACACTAGCTTCTAGGAAAGCTGGCCAGCCTACGGCACGAATGACTGACGGAAATAACGGGTAGGAAGCGCCGCAGGCGGATCAGCCTTCCTAACAGCTAACCGCTAGAAGCTAGCAGCCCCGTGTGAGTGACTCTACACGCAAGCATACTAATCGCCAAGCCCTAATAGCTCGACAAACTGAAATTGGCAGTATGCGATCTCCCTTTATAACCGATTTCCCATATTGCTATTCCCTATAAAATCTCGTATAATCAAGTTATATTTGTAATTATGTTTTACAGGGAGGATGTATTTTTTTCTCATGGCTTTAGAAGTCGGAAATATCGTGGAAGGTACCATTACGGGTATCGCAAAGTTCGGTGCATTTGTTGAACTGCCGGATAAAAAAGTGGGACTTGTTCACATTTCAGAAGTGGCAAATGAATTTGTGGATGATGTTAATGATTATCTTAAGGTAAAGGATAAGGTCAAAGTCAAGGTCATTACCATTGATGACCGCGGCAAAATTGCATTGTCCATCAAACAGGCCCAGCCGGCACCGGCAGGGGAAGAAAAACGGCAGGACCGGTTCCATCGGTCCCACGACCATCAGGAACATCGGGAACGCCGTGACTTCCATGACCGGAATGATTTCCATGGCCATGAAAATCACCGCTCCTTTGAACACAGGGAAGAAAGAGCAGAAGGGGATCGTCCCAATCGTGAATTTACCCATTCCTTCTCCGGCGGATTCCGCCAGCCAAAACGGGAAGCACCGGCTTCTTTCGAAGATAAGCTCAGCCGTTTCCTGAAGGACAGTGATGAACGGCTGCTGGACCTGAAGCGGAATGTGGAATCCAAACGAGGCGGACGGGGAGCCCGTCGTTCTGACTGATTCTCTGAGGACTGTGGAAAATTGTAAATGGTAATTAAGGAAGCGCTGATTGCGGTGCTTCCAGGAAAGCACGGACTGTCGTGTTTTCCTGGTTGTCTGATTCTTTATGGCACCATGTGCCGGTGAAGGAGTGCCGCTTAATCGGTGCTTCCTTAGAATGGTAAATGATGGCAGCAGATTTATGCCTGCGATGTTCCGGCAGGGGACGCTTTCATTTATTATTTTTCCTTTCCATTTGCTCTTTATTTCACGGTCCTTTCATTTTGGCAGGAGGAAAATCATGCGTGCTATTATCGATATCGGTACAAATTCTGTACGTCTTCTCATTGCGGAGAAAGATGACAAGGAAGAATGGAAGGTCCTGAAGAAAGATCTTCGCAGTACCCGGCTCGGTGAAGGTATGACAGATAAAGCGTTTATAGGGAAAGGTCCCCGGGAACGGACACTGAAGGCTATTGAAGAGTTTACTGCCGCTGCCCGTCTCGAAGGGGCTTCGGAAATTTTCGCCTACGGTACGTCTATTATGAGGGATGCGGCCAATGGGGCGGAGTTTTCTGATGAAGTCACTGCGGCTACGGGCATCCCGGTCCGCATCCTTTCCGGAAAAGAGGAGGCGTACTACAGTTATATCGGTGCTGCCGGTACACCCAGCGTGGTCACGTCGGTGGTGGATATCGGTGGCGGTTCCACGGAAATGTGTATGGGATTTGGTACGGATATCGGCATTCGCCACAGCTTCCGTCTGGGATGCGTTCGCTGCTCGAAGCAGTTCGACACGACGACGCCCCGGGGATTGGCGGAATTGAAAAAACACTGCTTTGCTCTCTTTCGGGATACGGACCTCATGGAATCCATGAAAAATGTAAAGCGGTGGATCGGTGTAGGTGGTACGGTGACATCGCTGGCAGCCATGCTGCAGGAACTGGAAGTTTATGATTCTTCCAAAGTCCAGGATTATGTAATCCACCAGGAGGATGTGAATCGCATGCTGAAGCATCTTTCTTCCCTGTCTTATGATGAAAAATGCCATTTAACGGGACTTATGCCGGAAAGGGCGGATATCATTGTAGCCGGTGTCGCCATTTTAGACAGCCTCATGGAATACTTTGCCCTGCCGGAAATTATGGTCAGTGACCGGGATCTCTCGGAAGGCCTTCTGGATGCGGATGTGCTCCATCCGAATGAAAGCAGATGAACAGGGAGCAGTTTATAGACCAGGTTCTTGCTTTTGCCCATGACCATCATTTATGGGAGAAGGGGGACTGCATCCTGGCGGCAGTATCAGGTGGTCCTGATTCATTGGGGCTTCTCTATTTTCTGAAGGAAATAGAAAAACGGGAAGGCATCCATATCGGCTGCTGCTGCGTAAATCACCATTTGAGGAAAGCAGCAGAAAAGGAAACGGTTTATGTGTCATCTCTCTGCAGGCAAAGAAATATCCCCTTTTACCGACGGGACGTGTATGTGAATGACGTGCGGACAAGGCAAAAGGGGTCCGTGGAAACTGTGGCCCGTTGCCTTCGCTATGAGGCTCTTCATGGAGTCATGGAGGAGGGACGCTTCACAAAGCTTGCTACTGCCCATCATGAGGATGACCAGGCAGAGACCATCCTTTTCCATCTACTCCGGGGCAGCGGACTGAAAGGGCTTACCGGTATCCAACCGATGCGGGGACAGGTTATCCGCCCGTTTCTTGGAGTGACGAAAAAGGAAATCCATGAATTTCTGGCATCCTTCCACGTGGAGGCCTGCCACGATGAAACCAATGATATTCCGGACGTTTCCAGAAATCGTATCCGCCTTTCCCTGATGCCGAAACTACGGGAATTCAATCCGAACCTTGTTCGTTCCCTCTGCCATATGGCAGAGAGCCTCTCGGGAGATGAGGACTATCTGGAAAGAGCGGCCGGGAAAGAGGAAAAATGGTGGGTACGAAAGGGTGAGTCCCTACTGTATCCCCTTGACCGATTTGTAGAGGTCCATCCAGCTATGCAGAGGAGAATCCTCCTGTCTGCAGTGAAACAGATGGATGGGGGAATGGCTGATTTCGAAGGCATTGAACGGATGCGCCGCCTGGCACTGGAAGGCAGGACTGGCGTAAGAACGTCGCTCTCCGGAGTGATGATGGAGAAGACCCGGGCTTTTCTTCATCTCTATAAAGGAAGCACTCGTAAGGGAAATATACAAAATAAGCAGGATGAAATGGCCCTTTTTTATCATCATTGGGCCGGTAAAGACCTTCCAAAAGATGATAAAACTGGTATAATAGATAAAATTTCCTCAGACATCCAAACAATGGACGGTTGGCAGATGACCATGGAAAAACGGGACGCTCCCGTGGCTCCGGCCAAAAACCAGTACCTCCTGGATGGGGATGCGGTGGGGTGTCTGAAGCTCCGGAAAGCGGAGAAATCGGACATACTGGAACCCCTGGGCATGGATGGGCAGAAATCGGTATTTTCTATTCTCCAGGAGAAGGGGATTCCTCCGCTCCTGAGAAGTGAATGGCCGGTGGCAGCCGATGAGAACCATGTATACTGGGTGGGCCTCCTTCGAGGAAGCCGGCTGGCCAGGGTAAATGAACATACAAAGTCATATGTACTTCTTACGTTGACATGGAAAGACAAGGAGAATGAGAGACAACCATGAAAAATCTGGGAAAAGATATTAAAACCGTACTGATTACCAAAGAGCAGATTCAGAAGAGAGTTAAAGAGCTGGGCCAGGAAATCACCAGAGACTATGCCGGTAAAGATGTAGTTCTCGTGGGCATCCTGAAAGGGGCCATGCCGTTCCTCTGCGATCTGATGAGAGAAATTGACCTTCCTGTGACTCTGGATACCATGTGCGTTTCCAGCTACGGCAATGGTACCGTATCCAGCGGCCGGGTCAATATCAAGAAGGATTTGGACCGGGATATCCGCGGTAAAAACGTGATTGTGGTGGAAGACATTATCGATACAGGCATCACCATGAATGCCCTGGTACCTCTCCTTAAAGAAAGAGGCGCCGCTTCTGTAGAACTGGCTATCTGTCTTAATAAAAAGGAACGTCGTGAAAAGGATGTGGATGTGAAATATATCGGCTTTGACATTCCTGATGAATTCATCGTGGGCTACGGATGTGACTATGCGGAAAAATACAGAAATCTTCCGGACGTATGTGTCCTGGACAGCAAAGTATATACGAAGGCATAAGAAAATCCCTACTTTTCGGAATAAACTGTGGCTGGTCCTGCCGTTGGATGAAATATTTGGAAATTCTGTTGCTTAATATTGAAAAAAATGGTAGAATTAATTACTGATTTAAAAGTATCTATTTAGTCAGTTGGGGTGTAATCCCGCATAAATGGGCCAGTAAACCATCTTATTGAGAAGGAGGAAAATATTGAATAAATTTATCAAGAATGTGGCGCTCTATGTGCTTCTTATCATCATTGCAGTGTCCATATTCAATACTTTCGTTCATCCCCAGGAAAAGAATACGGAAATTACATACAGCGATTTCATCTCCCAGGTGGAAAAGAAGAATGTATCTTCTGTAGTCATGACCAACAATGCGGTCACCGGGAAGATGAAGGATGGTACTGAATTTGCCACCTATATTCCTGATAATGACACCCAGCTCCTGAACAAGCTGAATGACGGTAATGTGACCATCACCGCCAAACCGCCGGAACAGCCGTCCTGGTGGATGAGCCTGCTCTCCAACCTGCTGCCTATCGTCATCCTCATCGGCGTATGGTTCTGGATGATGAACCAGACCCAGGGAGGCGGCGGCCGGGTCATGAGCTTCGGCAAGTCCCGTGCCAAGATGACCGGTGAAGGACAGGTCCATGTGAACTTCAACGATGTGGCCGGTGAAGATGAAGCGAAGGAAGAACTGTCGGAAGTTGTAGATTTCCTGAAGAATCCGGGCCGCTATACCGCTATCGGTGCTAAAATCCCGAAGGGCGTTCTCCTCGTAGGACCTCCTGGCACCGGCAAGACACTCCTTGCCAAGGCAGTAGCCGGGGAAGCAAAGGTTCCTTTCTTCTCCATTTCCGGATCCGATTTCGTAGAAATGTTTGTCGGCGTCGGCGCATCCCGTGTCCGTGACCTGTTTGCCCAGGCAAAGAAAAATGCGCCCTGCATTGTTTTCATCGATGAAATCGATGCCGTTGGCCGGCAGCGCGGAAGCGGCCTCGGCGGCGGCCATGATGAAAGAGAACAGACCCTGAACCAGCTCCTCGTAGAAATGGATGGGTTTGGATCCAATGAGGGTATTATTACCCTGGCAGCTACGAACCGTCCCGATATCCTGGACCCCGCACTGCTCCGTCCTGGCCGTTTTGACCGGCGTGTAGTGGTAGGCCGTCCGGATCTCCGTGGCCGTATTGCTATTCTCCGGGTTCATGCGAGAAATAAGCCGCTGGAACCGGATGTGGACCTTGCTACCATTGCAAAGAAGGTTCCCGGATTTACGGGGGCTGACCTTGCCAATATGCTGAATGAAGCTGCTCTCCTGGCGGCCCGGGATAACCGAAAGACCATTTCCATGGCGGATCTGGAAGAAGCTTCTGAAAAGGTTTCCTACGGTCCGGAACGGAAGAGCCATAGAGTAAGCGATGAAGAAAGAAAACTGACCGCTTACCATGAATCGGGCCATGCCATCATGGCGACCCTCCTGAAAGATGCGGATCCGGTCCATAAAGTGACCATTATCCCCCGCGGACAGGCTGGCGGCTATACCATGATGCTGCCCCATGAAGAACGGTCTTTCATCACGAAGTCCCATCTTCTGGCCCAGATTCGTGTAGCTCTTGGCGGACGGTGCGCTGAAAAGATCATTTTCAATGAAATCTCCAGCGGCGCTTCCGGCGACCTGCAGCAGGTAACCTCCATTCTCCGTAAGATGATTATGGAATGGGGCATGAGTGACCGCCTGGGACCCATGATTTTCGGGGAACACCAGGAACAGATTTTCCTCGGCAAACAGCTGGGGTCCGAAAGAAACTACGGGGAAACCGTAGCTACCATTATCGACGAAGAAATGCATAAGTACCTGGATGAGGCCTACAATGATACCATGCAGACACTGACAGATAACCTGCCCGTGCTTCATGCCATGGCTAAGGCCCTGATGGAAGTTGAAACCATCGACCATAAGCAGGTAGAAAACCTCTTCAAGTACCACTCCATTTATGCTCCGGGTGAAGAACCGAAGAAGGAAGAAGAAAGCAGCGATTCCCCGCTGCCCCCAATGCCTTCTGACAGCAGCAGCCCGCTGCCACCAGTATTTGGTGAATAAAAGGAACAATCAAAGAACGGCACAAGACCAATTCAGGTCTTGTGCCGTTCTTTATTGTCCCATCAGCGCGTCTCGGGCTCCTTTGATTTCTTGCTTTTTAATTTTAAGGATGTTTTATGATATAATTTTTATAGATAATCAGTAAATCCTGTTTATATCTTTTCATAATGAATGCAGAAAATCATTAAAAAGGGAGGAATCTGCCATGGCATTATATTCAAATCGTAAGAATCGACTGGCAATAAAAGTCATCCCTGCCCTGATGACTGCAGGGATAATCGGCTTGTGCGGCATCATGCCGGTAGGGGCAGAAGGACTCAGCAATAACACTCAGATTGTGACAAAAGATGATTCCTATAACCGGTTTGATATTACTTTATCCAAGGATGCCGGCAGCGAATCAGCAAATAACCGGTTGTTTGTGTATGACCAAACCAGCAAGCCCCAGATTTGGGGAATTAATGCGACTTTGCGTTATCAAAATGGCGAGACTGCCTCTATACATGATAATTCTGTAACGATTACAAATAAAGAAAGTAAAGAACGTAATCAAATATCTTCTGTTTATGGCATACATCTCCTTCCCTATTTTCAAACAGCTGATGGACAGCCTGAAAATGGTATTATTGATGTTAAAAATAATGCACTCACCATTGAGAATAGTGATGTGTTTGGCCCAATTACCGGTATTGATGATACCAACAGTAATACAAATGATGGGTCTTCATTGCGTATGTGTCAAGGTTTTCTCGGTACTTTATTTGACAGTCGACGTTATCAGGTTTCCCAGCCTCTGCTTTCTCAATAAATCTGTATCGCTTTAGCAAGCTGGCCCATCGGAGTTGAAGTCGCTCCATATACGCCTATACGGCCTTCCAGGCACCCGGGACGGTAATTCCGTGCGTTCCTGTGCCATTTAGCGTCCCTGGCGGCTTTGCGGTTCGTTTTTACGGCTGCTACGACCGCCTTATGCATCTGCCGGTCCATCTTCTTGTAGGCTTTGCCTGCAGCACAGTAAATCAGGGCTTTTTCCAAAGTGTCATTCTGGGTAGCAGTAATCAGCGTGCCTATTGAATCCATACCTATCCTGCACCAGCTGCGCCCCTGCTTTTTCAGACGGTAGCTATAGCGTCGGTGGTTGCTTTCAGCTGCCCCCAGGTGGATATCGGTTCGGATTCCGCGCTCCCGGATGCCCGGGATATAGTCGGCGTTGCGACTCAGATAGTCTGCCAGTCTCCGTACCTGCTCGGCCTGTTCTTCTGTTTCTGCGTAGCTGGCAGCCGCATCCAGATATGGCTTCATATCTGTGATGACATTTCTGCTCTTATTCAGTTCAAGCACGAATTTATCGATGAATCCACGTGGGCAGAAGCTGAGGCGGGTCCGCACTTTCTCATTCACATGGTATCTGTCCCGGAAATGGTAATGTGTCTTGCATCCCTCGACTATATCGTCGAAGTCACCGAAATTATATCCTGCTCCGCCATCCCCGTTGGAAAGTACTGTAATCTCGCTCAGATTGTACCGGCCATGCACCCACACCTTGACGAGTTCAACCAGCCTTTTCCTATCCGTTCCAGAGAAGCAGTGGTACCCTGTCAGTCTCGAACGTTTCCCATTCTTCTCGACGCCCTCATAGACCTGGATTCGGTGAAGTTCTATGTTCTGGCCGCCTTTGGTATCGGTGTCGGGGTCCGCCTGCTGCTTCATTACAATCCCATCGCCCTCAATAGCCAGCAGCCCGTCCTCCGGTACTCTCTTCTCGGCCTGCTCCATAGCTGCATCTGCTGCTTCGTATTTTCTGACCATTTGGGCGGCAGCGCGGCTGAGATTTGAAACTGTCTGATGTGAAATATCCGTCTGGGTCAGAATTTTCACGATATGGCTCACATTACGGAACTGGGTAACCTGGGTAGCCTGCGCAATGCGCAGAATCACTCCCATGCTATAGTGACGGGAAGGCAGAAATCCAAATTTCTTATCTAACGGGTAAAATCCCTGCTTTCCGGCCATCTCCAGCCGCCTCCGCTTGTAGGTGACAGGACCAAACAGGCAGTATATGGTTCTGGAATCCCGCCGGGAAATCCGCCACCCCTGAGGCTTGTAGACCCTATCGTACAGCTCGCCATCGATCATTTCGAAGGCCGTCGCCACAAGAAGGCCAAAGAGTTCCGTGAAGAGGTGCCAGAGAACCTGCTCCATGGCCAGTGAATCCTTGGAATCCTTGATACTCTTGAGAATTTCCTCCTGAATAAAAGGTTTGAAAAGTTCGATATTCTCTGATAAAATGCTCATTGGGAAGAGTCCTTTCTTTTGATTTGTTGCAAGGAAATTATAACATTTCCATCAAAGGGGACTCTTCCCTTTTCTATCCAGCAGGGGAGAAATCCTCTACCGAGAAACATTTTACACTAAGCTTCATTGCATGCAAAAAATAACAGCTTTACCTTGAATGACAGTACCGTTAATGGAGAAGTTTATCATATTATTCTAAATCAACCGAATGAAAAAAGTGAAAATATCATTACTGACAATAAGGCTATGATAAAGGATGCAAAAATTGAAGGTGCATACTTTAATTTTTACCAGACCTATGGAGTTTCTAATAAGCTTGATATGGAAAGAAATTCATCCAACTTTGAAAACTCAACTATTAATGGGAATGCTTTTGGAAATAGCACTTATGGGTTTGGAGGTGCCATAGGTCGGACCCATACGGCACAGTCTTCCGACAATACTATGACTTTTTCCAAAAGCACCATTACAGGTATGGTAATGCAGGATTTTATCTATGGTGATGATGAAACTATTAAAAATAATAGGTTAATTCTCACCAATGGAAGCTATGTAGAAAATGAAATTGATGGGGAATATCTTTATGGAACTGAATCAGTTACCCATTTGGAGGCTGAGGGTAACAGCACATCTTTGATGGAAGGGAGCAAAGCGGATGGCGGTATTACATCGGTTATGCTGGTTAATCTTTATGGTCCCAAAGCCACGATGAAAGCTTCTGGCAATACACTTCTCATTTCAGGAAAGAGCGTTGCACCCTGTGCTAAAGGAGTGGAAGTCGTTGATAAGGCGGATTCAGATATTTCTTCTACCGCTAATACGGTCTCTATCAGTGATGGCAGTACCGTTGGCGTTGCTATGGCGGTCCATGGTGCGGGGAATGCCGATCGTAATAAAGTCAGTGTGAATGACAGTACTGTGGGTGTAGTGGCAGGAGCTGCAGTTGATGGTGAAGGAAATATTACAAACAACTCTGTTACTATTGGTGGAAACACAAAAGTAGACTATGAATCAGCTCATACGGATGAATCATTCCTGCCTTACAGTTCTAAAGATGCTATCTCCTTAAAAGGTCATTCAGTCGTCATTGCAGGATACAGTACAGGTAATGGCAGTATGTCAAGCATTTTTGAAAATGTCCCGAGAATTGTCATTTAATAGCCCCGTAATGGTGGGGCTATTTTGAGTGGTTAGGCTAGTATGTTACTAAAATATGTTACGCGATGCAAGTTCTTCTGGATCTTGTCTGGAATGATGCGGTCTTGTAAGGACGTAATGACGGAAAGATGCCTGCTTCCATGGGTGACTCATCGGTGGAATCCAGTGTTTCTGAGGCTTTGGCTTGGTATAGTCAGCATCAAGCTCAGGAGATTTCTTCTGGCGCAAAGGGATGGCTTCCAGTGCGTAGATACTGGTATCGTTAACACTGCAGTAGAGTTCGCCGTTGAAAGCCCGTATGACTAGTACTTTGGTTCCGCTGGCATAATGCACCTGATGGCCTTCTGAATCAAGCATACGATAGTACTGACGCTGGAAACGGATGCAGTGGCCTCTGTCTACCGTACGGCCTGTAAGTACAGCCAGTATCAGGTTGATCCTCTCATCTGACGGTTGCGTCACAAAAGCTGATTTGGTACTATTGGGAGGAAGTGCAAACTTCGCATTGAATTCTTTTAGGTAGGACTTGAGGAATTCATTGGCGTCTGCAATAGTCGTGATGCCTGCCTTTCTCAGCTCAATCGGCAGGCGCGACTGCAGCGTCTCATTGAGCCGCTCAACCCGGCCTTTGGCCTGCGGTACGCTGCTTGACTCAAGGTGTATCCCCAGTTGCCTGCAAGCGTAACCGAACTGCGTATAGGTATCCTCGTCGATGGACGGGGATCCTTTTTGTTTGTAAATGAACACAGTGTGAATATTACGCCGTTTGAGAGCCACCCAATACGCGGTTGAGAGCCACCTTGGTGGCCTTGGTAAAAAAAGCAAATACGCAGATGAGAGCCGTCCGCAGTCGGTGGACAGTGGACGGCTCTCCTGCATTATCTATATTTGTTAGTCAGCGGCAACTTTTACTTTTGAACCCTTCATTTCTTCTTCAGCAAGCCGTTGGCGCATGGAAACTTGCCCTTGAATCTCGAGTTTATAGGAGCCTGGGATAATCCGGTCAAGAATGGCATCTGCCACGGCTCCGCCACCAAGCTGCTGATGCCATCCGGAATAGGACAACTGGGAGCAGAAAATCGTAGATACCTTTCCAAGTCTGTATTCCAGAAGTTCCAGAAGGCTGTCGCTTCCGTTCGCTTTAACGGGAAATAGCAAGAAATCATCAAGAATAAGGAGCCGAACATTCTGAAGCTTCTTCAGATAGTCTTTCTGCTTATTCTTGGATTCTGCCAAAGAATAATCCATGAAGAAATCCGGCAGCCGAAGATACAGAACTTTGTATCCGGCACGGCAGGCATTGAGGCCCAATGCATTGGCGATGAACGTCTTTCCGCAACCGGTGGCACCGCAAAGGATTACATTACGCTGTTTGTCGATATAGGCATTGGTTTTCAGATAGTTGATGAGATTCCGATCCAGGTGACGGTCAGGAAGATACTGAATCCCGGAAAGATCAGCCTGGCTGTCGGAAAAATGGGCATTCTTGATGAGCCGCTTCAGCTTATTGTTGAGGCGTGCATCGGATTCTTTGTCGACAATGAGTGTAAGGCGCTCATCAAAAGTCATGTCAGCATATTGTTCGGGGTTCTCAATCTGATCCATATAGGCTTTGGCCATGACGGACAATTTCATTTCCTGCAATTTACGAATAGTGTCATTCTTCATGGTGATCACCTCCATAGTAAGCGGCACCTCTTACGAAAGCATGGGAATTGTCGTCAGCATTACTTTGCGGGGCCGTCTGGCATTCGGATTCTTCCGGTGTAAGTCCAATATCCAGTTTTTCATCTAAAATGCCTTTGACCAGCTTGTAGCGGGGAACCGGCATTTTCTCCAATGCAAGGCGGCAAGCCTTATCCAAACGGTCGGTTCCGTATTTTTCACTGAGCTTCAAAAGCCCAATGCATCCTTTGTAAGCCTGTTCTTCTACACGGTAGCTGCTTAAGAGTCTGTTTACCACTATTTCTGCAGATGGACCGCATTTCTTAGCCCAACGGCGGAAACGGTTTCCATCCCACTGGCTGTACAGCTGATGATTGGGAGGCATGTGCTCTGTAATCGTATCATACTGTCCCCAGCGACCGGTAAGACGTCTGTGGCTGGCAATCCGGGTCCCTTCATAGTAAATTTCTACTACTTTGCTGGTGAGCCGGACATCGACTCTTTTGTGAACATAGCGGAAAGATACGGAATAATTCTGGTGATCTACGGTTATATGGTAATTAAGCTGCACCGTGGCTTTCCGCCATTCTGCATACTCATAAGGGAAACGGGGCAGCGGCTGGAGAAAAGGAAGCTCTTCGGTAAGAAATACGGAATACCGGCTTCCATCCTTCTTTTGGAAAGGCGCTTTGTTGAATTTCTTAAGCAGCCCGTCCACAGCTGAATTAATCTCATACAGGCTGAAAAAATGATGGTTGCGTAGCTTTCCGATGATGTGAGTGGTGAGCTGACCAACACTTCCTTCAACGGCAGCTTTATCCTTTGGCGTTAACACACGGGCTGGCAGAATCGTCATGCCATAGTGATCTGCCAATTCCTGGTATGCCTTGTTGACCACAGGGTCTTCGTATTTCCTGTTAGAAACGATTCCGGTCTTAAGATTATCCGGTACAAGAAGCCGCGTGGAGCCACCGAAAAATGCCAATGCGTGGATATGTGCCTGAATCCATGATTCCTCTTTCATATCCGGAAATACTTCGGCATAGCAGTACATACTGAAAGGCAGTGTACATACAAACATATATGTCTTAGATATCGCTCCTGTAACAGGGTTGTACAAAGGAATTGTAGTACCGGCCCAATCCACCATCAGTCTCTCACCAGGTTTGTGGTGGATATGCATGGTCAGGCGGTTGGAACTCACGTAATCCCGGTACTTCTTACAGAACTGTGTATAGCGGAAATAAAGCTTTCCCGTTTCACGACAATCCATCACATACTCTTCCCAAAGCTGTTTGAGCGTAACACCGTCTTTCAAAAGTTCTTTATGCACAAAGGCATAATCCGGAGGTGTTTGGAGAGATGCAGCTACATCATCCGGGAATAACTTCTGGTGAAGCACATCGTCAGGCAGCTCCGGCAATTTGCCAGGATCCAACCCCTGTACCTGGTATGCCGTAACAACTTTGGAAACTGTATTGCGGGATACTTGGAGCGTTCTGGAAATGGAGCGCTGGCTTTCACCGTGGAGAAAGTGAACTAAAATCTCTTTTTCATTAGCCATTGAAACCACATCCTTTCGTAGAACAAGTGGGAATATCTCCACAAGTCCATTGTACAAGGACAATTGGTGGCTCTCTAGCGCGTATTCAAACAAAAAAGCAGGTGGCTCTCACCTGCGTATTGGGTGGCTCTGAGGAGCGTATTGGGTGGCTCACTTGGTGCGTATTATTCACAGTGCGTTTATCCGTGAAGATTTCCACAGGGATTCCGTAATCTTTGAGAGTCTGCCAGAGGACATGGTAATAGCCGTTCAGGGTCTCCTGGGTGTCAAAATAGCCGCCAGTCACGATGCCGGTAGCATCATCAATGAAGAGGTGGAGATGCCAGATCTTCCCGGGAACCCATTCATATGGAGTGGCATCACCCTGCAGCTGTTCCCCAAAGTAAGCATGCCGTGGACGCCGGCTGTGGGCATCTTCAGCAGCCACAAGATTGACTTGTATTTCCATCTGCTTTTTCTTGGATTTCGTGTTGCTTTTCATTGCTTCCAATTTCCTCCTGATCCGTTTTCTTTTGGACCGTGTAGCCTTAGGAGAGAGAATAAAGGCTGCCTCAAGAATGGAGGCTACAGAGGAAACGGAGACATGGATATTCTCATGTCTGTCCAGAAGTTCGGTAAAGTGGGTAAAATTGGCGCCATAGTACTCATTCTGGTAAAGAGCCACAATTTTTTGTCTGAGTGAGGCTGGAAGTGTTGTTACGGGCTGTCTACCCCTGTTCCCGTGGACAAATGCTGCTTTACCTTCCTGACGATAGCGCAGAATTAACCGGTTCACGGTGCGGACAGTGCACCCCAGCCGGACTGCTGCTGCGAGCTTGTTGCCATCTGGATGATTAACAAGAGATTTGATTGTTTCATATTTGAACTGCTCGTCCATCGTTAATTCAACCTTTCTGATAAAAATTCCTCCCATCACTTGCATTAAGATTGTGATGAGATTGTACCATGACTGGGACATTTTCATTTGTGGTTACTTGAGACAATATCACTTGTGGTTCATACAGGATACAGTACAGGTAATGGCAGTATTGACAATAACGCAGTCAATATTACAGGACAGGCGGATCTGGAAAATGCAGACCTTTATGGTTATCTGGGAGGAAAGGGCAGCGGCAATATGCTCCGCATCGGTTATGACGGCAGTCAGGATGCCGTATGGAACAATCCGTCCGATAATAAGGTGAAGAGCGTTTCCAATTTTGACACCATTGAGCTTCACCAGGGAACCTGGGGAAAGACCATGCTTCATGTGGCAGACAATATGGATCTCAGTCATACCAAAGTGGACATCAGCCACCTTTCCTTTGAAAACGGGGCGCCCGCAAAACCGAACAGTGAGACCGTGCTTATCGATGATGAGGGAATATCCTATGATAATTCCAATACCCAAATTTATGATGGAAACGGTGGGAATGGCATTTCCCTTGCCTATTCTTTGGGGAATAGCGCCAGTGCTCTTCTGTCCGGATCCTTTATCGGTAAGGGGACCACAGACAACGGGAATATTGTCCTCAAGACGGGGAATGTAAATGTGGATACCGTCGATTTCAACCAGGTGGAATGGGGAAAGACGCCACTTACACTGGATTCCGGCGTGACCTATGATTTTTCCAATGCCAAAATCAATACGGCCGGTATTATTTTCAATAGTATTGCGTCCCTTAGGGAAGGTACCAATACAATGACTCTCATGAATACCCATAATGGCAGGGTAATAAATCTGACGAACAGCAGGCTTTCCGGTGAGACACTTCCCTATAGAGTCGGTACTACGCTGGAAGGTGATGGGAAGGCTTATCTGGATAATGAAAACCTGCAGTATTCTATCAGTCTGACCGATAAAACGAAACCTCATGCCCAGCCACAGACCCATATGACGGTCATGGGTCAGGAGGCAGGACTCACGGCCCTGGTGGATGGCAGTGACCTTGTGATCCGTGACCTTTCTACCATCAAGGAAAATGAAGAGAAATTCTTTGGTTTTGCTTCCGTCATGGGTGGCGAGAACCGGTATGACACAGGCAGTTACCTCAGAACCAACATGTGGAACGGCCACGCCGGTGTAGGTTGGAAGAGTCCCCGGTCCGACGGGAGTGTTGCGGAATATGCCCTTTTCTATGATTATGGTGATGGAAATTACCGTACCTATGATGCAGGAAGACGGGGGCACGGTAAAATCAATTACAAAGGTGCCGGCGTATTTGGCCGTTACCGCATGGGAAACAGGACCTTTGTGGAGGGCTCATTCCACACGGGCCGCCTGGATAATGAAGCCCGCCATGTACTGTACGATGGAAATGGCAAGGGCTATGACTATGATACGAACAGCCGGTACAGCGCATTCCATGTGGGCCTTGGCAGAATCTATGACAGGGGCAGCAGCAACACGGTGGAATTGTACAGCCGTTATTTCTATACCCATATCAATGGGGATGATTACGATTCTGGAGGGCACTACCATCTGGACAGTGCAGACAGCAGCCTGCTCCGTATCGGTGGACGGTGGAATCACAGGGGGCCATTGGTACAGTACTACGCCGGCATTGCCTATGAATATGAATTCGACGGAAAGGCGGCAGGCCTTGCAGACGGCGCACCTATCCGGAATGCAGCTATCCAGGGTAGCAGTGTGCGGTTTGAAGTTGGTGCCAAATATACAAAAGGTCCCTGGGTCTTTGACTTTGGCGGCCACGGTTATGCCGGAAAACACAAAGGGCTGGGCGGCAATCTGGATATTGCGTACCGGTTCTTCTGAAATTGAAGACAGAATTTCTGGGAATCATGCATGTTTTGAAAAGTCTCTCATCATGGAGAGACTTTTCTTTTGGTCTCAGCTGTCTTTACAGGGTCTGCAGACAGCTTCCAATTCCTGTATAATAAGTAAGAAACAGGACAGCCCTTTACGGGAAGATATGAAATTGAAGGAGAAACGATGAAATTACTTCGTCTCACGATGCAGGGATTCAAATCCTTTGCCGATAAAACTACAGTGGAATTTGCGGATGGCATGACGGTCATCGTAGGACCCAACGGCTGTGGGAAGAGCAATATTTCCGATGCCGTGCGGTGGGTGCTGGGTGAGCAGAATGTGCGAAATCTCCGGGGCCAGAAGGCAGAGGATATTATTTTTTCCGGCTCCGAATCAAGACCCGCTAAAAATGGGGCGGAAGTGACGCTGGTACTGGATAATTCAGCCCATGAACTTCCACTGGATACGACGGAGGTTTCCATCACAAGAAGGCTCCTTCGGAACGGGGACAGCGATTTCAAAATCAATAAGAGAAGCTGCCGGCTGAAGGATATCCAGGAGCTCCTGGCCAATACGGGCCTTGGCAAGGGTTCCCTGGCCATTATCGGGCAGAACCGGGTAGACCAGGTCCTGTCTGCCCGGCCGGAGGAGCGGCGTCTCATATTTGAAGACGTGGCAGGCATCAGCCTGTACCGCATGCGTAAGAATGAGGGCCTCCGGAAGCTGGAAAAAACGGCGGAAAACATGGAACGGGTAAAGGATATGACCGCCCTTCTGGATGAACAGCTCATTCCTTTGAAGGAGGGAGCAGAAAAGGCAAAGGCCTATAAAGAACTGCTGAAAGAGAAAAGGGCAGTCACCGCTTCCATGGCTGTGCTGAAACTCACATCCATTGGCCGCATGCTGTCCCGGTATGAGACGGAGTACAGAAACCTGGAGGAAGAGGATCTCTCGTGGGAAACGAAACTGGCTTCCTTTACGGCGGAGCGGGAGAAGCTGGAAAAGCAGGCACTGGATTATCAGGAAGGACTCCGGGACCTGGGCCAAAAGACGGCGGAAGCCCAGCAGAAGATGGAAGAACTCCGCGGTGACTATCGAGTCCGGGAAGAAGCGTTCCACCATGCAGAAGAAAAGAAGAGGGAACTGGCGGCGGAGGAAGAAGACCAGGCAGAGGCAGAAAAGGAACTGGCTGAGGAAATCGAAAGCGCCAGGGAAGAATACCATAAGTCCCTTTTGGCCTTCCAGGAATGGGAGGATAAGAAAAAGAAGGCAGAAGCAGAGAAAAAAGAACTGGAAGAGAAGCTGTCCGCTTCTGAAGAGGCCTTTGCTGCCAAGCTGGCGGTGAACCGAAAAAAAGTGGCGGACAAAGAGCGGCTGGAACAGGAAAGCCGCCATCTGGATGATGAAATCAACCGCCTTGGCAGGGAAAAAAGGGCATTCGAATCCTCCCTCATAGAAAAGAGGGAGTCCCTCGACCAGCTTAAGAAAGCCATGGACGAAATGGAGAAGAAAGAAAGGGAATTGTCCCAAAAGCTGAAGGGGCTGGAAGAAAAGGGAAAAAAGGACAGCCTGTCCCTGAAAGAAGCAGAAAATCAGCGCTTTTCTCTCATGAATGAAAAGAGCAGGGAAGAATCTGCCCTGGCGTCTCTCCGGTCCCGAAGGGAATACCTGGAGCATGCGGAAAAGGAATATACCAGCTTTTCCATGGCCGCCAGAACGGTGATGACGAACCGAAGCCTCTTTGGAAATGCCATCCATGGAGCCTTGGGGGATCTGGTGAGAGTACCGGAAAAATATACGGAAGCGGCGGAAGTGGCCCTGGGAAGCCGTATCTCCTGCATCGTCACAGACACCACCGCATCGGCAGGAAAGATTATCGGTTGGCTCAAGGAAAAACGGTTAGGCCGCGCCACATTTTTCCCGTTGGAATCCATGCATCCCTCGGGCTATACAGGGCAGGAACGGAAAGCTGCGGAAGAGCCGGGGATCTGTGGAATCGCATCGGATCTCTTTACCTGTGATGCCCCGTACCGGGACCTTATGGCCTCGCTTCTGGGGAAGACCCTCATAGCGGAGACACTGGACGATGCAAGGCGGGTGGCAAAAAAATATGGCTACCGGTTCCGCATCGTGACATTAGATGGCCAGGTTGTGAATGCCGGCGGGTCCATGACCGGCGGCTCCATGAGAAAGAAAGAAAATACCTTTTTTGGAAGGAAGAAGGAAATCAAATCCCTCACAGCCCGGGAAAAAGAGGCGGCAGAAAAACTGTCTGCCTTGGCGGAGGACCTGGCAGCCAAGGGCAGGACCTGTGATGAACTGGCCCATCGGGTCATGGAGGAAAGGGAATCCTGGCAGGCGGCCAAAGTGAATCTGGCTTCCCTGTCTGCCCAGAAGGAAGGACTTCATAAGACCTGGTCCGACAGGAAGGCCCTGGCGGAGGAAGCAGAAAAGCAGATACAACTCAGGGATAGAAACCTGCAGGAAGCAGGAGAGAAAAAAGAACAGATACAGCGGGAACTGGAAAGCCTGGCGGATATTCCGGAAGTAGGGGAAGACCGGGAAAGCCTTGCTTGTAAAGCTGCACTGGACAGGAAGGGAGAAGAGATTCTTTCCATCCATGTGTCCCTGACGAAGGCGGAGGAAGCCCTTTCCTTTGGCCGCCGCATGAAGGAAGACCGGGACCGGGCACTCCGGGAACAGGCGGAAGACCGGAAAAAGCTGGAGCAGGAGAAGAAGGAAAATGAGACGCTCCTCGTAAATCTCCAAAGGGAAATGGAAAAACTGTCCGCCGATTTCAAAACTGCTGAAAACGAATGGCAGCAGAAAAAGAAAACCCAGTCCCGTATGCAGGATGATTTGGACAGCTTTGCCATGAAACAGAAGGAACTGGAGTCCTCCTGGAGGACTACACAGGAGAAATCATCCTCCATTAAGAGAGATATGGCAGAACTGAAAGGACGGATTGATAACTTCAAGGCCCAGGAGGAGGAAGAACTGAGGCGGCTGGAAGAAAATCACATGACCCGGGAAGAAGCGGAGGCCGCCCGGCTTCCCGGCTCCATGCAGGACATGAAAAAGAAATCGGAGAGTATCGCTGAAAAAATCGGCGCCCTTGGCAGCGTAAACCCCAATGGGGAAGAAGAATACAACCGGCAGCTGGAAAAGCGGAAATTCTATGAAGAACAGATTGAGGACCTGAAAAAAGCAAGGTCCGGTCTGGAAACGGTGATCCAGGATATTGACCGGACCATGACGGAGCAGTTCACAAAGGCCTTTGGGGAAATCAATAAAGAGTTCGGCCGCATTATGCAGCTCATGTTCCAGGGCGGCAAGGCCCGGCTGGAACTTACAGACGATGCCCATCCGCTGGAAGGGGGCGTGGAGATGTATCTCCAGCTTCCCGGTAAGAAGCGGCAGCCCTTGACCCTCATGTCCGGCGGGGAAAGGGCACTTACTGTGATTGCCCTCCTCATTTCTTTTATGGCCTGCCGGCCAGCGCCGTTCTGCTTCGTCGATGAAATCGATGCAGCCCTGGACGATGCCAATGTGGAGCGGTACAGCCGCATGATCGCGGACTATAAGAACCGTACCCAGTTCATCGTCATTTCTCACAGAAAGAAGACCATGGAATTTGCGGATACCCTCCAGGGCGTGACTATGGCGGAAAAGGGCGTTTCCTCCCTGATTACGGTAAAAATGAAGGATTACGTGGAATAGCGATATTTCAGTTTGTCGAGCTGTTGGGGCGACGCTGATGGGTAGAGTCATTCGTGCGGAGGCTTCTAGCTGCTAGCTGCTAGCTTTCAGGAAAGCTGTCCAGCCTACGGCACGAATGACTGACGGAAATACCGGGTAGAAGCGCCGCAGGCGGATTAGCCTTCCTAACAGCTAGCCGCTAGAAGCTAGGAGCTCCATGCGAGTGACTCTATCCGCAAGCGTGCCAAACCGTTCGCTCCAACAGCTCGACAAACCGCAATAGTCTGGAAGTCGGCTCCTATTTTTCTTTCGGTCATGATACAATAGAGACATAGAATTTATGTCGGAGGAATAGATATGGGATTTTTTGACAAAATTAAAAAAGGCCTGACGAAGACAAAACAGAGCCTCATCAAGAACATCGAAAGCGTAGTTATCGGCTATGCCCAGATTGATGACGATTTCCTGGATGACCTGGAAATGGTACTGCTGTCCGGGGATATCGGTGTGCGTACCACCGATTACCTCATGCGCCAGATCCGGAGAGGCGTCACGGAAGGCGTGATTCACAATACCCATGAGGTCATGCCGTTTATGGAGAAGACGGTAAAGGATCTCCTGAGGGATGATACTATTGACCAGGAAAATACCCACCATCCGGAGGTAATCCTGGTGGTCGGCGTCAATGGGGTGGGCAAGACCACCACTATCGGCAAGCTGTCCGGCCGGTTCCACAAGGAAGGAAAGAAAGTACTGCTGGCAGCGGCTGATACATTCCGGGCAGCCGCTTCGGAGCAGCTGACTATCTGGGCAGAACGGACCGGTGCAGACATCGTGAAGCATGCGGAAGGGGCTGATCCGGCGGCGGTGGCTTTCGATGCGGTTTCGGCAGCCAAAGCCCGGGGAGCGGACGTGGTACTCATAGATACGGCAGGCCGTCTGCAGACGAAGGTGAACCTCATGGAAGAACTGGGGAAAATCAGCAGGGTGGTCAAGAAGGTGATTCCCGATGCGCCGCACCAGACACTGCTGGTCCTGGATGCCACTACCGGCCAGAATGCTATCAGCCAGGCAAAGAATTTCGGAGAAATTGTACCGCTCACCGGTGTGGTTCTCACAAAGCTGGATGGTACCGCCAAGGGTGGTGTGGTTCTCTCGGTCCATGAAGAACTCCATGTACCGGTCAAGTGGATCGGCCTTGGTGAACGGGAAGATGACCTGGAGCGGTTCAATCCCGATGATTTTGCCAAAGCTCTCTTTGAAACTGATGACCACGTGCTGCAGGAAAGCACGAAAGTGTAATCACGAAATTTTATGGAGCCAGGTTCCCGCTTAGGGTGGGAACCCGGCTTTCTTTTGCAATTTTTGGGATGGTCTGATCCAATTGCGGTTTGTCGAGCTGTTGGGTTTGGCGCTTATGGATAGAGTCATTCGTGCGGAGGCTTCTAGCTCCTAGCTTCTAGGAAAGATCAACAGCCTACGGCACGAATGACTGACGGAAATACCGGGTAGAAGCGCCGCAGGCGGATCATCCTTCCTAGCTGCTAGCCGCTAGAAGCTAGGAGCTCCATGCGCATGACTCTATCCGCAAGCATGCCAACCGCCAAACCCCAACAGCTCGTCAAACTGAAATTGGCAGTGCAGCCATTACTGATATTCCTGTTCCATAGAAGAAAGGAAAATCCATTGTATAAGAAACAGCCATTGAATAAAACCTATCCTTATCCTGTAAGCATTATTACGAAGTCCGGTCTTCGGGGCATGTATATTCGGCTGACCAGGGATAAAACGGTGAAGGTGACAGCACCCCTATCCATGCCGGTGGAAGAAATAATCCGGTTCATTGATTCCAAGGATGCCTGGATACGGAGGAACCTTTCCCGCATGGCGGATCCTGTTCATTATGAATATTTTACCGGAGAAATGCACTATTTTCTGGGGAACCGGTATCCCCTCCATTTCTTTCAGGCTCCCTCCAGTGGTATTGCCCTGCGGAACGGGCAGCTGGAAATGGATATGACCGCCCGTACGAAAAATCGGGCGCTCCTCTACAGAAAACTCATGAAGGAAGAACTGAAGAAAGTACTGATCTCCTATATTCGCCTGTGGGCACCGCGGATGAAGGTCACACCCGCTTCGGTGACGGTGAAGGTCATGAAAAGTCGGTGGGGAAGCTGCAATGTGAAGACAGGGGACCTCTGCTTTGCCCTGGACCTGGTAACAAAGCCGGAGGACTGCATAGAATCGGTGGTGGTCCACGAGCTGAACCATCTGCTGGAGACGGGCCATACACCCCGGTTCCATGCCCTTATGGTTCACTGGCTTCCGGACTACAAGGAAAGGACAAAGATTCTGACCGCCTGGCCCAGGGAGTTTATATAAAGCAGCACCGGGAAGATCTGACCTGCCATATTCATCAGCCCTTTCCAGACCCGGTAAACTGCAAAGCCTCTGTATCCGTATAAGGGGCACTTTTAGGAAGCCTACTATTTATCTTCAAAGAAATATGGTATAATCTAATAAAATAATTTTATACCAAGCGTAAAGGGAGCCTATAGCGGGCTGTCCTGTCAGAATTTATCTTTTTTTGCTGTGAGGGGTTATTCGATGAACAATACGGACTGGAAAATCCTCATATATCTTCGTGAAGAACGGAGCATAAACAAAGTGGCCAAACGCCTTTTTATGACGCAGCCTTCTTTGACATATCGGTTGAGCCAGATGGAAAAGGAAATCGGCTGTCCCCTGTTTATCCGTACAAACAAGGGGGTCCACTTCACGGATGCCGGCAACCGCCTCTTTTCCTTTGCGGAAAAAGAGCTGCAGCAGTACCAGGACATGAAAAACTATGTCACCCATGAGCCTAATTCCATTTCCGGAGTTCTCCGCATTGGTGCCAGCCAGTCCTTTGCCCAGTCCCACATGCCTTCCATACTGAAGGGATTCATTGATAAGTATAATGATATTGAAGTATCTCTCACCACCGATACCAGTGACCAGCTGGTGAAACTGGTAAAAAAGGAAGATATTCACCTGGCCATTGTCCGGGGCAACCAGGAGTGGCCGGATGCGGACATCCTTTTGGAAGATGCGCCGCTGTACCTTATTTCCGCCAAGAAAATTGACTACCGCACCCTGCCGGACGAACCATCTATCCGCTATCGCAGTGATCCTACACTGGATGAAATCCGTACACGGTGGTGGCGGCAGAATTTCACCGAATCTCCCCATTTCATGCTTAC
The DNA here is from genome assembly GCF_047832375.1 of Dialister sp. NCBI lineage: Bacteria > Bacillati > Bacillota > Negativicutes > Veillonellales > Veillonellaceae > Dialister > Dialister sp. Next base: position 1,938,561 of record NZ_CP181256.1, on the reverse strand, counting down.
CGTTTCCGATTGCCTGACCTGTGTGGAAATCGTGAACCAGGGCCTTGGCCATTCCCTTATCCCCGCGGATCTCCTGCCGAAGTGTGAACCCCAGGTCAATCGGGAAATGATTTATGATAAACAGAAACGGCCTGTCCTTCGTCCCAGCCACCTTATTTATAAACAGGCCATGCTCCAGTCCACGCCGGTCCGGATGTTTGTAGATTTTGTGAGAGAATATTTCAAGGTATAATAAAAACCTCCCGGTTCTTTAGAGCCAGGAGGTTTTTGTCTGTCCTATTGGGAAGTGTCCATTACAGGCGGACCAGAAAACCCAGCATTCCAAACAGCCAGGTGGATATGGCGAGAAACAGGGCAGCTGACAGTTTTTCCAGTTTCAATCGGACTTCGAAATCCTTCTTTTTCCAATGGCAGCCCCAGATGGCTTTCACAAATCCCGCATGGTCCACACTTATCATACGGAGCAGGGTACAGTAATTTAAAAGAAGGTAGATGCAGATCAGCGCTGGCCGCAGTTCTGCATTCATGAACCAGGCCAACCAGGGAAAGCAGAGATTATATACAAAGGCTATAAAACCACCAAGAAAATAAATCATTTTTTGTCGGAATGCTTCTTCTAAGGATCTGTGCATTATTAAGCTATTCATATGATGGCCTGATGACATAATTCCAATCAGGATGAAATTCATTTCTTAGCAGATTAATGCCAGCAAATTCCTTGTCAGAAACTTTAGTGCCTTTAGGGTAGACTGCGGTATCCGCTTTACACCGAACCACAAGCCCATTATCGGTAGTTGTTGAAGCGATCAGATTAACGATAATTTCAAGCGTTTCCAAAGGACGGCCTCGCCAGTTCTTTGTAATTTGGCTGAATAGTCGATGCTCTATTTTATTCCATTTGGATGTTCCGGGCGGGAAGTGGCAGACTTCGATTTCAAGGCCACTTTCATCAGCAAATTTTTGCAGCTCAAATTTCCAAAGCCGGCTATGGCTTCCATTGCTTCCACCACCATCTGCCGTAATTAACAGACGGGTTGCTTCAGGATATCGTGGTTTACCCATCTCATCCCACCAGGAGCGGATCGAATTCACTGCGAACTGCGCAGTATCTGAGCCTACTCCCACATTCACAAACCCTTCATTGGCTGCAATATCGTAAACGCCGTAAGGAGCAGCTTTTCCCTTGTCAGGAAGAGGAAAGTCATGGTCAAGAACGTTTACCGGATTTCCTTTTTTGGCATATTCGGCTCCGCTATTTTTGAAATTTCCAATGTTTTCCTTTTTCTTACAGTCTATGGAAATAACAGGAAACCCGTTTTCCATGTATTCTTCAGCAGTTTCGTTGATGTGCCGGAACTGTGCGTCCCTGTCTGGGTGCTGACTTCCAACCTGGTTCATTTTTTGATTGATTTGGAGGCTGTAACCCATATCTTTCAAGAGGTATCCGATTTTACGATATTTAATCTTATAACCACGGGCATTCATTTCCGCTTCGAGGTTACGCAGGCTCTTTGTCGTCCAACGCAAAGGTCCTTGGGGATCTCCAAAAGTGGAATTTTCCATAAGGCTTTCAAGTGCTTCTATAATTCCCGGCTGAGTAACCTCTATGGGCTTACGACCGCCGCCTTCCCTTCGGATACGAGGGGAAGGTGCATCTTGAGATAAATAGGGATGTTCAGAATTCAGATCTTTTATGCCATTCGTTATGGTTACCCGGGATACGCCAGTGGCTTTGCTGATAGCAGTAATTCCACCGTGGCCGAGTGCTTCGGCTTCAGAGGCCAGATATACTCGTTTCTGCGCCTCGTTAAGCAGTGGAAGCATCTTATTGATTTTATCTACAGGGACTTCTTTAACCATGCTGATTTCCTCCTTGGCATCAGCATAGCATTTTTTACACTTTTAATCAATTAAAATGTAAATATTGTTTGTGCACAATTCCTAAGTCCGTATTGTAGGCGAAAACGAGGTATCCATTGATACAGCATAAGCAGAGACACCAAAAAAACAGAATGACCATATTCACACCCCTGAACCAGTTTATCTGTTAATTTCATAAGTCTATCTGATTATAACATGAAGTTTCAGGCTTTTCCTGCTTCTCAAAAGGGGGCGGGGAGCGAAATTTTTCTTCAGTCCTATGCACTTTGTATGACCGAAGAGGACCGGAAAGGACCCCCAAGGAAAGGAACGGAGATTTTCTTCGTTTCTTCTAAAATAGGGAAAAGGACAGAAAAAAGTCCCATACCGCTGAATTTACATGGATATAGAAAAAATATTTTGTGATAGTAATCTCCGTCTATAACGCTATAAAAAGAGAAGAAGTGATACAATGGGAAGAATGGAGACAGGGAAACAATGATGATTCTTTCTATGAGTATTCAGCGTTTTGGTCATTGGAGGTGCTCTATGAGAAAACTTTGGACAGTGCTCATTGCTTTTCTGGCAGCCCTTTGTGTTGTAACCATGGCAGAGGCGTCAGATGAGCAGGAGACGAACAGGAAGCTTGGCTATTTTGACAATACCCGGACGGTACTGCTTCTTCCCGCCCGCTGGAGGGGACAGGGCAGCGAGGCTGCAGCCTATGTGAACCGGGATATGAAGCAGATTTTCCGTTATCCCTATTATCGGACACTGGATGGGACGGACTACGATAACGCAGCCGTTTCTCCTTCAGAGCTTGGTGACATAGCAGATAAAACGGGAGCAGACATCGTAGTGATGCCTGTGATTACGGAATGGTACCAGATGGTGTTCCACCGCTTTATCTTCGATGACGATGACCCCATCCTCCAGACCAGGGCAGTCATCGATATTTACAGCTATAAGAAGACAGACGGTACGGTGCGGGATGATCGGAGCAGCTACTTCAATACGGAAGATGAAAGTACAACCCGGAATGTGTATATCCTGGATGATATGATGAAGAAGATTTATAAGACTTTCCCTTATCGTCGTGTTCCAACAGATGTATCCCGTTCTCTTACCGATGATACTACGGATAATACGCCAAAGACAGGCATGAAGAACTGAGGCGCCCGGGAATGGAGGGAAGCAGATAATTCATCAAATTGCGGTTTGTCGAGCTGTTGGAGCGGTGCTGATGGATAGAGTCATTCGTGCGGGCTTCTAGCTTCTAGCCGCTAGCTTCTAGGAAAGCTCTACAGCCTACGGCACGAATGACTGGCGGAAATACCGGATGGGAAGCGCCGCAGGCGGATCAGCTTTCCTAGCAGCTAGAAGCTAAAAGCTAGCAGCCCCGTGCCAATGACTCTATCCAACAGCATGCCAAACCGCTTACTCTAACAGCTCGCAATACTGAAATTGGCAGTACCCTCAAAAAGAGCGCCGGAAAAATGAGAAATCATTTTTCCGGCGCTCTTTTGGGTTAGTTTACAGCCCTTTCTGTTCGATGCCACTGACCAGGTATCCCAGATGGGCCGTGCTGTTTAATGTGACCAGGCGCCAGGTGCCCTGGTCGCATTCCAGTACGTTGATACAGGCATTGTCCTGCTTGATCTGCCAGAAATGGCCCATGGAAAGGCCCAGGAGATCGCAGATGATGGCCTTATTCACCGCATCGTGGGCAGCCACAAGCACCGTTTCTCCATCGTATTTTCGGGCATATTCATCGAAAGCTTCTCGGGCCCTTTTCCTCACATCTTCCAGATTTTCCCCCTCCGGCATCTGTACCTGCTCCGGATGGGTATGCCAGAGGTGGAATTCCTTTGGATACCGGGCTTCGATTTCATCGGCATGGATGCCTTCCCAGAGGCCATGGGAAATCTCGATAAGCCGGGGATCTTTCATGACAGTGAGGTGATGGTAGTCCGCTGCCATGCGGCAGGTTTCAAAAGAACGGGACAGGGGGGAGGAAATGGCCCGGTCAATGGGAATGTCTTTCAGGGCCAGCGCCGCTTTCCGTCCCTGCTCAAGGCCCTTGGGGGACAGGGGCGTGTCTTCCTGTCCCTGGTAGCGGCCTTCGATATTCCAGGTGGTTTCTCCGTGCCGGAGAAGGATGATCCGTATCATAGGGGCTCCTTAGTGTTCGCAGTGAATGACTTTTACATCGTGAATGCCATCGATATTCATGAGGGCAGGAATGACGGCGGAGGGGATGTCCTTATCCACAGCTACTGCCATAACGTTGGTTCCCTCTTCTTTGCCGGCACCTACCTGCATACCGTTGATGTTGATATGCTCCTTGCCCAGAACCGAAGCGACCTGTCCAATCATGCCGGGCTTATCTTCGTGGGGCGCAATGATGATGCAGCCTTTTGGTTCGAAGTCTACCCGGAAATGGTCGATGGAAACGATTTTTGCTTCTTTCCGGTCGAAGAGGGAGCCGGTGATACGATGGCTTCCCTTATCCGTATCTACGGTAAGGGAAATGGTATTGGTAAAATAATGGCCCTTTTTGGCTTTCACTTCTCTTACATCCATGTGGCGGTTTTCCGCAATGCCCCGGGCATTGACGAAATTGACTGTCTGCTGGAGTACGGGAGCCAGCAGGCCCTTCAGTACCGCTGTGGTGAGGGGTGCCGTTTCGGTATCTGCCAGCTCGCCGGTGTATTCCACGTTTACCCGGTTAATGCGTCCGCCGGCAAGGTCAATGGCAATATTTCCCATCCGTTCACAGAGATTGAAATAGGGCTGGATGACATGGAGGGTCGCTTTTGTAATGGGCGAAGCATTGACGGCCGTAGCCACCGGTTCGCCGTGGAGGGCCTGCATAACGCCAATGGCCACATCCGTAGCTACGCCGGCCTGGGCTTCCTTTGTGGAAGCGCCAAGATGAGGTGTGAGGGCCACGTTTGTCATACCGAGGAATGGATTTTCTTCCGGCTTCAGCGGTTCATGGGGCCATACATCGATGCCGGCTCCGGCAACCTTGCCGCTCTTCAGGGCTTCTGCCAGGGCATAAATATCGATGACCGCACCACGGGATGCATTGACGATGCGGACGCCGTCTTTCATTTTTTCGATTTCTTTCTTGCCGATCATGCCCCGGGTTTCATCGGTGAGGGGCGTATGGAGGGTGATGTAGTCCGATTCTTTGAGGAGCGTATCCAGGTCCACCAGTTCCACACCCAGCTGTTTGCCCCGTTCCAGAGGAATATAGGGGTCATATCCGATGGTTCTCATGTTGAATGCCTGAAGCCGTTTGGCCACGTTCGAACCTACCCGGCCAACACCGATAATACCGACGGTCTTGTTCAGAAGCTGGATGCCGGTGAAGCTTTTCCGGTCCCAGCGGCCTTCCATGATGGACTGGTGGGCCTGGGGAATGTGGCGGGTCATGGACAGCATGAGGGCAATGGTGTGTTCGCAGGCGGCAATGGTATTGGACTCCGGCGTATTGACCACGGTAATTCCTTTCTTTGTAGCTTCTGCTACGTCGATACCGTCGATGCCAACACCGGCGCGGCCGATGACTTTCAGGTTTTTCGCCGCATCGATGACCTTGGTGGTGACCTTCGTCTGGCTTCTGGTGATGATGGCATCGTAGTCTCCAATGACTTTGCAAAGTTCCTCTTCATTCATATTCGGCTGGATGTCTACAATAAATTCCTTTTCCAGTATTTCCTTGGCTTCTTTGGCTACATCGGCGGTAATAAAGATTCTGAACATATTGGTTTCCTCCTTGTCAGGTGAATAGATATTTGGGATAAACAATTGAAAGTCTGTAATTCTTTCTGCAATTTGACGGAAGTGAAAATGGGAGCACTGCCAATTTCAGTTTGTCGAGCTGTTGAGTTCGACACTGGTGGGTAGAGTCATTCGGGCGGGGGCTTCTAGCTTCTAGCTGCTAGCTTCCAGGAAAGCTGGCCAGCCTACAGCATGAATGACTGACGGGAATACCGGGTAGAAGCGCCGCAGGCGGATCAGCCTTCCTAACAGCTAGCCGCTAGAAGCTAGGAGCTCCATGCGAGTGACTCTATCCGCAAGCGTGCCAACCGCCAAACTCCAACAGCTTGATAAACTGCAATTGGCAGATTGCTTTATCCGTGAACCCGTTCGTATTCCTTCATGAAATCTGCCAGGGCTTCTGCGGCTTCCGGGGTGACGGCATTGTAGAGGGACACCCGGAGGCCTCCTACGAGACGGTGGCCCTTGACGCCGATGAAATCATTAGCTTTGGCTTTTTCTACAAAATCCTTTTCCATGGCTTCATTTTCCATATTGAATGTCACATTCATGCGGCTCCGGGCTTCCTTTGCTGCGTGGCCTTTGTAGAATCCATCGCTCCCATCAATGACGTCATATACCATGGCAGCCTTTACTTTATTCCTTTCTTCAATGGCTTTGAGACCACCCATGTTCTTGATCCAGTGGAGCATGCGGTTCAGGGTGTAGATGCAGAAAACCGGCGGTGTATTATAGGTGGAGTCTTTCTTGACGAATGTATTGTACTGGAGAAATTCCGGAATGTCCGTCCGCGCCTTGGCCAGGAGATCTTTCTTTATGATGGCCAGGGCCACTCCGGCGGCGCCAAGGTTCTTCTGGATGCCGGCCCAGATCATGTCGAACCGGTTGAAATCAATGTCCCGGGAAAGAATATCGGAGGACATATCGCAGATTACCGGTACATTGACTTCCGGGAACTTCCAGTATTCCGTGCCGTAAATGGTGTTATTGGCGCAGATATAGAGGTAGTCAGTGCCCGGCTTTATATCATAAGTATCGGGAATGTAGGAGTAGTTCCTGTCTTTGGCGGAATTGGCATCATACACTTCACCGAAGAAGGCTGCAGAGTTTCTGGCCTTGTGTGCCCAGACACCGGTGTCCGCGTAGGCAGCCCGGGTGTGGAGGAAATTGTATCCGGTCATAAGGAACTGCATGGTGCCGCCGCCCTGGATGAATACGATTTCATAGTCATCGGTAAGGTGCATAAGCTCACGAAGGAGAGCCTTCGTTTCATCCAGCATATCCTGGAACTCCTTGGACCGGTGGCTGATTTCCGTAATACCCATTCCCGTGTTTTTAAAATTGGTGAGGTCTTCTTTCATGGCTTCCAGCACTTCCAAGGGCATGGGGGAAGGACCTGCATTGAAATTGAATACTCGTTTCATCATAAACCTCCTGATAACACAAAAAGAGAAGACGTCCCATGGGACGAGCTTCTCTTTTCTCGCGGTGCCACCCAATTTAGCCATTGCAAAAGGAAGAGCAGGTATAAAAAAACGCTCTTCATCCACTAAGGGACGAGAGCACCCGCGATACCACCCAAATTGCCATACGGCCATCTTTAGTCTGCTGTAACGGGCATACCCGAAGGATTCATCATCCCTGTCTCCGAAGTGGAAAGATAATGGAACGGTAACAGCTCACACCGGCCGCTGTCTCTCTGAAAAAGTACCAGTACCCCTTCTTCATCATCGTCTGTTTCGTATGACTGGATTATAGCGCCCTCATTTGCGTTTTGTCAAGAAGGAAATAAAAATGATTTCAGCCAATTGCGGTTTGTCGAGCTGTTGGAGCGGTGCTGATGGATAGAGTCATTCGTGCGGGCTTCTAGCTTCTAGCCGCTAGCTTCTAGGAAAGCTCTACAGCCTACGGCACGAATGACTGGCGGAAATACCGGATGGGAAGCGCCGCAGGCGGATCAGCTTTCCTAGCAGCTAGAAGCTAAAAGCTAGCAGCCCCGTGCCAATGACTCTATCCAACAGCATGCCAAACCGCTTACTCTAACAGCTCGCAATACTGAAATATTTCAGCTCTGCACAAATCGCTGTACCGTGGTATAATACAGTCATACTATCTTTATGTGTGATGATAGTATGTGTTTGACGCAAGATACAATCCATGAGGAAGAAGAGAAGGACATTTCAGAAATTATTTCAAAGGAGAGTGGATTTGCATGTCAATTAAAACAAGAAAAATCGGAATCATCGGTGCCGGTAATGTGGGATCCCACCTGGCCCTCCAGTTCGCTGTACAGGGACTGGCGGACGAGGTGGTATTTTATGATACCAATAACGACAAGGCTATCGGGGAATCCTTGGACCTGCTGGATGCGGTGAGCTACCAGCCCCATCATTTCGAAGCCTATGCGGGCACCGTGGATGATATGAAGGATGCGGACATCCTGATTAATGCCTCCGGAAAACCCCGGCTCCAGGGACAGAACCGGCTGGATATGATGGACGGCGCCATTGCGACGAGCAAGGAATTCCTGCCGCTCATCAAAAAATCCGGATTCGATGGCATCATTATTTCCATTTCCAACCCCTGCGATATCATTGCAGAGTACCTGCAGTACAAGCTGGACTGGCCTAAAAAGAAAATCATCGGCTCCGGTACGGCCCTGGATTCCGCCCGTCTGCAGATGCAGCTGTCCACCCAGCTCAAGGTGAACCGCCGGTCTTTGACTGCTTACCTTCTCGGGGAACATGGGGATTCCAGTATGATTCCCTGGAGCCATGTAAAGGTTGCCGGTAAGTCAATCGATGAACTGCTGAAAGAAAAGCCGGAATTATACCATATGGATTCGAAGGAAGAAATCCTCCGGAAGGTCCATGAGGAAGGAAATATCGAGAATGCGAAGAAGGGGTGCACAGAGTTTGGCGTATCCTCTGCTACGGCAGAACTGGTCCGTGCCATTTACCATGATGAGCACAAGATCTTGCCCTGCTCCGTATATCTGGATGGCCCCTATGGTATCCATGACAGCTTCGCGTCTGTGCCGGTGAAAGTCGGTAAAGATGGGGTGGAGGATATTATCGAACTCCATCTGACGGATGCAGAGTATGAGGAACTGCATCGTTCCATCCGGATTCTGAAAGAACATTTTGAACGGGCACTGACACTGTAATCGGTATATCAAAAGACGCCTTCGGGCGTCTTTTTGTATATCACGGACTATTAAGGTTTATCGAGATGTTGGTGTTCGGTGCTGGTGGGTAGAGTCATCCGAATGGAGCTTCTAGCTTCTAGCTCCTGGCTTCTAGGAAAGCTGGCCAGCCTACGGCACGAATGACTGACGGAAATAACGGAAAGGAAGCGCCGCAGGCGGATCAGCCTTCCTAACAGCTAGCCGCTAGAAGCTAGCAGCCCCGTGTGAGTGACTCTACACGCAAGCATACTAACCGCCAACCCCAACAGCTCGCAATACTGAAATTGGCGGCGCTTCTTTTCCTTAGTGTAAAATGTTTCTCGGTAGAGGATTTCTCCCCTGCTGGATAGAAAAGGGAAGAGTCCCCTTTGATGGAAATGTTATAATTTCCTTGCAACAAATCAAAAGAAAGGACTCTTCCCAATGAGCATTTTATCAGAGAATATCGAACTTTTCAAACCTTTTATTCAGGAGGAAATTCTCAAGAGTATCAAGGACTCCAAGGATTCACTGGCCATGGAGCAGGTTCTCTGGCACCTCTTCACGGAACTCTTTGGCCTTCTTGTGGCGACGGCCTTCGAAATGATCGATGGGGAGCTGTATGAGAGGGTCTACAAGCCTCAGGGGTGGCGGATTTCCCGGCGGGATTCCAGAACCATATACTGCCTGTTTGGTCCTGTCACCTACAAGCGGAGGCGGCTGGAGATGGCCGGAAAGCAGGGATTTTACCCATTAGATAAGAAATTTGGATTTCTGCCTTCCCGTCACTATAGCATGGGAGTGATTCTGCGCATTGCCCAGGCTGCCCAGGTTACCCAGTTCCGTAATGTGAGCCATATCGTGAAAACTCTGACCCAGACGGATATTTCACATCAGACAGTTTCAAATCTCAGCCGCACTGCCGCCCAAATGGTTAGAAAATACGAAGCAGCAGATGCAGCCATGGAGCAGGCCGAGAAGAGAGTACCGGAGGACGGGCTGCTGGCTATTGAGGGCGATGGGATTGTAATGAAGCAGCAGGCGGACCCCGTCACCGATACCAAAGGCGGCCAGAACATAGAACTTCACCGAATCCAGGTCTATGAGGGCGTCGAGAAGAATGGAAAACGTTCGAGACTGACAGGGTACCACTGCTTCTCTGGAACGGATAGGAAAAGGCTGTTTGAACTCGTCAAGGTGTGGGTGCATGGCCGGTACAATCTGAGCGAGATTACAGTACTTTCCAACGGGGATGGCGGAGCAGGATATAATTTCGATGACTTCGACAATATTGTCGAGGGATGCAAGACACATTACCATTTCCGGGACAGATACCATGTGAATGAGAAAGTGCGGACCCGCCTCAGCTTCTGCCCACGTGGATTCATCGATAAATTCGTGCTTGAACTGAATAAGAGCAGAAATGTCATCACAGATATGAAGCCATATCTGGATACGGCTGCCAGCTACGCAGAAACAGAAGAACAGGCCGAGCAGGTACGGAGACTGGCAGACTATCTGAGCCGCAACGCCGACTATATCCCGGGCATCCGGGAGCGCGGAATCCGAACCGATATCCACCTGGGGGCAGCTGAAAGCGACCACCGACGCTATAGCTACCGTCTGAAAAAGCAGGGGCGCAGCTGGTGCAGGATAGGTATGGATTCAATAGGCACGCTGATTACTGCTACCCAGAATGACACTTTGGAAAAAGCCCTGATTTACTGTGCTGCAGGCAAAGCCTACAAGAAGATGGACCGGCAGATGCATAAGGCGGTCGTAGCAGCCGTAAAAACGAACCGCAAAGCCGCCAGGGACGCTAAATGGCACAGGAACGCACGGAATTACCGTCCCGGGTGCCTGGAAGGCCGTATAGGCGTATACGGAGCGACTTCAACTCCGATGGGCCAGCTTGCTAAAGCGATACAGATTTATTGAGAAAGCAGAGGCTGGGAAACCTGATAACATCGACTGTCAAATAAAGTACCGAGAAAACCTTGACACATACCTTCTTTTCTCCCTGCCTTTTCATTCCCCTCATAAGTGCGGTATAATAAAACGACATGGTTATTATTTTTTGAGGTGAAATATGACTGACTTGGAAGAAATAAAAAGACGCCGTACCTTTGCCATCATCTCCCACCCGGATGCCGGCAAGACGACGCTGACCGAAAAACTCCTGCTCTACGGTGGTGCCATCCATCTGGCAGGCTCCGTAAAAGCGAGAAAAACAGCCCGCTATGCCGTTTCGGACTGGATGGAAATTGAAAAGCAGCGTGGCATTTCCGTAACCAGTTCCGTACTCCAGTTTGACTACAATGGCTGCCGCATCAATATCCTGGATACCCCGGGGCATGCGGATTTCTCGGAAGATACGTACCGTACTCTTATGGCTGTGGACTCGGCGGTCATGGTCATCGACGTGGCCAAAGGCGTGGAAGCGCAGACGAAGAAGCTCTTCAAAGTCTGCTCGGACCGGGGAATTCCGATTTTTACCTTCGTCAATAAAATCGACCATTTTGGCAAGAATCCCTTTGACCTGATGGCGGATATTGAAGACGTACTGGGCATCCGTTCCTGCCCCATGAACTGGCCTATCGGGGTGAACGGCGATTACACTGGTATCTACGACAGAGAAACGGAAATGTGCCATCTCTTTATTAAGGATAACGCCCATGGTGTAAAGAAACTGGACATGATTTCCGGGAAAATGGATGATGAGAAAATTACGTCTCACTTGAGCCCTGAAGTCATCCAGTCACTGAAGGATGACCTGGAACTTCTGGACGAAGCAGGGGACCCCTTTGATGCGGACAAGGTGGCAAAGGGTGAACTGACGCCCATGTTCTTCGGCTCTGCCATGACGAACTTTGGGGTACAGCCGTTCCTGGAAAAATACCTGGAACTGGCGCCGCCGCCGGAACCCCGGAAAACGCTGGAAGGCATCGTCTCTCCGGAGGATCCGAACTTCTCCGCTTTTGTGTTCAAAATCCAGGCCAATATGGACCCCAAGCACCACGATCGGGTGGCATTCATGCGCATCTGTTCCGGGGTTTTTGAAAAGGGCGTCAGTGTCCTGCATAGGCAGAGCGGCAAAATGATTCGCCTCTCCCAGCCCCAGCAGTTCCTGGCTACGGAACGTCAGACCGTAGAAAAGGCTTATCCCGGCGACATTATCGGCGTCTTTGATACCGGTGAGCTGGGGGTGGGGGATACGGTCTGTGAAAAGAAACACCCTGTTACTTTCATTGATTTTCCTGTGTTCCCACCGGAACTTTTTGCACGGCTTTCGCCGGAAAGCAGCATGAAGAGGAAACAGTTCCTGAACGGCGTGACCCAGCTGGCCCAGGAAGGGGCTATCCAGGTTTATAAGCAGCCTTATATTATGGAATCCTTCATCATCGGCGCTGTAGGCCAGCTGCAGTTTGAAGTCATGAAGTACCGTCTGGAAAATGAATATAACGTATCTGTCAATCTGGAACCCTTGAGTTTTACCACAGCCCGGTGGACCGAAGGCGATGTACCGCCGGATGAACTGGTGGGTATCGACAATGCCATGGTGGTTTATGACCGCCGTGAACGGCCGGTTTACCTCCTGCCCAACGCCTGGCAGGCAGGATGGCTGGCCCAGAGAAACCCGAAGGTCAAATTCCTGGAAAGCCCGCCCCTTGGCGTGGCCGAACTGGAAGGAAATTGATGAAATGACCCCGCAGTTATGCTGCGGGGTTTTGTACTGGAAGAGAACGACAGTACTGCCAATTTCAGTTTGTCGAGCTGTTGGGCTTGGCGGTTAGTATGCTTGCGTGTAGAGTCACTCACACGGGGCTGCTAGCTTTTAGCTTCTAGCTGCTAGGAAAGCTGGCCAGCCTGCGGCGCTTCCCACCCGATATTTTCGTCAGTCATGCGTGCCGTAGGCTGTAGAGCCTTCCTAGAAGCTAGCGGCTAGAAGCTAGAAGCCCGCACGAATGACTCTATCCATCAGCACCGCTCCAACAGCCCTACAAACCGCAATTTGATGAGCTAAGGAAATTCATCAAAACTCGCGGTGCTCTATGAATTGTGCGCCGCACCACCACTCCTCATACCTGACTTCTGGTTAATGGCGGAGACCTTTTCGCCAGTATGGGGAGGCTGCGAAAACAGTTCTATTTTTCCATTCACCATTTCTATGACAAAATGTTATAATAACAAAAAGACTTACGTTCAAAGGCGGTGAAGGGATGGCAAGGCGAAAAGGACTGAAACAGTGGGATGCAATCACCCGGGAAGGATGGCTGCTTCTCATGGGAAACCCGGCGGTCATGACCCGCCTCATGATGGAGATTTTTGACAGACTCTATCACTCCGTAGACCATATGGACAATGGGAAAAACATAGCTGCCGCCCTTCATATGGAATACCGCGCTTTGAATTCCGCCGTAGGCTGGGCGGGCGGAAAAATCCGGGAACTGGTGGAACAGGGCAGGATTCCGGTTTACCCGGAGAAGCCGGCAAAGAAAAGGACCAGGAAGAAAAAGTGGGATGCCGGGTCCTACGAGACCTATACCCTGGATGGGGAAAAGGTGACAGGCGCTGCTTTGGAAGAGCCTGAAACCTACGACCGTGCCCCCTGGGAATATGTTTTTGACGGCACAGAAGGGGAAGACGGTGCTTACTACTGGATCCTCAAGCCGGAGGCGGCCAGTGCGTACCGGGAAATCCGGACCGCCAAAGGGACCTTTTCCTTGGAAGTCCGCCATATTTTGGAGGAAGATGAGTCGTCGGCCGGTACGGAAGGAAGCCTGTTTGCCCATCCTGCAACGGTCACGGTCAGTCGAATCCGCAGGGAACTGGAAGAAGAAGAGTCTTTCCAGCGAAAGTCCATGGTAGAAGACCCGTGCTGCCTTGTCTGCGGCGCCCGCCGTATTTCTCTCCTGAAAGCGTTTCCCTACGAAGAGGGAGATACGAGGACAAAGGGGCCCCTGTTCTGTCCTACCCATGGCGCCCTGTTTTCCGCCCATCTGATTTCATTTACCAATAAGGGGGAACTGCTCGTTTCACCAGCCCTTTCTGAAAAAGAGAGGGAACTGTTTCATTTGGAACCGGGGGAGTTGGCAAAGGCTCCCTTCAAACATCGCCGTATGGCCATTCATCGTAAAATTTTTAACCAGGAAGCGAGGAAGCTGAAATGATTCTGTCCGGCAGGGAAATCGTCCGCCACATGGGCGAAGAAATCATAATTGATCCCTTTGATCCGAAAAAGGTGAATCCAAACAGTTATAACCTGACCCTTTCCGATGAGCTCATGGTCTATAACAACCATGAACTGGATATGAAAAAAAGGAATGAAGGCACACTCATCCATATTCCGGAAGAGGGAATCGTGCTCCAGCCCAATAAACTCTACCTTGGCAGGACCCAGGAATATACGAAAACCAAATGTTTCGTTCCCATGCTGGAAGGCCGCTCTTCTATCGGGAGGCTGGGACTCTTTATCCATGTAACCGCCGGGTTCGGTGATGTCGGCTTTTCCGGCTACTGGACACTGGAAATGTTCTGTGTCCAGCCTATCCGGATTTATGCGGGCGTGGAGATCTGCCAGATCTATTTCCACACGGTCCTGGGAGAGGCTGACAGCTATGACAGCGGGAAATACCAGAATAATAAAGGAATCCAGCCAAGCCTCCTTTACAAAGATTTCGAAAAGTAGTATTATAATGATAACTTTATAGCACAACGAGCGAAGAAGCTGCAGCAGACGCATGGGGATTTCCTGTGCGCCGGGCTGCTTTTTTATTTCACTCTGTGCGGGGAATTTGGAAAGATACCGATGGGATTCAACATAGACAGGAATCGGACTTTCCGTTAGAGGGTTAAGGAGGACGGCATTATGAAGAAAACATTGAAGAAACTGATTGTGGCAGGTGCTCTCTGCATGGCAGGTGCAGCTCTTCTCGCAGGATGCGGCGGTGGAAGCGGCGGATCCGGTTCTGCAGGCGGCGGTAAGCAGTTCCTGAATATTGCTACCGGCGGCACGGCAGGCACCTATTACCCCTTAGGCGGTGCACTGGCAGAACTTCTGAACCAGAACATTAAAGGAATGAATGCATCGGCCCAGTCCACAGGCGCTTCCGTTGCCAATGTCAATATGCTGAAAGATGGATCCGTAGATATTGCCTTCATCCAGAATGATATTGCCTACTACGCAGCCAACGGCAAGGAAATGTTCAAAGACAACAAAATGGACAGCCTCCGTGGTATTGCCGCTCTCTATCCGGAAACAATCCAGTTCGTTACCACCAAAGACAAAGGCATTAAGACCATTGCCGACCTGAAGGGCAAGAAAGTGGCCGTCGGTGCTTCCGGCTCCGGTGCTGAAGCCAATGCCCGCCAGATTCTTGAAGCCTATGGTATTACTTATAACGATATCGATGTACAGTACCTGTCCTTCGGCGAAGCAGCAGATGCACTGAAGGATGGCAACGTAGATGCAGGCGTAGTTGTTGCCGGCTATCCGACTGCAGCTATCCAGGATCTGGCTGCCAACAAATCTGCTTCCATCGTTAATATTGATCCGAAGATCGTTGACCAGCTCATGCAGAAATATCCGTACTACACCAAGATGGTCATTCCAAAGGGCACTTACCCCGGACAGGATGAAGATGTGGATACGGTGGCTGTCAAGTGCGTCATCGTTACCACCGACAAGCTCTCCGATGACCTCGGTGAACAGATTGTGAAAGCCATTTATGAACATCTGGACCGCATGAAAGCTGCCCATGCCGTAGGCAAGTACATCACCAAGGATACGGCTCTGGAAGGCATGTCCATCAAGATGAATGCAGGCGCTGAAAAGTACCTGAAGGCGAAATAAGGAGAATCCCGATAGGATCCGACTTGCCATAGAAAGGAGGGAGAACGGGCCTCAAGGGGTCCGTTCTCACTTTCATGAAGAAACAGAAAAATGGGACACTGGAAACAGTGATTATCATCTTCGGAATCATCGTAGGCCTTGTGACCACCGTAGGCGGGTGGCTCATCCGGCAGCCCTATGTATTCGGGCAGACAGCGGATGGCATCATTTTCCGGCAGAAAGTGGAAGCCGGTACGCCGGTAACACTGGCCTACCATCATTCCGTACAGAAAACAATGATTTATGAGTATCTGGAAGTCAATCAGATTACAGATGGCTTTGTTCTTAAATCCACCAAATATCAATCTATGGGGGTGGGCCTTCCTTTCTCTGCTGACGAAGGTCACTTCCGGGAAGAAGATGGCTGGTTCGTTCTGGACGACATAAACCGCAATTTCCCGGAACTGTCTCTCCGCAATGGAGTGACAAACCACGGAACGCTGACCATCGGGGATACAGACTATGATCTGGACTCCATGGTTCCTTTGGGAAAGGAATTAAAGCTGTATGTAGCACCGCTGTACAAAGGGTGGTACATGAAAAAAGAAATTAGGAGTTGATTATTTTGGCCGATTTAGAGAAAAAGGGAACACCTGCCGGAAATCCTGCAGCCGCAGATGGTCAGTTAAGCAATGAAATGCAGGAAAAGCTGAAGTCCCTGGATAAGGAATCCAATACTGTGGAGTACAAGGGCATCTGCGGGAAGATTGTGGCTATTATCTGTATCTGCTTCTCCCTGTTCCAGATTTACACGGGCCTCTTCGGTACCCTGGATGCCATGATCCAGCGGTGTATCCACCTGTCCTTCGGCATCTGCCTCGTTTTCCTCCTCTGCCCTACGAAAAAATCCTGGGTCAAGGAAGGCCGGTTCCATCCGATTGATGTGATTCTGGCTGTGGTGGCCATGATACCGCCAATCTACATTCTTGTGAATTACCAGCAGCTCATCCTCCGTGCCGGGACCGTAACGCCGGTGGATGCGGTGGTTGGTCTTGTGGGAATTATCATGGCCCTGGAAGCGGCCCGCCGTATCGTGGGTCTGCCCATTGTCATCGTGGTGCTCTGCTTCCTGGCCTATGGGTTCCTGGGACCCTATATGCCGGGGCCCCTGGCACATCGGGGACTCACCATCAAGCAGATGGTGGGGCACCTGTTCTTCACCACAGAAGGCGTCTTCGGTATTCCGCTGGGCGTTTCCTCGACCTTTATTTTCCTGTTTATCCTCTTCGGCGCTTACCTGGAAAAGACAGGCCTTGGCAAGTTCTTCATCGATATCGCCAATGCCATTGCCGGATGGGCTTCCGGCGGACCGGCTAAGGTAGCCGTCATTTCCTCCGCCCTCCAGGGAACCATTTCCGGATCTTCCGTAGCTAACGTCGTGGGTTCCGGTTCTTTTACCATCCCCATGATGAAAAAACTGGGGTATCACAAAAACTTCGCCGGCGCCGTAGAAGCAGCGGCTTCTACCGGTGGCCAGCTCATGCCTCCTATCATGGGAGCTGCAGCATTCCTGATGGCTGAATTTGTGGGCATCCCTTACATGGAAGTCGTGAAGGCAGCCGTTGTTCCGGCTATCCTCTATTTCCTCGGCGTTTTCCTGGGCGTTCATTTTGAAGCCAAGAAGAACCATCTGGAAGGAACACCCAGAAGCCAGCTTCCGGCATGGACAAAGATCATGAAGGAAGAAGGTCATCTGGCCATTCCGCTGATTGCCATCATCGGCCTCCTTGCTTCCGGTTACACACCTATGAAAGCTGCCCTGGCAGGTATCTTTATTTCCATCGGTACCGCTATGCTCCGGGCCAATACCCGCATGAGCTTCTGGGACATTGTGGATGGCCTTGTGAAAGGCGCCAGAGGGGCCCTGGGCGTCATCATCGCCTGCGCCTCTGCCGGTATGATTATCGGTATTGTCACTAAGACCGGTGTGGGCCTGAAACTGGCTTCGGCCCTGGTCACCGTGGCATCGGGCAACTTCATGCTCCTTCTCCTCTGCACCATGCTCACATCCCTGATCCTCGGCATGGGCGTGCCGACCACAGCAAATTACGTCATTACTTCCACCATCGCTGCACCGGCCCTGATCCAGCTGGGCGTTCCGATCCTGGCGGCTCACATGTTTGTATTCTACTTCGGAATTATCGCCGATATTACGCCTCCAGTAGCTCTGGCTGCCTATGCAGGCTCCGCTATTTCCGGTGGCGATCCGCTGAAGACCGGCGTGAACGCGTCGAAACTGGGGATCGCAGCATTTATCATCCCCTATGTCTTCGTCCTGTCGCCCCAGCTCCTGGGTATCGGAGCTACCTTTGGAAGTGTCCTCTTCACGACCATCACAGCTATCATCGGTATGACCGGTATTTCTGGGGCCATGATCGGTCAGTTCTACTGCAAAGCCAATGTTATTGAACGAATTATCCTCCTGGCCGGTGGCCTGTGCCTCATCGATCCACAGACACTGACTGATATCATCGGCATTGCGATCCTGGTTGCTGTCTTTGCGCTTCAGTATTTCCGTACCAAGAAACATAAGAATCCGGAAAATGCCTGATCCATTTAAAATCCCTGCGGAAGCGGGGATTTTTTCGTAATGTCTGATACATAAAAGTAATATATAAAAATCCGGTTGACGGCCCTTTTTCTGGTACATTCTGTCTGCAACAGTAATCCTAAAAGTTTTTACAATTGAATAAAATGGAATTGACAGATAGGAAGTTGTAATTTATAATTTAAGAGTGTGCAATAGCACCCCATCAGTCTTATTGGGAGGGAGGGATAAAGATGTCTGAGATCAAAGTTCAAAAGGGCGAATCTCTTGATAGTGCTCTTCGCAGATTTAAACGTTCCTGCCAAAAAGCCGGGGTTCTTTCTGAAGTAAGAAAACGTGAACATTATGAAAAGCCCAGCGTTAGACGTAAACTGAAATCTGAAGCCGCAAGAAAACGTAAGTATAAGTAATGACAGGTTGTAAGGTGATTAGTTTTGTCAATTAAGGAACAGCTTATGGCTGACATGAAGACAGCCATGAAGGCGAGAGAAGAAGGCAAGCTTGCTTTGAACACGATCCGCATGGCCCGTGCTCATATCAGGCAGGCCGAAATCGACGACGGACACGCGGACTTCAATGATGATCAGGTTCTTGCCGTTCTCCGGAAAGAAGTGAAGCAGAGGAAAGAAACCCTTGCTGAAATCAAGGATTCCGGAAGAGAAGACCTGGTTGAACAGACCAAAGCGGAAATCGAAGTACTGGAAAAGTACCTGCCGGCAGAAATGTCTGCAGACGAGGTAGAGAAGGCTGTGAAAGCCATTATCGACGCTATGGATCCTGGGCAGAGAAATATGGGTTCTGTGATGAAAGCTGTCATGGCGAAGCTTAAAGGTAAGGCAGACGGAAAGATGGTCAACCAGATCGTCAGGAAACTGCTTGCTTGAGCTTCAAAAGCTTGACAAAAGCAAGACGCGTGGTGTATCCTTGTTACATAAGTTCATATGCTGCGTCAAAGATGACTCATTCCTATGGGAATGGGTCATTTTCTTTTGAAACAGATAGGGATTTATAAATATGAAAAAATGGTGAAAACAAAGTAAGTCTATAGGAGGACTCAAATGGACAAAGAATTGTTGTACTGCATTCCCGCCGGCCAGTATGGTAAAGAAGGGGTACTTTCCCTGCTCGCCCAGCATCCGGAAATTCGGTTTGTGTCTCTGGTAGGCATCGACCTGGCAGGCAATGACACCGATGAAAAGATTCCCATCGAGATTTTCATGAAGGACTATGAAGATTTCTTCGCCGGTAAAGCGGTACAGACCGATGGCTCTTCCGTGGTGTTCATGAATATTGCTACTCTGAATGATGCCCGGGTGGATATGGTGGCTGACAGCTCTGTCAACTGGTATGTAGACTACAACGATGAAAATATAGAGGATAATGGAAAGCCCGTAGGAACACTCCGGATTCCCTGCTTCCTCATTCACAACGGGAAGTTCATTGATTCCCGTTCTATCCTGAAAAACTCCTGCGAATATGTGGCAGGGGAGCTGAAGAAACTTCTTCTGGATGCCCAGGTGAAGGATATGGAAAATTTCCCGTTCTCCGAGATCCAGGATATCGTATTTACCACCGGCACGGAGCTGGAATTCTGGGTGAAGACGCCCAGTGAAAAGGAAACGGTACAGCACCTTTCCATTTCCCAACGCCTCCAGGAACAGTACTGGCAGCGGATGCGGGGGAATGTCCGTACCGCCATGGAACAGACCATTGAAGAACTGGACGCCCGCGGACTCCACGTGGAAATGGGCCATAAAGAAGTAGGTGGCATTAAACCGAAGGTAGACGATGAAGGCCATATCTTTGACGTCTGCGAACAGCTGGAACTGGATTGGCTTTTCTCCACCAATCCTCTGCAGGCTGCAGACAATGAACTGGAAGCCAGAATCGTTGTAAGAGAAGTGTTCCGCAGGAATGGACTGGACGTATCTTTCCGGGCAAAGCCGATTATCGGCGTAGCCGGAAGCGGTGAACACACCCATGTAGGTATTGCGGCGCTCCTCAAAAACGGCAAGACCATCAATCTCCTGGCTCCGGAAGACATGAAGGCCGATTTCCTTTCCACCATTGGCTACGGTTTCATCATGGGGATTCTCAACAATTACGAAGCTACGAATCCATTCGTATCTTCCACAACCGATGCCTTCAATCGCCTGAAACCGGGCTTTGAAGCGCCGGTGTGCATTGTAACTTCCCTGGGCCATACGCCGGAAGTTCCTTCCAGAAATCGTTCCATTCTCATGGGCCTCATTCGGGATATCGGCAATCCGAAGGCTACCCGCTTCGAACTCCGCGCACCGAATCCATTCACCAATACGTACCTCGCCGTTTCCTGCCTCTATCTCACGGCACTGGACGGCATCGAATATGCGCTGAAATCCAATAAATCTGCAGCAGAACTTTTGGCAGAACTCTCCAAGAAACCCGGAGAAGATGCGGATTATCTGGAAAAGGGCAGGGCATACCGCTGTGAAGAAAATGTATTTGAAGCCTTCACCGATGAAGAAAGGGATGCGGCCTTCGGTAAACCGCCGGCAACGGTTTGGGAAAATGTGAAGATCATGAAAGCGAACCCGGATAAGGTGAAAGTCATTACTAAAGGCGACATCCTTTCTGAACAGATTGTGGACTCCTTCCTGGCATCCATCGTGTACCGCTGGAAGAATGAACTGATTGACCGGATCATTCCGGGCACCGAAGCAGCCGTGAGGGGCTATAAAAAACTGGATAACGATGATAAGATCGATGAAAGACGGTGGAAAGCCATCAAAGCGAAGCGCATTGAACTGGCCAAGGATACGGATGATGGAAAATGCATCTGCACCCGCCTGAAAGAAGCGCTGGAAGCCGGTGACTATGATACGGCGTCGGACCTGCAGCTGGAAATGGCAAAGAAGGCGCAGGCCCTGGAACAGGAATATCATGTATATGCACTGAATATCCTGGACTGAAATTGATCTATAATTGAACATCAGGCCAATGATGACCCATTCTTATTAAAGAATGGGTCATTTTCTATTTTATAAAGAGGCACAGGGGGCAGGGTCATGGACATATGGAAAGAACAGTACCGCTATTCCATTCTGGGATTCCCGGAAGCAGGACAGGGCTGAGAAAGCGGCAAAGACCGGATTTCGAAGCTCTCCCAAAGGGGGACAGTTTCCCGGATATCTATAAATGGTCAAAAATATTTTATTTTAGGAGGAATTCAACATGAACAAGGACTTACTGTATTACATTCCAACCGGCGAATTCGGCAAAGAAGGGGTACTTTCCCTTCTGAAAACCCATCCGGAAATCCGTTTCGTATCTCTGGTAGGCATCGACCTGGCCGGAAACGACACCGATGAAAAGGTGCCGATCGAACTGTTCCTGAAGAACTACGATGACTTCTTTGCAGGCACTGCAGTCCAGACCGATGGCTCCTCCGTAGTTCTCATGAACATTGCTACCCTGAATGATGCCCGGGTGGATATGGTGGCAGATCCCAGCGTGAACTGGTACATTGACTACAACGAAGGTAACATTTATGATAACGGCCGCCCCGTAGGCACACTCCGTATTCCCTGTTTCCTGCTGCACAACGGAAAATTTATCGATTCCCGTTCCATTCTCAAAGATTCCTGCGCTTACGTGGCCGGAAAGCTGAAGGGTCTCCTGGCTGGCGGCAAGAAAGTCAAAGGCATGGAAGATGTGCCTTTTGAAGATATTGCAGATATCGGATTTACCATCGGTACGGAACTGGAATTCTGGGTCAAGACACCGAGCGAAACAGAAACGGTACAGCATCTTTCCATTTCCCAGAGACTCCAGGAACAGTACTGGCAGAGAATGCGTGGCAATGTCCGTACCGCCATGGAAGAAGCCATCGAAGAGCTCGATGCCCGGGGCATGAGTGTGGAAATGGGCCATAAAGAAGTAGGGGGCATCAAACCGAAGGTGGACGATGCCGGCCATACGGTAGATGTCTGTGAACAGCTGGAACTGGACTGGAGATTCTCCATGAACCCGCTCCAGGCCTGCGACAATGAACTGGAAGCCCGCATTATCATCCGTGAAGTATTCCGCAAATATGGCCTCGATGTTTCCTTCCAGGCAAAACCGATTATCGGTGTAGCCGGCAGCGGCGAACATACCCATGTAGGCATCTGCGCTACCCTGAAGAGCGGCAAGACTATCAACCTCCTGGCCCCCACTGACATGAAGGCAGACTTCCTCTCCACCATCGGCTATGGCTTCATCATGGGCATCCTGAAAAACTATGAAGCTACGAACCCCTTCGTATCTTCCACCACCGATGCCTTCAACCGTCTGAAACCGGGCTTCGAAGCACCAGTCTGCATCGTAACTTCCCTGGGCCACAACCCGGCTGTTCCGTCCCGTAACCGGACCATCCTCATCGGCCTCGTCAGGGATATCGACAACCCGAAGGCTACCCGTTTCGAACTTCGGGCACCGAACCCCTTCACCAATACCTATCTTGCTGCATCCTGCCTGTTCCTGTCCTCCCTGGACGGCATTACCTACGCCGTAACCTCCGGAAAGACGCCGGCAGATCTCCTGGCTGAACTGTCCAAGAAACCGGGAGAAAAGGCGGATTACCTGGAAGAAGGCAGGGCATACCGCTGCGAAGATAACGTATTCGAAGACTTCACCCAGGAAGAACGGGACGCTGCCTTCGGTAAACCGCCGGCAACTGTCTGGGAAAACGTGAAGACCATGAAAGCAAATCCGGACAAGGTGGGCGTCATCGAAGCTGGCGGCAGCCTCAATGCCACCATCGTTGATTCCTTCGTTGCTTCCATCGTTTACCGCTGGAAGAATGAACTCATCGACCGCATCATTCCGGCCACCGAAGCTCTGGTAAAGGGCTTCAAGAAACTGGACAGCGAAGATGACCTGGACGAAGAACGGTGGGATATTATCCGCGAAAAGAAATTCGAACTCATCAAAGATACGAAGAGCGGCAAGTGCCTCTGCTCCAAACTGAAAGCAGCCCTGGAAGCGGACGACTATGACACCGCTTCTGACCTGCAGATTGAAATCTCCAAGAAGTCTGAAGCCCTTGAAAAAGAGTACAATGAATATGCTCTGAATATCGTAGGCTGATGAACAATAAAAAAATCCCGCGAAAGCGGGATTTTTTTATTGGGATGGAAGGATATGGCACTGCGATATTTCAGTTTGTCGAGCTGTTAGAGTGAGCGGTTTTGCATGCTGTTGGATAGAGTCACTGGCACGGGGCTGCTAGCTTTTAGCTTCTAGCTACTAGGAAAGCTGGTTTGCCTGCGGCGCTTCTCACCCAGTATTTCCGTCAGTCATTCGTGCCGTAGGCTGTAGAGCCTTCCTGGAAGCTAGCGGCTAGAAGCTAGAAGCCCCCGCACGAATGACTCTATCCATCAGCATCGCTCCAACAGCTCGACAAACCGCAATTTGAATGATGTAAGAGTTACAATCCGTGTCACTGCGAATCGTATACCAGCAGCCACGGAACAGTCCCTTTTTGCAAGAACCCGGGTTTTGGTATATGATGGTCACATAGTGCGGGGGAATCTATTGATCAGTAGATTCCCCGGAAAGAAGATGATTTTTTGGAATTAGACAGAGATAGACTGGTTCGTCGGTTCATGGATTATATTTCCTGTAATACCCGGTCCGACGAAGAAAATGACAAAGTCTGCCCCAGTACGCCGGGACAGATGGTGCTGGCAAAACACCTGAAGGAAGAGCTGGAAGAACTGGGGCTTTCGGATGTGACAGTGGATGACAATGGCTATGTCATGGCTACCCTTTCGGCCAATGGAGAGGAAGGCAGCACGGTGGGATTTATTTCCCATATGGACACGAGCCCCGATGCCCCTGGCGGCCCCATACATGCCCGGATTGTGAAAAATTATGACGGGAAGGATATCCTTTTAAACAAAGATAAGCAGATCGTCCTTTCGGTAAAGGATTTTCCGGAAATCAGAAAATACGAAGGCCAGGATATTATGGTCACCGACGGCACCACTCTTCTTGGATCCGATGATAAAGCGGGGATAACGGCCATTGTGAGTGCCATGGAGTATCTGCTGCATCATCCGGAAGTGAAGCATGGGAAAATCCGCATCGCCTTTACGCCGGATGAAGAGACAGGAAGAAGCCCATTGAAATTCGATGTGAAGGCCTTTGGCGCCGATTTCGCCTATACCGTGGATGGCGGTGAACTGGGAGGACTGGAGTATGAAAATTTCAATGCCGCCAATCCTGTGGTTACCATCCGCGGTCGCAGCGTTCATACGGGGGATGCGAAAGGGAAAATGGTAAATGCCATTTCCATCGCTTCCGAGTGGCAGACCATGCTGCCGGAAGGGGAGAAGCCGGAATGTACGGAAGGCAGGGAGGGGTTCTTCCATGTCTACAAAATCCGGGGCACCGTGGAAGAGTGCACCCTGGACATGCTGGTCCGGGACCATGACTCCCAAAAGTTTCAGTTGAGAAAATATTTCCTTCTCTCCATGGCGGATTTCCTCAATAAGAAATACGGGGAAGGTACGGTGATGGTGGAACTGAACGATGTGTACTTCAATATGATGGATATCATCGAGAAGGGGCACATGGATATTGTGGAACTGGCAAGGGTTGCCATGAAGGCAGCGGGAGTCACTCCGGTGGAGCTTCCCATCCGCGGCGGGACTGATGGAGCCCAGCTTTCCTTCAAGGGCCTTCCGTGCCCGAATCTTTTCACCGGCGGTGCCAATTTCCACAGCCGCTTTGAGTATCTCCCCCTGGATTCCATGGAAAAGGCCTGTGAGACGGTCATAGAAATCGCCCGCCGGGCATGGAAAATAGGGAAGAAGTAAGGATATTTCAGTATTGCGAGCTATTGGGGTTGGCGGTTAGTATGCTTGCGCGTAGAGTCACTCACACGGGGCTGCCAGCTTTTAGCCTCTAGCTGCTAGGAAAGCTGGCCAGCCTGCGGCGCTTCCCACCCGATATTTCCGTCAGTCATTCGTGCCGTAGGCTGTAGAGCCTTCCTGGAAGCTAGCGGCTAGAAGCTAGAAGCTCGCACGAATGACTCTATCCACCAGCACCGCTCCAACAGCTCGACAAACTGCAATAGTCACATACCGGAAAGAAGGTCATTTATGAAAGAGATAACAGAGGAACTGCTTAGAAAGTTCCGTGAATCCTATGAATCTGACGAAAAAGCGAAGGTTCTTCATTCGGCCCTGGCGAAGACGCCGATGATGGACCTGGCCTATGATGTGTCGGAGGGAGCCCTGCTGAAGGGGCCCTTTACTATTGAAGTGAAGACGAAGGGCATTACGGCCCAGGAACAGTCCGGACGGTGCTGGCTCTTTGCAGCTCTCAATATCCTTCGGGAAAAGGTGGCGGAGAAATGCCACCTGGAACAGTTCGAGCTGTCCCAGAATTACCTTTCCTTCTATGACAAACTGGAAAAGGCCAATAATTTCCTGGAAATGGTCATCGAAAATCCGAAAGCTCCCATCAAGGGGCAGCTCATGCAGTACGTTCTGCGGGGCATGACCGATGGAGGCTACTGGTCGGAAGCGGTGGACCTCATCGAAAAGTACGGCGTCGTGCCGAAGCAGGTACAGCCGGAAACCTATCAGTCCGGCCATACGGACCGTTTTACGGATACCCTGAACCGGCTGCTCCGCAAGGATGCCATGGAACTTCGGACGCTGATATCGGAAGGGAAAGATCCCTATCCCCGGAAAGAAGAAATGATGGGAGAAGTGTACAAGGCAGAATGCATTGCCTTTGGCAGGCCTGTGGGAACCTTTGATTTTACCTATCGGAATAAGGACAACGAGTTCCATGAGGACCGTCATCTGACGCCCCGGGAATTCTATAAGAAATATGTTGGGCTTTCCCTTCGGGATTACATGGCGGTCATCAATGAGCCCACCTTTGATAAACCCACGGGAAGAGTGATTGCCTTCCATGCGGTGGAAAACATGACAGGCCATGATATGAAGGGTCTGAACCTGACCCAGAAGGAAATGGAAGACCTCTGCATTGCCCAGCTGAAGGCGGGAGAGGCCATCTGGTTCGCCTGCGACGCCGGTGCCGCGGGAGCAAGAAAAGACGGGGTCTGGGACCCGAGGACCGTGCGGTATGAAGACCTGCTCGGCGGTTTTTCCACGGCCATGGAGAAAGGAAAGCGTCTGGAATACAGCGCCAGCTCCGCCAACCATGCCATGCTTCTCACCGGGGTCCACCTGGATGAAGAAGGAAAACCGGACCGCTGGAAAATAGAAAATTCCTGGGGCAAGGACGTAGGGGATAATGGATACTTCGTATGTTCCGAAGATTATTTCCGGGAATTCGTCTATGAAGCGGTGATCCTGAAGAAACATTTCAATCAGGAACAGCAGGAAATGATGAAAAAAGAACCGGTCTACATCAATGCCTGGGATGAGGACTACTGATCAGGTCCGTTGGAAATCCAAAATAAAAGGAAGCAGTCTTTCGGCTGCTTCCTTTTTATTCTCCATGGAAGAATTCTATGATTTTGTGGGTGGCCAGGGCCATGTGATTTGGATTCTGGAAGGGGTGGTTGGCGCCTTCGATGGGGACGAACTCGATTACATTATTTTCCGCAAAGGCCCGGGAGTCTTCAATGGGAATCATTTCATCCTTTGTGCCGTGGATGATGAGCATGTCGTCCGCAAAGTCAAAGTATTCATGATCCATGACGTCAAAGTTTTTCAGGGAATCAAAGAAGGACTGGTCCACTTTCATCTTCCGCTCAAAGCCTACGGAAATCTCTTTGCCCTTCTGCAGCTTCACTTTATCCTCTTCTGAGAGGTAGCTCATCATGGACTGGTACATGTGGATTGCCGGGCAGCGGAGGGCGATTCTGGTAAAAGGATTTCCTACTTCAATGAGGTAACGGAGGGTGAGGTAGCCTCCAAAGCTGGAGGAGTAATTATACACACGCTTGGCGCCCAGTTCTTCTTTGGCATATTCCACCACCAGGGTGAGGTAGGTGAGGCATTCTTCCAAGGTCAGCTTTTTCCTGGCATCCATGCCGTGGCAGGGCCAGTCGAAGGCGATGACAGCGAAGCCTTTGTACTTGGATGTCAGGTGTTCCCCAAAGTGGAGGGTGCCGGCGGTTTCCTTATTGCTGCCGAATCCGTGGGTGACGATGACCACATCCTCAAAAGAACGGGTACTTTTATCGTTGCTGTTGATGATGAGTTTACTGCGGATACTGAATCCGCCGCGGTTGATATCAAAGTGTTTTTCCATGTGATGGTAGTCCTGTTGTTATACAAATTGCGGTTTGTAGAGCTGTTGAGGGGGCTGAAGGATAGAGTCATTCGCGCGGGGGCTTCTAGCTACTAGCGGCTAGCAACTAGGAAAGCTCTACAGCCTACGGCACGAATGACTGGCGGAAATACCGGATGGGAAGCGCCGCAGGCTGGCCAGCTTTCCTAGCAGCTAGAAGCTAAAAGCTGGCAGCCCCGTGCCAGTGACTCTGTCCAACAGCATGCCAAACCGCTCGCTCTAACAACTCGACAAACTGAAATCGGTGAAATTTCATTCAATGAAAAAGGCCGTGAAAGGATAAATCCATTTCACAGCCCTTCCTGCGTTGGAGCCGGCAACAGGATTTGAACCTGCGACCTACGCATTACGAATGCGTCGCTCTACCAGCTGAGCTATACCGGCATGAACATATATATATTACTCGAGGAACTTCGGTTTGTCAAATCTGAGTCTCGTGTAAAAAATCCGCTCCGGCGGATAAAAAATGGAGCGGGTGAAGGGAATCGAACCCTCGTAACCAGCTTGGAAGGCTGGCGCTCTACCATTGAGCTACACCCGCATAAATGGTCGGAGCAGCAGGATTTGAACCTGCGACCCCTTGGTCCCGAACCAAGTGCGCTACCAAACTGCGCTATGCCCCGACAACGTAATTGATTATACCAGCACTTCCGAAATCTGTCAATGGATTTTTTACAAAGTTTTTTCACTTATGAACCACAAGTGATATTGTCTCAAGTAACCACAAATGAAAATGTCCCAGTCATGGTATAATCTCATCACAATCTTAACGCAAGTGATGGGAGGAATTTTTATCAGAAAGGTTGAATTAACGATGGACGAGCAGTTCAAATATGAAACAATCAAATCTCTTGTTAATCATCCAGATGGCAACAAGCTCGCAGCAGCAGTCCGGCTGGGGTGCACTGTCCGCACCGTAAACCGGTTAATCCTGCGCTATCGTCAGGAAGGTAAAGCATTTGTCCACGGGAACAGGGGTAGACAGCCCGTAACAACACTTCCAGCCTCACTCAGAGAAAAAATTGTGGCCCTTTACCAGAATGAGTACTATGGCGCCAATTTTACCCACTTTACCGAACTTCTGGACAGACATGAGAATATCCATGTCTCCGTTTCCTCTGTAGCCTCCATTCAACACTCTCTCAAGCCTCACTGAAAAGCAACACGAGAAAAAAGATTACAAGTCAATCTTGGCCCTTTACTTTGGGGAACAGAATGAGTAAGATCTATCTCCACCTCTTCATTGATGATGCTACTGCATCAATTTTACCCACTTTACCGAACTTCTGGACAGACATGAGAATATCCATGTCTCCGTTTCCTCTGTAGCCTCCATTCTTGAGGCAGCCTTTATTCTCTCTCCTAAGGCTACACGGGCCAAAAGAAAACGGATCAGGAGGAAATTGGAAGCAATGAAAAGCAACACGAAATCCAAGAAAAAGCAGATGGAAATACAAGTCAATCTTGTGGCTGCTGAAGATGCCCACAGCCGGCGTCCACGGCATGCTTACTTTGGGGAACAGCTGCAGGGTGATGCCACTCCATATGAATGGGTTCCCGGGAAGATCTGGCATCTCCACCTCTTCATTGATGATGCTACTGGCATCGTGACTGGCGGCTATTTTGACACCCAGGAGACCCTGAACGGCTATTACCATGTCCTCTGGCAGACTCTCAAAGATTACGGAATCCCTGTGGAAATCTTCACGGATAAACGCACTGTGTTCATTTACAAACAAAAAGGATCCCCGTCCATCGACGAGGATACCTATACGCAGTTCGGTTACGCTTGCAGGCAACTGGGGATACACCTTGAGTCAAGCAGCGTACCACAGGCCAAAGGCCGGGTTGAGCGGCTCAATGAGACGCTGCAGTCGCGCCTGCCGATTGAGCTGAGACAGGCAGGCATCACGACTATTGCAGACGCCAATGAATTCCTCAAGTCCTACCTAAAAGAATTCAATGCAAAGTTTGCACTTCCCCCCAATAGTACCAAATCAGCTTTTGTGACGCAACCGTCAGATGAGAGGATCAACCTGATACTGGCTGTACTTACAGGCCGTACGGTAGACAGAGGCCACTGCATCCGTTTCCAGCGTCAGTACTATCGTATGCTTGATTCAGAAGGCCATCAGGTGCATTATGCCAGCGGAACCAAAGTACTAGTCATACGGGCTTTCAACGGCGAACTCTACTGCAGTGTTAACGATACCAGTATCTACGCGCTGGAAGCCATCCCTTTGCGCCAGAAGAAATCTCCTGAGCTTGATGCTGACTATACCAAACCAAAGCCTCAGAAACACTGGATTCCACCGATGAGTCACCCATGGAAGCAGGCATCTTTCCGTCATTACGTCCTTACAAGACCGCATCATTCCAGACAAGATCCAGAAGAACTTGCATCGCGTAACATATTTTAGTAACATACTGGCCTAACCACTCAAAATAGCCCCACTATTGCGGGGCTATTAAATGACAATTCTCGGGACATTTTCAAAAATGCTTGACATGGATTTTTTACAAAGTTTTTTCACTTACTTACCATTTAGGATCTGTGCATTATTAAGCTATTCATATGATGGCCTGATGACATAATTCCAATCAGGATGAAATTCATTCCTTAACAGATTAATGCCAGCAAATTCCTTGTCAGAAACTTTAGTGCCTTTAGGGTAGACTGCGGTATCCGCTTTACACCGAACCACAAGCCCATTATCGGTAGTTGTTGAAGCGATCAGATTAACGATAATTTCAAGCGTTTCCAAAGGACGGCCTCGCCAGTTCTTTGTAATTTGGCTGAATAGTCGATGCTCTATTTTATTCCATTTGGATGTTCCGGACGGGAAGTGGCAGACTTCGATTTCAAGGCCACTTTCATCAGCAAATTTTTGCAGCTCAAATTTCCAAAGCCGGCTATGGCTTCCATTGCTTCCACCACCATCTGCCGTAATTAACAGACGGGTTGCTTCAGGATATCGTGGTTTACCCATCTCATCCCACCAGGAGCGGATCGAATTCACTGCGAACTGCGCAGTATCTGAGCTTACTCCCACATTCACAAACCCTTCATTGGCTGCAATATCGTAAACGCCGTAAGGAGCAGCTTTTCCCTTGTCAGGAAGAGGAAAGTCATGGTCAAGAACGTTTACCGGATTTCCTTTTTTGGCATATTCGGCTCCGCTATTTTTGAAATTTCCAATGTTTTCCTTTTTCTTACAGTCTATGGAAATAACAGGAAACCCGTTTTCCATGTATTCTTCAGCAGTTTCGTTGATGTGCCGGAACTGTGCGTCCCTGTCTGGGTGCTGGCTTCCAACCTGGTTCATTTTTTGATTGATTTGGAGGCTGTAACCCATATCTTTCAAGAGGTATCCGATTTTACGATATTTAATCTTATAACCACGGGCATTCATTTCCGCTTCGAGGTTACGCAGGCTCTTTGTCGTCCAACGCAAAGGTCCTTGGGGATCTCCAAAAGTGGAATTTTCCATAAGGCTTTCAAGTGCTTCTATAATTCCCGGCTGAGTAACCTCTATGGGCTTACGACCGCCGCCTTCCCTTCGGATACGAGGGGAAGGTGCATCTTGAGATAAATAGGGATGTTCAGAATTCAGATCTTTTATGCCATTCGTTATGGTTACCCGGGATACGCCAGTGGCTTTGCTGATAGCAGTAATTCCACCGTGGCCGAGTGCTTCGGCTTCAGAGGCCAGATATACTCGTTTCTGCGCCTCGTTAAGCAGTGGAAGCATCTTATTGATTTTATCTACAGGGACTTCTTTAACCATGCTGATTTCCTCCTTGGCATCAGCATAGCATTTTTTACACTTTTAATCAATTAAAATGTAAATATTGTTTGTGCACAATTCCTTACTTATTTACCCATTTATCCAGTTCTGCCCATATGGTGTAGATTGATGGATTGAGGTGAATTCCAAAAGTAGATGTATGACTGACAATAGGGGGGATGAAAAAGCGAATTTCCTGTTTTCAGGTGTGTTAATATATAAGATATAAATGAGGTGACAGTTATGGGCTATAGGGAATCGGAATTACTGGAAACGTTGAAAAAAGATTTCCAACATCCGGATTTATTGTTTACAAAGGATTATATCAGGCAGACAGGTATTACCGAGGATACAGGGAAATCCTACGAAGAGGTAATTCTGCCTTTCCTGCTGGATCATGCAGGAGATATGGTAAAGTCTGATACCAACTGGTCCATGTACAGGACAGTGGTTAAAGAAGCTAAAGGGGGGAGCCGGCTGCTGACCGGGATTCTCTCACAGGAAACTTTTGCCCAGTCTGTCCCTGTGGATATGGCAGTATTTCTGAAAGACAGCAGGACTTTGGAATGGGGGCATTTTGACTTCTCTACTATGGATAAAAGCGGTAAAGTGTTAACACTTTTCTCCATGCAGCCGGAATCAAACAAAGAACAGCCCCTTTGTCGGCTGCTCCGGCTTTGGTCGTGGAAGGAATCTGTGAATACCCACCTCCTGGAGGATGCCCTCTCTGTGCATAGCCCCTTTTCAGTGAAAGCGGTAGGTCTGGTAACAGGTGCATCCAATGAACGTTATGGCCTTGTAAAGAAACAAATTGTATCTCTTTCCATGAAACGGTTGGGGATTCTTCTGGGAGTGTCGGAACTTTACCTGTTCCATGGATTCCATCTGTCCCCTGTTAATTTGGGACTCTCTATTTCCGGACGGTATACAAAGGGGGAACTACTTACTCTTTTAGAGAAGGATAGCAGCCATCCTGAATCGCTGTACCAGAAATCTTATATAAACTGTATGGGGATCACATCGGATACTGGAGAGCCCTATAGTAAAGTATTGGCAGAATGGCTTTTACATCATCGGGAAATCTGGATGACTCTGCCCAGGGGACTGTATCGCCGCATTGAAGGAAGCCGGGCAGAATTTTTGATGAAAAACGATATGTTCCGAAATGTTCGTAAGCAGAAGGTCCTTCCGCCATTTGGCAAGGTGCTTTCTGATGACCTTCTTTTCCTGGGAAGCCGTTACCAGCAGACAGGACGCCCTTCCCTGCTCCTGTATGATGCAGAAAAGGGAGAGCAGGGCTATTCTCTCCTTCGGGTCCTGGAAATACCGGAGTCCGGGGATTCCCTGCTTGCAGCGGTACTTCGTACGTTTACCCATCTGGCGGTCATAGATGGGGCCAAGCTCATGGATGAGTTAAAACTTCCTGAAGAAACCCAGGTGGAGGGACGAATCCTCCTGGAAAAGGACAACAGGCAGGCCGATCTTTTCCTCCGTGACTTGCCCTGTCTGTCTTCTCTCATGAAAGCAATGGGAGTAGGTCTCGTCATCATGGAAAATGGCTACGAGGCGCTTTGGTAATTAAAATATTGCAGTTTGTCGAGCTGTTGGGTTTGGCGCTGATGGGTAGAGTCATTCGTGCGGAGCTTCTAGCTGCTAGCTCCTGGCTTCCAGGAAAGATTAACCGCCTACGGCACGAATGACTGATGGAAACAGGTAGGAAGCGCCGCAGGCGGGCCAGTTTCCCTAGCAGCTAACAGCTAGAAGCTAGGAGCTCCATGCGAGTGACTCTACCCGTCAGCATGCAAAACCCATCAGCTCTACAAACCGCAATTTGAATTATCTTGCCACGCCAGGCACTTTGCATTTATAATGGTTAGAAAGATTTGATTTATTCATATAGCAGGCAAGGAGAACATTCATGGGATTTTTTGATAGAAATCATGCCAAGGAAAGCCCCATTGGTAATTTGAGAGCCCACATCGGTACCTTTATGTACTATGTGAAGGTGGGCAAATCTAAATTCAAGCATAAGGGAGCGGTGGGTGAAATTTTTGCAGACATGGACAATACCCAGTTCCTGTTCCAGCAGGCCACTTCCGGAACCATGTATGATATGAAGAAAAAACTGGACTATACCCTTTGGGATGCGGCAATCCATAAGTATACAGAGGATATCCAGAAACTGAAGGACGAACTGCTGAAGGCCGTGGATGAAGGGGAAGAGACCGGGGCTTTTGCAGAAGAAAAGAAAGAAG
Organism: Dialister sp.; assembly: GCF_047832375.1. Classification (NCBI taxonomy): domain Bacteria; kingdom Bacillati; phylum Bacillota; class Negativicutes; order Veillonellales; family Veillonellaceae; genus Dialister; species Dialister sp. Next base: position 1,904,963 of record NZ_CP181256.1, on the reverse strand, counting down.
AAAAGAAGGAAGAGGAACAAAAGAAAGAAGAGGACAAGGAAGAAGATTTCTCCGGCAATTGGAAGGTCCATATTAAGGATCAGATGAAGGAGGCCGAAGAAAAAGCTCGACGGGAAGAGGAAGAGCGAGAAAAGGAAGAAAACCAGGTAGTAGAAGAAAATGAAGATGAAGCCCTTACAGAAGCAGACTGCCGGGAACTGTGGCGTCTGATTCAGGGGTTGGAACGGGAATACAAGGAAATGAACCGCATTGCCGATGATTGGTTCTCTATTCATGGAAAGAAAACAGGGTGTCTTACTGCTCTTGTAGGAATGACTTTAATCCCACTGGGAGCCATGTATGGTTTGTATTATCTGCTTTAATCTGTCGGTAGGTACTTCAGGTTATTGTATTTTGAATAAGTCTTTTTCGATATGTCAGTGAGGTTTCACTATAGGCAGACAAAATCATTTATGGATCTGTGATTTTTATCAATCAGTTTTTACTTGTATTTTCCCTTACCCCTATGATATGATTAATTCAGACAACAGTTTCTGGGAGGTGACATCATGTCCAAACATATCGTTACAATCAACCATTCTTCCCTGCAGGATTCCATTAAATTTGAAGGCTGCAGTGAATGCCAGACTTCCTGCCAGTCTGCCTGCAAGACAAGCTGCACCATCGGAAACCTGATCTGCACAACACAGGAAGAAGCGAAAGAAGCAAAGAGAGCCTGAGTTGACGGCCCAGCCCCTGGCCATAAGGCCGGGGGCTTTTAAATTTCTTTCGATGTTTTGTAATCGATAGTCACAAACGGCTCCGGGGGGCTCGTATTAAAAAAGGAGAGTATTCATGGATTATAATGTAAAGCCCATGATTCATCGTTTCCGCCAGAATGGCATGAATATTGTCATGGATGTCAACAGCGGCATCGTTCATGTGGTAGATGATATAACATATAAAGTCCTGGAATTTTATAATGGCAAGAATCGGGATATGGTGCTTGCTAACCTGAAAGGGGATTATGAGGAACAGGAACTGAATGAGGTCATGGATGATCTGGATGATCTCATTAAGAAACAGGTCCTCTTTGCTCCGATGGATCCGAATTATAAAATGGCCATTGAAGACAGGCCGATTATCAAGGCCCTCTGCCTCAATATCGCCCACGACTGCAACCTCCGTTGCAAGTACTGCTTTGCAGGACAGGGCGGATATGGCCAGTGGCGTATGCTCATGCCTTTTGATGTGGCAAGACGGGGGGTAGATTTCCTTATTGCCCATAGCGGTCCCAGGGAACACTGCGAACTGGATTTCTTTGGCGGCGAACCGCTGATGAACTGGCATGTGGTGCAGCAGACCATTGATTATGTTCATAAAGAGGAAAAGAAACATCATAAGAAAATCAAGATGTCCCTCACCACCAATGGCATGCTGCTGGATAAAGAAAAAGTAAAGTATCTGACTGATAACCACATCAGTCTTATCCTTTCCCTGGATGGACGGAAAGAAATGCATGACCGCATGCGGCCTGATGTGAATGGGAATGGAACCTATGACCAGATTGTGAAAAATCTCCAGTACTGCGTGGCCCACAGAAACGGGGAAGAATACTATGTACGCGGTACCTTTACGAAATACAATCTGGATTTCACGACCGACGTGGAAGATATGCTTGACCACGGATTCCCAGCGGTTTCTATGGAACCGGTGGTAGGTGAAGATACGGCAGAATACTCCATTAAAGAGGAAGACCTGCCCAGGGTAAAGGAAGAATATGACCGCCTGGCCCAGCTCTTTATCAGACGGGAAGAGGAGGGAAGACCGTTCTTCTTCTTCCATTTCAATATGGATCTCTGGAAAGGTCCCTGCCTGCCAAAGCGGCTCCGGGGCTGCGGCGCCGGCCATGAATATCTGGCGGTCGTACCGAATGGGGATATTTACCCCTGCCACCAGTTTGTGGGCCGGGAAGGCTATGTACTGGGCAATGTGTATGAAGGTTTGAAAAACATGAAGATGATGCATGATTTCCGGGCCAACCACGTATTCACAAAACCGGAATGTGTGGACTGCTGGGCAAAATTCTTCTGCTCCGGCGGCTGCCATGCCAACAATGAAGCCTTCGCCGGCGATATCCATAAGCCTTACCATATTACCTGCGAAATCCAGAAAAAGCGGGTGGAATGTGCCATGATGATCCAGGCATACAACCAGCTGAAGAAGCCAAAGGTTATGGCCCAGCCAGGAAGTTTTGAAGCCCTTCGGGAAGCAAAGAATAAATAAGTTTCATAAAAAGTGATGGCTCCAGCCATCACTTTTTGCTTGCCTGATAGATTGGTGGAAATATTTCAGTTCGTCGAGCTGTTGGGGTTAGCGGTTAGTATGCTTGCGTGTAGAGTCACTCACACGAGGCTGCTAGCGGCTAGCTGTTAGGAAGGCTGATCCGCCTGCGGCGCTTTCTTTCCGTTATTTCCGTCAGTCATTCGTGCCGTAGGCTGGCCAGCTTTCCTGGAAGCCAGGAGCTAGCAGCTAGAAGCTCCGTGCGAATGACGCTACCCATCAGCGCATGATACAACAGCTCGACAAACCGCAATTGTCTGCGGGGCGTTTTTAGAACCCTGTTTCAGCTTTTATGGCCTTTCTGTTTGCACCGCAGGGGCTTTTACTTTATAATAAAGTTAATTATAGGCAAAATCAGAAAGCGTGAAAATGGGGCTTCCCCATTTGTTTCATTCGGACTTGTCTGGAATAAAGATTCATAAGATGGATTTTCGCTTAAGGGGGATTCACTGATGAAATTAAAACGGCTGGCCGTCTGCGTCCTGGCAGCATCACTGCTGGGGACAGGGGCTATGATGAATGTAAGTGCATTTAGTCTGGGAAGTGTCCTTGGCGGCGTAGTTAAAGTCGGGGGCATTGGATTCCTTGTTTCTAAATATGGAGAATCCATTAACAGTGCCATTAACTCTGTCATGATGAAAGAAGGGGCCGGTACCAATTATGCAACGAAGGTGGTCCCCATTGTCAGCATTGGGAATAATGGTTACATTGGTGCAGCCCAGGTCATTGGGGATGCGGACCAGGTAGAAAAAGTGAAAGCCGTGGGGCAGTTGGAAATCAGTTGGAATGACAAGCTGTTCCGGATTAAAGGCCTGATTCCTATGGACAGTACAAATCCTTCATCCTTCAGCAGGGTGCAGGGAGTCGGTGTATCAGCGGTCATTGACGTGAAAGTATAATTGGGGGATGATTTTATGATGAAAAAAGCATTACTGGCAGCAGGAATTGCACTTTTATTGACAGCACCGGCTTTTGCGGAAGAACCGGCAACTTTGTCTGACCGCATTGACCGGGTAGATGAAGTGATTTACGGCAGTGCCCAGGGAGGCTCTTTAATCAGTCGGGTCGATAATGCGGATAACCTGATTTATGGTAATGGAAATACCTCTGCCAGTGGATTAGATAACCGGATTACCAACCTGTATACGGATGTAGTAAGAAATGATGATGATACGACCCCGTCCATGGCAACACAGGTGAATGCCATGGAATATTACCTGACCGATGAGATTAAAACGGATGCCCTGAAGACAAGGGTGGGAGATCTGGAAACAAAGGTTTACGGTACGGAAAAGAAAGGCGCCCTGGACCAGCGCATGGCCAATCTGGAAAAATCGGTATATGGTGACCAGCATTTTGAAATGAAGAGTGTGGAACTTCCAGCCAATACGGTATTTAAGATTTCCCTGAATGATGATGTAAGCAGCAAGACAAACCAGGTAGGGGATCCGGTGACGTTTACGGTACAGGAAGATGTAAGTGTGGGAGATGTACTGGTACTGCCCAAAGGCTCTCAGGGAAGCGGTGTTGTGACCAAGGTCAGCCGTCCGAAGAGCTTTGGCCGCAGCGGCGCACTGGATGTTTCTTTTGACCAGGTTTTCTCCGTAGATGACGAAGTCATTCCTACGGTGCTCGGACCGGAAGCCAAGGAAAAATTGAAGATGGAGGCAGCGGCAGTCGGCGCTTCCACCATTGGTGCATTGGCTTTAGGGCCCATTGGTCTGGTTGGCGGTTTCTTCGTTAAAGGTAAAGATGTGAGCCTTCCTGCCGGGAGTACCCTGTATATTGAAACCCAGGAAGCAGTTACAACAAAAGGCCTGGTTCTCACAAATGGCGCCCCCAATACGGTTTTGAGAAAACATATTGCCCGGACCGCCGCGGCCAACCAGGCGGTGGAAGATAATAAGACTGAGGCAGCAGCTCCGGTAGATGGTGCATCTGTTAAAGAGGATGCAGTAGAGACTGAAGGAAAAGAAACAGCCAAAACAGCTGCAGCTGCGGAAAGGAAAGCAGATTCCATGGATGAAAAAGCCAAGAAAGAACTGGAGTCTGTCCGGGATAAGACAACGGAAGCCGCCGGAACTTCTACTGCCGGCAGTACGAAAACCGATGAAGAGCCTTCTGTGGTGATTGTGAGAAATAATTAAATGAAAAAAAACGATATCAGAATCCTGATCCCCTTTGTACTGGCAGCCCTGCTTGCCATACCGGCAGAGGCAGAAGAAGTGGCTCCGGCTGCTGTCAAAACGGGAAGCGGTACCGAGGAGACGCCTTTGGTTTTTGATGCCAAAGGGGTAGCCCGTCCCATGGCTTCCTATGAGATGGTAACGGAGAATAAGCCGTCATCCGGGACTTCGGATAAAAAGAAATCCGATAAGGATAAGGAACCGGTGGACAACAGTATATCACCCCAGAACCCCATGTATGTGACGGCGGACCGAATGCGGTATAACGATACCACCGGTGATGTGGATGCTATGGGGAAAGTGGTTATCAAGCATATGCTCGATACCTACCAGACCGAATATCTCTATGGGAATACGATTGCCCAAAAGTATGTGATTCCCGGTGAGGTACACTGGGTGAACCCGACGACCCGGTTAAAAGCGGAGCGGGCAGACTACGATGCAACGAAGTCGATAGGCCGCTTTGAGAAAATGGATGGCTGGGAAGCAGATACCTACTACTTCAAAGGGGCTAATGGTGTCTATGACCGAAATGCCAATAAGCTGGTGGTAGAGAAGGGATATTTTACCACGAAACATGCAGTGGCTAAGGTGCCGGACTATCGGATCGAAGCCGAATCCATTGATATTTACCCCAATGATCACTATACGGCTCACAATGTGAAACTCATGGCGAAGAATACCACACTGATTACGTTATCCACTTATACCGGGTCCTTGAAGAAAGATGACGGGGCAATCAGCCTGTGGTCCCTTATCCCGCGGCCTGTCTTTGATAGTGATAACGGCATGGGACTCCATAATGAAATCGCCATACCTATTGATAAGAATCCGGATTTCCTGTTTTACATGAAAAATAAATGGTACACCAAGTCCGGATATAAGCCGGATATGGGACTTCGGTACCGTACACCTGTGGGCAGCCTGAATTTCCATTATGCCGAAGAGGAAAGTTCTACCAACGATGATGGCGGTATCTGGGTCAAGAAACGGCCGTCATTAGAGTTTGATTCTAACCATTTCTATATCGGGAAGTCCCGCTTTTATGTGGGAGCTTCTGGTGAAGCTGGGTACTGGTCTGAAAATAATACTAAAGGATCATATAAGGGATTTGATGCCTACATTTCAGGAGACCCATGGCATATCGGTAAATTTATGAATTTCAGCTGGAAAGCGGGATATGCAAAAGATTATTATGGCTATAGTCATAATATCCGGCGGAATGGCTATTATTCGCTGGGATTATCTGGTGGATATGGTCCACTTGCTGGTTGGGTTTATTATACAGACCGTGATATCAAAGGATATACGCCTTATAATTATGATACCTACAGCAGTGAAAAACCGGTGGATGCGGGGTTCCGGTGGCAGGTGACGCCGCGGGATGCAGTGAGCCTGGCCTGGTCTATTGATACGGTGAATGGTATCCTGAATCATCGGTACTGGACCTATTACAGGGATCTTCATTCCTTCTATGCCTGGATCCGGTATGACGATATTGAAAAACAGACCCGGTTTATGATTATGCCGAAGGATTTCAAGTTCTGAGTAGAATAGGCCTGCGGCCTTGAATTCATATTTCTTCCCTGAGCCCGGGCGAAGCCTTAGCCCTGCTGCGCATAGCCATGCCGGAGGCAGAGCCATGTCTTCAGGACACAGCCCAAGGGCCGAAGGCCCCGTTCACTTCAAAGGAGGCGCCCCATGTCCCCTCTGCATAAATGGATGATACCGGCAGCCGGCCTGGCCGTGCTGGCACTGACATTATGGGGCGTTTATGGAATGGGTACTGCCCGGAAGAATCTTCCTGAAAGAGACAGGACGCCTGCTGCTGTAACGGTTAGCGAGATACCTGAAGATGGAAGCTCCGGAGATGCAGTGCAGAAATACAATGCGGCGCTCCATCGCCGAAGCGGTCCCCTGGTGGATCCTTTTCATATGGAGGCTATCCAGGAGGCAGATGGGAAAAGAATCATTCCCCAATCTGCAGATAATACCGGAAATCACTCGTCAGGTCCGTCAGGAAAGCAGGAAAGGGTGGCGGCCCGCAGGGGGACAGTGGACAAGGAATCTTCACAGCCCATCTTGAAGGGAATCCTGTCTTATAAAGGAGACCGGCGGGCTATTCTGGAAGTACATGGCAGTACAAATGTGGTTAGAGAAGGGGAGCGTGCAGGCGTATGGACAGTTTCCGAGATTCAGGAAAAAACAGTAGTACTTTCCTCCGCGTCCGGCACTCTTTCCCTTGTCACACACTGATGGTAACGGGGGGCATAGCTTTTTGCTGTGCCCTTTTTACATGGATTCCTATGGGACTGTCTTTTGCTGCATCGGAAAAAACGGGACAAATGGATATGAATTCTTCTGTCCATGACACAGTGCAGGAAGAAGTGGCAGGAGGAATGCAGCCATCTTCCCGGCCATCTGAAATTTCTGAATTTTCACAGGACGGGAACGGAAGCAGGGAAGATAGAAATTTCAGTCTTCATGTCAAAGATGCGCCGGCAGAAGAAATCCTTCGGGCCCTGGCGGAAATGACGGGACGAAACCTCGTGTTTTCCGGGGATCTGGGGGAAACGGTGACAGCCAGTCTCGACCATGTGACGCCGGAGGAGGCGCTGCATTCTGTCCTTGCTTCCTGCGGACTCTCAGCTCGCACTGAAGGCCATACGATGATCGTTTTCAATCGAAAAGTGTCAAAAAATGCGGGCATCAGTGCCCGGGCTTTCCGCCTTTCCTATGCGGAAGCCAGGGAAGTGGCGGAAGGATTAAAAAATGTAACCTCCGGTGGGAAGGTCACATTCAGCCCTTCTGCCAATACGGTGGTCGTCAGCGGTACACCAGAGGAACTGATGCAGGCGGAAAGCCTTGTGAAGGAACTGGATGTACCGGAAAAACAGGTCAAAGTGGAAGCAGAAGTGGTGGCTGTCAATAAAAGCTATGCCAAAGAGCTCGGCATAGACTGGGATTTTAAAAGCCTCACAGGCAGTGCGTCCTATGATCGGGACAGCTGGACGGAGCAGCATTATGTGCTGGATGAAAATGGGGACATCAAGACGGATAAGAATGGGAATCCTAAGGTCCGGTCCATTGAAAAAAACGGATGGGATGTGACGGTACCCGATGGATATGCCGGCATTTCCTATGGCCGTTCACTGACAGGGCATCCTTATACTTTTTTCTTCCAGGCTCGCTTAAATGCCCTCCTGACCCAGGGAAAAGCAAAGGTCCTGGCAAGACCCAATGTGGTGACCATGAATGGACGGAAAGCGGAAATCCTGATTGGCAGCCGTATCCCGGTAGTCGTAGAGCATATGGAAAACGGCGTCAAGACGACTGCTACGGAATACAAGGACGCCGGGATCAAATTGACCTATACACCTATTATCAGTCACAGAAATGAGATTACCGCCGATGTGCATGCCGAAGTATCCACGCCTTACCTGGTACCGGAAATGAAAGCATACCGCATCATTACCCGTTCAGCCAATACTATGGTGCGGTTGAAATCGGGAGATATGCTCACCATTGGCGGACTCATAGATAGAGAGCAGGCAAAAACAATGAGAAAGGTACCAATTCTCGGAGATATTCCCTTGCTTGGGAAGCTGTTCCAGAGCCGCAGTACCACAACTGATGAGTCTGAAATTGTGATTATCATTAAGGCGGATATTGTGAAGTAATGTGGGAAGTGAGTGGTCACAATCCGGTTGCACCAGCGAAGCGGTGCCCAAACCACAACTCTTAGTCCCATTCATTCGATTGGGCAATACATTTATATATACACATTGGTTATAAACAGGAAGAATTATGGCAACTTTAAAAATCAGTGGATTATCAAAATCCTTTGGAATAAAAACGGTATTTGAAAATGTATCATTTGATGTGAGAAGCGGTGAAAGGATCGGTCTTGTAGGAGCTAATGGCGCCGGCAAGACAACGCTCCTGAAGTGCATTATGGGAGCCGAGGAATATGATAAAGGATCCGTGAAAGCCAGCGACGGGGCTATTATTGGATACCTCCGGCAGGATTTCAACTATACCAGCCATACCATCCGGGAAGAAATGGAAGAAGCCTGGAAGGATGTGCTTTTTTATAAAGATAAGATTGAAAGACTGGCGAAGGAGCTGGAAACAAATAAAGGTGATGAAGCCCTGGTCAGGGAATACGGGAAAGCAGAGGAGCGGTTTGAATTTCTGGGAGGATATGAGTACGAATCTACCACAAGAAAAATCCTGACGGGCCTTGGATTTTCCAAAGAAGACTGGGACCGGGATATCCGTTCTTTCTCCGGCGGACAGAAGGTACGAATCAACCTGGCCGCTGCCTTTGTGCGGCACCCCGATTTCCTTCTTCTCGATGAACCCACAAACCACCTGGATATGAACATGCTGGAATGGCTGGAGGATTACCTTCGTTCCTATAAAGGCGGCATCCTTATGATTTCCCATGACCGGTATTTTTTGGATGCCGCAGCCACGGGCATTTTGGATCTGGAAAATCACCATATCCGCTCTTTCCGGGGTGGCTATACCCGGTATATGGAAACGAAGGAGAACCAGGACAGGGCGTACCAGAAGGCCTATGACAAGCAGCAGGAGCACATCAAAGAGACGGAAGAGTATATACGCCGTTATAAGGCAGGTATCAAAGCGAAGCAGGCAAGGGGACGGCAGTCCCAGCTGGACCGCCTTGTGCGGTTGGAAAAACCGGTGCACCAGGCATCGCTCCGTTTTCATTTCGACCCACCCCAGGAGTGTGCGGATAAGGTACTGGATGTACTTCGGGTAGAAGGCTCTTATGGGCATCAGGTCCTTTTTAAAGACCTCACCATGCATATCCGCAAAGGGGAGACTGTGGGCCTTATCGGACCTAACGGGGCAGGGAAGACGACCCTTCTTAAAATTATTACGGGAGAAAAGAAACCGGACACCGGTTTTGTGCAGCTTGGCAATAACGTGAAGATGGGCTATTATTCCCAGGAACAGGAACGGCTCCATCCAAAGCTCACTGTACTTGATGAAGTAAGGGATACATTCAACTTCGGAGAAAAAGAAGCCCGGAATGTACTGGGCATGTTCCTGTTCCGGGGAGATGATGTATTTAAAACGGTGGGCATGCTTTCAGGGGGAGAAAAAGCCAGGCTGTCACTCCTTTGTCTCTTCCTGGAAAAACCGAATTTCCTGATTCTCGATGAACCGACAAACCACCTGGACATTCCTACCCGGGAAATCATGGAAGAGGCGCTAAAGGCATTTGGCGGGACCTGCCTTGTCGTTTCCCATGACCGCTACTTCCTGGACAAGGTAGCAGGTCGTATTCTTGAGCTGGATCAGGGGAAGCTGACGGAATACCTTGGCAACTACAGCTATTACAAGGAAAAGAAAAAGGATCTCGAAGAATTTGAAAAAGACAGAAACGGAGAAGCGGAAGCCGAGGAAGAGGAAAAGAAAGAAGAAAAGCCCCTGGAGAAGCAGCACCAGCCGAAAGAGGAACCGTCGCAGGCGGATATTTCCAAATTGAACCATGTGGAAATGGAGATTGGACGGCTGGAGGCCACCATGAAGATGTACACAGTCCAGATGAGCATGAATCCGGACAATTATTCTGAGCTGGCCCAGGAATATGAGGAAACGAAAAAGAAACTGGATGACCTCTATCGGAAATGGGATGAACTGGCGGAAAAGACAGAATAAAAATGATAATGCCTGGAAGATTCCTCCTGCTCGAAGGTATTCCAATCAAAAAGACAGCACTGCATGGAACAGTGCTGTCTTTTTGATTTCCTTTTACCCCATCAGGTTGAGAAGAGCAAGAACGATGGTGCCGGGAACACCGAATAAAGCGACCACAATGCCGTGCATGGTGGTCAGGGTCATATGGGTAATTCCGACCGTATTGAGCAGCCAGAAGAGAATGCCGCCCATGATAATATTGCCGATGATTTTCTTGACGAAATGGGCGAAAAAGAAGAAAGCCACAATGATGATGATGATACTGGTAATGCCATAGCCACCCAGTGCACCTAAAGATTCAATCATAGACTCAGATTTCCTTTCTGTTCTCCACGGCTCCGGCCAAGGTCATGCCATCGGAAAAACCGATGGCACCTCCGGCAGGAATCCCCCGTCCTATACGGGTGACTTTAATGCCGGAAGGCTTTATGAGCCGGGAAAGATAATAGGCTGTCGCTTCGCCCTCTGTATCGGGGTCTGTAGCGATGATGACTTCTTTTACGGTATCCGTTTCCAGACGCTTCAGCAGTTCTTTGATTTTCAGCTGCTCCGGCCCAATGCCATCCAGCGGGGAAAGGGCACCGTGGAGTACATGGTAGAGCCCATGGTATTCCTGGCTCTGCTCCATGGCTGTTACGTCCTGGGGCTGTTCCACTACGCAGATGACAGAATGGTCCCGCCGATCATCGCTGCAGATTTCACAGGGGTCCGATGTGGAAAGATTGCAGCAGATGGAACAGTAGCATACTTTACTGCGGGCATTCCTTATGGCAGCCAGAAAGGCATCTACCTCTTCCTGGGGACGCTCCAGCATAAAATAGGCCAGGCGCCGGGCGCTTTTGACGCCGATACCCGGCAGTTTACGGAACTGTTCTGCAACCTCATCAAGTTCTCTATTCATTAGAACATTCCGCCGGGGAGGCCGAGGCCGCCGGTGACTTCACTCATGCTCTTCTGTACCATTTCATCTGCTTTCTTTCCGGCTTCATTGACAGCAGTGGTAATCAGGTCTTCCAGCATTTCCGGATCCTCCGGATCAATGGCGTCCTTGGCAATTTTCAGGGCTACAATCTGTTTTTCACCGTTCATAGTAAGGGCTACAGCACCGCCTCCAACGGATACATCGATGGTCTGCTTTTTCAGGGCTTCCTGCTTCTTCTGCAGTTCTTCCTGCATTTTCCGTGCTTTTTTCAGCATATTCTGCATCTGTGCTTTATTTCCAAACATATGGGTTCCTCCTTGGGAATACGCAGGGAAACATGGATTCATGTTTTCCTGAATTATGATTCAGTCTTTTCATATATATCACAGTCTGTCATGATTTTCAAGGCTTCATTGAGAGATGGATTACTTCTGTCGGACGGGGGAATCTCATCCCTGGTGACCTGCCGGTAATCCGGCTTTTCCTGCGGCCTTTCCGGCGGGGCTGTAGCTGGCTGGGCAGGGGCTGGCGCCTTTAAAAGGGCAAAGGCCGACGCCTCTTCTTCGCTGCCTTTAAGGACCGTATGCATCTCAATGGGATGGCCGGTGACCTTATTAAAGGCCTCGGCTGCCACCTTCTGGTAGGACGGATTATTTCCGGCGGATACCAGAAAAGGCTGGGGCGCCGATACGATGGCCCGGGTATTGGTGCAGTAGATGAGCTGGCTTTTCCTGAGGCAGGTAAATACATCGATCCGCCGGATGGACATGAAATACCCCAGTACTTTCTGCCACAACTCACTGTAAGAGGCGGGGTTAATGAGAGTGGAAGGTGAAGCGGCAGGGGAAGGGGATAGTGAAGGGGTATTCGAATGATTTGTTGGATGGACCGCTGGCGGTGGATTTGTTTTTGCTGCAGAGCGGGAAACCATGGGCCTGGAAACGGTGGCAGCCGCAGGTTTTGGAATCTCCGGCCCTGCGGGAGGATTTGTCATGGGAGACGGTGCGGCCTGCTTAGGAGGGGTCTCAGGCATTGGGGCGGGAGGGGCCGGCGGCATGGCAGGAGGGACTGCGTACTGTATGGGCCGCGGAACCGGTGGTGTGTAGGTCTGGGCGGATGGTGAAGAAGAAATCCCTTTTCTCAGCCGTTCTACTTCTGCCTCCAGCCGGGTGACCCGTTCAGCCAGGGAATCCAGAGATGCGGAACCTTTGATCCGGCACAGGTGGAGGAGTCCCATTTCCGCACTGAGCCGGGGGGATGAGCTCCTTTTGGCCTCGCTTAAAGCGGAATGGAGCTCTTCAAAAAGAGCATCCAGATAGGGCTCAGAAAGCCGGGAAGCGTCGGAACGGAGCGTCTCTATCTGCTTTCCGTACTGGGTCAGCTCCGGAGCTTTGGGATTGATTTTGCATATCATAAGATTCCGGAAATGCTCCAGCAGGTCCCGAAGAACAGCAGCCGGCTCTTTCCCTTCCTGCAGGATACTGTAAAACAGGGACAGGGTTTCGCCACTTTTTCCGTTAAATATATGGTGGGACAAATCAAGAATCCGGTCTTTTCCGGTAAGGCCAAGAAGTTCATATACCGCTTGAGCGTCCAGTACCTTGGATTCTGAAGCGGAAGAGCACTGGTCCAGCAGGGAAAGGGCATCGCGGAGGCCGCCATCGGCTCGGACAGCAATAAGATCCGCGGCGTCTTCCGTCAGTGGAAGCCCGCTTTCTTTAGCAATATACAAAAGGTGTTCTTTAATGTCGGCCACTGAAATGCGGTGAAATTCATAACGCTGGCATCGGGAAAGGATTGTGAGCGGGATTTTCTCGGGCTCCGTGGTGGCCAGTATAAATAATACATGGGCTGGCGGCTCTTCCAGCGTCTTCAGGAGAGCATTGAATGCTTCCTTCGTGAGCATGTGAACTTCATCGATGATGTAGACTTTCTTCCGGCTCACGGCAGGTAGGGTACGCACCGATTCCTTCAGCGCACGGATTTCTTCAATGCCCCGGTTGGATGCGGCATCGATTTCATAAACATCCAGACTTGAACCTTCATTGATTTCCCGGCAGCTCTGACATTCATTGCAGGGATTGGCTCCATTGGGATGGAGACAGTTCACTGCCTTGGCCAGAATTTTCGCCATACTGGTTTTACCGGTACCCCGGGGGCCCGAAAACAGATAGGCATGGGCCAGGCGGTCCTGCTCAATGGCCCGCTGGAGAGGAATGGAAATATGTTTCTGCCCGACAACCTCCGAAAAAGTACGGGGCCGCCATTTTCTATATAATGCGAGATACGCCATACATGACCTCCTGACAGATAGGGATGGGGAGAATGAAAAAGGAGAATGGAACTATAGGAATAGGGCCCTTAACACAAAGCTGGATTAATGGTATCTTATTCCCTCTTTCACCTCTCTATTTATATACATTATACAATACCCCATTATTTCATCCCATAAAAAAAGCTTTGCAGTCCTCATTTATGACAGCCTCCAGGATGCACCGTGTCACATGAAAAGGACCACTTACGGCTGCTTCCTCTCGGACCTGACCGGGTTCATGGGATTTCATTGCACGGGGCCCGGAGACTGCCATAAATCAGTACTGCAGAGCCATGTCCTATATTATACATCATTACTGGAAAAAAGCAATAGAAAGCAGGAAGCCCGTTACTATTAAACCAGTTCTTTCATTGCATCCGGTGAGACATTTGGACCTGTTTTCTGCTCTGTCCAATGAACTGCTGTACTGTTATGGGACGTCGGCATTTGGTATAATGAAGAAAATAATGGGCCTTGTAGGGAAAGTGTTTTTCGGGAGGCGTTGCTTATGAATCATTGGGTAAAAGCGGTATCCATTGTATCAGTATTGGGAATGATGAGCCTTGCGGCAGGATGTGGCAGTACGGGGGGAGCAAAACCGGCTTCTTCCGCCAGCCCTGCAGCTGCTTCTTCAGCAAAAAAAGAACTGAAGGTGGCCTGCATTGCCACTTATCCACCCTTTGTGTACAGGGATACGGAAGGGAAGATTATCGGCTTTGATGTGGATATCACGAAGGCCGTGGCCAAAGAACTGGGAGCATCGGTGGTATACGAGAGCATGCCTTTCAATGAAATGGTGCCGGCCCTGGTATCAAACAAAGCGGACATCGCCGTGGCGGCTGTTGATATGACCCAGGACAGGGCGGACAAGGTGGATTTCAGCAATATCTATTACAGCAAGGAAAACGTGTCTATCCTTTCCCGGAAAGAGGATAATAAAATCAAAGGCCCCGAGGACCTGAAGGGAAAGAAAGTGGCCGTAGAAAAAGGAACGGTTTACGTGGAGACCGCTAAACAGTATGGAGCAGAGGTCAAAGAATACGATTACCATGACCAGCTCATCAAAGCGGTGGAAGACAATGAGGCGGATGCGCTGATTCTCGATAAGCCGGTGGCTCGGTTCTACCTGTCCCACGGGGCTTCGGACAAACTGAAACAGGCGGGGATCATCAACGGCTCCGGTGGATTCGTCATGATGATCAGCAAAAAGGACGAAGGCCTCCGGGACCAGGTCAATGATGCCCTGGATACGCTTATGAAAAACGGGGAATACGATAAGATCTATGACCGCTGGTTCTCCGATGAAAACATCAGCAAGATACCGGATATGAAGAAATAAGTTTTTTAGAAAGAGTGCTGCCCTTAAAAGGGCGGCCTCTTTTTATTTGGCCCGGATGGTAGTTACAATATTTCAGTTTGTCGAGCTGTTAGAGCGAGCGGTTTGGCATGCTATTGGATAGAGTCACTGGCACGGGGCTGCTAGCTGTTAGCTTCTAGCTGCTAGGAAAGCTGTTCCGCCTGCGGCGCTTCTCACCCGATATTTCCGTCAGTCATTCGTGCCGTAGGCTGTAGAGCTTTCCTAGTTGCTAGCCGCTAGTAGCTAGAAGCCCCCGCGCGAATGACTCTATCCATCAGTCCCCTCAACAGCTCGACAAACCGCAATATTCCCGATCAGGCAGTGTAAAGACATGGGGTGGTGAACTTTCTTTTATTCCATTACAGAAATGATTAAAAATTATTGAATTTTTAAAGTTGAAATATAAAAAATGTATATATTAATGTCAGAGATTATAATTTATTTCAGCGGACGGACGCAGGAAAACGCAGTCTCACTGGTTTGTACAGGATTTCCAGGGACATCTGTGGTTTCCAAGGTGCAAAGGAGGTCCAAATGGTTAAAGGTTTAAGAAATGGCATGGCACTGGTTATGATGGCAGGGACCCTGGTCCTGGCTGCCGGCTGCGGAGGACAGGAGCCTTCCGGCCAGACAGCTGTATCGAAGCAGGGAAAGGTGCTTAAGGTGGCTACGGAAGCGGCATATCCTCCATTCCGTTACAAAAATGAGGATAAACGGATTGTAGGATTTGAAGTGGACCTGGCTAAAGCGGTGGCTGATAGAATGGGGGCACAGGTGGAATTCACGGACCTGCCTTTCGACCAGCTTCTGAAGGCAGTGGAAGAGAAAAAGGCGGATATGGCTATTAGTGCCATTACAGTGACCGATGAAAGAAAGAAACAGGTCGCATTCTCTGATCCCTACTATAAGCTCAGTGGCTATTCCGTAGTTGTACCAAAGGAGAATTCCAGCATCCGCAACGAAAAGGACCTGAAAGGAAAAGTGGTGGCGGCCAAGCGGGCATCCACCAGTGAAGCAAGGCTCAAGGATTATGAACCATCGAAGATCCTTTCCATGGACCACTATGCTGATGTGTTCAGGGCCGTGGAATCCGGACAGGCACAGGCCGGTATCACAGGAGACCAGGCAGCTGTCTATGATCTGGAGCATGGTGGAAGCGATAAACTTACCATTGTAGGTACCATTCCGACGGAAGATAATTTTGCCATCGCCATGGCGAAAGACAATAACAAACTGAGGGAAGAAGTGAACACGGCCCTGCAGGAAATCATGAATGACGGAACCTATGATTCCATCGCAAGTAAGTGGTTCTTTGATCATCCCCAGAAGCAGTGAGGAAATAGGGCACTTGGACATTAAAGTAACATGGTATAGGAATATTTCAGTTTGTCGAGCTAATGGGGCGACGCTGGTGGAGAGAGTCATTCGTGCGGAGCTTCTAGCTGTTAGCTGCTAGCTTCCAGGAAAGCTGGCCAGCCTACAGCACGAATGACTGACGGGAATAACGGGTGGAAGCGCCGCAGGCGGATCAGCCTTCCTAACAGCTAGCCGCTAGAAGCTAAGAGCTCCATGCGAGTGACTCTATCCGCAAGCATGCCATCCGCCCCCCCCAACAGCTCGTCAAACCGCAATATTCTGATACAGGTAGATTCCCTTTGACGTTTTACCTGGCCAAGAGCACTTGCGGCAGATGATATAATGAGGATAGAAATAAATCTATAAATGAGGGACGAGCCTCTAAGGCCTGTCCTTTTACAGGAGGTATACCTATGAAGAAATCAACCTTACTCATATCTCTGGCCGCAGCCGGACTGATTGCTTTCGGCGGTTACAGCGTGCTGGCGGAAAGCCAGGACAGCTGGAACGGCTACTGCTATGGCCCAAGAGCTTACTACAGCAGCGATTCCCGGTCTGACAACGGTAATTACGGACGGGGCTATGGCTGCGGCGGATGGCGCGGCGGCAGGAACAGCAGTGATGATGGCAATTATTACTGCCCCGGCCCGGGATACAGAAGATAAGGGGAAAGCCGTAAGGATGGTATAAAATCCTTACGGCTTTTTGCTTTTCCGGAAGGAATGAAGGACATAACGATATTGCCAATTTCAGTTTGTCGAGCTGTTGGGGTTGGCGGTTAGTATGCTTGCGTGTAGAGTCACTCACACGGGGCTGCTAGCTTTTAGCTTCTAGCTGCTAGGAAAGGTGGCCAGCCTGCGGCGCTTCCCATCCGGTATTTCCGCCAGTCATTGGTGCCGTAGGCTGTAGAGCTTTCCTAGTTGCTAGCCGCTAGTAGCTAGAAGCCCCCGCGCGAATGACTCTATCCATCAGCTCCCTCAACAGCTCGACAAACCGCAATATTACGAATTGGCAAAAAAGTATGCGTATCTCTTTCTCTCATTCAATCTATCGAAAACGATACGGTATAGATTACATATAGAAAATATTCGATAATTTAGGCCCTTCCGCCGATTGTATCGGCGTATTTAGGACCTTACCGCGGGAATACGTATGGACATATCGAAAGAAATAATATAAAATGGAATAAGATTTTAATTGTATACGTAACTAAGCGCATACGGGTTACAATATATATGAGGTGATCAAATGAGTGAATTACTTCGCGTGGAAAATCTCCACGTCTCCGTAGGCAGGAAAGAACTCCTCCACGGCATTAACCTCACCGTGAACAAGGGGGAAGTCCATGTTATTATGGGCGTTAACGGGGCAGGTAAATCGACACTGCTTCATGCCATCATGGGAAATCCTGTTTACAAGGTTACTGAGGGCCATATTTATTTTGAGGGACAGGATATTACGAACCTGTCTGTAGATAAAAGGGCAAAGCTGGGGATTTTCCTTTCCTTCCAGAACCCCATTTCCGTAGCCGGTATTACCATGGAAAATTTCATCCGTACTGCCAAGACCACCATTACCGGCAAGCAGCAGCGGCTCTTTCCTTTCAAGCGTCTCATGAAGGCGAGAATGGAAGACCTGGCCATGGATCCTTCCTATTCCCAGCGGTACCTGAATGATGGTTTCTCCGGTGGTGAACGGAAGAAGAGTGAAATTCTCCAGATGCGTATCCTGGATCCGAAGCTGGCCATGCTCGATGAAACGGACTCCGGCCTCGATGTGGATGCGGTGCGCATTGTTTCCAAAAATATTTCCGAATACCACAATGAGAACAATTCCCTTCTCATCATTACCCACCTGAACCAGATCCTGAAGTTCATTACGCCGGAATACGTGCATGTGCTCATTGACGGCCGCATCGTCAAGGAAGGCGGCCCGGAACTGGTGGATGAAATCGAGACCAACGGCTTTGATGCATACCGCAAAGAGGTGTAATCATGGCTGAAGAAAAGAAGAAAAGCCAGGTAGAAGACGTTAACCGCAGTATTTACGATATCAAAGATAAGGTAGAATACTCCTACAAGGCCGATACAGGTCTTACGGAAGAGGTAATCCGGGAAATTTCCAAAGAAAAGGATGAACCGGAATGGATGCTTGAGAAACGTCTCCAGGCTTTAAAAATTTATAATAAACTGGATATTCCGCCCTGGGCTCCGGATATTTCAGAGCTCGACATGGAGCATATCGATACCTATGTCCGCCCGAAGACGGACATGAAGGCCCGGTGGGAAGATCTTCCTGAAAATATCAGGGAAACCTTTGACCGCCTCGGCATTCCGGAAGCAGAAAAAAAGTCCCTGGCCGGTGTTGGTGCCCAGTATGATTCGGAAGTGGTGTACCACAATATCCAGAAAGAACTGGAAGAGCAGGGCGTCATTTACGTGGATTTCGAGACGGCAGTCAAGAAGTACCCGGAACTGATTAAGCCCTATTTCGGAAAGCTTATCACTCCCAGTTACCATAAATTTGCAGCCCTCCACTATGCGGTCTGGTCCGGCGGTTCCTTTGTGTACGTACCCAAAGGGGTTCACGTGGAAATGCCTCTCCAGAGTTATTTCCGCCTGAACGCGCCGGGAGCAGGGCAGTTTGAACATACCCTGATCATCGTGGAAGAAGGGGCATCCTGCCATTTCATTGAAGGCTGCTCCGCACCTCGGTATAACGTGGCAAACCTCCACGCCGGGGCTGTAGAACTCTTTGTCAAGAAGGGGGCTACCCTCCGGTATTCCACCATTGAAAACTGGTCGAAGAACATGTACAACCTGAACACCAAGAAATCCCTGGTGGAAGAGGATGGACATATGATCTGGGTTTCCGGTTCCTTTGGATCCCATACATCCTGCCTGTACCCCGATACGGTTCTCAAGGGAGACCGGTCCACCTGTGAATTTACGGGTATTACCTTTGCCGGCAAGGGACAGTTCCTGGACACCGGGTCCAAGGTAGAAGCTTTGGGTAAAGATGTTTCTATGACAGTGAACTCCAAATCCATTTCCAAAGGCGGCGGCACTGCTATTTACCGTGGCGTCGTGTATATCGGACCTGACGCAAAGGGGACGAAGGGCTCCATCAGCTGCGAATCGTTGATGCTGGATGACCAGTCCCGGTCTGATACGATTCCTGACATTGTTATTGAAAACGATGATATCGACCTGGGCCATGAAGCGAAAATCGGCCGCATCCCGGACGAAGACATCTATTACCTCATGAGCCGCGGCCTTTCTGAAGAAGATGCAAAGGCCATGCTGGTTCGGGGATTTGCAGAACCGATTTCCAAGGCACTGCCACTGGAATATGCGGTGGAAATGAACCGCCTCATCGATCTGGAATTCGAAGGGGCCATAGGATAAGGAGGCATTATGGAAGAAATCAGAATCAACCGGCTGCCTCTGCTCACATACCGTTATCTTCACACCAACGATACGCCGGTGCAGTTTGAAGCACCGGGAAAAGGGAATCTTCCCGCTTTTTCCGATACCACCTACGTAGTAGAAGGGGGCACCCTTCCGGAAGAATTCCGGGGCGCCTCGGAAGAAACGGTAAAGGCCCTTGCAAAAGGCAGTCATTATACCATTACCATTCCGGCCCATACAAAGGCACAGCTTACCGTGTCATTGACCGGCAGTGAAGAACATCCGGATACCGCCGGTGCTTTTACATTCCATCTGGAAGAAGGGGCCAGCCTGGATCTGGTATACCGGATTTCCGGCGGAAGCGAAAAGGGAACAAGCCTTTTTGGCGCCTATTACCGTCTCGATAAAGAGGCAAGACTCAAGGTATCCCGCGTGGAAACCGGACTTTCCGGCACCGATGTGTTTGACCAGCGTCATTCCGTACTGGCGGAAGGGGCAAAAGCCGATTTCTCTGCTGCCGAACTGGGAGGCAAAGATATTTACGTCCACAGCTATGGCCTGCTGGAAGGGAAACATGCTTCCATGACCGAAAAAGCGGTCTACGCAGGAACCGGTAAACAGCATCTGGACTTTTTCTATCATATCGACCATGTGGGCAGGAAAACCCATGCTGAAATCGACGTGAAGGGAGCCCTGGATGACGAATCGAAAAAGATTTTCCGGGGGACCCTGGACTTCAAGAGAGGCTGCAGCGGTTCCGTGGGGGATGAAGGAGACTACGCCATCCAGCTCGCACCGAAGACGAAGAATATTTCCCTGCCCCTCCTGCTCTGCACGGAAGACGATGTGCAGGGGAACCATGCATCCAGTGCAGGACAGCTGGATGCCAATACCATCTATTTCCTCATGAGCCGCGGGTTCTCCCTGGAAGAAGCCAGAAGAATCGTGATTGAAGCGCTCATCCGGCCCATTATCGATGGTATGGATGCATCCGTAAGGGATGAAGTGATTACAGAACTCAGGAATAAACTGGATTCCAAGGAGAATGCATAATTATGAACAGTGAACTGATCAGAAGAGATTTCCCCATCCTTGAAACCAAGGTGAACGGGCATCAGATCGTTTATTTCGATAACGCCGCCACCACCCAGCGTCCGCTGCCCGTGGTGAATGCGGTATTGGACTATGTGACCCACGATAACGGCAACCCCCACAGGGGCGCCCATATCTTTGCCATTTCCGCATCCGAAGCCTATGATTCTTCGAAGGAAGTGGTACGGAAATTTATTAACGCCAAAAGCGCCAGAGAAATCATTTATACAAGAAACACCACGGAATCCCTGAATCTGGTATCCCGTTCCTACGGGGAAACCCACCTGAAAAAGGGGGACCACATCCTCATTACCATTGCAGAACACCATTCGAACCTGGTCACCTGGCAGAGAGTAGCCCAGAAGACCGGTGCCGTACTGGATTATATCTATGTAGATAAGAAGACCGGCCATTTCCCGGAAGAAGAACTGAAGAAAATCGATGACCCCAGGGTCAAGATTTTCGCCTTCGCCCAGGTATCCAACGTCCTTGGCATTGATTTTGATCCGAAGCCTCTCATTCAGAGGGCCCATGCCCACGGCGCCGTGGTCGTGCTGGACGGTGCCCAGTCCACGCCTCATAAGAGGGTAGACGTACAGGACCTGGACTGCGATTTCTTTGCTTTTTCCGGTCACAAGATGTGCTCCATGGGGGGTATCGGTGTGCTGTATGGCAAGGAAGAACTGCTGAATGATATGGAACCGTTCATGATGGGCGGTGACATGATCGACGATGTGCACGAACAGGAAACCACCTTTGCCGAACTGCCTGCCAAATTTGAGGCGGGTACCCAGTACGTGGAAGGCGCCGTGAGCCTGGTGGCAGCCATTAAGTACGTGGAAGCCATCGGCTATGATGAAATCCGGGCCCAGGAAAGAAAGCTTGTCACCCGGTGCATCGAAGGCATGAAGGAGCTCCCCTTCATCCATATCATCGGACCGGAAAATCCGGAAGAAAAAGAGGGACTCGTGGCCTTTGAAGTGGAAGGCGTCCATCCCCACGATGTGGCCCAGATTCTTTCTGCCGACGGCATCTGCATCCGCACCGGCCATCACTGCGCAGAACCTCTCCACTATTACCTGGGAATCAATGCATCCTGCCGGGCATCTTTCTATTTCTACAATACGGAAGACGAAGTGGACTATTTCCTGGATAAACTGAAGGATGTACGGAAAGTTATGGGGTATGATGACTGATGGAATTAAAACAGCTCTACACCGATCTGATTCTGGAATATAACAAGGATAAGACCAATAAACGCAAAATTACGGATCCCACGGTCCATGAACACGGGCATAACCCGAGCTGCGGGGACGATATTGATATTGAAGCCAAAATTGAAAACGGCATCATCAAAGACCTGGCTTACACCGGCACCGGCTGCGCCATCAGCCAGGCCTCCACAGCCATGATGGCGGAACTCCTGCAGGGGAGAACCGTGGAAGAGGGACTCCGGCTCTGCCGGCTCTTCCTCGACATGATCCGGGGCAAAGTGACCGATGACTCCCAACTGGAAGAACTGGAAGCCGCCATTACCCTGAAGGATATCTCTAAAATGCCGGTCCGCGTAAAATGCGCCACCCTGGGCTGGCACACCCTGGAAATGGCACTGGAAAAAGTAGAAAAACAGCTGCAGAAGCAGTGAAATCTCACAAAAAAAGGCTGTACTCCGGTACGGCCTTTTTTGTGCGGAAAATGAGGAATCAGGGATGAAAGTGCGATACACAATTCATATAGTGCCGCAGATTTTACACTGCCTGCACTATTCACTAAAAGCGTACACTTTCTCCAAGTGACTAAATGCTTACGACTTATCTACCTTTTGGAGATACCGGTAAGCACGTGCCCCCTTGGAGATGGAAGTGCTTCGGCCGGGCTCTAAGGTGCTCGCTTAATGTGCAGGCTATGCTCGCAAATGAGCCCGGCTTGGGCATCCTCTGCAGGATGCCCACATAGGACTTCCAAGCTTGGCCTGAAATCCAAAAGGCGCTTAGCCTGCCCATAAAAGCGCTTTCCTTTTAGGCCAAACGGCGGCAGCCCAAAGGGCAGGGGATGGATCCGCCTCGAAGAGGCGGGATCTGGAGAAGGGGGCTTTCTACCTATATCCACCAATCTATAGAAGAGAAGGAGACTCACGGGATGGTCAGTTACTGACGTTCCCGGCACACCGGTTCGTTGAGCCCCTCGAGCGAAGCACGCTGCCCTCTTAGCTGCTTTCACCAGCCCAGAACTGCAGGTCATGGACTGGAGCGATGGCCCCACTGTCCCTCCTTCACCATTCGTGATACAATGAAACAGGAATCAATATTCGTGACAGGGAGGATGCTATGAAACAGTGGATAAAGACCGCGGCAATCGGCGCCATGGTATTGGCAGCCATGGCAGGAGCGGGCTGCGGCAATGGCGAGGGCGCAAAGAAACAGGTGGCCCTTGTGCAGCTCATGGAACATAAAGCACTGGACGAAGCAAACCAGGGATTCAGGGATGGACTCAAAGAAAATGGTTTCGATGACAGTAAGGTTTCCTTTATCCAGGAAAATGCCCAGGGGGACCAGTCAAACCTGGCTTCCATCGTGACGAGGCTGAAGGAAAAGAAGCCGGACCTGGTCTGTGCTATTTCCACGCCTGCCGCACAGAACCTGGCCAATGAAATCCATGATATTCCCATCGTAGGGACTGCTATTACCGACTACCAGCAGGCAAAGCTTGTGGACTCCAATGAAAAACCGGGCCGCAATGTGACCGGCGTATCGGATATGTCTTCTGTAGAAGCCCAGATGAAGCTTGGCCTTTCCCTCGTTCCGAATGCGAAAAAGGTGGGTCTCATTTACAGCTCCTCTGAGATCAACAGCCAGATCCAGGCGGACCGCATGAAGAAGTACTGCAAAGATAACCACATCGAAGTCATGGAAAAAACGGTGACCTCCATCAATGACCTCCAGCAGGTGGCGGAAGCTTTTGCGGGAAATGTGGATTTCATTTACGTGCCAACGGATAATGTGATTTCCTCTGCCCTTCCGGCACTCATTAAAGTGACAGACGAAGCAAAAATCCCGGTCATTGGTGGCGACAGCAACATGGCAAAGAACGGGGCCCTGGCCGGGGTGTCCATCAATTATTACCGTCTGGGAGAACAGGCGGGGGCTATGGCGGCTAAAATCCTTTCCGGCAAGGCAAAGCCGGCAGACATGCCTATCGAATACCAGAAGGATATGGACCTTGTCATCAATAAGAAGAGCGCAGAAATCCTTGGCATCACCGTGCCAAAGGAACTGGCGGACAAGGCGGAAATGATTCAATAAGACGATACAGGGCACTGGAGAGGTGCTCTTCAATAAAAAAGGCAGCAGGTAATCAAATGATTCCTGCTGTCTTTTTCTTTTTCAATTATTCTGGAACCACCGGAGAAAATCAGTAGGATTTTGTCACCGCAAAGAGGAGGCCAGAAAGGCCATGAGAAGGAGAATAATCAGCATCGACCGATTGTTCTTTCCACGCACATCCCGGTCGGTAATGTGGACACCCCAGTTCCATTTCGTATAAAGTACCAGAGCCAGCCATAGCAAGAGGGAGACGACAGTAAGTCGGAATGTGCTTTCCTGGGTGGCAGTAGCTGGTGCCAACCCAAAGTCCACGGCCACCATCATGAGAAGTGTCAGGCAAACCAGCCCGCTGGTAATATAGAGAAGCCACCGGGGAGCTTCCTTATAAATAAATTTTTCCTCTGCAGTTGAAGCCTTTCCCAGAAAATAGGATTTAATGAACCAGAGACAGATGAGCAGGGCCACCCCATCAAACAGATAATTGTGTTCCATTTTTTCACCCTTCCTTTTTCTTTCTATTATGGACTATGAGGGAAAAAGGAACAAGGGGGGAGCAGGGCTGTATCTTTTGGACAGAGAAGCAATCCACGGGGCGAAAGCGAATTCTGTGGAACAGGCATTCCTCGTCTTTCCCATTAATCCATCCGGAGGTTTTGCGTAGCCCGTTTGGTCTGACAGGGAGGCGGTTTTATAGTCAGGCTAAATGTCTTTTGCGTTTCAGGCCCTTGGAGATAGAGGACCTGCATGCTTATGGTGATGTTAAAATTACGGCGCACACGATCTGACCACTTTTCGGCATCCTTGGCCGCAGTCAGGCTGACTCATGCCACGACAAAAAGCCCAAAGGGTTACGTCGACTGACTGTGACACATATCAATTAAAGCCACAGCCTGTTCCAGAAATTGGATCTCCTTCAGGCTTTCTGCCATGTGTATTCAGTTGTAATGCCAGCTGCTTGTTTTGGCGGATCTCCATCCCTAGAATCAGGAGATTCACCGATGCATCGAACGGATTTTTATTTCCGGAGCTCTTATGGATTCATCTTTGCAGGATGGCTTACGGCTTACATCATGTCCGGGTATTTTTTCGAGGCCTCTCCCCGGATAGATTTCTGCCCTCATCCATTTTGATTATACATGAAAGAATAAGAAATTGGAATAACAGATTTAAATATATATTAAAAATATTTTTTATATATTATTCAAGATAAATACTATAATTGATAAAATGTGGCTGAGGGGCAGCGTCTTCGGTGAAGCGGCTGGTGGATAACGGGCTTTGCCCGCGGGGAAGGTGTGCCGCGACGGGTTATATGGCGGCACATTTTTAGTATCCGGCAGCAGAGATGCAAAATCGGAATATATACCTGGCGGCGCTATATGAATTGTGCGCTACACCTTCCCCTTGGCCACAGGCCATTCCCCCTGAGCCACTTGCCCACAGGGCTTACCCTTCAGCCACCTTTCATTATTTTGGACTATAGGCTGGTACAGTTCTATGCTAAAATATATATATTGATGTAAGGTCATGATTCGCGTACGAGGTGATTTTAATGAGCCATAAAAAGTGGGTGGCGGCTTTACTGGCCACTATGATTTGCGTATCTTTTTCTTCCTATGCCAATGAAGGTCCGGATTATGCCGATCCCCAGTCCCATGGGGGAAGCGGTGCGGAACCGGTTCCCTTTGCGGCTGCTGTAAAGCAGAATGGAAAATGGGGAGCCATTGATGGAGCAGGAAAGGTGGTCATTCCTGTTTCTTTTGACAAGATCGGTCTCAGCCTGTCGGACCCCGATGTGAAGGATAATGACATGGACAGTGAACCGGATCGGGCAAACCTGGTGGAAGTGCAGCAGGGTAAGCTCCGGGGGTTCTATACGAGAAAGGGACAGGAAGTCATTCCACCTTCCTACGAGAACCGCTCCATCTGGCAGGAAGGGGCCCTGGCAGTAGAGAAGCCGGATAAGAAAATCATTTTCTATAAAGAAGACGGTTCCCTGGTTTCGAATGAATCCTACGACCAGGTTTCTGATTTTAAAAATTCCATGGCCATCGTGAAGTCGAATGGAAAATATGGGTACCTCTCCCTTTCCGGCAAAGAGATTACGCCGGTATACCAGGAGGCCCGTTATTTTGATGCCAGCGGTCTGGCACCGGTACGGGACAAGGGCCGCTGGGGTGTGATAGACAGGGAAGGAAACCAGGTAGTTGCGCCGGCGTATAAAGAGTCGGGTCCGTCCTTCTCCGATGGCCTTCTGGCGGTGGAGGATAATCATAACCGCTGGGGATTTATTGATGGCAAGGGCAATGAAGTGGTGAAGCCTATCTATAAAAATGTGATTCCCCTCTTTACGGAAGGTTATACAGCGGTGCAGGATGAAAATAAGCTGTGGGGATTTTTGGACAATAAGGGAAATGTGACGGCTAAGCCCCAGTTCAAGGCAGTGCTCACCGGATTTTCTGAAGGCCTGGCGGGGGTGAAGACCATCGATGGCAACGGGTATGCCAAACCCGATGGCACCGTGGCGTTCATGGCCAATTATGACAAGCTTTATCCCTTCGAAAATGGCATGGCCGAGGTCCGCACCGGAGAAACCGTAGAGACCACGGCGGTTCGCCGCTTCCCCATTTCCATCGGCATCGGATGGGGATGGGGGGACTGGTTCCATCATCATCACCATTACCATCATCCCTGGGGCTGGGGTATCGGCTTCCCTGTGTGGGATCCCTGGTACTATGATTACGATACCGTGCCCACGGTCCGCGTGAAAAGAGGCTATATCAATTCCGAGGGCAAGGTCATTGCCAGTCCCGCCAATGATCGGGTTTTCCAGATGGACGATCAGGGGGTGCTCATCCGGAACCAGGGAAAGTACGGCTGGGTGAACCGGGATGGTACTTTCATTGCCCACATCGAATATGAAAGCCTCATTCCGGGCAGTGAAGATGCTGTGCTTCTCGCACGGAAGGATGACAAAAAGTGGGGCATCCTCTCCATGACTGATGGCACTGTCCTTGTACCCTTTGCCTATGACGAACTGTACTATGTCGAAAAAGGACTTTATGGATATAAAGAAAAAGGCCGCTGGGGACTTATGGCACGGGATGGACAGAAAGTAACGGAGCCCATTTTCCTGGCCCTTTCCAAAGGAGGAGATGGATTGATTCCGGTCAAGACAAAGGATGGCTGGAAATATGTAACTGCTGACGGAAAAGAGAGCATTACCTTCAAAGAAGAAGCCAGCGATGTGACTCCGTTCCATGAAGGCCGTGCCGGGGTCAAGATGAAGGGAAAATGGGGCATTATTGATACCACCGGAAAATTCCTGGCTAACCCGGTTTATGACGATTTGGATATATTGTAAGTAGGGCGGGCAGCGGCCTTCGGCCGGGGCTCTGTCCTGCGGACGGAGCCTGGTTTGCCTGATTGCCCATACCGCTGGATGGGGCTAAGGGTTGTGGGTGAACATCGCTGCGCTCGTTCACCGGGTTGTGGCTTTGGTAAGGCTTACGCCTTACCAAAGCGGGGGCATAAGGTACAATGGCGGCCAAAGGCAGCAAATCCACCTTATGCCCCCGGCGCGAAGCGCCCACAACCCGGTTGGCGAGCACAGCGATGCCAACCCACCACCTTTAGCCCCATTCATACATGTGTGGTGAGAGCTGGTCCAACTCCGACCCACCACCCTTAGCCCCATGTACCGGTTTGGCCATACCATATTTCCCAACGTCCTTGACTCACATGCGTCCCCACTCTATAATGGTCCCATCAGGAGGTACTACCTATGAAACAACATAGCCAGGACCTGGTGAAACTGGCACTTGTGCTTTTTGTCATTATCCTGTTTGGCGGGTGCTATCTGGCAGATCCGAAGGCGTTCCAGGAAATATGGGCCCTTTTAAAACAGGGAGAAATTATCAGTATTGCCGATTATATCCGTTCCTTTGGCAAGGGAGCGGCACTTTTTGCTTTTGTGCTCACTGCTGTCATGAATGCGGTGGGATTTCCGCCGGCCATGATTTTCTCTACGGCCTGCACGTTAATCTTTGGGGTGGTCCCGGGAATTCTTCTTGCCTGGGTAGCAGAGACCGTGGGAGCTGGCATCAGTTTTATCTTCTTCAGAACCTTTCTCCGGTCTTCCGCAGAGGAACTGATCGGTAAAAATAAAAAACTTTCTGAATGGGATGAAAAGAGCCGGACCAATGGGTTCCGGGTGATGCTGGTTGCCCGGGTGATTCCGTATTTCCCGTCGGCTGCGCTGAATGCCTTCGGCGCCCTGTCAAAAATGAGTTTCCGGGATTATCTCCTGGCCTCTTTTATCGGTAAGTTTCCTGCCACCGCCATCGAAGCACTCATCGGTCACGATACAGTGACCATTTCCCAGAACCCCCATCGCCTGGGAGCGGTCATTGCCATCTCCATCCTGCTCTATGTAGTTTTCTTCATCTGGGACAGGAGAAACCATAAGGCGGCAGAATAATGGGATTTTCGAGTGTGGGGTGTACGGTCTAAACGGGTGAATGGGGCTAAAGGTTGTGGGCCTCGGCCGCTTCGCCAGCCTGGCCGGGTTGTAGCTTTGGCAAGGCTATCGCCCTACCAAAGCGGGGGCATAAGGTGGATCTGCCGCCGAAGGCGGCTTTGCTGCCTTACGCCCCCGGTGCGAAGCACCTACAACCCGGTGAACGAGCAAAGCGATGTTCACCCACCACCCTTATGAACCATTCACTTCGTTTGGGTTGCTTGCCACCATTGGTTATACAATCACATGTCATGAAAGGATAACAGACCTATGGAACAACATACAGAACAGATACTGGATGCACTCTTTGATTTTTTCCGGGAAATCGACAAGGAGAAACTGATTACCCGGCAGACCTATATTACCGATGCCATTCGCATGGAAGACGATGCCGAACATGCCTGGCACATGGCGGTGATGGCTATCCTCCTCTCGGGATACAGCAATGAAAAAATCGACGTCCTGAAGACCGTATCCATTCTTCTTATCCATGACCTGGTGGAAATTTATGCCGGTGATACCTATGCTTATGGCGGCGTGAGCAAGGAAGACCAGCACAATAAAGAAGCGAAAAGTGCGGACCGTCTATTTGGAAGACTTCCGGAAGAAGAGGGGAAGAAACTCCGGGCCCTGTGGGATGAGTTCGAACGGGCGGATACACCGGAAGCCCGTTTTGCCCATACCATGGATAATATCCAGCCCATGATGCTTAACGACTATACCGGTGGAAAATCATGGAAGGAACACGGGGTACACCTGTCCCAGATCCTGAAGCGGAATGAACATACCGCCGATGGCTCTGAAGTACTGTGGGAATATGCAAGGACCCATTTTCTGGAACCCCATGTGGGAAAAGAAGTGAAGAAGGACTGAGAGAAAAGGCTGCGGCCTGTGGCTGGGGCTCTGCCTGCGGCAAGGCTGTGGCCTGACGGCCAGGGCAAGGCTGCCGCCTGGGCTCGAGGAAGAAATTTAGATTCAGGCCTGGCGGCCTTTGGCAGCGGCCTTGGGCCTGGGCCGGGTTTGATGATTGCTCCATGCTGCTGGATGGGGCTAAAGGTGGTGGGTTGGCTTCGCTGAGCTCGCCAACCGGGTTGTGGCTGGACATCGCTTTGCTCGTCCAGCGGGTGGTGGCACTGCGTTTAAAAGGAAAGGGAACCTTATGTAACGCCGCCTGCGGCGGCTGACTGATATAAATAGCGGCGAAGCCGCTGATCCACCTTGTGCCCCCGCTTCAACGAGCGAAGCGATGTTGAAGCCACAACCCGGTGAACAAGCGAAGCGACGTTCACCTGCCACCTTTAGCCCCATTCATACGCATAGGCTCATACACTCCCCATAATTCCCCTTTACATTCTGTTTCCAATTTGCTAAAATGGTCCCATAACTACGGTGATGAAGAAAAGGAGTACGCATACTCAGCGAGCCGGTGATGGTGAGAGTCCGGCAGGATGCGGAAGGCGTTTCTGAGCTGCTGCCCGAACGGAGTAGGGCTGCCATGAATGAAGGTGGGCCGCAAGGCCAATGAGGGTGGAACCGCGGGTCAGGTATCCCTGTAACTCGTCCCTGTAACAATTGTGTTACAGGGATTTTTATATTGTTTTAGGAGGAAATATGACATTTCAGCAGATTGTTTTAGCACTCCAGAAATTCTGGTCGAAGCAGGGCTGCGTACTGGGCGAAGCTTACGACACAGAAAAAGGGGCAGGCACCATGAATCCTGCCACTTTCCTTCGGGTTTTAGGACCGGAGCCATGGAATGTGGCCTATGTAGAACCATCCCGCCGCCCGGACGACGGCCGGTACGGGGATAACCCGAACCGCCTGTACCAGCATCACCAGTTCCAGGTCATCATGAAACCGTCTCCCAACAACATCCAGGAAATTTACCTGGAATCTTTGAAGGAACTGGGCATTGACCCGGAGGAACATGATATCCGCTTCGTAGAAGATAACTGGGAATCCCCGACACTGGGGGCCTGGGGCATTGGCTGGGAAGTATGGCTGGATGGTATGGAAATCACCCAGTTCACCTATTTCCAGCAGGTCGGCGGCATTGATGAACATCCGGTGGCCGTAGAAATTACCTATGGCCTGGAACGTATTGCCATGTATATCCAGGAAAAGGACAATGTCTATGATCTCGTATGGACCGACGGTGTTACCTACGGCGATATCTGGCATGAAAATGAATATGAACAGTCCGTGTACAGCTATGAACTTTCTGACCATGACATGCTGTTCAAACTGTTTGACATGTACGAAAAAGAAGCCAAGCGTGTGGTGAAGGCAGGCATGGTTCTTCCGGCTTATGATTATGTGCTGAAATGCTCCCATTCCTTTAACCTCCTCGACGCGGCAGGGGCGATTTCCCTTTCTGAAAGAACGGAATATATTTCCCGGGTAAGAAACCTGGCAAGAATGTGTGCCAAGGGATGGCTGAAGAAACGTAAAGAATTGGGATTCCCCATGCTGAAAGGAAGTGAAGGAAAATGAGTAAGAATCTTCTTTTGGAAATCGGAACAGAAGAAATGCCGGCCAATATTATGTCCGGCGTAGTGGACCAGCTCCGGGCCCTCTCCGATGCAAAATTTAAAGAAAACCGTATTTCCTTCGAGAAAATTACGGTTTATGCTACACCGAGAAGACTGGCAGTGCTCGTAAAGAATGCGGCAGACCGCCAGCCCGATGAAGAAGTGAAAAAGAGGGGCCCCTCCATCAAGGCAGCCTTTGATGCCGATGGCAACCCCACCCGCGCTGCCCAGGGATTTGCCCGGGGCCAGCATATCGACCCGTCCCAGCTTGTAAAAGAAGGGGACTATACCTGGGCCCATGTGGTGAATGAGGGCAAAAAGGTGGAAGACGTGCTTCCGGACCTGTTCCTGTCCCTCATTACCGGTCTGAACTTCACCCGTTCCATGCGCTGGGCCAATGAAGAAGCCCATTTCATCCGTCCTGTCCGCTGGATCGTGGCACTGGCCGATGACCAGGTGATTCCGGTGGAATTTGCCCATGTAAAGAGCGGCCGCGTGAGCCGGGGCCATCGCTTCCTCTGCAAGGAACCGGTCACCATCGAACGGCCGGAAGACTATAAAGAAGATATGCGGAAAGCCTTCGTCATCGTGGACCAGGATGAACGGCGGGATATGATAAAAAAAGGCCTTCTGGAAACCGCAGAAAAACTGGGTGGCCACGTATGGCATAATGCAGACCTTCTGGAAGAAATCAATTACCTCGTCGAATATCCGACGCCCCTCTATGGCCGGATTGATGATGAATTCCTGAAGCTCCCGGTACCGGCTGTGGTTACCCCCATGCGGGACCATCAGAGATACTATCCCGTAAGAAACGAAGATGGCTCGCTGATGCCCTATTTCCTGACTGTCAGGAACGGCGGGACAAAAGCGCTGGAAAACGTACAGCACGGCAATGAAAAGGTACTCCGGGCCCGTCTGGATGATGCGAAGTTCTTCTTTGAAAACGACCGGAAGAAGACACTGGAAGGCCACAGGGATGACCTGACCCGCATCAATTACCAGGAAGGCATGGGCGATATGCGGGACAAGGCAGACCGCCTGCAGAAACTGACCGCCTCCATCGGAAAAGACTGGAACTTCACGGAAGAAGAAATGAAGGATGCCGACCGGGCAGCCTACCTGTCCAAGTCCGACCTGGCCACCGGTATGGTCACCGAATTCACGGAACTCCAGGGAGAAATGGGCAAGGAATATGCCCTGCTGGATGGGGAAAAGCCGAATGTGGCACAGGCCATTTTCGAACAGTACATGCCCCGCTTTGCCGGCGATATTCTTCCGAAAGAATCCATCGGCCGCGCCCTGTCCCTGGCAGATAAGCTGGATAACCTGGCAGCCACATTCCTCCGTGGCCTCATTCCTACGGGTTCCCAGGATCCCTTTGCCCTGCGCCGCCAGACCATCGGCGCCGTGAATATCCTGGTAGATGGCAAGATCCACTGGGATATCCGGAGAGGCATTGCTAAGGCCCTGGAACTGCTGCCGGGCGAAGAGGATACGAAGAAAACAGTCCTCTCCCAGGTGGAAGATTTCTTCCGTCAGCGCATTCGTGCCATCCTTCTCGATGATGGTATCGAATACGATATCATTGATGCCGTTCTCGCCGGACCGGTGGATGATATTTACGCCATCTTCCTCAAGGCAAAAGCCATGGCAGACAGCCATCTGAAGGAAGAAACGGATCTCCGCCAGGCCGTCACCCGCCTTGCCAATATTACAAAGGGCAAGGAAGGGGGAGACGTGAATCCGGAACTCTTCGAAGAAGATGCGGAAAAGAACCTGGAAGCTGCCCTGGAAAAGGCTATGGCCTCCGTGGAACCGCTCTACAAAGAGTACCGCTATGCCGATGCCCTGCCATACCTGAAAGAACTGACACAGCCTATCAATGACTATCTCGATAACGTCATGGTCATGGTGAAGGACGAAGCAGTAAAGAACAACCGCATCGCCCAGTTGAAGAAAACGCTGGCTTTCTTCGATGGCTGGGGTGACTTCAGCAAATTGGTGTAATAGTTAATAGGGTCCCGTAAGGGGGGACCTGTCCATATAAGTGAAAGTCCTGCATAACGCCAGAAAAACCTGACGTTGGCAGGGCTTTTTGGTGTGGTATAACTGGTGGGGCTCCAATGGGATGGTGGCAGGGAGGGTGTGTAATACCAATTTCAGTTTGTCGAGCTGTTGGGTTTGGCGGTTAGTATGCTTGCGTGTAGAGTCACTCACACGGGGCAGCTAGCTCTTATGAAATGACCTTTGTCAAGACCCCAAGCATGCCAAATATTCTTGCCAATAAGACTAGTTGCAAGATGTAATGGAATTAAATCGGTTTGGGAAAATTTGAACTTTACATGGAGCGGCTCATGTGATAGCCTGCTTCCTCTATGGCCATATTTTTTCGGCCCCTTGGCTTGGAAATCACATGAGCAGGGGCTCCATGTCAAGTTCAAATTGGTATGCGGGTTCCAGGCAATAGCTGCCTGAACAACATGGAGGAAGAGCTTTGCAGATTATTCCGGGGCTTGATCAGTCTCTTATACGTGGATTAACAGGTCAATGATTTCGCCGCGGGTTCCTTCAATCTTTTATTTGGAATCATGCCTATGCATGTCCTGCAAAGATAATATGAAATGACCTCCCCAGTTTGATGTATATGCCCAAATTTCGGTAAAATATAGTTGCAAGGCCAATTTTACGAGAACAGGATCATATTTTCTCAACCAAGGAGGTCATCATGTCTTATTCTAGCACATTTACGTCCCCGATCCCATTCGTTTATGTTGGTATCGACACCCATACCGAAAACTATACGATGGCTGCTGTCGTTAATCAAATGTCTCCTGCCGGTGAAATTATTACGTTAGATCTTATTCCCCCTCGTAAACTTGGCCCTGCAGTAAAGAATGTGCTCCGGTTCATTGGTGATTGCAAAAAAGCCGTTAACAGAGAGTGCCATGTTATCTGTGGTTATGAAGCCGGGTTATTCGGTTATGGCCTTTACCGTAAGCTTATGGCAGCCAATGTAGATTGTATGGTAATAGCTCCTTCTTCTTTGAAGAAAAGCAGCAGAGATAAAAAATTCAAAAATGATTATATTGATTCAAGAGCGCTTGCCAATGCCATGGCGAAAAGTGAGTGTATTTCCATTTATGTCCCCGATGAGGAAGACGAATCCATTTTCCGCTATATCAGGATGCGTGACGACCATCAGGATATGGTTAAAGTCACTAAACAGCGGATAACTGCTTTTGTGCACCAGATGGGATTCCATTATAACCAGGGAGCTACCTGGACCCAAAAACATGTGAATTGGATTATGAGTCTCCCGCTGAGCGAATTGAATAAGGAAACATTGAGTGAGTATATGACAACTCTGCTTACCCTCCAGCAGAAGCTGGAAGATCTGGATGTCAGGATTAAGTCATTTGCAATGCAGAAAAAGTATGCAGCTAATGTCAATAAACTGCGCTGTTTCCTTGGAATAGAATATGGCTTTGCACTTCGTTTAATTGTAACTATTGGCGATTTCAAGCGCTTTCCTACAGCAGGCCATTTTGCGTCCTTTTTGGGACTTACCCCAACTGAACACTCCAGTAATGAAGATGGCAACTATGGCAGCATTTCAAAAGCCGGAAATATTGTTTTGAGGAAGAAGCTGATTGAAGCAGTCTGGTCCGGCTTTTCACGGGGGCGGCCCGGATACAAGAGCAGGGCTTTGAGAAAACGGCAGGAAGGATGCTGTGCATCAGATATTCATTATGCGGACAAAGCAAACAGAAGACTTCGCGTAAGGTTCAGAGACAAGATTATGAAAGGGAAAAACAGTAATGTTGCTGCTACTGCCGTTGCCCGGGAATTCAGTGGCTTTATTTGGGGAATGATGACTGGACACACTGCTGACGTTATTCGTAAAAAAGCTTGACATCGCACGCATAGTTCTCTGAGTTAGACAGCAAGCATAAAAATACAGTCGAAGGGAGATGATTAAAAGGTGAATAGCGGTTTGGACAATATTAAGGGAGAGCTTTGAGTTAAGAGAGGCTGGGTTATCCTAGTGCTAGCTTTGCAGGACATGCATAGGCATGATTCCAAATAAAAGATTGAAGGAACCCGCGGCGAAATCATTGACCTGTTAATCCACGTATAAGAGACTGATCAAGCCCCGGAATAATCTGCAAAGCTCTTCCTCCATGTTGTTCAGGCAGCTATTGCCTGGAACCCGCATACCAATTTGAACTTGACATGGAGCCCCTGCTCATGTGATTTCCAAGCCAAGGGGCCGAAAAAATATGGCCATAGAGGAAGCAGGCTATCACATGAGCCGCTCCATGTAAAGTTCAAATTTTCCCAAACCGATTTAATTCCATTACATCTTGCAACTAGTCTTATTGGCAAGAATATTTGGCATGCTTGGGGTCTTGACAAAGGTCATTTCATAAGAGCTAGCACTAGGATAACCCAGCCTCTCTTAACTCAAAGCTCTCCCTTAATATTGTCCAAACCGCTATTCACCTTTTAATCATCTCCCTTCGACTGTATTTTTATGCTTGCTGTCTAACTCAGAGAACTATGCGTGCGATGTCAAGCTTTTTTACGAATAACGTCAGCAGTGTGTCCAGTCATCATTCCCCAAATAAAGCCACTGAATTCCCGGGCAACGGCAGTAGCAGCAACATTACTGTTTTTCCCTTTCATAATCTTGTCTCTGAACCTTACGCGAAGTCTTCTGTTTGCTTTGTCCGCATAATGAATATCTGATGCACAGCATCCTTCCTGCCGTTTTCTCAAAGCCCTGCTCTTGTATCCGGGCCGCCCCCGTGAAAAGCCGGACCAGACTGCTTCAATCAGCTTCTTCCTCAAAACAATATTTCCGGCTTTTGAAATGCTGCCATAGTTGCCATCTTCATTACTGGAGTGTTCAGTTGGGGTAAGTCCCAAAAAGGACGCAAAATGGCCTGCTGTAGGAAAGCGCTTGAAATCGCCAATAGTTACAATTAAACGAAGTGCAAAGCCATATTCTATTCCAAGGAAACAGCGCAGTTTATTGACATTAGCTGCATACTTTTTCTGCATTGCAAATGACTTAATCCTGACATCCAGATCTTCCAGCTTCTGCTGGAGGGTAAGCAGAGTTGTCATATACTCACTCAATGTTTCCTTATTCAATTCGCTCAGCGGGAGACTCATAATCCAATTCACATGTTTTTGGGTCCAGGTAGCTCCCTGGTTATAATGGAATCCCATCTGGTGCACAAAAGCAGTTATCCGCTGTTTAGTGACTTTAACCATATCCTGATGGTCGTCACGCATCCTGATATAGCGGAAAATGGATTCGTCTTCCTCATCGGGGACATAAATGGAAATACACTCACTTTTCGCCATGGCATTGGCAAGCGCTCTTGAATCAATATAATCATTTTTGAATTTTTTATCTCTGCTGCTTTTCTTCAAAGAAGAAGGAGCTATTACCATACAATCTACATTGGCTGCCATAAGCTTACGGTAAAGGCCATAACCGAATAACCCGGCTTCATAACCACAGATAACATGGCACTCTCTGTTAACGGCTTTTTTGCAATCACCAATGAACCGGAGCACATTCTTTACTGCAGGGCCAAGTTTACGAGGGGGAATAAGATCTAACGTAATAATTTCACCGGCAGGAGACATTTGATTAACGACAGCAGCCATCGTATAGTTTTCGGTATGGGTGTCGATACCAACATAAACGAATGGGATCGGGGACGTAAATGTGCTAGAATAAGACATGATGACCTCCTTGGTTGAGAAAATATGATCCTGTTCTCGTAAAATTGGCCTTGCAACTATATTTTACCGAAATTTGGGCATATACATCAAACTGGGGAGGTCATTTCATATTATCTTCTAGCGGCTAGCTGTTAGGAAGGATGATCCGCCTGCGGCGCTTTCTTTTCTTCAGTCATTCGTGCCGTAGGCTGGCCAGCTTTCCTAGAAGCTAGCCGCTAGAAGCTAGAAGCTCCGTGCGAATGACGCTACCTATCAGCGCATGATACAACAGCTCGATAAACCGCAATTTGATAAATAAGCCATTTTCTTAGACCACTTTGATTACTCTGACAGCAGGGGTAACCATCAGTAATGTTTTCAATTTTGCATCTGCATATGTCAAGCATTTTTGAAAATGTCCCGAGAATTGTCATTTAATAGCCCCGCAATAGTGGGGCTATTTTGAGTGGTTAGGCCAGTATGTTACTAAAATATGTTACGCGATGCAAGTTCTTCTGGATCTTGTCTGGAATGATGCGGTCTTGTAAGGACGTAATGACGGAAAGATGCCTGCTTCCATGGGTGACTCATCGGTGGAATCCAGTGTTTCTGAGGCTTTGGTTTGGTATAGTCAGCATCAAGCTCAGGAGATTTCTTCTGGCGCAAAGGGATGGCTTCCAGCGCGTAGATACTGGTATCGTTAACACTGCAGTAGAGTTCGCCGTTGAAAGCCCGTATGACTAGTACTTTGGTTCCGCTGGCATAATGCACCTGATGGCCTTCTGAATCAAGCATACGATAGTACTGACGCTGGAAACGGATGCAGTGGCCTCTGTCTACCGTACGGCCTGTAAGTACAGCCAGTATCAGGTTGATCCTCTCATCTGACGGTTGCGTCACAAAAGCTGATTTGGTACTATTGGGGGGAAGTGCAAACTTTGCATTGAATTCTTTTAGGTAGGACTTGAGGAATTCATTGGCGTCTGCAATAGTCGTGATGCCTGCCTGTCTCAGCTCAATCGGCAGGCGCGACTGCAGCGTCTCATTGAGCCGCTCAACCCGGCCTTTGGCCTGTGGTACGCTGCTTGACTCAAGGTGTATCCCCAGTTGCCTGCAAGCGTAACCGAACTGCGTATAGGTATCCTCGTCGATGGACGGGGATCCTTTTTGTTTGTAAATGAACACAGTGCGTTTATCCGTGAAGATTTCCACAGGGATTCCGTAATCTTTGAGAGTCTGCCAGAGGACATGGTAATAGCCGTTCAGGGTCTCCTGGGTGTCAAAATAGCCGCCAGTCACGATGCCAGTAGCATCATCAATGAAGAGGTGGAGATGCCAGATCTTCCCGGGAACCCATTCATATGGAGTGGCATCACCCTGCAGCTGTTCCCCAAAGTAAGCATGCCGTGGACGCCGGCTGTGGGCATCTTCAGCAGCCACAAGATTGACTTGTATTTCCATCTGCTTTTTCTTGGATTTCGTGTTGCTTTTCATTGCTTCCAATTTCCTCCTGATCCGTTTTCTTTTGGCCCGTGTAGCCTTAGGAGAGAGAATAAAGGCTGCCTCAAGAATGGAGGCTACAGAGGAAACGGAGACATGGATATTCTCATGTCTGTCCAGAAGTTCGGTAAAGTGGGTAAAATTGGCGCCATAGTACTCATTCTGGTAAAGGGCCACAATTTTTTCTCTGAGTGAGGCTGGAAGTGTTGTTACGGGCTGTCTACCCCTGTTCCCGTGGACAAATGCTGCTTTACCTTCCTGACGATAGCGCAGGATTAACCGGTTTACGGTGCGGACAGTGCACCCCAGCCGGACTGCTGCTGCGAGCTTGTTGCCATCTGGATGATTAACAAGAGATTTGATTGTTTCATATTTGAACTGCTCGTCCATCGTTAATTCAACCTTTCTGATAAAAATTCCTCCCATCACTTGCGTTAAGATTGTGATGAGATTATACCATGACTGGGACATTTTCATTTGTGGTTACTTGAGACAATATCACTTGTGGTTCATAGTAATGTTTTCAATTTTGCATCTGCATAGTGACATGATGGACCAAACGGGTTATAATAAACAAAAAATGATTTTGGCAGTATGGGAAGCTGCTGAAAGTAGAGAGGGTGGATGTAATATGTCTCAAACGGTATGGTCCCTTGTACCGCCGGTGGTCACCATTATCCTGGCACTGGCGACAAAGGAAGTGTACATGTCCCTGGCTATTGGTATCTTTATCGGTGCCTTCATGTTTGCCGGGTTCAGTGTACTCGGTGCTATTGATACTATGTTTAAAATCATGTCGGACAAGGTGGGAAGCAATGTATATATCCTTGTTTTCCTTGTCCTTCTGGGAATTATGGTGGCGGCAATCCAGAAGTCCGGCGCCTCCCAGGCCTATGGGGATTATGCGGCAAGGACCATTAAGGGGAAACGAAGTGCCCTTTTTGTTACTATGCTTTTGGGTATCCTTATTTTTATCGATGATTATTTTAACTGCCTCACCGTGGGTACTGTCATGAGACCGGTAACGGACCGGTTCAAGATTACCCGTGCAAAGCTTGCTTACATTATCGATGCTACGGCAGCTCCGGTCTGCATCATTGCGCCTGTATCCAGCTGGGCAGCTGCAGTGACTTCCTCTCTGCCTGAAGGAAGTTCCATCGATGGATTTGCCCTGTTTCTTGAGACGATTCCACTGAATCTTTACGCATGGCTGACCATTATTTTCATGGCAATCCTGATCTGGTCCGGCAAAGATTTCTCCCGGATGGCTAAGTTTGAAAAGGAAAGTGGCGGCACACTGGTCATTCCGGCGGAATATGCGGATGATGAAAATAATGTACCCGTAGGAAATGGGAAAATTATTGACCTCATTCTCCCGCTGGTTGTCCTGATTGGCGGATGTATCTTCGGAATGCTCTATACCGGTGGTATTCTGGAAGGCAAGGGGGTAGCCGAAGCATTTGCCAACTGCGAATCCGCAAGGGGCCTTGTTATCGGGTCCTTCATTGCCCTGGTATTTACATTTGCCCTGTATATTCCGAGAAAAGTCCTGAACTTCAGCACTTTCTGCAGCTGCTTTGTGGAGGGATTCAAACAGATGACCTCGGCCATCATGATTCTTTCCCTGGCCTGGACACTGTCCGGCATCGTGGGCAAGGATTATCTGAATATCGGCGGCTATGTGGGAAGCGTGGTTTCCAACAATGCAACCATTGCCATTCTGCTGCCGGCGCTGTTCTTCCTTGTGGCTATTGGACTTGCCTTTGCTACCGGTACATCCTGGGGCACCTTCGGGATCCTGATTCCTATCGTTCTGGCTATTGTATCTAATGATACCCATCTCATGATTATGACTGTGGCGGCAGTTCTCGCCGGTTCTGTAGGCGGCGACCATGTGTCCCCAATTTCCGATACCACCATTCTGGCGTCGGCGGGTGCCCAATGCCATCATATAGACCATGTTTCCACCCAGATCCCTTATGTCATCGTAGTGGCTGTAAGCTGTGTGGTTGGTTATCTGGTAGACGGAATCACAGGAAATGGTATTCTCGGCGATGCAGCAGGCCTGGTGTGCATGCTCATCATTTTGGGGTATTTCCTGAAATTCAGATCTTACAGCAGTGAAAACTGAGTCGTTCGTAAGAAAAGACTGCAGGTCGGAGCAATCCGGCTTGCGTTTTTTTGTATGGGACTTCGCCCGGGCAGAAGCCTTTGACAGGGAGTTTCCCATGTAACCCATAACTCTGTGTCTATTTATTCAGCGATAACGACGGATATCCACTATAAACTACTGCGAATTCATAGTTGCCGGCCCGGTGATTTTTTTACCCATTGAATATCGAATATGATACAATAATGTAAAGGTATAAACGATGATTGGAGAATTTATAGTGCTGATTTAATCAGCGTGCCGGTTTTGCCTTTACAAAGGCTTTACCTGTAAGGTGTAAGGTTAGTAATGGAGTGTTGCCGGAATCATTTGCTGCTTTCGGCCAATTTTTACAGAAACGGGGGCTCGCCATGTCGGAGCAAAAGCCACTCATTTACGGGATTATCCATATCGGATCATCCAATCTTTCCATGCGCATTGTGCAGTATAACAATGTGAAAGATATCCGGGTGATTGAATCGGTCCGCAAGGATACGTCATTCGGGGAAGAAGTGTTTATTCATAAAAAGCTGTCTTTCCCTTCCATCAAGAAACTCTGCGGTATGCTGGAAGGATTAAAGCAGCTGCTCCTTGACTACCAGGTCAAGGTGTATGCGGTCTATGCGACAGCGGTTCTTCGGGAAGCGGAAAACTGCCGCTCCATTATCGACCTGATCCGTGTGAATACGGGGTTCAACGTGCAGGTGGTGGATATGCCCCAGGAAATCTACTTCAAGCATTTTGGCCTCCAGTACCAGTTCAAGCAGTACAACAAGGCCAATGCAAGCCGGCTTGGGAATAATTTCCTCTTTGTGGACATCACTTCAGGCTGCGTGGGGCTGACGGTATGGGAAAGGGGCTCCCTCTGCTACCAGCATAATGTGCATATCGGTACACTCCGCCTTTTGGAAACCTTTAAGATGAACCAGCGGGACTCCATCAATTTCCCGGAAGCCCTGAGTGAATATATCCATGCCATCATGGAGCCCCTGTGGGTGACGGTTCGGAAATATAAAATTGATACGGTCATCCTGTCCGGCCGGGAGGCCCGCATTGTGGGACGGCTCATGAACGTTAAAATCGGTGCCGGCGTCATTGAAGTGAAGCCGGAGAAGATTACCCGGTTCTATGAAGAGGCGGGAGCCCTTTCTACGTCCATGACCATGCAGAAGTACCACATCAACGAGTCCCTGGCGTCCGTCGTAACGCCGACCATCCATATTTACCAGGAAATCCTCAATAATGTACCTGTAAAAAATGCAGTCATGATGGGTATGACCTTTGCAGAGGCGGCCAGCATTTTTTATGGTGCCCAGAAGACGAAGGATCCGGCCCTGCTGTACATGAGAGCCCAGAACCTGGAACTGACCCGGTCCATTGCGGCGTCTTACTACTATGAACCGGAACACGCAAAGGCCATGGAGCTCTACAGCTACCATATTATTCGGGCCTTTGACCAGTATAATGGCCTCAATGAACGGGATGAGTTCCTGCTGCGCATGGCCATTATCCTTTATCAGATCGGGAAATATGTGAACCTTCTCGGTTCTTCCGCCCATGCCTGGAGCATGGTGCGGGGCACCGATATTTTCGGTATTTCCGATAAGGAAAAGGATATCGTGGCCTGCATCGTTTATTACGACCATAAAGGCATGCCCAATGACGATGATGAGCCATTCCGGATTCTTCCGGATGATTCCAAGATGACGGCGCTGAAGCTGATCGCCATTTTCCGGCTTGTCCGGGCCATGGACATGTCAAGGAAGCAGAAGCTGAAAGATGTGACTGCCCGGATCACGAAGGATGCCCTTCTCATCGAATATGAAAGCAATGAGAATACGGCTTTGGAAACGTGGATGTTTGATAAAGAAAAAGAATTCTTTGAAAATATTTTTGGCATGGAAGCCAGACTTGAGCGGAGGTAACTATGGACGTGGACGTAAAGAATTACCGGTTTTACCTGAACAGGGAACTGTCCTGGCTCCAGTTTAACAGAAGGGTTCTCCAGGAAGCGGTGGATCCGAACAATCCACTCCTGGAAAAGTTGAAATTTCTTGCCATCACCAGCTCGAACCTGGATGAATTTTTCATGATTCGCGTGGCTGGCCTGAAGCACCAGAAGGAAAATGGTGTGAAACGCCGGGATATCGCCAACATGACGCCGGAGGAACAGCTGGCGGCTATTTCCGATACCTGCCAGCGCCTGGTGGCAAGGCAGTATCGGTACCTGAAGATGATTCTGAAGGAACTGGAATCGGAGGGACTCTATTTCATCCGCCCCGGGAA
Source organism: Dialister sp. (assembly GCF_047832375.1). NCBI lineage: Bacteria > Bacillati > Bacillota > Negativicutes > Veillonellales > Veillonellaceae > Dialister > Dialister sp. The sequence goes on along the minus strand of NZ_CP181256.1, from coordinate 1,862,221 downwards.
TGCCACACCGAGGCAGCAGCGTTGGCTGGATGATTATTTTGAAAGGGAAATTTTCCCGGTAGTCACACCGATGGCGGTAGACTCCTCCCATCCATTCCCATTCCTCGCTTCCAAAAGCCTGAATATTGCCATGCTTCTGGAACGGAATGAACGGGACATGACGCTGGATGAAGAAAATGATATCGATGTAAAAACAGCCATCGTACCGGTACCGTCGGTGCTCCCCCGGATCATTCGACTGCCGGACAGCGAAGACCGTCCGGGACGCCATGATTTTGTGTTCCTGGAAGAGGTGCTCTGCCATTTTGCGGCCCGCCTGTTCATTGGCTTTGACCTTCTTGAAGCAAGACCTTTCCGTATTACCAGGGATGCGGACCTGAACCTGGACGAAGAAGATGCCCAGGACCTGGTGGTGGAAGTGGAAAAACAGCTGAAAAAGAGACAGCGCGGGGAAGCGGTGCGCCTGGAATTCGAACGGGGCACCAGCCGTTTCATGCGCCGCTTCATGACGTCCGAAATGAACCTTGGCCCCGAAGATATGTATGAAATAGATGGCCCCTTGGATGTGACGGCATTTTTCCCCTTCTGCGGTATCAAGGGGTACGATAACCTGCGGTATCCGGAAGCCCATCCCCATAAGCCCTGGTCCATGATCCAGATGGAACGGGAAAACAAGCACAACATTTTCGATATGATCCGGGAAAAGGACCTGCTCGTCCATCTTCCCTATGAGTCCTTCGATGACTCCGTCGTGAATTTCGTGGCTTCCGCCGCTTCTGATCCCAATGTGCTGGCCATCAAGCAGACCCTGTACCGCGTATCCTCTTCGAGTCCCATTATCCAGGCCCTGGAGAAGGCAGCCCAGAATGGGAAACAGGTCACAGTGCTCATGGAAGTAAAGGCCCGTTTTGATGAAGCCAATAACATCCTCATGGCCCGGAGACTCGAAAAGGCAGGGGCCCACGTCATTTATGGGCTGGTGGGGCTGAAGACCCATTCCAAGTGTACCCTTGTCATCCGCAGGGAAAAGGACGGTATCCGCCGCTATGTCCATGTGGCCACAGGGAACTACAATGCCTCCACCGCCAAACTGTATACGGACCTTGGTATCTTTACCTGCAACGACCGTTTCGGTACCGATGCTACCGCCTTCTTTAACCTCCTTTCCGGCTATTCTGACCCGCCAATCTGGGACTCCTTTATCGTAGCCCCCATTAATCTCCGGCAGCGGTGCATGGAGCTCATTGATCGGGAAATCCATTTTGCTCTTCAGGGGGAACCGGCCCGTATTGTGGCCAAGATGAACTCCCTTCTCGATAAGGAAATTATTGCCAAACTCTATGAAGCATCCCGGGCAGGCGTGAAGATTGAACTCATCGTCCGCGGCATCTGCGTCATTATCCCCGGTATTCCCGGTGTCAGCGATAATATCACAGTCAGAAGCCTGGTGGGCCGTTTCCTGGAACACAGCCGGGTATTCTGGTTCCTGAACGGTGGACGGGAAGAGTTCTATATCGGCAGCGCTGACTGGATGCCCAGAAACCTGAACGACCGGGTGGAACTGATGATTCCGGTGAAAGATAAGGACCTCTGCCAGAGGCTGAAGGATATGGTGAACCTGGAACTGGCGGACAACCAGAAGGCCCACATCATGCAGTCCGACGGTACCTGGAAGAAGGTCATTGCGCCGGACCACAAAGTGGCTGCCCAGGCCCGTTTCCAGGAGCTGGCGGAAGAACGGGATAAAGAAGCCGAAATGACACTGGCCCAGAAAATGGAACCCTATGTACCGGTCTTTGGTAAACGGTAACTGATAATTTATAAAAGCTGTGAAGAACAGGGCGTTCTTCACAGCTTTTTTTATTTCCGGAAATCCGGAATTCCGCTCGAAGAGGGAAGTGCATAGCTATCCACTTTAAGCGGTAATTGAATGCACTTTTGGGACTGGCTTATTTAAATGACCCTGTTTTGCATCATTTTCTCCCACACATACCGGAATCTGAAGAAAACGTATGTTTTAAAATGTAAAAACATGGGCCAAAAAGAGCCTATCTCCAAGTATGATATTATGGAATATGCAGTTGACAATCAACTGATGCAAAAACAGGGGAAGAAGTGAAACTTTCGAGAAAACCGTACTGTTTCCATCATCGAATATACTCATTCTTTTCTAAAGTCCATTGGAACAAGACAGAATTGACAATAAATGAATCTGCCTATATCCGATAGAATATGAAAATAATAAGTATTTCATGATTGAAAGTATCTATTGTATTTTTCAATAATTCGTAGGAGGTATCCACAAGTAACTCGATAAATACGGAATATATAAAGTACGTATAGAATGTAAACCAACGTAAATTTGACAAAAAGTCTCTCTATGGTAGAATGACTGCCATAGGAGTGAAGTCATATGAAACATAGAACCTTTGAGAAAGCAGTGAAAGCGGTTACCTGCTCCCTGCTCCTCTTTTCCATGGCTGCCCAGGCGGACCTGTCTCTGGCCCTCGGGTTTGGCATGAACGGCGAGGACAAGACGGTAACCGTGTATGATGGCAGTCAGAAAAAAGTCATTACCACCAATGCAACTAACTTCAAACAGGTACTGAATGAGTCCGACGTGGTTTTAAATGCTTATGACAAATACTGGACCAGCGGAGACGATGTACGGGATGGATCTGTGGTGGTGGTGGAAAGGGCAAAGCCCGTGACCATTGTATCCGGAAACCGTGCAAAGACTGTATATACTACGAAGCAGACCGTGCAGGGCGTGGTGAACGAGGCCGGCTTTGACTGGAAGAAAATGATGCCCATTGAAGACGGCATGATGAAAGTCACCCAGGGTATGCAGATCCATGTGGTTCCCTATACCTCCCGGGTGGTGAACCGGGTAGAATCAATTCCGGTCCGGTATAACAGCTGGTATGATAGCACCCTGGCGCCGGGACAGATGGAAATCGTCCAGGAAGGAACCCAGGGAAAACGGGAAGTGGAAATGGAAGAATACATTTCCGACGGAAAAGTCATCCGGGCGGAAGCGGGCAATGTCAAAATCCTCAGCCAAGGAACGCCGGGAATTGCCAAGACCGGTGACATGGAAGGAACGAAGGGGTATGTCCGGAATATGAGCGCTACGGCCTACCATCCCACCGATGGCGGTGGATTCGGCATTACGGCCACTGGCACCCGGGCCGGTCATGGGACTGTAGCCGTTGACCCCAGGGTCATTCCTCTGGGATCCTCCGTATACATCCCCGGATACGGTGAAGCGGTGGCAGCAGATACTGGCGGCGCCATCATTGGCGACCGCATCGACCTGTGCATGGAAACATTCGAGGAATGCTACAATTTCGGAAGACGGAACGTAGAGGTCTTTGTGAATTACTGATTTCATATGATTGTAAGAGCGGTGAAGGAAAATGGATTCCTTCGCCGCTTTTATTCTATGTGGAGGTATTGCTCAATCCCATGAATGGGGCTAAAGGTTGTGGGCGCTGCGCGCCGGGGGCATAAGGTGGATTCGCTGCCTTTTGGCAGCCATAGCACCTTATGTCCCTGCTGCGCCAAGGCGTCAGCCTTGGCAGGCAGCTACAACCCGGTGAACAAGCGAAGCGACGTTCACCTACCACCCTTAGCCCCATTTCATTCGGTTGGGGAATGAACTCATCCACCTTTCCCACCGCCCACTTTCCATATGCTATAATACAAGCCAGGAGGAATTTATGAAAACATTACTGATTGCATTAGCAGCGGCCCTGCTGGACCAGCTGGTGAAGTGGATCGTGCAGACCCATATGGAACTGGGCGAGACCATTCCAATTATTAAGAATGTATTTCACCTGACCTACATCTTGAACCCCGGTGCTGCCTTTGGACTGCTGCCCCACAAAGACTGGTTCTTTCTGGCCATTGTGGTGGTCCTGTACGCTGCCTTTTTTATTATGCGAAAGAAAATTCCGGAGAAACCGGCCTATTTTCCCCTGGCCATTAGCCTTCTTCTTGGCGGCGCCCTGGGAAATGCCATCGACCGTGTCCGGATTGGCGAAGTTATTGATTTCTTTGATTTCCGTATCTGGCCCATATTCAATGTGGCGGATATTTTTATCTGCCTGGGTGTAGGGCTCATTGCTTTTTATTTTTGGAGACACAGCTCATGAATCGGATTACCTGCCATATCACAGAAAAAGAAGAGGGCCTTCGGTTGGACCAGGTCCTGAAGGAGGCATCGGGCCTTACCCGTTCTGAAGTACAGAAATGGATTAAGGAAGGAAAGGCGGTGCTGGAGCCGGGGCGCATGGTACGGGCCAATTACCATGTGAAATCGGGGGAAACCATTACCTTCTCCTGGGAAGAAAAGGGAGAACTGGTACTGGTACCCCAGAATCTTCCCCTCCATATTCTCTATGAAGACGATGATATGATTGTCATTAATAAGGAAAGGGGCATGGTGGTACATCCGGGATTCGGAAATCCTGACGGTACCCTGGTGAATGCCCTCCTTTACCATTGTGGAGACAGCCTGTTCCAGGCATCGGAGGACCCCATCCGTCCGGGCATCGTCCATCGGCTGGACAAGGATACCTCCGGAGTCATGGTGGCGGCGAAATCTGCCCGCGCTTTCCCTGTACTGAAAGAAGAAATCGCATCCCATGAGGCCCAGCGCCATTATGTGGCCCTGGTTCACGGACAGATGGAAGGCAATACAGGAGTCATCCGGCTGCCCCTGGGACGGAGTACAAAGGACCGGATGAAATGGGACGTGGAACCAAAGACCGGAAAGCCGGCGGTGACCCACTATCGGGTGCTGGAATTCATGCCGTCCTATTCCTATCTGGAACTGAAACTGGAGACCGGACGGACTCACCAGATTCGAGTCCACATGGCCCATATCGGCCACCCCGTGGTGAATGATCCACTCTATGGATGGAAGAAGGACCATTTTCCCATTGAAGGACAGGCCCTCCATTCCTGGACCCTGGACCTGAAGCACCCCGTCACCGGCGAGCCCATGCACTTCGAAGCTCCTTTGCCGGAGGACATGAAGCTCTGCCTCGCCATGGCCCGTAAAAGGGAATGAAGGTTAAATACAGGTAATTCGATAGTTTTTGCGTTCAATAATTGTTATAAGGTGGCTAAAGTGGCTCAGGTGGCTGAAGGGTAACGGGCTTCGCCCGAGGGGAAGGTGTGCCGCGACAGAATTATATAGCGGCACGAATTATGTATTTAGCGGCGAAGCCGCAAGCTATATACCCTGCGGCGCTCTATGAATTGTGCGCCGCACCTTCCCCTTGGCCGTAGGCCATTTCCCCTGAGCCACTTGCCCGCAGGGCTTACCCTTCAGTCACCTTTGTATTATAGGAGGCCATCTTGGAATATAGAACGATTCATGTACCGGGATTTACGATAGGCACGGCAGAAGACAGGGAAGGACTCACCGGGGTGACGGTGATCCTGGCACCGGTTGGGGGCGCTTCTGCCGGCGTCGATGTACGAGGCTGCGCTCCGGGGACCCGGGAAACGGATCTCTTGAGTCCGGAAAAAACGGTCCAGCAAATCCATGCCGTCGTTCTTTCCGGCGGTTCTGCCTTCGGTCTGGAATCGGATTCCGGAGTCATGCGGTACCTTGCGGAAAAGAAAATCGGATTTCCGGCGGGACCGGGGATTTTTGTGCCCATTGTCTGCGGTGCTGTGCTCTTTGACTTGACCATCGGAAGCCACCATGCTTTCCCGGATCTGTCAATGGGATATGAAGCCGCAAAGAAGGCTTCTGATACATTTCCAGTGGGCTGCTATGGGGCAGGCACGGGGGCTACCGTAGGAAAGCTGACGGGCTTTGCCCATGCCATGAAAAGCGGGGCAGGCTATGCAGAATTCAGTCTGCCCGGCGGTCTGTATGTGGGGGCCTATATGGCGGTTAACGCATGCGGAGAAATTTATGACGGAGAAAAAGTTCTGGCCGGGGCATTGGATAAGGATGACAGGACTATTATTTCATCCCATGATCTCATGATGCATGGATATAAGCGAAATATGGGAACCAATACCTCCATCGGCTGCGTCATGACGAACGCAAAACTGACGAAAGCAGAGTGCCGGGCTGTTTCCGGCATGGCCCATGATGGCTACGCCCGGGCCATCCGTCCTGTCCATACCACCATGGATGGAGACACCGTTTTCACCATGGCCTCCGGAGAAGTGGAAGCACCGGTGGACACCGTGGGCTACCTGGCAGAAGAAGCCATCCGCCTCGCTATCCTGGATGCCATCCGCACCGCAGAGCCCCTGGGTGGCCGCCCGGTGTATAGGGATATTGTGGGGACTGATGAGTGAGTGTTGAGCACAAGCGTATGTATGGGGCTAAAGGTTGTGGGTTGGCATCGTTGCGCTAGCCAACCGGGTTGTAGCTTTGGACAGGCTGGCGCCTTCCCAAAGCGGGGGCATAAGGTTCTATCGCCGCCTTCTGCGGCTATCCTACCTTATGCCCCCGGCGCGGCAGCGCCCACAACCCGGTGAACGAGCGGAGCGATGTTCACCCACCACCCTCAGCTCCATACATACGCTTGTCAAGCATTTTTGAAAATGTCCCGAGAATTGTCATTTAATAGCCCCGCAATAGTGGGGCTATTTTGAGTGGTTAGGCTAGTATGTTACTAAAATATGTTACGCGATGCAAGTTCTTCTGGATCTTGTCTGGAATGATGCGGTCTTGTAAGGACGTAATGACGGAAAGATGCCTGCTTCCATGGGTGACTCATCGGTGGAATCCAGTGTTTCTGAGGCTTTGGCTTGGTATAGTCAGCATCAAGCTCAGGAGATTTCTTCTGGCGCAAAGGGATGGCTTCCAGCGCGTAGATACTGGTATCGTTAACACTGCAGTAGAGTTCGCCGTTGAAAGCCCGTATGACTAGTACTTTGGTTCCGCTGGCATAATGCACTTGATGGCCTTCTGAATCAAGCATACGATAGTACTGACGCTGGAAACGGATGCAGTGGCCTCTGTCTACCGTACGGCCTGTAAGTACAGCCAGTATCAGGTTGATCCTCTCATCTGACGGTTGCGTCACAAAAGCTGATTTGGTACTATTGGGGGGAAGTGCAAACTTCGCATTGAATTCTTTTAGGTAGGACTTGAGGAATTCATTGGCGTCTGCAATAGTCGTGATGCCTGCCTGTCTCAGCTCAATCGGCAGGCGCGACTGCAGCGTCTCATTGAGCCGCTCAACCCGGCCTTTGGCCTGTGGTACGCTGCTTGACTCAAGGTGTATCCCCAGTTGCCTGCAAGCGTAACCGAACTGCGTATAGGTATCCTCGTCGATGGACGGGGATCCTTTTTGTTTGTAAATGAACACAGTGCGTTTATCCGTGAAGATTTCCACAGGGATTCCGTAATCTTTGAGAGTCTGCCAGAGGACATGGTAATAGCCGTTCAGGGTCTCCTGGGTGTCAAAATAGCCGCCAGTCACGATGCCAGTAGCATCATCAATGAAGAGGTGGAGATGCCAGATCTTCCCGGGGACCCATTCATATGGAGTGGCATCACCCTGCAGCTGTTCCCCAAAGTAAGCATGCCGTGGACGCCGGCTGTGGGCATCTTCAGCAGCCACAAGATTGACTTGTATTTCCATCTGCTTTTTTCTGGATTTCGTGTTGCTTTTCATTGCTTCCAATTTCCTCCTGATCCGTTTTCTTTTGGCCCGTGTAGCCTTAGGAGAGAGAATAAAGGCTGCCTCAAGAATGGAGGCTACAGAGGAAACAGAGACATGGATATTCTCATGTCTGTCCAGAAGTTCGGTAAAGTGGGTAAAATTGGCGCCATAGTACTCATTCTGGTAAAGAGCCACAATTTTTTCTCTGAGTGAGGCTGGAAGTGTTGTTACGGGTTGTCTACCCCTGTTCCCGTGGACAAATGCTGCTTTACCTTCCTGACGATAGCGCAGGATTAACCGGTTCACGGTGCGGACAGTGCACCCCAGCCGGACTGCTGCTGCAAGCTTGTTGCCATCTGGATGAGCAACAAGAGATTTGATTGTTTCATATTTGAACTGCTCGTCCATCGTTAATTCAACCTTTCTGATAAAAATTCCTCCCATCACTTGCGTTAAGATTGTGATGAGATTGTACCATGACTGGGACATTTTCATTTGTGGTTACTTGAGACAATATCACTTGTAGTTCACCCACCACCCTCAGCTCCATACATACGCTTTGACATTCTTCTATCTATCGTTTATAATGTAATACACCCATAAGGGGATGTACCGGTTTCGACAGGAGATTCTGGTTCATAAACAGCGAGTCGGGATTCCATCTACCCCGTAAAACGGTGGAAAAACTTAAACGCAAAACGTGATTTTGCTTTAGCAGCCTGATCTGCTAATGTCCCCTGGCGTTTTCCTATGACTCCAGGCTGACATCAATCAATAGGATACCGGAGAAGGATGTTCGGGACTTCCGAGGGAAACCAATTCCGAAATCGGCAAAGGCAGTTTGTTCCTGTACGATACTTTGCTTAAATCTCAAACAGTAACTGCACTCGGAGAAATTTATGGGACAGGCTTTTTGGACAGGGGTTCGACTCCCCTCATCTCCACCAACTATGACAGGACCACGGAAGTGGTCTTTTTTTATGCCGCTTTGTAAGAATATCGGTGAGTTCTACCCAACGGGAGTTGACTGTTATCCGCTGCTGCTGACAGGGCATTACCCGTTTTGCAGCCAATATGCATCGTAATTGTGATCATTGAAATGTCAGACATTCTCTAAGAATGCAGGCCCTTGGAGAAGGGCCGCGCCAAAGGCGCAGGATGGATGCCGCAGAGCGGCTGACTCACGGTAAGCTGATAGCTGTTCGCCGTCTATGCGAATGGGGCTGAGGTTAGCGGTAGGAATCTGATGGGCGCCGCAGGCTGGTCAATCTCATATCCCCGGTGCGAAGCATCCACAACTCGGTGAGCAAGCGATGCGATGCTCACCTGCCACCTTCAGCCCCATTCAGCTGTATGGAGCAATCAGTAAGCCGGACTCTGGCCAGAGGCCCAAATCCATAATTCTCCCCCTTGAGCCCAGGCGGCAGACTTAGCCCTGGCCTTGGTCGAAGACCAAGCCTCATCCACAGCCCTATTAGTAATTTCATTTTTTTGCATATTGACTGTATTCGATGAGACGTATATAATAAATATAGAGTAAGTTAAATATATGCATATCAAAAGGAGTGATTTCTATGATGGGTCCGATTTCAGGTATGGACAATGTAAATAAGGTCATAGCCGAGGGTGATGCGATTCTGGGATTTTCTTCGCCTACCTGTGGTTACTGCCGCAAGATGCGTCCCATGATGGCAAAGATTGCTGATTCCTTACCGGTACCTATTTATGGGGTGAATGTGGAAGAGGATAAGGATGTGGCCGATCGGTTTGAAGTAACCGCCACTCCGACACTCATTTACTTCCATGATGGAAAACCGGTGGATCGTATCGTTGGTTCCACAGGTGTGGGATTTGAAGAATTGAAGGCATTTGTAGAACGAAAACATAAGTAATATATGATAAGCCTTGGCAGGGATACCGTATGCAGTATCCCTGTTTTTGTTTGAACTTTTTTTCTCAAAGCCCACGGTAGATGGGGTAACGTGATACAATAAAAAGGAATGAAATCCATATAATTCATGGAGGAAGTGAGATATATGACACGGGAAGCAGACCATATGACAAAGTCGGAACTGCTGGAATTGGGAATGCAGTACAAGCACATTCGGAATTATGAGAAAGCGAAGGATTATTTCAAGGAGGCTGTACTGCAGGGAAGCAGTCGGGGAGCAAAAGAACTTTTTGAACTGGGACGCCATTTCTATAAAGTAAAAGAATATGCCCAGGCCTTTGACTGTTTTGAAATCCTGTCAGGAATGGGACACGGTCCAAGTACTCTGTACTTAGGACGGATGTATGAGTATGGCTATGGGAAAAGGGCCAATGTCCAGGAAGCTTTCGATCATTATGCGGCATCCTACCAGCAGGGACTGGCAGAGGGGGCCTATTATGCCGGACGCCTCATGATGGGAGATGCTCTCCATTCCGAGGAGGTGCGGGATATTGCTATCAGCTGGTTTAAAGAAGCCATTGCCGGCGGTATATACAAGAGCTATGCGGAAATCGGTAAGCTTTACCTGGACCGGGGCGCCAAGGAACAGCCCGGATACCCGGTGAAAAATAATAGAACCGCCCTGTCCTGGTTTCTCCGGGGTGCTGTCCATGGGGACAACCTGTGTCGTGAAATTGCAGCGGACTGCTTCATCCATGGTATAGGAACCGAAGTAAATGTGAAAAGAGGACTGGAACTGTATGGCCAGGCCTTTCATGACGACAGTGTGTCGGCCTGCCGATCCCTGGGAAATTTGTACGCCAACGGAGACGGGGTTCATAAAAATATCGATCTTGCCATAGCCTGGTATCTGAAGGGCTATGAACGGGGAGATAAAAGAGGCCGCTATGAAGCGGGCCGCGTTTCCTACCGGGCTGGCCAGCTCTATCCGGGAGCCGGAAAAGAGGAGAAAGAAAGGGCCCTCAAATACCTGAACCAGGCAGCATCTTTGGGATATGCAGATGCCTATGATGACCTGGCCGGAATCAGCAGGGAAGAGGGAAATGAAAAGAAATTTGTGACCCTCCTGAAGCAGGGGATGAAAGCAGGCAGCGACCTGTGCCGCAAAAATCTCATTGACTTTTATTGCAGGAAGGCAGCGGCCCTTTTAAAGGAAACAAGGGAAGAAGTGGCTCCGGATAAACTGGATACCAATAAAGACAAACTGGGCAAAATATTTGATGATTCCCAGATCAAAGTGAAAAAGGCGGCAGAGTACTACAAGAAAGCAGCCCGGGCCGGTGATGATGATTCCTGGGCAGTTCTTGCCCGGATGTACCTGTATATCGGCGATGCCCTGGAAGTGAAGGATAAAGATTTTATCAGGGCTGCAAAAAATGGTTATGCATCAGGGCTCCTGAACACCCGGAAGCTCCTTTGGCGTTACTATGCGGGCCCCGGTCCAACGGATGGGGAAATCATGCATCAGGAAAATCCGAAGCAGGCATTCCTCCTGGCCCGTCAGCTGGCGGCAGAAGGATACACAGATTTCTACAAGGTCCTATCAGACTATTATCGAGATGGCTACGGAACCAAGAAGAGCGCCCGCCTCGCAAAAATATGGGCAAATAAGGTGAGGGTGTAAGTAAAGAAAGGACTGTGGCTGAAGCCAGGGCTAAGGCTTCCGCCTGGGCTCAAGGAAGAGGAATATGGATTTGGGCCGTTGGCCAGAACTAAGGGTAAGAAATATATATTGCGGCGCTATATAATTTGTGCGCCGCACCACCATTCCTCATTCCTCATTCCTAATTCCTCATTTTTTATACCATCTGCTGTTCCGGTCGCAGGTCCCCATTCATCGGGCTTAATAGTAAAAGGAGTATATACCATGCAGTTTTCAGACTATTTAAATAACGTAAGACAGAAGAATCCGCTGGTCCATCATATTACGAATTATGTTACCGTTAATGACTGCGCCAATGCGTGCCTTGCCATTGGCGCTTCGCCGGTGATGGCTGATGCCATTGATGAAGCAGGGAGCATGGCCTCTATTTCTTCTGCTCTCGTTTTGAATATAGGCACATTGAATGTAAGTAAAGTAGAATCCATGATGATGGCCGGCCGCAGTGCCAATGCCGGACACAAACCGGTGATTTTTGATCCCGTAGGCTGCGGAGCCACACCTTTCCGGAACCGGATGGCCGCAGAAATCATGGATAATGTTTCCATGGCCGTAGTTCGGGGAAATATGTCGGAAATCGCATCCCTTGGGGGCAGGAAGGCATTTACAAAAGGCGTGGACGCAGGAGAATCATCTGACATTACAGTGGTTCCCATGGCGAGAGAATTAGCAGAAAAGTGGCATACCGTTGTCGTTATCAGCGGACCTGTGGATATCATTACAGATGGAAAGAAAACTGTACTCATCCATAATGGCTGCCCGGAAATGTCACTGATCACCGGATCCGGATGTATGTGCACCACGGTGATTGGTGCCTTTTGCGGTGCCAATCCGGATCACCCCCTGGAAAGTGCAGCAGCCGCCATGGCCGCCATGGGGCTGGCAGGAGAAAGGGCCTGGAGCCACTGGGGCAAAGAGGGACTCGGCCATTTCCACATGGCCCTCATTGACGAACTGGGAAAAA
>NZ_CP181256.1:642500-1845000 GCF_047832375.1 Dialister sp. | reverse complement strand
GCCAAGAAAAACTCCTGGCGAGCGATTATCCGCCCGTACCGTAAACCGACACAGGTAGGCGGGGAGAGAATCCTAAGGTGCGCGGGAAAACCCTCGTTAAGGAACTCGGCAAATTGCATCCGTAACTTCGGGAGAAGGATGACCCTGAGTAGGCGAAAGGGAGAAACCCCCGGAACAGAAAAGGGTGGCAGAAAAGAGGCCCAAGCAACTGTTTACCAAAAACACAGGTGCCTGCGAAAGCGAAAGCTGAAGTATAGGTGCTGACGCCTGCCCGGTGCTGGAAGGTTAAGGAGAGAGGTCAGCGCAAGCGAAGCTTCGAACTGAAGCCCCAGTGAACGGCGGCCGTAACTATAACGGTCCTAAGGTAGCGAAATTCCTTGTCGGGTAAGTTCCGACCCGCATGAAAGGCGTAATGATTTGGGCACTGTCTCAACGAGGGGCCCGGTGAAATTGAAATACCTGTGAAGATGCAGGTTACCCGCGACTGGACAGAAAGACCCCATGGAGCTTCACTGCAGCTTGAGATTGAATCCCGGTGATACATGCACAGGATAGGTGGGAGGCTTTGAAACAATGTCTTCGGATGTTGTCGAGCCGTTGTTGGGATACCACCCTTGTGTTGCTGAGATTCTAACGCGGAGAGTAACGACCTCGCGGACCATCTCAGGCAGGCGGTTTGACTGGGGCGGTCGCCTCCTAAAGTGTAACGGAGGCGCCCAAAGGTTCCCTCAGGCCGGACAGAAACCGGCCGAAGAGTGCAAAGGCAGAAGGGAGCTTGACTGCGAGACCCACAAGTCGAGCAGAGACGAAAGTCGGGCTTAGTGATCCGGTGGTTCTGAGTGGAAAGGCCATCGCTCAACGGATAAAAGCTACCCTGGGGATAACAGGCTAATCTCTCCCAAGAGTTCATATCGACGGGGAGGTTTGGCACCTCGATGTCGGCTCATCACATCCTGGAGCTGGAGTAGGTTCCAAGGGTTGGGCTGTTCGCCCATTAAAGTGGTACGCGAGCTGGGTTCAAAACGTCGTGAGACAGTTTGGTTCATATCCATCGCGGGCGCAAGAAGTTTGAGGGAGGCTGCTCCTAGTACGAGAGGACCGGAGTGGACGGATCAACGGTGTACCAGTTGTCACGCCAGTGGCACGGCTGGAAAGCCGCATCCGGAAAGGATAAACGCTGAAAGCATCTAAGCGTGAAGCCCGTCCCGAGATGAGACTTCTCATCAGCAATGAGTAAGACCCCTTAAAGACGATGAGGTTGATAGGCTGTGAGTGGAAGTGCCGCAAGGCATGGAGCGACGCAGTACTAATAGGTCGAGGTCTTGACTTAGATTTCACGAAAGCGCGACCGTGGCGAAAGCCTTCGGAGTTTCTTCTGTGCAGTTTTGAGGGAACAGGCCCTCAGAGATTCAGTGGCGACAGCTGTGAGGATACACCCGTACCCATGCCGAACACGGTAGTTAAGCTCACAAACGCCGAAAGTACTTGGCTGGAAGCGGCCTGGGAGGATAGGAAGCTGCTGATTAAGCGAAAGCTCAACCGTAAGGTTGGGCTTTTTACTTTACCTGCGATAATTAGGAATGAGGAATGGAGGTGGCGGCGCACAGATGGGAAGCGCCGCCTTTTTATATGGAAAAGTCTGGAACGCCGGGGATCGTCATTTCGACCGGTGGTAAGCGGAGTATTGATGGTGACGTTAAAAATCGCTAAAGGTTAGAGGAGTGGAGAAATCTTTCTTGTGTTCGGGAATACAAGTGTTTTGGTTTTGGCTGGAATGGCTGGGAGGAACAAGCTGCTGATTAAGCGAAAAGCTCAACCGTAAGGTTGTTTTTTCCCTGTGTGTGAAAAGTGGCTGAGTGGTAACGCCCTGCGGACGAGGTGGCTGAGGTGGCTCAGAGGGGGGAGCGGTGCACAGAATTGTGAACCTTCCCTCTTTAGAGGGGAGGAGGACCGGGCCAGCGGTGGTGGGGTGTTCAATCATATGGATGGGGTATAAGGGTTGTGGGTCGGGCGACGCTTCCCTCGCCAACAGGGTTGTGGGTGTTTCGCACCGGAGACACAAAGTTAGATTTGCCGCAAAAGACAGCTATTAAACCTTATGCCCCGCTTTGGCATAATTCGTCAGCTTTATCGAAGCCATAACCCGGTCGGACCAGCGTAGCAACGTCTGACCTACAACCATTAGCTTCATTTGTGCGCTTGGGCCCTATCATGCATTGGCACTGGTGTCTTGTCTCAATCACATTTGTGCTAATAATGGCTTAATTATATGATGACTTAGTAATAGTTTCGCAAGTGGAAACTACCCCAATAACGTCATTTCGAGTAGTGGTAGCATGCAAAATGATTGTACAGGTAAAAATCGCTACAGCTACGATGAGCCCTGAAATTTTTCTTGCTTCTGGGGAATACAGGGATTTTTAACCCTGCTTAGCGTTGTAAGACCGCCAGAGGCATATATCTGGGAGATTTTGGGGGTCTACCTCATATTTTATTTTTATGTATTACTTCATTACGGTGCTTACCGCCGGAGGAAACGTGTCACTGCTCAAAAGGTGCGTGTCCTGCAGAGGATACGTAAGGCATGCGTAAATTGGTTCATTTACTGCACATTAAAGCACCTTCCTTTTATCGCATGCCCGATAGAGGTCCTGCATAGAACCTCTAAGCCGGGCCCAAGTTGGCGCCGTTTCTGCCCATTAAAACGCCTTCCACTTAGGGCTTGGCCGACCGAGTTAGATTCAGAGTCTGCAATATTTAAAAATTTAAAATTGGTATGCAACAGTAGTAATTCCTCTTTCGACTACATTAATCATGATCCCAAATGTGATTGGAATGACACACTAGTGCGGCAAACCCAGCAGGAACTTCTGCACCGTACCCCGATAGGCCTCGCTATTGGCAGCCATCTCCATGGTGTGGCCGGCGCCCTGGAAGATGTAGAGCTGCTTATTCTGGCTGCTGGAGGCGGCGAGGAGTTCTTCAGCCGTGGATGGTGGGATGAGCTGGTCAGCGCCGCCATGGAGAAAGAGGACCGGGGACGTCATATGGGTTACCCGGACAATGGGGTCCACGGCGGAGAGAAGTTTCCCGGTGTGATAGAACATGGCTGCCTGCATGAAGGGGTTCAGGATATTCATCCCCAGCACCAGCCGCTCATCGCCGGTGTAGGTCATGATTTTTTCACGGCCCAGTTCCAGAAGATTTCCATAGGAGCTGTCGGCTACATAAAATTTCATGTCCTGCCCCTCTTTGCTGCCGCTGTAAATCAATGCCATGGCAGCGCCCAGGGAGAAACCGTGAAGTCCAATTTCCATGTCCCGATTTTTGGAACGGAGGAAGTCCACCCAGGCGTTCATATCGTCCACATCATGGATACCCCAGTCCGTCATGATACCATCGCTTTCCCCATGGCCCCGGAGGTCCACGAGGAGTACATTGTATCCCAAATTCCGGTACATGGTCACATAGGGAAGGCACATGGAACGGTTCTGGTACAGACCGTGAAGCAGTATGACCGCTTTTTTACTCCCATTCCGGTCTTCAATATAGGTACCCCTGAGATTGGTTCCGTCCTTTGAGGGTACGGTGACCCGGTGCCAGCCGTACCGGTCTTCCATACTGTGGATGGCGGTGAGGTCCTTACGATGGTTTTCAATTCCCAGAATCCGGTCCCAGGGGGCAGTAAACAGTTCTTCATAGGCCATGTTTCCTGCATAGAGCCCGGCGGCTAATACAATGATCAGGGCCAGCAGGCAGAGAGTCTTTATCAGTTTCCAAATGAAATGCATTTTTATCACCTGGGGATTAGTATAATACAGATATAGAAGAAATGCTATAGATGGGTCCTGAGTGGGGCCTGCGGCCCGGGCTATGCCTTGATGGCTATCGTCTTGTTTCAATCATGTTTGTGCTAATGATAGTTTAATTATATGATAACTTATTAATGGATTCGCAAGCGAAAACTTCCCCCATGACGTCATTTCCAGCGGTGGCAAGGGAATTGGAGTCACAGCAGCGAACATGAGTTGCACTAGCGAACATGATTTGAAGGAGCGTTAGCGACGCACAAATATTGTGAGTCGCTGATAGCCGTGTTGCAGGGAGCCGCAGGCGACTAAGAATCCAGTGACACGTTTCCCATTGGGGGTAGTATGCAAAATGATTGTACAGGTAAAAATTGCTATAGCTGCGATGAGCCCCGAAATCTTTCTTGCTTTCGGGAATACAGGGCTTTTTAACTGTGCTTAGCGTTGTAAGATTACTAGAAGCATTTATCTTAGGATCTGTGCATTATTAAGCTATTCATATGATGGCCTGATGACATAATTCCAATCAGGATGAAATTCATTTCTTAGCAGATTAATGCCAGCAAATTCCTTGTCAGAAACTTTAGTGCCTTTAGGGTAGACTGCGGTATCCGCTTTACACCGAACCACAAGCCCATTATCGGTAGTTGTTGAAGCGATCAGATTAACGATAATTTCAAGCGTTTCCAAAGGACGGCCTCGCCAGTTCTTTGGAATTTGGCTGAATAGTCGATGCTCTATTTTATTCCATTTGGATGTTCCGGGCGGGAAGTGGCAGACTTCGATTTCAAGGCCACTTTCATCAGCAAATTTTTGCAGCTCAAATTTCCAAAGCCGGCTATGGCTTCCATTGCTTCCACCACCATCTGCCGTAATTAACAGACGGGTTGCTTCAGGATATCGTGGTTTACCCATCTCATCCCACCAGGAGCGGATCGAATTCACTGCGAACTGCGCAGTATCTGAGCTTACTCCCACATTCACAAACCCTTCATTGGCTGCAATATCGTAAACGCCGTAAGGAGCAGCTTTTCCCTTGTCAGGAAGAGGAAAGTCATGGTCAAGAACGTTTACCGGATTTCCTTTTTTGGCATATTCGGCTCCGCTATTTTTGAAATTTCCAATGTTTTCCTTTTTCTTACAGTCTATGGAAATAACAGGAAACCCGTTTTCCATGTATTCTTCAGCAGTTTCGTTGATGTGCCGGAACTGTGCGTCCCTGTCTGGGTGCTGACTTCCAACCTGGTTCATTTTTTGATTGATTTGGAGGCTGTAACCCATATCTTTCAAGAGGTATCCGATTTTACGATATTTAATCTTATAACCACGGGCATTCATTTCCGCTTCGAGGTTACGCAGGCTCTTTGTCGTCCAACGCAAAGGTCCTTGGGGATCTCCAAAAGTGGAATTTTCCATAAGGCTTTCAAGTGCTTCTATAATTCCCGGCTGAGTAACCTCTATGGGCTTACGACCGCCGCCTTCCCTTCGGATACGAGGGGAAGGTGCATCTTGAGATAAATAGGGATGTTCAGAATTCAGATCTTTTATGCCATTCGTTATGGTTACCCGGGATACGCCAGTGGCTTTGCTGATAGCAGTAATTCCACCGTGGCCGAGTGCTTCGGCTTCAGAGGCCAGATATACTCGTTTCTGCGCCTCGTTAAGCAGTGGAAGCATCTTATTGATTTTATCTACAGGGACTTCTTTAACCATGCTGATTTCCTCCTTGGCATCAGCATAGCATTTTTTACACTTTTAATCAATTAAAATGTAAATATTGTTTGTGCACAATTCCTTAGAAATCTTGTGGCTCTCCCTCACATTCTTTTTTAGTATTACATCATTACGGCGCTTACCACCGCTCGAGATGATGAATGGGGGGGAAGAGTTCAAAAATGTGGTAAGACTGCAGCAGGTCCGTGCCCTTCCTCGGGTAAGTGAGAGGCTGACCATCAGTGGTTTCAAATCAGACGGAGAGCAGCTGATGGGATTGCCCTGGGCCGGGTATGTATTTGAGGCGCTTCCGGATTTCTTGCGCCGCACCTTTTTCCCGGGCGAAGCCCGTCCCCCTTCAGCCACTTTGCCCAACGGACATTACCACTCAGCAACCTTGCACCAGATTGTGATAATAAGCAGAATTTCTGATACTGCTGGTTCCCTTCTGTGTTACAATAAAGAAAAACAGGTCCTTCGTTTTTCAGAATAGGAGGAATCAGGATGAGCGGAAATGAATTGGATAAAGAGGGTTTTAGAGCAGCGAAAGATATGATCCAGGTTTTGAAGGGGACTGTAGAAAGTCTGCAGCTGAACCTGTCCCAGGAAAGGGATACCAATGATGGGCTCCAACTGACGCTGGAATCACTGAAGGAAGATAATGAACGGCTCCAGGAAGAAAATTTTCAGCTTCAGTCGGAATTGGAATCGCTGAAAGAGAAAGAGAAGAAACAGTCTTCCAACGAAGAATCCGGTAAACCGTTTCTTTCTTCCGGTGAACTGGCGGAGAAACTTCGTTTCTATTACCAGGATATGAAGAAGGTGGACGCTAAAAATCTCATCGCTGAAGACAGCGAGACTCTGTACAATATTTTGGATTATACCTTTAAAGCGTTGAAAAAAGCGGGATTAAAATTATAACAAAGAGGGTACCGCTTCATTGAGTATCCTTCATTTTTGTGCTTTGGGCGTAGTAAAAGAGGTATTGCTGGAGAATGCCTGCGGTTTTCCCGTATCCGGGGAAAGGGTTTGTGCCGCCATAGCAGCGGTCGATAACCCGTTGGATCCAGACATCTACCGGTGCCAGAGCTGTCCGGTGGAAGCCGAAAAGGGCTGTGCAGCTGGCTACTTTTATGCCTACCCCTGGAAGTTCCATGAGATTTGCAAGAAGTGTGTTGTCGTCCATGGAGGCCATGTCTTTTAATAGATGTGGCCTTTTTTGTATGATCACTGCCGTTTCATGGATATAGGGGGCCCGGTACCCCAGGGAACAGACTTTGAGGTCTTCTGGAGACAGGCGGGACAGGGCCTTGGGGGATGGAAATGTAAAAAGAGTTTCTCTGCCGGTTTCAATTTTCTTACCGCAGCGGCGGCAAAGTTTTTCAACGGAGCTTTGGATGGCGGGAATTGATTTTCTCTGGGAAATAATGAAAGTAACAAGCGTTTCCCAAGGATCCTGCCTTAGTATGCGAATGCCTCTGCTGTACTCTGCAGCTTTGGAAAGATAGGAGTTATCTGCCTGCAGGGATTCTTCCAATTGGCTGTAGTTAAAGGACAGATCAAAGTAGGCCTTCCATACATGATTCCACTGGTATCGGCTGCAGGAAATATCATATTTTATGCCATGTATGGGGGATATATATAGTACATGGGAATCGGTGATAAATCGGTAGAGGTTTTTCTCTATTTCTACAGCCCGAAAGCATTGGCCGCTGTGTATGATTTTGTAGAGGTCAATATTATCTTTAATGAAGATATGCATAGATATACTTCCTTTTGGTATGGAACTATGTGGTTCGCTGATTGCGGAAAGTGGCTGAGAGGTAATGCCTTCGACAAGGTGGCCAGGTGACTGAGGGGAAGGTGCGGCGCATCAAATTATGCAGCGCCGCGAAATATATAATTCTTCCTTGAGCTTAGGCGGAAGACTTAGTCGTTCCGTAGTCAGTGCCCTGACGCAGTCATAGCCCTGACCTGAGGTCATAGCCCCGGGCCTGCAGGCCACAGCCGTGCCGCAGGCGGCGCCTTGACGCAGTCATAGCCCGGCGCAGCCCAACCATTCCTTCCATTATATTCTTTTACATTTTCCTTTCAAAGATATGTTAAAATAGAAACACCAAATTTCGGAGAGAGGGGGAGAACTATGGGGAAAGAGTTACTGCTGATCAATGATCTTCCCGGTTATGGTAAGGTGGCACTGGCAGCAATGATGCCGGTCCTGACTCACATGGGCCATCATATTTACAATCTTCCTACGGCCTTGGTATCGAATACACTGGATTATGGGCGGTTTGAAATCCTTGATACCACGGAATATATGAGAAATACCATCGGTGTATGGAGGTCCCTGGGATTTTCATTTGATGCCATTTCGACGGGGTTTATCGTTTCTCCGACACAGGCATCCATGATTGCCAATTACTGCAGTCGGGAAAGGGAAAAGGGAACGAAGATTTTCGTGGACCCCATTATGGGCGATGAGGGGCATCTCTATAACGGACTGACCGAGCGGACCGTGGAGGGCATGAGAAAGCTCATTGCCCAGGCGGACTACATGGTGCCTAACTATACGGAAGCTGTCCTTTTAACCGGTGAAAACTATGTGACAGAGGGCCTCTCCTGGGTGGCTATGAAGAACCTTTTGGGGAAACTTCATCGCATGAGTGGGGGCTCCGTAGCCATTACCAGTGCCCGGGTAGATGGTAAAGATGCGGTGGCCGGATTTGACAGGGACCGAGAGAAATTTTTCCTTCGCACCTTTGACATGATACCTGTCCGATTCCCGGGAACCGGTGATATTTTTTCCGCTATTTTCATGGGTGCCGTCATGAATGGTATGACCATGATGGATGCAGTGGATAAAGCCATGATTGCTGTCAGAAAAATGATTGTTATGAGCGAGGATTCCCAGGATGCATTCCGGGGAATTCCCGTAGAAGCATGTCTGGAGGTGCTTGACTGATGCCAAGAAGACCCAAAATAAGAATTACCTGTATTGAGAGGAAAGGACCCTGCCCCTGCCATCGGGGACACAGGCCGGGAGATTCCTGGGATTTTGACAAAGACCGGGGTCAGATTTGCCCCATGGTGATGCATGTGGCATTCCCTTATATTGATATTCTCCGCTACGGTGGGGAAATTCCCCAGCCCGGACAGGAAAAGGGGACAGCCATCTTCTGCTGCCCTGATGTAGAAACAATCAATGTATTCAAAATTGAACGGATTGATGAGGGGAAGAAAAATCAGGAATGAGGAATTAGGAATGAATGTGGCGGCACAGAAATTATATAGCGTCGCAGCCGATGAACAGGCACATCCAGTTTTTATGCATATCTTCTGACTTTGTAAATATAAAAGGTGACACTATGGAACAGATGCAGTTTATCCGGAAACTTCCGGAACCTATGGAAATTAAACAGGAAATTCCGCTGAAACCGGAATTTCAGAAATTGAAAGCAGAAAGGGACCGGGAAATTGAAAATATTATGACCGGTAAAGATAACAGGCTCCTTCTGATTATCGGTCCCTGCTCAGCAGATAATGAACCTGCAGTGGTGGATTACTGCACCCGTCTTGCTAAAGTGGCGGACGAAGTGAAGGACCGGATTTTCATTATTCCCCGGGTATATACCAATAAACCCCGGACTATCGGCAAAGGATACAAAGGAATGCTCCATCAGCCGGACCCGGAGGGTAAGGAAAATATGATGGAAGGAATCAAGGCTATCCGCCGCATGCATGTCCATGTCATTGAACAGACCGGCTTCACCTGTGCCGAAGAGATCCTATATCCGGAAAATCACAGATATCTCTCTGATCTTCTTTCTTATGGTGCCATTGGTGCCCGTTCCGTGGAAGACCAGCTGCATCGTATGATTGCCAGCGGCGCCGGCATCCCGGTAGGGATGAAAAACCCCACATCCGGTGACCTGTCTGTCATGATGAATTCCATCGAAGCCGCCCAGAGCGAGCAGGACTTCCTCTTCCATGGATGGGAAGTCCATACCACAGGAAATCCTCTAGCCCACGCCATCCTTCGGGGCTACGTGAACCACTTCGGTACCAGCATGCCGAATTACCATTATGAAAATATTCGGAAAGTGGCGGATATGTATGGCGAAAGAAACCTGAAGAATCCGGCCATTGTAGTGGACTGCAACCACAATAATTCCGGTAAAAAATATATAGAGCAGATTCGTATTGCCAAGGACGTCATGGCTAGCCGCCGATATTCCGAAGATATCCGTCACATGGTGAAGGGCCTCATGATTGAAAGCTATATCGAAGATGGAAACCAGAAAATCGGAGACGGTGTTTATGGTAAATCTATTACGGATCCCTGCCTGGGATGGGAAAAGAGCCGGAACCTGATTCTTGAACTGGCAGATCTGGTGTAACAGAACCTGCGGTGGCAGACCCAAGCAGTGTCTTTGACGGTGCTAATGTGGCTGAGAGGGAAATAATTGATTTTACCTCCCCTCTTTAGAGGGGAGGGGGACCGCTTGCGGTGCGCAGCGAACTGGATCGCAAGGAACGAAAGCGACTGAGCATCCAGTGAGTCACTTTCCCCTTGGGTGGAGGGGTAGCCACGAAGTGGCAAGACCTCAATCCTTCACTCAAATCTCAATTAATCAATATCTTTTCTTGAGTTCTGGCGAAGCTATAGCCTTGTTCGCAGGACAGAGCCTTGACGCAGTCACCGCCCTGATTGGAGCCCATAGCCCTATAGGTGCATAAGAAATAAAAACGTCATGAGAATACACTCATGACGTTTTCTTTTGGTGGGCGATAACAGAATCGAACTGGTTCCGCAGCGAACACAATTTGGGGGAGCGAAGCGACGCACAAATTGTCGTGAGTCGCGGATGCAGGAGGTTAAATGTAAAATGACGATCACGGAAAGCGCACAAAAAAAGATGTCATGGAGCAAGTCACAAGGCATCTCTTTTGTGGTGGGCGATAACAGGATCGAACTGCTGACATTCTGCTTGTAAGGCAGACGCTCTCCCAGCTGAGCTAATCGCCCATATTCGGTTGACGTAGTCTATTATGCCTTATATGAAAAAATTTTGCAAGGACTTTTTATTGTTATACTGTTAGTATTTTCTTTTCACAATAAAAATAGAGGAACTTACAATGCATGCTTCATGTCTTTCCGAATCGGAGCTGCAGTAATGGCAGGCCGGATTCCCCAGATAGAAAACTTTTGTAGAAAAATGAATTATCCTGTCAAGCATTTTTGAAAATGTCCCGAGAATTGTCATTTAATAGCCCCGCAATAGTGGGGCTATTTTGAGTGGTTAGGCCAGTATGTTACTAAAATATGTTACGCGATGCAAGTTCTTCTGGATCTTGTCTGGAATGATGCGGTCTTGTAAGGACGTAATGACGGAAAGATGCCTGCTTCCATGGGTGACTCATCGGTGGAATCCAGTGTTTCTGAGGCTTTGGTTTGGTATAGTCAGCATCAAGCTCAGGAGATTTCTTCTGGCGCAAAGGGATGGCTTCCAGCGCGTAGATACTGGTATCGTTAACACTGCAGTAGAGTTCGCCGTTGAAAGCCCGTATGACTAGTACTTTGGTTCCGCTGGCATAATGCACCTGATGGCCTTCTGAATCAAGCATACGATAGTACTGACGCTGGAAACGGATGCAGTGGCCTCTGTCTACCGTACGGCCTGTAAGTACAGCCAGTATCAGGTTGATCCTCTCATCTGACGGTTGCGTCACAAAAGCTGATTTGGTACTATTGGGGGGAAGTGCAAACTTCGCATTGAATTCTTTTAGGTAGGACTTGAGGAATTCATTGGCGTCTGCAATAGTCGTGATGCCTGCCTGTCTCAGCTCAATCGGCAGGCGCGACTGCAGCGTCTCATTGAGCCGCTCAACCCGGCCTTTGGCCTGTGGTACGCTGCTTGACTCAAGGTGTATCCCCAGTTGCCTGCAAGCGTAACCGAACTGCGTATAGGTATCCTCGTCGATGGACGGGGATCCTTTTTGTTTGTAAATGAACACAGTGCGTTTATCCGTGAAGATTTCCACAGGGATTCCGTAATCTTTGAGAGTCTGCCAGAGGACATGGTAATAGCCGTTCAGGGTCTCCTGGGTGTCAAAATAGCCGCCAGTCACGATGCCAGTAGCATCATCAATGAAGAGGTGGAGATGCCAGATCTTCCCGGGGACCCATTCATATGGAGTGGCATCACCCTGCAGCTGTTCCCCAAAGTAAGCATGCCGTGGACGCCGGCTGTGGGCATCTTCAGCAGCCACAAGATTGACTTGTATTTCCATCTGCTTTTTTCTGGATTTCGTGTTGCTTTTCATTGCTTCCAATTTCCTCCTGATCCGTTTTCTTTTGGCCCGTGTAGCCTTAGGAGAGAGAATAAAGGCTGCCTCAAGAATGGAGGCTACAGAGGAAACAGAGACATGGATATTCTCATGTCTGTCCAGAAGTTCGGTAAAGTGGGTAAAATTGGCGCCATAGTACTCATTCTGGTAAAGAGCCACAATTTTTTCTCTGAGTGAGGCTGGAAGTGTTGTTACGGGTTGTCTACCCCTGTTCCCGTGGACAAATGCTGCTTTACCTTCCTGACGATAGCGCAGGATTAACCGGTTCACGGTGCGGACAGTGCACCCCAGCCGGACTGCTGCTGCAAGCTTGTTGCCATCTGGATGAGCAACAAGAGATTTGATTGTTTCATATTTGAACTGCTCGTCCATCGTTAATTCAACCTTTCTGATAAAAATTCCTCCCATCACTTGCGTTAAGATTGTGATGAGATTATACCATGACTGGGACATTTTCATTTGTGGTTACTTGAGACAATATCACTTGTGGTTCATAAACTTTTGTAGAAAAATGAATTATCCTTGACAGAAATTATATCTCATGCTATAGTAGTCACATTAAAGGCGATGAAGAAAAAGAGTAGGCCTTCTGATGACAGACAAGCGAGTCCGGACGGTGGGAGCGGATATGGATAGGAAGTCTGAAGTGCATTTCTGAGCATGGAAAGCGGAATGGAGTATGCTTTTCCGGGAATTCCCGTTACAGAAGAATGGTTTCTACAAGGAAGGAAACCTGATGAGGTATGGATGGTGACATTCATGCGAATCTGGGTGGTAATCACGAGTCTCTCGTCCCATTGGGGCGGGAGTTTTTTTATTTCCGATTCCTCTCCGGAAATGGTTCCTTGGTTTTATTTCATGTATTCCAAAAGGAGGAATGTGTATGAAGAAAAATGGGGAAGTCGAACAGGCTGCCCACAAAGCCCTGGAAGCCAATAAGGCGAAGAAACAGGGAAGGCAGTTTGTGCTGTGGATGCTGGCCCTTGTGGTAGGGGCTGCTCTTGGATGGCTTGGTATTAAGCCGCTTAATGAATTATTTACTTTTATTGCCACCGTATTTACCCGTCTGTTCCAGTTTATTGCGGTGCCCACCATTGCACTGGCCGTTATTACGACCTTGGCCCAGCTGGGGGGACGTAAGGAAACGGGACGGATTTTTGCCCATGCCGTGACCTATACCCTTTTGACCACCATCTGCGCTGCCGGTATCGGCCTGGCCATGTTCCTGTGGATTGCACCGGGCAATCTTCCGGCAGATATCGTTGGCGCCGGTGCAGCCAATGTACCCCAGAAACTGGGAAATCTGACCTACTATGACCATATTTTGAGTGTTATTCCGAATAACATGCTCCAGCCATTCCTGTCGGGCAATGTGCTGGCAGTGATGCTCATTGCTGCTTCCTTTGGCCTGGGCCTTGCCTTTATGCCGAAGACAGAGAACAGGGAAATCCTGATGAAGGGGATCCTTGGATTCCAGGAACTGCTCTTTACCCTGATTAAAGCACTTCTCTTTATCCTTCCTGTGGGCATTCTTGCTTTTGCAGCCCAGCTCTCTGCCCAGATCGAAGCCGGCGTCATCGTAGGGGCCCTTGGCAAGTATACCGCCGTCATTATCGGAAGCAACGTAATCCAGTTCTTTATCGTGATTCCGCTTTTCCTGCTGGCTCGGGGATTGAATCCAATTACAGTATTCAAGAAAATGTCTCCTGCCATTGCGGTGGCTCTTTTCACAAAGAGTTCTGCCGGCACCCTGCCGGTTACCCTGGCTTCTGCAGAACATAATATGAAGGCTAATCCGGCAGTTTCCCGCTTTGTTCTTCCTATCTGCACCACCATCAATATGAATGGCTGCGCTGCTTTCATTCTTGTTACGTCTCTCTTCGTCATGCAGAATGCGGGCTATGACCTGCCCATGCCGACCATGATTACCTGGCTCTTTGTAGCAGTCCTTGCCGCCATCGGTAATGCCGGTGTCCCCATGGGATGCTATTTCCTGACCCTGTCCCTCATGAGCGGCATCGGTGCTCCTATCGGTATTATGGGTGTCATTCTTCCGATTTACACCATCATCGATATGATTGAAACCGCAGAAAATGTGTGGTCCGACTCCGCTGTATGCGCTATGACCGACCATGATCTGAAAGGGAAAATCGAAGATCCAACGACACCGGAAGCTGTCGAGGCTTGATGAATAGTGGAATGGGAAGGTTCACTGTCATTGAATACTGTACTGCCATAGTGGCTGAGGGATAATGCCTTCGGCAAGGTGACTAAAGTGGCTGAGGGGATTGTGGCGGCGCACAATTCATAGAGCGCCGCAATTTTGAAAATTTCCTTTCCACTTTGGACATACTATTTTTGGACAGTAGCTAATAAAAAATCACCATAGTTACGATGGTAGCTATGGTGATTTTTATTGGCTGAAAGATGGTGGAGAGTAGTGCCATGGCGAGTGAATGGTTCATAAGGGTTGTGGGTCGGACGCCGCTTCGCTGGTCCGACCGGGTTGTGGCTGGACATCGCTGCGCTCGTCCAGCAGGTTGGGGAGCTTCGCTTAAAAGGAAGGGAGACCTTATATAACGCCGCCAAAGGCGGCTGATTACCCTTATGCCCCCGGCGCGAAGCGCACACCATCTGGTGAACGAGCGTAGCGATGTTCACCCACCACCCTTAGCCCCATTCATCCGCATGGGCTGTCATCTGTTATCACAGCTCTACCGCCTTCCGCAGGGCCATGAGGTTTTCTTCCGGCGCCTTCGGATTTACTACGCATCCGGGACCAAGGATGAGACCTTTGCCGTCGACCTGGCTGATGGCGTCTTTGACGTGGGCCGTGATTTCTTCCGGCGTACCATCAAGGATGATATCGTCGTATTTCAGGACCCCATTCACGAAGTAGGGCGCAGACTTGATACCGGCCAGCAGGCATTTGTCCGTAATCTGCCGGGCTTCTTTCAGGGATGGCCAGGTGTGGCGGTCGTGCCAGTTGATGCAGTTCACCGGGTAGGATGCCACTTCATTGAAATAGATATCTTCCCCGTGGATATGGGCAGCATTGAACCAGGTCTTTTTGGCGTAGGACCGGATGACCTGGAGGTCGTAGAATTCACCGAATTCTTCAAATTCCTGGAGATTCATCATGGAATGGGTGGCGTTCTGGGTGGCAAAGAAGAAGCCGTCTACGCCGGCATCAATATTGGCACTGACAAAGTCCAGGGTAGTGGCAGTGATAGCTGCCAGGGCATGGTGGACAGCGTCGGGGTAATTGATCATATCCATGAGAAGCCGGTCACCGGCCATTTTTTTCAGCGTAGAGAAGGGGCTGAAAATGGTCTGGATCACCGGGGTCCCCGGTTTCCTGCGCTTCACCAGTTCCCGTGCAAATTCTACCTGTTTGCCGTAGGTGCCCTGAATGGCTGGAATGGCACGGATGGTATTGTAGTCAGCGGGACTGTGGATGGCAAAGTTCTTTACAATGGGCTCCTTGTAGGGGTCACAGTAAATGGTAATCTGGTTTCCGAAGTCCTGGGTGCTGTACAGGCCAAAGGGCATCATTTTGATGAAATCGAAATCATATTTTTCGGTAAATGCCACTTCCGCTTCCGCCAGGGAAATGGGATCCTGGTCGAACTGGGACAGGTGCATCCAAGCGGCTACCGGCACATGGTCCACTTCTTTGGAAGCCAGGGCAGCCCGGATTCGTTCTTCTCTATTCATAGATTTCTCCTTTCTGAATCAAGGGTATATTCATTTATTTCATTATATCATATTGGGTGGAGGGGGAGAGGACCAAAAGGAGTGAATGGTTCGTAAGGGTTGTGGGTTGGCATCGCTGCGCATGCCAACCGGGTTGTGGCTTCAACATCGCTTCGCTCGTCGAAGCGGGGGCATAAGGTAGACCGGGCCGCCGCAGCGGCCTGATGAACCTTATGCCCCCGGCGCGTCAGCGCCTGCAACCCGGTGAACGAGCGCAGCGATGTTCACCCACAACCCTTAGCCCCATATATCCGAATGGGCACTTACACTTGCGACTCAACAGAAGCTGTAAAATGGTATAATACACATAGATTTGATAAGGCAGGTACATTTCATGAATATATACAAAGGCAGGCTCTGGCTGGGGGCGCTCACGGGGTGGGTATCCCTGCTCATGGGATTCTGCGAATTCTATACGTGGAGAATCGGATGGCATCCGGGGTCTACTCCCTGGAACAGGGCCTCCCTTTTCCAGCTGTCGGATATACCCAAAGTACTGGCACTGGCAGTTCTTACTTTTCTGGCCCTTTCCGCACTGATGAAGGCCCTGGGAAAAGTACCGGCCCTGGCGGAACGGCTGGAACCCGATGGGAGTCCCCTGGAGGCGCCTTTTGCCTTCATCGTGGTGTTCCTGCTCCTCTGTTGGATGCCCTTTTTCCTCGTTTTCTATCCCGGAACAGGGATGAATGATACCACCGATATTATGCGGGCCGGTATCTGGGCCACCGGGCAGCATACGTTTATTTACTGCATGTACATCTATGGCCTTACCCAGGCTTCGGACATGCTGTTCCATACCACTTCCTACGGTCTGGCGGCGGCGTCCCTGATCCAGATGTTTCTCTTTGCCTGCGGCATTGCTTACTGCCTTTCCTGGCTGTACCGGAAGACCGGCCGCATGTGGCTTACGGTCCTTTTATCCCTGTACTATGGGTTCCTGCCGATGGTGGTGAATATGTCTTTCTCCAATGTGAAGGACGTATTCTTTTCCTGTACCATCCTTCTCTGGGTGCCTCTGGTCACGTCCTTCGTGTCTGGGTATAAGGAAAATGCCTGGCAGTCCAATAAGCGGCTTTTCATCCTGGCAGGCCTTGGCATGATGCTTCTTCGGAATAATGGAATCTACGTGTTTATCGTCATGCTGCTGGGTCTCTTATTTCTTATGAAACGGATCCGGATGAACCTGCTCCTCACGGGGCTCGTGATGATTGCCATTTCTGTGACACCGGATATCGCTATCAAGCAGATCCTGAATCTGCCCCAGCTTTTCCAGGAACGGGTGGGGATACCGCTGCAGCAGTTTTCCCGGGCCGTGGCGGTGGGGGTACCCCTGACGCCGGAGGAAAAAGCGTACTCCGTGAAAATGATGATTCCCGGACGCATCGAAAAATGGTACGACCCTTTCACGGTGGACCTCATCAAATGGAACAGTGACTTTGATTTCTACTATTTCAACAGCCACCCCGACGATTTCTGGAAGGCCTGGAAATCGGTGGGAAAGAGAAATAAGGAAATCTATGTGGAAGCCTGGCTCTTTGCAACCTACGGATACTGGGCGTTCCCGGCGCCTGATGAAATGACCCAGTCCCGCTTCTGCTGGGCCTTCTCGGAGAGTGACCTGAAGAACGGTCTCAGTCCGGACCACAATAATGCCTATAAGACAGCAGATATTCATACCTTTTTCAAAAAAGATACCCAGGAAAAATTGGGCCGCTGGCTTTGGGACCACAGCCGTTACCTGGGTGCCGGGACCTGTCTCTGGATCACGCTCTGTGTGGGGCTGCTCCTCTTTTACCGGAAACAGTACAGCCGCTTTTTGGTCCTCCTGCCGGCCTGCCTTCTCTGGGGAACACTCATGATAGCCACTCCGGCGGCCTTTGTGTACCGCTATGTTTACTTCTTCCCCCTCTGCATGCCCTTTTTCCTCCTCCTTCCCTTCCTGCCGGAAGGAAAATATGGAGAAACAAAGTGGGCAGAAACAGTGGTGATGCCGAGAAAGGAAATCACTCTACCTGAAGAACGTAGAGAAATCCGGGAGGATGATGGATATACACACTGGAAGGATTGAGTTGAAAAGGGAGGCTGAAGTGACTAAAGTGGCTAAGGTGACTGAGGGGTAATGCCTGACCGTCTGATATCTGAAGTCTCTACTATTCCCAGGCATGCAGCCCCTTGGAGAAGGGGCGCGCCAAAGGCGGAGGATAGATAGCCGCGAAGCGGCTGGTGATGAGTCTCAAGTATGTTTTGGATAATTCCACACCGTAATTTTTGCATAGGCCCTATGTGAGACCACGGCATAACGTCATTTCAAGTGATGGCGGCATGCTAAGTGACAATGCAGCTGCTACAAGCACCGAAATCTTTCTTGCATTCGAGAATAAGGGGCTTTGTATCCGTTGTCGGCGTCGTAAGACCGTCAGAAACATTTTTCTGAGAGATCTCTCGACTCTTTCTCACATACGATTTTTATAAGTATGGTCATTCTGATGTTTAACACCGCTCGAGATGACGAGTTAGGGAAGGGCCAATGAATCTGAAATTATTTGTCAAAGGCATGGGAGAAAGCAGCTCAAGAAAATACCTGCAGCTTGTGGAGGGTCCCGTCTCTGCGAGACGGGTCCATCCCCTCGGGCGGAGCCCGTTATCCTTGAGCCACTTGAGTCACCTCAGCCACTTTTCATCGCTAAAGTCGTTGTTCTGTTCAGGGAGAAAGGAGAATTGAGAAATCATGAAGCTCTTCAAGCTGGACCATGTCAGTCTGCCCTGCGCTGTTTTCTCCATTCCCCTTTCCCTGGCATCCTGGTATACCTGGAAGATCGACCGCATGGGGGATGCCCTGCTTCATCCGGAATACCCGCTCCTTGCAGTAGAGGATCTGAAGGTTTTATTTCTTATTTTTCTCCTTTTTCTTGTTGTACTCCCGCCCTTTGTGCGGCTGCTGCTATCTTTGTCTTTCAAAAAGCAGCAAACCGTGGATGGCCATTTATTTTTTCCGGCCTTTCTTTTTATGGCGCTTTGGCAGGTTCCATTTCTCCTTGCCCTCTATCCGGCGCCCGGCATGAACGATACCCTTTTCATGATGGAAAATCCCTTATATGGGGGTGTCCAGTTTCCCTGGTTCTATTCCCTGGTCTATGGATATGGAGCGTCTTTTGGGAAATCGGTGCTGGGTACAAGGGAACCGGTGATTTTCCTCCTTTCCCTGGTGCAGCTTCTTATTTATTCTTATGGTCTTACGGCCCTTGTATTCCGGGTTGGAAAAAGGTACGGCCAGATTCCGGGACTTTTTCTCTATGGCTGGTTTACGTTTTTCCCCATGGTGGGTAACTATGGTATCGCCGCTGTACGGGATGGGTTGTTTTCTCTTTCCCTTCTCTGGTGCATGGTTCTTTTTGCTGATGGAGGCATGGAAAACAGGAAAAAGCTTTCCATGGCCGCCTGTGCCCTTCTGGGGCTCATGCTGCTTCGAAGTAATGGCATTTTTATCTCTGCGATTCTGGTCCTGGCCTTTTGCTTTTCTACGAAGAAATGGAAGAGGGGAGCCGCCGTTTTTCTCCTCTGCGCCCTGGCTGTGATTGTACCGGGCCGACTGATTCTCTTCACCCACGGATGGCAGCCGCTCTTCCAGGAAAGTATGGCCATTCCCCTGCAGCAGATGGGGCGGGTCCTTGTGCTGGATGGGCAGCGGAGCGAGGAAACGAAGGTACTCATGGCCGGGCTCCTGCCGGAAGAAAAATGGAAAAAAGGCTATTCGCCGGCTACGGTGGACTTTGTGAAATGGGATGACCATTTCAGGAGAAATGAATTAAATGATGAAAAAGTTCCTTTTCTGAAGGCCTGGCTCGATACAGGACTTAAAAATCCCCAGCTCTACGTGGAAGGATGGATGACGGAAACCTATGCTCTCTGGAATCTGGATCCCCTGGAGCATGACGTACAGTCCCGGTTTGGCTGGGCATTATCCGATGAAAATACAAAGAATATGAAGCCCTCTGATAATGATATGCTGGCATTGGGGGATTTCCCCATGCCATTGGGACTGAAATCGTTTCTGGGAAATTATACGTTTACCGGCAGCTGCTTTATGGGAGCCGGGATTTCTCTCTGGATTACGCTTTTCCTTTGTCTTCTCTTCTATTGCGGCGGCAGGAAGAGACTGATTCTTATGGCTCTTCCCCTCTTGGCCAATACGGCCACCCTTCTTGTTTCCACTCCGGCCTCCGCTGTTTTCCGCTATTCCTTCGCCTATGTCCTTGGCCTGCCCCTGCTGGTGGTAGTGTTCTTATTTGACCATGAAAAATGAAGGGACCGGAAGCCCCAGGCATATGAATGGGGCATAAGGGTTGTGGGTCGAGCGACGCTCCGCTGGCTCGACCGGGTTGTGGCTTTGGTAAGGCTGACGCCTTACCAAAGCAGGGGCATAAGGTGGGTTCGCCGCCTGTGGCGGCTGTTCTAAGGAAGCACTGATTAAATCGTTGTCAGATTTCATCCTTGGATTTTTATGCAATGCGAGGAATAACTCGACGCGAATAGCGAGCTATTTAAGGCAGCAGTCCTGCATAGGACTGCTGAGCCAAGGTAAGTTGGCGCTTTCTCTGCACATAAAAGCGCCTTCCTTTTATCCTTGGCCGAGTTATGACGAAGCAGTGCATAAAAATCCTTATGAAATCTGACTCTGCGAATTAATCAGCGCTTCCCTAACCTTATGCCCCCGGCGCGAAGCGCCTGCAACCCGGTTAGCGAGCGCTAGCGATGCTAACCCACCACCCTTAGCCCCGTACATCCCATTGTGACTCAATCTCATTCACTCGTGTTAACGTACAAGGAGCAGTCCTATGAATCCTACTGAAAACAAAGCCCAGTACGATGCCATCCATTCCGACGGTCCTACCCTGGTCATTGCTGGCCCCGGAACCGGTAAGACCTATACCATTATCCAGCGGGTGCTGTACCTGATACGGGATAAGAAGGTGCGGCCGGAGCAGATCATGGTGGTCACCTATACGGTGAAGGCGTCGAAGGAGCTGATTACCCGGCTTACCAATGAGCTGTCGAAGCAGGGCATCGAGGTGAATCTCCATGAAATGTATATCGGCACATTCCACCATATCTGCCGGCGGCTACTGAAGGAATTCAGGGAATATACGAGGCTGGAAAGAAATTTCATAGAGACCGACCAGTTCGAGCAGCAGTACCTGGTGTACGAAAACCTGGCAGATTTTGAGAAAATCCCGGGATTTGATAATGTGGTGCCCTCTTCCTACCTGAACAGGAGTACAGGAATGGAAGTCACCATTTCTCCCTGGAAGCGGTGCAAGAAGATCTGCGAATATGTGAATCGTCTGTCTGAAGAACTGGTGAACCCGGAAGACATGGTGCGGGAAAAGGACAGCCTCATCCGGGCCCTGGGATGGATGATGATCCGCTACCGGAAACTGGCGAAGGAAAAGAATTTCCTTGATTTCACCGGGCTCCAGACAGAGGCGTACTATATCCTTTCAGAAAAGGAACAGGTCCGGAAAGAGGCGGCCAAGCGCATCCGGTACATCCTGGTGGATGAATACCAGGATACCAATTATATTCAGGAAAGGCTAGTGCAGCTCCTGGGCGGGGGAAAGGGAAATATCTTCGTCGTCGGTGATGATGACCAGAGCATTTATCGGTTCCGGGGCGCTACGGTGGCTAATATACTCCGATTTCCGGACCATTTTGGCGGCAGCTGCCATGTGGTTACACTGAACCGGAACTATCGGTCCAACCAGGGCATTATTACGTTCTGTATGAAATGGATGGCCCAGCCCTCCTGGTTCAGCTGGGAACGGAAGGGGAAACTCTATCGATACCGGAAGGGAAGAGTTCTCTCTGCTTCCGGAGAAGCAGCCATGCCCACGGTGGTACGGATTACGGCAGTCAACAATGAGCCCCGCTATGAGAAGCGGGTCTGTGATTTTGTGGAGAATCTCAAGAAGGAAGGATGCATTACTGACTATAACCAGGTGGCCTTTCTCTTCGATTCCGTAAAAGGGGACAATTCCATCCGCCTCCAGTATGCGCTGAAACAGCGGGGAATCCCTGTCTATGCGCCGCGGTCCGGCTATTTCTTTAAGCGGAAAGAGGTGGCCTGGTTTCTGGGCTCTCTCCTGTATCTGTTTCCAAAAGTACAAAAGGCTTTGGAAAAATCCAGGGAACTGGGGGAAACCGAAGGCATCGGCGGTGCCTATCGCCAATTCCTGATCATGGCGGAAACTATGATGAAGGACCATACAGAATTGAAGCGGTGGCTGGATGGGGAAAAGAAGAAAATGGATTCCTCCGGCCGCCTCACCTCGAACCTGCTGCCCCTGGCATACCGCATCCTGTCCATGGAGCCTTTCTCTTCCTTTCTTGATAAAGCGGCGGAAGGAGAATGCGGGGAAGCGAGGAACCTGTCCACCATCACCCGCCTCATCAGCCGGTTTGACTGCTTTATTGAAGAGAATCACGGCTACGGCAAGGAAACGGTGAATGATATCATTATATTCTTCTCCCGCTATCTCCGGCTCTGGTATGAAAACGGAGTGGGAGAGTATGAGGACGAGGAAGCCTATGCACCGTCAGGCCAGGTTTCTTTCCTGAATATTCACCAGTCCAAGGGACTGGAATACCCCGTGGTCATTGCAGCTTCCCTGGACGAATATCCCCGGGGTGAGGATACCCTCATCGCCCGGGTGGTGGAGAAAATGACGGGACGCCGATCCTATGAACCCTATGGGGATATCCGGGATTTTGATTTCCGCAGGAAATACTACACCGCCTTTTCCCGGGCGGAATCGCTGCTTGTCCTGGCCTGTGACCGGAAGCCGGGGCAGTCACCGTCCCGGGTCTTTGAGAAACCCCTGGAAAGTGTCCCTGAATTCGATGCGCCGGGCCTTGATTTCAAAGACCTTTCTTTCGAGCCGGTAACGGCGGGCCGCTTCAAACCCCGCTTCTCCTTCACCTCCCAGGTGGCACTCTATGAGGAATGTCCCCTGAAATATAAGCTGAATAAGATATATCGGTTTGCCTCTCCCCGGGGACTGTCCCTTCTCTACGGTACCCTTGTGCATGAAGTAATTGAAGACATTCACCGGGCCGTCATCCGCAGGGAAATGGACAAGCTGCAGCCGGCCACTATCTATGCCTGGATGATGGCGGACTACAATGCCCTGTCAAAGACAGAGAATACCTGGCTCTCCAGAAGTGACCTGGACCGGGCATTCCAGGAAATCCTGGGCTACGTATCCTATCGGCAGGGAGACTGGTCCATGGTGAAGGAAGCAGAATATCCGCTGGAACTGGTGAAGGATCGGTATATCATGGATGGCACCATCGACCTTCTGCAGGATAAGGAAGGCAAAACGGATATCATTGATTTCAAGACAGGCCACCGTCCCAAAGAGGGAAGTTCCCTCCTTGAGCGATATGCAGGACAGCTCCGGGTCTATGCGTACCTGGTGGAACAGAAAATGGGAGCCCCCGTGGGCCGGCTTCTCCTGTATTTCACGGGGGAGGAAGACCGGCCGATCTATGAAGTGGACAGCCGTCCCGAATTGGTGGAGGAACGGATAAAAGCCTTCGACCGGACGGCGGAACGGATTATGGCAGAAGACTTCAATCACCGGGTGGAAAGAAAAGGCCCGGAACTACCGGAAGCCTGCCGCTCCTGCCAGTGGAGGTATTACTGCTGGAAGGGATAGGGGGGCCTGCGGCTTGAGTCGTGTGTAACGGGGCGCTTCAGGCGTGTGGATGGGGCTAAAGGTTGTATGTGAACGTCGCTGCGCTCGTTCACCGGGTTGTGGGTGCTTCGCACTGGGGGCGTAAGGTACAATAGCCGCCGAAGGCGGCCAACCCACCACCTTTAGCCCCCTTCACACGCCTGGGGATACGCTCCGGTTACACGGCAATAAAAAAATCCCGCGTTACGCGGGATTTTTTATTGCTTACTTCAGATATTTCCATCGACTGCAGAATCAGCAGCGTTGTCGCATTCTCTTTCAGCATCTCTCTTGAACACTGTCTTTTTCAGGAACAGGGCGAGGCAGACGAAACCGAAGATAATGCCGGCAGGATAGGTGATGGAAGGATCCATCTGGAGGCCTTCTTTAGCCTGCAGGATATAGGTGAATGTGACGATGGACATGAAGGTGGCCGGGATGCAGGCAACGAGCCATGCATAACGGTTAACGCACTGATGATAGAGGTAAACGGCACCGGTCCAGAGAACGATCATAGCCAGAGTCTGGTTTGTCCAGGAGAAGTAGCGCCATACGATGTTGAAATCAATCTGGGAAAGCAGTCCGCCGATGGCGAGAAGGGGAATGGCGAAGGAAAGACGTTTGGTCATACCCTTCTGGTCAACCTTGAACCAGTCGGCCAGTGTCAGACGGGCAGCACGGAAAGCGGTGTCGCCGGAAGTAATGGGGCAGGCAATAACGCCGAGCATGGCAAGGATTGCACCGATACCGGTACCCATGTAGCCGACGCAGATATCGTATACTGCACCGCCAGGGCCGCCTGCTTTGAGGACAGCCTGCAGTCCGCCGGTACCATCAAAGAATGTTACACCCGCAGCAGCCCAGATGAGGCAGATCACGCCTTCTGCAACCATGGCGCCGTAGAATACGGGACGGCCGAGCCGTTCATCCTTCAGGCAGCGAGCCATGATAGGGGACTGGGTGGAATGGAAACCGGAAATAGCGCCGCAGGCCACGGTGATGAACATGAGCGGCCAGATGGGGAGCTTGTTATCTCCAGGATACAGGTTTGCCAGAACCATTTCCGGCATGGTGTGTCCGCCGACACCCATCAGCATGCCGCCGGCAATGCCGAGAGCCATGACGATGAGGCAGATACCGAAGATCGGATAGAAACGGGCAATAATCTTATCAACCGGAAGAAGGGTAGCCAGGAAATAGTAGGCCAGAACCACAATGAGCCAGGGAAGAACCTGCCAGCCGGTAAGCTTTGCCAGAAGCATGGCCGGGCCCGTCATGAATACGGTACCTACGAGAACCAGAAGGATGACAGAGAAGAAACGCATGATGGTGAGCATGGTATGACCCATGTGGCAGCCAACGATTTCAGAAATACTGTGTCCGTCTTCCCGGATGGACATCATACCGGAAAGGTAATCATGGACGCCGCCAGCAAAAATGGTACCGAGGACGATCCACAGATACACGGAAGGACCCCAGAGGGCGCCGCCGAGGGCACCGAAAATCGGTCCAAGACCGGCAATATTCAGAAGCTGGATGAGAAATACCTTCCAGGTGGGAAGGGGCATGTAATCGACACCGTCATTATGGAGGAGGGCCGGAGTTTTACGGTCCGTCGGTCCAAAGAGGTGGTCTACGAAACTGCCGTAGATGAAATACCCTGCAATCAGTGCAGCCAGGGCAAGAAGAAATGTAGTCAAGGCAATGCCTCCTTAGAAAACAACCAATACATACTATCGGGTTCCTGAGCATTCCACAGGGCCAGGCCCGTTGATATCAGAAAAAACAATCGTCCTTCCTTTACACCTGTCCTATGGAATCCATCTCCCTTCACTGCTTACTATAAATGCATTTACGTCATGCATGGGAAGTCGCATAAGTGAAACGCATAGCCTATACGATTTACTTCTCATCGCTTGTTGTGTACGCATAATAGAATACTACTTGACTCTGAATTCGTCAATAGCATAAACAGTTTACTTTTATGAGTATGCTATTTTGCATATGAGACAGCCTTATTCAAATACAGAAAAGTAATGTTAACCCGGTAGAACGATGAGATTAATGCATAAGATAAGAGTTCCATTTTGATGGCTTGAATTCTTATATAATACATATATATATCAGGTAAGTCTGTGGTACCTTTGTAAGCAGCATACACTATATGACATATAAAATTGAGGCAATTGTGGATATAGATAAATTCTTTAACAAAAGTGGCTAAGGTGACTAAGGTGGCTGAGGGGAAAAGTTAGGAGTTAGGAGTGAGAAGTGGTTGTGGCGGCGCATAAAATGGGAAGCGCCGCCTTTTGAATTCTGCTAACGGTTGCCGCCGCTTGCAATGACGGGGAGCGGGAAGAGGCACCTTTTCAGAGCTCTGTACTTGATGTGGTGCCTCTATCCCTCTACCGTCATTTCAGGCGGTGGCAAGGGAACTGGAGTCACAGCAGCGAACACAATTTGCACCAGCGAACATGATTTGAAGGAGCGTTAGCAACGCACAAATCATCGTGAGTCGGTGACAGCCGTAGCGAAGAAGCGAAGCGACGCGCAAATTGTCGTGAGTCGCTGATAGCCGTGCTGTAGGGAGCCGCAGGCGACTGAGAATCCAGTGACACGCTTCTCCTTGGGTGGTAAGCACCGGAATGAAGATAAATGCAAGAATCGTATGAGAGAGAGAGTCGAGAAATCTCCCGGATAAATACCTATGACGATGTTACAACGCGGATATTGTAAAAAGATGGCTGAAAAAGTGAGGAGGGAGGAGTGCGGAGTGGTGGAGGCGGCGCACAAAATTGGGAAGCGCCGCCTTATGAATTCCGTCTGCGGCTTCGCCGCTGATCCTGTCTGCTATCTGGCTGTCTGCCGTCTGAAGTCTCCACTATCCCCCAGCATGCAGGCCCTTGGAGAAGGGCCGCGGCAAAGCCGCAGGATGGATTGGTGGGAAGTGACTGAAGTGGCTAAGGGGGCTGAAGGGACTCAAGTGACCAAAAGGGGAAATGGGCTTCATCCATGAGGGCTGCGCCTTTGGCGCAGGTTGTATTATGGCCTGGTGTGACCAGAAGGGGGCTTCCAACGTTAGAAGCCCCCTTCTGGTCACACCAGTCTTAGTCACACTCTTACGGCAAAGCCCTGGGATTAATACGCAGCAATGCTATAAATTATGTGCGGCACCTTCCATTTACCCGAAAGACATTTCCTTCAGCCACTTATCGCTGCTTTGTCCGATCATGTAAAAGTATATAAAATTGCCTGAATTTCCCCGCTTTTCCCTGTTGACAGTCCCTTTCCAAAAGGGTATAATACTCCTTGTGAGATTTGTCCGGAAACCACTAGCCCCGGAGGAAGGACGATGTCTTGCGGTTCTGTTTTTTATTCAGGAGGAATCTTTTACAATGAAAACCACATTTATGGCCAATGCGGGCAACATTACCCGTAAATGGTATATCGTAGATGCTGATGGACTGACCGTTGGCCGTCTGGCTGCCAATGTTGCCAAAGTTCTGTCCGGCAAAAATAAACCTACCTACACACCGCATGTTGATACCGGCGACAACGTCATCATTATCAACGCAGATAAAGTCGTTCTGACAGGCAAGAAAGAACTGAAGAAAGTTTACTTCCACTACACCGGTTACATCGGTGGCGACAGATACCAGAAAGCTGGAGACGCTCTCCGCGAAAAACCGGTATGGGTCGTTGAACATGCTATCCGCGGCATGCTCCCGAAGAACAAGCTCGGCGCTCAGATGTATCGTAAACTTCACGTTTATGCAGGCAGCGAACATCCGCATGCAGCTCAGAAACCTGAAGAATTAAAGTTTGATATCCGTTAACCGGAAGGGAAGGAAATAAAGAAATGGCAGAAGCTACATACTACGGCACTGGCCGCAGAAAAACATCCGTTGCCAGAGTCCGTCTGGTACCGGGACAGGGTAATATTACAATCAATGGCCGCGATCTGAAGGATTACTTCGATCTCGCAACCCTTGAACTGATTATTAAACAGCCGCTTGAACTGACAGGAACTACCTCCGCTTATGATGTTATCGCCAACGTAAGAGGCGGCGGCCGTACAGGCCAGGCTGGCGCAATCCGCCACGGCATTTCCCGCGCACTGCTCGACGTAGATGCAGACTACAGAAAAGTTCTGAAGAGCGCAGGTCTCCTGACCCGTGACCCCAGAATGGTTGAACGTAAGAAATACGGCCTCAAGAAAGCAAGAAAAGCAAGCCAGTTCTCCAAACGTTAATCCGTTTATGGAATGGCAGAACGCCCATGGAAATCCATGGGCGTTTTTCTTATGCCTGCGTAATTGGCTATAATTATTTGCGGTGAGTTGAGAAATCTCCAGCATTGTTTCTTTCCGCTATCCGTCATGTCGAGCGGTGGCAGCATAGTATGTGAGAATAGAGCAGAGAATCGCTACAACTTCGAAGAGTCGAGACATCTTTCTTGCGTTTGGGAATACTGAGCTTTTGCTTTCGAATGCAGCGTTGTAACACTGTCATAGCCATTTACCAGGTAGATTTCTCGACTCGTTCTCACATACGCTTCTTATGGTCATAGGCATTTCGATGCTTACCACCCAAGGGGAAGCGTGTCACTGGATTCTCAGTCGCCTGCGGCTCCCTACGAATCCAGTTCCCTTGCCACCGCTCGAAATGACGAGGGGGAGTGGATTATTATATATTCTATTCTTCCTTGAGACCTGGCGAAGTCACAGCTTTGTCCGCAGGAAAGCGCCATGCCGCAGGCAGAGCTTTGACGCAGTCAGAGCCCGGGCGGCCAGGCCCCTTTTACAGTAGCCTTTTTTCTCTCCCATGGCGTATAATAAATAAGACAATATATATCAGGAGGTCACTATGATACCTGTAATGACAGCAGAAGATATACACGATGCTACTGAGACCTTTGCCCGGTATGGCGTGCCGGCGGATCGGATTTTTTCCGAAATCATGCGGGCCCGGTACCTGGATTATGTGCTTTTCCAGAATCCGGAAAACCAGCAGTACGGGGTTTCTATCGAAGATCTCTATGAAAATATGAAAAAGACATCGGACACACTGGGACTCTATGAAGGGGATGCGGATACCTATGTCCGGGCTTATACATTGGCACTCCGGGTGGATCCCATGGCCTTTGCGCCGGATATGGAAAAAGGGGAGGATGATGTAAGGGCTTTGGTGGAAGAAGCCACTTCCCGGGCTAAGGAAGCCGGAACCACGGTCCTCTTTACAGGGGTGGAGCATTATCTTCCCTTCGTGTCCCGCATCTTTGATACCCTTTCCGACAAGCGCCTCGCCTTCGCCGTGAAAGACAAAGTATGGAAGAAGCGGCTGCAGCTTGTATTTCCCCGGTGCCGACTTATGATGGTGGACGAATTGCCGGAAGATACGGTTTCCTACGATTATATCTTTCAGTTTGGCGAAGAAGGCAGTCATTCCCTTTCCCATCTCCTGAAGGACACTGGGATCATGGATGTGGTCCTTCCCTATGGGGAACTTCTTTCTCCGGAAATGGAAAAAGACCGCTCTCTCTGGGCCAGGGAAGGGAAGCTTTCTTCCTATGAAGATATGGCTTTAGGAGATGAAGAATTCGCTTTCCTGCGGTTTGGAAGTACAACTTCTGCCTCCATCTCTTTCGGTACCGCTTCTTTCGGCACCAGTCAGTACGAATCCACCAGGGCCCTGGAGCTTCCGCAGGACAGCTTCCGGGAGGCCGATGAGTGGAATATAGATGTATTTATTTATAATGGCTCCCCGGCGCTGCAGACCATGCTGGCCGGCAATATCCTGGATATGGATCATTCCATTGGCACCGGATTCAGGAAAATCGGGGAAACGGAACTTCCAGGAGGTACGGTTCCAGTACTTTCTACGGCCAATATCAGGGACTACGGGATTTCCTCCGATACAGAACCGGTGCTTACAGAAAAAGGGCAAAAGGGGATTCTTCTCCAGGGGGGAGATCTGGCCATCGCCGCTTCCGGTGACGAAATCCACATGATTCCTGTGCCGGAGGGCCAGGAATTTCTGGCAGGTGATGGGGTCTATGGTCTTCGCAGCCGGGGGAAATATACGCCCTGGTACCTGAAGCTTTACCTGGATGGACCGGTGGGCCGTCTTTTCCTGGATACCATGAGGGCAGGCAGGGAATATGCTTTTACCCCTTCCCGACTGCTCCGTATTCCCATGCCCAAGGCAGGGGATGAGACCATCAGAAAGGCGGACAGTCTCTGCCGGGAGACGGTACATCAGCTGGCAGCGGCACAGGAAAACTGGCGCCTTGCAAAGAGGAATTCTGTGGGCCTTATGATGGGCCATGGGAAGGAATAAGAGCGGCTATCAGATACGTAGTGAAAGATACAAAGCTGGGACTATGATCAGGTGGAAAGTGGCTGAGGGGTAACGCCCTGCGGGCGAAGTGGCTCAAGGGGAACGGGCTTCGTTCGAGGGGAAAGGTGCGGCGCACAAATTATATAGCGCCGCGGATTATTTATTTTCTTCCGTGAGCCCAAGCGGATCTTAAGCCCCGGCCGAAGTCCGTTGCCCGGGCCACGGGCCCGAAATCCCTCATTCTTCCTTGGGCCCGGGCGTTAGCAATAGCCTTTACCTGATATGTTTTCTTGCTTCCTGTCAATGAAGTGGTGACTTTGTTGCCTGTATATTAAGGAGTGTATTCATGAAAATTGTTCTTGCTACCCATAACCGGGGGAAAATACGGGAATTCCAAAAGGCCTTTTCCGAAATCGGCTGGGAAGCGATTCCTATCGCTGATGTAGCTGACGTGCCGGATCCC
The DNA here is from genome assembly GCF_047832375.1 of Dialister sp. Classification (NCBI taxonomy): domain Bacteria; kingdom Bacillati; phylum Bacillota; class Negativicutes; order Veillonellales; family Veillonellaceae; genus Dialister; species Dialister sp. The sequence continues at coordinate 1,814,840 of NZ_CP181256.1, read as the reverse complement.
GATGAAACCGGGACCACCTTTGAGGAGAATGCGCTGCAGAAGGCCCATTACTATGCAAAGGCTGTCCAAATGCCGGTACTGTCGGATGATTCCGGTATTATAGCCGATGCCCTGGGAGATCGTCCGGGCATCTATTCTGCCCGGTATGCCGGCCACCACGGGGATGATGAGGCCAATAACCAAAAGCTTATCCATGACCTGGCTCCCTTTACCGGGGAAGCCAGGAAAGGCCGCTATGTCTGTGTAGTAGCCCTCGTGTGGCCCGATGGAAAGGAATTGACCGCCAAAGGGGAGTGCGAAGGCATTATCCGCGATTTCTACAAAGGAAATGGCGGATTTGGCTATGATCCCCTGTTCTATCTGCCTTCCTATGGGAAAACCATGGCAGAGCTTCCGATGGAAGAAAAAAATAAGATCAGTCATCGTGGCAGGGCTTTACGAAGCCTTCTCCAAAAACTGAAAGACGGAATGTAAAGAATATAACTTTCCCTGAAAGTTATAGAGCTTATACTTATTCATACTAAAAAGGTATACATGATAGCTGTCTATTTTAATTTATATAGCCTTATGCTATAATTGAACTGTTCCACGAGAGGTGGAACCAATGAGGGGGTGTCAGTTTACTTCATGAAACGGAGTAAGCTTAAACTTTACGGATTCAATAATTTAACAAAAACCCTTAGCTTCAATATGTACGACATCTGCTATGCCAGTACGGAAGAGGAGCGCAAGAAGTACATTGCCTATATCGATGAGCAGTACAGTGCTGAACGGCTGACGGGCATCCTGAAACAGGTGGCAGATACCATCGGCGCCCAGATCCTGAATATCGCCCAGCAGGACTACGACCCACAGGGGGCCAGCGTGACCATGCTCATTGCGGAGGAGGAAGTGGAAAAGCAGGATGTGGTATGCCATATGGATAAGAGCCACATTACGGTCCACACCTACCCGGAAATGCATCCCCAGGATGGTATCTGCACATTCCGGGCGGATATTGATGTATCTACCTGCGGGGAAATTTCTCCGCTGAAGGCATTGAATTTCCTGCTCCGTTCCTTTGGGGCAGATATCGTTATCACCGATTACCGGGTCCGGGGCTTCACCCGTGACGTGAATGGGAAAAAGATATTCATTGATCACCGCATCAATTCCATCCAGAACTACATTGCTCCCGACCTTCGTCATAAGTACGATATGATCGATGTCAATGTATACCAGGAGAATATGTTCCATACGAAGATGATTCTCCACGATTTCCGGTTGGACGACTATCTTTTTGACATGAAGGAATCGGACCTGGATAAAAAAGAAGCAAAACGAATCCGCCGCCTGCTGAAACAGGAAATGTATGAAATTTTCAATGGCCGCAATATGCCGGCTATTAAAGATTGATAGTACCTATTCCATTTATTTTAAGGAGGAACAGAATGGATACAGCAAAACTCAAGGAAGAAGCCATTGCGCTCCGCAAAGAAAAGCACCAGATGATCAAGACTGCACTGAATGCAGACATGAAAGACGGCCATGATCTGGCCATCGTCTATACGCCTGGCGTATCTGCACCGTGCCTGGAAATCAAGAAGGACGAAGACCTTTCCCTGGAAATGACCTGGAGAGGAAATGTGGTAGCCGTTATTTCCGATGGCACCCGTGTCCTTGGCCTTGGCGATATCGGTGCGGCTGCTGCTATGCCTGTTATGGAAGGTAAATCTGCCCTTTACAAACGGTTCGGCAACATCGACGCCATTCCGATTGTACTCGATACAAAAGACAAGGATGAATTCATCCATACTGTCAAACTGCTGGAAAAGAACTTTGCCGGCATTAACCTGGAAGATATTTCTTCTCCGAAATGCTACGACATCGAAGATGAACTGAAGAAGATCATGAATATCCCCGTATTCCATGATGACCAGCATGGTACCGCCATTGCTGCCCTGGCTGCTCTCCTGGGAGCTCTCAAAGTGACCGGCAAGAAGATTGACGAAATCAAAGTTGTCATGAACGGCGCTGGCGCTGCAGGCACCGCTATTGCCAGACTGCTTCTGGAAGATGGCGTAAAACCGGAAAACATGACCATCCTGAATTCCAAGGGTATCCTGTATGATAACGGCAAACGGGATCGGGTACAGATGGAACTGATCAAAAAGACAAACCCTGAAAATAAACAGGGCACCTTCGCAGAAGCTGTCAAAGGCGCTGATGTACTCATCGGCTGCTCCGCTCCTGGCGTATTCAATAACGATGCCATCAAGACCATGGCTGATAAGAGCATTGTCTTTGCTATGGCAAACCCGGTACCGGAAATCATGGAAGAAGAAGCAAAGGCCAAGGGTGTATACATCTATGGCTCCGGCAGAAGCGATATGCATAACCAGGTCAATAACTCCTCCGTATTCCCGGGACTCTTCCGTGGTGCCCTGGACGTAAGAGCCCGCCAGATCAATGAAGAAATGAAACTGGCCGCAGCCCATGCACTGGCAGACCTCGCAACCAAGTGCCAGCTGGATCCGGACCATGTAGTGGTAGATGTATTCGATGAAAGAGTTCCCTTCGAAGTCGCTAAGGCCGTCGCTAAAGCAGCCATTGCTACCGGCGTAGCCAGAGTGACTGAACTTCCGGAAAAATATAAAGACTGAGTATCAGGACAGCTGATCCTGTAAAAAGCTGTGGAAAGTGGTATCTACTTTCCACAGCCTTTTTATGTGGGGCATGGAGGGGTTACTGAAGTGTAGCGTCATCAGGAGCAGGGGCGCTAACAGCCAGGGATTAGCAGCTCCTATGCGAGTGACTCTAGCCGTAAGCACCGCATTCCAATAGCTCGAGCAGCCTCGGTATATTACAATTCAATACAATCCGGCATAGGATTTATACTCCAAATAGGGTATAATAAACATATAGAAATACATCGTTACATTTTCTCCGGAAGAGAGAGAGAAAGGACTCCTGCCATGGACCTCAAAATCAGATATTTCAAAGAAGACATTCCTTTTCATGTAGATGACAGCCATCATCCCATTGTTCTTAATCCCCGGAAATGCCCGGCACTGGAGTCGGAGGCCGCCGAAGTGGTGCGGGCCCTGGAGCATCCTATTGACTCCCCTCGGCTGAAGGATATTGTGAAGCCGGGAGAAAAGATCGTCATTGTTACCAGTGATATTTCCCGCCCCATGCCATCCTGGGTGGCACTGCCCTGTGTGTTGGATGAATTGGGGAAGGCCGGTGTCAAAGATGAAGATGTGACCGTAGTCTTTGGCCTGGGCAGCCATAGGAAACAGACGGAAGAAGAAAAGAAGAGGCTCGTGGGAGAGGAAGTATACAACCGGGTGAAATGCATCGACAGCGATCCCGATGATTTCATCCACATGGGTACCTGCAAGAATGGCACCTCCGTCGATATCTTCAGGACCGTGGCGGAAGCGGATAGAAGGATCCTTGTAGGCAATGTGGAATACCATTACTTTGCCGGCTATTCCGGCGGCATGAAGGCCATTATGCCCGGTGTTTCTTCCAGGGCTGCCATCCAGTCCAATCACAGAAATATGATTCGGGAAGGGGCCTATGCAGGAAATCTGGAAGGAAATCCGGTACGGGATGATATCGAGGAAGTTTATCAGTACTGCCCCGTAGATTTTATCCTGAACGTGGCACTCGATGAAAACCATCATATCGCCTATGCGGCAGCAGGACATCATGTAAAGGCTCACAGAAAGGCCTGCCAGTTCCTTGACAGTATCTATAAGATTCATATCGACCATCCAGCGGATGTGGTCATTGTATCCACCTCCGGTTTTCCGAAGGACATCAACCTGTACCAGGCACAGAAGTCCATTGATAATGCCAAGCATTCCGTTAAGGAAGGAGGCATTATGGTGGTGGCCGCTGCCTGTAAAGAGGGATTCGGCAGTGATGTCTTCGCTAAATGGATCATGCAGTACGACACGCCCGATGATCGTATCAAAGCAATCCATGAGCATTTCGAACTGGGAGGCCATAAATCTGCGGCCCTTGCACTGGTAGAAAAGAAATGCGATATTTACCTGGTTACCGATATGGAAGATGACCTCGTCAGAAAAGCCAATATGACACCATTCCATAATCTCCAGGAAGCAGTGGATGCGGCTTTCGCAAAGATGGGTGAAAATGCCAGCTGCTATATTATCCCCGATGGTGGTTCTACACTTCCCATGGAAGATTAATTTTTGGAAAGTATTTTAACCTGATATTGAAATATAAAAACAGTGTTTTCCTCTTGGGGAAAGCACTGTTTTTATATTTGTAAATGGAATAAAAAAAGACGTCATGGAGTAAATCACATGACATCTTTTTATGGTGGGCGATAACAGGATCGAACTGCTGACATTCTGCTTGTAAGGCAGACGCTCTCCCAGCTGAGCTAATCGCCCATATTGGTGACCTGTGGGGGATTCGAACCCCCGAACCCGCCGTGAAAGGGCGGTGTCTTAACCACTTGACGAACAGGCCACTGGCTCCTGAAGCAGGGTTCGAACCTGCGACATCGTGATTAACAGTCACGCGCTCTACCGGCTGAGCTATTCAGGAATCTGTACGTAAGTACGTCAATTATAATAACAAATCTTTGACCATTTCGCAACACCTTTTTTATTAAAATATGGAAAGAATTTATAAAATTATCTGCCATAGCAGGTATAAGTCATGGAAGCCAATAATAAGGATAAAACGAAATACGATACTATCAGTATAATTGGATTTTAACCCTATTTCCGTTAACCCTATGTTATAATGAAGGCGTATTATACACTTTGTGTTATGCCAGTAAGGGGGACAATGATGTTAAGCGATATCGAAATTGCGCAGAAAGCGGAAATGAAGCCCATCACAGAAATCGGGGCTTCCATTGGTATTCCGGCGGAGGAACTGGAAAACTACGGGCCCTACAAGGCAAAGATTTCTTTGAAATTCACGAAGGAACTGGAAAAGAAACCCATGGGCCGCCTGATTCTGGTGACCGCTATTTCCCCGACTCCCGCAGGGGAAGGAAAAACAACCACCACCGTAGGCCTGGGCCAGGCCCTGTCCCAGCTCGGCAAGAAGGCCATGATCTGCCTTCGTGAGCCATCCCTTGGCCCCTGCATGGGTATTAAAGGTGGCGCTGCCGGCGGCGGCTATTCCCAGGTGGTGCCTATGGAAGATATTAACCTCCACTTCACCGGTGATCTCCATGCCATTACCGCAGCCCACAACCTGCTGGCAGCCATGGTGGATAACCATATCCAGCAGGGCAATGTGCTCGGTATCGATCCCCGCCGGGTGGTGTGGAACCGGGTCATGGATATGAATGACCGGGTTCTCCGCCATATCGTGGTAGGCCTTGGCGGCCATGCCAACGGGGTACCCAGGGAAAGCGGCTTCGATATTACAGTAGCTTCTGAAGTCATGGCTATCCTCTGCCTGGCTACTTCCATCAGGGATATGAAGGAACGGTTTGCAAAGATTATCGTAGGATATACCTATGACAATAAGCCCGTCACCGCTGGCGATATCCATGCTCAGGGAGCCATGGCAGCTCTCATGAAGGATGCCCTGCAACCAAACCTGGTGCAGACTCTGGAACACGTACCGGCCTTTATCCATGGCGGCCCATTCGCCAATATTGCCCATGGCTGCAATTCCATCCTGGCTACGAAGACAGCTCTTCACCTGGCGGATTATGTCGTAACGGAAGCCGGCTTCGGTGCCGATCTCGGTGCAGAAAAATTCCTGGACATCAAGTGCCGCTTTGCAGGCCTGAAACCGGACGCCGCTGTACTGGTAGCTACCATCCGTGCCCTGAAGATGAACGGCGGCAAAGCAAAGAATGAACTCACTGAGTCCGATCCGGAAGCCGTGAAGAGAGGCCTTCCGAACCTGCTCCGCCATATTTCCAACCTGAAGAAGTTTGGCCTGCCCATCGTGGTAGCTCTGAATATGTTCCCCAGCGATACGGCAGAAGAAAAGAAAGTCATTGAAGATGCCTGCAGGGAAGCAGGAGTGCCGGTAGCCGAATCCACGGTATTTGTGGATGGCGGCAAAGGAGGACTGGACCTGGGCCGTAAAGTACTGGAAGCCATCGACAAAGGATCTGACTACAAACCCCTCTATGACCTGGACCTGTCCTTGAAGGAAAAAATTGAAACCATTGCGAAAAACATTTATGGAGCTGCCAATGTACAGTATGACAGCGCTGCAGAAAAAGAACTGAAGCACATTGAAGAAATGGGATTCAGAAATGTACCGGTCTGCATTGCCAAGACACCGGTTTCTTTCTCCGATGATCCGGCCAAACTGGGTGCACCCACCGGCTTTACCCTTCATGTACGGGATGTCCGGATTTCTGCGGGCGCCGGATTTGTGGTTGTCCTTACGGGTAAAGTCATGACCATGCCTGGCCTTCCGAAACGGCCGGCTGCAGAACTGATCGACGTAGACGATGACGGAAATATTACGGGGCTTTTCTGAGATGGCAGAAATACTGGACGGGAAAGAAACGGCAGCCTCCCTGGAAGCGGTTCTCAAGGATAGGCTGGCAAAGCTTCGGGAAAAACAGGTGGAACCGAAATTGGCGATTATCCTGGCAGGCAGCAGCAAGCCCTCTGCCATGTATGCTTCGTTCATGCAGAAAGTAGCCAAAGGATACGGCATCGAATCCGAAATCTTCCGGGAATCCGAAGACATTACGGAAGAAGAACTGGGGGGTCTCATTACAGACCTTTCCCACGACCGGGAAATTACGGGCATCCTCATGATGATGCCCCTTCCGAAAGGAATCTCGGAAGAAAAAATGGTGGCCCTCATTGATCCTGACAAGGACGTGGATGGGCTCACCGATACCAATAGCGGCCGCCTCTTTGCAGGAAAAGAGGGACTCTTCGGCTGCACTCCCCGGGCGGTGATGGCTATCCTTGACCATTATCATATCAATCCCGATGGAAAGAAGGCCGTAGTCATCGGACGGAGCAACGTCATCGGCAAGCCGGTTTCCCTGATGCTCCTGAAGAAGAATGCTACCGTCACCATCTGCCATTCCCATACAAAGGATGTGGCAGACATCACAAAGGATGCCGACATTCTGGTGGCCGCCGTAGGCCATGCGGGCTATGTGACCGCAGACATGGTGAAAGAAGGGGCCATTGTCATCGATGTAGGTATTAACCGGGTCAATGGCAAGACCGTAGGCGACGTGGCCTTTGATGAAGTGGCGGAAAAAGCAGGCGCCATTACCCCGGTCCCCGGAGGCGTAGGCAGCGTCACTACCACCATGGTCATAGAAAATATTATCGCCGCCGGCGAGAAGCAGCTGGCTAAGCGGGGATAACCAAACAAAAAGCCGTGAGCAAATCACGGCTTTTTTGTTGGATGATTTCAGGTGAGCCAAACAGAGGAAAGAGCTGTTGCTATTGCAAAGTGACTAAGGTGGCTAAAGTGACTGAGGTGGCTGAGGGGGAGGTGGCGGCGCACATATTGGGGAAGCGCCGCTTTATGATGTCTGATAGCGAAGCTGCGGAAACACCCGCCAACCCTCCCTCTTTAGAGGGAGGGGGGACCGCTTGCGGTGGGTGGGTGCCGGAGGAAAATGGATGGAAACGTCGTGAATAGCCGGATCTGAGTTATGCTTACAATGGGTGCCATTTCAGCGAGAGCCCCCTCCGTCTGGTCACAAAAGGAAGGCGCTTTAATGGGCAGGCTAAGCGCCGACTTGGACCAGACTTGAACATCCTATGCAGGATGTTCACTCTGCGGGCACCTCCCCCCATAGATGGGGGAGGTTAAAAATTCAGCCTGCGGTGCACACAACCGCGAACCTCCGTCTGCTTCACAGCCACCGACGGCCGGGCCACGAAAGGAAGGCTTCCCCACGGGGTGAGGGATTCCGATGGGAATTTTCGGGCACTGATGAATCTGCCCGCAGGGGCTGTTCTGCCCACGGCTGGAGGCTCAATGTCCACACATGGTCGTACGCAGCTTAGCCACCTAGGGAAGCACTGATTAAATCGTTGTCGGATTTCATTCTAGGATTTTTATGCAATGCGAGGAATAGCTCGACGCGAATAGCGAGCTATTTAAGGAGAGCTATGACGAAGCAGTGCATAAAAATCCTTATGAAATCTGACTCTGCGAATTAATCAGCGCTTCCCTAGCACCGCAGACGGACTCCCTCTATCTCGGCCTCGATCTCAATCTTTCACTCCCATGTAACCATCCACTCCAACATTTTTTTGAAAAACTTCTCTTTCCCTGTTCACAAAATGAAACTTTTTGCAATGTATATAGTAGAGGGATAAAAAAGTTCCATGGATTTGACAGAACTTCTTCCAGTTTCCCACAACGCTGGCAGCGGGAAGGTATTGGGACGAGGAATGGAAAATCGACGTCGACTTGCGTCCCTCTCCAGCCTGGCCGAAAGCCAGCAAGTGCTGGATGTCATCATTTTCAAAAAAATTTTGAAAATTTTTGTACATCCGGACATTTCCCGTTATGTATATAGTAGAGGACCTTGAAGGCCTGCAGTATGAAAAGTGCATTTCCTATTTTCCTGAGTGCGCGCTGTGGAAAGAACCTTGGAAATTCACCGGACATAGGTACCACCTGAAAAGTTCCTCGCCCAATCGGCCGAAAGGGACGAGAGATCGAGTGGCGAGACCGAGATCGAGTAGGACAGCGGCTTTGCCGCGAATCCCCTCGACCTCAATCTCGATCTCGATCCTCACACAATGTTATGCAATCCGGATTCATGACAATGAAACACAAAACCACATAAGGCCCAGGACTTTTTGATAGCTCATGCTTTTGCCACTTTGACGACTAGTCCGGAATTTGGAGAAACTTCGGTTTCTGACCTTACGCCGGCGCCGTATTCACTGGACAAATTCTTGCATCTTACGGACACCGGGTCTTTTTGGGGTGTGTGGAAAAAACAGAATTGAGAGTTGAGATTTGAGAGTTGAGGTCCAGCGGCTTTGCCGCAGAGCCATTAACCTCCTCGCCGCCGTTGGAATCCTAATGACACTACGCAAAAACATGCAATTGACTCTAACCAAGGCTCCTTCCTCGGGAAGGCGGAGGTCCTGCAGAGGACCTGCGAGGCCAGCCCAAGTTGGCGCTTAGCCTGCACATAAAAGCGCCTTCTTTTTGTGGCTGGCCATGAGGATAGCTGATGGGAATTGAAAGAAGCGCCGTAGGCTGACCAGCTTTCCTAGGGGCTAGATGCTAACAGCTAGAAGCCCTCGCACCCATGGCCGTACACTCATCCGACATTCACCCAGCCCGCAGGGCCTGACCGCCTGGCTGCTAGATCTAGCCACTAGTACTGATTTGCCGCAGGCTGGCCAGCTTTCCTGGCCGCTAGTGTGTCAGCTCAATCACATTTGGGATAATGATTTACACTGACCTGAGTGTATCACGATTAGGTATCTTGCCGATTATTGGCATTAAATGCAGTGGACTCTATGCCCAACTCGTCATTTCGAGCGGTGGCAGTATGCTAAGTGACAATGCAACTTAGAATAGCTACAGCTACGATGAGTCGGGAAATCTTTCTTGCGCTTGGGAACACAGGGCTTTGCAACCGTCATCGGTATTGTAAAACCGTCAGAGGCATTTTTCTGAGAGATCTCTCGACACTCTCTCACATTCGATTTTTATGTTTGACATCATTACGGCGCTTATCACCGCTCGAGATGACGAAAATGGGTAGAGGCAACAATTTTACAAACTGCTATAGCTACTGATTTGCCGTAGGCTGACCAGTTTTCCTAAAAGCTGGCAGCTAGAAGCTAAAAGCCCCGCCCGTATGGCCGCACACTCATCCGGCTGTCACCTGGCCCGCAGGGCCTGTTACCTTCGACCTCGATCTCATATAGAATGTAGACAATATATTAAATTGGTGTTATTATGAATCTATAATTTAACCGAAATAATCTATGATTTTTTATGGTGGAGGCGGTACCATGATCCCTGATACTCCCAGTGTTTATCGGATGACAGCGCAGAGTTCCATCATGTCAGCTTTTGAAAATCGGGGGGGGTAGACGCTTCCTGCCCTGTTGTTAAAGTGCCATAGCAGAATGACTGTATTCTGCTATGGCACTTTTTATTTTCCGGTCTATGGGATCCAGTCTTTATGAAAAAAGCATTACCCTTCCAAAGTCCCATAGGATGTCCATGTGTCTCTGTATACTGGAAGGGAAAGGAGGCATTTTATGGAAGAGAGTGAAGGTAAGGGGCAGCGGCTCCTGGCTATATATGACCGGCTCCTCCGGGGGGAAGTGGTGAGGAAGAAGGAACTGGCCCTGGACTACGGAGTGACAGAGAAGTCCATCCAGCGGGATATGGATGAGCTCCGGGATTTCCTGGCAGACGCCGACCGGAAGGGTGGTCATGCAGCCATCCGGTATGACCGGGGCAAGAAGGGATACGAGCTGATCCATTCGTCCTATGAACATCTGGACAAGAGGGAAATACTGGCTCTCGCAAAGATTCTCCTCGAAAGCCGGGCCTTCGGGAAAGAGGAGCTCCATGGCATACTGGACAAGCTCCTCTCCGAGTGCCCGCCGGAGGACCGGGACGTGGTGGAGGACATCGTCAGGAATGAAGCCTTCTGCTACGTGCCCCTGAAGCATGGCAGGAAGCTGCTGGATCCCCTGTGGGACCTGTCCCTTTTCATAAGAGGAAAAGAAATTATCCATTTTACCCTGAAGTCCTGTCATTTTATATCTAGGTTGGTACATCCACACCCATCATCTCATACAGCTTGCGCTGTTTCTCTGTAATTTCGGACAGATGGTGAGCCCTGCCGGGTTGCTGGTAATACTCGATGGTATCCAGTTCATCCAAGAATTCCTGCATGGTGTAATTCCTGTAGAGGTCATGGATTTCCATTTGGCGTTTGATGTAAGACATCAGCTCCAGTGCAAGGAATTGTACAAACAGCTTGCCTTCGAGATTTTCCTCTGACGATACGGACATTCTCCGCATATCTAAACGCTCTTTAAGGTTTCCAAAGGACTTTTCTATCAGATCCCGCATGCGGTAAATACGGATTGCCTCGACCGGATCCTTAATGGAGTTGGTCAGGAGGGCAAAATAGCCAAAGTCTTTTTCGGCTTCGCGGATAGCTTTGTCATTATATGCGATGGCTATGCCTCTTGCCGGTGTTTCGTGGACAATGAAATACTTGGCATAGGCACCCTCATGTTCCCGTTTGCGTTTTCCGGTCTGCAGCTCTTCTTCATACCGGTCAAGCATATGGTTAAAACGGTTACGGTCATCTGTACAGTGCTGATCATTATAGTAAATATGCAGGTATACCCGACGCTTTCCCGTTTTAATTGTTCCAAGACGCGGCTTCTCTTCTTCATAATCCCACTGTTCTGTGAATGTGCATACATACAGCTGCAATGCAGGATTGTAGTTTGACCGTGTGACAAAGCTGTCACGGATATCGTCCAGGTGTGTTTTTACCAGTTTCAAGCCGGTTCTGGCTCCAATGAGAAACTTATGGTGGTGCTTCATCAGCTCGTTGATGTTCTTCTGGCTAAAGAACCCTCGGTCCATGCAGAGCTGCAGTTTTACGAGGTCGAGAAAATCCACGTCCTTGATCAGGTTGTCAATGGTTTTTACATCCGCAATATTGCCCGGCAGTTTTCGGTAATACACCGGCAGCATGGAAACTTCGCCAAAGAGGAGTGCCAGATTGATTTGGGGAAGGTCATCTCCTTCTTTGTTCTTGCCATATTTCACTTGCTTCAGCAACTCCGAAAATGAGGAAATAGACGTTGTGTCAAAAGCCAGATATTCCGTTTCACAGTGCCTCTTGGCCTGCCTTTTGAAATAGGCCATCTTCGCATCCTCCGTAATCATCCCAAAGAGCCTGCTGATGCGTTGGGACGGAATATCCGCTCCAAATGGGTGCACATGGGTGTGTCCCCATTTCTTGAATCGATACATCGCCTGACCCTCCTCCAGTACGAGATAGAAGGCAAGCGACATAAGTTCTTTGTAAATATCACCAAAGCAGGCTTTCAGGTCATCACGAAGCCCGATCTTCTCGGCAATGCAGGAAAGCAGATAAACAGCGCCGTAGAAAGACCGTTTGCACGAAGTAACCGGAACCGGCCCAGGCTTTGATGTTTTCTGCGTTTCCAGTTGCTTTTCCAAGAGATACTTCTTATTGAAGACCAGTTTGCCTTCAATTACCTTGCCGATGTACTTGCGTTTATGCTCACCGCGTTTTTTCTCTGAATTCCAGTGTGATTTATCTATGAAAGCATATGTTGTGCCATTAATGACTTGTGTTTTATAGTCCATAGCTGTCCACCTCTAGACATATTTTATATCTAGAGCATAAGGCAGTCAAGTGCTATAGAAGATAGAAAAGGCAGTATTTATCGAATCAATTAAGCTTGTCCTGCCACAGCATAGATATAAAATGTGCGGACTTCAGGTCAGTAAGTGGCTGAAAATCTCCAAGGACGCCGAAGACCACATGCAAAGCCTGCTGAGACAGAAGAAAATGGTAGAAGAAAGAAACGTGGACTGGCTGCTCGGCGTGATCGTGGGAAAGTGAAATAGAAGAACAGGCGCATATTTCGCGGCTGTGCCGCATCCATCCTGCGCCTTTGGCGCGGCCCTTCTCCAAGGGCCTGCATGCCGTGGATAGAGGAGACTTTAGACTGCAGACGGTCAGACGCCAGAGAGAATCAGCGGCTTCACCGCCGTTAGGTTCCTGATGACTCTGCACAAAAAACGTTCAATTGACGCTGCCCAACGGGCTGAGGATAGCTGTAGGAAACAGATGGGATTGGTCCGACAGGGCCTGACTTGCCAGATCAGCCTGCGGCGCCCCATCAGCTAACCTCCGTCTGCTTCGCAGCCACCTCCTTCCCAAGGAAGGAGGCTATTCATTCGCGGCTGCGCCGCATCCATCCTGCGCCTTTGGCGCGGCCCTTCTCCAAGGGCCTGCATGATGTGGGTAGAGGAGACTTTAGACCGCAGACGGTCAGACGTCAGAGAGAATCAGCGGCTTCGCCGCAGGTGGAATCCTGATGACTCTGCACAAAAACGTTCAATTGACGCTGCCCAACGGGCTGAGGGTAGCTGTAGGAAACAGATGGGATTGGCCCGACAGGGCCTGACTTGCCAGATCAGCCTGCGGCGCCCCATCAGCTAACCTCCGTCTGCTTCGCAGCCACCTCCTTCCCAAGGAAGGAGGCTATTCATTCGCGGCTGCGCCGCATCCATCCTGCGCCTTTGGCGCGGCCCTTCTCCAAGGGCCTGCATGATGTGGGTAGAGGAGACTTTAGACCGCAGAAGTTCAGACGTCAGACAGGGTCAGCGGCTTTGCCGCAGGTGGAATCCTGATGACTCTGCACAAAAAACGTTCTCGACTCTTTCCGAGGCTCCTTCCTTTTGCCAACTGACGTTGCCCATGGAGCTGAGGATAGCTGATGGAAATTGCTGGATTTGGCCCGCAGGGCCTGTTCTGCTCAAGGCTCAAGGCTGAAGGCTCAAGGCCCACACATGGTCGCACGCAGCGTAGCCACCGCAGGCGGATCCCCTCGGTCTCAACCTTCCATCCCCCTTTTCCATCCTTCGCTGACGGTATATAATAATTTACATCAGTGATTGATGAGAAATTTTGAAAAGAGGCAGTCCATGGGTTTGATTCACCGCGTTTCTGCATATCTGAAGAAGGATCGGTTTCAGGTCCCTCCACAGGATGAAAGAATCGGAAAAATTGATGAAGGGGCTCTTTCTATCCTTTCTGCATTCCGCAGAGAGGGGAAGGAGGCCTTTGTGGTGGGCGGCTGTGTGAGGGACCTGCTCATGGGCCGCATTCCCCATGACTGGGATATTACTACATCTGCCAGGCCCGAAGAAACCATGGCTATCGCCGGCAGGCAGGGCTGGAAGGCCATCGATGGCGGGGGCCGCCGGTTCGGTACGGTCATTGTGGTCGTACAGGGGCAGAATTATGAAGTCACCACGTACCGGAAGGAAGTGTATGGTGCCGATTCCCACCGGCCACAGGAGGTTACGTTTTCCGATACACTGAAGGAAGATGTAAGCCGTCGGGATTTTACGGTGAATGCCATGGCTTTGGATGCTGATGGGGTTCTCTATGATTATTTCGATGGCCTGTCGGACCTGGAGCATAAACGGCTCCGGACTGTGGGAAATGCGGCAGACCGATTCCAGGAAGATGCACTGCGTCTTTTCCGGGCCTGCCGGTTTCTGGGACAGCTGGATTTTATGGCAGACTCTTCCCTGGTGGAGGGGATGGAGTCCGCTTTCCCGCGGGTATCGGGCCTTTCTCTGGAACGGGTGCGGGATGAGGTGGACAAGCTCATTGTGACATCCCACGCAGCCCGGGGATTTGATCTCATGGTGCGGACCGGCCTGGCCGATTGTTCCTGTCGGGCCAGGGAAAAGGGCACGTTTACGGATATTCCCATACTGCCGGAACTGTCCCATCTTGTAGGACTCCCGCAGCAGAAGGAATTTCACAAGTACGATGGCTGGTACCATACGCTGGCGGTGCTGGAAGCATCGAAACCGGAGCTCATCAATCGGTGGGCAGCTCTCCTCCATGATGTGGGGAAGGGAATGCCCGGCATCCGGGCTGTCCGCAAGGGAAAGCTTACAGACTATGGCCACGATACCAAGGGGGCTGAGATGGCGAGAGAAATCTTATCCCGCTGGAGAAGGCCAAAGGCTTTTACGGACCGGGTGGTGTGGCTTGTAGAAAACCATATGAAATTTCACTACTTTGCCAATGTACCCGAGGCAGATGGGCTGAAATGGATCCGTTCCATGGCCCGGAATAAAGTGTTTTCCTCTTCCCGGGATATGGCAGAAGCCTTTGCCCAAATGACGGACCTGGGGAATGCAGATATTATCGGCTGCGGTAAAGAGATGTCCGACACGGAGGGCCACAGTGCCTTTGGCCGGTATATGGAGGAGCTGGCGCTTTCCATGCCTGTTTCTAGCCATGAACTGCACTATGGCAGGGAGGTACCGGAAGCACTGGGGCCTTATGTGGCGGAAGGCATGCAGAATCTTCTTCTCCGTGTGCAGAACGGAAACCTGGAAAACACGCCGGAGGCCCTACATGAGGCGGCAGTAAGGTATAAGAGGAGACGGGATAATGAAAAGAGAAGCACCTAGGAACCGCATGAGAAAGAGGACGGTTGCCATTTCTGCTCTTCTCTGCGCCGTCGGGGTCATTCTTACGGGGAAACTGCTGTGGACCCAGATTATCAGGGGCCATCATTATGAAGATATGGCTCTTGGACAGACGGAAGGCATCCAAACCCTCTATTCTCCCCGGGGGACGATTTTCGACCGCAACGGGAAGGAGTTGGCCTTTTCCATTATGGTGAAGTCCCTCTATGCAGATCCGGGTATGATGAATGTGAGCCCGGAAGAGGCGGCAAAGGAACTGGCCCCGCTGCTTCATAAGAAGGAAGGGGACCTGGAAAAAGCCATGAGCCAGGATACCCGTTTCGTATGGCTGGAACGAATCATGGACCCCGAAGATTCGGAAAAGGTGGAAGAACTTTTTAAAGAGAAGAAATGGAAGGGCTTTGGTTTTTTCGATGAAAGCCGACGGTTTTATCCCAACGGGGAAATGGCGGCCAACGTACTGGGCTTTGTGGGATATGATGACCAGGGCCTGGATGGTCTTGAAAAGTCCCTGGATAAACTTATCAGAGGGGGAACGAACAAGCAGCATATTCTCACCGATGCCAGGGGCAATCCTATCCTGAAGTCTGCCATGGCTCCCTATAAAGCGGAAAAAGAACGGTCCGTATATCTCACTATTGACCAGAACATCCAGTTCTATGCAGAGCGGGCACTGGACCGGGCCATGGCGTCTACCCACGCCAATGGGGGCATTATCCTGGTGATGGATCCCAAGACCGGGGCTATCCTGGCCCTGGGAAACCGGCCATCCTATGACCCCAATCACTTTGATAAAGCTACGGAAGCCCAGTTCAAGAACCGGGCGGTGGTGGATATCTATGAACCGGGGTCCACGTTCAAGCCGATTATCGCTTCCGCCGCCCTGTCCGCCGGTACCTATGATACCCAGCGGGTATGGCACGACCCAGGCGCCGTCTGGGCTTCAGGCCATGCCATCCGGAATTGGGATGACAGCTCCTACGGCGATGTGAGACTGGTGGATATCCTGAAATTCTCCATCAATACCGGGTTTGCCCATATCGGTCTTCTCACCGGGGGAAAGACGCTCACGGAATATGCAAAGAAATTTGGATTTGGACAGCCCACGGGCATCGAGCTTCCCGGTGAAGGCAGCGGCATCCTTTTCGACCCCAAGGAAATGCGGGCCATCGACGTAGCCACCATGTCCATAGGCCAGGGCATTGCGGTGACGCCGCTCCAGATGGTGCAGGCCTACAGTGCCATCGCTAACGGCGGAAAAATGGTGAAGCCCCATATTATCCAGTCCATTAAAAATCCTGATGGCAGCGACTACCAAGTGACAGATACGGAATACAGTGGAGAACCGATTTCCCAGACCGTGGCGGATGAAGTGAAGGACATGATGGAAAAGGAAGTCTCCGAAGGCGGCGGTACCAATGCAAAGGTACCGGGCTACCATATGGCCGGCAAAACGGGGACGGCCCAGAAGCTGGATGCCAAAAACGGAGGCTATCTCAAAGGCCAGTACATCGCTTCCTTCTGCGGTTTCGGCCCCACAGAAGATCCGCGGGCCATCTGCCTGGTGGTGCTGGATACGCCAAAGGGGACTTTCTACGGAGGCCAGGTGGCGGCACCGGTATTCAAGGAAGCCATGACCCAGATCATGCGGTATCTCCAGGTTCCCACGCTGGACGACCAGGCGAACCATGCGAAGCCCCAAAATAAGCCTATAGAACTGTACAAACCGAAACTTCCGCCGGAGAATGCGAAGGAATTCCGCCTGCCCAGCTTCACCGGCTGGTCCATGCGGGACGTTGGCGAATGGCTCACCAGGGCGGGACTGGGATTCCAGCCTGACGGCAGCGGCTACGCCGACAGCCAGAGCCCGGGCATAGGAGCCAGGGTCCACAGGGGGGATAATGTAAAGGTTCATTTCTCCCATCATGATTAAGGAAATCAGCAGCTCCAACGATATGGGGGCTGCTGATTTTTAATGGGGAGAACGGCCAATCAGATGAATGGGTCTAAGGGTTGTAGGTGCTTCGCACCGGGGGCATAAGGTTGAATAGCCGCCACAGGTGGCAAATCCACCTTATGACCCCGCTTCAATGAGCGCAGCGGCGTTGAAGCCACAACCCGGTTGGCGAGCGAAGCGACGCCAACCCACCACCCTTAGCCCCATTCAATCCGTTGGGGCCACTTACCGGCCACCGATTCCCTGGCTATGATACAATATAACTGTCTGATTTCCTTGGTTTTAGAAAGGATACAATTGTGGAACCAAATGCAGTGACGAAAGTGGTGACCGATGAAATCGGTATTACCGCCAAGTTTATGGAAGACCTGAAGATGTTTGCCCTTACTAAGGGCATTGACCTCATCGAGGCGGTTATCCTTTTTATCATAGGCTATATCATCTGCCGGTACATCCGGAAGGCTGTTGAACATATCCTGGACAGAAGCAGCGTGGATCCTTCGGCGAAGACATTTATTTCTGAAATCATTTTCTTCTTCTGTCTTGCCATTGTGGTTATTGTGGCCCTGGGGACCGCAGGCGTGGCGGCAGGGACCCTGGCCGCTGCTTTCGGCGGTATTGGACTGGCCATCGGTCTTGGCCTCAAGGATAATATCGGGAATGTGGCGTCGGGCATATTTATCCTCATTTTCCGCCCTTTCCGGGTGGGGGACTATATCCAGGTCGGAGGAAACCAGGGCACCGTGACGGATATCCGTATCATGTATACCCTGATTTCTACCCTTGGGAACCAGATGATCGTCATTCCCAATTCTTCCCTGATCAACAGTGTCATCAAGAACTATTCTGCCTTTGATACGAGAAACCTGGAATTTACTTTTGACGTGGGCTACGACACAAACCTGCCGGAATGCATTACGCTCCTGAAGAAATTATTTACCGAGGATCCCTACGTACTGAACAAGGAAGACCTTCCCATCTATGTAAGCGGCATGGCAGAGTCTTCTATCCGGATTTATGTCCGGGCCCAGGTGGACAGGACCAAGTACTTTGACGCCCAGAATGAACTGTATATCAAGGTAAAGGAAGCCTTCGACAAGGCAGGTATCGATATTCCATTCCCCCAGGTGGTGGTGCACAGGGCCAAGGAATGAGAGAAGTAATGTTGTTTGACCAATGTGTCTGAACATGTGAATGGGGCTAAGGGTGGTGGGTGAATAACGCTTCGCTCGTTCACTGGGTGGCGGGCGCTTTGCGCCGGGGGGCATAAGGTAGAATAGCCGCCTTTGGCGGTGATAGAACCTTATGGCCCCGCTTTGGCAAGGCGTTAGCCTTGTCAAAGCCACAGCCCGGTCGGGCCAGCGAAGCGTTGCCCGACCCACCACCTTTAGCCCCATATACCACTTTTGGCGCTTCCACCAATCTCAGCGCACATTCCTATTGACACCCTTCCTGTGCCGGTGATATACTCTGCTATATAAGAAAACCGTAGAACAGGAAGAGTAGCCTGAATGGAAGCCATCCAAGGGAGCCGGCGCAAGTGGAAGTCCGGTATGGCAGTTTTGGTGAATGGGCCTGGGAGGTGCAGCTTCGAGCCGTAAGGGGTAGGGGCTGACGGAGTTCACCGTTATGGAATTTGAGTCGGGCATTTTGCCAATATGGGTGGTACCGCGGAATCGTATCCTTTCGTCCCTTTGCTTTCGAGCAGGGAACGGAAGGATTTTTTAGTATTCATTTTCAGGAGGATGGTTATTATGGAAAGGGTCATGGATGTATCGAAACTTGTCTTCACCAAGGCGAGAGGGGGCAGGTTCCGTTGGCTCACGATTTCCACACTCATGCTGGCCATCGGCATGCTGCTCCACCTGGTTTCCCCATCGGTTGCCGGGTTCACGCCGAACTGGATGATTGCCTGCTACGTGGTGGCTATCCTTCTCACGAAACCCAGCTATAAGCAGTGCCTTGGTATCTGCATGGTGGCGGCGCTGATGGAAGTATTTACCAGTAAGTCTGCATTTCCCTACGGCGATTTTGCCTCTGAATTCTTTGGCGCCTATGTGGCCGGGTTCTTTGCCCATTCCGTACCGCCCATTAAAATCGGGAAGTTTTCTCTCCGCCCGGCCATTGCAGGATTCATTACCACCTGTGTTTCCGGCTTTACTTTCGTGGCAATCCTGACGGCGGTCATGGGGATTCCTATGAAAGTATTTCTCTATGGTATGCTCCCTGCTGTTGCCATGGTAGGTATAGGTAATGGTATCATTACACCGTTCCTCTATTTCCCGGCTCTTCGGCTCTTCAAGTCCATGCACTACATGGCGGAGTCCGATGTGGAAGACAGTGACCACAGCGGTCTCATCCTTGAACAGAGCCAGGATGGGGTCATCAGCGTAGAGCATCTGACCTATATCTATCCCTTTGCAAAGGAACCGGCGCTGAAAGATGTTTCCATGGCTGCAGAAAAAGGTGACTTCATTGTCGTCACCGGACCAAACGGTGCCGGTAAGACCACACTCCTCATGTCCATGGCCGGTGCCATTCCCCATTACTATGGCGGCACCATGGAAGGTATGGTATTCACCGATGGTAAAGCGGTGACCCAGCATACCATTGCGGACCTGGCCTCTTCTATCGGTGTCATCCTTTCTGACTATAAAGCCCAGATTGTTACGCTGACGGTGGGGGAGGAAATGGCCTTTACCCTGGAAAATCATGGATTCCCGCCGGATGAAATCCGCCGCCGCTCGAAGGAAGCCCTGGCTAAGGTCCATCTGGATGGACTGGAAGAACGAAAAGTATCTACCCTTTCCGGTGGCCAGTGCCAGCGTCTGGTGGTTGCTGCCGTACTGGCGGAGGAACCGCAGGTCCTGGTTTTCGATGAACCGACCTCGGCCCTGGATCCGGAAGGAATCCGGGAGTTCTACGAAATGGTGGGTGAACTGAATCAGAAAGAAGGACTTACGGTGATTGTGGCAGAACATCATCTGGAAGCCACCCTTCCCTATGCGAAGAAGTTTGTGCTTATGAATAAAGGTGAAATCGTCAGCCAGGGCACACCGGAAGAAGTGATGCGGGATATGAAGAAGAACCACATCTATGAAGAAGCGATTCCGGATATGTACCGGGCCCAGCTGGAGCTGGAGGACTGGGGTGTTTCCTTCGAGAAACCGTTCCTGAATATTCATGACGCCGAGCAGTCAGTGGTGGATTCCTTTAAGGAAGGAGGAAGAGAAAATGCTTGAACTGAAGAATGTATCATTCCGTTACGCAAAGAATATGCCCCTCGTTCTTGATAATATTTCCCTCACCTTCGATAAAGGAGAGTTCGTAGCCATTACAGGCAGAAACGGCAGTGGCAAGACCACCATCACAAGGCTGCTGACGGGACTGGAAAAACCGTCATCCGGCAGGGTACTGTATAACGGCGCCGACGTGACAAAGGAGGAAGCTTCTGACCGGAGCCGGTTCATTGGTTATGTATTCCAGCAGCCGGACCGACAGATGTTCATGCCTACGGTGCGGGAAGAAATCGCCTTTGGACCTTTCCACCAGGGAAAACGGGGAGAGGAACTGGAAAATGCCATTGACCGGGCCATGGATGATACAGATACCAAGTCTCTGGAAAACGAATATCCAAGAACTCTTTCCCGGGGCGACCAGCAGCGGGTGGCCATTGCTTCTGCCCTGGCCATGGATACGGAATACCTGGTCCTCGATGAACCGACCAGTGGACAGGATGGCAGGGAAAAGAAACGGCTCATGGCCCTCATGGAAAGCCTCCAGCAGAAGGGGATTACCATTATCCTTGTCACCCATGATATGGATATCGTAGCCCGTGACTGCACCAGGGTCGTAGTCATTGCCGGTCATAAAGTGGTATTCAATGATAAGCCGGAAATCCTCTTCTCCGAGGCAAACCGCCCGGAGGATTGGGGACTTGCTTATCCGCCGGCAGTCCTTTTGGGACGCCGGCTCCCGGGCGCTCCCTACTGCAGGGATATGGACAGTTTCTGTAAAGAATTCATCCTTCGGAAAGGAGGCGCTTCCAGATGAGAAACCTGGTACCTTTGACAAAAATTCTTCTGACATTCGGCACCGCCGTATGGGCCATCGTTCTTCACCAGCCGGAAAGCCTTCTGGCCCTTTGCATTCTGGAAGTGCTGATCCTTCTGGTGTCCGGTGAACTCTTCCGTAACCTGAAAGCCCTCATTATGCTCATTATTTTTGCGGCACTTCTTGGCGTCATTGAAAAGGTGGGCGGCGGCAGCAATACGGAATCCGTGGTGGCAGCCCTCCGCATGCTGGGCATGACCATTATCTTTATTTACCTCCTTGGAACGGTGAAGCTCCAGGACCTAACGGCATCCATGGTGCGGCAGCTGAAGGTACCCTATGAATATGCCTTCATGTTTACTGCAGGCCTCCGTTTTATTCCTGATTTCATTGAAGAAAATCGGGCTGTATCGGAAGCCCAGGCCTGCCGGGGACTGGCGGTAAAGGGGAATTTCTTCAAGCAGGTGAAGCGGTATATGTCCATTGTCCGCCCGCTCATGCTCCGTTCCCTGGGACGCAGTGAGACCATGGCCCTTTCCCTGGAACTCCGGGGCTTTGGCGGATCCCGGAGAACATTCATGGAAAGCGTGGCACCGAAGGGAAAGGACTATTTCTTCATGGTCCTTATCCTCCTCATTACCATTGCCGTCATTTATGGACGGGTGAAGATGGGGATGTGAGAAATAGGGCTATGTCCGGCGGACAGGGCTCTGCCTGATGGCAAGGTGGTGGCCTGCAGCCACAATCCGGTTGGAGAGCAAAGCGATGCCAACCCACCACCATCAGCCCCATCCATTCGTCTCGGCTATACAATTGATTAATAAAAAAACACTGAAATGTCATTCATTTCAGTGCTTTTTTATTACCGGTTATCTACTTTTTCCGGGTTCATGTCATGGTGAAGAAGACGGTAGCGGGCGAAATCTTTCCATTCCGTACCGGGGATGCCGTAATTGCAGTAGGGATCAATAGAAAGGCCGCCGCGGGGGAGGAACTTGCCACACACCTCAATGTAGCGGGGATGGAGAAGGTGGATCAGGTCTGTCATAATCATATTGACGCAGTCTTCATGAAAATCGCCGTGATTCCGATAGCTGAAGAGGTAAAGTTTCAGGGATTTGCTTTCCACCATCCATTTATCGGGAATATAGGAAATGTAAATGGTGGCAAAGTCCGGCTGTCCCGTCTTTGGGCAGAGGCTCGTAAATTCAGGACAATTGAACTTGATGAAATAATCCCGGTCTCCATGTTTATTGGGAATCTTTTCCAGAAGATTCGGGTCATAATCATAAGTATACTTCGTATTCCGGCTGCCCAGCTGGGTGAGCTGGTCCAGGCCTTCTCTTTTTTCTGCCATAGGGTACCTCGTATCAATAAAATTCTATGTGACTGATACAAGGATAGCATAGTTATGAGGAGATGTAAACATGGTAATTCAAGTCTGCTTGTGGAATGGTTCTGCCTATGGTACAGTTTATTCAGACAGTACCAGCAGGGAGATCAATATAGAGGTGAAGAATTCATGGATACAGAAGATCGCAGCAAAGTGGAAGAAACAGAAATGACAGAAGAGGAACTGCAAGAGTTTATGGCTTCCTATAAAAAGGAACTGGCTCATATCTATAAAATGGCGAGTGCAAAAAAAGCCTTCATGGCTCGCCAGCAGCTTCCGAACCTGAAAGAAGCATTGAAAGAATGTGATCAGGAAATGCGGGAGGACATTGAGGAATTGAAGCATAAGTATGGGATACATTATTGAGTATGGGGATGCATAGAAATCCGTAAACATCGGCAATTTCATGCATAAACAATCTCATTATTTTCTAATTTGTCAAAATGGAAAATATATGGTATAGTATCACTGTTGTCCGATGAGGACGGCGAGCCCTGAAAAATCTTTTACATCACATAAAAAAAGATTTGACAGAAAGCTCAGAAAATGATATAATCATTTTCGTCGAACGGACCATTAGCTCAGCTGGCAGAGCACCTGACTCTTAATCAGGGTGTCCGGGGTTCGAACCCCTGATGGTCCACCAGAAACAATAAGCTCGAAACTGTAAAGTTTCGAGCTTTTATTTTTTATATCATAAAAGGATGCATGTGAACGGATGGTGGTTTCTGGTTTCTAACTGTCAGCAGTCAGGAAAGCTGACAGCTGATCTCCGTCAAAGGAGGTCGAGACGGAAAACGGCTCCGCCGCCGATGGGACCCTAAAGACTCTACACCTAAAAATCGCAAATGACACTGTAGTAGGCTCTCTTCCCCGAAGAGAGCTGCCCACGGGGCTGAGAGATGGTGATGGGATTACGGCACCAGGGACTTTAAACCGCCAGTGAGAAGAACCCATCAGAATCCCTCTGTCTGCTGATGCAGACATCCCCCTTTGAGAAAGGGGGACTGTTAACCGCGGCTCCGCCGCAGATGGGGTCCTGATGACTCTGCACAAAAACGCTCAAATGACTCAGCAGCAGGCTCCCTTTTTCAAAGGGAGCTCCCCACGGGGGTGAGGGATTCTAATGGGTTTACTGTACAATGGGCATTTAAATTCCTACATGAGAAGAACCCACCAGAATCCCTCTGTCTGCTTCGCAGACATCATTCCGGCCGGGCCACAAAAGGAAGGCGCCTTAGTGTGCAGTAAAGGCGCCAATTTGGGCCCGGCTCGAGGGTCCTCTGCAGGACCCTCGCTTTTGAAAAAGGGGGACTGTTGATAGCGGCTTCGCCGCAAATGGAATCCTATTGACTCTATACCCATAGCGTGAAAATGACACTGCACGAGGCCCTTTCTCAGGCAGGAGATCCCACGGGGCTTGGGTTAGCTGGTGGAAACGAATAAAAAAGGACCGCAGGACCGGATCCCCTCGATTTCGACCCAAATCCATATTTCTTCCTTGAGCCCAGGCGGAAGCCGTGGCCTTGGCTGCAGGCCACGGCCTTGCCCAAGGGGAAGAGCTCCGGCCGACGGGCCGCAGCCTTTTCTCTGTAAACATTTTCTAAACATTCCCATGCCACCGCCGCTCCTCCTGTTTCTCCCTATAGATTTATGTTACAATGACAATAAATGGAGAAAATTCGCGGAGGTGTCCCATGAAATACAGAAGTACCAGAAGTAATGAAACAGTGACAGCGGAAGAAGCGCTGCTGAAGGGGCTGGCCGATGATGGCGGCCTTTATGTGCCCGAATTCCTGCCGAAGCCTTTTCTGGAGGCAAAGGCCCTGAAAGACATGTCCTACGAAGAGCTGGCGGCCTTTGTGCTGTCCCATTTCCTCACGGACATTCCGGAAGATACGCTGAAGGAGCTCACCCACAGTGCCTACACCGGCACCTTTGAGACGAAGGATATTGTGCCGGTAAAGCCCCTGTCCCAGGCTTTTTCCATGGCGGAAATGTTCCATGGCCGCACCTGCGCCTTCAAGGACCTGGCCCTCTCCCTTTTCCCGTACCTCCTGGTGTACGCGAAGAAACAGGACAAGGATGGGAAGGAAATCCTTATTCTCACCGCCACCTCCGGCGATACCGGCAAGGCGGCGCTGGAAGGGTTCCGGGACGTACCGGGGGTCCATATTATGGTGTTCTACCCGTCCCATGGCGTGAGCCCCCTGCAGAAGGACCAGATGCAGAAACAGCTGGGGGATAACGTGAAGGTGGTGGGCATCGAAGGAAACTTCGACGATGCCCAGGGCACCCTGAAACAGGTCTTCGGCAGTGAGCTCCGCAAAGAATCGGCGGAGAAGGGGGTTCTCTTCTCCAGCGCCAATTCCATCAACATCGGCCGTCTCCTGCCCCAGGTGGTGTACTATGTGTGGATCTGGCTGAAACTGCTGGAAAACGGCTCCATCGGACCGGATGAGAAGTTCAATGTGGTGGTGCCCACAGGCAACTTCGGAAACATCCTGGCCGCCTGGATTGCAAAACAGGTGGGGGCTCCTATTGGGGAGCTCATCTGTGCCTCCAATGAAAACAAGGTACTCGCCGATTTCTTCGCCACCGGCACCTACGATATTAACCGGCCCTTCCATATGACTGAAGCGCCGTCCATGGATATCCTTATTTCCTCTAACTTCGAACGGTTCCTGTACTACCTCACCGGCTCCACCGACGAAGTGGCCGCTGCCATGGCCAAACTGAAAAAAGAGGGGAAATACGAAGTATCGAAGGAAGCCTTCCATAAGGCAGGCCTGGAAATGATGGGAGGCTGGGCATCGCCGGAAGATATGATCCATGCCATGAGCGGCGTCTATGAGACCTATGACTACCTCATGGATCCCCACACCGCCGTGGCCTACGCGGTTTATGACCACCTGAGAAGGGAAGGGAAGATTCCCCGCCATTCCCACACCGTTATTATCAGCACCGCCCATCCCTACAAGTTCCCCGGCGTCGTAGCCAAAGCCCTGGGCCTTGCAGAAAAGGACAGCCCCTACGATACGCTCCGGGAAATCGAAGGGTCCACAGGCATCGCCATTCCCCGGCAGCTGGGTGAACTGGAAAACCGCCCGAAACGGTTCACGGATACCGTAGACCGGAAGGATATGGCCGATGTGATCCGGGCGTATGTGGACGAGATCGCTCGCCACTGACAGAACCAGAACGTTATGTGGCTAAGCGGCGTAGGCCCGTACGGGGGCGTCATGTGGCTAAGAGTCGTGCAATCATATGGGGGCTTCTAGATTCTAGCTGTTAGCAGCCAGGGTGGCTGATCAGGTCCTGTGGGCCGGAATCCAGCAGGGCTTCCATATGCGGCGAAGCCACTGGCTGGCTTTTCTGGAAGCTGGGAGCTCACATACGTCCACACGGCGCTCTGTCATCCGTCAGCCCCGCACCAGTGGCTCAAACCGTTATTTACAATTCTGAGGACATTCTATGAGATACAGAAACTGGAACGAAAAGGGGGAGCGGAAATTTCGACTCTCCGTACTGGCACTGCTCATTCTGGTGCTCGTATCCATCCATTTCTTTGATCCCACCTTTTATCCCACCATTTACCATCTATCAAAAGATGGGGACCTCCGGGGGACCATACACTATCTCCATAGCTTTGGTATTTATGCGGCCTTCATGAGTTTCTTCATCGACGTGGTCATCAATATCGTAGGATTCCTGCCCTCTATCTTTATTTCCACCGCCAATGGCCTCGTATTTGGCCTCTTCTGGGGAGTCATCATCTCCTGGCTCGCGGAAACAGTGGGAGTTCTTATTTCCTTCTATGTCATGCGTACCCTTTTCCGGGGCATGGCCATGAATATAATCAATAAAAGTAAAACCCTGAAGCGGCTGGACTCCTACGACTCCTGGCAGGCCATCGCCGCTGCCCGGGCCATCCCTTACATGCCCAATGGCCTCATTACCGCCATTGCGGCCCTTTCCAGTATGCACTTCCGGCAGTACGCCTTGGGCTGCCTCATCGGTAAACTCCCTTCCACAGCTCTGGAAGTAGTCCTGGGCCACGACGTGGTGAACATGGAAGAACACGCCATGAGGCTTACGATACTCATTATCCTGGTGTCCATTGTCTACGGCGGCCTCTGGTACTATCACAGGAAGCAGAGTAAGAAGGGAAAATGACTGAAGTGATTGAAGGGCGGCGCCCGGATAAGAAGCGCTGCCTTTTATAATGCCGGAAACAGATCCGCGATGAGTGGCTGAGGTGGCTCAAGTGACTGAAGTGGCTGAAGTGGCTGAGGGGGATGGTGGCGGCGCTGGTGAGATCGAGATCGAGACCGAGATCGAGTACATTCGCAACTTCGTTGCCATTTCAATCGACACTACCCGTACCCCGGTCGGCCGGGCCCTGAAAGGAAGGCGCTTTGGTGTGCAGTAAAAGCGCCAACTTGGGCCCGGCTCAGCAGCCCTCTGCAGGACTGCTGCATCTCGAGCGGTGATAAGCGGAGTAGTGACACCACAGTCAAGAATCGCTACAGCTTCGATGAGTCGAGAGATCTCTCTGGTAAATGACTATAACGGGGTTTTTAAGAAGAATTGAGATTTGAGAGGAGAGAATTGAATTCCCGCCTGCGGCGCCCCCATCAGCTAACCTCCGTCGCCTTCGGCGCCACCGCCGGGCCCTGAAAGGAAGGCGCCTTGGTGTGCAGTAAAGGTGCCAACTTGGGCCCGGCTCGAAGGTCCTCTGCAGGACCTTCGCCTTCCGAGTGTGCCCAGCATGGGCGCACTCTTAAGGGTGAAAGTCCCTAGACCGCCCGACAGCGGGAAGGTCATAGCCGAACACCAAGGGTGTCCATCGTGAGGTGGAATCTGAAGGAAGGTGCAGGCAAATCTCCGGTCCGATGTACAAGAACCACATAAGGCTACGGCAGGATGGATAAGGTTGCATGACAAACTGAAATCCCATAGCTGTACGGAATCCTGCAGAGTACATGTGGCGGATATATGGAGAGAAAGAGTGCGTTCTTACCTGGGGAGGTCTCACGGACACAGCAGAATAAGGCTGTATTTACTGGGCTGTGCTGTGGTTGAAATAAGATTTGCCGTGAGAAGTCAGCAGAGGCCATAGTACCAGATGGCTCATAGGCATCTGGGAAGGGCCGAACTTTAGGAGATGTTAGTCAATGAAAGTAACCAACCATGGGCTTAAAGGCAGACAACTTCAGAAAGAAGACTACTGGCAGAAAGCAGCTGCGGAACAGCAAGGATATGCCGGAGTGCCCATCCATGTGAGGATTGCTGAACACAACAACATCATCGCAGACTTGCATAAGCAGGAATGCGAAAACTAAAGAACCGCCGTATACCGAACGGTACGTACGGTGGTGTGAGAGGTCGGCGGGCCGAAGCCCGCCTCCTACTCGATGTGTGCCCAGCATGGGCGCACTCTTAAGGGTGAAAGTCCCTAGACTGCCCGACAGCGGGAAGGTCATAGCCGAACACCAAGGGTGTCCATCGTGAGGTGGAATCTGAAGGAAGGTGCAGGCAAATCTCCGGTCCG
Organism: Dialister sp.; assembly: GCF_047832375.1. Lineage (NCBI taxonomy): Bacteria > Bacillati > Bacillota > Negativicutes > Veillonellales > Veillonellaceae > Dialister > Dialister sp. Next base: position 1,786,676 of record NZ_CP181256.1, on the reverse strand, counting down.
ATGTACAAGAACCACATAAGGCTACGGCAGGATGGATAAGGTTGCTGCACAAACTGAAGTCCCATAGCTGTACGGAATCCTGCAGAGTACATGTGGCGGATATATGGAGAGAAAGAGTGCGTTCTTACCTGGGGAGGTCTCACGGACACAGCAGAATAAGGCTGTATTTACTGGGCTGTGCTGTGGTTGAAATAAGATTTGCCGTGAGAGGTCAGCAGAGGCCATAGTACCAGATGGCTCATAGGCATCTGGGAAGGGCTGAACTTTAGGAGATGTTAGTCAATGAAAGTAACCAACCATGGGCTTAAAGGCAGACAACTTCAGAAAGAAGACTACTGGCAGAAAGCAGCTGCGGAACAGCAAGGATATGCCGGAGTGCCCATCCATGTGAGGATTGCTGAACACAACAACATCATCGCAGACTTGCATAAGCAGGAATGCGAAAACTAAAGAACCGCCGTATACCGAACGGTACGTACGGTGGTGTGAGAGGTCGGCGGGCCGAAGCCCGCCTCCTACTCGATGGAAGGAGGCTGACGATTAGCGGCTCTGCCTCAGATGGGGCCCTGAAGACTCTGCACAAATAACATGCAAATGACTCAGCAATAGGCTCCTTTTCCCAAAGGCAGAGGTCCTGCATAGGACCTCTGAGCCGGGCGCAAGTTTGCGCTTAACCTGCCCATAAAAGCGCTTTCCTATTAGCGCCCGGCCGGAATGCTCCCCACGGGGGTGAGGGATTACTGATGGAGACGGCCCGCAGGGCCCATCAGAATCCCTCTGTCTGCTGACACAGACATCCCCCTTTGAAAAAGGGGGACTGGGGACTGTTGACCGCGGCTTTGCCGCAGATGGGTCCCTAATGACTCAGCAGCAGACTGGGGGTAGCTGATGGGAACGGATGGGAAAGGCCCAAAGGGCCTATCCAGCTCAAGGCTCAAGGCTCAAGGCACAAGGCCCCAACCGCGCTGAGCCATCCGTCAGCGCCGCAGGCTGATCCGTCTTTCAGCTACAAAAAAAGAGTATTGCGGCTTTCGCAATACTCTTTTTTATACGCCTTTCACCGCAGTCCTTCTGCGATATACTTCACCGCGTCCACGTCGTTTACCGGCATTACGTGGGCGCCGGCGGCGCCGATTTCTTTGAGGCCTTCCACCAGTTCCCGGGAGATTTTGAGGCCCGTTTCCCGGCCGCCCTTTTCCATGGCGTGGAGGACGGGGGAGGGGATGAAGATGCCCGGTACCTTATCGTTCAGGTAGTTCGCCATTTTGAAGCTCTTCAGGGGGACGATGCCGAAGAGGATGGGGAGGTCCAGCCCTTTGGCGGCGGCCAGGAAGTCTTCGGCCTGCCGGATGTCATAGATAGGCTGGGTCTGGATGAACTGGGCTCCCGCCTTTTTCTTTCCTTCCAGACGGCGGATTTCCTTATCCAGGTCGTCGGTACCGGGGTTGGCGGTGGTACCGATGTAGAAGTCCGTAGGCACCCCCAGGGCGTGGCCTGTGAGGTCGTGGCCTTCGTTCAGGGACCTTGCGATTTCAATGAGTCCCGTGGAGTCCACTTCGAAGACTCCCTTCGCCTCGGGATGGTCGCCGATGGACGGCGGGTCCCCGGTGAGGGTGAGGATGTTGTGGACTCCCATGGCGTAGGCCCCCAGCAGTTCCGCCTGCAGGCCGATGACGTTCCGGTCCCGGCAGGTGAGGTGGAAAATGGATTCCACCTGGTACTTGTGCTGGATAATGGAGGAAAGGGCGATGGGGCTCATCCGGAGTTTCGCCATGGGGCAGTCGGCGATGTTGACAGCGTCCACGTAAGGCGCCACCTTCACCACCTGTTCCTCCGTCACTGCGGGGGAAGCGCTCTTCGGCGGGTCCAGTTCCGTGGTAATTGTAAAAATATGGGCTTCGTTTTTCTCTTTTAATGTTGTCATCAGCCATTCCTCTTTTCTATGAGTGCATCGGCGATCCGTACGGCGGCGATGCCATCTTTGCAGTAGTTCGGTGCCCCGATGCGGGTGGCGTAGTCCTGGGTCACCACGGCGCCTCCTACGAGGATATCCGCCGCCGGCGATTCCGCTTTCAGGGCCTGTACCGTATGTTCCAGTTCCGGCAGGGTGGTGGTCATGAGGGAGCAGAGACCTACGAGATCCGCCTTATTTTCTTTGGCAGCTTTGATGAAATCAGCCGGTTCCACGTCTTTTCCCAGGTCCACCACATGGTAGCCGCTGTTTTCCATGAGGGCGGACACAATGTTCTTGCCCAGGTCATGGATGTCACCCTTCACGGTGCCGATGACCAGGGTTCCCTTTGCCGCTGCCTGGACGTCGGGGAGGAGTTTCTTCAGTTCCTTGAAGGCCGCCTGCATGGCTTCCGCCGCCATCATGACCTGGGGCAGGTAGACTTTTCCGGCGCCGTAGCCATCGCCGATTTCCGTCATGGCCGCTGTGAGGCCTTCTTTAATAATGGCTTCCGAGGAAATGCCGCTGTCCAGTGCTTTTTTCATGAGGGACGCTGCCTCTTCCTTTTCTCCGTTCTTCACGGCAGCCTTGATGGCTTCCAGGGGCGGCAGGTCTTTCGCCGTTTCTTTCGAAGCCGGAGCGGCCACTGCTGCCGCTTCCCGGATGAAGTTCTGTGCCCCCGGGTCAAAGCCCAGGAGGAGCTTCGCGTTCACGAAGGCATCCTTCATGTCCTGGTCCAAAGGGTTGATGATGGGGGCGTTCATGCCGCAGGCAAAGGCCATGGTGAGGAAGGCCGCATTGATTCTTGGCCGGGCAGGGAGGCCGAAGGACACGTTGCTGGTGCCCATGACGCAGGGAAGGCCGAATTCCTTCTTATAGAGGGCAATGGTCTTCAGTGTTTCCCGGGCTCCGGTGTCGCTGGAACCGATGGTGAGGACCAGGGGATCCAGCAGCAGGTCCTCTTTCCGAAGGCCCATGGCCAGGGCCTTTTCGATGATGCGGCGGGCGATGCGGATCCGTTCCTCCGCGGTTTTCGGGAGATTTCCCTTTTCCAGGGGAAGGCAGAGCACGGCGGCGCCGTATTTCTTCGCCAGGGAGAGCACCTTTTCCAGTACGGTATCGTCCGCTCCATTTACGGAATTGATGAGGGGACGGCCGGGGTATACTTTGAGAGCCCGTTCCAGCACCTCCGGGTCCGTGCTGTCGATGGAAAGGGGCACGGGGCAGAGCATGGAGAGCTGGGAAATGGCGGTTTCCATGGCTTCCCGCTGGTCGATGCCGGGGACCCCCATGTTCACGTCCAGTACGTCAGCCCCCGCCGCCACTTCGGCGAGGCCTTCCTTTTTCACGGAAACGAAGCTGCCCCGCTGGATGTCTTCCCTCATTTTCCGGCGGCCCGTGGGGTTGATGCGTTCCCCGATCTTTACGGGGGCGTAATCATCGCCGATGAAGACGGTTTTCGTGCGGGACGTGAGGGCGGTGAAAGGTTTCACCGGGTTCGGCGTGACCTGCGGCGCCTTGTCCAGGGCTTCCTTCAGGGCCCGGATATGGTCCGGCGTGGTGCCGCAGCAGCCGCCCATGAAGGAAATCCCCGCCTCTGCGTAGGCCGGACCGTAGGAAGCAAAGGCCTCCGGATCCAGGGGAAAGTGGGTCTCCCCGTTTTCCAATACCGGCATGCCGGCGTTGGGCTGGATGATGACGGGCTTATTGGTGACCGACACCATCTGCTTCGCCGCATCCAGCAGCCTATCGGGACCCACGGAGCAGTTGGCGCCGATGACGTCAGCCCCCATGGCATCCAACAGGATCGTGGCGGTGATGGGGTCGGTCCCCGGAATGGTGCGGCCATCTTCGCTGTAGGACATCTGGCAGATCACCGGAAGAGAAGACGCCGTCTTCGCCGCCAGAAGGGCCGCCTTCATTTCCTGGATGTCGATGATGGTCTCGATGATGAGGCAGTCCGCCCCTGCATCAGCAAGGGCTTTCGCGAGGCGGTAATAATTTTCGCAGGCCTCATCAAATGACAGGTCCCCGATGGGGCGGATAAACTTCCCCGTTGGCCCCATGTCCCCGGCTACCTTCACCCTGTCCCCGCAGGCCTTCCGCACATTGGCCACGGCGGCGGAAGCGATTTTCTCCACCTGGTCCTGGAGATCATAGTCCGAAAGCTTCAGGGGCGAGGAACCGAAGGTATTCGTGGTAATATACTGGCTTCCTGCCTCCATGTAGGCCCGATGGATCTGCTGTACCACCTCGGGATGGGAAATATTGTAGTAGTCCGGGCAGCTCCCGGTTTCCAGACCAAATTTCTGAAGCATGGTACCCATGCCGCCGTCAAATAAAATCATACAGGTTCTCCTTATGTTAATTATTGTCTATATAGTTATATTATATATACGCTCCATTGGGGTGGAAAGTGGCTGAAGGGTAACGCCTGCGGCGAAGTGGCTAAAGGGAATTGGCCTTCGGCCAAGGGGAAGGTGGCGGCGCACAAATTAGAAAGCGCCGCCTTATGAAGCCCAGAACTTCCCATCTGCCTTTCACCATACATGGCCTCGATGAATCCATGGCGGCAAAGCCGCGGAATACATCATCTGCGGCGCTATATGAACAGTGCACCGCACCACCCCCTCGAGCAAAGCCCGTTTCCCTTGAGTCACCTTGGCCGCAGGCCATCCCCCTTCAGCCACCTTTCACCAGCTATAGCCCAAAACAATTCACACGTTCAGCTTCGAAACCGGCAGTCCTTCATCCAGCAGGTGCGGCACTTGGCCGGGGCCGGGCGCTGGGTGCACTGGGAAATGCCGATGATGGCGGATACCGACTTCCGGGGGAAAAGCATGGAATGGTCCGTCACTTGGACCCCGATTTTTTCTGCCTCAATAAGGCGGCAGAACTCATTCTGCTGGGTCACCGGCCAGTCCCCGTAGCCCGGGGAGAAGCGCCACACCGTCCGCTGGCCGTCCCGGGCCGCTTCCTTCTGGATGAGGCCGTCCACCTGGTCTGCCAGATGCTCCGTGGCTGCCGTGGCCGCTGCATCCAGGAGCAGCCCCTGCACATAGTCCCCCGCCTTGAAACAGGCGTCGGACTCCTTCTCGATTTCATCACCCACCGTCACCGCCAGCACCGCCACGGACCAGGAATTGGCCAGATGGTGGCGGATACTGTTTCCCGTGAGAGTGAGCGGCGGATTCCCTTCGACGATCCCCTCGGAGGGAGAGTAAGGAAGAATCTGCCAGATCCCCCTTGGCTCCGCCAGGGCCAGCGCCGTCTCCACCGCCCGGTCCACCGCTTCCTTCGGAAAATCGGTGCCCTTCGGATTCGTGCCGGCGTACCGGAGCATCTCCTTCCGGTCGATTTCAAATAAAGTACCATTGTAAAAAGGCATAAAACCGCCTCCAAATAAAAAAGCCCTCCTCCCCATGGGACGAAAGACTCGTGTTACCACCCAAATTCATCCATACATTCCTGCATGGACCTCGAAAGGTACAGCGAAAACCATACCCTGGCGTTGTAACGGGCGCCCCCGGAAAAGCTTAACCATTCGGCCCTCCTGGCTCAGAGTCCATATTCAGCAGCCTTCAGTCACCCCGTTTCACCATCAGGGGCTCTCTATAGACCATCCCGCTGCCTACTCTTCTCCTCATTGCCTCTCTGTAACTGAATTTCACTATAGCATACGGGGTAGGGAGTGTCAACGAAAGGGGGTAGACCGGTAGGTTATAGGACGATGGAACTTTTGGCTATAAAGGGAGGGGCCCTGGTACATTATTTCATTATTCCGTCGCTTTGTCCCTAATCTTTTCTTGCTATACATTACCCAATTTGTTAAAATAAAAGCTACGGATTTTACTGATATAAACAGGTTTATCCGATTATATAGAGAGATGCAGTGTTTTCTTACAGGAGGTACTATGGCAGAATTGACAGCACTGATTTTGGCAGCCGGACAGGGTACCAGAATGAAGTCCAATTTACCGAAGGTATTGCACCGGGTATGCGGCGTTCCCATGGTGGAGCAGGTTATCCGCGTAGTTCGGGAAGCTGGTTTTGAAAAATGTGTGGTAATTACGGGCTTTAAGGAAGATCTGGTTCGAAAGGAACTGGAAGGGAAGAATGTTTCCTTTGTCCACCAGGCAGGGCAGCTCGGCACCGGGCACGCTGTTATCCAGGCTATTCCGGAATTTGAAGGGGACAAAGAGGGTTATGTACTTGTAATCTGCGGAGATACCCCCCTTCTCAGGAGCGAGACCATCCATGACCTGGCAGAAGTCTGCGAAAAGAACCAGGCTGCAGCTGCAGTGCTGACTGCCATTTTGGATAATCCCTTCGGCTATGGCCGTGTTCTTCGCGATAAAGAAGGAAATATGACCTCCATTGTAGAGCAGAAAGATGGTACACCTGAGCAGCTGGCAGTCCATGAAATCAATACGGGCACCTATGTATTCAAGGCAGGTCCCCTCCTGGATGCTTTAAAGAAGATTGACAATAAAAATGCACAGGGCGAATATTACCTGACCGACGTGTTTGAAATTATGATTAAAGCTGGAGAAAAGGTTATTCCTGTGGCAGCGGATGATGCGGATGAGACTATGGGTGTCAATTCCCGAATCCAGCTGGCGGCAGCTGACAGGGTACTCCGTCTCCGCAAGGCAGAAGAACTGATGGCCGAGGGTGTCAGTATCATTGATCCTGAACATACCTATATTGAACAGGATGTAAAAGTAGGAAGGGACACAGTCCTCCTTCCGGGCACCATGCTTCAGGGAAATACGGTGGTGGGAGAAAACTGCGAAATCGGTCCGGATACCCAGCTTACCAATGTAACTGTGGGTGATGGGAACCACTTGAACCGGGTCTACGGACATGACTGCACCATTGGAAATAATAATGAAATCGGACCATTTGTCCATCTTCGCCCGGACACCGTTCTTCATGACCATATTAAAATCGGCAACTTCGTGGAAGTTAAAAACTCCACTGTCGATGATGGAACGAAACTTCCCCATCTGATTTACTGTGGCGATTCGGATCTTGGTAAAAACGTTAACTTTGGCTGCGGCACGGTTACCGTGAATTTTGATGGAAAGAACAAGCACCGCTGCAAGGTAGATGACCATGCATTCATCGGGTGCAACACGAACCTGGTGGCTCCGGTGCATGTGGGAGCAAGAGCCTTTACGGCAGCGGGATCCACAATAACAAAGGATGTTCCTGCAAAGGCCCTTTCGGTTGCCCGCGCAAGGCAGCTCAATATCAAAGACTGGGTCAAGGACGATACGTACAAAGACTGATGGGACAGACATTTTTTCAAACGTACCTATTTTTTACTGTTAATTTACCGGGAAACTGGTATATAATAAAAGCATGAGATGGTGGGTCATTGGGTTCGATGGGTATCCGCTATTCCAGGTAATCAAGTAAAGACTTTCAGGCATTGAAAGGAAAGGGAGAGGCAGCAAAATGGACATGGAAGACACTTCTAAATTGAAGATTTTTACAGGCACCGCACATCCGGCACTGGCAAAGGAAATTTCCGACTATATCGGAGTGCCCCTGGGAAAGGCTATTTGCGGCCGTTTCAACAACGGCGAAATCCAGGTCATGATTAATGAGAGTGTCCGTGGTAAGGACTGCTTCATTATCCAGCCGACCGGCGCACCGGTAAATGATAACCTTATGGAAATGCTTATCATGGTAGATGCACTGAAGAGAGCATCTGCCCGTCATATTACGGTAGTCGTTCCTTATTACGGCTATGCACGGCAGGATAGAAAGACAAGGGGCCGTGAACCAATCAGTGCAAAACTGGTGGCTGATCTCATGTCCGTTGCCGGTGTGACAAGGGTGGTAACCATGGATCTCCATGCAGGCCAGATTCAGGGCTTCTTCAATGTACCGGTGGATCACCTCATGTCTGCCTCCCTTCTGGCTGACTATGTGAAATCCAAGAACCTGGACAACCTGACCATCGTTTCCCCGGATCTTGGCGGTGTAACCCGTGCCCGGGAACTGGCAGACCGCGTAGGTGCACCAATTGCTATCATCGAAAAACGGCGTCCGGAACCGGGGGTTGCCAAGGTCATGAACATCATCGGCAACGTAAAGGACCGCAACTGTTTCGTAGTCGATGATATCGTAGATACCGCAGGCTCTCTCTGCGAAGGGGCAAAGGCGCTTGCTGAATACGGTGCAAAGAATGTATACGCTGCCGTATGTCATCCGGTACTTACTGACCCAGCTACAGAAAGAATCAGAAATTCCAATATCAAGGAACTGATTGTGACGAACTCCCTGCCTATTCCGAAAGAAAAAATCCAGGATAAACTGACTGTTCTGTCCATCGCTCCTCTCCTCGGCGAAGCCATTCTTCGTATTTTCCATGACGCTTCCGTAAGCCAGCTCTTTGACAAATAATGAAACTGATAGCGGGACTTGGAAATCCGGGAACAGAATATGAACACAGCCGCCATAATATGGGATTTGACGTGATCGATGAGCTGGCCCGCCGCTGGCATGTGACGAACTGGAAAGAAGACATGAAGGCGGAAATCGGACCGACTATTGTGCATGGGGAAAAGGTACTCCTCGTGAAACCGCTGACCTATATGAATAACAGCGGCGAAGCGGTGGGAGCCATTGCCCGGTACTACAAGATTGGTCTCGATGATATTTACATCGTCTGTGATGATCTGGACCTGCCTCCGGGAAAGACCAGGATTCGGAAAAAAGGTGCTTCCGGCGGCCACAATGGCATCAAATCACTGATTGCCCACCTGGGAAGCGAAAACTTCAACCGCTTCCGCATTGGCGTAGGCCATCCGAAAGATGGGCATACGGTGGTGGAGCATGTGCTGAGCCGTCCCTACGGGGAAGACATAGAGAAAATTGAACAGGCAAAGATCCATACCGCCGATTCCATCGAAGACGCTTTGGAAAATGGCGTGGACCACGCTATGAATAAATTTAATCCGAAGAGAAAAGGATAAATTGGAGGGACAGCTTCTCTGGAGGCTGTCCCTTTTGTGCTATATGGGGGAAACTGTTTTCCCCGCCCCCCTGGGCAGGGGGATAAACATAAAATCTATCATGTAAGGAGTCTATTATGAAAGGCACTCTTATTGTACTGGAAGGAATTGATGGCAGCGGCAAGGAGACCCAGGCCACTCTCCTGGAGGAAAAATTGAAGAGCCAGGGAAAAAGCGTCATGCATGTATCATTTCCGGATTATGACAGTCCCTCCTCTTCCCTGGTGAAGATGTATCTCCATGGCGATTTCGGCAGCAATCCGGATGACGTAAATCCCTATGCGGCCTCCCTGTTCTATGCGGTGGACCGCTTTGCCTCTTACCGCATGAAGTGGAAATCGTTTTATGAGAACGGAGGCATCGTCATTGCGGACCGTTATACCACCAGCAATATGGTTCACCAGATGACCAAGTACGAAGACCAGGGAAAAAGAAAAGAATTTCTCAAGTGGCTGGAAAAGACGGAGTACGGGGAACTGGAACTGCCCCGGCCGGACCTTGTGATTCTTCTTGATATTCCACTCCGGATTTCAGAGGCTTTAGTCAAAGAAAGGGCGGCAAAAGGGGGCACCATGGATATCCATGAGCAGCACCTGGAGTACCTCAGGAAATGCCACGGAGCCTACCAGGAGCTCCTTGCTCTCTATGGATGGAAACGGATTCCCTGCACGGAAGATGGGAAACTCCGGTCCATTGAGGATATCGGAGTGGATGTAGAACAGGCAGTGTGCAGCCTCTGGCAATAAGGGAAGGAGAGTGAGTGTGTAAAACGGATGAATGGTTCATAAGGGTGGTGGTTGAACATCAGCTCGTTCACCGGGTTGTGGGCGCTGACGCGCACCGGGGGCTGCTGGTTGGACAGCTGCCTTTGCAGCAGATGTACCTTATGCCTCCACTGCGCCAAGGCGGCAGCCTTGGCATGCAGCCACCACCCGGTTGGCAAGCAAAGATATGCCAACCCACCACCCTTAGCCCTATACATCAGATTGGGTATATACCCAATACATCCTCCTCGTTGCAATCCGTGACGAATCTGCTATAATAGAAATATCGAGTAAGTTGAATCTCTTCAGGGCGGGGTGTAAGTCCCCACCGGTGGTAAAGCCCACGAACTGCAGGTTTTTCCTGTGGTAGGTCTGGTGAAATTCCAGAGCCGACGGTATAGTCCGGATGAAAGAAGAGTGGTAAAGAATGATTTTTATCCACCTCCCTGGAAGAAGGGAAGGTGGATTTTTTGCGTATCGATGAAGATAGAAAATTTATGGCCCGGGCCCTGGAACTGGCGGTCCGGGGAATGGGACACGCCCGCCCCAATCCCATGGTGGGGGCTGTTATTGTCAAAGATGGCCGCATCATCGGGGAAGGGTGGCATGAGAAATTTGGCGGTCCCCATGCGGAGGTCAATGCATTTGCCCACTGCACGGAGGATCCTAAAGGGGCCACACTGTATGTGACACTGGAACCCTGTTCTCATTACGGCAAGACACCGCCCTGTGCGGACCTGATCATAAAAAAAGATATAGACCGGGTTGTCACTGCCATGGTAGATCCAAATCCGCTGGTATCGGGCAAGGGGATTCGTAAACTGCGGGATGCCGGGATTTTTGTAACCGTGGGAGTCATGGAAAAAGAGGCCCGGAAGCTGAATGAAGTATTCCTGAAGTACGTGACGGAGCACAAGCCCTTTGTCCTTTACAAGGCAGCCATGTCCCTTGACGGAAAGACAGCCTGCTATACCGGGGATTCACAGTGGATTTCCTCGGAAGAATCCCGGGAAGAAGTTCACGTCCTCCGCGGCTGCTATCGGGGCATTATGGTAGGCGCCGGCACCGTGATTAAAGATAATCCCCAGCTCACGGCCAGGACAGAAGGACTGGATGATCCGGTCCGCATCATTGTGGATGGAAACCTGTCGGTCCCATTGAAGGCTAAAGTCTTCCAGAAACCGGGAGAGACCATAGTACTTACCACTACGGCTGCCGATGAGAAAAAACGGGAAGAACTGTCTTCCATGGGCGTAGATATTATCATGACAGACAGTGGAGAAAAGGGAAAGGTAGACCTTCCTTCGGCCATGACAGGACTGGCTCTGAAAGGGATTGACGGCATCCTTCTGGAAGGAGGCGCCACCCTGGCAGCATCGGCTTTTGAGGCGGAAATTGTAGATAAAGTCAGAATATATCAGGCTCCCATGATTATCGGCGGCACGAAAGCGCCGGGACTTATTGGAGGTGCAGGGGCTCCTTCCATTGCGAAGGCCATTCGCATGAAAAATATTTCCACCGAAATGTCGGGCCCTGATCTGGTCATTGAAGCCTATGTGGACAGGGAAGATGCCAAAACCCCGGACAGGCGGATCGATGAACTTGAGGAAGAACTGAAAGCAAAGGATGAAACCGCTGCCGCGGAAGGACCTTCTGAACATAAGGAGCAGGAGGGATAGCATGTTTACCGGAATCGTTGAAGAAGTGGGCCATATACGGCGCATTATCAAAAGAAATCGGTCCGAACGGCTGACCGTCTCCTGCCGGAAGGTACTGGATGGGACGAAAATCGGCGACAGCATCGCAGTGAACGGTGCCTGCCTTACAGTGATTTCCATGGATCATGATTCCTTTGACGCCGATGTGACACCGGAAACCATGAGACGCACCGCTTTTTCCCTTTTCCGTCCCGGAAGTCCGGTGAACCTGGAACGGGCGCTTCGCCTTTCTGACCGGCTGGGTGGTCATATCATGATGGGCCATGTGGATGGTGTGGGACATATCATTTCCATGGCAAAGGAAGATAATGCCATCAATATTTCCATTTCCCTGGAACGGAAATGGATGCGGTACGTCATAGAAAAGGGATCTGTGGCGGTGGATGGGATCAGTCTGACTGTAGCAGAAAGAAGGGACGATTCCTTTTCCATTGCCCTTATCCCACACACCGGCAGCGAAACCGCCTTGCTGCAGAAGCATTCCGGAGATCCTGTGAATATTGAATGTGATTACCTTGGAAAATATATAGAGCAGCTCATGAAAGAAGGCCCGGCAGAAGGCCTCACCATGGGCATGCTGGAAACTTTGGGGCATGGAGGACAGTATGGATTATAAATTTGACAGCATTGAAGAAATTATCGACGAAATTCGAAAAGGACACATCGTCATTATGCAGGACCCGGAATCCCGGGAAAATGAGGGAGACTATATCTGTGCGGCGGAATTTGCAACGCCGGAAAATGTGAATCGCATGGCGTCGGAAGCGAAGGGAGTCATCTGTATGCCCATGGCGGCGGAAATCGCAGACTCCCTCTATCTGGGCCCCATGATCCGCCACAATACGGATAACCACCAGACCGCATTTCTTGAGTCCATAGACTATAAGGATTCCGGTACCGGTGTCTCGGCGGCAGCCCGCTCCATGACGGCACTGGAAGCCATCAAAGACGGGGCAAAGCCCGAAGATTTCCGGCGGCCGGGGCACCTTTTCCCACTAAAAGCAAGAAAATGGGGAGTCCTGGAACGGCAGGGCCATACGGAAGCGACGGTGGACCTTTGCCGCCTTGCGGGATTGAAACCGGCAGGTCTCTGCTGCGAAATCATGAACCCCGATGGCACCATGGCCAGAAGAAAGGACCTTTTCAAACTGGCCAGGGAAAAGGGAATGAAAATCGGGAATATCCAGGAACTCATCAAATACAGAAAGAAAAATGAAAAGATCGTGGAACGGGTGGCAGAAGCCCACCTCCCAACGAAGTATGGCAATTTTGAAATTTATGGCTTTGTGAATCGCATGAATGGAGAACACCATGTAGCCCTCACCATGGGCGATGTGGGCGACGGGAAGCCCGTACTCTGCCGTATTCATTCAGAATGTCTTACGGGGGACTGCTTCGGTTCCCTTCGCTGCGACTGCGGCCAGCAGCTGTCCAGTGCCCTCCGGCAGATTGCTCGGGAAGGGCGGGGAGTTCTCGTTTACCTCCGCCAGGAAGGCCGGGGCATTGGCCTCATCAATAAAATTAAAGCCTATGCTCTCCAGGACGAAGGGTATGATACGGTGGAAGCAAACCTGAAACTGGGCTTTGCTCCGGACCTTCGGGAGTACATGACGGGCGCCCAGATACTGAAGGACCTGGGGGCTACTACCATCAGGCTTCTTACAAATAATCCCCAGAAGCTGGACGATGTCAAAGAATACGGCATTACCATCGCCGAGCGGGTACCCATTGAAATGGCACCGACCAGGGAAGATGAATTCTACCTGAAAACAAAGCAGGAAAAGATGGGGCATATGCTGAAACTGGACAAGGAAATTGAAGAACCGAAGGAGTAAGGATGCAGGATAGGCTTACGGCTTACTGTTGACAGTGATAGACACGGCGCAGCCGCGGTTGTCCTGGACCTGGACCCCTCAATTATATTGATTCATAAACTAAAGGAGTAAAAAATGAATATTATTTCCGGACTATATAACGAAAGCGAAATTCGCGTTGGTATTGTGGCTTCCCGTTTTAATGAAGTCATTGTTTCCAAATTGATTGACGGCGCAGTGGACGGGCTCTCCCGCCATGGGGTGGACATGGATAAAGTGGACCTTGCCTGGGTGCCAGGGGCCTTTGAAATTCCCCTGGCCGCAAAGAAAATGGCGGAAAGCGGTAAATACGATGCGGTAATCTGCCTCGGCGCCGTGATTCGCGGAGAAACGGACCATTATGAACACGTGGCTACGGAAGTGACAAAGGGAGTGGCCATGGCATCCCTGTCCAGCGGCGTTCCGGTGCTGTACGGCGTGCTCACCACCGATACCATTGAGCAGGCCATCAACCGGGCAGGACTGAAGTCCGGTAATAAGGGATTTGAATGTGCCATGGATGCCCTGGAAATGGCAAGCCTTTTCAAAAAACTAGATAAATAAGAATAAGAGGACTGTGGGAGAGATGGCTCCCACAGTTTTTTATTGGGTTATTGCGGTTTGACGAGCCATTGGGGTTTGGCGGTTAGCATGCTTACGGTTGGAGTCATAGCTTTGAGCCTTGAGCTGAATAGCCGCTTCGCGGCAAATGCACCCCCTCCGTCGCCTGCGGCGACAGCTCACCCTTACGGGAAAGGGATCACTGCATTTTGCGCGTCGCTTGCGCTCCTTCAAAATGCGTTCGCTGCCACCCCAAAGGGGGAGCCAAGAAACTTGCTGCCCCCCTTTGGGGTGGCAAGTGAACTGATTTCGTAGAGTGCTGTCTGGCAAACGAGAAATCAGTGAACTCTTTCCCCTGTGGGAAGTCCCGCGAAGCGAGCAAGAGGTGCATTTGCGTCGAAGACGCTGACCAGCTCAAGGCTCAAGGCTCAAAGCTAAAGGCTGTGACTCTAACCGTCAGCATGCTAAACCACTATTCCCAAAAACTCGGCAATGTGAAATTGCCCCTTTAGTGTGCCAATGAGTCCTCTCCATTTTCTCCTTAATTTTATACTGTCAAGCATTTTTGAAAATGTCCCGAGAATTGTCATTTAATAGCCCCGCAATAGTGGGGCTATTTTGAGTGGTTAGGCCAGTATGTTACTAAAATATGTTACGCGATGCAAGTTCTTCTGGATCTTGTCTGGAATGATGCGGTCTTGTAAGGACGTAATGACGGAAAGATGCCTGCTTCCATGGGTGACTCATCGGTGGAATCCAGTGTTTCTGAGGCTTTGGTTTGGTATAGTCAGCATCAAGCTCAGGAGATTTCTTCTGGCGCAAAGGGATGGCTTCCAGCGCGTAGATACTGGTATCGTTAACACTGCAGTAGAGTTCGCCGTTGAAAGCCCGTATGACTAGTACTTTGGTTCCGCTGGCATAATGCACCTGATGGCCTTCTGAATCAAGCATACGATAGTACTGACGCTGGAAACGGATGCAGTGGCCTCTGTCTACCGTACGGCCTGTAAGTACAGCCAGTATCAGGTTGATCCTCTCATCTGACGGTTGCGTCACAAAAGCTGATTTGGTACTATTGGGGGGAAGTGCAAACTTCGCATTGAATTCTTTTAGGTAGGACTTGAGGAATTCATTGGCGTCTGCAATAGTCGTGATGCCTGCCTGTCTCAGCTCAATCGGCAGGCGCGACTGCAGCGTCTCATTGAGCCGCTCAACCCGGCCTTTGGCCTGTGGTACGCTGCTTGACTCAAGGTGTATCCCCAGTTGCCTGCAAGCGTAACCGAACTGCGTATAGGTATCCTCGTCGATGGACGGGGATCCTTTTTGTTTGTAAATGAACACAGTGCGTTTATCCGTGAAGATTTCCACAGGGATTCCGTAATCTTTGAGAGTCTGCCAGAGGACATGGTAATAGCCGTTCAGGGTCTCCTGGGTGTCAAAATAGCCGCCAGTCACGATGCCAGTAGCATCATCAATGAAGAGGTGGAGATGCCAGATCTTCCCGGGAACCCATTCATATGGAGTGGCATCACCCTGCAGCTGTTCCCCAAAGTAAGCATGCCGTGGACGCCGGCTGTGGGCATCTTCAGCAGCCACAAGATTGACTTGTATTTCCATCTGCTTTTTCTTGGATTTCGTGTTGCTTTTCATTGCTTCCAATTTTCTCCTGATCCGTTTTCTTTTGGCCCGTGTAGCCTTAGGAGAGAGAATAAAGGCTGCCTCAAGAATGGAGGCTACAGAGGAAACGGAGACATGGATATTCTCATGTCTGTCCAGAAGTTCGGTAAAGTGGGTAAAATTGGCGCCATAGTACTCATTCTGGTAAAGAGCCACAATTTTTTCTCTGAGTGAGGCTGGAAGTGTTGTTACGGGTTGTCTACCCCTGTTCCCGTGGACAAATGCTGCTTTACCTTCCTGACGATAGCGCAGGATTAACCGGTTCACGGTGCGGACAGTGCACCCCAGCCGGACTGCTGCTGCAAGCTTGTTGCCATCTGGATGAGCAACAAGAGATTTGATTGTTTCATATTTGAACTGCTCGTCCATCGTTAATTCAACCTTTCTGATAAAAATTCCTCCCATCACTTGCGTTAAGATTGTGATGAGATTATACCATGACTGGGACATTTTCATTTGTGGTTACTTGAGACAATATCACTTGTGGTTCATACCTCTCCATTTTCTCCTTAATTTTATACTTGAATTTACCCACAAAATCAAGTATAATAACTCATACATGGCCGGTTAGTCAAACGGTTAAGACGCTGCGTTCTCAGCGCAGAGAGTATGGGTTCGAATCCCATACCGGTCACCATGAGAAAAGGGAGCACAGAGGTGCTCTCTTTTATTTTTCAGGAGAAATACTATGGGAGAAAAGAAAACGGAGCTTTCGGAAAGGGAAGTCCGGCAGACGATTATGGCTTCTGCCGTGGGAGCCGCCTTTATTGGGGGCAGTGCGACTCTGGTGTTTCCATTCCTGCCGCTGTATCTTATGGAACTGGGGGCATCTCCGGATACGGTGGCTTTGTGGAACTCCGCTGTGGTGTCCGGTATGTTTATCGTTGGCGCCCTGGTCATGCCGGTCTGGGGAGCCCTGGCGGACCGGTTCGGGAAGCGGAAGATGATTCTCCGGTCCGCAGCTTGTCTATCTATTGCTTATTTTATGTCTTATTTTGCCCAGAATCCATGGGAGCTTCTGGGAGCCCGGCTGTTTCAGGGATTTTCCTTCGGCTTCAATCCGGTGAGCCAGGCCCTGGTATCAGAAATTGCCGGAAGCCATGCGGGCCTGTCCATCGGTATACTTCTGGGCGGACGGAGCGCGGGGACCATGCTGGGCCCCTTCCTGGGCGGTATTCTGGGAGCCCTGACGGGCCTTCGGCTCCCGTTCCTCATTTCAGGATGTGTCGATGTCCTTGCCTTTTTCCTGGTCTTCCTTTTCGTGAAGGAACCGGCCCGGAAAAAAGGAAATCAAAAAAAGGTGCCCCTTATTGCTTCTCTCCGGCAGCTGGGAAAAAATAAGAATTTTATGATTCTCATGGCCCTCATGATTATTAACCAGTGCGCCATGCTGATTATCAATCCCCTCATAGCACTCCATGTGGTAGAATTGACTGGCACTACGGATAATGCCACCCTCATCTCCGGACTCATCTGCGGCGCTGCTGGGGTAGCCGGAGCCGTGGCGGGTCCCTTCTGGGGCCGGTGCGGGGAAAAGATGGGGTTCTACAGGACCATGGCCCTTTCCTTTGCCGGCGCCGGGCTGTTTTCGGGAATCCAGTTCCTGGCGCCTACGGTTGTCTTTTTTGGCCTGGGGCAGTTTGGATTTGGGTTCTTCACCATGGGCGGAGTGACGTCCATATCCGGTGCCATCCCGGAGATGATCAGCAACGATGAAGCCGGTAGCGCCTATGGAATCAATGCGGCTGCCATGAATATCGGAAACTGTATGGGCCCGGTCCTTGGCGGTGGCCTGGCCCATGTGTGCGGCAGCATGGGACCTGTATTTCTCCTGTCTTTCCTGTTCCAGGTCCTGTCGGCGGCATACATTTATATGAGATTTATCAGGAAGTAGGGGATTGTCGGCTAACTGCTTACAGAGTACCACTGACAGTTTAGTAATAGAGGACCGTAAGCGGATAGCAGATAGCTGTAAGCCGTGAACCGGATAAACCCTTCCTTATCCCCTCTGTGCTATAATCTAATCAGGCATTCATTGGAAGGCCGGCAGGTTTCGGTATGGAATTCCCTGGTGTAAAGGAGGAATCTATGGATATACAGGTAAAAAGGAAATGGATGATCCTTGGCATTGTCCTTCTTCTGGTGGTGGCCATCGCAGCGGGTACTGCGGACCTTTGGAAAAACGGGGCTTCCCAGAACAGGAAAAGCGGCTATGTGGCGGTGATCCGCATTGATGGACCCATTTACGGGGGACCGGATACGGATTCCCTTCTCAACGGCGGCAGCGGCGTCACCAGTGAGGAACTGATGCGTCAGTTCCAGGAAGCCCGCAAGGACCCGGAGGCCAAGGCCATCCTTGTCCGTATTAACAGCCCCGGCGGCTCCACAGGGGCTACTCAGGAAATTGCGGAGGAGATGGATAAGATCAGGAGCAGCGGAAAGCCCATCATCATTTCCATGGGGGATATGTGCGCTTCTGCAGGCTATTGGCTTGCAAGCAAAGGAAACTATATTTTTGCTACTCCCGCCACCATTACGGGCAGCATCGGGGTTTACATGGACTATACGAATGTGGAAGACCTCATGAATAAGCTGGGCATTAAAAATGAAAAGATCAAGAGTGGTGCCCACAAGGATATCCTTTCCATGTACCGCTCCATGACCGGAGAAGAACGGGACATGGTGCAGTCCATGGTGGATGATATTTACAGCCAGTTTGTCCAGACCGTGGCGGATGGAAGGAAAATGGATGAAAGCAAGGTTCGGAGCATTGCCGACGGCCGGATCCTTACGGGCAAACAGGCCCAGGACCTGGGACTGGTGGATGCCATGGGCAACTACTATGATGCCCTGAGCTATGCGGCATCCAGCGGCGGTATCCAGGGAGACGGGGAAAATATTCCGGTGAAAGTCTATGGCAGCGGTGTATCCCTGAAGGGCCTTCTGTCCGGTGAAGTGAAAAATCTTTCCGGCCTGTTTGCCAGGGCAGCGGCTGACAGCTTCAAAGAGTCCCTTCTCGAATCGTCAGTACCGTCCATGAAATAAGGAGGATTTCCATGAATCAGTTATTAGACCTGGCATTTGCCCTGCTCACGGCGCCGGAACGGGCGCTCCGGCAGGTGACCAATGAAGAACGGCTGAAAGAAGGTTTTATCCTCTGGCTCTTCGTTGTATTTCTTTTATCCCTTTCCGTATTTCGGCAGGGACCAGGACCGGTGGTACAGTTCCTGATGCTGTTCCTGTTCATGGGCGCCGCTCTTCTGGTGCACAGCGCAGTGATTGACTACATTTCCGGACTATGGGGCGGCATGGGAACGGCCCAGGGGATTACGGCGGGCTTCATGGCAGCGTCCCTGCCTCTGGCTTTCTCCGTGGTGTTTTCGTTCCTCGATAATCTTGGTATTTCTTTCCTCTCCGGCATCGGCAGCTTCGTCATATTCATCTGGTCCTTTTATCTGGATGTGAAGGCTATCAGTGAAAATTACCGGTTCCATTTCGGGAAATCGGTGCTTATTGCCCTCACACCCTATGTGCTGGCGGTAGTTTTCCTCCTGGCCCTCATGGCTCTGGGAGTCATGGCAGCGGTGGAAGGCATTGCCAATATGCAGGACGTACAGACTATTGAATCTGTCATCAGCGGGATGTAAAATAGAATCAATAGCAATGGGGCTGTGTCGGAATTGACGCAGCCCCAGCTTCTTTTCAGGGCCAGGAGACGGGCAGAAATGGGAAAGTCCCGTTCCTTACCTGTATGCCTCATGGCTGGCGACAAAGGCATTGGAGCCCTGAATTTTCAAAATTTCATTCCCTGTGATATAATAATATGCGTATGTATTGCCTTTTTTCGCTTTAAAAGCAGGCGGCCCCGGCTGGGGCAGAATAATATAATCGATAATAAAGAAACAGAATGTATAAGGAGGAATACCATATGTGCGGTATTGTAGGTTATGTGGGAAGCGGGAATGCCCAGGACTTCCTGATTGACGGTCTTCGTCGTCTCGAATACAGAGGATATGATTCTGCCGGTATCGCGGTCTATGAAAATGGAAAAATCCAAATCGAGAAGAAGCAAGGTCGCCTGGTGAACCTTGAAAATGTGCTGAAAGAACATCCCCTGACTGGTCATATCGGCATCGGTCATACCCGTTGGGCTACCCATGGCAAGCCGTCTGACCGGAATGCCCATCCCCACGGTGACTGCCATAACCATTTCGTAGTGGTCCACAATGGCATCATTGAAAACTACATGACCCTGAAAAAGGACCTCATGGAAAAGGGCCATGTCTTCAAGTCCGATACGGATACGGAAGTGGTTCCGCACCTCCTGGAAGAACTGGATGATGGGGATTTCCTGTCCACTGTCCGCAAGATGCTCTCTATGATCGAAGGCTCCTACAGTCTGGTCATCATGGACGCTGCAGACCCGGATACCATTATCTGTACAAAGAAAGCAAACCCTCTCATCATCGGTCTCGGTAAAGGAGAAAATTTTATTGCCTCCGATATTCCGGCAGTGATCAACAGAACCCGGGATATTTACATCCTGGACGATGAAGAACTGGCGGTGGTGAAGAAAGACAGCGTCACTATTCTTGATAAAGAAGGACACCCGATCCAGAAGAAAATCCAGAAGGTCACCTGGACCGCAGAAGCTGCAGAAAAAGGCGGCTATCCCCATTTCATGCTGAAGGAAATCTTTGAACAGCCCAAAGCCGTCAGGGACACCGTACAGATTCACCTGAACAAAGATGGCTCCGTAGCCTTCCCGGATCTTCACTGGACGAAGGAATGCTTTGATGACATCGACAATATCCTTATTACTGCCTGCGGTACTGCTTACCATGCAGGGCTCGTAGCAAAGCACTACATCGAACGGTTCGTGAAGATTCCGGTTTCCGTAGAAATCGCTTCCGAATACCGGTACAGCAAGCCTCTTACCACCAGCCATACCCTGTGCATTGTAGTTTCCCAATCCGGTGAAACCATCGATACCCTGGAAGCACTGAAGGAAGCCAAGCGCCATGGCGCAAAGAGCCTGGCGGTCACGAACTCCATCGGCTCTTCCATCGCCCGGGAAGCGGATAATGTGGTCTATACCCTGGCAGGTCCGGAAATCGCCGTGGCCTCCACAAAAGCCTATACCACCCAGCTCGTGGCGCTGCTGCTGCTTTCCCTTTACATGGCCCAGCTTCGTGGCACCATTCCGATGGAACTGATTCACAAGATTACCGATGGCCTGAAGGACCTGCCGAAGCAGATTGAAAAGGTACTGGGTGAAAAAGACCACATGTCCCATGTGGCGGACCGTCTCATCAAAGCCCATGATATTTTCTATTTGGGCCGTTCTATCGACTATGCCATCGCCATGGAAGGGGCACTGAAACTGAAGGAAGTGTCCTATATCCATGCAGAATCCTATGCCGCTGGAGAACTGAAACACGGTACACTGGCTCTCATTACCAAAGATACGCCGGTCATTGCCGTGGCTACACAGGATGCTGTAAGCTCCAAGATGTACAGCAACATCCAGGAAGTAAAAGCCCGGGGCGCAGAGGTCCTTGGCATCGGCTACGATGACGACAAGGAACTGGAGAAATACACCACCGAAACTGTTCGTATTCCAAGGGTGGACTTCTTCATCGCTCCGATTCTTGCAGTGATTCCCATGCAGCTCCTTGCTTACTACACCAGTATCAAGAGAGGCAACGATGTGGATAAACCAAGAAACCTGGCCAAGTCTGTGACCGTTGAATAACTGAACAGAATCCGCAGGAACAAAAGGTCCTGCGGATTTTTTATGGTGCGCCCAGCATGGGTGCACTCTTGAGGGTGAAAGTCCCTAGACTGCCCGACAGCGGGAAGGTCATAGCCGAACACCAAGGGTGTCCATCGTGAGGTGGAATCTGAAGGAAGGTGCAGGCAGATCTCCGGTCCGATGTACAAGAATCACATAAGGCTACGGCAGGATGGATAAGGTTGCCATACAAACTGAAGTCCCATAGCTGTACGGAATCCTGTAGAGTAAATGTGGCGGATATATGGAGAGAAAGAGTGCGTTCTTACCTGGGGAGGTCTCACGGACACAGCAGAATAAGGCTGTATTTATTGGGCTGTGCTGTGGTTGAAATAAGATTTGTCGTGAGAAGTCAGCAGAAGCCATAGTACCAGATGACCTATAGATATCTGGGAAGGGCCGAACTTTAGGAGATGTTAGTCAATGAAAGTAACCAATCATGGGCTTAAAGGCAGACAACTTCAGAAAGAAGATTACTGGCAGAAAGCAGCTGCGGAACAGCAGGGATATGCCGGAGTGCCCATCCATGTGAGGATTGCTGAACACAACAACATCATTGCAGACTTGCCAACGGACAGTCTCCTTAAGCGGATTTTATCCCGTGACAACATGAATGCTGCCTACAGGAAAGTGAAATCCAACAAAGGGGCAGGCGGAGTCGACAGGATGAGTGTAGATGAACTTCTACCGTATCTTAGCGAGCACCGCTTGGACCTGCTTGAGGAGATAGTGGCAGGGGAATATACCCCTGAACCGGTCTGCAGGGTAGAAATACCCAAGGCAGAAAAAGGCAAATTTCGTAAGTTGGGAATACCGACGGTAGTAGACAGGGTAGTGCAACAGGCCATAGCCCAAGTACTTATGCCTATCTATGAGCCGCAATTCTCAGATTCCAGTTTGGGATTTCGTCCAAAGCGGGGAGCCCATGATGCCTTAAGACAATGCCAAAAGTATGCGGAGGAAGGATATGTCTATGCGGTAAGCATGGATCTTGAGAAATTCTTTGACACGGTGTGCCAAAGCAAGCTCATCGAGATTCTTTCGCGTACTGTAAAAGATGGCAGAGACATCTCGCTCATACATAAATTTCTCAATGCAGGCGTAATGTCTCACAGGATATTTGAAAAGAGTGAGAAAGGCGTACCACAAGGAGGACCACTCAGCCCTCTACTTGCGAATGTCATGCTGAATGAACTGGACAAGGAACTGGAAAAGCGGGGGCATAAGTTTGTGCGCTACGCAGACGACTGCATGATACTGTGTAAAAGCAGGAAAAGTGCAGAAAGAACCTTAGTCCACATCATCCCGTTCATTGAAGGGAAGCTGTTCCTCAAAGTGAACAGGGAGAAAACCAGCGTGGAATCCATATCCAAGGTAAAATATCTGGGATACGGATTCTATCGCAAGAAAGGAAAATGCCACTTCAGAGTACATCCGAAGGCCAAGAGCAAACTGAAAGAAAACCTGAGGGCTATTACCAACCGCAATAAAGCGATTAGTAATGAAATGCGCCCAGTAAGGTTCAATCAGATAGCCAAAGGATGGGTGAACTACTTTAAGTTGGCAGATATGACAGGAATGCTTCGTGAGATGGATGAATGGGTGAGAAGGCGAATACGAGCCATCTACTGGACACAGTGGAAAAAGGTCAGGACAAAGTACCGAATGATACGGCAATACAAAATACCGGAATGGAAGGTACACGAACTGGCCAACTGCCGAAAAGGGACATGGAGGGCGGCACTTATGCTGAACCAAATCCTTAGCAATAAAGAAATAGCCCGCCAGGGATATGTGTCCCTAACGAGCTACTATAAGCAAGTATGCGAAAACTAGAGAACCGCCGTATACCGAACGGTACGTACGGTGGTGTGAGAGGTCGGCGGGTAAGTGCCCGCCTCCTACTCGATCCATGGGGAGCAGCTTACGGCTCACAGCGGATAGTTATTGGCTTACCGCTGTCAGATTCATGATCTGAGGCTGTAAGCTGACAGCTGTAGGCGGACAGCAGACCACCCAGACCACCAGACATCCCTGCTATTGCGAAATCAGGGCATTCAGCATAAAATAGAACTATATGAGAGAAGTACCGGTTGACGGCGATTCTCCAGTCCTCTGGAGATGCTTTCGATTGGGCTTGTCCGGAATTTAAGGATAGGAGTTGTGTGTATGAAGAAAATTATTTTAACCGGTGACCGTCCTACTGGCCGCCTGCATGTGGGCCATTATGTGGGATCTCTTCGCGAAAGGGTGGCTCTCCAGAACTCCGGAAAATTTGATGAAGTATATATTGAAATTGCCGATGCCCAGGCATTGACGGACAATGCGGATAACCCGGAAAAGGTTCGCAAGAATGTGCTGCAGGTGGCGCTGGACTACCTCTCTGTAGGTATTGATCCGGAAAAATCCTGCATATTCATCCAGTCCCTGGTGCCGGCGCTGCCGGAACTGACCATGTACTATATGAACCTGGTTACCGTAGCAAGGTTGGAACGGAATCCTACGGTAAAAGCAGAAATCCAGCAGAAGCATTTCGAGGCCAGTATTCCGGCGGGATTCCTGTGCTACCCGGTGAGCCAGGCCGCCGATATTACGGGCTTCATGGCCACCACTGTTCCTACGGGGGAAGACCAGGAACCTATGCTGGAACAGACAAGGGAAATTGTCCGGAAGTTCAATGAAATTTACGGGGAAACCCTGGTGGAACCGGAGATTGTCCTTTCTTCCAACAAGGCCAGCCTCCGCCTGCCCGGCACCGATGGGAAGGCTAAGATGAGCAAATCCCTGGGCAACTGCATTTATCTGTCCGATGAACCGGAGGACATTGAGAAGAAAATCATGTCCATGTACACCGATCCCACACACCTTAGGAAAGACGATCCAGGCCACGTGGAAGGAAATCCCGTATTTACCTATCTCGACGCTTTCTGCAGGGATGAATACTTTGCAGAATTCCTTCCGGAATACAAGAATCTGGATGAACTGAAGGCCCATTACACCCGGGGCGGCCTGGGGGATGTGAAGGTGAAACGGTTCCTGAATAAGGTGATGCAGGCAGAACTGGCTCCTATCCGGGAACGGCGCCATGCATGGGAAAAACGGCTTCCCGTTGTGGCGGATATCCTGGAGGCAGGCACAAAGAAAGCAGCCGCCAAGGCTGATGAAACCCTGCAGAAGGTCAGGAAAGCCATGAGGATCAACTATTTTGAAGATGGAAACCTGTTGAAATAAGGATGTCAATGAAAAGACTGTGGAGAAATCTGCAGTCTTTTTTGTTGGCTGGGGGATGGTTATCCGCCGTCTGCTATCCGTTATCCGCTTACTGCTAACGGCTTACAGTCAATGGCTGACAGCTATCAGCTTACAGCTTACAGCTTACAGATATTGGGGAATAGCTTGATTTGCGGATAGTTTTCTTTTTCAGCAGCGGTAGGCCGTCAGCCGCCAGGTGTCAACTGCAAGCTTATAGCTGTCAGCCATCATCTACACTCCATAACTCCGAATAATATCCGGCAGATTCCAACGCAACCTATAGCATACAATGCAATAATAAAAATAATCATAACATATAATGACATAAATAAAAATATATGCTATGATTTATATATAAATTGGTTTATATCATAAAAAGGAGATGACTATGAGAAAAACGATCCGGACCATAAAAGACCCATTTCTTGCGTTTCTGAAATCTGAAGCCAGCGGTGGCGTGATTCTTCTGATCTGTGCCCTGGCAGCCGTTATACTTGCCAATTCCCCTTTAGGGGAAGAATACGACCATTTCCTTCATACCCCGCTATCCTTGGGATACGGAGCCTTTTCCCTGGAAATGGGGCTGGTCCATTGGATCAATGATGGTCTCATGGCGGTGTTTTTCTTCCTGGTGGGTCTGGAAATCAAGCGGGAGTTTCTTTTTGGAGAGCTGAAAACTCCGTCAGCCATGGTACTGCCCGTATTCGGTGCCCTGGGGGGCATGGTGGTGCCGGCCATCCTTTACAGCATCGTGAACTGGGGAAGCCCCACCATGGGAGGATGGGGAATCCCCATGGCCACGGACATTGCCTTTGCCCTGGGCATTATGACCATGGCTGCCGGGAGCGCGCCCCTGGGACTGGTGGTATTTCTCACGGCCTTGGCCATTGTGGATGACCTGGGAGCTATCATTGTGATTGCCCTTTTTTACAGCAGCCAGATGGAATGGGCAGCCCTGGCAGCGGGACTCGTCGCCTTAGCGGTGCCTTTCCTCATGGGCCGGCTTAAGGTGAAATGGTTTCCGGCTTACCTGGTCTGCGGACTTTTCGGATGGTATTTCTTCCTGAAGGCCGGTATCCATCCCACCATTGCCGGCGTGGTCCTGGGCTTTTCCATCCCCGCTCGGGAAGATCCGAAAACATCCATGCTCCATGAATGGGAAGAACGGCTGGAACCCTGGTCTTCTTACCTCATTATGCCGGTATTTGCCCTGGCCAATGCGGGTGTGGCTATTTCCCTGGGAGCCCTGGATTTCACATCGCCCCTTCTTTGGGGTATCGGCGCCGGGCTGGTACTGGGAAAACCGCTGGGCATCTTTGGTTCCGTATTCCTGATCCATAAAATCACAGGCATATCACTTCCCGGTGGGGCTCGTCCGGGAGAATTGGCGGCAGCAGGCATGCTGGGAGGCATCGGATTTACCATGTCCATATTCATCGCTTCCATCGCTTTCACGGACCCTGGCCTCTTGAACCTGGCGAAATTTTCCATCCTTCTCTCTTCCACGGTGTCCGCAGTTCTGGGAACGGTGGTGTTCAAACTGGGAGCAAGGTGAGGTCGGGATTGATGGCGAGTTTGAGGGGCAGGGAGTGCGAAAAATAGCTAAAATCTGACTATTTACTCATTCTTTCAAGAGAGTTCAAAAGGTTCCTTGGAATTTGGCTGTGCTAATCTTGCAGGTTCAAAGGGAGATGCAGGGGATTCGCCGCAAATTGTACGGAGCGCGGTTTCTTTGTGTGAAGAGGAATCATGGGACGATTTAATATCAGCTCCGTATTTTTCTCCTTGAACCTGACATGCGAGCTTGCGAGACCGGTGGAATCTTTCTGAACCTTTGAACCCTGTGGACTTGAACCCTCCGCTTTTAAACACAGAAAAAAAACGGGACCATGATTTTTCATGGTCCCGTTTTTTTCCAGCTCTGAATCAGTTTTTTCGAGAAAGGTCCAGAGAACGGATCTGCTGGCGCAGGGGGAGGACAGAGTAAGGGGCTACGGAGAATTCATCCACTCCCATTTTAAGGAATGTCTCGGTAACGGAAAGATCGGAACCCAGTTCGCCGCACATGCCTACCCAGATGCCTTCTTTATGGGCATTTTCCACGGTCATCCGGATCAGTTTCAATACAGCCGGGTGATGGGGGTTAAAGAAATCGGAGAGCACCCGGCTCGTTCTGTCTACGACCAGGGTGTACTGGGACAGATCGTTGGTGCCGATGGAGAAGAAGTCCACTTCTTTCGCCAGCTTGTCGCTGATGAGAGCCGCTGCCGGTGTTTCGATCATGATGCCCGTTTCCATATGGTGATCGTAGGCAATGCCCTTCTTGTCCAGTTCCCGTTTCACTTCATCCAGGATTTCTTTTGCTTTCCACACTTCCCAGACAGAGGTGATGAGGGGGAACATAATAGCTGCTTTGCCAAAGGCGCTGGCCCGGAGGATGGCCCGGAGCTGGGTCTTGAAGATTTCCGGCCGTTTCAGGGAAATGCGGATGCCCCGAAGGCCGAGGGCTGGGTTTTCTTCTTTTGGAAGGTGGAAGGCAGAGGCCTCTTTGTCGGCGCCGATATCCAGGGTACGGATGATGACCCGTTTGCCTGCCATGGTTTCCAGTGCCAGTTTGTAAATGTTGAACTGTTCTTCTTCGCTGGGCAGTGTATCCCGGCCCATGTAAATGAATTCGCTGCGGAAGAGGCCGATGCCTTCGGCATCATTTTTCAGGACTGCTGCCAGGTCGGAGGCAGAGGATACGTTGGCTGCCACTTCTACCCGGTGGCCATCCTTCGTTTCACTGGGAAGGCCCTTCAGCTGCTGGAGAAGGTCCTTCAGCCGGATGCTCTGGTCCTGTTTCTCTTTCATCACAGAAAGAATGCCCGGTGTGGGGTCCAGGTATACGGTACCAGAGAAACCATCGATGACAGCCGTCTTTCCGTCGTAGGAGTCATCCACGTCGGATCCTGTGGCCACGATGGCCGGTACACCCAGCGCCCTGGCCAGGATGGCGGTGTGGGAGGTGGGGGTGCCTTCTTTCGTCACAAATCCCAGAATCTTTGTGGTATCCATCTGGATGGTCTCGCTTGGGGTGAGGTCATCAGCGTAGAGAATGCAGGGTTCATCCTGGGCAAAGAGTGCCTTTTTTTGACGGAGTGTGCGGAGCAGGATCCGGGCGATTTCCTGAACGTCGGCAATATGGGCCTGCATGTAGGCGTCGGAGTCGGCGCTGTAAATACGGGTGAAATTCTGCTCAGCCTGGGATACGGCGTATTCAGCGTTGATACCCTGGCTGCGGATCATGGACCGCACAGAATCGATGAATTCCGAGTCCGCCAGCATCTGCTGGTATACTTTGAAAATGGAAGCGTTATCGAGGCCCACGTGGCTGATGGCTTCCTGATAGAACTGCTTCATTTTGGCTCCCGCCGTATTTCTGGCGGAATCGAAACGGGCTACTTCGGTTTCCGGCCTTTCTACCTTCATTTCCGGAATATCCGGTTCCTTCCAGCGGAATATACGGAGTGGTCCGATGGTGACCATTCCGGAAATGCTTTTTCCTGTAATTTTTTCCATAACTATTGTCCTTTCTTATGGGAGAAAAAATCAGTCTTCGATTCCCTTTCTTCCCATGACGCCCTTATCAAAGTAGTGGCGGATTTTTTTCATTTCTGTAATAAGGTCTGCCTTGTCCAGAATAAGCTGGGGGGCATTGCGGCCGGTGAATACCAGCTCCACCTCCGGCCTGCGGGCCGCAAGGATTCTCTTCGTGTCTTCATCACTGGCCAGGTCATACCAGCAGGCCATATTGTACTCATCCAGAATCACCACGTCGTAGGGACCGGATACCGCTTTTACCGCTTCGTCGATACCCTTTTGGATCATCCGGTGATACTCTTCCGGCGGGTGGCCGGCAGGGTAAACCACCAGCTTATCGCCCCAGGCTTTGATTTCTTCTTCCGAAAGCATACCTTCCTTGGCGATGAAATAAGGTTTTCCTAACGTAATCAATGTAATGCCCGGCAGTTCTTTCAGCACTTTCTGCTCTGCATAGGCAAGGGATTTCATGAACTGGATAATGCATACTTTTTTTCCGGCCCCAATGGCGCGGATAGCCAGTCCGATGGCAGCGGTGGTCTTTCCTTTACCATCGCCCGTGTAAACTTCTATATATCCTTTCATGGAGGCCTCCTTTCTTTGATCCTAATATTCATAAATTATATAGATTTTCTTATTATCTATAACTACAAGTATATTATACAATACCCAGGAAAGGGAGGGGTAGCGGGGGTATATCATTTACGCGCCGCCGAAACCATTCCACTATGTAAGGAGAATGATAACGCAGCATTGCAAAAAATCCTTATGAAATCTGACTCTGCGAATTAATCAGTGCTTCCCCGGATTCGCTTTAGCATGCCATCACTTTTCTCTTCCACGACTTTTTACCATCCCTGAGGCAGTAAAAAATGGTCGGCTTTGGAGCCGACCATTTTGCTTACAGACATTTATTCTTGAAACAATGACGTTTCTTATACATCCGGTGGAGTACATATCCACAGACAAGAAGACCCAGAAGAACGAGGAACCGGGTGCCGTGTTCGGAGAAGTAAATGAGATCATGGCCAAGCCACACTTCTACGATGACCGATGGGATTTTCCCAATGAGCGTAGCTTTCAGATGTTCCCGGCAGGTGAGTTTGCTCAGTACAGCGATAGCGGTGAAGAGAATATTGGGGGAGTAGGGGATAGCCCTTGCCAGGGCCATATTCTTCACACAGCTGTACTTATCCAGCTTTGTGAGCATATGCTTTTTCTCAATGATGGCACGGGCCTGTTTGCGGAAGAAAATACGGCCGATATGAAAGCTGATTTCAATGCCGATCACTTCGCCGATCCAGGAAATGATAATGCCCGGAATGAGTCCGAACAGGGCACCATTTACAGTGAGGAAGGGGATAGTAGGTATGCCAAATACATTGCAGAAGATAAGGAGGCCAATGCTCACCAGAAAAGCACCATATCCAAAAAAGGAAATATAGTCTGCCAGCCCATCCACATCACCGGCCATGGTCAGATGGATCGTATGATAATAGAACTCCGGGTAGTAAGTACGGACTACATAAACGGATATGATGGCAGCAATGATCAGGATCACAAAGCCTATGATCTTTTTACATTTGTCAATCATATAGTATCCTTTTCGCCGTCCGCCAGGGAATTGAGGAATCCTGCCGCCATGGAACGGCGCATGGGCAGATCATTTTTTTCGAAATAACCGGGAATGGGGAACAGGGGAACGGGAAATTTCAGAATCTGATTTCCGGAACCCTGTCGTTTCTATATGTGAAACGATATCATTGTATAGGAATAGTCAAGATTTTGCAAACTTTTACTTTTAGCCTTATACATTATAATACAGTTTGCAGGCTTTTTCCAATTTATATAGTTATCTATGAAATGGGGAAACAACGATAAAATCGAAGGATTATGCGATTCGTTCCCATTAGGAAAAGAGAAGAGTTAAACGGAAGGGACTGGGCTCTGTCCTGCGGCAATGGTAAGATTGAGGTCGAGACCGAGATCGAGGTGCGCCAGTTCGGCGTACATAGTATAGCCGTGGTGCAAGTCCATGACCCAGCAAAGCTTAGCAGGCAGCTGGTACCTAGTCTTGGGATTGCAATCGTGAGGTTGCAGTCTAAGCGTAGACAGGGGAGCACAAGAGCCGTAATGCAAAGCGGTGACTCCGTGAGTGTGAAGCTTATTCAGCCCCGTAACGATGAAGAGTGGCAGTCGATTCTCTCTCGATGGACGCAGACTGTAATGCATGGTTCGTTAAGCGAGAAACATGCAGGTGCCACCGGGGTCCAAGGGCATGGCGAGTGTGCAAGATACTATGTATGTACCTGGGAGACCTGCCGAGGTCCGCAAGGTATGGGAATTGAATCCTACGAAGAGGAGAGACCCAAATACTTCGGCAGGAGTCGGACTGTTCCATAGTAGTAAGGAAGTCTGTGAAAGCGGATGGAGCGAAGGGAACAGCAAATAGTTGTGCTTATTGTGCAGAACATTCAGACACAAGAGGTTGCAAAAGAATGCCAAAACATGTACAAGAGATTAGATTCCTATCAGCAGGCCACGAAAGAGTGGAAGGGCTGATGCATCGAGTCAATGCAGAAACACTGTATGCGGCCCATCTCAAACAGAGAAAAGGCAAGGCTACAGGAGTTGATGGAGTCAGTAGGGAAGATTATGACAGGAATGTCACGGAAAACATCAGTAAACTGGTGGAATCCATGAAGAAATTCCAGTACAGGCCCAAACCAGTAAAGAGGGTATATATACCAAAAGGAAATGGCAAACGCCGTCCATTGGGAATACCGGCTTATGAAGACAGGCTGGTACAGTATGTCATGGCTTACTTACTGGAAGCCGTTTACGAGCCAAGATTTCTGGACTGTTCCTTTGGATTCAGACCGAAACGGAGTGCTCATGACGTAATCCGTGTGATTGACCGGGCCATTATGCGAGGAAACGTGAACTGGGTATTGGAAGCAGACATCAAAGGATTCTTTGACAACGTGGACCAAAAGCAGCTCATGGAATTCCTGAGCCGAGACATAGCCGACAAGAATTTTCTGCGGTACACCGTCAGATTTCTTAAAAGCGGGATTATGGAAGAAGGCAAATATTATGAGAGCGATAAAGGAACGCCGCAGGGCGGGCTTATATCGCCCATACTGGCCAACGTATATCTGCACTACGTGCTGGATACCTGGATGATGGAGACTGTAAAGCCTCGTATGAAAGGTGAAATGTACTATGTCAGATATGCAGATGATTTTCTCGTTCTCTTCGAATACGAAGAGGATGCACGAAAGGTCTATGATGTGTTGGGAAAGAGACTGGACAGATATAGCCTTGAGCTTGCTAAAGACAAGACACGGATACTGCCCATTGGGAGAAATAGCGAGGGAGGCAAGGAATTTGACTTTCTTGGCTTCACGTTCTATGACACTCGGACTCGGACCGGAACATACCGACTTGGCGTGCGCTCTAGCAAGAAGAAACTGAAAACAAAGAAGAAGAATGTCAAGGAATGGCTGAAAGCAAATATGCATATGCCAGTACACGAAATGGTGGACCATCTCAATGCAAAGCTCAGAGGGCACTACAGTTATTACGGTGTTAATGGAAACTATGAAGGAATATCCGGCTTTGTACGGTTTACCAAGTACATGACACATAAATATCTGAATAAGAGAAGCCAACGTAAGAGCTTAGGATGGGAAAAGTTTCGCGAAATATGGGCGGAACATGTATCCCCTCCAAGAATCATGGTGCAGATATGGAATTGAAAAGACTATTTGAAGAGCCGTATGCGGGAAAACCGCACGTACGGTTCCGTGAGGGGCGGACAGAGAAATCTGATTCCGTCTACTCGACGCGATAAGCGGCTCCGCCGCAGGCTGTCCAACTTTGCTGGCAGCTGGAAGCCCATCAGTATGGTCGCACTTATCCATCCGGCACCTGGCCCGGATAGCCTGTCCCGCTCAAGGCTCAAAGCTCAAAGCTCAAGGCTCAAGGCCCATCTGTTCGCACGCCACTAAGTCACACATCCCCTGGACACGGCCGATTCCCTGCAAGCTGTCAGCTGTAAGCGGATAGCAGTAAGCCCGCCCCTGTCCCACTGTCCCACCAACCCACCAACTCACCAACTCACTAATTCACCAAATCACCAACATACCAACTCACCATCCTGCCATCCCCCTCTTGCATTTCCTTCCATGACCTGCTATCATAATTTCATACTATGAAAAGCAAAGATGGGAAGAAGCTGTGGAATTGATTCCAGAGAGCCGCCGGCTGGTGGGAAGGCGGTATATAAGGAAACAGCAGGTCACCCCGGAGCTGGCAGAAATGTCCGTGGCGCACGTTATCCGCAAATGAGAGATCATTGTAATGATTAATTAGGTGGTACCGCGGAAGCACTCTTTCGTCCTATGTGGATGGAGGAGATTTTTTATTTTTAGGAGTGAATAGTATGGCAGACACGAATGACCTTGGGAAATATGATCCCAGTGCGATTGAACAGAAATGGTACAAATTCTGGGAAGACAATGATGTATTCCACGATGAACCGGACCCCACGAAGAAACCTTACAGCATCGTCCTTCCGCCGCCGAATGTGACGGGACAGCTGCACATGGGCCACGCCCTGGACAATACTCTCCAGGATATCCTCATCCGGTACAAGAGAATGCAGGGATATAATGTCCTCTGGCTCCCAGGCAAGGACCATGCCGGTATTGCTACCCAGGTAAAGGTAGAAAAGCAGATTGCTGAAGAAGGGCTCACAAAGTATGACCTGGGCCGTGAAAAATTTCTGGAACGGGTATGGCAGTGGAAGGAAAAATACGGCAACCGCATCGGCCTTCAGATTCGCCGTCTCGGCTCTTCCTGTGACTGGAAGAGAGAACGGTTCACCATGGACGACGTATGCGCACGGGCTGTGCGGGAAGTCTTCGTTTCCCTCTATGAAAAGGGACTCATTTACCAGGGCTTCCGTATTACGAACTGGTGCCCCCGCTGCCAGACGGCCCTTTCTGATATCGAAGTAGAACATGAGGATGAAGTAGGCCATCTCTGGTATTTCAATTACCCCATTGTTGGTGAGGATGGCTACATCCAGATTGCCACCACTCGCCCGGAAACTATCCCCGGCGATACCGCAGTAGCGGTGAACCCGAAGGATAAGCGCTATGCCCATCTCGTAGGCAAGATGGTGAAGCTGCCCACCACGGACAGGGAAATCCCCATCATCGCCGACGACTACGTAGATATGGAATACGGCACAGGCTGCGTGAAAATCACCCCGGCCCATGACCCCAACGACTTCGAAGTGGGCCAGCGCCACGATCTGCCCACCATCGTCATCATGAACAAAGATGGCACCATGAATGAAAAGGCAGGTAAGTACAATGGTATGGACCGCTATGAAGCTCGGAAAGCCATCATCGAAGATTTCAAGAAAGCAGGACTTCTCGTAAAGATTGAAGAAACGAAGCATGCCGTAGGCCACTGCTCCCGCTGCAAGACCGTCGTAGAACCGATGACCACGAAACAGTGGTTCGTGAAGATGAAACCTCTTGCCGGTCCGGCCATGGATGCCGTCACTTCCGGCAAGACAAAGTTCGTACCGGAACGGTTCTCCAAGACCTACATCCAGTGGCTCTCCAACATTCACGACTGGTGCATTTCCCGCCAGCTCTGGTGGGGCCACCGTATTCCTGTATGGTACTGCGATGACTGCGGCGCCGTTTCCGCATCCCGCACGGATCTTACGGAATGCCCGAAGTGCCACAGCAAGCACATCCACCAGGACCCGGACGTACTGGATACCTGGTTCTCCTCTGCCCTCTGGCCATTCTCTACTATGGGCTGGCCGGACCAGACTCCGGTGCTGAAACAGTGGTACCCGACGTCCACCATGGTCACCGGCTACGATATCATTTTCTTCTGGGTAGCCCGCATGATGTTCATGTCTATGGAATTCATGCATGAAATTCCATTCAGGTACGTATTCATCCATGGCCTCGTCCGGGATTCCCAGGGCCGCAAGATGAGTAAATCCCTGGGCAACGGCATTGATCCGCTTGAAGTTATCGACAAGTACGGCGCCGATGCCCTTCGGTTCACTCTGGTTACCGGCAATACCCCTGGCAACGACATGCGTTTCTACTATGAAAAGGTAGAAGGAAACCGGAACTTCGCCAATAAGATCTGGAATGCCACCAAGTTTACCCTTATGAACTTGGATGACTATGATAAAGACTTCGTTCCCACCGCTGACCAGTACACACTGGCAGACAAGTGGATCCTTGACCGCCTCGCTGCCACCGAAGACTACGTAAGCACGAACCTTGACAAGTACGAACTGGGTGAAGCAGCTGACTCCATCTACAATTTTGCTTGGAACTACTTCTGCGACTGGTACATTGAAACCGCCAAGACCCGTCTCTATGGCGAGCACAATACAGACCGCAAGGTGACCCAGTACGTTCTCGTGTACACTCTCACCCGGATGCTGGCCCTGCTACACCCATTCATGCCATTCATTACAGAACACCTCTGGCAGCACCTGCCCCATGAAGGCAAAATTCTGGCAAGAGCTCCCTGGCCTGTGGCCGATGACAACCTCCGGTTCCCGAAGGAAGCAGAACAGTTCGAACGGATCATGGACTCCATCAAGGCTGTCCGCAACATGCGGGCCGAAGCCAACGTAGCACCGAACAAAATGTGCCACATTGACGTGGCTATTCTCCGGGACGATCTGAAAGAAGCCATCGAATCTCATAAGGAATACTACGAAAAACTGGGCCACGTAGAAACTATCCACCTCCTGGACGAAGGGGCTGCGAAACCGGAAAATGCCCTGACCACCGTAGTCACCGGCATGGAAGTATACCTGGAACTGAAGGGCCTCATCGATACAGAAAAAGAAACAAAGCGCATCGAAAAAGACAAGGCTTCCCTGGAAAAAGAAATTGCCCGGACCTCCGGAAAACTGAACAACAAAGGCTTCCTCGCCAAAGCGCCGGAAGCGGTCGTTCAGAAAGAAAAGGATAAACTGGCAGAATTCGAAGAAAAGATGAAATCTCTGGACGAACGCCTGAAATTCCTCCAGCAGCTGTAATAGAAAGTGGCTGAGGGGGAGCGGGCCTGAACCCCTGAAGGTCTGGATCCCCGGGGCCTCAGGCCCTACTCCCCTTGATCTCATCTGCACATACGCTATCTCATATTCAAAGGAGAAACTATGAATTACGAAGAATCAGTAGCCTGGCTCGAACAGGCAGCTTCCTTTGGCATAAAACCGGGACTGGAACGGATTAAAGCCATGCTCGAAAAGCTGGGACATCCCGAGACCGCCTACAAAGTGGTCCACGTCACCGGGACAAACGGCAAAGGCAGCGTTACCGCCATGATCACCAGCGTACTGGAAAATGCCACGCTTCGGGTGGGACGTTATGTCTCTCCCCACCTTGTGGACTACACAGAACGGATCTACGTCTGCGGCCATGACATTTCCCGGGAAGACTTTGCCAAAACGGCCACTGTGGTCCGTGAGGCAGCGGAGGCAGTGGTGGCTGATGGCGTGGAAGCGCCCACGGAATTTGAACTCCTCACGGCCATGGCTTTCTGGTATTTCAAAGAACAGAAAGTGGACTATGCTGTCATGGAAGTGGGGATGGGAGGACTGTACGACTCCACCAACGTCATTATCCCCGTGGTCTCCATTATCACCAATGTGGCCATGGATCACATGAAGTACCTGGGCAATACACTCCAGGAAATCGCGCACCAGAAGGCGGGAATCATCAAAGAAGGAATTCCTGTTGTCACAGCGGCCCAGCAGGGTGGCCTGAAACAGCTGAAAAAAGAGGCCCACGAGAAAAAATCCCGTATTTATTTCTACGGCCGGGATTTTGAAATCGACTCCCGCAGCAGATGGCACCAGGGCCAGGTCATTACAATCAAAAGGAAGGACGTGCCCAAGGACCTGGAAAAGGGCATTCTCTATGTTCCTTTTGTAGGTGCCCACCAGGCCGTGAATGCTGCGGTGGCTGCCATGGCCCTTACGGTTATCATGAAGCAGGATGACCGGGTCAATGAAAACGACCTCCGGGAGGGCCTGGCACGTACCCGCTGGCAGGGACGCTTCGAAATCCACACCATCCGCGGCGTTACCTACGTCATGGACGGGGCGCATAACCCTGCCGGTGCCGAAGCTCTTTCAGAAGCCCTGGAAGAACAGTATCCGAAGAAACGGCGGATTTTCGTCTTCACTTCCCTGGCCGATAAGGATACCCAGACCGTAATCCAGCTCCTCATCCGTAAGGGAGACATGGTCTTTGCCTGCCCTGCGCCCACACCGAGGACAAGAAAGCCGGAAGACATCGGCAAACTCATCGTAGAGCAGCACATTGCGGTAGACTTCAAACCGGAAAGCACGGTGAGAGAAGCTCTGGAAGATGCCACGAAGGCAGCCGGAGAAAATGATATTGTTCTCATCTGCGGATCTCTTTACATACTGGGCGATGCCATCCGGTATATTGAAGAAAAAGAAATGGAAGCAGCAGAAGCTGAAAAAACAGGGGAAGGGGAAAAGAAATAATCCTTCCTCCCTATACAAGAAAACCGGGAAAGAATTTTCTTTCCCGGTTTTTCTTGATATATATCAATTCTATTTTTTCATTCCTATGCTATGATAAGGGTAAAGAGGAATTTACATAAACTCATTATTGGATGAAATTAAATTATAGAATCTATTTCCGAGAGAGAGGGGCTATGTTATAATAGCGGTAGTGGGAATAAAATATACAGTATTTTGACAATAAATATACTCTTTTTGATACACTTCTAGAATCCCGGTATTGACCGGATCCTGCCACTTCCTCCGGGAAGCCTGGCCTGTTACGAAGGAGGAACTGCTTATGATTTCTGAACACGAAATATTTCTGACTGACCCTGCTGAAAAAGCAAAGGTCGTCGAATTTCTGAAAACCTTTGACCTTACATTTACGGGAAACATTGACTACACCATGGGGCTCTACGATGATGGTCAGCTCATAGGTACCGGTTCCCTTGGCGGAAGGGTGATGCGGGATATCGCCATCCGCAAAGATTACCAGAAGAAGGGGCTCACCCGCCGCATTATCCGGAATCTTCAGGGTGAATCGAACCGCCGGGGGATTACGGGAAACCAGATTTTCACGAAACCAAAGAACGTGCCGGTTTTTGAACACATGGGATTTAAATGTGTGGCAGTGGCGGAACCATACGCAGCCCTGCTGGAACGGGGTACAGATACTCTGGAGGATTATCTGGGACGGGTACGGGCTATCCTGGGTACCGGAGAAGGTAAGAACCGGGGCGCCATCGTTATGAACTGCAATCCCTTTACATTGGGCCATCGGAGCCTTGTAGAATATGCTCACAACAATTGCGACGAAGTTATTATTTTCGCTGTCCAGGAAGATCGGTCCATATTCCCATTCTCTGACCGTTTCTCTCTCATAAAACAGGGGGTTCGTGACATGAAGGGAGTTGAAGTCATCAGCGGTGGCGATTTCATCATTTCCAACGCCACATTCCCTACCTACTTCATTAAAGGCACCGATGAACTGGCAGCCCAGACAAAACTGGACGCCACAGTCTTTGCCACCCGCATTGCGCCAGCCCTGAATATTACGGTCCGCTTTGTAGGCGAAGAACCGACCGACAAGACTACCATGGCCTACAACAATGCCATGCGGGAAGTGTTTGCAGCCAACGGCATTGAGCTGAAGGAAATCCCTCGGGAACAGAAGGGGAACCAGATTGTCTCCGCCTCCACCGTCCGTAAGGCCCTGGCGGAAGACGACTGGGAGACCGTGTACCGCATGGTTCCGAAGACCACCCTCATTTACCTGAAGAGCCCCGCCGGCCAGGAAGTAATCCGCAAGATCAAGATGACCGAAGCTTTCAAGAAAATGGAAGCCGAAGAAAAGGCGAAAGAAGCAGCCGCAGCAGCGGAAGCAATGAAGAAGAAATAAGGACGTAAAACAGCCCCCGACCAAATTCGGTCGGGGGCTGTTTTGATGGTGCGCCCAGCATGGGTGCACTCTTGAGGGTGAAAGTCCCTAGACTGCCCGACAGCGGGAAGGTCATAGCCGAACACCAAGGGTGTCCATCGTGAGGTGGAATCTGAAGGAAGGTGCAGGCAAATCTCCGGTCCGATGTACAAGAATCACATAAGGCTACGGCAGGATGGATAAGGTTGCCATACAAACTGAAGTCCCATAGCTGTACGGAATCCTGTAGAGTAAATGTGGCGGATATATGGAGAGAAAGAGTGCGTTCTTACCTGGGGAGGTCTCACGGACACAGCAGAATAAGGCTGTATTTATTGGGCTGTGCTGTGGTTGAAATAAGATTTGTCGTGAGAAGTCAGCAGAAGCCATAGTACCAGATGACCTATAGATATCTGGGAAGGGCCGAACTTTAGGAGATGTTAGTCAATGAAAGTAACCAACCATGGGCTTAAAGGCAGACAACTTCAGAAAGAAGATTACTGGCAGAAAGCAGCTGCGGAACAGCAGGGATATGCCGGAGTGCCCATCCATGTGGGGATTGCTGAACACAACAACATCATTGCAGACTTGCCAACGGACAGTCTCCTTAAGCGGATTTTATCCCGTGACAACATGAATGCTGCCTACAGGAAAGTGAAATCCAACAAAGGGGCAGGCGGAGTCGACAGGATGAGTGTAGATGAACTTCTACCGTATCTTAGCGAGCACCGCTTGGACCTGCTTGAGGAGATAGTGGCAGGGGAATATACCCCTGAACCGGTCCGCAGGGTAGAAATACCCAAGGCAGAAAAAGGCAAATTTCGTAAGTTGGGAATACCGACGGTAGTAGACAGGGTAGTGCAACAGGCCATAGCCCAAGTACTTATGCCTATCTATGAGCCGCAATTCTCAGATTCCAGTTTGGGATTTCGTCCAAAGCGGGGAGCCCATGATGCCTTAAGACAATGCCAAAAGTATGCGGAGGAAGGATATGTCTATGCGGTAAGCATGGATCTTGAGAAATTCTTTGACACGGTGTGCCAAAGCAAGCTCATCGAGATTCTTTCGCGTACTGTAAAAGATGGCAGAGACATCTCGCTCATACATAAATTTCTCAATGCAGGCGTAATGTCTCACGGGATATTTGAAAAGAGTGAGAAAGGCGTACCACAAGGAGGACCACTCAGCCCTCTACTTGCGAATGTCATGCTGAATGAACTGGACAAGGAACTGGAAAAGCGGGGGCATAAGTTTGTGCGCTACGCAGACGACTGCATGATACTGTGTAAAAGCAGGAAAAGTGCAGAAAGAACCTTAGTCCACATCATCCCGTTCATTGAAGGGAAGCTGTTCCTCAAAGTGAACAGGGAGAAAACCAGCGTGGAATCCATATCCAAGGTAAAATATCTGGGATACGGATTCTATCGCAAGAAAGGAAAATGCCACTTCAGAGTACATCCGAAGGCCAAGAGCAAACTGAAAGAAAACCTGAGGGCTATTACCAACCGCAATAAAGCGATTAGTAATGAAATGCGCCCAGTAAGGTTCAATCAGATAGCCAAAGGATGGGTGAACTACTTTAAGTTGGCAGATATGACAGGAATGCTTCGTGAGATGGATGAATGGGTGAGAAGGCGAATACGAGCCATCTACTGGACACAGTGGAAAAAGGTCAGGACAAAGTACCGAATGATACGGCAATACAAAATACCGGAATGGAAGGTACACGAACTGGCCAACTGCCGAAAAGGGACATGGAGGGCGGCACTTATGCTGAACCAAATCCTTAGCAATAAAGAAATAGCCCGCCAGGGATATGTGTCCCTAACGAGCTACTATAAGCAAGTATGCGAAAACTAGAGAACCGCCGTATACCGAACGGTACGTACGGTGGTGTGAGAGGTCGGCGGGTAAGTGCCCGCCTCCTACTCGATTATAGAGAAAAGGTTATAAAAGAGGGGTAAAGAGGGGTTATAAAAGAGGGAATAATGGCTGAGGGGGAAAATCCCTGCGGGCAAGGTGGCTTAAGGGAAATGGCCTGCGGCCAGGGTGGTGGAGGCGGTACACAAATAGAGAAGCGCTGCCTTATGATACTGGACCGCGGGAAAGCCGCTGGATATGATATTCATGCCGCCAATTAGTTTTGCTGCGGCACACTACTCCCTTCGACCGCAGGGCGTTCCCTTTCAGTTATTTTTCATCAGTCGAAGGTTCCCTTATTACTTCAGCCCCAGTTCTTCCTTGTGGGCAGTCATGCCATCAATGCAGGCCTGCATCACTGTAGCTGCATCGAGACCCAGCATTTCAAATCCCTTCTTGATGACGTCCCGGTTGCAGCCGGCGGCGAAGCGCTTATCTTTAAATTTCTTTTTCAGGCCCTTTACTTCCATGCCCGTAATGCCTTCCGGACGCATGAGGGCATAGGCCATGACCACCCCCGTCAGTTCATCCACAGTGAACAGGCTCTTTTCGATATCCGTGGTAGGTTCCACGTCGTTATCGCAGATACCCCAGCCGTGGGAGATGATGGTATTGATATCTTCTTCATCTACCCCTTCGGGCTCCAGAAATTCTCGGACATGGTGGCAGTGCTCGTTCGGATACTTTTCATAGTCCACATCGTGGAGATAGCCGATGGCTTCCCAGTGGTCCTTGTCCTGGTGGAAATAGTCTGCCATGGCGCCCATAGCAGCACTTACGGCCAGGGCGTGAGTGAAAAGATGGTCTTCCGTCGTGTATTTCGGAAGGATTTCCTTAGCTTTAGCAAGTGTTAACTGACTCATAATGACCTCCTTGTGATTACATGCTATATGTATTATAACCCAAAGAAGGAAGAGAGGGTTGACGAGATTGAGGTCGAAACCGAGATTGAGGAAACATCGGCTCTGCCGCTATCAGGAAAGTGGCCGGGGAAAATGGTCTGCGGCGCAAGGGGGATCGCACAAATTGAGAGGCAACGCCTTATACACCTTGACCGCGGCTGCGCCTCCAGATGGTTTCCGGAAGATTCTGCACTCCAAACGTGCCAATGACACTGTACGAGGCTCTCTTCCCGGAAGAGAGCTGACAATGGCTGAGAAATAGGGATGGGTACTGGTGGATCTCGGCCCGCTAAGCATGTTCTCATCTATCTTTATCGTCTAACAGTTATATAACTAATTCTATAAAATATCCGTATTATCCACTGTAAACCTATCAGAATCCCTCTGTCTGCTTAGCA
The DNA here is from genome assembly GCF_047832375.1 of Dialister sp. Classification (NCBI taxonomy): domain Bacteria; kingdom Bacillati; phylum Bacillota; class Negativicutes; order Veillonellales; family Veillonellaceae; genus Dialister; species Dialister sp. The sequence continues at coordinate 1,745,260 of NZ_CP181256.1, read as the reverse complement.
GACATCATTCCGGCCGGGCCACAAAAGGAAGGTGCTTTAATGTGCAGAAAAAGCACCAACTTGGGCCCGGCTCAGCAGTCCTATGCAGGACTGCTGCCTTTGAAAAAGGGAGACTACCAGATAGCGGCCAGCGCCGCAAGACGATAGCCTGCGGTGTATCCAACAGATAACCTCTATCGCATGGCACCGTTATTGCCACTCCTGACTCTCGGCTTTCCTGCCGTTTGTACGTACATCTGCCTATTTCTCCCTCCTTTGCGAGATTTTGACGGAATTTTGAAATATTCTCCTGATTTTCGTGATACAATAAAAAATAAGGGATAGTAGGGCTGCGCAGGCCCTATACAGCAATACCGTCTTACAGCCAGCCATAATCCCTCTCATTGACATTTGCCCCACATGGCAGAAAGGAGCCTCCCATGACAGACATAGAAAAACTGGCAGACATGATCCGGAACCACCATCGCATCGTTTTCTTTGGTGGTGCCGGCGTATCCACGGAGTCCGATATCCCCGATTTCCGCGGTGCTAACGGTCTTTATCGGCAGAAGACGGATCTGCCCTGGACGCCGGAGGAGATGCTGTCCCACCATTTCTTTGAGGAGCATCCGGTGGAATTTTTTACAAACTATGCATCCTTCACGGAAGCCATGCTGAAAGCAAGTCCGAACCGGGCCCACTATGTGCTGGCGGACTGGGAGAGGAAAGGAAAGCTTTCTGCCGTGGTGACCCAGAATATCGATGGCCTTCACCAGCGGGCGGGGAGCCGGAATGTACTGGAGCTTCACGGTTCTGTCCTTCGGAATTACTGTATCGGCTGTGGGAAATCGTTCACCGTGGATAAATTTCTATCCCTCTGCCATCCGGTGCCTCATTGCCCCGTTTGCGGAGGTATTATCAAGCCGGACGTGGTGCTCTACGAAGAACCGCTGGACATGGATACCATGCAGGATGCCATGGAGGCCATCCAGGAGGCGGATATGCTTATCATCGGCGGTACGAGCCTTGTGGTGTACCCGGCAGCGGGATTTATCGACTATTTCACCGGCGACAGTCTCGTCATGATCAATCGGGATGAAACGGCCAAGGATTCGTCCTGTGACCTGGTCTTCCACGACAGTATCGGCAAAGTACTGGACGAGGCGGCGAAGATGGCGGATGCTGAGTGAGACAGTGGGATAGTGTGACGGAAGCGTTGGAAGGCGGCTGAGGGGTAACGGCTGATGGTGAAGTGGCTCAGGGGAACTGGCTTCGCTCAAGGGTAAGGTGGCGGCGTACAAACAGGTAAGCGCCGCCTTGCGATACTGGAATGCGGCTTCGCTGCTGGATAAAATATTCATGCCGCTTTAATTTTGTCGCGGCACACCTTTCTTTCGCCCGCAGGGCGTTCCCCTTGAGCTACCTTAGTCCTCTTAGCCACTATGCCTATAAACATTTGCGGGCTATTGAGATTCCAATTTTCAATCCATCCCCTTGCAAAATCCATCCACTGTGGCTATAATAATCTACATAAGTAAATAAACGGCAAGAGAGCCTTCGTAGAAAACGGAGGCTCTCTCTTTTTTTGGAGGTGTTACCGATGCATTCCGTGTATCCCGGAAAGGGGTAAGGAATCGTACTTACCGGTATTTCAGGAAAGGGCCCAGGAAACCTTTTCCCTTTGACAAGTTCATAAAAAATGGTGATGGTGCTGCTTTGCGGAATACTGTGTTCCCGGCGGCTTTTTTATTTGCAGATAAGGATGGTTGCTATGAAGAAATACATACCTGCCCCCTTCCTTGGGGCCTGTTTCCTGCCGACCCTTGCCCTGGCGGCGGATGGAGAAAGTAAACTGAATGGGGCGGACATGGCCTACATGGCCATCGCCACGCTGCTGGTGCTTATCATGACCCCGGCCCTGGCCTTTTTCTACGGCGGCCTGGTACGCCGGAAAAACACGATCAATACCATTATGATGTCCATGGTGTGCCTGGCTATTTTCACGGTACAGTGGTTCGTCTATGGCTATTCCCTTTCCTTCGGACCCGATGTGGGCGGCGTTATCGGGAACCTGGACTGGGCCTTCTTCCACCATGTAGGCATGGCGGCAAACCCGGAATATTCGGAAACCATTCCCCATATCCTCTTCGCCATGTTCCAGATGGCCTTTGCCATCCTGACCCCCGCCATCGTGAGCGGCGGCATCGTGGAACGGACCCGTTTCCCTGCGTACTGCCTCTTCATCCTCCTCTGGGGGACCCTGGTCTATGACCCCATGTGCCACATGGTCTGGGGTGTAGGGGGATTCATCCGGGACATGGGAGCCCTGGACTACGCCGGCGGCACGGTCATTCATGTGACCTCCGGTTTCTCCGCTCTCACGGCTGCGATTCTCATCGGCAAGAGAAAGGGATACGGTTTCCTGTCCCTTCGTCCCCATAACATTCCCTATGTCTGCCTGGGCGGCAGTTTCCTCTGGCTCGGATGGTTCGGATTCAACTCCGGTGCCGGCCTCATGTCCAACGACGTCATGACACAGGCCCTGGCCAATACGGGCATCGCCTCCTGCACCGCCGGTCTTGTGTGGATTATCATTGAACAGATTGTTCATAGGAAAATGACTGCCCTGGGCCTCATGACCGGTATCCTTACCGGTCTCGTAGGCATCACTCCGGGGGCGGGCTTCGTAGATGCCTCCGCCGCCTTCATCATCGGCCTCACTACACCCTGCCTCTGCTACTTCTTTGTTTCCGAAGTGAAAACGAAATTCGGCTATGACGACTCCCTGGACGCCTTCGGCTGCCACGGCATGGGCGGCGTATGGGGCGCCCTCATGACCGGCGTCTTCTGCACGAAGACCATTAACGATGCCGGCGCCGACGGCCTCCTCTATGGAAACCCGGCCCAGATGATTCCCCAGATTACCGGCATTATCATCGGCATCATTGTGGCCGTAGTGATGACCACTATCATCATCAAAGTACTGGGATGCTTCATGCAGGTTCGTGCCAGCGCTTCCGAAGAAGCCCAGGGCCTGGACCTCATCGATCATGGTGAAAGAGCGTATAATAAACTGTAAGAGGTGAACAGGATGGAAACAGAAAAGAAAATCTACAAAGTGGACGCGGTCATTCGGCCGGAGAAACTGGAAGAGCTGAAAGACAAGCTCTATGAAATCGGCGTCACCGGCATTACGGTGACCGAAGTCTACGGCTGCGGCCTCACCCATGGACAGGAAGAAATCTACAGGGGCAACGTGCTCTCCGTGAACCTCCTACCGAAAATCAAAATAGAAATCGTCATTTATGAGACTCCCCTGGAAAAACTGATCCAGACAATTCGGGACACCTGCAACACCGGCCATGTGGGAGATGGAAAAATCTTCGTCTCTGAGCTGGTGACCGCCGTGAAAATTCGTACCGGCGAAAAAGGCGGTGCTGCTATTATCGATGATAAAGCGTGAATGAAGGAATACTGTGGACTTATCGCAAAAAGCTGGGCTTAATTGAGAATCTGTCCCGTTGGGCCTCTCCACCTTAACCTGGTTAGCAAAATGTCTGGCTACATGGGCGATGAGTTTGAAAGCTTCTGTTTTGAGCCTTGCATTTAATTTGCAGATATCATCTTTCAGCCGCTTTAAACGCATTTCTTTTATCGTTTCCATATTGACAGGTTCCACATACTCCATCTATAATAATAAATAAGCATTGCAGGTCTGTGGCTGAAAGTCGATGGTAGTCGCAGCCAAAGCGATCCACGTAACGCAGGAAAAATTCCTGCTGAGCATGGTGCGGTTTAGATGTAAGTCCTGCCGGGAAAACCGAGAGGGTCAGTAGTGAGAGGAAGATACCGGGTAGCGAACGCTCCAGCAGGCGAGTGTGGGGTCAAAAGCCAGGTCAGCTGTGAATGCTTATATTTATATTTTCGAGTGATGATCAAAAGAAGTACTGGAAGTCATCCTGCAGAGAGGACATGGATGGTGGGAATGTCTGGAGCGATCTTTCAGGAAATGCCTTTGGGAGCTGAAAAGGGGAAATTGAAGTATCCTTTTCCGCAGGGCTGCGATACAGCCGAATGTGCGGCATTTGCCGACAGAGTGGAATAACGGGCCACCGTCTCTGTGAGGCGGTGGCTTTTTGAATGAAGAAAGAAGATGATGGGATTGTGTCACTGTAGAAATAATGCCTTGTCTGTCTTTCTGAAATGGAAGCATTGATCTGACTCGTGATGGAGGAATTTAAATGGAAGAAATTAAAGTCTATAACACACTGACCAAGGAAAAAGAGGTTTTTAAACCGATTACCCCGGGGGAAGCGAAGATCTACGTCTGCGGCGTCACCCCATACAACCATCCCCATATCGGCAATGCCCGGCCGGCAGTGACCTGGGACGTGATTCGCCGGTACCTGGAATACATCGGTTATAAAGTGACCTTTGTCCAGAACTTTACCGATGTGGATGATAAGATCATCAACAAAGCCAATGCGGAAGGGACCGATTGGAAGACCATTTCCGACCGCTACATCGATGCCTATTTCCAGGTCATGGATGCCCTCCATGTGCGCCGGGCCGATGTGTACCCCAGGGTTTCTGAACACATGGATGATATCATCCACATGGTGGAGACCCTGATCAAAAAGGGCCATGCCTATGTTCTTGGCGGTGACGTGTACTATGATATTTCCACGTTCAAGGACTATGGAAAACTTTCGGGCCGCAAGATTGAGGACATGCTGGCAGGCGCCCGGATTGAAGTGAATGACGAAAAGAGAAATCCCGGAGACTTTGCCCTTTGGAAAGCGGCTAAACCGGGAGAACCGTTCTGGGAAAGTCCCTGGGGCAAAGGCCGTCCGGGTTGGCACATCGAATGCTCTGCCATGTCCATCCATTACCTGGGGAAGACCTTTGATTTCCACGGCGGCGGTTCTGACCTGATTTTCCCGCATCATGAAAATGAGATTGCCCAGTCTGAGGGATGCACGGGCTGCCATTTCGTGGATTACTGGCTGCATAATGGTTTCATTACCATCAATTCTGAAAAGATGAGCAAGTCCCTGAACAATTTCTTCCTGGTGAAGGATGTGCTGGAAAAGTATTCCGGCGATGCGCTCCGGTACTTCCTCCTGTCCACCCATTACAGAAGCCCCCTGGACTTCTCCGATGACCGCCTGGAAGAAGCAGAAAAGAATATGGATAAGCTGAAAGACGTCATTGCCCGGGTGAAAGAGCTTTCCGGCAAAGAGGGAACCGAAAAGACAGATGCCTCCAAGGCTCTTGAAAAGGCTGCAGAAACGGACATGAAGGTCTTCCATGATGCCATGGACGATGATTTCAATACAGGTCTTGCTACCGGTGCCATGTTTGACCTGGCAAAGGCCATTAACGTGTACTACAACGAAGTACATGGCGGCACCTCCTTCGACAGGGAAGCCCTGGATAAGGCAGGAAAGGCATTCAAGACCATCCTGGATATCCTCGGTATTCTGGAAAAGGAATGGAAGAAGAAAGAAGCCTATGACGACAAGGACTACAATGACCTCATGAACGTCATCCTTTCTGTCCGCCAGTCCGCCAGAAAGGCAAAGCAGTACCAGCTGGCCGATGAAATCCGGGATAAGCTGGGTGAAATCGGTATTGTGATTGAAGATACTCCTACAGGAGCAAGGTGGAAAAAGCGTGGAGTTTAAAAGAGTCCTGTTCCTGAAAAAACAGATGGCCCACAAAATCGGTAAAGCATCTCCTGTTCTCGGTGAGCAGGAGGTCTTTTCCATGGATGCCCTGACCCTGGCGTACATGGGCGATGTGTGCTGGTCGTTCTTTATCAGGAAATCACTGATTGATACGGGCATATATAATGTACAGATCCTGAACAGCCTGGCATCGGAAATCGTCTCTGCCCGTTGGCAGAGCCGGATCCTTTTCGAAATCAGGGAACTCCTGAATGACAGGGAACTGAAGGTGTGCAAAAGGGCCAGAAATACGAGCTCCCATGTGCCGAAAAGTGCTACGGTAGAGGAGTACCGGGAGTCTACGGCCTTCGAGGCGCTCCTTGGATACCTCCAGCTTTCGGGACAGACGGAGCGTCTTGATTTCCTCATGCAGAGAAGCCTGAAGTATGTGGCAGGAGAAATGGGCCATGAAAATGGATAAAAGAAAAATGGTTTCCAAAAACAATCGAAGGTCCGGACCTGAAGGCCTGAGGAAAGGCCGCAAGCCTGGCAGGGGAGACAGAAAACAGGGAATCCGGGGAGAGTCTTCGGATTCCCTCCTCATCTGCGGACGAAACAGTGTGACCGAATTCCTCCGTACCCGGAGTGTGCGTAAAGTATTCGTGAAGGATGGAAAGAAGGATGAACGGCTCCTTTCTATCCTGAACCTGGCTGAGAATACTGGGGCGGCGGTGGAAGAGGTGACCGAAGAACGGCTGGATGACCTGTCACGGGGCGTGGTGCACCAGGGAGTGGCGGCACTCCTGAAGCCCTATGAATATGCGGACCTGGACAAAGTGCTGGCGGAATGGGAAGGGAAGTCTCCTATCCTTATTCTTCTGGATGGACTGGAGGACGTGAGAAACCTGGGGGCCATCGTGCGGACAGCGGAATGTGCCGGTGCGGCGGCGGTACTCCTTCCCAAACATAAGAGCCCCCCTGTTACGGCGGCGGCCATGAAAACAGCAGCTGGTGCCTTTGCCTACCTTCCGGTATGCCAGACCGGAAATATCCGGCAGACCCTGGAATCTTTAAAGGACAAAGGATTCTGGGTGGTAGGGGCAGATATGGATGGAGAAGACCTGTACTACGAGGCGAACCTGAAGGGGCCCCTTGTTATCGTTATGGGAGCAGAGGGGAAGGGCGTGAGTCCACTGACCCGGAAGCTCTGCGATTTCTGTGTCCGCATTCCTATGAAGGGAAAGGTGTCCTCCCTGAACGTATCCGTGGCAGCAGCCCTCCTGATTTACGAAGCAGCAAAGCAGAGGAGCCAGTCATGAAAGATCTCTATCTGGTGGATGGATACAACGTCATCTTCTGGCGGCCGGAACTCTTTGACCGGGAAGACCTGGAATCGAGCCGTAAAAAGCTGGTGGACCTCATGCAGGACTATGGCGCCCACAACGATATCGAAGTGATCATCGTCTTTGATGGCCAGGGACAGTCCACAAAGGCGAAGGTAGAGAAACTGGCCGATTCCTTTACTCTCGTTTATACGCCCAGCCGTATGACCGCCGACAGCTACATCGAAAAAGAATCGTACCTCCGGCGGGATGAATACCGCCACATTTTCGTGGTTACCTCCGACGGGCCGGAACAGAGCCAGGTCATGGGAAACGGCGCCTACCGGGTGGCAGTGGATGACCTGGTAAAGGCGGTAAAAGATGATAAGGCGGTGCAGGCCACCTTCATCACCCATAATAACCGGAAAAACCTGCGCAGCGAGATTGGAAGAGCCATTCCCCAATCGGTGCAGGAAAAACTGGATCAGATGAGAAAAAAGTAGGGGAAATCAAGAATGAGGGATGAGGAATAGTGGTGCGGCGCACAAACAAAAATAATGTGGCGCCGCATTTTTTTATTTATGCAACAGTTCCGTTTGGCGGGGCTCGTGTGGCTATGGATGCGTGTGAACGGGCGGGGCTTCTAGCTACTAGCGGCCAGGAAAGATGGCCAGCCTGCGGCGCTTCAATCATTTTCCATCAGCTAACCCCACCCCGTTGGGGATTCCCTGCCCGACTTCGCTGGGAAAGGGTTCACTGGATTTTCGCTCGCCGATGCTTACTACGAATCCAGTTCGCTTACATCCCCAAGGAAGGGGCCTCGGCTAGAGGCTATTGTTCGGTTTAGGTTCAGAGTCAGAGTCTTTTTTGTATCTCATCCGACCTTAGTGTAAAATGTTTCTCGGTAGAGGATTTCTCCCCTGCTGGATAGAAAAGGGAAGAGTCCCCTTTGATGGAAATGTTATAATTTCCTTGCGACAAAATCAAAAGAAAGGACTCTTCCCAATGAGCATTTTATCAGAGAATATCGAACTTTTCAAACCTTTTATTCAGGAGGAAATTCTCAAGAGTATCAAGGATTCCAAGGATTCACTGGCCATGGAGCAGGTTCTCTGGCACCTCTTCACGGAACTCTTTGGCCTTCTTGTGGCGACGGCCTTCGAAATGATCGATGGCGAGCTGTACGATAGGGTCTACAAGCCTCAGGGGTGGCGGATTTCCCGGCGGGATTCCAGAACCATATACTGCCTGTTTGGTCCTGTCACCTACAAGCGGAGGCGGCTGGAGATGGCCGGAAAGCAGGGATTTTACCCGTTAGATAAGAAATTTGGATTTCTGCCTTCCCGTCACTATAGCATGGGAGTGATTCTGCGCATTGCGCAGGCTACCCAGGTTACCCAGTTCCGTAATGTGAGCCATATCGTGAAAATTCTGACCCAGACGGATATTTCACATCAGACAGTTTCAAATCTCAGCCGCGCTGCCGCCCAAATGGTCAGAAAATACGAAGCAGCAGATGCAGCTATGGAGCAGGCCGAGAAGAGAGTACCGGAGAACGGGCTGCTGGCTATTGAGGGCGATGGGATTGTAATGAAGCAGCAGGCGGACCCCGTCACCGATACCAAAGGCGGCCAGAACATAGAACTTCACCGAATCCAGGTCTATGAGGGCGTCGAGAAGAATGGGAAACGTTCGAGACTGACAGGGTACCACTGCTTCTCTGGAACGGATAGGAAAAGGCTGGTTGAACTCGTCAAGGTGTGGGTGCATGGCCGGTACAATCTGAGCGAGATTACAGTACTTTCCAACGGGGATGGCGGAGCAGGATATAATTTCGGTGACTTCGACGATATAGTCGAGGGATGCAAGACACATTACCATTTCCGGGACAGATACCATGTGAATGAGAAAGTGCGGACCCGCCTCAGCTTCTGCCCACGTGGATTCATCGATAAATTCGTGCTTGAACTGAATAAGAGCAGAAATGTCATCACAGATATGAAGCCATATCTGGATACGGCTGCCAGCTACGCAGAAACAGAAGAACAGGCCGAGCAGGTACGGAGACTGGCAGACTATCTGAGTCGCAACGCCGACTATATCCCGGGCATCCGGGAGCGCGGAATCCGAACCGATATCCACCTGGGGGCAGCTGAAAGCAACCACCGACGCTATAGCTACCGTCTGAAAAAGCAGGGGCGCAGCTGGTGCAGGATAGGTATGGATTCAATAGGCACGCTGATTACTGCTACCCAGAATGACACTTTGGAAAAAGCCCTGATTTACTGTGCTGCAGGCAAAGCCTACAAGAAGATGGACCGGCAGATGCATAAGGCGGTCGTAGCAGCCGTAAAAACGAACCGCAAAGCCGCCAGGGACGCTAAATGGCACAGGAACGCACGGAATTACCGTCCCGGGTGCCTGGAAGGCCGTATAGGCGTATATGGAGCGACTTCAACTCCGATGGGCCAGCTTGCTAAAGCGATACAGATTTATTGAGAAAGCAGAGGCTGGGAAACCTGATAACGTCGACTGTCAAATAAAGTACCGAGAAAACCTTGACACATACTCATCCGACCCTTCCTCTTGACCCGCTACCCGGTTTAGTATAAAATAGTCTTTGATATTTATCATTTTATTCGGAAAAAGGCCGTATCTGCCTTGAGTGTGGCAGGTGCAGAGGAGGATTTACAGTGAAGTACTTTTTGATTGGTTTGACATTGATTGTCTCTTTACTTCTGATTGTGGTAGTTGTTGGCCAGGAATCGAAACAGGCCGGCATGGGAACAGCCATCGGCGGAGGTACGGAGAATATGGCCGGCGGCAGGACCCGTGGCAAGGATGCGGTGCTGTCGAAGTTCACCATCGTATTTGGCACTATTTTTGCTGTTCTCTGCCTTGTACTGGGGAGATACATGAATACTTTCTGATCAGGCGGAACGAGGCTTGCCGGCCGCAGGCCTCGTTTTATTTTGCTCTTGCAGAAGGGCCCCATTTCATGTAGTCTTAATAGAGAAGATCGTTTTTTATGCAGGAATATCGGCCGTTGGCGAAGGGTCAGTCTTTCCTGCGATGCAGGTATTTGAACCAGGAGATATAAATGGAGAAAAAGGAACTTTTGCCTTACAAGCCGGGAGTGGTACTGCAGGGGACCTACAAGTCCTACGGCCGATTCGGATTCCTTCTGACCGATGAAGATCATGAGGATGTGTATATTGCGGAGAAGGACCATCTGAATGCGGTCAATAATGATACGGTAGAAGTAAAGACCATGAAGAGTGAAACCGGCCGTCACAATACGGAAGGCCGGATTACCAGAGTCATTGAAAGAGCCAATGATACCTTTGTGTGCACCTATGAAATGCTCAAGGGCGGCGGAGAGGCTGTGCCTATCGATGAAAAGGTGGATATGGTAATCCAGATCCCTGAGGGACAGGAGATGGGAGCCACCACAGGGGCCCGGGTGGTAGTAGAAGTAACCCGGTGGCCCGGAGAGTGGACCGATGCGGAAGGCCATGTGACTGAAATCATCGGATATAAAGGAGACAAGGGCCTGGATATCGATATCATCGTAGCCCAGCATCGGCTGCCCCATGTGTTCTCCGATGACCTCATGGAAGAAGCGGACCACCTTTCCCGGGATATCCGGATGGAAAAGGGACTGAAGGATTTCAGGAATATTCCTATCGTTACCATCGACGGCCCTGATTCCAAGGACCTGGACGATGCAGTGTACTGTGAAAAGAAGGAGAACGGCCATTTCGAACTGGGCGTCCATATTGCCGACGTGTCCAGGTATGTGAGGAAGGGAACCCTTCTGGATGATGAGGCCTATCGCCGGGGGACCAGTGTGTACCTGGCGGACCGGGTGATTCCCATGCTTCCCTTCCAGCTGTCCAATGACCTTTGCAGTCTGAACCATGATGAAGACCGGTACGCCATGTCCTGTGTCATGGATGTGGCGCCGGATGGCACGGTGAAGACGGAATGTATTTCCCCTTCCATCGTCCGGGTGGCAAGGCGCTGCAATTATCCGGAAATCAACAAAGCCTTTGATGAAGGAATTGCACCGGAAGACCTGAAGCTGCACCTTCCTATGCTGGAAGACCTGAGGGAATGTGCCAAGGCGCTCCGGGATAACAGAACCCGTCGGGGAGCTTTGGATTTTGATTTCCCCGAATATAAGGTGGTCCTCGACGAGGATGGCACGCCCCTTCGCATCGAAAAGAGAGTCCGCGGGGAAGCGGAGAAAATGATCGAAGATGCCATGATCGCTGCCAATGAAGCGGTGGCCCGGTTCCTGGAAAAGACAGGCCACACATCCATTTATCGTGTCCATGACCATCCGGACCAGGATAAGCTGAATTCCCTGAAGCGCCTCATTGCCATCATGGGTCTTCCTATTCATATCCCCGACGATCCGGAGCCAAAGGATGTGCAGAAGCTGCTGGAATCGGTGAAGGGCCAGGACATTGAGGCGGTAGTGCAGGTGATGACGCTCCGTTCCCTGCCCCAGGCCTGCTACAGTACCGATAACAATGGACACTTCGGCATTGCCAGTGCATGCTATACCCATTTCACTTCGCCTATCCGCCGATATCCGGATCTCATGGTCCATCGTCTTATCCGTGAGGCCCTTCATGACGATATGACGAAGGCCCAGCGGAAAAAACAGACGGAATTCCTCATCCGCGCCGCGGAGCACTGCTCTGAAACGGAGCAGAATGCAACGGAAACGGAACGGGACGTGGATGACCTGAAGATGACGGAATACATGGTTCCCTTCGTGGGAGAGCCCTTTGACGGCCATGTTACGGGGATTACCAGGTTCGGTATCTTCGTGGGCCTGGACAATGGGGTAGAAGGCCTTGTCCACATCGATTCCATGGACGATGATGAATACGTTTACCAGGAAGACACCATGACCATGAAAGGCCGGTTCTCCGGTACCACCTATTCCATGGGAATGCCGGTCCGGGTGACACTGGTGAAGGCGGACAAGGAAAGAAGAGAAGTAGATTTCATCCTCGGAGAAATCCATTCTCCCCTGAACCTGGAGAAGAAAACAAGAAGCTCCTCCAAATCCCATTCCCGGAAGAAAGAGAAAAAAGGGAGCAAAGGAAAGGGAAAAGGTAAAGGAAAAAGAAGCAGGTAAGGCTGGCAGGTCCAGCCCGGCCGATGGGGAGGGAGGCCCTGCACAGGGGCGGCGCTTCCAGCCCCGGGGTCTGCAGAAGTCCTTTGAACCGATTCCGGAAAGCAGGATGCATTGATGACAAAGGAAAAGTTGAAGACAGCACCGCCGGTTTCTACGAACCGGCAGGCTTACCATAATTATTTTATACACGAAACCTATGAATGCGGGATCGCTCTCACCGGGACGGAAGTGAAATCCATCCGGGCAGGACGGGTAAATCTCCGGGACAGTTTCGCGAAAGTAGAAAATGGAGAGGTATACCTCTGGAATGCCCATATCAGTCCCTATGAGCAGGGCAATATTTTTAACCACGATCCCCTCCGTACCCGGAAACTTCTGCTCCATAAGCAGGAAATCCGCAAAATTGAAATGAAGCTGAAGACGAAGGGGTATACCCTGGTGCCCCTGAAGATGTATTTCCGTCATGGCAAGGTGAAAGTGGAAATTGGTACGGCTACGGGGAAGAAATTATACGATAAACGGCAGGATATGGCTGAAAAGGCGGCGAAAAAGGATCTGGACCGCAGAATCAAGGAACAACGTTACGACTGGCGGTAGCCCAAAGGTTGCAGAAAGAAACCATTCAGTGTAAAGTAATGTAAATACCAGGCTGCTGTTCAGGTTGTAATGGGAATAAGGAGAAAGAAATGGATAAATCGGATAAGCCCTTTCACAGGAAAGGCGGGAAACCCTTTCATAAAGACAGAAGGGCCAATGGAAACAGAACGTTCCGCAGGAGAAAATTGGAACCGGGCGTGGAATTTGAAGACCGTACCCTGGGCGTAGGCATTGTAAGAAAGGTGACGGAAGATGGTATTACCGTAGCCTTCGGAGATGTGGAAAAGGTCATTCCTCGCCGCAAAAGGGATGATGGAAGCCGGATTTCCAAATCCCGGGCCGATGGTAAGCCCTTTGAGAAGAAGGTATTTACCTTCGATACCAAGGACCGGACGGAGAATCGGCAGAGAAATCAGGAAAGAAATGAAGTCACCGTGGGCCTTGCAGTGAACGATGAAAAGCTGGGGAAAGGGGTAGTCAGCCGCATCACGGAGCGGGGAGTCTATGTGACCTATGAAGCCACAGGAGAACATGTCATGTATCCCCAGGGCCTGCCGGCAAAGCTGAAAAAGAGCGCTTTCCCGGACAAGAAAAAAGCGAAAAAGGAAACCCTACCCAAGGGTAAAGGCAGGACCTACCGGGTGCCGGAACAGGAAAAGCCGGAACGGCGCCATACGATTTCGCCCCACGTGGCAAAAGAAACCCATCGCGGCAATACCCGGTACATTGATTTAAGTGAAGGGACACTGGTCCTTTCTCCTGACTATGGAGAAGGGGTCATTACAGAAATCAGCGATGGGCGGCTGACGGTAGAATTCAAGGATGGAATGCGGGAATATTCCTATCCCGCTGCTTTTGCAGAAGGCCAGATTCTGGTGCCGGAAAAGAAAGAAGAAAAATAAAAAAATCTGGATTTGAGTTTTAAATATTGAGACTCAAACCCCGATTTTTGATTGGAGAAGGCATGGTGACGGGCGGCTGAACGTATGGATACGGTCATAGTGGCTAAGGTGGCTGAAGTGGCTGAGGTGACTGCGGGGAAGGTGCGGCGTATGATTCATATAGCGCCGCCTTGTGAATTCACAGAGCCCGTCGCTAAAAACAGTACCCTGACCCACCCTCTTTAGAAAGAGGGTGGCCGTGTCAGCGGTGGAGGGGTGCTATAGGAAATGGATGGAAATGCCGCAGGGGGGCTGGGATTATGGGGTAGAACGGTAGGAGTGACTTCAGCGAGAATCCCTCCGCCCTCCTGCGCTCGTTACCTCCTCCATGAGTGGGAAAGGTTAAAACACTGCTCTCTTCATAGATAGGGAGGTTTCCTGTTAAGAAAATCTGCGACGTTATATGAATTGTGCGTTGCATCTTCCCTGGCCGAAGGATAGAGTCCTGGCTGGAAGGACGCAGCTCGGCGAAGCGTAATGTACCTCACGCCCTCGGTGCGAAGTGCCCACCACCCGGTGAACGAGCGGGGCAATGTTCATCTGCAACCTTTAGCCCCATTTATGGGATTGGAGAATACCGATATTCGGATCCAAATAAAAAAGAGCCCTTGAGGGCTCTTTTTTATTTCTTTTCCATCTGTATATAACTTTCATCCCTCTTGAAGGTCTTTGTCATGTCCATCTGGAATTTCGGTGCCTTGCCGTCCGCTTTGATTTCTACTTCCCTGATATTCGGGAATTCTGTGAGTGTATCTACAGTCATGGCAATGAAAAGGGACTCCGCCGTTTCTCCTTTGAGGCTGTTCAGCTCTTTACTGAAGTTTACGTAAGCCCTGCCGTCCTTTATGGAAATGGTTTTCAGGGAAAGCCCAGCCGGGAGGAGGGGATATTTGGATTTCCTGTCAGTCCGTATCATTTCTTCCAGACTGTTTCTGGCGGTGTGGTCACTGGCTTTGACTTTGATGGCGGTGGGGATAATTCTGAGGCCGTCATCACTGATCCGGTAGTAGGTTAGAGTAGACGATGCTTCTGCCGGTGTTTTCACGGACTGGGAAGAGGCGGCCTTAGGTGAAATGCTTTGGGCAGACTGTTTCCCTGTATCCGGTGCACATCCGGACAGGGCAATGAGGGCGGAGAGAGAAACGGCTAAAAAGAAGAGTTTTTTATCCATGGCGGTTCTCCTTACTGAATGGCGGCGAAATAATTAACCAGTCCATTGAAGAGGCTCTGGGCGATACTTCTGGGAGCCCAGGAGGATGTGAGCATTTTCGCACGGTGGGTATTGGTAATAAATCCCATTTCCATGAGTACTGAAGGCATGGTGGTGTACTTGTTTACGTAGAAATCATTGGACCGTACGCCCCGATCAGGAATGGAGAGGGTATTCATTGTGGACTGGTGCAGCATCTGGGCCAGGAGCAGGTCTTTGGAGCTCTTGGGGTAGTAATAGGCGGTGGTACCGTCGACGGTGGAATTGGAGAAAGAATCTATATGGATGGAAACAAAGGCATCCGCATGGGCTTCGTTCGCTACATCGCAGCGGGCCTGGAGCTCCGGATCCGCATCGGCCCAGGGTCCATACACGTCTTTATCAGTGGATCGGGTCATGACGACTTCTGCACCGGCAGAAGTGAGCATATCCCGGAGGGGAAGGGCAATGGACAGGGTAATGTCCTTTTCATAAACCGTCTTATCTCCCACATGGCCAATAGCGCCTACGTCAGTACCGCCATGGCCAGGATCGATGCAGATGATTTTTCCTTTTAATACATTTTTAGCCTGATCCGATACGCTGTAGCTTTTGATAGCTGGAGTGGCATCGGATTTGGAAGAAGCAGGGGTGGTGGAAGATTTCTTTTTGTAGGTCTGCACTGCACCGGGAACCGGGATATCTACGACTAAACGATGAGGCTTTTTCATTTTTGCGTCGGGACGAAGGGCAAAGACACGGATGTCATCTATTTTCTGGGATTTAGACAGAGCTACGTCCAGATAGGTATCCCCATCTTTTTCAGAAAGGGTAGCAAAATCAATAGCCCGGGAATCCATATCATACTGGGACGCCACGTTTCCCATGGACGTATTTCTCATGATGACTTCAAAATTCTTGCCGGCATCATCGATAGCTGCTTCTGCATGCACCGCCTTTGTGAGATCCATGGCGATGCGTACAAAGGGAGGATTGCCATCGTTTCGTGTAGTCCAGCGAAGAGATGTGACTGACGCATTCTTTGCCATGGCGGGCATGGTCAAAGGAAGGAATAAAAGCAGGATTAGTGCCATAAGCCATTTAAAAAGAGTTTTCATAGAGCGTCCTTTCTTCATTTCTTACATTATATATGAGTATTCCAATGCAAAATCGGGTATCTATTATTATATCACGAAAGAATGGGTAGGGAGAGGATGGGAGTGATAATTATAAATGTACGCTGAGAATTCGAAAAATCCAGCAATTTCGCAAAGTAAGTTCCAGCTCTGAAGGTCATTCTGGAATTTACTTTGAGAACTGACATTTGGTAGAATTTAACTTGAGAAATACTCGTGGAATATGAGGTTAACTATGAGCAACATTGTCAATTCTACAAGGAAGAACAAACATCTCACCTTTGATGACCGACTCACCATCGAAGCGATGCTCAAATCCCAATCTACTTTCTCTGAAATTGCACGTACTATTGGAAAGGATGCCAGCACAATATCTAAGGAAGTACGTAAACATCGGGAATTGGCTGCAAACAACTGGACTCGCCGCGATGACAGTGGCCGTGTCTTAAACGACGAATGTCCCAAACTCGCCCATTCGCCTTATGTCTGCAATGGCTGTAAGCAAAAGCCATACTGTCATCTTAAACGTCTGGTCTATAGAGCCAAATCTGCCCAAAAAGATTATGAGGCCCTCAGGTCAGAATCCAGAACCGGTATTGCACTTAATAAAGCCAGTTTCTGGGATACTGACAGGAAGCTCCGGGAAGGGATAAAGAAAGGGCAGCATATTTACCACATTATGCAGACCGAGGAAATTCAGGCGTCGCAGGCTACTGTTTACCGCTATATCAAGAAAGGATACTGCTCCTTCAGCCCGATCGAACTTCCCCGTATGGTCAAATTCAGATCCCGCAAGCCCCGTCAGCTTGAATATGTGCCGTATGGAGCAAAGAAAGGCCGCGCATATGAAGATTTCCAGCAGCATATCGCTGCAAATCATATTACGCACTGGGTTGAGATGGACACTGTAATTGGACGTGTCGGCGGCAAGGTATTGCTTACAATGCTCTTTACCAACAGCAATTTCATGTTTGGCCGGCTGCTGCCCAACAAGACGGCCCAGGCTGTAACGGAGCAGTTTCAAACCCTCCGTCAGAAATTCACCGATGCCGGCATTCCCTTTGCCAGTTGTTTCTCTCTTATCCTTACAAATAACGGGGGAGAATTCGCCAATATAGATGGCATCGAGATGAATGCGGCCGGAACGAGGGAAACACGCCTCTTTTATTGCGATCCTATGCGCTCCAGCCAAAAGCCTCGCGTGGAGAAGAATCACACACTCCTCCGTGACATCCTGCCGAAAGGAGCCAACTTCGACAACCTGACGCAGGAAAAAGTAGATATAATCTTTTCCCACATAAATTCAACCAAAAGGTCAGTCTTTAATGGCAAAACCGCCTACGAAATGTTTACCCACATCTATGGTACGGAGGCTGCCCACATTTTAGGAATCTGCAAAGTCCCTGCTGAAAACGTTGTGCAGACGACAAAGCTGCTCCAGATACTTGGAGTTGTAGCATTCTAATCCATTTCCGGACTGGCCAGCTGACCGCCTGTTCTCCAATGTTTGTCAAGACATGTCTTTCGTCTTGACAAGCATTGGAGAACAGGCGAAAATCAGCAGCCCCGGAATGGATATTGTCAACTGCTTACTTTTACCAGCAACAAATTCAACAGCATCTTCTTGTTTTAGAGCCAGGAGTATTTCTCAAAGCAACTTCATGTCAACCGGAATTTACTTTGAAAAATAACAATTCAAAGTTTCTTTTAGCATGCGCTGAAACAGTCTTATTGCTCTAAAATTCACAATTAACAACGAAAATTAAGGCGATTTTTACAATTTCTCAAACTAACTTCCAGCAAATTTCTCGAACTTATCGCCAGTTTCAGGCGACTGGAAGTTACTTTGAGAATTTACGATTCGAAAAATCCTGTGGCCTATGAACAGCCTGCCTGTCGGCAGGCTGCCTCAATCTGTACCAATACATTGATGCAGTGGGACCTCTATTTTTTGCAAATAGTAGCAAAAGAGAGAAAATAGTAGTAAAATAATTACATATTGTCAAAATGAGGAATTATGGACTTTTGCAAGAAGGAGTTTTTTTAAGTGAAATCGTTGTCAAAATATTGGAGAAAAGCGGCTGTTCTGGCTGCTGTTTCCCTGGTGTCCCTTTCCATCCTGGGAGTGGCAGGCTGCAGTAATGGCGGAGCTTCAGGCGGTTCTTCCGCAGCCTCTTCCCAGCCTGCTGCATCCCAGACGGCGCTGAAACCAGGAGTGGCTGTAGTGCACCGGGATCCCGGCGTGCCTTACAGTGTGCCGGAGGGTGTATCTGTCCTTATGTACCACATGATTGGTAATGAACAGGGTAATGCAGCCATTATGACGGAGGCTAACCTTCGCATCCAGATGAATTATCTTCGGGACCACGGATACCATCCCATTACCATGCAGGAACTCTATGATTATGTGACCAAGGGTGCCCCGCTTCCGGAGAAGCCGGTGTGTATCACCTTTGATGATGGCTATCTGGACAGCTACACCATTGTGTATCCCCTGATGAAGGAATACGGATACCCCTGGACCCTGTTCCTCATTACCGATGATGTGGGCAAGCCCTATAACCGGATGACCTGGGACCAGCTGAAGGAAATGGCTGACAGCCACACCGTGACCATTGCCAACCATACCCTGTCCCACCCGAAACTCCATAACCTGGCCACGGCCAAGGAGAAGGAGAAGGAAATTGTGGAAGCCAACCAGGCCCTGAAGTACCATCTGGGTATCGATAACCCCTGGCTGGCATACCCCTATGGTGACTACGATGATGAAGTGGTGGCCATTGCCAAGAAAGCAGGCATTAAAATGGCTGTTACCACCGATGTCGGCAGGGTTCATGTAGGCAGTTACCCATACGAGCTGAAACGGGTATATATCGGAAATGATATTTCCCTGGCCCGGTTCTCTGAAAGGCTGAACAAAGATAATTATACGCCGGTCTGACAGGGCATCCGTCCTGACCGGACAGATGCCGGGAACTTCGGTTTTTATTAGGAGCACGAATGAAACGCATATTTCACAGCTTTATATTTAAGTTCATACTGATGACGCTCATATTCTTCATCATTACGTCACCCATTGTGGTTCTGTTCGGGCCGTTCGGCAACCTGAAGAGAGCGGTGGTGGGCGCCATTATGCGGTCCCGCCATCCCCAGTACATTACCTGGCTCTACTCCCAGGATGAGCTGAATAAGATTCTCGGCGTTGTAACGACAACGGACACCCAGAAGATGTTTTCCTTCAAGCCTCGGACAGATTCTTCCCTGACCCTGAAGAAAATCGAAACATCCCGGTTCGTGGGATATCTCCTGGAAATCCCGAATCCTACCCGGGTGCAGGTGGCCACGGCGGAAGACATTAATGAAAAAGGGGATACCACAAGTAACATTGCGAAAAAGAACAATGCCGTGGCAGCCATTAATGGCGGTGGTTTCTATGACCCCAATGGCACCGGGACCGGCCGCCTGCCTTATGGATTTATTCTTCATGGCGGGAAATACCTCCTGGGACAGCAGGTGGACGATAATGAAAAGGTAGACTTCGTAGGTATGACGAAGAGCGGAAACCTCATAGCCGGCCATTATAATAAGAAACAGCTCCGGGACCTTGGCGCTGTGGAAGGTCTGACCTTTGGACCGCCTCTCATTATCAACGGGGAAAAGGTCATCAAAAGCGGTGACGGTGGATGGGGAATTTCGCCCCGTTCCGCCATTGGACAGAAGAAAGATGGTACCATTCTCTTCCTCGTTATCGATGGCCGGCAGCCGGGATACAGTATCGGCGCCACCCTGGTGGATTCCCAAAATATTCTTTATGAAAACGGTGCTTACATTGCGGCCAACCTGGATGGCGGTTCTTCCACGACCCTGTACTATAACGGTAAAGTCGTAAACAAACCGGCAGACCTTCTGGGCGAGCGTATGATACCTACTGCTTTTATCGTGAAATAAGGAGGACAGGTTGAATAAGAAGTTATGCCAGCTGGCATTCTGCTTTATCTTGGGCATCGGTGTCCAGGCAGGAGCCTATCTTTACATGGACCGTGTCCTCTTTGCCCCTTTGTCCAGTGGGGACTATGATATGTCCGACGTCAAGGACAAGGTGGCAGAAGCGGCAGAAAAAGAGGGCAAGAAACTGTATGCTAAGGTCAGTGTCAAAGGAAAAGCCTATTATTCCCATGATTTCAAATACATGGCTGATGTGACCCAGGACAGCGTTACTATTTACAAGGCCGATGACCTGAATAACCCCCAAAAGGTAGACCTGAAGAACCAGGGCGTATCCTTCTTCGAATGGATGCCTGACCGGAACTTGGCACTCATGGCCCTTTATCCGATCCACTGGAGCGGTGGACGGTGGGATGTGACCCTGGCCCGGTACAATCCGGATGGCACCACCCACGAGTCCGATGCGCCTATCCGGGACCTCCCGAGAAATGCAAAAATCGTGGATGTGGCCTATTCCACCGCTACCAATGCGGTGTATATGAAGATGGAAGTGGGCAAGGGGCTCTACCGTATCTATCGTACCGATGCGAACTATGATACCCGCCGTATTTACGTGCAGACCTCCCATATTGGTAAGATTGCGGTGTACTATGATAAGGACCGTCTCTTCTATGATGACAGCCAGAAGGGCATTCTCTACACCTTTAATGGAGATGACAGCTCCTGGCGCGTCATTTCCCCACCCGGCGCGTTCCGCCTCGTGGGTCTTGGAGACGACAAGACCATTTATGCTGTTAAGATTAATACAAAGGGCGAAGTCACTGCCTACTATACCGGAAAACTGGGGGTAGGCTTCAAGGAAGTGAAAGCACTGGATACGCCGGTGGATTTCAATTCCGTTACCCTTCATATGATCAAAGAAGCTGCCACCCAGGCAGGAAAGTAAAGAAAGGGCCGTGAAGAATGATTCTTCGCGGCCTTTTGTGCGTTCCGGAGATGATACGGGCCCAAACGTGCGAAGGGTTCATAAGGGTTGTGGGTCGGGCATCGCTGCGCTTGCCCGACCGGGTGGCAGGTTGACATCGCTGCGCTCGTCAACTGGGTTGGGACGCTGCGCTTAAAAGGAAGGGAAACCTTATGTAACGCCGCCTGTGTCGGCTGATTATGAACAGCGGCGAAGCCGCAGATCCACCTCATGACCCCGCTTCAACGAGCGAAGCGATGTTGAAGCCACCACCCGGTGAACGAGCGAAGCGACGTTCACCCACCACCTTTAGCCCCATCCACCGAATTGGGTGATACATTCACAAGTCAGCCATTCAAATCTCGCCACAGGCGGCCTGAAATGGTATAATATTCGAGAAGTATGTATTCATGAAGGGAGAGCGTGAATGGAAGACAAAGAGGAAGTCTACACAGCTGATGATCGTCTGATTGTGGCACTGGATGTGGATTCTTTTGAAAAAATGAAGGCCCTGGTGGATGAATTGGGGGACCTGATTTCCTATTACAAGGTAGGAATGGAACTGTATTACAGTGCCGGCAGCGAAACCATCCATTATCTGAAGGAACATGGGAAAAAGGTTTTTCTTGACCTGAAGCTCCATGACATTCCCAATACTGTGGGACACAGCGTGGCTTCAGTGACCAGGCTCGGCGTCAATCTCATTACTGTCCATGCCGGCGGTGGCAGGGCCATGATGCAGGCAGCAGCCAGGTATGCAAGGATTACGGCGGAAGAACTGGGCGTAGAACGGCCTAAGATCCTGGCAGTCACTGTGCTCACCAGTTTCGATGACCAGGGATGGCAGGAAGTAGGCGGCCATCTTCCTATCCAGGACCATGTGCTGGAATTGGCGGAACTGGCCAAAGAATCCGGTGTGGATGGGGTAGTAGCTTCCCCACGGGAAGCTTCATCCATTCGTAAGATGGCGGGAGATGATTTTCTGATTGTGACACCCGGTATCCGCCCTGCCTTTGCCCAGACCGATGACCAGAAGCGTATTGCTATACCATCGGAAGCATTTAAAGATGGCGCTTCCATGCTCGTTATCGGTCGGCCTATTACCCAGGCCATTGATCCCTGTGCAGCAGCACGGCTTATTTTAAAGGAAATTAAGGAGAATGCATGATGAACGAAAAAGAAGTTGAATCTTTACTGAAAGAAACCAAGGCAATTCTGGAAGGCCATTTCCTTCTCACCAGCGGACTTCACAGCCCCCTGTATGTAGAAAAATTCAATGTTCTCCAGCATCCGGAATATACGGAAAAACTGTGCCAGGAATTTGCCAACCATTTCAAGGATAAGGGCATTGAAACGGTTATCGGACCGGCAACCGGCGGCATTATCCTTTCCCAGGTGACTGCCCGTCTCCTCGGTGTTCGCTCTATTTTTACAGAACGGGAAAATGGAAAAATGACCCTTCGTCGGGGCTTTAAAATTGCTCCCGGTGAAAAGGTGCTGATTGTGGAAGATATCGTCACCACCGGCGGCTCCATCAAAGAAGTGGTAGATGTAGTCAATAAGGCAAAGGGCGATATCGTAGGTATCGGTCTTCTCGTTGATCGTTCCGGCGGCAAAGCAGATTTCGGCGTACCACCGGAAAAAGTATATCCGCTGCTCCACCTCACTGTTCCGACTTACAAGCCGGAAGAATGCCCACTTTGTAAAGCAGGCGTTCCGATTACAGAACGGGGAAGCCACCATCTGAAATAAGGGTATGAGAAAAGCCGTGAGAAATGAGTTGTCATTTTTCACGGCTTTTTGGTGCGTCAGATATTCCAGGTTCATGCTTGTTATATATGGATCGCAGGACGATTCAACTTGAATATTCAAAAATACATAACTATAGCAGCTGGTCAGGGAAGTACTGATTAAATCGGACTCTGCAAATTAATCAGTATTTCCTTGTTTTGGGCTTCCAGGAAAGTATTACAGCCTACGCTTGAAGAGACTGTTATTCTTATCCTTATAAAGCGATAAAGCGCAGCAGGTCGGTCAGCTTTACAGGAATCCAGGAAGATGACAGCGAGAATTCCCCATTCATCATGATAGCCAGCCTCTTTTTAGCCGGTCCATGCTACAATAAAACTGAGGTGATATGTATGGGAAAAGCATGGGACCAGAATCAGATTTCCGCCATTCACTGCTTTGGTGACAGCCTTACCGAAGGTTACGGAGTAAGGCAGGGCGAGGGATGGGTAGAACTTCTTGATAAGCGGATGAAATCCATTTCTTTTACCAACCATGGGGTATGTGGGGCTCTGGCGGTGGATATCCTTGACAGCCTCTTTGCATCGTCCTTCCATCCCGAGGAGGGGGAGGGGTTCTTCTTCATGGCCGGAACCAATGATATCCTGAACGGCCTTCGGCTCAGCGTGCTGGAAAGGGACGTAGCCCGCGGCATCCGGAGCCTTTCTTCACAAGTACCCCTTACGGTGGGGATTCCTCCTTTAACCACGAAGAACAGCATAGAAACGGGATGGCAGGCATCCTACGTGTATGAAAGAAACCTGCAGGACCTTCAGGAATACGCGTCGTTTTTGAGAAATCTGGCGGAAAAGGAGGGCATCCCTTCTATCGATTTTTGCCGGGGCTTACCAGCTGACGACCGCTGGTTCACCGATGGCGTCCATCCCAACAGCAAGGGATACGATAAAATGGCACAGATGGCTATGAAGGTGTGGAAGAAATGATGATAGTGAGGAGTTAGGAGTGGTGGTGCGGCGCACAAAATATATGGCGCCGCGGATTATTTAGTTTCTTGCTTACCGCTATCAGCTTACAGCTGACAGAGCACCAGCATCATCGTAAAGGGCATTGGTCCAATGTGAGATAATCCCTGACCATGCAGCCCCTTGGAGAAGGGGCGCGGCAAAGCCGCAGGATGGATCTGCCTCGAAGAGGCAGAATCTGCGAGAGAGCGAATATCACAAACTACTGGTTGGCTTTAGACTGAAGTAGCTAAGGGGTAACGCCTTCGGCAAGGTGTCTCAAGGGTAATGGCCTTCGGCCAGGGGGGAGATACGGCGCACAAAATATATAGGGCCGCGGATTATTAATTATCTGCTTACCGCTATCAGCTTACAGCTGACAGAGCACCAGCATCATCGTAAAAGGCATTGGTCCAGTGTGAGATAATCCCTGACCATGCAGCCCCTTAGAGAAGGGGCGCGGCAAAGCCGCAGGATGGATCTGCCTCGAAGAGGCAGAATCTGCGAGAGAGCGGATATCACAAACTACTGGTTGGCTTTAGACTGAAGTAGCTAAGGGGTAACGCCTTCGGCGAAGTGGCTCAGGGGTAATGGCCTGCGGCCAAGGGGGAGGTACGGCGCACAAAATATATAGGGCCGCGGATTATTAATTATCTGCTTACTGCTGTCAGCTTACAGCTGACAGAGCACCAGCATCATCGTAAAGAGCATTGGACCAATGTGAGATAATCCCTGGTCATGCAGCCCCTTAGAGATGGAGGTCCTGCAGAGGACCTCCAAGTTTGGCCTGAAATATAAAAGGCGCTTAGCCTGCACATAAAGGCGCCTTCCTATCAGGCCAAACGGTCCGCGGCAAAGCCGCAGGATGGATCTGCCTCGAAGAGGCAGAATTTGTGAAGTTATAGGCCCAGACAGGTGAATGGTTCATAAGGGTGGTGGGTTGGCATCGCTCCGCTCGCCAACCGGGTTGTAGGTGCTGCGCACCGGGGGCGTAAGGGAGAAAAGCCGCCTTTGGCGGCAAATCAACCTTATGCCCCCGCTGCGCCAAGGCGAAGGCCTTGGCATGCAGCCACAACCCGGTGAACAAGCGAAGCGCAGTTCACCCACAACCCTTAGCCCCATTCACCTGTTTGAGCACCCACCATCATTCCTATGGTATAATAATCAATATGACTCGAATTCATTTTTTATAACAGGAGATTCTATGCAGCTCGATGGCGAACGATTTTTGAAAGATGAAATTACTCATATCAAGGCCGCGGTTATCGGGGATATGATGACGGACCGGTACATTACGGGCAAGGTGAACCGGATTTCTCCGGAGGCTCCGGTGCCGGTGAACCTGGTCCAATCCCAGCGGGATGTGCTGGGAGGCGCTGCCAATACGGCGGCAAATCTGGCGGCCCTGGGATGTGAGGTCTATGCGGCAGGAATGAGGGGCAATGACAGTGACGGCGCCGTTCTTTCGTCTCTTTTGCAGCAGGCTGGGATCGACATGTCCGGCCTCATTACGGCGGACCATTACCATACCACAGCGAAAATCCGTATCCTCGGTGCGCGGCAGCAGATGATGCGCCTGGACTATGAGGAAAAGAAACAGCCCTCTACGGAGCAGGTAAAGTTCATTATGGACTGGCTCTCGGGGCTCCTGAAAAGGGGGCTGGGGGCCATCGTCCTTTCGGATTATGGCAAAGGCATGATTACGGAAGAATTGGCCCAGTCCGTCATTGGCCTGGCAAAGTCCCGCCGTGTACCGGTGCTGGTGGATCCAAAGGGCAGTGACTGGACAAAGTACGATGGAGCCTATGGCATTACTCCGAACCTGAAAGAGCTGTCGGACTGCGTGGGTAAAGAAATCCCTAATGAAGAAGAGGCCATCGTAGAAGCCGGAAAGGCGGTGAGGGAAAAGTTCCACCTCACCCATCTTTTTGTGACCCGTTCGGAAAAGGGAATCACCGCAGTCAGTGAAAACAGTGCTGTCCACCGGGCATCGGTGGCCCAGGATGTGTTCGATGTATCCGGCGCCGGAGATACGGTGATGGCCGTCACCGCCGCTGCCACGGCAGCCCATATGGACATGGAAACATTGCTGGAACTTGCCAATAAGGCGGCGGGCATTGCCGTTTCCAAGGTAGGAACCTACCAGGTCAAGCGGGAAGAACTGCTGAAGGCCTGGGTATCCGGGGAGGGTCTGCGGCTTTCCTATCGGCCCCTCACCTGGGAAGAAGCGGAAAAGAAGGTGGCAGAGTGGAAGGGTCGGGGAGAAGTGGTGGTCTTCACCAACGGCTGCTTTGATATACTCCATCGGGGCCACATTACGTACCTCCAGCAGGCAGCGTCCCTGGGGGACCACCTGATTGTGGGACTCAATTCCGACCGCTCCGTGAAGGCTTTAAAAGGGCCTTCACGGCCTGTGAATAACGAAGGGGATCGGAGCTTCATGCTGGCCGCTCTCCGGTCTGTGGACGAAGTGGTAATCTTCGATGAGGACACGCCGGAAGAGCTCCTGTCCCACCTGAAGCCGGACATCCTTGTGAAAGGCGGAGACTACAAAGTGTCCGAAGTGGCCGGCCGGCAGTACGCGGGAAAGGTGGAAATCCTTCCCTTCGTGGATGGCTATTCGACCACCAATGTGATTCGGAAGATACGAGAAAAGTGAGATCGGAAGAAAGATCGAGATCGAGGTGCGCCAGTTCGGCGTACATAGTATAGCCGTGGTGCAAGTCCATGACCCAGCAAAGCTTAGCAGGCAGCTGGTACCTAGTCTTGGGATTGCAATCGTGAGGTTGCAGTCTAAGCGTAGACAGGGGAGCACAAGAGCCGTAATGCAAAGCGGTGACTCCGTGAGTGTGAAGCTTATTCAGCCCCGTAACGATGATGAGTGGCAGTCGATTCTCTCTCGATGGACGCAGACTGTAATGCATGGTTCGTTAAGCGAGAAACATGCAGGTGCCACCGGGGTCCAAGGGCATGGCGAGTGTGCAAGATACTATGTATGTACCTGGGAGACCTGCCGAGGTCCGCAAGGTATGGGAATTGAATCCTACGAAGAGGAGAGACCCAAATACTTCGGCAGGAGTCGGACTGTTCCATAGTAGTAAGGAAGTCTGTGAAAGCGGATGGAGCGAAGGGAACAGCAAATAGTTGTGCTTATTGTGCAGAACATTCAGACACAAGAGGTTGCAAAAGAATGCCAAAACATGTACAAGAGATTAGATTCCTATCAGCAGGCCACGAAAGAGTGGAAGGGCTGATGCATCGAGTCAATGCAGAAACACTGTATGCGGCCCATCTCAAACAGAGAAAAGGCAAGGCTACAGGAGTTGATGGAGTCAGTAGGGAAGATTATGACAGGAATGTCACGGAAAACATCAGTAAACTGGTGGAATCCATGAAGAAATTCCAGTACAGGCCCAAACCAGTAAAGAGGGTATATATACCAAAAGGAAATGGCAAACGCCGTCCATTGGGAATACCGGCTTATGAAGACAGGCTGGTACAGTATGTCATGGCTTACTTACTGGAAGCCGTTTACGAGCCAAGATTTCTGGACTGTTCCTTTGGATTCAGACCGAAACGGAGTGCTCATGACGTAATCCGTGTGATTGACCGGGCCATTATGCGAGGAAACGTGAACTGGGTATTGGAAGCAGACATCAAAGGATTCTTTGACAACGTGGACCAAAAGCAGCTCATGGAATTCCTGAGCCGAGACATAGCCGACAAGAATTTTCTGCGGTACACCGTCAGATTTCTTAAAAGCGGGATTATGGAAGAAGGCAAATATTATGAGAGCGATAAAGGAACGCCGCAGGGCGGGCTTATATCGCCCATACTGGCCAACGTATATCTGCACTACGTGCTGGATACCTGGATGATGGAGACTGTAAAGCCTCGTATGAAAGGTGAAATGTACTATGTCAGATATGCAGATGATTTTCTCGTTCTCTTCGAATACGAAGAGGATGCACGAAAGGTCTATGATGTGTTGGGAAAGAGACTGGACAGATATAGCCTTGAGCTTGCTAAAGACAAGACACGGATACTGCCCATTGGGAGAAATAGCGAGGGAGGCAAGGAATTTGACTTTCTTGGCTTCACGTTCTATGACACTCGGACTCGGACCGGAACATACCGACTTGGCGTGCGCTCTAGCAAGAAGAAACTGAAAACAAAGAAGAAGAATGTCAAGGAATGGCTGAAAGCAAATATGCATATGCCAGTACACGAAATGGTGGACCATCTCAATGCAAAGCTCAGAGGGCACTACAGTTATTACGGTGTTAATGGAAACTATGAAGGAATATCCGGCTTTGTACGGTTTACCAAGTACATGACACATAAATATCTGAATAAGAGAAGCCAACGTAAGAGCTTAGGATGGGAAAAGTTTCGCGAAATATGGGCGGAACATGTATCCCCTCCAAGAATCATGGTGCAGATATGGAATTGAAAAGACTATTTGAAGAGCCGTATGCGGGAAAACCGCACGTACGGTTCCGTGAGGGGCGGACAGAGAAATCTGATTCCGTCTACTCGACGTCCCCAGCGGTTTTGCCGCTGTTCATAAAATGAAGAAGGCCGTTCCTGCGGTGAATGCAGGGACGGCTTTTTGTATGTAAGTTTTTGCACCAAACGGGTGAATGGGGCTAAGGGTGGTGGGTGAACATCGCTGCGCTCGTTCACCGGGTGATAGGCGCTTCGCGCCGGGGCCGTTGGTGGACTGGCCTGCGGCGCTTTCAACTGCTAACCTCCGTCGCCTTCGGCGCCACCGACGGCCGGGCTCTAAGGTGCTCGCTTAATGTGCAGTAAATGCTCGCAAATGAGCCCGGCTCGAGAGTCCTCTGCAGGACTCTCGCCTTCCCAAGGAAGGAGGCTAACGAATAGCGGCTCCGCCGCTGTTGGGAGCCTAATGACTATAACCCAAAGCCATGAAAATGACACTGCACGAGGCTCCCTTTTCTAAAGGCAGAAGTCCTGCATAAGACTTCTGAGCCAGGCGTAAGTTTGCTCTTATACTGCACATAAAAGAGCTTTCCTTTTGACGCCTGGCCGGAATGCTCCCCACCGGGGTGAGGGATTCCGAAGGGTGCCGCAGGCGGATCCACATTATGTCCCCGGCGCGTCAGCGCCCACCACCTGGTGGGGCCAGCGAAGCATCGCTCGACCTACCACCTTTAATTCCATGCACCGGAGTGGGTTTGCCACCCATCTACTGCTGATCAGGCCTTGTATAGAGCACGATGAGCAGGATTTCCAGAAGTCCCGTGACCAGGAGGCCGGCGGAGGTGCCGAGGTACTCGATAATGGTGCTTACCAGGAGGGAGCCGAAGGGAGCGCTCCCTAAAAAGACGAAGGTGTAGAGTCCCATGATGCGGCCCAGGCAGTCCTTCGGCGATGCCAGCTGGATGGCGGTATTGCAGTTTACCATGAAAATAATGACCGTAAATCCCAAAATGCCAAAGACCAGGAGAGCCAGTGGCTGGAAGGAAATGTAGCTCACCGCCATGAGAAGGAGGCCGCAGGCGATGGCGGAATGGAAAATGTAGGACTGGGACAGGTGTTTCTTTGAAGCGGCAGAAAGGACGCCGCTGGCCATGGATCCCGCTCCGGCGGCAAAGAGGATAGCTCCGAACCCGCCAACCCCGGCGTGGAGTACCCGGTCCGCAAAGAGGGGGCCATAGGTACCCATATTGAGAATGAGACCGCTTACGATGCCGGCGGCCAGGAGATTCTTGTAAATGACAGGATTCCGTTTGGCCTCCAGCAGTCCCTCTTTGATTTCCTGCAGGGGATGCCGGTTTTCTGCAGGGACGATGGTGGAGTTTACATCCATGGTGCTGTAGGCAAGGATAATGGGAATCAGGGACAGGGCATTCAGGAAGAAGATGGTGCTGTAGGAAAGGTAACTGATCAGAAAAGCCGCCAGCAGGGGACCAATCATGCGGGTGAGGTTGAAATTGGCGGAATTCAGACTGATGGCGCTGTGGAGAGCCTCTTTCCCCACCAGTTCCGGCATGAAGGCCATGCGGGCGGGCATGTCGAAGGAATCGATGGTGCCTACGAAGAAAGCAAAGAAGAGGATCCAGCCGTAGGTCGCATGGCCCGTATAGAGGAGAAGACCCAGCAGGGAGGCCTGCACCAGGTAAGTAATCTGGGTGCCGATGAGGATTTTCCTCTTATTGTGCCTGTCGATCCAGAGCCCCGTGAAGAGGGTAAAAAAGAGACTCGGCGCAAACTGGCAGGCCGAGAGCAGCCCCAGGAGAAAGGCGGAGTCCGTCATGGTATACACCAGCCACTGCTGGGCAGTGAGCTGGAGCCAGAACCCGATAAGGGCAATCCACTGGGTAACCCAGAAGATCCGGTAATTTCGGACCTGGAGGGCCGGGAAAAAACGGAATATAGACATAGATGGTCCTTTACATCAATTGATTTACAGATTACGAAATTTCAATGTATCTATTATACCATAGGATGGAAATGTCGAGACCGAGAGGGAATCGGGCCATAGGCCCTGGAAATCTAGATCTAGATCTAGGTCTAGGCCTTCAGCGGCTTCGCCGCATCCTGTGGATGAGTGTACGTTTGAATGGATGTGGGCATTGAGCCTTCAGCCTTGAGCCTTGAGCGGAACAGGCCCTTCGGGTCGGGTGATTGGTGGAGGAGTGTACGTTCGAACGGGCGGGGGCATTTGCGGCGAAGCCACTGTCCGCCTCAATCTCGACCTCGGTCTCGATCTCACGCCCACAGGGCCTGTTCGCATCTACCTTCCATCGTCTGAGGGCCGGATTGCCAGCTGTCCGGCTGCCTGCTTTCCTTTTCTATAGCAGGTATAGGGAAAGTGCATACTTACATGGGCCTTGGAACTGTGGTATTTTCTATGATTATAGGCTTTCCAAATTTTTACTTGCAGAGGAAAAATCAATGGAGACAGAAATGAATCATAGAGAACCCGGGGGAAGTCCCATGGCCCGGATGCCGGTGAACCGACTCCTGTTCCACATGGCGGCGCCCATGATGGTTTCCATGGTGGGCCAGGCCCTGTACAACGTGGTGGATACTTTCTTCGTTTCCCACATTCCAGATTCCCCGGAAATCGTGGATTACGGGGAAAAGGCGGTGAATGCGCTGACCCTGGCCTATCCCATCCAGATCCTGATGATTGCCATCGGCGTGGGAACGGGAGTGGGCATCAATGCGGTGCTGGCACGGCAGCTGGGGCAGAAGAGGAGAGAGGTGGCTTCGGAACCTGAAGTCCTGTCATTTTATATCTAGGTTGGTACATCCACACCCATCATCTCATACAGCTTGCGCTGTTTCTCTGTAATTTCGGACAGATGGTGAGCCCTGCCGGGTTGCTGGTAATACTCGATGGTATCCAGTTCATCCAAGAATTCCTGCATGGTGTAATTCCTGTAGAGGTCATGGATTTCCATTTGGCGTTTGATGTAAGACATCAGCTCCAGTGCAAGGAATTGTACAAACAGCTTGCCTTCGAGATTTTCCTCTGACGATACGGACATTCTCCGCATATCTAAACGCTCTTTAAGGTTTCCAAAGGACTTTTCTATCAGATCCCGCATGCGGTAAATACGGATTGCCTCGACCGGATCCTTAATGGAGTTGGTCAGGAGGGCAAAATAGCCAAAGTCTTTTTCGGCTTCGCGGATAGCTTTGTCATTATATGCGATGGCTATGCCTCTTGCCGGTGTTTCGTGGACAATGAAATACTTGGCATAGGCACCCTCATGTTCCCGTTTGCGTTTTCCGGTCTGCAGCTCTTCTTCATACCGGTCAAGCATATGGTTAAAACGGTTACGGTCATCTGTACAGTGCTGATCATTATAGTAAATATGCAGGTATACCCGACGCTTTCCCGTTTTAATTGTTCCAAGACGCGGCTTCTCTTCTTCATAATCCCACTGTTCTGTGAATGTGCATACATACAGCTGCAATGCAGGATTGTAGTTTGACCGTGTGACAAAGCTGTCACGGATATCGTCCAGGTGTGTTTTTACCAGTTTCAAGCCGGTTCTGGCTCCAATGAGAAACTTATGGTGGTGCTTCATCAGCTCGTTGATGTTCTTCTGGCTAAAGAACCCTCGGTCCATGCAGAGCTGCAGTTTTACGAGGTCGAGAAAATCCACGTCCTTGATCAGGTTGTCAATGGTTTTTACATCCGCAATATTGCCCGGCAGTTTTCGGTAATACACCGGCAGCATGGAAACTTCGCCAAAGAGGAGTGCCAGATTGATTTGGGGAAGGTCATCTCCTTCTTTGTTCTTGCCATATTTCACTTGCTTCAGCAACTCCGAAAATGAGGAAATAGACGTTGTGTCAAAAGCCAGATATTCCGTTTCACAGCGCCTCTTGGCCTGCCTTTTGAAATAGGCCATCTTCGCATCCTCCGTAATCATCCCAAAGAGCCTGCTGATGCGTTGGGACGGAATATCCGCTCCAAATGGGTGCACATGGGTGTGTCCCCATTTCTTGAATCGATACATCGCCTGACCCTCCTCCAGTACGAGATAGAAGGCAAGCGACATAAGTTCTTTGTAAATATCACCAAAGCAGGCTTTCAGGTCATCACGAAGCCCGATCTTCTCGGCAATGCAGGAAAGCAGATAAACAGCGCCGTAGAAAGACCGTTTGCACGAAGTAACCGGAACCGGCCCAGGCTTTGATGTTTTCTGCGTTTCCAGTTGCTTTTCCAAGAGATACTTCTTATTGAAGACCAGTTTGCCTTCAATTACCTTGCCGATGTACTTGCGTTTATGCTCACCGCGTTTTTTCTCTGAATTCCAGTGTGATTTATCTATGAAAGCATATGTTGTGCCATTAATGACTTGTGTTTTATAGTCCATAGCTGTCCACCTCTAGACATATTTTATATCTAGAGCATAAGGCAGTCAAGTGCTATAGAAGATAGAAAAGGCAGTATTTATCGAATCAATTAAGCTTGTCCTGCCGCAGCATAGATATAAAATGTGCGGACTTCAGGTTCGGAAACGGCGGGAAATGCCATCTTTGTGACCCTGGTTTACAGCCTTGCCTTTTTTCTCTTCGGTCTTTTTGGGGCTCCCGCATTTATCGCTTCCCAGACAGGAAATGAAGAAATAGGGAGTCTCGCCGTTTTATACCTGCAGATTGTGACCATTTTTTCCTTTGGCACGGTGATGTACATGGCTCTGGAAAAAATCATCATGGCCACAGGTCATACCATGGTCACCATGACGGCCCAGCTGTCCGGGGCCCTGGCCAACTGCCTGCTGGATCCCATCCTGATTTATGGCTGCTTCGGCCTGCCGGCCATGGGGGTGGCAGGAGCCGCGGCGGCTACGGTGATAGGCCAGTTCCTTTCCCTCTTCATTGCAGGCCACTATTATTTCCATGAAATCAGGGAACTGGACCACGGATTCCGCTGCTTGAAGCCCCGACTCCAGGTCCTTTCGCCGGTGTATGCCATAGGGATTCCGGCCATGGTGATGCAGCTCCTGACGCCGGTCATGAGTTACGGCATGAATATCATCCTCGGTGGCCTGTCTGTTTCTGCAGTCACGGCCTATGGGATTTACTATAAACTCCAGAATTTCGTGTTCATGCCGGCCTATGGCTTGAATAATGCTTCCATACCGATCATTTCCTTCAATCGGGGTGCCGGCCGGGGAGATCGGGTGAAGGGAACCCTCCGGTGGGCCCTGATGGGAGCCTTGGCCATCATGGCAGCCGGAATGGCGGTCATCGGCGCCGGTGCCGGAATCCTGGTCCATGGATTTGGACTGACCGAGGAGTCCATGAATCTCACAGTCACCGCTCTCCATATCATTTTATGGGGCTTTCCCTTCGCCGGAATCACCATCATCCTCCAGGGCGCCTGCCAGGCCATGGAGGAAGGGGGCTGCTCCCTCCTCATTTCCTTCGTCCGCCTCATCCTTATCCCCCTCCCCTTCGCATGGCTGGCAGCAAAGGAGTCCAATGGACTATTTCTTGTGTGGCTCTCTATCCCGGGAGGCGAACTGGCCGCCGGCATCCTGGCCATCTTCCTGACAGTCTGGGCCATGAAGAAACGGGATATTCGGTAAGAAGGGGATGGCCATTTTAATATTTTTTCTTTTCCATAGATTTTCCGTTATAATTTTATTTTGGAATTTATACAAACCTATAGAAAAATACTTTATCAGAATATAAATATTACTATTCTCAAAATAGATATTATCATGTATAATCTATACGGATGAGGGTGTACGCCTTTCCGGGGAGAGGCCTCGAAAAAATACCCGGACAAGGCGGAAGCTGCAAGCCATCCTGCAAAGATGAATCCATAAGAGCTCCGGGATCAAAACCCGTTCGATGCACTTTCCACTATTTCCTTCCTTTTGGATGGAAATAGACACTAGCCAAAACTGAACAGGTCGTCAAAAATAAGCCTGACTGAATGGTTGGAGCATGGCAGATACTTTGAGTGCTGCATGGCCCTTGCTTGACCCTTCTTTCGGGCTTATTGTGGTGGTATCAATAGAGTTTGATACTTGGATTTGGAAATCAGGCTCTTCGGGCCGATGGACGAATGACTGAATGGCATGCGAACAGGTGAGGCTTTTGGCTTTTAGCTGCTGACAGTCAGGGAAAACGGTAAGCCTGCAGCGCTTGTATGTGCTTTCATGCAATCGTACGGGGCCTCGGCTTCCAGCATTTCTTGAAGCTATCAGTTGGCAGATGGAAGTCCCCGTCCGTTTGCATGTCACTCAGCCACATAATCGCCGCGGAGCGGTCGATTTGCTCAAGGCCCAAGGCTGAATGCTCAAGGCCCCATTCGTATGCACGCTGGTAAGCCACACTGCAGCACCATATTTTTTCTGTAAGTACTTATAGAATCTTTTTAATACGTAACGATTTGACAAGGGTTGGAGAAATCCCTTATACTTAGTACAAGAATTTAACAAGGGCAAAGGCGCCGATCAGTGATCGGTGCCTTTTGCTTTTCAGTAAGGGCGCTGTCTTTTGGACAGTGCTTTTTCGCTTTCATACACATTTTGGGGTTGACTTGCTCAAAGTAAACAGGAATTCGGAGGTGCTTATTATGAGAAAGCCGAGAATTGGTATCACGCCATTATGGGATGAAGAGAAGAAGAGCATCTGGATGCTGCCGGGTTACATGGATTCCATTCGGGAGGCCGGAGGTATTCCTTTGATCCTGCCGCTTCATATGACGGAAGAGGAATTTTCTGAAATCCGGGATGACTTCGATGGTTTCCTGTTTACCGGAGGCCAGGATATATCCCCCTCCCTCTATGGGGAGAAGAAGAAGGCCTGCTGCGGTCCGGTGTGTGAAGCGAAGGATGCACTGGAAACCATGATTTTCAGCTACTGCTGGAGCCACGATGTGCCGGCTCTTGGAATCTGCCGGGGGTTGGAACTGATGAATGCCCTCCTGGGAGGGACCCTGTACCAGGATATTGATGAGGAGCGGCCTTTCCTTCATGCGCCGGAGCATACCATGAGCTTTGCCTATGACTGGACTGCCCATTTCAACCATATTCTGGAAGGGACGCCGCTCTATGAACGGCTGGGAGTCCCCATGCTGGGCGTGAACTCTCTCCATCATCAGGCGGTGAAGAAACTGTCCGACAGCCTTGTGCCCATGGCCATGTCGGAGGATGGGCTGGTGGAAGCAGCCTATGCGCCGGAAAAACGGTTCATCTGGGCCGTACAGTGGCACCCGGAATATTCCTACATCTACGATGGACTGGATATGGCGATTTTTGAATCCTTCACCGAAGCGGCAGCAGATAAAGTGGATGCACCGGTGTCCCCGTTCCTCCCGCCGGACTATACTTTCGGCTCGAAGAAGCTGGGGTGAAAAGATCGAGACCTAGATCGAGTTGTTCAGTTCCGTTGGACCAAACGTCAGCAAGGTGCAAAATTGATTTCTATTCATCAATCAGGAAGCGCCGAAGGCCATTAAGTTTTCTGGCAGCTAGAAACTCCGCCCGTTTGGTGAAATATTTCTACAGGAATAAAAAAGAACTGCGACCTTTTAGTCGCAGTTCTTTTTGGTTCGATTCACGAATCAGTCCCAGGCCGGTTCGATGGTGCCATGGTACTTGTCGGCAATGAATTTCTTTACGGAGTCAGACTGGTAGGCCTGTACGAATTTCTTGTAGGCCGGCTGGTCTTTATCTTTGTCACGGACAGCGATGATCATGACTGCCAGGGGGTTATCCTTGTCTTCCAGGAAGATGCCCTGGTCCTTCGGGGAGAGGCCGGCGCTCATGACGTAGTTCATGGTGATGACGGAAGCGTCCACATCATCCAGGCTTCTCGGGAGCTGGGCTGCTTCGATTTCCTTGAACTGGATGTGTTTCGGATTTTCTACTACGTCAGCGGGGGTGGCTTTCATGCCTACGCCGTCTTTCAGTTTGATGACACCCGCTTTTTCCAGGAGCTGGAGGCCGCGGCCTTCATTGGTGGGGTCGTTCGGAATGGAAATGGTAGCGCCGTCGGGCAGGTCTTTTACATCCTTCACTTTGTTGGAGTAAATGCCCATGCGCATGAGGATGGCTTTGCCGATGGCGGTGAGGTTAGTGCCATGCTGTTTATTGAAGTTTTCCATGAAGGGCTTGTGCTGGTAAACGACCATGTCCAGGTCTCCGTCAGCCAGTGCCTGGTCCGGAGTGATGTAGTCGGAGAATTCCTTTACGTTGACTTTGAGGCCGCTCTTTTCAGCTTCTTTGGCAGCAGCTTCTACGACTTCCGCATGGGGGCCGGCGGTGGCGCCAACGGTGATTTCTTTCTTTTCAGCCGGGGCAGATGCGGCGGCGGAGGAGGTGGGTTTCTGGCTGGAACCGCAGCCGGAAATGAATGCTGCTGCGGAGAGTGCACAGAGACCGGCGATGACTAATTTCTTTAACATAAATAAGACTTCCTTTCTCTTTTCTTTTTCCCTTCCACGTGAGACAGGTCTGTATGGAGGGAAGTGGATTTATATAAGGGGAGGACCCGTTATATACGAGATAAATAGCTGATTATACCGAAAAAGAATCGTATCATAATTCTGGAATAGTTAGGAGGGAGGAGTTAGGAGTTAGGAGTAAACTGGATCCCGAGGAGTGGACACGTCCGAAAGTGAGGCCCCCATATTTTGGACACGTCCTCACAGTTTTCCTCCCCACTCCAGGCGCCTTTAGGCGTGACGCAGGTCTGGATGGCGCGCCAACCATGGTCCGGCCTGTTAGACACAACCTCGGTGCCTATGGTATGCTCAATCTACATCATTTCAAGGAGGATGCACATGAGCAAACAACTATTTACCGACAAACAGATAGCCGATTTAATCCTGAACCCCAACGTTTTCAGCGTTACAAGGTCAACATTGATGCTGACTAAGAGTTTCAAAGAAAAATTCTATGCCGAGTACCAAAAGGGCGCATTGCCAAGGGACATTCTGAAGCACCATGGCTTTTCAGCCGACGTTATTGGGCAGAGAAGGATTTGGAGTATTACTCAGCACATCAAGGATGAGTACGCCAAATACGGCGAATTCCACGAGGGGCGCAAGCCGCCGGGCCCCTCCAAAGGCCCGGCGGCTGTCAGCGGGCAAGATCCTCTAAGCCGTCTCGAAAGCAGGGTGGAATACCTGCAGCAACAGGTGGAGTTTTTAAAAAAAATTACATCTGTAGGGATTTCGAGAAAATAGGTGCAGTGCTCATGAATGACTCCTCCAGTATATTTGAAATCATCTACGAAACTACGCAGGCGTCGGGGAATCGGCTCAACATCAAAGATCTCTGCAATATAGCCGGTGTCTCCCGCAGCGGATACTATGCATGGCTGAACGCCGCACCACTCCGTGCAGCCCGTGAAGAAAGAGACCGTCGAGACTTTGACCTCATTCTGCGTGCATACAACATGGATGGATATCCCAAGGGGGCCCGGGAAATCCATATGACCCTGCTGCATATGACCCCGCCGATCATTATGAACCGGAAGAAAGTTTTACGGCTGATGAACAAGTACAATCTCATATGCCCTCTCAGAAAGCTGAACCCACGAAGAAAGATTCTGCGGGATTTTCAGACAGGAAATGTGGTTGCAAACCTGTTGAAGAGACGGTTTGAGGAATTTGGCCCCAGAACGGTTCTACTGACGGACATTACCTACCTGCCATACAATGGAATTTTTGCCTACTTATCTACTATTTTGGATGCCTTTACCAAGCAGATTCTGGCCTACGTGGTCAGCGATTCCCTGGAGGTTGACTTTGTACTAGATACAGTCAAAGCTCTACTACGGGACCACCCTATAGCATTGAATACAATGACCATTATCCATTCAGATCAGGGCAGCCACTATACAAGCTATGATTTTGTCGATATTCTTCGAAAAAGTAACCTTCGCCGGTCTATGTCAAGAAGAGGAAACTGCTGGGACAATGCACCACAGGAAAGTTTCTTTGGCCACATGAAGGACTGCATCAGAGACAAGTTGGCCGTTGCTACCAGCTTCGAGGAGGTGAAAACCATCATTGATGATTATATTGACTATTACAATAACCGTCGCTACCAGTGGAATCTGGCAAAGCTTTCCCCAAATGAATTCTACAATTTCGTAACTACCGGAAAATACCCTTTGGACGTCCCCTACGTGCCCGCTCCTCCTGAAATTACCAGGGATCCTTGCGAGCTGGCCGTAGATGCCGTTATTGGGAGCTTATTTGGGCAAATACCGTAGCAAATGAGGCAAACCAGCACAGGCACTTGTGCTGGAGCCTATACGACGCCAATGCGTGGCAATGTCAGGGTGGACGTGAGCAGGTGCCCCTCTTTGGGGTTCAAACTACACTTTTAATTGTGTCCTTGACAAGGGGGCCAGTTCAGAGTGAGGAGTGGTGGTGGCGGCGCACAAATTATATAGCGCCGCTAATTAGATATAATAGATTCCAAATCTAGAATTTATTTCAACGGGACCATTTATATATATAATTACGTGCCGCCCTATTATTTTGAAGTGGCACACCTTCACTTCTCACTCCTCATTCCTCACTCCTAACTAAACACCGGATGTTACCGGAGATTTCAGCGGGAGGTTGAGGCAGAGCTCCTTACCGCTTATCGGCTTTTCTTGCAAGCCGGCTGCCGATGAGCTGGATGAGCTGGACGATGATGACCAGGACGATGATGGTGGCAATCATGACATCTGCCTGGAAGCGCTGGTAGCCGTAGCGGATGGCCAGGTCACCGAGGCCGCCGCCGCCGATGGTGCCGGCCATGGCGGATGCACCGATGAGGGAGACGATGACTACCGTAAGACTTTCAATGATGGAGGGGAGGGCTTCCGGAATGAGGACTTTCCAGATGATCTGGAGGGGGGAAGCGCCCATGGATTCAGCGGCTTCAATGAGGCCGAAGGGAATTTCACGAATCGAGGTTTCCACCATACGGGCGGTATAAGGAATAGCCGCAATGGTTAATGGGACGATGGCGGCGGTGGTACCGATGGATGTGCCGGCTACGAGCCGTGTGAACGGAATGATGGCCACCATGAGGATGATGAACGGAATAGAGCGGATGAGGTTGATAATGAAGGCCAGGGGCTTGTTCAGCACCGGGCAGGAGAGAATGCCGTTTTTTTCGGTTACCACCAGAAGGATCCCCAGGGGAATGCCGATGATGGCGGCGATGAAGGCGGAAACGGAAAGCATGTAGAGCGTTTCTGCCAGACTTTTCAGAAGAAGATTAGTTATTGCCGGAGACATATCCGATCACCTCGCTTGTAATGGGTAAAGATTTCAAATGGCCCAGGGCCTTGTTCATATCTGCTTCGCTGCCGTTGATCATGATGATGAGGCGGCCGAAGGACACGTTCTGGATGTAGTCGATGGAACCGTAAAGGATGCTGACGTCCAGATTGTATTTCTTGATGAGGTTTGCAATGATCGGTTCGTTGGCTACATCTCCCCGGAATTTGAGGCTCACCACGGTCTGGTCGCTGTCCGTTTTCTTCTCTTTGGAAATATTCATGTGGGAGAGCTGTTCCGGCACGTCCGAGGACATGACGGAGCCTACGAACTTTTTCAGTGTCTCGGTCTGGGGGTTCGTGAAGAGGTCTACCACGCTGCCCTGTTCGATGATGCGGCCCTTTTCGATGACCGCCACCTGTTCGGCGATTTCCTTGATCACTTCCATCTGGTGGGTAATCATGATGATGGTGATGCCCAGTTTTTTATTGATGTCCTTCAGCAGCTGGAGGATGGATTTTACAGTTTCCGGATCCAGGGCGCTGGTGGCTTCATCGGAAAGGAGGACCGAAGGGTTGGAAACGATGGCCCGGGCAATGCCGACTCTCTGTTTCTGTCCGCCGGAGAGCTGGGAGGGATACTTGTTTTTGTATTCCGTAAGGCCTACGACATCCAGGATTTCGTCGATCCGTTTCTTCTGCTCCGCCTTCGGCACATGGGACAGTTCCAGGGGGAATGCCACGTTGCCGGCCACGGTGCGGTTGGAGAGAAGGTTGAAATGCTGGAAAATCATGCCGATTTTCTTTCGCTCTTCCCGAAGCTGGGTCTTCGTGAGCTTTGTCATGTCCTTGCCGTCGATGAGTACTTCACCGGACGTAGGCGGTTCCAGCATGTTGATGCACCGGATCAGGGTGGACTTACCGGCGCCGGACTGTCCTACAATCCCAAAGATTTCTCCATCCTTAATGGTGAGATTGATGTCGTCCAGTGCTTTGAAACTGCCATATAATTTCGTTATATGTTTAAGTTCAATCATTCAGGGCTCCTTATCGTTTTGAATCATAAAAAACTTTCATCGAAAGATGAAAGTCATTATCCACATCATCTTTCGAGTTTACACTCGCTGGAATTGGCACCGTTTCCCTACCGGAATGGTTGCCGTGGCTTCACAGGGCCAGTCCCTCCGCCACTCATGATGAATCCATGTAAAATTGACCCTTACGAAAAGGGTTGCACTTATAATACTATTCATGAAAAGTGTTGTCAATATAACTTTTGGCTATAACGGGGGATAGCTGGAGACTAGAGCAGTTTGGCGAAATCGGAATCAGGCAGAACAGGGCCCATATGATGAATAGTTAGGAGTGAGGAGTTAGGAGTGAGGAGTGAGGAGTAAACTGGATCCCGAGGAGTGGACACGTCCGAAAGTGAGGCCCCCATATTTTGGACACGTCCTCACAGTTTTCCTCCCCACTCCAGGCGCCTTTAGGCGTGACGCAGGTCTGGATGGCGCGCCAACCATGGTCCGGCCTGTTAGACACAACCTCGGTGCCTATGGTATGCTCAATCTACATCATTTCAAGGAGGATGCACATGAGCAAACAACTATTTACCGACAAACAGATAGCCGATTTAATCCTGAACCCCAACGTTTTCAGCGTTACAAGGTCAACATTGATGCTGACTAAGAGTTTCAAAGAAAAATTCTATGCCGAGTACCAAAAGGGCGCATTGCCAAGGGACATTCTGAAGCACCATGGCTTTTCAGCCGACGTTATTGGGCAGAGAAGGATTTGGAGTATTACTCAGCACATCAAGGATGAGTACGCCAAATACGGCGAATTCCACGAGGGGCGCAAGCCGCCGGGCCCCTCCAAAGGCCCGGCGGCCGTCAGCGGGCAAGATCCTCTAAGCCGTCTCGAAAGCAGGGTGGAATACCTGCAGCAACAGGTGGAGTTTTTAAAAAAATTACATCTGTAGGGATTTCGAGAAAATAGGTGCAGTGCTCATGAATGACTCCTCCAGTATATTTGAAATCATCTACGAAACTACGCAGGCGTCGGGGAATCGGCTCAACATCAAAGATCTCTGCAATATAGCCAGTGTCTCCCGCAGCGGATACTATGCATGGCTGAACGCCGCACCACTCCGTGCAGCCCGTGAAGAAAGAGACCGTCGAGACTTTGACCTCATTCTGCGTGCATACAACATGGATGGATATCCCAAGGGGGCCCGGGAAATCCATATGACCCTGCTGCATATGACCCCGCCGATCATTATGAACCGGAAGAAAGTTTTACGGCTGATGAACAAGTACAATCTCATATGCCCTCTCAGAAAGCTGAACCCACGAAGAAAGATTCTGCGGGATTTGCAGACAGGAAATGTGGTTGCAAACCTGGTATGTGTCAAGGTTTTCTCGGTACTTTATTTGACAGTCGACGTTATCAGGTTTCCCAGCCTCTGCTTTCTCAATAAATCTGTATCGCTTTAGCAAGCTGGCCCATCGGAGTTGAAGTCGCTCCATATACGCCTATACGGCCTTCCAGGCACCCGGGACGGTAATTCCGTGCGTTCCTGTGCCATTTAGCGTCCCTGGCGGCTTTGCGGTTCGTTTTTACGGCTGCTACGACCGCCTTATGCATCTGCCGGTCCATCTTCTTGTAGGCTTTGCCTGCAGCACAGTAAATCAGGGCTTTTTCCAAAGTGTCATTCTGGGTAGCAGTAATCAGCGTGCCTATTGAATCCATACCTATCCTGCACCAGCTGCGCCCCTGCTTTTTCAGACGGTAGCTATAGCGTCGGTGGTTGCTTTCAGCTGCCCCCAGGTGGATATCGGTTCGGATTCCGCGCTCCCGGATGCCCGGGATATAGTCGGCGTTGCGACTCAGATAGTCTGCCAGTCTCCGTACCTGCTCGGCCTGTTCTTCTGTTTCTGCGTAGCTGGCAGCCGCATCCAGATATGGCTTCATATCTGTGATGACATTTCTGCTCTTATTCAGTTCAAGCACGAATTTATCGATGAATCCACGTGGGCAGAAGCTGAGGCGGGTCCGCACTTTCTCATTCACATGGTATCTGTCCCGGAAATGGTAATGTGTCTTGCATCCCTCGACTATATCGTCGAAGTCACCGAAATTATATCCTGCTCCGCCATCCCCGTTGGAAAGTACTGTAATCTCGCTCAGATTGTACCGGCCATGCACCCACACCTTGACGAGTTCAACCAGCCTTTTCCTATCCGTTCCAGAGAAGCAGTGGTACCCTGTCAGTCTCGAACGTTTCCCATTCTTCTCGACGCCCTCATAGACCTGGATTCGGTGAAGTTCTATGTTCTGGCCGCCTTTGGTATCGGTGTCGGGGTCCGCCTGCTGCTTCATTACAATCCCATCGCCCTCAATAGCCAGCAGCCCGTCCTCCGGTACTCTCTTCTCGGCCTGCTCCATAGCTGCATCTGCTGCTTCGTATTTTCTGACCATTTGGGCGGCAGCGCGGCTGAGATTTGAAACTGTCTGATGTGAAATATCCGTCTGGGTCAGAATTTTCACGATATGGCTCACATTACGGAACTGGGTAACCTGGGTAGCCTGCGCAATGCGCAGAATCACTCCCATGCTATAGTGACGGGAAGGCAGAAATCCAAATTTCTTATCTAACGGGTAAAATCCCTGCTTTCCGGCCATCTCCAGCCGCCTCCGCTTGTAGGTGACAGGACCAAACAGGCAGTATATGGTTCTGGAATCCCGCCGGGAAATCCGCCACCCCTGAGGCTTGTAGACCCTATCGTACAGCTCGCCATCGATCATTTCGAAGGCCGTCGCCACAAGAAGGCCAAAGAGTTCCGTGAAGAGGTGCCAGAGAACCTGCTCCATGGCCAGTGAATCCTTAGAATCCTTGATACTCTTGAGAAT
Source organism: Dialister sp. (assembly GCF_047832375.1). NCBI lineage: Bacteria > Bacillati > Bacillota > Negativicutes > Veillonellales > Veillonellaceae > Dialister > Dialister sp. The sequence goes on along the minus strand of NZ_CP181256.1, from coordinate 1,701,966 downwards.
TTCCTCCTGAATAAAAGGTTTGAAAAGTTCGATATTCTCTGATAAAATGCTCATTGGGAAGAGTCCTTTCTTTTGATTTTGTCGCAAGGAAATTATAACATTTCCATCAAAGGGGACTCTTCCCTTTTCTATCCAGCAGGGGAGAAATCCTCTACCGAGAAACATTTTACACTAAGGCAAACCTGTTGAAGAGACGGTTTGAGGAATTTGGCCCCAGAACGGTTCTACTGACGGACATTACCTACCTGCCATACAATGGAATTTTTGCCTACTTATCTAGTGGCTGTTTATTAACCTACTTTTTTCAAAATAGCATTTGCACCACCACCGGAGCAAAAATCCGGTCACCTTGCCAGTTTAGCCCCTTCGCAGCCTAGTCAATAAGCTCCATGTAGTGTTGGGAGCCAGCTTCCGGACCGCAATCTGCGAAATAGAGTAAAAAAAACGACCCAACTGGGACACTGAACAGGTTCCCAACGAAAACAGACATGCTAATGGAAGACAGCGTCGTCTCCGAGAGCTTAGTCATGATGAGCCCGGCTCCATAGCAGTGCTTGTCAAGGCTAAACACCCGCTCAACTTCGATCCTATCGACATTATCTTTGTATTCGGCCTTGGTTGTTTTAGGCTTGTTTTTTGGCGGTCTGCCAAGCTTTGGGCCTGACAGACGTATTCCGTGTTCTTCGCAGTACTTCCTGTTGGATCTGGTTCGGTAAATCTGGTCAGCAAGCACCCTCTCAGGATACCTGCCTGTGCGAGCCTTGTACCGCTCGATAGCATCAATAAGGAACCCGCCTTCGTTATACGGATCAAAGGATATCTTTTCCATGCGGGCATGGCCTTTCTCATCGATGCTGATGTCATATTTGGCCCCAAATTCAACAGGAGCCTTTGTTTTACCACGCACAATGGGACGGAGATAAGGCTGACTCAGACTCACAATACGATGATCGACGCGGTGCACCTTGTTGTCATACATGTACTTCTGCTGTTCATAAAGCTCTTTGATGGTCTCGTACATGGTCAGGTACTTCTCTGGCATTTCAAAGCCAGCGTCGAGATAAGCCTGAATGTATCGAAGATCCCGTTCAATGTTTCCCAGCTCGCGCCGTATTTGCATTCGCATTGCTTTAGCTGGACGCCTCTTCGCCTTGGCTATCCGGAGATAGTCTTTACGAGCTATTCTACGGTATGTTCTGGGCTTCTGCCAAGGATGATAGGTCTCATGGAAATAGTCAATCATCTCTTCAAGTTTTTCCCTCGCTTCGTTCAGGAGTGAAAAATCCTGTGGATACCGTATGTTTGAGGGGGAACAGGTCGCATCAGCAATCAATGTCCCGAAGTTAATGGAAGCATCTGCATTGGGGCCCGGTACAGTCTGGTCATTCTTGTGTTGAGCGGTGGGAGCTGCGCTTTCCAGAAACATCTCGTTGATCTTCATGATAAATTCTGCAGTGAAGCGCTTGCGGAAAGAGACCAGAGCCGGGAAACTGAAGGGACACTTATGCTGAAACTCCTCAAGTCCCAGAAAGTACTGATAATATGGGTTTTCAGTAATCAGCTGGCAGACCTTGCGATCCGATGCTCCCGTGTACTTCTGGATGATGTAGGCGCCAAATGCAATGCGAAATGGAATGCCTGGGCGGCCTGTGTGGGATGGAAATAAAGCGGCATACAGTTTTTCATACCGTTTCCAATCCAGGCTATCCGCCAGTTTGACCCACTGGTTTTCAGGATCAAGCTGAATGCCGGAGGCCTGATAGAATCCGAAAAGGGAAGTTTCACGAATTGCAGGTGTTATTTTATACATAATTGTGCTCCCAAATGCAAAGATAATTGCCTAGTGTGTCAAATACCTATGCACTTATTATAACATTATCATGTATAATAATCAGCATTCAGTAGGAAATAGGCTATTTTAGTTTTTTAACACCCACTATCTACTATTTTGGATGCCTTTACCAAGCAGATTCTGGCCTACGTGGTCAGCGATTCCCTGGAGGTTGACTTTGTACTAGATACAGTCAAAGCTCTACTACGGGACCACCCTATAGCATTGAATACAATGACCATTATCCATTCAGATCAGGGCAGCCACTATACAAGCTATGATTTTGTCGATCTTCTTCGAAAAAGTAACCTTCGCCGGTCTATGTCAAGAAGAGGAAACTGCTGGGACAATGCACCACAGGAAAGTTTCTTTGGCCACATGAAGGACTGCATCAGAGACAAGTTGGCCGTTGCTACCAGCTTCGAGGAGGTGAAAACCATCATTGATGATTATATTGACTATTACAATAACCGTCGCTACCAGTGGAATCTGGCAAAGCTTTCCCCAAATGAATTCTACAATTTCGTAACTACCGGAAAATACCCTTTGGACGTCCCCTACGTGCCCGCTCCTCCTGAAATTACCAGGGATCCTTGCGAGCTGGCCGTAGATGCCGTTATTGGGAGCTTATTTGGGCAAATACCGTAGCAAATGAGGCAAACCAGCACAGGCACTTGTGCTGGAGCCTATACGACGCCAATGCGTGGCAATGTTAGGGTGGACGTGAGCAGGTGCCCCTCTTTGGGGTTCAAACTACACTTTTAATTGTGTCCTTGACAAGGGGGCCAGTTCAGAGTGAATGTGCGGCGCACAATTCATGTAGCGCCGCGATTTTTATATTTTATTCCACAGTATGGAGCCCCTGGATAAGGGATACAATAAATCACCGTTTGTTAAATCCGATGAAAAATAAAAAAATCTGCGCCGCCCACCATTCTGATGCGGCGCACCACAACTCCTCACTCCTCACTCCTAACCCCTCACTTCCAAGATATATGGGAAAGCATTTAAAACATACAGTATGTCCCTTTTCCTTTGCACCTGTCAGCCTGTAATGTTATAATATACTAAAGTAAAGAAGACGCAGGTCTTTATATATAGAAGGAGGGGTTTACCATGAGTGTGAACCAGAGACTTGTCAATCCTTTGACAGATACCCTGTTTGACGGGATTCTTTCCCTGAAGACCAGGGAGGAGTGCTATGAATTCTTTGAAGATTTATGCACCATCAATGAGCTCCGGGATATGTCCCAGCGCCTGGAGGTGGCGAGAATGCTGGAGGCCGGGGAAAAGTACGACCAGATCGAGAAGAAAACCGGTGCCAGCACGGCCACCATTTCCCGGGTGAAGCGGTGCCTGAAATACGGAGCCGATGGGTATATTACGATTCTCAAGCGGCTGCAGGACCGGAAGGGAGGAAAATAATCGGCATGGAACCTTTACAGATGTCTCATGAAGGCTTTAAGGCCTATGATATCCGGGGCATTGTACCCGATGAAATTAATGAGGACCTGGCATATCGGGTGGGGAGGGCTTATGCGTCCCTCTACCATCCGAAGACCATGTGCATCGGCTATGATGTGCGGCCCAGTTCGAAGGCCATCATGGAAGCGGCGGCCCGGGGACTTATGGATGGAGGCAGCGAAGTGTACAACATCGGCCTCTGCGGCACGGAAATGATGTATTTTGGTACCTTCTACTACCACATGGATGGAGGATTCATGATTACCGCCAGCCATAATCCATCCAATTATAATGGTATAAAAATCGTACGGCAGGAAGGTATTCCGGTGAGCGCCGATACGGGGCTGAAGGATATCGAGTCCCTGGCCTTTTCCGGAAACTTTTCCGAGGCTCCGAAGAAGGGGAGCCTTCATGAGAAGGAAATCCTTCCGGACTATATCAGAACGGTGCTGTCCTTCGTGGATGTGAAGAAGATGAAACCATTCCACATCGTGGTGAACGCAGGAAATGGCTGTGCCAACATCGTATTTTCCGAACTGAAAAAGCACCTGCCCTTTACTTTTACGGAACTTTATATGGAGCCCGACGGTTCCTTCCCCCATGGCGTACCGAATCCTATGCTGGAAGAATGCAGGAAGCCCCTGGTGGAAAAGGTACTTGCGGAAAAAGCGGATCTTGGCATCGCCTGGGATGGGGATTTTGACCGCTGCTTCTTTATCGATGAAAACGGCCACTTCGTGGAAGGGTACTACATGGTGGGACTTCTTTCAGAATATTTCCTGAAGCGGCACCCCGGTGAAACCATTGTCCATGATCCGAGAGTCTTCTGGTGCACGGAAAAAATCTGCCGGAATCTCAAGGGAAAGGCGGTGGAATCCAAGGGGGGCCATGCCTTCATGAAGGAAACCATGCGCCGGGTCCATGGCATATACGGGGCCGAAAACTCGGCTCACCATTTCTTCCGGGACTTTTCCTACTGCGATTCCGGCATGATTCCCTGGCTCATTGTGGCCCAGGTGATGAGTGAAAAAGGAAAGCATCTGGGAGAACTGGTGGCGGAAATGGAGAAGGAATACCCCTGCAGCGGGGAAATCAACCTCACCATCAAAGATGGCGCCGCAGTCATTGAAAAGGTGAAAGAAAAATACGAAAAAACGGCGACCCGCATCGACCTCACCGATGGCATCGGCGTGGAGTTCGACAACTGGCGCTTCAATCTGCGCCCCTCCAACACGGAACCTCTCATTCGTTTCAATATGGAAACAAAGGGAGACCGGGCTCTTCTGGAAGAGAAAAAGAAGGAAGTCATGGATTTCATCCATTCCGTAGAATAAAAGAAGCCGGGCAGTCCGCCCGGCTTTTGCTGATGGTATAGTGGGATAAAACGTGTGAATATTCACTGGCATGAAAGTGGTTATAGTCATAGTGGCTGAGGGGTAATGCCCTTAGGGCAAAGTGGCTGATGGGTAACGGGCTTCGCCCGAGGGGAAGGTGTGCCGCATAAAATTATACAGCGGCACAGGCTGTTTATTCTGCAACGGAACTGCTGCATACGAAGAGCGGCGCTATATGAATTGTGCGCCGCACATTCCTCTCAGCCACCTGAGAACCTTGAGCCACCTTAGCCACCTTCAGCAATAAATGTATCGATATTTACATAAACCATATGGTGAAAATGCATATAAGGAGAATATCATGAATACAACGAAACGTACATTATATCAGGCTGCCCTGCTGCAGTCCCTGGTACTGGGCCATTATGAAGGTTTTATCCCTGTAAAAGAGCTCATGGGCCATGGGGATTATGGCATTGGCACCTTTGATTCCCTGGATGGGGAACTGGTCATGGTGGATGGCCAGGTGTACCAGGTCAATGGAAAGGGGGAAGTGAAGAAACCGGAGGGAACGGTGAAAGTTCCTTTTGCCGACGTTTTCTTCTTTGAACCGGATAGGACACTGCCACTGGAGCATATCGGATCCCTGGCCAAGCTCCGGGGAGAGGCGGATGACTTCATCAACCGGTGGGGAAAGAATTATTTTTATGGTATCCGAATTCATGGAACCTTTGAAAAAATGTATACTCGAAGTGAAAAAGCACAGCAGAAGCCCTATCGCCGGCTGGATGAAGCCATGAAGACGGACCAGGTGGAATTTCATTTCGAACATACCACAGGCACCCTTATCGGTCTGTACTGCCCGGCCTTCATGGCCAGCCTCAATATGCCGGGGTGGCATTTCCACTACCTTTCCGATGATAAGAGCCGGGGCGGCCATGTAATGGACCTTTTCCTGGAAAAGGGGACCGCTGAGTTCTGCCTCCTTTCCGATTTCTCCCTGGCCCTTCCCAAGTCTTCCTCCTTCGGAAAAATCGATTTCACCACGGATCTGGCCGGCGCCGTGAAAACGGTGGAAGGGTAGGATAAGGGGGATATGGATTTCGGCTATTTGGGATGAAGGTGTATCTTGAGAAAAGTGACTGAGGGGTAACGCCTGCGGCGAGGTGGCTCAGGGGGAACGGTCTTCGCCCGAGGGGATGGTGCGGTGCAATAAATTATAAAGCGGCACAAGTTTTGAATCCTGCGGCGCAGCCGCCTTATCAATATTTTGCGGCGCTTCAAAATTTTGTGCGCCGCACCACCCCCTCGCCGCAGGCGTTTCCCTTGAGTCACCTTGCCCGCAGGGCATTACTCCTCAGCCACTTCTTCTTATGCCCTTTTTGCAAAGATATTCCCATTACCTATATGAATATTGCAATTTTCCCCTTTATGCAAAGATGTTACAATAAATAGGTAAGTTTAGTAATCCCATTTCATAAAAAAGGAGTGAACCAATATGGAATATCGTATCGAACATGATTCTTTGGGTGAAGTCAAAGTTCCGGCGGACCACATGTGGGGTGCCCAGACCCAACGGTCCTTTGAAAACTTTAAAATCGGCGGCCATGCCATGCCGAAGGAAATTATCCGGGCCTTTGCTATCCTGAAGAAATGCGCGGCCAAAGTGAATGAGGAAGACGGGAAACTGGATCCGGAAAAGGGGAAGGCCATCCGCAGTGCCTGCGATGAAATTCTGGCAGGCCAGTGGGACGGAGAATTCCCTCTCGTGGTTTACCAGACCGGTTCCGGTACCCAGAGCAACATGAACATGAACGAAGTGGTGGCCCATATTGCCAATGCCAAGCTGGAAAAAGCGGGCAGTGATAAGCGGGTACACCCCAATGATGATGTGAATATGTCCCAGTCCTCCAATGATACTTTCCCCACGGCTCTCCATGTGGCAGCGGTGTATGTGCTCCATCATTACCTTTACGGTTCCCTGGATGGACTTATTGATACCTTTGCTGCCAAGAGCAAGGAATTCATGCATGTGGTGAAGATCGGCCGTACCCATGTGCAGGATGCGGTACCCCTCACATTCGGACAGGAAATCTCCGGCTGGCTGGAAATGCTGAAACAGGCCCGTTCCATGATCCAGGATGCCGAAAAATACCTGCATCCCCTGGCTATCGGCGGCACAGCCGTAGGTACCGGCCTGAACAGCCCGAAGGATTTCGGGGAAAAGGTGGCTAAAGCCATTTCTGAAGAAACGGGCATGCCCTTCACTTCGGCGCCCAATAAATTCTATGCTTTAACCGGCAGGGATAACATTGTCTTTGCCCATGGCGCTCTCGATGCCCTGGCAGGGGACTGCATGAAGTTTGCCGATGATATCCGCCTCCTGGCTGGCGGTCCGAGAGCAGGACTGGGAGAAATTTCCATTCCTGCCAATGAACCGGGCTCTTCCATCATGCCGGGCAAGGTGAACCCCACCCAGTGCGAAGCTCTCACCATGGTGGCCTGCCGGGTTCACGGCAACCAGACCGTAGTTTCCATGGCTTCCTCCCAGGGCCGTTTCGAACTGAATGTATTTGCTCCGATTCTCGCAGAAAGCTTCATCGAATCCACAAGACTCCTGGGCGATGCCATTCATTCCTTCGATATCCACTGCGCCCAGGGCATCAAAGTCAATGAAGAACGGATGGCGGAACTGGTAGAAAAATCGCTCATGCTTGTTACTGCCCTGTCTCCCCATATCGGCTATGAAAAATCGGCCCAGATTGCGAAGAAAGCCTTTGCCGACAACAGCTCCCTCAAGGAAGCAGCGGTGGCCCTTGGCTATGTGAGCGCAGAAGATTACGATAAATGGGTGAACCCGAGAGAAATGACCAATGTAGACCGGTAAGGTCAATATAAGATGCAGCTGCCGTTACATTCCGTGACGGCAGCTGTTTTATAGTGCGGGAGCAGCTGAGAGACGTCTCATACGTATCAATGGGGCTAAAGGTGGTGGGTTGGCATCGCTGGCGCTTGCCAACCGGGGTGTGGCTTTACCTGGGGCTGACGCCCCGGTAAAGCGGGAGCGTGAGGTGAATCTGCCGCCGAAGGCGGCTGTTTTCCCTTATGTCCCTGGCGTGTCAGCGCCCACAACCCGGTGAACGAGCGAAGCGATGTTCACCCACCACCTTTAGCCCCATTCGCCCAATTGGGGAACTTGCCAACTCCCCCTGATCCCATACCGCTTCTCTTCTTTCCCTTAACGTCCTTTTCCCTTTCGGGTATAATAAAGAAAATACGGTCTTTGTGCGTTCTTTTGGGCTTTTGTAAAATTTTCCTTAGTGTAAAATGTTTCTCGGTAGAGGATTTCTCCCCTGCTGGATAGAAAAGGGAAGAGTCCCCTTTGATGGAAATGTTATAATTTCCTTGCGACAAAATCAAAAGAAAGGACTCTTCCCAATGAGCATTTTATCAGAGAATATCGAACTTTTCAAACCTTTTATTCAGGAGGAAATTCTCAAGAGTATCAAGGATTCCAAGGATTCACTGGCCATGGAGCAGGTTCTCTGGCACCTCTTCACGGAACTCTTTGGCCTTCTTGTGGCGACGGCCTTCGAAATGATCGATGGCGAGCTGTACGATAGGGTCTACAAGCCTCAGGGGTGGCGGATTTCCCGGCGGGATTCCAGAACCATATACTGCCTGTTTGGTCCTGTCACCTACAAGCGGAGGCGGCTGGAGATGGCCGGAAAGCAGGGATTTTACCCGTTAGATAAGAAATTTGGATTTCTGCCTTCCCGTCACTATAGCATGGGAGTGATTCTGCGCATTGCGCAGGCTACCCAGGTTACCCAGTTCCGTAATGTGAGCCATATCGTGAAAATTCTGACCCAGACGGATATTTCACATCAGACAGTTTCAAATCTCAGCCGCGCTGCCGCCCAAATGGTCAGAAAATACGAAGCAGCAGATGCAGCTATGGAGCAGGCCGAGAAGAGAGTACCGGAGGACGGGCTGCTGGCTATTGAGGGCGATGGGATTGTAATGAAGCAGCAGGCGGACCCCGACACCGATACCAAAGGCGGCCAGAACATAGAACTTCACCGAATCCAGGTCTATGAGGGCGTCGAGAAGAATGGGAAACGTTCGAGACTGACAGGGTACAACTGCTTCTCTGGAACGGATAGGAAAAGGCTGGTTGAACTCGTCAAGGTGTGGGTGCATGGCCGGTACAATCTGAGCGAGATTACAGTACTTTCCAACGGGGATGGCGGAGCAGGATATAATTTCGGTGACTTCGACGATATAGTCGAGGGATGCAAGACACATTACCATTTCCGGGACAGATACCATGTGAATGAGAAAGTGCGGACCCGCCTCAGCTTCTGCCCACGTGGATTCATCGATAAATTCGTGCTTGAACTGAATAAGAGCAGAAATGTCATCACAGATATGAAGCCATATCTGGATGCGGCTGCCAGCTACGCAGAAACAGAAGAACAGGCCGAGCAGGTACGGAGACTGGCAGACTATCTGAGTCGCAACGCCGACTATATCCCGGGCATCCGGGAGCGCGGAATCCGAACCGATATCCAACTGGGGGCAGCTGAAAGCAACCACCGACGCTATAGCTACCGTCTGAAAAAGCAGGGGCGCAGCTGGTGCAGGATAGGTATGGATTCAATAGGCACGCTGATTACTGCTACCCAGAATGACACTTTGGAAAAAGCCCTGATTTACTGTGCTGCAGGCAAAGCCTACAAGAAGATGGACCGGCAGATGCATAAGGCGGTCGTAGCAGCCGTAAAAACGAACCGCAAAGCCGCCAGGGACGCTAAATGGCACAGGAACGCACGGAATTACCGTCCCGGGTGCCTGGAAGGCCGTATAGGCGTATATGGAGCGACTTCAACTCCGATGGGCCAGCTTGCTAAAGCGATACAGATTTATTGAGAAAGCAGAGGCTGGGAAACCTGATAACGTCGACTGTCAAATAAAGTACCGCTTAGTGTAAAATGTTTCTCGGTAGAGGATTTCTCCCCTGCTGGATAGAAAAGGGAAGAGTCCCCTTTGATGGAAATGTTATAATTTCCTTGCGACAAAATCAAAAGAAAGGACTCTTCCCAATGAGCATTTTATCAGAGAATATCGAACTTTTCAAACCTTTTATTCAGGAGGAAATTCTCAAGAGTATCAAGGATTCCAAGGATTCACTGGCCATGGAGCAGGTTCTCTGGCACCTCTTCACGGAACTCTTTGGCCTTCTTGTGGCGACGGCCTTCGAAATGATCGATGGCGAGCTGTACGATAGGGTCTACAAGCCTCAGGGGTGGCGGATTTCCCGGCGGGATTCCAGAACCATATACTGCCTGTTTGGTCCTGTCACCTACAAGCGGAGGCGGCTGGAGATGGCCGGAAAGCAGGGATTTTACCCGTTAGATAAGAAATTTGGATTTCTGCCTTCCCGTCACTATAGCATGGGAGTGATTCTGCGCATTGCGCAGGCTACCCAGGTTACCCAGTTCCGTAATGTGAGCCATATCGTGAAAATTCTGACCCAGACGGATATTTCACATCAGACAGTTTCAAATCTCAGCCGCGCTGCCGCCCAAATGGTCAGAAAATACGAAGCAGCAGATGCAGCTATGGAGCAGGCCGAGAAGAGAGTACCGGAGAACGGGCTGCTGGCTATTGAGGGCGATGGGATTGTAATGAAGCAGCAGGCGGACCCCGTCACCGATACCAAAGGCGGCCAGAACATAGAACTTCACCGAATCCAGGTCTATGAGGGCGTCGAGAAGAATGGGAAACGTTCGAGACTGACAGGGTACCACTGCTTCTCTGGAACGGATAGGAAAAGGCTGGTTGAACTCGTCAAGGTGTGGGTGCATGGCCGGTACAATCTGAGCGAGATTACAGTACTTTCCAACGGGGATGGCGGAGCAGGATATAATTTCGGTGACTTCGACGATATAGTCGAGGGATGCAAGACACATTACCATTTCCGGGACAGATACCATGTGAATGAGAAAGTGCGGACCCGCCTCAGCTTCTGCCCACGTGGATTCATCGATAAATTCGTGCTTGAACTGAATAAGAGCAGAAATGTCATCACAGATATGAAGCCATATCTGGATACGGCTGCCAGCTACGCAGAAACAGAAGAACAGGCCGAGCAGGTACGGAGACTGGCAGACTATCTGAGTCGCAACGCCGACTATATCCCGGGCATCCGGGAGCGCGGAATCCGAACCGATATCCACCTGGGGGCAGCTGAAAGCAACCACCGACGCTATAGCTACCGTCTGAAAAAGCAGGGGCGCAGCTGGTGCAGGATAGGTATGGATTCAATAGGCACGCTGATTACTGCTACCCAGAATGACACTTTGGAAAAAGCCCTGATTTACTGTGCTGCAGGCAAAGCCTACAAGAAGATGGACCGGCAGATGCATAAGGCGGTCGTAGCAGCCGTAAAAACGAACCGCAAAGCCGCCAGGGACGCTAAATGGCACAGGAACGCACGGAATTACCGTCCCGGGTGCCTGGAAGGCCGTATAGGCGTATATGGAGCGACTTCAACTCCGATGGGCCAGCTTGCTAAAGCGATACAGATTTATTGAGAAAGCAGAGGCTGGGAAACCTGATAACGTCGACTGTCAAATAAAGTACCGAGAAAACCTTGACACATACAAAGTACCGAGAAAACCTTGACACATACAAATTTTCAAATCATCTTTAATCTCCCCGTACTTTGTGATAGAATAATAGCGTTGACTTGAAAAAGTATATACTGTATATATCTGTTTTTGGAGGTACTATGGGACATATTTCTGTGATCGGAAGCTGCAATATGGACCTCACTGTAGAGGCAGACCGCCGTCCACAGGCCGGTGAAACGGTGATGGGGAAACGGCTTATCGTTTCTCCCGGCGGCAAAGGGGCTAACCAGGCGGTTGCGGCAGCAAGGCTTGGGGAAGAGGTATATATGATTGGCTGTGTGGGGGATGATCCTTATGGCAGCCTCATGCTGAAGGCCCTGGAAGACAGCCATGTGAAGACGGACTATGTTTCGGTGCTGGAAGGGGTCAATACCGGTACGGCCCACATTATCCTGGCGGAAGGGGATAACAGCATCATCGTCATCAAGGGTGCCAATGAGAAGGTGACCCGGGATGTGGTGGATAAGGCCTTCGATGTGATCCGTACATCGGACCTGGTCATGCTGCAGCATGAAATTCCCATGGATACCATCGGCTACATCATTGACCGCTGCTACGAAGAAAAGGTACCGGTCATGCTGAATCCGGCTCCCTACATGGATATCCCGGAAGACTGGATCGAGAAGGTCACCTATATTACACCGAATGAACACGAGGCGGCCCTCATGTTCAAAGGCATGGACCGGGATGAAATCCTGAAGTCCCATGCAGGCAAGGTGATTATGACTGTGGGAAAGGATGGCGTCCTCTATGGTGAAAAAGAGGAAGTGGTCCATGTTCCCGGATTTTCTGTGTCCGTGGTAGATACCACCGGTGCAGGGGATACGTTTAATGGCGCTTTCGCAGCGGGCCGGTGCGACGGACTTTCCGTGAAGGAAGCTATCCGTTTCGCCAATGCCGCCGCTGCTCTGTCTGTAGGTAAACTGGGTGCCCAGGGAGGAATGCCCTGGCGGAAAGATGTGGAGGATATGCTCTCATGCAAAAAGTAGGAATTCTGAACAGCAATATTGCCAAGGTGCTGGCTGACCTGGGTCATACGGATAAAGTATGCGTAGGGGACTGTGGCCTTCCGGTTCCGGCGGGAGTCCAGAAAATCGACCTGGCCCTTCGCCTTGGGGAACCGCCGTTTATCGAAGTGGTGAAGGAAATGGCGAAGTACATGCAGATTGAAAAAATCTACATTGCGCCGGAAACAAAGATTAAGAATCCGAAGCAGTGGAAGGCACTGCAGGAAGTATTCCCGGAAAGCGAAGTGGAATGGGTCATGCTCGATTCCCATGAACAGCTGAAGGCCTGGGAAAAGGACTGCAAGGCAGTTATCCGCACCGGGGAAATCACACCATTCTCCAATATCATTCTCCAGTCCGGAGTCATCTTCTAAGAGAGGAAAACAAATTACATGGACATACAAATGGTAGGGATCTGCAAATCCTTCGGTACCAATAAGGTACTGGGCGGAGTCAACCTGCATATCCGGCCCGGCGAAGTTCATGCTCTCATGGGAGAGAATGGCGCCGGAAAATCCACATTAATGAATATTCTTACCGGTATCCACAAGGCTGATGCCGGCACGATCCTGGTGGACGGGAAGGAAGTCACCTTCCGCAACAATAAAGACGCCGAAGAACACGGTATCGCTTTCATTCACCAGGAACTGAATATCTGGCCGAACCTGACGGTTCTGGAAAACCTGTTCCTCATGAACCAGCCAAAAACGAGATTCGGTACCATTGATTTCAAGAAAATGCATGAAATGGCGGAAGCCAAGTGCAAGGAAATCGGTATCGACCTGCCCCTGGATGAAGTGGCTGGGGACTGCTCCGTAGGCCAGCAGCAGATGACGGAAATTACGAGAAGCCTTATGCTTGATGCAAAGACGGTCATCATGGATGAACCGACAGCGGCCCTGACGGAAAGAGAGACGGACCGGCTCTTCGATGTTATGAAGAAACTGAAAGCCCGGGGCGTTTCCATTATTTACATTTCCCACCGTATGGAAGAAGTCTTCTCCAACTGCGATACCATCACCGTCATGCGGGATGGGCAGACCATCAGCTCCCGGCCCACGGAAGAAACGAACATGGACCAGATTGTAGGAGACATGGTGGGCCGCGTCATGAGTGAATACTATCCGGCCCGTACCAATGTACCGGGGGATGAGATTTTCCGGGTAGAAGGCTTTACCCAGCCCGGCGTATTCCGGGATATTTCCTTCAACCTGAGGAAGGGAGAAATTCTCGGTGTGGCAGGCCTCATGGGCGCAGGCCGCACAGAAATCATGCGGGCCATCTTCGGCGTGGATCCTCATAAGGAAGGAAAGCTCTTCTTTGAAGGAAAGAAAATCCACATCAACAATCCCCGGGATGCCATTAAGGCAGGTTTTGGGTTTATCACGGAAAACAGAAAGACCGAAGGTCTGATTCTTGATTTCTCCATTGAACGGAACATTGCCCTGCCTAGTGAAGAACGGCTGGCTAAGCATGACGTAATCAATGATAAAGAAGAATTTGATTTTTCCAGCACCCTTTCCAAACGGCTCGGCGTCAAGGCCCAGGATATCAACCTGCCTGCCAGCACCCTTTCCGGCGGCAACCAGCAGAAAGTGGTCATTGCCAAATGGGTGGGCATGCACCCGAAACTTCTGATTCTCGATGAACCTACACGGGGCATCGATATCGGCGCGAAAAAAGATATTTATGATCTGATGAATGAACTGACTGCCCAGGGCGTATCCATTATCATGGTCTCTTCGGAACTTCCGGAAGTCATCGGCATGAGCGACAGGGTTCTGGTCATTCACGAAGGCACGGTGGCCGGCATTGTTGAACATAAAGATGCCACCCAGACCCGCATTATGACACTTGCAACCGGAGGAGAGTAAAAGCATGAGTTCTGCAAAAGTAAAAAATATAGTCAGAGAAATGGGACCGCTCATCGGCCTTATTGTTCTCTTCATTGTTATTTCCGCATTGAATGACAGCTTCATTGACCCGTCCAACCTGAAAAACCTGGCTCGCCAGATTTCCATTAATGCCCTCATTGCCTTCGGTATGACTTTCGTCATCCTCACCGGCGGCATCGACCTTTCCGTAGGCAGTATCCTGGCCCTGTCAAGTGCCCTCATGGCCAGCATGATCGCCAAGGGAACCAACCCGGAAATGGCTATCGTTTTTTCCGCATTCATCGGCATTCTCCTGGGCGCCATCAACGGTATCATCATTTCCTATGGCAAGGTGGCTCCCTTCATTGCTACACTGGCTACCATGACCATTTACCGTGGTTCTACCCTGGTATTTACGAACGGCAACCCGATTTCCGGCCTTTCCGATGATCCCATCTTTACCGGATTCGGCCAGGGCTTCATCATGGATATCCCGGTACCGGCCATCATCATGCTCATTGCGTTCTTCATTCTCTGGTTTGTCCTGAAGAAGACACCCCTTGGCCGCCAGACCTATGCCGTAGGGGGGAACGAAAAAGTTTCCTACATTTCCGGTATCAAGATTGACAGAATCAAGATTTTTGCCTATTCTTTAACAGGATGCCTCTGCGCTATTGCAGGTGCTATCCTCACTGCCCGCCTGAACAGTGCCCAGCCGACAGCCGGCATGGGCTATGAACTGGATGCCATTGCAGCCGTTGTTCTTGGCGGTACGTCTCTTGCAGGCGGCAAAGGCCGTATTTCCGGTACCCTCATCGGTGCACTCATCATCGGTACCCTGAATAATGGCCTTAACATATTAAATGTATCCAGCTTCTACCAGCAGGTTGTCAAAGGCATCGTTATTCTGCTCGCAGTACTTATGGATCGCAAGAAAAACTAAGGAGGAAAACAAGTGTTAAAGAAAATCGCATTAGCTGCTCTTATCGGCGCAGCTCTCATTTCCGTCGCAGGCTGCGGCTCTTCTTCTGACAAGAAGGCTGCCGGCTCCGCATCCGGTGACAAAAAGATTACCATTGGCTTCTCCGTATCCACCCAGAACAACCCGTTCTTCGTGACCATGGCCAACAGCGTAAAGGCAGCTGCTGACAAAGCAGGCGTCAACGTAAAGATCGTAGATGCCCAGAACGATCCGGCTAAACAGTCCAATGATATCGCCGACCTGCTCCAGGGAAATATCAGCGTACTTATCGTTAACCCGGTAGACTCTGCTGCAATCTCCAACTCCGTACTGGCAGCCAATAAGGCCAAGATTCCGGTTATTACCATTGACCGCTCCGCTGATAAGGGCGAAGTCGCTGCCCACATCGCTTCCAACAACGTCAAAGGCGGCGAAATGGCAGCAGAATATATCGTTTCCAAACTGGGTGAAGGCACTCCGGTAGCAGAACTGGAAGGTATCCCCGGCGCATCCGCAACCCGTGAAAGAGGCCAGGGCTTCCATAACATTGCGGACAGCAAACTGAAGGTCCTTGCAAAACAGAACGCTGACTTCGACCGTTCCAAAGGCCTCACCGTTGCTGAAAACATTCTCCAGGCAAATCCTGACGTAAAGGCTATTTTCTCCCAAAACGATGAAATGGCCCTCGGCGCTGTAAGTGCTGCTAAAGCAGCTAATAAGCAGATCTTCATCATCGGCTTCGATGGCACCGATGACGGCATCAAAGCTGTCAACGATGGTTCCATGGCAGCTACCATTGCCCAGCAGCCGGATAAGATGGGTGAAATCGGCGTAGAAACCGCCATCAAACTGGCTAAGGGTGAAAACGTAGAAAAGAACATTGCCGTAGACCTGAAACTGGTAGAAAAGAAATAATAACAACCTGAAATTTTGACAACCTGGAAAGAACCGTGGGAAATATCCTGCGGTTCTTTTGTTTCCGTAAGGTCTATTTCCCGGTTATATCCCAATTACCACAGGACAATTTCACCTTAGTGTAAAATGTTTCTCGGTAGAGGATTTCTCCCCTGCTGGATAGAAAAGGGAAGAGTCCCCTTTGATGGAAATGTTATAATTTCCTTGCGACAAAATCAAAAGAAAGGACTCTTCCCAATGAGCATTTTATCAGAGAATATCGAACTTTTCAAACCTTTTATTCAGGAGGAAATTCTCAAGAGTATCAAGGATTCTAAGGATTCACTGGCCATGGAGCAGGTTCTCTGGCACCTCTTCACGGAACTCTTTGGCCTTCTTGTGGCGACGGCCTTCGAAATGATCGATGGCGAGCTGTACGATAGGGTCTACAAGCCTCAGGGGTGGCGGATTTCCCGGCGGGATTCCAGAACCATATACTGCCTGTTTGGTCCTGTCACCTACAAGCGGAGGCGGCTGGAGATGGCCGGAAAGCAGGGATTTTACCCGTTAGATAAGAAATTTGGATTTCTGCCTTCCCGTCACTATAGCATGGGAGTGATTCTGCGCATTGCGCAGGCTACCCAGGTTACCCAGTTCCGTAATGTGAGCCATATCGTGAAAATTCTGACCCAGACGGATATTTCACATCAGACAGTTTCAAATCTCAGCCGCGCTGCCGCCCAAATGGTCAGAAAATACGAAGCAGCAGATGCAGCTATGGAGCAGGCCGAGAAGAGAGTACCGGAGGACGGGCTGCTGGCTATTGAGGGCGATGGGATTGTAATGAAGCAGCAGGCGGACCCCGACACCGATACCAAAGGCGGCCAGAACATAGAACTTCACCGAATCCAGGTCTATGAGGGCGTCGAGAAGAATGGGAAACGTTCGAGACTGACAGGGTACAACTGCTTCTCTGGAACGGATAGGAAAAGGCTGGTTGAACTCGTCAAGGTGTGGGTGCATGGCCGGTACAATCTGAGCGAGATTACAGTACTTTCCAACGGGGATGGCGGAGCAGGATATAATTTCGGTGACTTCGACGATATAGTCGAGGGATGCAAGACACATTACCATTTCCGGGACAGATACCATGTGAATGAGAAAGTGCGGACCCGCCTCAGCTTCTGCCCACGTGGATTCATCGATAAATTCGTGCTTGAACTGAATAAGAGCAGAAATGTCATCACAGATATGAAGCCATATCTGGATGCGGCTGCCAGCTACGCAGAAACAGAAGAACAGGCCGAGCAGGTACGGAGACTGGCAGACTATCTGAGTCGCAACGCCGACTATATCCCGGGCATCCGGGAGCGCGGAATCCGAACCGATATCCAACTGGGGGCAGCTGAAAGCAACCACCGACGCTATAGCTACCGTCTGAAAAAGCAGGGGCGCAGCTGGTGCAGGATAGGTATGGATTCAATAGGCACGCTGATTACTGCTACCCAGAATGACACTTTGGAAAAAGCCCTGATTTACTGTGCTGCAGGCAAAGCCTACAAGAAGATGGACCGGCAGATGCATAAGGCGGTCGTAGCAGCCGTAAAAACGAACCGCAAAGCCGCCAGGGACGCTAAATGGCACAGGAACGCACGGAATTACCGTCCCGGGTGCCTGGAAGGCCGTATAGGCGTATATGGAGCGACTTCAACTCCGATGGGCCAGCTTGCTAAAGCGATACAGATTTATTGAGAAAGCAGAGGCTGGGAAACCTGATAACGTCGACTGTCAAATAAAGTACCGAGAAAACCTTGACACATACCAATTTCACGTTTTCCATTGACGATACCATCGGGCAAATTTATAATAATATGAGTAATTATTTCAATGGAAAAGGGACATGTATGAATAAAGAATATGCACAGATTTTTACTAATGTTTTAGATGAAAAGCAGATAAAAATCAATGAACCCATGAGCCGTCATACCACTTTTGGTATCGGCGGCCCGGCGGATTGTTTTTTGGTGCCGAAGACGGCGGAGGAACTCTGCGTAGTGACAAAGCTGGCCCACAGGAATCATATTCCCGTTTTTATCCTGGGCGGAGGAGCGAACCTGCTGGTACGGGATAAGGGAATTCGTGGGGTAGTCATTTTTACCGGACGGCTCCATAAAATCGAACAGAACGGTAACCTTTTGAAAGTGTCCAGCGGCGTTTCTACGGCCCAGGCAGCCCAGGCGGCCTATGAGAATGGACTTTCGGGCATGGAATTTGCCAGCGGCATTCCGGGCACCATCGGCGGCGCAGCCTATATGAACGCTGGCGCCTATGGCGGAGAAATGTCGAAAATCATCGTTTCCGCCACCACCTGTGATGCTAAGGGGGACCTCATCACCTATGACAGCCATGACATCGGCTATTCCTACCGTCACAGCCTGTTCATGGAAAATGGCGAGGTCATCGTAGACATCACCCTGTCTCTGAAGCAGGGGAATAAGAAGGATATCCGGGCTCTCATGGATGACCTGAACCATCGGCGGCGGACGAAGCAGCCCCTGGAAAAGCGGAGTGCCGGCAGTACGTTCAAGAGGCCGGCAGGCCACTTCGTAGGCCAGATGATCGAGGAACTGGGGCTTAAGGGATATGCAGTGGGAGATGCCCAGGTCAGCGAAAAGCATGCGGGCTTCCTCATCAATAATGGCCACGCCAGCTGCGAGGATATGCTTCATCTCATCCACGATGTGCAGCGAAAGGTGAAAGAGAATTACGGCGTAGACCTTCATACGGAAGTCCAGATCGTAGGGGAAGAATAGAAATGAAAGGGCTGTGAGAGCGGATATGCTTTCATGGCCTTTTTGTATCTTTATGCTCTGTTCAAGGCATAAGAAAAGGTGGCTGCGGTGGCTGAGGGAGAGCTGAAGAGAACGGATGGATCTAGGGAAGCACTGATTAAATCGTTGCCAGATTTCATTCTTGGATTTTTATGCAATGCGAGGAATAACTCGACGCGAATAGCGAGCTATTTAAGGCAGCAGTCCTGCATAGGACTGCTGAGCCAAGGTAAGTTGGCGCTTTCTCTGCACATAAAAGCGCCTTCCTTTTACCCTTGGCCGATTTATGACGAAGCAGTGCATAAAAATCCTTATGAAATCTGACTCTGCGAATTAATCAGCGCTTCCCTGGTCCAAGGGACCTGCACAGCTTAAGGCGCTCAAGTCTCCGCACGAATGCATGCTGCTCCTCTATACAGGCATTGCAGGCTCTCTTGTACGGCCCTTCCATGATATAATGGATAAAACAAAGTGAAGAAAGGAGCTATGCCATGGAAACCATTGGATTTTATGGCCCGCCAGGGACGGGGAAGAGTGACCGGGCCCTGGTGATTGCCTATGAAAATAAGGCGTCCTGCATTATTGATGACGGTATCCTGATTTATCACAGCCGCATTGTGGCGGGCAAATCGGCGAAACGGGAAGCGAGCCGACTGAAGGCTGTGCGGCGGGCCATATTCTGGGATAAGGAACAGCGGGATGAAGTACGCGATGCGCTCCGAAAAATCAATCCGAAACGGGTTCTCATCCTCGGTACGTCGGACCGGATGGTGGTGACCATTGCGAAGGCCCTGGATCTTCCTATGCCGTCGAAGTATATCCGCATCGAAGACGTGGCGAAGCCTGAGGATATGCTGAAAGCCAGCGAGGCCCGGCATAAGGAAGGTAAGCATGTGATTCCTGTGCCCACCATGGAGCTCAAACCCTATTTCAAAGGGTACATGGTAGACCCGCTCCGGTTCCTTCGAAACCGAAAAAAAGAGCCGAAGCGGTTCAGTGAATGGAATGAACGGTCCGTGGTGCGGCCGGTTTTCAGCTATTACGGAAAACTGACCTTTTCTGACCGGGTCATAGAGGACCTGGTCCGTTACGCCGTACGGAATCTGAAGAAAATCCGGATCCGCCACGTAAAGAGCAAGAAGAGTGAAAGTCAGGTGAACGGACTGATCCTGCGGCTCGATGTGACTGTTCGAAGCGGTACACCCCAGGAAATCAAGCGGACCATCCATACCATGCGGGACCATGTGCAGAAGGAAATCGAATACACCACGGGCATGTCCCTGGAGACCATGAAGATCGATATCGTCACCGGCGTGGCCCAGGATTGATTTAGGTCTAGCAGCCAGGTCTGGATCCAGGCGGTCAGGCCCTGCGGTGGAAAAAGATTTGAGAATTGAGTGAAGAGAATTGAGGCCAGTCGGCTTCGCCGCGGGCTGGTCTCATAAGGCGGCGCTATATAATTTGTGCGCCGCCATCACCCCTGGCCGCAGGCCACAGCTTTGCCGTCAGGCAGAACCTTGTCCATGGGACAGAGCCACGTCCAAAGGCCGCTGCCTTTTTTGCGACGCCACCACTATTTTTCATTTTTCCATCGTCCATTTTACATTCATACAGGACAGCATCTATGAGAACAAAGATCAAAATCTGCGGCATTACTTCGCCGGAAGAAACGAAGTATCTTCCACCGGAAGAGGTGGATTTCATGGGCATGATTCTTTTCTGTCCCAAAAGTAAACGAAATATATCTCTCACGGAAGCCGCGGCCATTATGAAGGCAGTTCCGGAGAAAATCAGGAAGACCGCGGTCACCGTGTCTCCTTCTATGGAGCAGGTGGAGGCCATAGAGAAGGCGGGGTTCGACTATATCCAGATCCATGGGACCCTGAATCCCCGGATTTTTGAAGGGATCCACATTCCCGTTATCCGGGCGGTGAATATGAAAGAAGGGGCACCGGACATGGAGGAAGGTGGCCGTGTGGCGGCCTGGCTGTTCGATGCGGCCCAGCCGGGAAGCGGGAAATCCTTTGATTGGAATCGGCTTTCTGCCCTTCCCAGAAAGGGAAGGAAGTGGATCCTTGCCGGCGGACTGACGGCGGCCAATGTGGGAGAGGCCATACATAAAGTCCATCCGGATATGGTGGATGTCTCTTCCGGTGTGGAATACGAAGACCGGAAGGGGAAGGACCCGGAGAAAATAGCCGCCTTCATCCGTGCCGTACGGCAGGCAGATGGACAGCAAGCGCAGCTGCGTGTCTGTGAATGTATGGTTGCCTTGAGCAATGAGCCTTGAGCTGGTTAGGCCCTTTGGGCCGGAGAACGAGTGAATAAGTAAGCGGCCAAATGCTCAAGGGCTTTTAACTTCTGGCTGTTACCTTTTAGCTGGTCAACCTGTGGCGCTTCCACTATCTCTTAGCCCCCCTGCATGGTTAATTATATTTTTAGTGATAGAGTCAGCAGGCCCCTGACTATATTAAAGCCGCAATCAGAATTCATAATGCGGCGTTATATGAATTGTGCGCCGCACCACCCCCTTGGTCGCAGGCCATTCCCCTTAAGCCACTTCGCCGCCAGGCGTTACCCTTCAGCCACTTCTTACTCGCGCCGCAGGTTATTTTTGAATTTCTTCTTGACAATCTTTCTATCCCATGATACAGTTAACTCAACTTCAAACGAGGAAGAAAAGAGTAGGTTCCTGAAAACAGCTTAGCGAGTCCGGAGAGTGGAAGCGGATATGGATAGGGGACTGAAGTGCATTTCTGAGTTTGGAAGGCCGAAAGAAGAGTAGGCTTTCCCGGGGACTCCCGATACAGGGTCAGGGTATGCGGCAATCAAGTACCCCATAAGGTGCCTTTGGTGACAATGGCATGAATATTAGGTGGAAACACGAGTCTCTCGTCCTGGTAAAGGATGGGAGTTTTTTATTTTCCTTTCAAATTCAATGGAAAATAAAAGTGTGTAATATCCGGGAGACGCCCGTTACAGCGCAGGGGCATACAGGAAATGCCTTGAGACCGCCGGACTCCGGTCTGGCAGTAAAAACCTTAAGACAGAGGAGGAGCAGGATATGACAGTGGGTTTCCGATGTAGGACTTTGATTGATTTACGGAATGATACACAGGCAGTGAGCAGATAAAATACAATTTACAATCATTGGAGGAATCAATTATGGCAGACGCAAAGAAATATCGTTTCGAAACACTTCAGCAGCATGCAGGACAGGTACCGGATCCCACCACAGGAGCCCGGGCAGTGCCTATTTACCAGACCACTTCCTACGTATTCCATGATGCCCAGGAAGGGGAGGACCTCTTCGCCCTTCGGAAACCGGGATTTATCTATGGCCGCCTTACGAACCCCACCCAGGATGTACTGGAAAAGCGGCTGGCAGCACTGGAAGGGGGCACAGCAGGCCTTGCTGTAGCCAGTGGCGCTGCGGCAGTGACCTATTCCATCCTGAATATTGCCGGTGCCGGTGACGAGATCGTTTCCGCTTCCACCCTTTACGGCGGCACCTATGAACTGTTCACAGACACCCTGCCCCAGCTGGGCATTCATACCCGTTTCGTGAACCCGGACCATCCGGAAGAAATCGAAGCTGCCATCACAGAGAAGACAAAGGCCGTTTACATCGAAACCCTGGGAAACCCGGCCATCAATATCCCTGACTTCGATGCCATCCGCGATATCGCCCATGCCCACAATCTGCCGGTTCTCATCGATAATACCTTTGCCACCCCTTACCTCTTCCGGCCACTGGAACATGGACTGGATATCGTCATCCACTCTACCACGAAATTCATCGGCGGCCATGGAACCACACTGGGCGGCGCCATCATTGAAAATGGTGAGTTCGACTGGAACCAGCCGGAGCGGTATCCCCATTTCGCCAATCCCGATGCTTCCTATCACGGCATTAACTTCGCCAAAGACGTACCGGGGGCCGGCTTTGTTACCCGCATCCGGGCGAAAGTCCTTAGGGATACGGGCGCTGCCATTTCCCCCATTTCCGCATGGTTCTTCATCCAGGGCCTGGAAACTCTGTCTCTCCGCGTAGAACGGCATGTATCGAACGCCCAGAAGCTGGCGGAATACCTGGAAAAACATCCGAAGGTGGCCAAGGTCAATTATCCGGGCCTCGAATCTTCCCCGTACCACAAGCTCCAGCAGAAATACCTGCCTAAAGGCGCAGGGTCCATCTTCTCCATTGAACTGAAAGACGGCTTCCAGGCAGCCCGGAAATTTATCGACAACCTGGATATTTTCTCGGATCTGGCCAACGTAGGGGATTCCAAGTCCCTCGTAGTCCATCCGGCATCCACTACCCACCAGCAGCTGGATGAAGCAGCCCAGAGAGCTGCCGGCATCACCCCGGGCACGGTCCGTATTTCCGTGGGCATCGAAAATATCGATGACCTCCTGGAAGACGTGGAACAGGCACTGGCTAAAATCTGATACGTCATAGATAAGGGCTGTACTCCTGGGGAGATGGCACCAAAAAAACACCCGAAACGGGAAAGCCGTTTTGGGTGTTTTTTCTATGTGGATAAGTGTCGTACAGATGAGTGAAGGAAAAGCGAGAAGTGAGAAGTGAGGAGTGGTGGCGGCGGCGCACAAATCAGGAAGCGCCGCCTTATGAGACCGGGTTGCGGTGAAGCCGCCTGGCCTCAATTCTCAGCACTCAATTCTCAAATCTTTTTTCGCCGCAGGCTTCTCTCATCCTTCCCAGTGTTCCGGAATTTCCGGGAAAGGCTTCATCACCATCATGGTGGCCAGGATATTGGCCATGAGGTGATTTTCCTCATCGTACATATTGGCTTCAATGACAATGGTCTTTCTGCCGCGGTGGGTGATGTGGCTGGTGACCCGTATCGTTTCTCCGGATTTCGCGTTACGGATAAAATTCATGGTCATGGATACGGTGACCACCGAAGCGCCCACAGAGGCACTGGTGACGCCGGTAACCGAATCGGCCAGGGCCACAAGGACCCCGCCATGGAGGCGGCCGGTGTGGTTATTGTGCTTTGACGGGTCTGTCTTCAGGCTTACTGTTACACTGCCGCAGTGAATTTCATCGATGTGAATGTGGAAATAATCAGCCATGAAATGGTTCTTGCTGTAAATATCCCGTATATGCTGCCGGATTTTCTCCGGATCTGTAATCTGAACAATTTCGTCTGCCATATGGATCCCATCCTTTTTTACTATGTCCTTTCTATCTTACTCGACGGGCATAGGGAATGCAAGGTGGGGGCGATGAGGTCGAGGTCGAGACCGAGATAATCAGCCTTCGGCAGTTCCTACAGTGGGGGCCAGAAAACTAAAACCTGCATTCCCCTCTGGGGAAAGTCCCGCGAAGAGGGAATAGGGGTGCATTTACGGCAAGAGCCGCAGAGCAGGTTCCCGCCCAAAGGATCTGACCAGCTCAATGCTCAAGGCTAAAGGCTCAATGCCCGCATATGTTCGTACGACTCATATTCAAACGAAAGCGCTGCAGGCTGGCCATTTTCCTAGAAGCTAGCAGCTAACAGCTAGAAGCCTCTGTCCGTTCGCACGGTTCTCAGCCAAATGACAGCGCCGCAGGCGGATCCCCTCAGTCTCGACCTCGATCTCATTATAGCCTCCTGTCATTTTCTACCCCCGTAACGTATAATAGATAAAGGTATGACAATCAAGCTGCCCTCTGGCAGTGAACCATAGAGTATTTGTTATATTCATGACAGGAGGTACTATGTTTACAGCGACAACGATTCTGGCGGTGAAGAAAGATGGCCACACCGCCATGGCCGGCGATGGACAGGTAACCATGGGCAATGCGGTGATCATGAAGAATACAGCCCGTAAGGTACGGCGTCTGTACCATGGGAAAATCATTGCCGGTTTTGCGGGCTCCGTGGCCGATGCATTTTCCCTTTTTGATAAATTCGAATCCAAGCTCCGTGACTGTAATGGGAACCTGGTCCGGGCGGCAGTGGAATTTGCCAAGGATTGGCGCAGTGACCGGGTGCTTCAGAAACTGGAAGCTCTCCTGATTCTTACAGATGGGGAGCACCTGTTCCTCGTTTCCGGCAGTGGGGAAGTCATTGAGCCGGACGATGGCATTCTGGCCATCGGAAGCGGCGGCAACTATGCCCTGGCCGCAGCCCGGGCCCTGGCCCAGTCCACAAATCTCTCGGCCCGGGAGATTGCGGAGAAGTCGCTCCATATTGCGGCGGATATCTGTGTATATACAAACCATAATGTAATTGTGGAGGAAATCTGATGGATGAACTGACACCTCGTAAAATTGTAGAATATCTGGACCAGTACATTGTGGGACAGAAAGAAGCAAAGCGTTCTGTGGCTGTGGCCCTTCGAAACCGCTGGCGGGCGAGCCGCCTTTCCCCGGAGATTGCAAAGGAAATCAGCCCGAAGAACATCCTTCTCATCGGGCCTACGGGAGTGGGCAAGACAGAGATTGCCCGCCGCATAGCCTCTCTCACCCATGCCCCCTTTGTGAAGGTGGAAGCCACAAAGTACACGGAAGTGGGCTATGTAGGCCGGGATGTGGAATCCATGGTACGGGACCTGGTAGAAGAAGCGGTTCGGCTTGTGAAAAAAGAAGAATCCTCCCGCCATGGCCGGGATGCGGAGGAAGAAGCGGTGCGCCGCATCGGGGAAGCCATGTGGCCATCGAAAAAACCGGAGACCAGAAGTCCCATGGATATCATTTTCGGCGAGAAGAAACAGGAAGCGCCCCAGGATGAAGGAGAAAAGGAACGGCGCTCTGACCTCCTGCGGCGGATCAGGAGCGGCGAACTCGATGACCGGCAGATTGAAATCGAAGTGGAAGACCGAGGGAGCGCTCCCCAGTCTGACAATGAGCAGGCCAACCAGATTTCCATCATGATCACCAGCATGATGCCGAAAAAGATGAAGAAGAAAAAAGTCACCGTCCGGGATGCAAAGAAAATCCTGGCTGAAGAGGCGGCGGACGAAATGGTGGATATGGAAGTGGTGAAGGACCGGGCCATCCATTATGCGGAGGAACGGGGCATCATTTTCATTGATGAAATCGATAAAATCGCCGGACGCCACGGTTCATCCGGCGGTCCCGATGTATCCCGGGAAGGGGTGCAGCGGGACATCCTCCCCATCGTGGAAGGGGCTACGGTGAAGACAAAGTACGGCCAGGTGAAGACGGATCACATCCTCTTCATGGCTGCCGGCGCTTTCCACGTTTCTAAACCCAGTGACCTCATTCCGGAATTGCAGGGCCGTTTCCCTATCCGCGTAGAACTTTCCAGCCTCACGAAGGAAGACCTGCGCCGGATCCTGACAGAACCGAGACAGGCGCTCATCCGCCAGTACACGGCGCTTCTGGAAACAGAAGGGGTGAAGGTGACATTCCGGGAAGACGCGCTGGATACGATTGCAGAAATCGCATCCCGGGTCAATTCAGAAACGGAAGATATCGGAGCCAGAAGACTCTATACCATCCTGGAACGGGTGCTGGAGGATCTCTCCTTCGATGCGCCGGACCTGGAAAATAAAGAAGTTACCATTGACAGTACCTATGTAAAGGAAAAGCTGGGACAGATTACGGAAAATATCGATATTTCAAACTATATCCTGTGACAAGGCAGCTCCGGAGATAAATCCATCTCCGGAGCTTTTTATTATGCAGCGTGCGAACGTATAAGGGCCTTGAGCATTCAGCCTTGAGCCTTGAGCTGATCAGGCCCTGCGAGCCAGGGGATAAATGAATGAGCGGGCGTTTGAACGGCGGGAACTTTTCGCTTCCCTGGCTTTCCTGAAACATGCTTTCCCCTCCGGGGGAAATTCCCGCGAAGCGGGAATAGGGGTGCATTTACGGCGAGAACCGCGGAGAAGGTTGTGGCCCAAAGGGCCTGACCAGCTCAATGCCCAAGGCTCAAGGCCTTGCTCTCAGTGACTCCAACCGTACTCTATCTGCGCCGCAGGCTGACTGACTCAATCTCGATCTTAAACAATGTCAATGCACATGATAAATGAGGTTGACTAATGGTTTACAACTGACTATAATTAGAGAAAATAGTACAGCCAGGAAAGAAAGTATTTCCGGCGCTGCTGGTATCATCTATACAGATATAGGAGGCGTTTTATGAGAAACGAGATTCTGGAGTATTTCAGAAAGGCAAATGGACAATTTGTATCGGGACAGCAGATTTCCAGGGACCTGCATGTTTCCCGCACAGCCATCTGGAAACATATTAACGTATTGAAAGAGAGGGGCTATATTTTTGAATCCAGCACCCGAAAGGGGTACCGGCTCATTTATGCACCCAATCTCCTGACACCCCTGGAAATCGAGAGTGCCCTTCATACTGAAACCTTCGGACGCCATGTGGTGTACCTGGAAACGACTTCATCCACCAACGATGAAGCCAAGGAAATCGCCAGGAAAGGGGCGGAAGAGGGGACCATCGTCATTGCCGAAGAACAGACAAATGGCCATGGCCGGCTGACACGGAAATTTAACTGCCCCTTCGCCAAGGGCATCTGGTTCTCCCTCATCCTTCGTCCGAAGTTCTTCCCCATGGAAGCAGCCAAATGTACGCTGCTGGCTGCCATTGGCGTATGCCGGGGTATCCGCCGCATGGGTCTGAAGGATGCGGGCATCAAGTGGCCTAACGATATCCTGTACCACGGCAAGAAGATGGTGGGCATCCTGACGGAAATGTCAGCTTCCATGGAAAAAATTGATTACATCATCATCGGCATCGGCATCAATACGGGCATGAAGAAGAACGATTTCCCGGAAGAAGCACGGGAAACGGCGACTTCCTTCCTGAATGAAGGCATCGATGTATCCCGGAAAGATCTCCTGGCTGCGGTCCTTTATGAACTGGAAAAAGAGTACAAAGTGGCCCAGGAAGAGGGATTTGACAAGGTTCTGGAAGACTGGAAATCCCTTTCTGTTACGATCGGCCAGGAAGTACGGGTCATTTTCGGCGATGACAGCTATACCGGAAAGGCTGTAGGCATCGATAAGGACGGATGCCTTCTCGTGGATACCGGTAAGGCGGTGACCCGAGTGCTGGCGGGGGATGTATCCATCCGCCCCATTGATGCACCGATACCAAAACGGTAAAAACTGCATATTCAAAGAAGGGCACCGGGCTGGTGCCCTGTTAAGAAGAGGTCCCAGTTTTTAGAGTTTGGGATTGACGTAAGCAGCAGCCGTTCCGGGCATTTCACTCTTCATGTCTGAATCACGGACGGTAAGCCAAAGAAGGAGAAGAGGATTCCTATGGAAAAAGAAAAAATGCATAATATGATCAGTGCCGCCATATTTGCGGGAATTATGGCGATTCTGTCCCAGTTCACGTTCCCCATCGGTCCGGTGCCGATTACTCTCCAAAGTTTCGTCTGTGCCCTGGCCGGTGGTGTACTGGGCCGGAAATGGGGGGCCATTTCCATAGGGCTCTGGCTCCTCCTGGGGCTTATGGGCGTTCCGATTCTCACCATGGGCAAAGCAGGAGCCGGCATTTTCCTTTCCCCTGTAGGCGGCTACTACCTGGGGTTCGTGGTGATGGCATGGGTTTCCGGATTCCGGCTTGCTGAAAAGGGCCACTTCCTCCGCCAGGTTTCCGCCGCGGTGCTGGGACTCATCTGCTGCTATCTTCTGGGCCTTGTATGGTTCATGGGATACTTCCATTTCGGCCTGGGAAAAGAAATGCCCCTGTGGACAGCACTGACTCTCACCGTATTCCCCTTCGTAGCGTTTGACCTGATCAAAGTGGTACTGGGTGTCATCCTGGGCACCCGGATCCGCCAGTCCCTGAACCAGGCCGGCTACTAGGCATCTACGGAACATTGATAGTACGAAAAAAAGACCGCAGCCTGCGGCCTTTTTTGTTGGGAAATGAGAAATAACAGGAATGAGGAATGGCGGTGGCGCCGCGTAAATACTATAGCGCCGCCTTATGTATTGACGTTAGCGGCTTCACCGCCGATGGTCCGAATCCGGATTCCCGGGGCCTCCGGCCCCATTCCCCTCGATCTCGGCCTCGATCTCGGTCTCATTTGCCCGAAGGGCCTGGTCACCTGGCCACTGGATCCGGCAGCTAAAAGCTCCACAGGGTCGCACGCTGGTCTGTCACATGAAATCCGCGGCGGAGCCGCTGAAGATCTAGACCTGGACCTGAATCTATCCCCCTAGGGCCTCTGGCCCCATTCCCCTCAATCTCGGTCTCAATCTCGATCTTATTTCCCCGCAGGGCCTGATCAGCCCAGGGCCCCAAACGTCGTACCGCTTGACCGCGCCAGCGTCATAGCTGATACATATCATATAATCTATGACTTTTCGAAATGATATAAAACTTTGCGAGAATTTATGCAATTTGTTATGGATTCCCTTGACAGAACGGGACGTGCATTATACACTTGATGAGAACAAAACTGTGACATTCTGTCATTGATTCGGAGGAGATTCAGATGCTTCTTGCTTTTGATGTAGGGAATACGAATATTGTCTGTGGTGTATACAAGGAAAGAAAGCTTATCCGCCACTGGCGGGTGGCGACGGATACCCTGCAGACCGCTGATGGCTATGCTGCCCTTCTGGGAACCCTGTTTCATCTGAACGGTTTGGAATTCAAAGATGTGGAAGATGTCATCATTTCCACCGTTGTACCGCCAATTATTCCGATTCTGGAAACCATGTGCCAGCGGTATTTCCATACGAAACCCATCATGGTGGGCCCCGGCATCAAGACCGGTCTGAATATCCTTTACGATAACCCAAAAGAACTGGGTGCCGACCGTATCGTCAATGCGGTGGCAGCGATTGCCGAATATGACTGCCCCCTCATCATTATCGACATGGGTACGGCCACCACGTTCTGCGTAGTGGATACCAAAGGCAATTACCTGGGCGGCGCTGTGGCACCGGGCATTGGCATTTCCATGGAAGCCCTGTTCCAGAGAGCATCGAAGCTGCCCCGTATCGAACTGGTGAAGACGCCGAAAATCATCTGCCGCAACACGGTCTCCGCCATGCAGGCCGGCATATACTACGGCTTCGTAGGGCAGATCGATGAAATCGTAAACCGCATCAAGGTAGAACTGAATGAACCGAATGTAAAAGTCATTGCCACCGGCGGCCTGGCTACCCTCATCGCCAAGTCTTCCCGTACCATCGATGTGGTGGATCCCATGCTGACGCTGAAAGGCCTCCTGGTACTGTATGACAAGAATAAAAATGATAGAAAATAAATAAAAAACCGTCCTTCGGGACGGTTTTTTTTATGCAGTGAATTGGTGGAGGAGGGTCAGCTGATAGACGTGAGACAACCAGACTTCAGACAGCACCGATTGCTGCTCCATCATTCACTTAGCAGATTCTGCTTCTTCGAGGTAGAGCCTTCCTGCGTCTTTGCCGCCAACTATATAATTCACTGCTCTATGTGATTGGTGCGCCCCTCACCTCAGTCACTTTTCACTAGTTGCATTTTATTTCATATAGATGTATATTTATAAGAAATCGATGCAATTTTATACAGGAGGCGGCACTATGAATAGAGTAATGAAAGCAGCAGTTCTTGGACTGGCAGCGGCAGGGGTCATTCTTATGGGAGGCTGCGGAGGCAGCGGAAGCCAGAAGGCAGCTTCCTCTCCGGCAGGCAGCTCTTCCCAGAGCGCCCTTATGCAGAAAATCAAGAAAGATGGTAAACTGGTGGTAGGTACGGCTTCCGGTTTTCCACCCTATGAATTCCTGGATACATCGGTGAAGGACCAGAAGAAAATCGATGGCATCGATATGAAGATTGCGGAGGCTGTGGCCCGGAAACTGGGAGTAAAGCTGGAGGTCCAGGATATGACTTTCCAGTCTCTCCTGTCCTCCATCACCACGGGGAAGGTGGATATCGCCATTTCTGCCATCAACCCTACGGAGGAACGGAAAAAGACCGTTGATTTCTCTAATAACTATCTGGAAGGAAAGCAGACACTTCTGGTCCGTAAGGAAGATGCAGGAAAGTATAAGACCCTGGCCGATTTCTCCGGAAAGAAAATCGCTGTACAGAAATCTACGATCCAGGAAAAGCTGGCCACATCCCAGATCCCCAATGCCCAGATCGTGGCGCTGGCCAAAGTACCGGACGCACTGCTGGAGCTGAAGCAGGGCAAGGTGGATGCGGTGCCGGTACAGAACATCGTAGGTGGCCAGTACCTGGTGACCAACGATGACCTGGCGGCCACGAATATTTATTTCGATAAATATTCCGGCGGTTCCGCTGTGGCTGTTCCCAAGGGAAGCGATGATGTGATTGCGGTGATTAATGAAGTGATCAAAGAAAACCAGGAAAACGGCAACATCGATAAATGGGTGGATGAAATGACGAAGAAAGCCGTCGAAAACGCACAGTCCAAGTGATTTCCTGCCCATAGGGGTAATGGAGAAGAAAGAGGGAGAGTATAATGAAAAAATCCATGAAACTCATGCTTCTGGGGGCGGCCCTTCTGGGGTCCCTGGCCATGGCGGGCTGCGGCAGCAGCAATGAGCCTGCCAAAAGCGGCAGCACCGGAGGCCAGCAGCAGAGTAAACTGATGCAGACCATCAAGCAGAGGGGAAAACTGATTGTAGGCACGTCCTCCGGTTATCCGCCCTATGTGTTTGTGGATGCGGAATCGCCGGACAAGAAGGTCATCGGCCTGGACATGGAAATGTGCAAGCAGATCGCTGACAAACTGGGCGTGAAACTGGAAGTGCAGGACATGAGCTTCTCTGCCCTCCTTTCTTCGGTTACCTCCGGAAAGGTGGATATTGCAGTGGGCGGCGTATCGCCGACACCGGAACGGGAAAAGGCCATGGCCTTCTCCGATATTTACCTGCCGACGGAACAGAAACTGCTGGTGCGGAAGGAAAACCAGCATGAATACAAGTCCATGGCCGATCTGAAGGGGAAGGTCATCGGCGCCGAAAAGTCGACGACACAGGAAGCTACAGCCCAGAAAATCGAAGGGGCAAAGGCCATCGGCCTTTCCAGCGTGCCCGATGCCATCCTCCAGCTGAAGAACGGCAAGCTTGACGGCATTGTACTGGAAGGGGTCGTTACGAAGCAGTACCTCATCTTCAACGATGACCTGGCACTGGCGGATGTACAGTTCGATGGGGCCAAAAAGGTTTCCGCCGTGGCCCTGCAGAAGGGAAATGACGATGTGGTGAAAATCATCAATGACATCATCAAACAGGATACGGAATCCGGACAGTTTGACAAGTGGGTGGATGAATACAGCCGTATCGCCGTGGAGAAAGCAAGCAAGTAAGGAATTAGAGTAATCGATTAATCCGGGAGTCATGCAAGTTTATGCATGACTCCCGGATTTTTATGTGCTGGCCGAATTTGGACCATTGCGGTGAGCTGATGGTGACGGTGGTGGGCCGGCGGGCCACTCGGATGGATGGGGCTAAGGGTTGTGGGTCGGGCGCCGCTTCGCTGGCCCGACCGGGTTGTGGCTTTGGGAAGGCGACGCCTTCCCAAAGCGGGGACGTGAGGTAGACCAGCCTGCGGCGCTTTCTACAGCGAACCTCCGTCGCCTACGGCGCCACCGCCGGGCCTCAAGAGGAAGGCGCCTTAGTGTGCAGTAAAGGCGCCAATGTGGGCCCGGCTCGAAGGTCCTCTGCAGGACCTTCGCCTTCCGATTGTGCCCAGCATGGGCGCACTCTTAAGGGTGAAAGTCCCTAGACCGCCCGACAGCGGGAAGGTCATAGCCGAACACCAAGGGTGTCCATCGTGAGGTGGAATCTGAAGGAAGGTGCAGGCAAATCTCCGGTCCGATGTACAAGAACCACATAAGGCTACGGCAGGATGGATAAGGTTGCATGACAAACTGAAGTCCCATAGCTGTACGGAATCCTGCAGAGTACATGTGGCGGATATATGGAGAGAAAGAGTGCGTTCTTACCTGGGGAGATCTCACGGACACAGCAGAATAAGGCTGTATTTACTGGGCTGTGCTGTGGTTGAAATAAGATTTGCCGTGAGAAGTCAGCAGAGGCCATAGTACCAGATGGCTCATAGGCATCTGGGAAGGGCCGAACTTTAGGAGATGTTAGTCAATGAAAGTAACCAACCATGGGCTTAAAGGCAGACAACTTCAGAAAGAAGACTACTGGCAGAAAGCAGCTGCGGAACAGCAAGGATATGCCGGAGTGCCCATCCATGTGAGGATTGCTGAAAACAACAACATCATCGCAGACTTGCATAAGCAGGAATGCGAAAACTAAAGAACCGCCGTATACCGAACGGTACGTACGGTGGTGTGAGAGGTCGGCGGGCCGAAGCCCGCCTCCTACTCGATGGAAGGAGGCTAATCAATAGCGGCAAAGCCGCTGTCCAACCAACGGCCCCCGCTTCAACGAGCGTAGCGACGTTGAAGCTACAACCCGGTTGGCGAGCGCAGCGATGCCAACCCACCACCTTTAGCCCCATTCACCCCGTTTGGACTGCTCGCCAACCTCACCTAAAGCTCAATAAAATTCATGAATATTTATTGACATAACTGTATAAATATGCTATTATCTATCCAAGTTAATACAGAAAACGATTTCAACCATATGGAGAGGTGCATGAACATGATGAAAAATAAGAAAGTACTGAAAATCCTGGCCCTTGGCCTTTGTGCGGCAGCTGCCATCGGACTGGCCGGCTGCGGTGGATCTTCTTCTTCCCAATCTTCTTCCCAGCAGACCCAGAAGGAAAGCCCCCTGATGCAGAAGATCAAGAAGAGCGGAAAACTGGTGGTGGGGACCGCTTCCGGCTATCCCCCCTATGAATTCGTAGATACCTCTTCCGGTGAAAAGAAGGTCATCGGCATTGATATGGAACTGGCCCAGAAGGTGGCAGATAAACTGGGCGTAAAACTGGAAGTGCAGGATATGAATTTCCAGGCCCTCCTGTCTTCTCTCACCGGCGGCAAGGTGGATGTGGCCATTGCCGGCATCAATCCTACGGACGAGCGGAAGAAGTCTATGGATTTCTCCGCGGATTACCTGCCCACAGAACAGAAGGTCATTATCCGTAAGGCCGATGCCGATAAGTATAAGACCATCGAGGATCTCTACGGCAAGACTATCGGCGTACAGAAGTCCACCACCCAGGAAGCCCTGGCCAAGGAAAAAATCAAAGATGCCAAAATCGTAGGCCTCGCCCATGTACCGGAAGTGGTGCTGGAACTGAAACAGGGCAAAGTGGACGGCCTTGTGGTGGAAGGCATAGTAGGACAGCAGTACCTCGTTTTCAACGATGACCTCATGTTCTCTGATGTGAAATTCCCGAATGCCGTAAAGAATTCAGCCGCCGCCGTGCAGAAGGGCAATGAAGATGTGCTGGCTGTGATCAACGAAGTGATCAAAGAAAATACGGACAACGGCAATTTCCAGAAATGGACCGACGAATACAGCAAGAAAGCCGTATCCAATGCGGATAATAAATAAGAGAGACGGAGAGAAAGCGGAGTCTTCGGACGCCGCTTTTTCTATGCAAAATCGGCGATGCAGATGAGATCGAGGTCGAGGCCGAAATCGACGTGGAAAGCGGCTGGCGGCGCAGATGGAATCCTGACGACTCTGTTCCTGAAACGAGCAATTGACTCTACAGCAGGCTCTCTTCCCAGAAGAGAGCTGCCAACGGCTGAGAGATGGTAAAGGGTTCTAAGGCCGTTCTGATGGCTGAGTGTAAGTCATGAATGGTGAGAAGTGGCTAAGGGGTAATGCCCTGCGGGCAATGTGGCTCAGGGGGAACGGGCTTCGCCCGAGGGGAAGGTGGCGGCGCACAATTTATACAGCGCCGCCTTTTGATTTTCCCTCCGTAAAACCGCTATCATCCGGTTGAATCCATACGTTTATCGTCATCTCGAGCGGTGGCATCATGCTTAGTGATGTTGTCTGTAAAAATCGCTACAGCTGCGATGAGTCGAGAGATCTCTCTGGTGAATGACAATGACGGTGTTACAACGTCATAGAGGGGCAGAGGAAAGGGCAATGGCCTGCGGCGGGGGGATGAAAGGTGGCTGAGGTGACTGAGGGGGTGGTGGCGGCACAGGTGAGATCGAGGTCGAGATCGAGATCGAGGTGCGCCAGTTCGGCGTACATAGTATAGCCGTGGTGCAAGTCCATGACCCAGCAAAGCTTAGCAGGCAGCTGGTACCTAGTCTTGGGATTGCAATCGTGAGGTTGCAGTCTAAGCGTAGACAGGGGAGCACAAGAGCCGTAATGCAAAGCGGTGACTCCGTGAGTGTGAAGCTTATTCAGCCCCGTAACGATGATGAGTGGCAGTCGATTCTCTCTCGATGGACGCAGACTGTAATGCATGGTTCGTTAAGCGAGAAACATGCAGGTGCCACCGGGGTCCAAGGGCATGGCGAGTGTGCAAGATACTATGTATGTACCTGGGAGACCTGCCGAGGTCCGCAAGGTATGGGAATTGAATCCTACGAAGAGGAGAGACCCAAATACTTCGGCAGGAGTCGGACTGTTCCATAGTAGTAAGGAAGTCTGTGAAAGCGGATGGAGCGAAGGGAACAGCAAATAGTTGTGCTTATTGTGCAGAACATTCAGACACAAGAGGTTGCAAAAGAATGCCAAAACATGTACAAGAGATTAGATTCCTATCAGCAGGCCACGAAAGAGTGGAAGGGCTGATGCATCGAGTCAATGCAGAAACACTGTATGCGGCCCATCTCAAACAGAGAAAAGGCAAGGCTACAGGAGTTGATGGAGTCAGTAGGGAAGATTATGACAGGAATGTCACGGAAAACATCAGTAAACTGGTGGAATCCATGAAGAAATTCCAGTACAGGCCCAAACCAGTAAAGAGGGTATATATACCAAAAGGAAATGGCAAACGCCGTCCATTGGGAATACCGGCTTATGAAGACAGGCTGGTACAGTATGTCATGGCTTACTTACTGGAAGCCGTTTACGAGCCAAGATTTCTGGACTGTTCCTTTGGATTCAGACCGAAACGGAGTGCTCATGACGTAATCCGTGTGATTGACCGGGCCATTATGCGAGGAAACGTGAACTGGGTATTGGAAGCAGACATCAAAGGATTCTTTGACAACGTGGACCAAAAGCAGCTCATGGAATTCCTGAGCCGAGACATAGCCGACAAGAATTTTCTGCGGTACACCGTCAGATTTCTTAAAAGCGGGATTATGGAAGAAGGCAAATATTATGAGAGCGATAAAGGAACGCCGCAGGGCGGGCTTATATCGCCCATACTGGCCAACGTATATCTGCACTACGTGCTGGATACCTGGATGATGGAGACTGTAAAGCCTCGTATGAAAGGTGAAATGTACTATGTCAGATATGCAGATGATTTTCTCGTTCTCTTCGAATACGAAGAGGATGCACGAAAGGTCTATGATGTGTTGGGAAAGAGACTGGACAGATATAGCCTTGAGCTTGCTAAAGACAAGACACGGATACTGCCCATTGGGAGAAATAGCGAGGGAGGCAAGGAATTTGACTTTCTTGGCTTCACGTTCTATGACACTCGGACTCGGACCGGAACATACCGACTTGGCGTGCGCTCTAGCAAGAAGAAACTGAAAACAAAGAAGAAGAATGTCAAGGAATGGCTGAAAGCAAATATGCATATGCCAGTACACGAAATGGTGGACCATCTCAATGCAAAGCTCAGAGGGCACTACAGTTATTACGGTGTTAATGGAAACTATGAAGGAATATCCGGCTTTGTACGGTTTACCAAGTACATGACACATAAATATCTGAATAAGAGAAGCCAACGTAAGAGCTTAGGATGGGAAAAGTTTCGCGAAATATGGGCGGAACATGTATCCCCTCCAAGAATCATGGTGCAGATATGGAATTGAAAAGACTATTTGAAGAGCCGTATGCGGGAAAACCGCACGTACGGTTCCGTGAGGGGCGGACAGAGAAATCTGATTCCGTCTACTCGACGCGATAAGCGGCTCCGCCGCAGATGGAATCCTGACGACTCTGTCCATGAAACAGGCGATTGACTCTACAGCAGGCTCTCTTCCCAGAAGAGAGCTGCCAACGGCTGAGAGATGGTGATGGGTTCTGCCGTACAGGCCATTTAAATCGAAAGTGAGAAAAACCATCAGAATCCCTCTGTCTGCTGCGCAGACATCCCCCTTTGGGAAAGGGGGACTACCCAATAGCTGCTGGCGCAGCTAAGAATCAGCCTGCGGCTCACCCATCGGCTAACCTCCGTCGCCTACGGCGCCACCGCCGGGCCCTGAAAGGAAGGTGCCTTAGTGTGCAGTAAAGGCACCAACTTGGGCCCGGCTCGAGGGTCCTATGCAGGACACCTCGCCTTCCCGAGGAAGGAGGCTATCCATTCGCGGCTCCGCCGCAGATGGGTCCCTGAAGACTCTGTCCCCAAGAACGTGAAATTGCCTCTGCCCGAGGCCCCTTCCTCGGGGAAGTAAGCGAACTGATTTTGTAGTGAGCGCAAGCGAGCGAAAAATCAGTGAGACACTTTCCCAGCGAAGTCGGGCAGGGGCGCCCGGTGGGAAGCGTCTCACGGTATTCTCAGTCGCCTTCGGCTCCCTGCGAACACCGTTCGCTTGCCACCCCAACGGGGTGGGGTTAGCTGATGGAAACTGATGGAATCGGCCCGC
This sequence comes from Dialister sp., assembly GCF_047832375.1. Taxonomy (NCBI): domain Bacteria; kingdom Bacillati; phylum Bacillota; class Negativicutes; order Veillonellales; family Veillonellaceae; genus Dialister; species Dialister sp. Next base: position 1,664,436 of record NZ_CP181256.1, on the reverse strand, counting down.
AGGGCCCAACCATCTAGACCTAGATCTAGACCTCAGGACCTCCGGTCCCATTCCCCTCGGTCTCCGTCTCATCTGTTCCGATTAAAATATAGAGATTTTTAGTAGTAAAGACTATGCGGCTATGTTATAATAAACTAACTCTCGATGATTTAGAAGTATAGTAGAGAAAGAAGGTCCCCTTATATGAATAAAAAGACCATTCCATTTTCTGATGAATTAATCCGTGATATAGCTGCTAAATATGGCACACCTTTTCATATTTACGATGAAAAGGGTATCCTTGAAAATGTAAAGCGGCTGCAGAAAGCCTTTTCCTGGAATCCCAATTTCCATGAATACTTTGCTGTGAAAGCTACACCGAATCCCTGGATCATGAAGAGCCTGAAAACCCTCAATGTAGGCTCCGACTGCAGTTCCATGGCAGAACTGGTTCTTTCCGAAACCGTAGGTATCAAAGGGGAAGAAATCGTATTTTCTTCCAACGATACGCCGGATGAAGAATTTATCAAAGCCCATGAACTGGGGGCCATTATTAATCTCGATGACGTGTCCAACCTGGACGACCTGGAACGGCTCCACATCGTTCCGGAAAGAATCTGCTTCCGTTACAACCCGGGTCCCGAACTGGCAAGGGGCAATGCCATTATCGGCAAGCCGGAAGAAGCGAAATACGGCATGACCTATGACCAGCTCATGACCTGCGTAGACTGGGCTAAGAAAAAAGGCATCGGCTACATCGGCATCCACACCATGGTGATTTCTGCTGAACTGGAACTGCCGGGCCTCCTTGGCACCATTGATATGATGTTTGACCTGGCCAATGATATCCGCGAAAAGAAAGGCGTCACCGTGGACTTCATCGACTTTGGCGGCGGCATCGGCATCCCTTACCGTCCGGAACAGGACCCCGTAGATATTGAAGGCCTCGGTGAGGGGGCAAAGAAGCTGTTCGACGAAAAGATGGCAGGCAAAGGTTTCGACCATACCAGCATCTGCTTCGAATGCGGCCGTGCCATCACAGGACCCTACGGTTTCCTCGTTACAAAGGCCATCCATTACAAACACATTTACAGGGATTATATCGGTGTCGATGCCTGCATGGCCGACCTCATGCGCCCCGGCATCTATGGCGCTTACCATCACATCACTGTCCTTGGTAAAGCCGATGCGCCGAAGGACCATGTATACGACGTGGTAGGCTCCCTCTGCGAAAACTGCGATAAGTTTGCCATCCAGCGGCCCCTGCCGGAAATCAGGACCGGCGACCTCATCGTCATCCATGACACCGGCGCCCACGGCCACAGCATGGGCTATAACTACAATGGCCGCCTCCGGCACCAGGAAATCATGGTTCATGCGGACGGCAGCATCCAGCAGATCCGGAGAAATGAAACCCTCTTCGATCTCTTCGCTACCCTCGATTTCCCGAACCTGAAAGAAAATACGGCGAAAGTTGTAAAATAATGAATGAAGCTGTGAAAGGATATGCCCTTTCACAGCTTTTTTGCATGCCGATGGGTGTGCGGTCCAGATGGGTGGAGGGTACATAAGGGTTGTGGGCCTTCCGCCGCTGCGCTGGCCCGACCGGGTGGTGGCTTTGCCTTGGCAAAGCCACCACCCGGTGAACGAGCGAAGCGGTGTTCACTCACAACCTTTAGCCCCATTCAAACGCATGGGGCAGGCCGATGAGCACACAACTTATGCAGAAAAGTGATAATTACCTATTAAAATCCAAAAACATCATAGCAAAACTGGACAGGGTGGTGTATAATGGATACATCGAAATATCGAAATGTATTTGGCAAAAATTTATAGGAGGTATCGTTATGTATACTTTATCCACCAATGCATTCAACGGCAAGCTGCCGCAGATTGATGAGAATGCTTTCGTAGCTCCCCATACATTCCTCTCCGGCGATGTCCGGGTCGGCAAGTATGCCAGCATCTGGCCAGGCGTTGTTGCCCGGGGTGATGTAAACTATATTTCTATCGGCGAATGTTCCAATGTGCAGGACCTCTGCTGCCTCCATGTGGCAGATGATAATCCCTGCATTATCGGTGATTATGTAACCATCGGCCACAGCGCTGTTATCCATGCCTGCCAGATTGAAGACCATGTACTGGTCGGCATGCACGCCACCATCCTTGACGGTGCGAAAATCGGCAGAGGCTCCATCATCGCTGCCGGCGCCCTGGTGACAAAGAATACCGTCATTCCGCCGAACTCCCTCGTCATGGGCGTTCCGGCCAAAGTGGTAAAGACCATTGATGCCATGAAGAATATCCATGCCCAGGCGATTAAGTATAAATGCGAATGGTCCATCGGCTACGGCGTGAAACCGGATATTGACGGTGAACTGTACCATGGAGAAAAGATTGTGTAATTGAAGCACATCATGCATAGAAAGGCATCCCGCTTTTGGCAGGGTGCCTTTTTGGTTTACCGATTGAAAATCGGAGTGACGGTGGCGGAGCGTGGTGCGGACGAAATGGAGGGAAATGGGGCCGGAGGCCCCTGTTGGTCTAGATCTAGATCCAGGTCTAGGTGGTTAGGCCCTGCGGGCCAAACCTATCCGTTTCCATCAGCTAACCCCACCCCGTTGGGGAGCCCCTTCCCAGGGAGAGGCCACTGAAAAAGTCCAAATGGATATTCGCTCTTATTTTTCTCAGAGAGCTCTCTACCTGCAGCAGAGCCAATAACCGCCAGTAAATGAGAACGAAAATACTCAGTATTTATCGAATAATTCATCATATTATGGTATAATGTAAGTATGTAAATTATCAATTAGATTCATCAGAGGTAATGCTTATGTTATACCAATACACCCAGACGCAGCTTTCTCTCTTTGAAGGGATTTATTATGTAGTTGTTCCAAAGGATCATCCCCTTCGCCAGATGCTGGAGCTTTGTGACTTTTCAAAAATTTATGATGAGCTTAAAGATAAGTACTGCCCTGACAATGGCGCCGGAGCTATTTCTCCTGTGCTTCTTTTCAAATATCTGATCCTGAAAGCCATGTATCACCTCTCTGATGTCGATGTTGTTGAAAGAAGCAAGTATGACATGTCCTTCAAAATGTTTCTTGGCTATCGCCCGGAAGACGAAGTAATTCATCCATCCACACTCTCCAAGTTTAGGACGCAGCGCTTAAAGGATGTCAATATCCTGGACCTGCTTCTAAATGAGTCTGTCAATATCGCTAAAGCCAATGGCATTATAAAGGATGAAGTTGACACTATTATCGACTCCATGCACATCGGCGCCAGACACAATCAGAAAACTCCGGAAATGATCATTGCCGAGCTTGCCAGAAATGTTCGTCGAAGCGTTTACAACAGTGGGGATGCAGAAAAGTGGAAAAAGCGCTTTCCGGCTAAGGCAGATAAAAAAGGGCTGGATGCACTGATTCAGTATTGTTACCAGTTGATTGACATAATCAAAAATGATGAGTCTTTAAAATTCCAGGCTAAAGTGCATGAAAACCTGAATTTACTGGCGGAAGTTCTGGCTGAAGCTGAGCAGCCTGAAACTGAAGAACATACATATTTAACGCCGATGGATCCCGATGCCAGCATTGGATACAAATCCGCATATAACCCGTTTTATGGATATAAAGATCATTACCTCTTAACCCTTAATAGAATCATTATTGCAGCGGTTTTTACCGCAGGTCATATTAATGACGGTGGGCAACTGCCGTTACTCGTTAAAAAAGCCCAAAATAACGGGTTGAGCATACACTCTGTTATTGGGGATATGGCTTACGCAAGCAAGCAAAACCTTGAGTTTACAGATGCGGAAGGCATCAAACTGGTTGGCAAATTAAATCCGGTTATCTCTGCAGCTATGTTGAATCAGGAGCGTGATGGATTCACGTACAACAAGGACGCAAGGCGGTTTATCTGCCCTCGTGGCCGAATGTCTGAAAAAGGGACAGAAAGTGCTTCCAAAAATAACGATAGCCGCAGACGTTCCTACCGTTTCGATGCTTCAGGATGCGTTGGATGTCCACTCGATGGGAAATGCCATAAACCCGGAACGAAATCTCGTGTGTATACCGTTGTGATTCCTTCCGAGCTGAATCAAAAACAACAAGCATTCCAAGAGTCAGATGAGTTTAAAGAACTGATGAACCATCGGTACAAGATTGAAGCAAAAAATAGTGAACTTAAATACCGGTATGGATTGAACAAAGCGGAATCCACCCGTCTTATTGCCATGTCGTTGCAAGGAGCTACAGCCATGTTTGTAGCGAATATGAAAAGAATAATGACTCTCATAGCCCAAAAAGAAAAGTGAAAAAAGGGGGGAATCCCCTTTTTTCTTTTTTTATCCCATATTTTGGGGTAACACTTGTCCGAAAATGTTGTCACATTGCTAATCAGTTGGTTCCCAAATTATTTTTGAGGGGGGTTCTTCAGCGGCCTCTCCCAGGGAAGGGGCCTCGTGCAGAGGCAATTTCACGTTATTGGTGCAGAGTCTTCAGGGACCCATCTGCGGCGGAGCCGCGAATGGATAGCCTCCTTCCTCGGGAAGGCGAGGTGTCCTGCATAGGACCCTCGAGCCGGGCCCAAGTTGGTGCCTTTACTGCACACTAAGGCACCTTCCTTTCAGGGCCCGGCGGTGGCGCCGTAGGCGACGGAGGTTAGCTGATGGGTGGCGCTGCAGGCTGATGAGTAGTCCCCCTTTTTCAAAGGGGGATGTCACGCAGTGACAGAGGGATTCTGATGGGTTTATACACATTTCATGCAGAAACGTGTTTGTGCACAATCCCATCACCATCTCTCAGCCGTTGGCAGCTCTCTTCTGGGAAGAGAGCCTTGTGCTGAGTCAATTTCACGTTTTAGGGACAGAGTCGTTAGGACCCAATCCGCGGCGAAGCCGCTTTCCACCTCGATCTCGGTCTCGACCTCGATCTCACCTGCGCCGCCACATTCATTCTTCATTCCTAATTCCTCATTCCTGATTTTTTCTCACCTTCCTCTCAGCCCCCTTTCAGCTTCCCCGGGCCAAAGGCCCTGAACCCTATACAGTATTTGACTATTCCCCTCAAGGGGCTATATAATAAAGAACAACTATTATATAAATAAGATAATGGCAGAAATCATGATTTATGGAAGGTGACGCTATGCGAGAAAAGTATGTTCCTCAGCAGATTGAAAAGAAATGGCAGAAGATCTGGGAGGATACTAAGGCATTTGAGACTCATTATGATCCGAATAAGAAGAAATATTACGTCCTGGAAATGTTCCCATACCCCTCCGGGAACCTTCACATGGGCCATGTAAGAAACTATTCCATCGGCGATGTGGTGGCCCGGTTCAAGAAGATGCAGGGCTTTAACGTGATCCATCCCATGGGCTTTGATGCCTTCGGCATGCCTGCAGAAAACGCAGCCATTAAACACGGTACACCGCCGGCTGACTGGACCTATTCCAATATCGATAATATGACCCGCCAGCAGAAGGAACTGGGCCTGTCCTATGACTGGGACAGGAAGGTCCTGACCTGCCGGGAAGATTATTACAAACACACCCAGAAACTCTTCGAACTTTTCTATAAGAGAGGACTCGCTTATAAAAAGGAAGCCAAGGTGAACTGGTGCAATACCTGCCACACCGTACTGGCCAATGAACAGGTAGAAGAAGGCCGTTGCTGGCGCTGCAAGAACCCGGTGGTGAAGAAAGACCTGTCCCAGTGGTTCCTGAAGATTACGGACTACGCTGACCGTCTCCTGGCAGACCTGGACCATATGCCGGGCTGGCCGGAAAGGGTAAAGACCATGCAGCGGAACTGGATCGGCCGTTCCACGGGCACCCAGTTCTCCTTCAAGGTAGAAGGCATGGATGATACCATCCCCGTATATACCACCCGTGTTGATACGGTTTACGGTGTCACTTACATGGTACTGGCTCCGGAACATCCGCTGGTGGAAAAGCTGATTGCCAATAACCCGGAAAAGGATAAGCTGGAAGCCTTCATTACGGAAATGAGAAACCAGAACGATATTGTCCGCACCGCAGAAGATGCACCGAAACTGGGCATGTTCACCGGCAGCTATGCTATCCATCCGCTTACAGGGGAACGGGTGCCCATCTGGATTGCGAACTATGTCCTCTATGAATACGGCACCGGCGCCGTCATGGCCGTTCCGACCCACGACCAGCGCGACTGGGATTTCGCAAAGAAATACCACCTTCCCATGAAACTGGTTGTCCAGAACAAAGCAAAGACCCTGGTCCTGGAAGATATGGACAAGGCCTATGATGCCGACGGTTACCTGGTGAACTCCGGCGAATTCGACGGCCTCACCTCCAAAGAGGGCAGGGAAGCCATTACAAAGAAATTTGAAGACATGGGTATCGGCAAGGGCAAAGTCAATTACCGTCTCCGGGATTGGCTGATTTCCCGCCAGCGCTACTGGGGCTGCCCCATTCCGATTATCCACTGTCCCCATTGCGGCAATGTGCTGGTACCGGAAAAGGACCTGCCCGTCAAACTGCCGACAGATGTCAATTTCGTAGCCGGCGCTACGTCCCCTCTGGAAACCAGTGAGACCTTCCTCCACGTGAAGTGCCCCCAGTGCGGCGCAGATGCTACCCGGGAAACCGATACTATGGATACCTTCATCGATTCTTCCTGGTACTTCCTCCGGTACTGCGATCCCCACAACGAAAATGAACCCTTCGACAAGAAGAAAGCCAACTACTGGATGCCTGTGGACCAGTACATTGGCGGCATTGAACATGCCATCCTCCACCTCCTCTATTCCCGGTTCTTCATGAAAGTCCTCCAGGATGCGGGCATGGTGGATTATCCGGAACCCTTCACAAACCTGCTCTGCCAGGGTATGGTGCTGAAGGATGGCGGCAAGATGAGTAAGTCCGTGGGCAACGTCGTTTCCCCGGAAGAAATTGTCGGAAAGTACGGCGCCGATACGGCCCGCCTCTTCATCCTCTTCGCAGCGCCTCCGGAAAAGGACCTGGAATGGTCCGACCAGGGCGTGGAAGGATCCTACCGCTTCCTGAAGAGAGTCTGGGCGATTGTAGGAAAGTACCAGGACTTCAAGAAGGAAGAAAAAGGAAAACTCTCTCCTGATGAATTTGCCCTGAGAAGACGGCTTCACCAGACCATCCGGAAAGTGACGGAAGACCTGGACGGCAAGTTTGCCTTCAATACCGCCATTTCCTCCATCATGGAACTGGTGAATGACATGTACCGCTTCGTAGAAAGCCATGATGTCATTGAAAAGAGCCTGTCCCATGAACTGCTGAGAAACCTCCTCCTCGTGCTGGCGCCCTTCGTTCCCCACATTACCGAAGAACTGTGGCAGGGCCTCGGTGAATCGGAAAAGAGCGTTCACGAAGCGTCCTGGCCGGCCTGCGATGCTTCTGCCCTCGTTGTAGACACCGTGGAACTGGGTGTACAGGTGAACGGCAAGGTCCGCGGCACCGTTACAGTTCCCGTATCCATGAGCCGCGAAGAAATCGGCGAAAAGGCGAAGGAACTGCCGGAAGTGAAGAAATTCACCGATGGAAAGACCATCGTAAAGGTCATCGTAGTTCCCAAGAGAATCGTCAATATCGTAGTGAAATAAAGAACAAACAAAAAGAGCCTCCGGGCTCTTTTTGTTTGCCTCCTTTCCGGTGTGCTAGAATAGGAAATATAGATCAATGGGAGTTGGCTGGTGGGCTATTCAAATGGATGGGGCATAAGGGTTGTGGCTTTGCCAAGGCAAAGCGGGGGCATGAGGTTCATAAGCCGCCGCAGCGTCGGAAGGCCCACAACTTTTAGCTCCTTTCACTCCATTTGGGGTGCTAATCAACCCAGTTCAATTTGAACCTGTAAGGAGGCAATCCTATGCATATAACCTGTGAAGGAAGAAGCTTTGATTTGTTTGACGGCGCTTCTCCCCAGAATTTGTGGAATATCGTCCGGGGCAGCCGGGACAGGGAAGAAGCGGTACTGGCCGACTGCGGCGGAGAAATCCTGGATTTCCAGACACCCTTCACTAAAGACTGTGATGTCAAATGGATTCCCCTCTCCTCGAAGCAGGCATACCAGGCCTATCGGAGAACCGCCATTATGCTCCTCGTCTGTGCAGTCAAAGAAGTATACGGGGAAAAGGCAGATATTAAAGTCAAACATTCTTTGGGAAAATCGATTTACTGCGAATTCAAGGATGGTCATACCCCCCTTTCCAAAGAACTGGCATCCCTGGAAAAACGGATGGCATCCATTGTTTCGGAACACCGGAAAATCACGAAGCTCATGGTGGGGAGAAACCGGGCCATTGCCTTTCTCCGCATGAAAGGGCGCATGGAGGATGCGGAGCTCCTTTCCCAGCTTGACGTTTCCGAGCTCAATGTAGACCAGTGCGGCAGCCTCATCGATTACTATTTCGGCCCCATGCTTCCGGATATGGGATTTATCCGGGCCTTTGCCCTCCATTCCTATGCCCCCGGATTCCTACTGCAGATTCCCGGCCCCGGGGAGACAGAACTCACGCCCCAGGAAGATGATCCTCTTTATGCCCGGGTATTTTTGGAAACTCAGGACTGGAGCGAACTCATCGGCTGCCATAACCTGGAGGAACTGAACCGGTCCATCGATGATGGAAGGATCTATGACATCGTAGCTACGGCAGAAGCGCTGCAGGAAAAGAAGATGGCCCAGCTGGCAGACACCATCTGCGGCCAGAAACCGCCGATCCGCCTCGTATGCATGGCAGGGCCATCGTCTTCCGGAAAAACCACATTTATGAAGCGCCTCATTGTCCATCTTTGGGTGAATGGAGTGCGGCCGGTGATGCTGTCCCTGGACGATTATTTCCGGAACCGGGACGAAATGGGGAATGAAAACTGGGAGAACCTGGAGGCCCTGGACCTTACACTCTTTGAAAATACCGTGTCCGCCCTCCTGGAGGGGAGAAAAGTGCACCTGCCCCATTTCAATTTCATCACTGGCAAGAAGGAATGGGAAGAGAAAGAAGTACAGCTGGGGAAGGGGCAGCCCATCCTGGTGGAAGGACTCCATGCCCTGAACCCGAAGCTTACCTACTTCGTGCCAGGATACCAGTGCCTTCGGGTGTATCTGTCCGCCCTGACCCAGCTCACCATCAATGACCATAACCGGATTTCCACCTCCGACAGCCGGCTCCTCCGGCGGCTGGTCCGGGATTTCCAGTTCCGGGGAAACGGACCGGAACACACCCTCCTCACCTGGGACAACGTGCGGAAAGGGGAAGAACGGAATATTTTCCAGTACCAGAACCGGGCCAATGTGGTCTTCAATACGGCCCTTCTCTATGAAATCCCGGTACTGAAAAAACTGGCCCGTCCCCTTCTGGAGAGCATATCGCCTGACAGTCCCGCCTACGGAGAAGCACTGCGGATGCTCCGGTTTCTCCGGCCATTCAGGGAACTGGACGCCTCCATCGTCCCCGGAGAATCCCTGCTGCGGGAATTCGTGGGATATAAGGGGATAGGGAAGTCCTTTTTGAATAGATAATGAAAGGCGGCGCAAGGGGAATGGGCTCCGCCCAAAGTGACGCAAGGGTAACGCCATTCGGGAGAAGGGGAGGTGTGCCGCAAAGCGGCTTGTCAATGGTAAGCGAATTACTGCCCGCCTTCTCTGTGTATGGGGATACCAAGGTAGTGGGGGAGTCCTGCCCATGGTCAGAGGCAAAAGGCCGCAGCCTGTTCCACCAACGGCCCTCCGGCGCGAAGCACCTGCCACCCCACGGAGAAAGGGATCACTGCATTCTCAGTCGTCTGACGGCTCCTTACAGCACGGCTATCAGCGACTCACAACAATTTGAGCGTCGCTTCGCTCCTCCAAATTGTGTTCGCTGCTGTGACTGCAGTTCGCCCACCACCTTTAGCCCCATACATACGTATAGGGAGAAACCCGGACCACATACTCCGGCCGCAGCCCATTTGCATCTCCTTGACCTATCGTATATAATGAATATATGAAACGATGAATATCGATATGCTAAAGGAGGAATCCCCATGGATTTGACAGATGTACTGATTATTGGTGCCGGACCGGCGGGGCTGAATGCGGCTCTCTATGCGGCAAGAAAAGAACTGACCGTGAAAGTGGTGACCACCGATATCGGCGGCCAGATGCTTCTCACCGGAAAGATTGAAAATTACCTCGGTTTTTCTTCCATTTCCGGCTTTGATCTTGCCGATAAGATGGAAGCCCAAGTGAAACAGTATCCCGTGGATTTCGTCTATGCCGGCGTGAAATCCCTGACAAAGGATGAAGATGGATATTTTACCGCCCATCTGGATGATGGAAAAGAACTTCGGGGAAAGACCTGCATTGTGACAGCCGGAAAACACAGCCGTACACTGGATATCCCGGGAGAAAAGGAATATACCGGCCGGGGCGTCAGCTACTGCGCCACCTGCGATGCCCTGTTTTACCGGAATAAAACGGTGGCCATCGTCGGCGGCGGGGACAGTGCCGTACAGGCGGCCATCGAACTGGCAAAGCTCTGCCCCAGGGTGTACCTGGTGGTGAGAAGCCGCATCCGGGCCCAGGAAATCCTGGTGAAACGGATGAAGGCGGAAGACCACGTGGAAGTGCTCCTCGGCTACACACCGGAAGAAGTGAAGGGCGAAAAGAAAGTAACCGCCCTCACCGTAAGAAATAAGGCCGACGGAACCCTTCACGATATTTCCGTGGATGGCGTCTTCGTTGAGGCCGGCGGCATCCCGAACAACTCCTACCTGCCCAAAGAAGTGAAGACCAATTCCTTGGGAGAAATCATGACCGATAAGGAAGGAGAAACCACGGTGGATGGCCTCTTTGCAGCAGGCGATGTAACAGACACCAGAAACAAACAGATCATCATAGCAGCGGGAGAGGGGGCAGCAGCGGCGCTGGCAGCACATGAATACCTGCTCCGCACGGAACCATGAGAGTCACAAAGAAAGTAAAGGACGAACAGCTCCGCCGGCTGGCGGAGGTCTATAAAAATGACGGTCCCATGCTCCATTTTTCCAGTCCATTTACCCTGCTGGTGGCGGTGATCCTCTCTGCCCAGTGCACCGATAAAAGGGTGAATGTGGTGACCCAGCGCCTCTTTCCCCGCCTCGACACGCCGGCCAAAATGGCAGCCCTCACCCTGCCCCAGCTGGAAACGGAAATCCATGACTGCGGCCTTTACCATTCCAAGGCAAAGCATATCCTGGCCATGAGCCACATGCTTCTGGAAAAGTACCATGGAGAAGTGCCGGAAGATTTCGACGAACTGGTGAAACTCCCCGGCGTAGGCAGGAAAACAGCGAACGTAGTGTGGAGCGTAGGATTCGGCCACCCCGCCATTGCCGTGGACACCCACGTATTCCGCGTCTCAAACCGTCTGAAACTGGCGGTAGGGAAGACCCTACTGGAAGTGGAAATGGGACTTCACAAGGCCATTCCCGAAAAAGACTGGTCCGCTGCCCACCATTGGCTCATCTGGCATGGAAGAAGAGTATGCCACGCCAGGAAACCGGACTGCGAGACCTGCTTCCTCCAGAACGTCTGTCCCTCCTGTACAGTGAAAGTGACACCCTGGAAAGGGGAATGAGAAGTCAGGAATCAGGAAATGAGGAATGGTGGTGGCGGCGCAGGTGAGATCGAGGTCAAGACCGAGATCGAGGCGAAAAGCGGCTTCGCCGCAGAGAATCAGCCTGTGGCGTACCCATTGGCTAACATCCGTCGCCTACGGCGCCACCGCCGGGCCCTGAAAGGAAGGTGCCTTAGTGTGCAGTAAAGGCACCAACTTGGGCCCGGCTCAGCAGTCCCTATGCAGGACTGCTGCATCTCGAGCGGTGGTAGCATGCTTGGTGATGTTGTCTGTAAAAATCGCTACAGCTACGAAGAGTCGAGAGATCTCCCTGGTAAATGACTGTGACGGGAAAAAGGCAGATTTGAGGGGTGAGAGTTGAGGCTCCGCGGCTTCGCCGCGGAGCGGGTTCTAACGACTCTGTCCCCAAAACGTGAAAATGACTCAACCCGAGTCCCCTTCCCCGGGAAGGCAGAGGTCCTGCAGAGGACCTCTGAGCCGGGCGCAAGTTGGCTCTTATACTGCACATTAAAGAGCCTTCCTTTTATCGCCCGGCCGGAGCTCCCCAACGGGGTGGGGTTGGCTGATGGGAATTGATGGATTTTGCCCAAAGGGCCTGGTCACCTGGCTATTAGATCCAGCCACTAGCTACTGATTCGCCGCAGGCGAATCCCCTCAATCCCACTCGCCACAGTCCCCGCCGTAAAGGGGCTGATTCTGTCTGCCCCCTGACGTCTGACCGTCTGACTTCTATTAGCCGGATTCCGTTCACCGGATTATGGACATAAAAAACTCCCGTACCGGGAGTTTTTTATTATATAACATTCAATCTTAAGCCCAGGCGGCAGCCTCAGCCCTGGCCGCCAGGCCACAGCCATGCCGCAGGCAGAGCCCTGTCCGCAGGACAGAGCCTATCCAATTCATGATCAGAACATATTCAGAATTCCATGAAATCCATAGGTATTGGCCGGCAGGAAAGCATCCACTGCCTGGGAAATGCCGGCAGGTTCCGGAGCCGTGATGAGGAGCAGCAGGATAGCCAGTACCGTGAAGCCCAGGGACACCAGGTTTGCCTTGCCCTTGCGGGATACTTCGTAGTAACCGAAGAGGCGCATGGAAATGGCACCGAAGAAGGTGATCACCAGACCGGACAGGGAGAAAATGCCGAAGAGCACATTGGCCATCAGGAAGCCGATGAAGAATACCGGCAGGAAAACGAAGGGCAGGTTGTAGGCAATGGGGGTCCTGTTCACCTGGCGCCGCATATCGTCCAGCCAGTCCGCCGTATCGAAGCCGAAGAGACCGAGGAAGAGGAAGGAAAAGAGCACAACCTTGTCCCAGGCCCCTTCCAGCCGCTCCCGGTCCTGGCCGAGCCACCAGAAGAAGACGCACACCAGCAGGGCCACAACGCCGCCGATGATGTAGTAAATGCTTCCGGGGATGAACTTCACAGCCACCATACCGATGGTGGTAAGGACAGCGCCCGCAATGATCCAGCCCGTCAGCTGCCCCCGGGAAGCCCGGTGCTCCTCAGGCACATCCTGCCACATCTGGTAAAGGATTTCCGTCATGAAAAGAAGGAGGAAAATAGCCAGTGCCGCAAAGGGATAGATAAAGAGGGAAATGATAATGAGGACAATCGGAAGAATGACCCGGTACCCCTTAAATACATGCATACGCTTGAAATTCAGCTTCTTTTTCTGGGTATAAATCGTGAGCCGCATAAAGACCAGGTACGTCAGCATGATCCCCACCGTTTCCAGGGGCGTGCTTCCCAGGTAAAGCAGGGAGCAGAAAACAAGGATTGCCGTATTGGCTCCCGTAAAACGGCTGATCAGGGAACTGAAAAGGCCGATATTCAAAAAGGCCACGAGTGCGTCACCAAAATTCAAAACATCCATCTCCTTTAAATAAAACAATTCCCTACTAGTATACCTGTTAAAAAGAAATGGCGCAAGAGAGAGGAGTCAGGGGAAATCGAGACTGTGTGGGATGGATATTACCCTGAACGGGCGGAAGGTTCGTCAGAATTGTGACTGCGTCAAGGCAATCTATGTCCAGGACGAAAGCTTCGATTGGCCTTAAAGGAGTAAACATATATTTTCTTGAGCCCAGGAGATAGACTTTGTTTTGGACGTAGGCCAAAACCCTGGTCAAAGTCCATTCATTTATTTCCTAAAATATTTCCTTGCAATGGAGGACACAGTTTGTTATAATAGCAAAGAATTATCTTTGGTATTGAAATGAGGTGCAAGAAGTGAAGAAGGGAATCCATCCGGATTATCATCCAGTCGTTTTCCGTGATATCGGTGCTGACTACTCTTTCCTGACCCGTTCTACAGCAACTTCCAACCAGACTGTAAAATGGGAAGATGGTAATGAATATCCGCTGATCAATATTGATATCAGCAGCAAATCCCATCCGTTCTATACAGGACAGCAGCGTTTCGGAAAGGCTCGCGGCCGTATCGAAAAGTTCAACAAACGTTACGGAAAAACATCCGACTGAGAAACAGGGCAGCAGCCCTGTTTTTTTCTGCCCTGCCGGAGGGTGGGGCAGATAGGCAGCCCAGGGCGTAGGGCCCAGGCATATGGAGGGTTCGTAAAGGTTGTGGGTCGGGCTGCAGTTTAGCGCTGCTGCGCTTGCCAACCGGGTTGTGGCGCCGTGCTTACAGGGAAAGGGTACCTTATGTAACGCCGCCTGCGGCGACTGGCGCCCCCCTTTATGCCCCCGCTTTGCCTTGGCAAAGCCACCACCCCACGGGGAAAGCGACTCACGATGATTTGGGCGTCGCTGACGCTCCTTCGCTACGGCTGTCACTGACTCACAACAATTTGAGCGTCGCTTTGCTCCTCCAAATTGTGTTCGCTAGTGCAACTCATGTTCGCTGCGCACCGGTGAACAGGCGAAGCGCCGTTCACCCAAAACCCTTACCCCCATATACCTACTTGGTCTTAATCCTCATATATATAAATAACAAAAAGGTGATACAATGCAGACTGATAAATTGGACAGCATGGAGGCCCGTTATATCACGCTGGAGGACCAGCTCAGCGATCCTTCGGTCATTGCGGACCAGAATAAATGGAGAGCCCTTTCCAAGGAACATGCGGAACTGGGAGAAATCGTTTCCAAGTACAGTGAATACAAGGAGGCTGACAAAGCCTGCAAGGATGCCCTGGATATCCTGGAGGACAAGTCCCAGGAAGATCTCCATGAGCTGGCAAAGGAAGACCTGAAGGAGAACGAGAAGAAGAAGGAAGACCTGGATCTTGCTATCCATAAGATGCTCATTCCTAAAGACCCCAATGACGGCAAGAACGTGATTCTGGAAATCCGTGCCGGCACCGGCGGGGAAGAGGCGGCCCTCTTTGCGGCGGATCTCCTGAAGATGTACATTAAATTCGCCGAGCGGAAGGGCTGGAAGCTGGAAATCGCCAATGCCAATGAAACGGACCTCGGCGGCTTCAAGGAAGTGACCTGCACCATTGAAGGGAAGAATGCCTATTCCATCCTGAAGTTTGAAAGCGGCGTGCACCGGGTGCAGCGGATTCCGGAAACCGAAAGTCAGGGCCGGGTCCATACGTCGGCGGTGACGGTGGCTGTGCTGCCGGAGGCGGAAGACGTGGATATCGATATTAAGAGGGAAGACCTGCGCATCGACGTGTACCGCTCCTCCGGCGCCGGCGGCCAGCACATCAATAAAACCTCCTCTGCCATCCGTATTACCCACCTCCCCACGGGCATGGTGGTGACCTGCCAGAATGAACGGAGCCAGCGGCAGAACAAAGAAAAGGCCCTGCAGATCCTGAAGTCCCGTCTCTACGACAAGGCCATGAGGGAATCCTTGAGCAAAGAAGCGGCGGACCGGAAGAGCCAGGTAGGCTCCGGGGACCGGAGTGAACGGATCCGTACCTACAATTACCCCCAGGGCCGGGTGACGGACCACCGCATTAATATGAGTATTTACCAGCTCGACGATTTCATGAACGGCAATATGGATCCCATCCTGGACCGGCTCATGGAAGAAGACCTGGCGCGCCGCATGAAAGAAGGAGAAGCCAATGGCCGGTAACACCATCTGGACCATCAAGAAGCTCATCATCTGGACCACCCAGTATTTCAAAAACCACGGCCTCGAGTCCCCCCGGCTGGATACGGAACTGCTGCTGGCCCATGTACTCCACAAGTCCCGGATTTATCTTTATACCGATTTTGATGAAATCGTAGAACCGTCGGAGCTGGCACAGTACCGGGAATACATTAAGAAGCGGGTGGGCGGCTTTTCTACGGCTGCCATCATCGGGGAGAAGGACTTCATGGGCCTCACATTCCGGGTGAATGAACATGTACTGATTCCCCGTCCCGATACGGAGACATGGCTGGAAAAGGTGATCCAGTACCACAGGAGTGAACCGGGCCTCAAGGTGGCGGACCTGGGAACCGGAAGCGGCGCCATCCTTTTGAGTTTCCTCTATTACTGCAAAGAGGACACCGGTGTGGGGGTAGACATTTCTGAAGAAGCCCTGGCGGTGGCGAAGGAAAATGGAAAGAACCTGGATCTGGATGACCGGGTGGTCTGGCGGCAGGGGGACTACCTCACCACTCTGGAAGAGGGGGAACAGTTCGATGGGATTCTTTCCAATCCTCCATACATTCCCTCCGGTGACATTCCGGGGCTCCAGAAGGAAGTGCAGCATGAGCCGGCGCTGGCCCTGGACGGCGGCGAAGATGGCCTTGATTTCTACCGAAAACTGGCGGAATCTGCCGACAGCCACCTGAAGGAGGGAGGCTTCCTGGCCATGGAATTTGGCATCCACCAGGCAGAGCCGGTGCTTACCCTTTTCAAAGAAACCGGGAAGTACGACTCCTTTGAGATTATTAAAGACTACGGCGGCATTGAACGGGCCCTGTACTGCAGGAAGAAGGAAAACGAATGAACACAGAAATGGTAAAGGTGGACGAAGACTACTATAAGAATAAGGTCTTCGCCCTGGGAGAAATCATCCGTGCCGGCGGCCTCGTCGCCTTTCCTACGGAAACGGTGTATGGCCTTGGCGGCAATGCATTGGACGCAGAAGCGGCAAAGCGGATTTATGCCGCCAAAGGACGGCCTTCGGATAATCCCCTCATCGTCCATGTATCGGAACCTTCGGAGGTAGAAAAATATGTGAAAGAAGTGACGCCCCTGGAAAAGAAGCTCATGGACGCCTTCTGGCCGGGACCATTGACCATCGTATTCCCCAAAAAGGATATCATTCCCCTGGAAACATCCGGCGGCCTTTCGACCATTGCCATCCGCTGCCCCAGAAATGAAGCCACCCGGGCCCTGATCCGGGCGGCCGGGGTGCCCCTGGCCGGGCCCAGTGCCAATATTTCCACCCGCCCCAGCCCCACCACGGCGGAAGACGTGCTCCACGACATGGATGGCCGCATCCCGGCTATTGTGGATGGCGGTCCCTGTGAAGTGGGCCTGGAATCCACGGTCATCGGCATCGAAAAGGGGACCATCATCATCTACCGTCCTGGCGGCATTACGCTGGAAATGCTCTCTGCCTATGCCCCCACGGTGGTGGACAAAGCTATCCTTTCCGGCGGCGTCAAAGCGGGAGAACACCCAAAAGCGCCGGGCATGAAATACCGCCATTACGCCCCCAGTGCGCCTCTTACGGTGTATACCGGAAACAGGGATAAGGTGGAAAAGGAAATCCTCTCCTTTGTGGAAAAGAAGGATAAGAAATACGGCTTCTTCGTGAGCCGGGAAACGGCGGACAGGCTGCCGGAGGGGCTGCCCCTTTTCATCTGGGGAAGCCGGGAAGACAAAGAAAGCTTTGCCCATAACCTCTTTTCCGGACTCCTGTACTTCAATAAACACCCGGTGGACCAGATCATCGGCGAAGGAACAGACTCCAAAGGCCTGGGACTGGCCATCATGAACCGCCTCACGAAAGCTTCCGGCTACCACATCGTGGTGGAGAAGAAGGATTGATGTTAAAAGTGGCTGAGGGGTAACGCCTTTGGCGCAGTGGCTCAGGGGGAACGGGCTTCGCCCGAGGGGGTGGTAGCGGCGCACAGAATATATAGCGTCGCCTTATGATACACGATAGCGGCTTCGCCGCGGATGGAATCCTAAATACTCTGTCCCAAAAACGTGCAATTGACTCTACACTAGGCTCTCTTCCCAGAAGAGAGCTGCCCACCGGGCTGAGAGATGGTTATGGGTTCTTCGCACAGACCGTTACTATCGATAGCGAGAGAACCCATCAGAATCCCTCTGTCACTGCGTGACATCCCCCTTTGGAAAAGGGGGACTTTTCATTTGCGGCTTTGCCGCTATTGGGAATCAAAAAGCGGCGCTATACAATTTTTGCGCCGCACCTGCCCCTTGGCCGCAGTCCATTTCCCTTGAGCCACATCGCTGTCAGGCAGAGTGTCCTGCATAGGACCTCTGAGCTCGGATTAAGTTGGCGCCTATACTGCACACTAAGGCGCTTTCCTTTTGCATCCGGGCGTTACCCCTCAGCCACCTGTCACTTTCCTTTACATCCCCTCATTCTGTGATGTATACTACATTTGTACGATAGTATCGTTGGTAAAGGAAAGGACGGACCTTTATGAAAATTGCCATTGCCAGTGACCACGGGGGATTTGAACTGAAGAAATCCCTGAAGAAACATCTGGACGAAGAAAAGATCGAGTATATTGACTGCGGTACCGATTCCACAGAGTCCTGCGATTATCCGGACTTTGCAGAAAAGGCCTGCCGGCTGGTGCAGAAGGGGGAAGTCACCTACGGCGTACTCATCTGCGGCACCGGCATCGGTATGGAAATTACAGCCAACAAAATGAGAGGCATCCGGGCCGCTCTCTGCGGAGATACGTTCTCTGCCCATTTCACCAGGGCCCACAACGATGCCAATGTGATTACCATGGGCGCCCGGGTCATCGGGCCGGGGCTGGCGGAATTCATTCTGGACGAATTCCTGAAGACCCCCTTCGAAGGTGGCCGTCACGCCCGGAGGATCGGTAAAATTGCAAAAATAGAGGAAGCGGAGTCTCATGTATGAGGATTTAAAGAAAGAAGCGGCAGCAGCCTTTGAAGAACTGCTGGACACCGCCCATTTCAGGGAAGGCAGCCTTCTTGTCATCGGCGGTTCTTCCAGTGAAATCCGGGGTGGTAAGATCGGGAAAGACAGTTCCTACGAAGTGGGGACGGCGGTGGTGGAGACACTGATGGAGCTGGCAGCAAAGCATCATCTCCGCCTGGCCTTCCAGTGCTGTGAACACCTGAACCGGGCCCTTATCGTGGAGCGGGAAACCATGGAGAAATATGGATACCAGGAAGTCACTGTAGTACCCTGGCTCCATGGAGGCGGCGCTTTTGCCACCAATGCCTACTACCATTTCAAAGATCCCGTGGCAGTGGAGGAGATCAAAGCTGATGGGGGCCTTGATATCGGCCTCACCATGATCGGCATGCACCTGAAACGGGTGGCCGTGCCTATCCACCTTACCCATAACCGCATCGGGGAAGCCATCGTCACCGGTGCCCGCACCCGTCCGCCCCTGATCGGCGGAGAACGGGCCCATTACCACCGGGAAGAGGGAAAGTAATATTCCCGGCCCTGTCCATTTGGGCTTGCCTGTGGTATACTATGTGCATTGATGGTTTTCCAAATTTATACAGACTCAAAGAAGAGGTTCATTATTTCTACGAAATCAGTGGAATAGTGGACCTCTTTTGTATATAATGGATACATATACATCATACTTGCCACTTAAAGAGTGACACTAAAAATGGGTCGATGGTCTGAAGTATTTCAGGTATCGAATATAAGGGAGTTTTGGCGCTGCCTGGAAGGCAGGGCCCGTTGTGCAGGAAGGGAGTTTATTGTATGAACCATTTAAAAGACGACAAAGCAGTTTATGAAGCCATCCAGGAAGAACTGAACCGGCAGAGAAACAAACTGGAAATGATTGCCTCCGAAAATATTGTCAGCTACGCTGTCATGGAAGCCCAGGGGAGCGTACTCACCAATAAATACGCCGAAGGATATCCGGGAAAGAGATACTACGGCGGCTGCGAATTTGTGGATAAAGTCGAACAGCTGGCCATTGACCGGGCCAAGGAACTTTTCGGCGCAGACCATGTGAATGTACAGCCCCATTCCGGATCCCAGGCCAATTTCGCTGTATACTACGGCCTCCTGAAGCCGGGAGATACCATGATGGGCATGAACCTCACCGACGGCGGCCACCTGTCCCACGGCAGCCCCGTCAATATTTCCGGCAACTACTTCAATGTCGTTCCCTATGGTGTTCGCAGGGACGATGAACTCCTGGACTACGAAGCCATGGAAAAGACTGCCAAAGAAGTGCATCCGAAGCTGATTATCGGTGGTACCAGTGCCTATTCCCGGATTATCGACTTCGAACGGATGGCAGCCATTGCCCATGAAGTGGGAGCCCTGTTCATGGTGGATATGGCCCACTTTGCCGGCCTCGTGGCAGGCGGGGAATATCCGAGCCCTGTGCCCTATGCGGACATCGTCACCACCACCACCCACAAGACCCTCCGCGGACCCCGTGGCGGCATCATCATGTGCAAAGAAAAATATGCCAAAGCCATTGATAAGGCCGTATTCCCGGGCATGCAGGGCGGTCCGCTCATGCACGTCATCGCAGCCAAGGCTGTCGCTTTCGGTGAAGACCTGTCCGATGATTTCAAGCAGTACGCAAAGCAGATCAAAAAGAACGAAAAAGTCCTGTCCGATGAACTGCAGAAACAGGGCATCCGCGTTGTTTCCGGCGGCACCGATACCCATGTGCTCCTGGCCGACATGAAAGCCATCGGCATCACCGGCAAGGTAGCCCAGAACGTGCTTGATGAAATCGGCATCACCGCCAACAGGAACACCATCCCCTTCGAAACCCTGTCTCCCTTCGTTACCAGCGGCATCCGCCTCGGTTCCCCGGCTCTCACCACCAGGGGCCTCAAGGAAGACGATTTCAAGGAAATCGCCGACATCATCGCTTCCGTTGTGAAGAATCCTGAAGACGCTGCCATCAAGGCGGACTGCGCAAAGAGAGTAGCTGTCCTCTGCAAGAAGTATCCGCTTTATGAAGATCTGTAAGAGATGCCGGAAAAGAGCCATGAGCCATCATGGCTCTTTTTGCTTGGCATGGGCAGCTGCTTAAACAGGTGAATGGGGCTAAGGCTGTGGGATGGACAGCGGCTTGAGCAGGTGAATGGGGCTAAGGGTTGTGGGTGAACGCCGTTGCGCTTGTTCACCGGGTTGTGGGCGCTTCGCGCCGGGGGCATGAGGTGGATCCGCCGCCAAAGGCGGCCATAGAACCTTATGCCCCCGCTGCGCCAAGGCGTATGCCTTGGCATGCAGCCACAACCCCACGGGGAAAGCGACTCACTGCATTCTCAGTCGCCTGCGGCTCCTTGCAGCACGGCTATCAGCGACTCAGAGAGTGTAAAATCCTTTGTGTAAATAAAAATTCCATTAATAAAGCCCAGTATTTTGACCCCTGTAAAGAAACCGTTGCAGGGTTGACAGGGAGCCTCCGGCAATGTGGTTCCTTTGCCTCTAGGCAGCAATGCCTGAAGGCAGCTGCGGGCCCGCAAGGCTACCACATTGCCCCTCCCTGTAAACCCTTCCACTACGGTAGTGGGGACAAGCTGTTTTATGATAGAATCTTTATTCAGAACACTACACGGAGGAATTTACCATGCCCAGAAGAAACCATGTACCCACTGTATTCGACAAAGCTGCCGATCTTATCATTGAGCAGCTTAGAGCGGAAGGAAAGCCACCCATTCCCCAGGACGTACTTGGAGAAATGTGCAGGGCTATCATGAGCCGGGCTCTGGAAGCGGAAAGAGACGACCACCTTGGATACAGCAAATACAATAGAGAGGAAAAGTCCACCAGCAACAGCCGCAACGGATACAGCAAGAAAACCGTCAAATCCCAGTATGGCCCAATTAAGCTGGATATTCCGAGAGATCGGGATGGGACCTTTGATCCCAAGATTGTGAAGAAAAACCAAGTGGATGTTTCAGGTCTTGATGACAAGATCATATCCCTCTATGGCATTGGGATGACTGACCGGGACATCTCCAATCATATCCGCGAATTGTACGGCATTGAAATGTCCGCCCAGACCATCTCTGAGATTACCGATGCTATCATCCCGCTGATCAAAGAATGGCAGAACCGTCCCCTGCTGCGTATTTATGCCTACATCTATATGGATGCAGCTTACTTTAACGTCCGTGAAGACGGTCGCATAGCACAGAAGGCCAATTACTCAGCTATTTGGGTCAACCTTTTTGGGCAGCGTGAAGTCCTGGGCATGTGGGTTGGAGATGCTGAAAGTGCCAGCTACTGGGGGCGGATCTTAAACTCGCTCAAGTCCAGAGGAGTAGAGGATGTATTACTCTTTGCCGTAGATGGTTTGAAAGGACTGCCTGAGGCCATCAAGGCAGTTTACCCAAATGCCAAAATCCAGCGGTGCATCGTCCACCAGCTGCGGAACTGCTTCAAGCTGGTTCCCTACAAAGACCGCAGGGCCGTCGCAAGAGACATGAAGCCAATTTATAATGCTGCGACCCGCGAAGAAGCGGAACTGGCTTTAGATGAATTCGAGAAGCAGTGGGGAAAGCGCTATCCCAGCGTCATCAAGCTTTGGAGAGACAACTGGGCAGAGCTTTCAACATACTACGACCTGCCTGTGGAACTCAGGAAGCTCATTTATACCACCAATGCCATTGAAGCCTACAACCGGGGCCTTCGGAAATATACCAAGGCCAAGTGCATTTTCCCCAATGAAATAGCCTTGGAGAAAGCGCTGTACCTGGCCATGAAGAATATTACGAAGAAATGGACCGGAAGGGTAAACAATTGGAATACAATCCTCAATCAGTTGGTGATTTACTACCCTGATCGTATCCAGCCGAGGGATTTGGAATCTATTTGATTAGAATAATTTTAACTTAGTGGAAAAAATTTACACAAAGTACTTGACAGTCCCGCGACTCACGACAATTTGAGCGTCGCTTCGCTCCTCCAAATTGTGTTCGCTGCTGTGACTGCAGTTCGTTGCGCACCGGTTGGCGAGCGCAGCGATGCCAACCCACCACCCTTAGCCCCATTCACCGGTTTGGGCCACTTACCCTGCTCACTCTGCCCCTGCACCAGCCTCCAGTATATTTATTGCTCGTAACTATTCTTAGAATCCCCATGGCGTGTTATAATAAATGCAATCCAAAGGGAGATTGGATTTGCTCAGCCATAAAGGAGACTATACCATTGGGAAAACACAAGGCACTCATTGCCATTATCATCATACTGATCCTTGCCTGCGGCGGGGGATGGTACTGGTACCACCAGACCCACCAGACAAAGAAGGATAATTATACCCTGGGCACCGTAGGCAGGGACAATATTGCCCTCACCATCGATGCCACCGGAACCATTGAGCCGGATAACAGCGTCGACCTGTCCGCCACCGCCTCCGGTACCCTGGAAAAAGTATACGTGAAGCAGAATGAAAAGGTGACGAAGGGGGAGGTCCTGGCTACCATCGAGTCCAAGGCCCTCACGTCCACCATGAAGCAGACCCAGAATACCCTGGAAAACAAGGAATCCTACTATGAACGGCTGAATTCCCTGTACCAGCAGGGCGCCATTTCCTACCAGACCATGGATAACGCCCGCCTCGATTACCTGAATGCCCAGGCTGCCTACGACAAGGCCCAGGCCGACGTAAACGATACGGTCATTACATCGCCTATGGATGGCACTGTCATCGGGGAACCCATGAAAGAAGGGGAGACCGTTTCCCAGGGCCTGTCCAGCCAGATGGTCATCGTGAAGGTGGCAGACCTTTCTTCCATGCGCATTGAACTCCTGGTAGATGAAACGGATATTGGTGAAGTGAAAGTGGGACAAGGCGTAGAATTTACGGTAGACGCCTATCCGAATAAGACATTCCACGGCATTGTGACCGATATTTCCAAGAAACAGTATTCCTCCAGTTCCTCTTCCAGTTCCAGCAGTTCCTCTTCCAGCTCCGTGGTGTACTACACGGTGTATGTAGAAATCAATAAGGACGAGCTCGATGGTCTCTATCCGTCTATGACTGCCCGGGCCACCATCAAAGGCCGGGAAAGCGATAATGCCCTCGTCATTCCGGTTACCGCCGTCAGAAGCGATACGGAAGGCTCCTATGTCTATGAAAAAGACGGGAACGGCGTAAAGAAGACCTATATCACCACCGGCATTACCACGGACAAGGAAGTGGAAGTGCTGAGCGGTCTCAAGGAAGGCAGTAAAATCGTAGTCAGCGGCACCGTTTCTTCGGAAAAGTCCACGCCCACCAATAAGATCAACCGTGGCGGCCCGGGACCCATGTAATCATGGCTGCTGAAGAAAAAAGCCCCGTAGTCCTCAGACTCCGGGGCATAGGCAAGAGCTACTACATCGGCAAGGAAGAAGTGCCGGTGCTGACTCATATTGACCTGGACATCCACAAGGGAGAATTTGTATCCATCATGGGGCCTTCCGGTGCCGGGAAGTCCACACTGATGAATATCCTGGGATGTCTGGATCGTCCCACCAGGGGCTCCTACGAGCTCGATGGCCATGAAGTGGCCAACCTCTCGGACAGCGAACTGGCCTATACAAGAAACAGGAAAATCGGCTTCGTATTCCAGAGTTTCAATCTTCTTCCCCGGCTTTCCGCATTGGATAACGTGATCCTTCCCATGATCTACGGGAACCTCTACAAAAACGAACGGAAAGAAAGGGCCACGAAAATGCTGGAATCCGTGGGCCTTGGCGACCGCATCCACCACATGCCGGCGGAAATGTCCGGCGGCCAGCGGCAGCGGGTGGCCATTGCCCGGGCCCTTATCAATAACCCCGCCATCATCATGGCCGATGAACCGACGGGGAACCTGGACAGCAAGTCCACCAGGGAAGTAATGGAAATCTTTTCCCGCCTCTATAAGGAGGGGAAGACCATTATCCTCGTCACCCATGAAATCGATGTGGCAGGCTATGCATCCCGCCATGTCATCCTGTCCGACGGCCATATCAGTAAGGATATAAGGGGGCCCCTGCCATGACAAACATTTACTTCGAAAGCGTCCTCATGGCCTGGGGCTCCATTGTGAGCAACAAAATGCGGTCCCTTCTGACCATGCTGGGCATCATCATCGGCGTGGCCGCCGTCATCGCCCTCATGTCCATCGGCTACGGGGTGCAGTACCAGATTGAAAGCAATATTTCCAGTCTCGGCTCCAATACCATCACCGTCACCCCAGGCACTGGCAGGAAACCGGGGGTCCGTCCGGCGGCAGGATCCATGCAGACCTTGACCTATAAGGATTACCTGGCCATCAAGAACCTGCCGAATATCAATTTCGCAGCGCCCCTTGTGAATACGAGCTACCTCATCGTGAACGGCAATAAGAACTGGACCACCCGCATCTACGGCTGTACCAGGGACTATGCCACCCTCTCCAGCCTTGACGTGGCGGAAGGCCGGTTCTGGACAGAGAAGGAATACAATAACCGGTCCCGGGTCTGCGTCATCGGGAAAACCGTGGCCACGAACCTCTTCGGCGATGAATCGCCGGTGGGACAGAAAGTCCGCATCCACGGGGACCCTTTCACAGTCATCGGGGTGCTGGACGAGAAGGGGTACTCCTTCATGGACCAGGATGACCGGATTCTCATTCCCTTCACCACAGTCCAGGAACGGATGCTCCACATTACCTATGTGAATAACGTGGTCATCTCCGCCGACAACGCCGATGACCTCACCCAGATCGAGTCGGACGTGACAAACCTTCTCCGCACCCGCCACCGCATCCAGGCGGGGAAAGAAGATGATTTCTCCATCCAGAACTCCCAGGAAATCATGGAAACCATGAAATCCACCACCCAGACCCTTACCATATTCCTCGGAAGCATCGCCGCCATTTCCCTCCTGGTCGGCGGTATCGGCATCATGAACATCATGCTGGTCTCCGTCACCGAACGGACAAGGGAAATCGGTATCCGCAAAGCTTTGGGAGCGACCTACTCCATGATCGTGGTGCAGTTCCTCATCGAATCCGTCACCGTCAGCGTGGCAGGGGGCCTCATCGGGGTACTCCTTGGCATCGGTATATCCAAGGTCATTCCCCACGTGAGCACCCTCACCACCGTTCTCTCGGTAACGCCGATCCTGGGCTCCTTCCTATTCTCCGTATTCATCGGCCTCGTCTTTGGCCTCTACCCCGCCCAGAAAGCGGCAAAACTGAATCCGATTGACGCACTGCATTACGAGTGATTGAGCGGTGACCCAAGGGTGTAAAGAGTTCGTATGGTTTGTGACTGCATGCCAAGGCATAAGCCTTGGCGCAGCGGTGGCATAAGATTTTATGGCTGCCTTCGGTGGCGGACCCACCAACGGCCCCGGCACGAAGCGCCCACCACCCAGTGAACGGGCGAAGCGATGTTCATCCACAACCTTTAGCCCCATTCACTCTTATGAGCCAAATAGCCATCAAACCATATTTTCCTATCACAACCGGTGGTCATCCACCGGTTTTTTGGTATAATAAAGAAGATAATGTACAGCCAACAGATAGACCGCAGGGTCATTATATTACTGCAAGGGGGACGAACATGGATTTTAACTTGACAGATCAGCAGAAAGAACTGGTAGCCCTGGCCCGGGAAATTGCACAGAAAGAAATTGCGCCCAGAGCTTTGGATATTGATAAAAGCGGCATTATGGACGAGGAACTGCTCCACATCCTGAAACAGTCCGGCATGACCCAGCTGTCGGTGCCGAAGGAATACGGCGGCGCAGGCCTGGACCTTCTCACCGTGGCCCTCATCGCTGAAGAGCTGGCCAAAGGCTGCGCCGGTGTAGCCACCGTGTGTGCTGCCAATTCCCTGGCTTCCTTCCCGGTTCTCATCGCCGGCAGTGACGAACAGAAAAAATCCTACTTTGACTGCCTGAATAAGGGCGGTATGTCCTGCTTCGCACTGACCGAACCGGGGGCCGGCTCCGATGCCGGCGCCGTTTCATGCCGGGCAAAGAAAGTGGACGGCGGCTATGTGCTGAATGGCACCAAGTGCTTCATTACGAACGCCCCCATTGCAGACAAGATTACCCTTTTCGCCAATACAAGAGAATCCGGCGGCATCCGGGGCCTTACGGTATTCATCGTAGACCGGAACACCAAGGGCGTTTCCATCGGCAAGGAAGAAGATAAGATGGGCATCCGCGCTTCCGCTACGTCGGAAATCATTTTCGACGACTGCTTTATTCCCGCCGAATGCCGGGTAGGCAGGGAAGGTATGGGATTCCGTATCGCCATGGAAACACTGCAGAAATCCCGCCCCGTGGTGGGGGCCATCTCCGTAGGCATCGCCCAGGCAGCCCTGGAAAATGCCATCCACTATGCCCACCAGAGAAAACAGTTCGGCCAGAAAATTGCTTCCTTTGAAATGGTACAGGAAATGATTGCGGACATGGTCATGAAGACTGAAGCGGCAAGGGCCCTTGTGCATAAAGCCTGCATCATGCAGATGACCGGAGACAAAAAGGCGGCCCTCTTCTCCGCCATGTCCAAGTGCTTCGCCTCCGACGCAGCCATGGAAGTCACCACTACCGCTGTCCAGGTCATGGGCGGCAACGGATACTCCCGGGAAAATCCGAACGAAAAATACATGCGGGATGCCAAGATCATGCAGATCTACGAAGGAACAAACCAGGTCCAGCGGCTCGTCATCGCCAATGCGGCTATTTATTGAGAAAACAGAAAAACGGCGCTTCAGCGCCGTTTTTAAGTGGCAAAGGCAGTCGATTGCAGGCGTGAGCGTATGAGGGCCTTGAGCATTTAGCCGTCTAGCCAGGAAGCAGTTAAACCACGGTAAGCAGTAAGTTATATGTGGATGGCTGAAGGCTCTGTTTCCCTCAATCTCGACCTCGATCTCCATCGGTTACCCGCACATGGCCAGTCACTCCAACACTTTTTTGAAAAAATTTTTCTTTCCATGTTCACAAAATCACACTTTTTGCAATGTATATAGTAGAGGGACAAAAAAGTTCCAGGAATGGCAAATCCAATTTCATATTTCCCAACTGCTAGCTACGGGAAGGTTCTATGGAGATGGATACAGCCATGGATGTCCACTTGAGTCCCTCGGCTCGATGGCCAGCGAGGTGTGAGACCGAGTGGCGAGACCGAGATCGAGTTGGCCAGCGGCGAAGCCGCAAATTTCCTCGACCTCGATCCTCACGCAATGCTTCACCGTCCGTATATCGGAAAAATTTCACAATCCAATACCAATAGAAGGCCCAAGGACTTTTTGATAGCTCATGCTTTTGCCTCTTTGACGACTAGTTCGGCTTTTGGGAAAACTTCGGTTTTCATCCTTACGCCGGCGCCTGATTCACTGGACAAATTCCTGCATCCTACGGACACCGGGTCTTCTTGGTGTGTGTGGATAAGCGGCATGCGTCCATATGGGGCTTCTAGCTACTAGCTTCTAGGATGGCTCGACAGCCTACGGCTTGAGGAAGCTGGTGGCTTCACCAGTAAGAAGCGCCGAAGGCGGACCAGTTTTCCTGGAGGCTAACAGCTAGTGTCTAATTTCATAAATAATAGATTGTATTGCCGGACACAGCAAATAATGGTATACTTATTCCAGATAAATGCAAATTGCAGGGGGGGATAACGTTATGCCAAAAGTTGCTAAGCAAATACGCTGCTCCGAAAGCGAACGCATAGAACTGCATAAAATCGTAAACTCTCAAAAAACAGAGCATCGCATTGTAAGACGTGCAAAAATGGTTCTTCTATGTCTTGATGGAATGCAAATCAAGGATATCGCGGCTAAGTTGGGGGAACGCCCCAATACCGTTAGCCTTTGGCGGAATCGTTTCGCTGAACAGGGCATCCCTGGGCTACAGGATAAGAAAAGGCGGGGCCGTACTGCTCAATATGGACCGGAATTCCGCGAAATGGTGTTAAATAAGCTGAAGGAAGCGCCTCCAGACGGGTTAGCACACTGGGATGGTCCTACACTGGCAAGAGTTCTGAATGTCTCAAAGGCTGCCATTTGGCGACTTATGAGAAAGGAAGGAATACAGCTGGCAAGGCAGCGTTCCTGGTGTGTCAGTACTGATCCGGAGTTTACTAAAAAGTCTGCTGATATCGTGGGGCTTTACTTGGACCCGCCAGAGAATGCTGTCGTAATCAGCGTTGATGAGAAACCATCGATACAGGCCTTAAGTAGAGCCCAAGGATATGTACTTACTCATAACAAGAAAATTGTGCGCGGGTTGAAAAGCACATACCGGAGGAATGGAACAATAAATTTATTCGGTGCACTGGAGGTAGCTACCGGACAAATTTATGGAAAGGCAACAAAGAGAAAAACCAGAGAGGACTTTGAAGAATTTTTAAATGACTTATTGAAAAGTGAGCCGGGTGGAGACAAAGTGCAATATCATGTTATTGTCGATAATTACTGCACGCACAAGCGCTTAAACGACTGGCTGGAAAAGCATCCTAATGTCCATTTTCATTACACACCAACGTCAGCGAGCTGGCTGAATGAAGTGGAAATATGGTTTAACATTATGTCGCGAAAAGTGCTCCGAGGGGCAAGTTTTGACTCTGTTTCGGATCTCGTGTCAGCGATTAAAAAGTTTATTGCTGCCTACAATGAGCATGCAGAACCGTTCCGCTGGAAAAAACGTGAGGTCAAGGGTTCGCAACTTAGGGATACAATCGGAAACTTACGAAATTAGACACTAGCAGCTAGTGTCTAATTTCATAAATAATAGATTGTATTGCCGGACACAGCAAATAATGGTATACTTATTCCAGATAAATGCAAATTGCAGGGGGGGATAACGTTATGCCAAAAGTTGCTAAGCAAATACGCTGCTCCGAAAGCGAACGCATAGAACTGCATAAAATCGTAAACTCTCAAAAAACAGAGCATCGCATTGTAAGACGTGCAAAAATGGTTCTTCTATGTCTTGATGGAATGCAAATCAAGGATATCGCGGCTAAGTTGGGGGAACGCCCCAATACCGTTAGCCTTTGGCGGAATCGTTTCGCTGAACAGGGCATCCCTGGACTACAGGATAAGAAAAGGCGGGGCCGTACTGCTCAATATGGACCGGAATTCCGCGAAATGGTGTTAAATAAGCTGAAGGAAGCGCCTCCAGACGGGCTAGCACACTGGGATGGTCCTACACTGGCAAGAGTTCTGAATGTCTCAAAGGCTGCCATTTGGCGACTTATGAGAAAGGAAGGAATACAGCTGGCAAGGCAGCGTTCCTGGTGTGTCAGTACTGATCCGGAGTTTACTAAAAAGTCTGCTGATATCGTGGGACTTTACTTGAACCCGCCAGAGAATGCTGTCGTAATCAGCGTTGATGAGAAACCATCGATACAGGCCTTAAGTAGAGCCCAAGGATATGTACTTACTCATAACAAGAAAATTGTGCGCGGGTTGAAAAGCACATATCGGAGGAATGGAACAATAAATTTATTCGGTGCACTGGAGGTAGCTACCGGACAAATTTATGGAAAGACAACAAAGAGAAAAACCAGAGAGGACTTTGAAGAATTTTTAGATGACTTATTGAAAAGTGAGCCGGGTGGAGACAAAGTGCAATATCATATTATTGTCGATAATTACTGCACGCACAAGCGCTTAAACGACTGGCTGGAAAAGCATCCTAATGTCCATTTTCATTACACACCAACGTCAGCAAGCTGGCTGAATGAAGTGGAAATATGGTTTAACATTATGTCGCGAAAAGTGCTCCGAGGGGCAAGTTTTGACTCTGTTTCGGATCTTGTGTCAGCGATTAAAAAGTTTATTGCTGCCTACAATGAGCATGCAGAACCGTTCCGCTGGAAAAAACGTGAGGTCAAGGGTTCGCAACTTAGGGATACAATCGGAAACTTACGAAATTAGACACTAGAAGCCCCCATACGTTCGCACGCAAACTCAACCACATAAGCGCCGCAGGCTGATGAGCTCAAGGCTCAAGGCTCAAGGCTTCAGCCGTTCGCACGTGCACTCAGCAGCCTCTTTATTTCCCCATTGACAAATATCATGGGAGATTTTAAAATAGTCCTATACATGAAGCAATGAGGAAGAAAGAGCTTTCTTTTGATTCTACGCAGGGATCCGGCGATAGTGGAACACCGGAAAGAATCGGGTGAGCTTAGTTCACTTCTGAGCTGCCGGCTGAACGGAGTAGGTCGGACGCAGGGCTGCGTTATGGCTTTTGAGTACAAATCAGGGTGGTACCGCGGATATGACTTCGCCCCTTCGGGGCGGGGTCTTTTTTTTATTTCCCGATTTCACCAAGGCATAACGGGACTTGTAGAATATACAGGAGGTACAGTAATGGACAATAAGTTGGATGAGCTGAAAGCCAAAGCTCAGGAAATGCTTACAATCTGCAGTGATGACAGCAGGAAGCAGGAAGCCTATGAATCGGTGAAGGGAAAGCTCGCCGGTTTCCTGAACGATATGAAGAAGCTGGATGGCGATGACAAAAAGGCGCTGGACGGCCTGGCAGAGGAAGTACGGAATAAAATCGTTTCTTTTATGAAAGGTGATCTGGAATCCCTGGAGGCCGACGCGAAGGAGAAAATCGCTGCTTCCTCGGATGAAAAGGCTCTCCAGGATACCCGCGTTTCTTTCCTGGGCAAGAAGGGCCGGCTCACCGCTATACTCCGGGGTATGAAGGACCTGTCTGCTGCCCAGCGGCCGGTAATCGGTGCTCTCGCAAACCAGGTAAGGACTGATCTGGAAGAGGCGCTGGCCGCCAAGATGGAAGAACTGAAGGCCAAACGGCTGGAAGAGAAAATCAAGCACGAAACCGTGGATATCACCCTTCCTGCCCGTCACCAGAAGATCGGCCATCTCCATCCCCTGGACAAGGCGCTCCGGGAAATCATGAAGTCCTTCATCCGTATGGGTTACTCTGTAGAAGAGGGACCGGAAATCGAGCAGGATTACTACAATTTCGAATGCCTGAACCTGCCGAAGGACCATCCGGCGAGGGATATGCAGGATTCCTTCTACATTACGCCGGAAATTC
Organism: Dialister sp.; assembly: GCF_047832375.1. Taxonomy (NCBI): domain Bacteria; kingdom Bacillati; phylum Bacillota; class Negativicutes; order Veillonellales; family Veillonellaceae; genus Dialister; species Dialister sp. The sequence continues at coordinate 1,632,714 of NZ_CP181256.1, read as the reverse complement.
TTCTCCGTACCCACACCTCTCCGGTACAGGCAAGAACTCTTCGGAAGCATACTCCCAATTCCCCGATCCGCATGATTGCGCCGGGCAAGGTATTCCGCTGGGATAACGATGCCACCCATTCTCCCGTATTCCATCAGGTCGAAGGCCTTGTGGTGGATAAGGACATCAGCTTTGCAGACCTCAAGGGGACACTGGAAATCTTCCTGAAGGACCTCTTCGGCTCTGATACGAAGATCCGTTTCCGGGCCAGCTATTTCCCATTCACCGAACCGTCGGCGGAAGTGGATATTTCCTTTGCCGCCAGGACCGGTGAGGAAGACGGAGATCCGGACTGGCTGGAAATCCTGGGATGCGGCATGGTCCATCCCATGGTGCTGAAGCTTAATGGCTACGATCCGGAAAAGGTGAGCGGCTTTGCTTTCGGCATGGGTATTGAACGTATCGCCATGCTGCTTTATGGAATTGATGACCTCCGTAATTTCTATGAAAATGACGTGCGGTTCCTGAAGCAGTTCTAATGGAAGGGAGAATACATAGATGAACGTATCTTTGAAATGGTTAAGCACCTTAGTCGATATTACAGGCATGAATCCCGATGACATGGCGGAAACCCTGACGGTGGACGGCATCCCTGTGGAGCATGTCATTCGCCCGGGCAGCGGCATCAAGGGTGTGGTGACAGGCAGAATCCTGTCCGTGGAAAAACATCCTGACGCTGACCACCTCCTCATTTGCCAGCTGGATGTGGGAGAGGAAGAACCGGTTCAGATTGTCACCAGCGCTTCCAATGTGAAGGTGGGACAGAGCGTTCCCTGTGCCCTTCACGGTGCCCATGTGCCGGCAGCCCATGATAACAAAGCTCCCGGCGGCCTCCGTTACGGGGATATCAAAATCAAGGCTGGAAAACTTCGGGGTGTAAAGTCCGCCGGCATGATGTGCTCCCTTGGCGAACTGGGCATGGATGATAACCTGTTCCCCAGCCTCAATAAAGAGGGCATCCTCATTCTTCCGGAAGATACACCGGTGGGAGAGGATATCCATAAGCTTTACGACCTGGACGATGTGGTCTATGAAATGGAACTCACCGCAAACCGGGCGGACTGCTTCAGCATGATCGGCATGGCTCTGGAAACCGGCGCTATTTTCCGGCGGAAAGTAACCCTTCCGGAAATCAGAGTGAAAGAAGAAGGGGCTCCCATTGAAGGAAGGGCTTCTGTCCATATCGATAATCCGAAGTTCTGCAAACGGTTCTGCGGCCGGCTCCTGGAAAACGTGAAGATCGGCCGGTCCCCGGAATGGATCGAGAACCGTCTCCGCAGCAACGGCATCCGTCCTATCAATAATGTAGTGGATGCGGCAAACTACGTGATGCTGGAAATCGGCCAGCCTCTTCATACCTATGACTACGACAAGGTAGCCGGCCATTCCCTGACCTGCCGTTTCGCCCATGAAGGGGAAACCATGGTAACCCTGGACGGACAGGAACGGGATCTCACTCCGGCGGATCTGGTCATTGCCGATGGTGATGACAAGGCAGCCTGCGTAGCCGGTGTCATGGGAGGACTGGATTCGGAAGTTACTGAAAACACAAAGAATGTCTTCCTGGAAGCAGCGGTCTTTGATTCTGCTTCTATCCGCCGTACATCCCGCCGCCTGGGCCTCCGCAGTGAAGCTTCCGGCCGCTATGAAAAGGGCATCAACCCGGCCCGCACGGAAATGGCCATCAACCGGATCTGCCAGATTCTGGAAGACGAAGGCGCTGCTACCACTGCTAAAGGTATGCTGGATGAATACCCCGTAAAGGCAGAACCCCAGATCATTAAAACTACAGTAGATAAAATCAATAAATACATCGGCATCAGCATGCCGAAGGACCAGATGATCCAAATCCTGGAAGACCTCTATTTCAAGGTGGACGAGGACAATGGAAACCTCACGGTTACAGTACCGGAATTCCGTCTGGACCTGGAGGGCATGCCGGATCTGGCAGAAGAAGTGGCACGGGTGTACGGCTATAAGAATATCCCCATCACCACCCCCTGGAGCGCCATCGCCAAAGGCGCCATGACCACTGACCAGGACGCCATTTTCCGGGTCACCGATGCCCTTGTAGCTGACGGTCTGTCGGAAGTGGTGAACTACAGCTTTATGGATCCCAAGGACCTGGAAAAGCTGAATTTCCCCTGGGGACACAAGGTGTACAATGCCATTCCCATTATGAACCCCATTTCCGAAGAATATCCGGATATGCGGACCACCCTTCTCCCGGGCCTCATGCATACCCTGGTGTACAACCTGTCCCAGAAGAACGACGAAGTGGCGGTCTTCGAGTCCGGCCACGTATATCAGCCCAGGGAACTGCCCCTGAAAGAGCTGCCCTATGAATACCTCCTCTTCTCCGGCCTCCTCTGTGGAAGCCCTGAAGAAGCGGGCTACCCGAACAAAGGAAGAAAATATGATTTCTTCGACGTGAAGGCTATTATGGAAGACGTACTCTCCGCCCTGGGCGTAAGGGACTACGAAATCCGCCGATCCACGTACCCCGTATTCCACCCCGGTATTTCCGCGGACTTCGTGAAAGACGGCAAGGTCCTCATGTCCTTCGGCCAGCTCCATCCGGCGGTACTGGACAAGTGGGATATCAAGAGAGAAGTCTACGGCTTCGTTATCTTCATGCCCCATGTGATGTCTATCATGGATGAAACCATCGATTACACCAGAATCCCAAAATTCCCGGCATCCACCCGGGACCTCTCCCTCCTGGTGCCGGCGAAACTGACCAACGATGAAGTGGAAGCCATCATCCGTAAGGCCGGCGGCAAACATCTGGAACTCCTCCGACTCTTCGACCTCTACCAGGGCGAACAGGTGAAGGAAGGCTATAAGAGCATGGCCTATAACCTCACATTCCGTGCGGAAGACCGTACCCTGACAGATAAAGAAGTGGACGGCTGGATCGAGAACATCGTGAAAGCATTGGATAAAGAAGGCATTACGCTGAGAGCGTAAGACTTCGAAATACGCGAAAACCTCCTGTCTCTGCAGGAGGTTTTTTGCTGTGGAAATATGTCTAAATGTCGTTTGAACGGATGGGGCTTCCAGCTCCTGGGAAATGTGACCAGCCTGCGGCACATCCATCAATCCATTCTGCGCCTTTGGCGCGCCATTTCTCTATGGGCCTGCATGCACAGGGGGAGAGGGCACATAGGGATAAAGGGCCAATGGACTGAGAAATGGTGAAGGAAGCGCCGCAGGCGGGCTGGTTTTTCTGAAAGCTAATATCTGGAAGCCCCGCCTGTTCCTACGCACACACATCCATACATCCACCAGGCCTGAAGGACCCGTCCTGCTGAAGGCTCAAAGCCCCATCCGTCCGTACGACGCTCATTCACATAAAAAGCCGTGAAAGATTTTTCTTTCACGGCTTTCGTCATTCTTACTCCGGTCCCAGGGTATCCCGTTTTTCATTTTTATGGCGCATATAATTCGCCACTTTCTGGCCGGCGTTTTTCATCTGGTTTCTTGTATTCTTGAACTTGTGGAGCGTAGTGGACTTGGACTTGATATTTGGCTTCATGTCCGGATTGATGTTGCCCCGTTTCACGGAGGTGGCCCGGATTTTTTCCGGATGCAGGGAAGCCCGGAGGACCGCCATGGTGCGGGCTGGCTTCAGGTCCTGGTCGAAGCTGTAGATGTCTACGGCTGCATACCCCAACTTGGGGTAGGAGTGGATGCAGATGTGGGATTTCGGGCCGTAGGCAGCAGCAATGATTTCATCTTCTCCGTCCAGGTAGAAGGTGTCGTTTACCACCATTCCAATCTTGTCAGCAGCATCGTGGATGGCGGCCTGTACTTTCTGGGGTGATTCCATATTGTCGGAGTCACAGTTATAGCAGTCAATGAGTAAATGTTTTCCGATGTAATTATCCATACTGAATGTCCCTCTTTGATTAATATGTTTTCCTCATTATAACAGAGTTCCCCTTTTTATGCATTAACTTTAATGCAATCCATTTGCATCAGATCGACTTCTTGCTGCAGATGATGAATAAATAATCGGAGAATTGCAAGAATTAGCCGTTTAATTGAATAATATTTATTTTTATGCAGGAAATCAATTGACCAAACGGCGAAAATGCTATAGAATTGAGAAAATATACAATGATTTTATTCCAATTATGCATATTTATATTTCAAAAGGAGCAGTTCCATGAAACGATATAGAGTCATGAAAATTAAGGAAATCATCCAGAACCAGGTCATTGAGACCCAGGAGGAGCTGGCGGCGGCTCTCCGGAAGGAGGGCATCGCCGTAACCCAGGCTACGGTGTCCCGGGATATCAAGGATCTCATGCTCATTAAAATCCCCTATAAGAATGGCCATTACCGGTATGCCCTGTCCAATGAGAAACAGAGCGTCATGTCTAAGAGCCATACGGCCATCCTGTTCCAGGAGGCGGTGGTGAAGATCGATTCTGCCATGAATATGGTGGTACTTCATACGATTCCGGGATCCGCGTCTTCCGTGGCCTTCGCCATTGACCATTCCAAGAACGATGTCATTATTGGCACCCTGGCAGGGGATGATACGGTTCTCATCATCCTGAGGAAGCCGGAAGATGTACCAGTGCTTCTTGAACGGATCCAGGGCATGCTGAAGTCCTGATGAGGGGGAGCCATGCTTCAAAGTCTGCATATCGTCAATTTTGCCATCATTGAGGATACGGTCATAGAATTCGGCTCGGGGGTCACTGTCTTTACCGGTGAAACGGGGGCAGGGAAATCCATTCTTATCGATGCGCTGGCCGTGCTTACGGGGCGAAGAGCCCGGACGGACCTCATCCGCACGGGGGCCGATTTCTTCAAGGTGGAAGGAGTCTTCTACGCGGACAAGAAAACGGTGGAAGAGCTCCGGGAAGAGGGCCTTGAAGGAGAGGGGAGCCAGGTCATCCTTTCCCGGAAGCTGAACCGTTCCGGGAGGGGACTCTGCACGATCAACGGTAATTTCTGTACCGTGAAGCAGCTGCAGAAACTGGGAAAGAAACTGGTCCGCCTCCATGAACAGAATGATAATATGGAACTCCTGTCTATTCCCTTCTGTGAACGGATGGTGGATTCCGGTACCGAAGAGGCAGCAAAGGCCTATCAGTCTTACCGTGAATCCTATGGGGAATGGAAAAAGCTGAAGGATGCCATGGAAGATTACAAGGAGCGGAAGCAGGAACGGGAACGGCGGCTGGACATACTCGAATGGGAATTGAACCAGATCCGTGAGGCCGGTCTCCAGGAGGGAGAGGACGAGGAAGTGGAGCGGAAGCTTCAGGTCCTCCAGAACCATGAAAAAATCATCCGCTCCATCCATAATGCCCTGGATACCATTACCGCTGACGGGGGACCCCAGGATGCCATGGCGGAGGCGGATAAGGAACTGTCCACGGCGTCCCGGTACGACGAGACCCTGAATCCAGTCCTCGAATCGGTCCGCAGTGCTTCTTTTGCACTGGAAGATGCGGTGAGCAGCATGGAAGATTACCTGTCCACCAGCGATTTTTCGGAAGAAGATCTGGCAGCCCTGCAGGACAGGAATGAAGTGATCCAGGAACTGAAACGGAAGTATGGACCGGAACTGTCCGATGTCCTTTCTTACGCAGAGAAGGCACAGAAGGAATACGATTCCCTGAAGGAAATTATCTACGACAATAAAGCACTCCAGAAAAATTATGAGGACCTCACGGAAACGCTCATGAAAAAGGCAGAAGTCCTCAATGCGGCGCGGATCCGGTCTTCTGAAACCATTCTGGAGAAAGTAGTGGCTTCCCTGAAGGACATGGGCATGGAAAACGCCAGGATGAAACTGCATCTCCTGCCCCAGAAGACGCCCCTTCCCAATGGGGCGGCGGAAATGGAATTCTACTTTTCCGCCAATCTGGGGGAACCACTCCGCAGCATGAAGGATACTGCTTCCGGCGGTGAAATATCGAGGATTGCCCTGTCCATTGAGATGGTGATTTCCAACCTTCTCCGGCAGCAGACGCTCATATTCGATGAAATCGATGTGGGCATCAGCGGTAAAGTGGGTCTCCAGGTGGCCAGGAAAATTGCCCTCCTGTCCCATTCTATCCAGGTCCTCTGCATTACCCATCTGCCCCAGACCGCCTGCGCTGCAGACAGGCACTACAAGATCGTGAAGACCGTATCCAAGGGGCGGACGGCTACAAAGGCGGTACTCCTGGATCCGGAGGAACATCTCCGGGATATAGCCCTCATGATTTCCGGCAGCGACAGCTCAGAAAGTGCCCTGAAGTCGGCGGCGGAAATGAAGAAGAAAGTGAAAGGTGTATAAGAAAACGCCATGAAAAGGAAAGTTCTTTTCATGGCGTTTTTTGCGTGGGTGAATAGGCGTATGAATGGGGCGGTGATTTGAGCCTTCAGACTTGGGCCTTGAGCAGGCCAGCCTTCAGCGGTTTATATCCGATGGCGGTTTCGCTGTTAAATACCCAACCTCGCCTCTTTAGAGGGGAGGGGAACCGCGTCAGCGGTGGAGGGGTGGCCTCGAAGGAATTGGGGGTATGGCGAAGCACAAGCAGAGCGACTTCAGCGAGAGCCCCCTCAGCCACCTTAGTCACTTAAGTCACTTAAGTCACTTAAGTCACTTAAGCCCCCTATCCAGCGAAGCTTATTCACTTATTGATTACAATCGTTGAGATGTCACCGCCGTCATCGGATGGGGCATCAGTCCCCTGGTCAGGGGCAGCCTGGTCCGTCGGTGCGGGCTGTCCGGCGGATGCTGCCTGCTGGCCCGCTTTTTTCTTTGCTTCCGCTTCTGCCTTCGCTTTGGCCTCTGCTTCGGCCTTTGCCTTTTCTTCCGCTATCCGCTGCTGTTCTGCTCTGGTAAGGTATACGGGGTACTTTGGCTTTGTGGAAACGAGGGCATTGATTTCAAAGAGCCGGTTCCAGGGGAAGTCGGCAGATACCGTGGCCGGGTCAAGGCCCATTTTCTTTTTCGCAAATTCCTGGATTTCCGCAATCATTTCCTGCTTTATGGCAGCATTTGGGGTGGTGCTGTTCGTTTCCAACTCAGTCATGCGAGTGATATTTTTCCGGACGTTTGCCTGGTAAGCCCAGTTATCGATGTACTGCTCGGTAAGCATATTCCTGTGGTCTGCTTCCGACATCTTCGGCGCCAGGATGGCCTGGGCGATGGCGTAGCCGATGGTGTTGGATGCCGTATTCCAGCCGTTGTAAGCGGCTACTTTGTAGAGCAGGTCGTCTTTAATCATGAGGTTCATAAGGGTATTGTCGGAACCATTGGCGAAGTATACATCCACCATGGACACAGGGATACCCCGGCCAATCACACTTTTGACCTCATTCATGAAATCCGTGGTGCTCTGTTTCATCATGCCGAAGTTGCTGAACTGTCCCGACTCGCCGGTGGAGGCGATGGGTGTATTGACAGCCAGCACGATGTCCGGCACATTTTTGCCTGCCATGACGCCGCCGACAGCGGTGATATGTTCGCTGATGGTCTTCCCAATGGACTGGTTTTCATAGCTGGGTACCGTATTTTCTGCCCGGCCCAGGGGGTAAATGACGGAGAACGATGGTTTCAGGTGGTTCACATCGTCGTGGTAGCGGGCGATGAGGAGGAGCGCCAGCTGGTCGGCGCCGGGGAAGGAACCGTACCGGCTTTCCGGCAATCCTTTGGCATCTATTGCAAGGTACCGGGATTCCAGGGTGGACTGGGAATTCTTGCTGTTGTCATCGTGGCCTTCACTGTAATAGGTAAAGACGCCGCTCTTCGTATCTTTGATGAGCATACGGTTTATGGTGTTGTTTTTTGTACGCCGTTTGAACCAGTCCTGCAGGTATTCGGAGGGAATGGACAGCTTCAGGGACAGGAGTTCTGCCGTTTCGTCGGGGGTAATTTTTCCGGCATCCATCTTATCCTGAAGCCCGGAGAGCCGGTACAGGTCATTGCCGTATTTGCTGTAGTAGTAGGGTTCTACGCCGCCGCTGGAGGCATAGGGAGTCCGCATGATGGTGCCGAATCCGTAAATAGGAATCTTCGGATACTGGGCATGGAGGGTACGGATTTTATTTTCCCTGGCCATGAGTGTAGAAAGGGGTTCATTGTGTTTTCTGGAATCCACGAGACCGCCGTAAATCAGGGTATCTGTGGAAAGGACAGCCGCATCGGCACGGACCATGTTCTGCTCCACCCAATGCCAGATGAGGTCAGGGCTGCCCCGGAAATTCTTCCCCGAAAGGTAGGCTCTTGGCGGTGTCAGTACCGTATATCCGGCTCTTTCAGCTGTATTTACCGTATAGTCCAGACTGACCGGCCGGTCATCCTGGGGAACAAGAAGAATCGTCCTGGCAGATACGGTGGACGCAAAGGCGGATAGAAAGGCCGCTGCTGCCAGGGCACAGATTTTTTTATGGAAACGCAATGGTATATCCCTCCCTTTATGGTTTAAGGAAGCGCTGATTAAATCGCAGAGTCAGATTTCATAAAGATTTTTATGCACTGCTTCGTCATAATCCGGCCAAGGATAAAAGGAAGGCGCTTTTATGTGCAGAGAAAGCGCCAACTTACCTTGGCTCAGCAGTCCTATGCAGGACTGCTGCCTTAAATAGCTCGCTATTCGCGTCGAATTATTCCTCGCATTGCATAAAAATCCAAGAATAAAATCTGACAACGATTTAATCAGTGCTTCCTTAGAAACAGTAGATGATGGACTGTTCTTTTTGTACTCAATAATCTTTATTATATCATACCCATGAATGGGTCTAAAGGCAGTGGGGAAACTTGTATTTGCCACTATGAACCACAAGTGATATTGTCTCAAGTAACCACAAATGAAAATGTCCCAGTCATGGTATAATCTCATCACAATCTTAACGCAAGTGATGGGAGGAATTTTTATCAGAAAGGTTGAATTAACGATGGACGAGCAGTTCAAATATGAAACAATCAAATCTCTTGTTAATCATCCAGATGGCAACAAGCTCGCAGCAGCTGTCCGGCTGGGGTGCACTGTCCGCACCGTGAACCGGTTAATCCTGCGCTATCGTCAGGAAGGTAAAGCAGCATTTGTCCACGGGAACAGGGGTAGACAGCCCGTAACAACACTTCCAGCCTCACTCAGAGAAAAAATTGTGGCCCTTTACCAGAATGAGTACTATGGCGCCAATTTTACCCACTTTACCGAACTTCTGGACAGACATGAGAATATCCATGTCTCCGTTTCCTCTGTAGCCTCCATTCTTGAGGCAGCCTTTATTCTCTCTCCTAAGGCTACACGGGCCAAAAGAAAACGGATCAGGAGAAAATTGGAAGCAATGAAAAGCAACACGAAATCCAAGAAAAAGCAGATGGAAATACAAGTCAATCTTGTGGCTGCTGAAGATGCCCACAGCCGGCGTCCACGGCATGCTTACTTTGGGGAACAGCTGCAGGGTGATGCCACTCCATATGAATGGGTTCCCGGGAAGATCTGGCATCTCCACCTCTTCATTGATGATGCTACTGGCATCGTGACTGGCGGCTATTTTGACACCCAGGAGACCCTGAACGGCTATTACCATGTCCTCTGGCAGACTCTCAAAGATTACGGAATCCCTGTGGAAATCTTCACGGATAAACGCACTGTGTTCATTTACAAACAAAAAGGATCCCCGTCCATCGACGAGGATACCTATACGCAGTTCGGTTACGCTTGCAGGCAACTGGGGATACACCTTGAGTCAAGCAGCGTACCACAGGCCAAAGGCCGGGTTGAGCGGCTCAATGAGACGCTGCAGTCGCGCCTGCCGATTGAGCTGAGACAGGCAGGCATCACGACTATTGCAGACGCCAATGAATTCCTCAAGTCCTACCTAAAAGAATTCAATGCGAAGTTTGCACTTCCTCCCAATAGTACCAAATCAGCTTTTGTGACGCAACCGTCAGATGAGAGGATCAACCTGATACTGGCTGTACTTACAGGCCGTACGGTAGACAGAGGCCACTGCATCCGTTTCCAGCGTCAGTACTATCGTATGCTTGATTCAGAAGGCCATCAGGTGCATTATGCCAGCGGAACCAAAGTACTAGTCATACGGGCTTTCAACGGCGAACTCTACTGCAGTGTTAACGATACCAGTATCTACGCGCTGGAAGCCATCCCTTTGCGCCAGAAGAAATCTCCTGAGCTTGATGCTGACTATACCAAACCAAAGCCTCAGAAACACTGGATTCCACCGATGAGTCACCCATGGAAGCAGGCATCTTTCCGTCATTACGTCCTTACAAGACCGCATCATTCCAGACAAGATCCAGAAGAACTTGCATCGCGTAACATATTTTAGTAACATACTGGCCTAACCACTCAAAATAGCCCCACTATTGCGGGGCTATTAAATGACAATTCTCGGGACATTTTCAAAAATGCTTGACAGGCAGTGGGGAAACTTGTATTTGCCACTTGTACCCCACTTGCATTTGCCCATATGTATGAATGGAGCTAACGGTAGTAAGTGAACGTCGCTTCGCTCATTCACCGGTGCGCAGTGGTTGGACCAGTCAAATGGCGCCCAACCCACAACCATTAGTCTCGTTTATAGGTGTGAGCAATCAGTTGGACACATAGGTTGTTCACTGCCCCTTGAGATACAGGGGGAACTGCTGATACAATAAAACTGTTCAATACATTTACAAGCAGGACCGGTGACATATGGAAATACGCAAAAATAAGGATACAAGGCAGACGGCAGGGGAGCTCTGGAAGAAGTTTCTCCTTTCCGCCGTGGCGGAAGATATGCTGATGGGGGAGGTGGCGGACCACCTGTATCTGTCGGATATGGATTTCAAAGCGCTCTCGGCAGAGGGGGAGGACTACCTGATTTCCTCGGTGACGGAGACCGCCTTTGGGGACCTGGTGGACGAAGCGGCCTATGACCTGTCTGAAAGAGCCGGTGAATACCGGCCCTGGTCGGACCTGTCCCAATATATGGGAGAGGAAGAACTGGGGGATGCCCTGTTTGGCATGATTTCTTCCCGCATCACCTGTCATTCTCCCCGGGAAATTGTGGATAATCCCTATTTCCGCCATATCCGGGTGGAAGGGAAGACGGCGGCCCACCACCTGGCGCTTACGGTGAATGATTACTTTCCAGGCGAATTTATCCAGACCTACCATGAAGGATTCTCGGAGGATGACCCTTTCAGGGCCCAGACGGCGGGCTTTTTTGATGGGAAAGTCAAATTCCCGGTGCTCCTGGAAAATGGGGAAGTATGGATGAGCCTGGTACTCAGCGAAATCGAATCCATGAGGGACGCCATTGCGAAGGCAAAGGGCCGGGTCATTACCTATGGTCTCGGTCTGGGATACTATGCATTCATGGCTTCGGAAAAGGAGGATGTGGATTCTGTGACGGTGGTGGAGCTGAATCCCCATGTAATTTCACTCTTTCAGGAGAAACTGCTGCCCCAGTTTCCCCACAACCATAAAATCCATATCATCTCCGGCGATGCTCTCCGTTATGTGGACTCCCAGAAAGATGGGGATTTTGATTACGGATTCAGCGATTTCTGGGCCGGCATCCATGATGGCCTTCGGCTGTACATGGATTTCATGCCCCGCACGGCCCGGTTCCGTAAGACTGTCCACGATTACTGGATTGAAAATTACATGGCTGAATATTATTTCCGACCGGCTCTCATGGAATGGATCATGGAAGAGGTCATGGGAAAGAATATCCGGCTGCCCGGTTTTCCGAAAAAGGAAAGAAGGGTTATGGACGGGTTCCTCCGTTTTCTCTCCGGAGAACCTGGGGCTCTGGAAAGGGGAAGGGATATGATGGCTCTTCTCAAAACGGAGAACCTGGTGCCCCTTATGCGCCGCTTTGCTGTTCACGGTGGTCGTTAATCAATCGTTTTGTCCTTTGGAAAGGAGTCTGTTTTGCTGAAAAAAATTGCCGCTGCCCTGGCGGCCCTGATGGCTGTTTCTTCTGTGTCCCTGGCACAGTCCCCTGTCCCTGTAAAGCTCAAGGGAGATGGACTGAAGGATTTTTCTGCCTATGAAATGGATGGATCCTTCTATACGGCACCGGTGGTGCTGACAAAAGGGGGCACCTGGAAACTGTCCTGGGAAAAAGACCGTCTCTATGTCTATGTGACGCCGAAGGGCCTTTCTGCTGAAGAGAGGGTAGAAATTCCCTATACCGAAATTAACGGGGGAAAGTATGTAGACCTTTCTTACTTCGGTGATGCTGCCGGATTGACGTATACCTATAAAGACAAGAAAAAAGAGTTGACCATACAGAAGAAGAAACCGGCCAAAAAGGAGAAGAACCATAAAAAAGACAACGCCATGGACCTGTCTTCCCGGCCCCTGGTACTCTGGGATGTGAATTTTCTTTATGACCCCGACAAAGGGGGCTTTGACAGTCTTGAGGGAAACCATATCCTTTCCCCCTCCATAGGCAGCTATGGGGACATGGAAAAGGGGACATACAAGTGGGATTTTTCCTATCTGAAGAAAGCCAAAGACCATGGCCTTTCTGTGATGCCCCTCATCCATAATGATTTTGAAGTGAAAAAGACAGCGGCCTTCATGAGGGACGAAAAGCGGCAGGATCGGGTTATTTCCACCATGGCGGCTCTGGGGGAAGTGTATGGCCTCTATGGATACAATATGGATTTCGAAAATATGGATCCGAAGGATAAGGACCTCTACACCGTATTCATGAAAAAACTTTCTATACCGCTCCATGATAACGGTATGAAGCTCACTGCCGATATCACGGTATACAACGCGGGCTCTCCCACCTGGAGTCTCTGCTATGACCGGACTGCCCTTTCCGAATACTGCGATTATGAAATCATCATGGGCTACGATGAAACGCCCCGTACCAGCAAATATGCGGGCTCCGTTTCCTCCTGCTCCTGGCTTGATAAAAATATCCCGGTCCTCACAGCCATGGTACCTCCGGAAAAGCTTATCCTGGGCCTTCCTTTCTATACCCGCATCTATTCCGGAAACCCGGGGTATATGACATCGAAAACACTGGCCATGAAAGATGAGGACAGCCTTCTTCGAAAGACCCATGCAAAGCCTGTATGGCAGCCTGACGCCCGGCAGTACACCCTCACCTGGCGGGAGCAGGGAATTCTCCATCGGGTATACCTGGAAGAAGAAAAATCCCTTGCCGCTAAGGTGGAACTCCTCTCGAAATATAACCTGGCTGGCCTCGCCTTCTGGCGTCATGGGTTTGAGACGGATGATATCTATGGGAAGATGGAAGGGGGAAAAGTGGCTGGGAGGACTTAAGTGGCTGAGGTGGCTGGGGGGAGTGGCGGCGTAGAAATTATATAGCGCCGCGGATGATTAATTTGGCTTTCGGCTTTCGACTTACAACTGACAGAGTATCAGTAGTAATCACAGAACTTGACTCCCAATATTTCTCTATCCCTCATCCTTCAGGCCAAATGGTCCGCGCCAAAGACGCAGGATAGATCCGCCGCGAAGAGGCAGTAACTGCATAGCAGCTGGTCCAAGCGTGTGGATGGTTCTTAAGGGTTGTGGCTTCAGCATTGCTGCGCTCACTGAAGGGGACGTAAGGTCATTAGCCACGGGAGGCGGCAGTGCAGCCTTATGCCCCCGCTTTGCCCTTGGCAAAGCTGCCACCCGGCGAACGAGCGAAGCAAGTTCATCCACCATCCTCAGCCCCATACATTTGCCTGGGGATGCGCATTATCCACTAAAAAAGACACCGGATGGTGTCTTTTTTATCTTCATGTGCGCCCAGCATGGGCGCACTCTTAAGGGTGAAAGTCCCTAGACCGCCCGACAGCGGGAAGGTCATAGCCGAACACCAAGGGTGTCCATCGTGAGGTGGAATCTGAAGGAAGGTGCAGGCAAATCTCCGGTCCGATGTACAAGAACCACATAAGGCTACGGCAGGATGGATAAGGTTGCATGACAAACTGAAGTCCCATAGCTGTACGGAATCCTGCAGAGTACATGTGGCGGATATATGGAGAGAAAGAGTGCGTTCTTACCTGGGGAGGTCTCACGGACACAGCAGAATAAGGCTGTATTTACTGGGCTGTGCTGTGGTTGAAATAAGATTTGCCGTGAGAAGTCAGCAGAGGCCATAGTACCAGATGGCTCATAGGCATCTGGGAAGGGCCGAACTTTAGGAGATGTTAGTCAATGAAAGTAACCAACCATGGGCTTAAAGGCAGACAACTTCAGAAAGAAGACTACTGGCAGAAAGCAGCTGCAGAACAGCAAGGATATGCCGGAGTGCCCATCCATGTGAGGATTGCTGAAAACAACAACATCATCGCAGACTTGCATAAGCAGGAATGCGAAAACTAAAGAACCGCCGTATACCGAACGGTACGTACGGTGGTGTGAGAGGTCGGCGGGCCGAAGCCCGCCTCCTACTCGATATGTTATCTCGGTATGGTGCTGCTATGAAACAGGACTTTCAAAAAAGCGGAGACCACTTCCGGATCGAAGAGGATGCCGGAGCCCGTCATAACGTCTCTAGAAACTTCGGCGGTGGTCTTTGTCTTGAAGTCAGGAGCGGAGTAGATGGTGTCATCGTAGTAGGTGACTACCGATATGATTCGTGCTCCCAGGGGAATGTTTACATTCTTCAGGTGCTTCGGATAGCCGGTGCCATCCCAGCGCTCATGGTGGCAGCGGATATAGGGAAGCAGGTCCTGGCAGCCCGGTATGGATTCCAGCATGTTGGCACCCAGTTCCGGGTGTTTCTTGTAGAGGGAAAGTTCCCGCCGGGAAAGGTAGGGGACCTTGGAAAGAATCTGGTTTGGAATCGAAAGAAGGCCGATGTCGTGAAGAAGGCCGGCATACCGGATGAGGGTGATTTCATTGGCCGGCAGCCGCATGTAGACGGCAGTGGCACCGGCGTAGTTGGAGACCCGCACCGAGTGTTCATAGAGTTCTTTTGATTTCAAACGCAGTAATTCCGTAAAATGGCTGGTAATCATATCGAGTGTATTTTGTGTATCCTGGAATGTGCCAGGACTTTGAAAGAGTGATGAACTGTACATATTACTCCTATCCGAGCACGAATAAAAAAGCAGCCTCCGAGGCTGCTTGGGTTATGTCAAAGGAGCCTTCAGATTTTGATTTTATTCCGCTTCAGCCAGGCCGTCATATAGGAGCAGTCCGATTTCATGGGATAGTGGTTTTCCGAAACCCAGTCATAAAAGGCTTTGGCCAGTTTCGCGGCGATTCCCTGTCCCGAAAGGGCGTCGGGAACGATGGTGTGGAGCACGGTAACAACACCGTCTTTGTCTTCATATTCCAGGTAGGCGGTTCCTTCAGGATATTCAATTTCAAATCGATGGGTCTTTGTGTTATGTGTAATCATGATGTACCTCGTTAAAATATACAATGCTATTTTACCTATTCTTTCCGGAAAGGTCAAAGGAATATATATTTGGGGATAATCAGTTTGGGGATGAAGAAAGCAGCCGAAGGGTAACGCGTGATGGCGAAGTGTCTCAAGGGTAACAGGCTACGCCCGAAGGGAAGGTGTGCCGCAACAATAATTATAGAGCGGCACGAGTTTTTGATACTGAAGCTATCTGCTTACGGTTGATAGAATTCTCGCGGCTGCAGGATGGAAATCTCAGGCGTCATATGGTCAGGTTTCAGACCGAATCAGTGGCGAAACCACTGACAGAAAATATAATTGGCGGCGCTTTCTAATTGTCTGCGCCGCACTTTCCCCCTGGCCGCAGGCCATTCCCCTTAATCCACCTTGCCGCAGGCATTACCCCTCAGCCACCTTTCTACCTCATATGCTATAATCATTATACAGTGTCTTTGGGAAAGACACAGTAAAGGTAAAATTTATAAGACCATCATAAAATTATATTTCACAAATATCAGTTCGAAAGAGGACAGGGGAGAGCAGTATGAAACCGATGCTTTATTTTCTTCATCACAGCGGATTTCTGGTGGAAATGGAATCCATGTTTCTTGTATTTGACTACTATCTGGATCCGGCGGGGACGGTGGAGAAACTCATGAAATCCTCGGATAAGCCCTTTTATTTTTTAGTCAGCCACGTGCACGGGGATCACTTCAATCCTGCCATTGCCGGCTTTGAGGGAAGAGCGAAGGGATACTTTCTCCATCGGGACTGCCGCCTTCTTCTCCGGAATCCATCTCTCCTCCATGAGATGGATGTGGGAGATACGGTGGCCGAAGGAAATCTCAAGGTCCACATGTATGGATCCACCGATGCCGGTGGATCGTTTATGGTGGAGGCAGAGGGCCTCACTATTTTCCATGCCGGCGATCTGAACTGGTGGCACTGGGCCGGGGAGGATGACCGGGATAACCGGGAGGCCCGGGATGAGTTCTTTTCAGAATTGTCCAAAATCCGGGAAAAGAAGGTGGACATCGCCTTTATTCCTGTAGATGCCCGGCAGCAGGTGGCCCGGGAATGGGGGGTAAAGCAGTACCTGTCCCATTTCACGGTGGACCTTCTGGTGCCCATGCATGCCTTTGGACAGCGCTGGAGCCCGTCCTATGAATTCCGCTGGCTCTATCCGGACCAGAATATCTGGATTCCTCAGGAAGAGGGAGACAGCTATGGAGGAAATACCTGATGTCCATGACCTGGATCTATATTACCCTCCTTCTTCTGGTGGGGGGATTCGTGCTGCAGATGATGCCCCTTCTTATTTATTTTCCTGCTGTATTTATTGTGAATCTCCTGATTTTTGGTATCGGCGCCTACCTGATCCGACATGACGGACGGGTAGAAGACCGGCCGAATATCCTTTTCCTTGGAGGACTGACGGTAATCAATATCCTTACGGCCCTGGATATCCTTTCCTACCATATGTCCTGGGCTGCGTTCATCGCCCTACTGGTCTGGTCCTTCTTCGGCGGGGGAAGGGGAAAATGAAAAGTGGCTGAGGGTTAATTCCTGTGGCAAGGTGGCTCAGGGGGAACGGGCTTCGCCTGAGGGGGAGGCGCGGCGCACAAATTATATAGCGCCGCGGGTTATCTATTCATTTGCTTACAGCTATCCGCTTACAGCTGACAGGGCATCAGCATCATCGTAAGATAATTGTGAGATATTCCCAAAGTATGCAGGCCATTGGAGATGAAAGTCCTGTAGAGGATTTCCAGGTTTGGCCTGAAAATAAAAGGCGCTTAGCCTGTCCATAAAAGCACCTTCCTTTTCGGACAAACGGTCCGCGGCAAAGCGCAGGATGGATCCGCCTCGAAGAGGCGTTAACTGCGAAGCAATGAGCCCAGGCCTGTGAATGGTTCATAAGGGTTGTGGGTGAACATCGCTACGCTTGTTCACCGGGTTGTAGCTTCAACGCCGCTTCGCTTGTTGAAGCTGGTGGGGGCGCTGCGCTTAAAAGGAAAGAGAGACCTCATATAACGCCGCCTCCGTCGACTTATGTACCAACGGCCCCCGCTTTGCCCCGGCAAAGCCACAACCCCACGGGGAAAGCGACTCATTGCATTCTCGATCGCCTGGCGGCTCCCTACAGCACGGCTATCAGCGACTCACAACAATTTGAGCGTCGCTTCGCTCCTCCGCTACGGCTGTCACCGACTCACGATGATTTGTGCGTCGCTAACGCTCCTTCAAATCATGTTCGCTGGTGCAACTTGCGTTCGCTGCTGTGACTGCAGTTCGCTGCGCACCGGTGAACGAGTGAAGCGATGTTCACCCACCACCTTTAGCCCCATATACACGGATGGAGTGGCAGCTGCGAAGCCACTCCATACCCATAACCCTGGCCCCAGTCCCAATTCCATACATTCTCTTGACAATAAAATGTAAAGATTTTAGAATGGAATCAGATGCTGGACCAAGTGAACATTCCTTTCATGGATTGATTCTGATTTATATAATAAAGGAAGCTGATTCCTTCGCATATTCGGATTTCGTTTTTTACCAATGCCTATCTTAAGGTGCATCCCATGCCGGCTGCGCCAGGGAACCGTGGAAAAGCGGAATAAATCGTAACGACGGTATAGCTGTATCCCGGGCTTTTTGTATACCCGGGAGGCTTTCATTGTATTGAACAGAAGAGTTTTCAATCAAAGGAAATCCATCTGCTTCGGCCTTCGCATCTCCTCATGGGGGTGCTTTTTTTATAGTATAATCCTGCATAATAACAAAAAAGAAAGAGAGAGGTGAATGATTTGACACTGGATGAAGTTTTACTCTATGTCATCGTGGGATGCATTATAGCGGCTGCCGTAGGTGCCGGAATCGGTTACATGCTTCGTAAACGGATTGCAGAAGCCCGGATCGGATCAGCAGAAGAAAAGGCAAAGCAGATTGCTGAAGATGCCAAGAAACTGCTGGACAATGCATCCAGGGAAGCGGAAACCCTGAAAAAGGAATCCATGGTACAGACCTGGGAAGAAATCCACAAACTTCGGGATGTGGTGGAACAGGAAAACAAACAGCGCCGTGATGAACTGCAGAAGTATGAAGAACGGCTGGTGCAGAAAGAAAATAACCTGGACTGGAGAAGCGGAAACCTGGAACAGCGGGAATCCCAGCTGGACAAAAAGGAAGGCCAGGTAAAAGCACAGAAAGAGAAATTGGACGGTCTCTACGAGAAACAGCAGAAGAAACTGGAAGAAATCTCCCAACTTTCCAGCGAACAGGCCAAAGATATGATTTTATCCCGGGTGGATGAAGAACTGACCCATGAAAAGGCAGTCCGCATTCGGAGTGCCTTGGAAGAAGCCAAAAATACGGCGGATACCAAGGCCAGGGAAATCATTGCTTCCGCCATTCAGAGAAATGCGGCAGATACAGTTTCCGAAACTACAGTTTCCGTGGTATCTTTGCCAAATGAAGAAATGAAAGGCCGCATTATCGGCCGGGAAGGCCGGAACATCAGAGCACTGGAAACCCTGACCGGTGTAGACCTGATTATCGATGATACGCCGGAAGCGGTTATCCTGTCTTGCTTTGATCCTATCCGCCGTGAAGTGGCGCGGCTGGCACTGGAAAGCCTCGTCAAAGATGGCCGTATCCATCCGGCACGCATTGAAGAAGTGGTGGCAAAGACAAAGAAGGACGTGGATAAGGCCATCCGGGAAGCCGGAGAACAGGCTGTCATGGAATGCGGTATCCGCGGTATCCATCCGGATCTTGTCAAAATTCTGGGCCGTCTGAAATACCGGACCAGCTACGGACAGAATGTACTGCAGCACTGCATTGATACCTCTTACTTTGCCGGCAATATGGCTGCTGAAATCGGCGCCAATGTGGATCTGGCCAAACGGGCCGGTCTCCTCCATGATATCGGCAAGGCGGTGGATCGGGAACAGGAAGGGACCCATGTGGAACTGGGTGTAGAACTGGCCCAGAAATACCATGAACCGCCGGAAGTGGTGAATGCCATCGCATCCCATCACGGCGATACGGAACCGACTTGCGTGGAATCGGTCCTCGTAGCTGCAGCCGATGCCATTTCTGCTGCCCGCCCCGGTGCCCGCAGGGAGACCTTGGAGAACTATATCAAACGGCTTACGAAGCTGGAAGACATTGCGAAATCCTTCCCCGGTGTGGATAACTGCTATGCTATCCAGGCGGGTCGTGAACTTCGGGTCATTGTAAAACCGGAAAAGATTTCCGAAGATCAGACGACTATCCTGGCCCACGATATTTCCCAGAGAATCGAGAAAGAACTCCAGTATCCGGGACAGGTCAAAGTGGTGGTCATCCGCGAAACAAGGGCTACGGACTTTGCCTAATAAATATGGTTGAACCAAAAGCTGTGAAGAAGTGGGAAACCGCTGATTCACAGCTTTTTGTATGGAAGGTTTGTCGAGCATCCCATATCCCCTTCCTCAAGCCCAGGCGAAGCCTTAGCCCCGGCCAGAGGCCGCAGCTATGCCGCAGGTAGAGCCTTGTCCGAGGGGCACAGCCCCGGCCTTGGCCCCCTTTTTCTCTCCTCCTTCCTGTGGTATGATAAACCTGTATATTTTCTGAAAGAAGGTTTTATCATGGAATCCACGGAAAAAGTGGGAGAGAAGCGGCCGAAGACGAAGAAACTGCATATCGAGTTCCTTCGGGCCCTCTGTATCTGGCTGGTCATGTTTACCCATACATCCACTGCAGGTTTCTCTTTGTATATCGCTCGTCCGGCATCCCTGTTTTATCCTTTATATCTGGCAGTGCCGTTCTGGGTGAAAACGGCGGTACCGATTTTCTTCATGATTTCCGGAGCCCTGCTCCTGGGCAGGGAAGAGCCCCTTTCCCAAATATGGAAGAAGCGGATCTGGCGGTTCCTTCAGGTGATCTTTATATTTTCTCTCATTAACTACGTGTGGTTCTACCATAACCTGCCTCTCACCATTCCCGGCCATATCGCCAAGTTCTTCACCATGCTCTATACCTCGGACCTGGCTACAGCCTATTATTTCTTATACATATATATATCTTTCCTCCTTATGCTTCCCATCTGGCGAAAGCTGGTGAAGGTGATGGGGGAGAACCTGTACCTTTATCTGATCGGTCTCAATCTTTTCTTCGTGGGCTGCATCCCGGTCATTTCCTTCCTTATTTTCAAGGGGACAGCGGAAATGAATTATTTCCTGAACCCCCTTTTGGCAGTGAGTGAACCGACATTCTATTTCCTCATGGGCTACTGGATCGAGAATGTGCTTCCTATGAGCTGGCTTACGAAGAAGAACCTTGTGAAACTGGGGTGCCTTGCCATCCTTGGTACAGCCATTGCCGGCGGCATGACCTGGTACCATGGCGTGGTGGCCGGCGGTATGACTGAAGCCATATCGGAACGGTTTTACGACTGCTTCCTCTTTCTGAACACCTCCTTCATTTTCTGTACCTGCCGCTGGTGGTTTGCCCATCACCGGGTATCGGAAAGTGCAAGAAAAGTTCTCATCTTCCTGGGCAGCATGTCCTTCGGTGTCATGCTCTTTGAAGAAATCACCAGAAACCTGACCCATATCATTTATACCCATGTCCTTCTGAAGTACCTCTATCGCATTCCTTTCATCGATGCGGTCATCTGGATCTGTATCGCCTATTGTCTCGGTATCATCATCACCTGGCTCCTGAAGAAGATACCATACTTTAATCGGCTCATATGATGGGGGAGGGCAGCGGCTGGGACTGGTGAAAAGTGGCTGAAGGGGAACGCCTTCGGCGAAGTGGCTCAGGTGGCTGAGGGGGTGGTGCGGCGCGCAAAATTTGGAAGCGTCAATTCCATTGTATGGCAGGTAGGTAATGTCCGTCAGTAGAACCGTTCTGGGGCCAAATTCCTCAAACCGTCTCTTCAACAGGTTTGCAACCACATTTCCTGTCTGCAAATCCCGCAGAATCTTTCTTCGTGGGTTCAGCTTTCTGAGAGGGCATATGAGATTGTACTTGTTCATCAGCCGTAAAACTTTCTTCCGGTTCATAATGATCGGCGGGGTCATATGCAGCAGGGTCATATGGATTTCCCGGGCCCCCTTGGGATATCCATCCATGTTGTATGCACGCAGAATGAGGTCAAAGTCCCGACGGTCTTTTTCTTCACGGGCTGCACGGAGTGGTGCGGCGTTCAGCCATGCATAGTATCCGCTGCGGGAGACACCGGCTATATTGCAGAGATCTTTGATGTTGAGCCGATTCCCCGACGCCTGCGTAGTTTCGTAGATGATTTCAAATATACTGGAGGAGTCATTCATGAGCACTGCACCTATTTTCTCGAAATCCCTACAGATGTAATTTTTTTTAAAAACTCCACCTGTTGCTGCAGGTATTCCACCCTGCTTTCGAGACGGCTTAGAGGATCTTGCCCGCTGACAGCCGCCGGGCCTTTGGAGGGGCCCGGCGGCTTGCGCCCCTCGTGGAATTCGCCGTATTTGGCGTACTCATCCTTGATGTGCTGAGTAATACTCCAAATCCTTCTCTGCCCAATGACGTCGGCTGAAAAGCCATGGTGCTTCAGAATGTCCCTTGGCAATGCGCCCTTTTGGTACTCGGCATAGAATTTTTCTTTGAAACTCTTAGGAATTGTGCACAAACAATATTTACATTTTAATTGATTAAAAGTGTAAAAAATGCTATGCTGATGCCAAGGAGGAAATCAGCATGGTTAAAGAAGTCCCTGTAGATAAAATCAATAAGATGCTTCCACTGCTTAACGAGGCGCAGAAACGAGTATATCTGGCCTCTGAAGCCGAAGCACTCGGCCACGGTGGAATTACTGCTATCAGCAAAGCCACTGGCGTATCCCGGGTAACCATAACGAATGGCATAAAAGATCTGAATTCTGAACATCCCTATTTATCTCAAGATGCACCTTCCCCTCGTATCCGAAGGGAAGGCGGCGGTCGTAAGCCCATAGAGGTTACTCAGCCGGGAATTATAGAAGCACTTGAAAGCCTTATGGAAAATTCCACTTTTGGAGATCCCCAAGGACCTTTGCGTTGGACGACAAAGAGCCTGCGTAACCTCGAAGCGGAAATGAATGCCCGTGGTTATAAGATTAAATATCGTAAAATCGGATACCTCTTGAAAGATATGGGTTACAGCCTCCAAATCAATCAAAAAATGAACCAGGTTGGAAGTCAGCACCCAGACAGGGACGCACAGTTCCGGCACATCAACGAAACTGCTGAAGAATACATGGAAAACGGGTTTCCTGTTATTTCCATAGACTGTAAGAAAAAGGAAAACATTGGAAATTTCAAAAATAGCGGAGCCGAATATGCCAAAAAAGGAAATCCGGTAAACGTTCTTGACCATGACTTTCCTCTTCCTGACAAGGGAAAAGCTGCTCCTTACGGCGTTTACGATATTGCAGCCAATGAAGGGTTTGTGAATGTGGGAGTAGGCTCAGATACTGCGCAGTTCGCAGTGAATTCGATCCGCTCCTGGTGGGATGAGATGGGTAAACCACGATATCCTGAAGCAACCCGTCTGTTAATTACGGCAGATGGTGGTGGAAGCAATGGAAGCCATAGCCGGCTTTGGAAATTTGAGCTGCAAAAATTTGCTGATGAAAGTGGCCTTGAAATCGAAGTCTGCCACTTCCCGCCCGGAACATCCAAATGGAATAAAATAGAGCATCGACTATTCAGCCAAATTACAAAGAACTGGCGAGGCCGTCCTTTGGAAACGCTTGAAATTATCGTTAATCTGATCGCTTCAACAACTACCGATAATGGGCTTGTGGTTCGGTGTAAAGCGGATACCGCAGTCTACCCTAAAGGCACTAAAGTTTCTGACAAGGAATTTGCTGGCATTAATCTGCTAAGAAATGAATTTCATCCTGATTGGAATTATGTCATCAGGCCATCATATGAATAGCTTAATAATGCACAGATCCTTAGTCAGCATCAATGTTGACCTTGTAACGCTGAAAACGTTGGGGTTCAGGATTAAATTGGCTATCTGTTTGTCGGTAAATAGTTGTTTGCTCATGTGCATCCTCCTTGAAATGATGTAGATTGAGCATACCATAGGCACCGAGGTTGTGTCTAACAGGCCGGACCATGGTTGGCGCGCCATCCAGACCTGCGTCACGCCTAAAGGCGCCTGGAGTGGGGAGGAAAACTGTGAGGACGTGTCCAAAATATGGGGGCCTCACTTTCGGACGTGTCCACTCCTCGGGATCCAGTTTAACCAACACTCCTCACTCCTCACTCCTCACTCCTTTCTCACTTCCCACTTCCCCATTCGATTTCGAAATTGCTCCCCATTCGATTTGGCAAATTTCCCCATCTTAGTGTAAAATGTTTCTCGGTAGAGGATTTCTCCCCTGCTGGATAGAAAAGGGAAGAGTCCCCTTTGATGGAAATGTTATAATTTCCTTGCGACAAAATCAAAAGAAAGGACTCTTCCCAATGAGCATTTTATCAGAGAATATCGAACTTTTCAAACCTTTTATTCAGGAGGAAATTCTCAAGAGTATCAAGGATTCCAAGGATTCACTGGCCATGGAGCAGGTTCTCTGGCACCTCTTCACGGAACTCTTTGGCCTTCTTGTGGCGACGGCCTTCGAAATGATCGATGGCGAGCTGTACGATAGGGTCTACAAGCCTCAGGGGTGGCGGATTTCCCGGCGGGATTCCAGAACCATATACTGCCTGTTTGGTCCTGTCACCTACAAGCGGAGGCGGCTGGAGATGGCCGGAAAGCAGGGATTTTACCCATTAGATAAGAAATTTGGATTTCTGCCTTCCCGTCACTATAGCATGGGAGTGATTCTGCGCATTGCCCAGGCTGCCCAGGTTACCCAGTTCCGTAATGTGAGCCATATCGTGAAAACTCTGACCCAGACGGATATTTCACATCAGACAGTTTCAAATCTCAGCCGCGCTGCCGCCCAAATGGTTAGAAAATACGAAGCAGCAGATGCAGCCATGGAGCAGGCCGAGAAGAGAGTACCGGAGGACGGGCTGCTGGCTATTGAGGGCGATGGGATTGTAATGAAGCAGCAGGCGGACCCCGTCACCGATACCAAAGGCGGCCAGAACATAGAACTTCACCGAATCCAGGTCTATGAGGGCGTCGAGAAGAATGGGAAACGTTCGAGACTGACAGGGTACCACTGCTTCTCTGGAACGGATAGGAAAAGGCTGGTTGAACTCGTCAAGGTGTGGGTGCATGGCCGGTACAATCTGAGCGAGATTACAGTACTTTCCAACGGGGATGGCGGAGCAGGATATAATTTCGGTGACTTCGACGATATAGTCGAGGGATGCAAGACACATTACCATTTCCGGGACAGATACCATGTGAATGAGAAAGTGCGGACCCGCCTCAGCTTCTGCCCACGTGGATTCATCGATAAATTCGTGCTTGAACTGAATAAGAGCAGAAATGTCATCACAGATATGAAGCCATATCTGGATGCGGCTGCCAGCTACGCAGAAACAGAAGAACAGGCCGAGCAGGTACGGAGACTGGCAGACTATCTGAGTCGCAACGCCGACTATATCCCGGGCATCCGGGAGCGCGGAATCCGAACCGATATCCACCTGGGGGCAGCTGAAAGCAACCACCGACGCTATAGCTACCGTCTGAAAAAGCAGGGGCGCAGCTGGTGCAGGATAGGTATGGATTCAATAGGCACGCTGATTACTGCTACCCAGAATGACACTTTGGAAAAAGCCCTGATTTACTGTGCTGCAGGCAAAGCCTACAAGAAGATGGACCGGCAGATGCATAAGGCGGTCGTAGCAGCCGTAAAAACGAACCGCAAAGCCGCCAGGGACGCTAAATGGCACAGGAACGCACGGAATTACCGTCCCGGGTGCCTGGAAGGCCGTATAGGCGTATATGGAGCGACTTCAACTCCGATGGGCCAGCTTGCTAAAGCGATACAGATTTATTGAGAAAGCAGAGGCTGGGAAACCTGATAACGTCGACTGTCAAATAAAGTACCGAGAAAACCTTGACACATACTTTCCCCATCTTCCCCCTTGCATGGGGGATTTCTTTTTGATACAATAAAAAAGCTTGAGTACACATGTCTGCGGATTCTGTATCTGTGCCCCCAGGGGGTGTATGCAGGAGACGAAACAGGCAGAGGTTATTAACAGGAGGTTTTATTATGTCAGTAGTATCCATGAAACAGTTGTTAGAAGCAGGCGTTCATTTCGGTCACCAGACCCGTCGCTGGAACCCGAAAATGGCTCGGTTCATTTTCACCGAACGGAACGGCATTTATATCATCGACCTGCAGAAGACTGTAAAGAAAGTTGATGAAGCTTACGCTTTCATCCGTGAAGTAGCAGAAAAGGGCGAACCCATTCTCTTCGTAGGAACCAAGAAACAGGCCCAGAATTCCGTGAAGGAAGAAGCTACCCGCTGCAACCAGTTCTACGTTAACGAACGTTGGCTCGGCGGCATGCTCACCAACTTCCGCACCATCCAGACCCGTATCAACCGTCTGAAGGAACTGGAAAAGATGTTTGAAGAAGGCACCACCGACCAGTATCCGAAGAAAGAAGTTATCCTCATGAAGCGGGAACTGGAAAAACTGGAAAAGAACCTTGGCGGTATTAAAGACATGAAGAAGCTGCCTGGCGCACTGTTCATCATTGATTCCAAGAAAGAAGAAATCGCTGTTTCCGAAGCTCACAAGCTCCACATCCCCGTTGTTGCTACCGTTGATACCAACTGCGATCCTGATGTGATCGATTTCCCGATTCCTGCCAACGATGACGCTATCCGCGCCGTAAGACTGCTCACCAGCAAGATGGCTGACGCTGTCCTCGAAGGCCGCCAGGGCCAGCAGGAAGCTGAAGCTGCTGCCGCTGAAGAAGCTGCTGCTGAAGGCGAAGAAGCTCCGGCTGAAGAAGCACAGGAAGAAGCAAAGGAATAATACATAATCATACATAAAGGATTTCCCACGGGAGTTCCCGTGGGGGACTCCTGTATTTTTTGACAAACACCTTGTTTTATGATGGAGGTCATAAGATGAAAATTACAGCTAGTATGGTAAAAGATCTGCGTACCAAAACCGGCGCCGGCATGATGGACTGCAAAAAGGCACTCGTTGAAGCTGACGGCGATATGGAAAAGGCTGTGGATATTCTCCGTGAAAAGGGACTGTCCCAGGCTGCCAAGAAAGCAAGCCGCGTAGCTGCTGAAGGTGCTGTAGTTTCTGCCATTTCCGCTGACGGCAAGACCGGCGCTCTCGTAGAAGTAAATTGCGAAACCGACTTCGTAGGCAGCAACGACGATTTCAAAGCACTGGCTTCTTCCATTGCAAACCAGATTCTTGCAACCAATCCGGCTGATGTGGAAGCTCTCCTTGCTTCCGATATGAACGGCAAGTCTGTAAAAGACACCGTTACGGAAGCAGTTGCCAAGATCGGTGAAAACATTTCCGTTCGCCGCTTTGTTCGCTACGAAAGCGCAGAAGGAAAGGTTTACAGCTACATCCATGGCGGCGGCAAGATCGGCGTTCTCGTAGAAATGAAGGGCGGCGATGACCAGCTGGGCAAGGATATTGCCATGCAGGTAGCTGCTGCTAATCCTTCTTACCTGGACCGTACCCAGGTTCCGCAGGCTGAAATCGACCATGAAAAAGAAGTTCTTGCTGTGGAAGCAAGAAACGAAGGCAAGCCGGAAAAGATCATCGAAAAGATGGTTATCGGCCGTATCAACAAGTTCTACAAGGAAGTCTGCCTTGTAGACCAGGAATTCATTAAGGATGGAGATCTCACCATTTCCAAACTGCTGAAGTCCAAGAATGCGGAAGTTCTCCGGTTCACCCGTTACCAGCTCGGTGAAGGCATTGAAAAGAAACAGGATGACCTGGCTGCAGAAGTTGCTAAACAGCTGAATCAGTAATTTACATATAAGAGGACACTATTTAGTGTTCTCTTATTTTGTAAATGGGCGAAAATTACTATATAATAGATGTGGATTATGATGAGGTCATTTTTCTTTTTTGGGGGTGTACAATGGCAGCTGAAACGAAACACTATAAAAGAGTCATGTTAAAATTATCCGGTGAAGCGCTGGCCAATGATAAGGGATTCGGTATTGATCCTGAAGTGGTTTACCGTCTTGCCCGGGAAATCAAGGAAGCCTGTGAGTCCGGCGTGGAAATCGCCGTAGTCGTTGGCGGCGGCAATATCTGGCGGGGCCTGAAGGGCAGTCAGGGCGGCATGGACCGCGCTTCGGCAGACTACATGGGTATGCTGGCTACGGTCATCAATTCGGTAGCTCTTCAGGATGCCCTGGAAAAACTGGGCGTTTCTACCCGCGTACAGACAGCAATCGAAATGCGGCAGATTGCAGAACCCTATATCCGCCGCCGCGCTATCCGTCATCTGGAAAAGGGTCGGGTCGTTATTTTTGGCGCCGGCACAGGGAATCCTTATTTCACTACTGATACCACCGCAGCTCTCCGGAGCGCGGAAATTGAAGCTGATGTGATGCTGATGGCCAAGAAACAGACCGATGGCGTCTACGATGCGGACCCCAAATACCATCCGGAAGCCAAGATGTTTACCCATCTCACTTATAATGATGTGCTGCAGAAACAGCTGGCTGTCATGGACAATACGGCCATCACCCTCTGCATGAACAATAACATTCCCATTGTCGTTTTCAATATCGACGTTCCCGGCAATATTGTAAAAGCCTGCAGGGGAGAGACCCTGGGCACTTTAATTGAAAGGAAATAATCATGTACGAAGACGAACTGAAGACCCTGTCTGAAAAAATGGATAAGTCCATTAATGCCCTGAGAAATGAATTTACCTCCATCCGTACGGGGCAGGCCAATGCAAGCCTCTTGGACCGGGTATTTGTAGAATATTACGGAACCCGTACCCCTGTGACCCAGGTGGCTTCGGTGACTGTACCGGAAGCAAGAATGCTCGTCGTCCAGCCCTGGGATAAATCGCTGCTGAAGGATATTGAAAAAGCGATTCTCCAGTCTGATCTGGGTCTGGTACCTATGAACGATGGCAACCTGATCCGCATGGCCATTCCCCAGCTTACGGAAGAACGGCGCAAGGAACTGGTAAAGATCGTAAACAAAAAGTCGGAAGAAGCCAAAGTGGCAGTCCGCAATATCCGCAGGGACGGAAATATATTCCTGAAAAAGGAAGAAAAGAATAGCGACGTATCCAAGGATGTTATCAAGGATACGGAAGATAAGATCCAGAAGCTGACGGATAAGAAAATTAAAGAAGTGGAAGCAGTAACAGACAAGAAGATTAAGGAAATCATGTCTGTATAATGACTGGAGGCCGGAAGGCTCTCGCAAAAACGCGCCGATTGGTTCCATGATTCCGATTGGCGCGTTTTCACTCGTAACCGAAAAGGTGAGGGCACTTGGCTTGGTGTCAAGGCTGGTGAGAAGTGGCTGAAGGGTAACGCCCTGCGGGCGAGATGGCTTAAAGGGAACGCCTTCGGCGAGGCGGTAACTGCGTAGCCGTTGTTCCAGGCGTGTGAATGGTTTGTAAGGGTTGTGGCTTTCACGTCGCTGCGCTCGTGAAAGCGGGTGGTGGGTTGGCATCGCTGCGCTCGCCAACCGGGTGGGGCGCTTCGCTTACAAGGAAAGGGACAGTATGTAACGCCGCCTCCGGCGGCCTATTTCCAATCGCTTACCGTATCCTATCTGTTGACGCCATCCGTATATCGTCATCTCGAGCGGTGGTCAGCATGGTAATGTCTTTGCAGCTAAGAATCGCTGAAGCTTCGATGAGTCGAGAGATCTTTCTGGTGAATGACTCTGGCGGTGTTACAAAGAAAGCGTTGAGAGTGCCGTGAATCCTCCGTACGATCACCCTAAACCTCCCCCATAGGAAGCTGCTGACGAATGGCAAAATTATGAATAATTATGTTTTGCTAATCATCTTAGCTTCGCCGTAAAAGCTGAACAGGTGGCTCTGCCACCCAATACACCCCCTTGCCCGCTTCGCGGGACTTCCCCCAAAGGGGGCAGCAAGTAACTTGGCTCCCCCTCTGGGGGAGCTGGCGCCGAAGGCGACTGAGGGGGTGCATTTCCAAATGCATGTATTTGTATAGTTATACGGCCGAAATGGTATTCGTCAGCAGCTTCCCCCATAGATGGGGGAGGTTACAACAGACATCCAACCCTCCCTCTTTAGAGGGAAAAGTAAGCGAACTGATTTCGTAGGGAGCCGAAGGTGACTGAGAATCCAGTGACACGCTTCCCTTCAGGTGGGTGGGTGGCCGCGAAGCGGCTTTCAAATAATCCGCGGCGCTATATAATTTGTGCGCCGCACCACCATTCCTAATTCCTAATTCCTAATTCCTAATTCCTAATTCCTAATTCCTAATTCCTAATTCCAGCGGCTCAGCCGCTTAAGGAGTCACCTATGTCAGATAAAAAATCCTTTCCCCAGCATGTAGCCATCATTCTCGATGGCAATGGCCGGTGGGCCCGGCAGCGGGGGAGGGAAAGAACTTTTGGCCACCAGGAAGGGGCGGCCAATGTGAAAACCATTGTCCGGGCTGCGGGCCATATGGGCATCAAAGTGCTCACGCTCTATGCCTTTTCCACGGAAAATTGGAAGCGCCCGTCCCTGGAAGTCCGTTTTCTCATGAAGCTTTTTAAAAATTACCTCATCAGCCAGCTTCGTGAGCTGGTAGCAGATAATGTACAGGTCCATATCGTAGGGGATGTGTCTGTCCTTTCCGAAGGTCTTCGTAAGGAAATCGCCGCCTGCGAAAAGGATACAGCCGCTAACGATGGTATGGTGCTGAATGTGGCCATCAATTATGGCGGCCGCATGGAACTTGTTCACGGCATGCGGGAAATCGCCAATGAAGTGAAGGAAGGGAAGCTGGATCCTTCTGCTATTACGGAAGAGACCATTACATCCCATCTGTATCCCTCCGATGCGGAAGATGTGGATCTTCTCATTCGTACCGGCGGAGAATCCAGAATCTCCAATTTCCTTATCTGGCAGATTTCCTATAGTGAACTCTACTTTACACCAGTATTGTGGCCGGACTTTACGGTGGAGGAGCTCAGAAAAGCGGTGGACTGGTTCACCGGCCGGGACCGTCGGTTTGGCGGTCTCACGGAGAAGGACCACTAAGGAGGAATTATGAAAGTTCGTGTAATTACTGCGGTAGTGGGAATTATCGCCGTCCTGGCCCTTGTATGGCTGGGTGGATGGTTCCTGACGGGAGCGGTGGCTATCGTTTCCCTCATTGCCCTTTGGGAATATGTACGGATGCTTGACCATATTTCCATTCATGTCTACAAGAAACCGGCAGCACTGGCCCTGGTCATACCCATACTGGCGGCGGGCTTCTATTCGGTGAAGATTTTTATCGCGGCCTTTTTCCTCTGCTTCTGCCTCCTTCTTTTCCTGATTCTTGCCATTAAGAAGGAAGAGATGACCAACCTCATCTATACATCCTTCGGCACGGCTTACTTCGGCATAGGCTTTGGCACCCTGGCCCTTCTCCGGGGAAG
The DNA here is from genome assembly GCF_047832375.1 of Dialister sp. Taxonomy (NCBI): domain Bacteria; kingdom Bacillati; phylum Bacillota; class Negativicutes; order Veillonellales; family Veillonellaceae; genus Dialister; species Dialister sp. Next base: position 1,601,753 of record NZ_CP181256.1, on the reverse strand, counting down.
CCATGAACTTCTGCCGCCGGCTGCAGTAAACGTGGACCCCGGTATTTTCCTCATTCTTCTTGCCCTTGTCACTACCTGGGCCAGCGATTCCTTTGCCTACCTGGCCGGGAGAAGTCTGGGAAAGCACAAGATGGCGCCCCACATCAGCCCCAATAAGACGGTGGAAGGTCTCATCGGCGGGGCCATGGGCTGTGTGGTGCTGGGCATGATCCTGTCTTTTGCATTCAAGTACAACCTTACCCACGGATTTCTTCTTTCTCTTATTGCTGCTGTCATGGCACCGGTGGGGGACCTCTTTGAATCCTATATAAAACGGGCCTGTGACATCAAAGATTCCGGAAATATCCTGCCCGGACACGGTGGCATGATGGACCGCTTCGACAGCCTCCTCTTCGTGGCACCATCTTTAGCGGCGGTATTGGCGATATTGAATTGAAAGGTGGCTGAGGGGTAATGCCCTGCGGGCAAGGTGGCTGAAGGGTGACGGGCTTCGCCCGAGGGGGTGGTGCGGCGCACAGATTATATAGCGCCGCGTATTTATTCTGTTTACAGCTATCAGCTTACTGCTTACAGAGTGACAGTGTCATCGTATAGGGAATTGTCACAATGGGAGATACCCCCAAAAACATGCAGGCCCTTGGAGAAGGGCCGCGCCAAAGGCGCAGGATGGATCCGCCTCGAAGAGGCGGAATCTGTGAAACCGTTATCCCAAGCGTGCGGAAGGTTCGTAAGGGTTGTGGGTTAGTATTGCATCGCTCGCCAACCGGGTGAGGCGCTGCGAAGCGGCTGCCCCACGGTAAGCTGTAAGCGATAGCGGCCAGCCGAAATACAAAATTCGCGGCGCTTCCTGATCTTATGCGTCGCTCCATCCCCTTAGCCACCTGAGCCACTTCGCCGTCAGGCGTTACCCCTCAGCCACTTTTTACAAGCCCCATTCATCTGCTTGGGGGACAATCCCAGTCTTATAGCAAAGGAGATTCTATGAAAGAAATAGCAGTCCTGGGAAGTACAGGATCCATCGGTACCCAGACACTGGATGTCATCCGGTGCCATCCGGACCTGTTCCATGCCCAGGTGATTGCGGCAAGCCGCAGTGTAGATAAACTTCTGGCTCAGGCGGAGGAATTTCATCCGAAGGCTATTGTCATCAGTGACGAAGAGTCGGGGCAGAAATTCCGGGAGATTTACCATGGACCGGCGGAAGTCATTATCGGAAAGGATGGCCTCTGCGAAGCTGCCGTTCGGGATGATGTGGACCTGGTCCTTGTGTCCGTGGTAGGCACGGCAGGGCTCCTTCCTACCTTAAAAGCCATAGAAGCAGGAAAAGAGCTGGCCCTGGCCAATAAGGAAACTCTGGTAGCCGGTGGTGCCCTGGTACTGGAAGCGGCAAAAAAGAATCACATTCTCATCCGCCCGGTAGACAGCGAGCACAGTGCCATTTTCCAGTCCATGCTGGGGCAGGACAGGAAGGGAATCCACAAGATCCTGCTCACCGCATCCGGTGGTCCGTTCCGGGGAAAATCCCGGGAAGAGCTGGCCAAGGTCACCGTGGCCGATGCCATGAAGCATCCCACCTGGAATATGGGCATGAAAGTGACCCTTGATTCTGCCACCATGTTCAATAAGGGACTGGAAGTGATTGAAGCCCACTGGCTCTTTGATGTCGATTACGATGATATCGAAGTCATTGTGCAGCCCCAGAGCCTCATCCATTCCATGGTGGAATACAATGATGGCTCCATTATTGCCCAGCTCGGAAATCCGGACATGCGCCTTCCCATCCAGTTTGCGCTGACCTATCCCGAAAGGCTTCCATCGCCGTCCCATGAATTTGTGGACTGGAGCCGGATTGCATCTATTCTTATCGAAAAGCCGGACCTTCATGTATTCCGTTCCCTGAAGATGGCCTATGAGGCTGGGAAAGCAGGAGGCGATGAGACCGCTGCTTTCAATGCGTCCAATGAAGAAGCCATTCGCGCGTTCATTGCCGGCCGACTGTCTTTCCTTTCCATTTTTGATGTAGTAGAGGATGTGCTTGATAAATGGCAGGTTTCTCCCATTACATGCTATGAAGATGTGGTGGAAGGAGACTGGAATGCCAGGGAAATGGCGAAGGATGCTATTCGGAGGTTTTCTGTATGATATTGAGTATACTGGCACCTATCTTCGTGTTTGCGGTGATTGTCCTCATTCACGAAGGGGGCCATTTTCTTACGGCCAAGCTTACGGGCATGAAGGTGGAAGAATTCTCCGTAGGCTTCGGTCCCAAGCTGGGGTCTGTCCGGAAGGGAGAAACCGAGTATTCCCTCCGGGCTATTCCTCTGGGCGGCTTTAACCGGATTCTGGGGATGGATGCTTCCGAATCCGATGATCCCCGGGCCTTTTCCCATCGTCCTGTGTGGGCCAGGCTCCTTGTGATTTCTGCGGGTTCCATTTTTAATGTACTGCTGGCAATTGTCATTTTCTGGGGAGCCTTTATGATTTCCGGTTACCAGACCTTTCCCGATGAGCCGGTGGTAGGGGCTGTGCTGAAAGGAACGTCCGCAGACAAAGAGGGCATCTCCCCTGGGGATCGGATCCTTTCGGTGGATGGAAAAGCCGTGGGTACCTGGACGGATATCGGGAAAACCACCAGCTCTTTGGATAAGCGGATTATTCCGGTCACCATTGAGCACAATGGGGAAGAAAAGACGCTGACCATTCTTCTCCAGAACAATGAAGAAGGACGGCCGATTATCGGGATTTCACCGAAACTGGAAACCCACAAAGCCGGTTTCTTCAAGGCCATTTCCCTGAGCCTTGACCGTTGCGGTTACCTTTTAAAGATGATGGTGGTGGGACTGTACCAGATGATTTCCGGCCATGAAGCCGATGTGGCAGGCCCCATCGGCGTAGCCCGCATGAGCGCCCAGGTGGCGGATACGGGTATTCTTCCCCTGTTTCTTTTCATTGCCCTCCTCAGCCTGAATCTGGGATTCCTGAATCTTCTCCCCATTCCCCTCCTTGATGGAGGTGTGCTGGTGATGACCATCATCGAAGGTATCCGGGGAAAGGAACTGCCGGAAAAAGCGCTGTACTACATCCAGGCCGTAGGCATCAGCATCCTTCTGGGACTTTTCATCTTTGCCATGTGCAATGATATCAGTGGATTGATGAAGTGAAAAAGGGGGGGGTACTGGTCTGCGATTATGGCTCTGCCTGGAAGAGGCGGTAACTGCGGCGCAGTGAGCCCAGGCCTGTGAATGGTTCGTAAGGGTTGTGGCTTTCCCATCGCTGCGCTCGCCAACCGGGTGGGGGGCGCTTCGCTTAATAGGAAGGGAGACCTTATATAACGCCGCCTCCGGCGGCTTACTTCCAATCGCTTACCGCATCTAATTTGTTGACACTAACCATATAACGTCATCTCGAGCGGTGGTAAGCATAGTAATGTCTTTTCAGTTAATAATCGCTACAGCTTCGATGAGTCGAGAGATCTATCAGATAGTTATCTCTGACGGTGTTAAATCAGTAAATCATTGTGGGATCCGTCGGCACATCGTCAAGAGATGGGGAAGAAATCAAAAATTCTCGGCGTCATATATTTTGTGCGCCGCACCACCACTCCTCACTCCTGACTCCCTACTTTATTTCTTTCCCAAATCATCGCAAATAGCATATAATGATACTATGTAATAAAATTCTTTCAATGAAACAGGTGACACTATGGATAAAACGAGACAGGTGAACGTGGGTGGCGTGGCTGTCGGTGGCGGAGCTCCGGTGGCCATCCAGTCCATGAGTACATTCAGTCCCATAGACACGGAATACGCAGCGGCCCAGATCAATGCCCTCCATAAAGCGGGAGCGGACATTGTGCGGGTAGCAGTACCGGACAGAAAGGCAGTGGAGGCCCTTGGGGATCTTCGGCGGCTGGTGGACGTACCCCTTGTGGCGGACATCCACTTTGATTACCGTCTGGCCCTGACTGCTATGGAACAGGGCATCGACGCTCTCCGCATCAATCCGGGAAACATCGGGAAACGGGAAAATGTGGTGAAGGTGGTGGATATGGCCAAAGAAAAACATATCCCCATCCGCATTGGCATCAATGCGGGATCCCTGCCCATGGAGATTCTGGACCGCTACGGCGGTCATCCGACGGCAGAGGGCATGGTGGAAGGCGCTATGACCCATGTGAAGATCCTGGAGGAAGAAGGGTTCCATGATATCGTGATTTCTGTGAAATCCACCGATGTCCCCATGATGGTGAAAGCAAACCGACTGCTCCATGAGAAAGTCAATTACCCCCTTCACCTGGGCGTCACAGAAGCGGGCACCCTGTACAGGGGAACTATTAAGTCCGCCATCGGCATCGGCTCCCTGCTTTTGGACGGCATTGGTGATACTATAAGAGTATCTCTGACAGACGACCCCTTGAAAGAAGTGAAGGCGGCCAAAGAAATTCTGAGCTCCGTGGGCATTGCCCAGTACGGTCCGGTCCTTGTTTCCTGCCCTACCTGCGGCAGGACCCAGGTGGACCTCATTGACATGGCCCGGGAAGTGGAAGAAAAGATACAGAAATTCAAGAAGCCTATCCGGGTGGCCGTCATGGGCTGCGCCGTGAATGGGCCCGGAGAAGCCAGGGAAGCGGATTTCGGTATTGCCGGCGGCAAAGGCAGCGGCCTTCTTTTCCGGAAGGGAAAGGTCATCCGCAGCGTCCCGGAAGCAGAGCTGATTGACGCGCTCATGGAAGAAATTGAAAAATTTGAGAATGAAGGAGAATCATTATAATGTTAGCATCCAGATTATACAGCCCGACCCTTAGAGAATTACCTTCCGATGCGGTGGTAATGAGCCATAAGTACATGCTGAAGGCAGGGATGATGAGAAAAATCGCCAACGGCACCTATGCCTACCTGCCCCTGGCTTTCCGCTCCATCCAGAAAGTAGAAAAAATCATCCGGGAGGAAATCAATAAGACCGGTGCCCAGGAAATCCTGATGCCCATTGTGCAGCCTGCGGAAATCTGGCAGAAAACCGGCCGCTGGGCTGTATACGGAGAAGAAATGTTCAAGCTGAAGGACCGCCATGGTCGGGACTACTGCCTGGCGCCTACCCATGAAGAACTGGTAACCACCCTGATCCAGATGGATACCACCTCCTACAAGCAGCTCCCTGTTTCCGTATACCAGATCCAGAATAAATACAGAGATGAAAAACGTCCCCGGTTCGGCCTCATGAGAAGCCGGGAATTCATTATGAAAGATGGCTACACCTTCGATGCTGACCAGGAAGGCCTGGATAAGCAGTACAAGCTCATGTACGATGCATACACTCGCATTTTTACCCGGTGCGGCCTGAAATTCCGCCCTGTCATTGCAGATTCCGGCGCCATCGGCGGCAACGCATCCCATGAATTCGAAGTCCTTGCGGACTCCGGGGAAGCAGATATCGTATATTGCAAGCACTGCGACTTCGCTGCCAATATTGAAGCCGTAGAACCGAATACCATTTCCTGTGATATCAAAAATGACAAAGAAAAGGAAATCGTAGAAACCCCAGGGCAGCACACCATTGAAATGGTATGCAATTTCCTCCATGCCCCCATTAAACAGTCTGTGAAGGCTGTGGTTTATAAACTGGACGATAAAGTGGTTCTCGCCATGGTCCGCGGCGACCATGAAGTGAATGAAGTACGGCTCCAGAACATTTACGGCGCCATCAACGTAGGCATGGCTACTGACGAAGACCTGGAGAAGGTAGGTCTTACTGCCGGCTACATCAGCCCCATCGGCCTCAAGAGGACAAAGGACTTTGACATCATCTGCGATGCCACGGTCATGGAAATGCAGGATGCCTGCTGTGGTGCCAACGAAAAGGATAAGCACTACATCCACGTGAACCCGAAGAGAGACTTTGGAGACGTCCGGGTGGACACCATTCGACAGATCGATGCCAACGACGTATGCCCTGAATGCGGCGGCGAAATCGTCCTTACCAAAGGCATCGAAGTGGGCCAGGTCTTCAAACTGGGTACCAAGTACAGTGAAAAGTTGGGAGCTACCTATCTGGACAGCAACGGAAAATCCCACCCCATGGTCATGGGCTGCTACGGCATCGGCGTCACAAGAACCGTGGCTGCTTCCATTGAACAGAACCACGACGACGACGGAATTATCTGGCCCGTTGCCATTGCGCCCTATGAAGTTGTCATCGTTCCTGCCAACAACAAGAGCGAAGAAGTCATGGGAGCGGCAAAGAAACTCTATGACGAAATGGAAGACAAGGCAGACGAAGTGGTGCTGGATGACCGGAACGAACGGGCAGGTATCAAGTTCAAAGATGCCGACCTCATCGGCTACCCTGTCCGCGTGACCATCGGCAAGAAATGGCAGCAGACAGGAAATGTGGAAATCCGCCTCCGCCGCACCGGCGAAGTCATCGAAGTGCCCCTGGAAGAATGCCATGACAAAGTTATGGAAATCCTGAAAGAACTGCACGAGAAGAATATGTAATAAAAAGTGGCTGAGGGGAGATGAAATCGAGGTCGAGACCGAGATCGAGAGCAATGGCGGCGAAGCCGCTGGGCCTCAATTCTCTTAACTCAATTCTTAAATCTATCCCCAATCATGCAGGCCCTTGGAGATGGAAGTGCTACGGCCGGGCTCTAAGGTGCTCGCTTAGTGTGCAGGAACGGCTCGCAAAAGAGCCCGGCTTGGGCATCCTCTGCAGGATGCCCACAGAGGACTTCCAAGTTTGGCCTGAAATATAAAAGGCGCTTAGCCTGCCCATAAAAGCGCCTTCCTTTTTGGCCAAACGGTCCGCGGCAAAGCCGCAGGATGGATCTGCCTCGGAGAGGCGGTAACTGCGTAGCCGTTGTTCCAAGCCTGTGAATGGTTCGTAAGGGTTGTGGCTTTCACGTCGCTGCGCTCGCCAACCGGGTGGAGCGCTTCGCTTAAAAGGAAGGGAGACCTTATATAACGCCGTCTCCGGCGGCTTGCATCTAATCGCTTACCGTATCCTATCTGTTGACGGCATCCGTATATCATCATCTCGAGCGGTGGCAGGCATGGTAATATCTGAGCCGTTAAGAATCGCTACAGCTTCGATGAGTCGAGAGATCTATCAGATAGTTGACCCTGACGGTGTTACAAAGAAAGCGTTGAGAAGGCCGCAGCCCTGCCGCAGGCTGACTTTCGGTAAGCTGTAAGCGGATAGCTGTAGGCAGAAAAATAAATAATCCGCTGCGCCATATAATTTGAGCGCCGCACCACCACTCCTCATTCCTGACTCCTAACTTTTCCCATTTCACTTTTGGCGTCATTTTGGTCATCCTTCATCCACCATCAGGAGGTACCCATGGAAGACAAAGAACTGGAAGTCCTGCGGGATTCGATCCGCAATATCGATAAAGATATGGCTGCCCTTTTCGAAAAGCGGCTGGCCCTGTCCCGGTCCATTGCCCAGCGGAAGCTGGCGGCGGAGATTCCGATTTTTGACGGAGAAAGGGAAAAGAAGAATATTGAAGCCCTTTCTTCCCTGATTGAAGAAGTATCCCTCCGTCCGGATTTTATCCGCTGGTATCGGATGCTCATGGACATCAGCAAGAAAGTACAGACCGAGTTCATACAGGGAGTAAAGAAATGACAGAAGAACTGCATGGCACCGTCAGAAAAATTATTTTTTCCAGCGATGATGGCAGGTTCTGTGTATTTCTCTTTGAAAATAAAGAAACCGGGAAGATTGCCACCGCTGCCTACAGGGGTAGTGCGCCCTATGGCGGTCAGAGTCTTCTCCTTCGGGGATGCTGGAATCGGCATCCCCGTTTTGGCATGCAGTTTAAATGCGACAGCATCGAAAATGTGAAACCCGACGGAATTGAGGAAACCAAACAGTTCCTGGCTTCCGGCCTCATCGATGGTATCGGACCTTCCATGGCAGAGCGGATTGTGGACCACTTCGGTAAGAAGACGCTGGATATTTTCGAGCACAACATCGACGCCCTGACCGAAGTATCGGGCATCGGGGCAAAGATACTGGAGAAAATCAAAGCTTCCTATGCAGAAATCGCCGGGCAGCAGGAGCTTATTCTCTTTCTCCAGTCCCTGGGTATTCCGGACCACTTCGCCCTGGAAATCCGGAAATTTTATGGCGACGATGCGGAAGACGTGCTTCTCCATGATCCCTATCGTATGATTTCTGAAATTCCTGGCCTGGGCTTTCGGCAGGTGGACCGCATGGCCCTGGCCAAGGGTGTGGCCCCGGACGATGAAGACCGGATTGACGAAGGCATCGAGTACATGCTCTCCCTCGCCTTGGGGCAGGGACATGCCTGCGCCCCAGCCAGGTCTGTGTACCGGAATACGGCCCTTGCCGTGGGGGTGTCGGAGGACCTCGTTCGGAGGGCGGGGGAAGAGGCGGTGGCTGCCGGTATCCTCCCTTCTCTTGTAGTCGGGGAAGAACGGTACCTCTACCTCCTTCCTCTCTATGAAGCGGAGACAGAAGCTGCAGGCCGGGTGAAAAGTCTGCTTTCCGCGGAAAAACTGGGAAATCCGAAACTGGCTATCGAAAAATTTGAACGGGAAAACGGGATTTCCATGGCTGAGGAGCAGAAGGAAGCGGTGGTGAAGGCCATGGAGTCGGGACTTCTTGTTATTACCGGCGGTCCGGGTACCGGGAAAACAACCATCGTTCGGGCCATCATCACTGCTGCCCTCCAAAACCAGCTGAAAGTCCGTCTCATGGCTCCCACCGGACGGGCAGCGAAAAGGCTGTCCCTGGCCAGCGGCGTGGAGGCGGACACCATTCATAAAGCCCTGGAAGCAGAAATGCATGATGGCGGCAGCACCTTCTTCAATAAGAATGAATCAGACCAGCTCAGTGAAGACCTCATCATCGTGGACGAAGCATCGATGATGGACATTTCCCTGTTCCATCATCTCCTCTCCGCCCTGAAACCATTGGCTCGGCTTATTCTGGTGGGGGACGTAGACCAGCTGCCTCCGGTGGGCCCCGGCTCTCCGCTCCGGGACCTGATCCGGTGGGGTAAAGTGCCGGTGGTGCGGCTCCTCCATATTTTCCGGCAGGAAGAGGGGAGCGGTATCATTGAGAATGCGGCCCGCATCCGGGATGGAGCTCCCTGCATTCCCGATGAAAGAGAGGATTTCACCATTTACTATGCTCAGTCCGAGCAGGATGCCTTTGAGCGGGTCATGGACCTCTGCGATGGTTTCGACTACGGCAGTGAAAAAATGAAAATGGCCATGCAGGTTCTTTCCCCCATGTACAAAGGCCTCTGCGGAGTGGACCATCTGAACCATGCCATCCAGGAACGGATCCACCAGTGTTCCATCCCTGAAGGGCCTTCCCATTTCATGGTGGGGGACAAAGTGATGCAGAAGAAAAATGATTACGAAAAGGGCATCTACAATGGGGACCTTGGAATCGTGTGGTCCGTAGAAAAAAATAAAGTTTTCGTCCGGTTTGACGGGAAAGATGTTTCCTTTGAAGGCGACGAACGGGCCAGTCTCCAGCTGGCTTACGCCACCACAGTCCACAAAAGCCAGGGGAGCGAATACGATACAGTGATCCTTATTCTCCTGCCCACCCAGAACATTATGCTGCAAAGGAACCTGCTCTACACCGGTGTCACCAGGGCCAGTATGTGTCAAGGTTTTCTCGGTACTTTATTTGACAGTCGATGTTATCAGGTTTCCCAGCCTCTGCTTTCTCAATAAATCTGTATCGCTTTAGCAAGCTGGCCCATCGGAGTTGAAGTCGCTCCGTATACGCCTATACGGCCTTCCAGGCACCCGGGACGGTAATTCCGTGCGTTCCTGTGCCATTTAGCGTCCCTGGCGGCTTTGCGGTTCGTTTTTACGGCTGCTACGACCGCCTTATGCATCTGCCGGTCCATCTTCTTGTAGGCTTTGCCTGCAGCACAGTAAATCAGGGCTTTTTCCAAAGTGTCATTCTGGGTAGCAGTAATCAGCGTGCCTATTGAATCCATACCTATCCTGCACCAGCTGCGCCCCTGCTTTTTCAGACGGTAGCTATAGCGTCGGTGGTCGCTTTCAGCTGCCCCCAGGTGGATATCGGTTCGGATTCCGCGCTCCCGGATGCCCGGGATATAGTCGGCGTTGCGGCTCAGATAGTCTGCCAGTCTCCGTACCTGCTCGGCCTGTTCTTCTGTTTCTGCGTAGCTGGCAGCCGTATCCAGATATGGCTTCATATCTGTGATGACATTTCTGCTCTTATTCAGTTCAAGCACGAATTTATCGATGAATCCACGTGGGCAGAAGCTGAGGCGGGTCCGCACTTTCTCATTCACATGGTATCTGTCCCGGAAATGGTAATGTGTCTTGCATCCCTCGACAATATTGTCGAAGTCATCGAAATTATATCCTGCTCCGCCATCCCCGTTGGAAAGTACTGTAATCTCGCTCAGATTGTACCGGCCATGCACCCACACCTTGACGAGTTCAAACAGCCTTTTCCTATCCGTTCCAGAGAAGCAGTGGTACCCTGTCAGTCTCGAACGTTTTCCATTCTTCTCGACGCCCTCATAGACCTGGATTCGGTGAAGTTCTATGTTCTGGCCGCCTTTGGTATCGGTGACGGGGTCCGCCTGCTGCTTCATTACAATCCCATCGCCCTCAATAGCCAGCAGCCCGTCCTCCGGTACTCTCTTCTCGGCCTGCTCCATGGCTGCATCTGCTGCTTCGTATTTTCTAACCATTTGGGCGGCAGTGCGGCTGAGATTTGAAACTGTCTGATGTGAAATATCCGTCTGGGTCAGAGTTTTCACGATATGGCTCACATTACGGAACTGGGTAACCTGGGCAGCCTGGGCAATGCGCAGAATCACTCCCATGCTATAGTGACGGGAAGGCAGAAATCCAAATTTCTTATCTAATGGGTAAAATCCCTGCTTTCCGGCCATCTCCAGCCGCCTCCGCTTGTAGGTGACAGGACCAAACAGGCAGTATATGGTTCTGGAATCCCGCCGGGAAATCCGCCACCCCTGAGGCTTGTAGACCCTCTCATACAGCTCCCCATCGATCATTTCGAAGGCCGTCGCCACAAGAAGGCCAAAGAGTTCCGTGAAGAGGTGCCAGAGAACCTGCTCCATGGCCAGTGAATCCTTGGAGTCCTTGATACTCTTGAGAATTTCCTCCTGAATAAAAGGTTTGAAAAGTTCGATATTCTCTGATAAAATGCTCATTGGGAAGAGTCCTTTCTTTTGATTTGTTGCAAGGAAATTATAACATTTCCATCAAAGGGGACTCTTCCCTTTTCTATCCAGCAGGGGAGAAATCCTCTACCGAGAAACATTTTACACTAAGCCAGGGCCAAGAAAAGGACGATTCTCATTTCTACCGAAGATGCCATCGATAGAGCCGTATCCCGGGGAGATATGAAAAATCGGTATACCCTTTTCCTGCCTCTCCTCAAAGGGGAAGTGAAAGAGTAAGGATTAGGGTTCACAGAAAACAGAGAACTCGCAGGAGAGTCATGAATACATAACTTGCGGTATAGAGGAACAGTTATTTCCGCTTTTCAATTTTCCGCCGAAAGGAGGCTTCCATGGGACTTTTTGAGGATCTCATCGATATCATCTACCCCTCTACCTGCCCGGGCTGCGGGAAAGTCATGGAATCCGGCGGCCTCTGGTGTGAAGACTGTCTCAAACATCTTTGGGACCCCCGGTTGATCAATTCTTCTAACACCGGCCATCTCAAAGGCTGCTATACCCTCTGCCGCTATGAAGGGGGAATTCGGGAGTGTATCATCGGTCTCAAATACAGCAGCCGAAAAGAGAAAAAGCGGGCCTTCCCGCCGCTTTTGGATCGGTTTCCTTACTGGGATAGAATGGGTTCCTTTGATTATGTCATTCCCGTGCCCCTGTCTAAACAGAAAATGGAAAAAAGAGGGTACAACCAGGTGGACCTGATGTTTGAAGACTGGATGGAAAGGCATCATAAAAGTTATATGAAAAATGGTCTTGTCCGAATCCGCAGTGCCGAGACCCAGTCCCTTCTTTCCCGGACGGAACGATTTGAAAATATCAAAGGTCTTTTCCATATTCAAAAAGGTCTTTCCATTACCGGAAAAACCATCCTCATAGTGGATGATGTGTATACCACCGGGGCTACTATGGAATCCTGTGCCCACGAACTCATGCGGGCAGGGGCTGGAAAAGTCATGGGTCTCACCATAGCCAGCGGGGCAACATAATGGTTATGAAATTTACGGGCTAACAGCCAGAGAACGGTGTACTTTTCACTTACAACAGCAAAATAGTAAATGAATGGGAATGGTTTTAATTGTTGGCTTTTAAAAAATCATTTAAACAACTGAATCTTACTATTTATTGAACCATATAATCCTGTTGGCTCTTTCGAGAAAAGGACAGTGGGTCTTTACGGTTGCGAATACAGAGGGTGGCGTCTGCAAAAATACAATTGGACAAGTAAGGTGACATGTGTAATGGCTTTGTTTTTGGACATAGTCCTGCAAAGGGATATGTCCATTTTTAATTTCTTCTCATGGTTTGGAGCAAAAATTTTTGACTCGTGGTACAATAAAGCCAAATACTTTCGAATTTTATATGCTTTTGAAATGAGGGATTGCAATGAATACATGGAAAAAAGCGGGACTGGCAGCTGCTGTACTGGCAGCTGCAGCAGTTATGCCGGCAGAAGCAGCAGAAGTTTCACAGACTGCTGTCTTATCCGGTACTGTAACATCGGTGGTGGCAGAAAATACGCCGGTGAAGGAAGGAGAGGTACTGGCTACGGTAGATTCTCTGGTAGGGCCGGTGCCTGCTGCCCGGGCTGATTCTGATGGCGTGGTGACGAAAGTCCTCGTAGTAAAGGGACAGAAGATTACAAAACAGGATGTCGTAGCGGTTATTGAGACAAAATAAGGAGATTTCATGTTTGCAATTTCTAAGGGTAAACTGAAAAAGATGGTGTTGTCCCTCTGTCTGGCAGTGGGGTGTGTGTCTCCGGTCATGGCTGCCCAGGATTTCCTTCCTGTTTCCGAGGTACAGGAAGGGATGCATGGATATGCCAAGACCGTAGTCCATGGTACAAAGATTGATACTTTTAATGTAGACGTACTTGGTATTATGAAACACAAAGGAGCCACCGGAGGAGATCTGGTGCTTGTTAAGGTATCGGGGCCTCTCATAGATGAGACTAACGGTATTGCCCAGGGCATGAGCGGAAGCCCGGTTTATATCAACGGCAAACTGCTGGGGGCTATTGCTTACGGCTTTCCCCAGTCCAATGGACGCATCGGCATGGTAACCCCCATTTCCGATATGCTTCGTCTTTGGACTATTGACAACACTAAAAGTGAGGCAGGAGGAACAGTAGACAATAAGGATCTGATTCCTCTGTCCACGCCGCTCATGGCTTCCGGCTATACGCCGGCGGGAATGGAATTTCTTGCGGATAAAATGAAAGATTTCCACATGGTCCCCTATGCTGCTGTCTCCAATGGTTCCGATGAAATACCGCGGCCCCTGGAGGCTGGTGGTTCCGTATCTGCTACCCTTGTGACGGGGGACCTGAAACTGGGGGCTATCGGTACGGTGACCTATGTGGATGGGGACCATATGGTGGCTTTTGGACATCCTTTCATGGATAAAGGAAGCAGCAGTTATTTCATGCATAACTCCTATATTTTCACCGTAGTGCCCAGCCATAATATTCCCTTTAAACTGGGAAGCGTGGGTGCGGAAATCGGGGAAGTGAATGAAGACCGGGGAACCGGTATCAGCGGTCTTTCCGGAAAGGTACCGGAATCTGTACGTCTCCATTCCACCGTTACCGATGAAGACACGGGCCACGTGGGTAGCCTCAACGTCCGGATGATCCGGAATGAACAGATGCTGCCCATGCTTTCAGTTACTTCCGTCTACAATAATATGAGCAACGTGCTGGATCGTAGCGGAAAAGGAACTGTATCTTTCTCTTACACCCTGTTCCCTGAGGACATGAAGAAGAGACCTTTCACCCGGACCAACATGTACTGGTCTTCCAAGGATATAGCAGAACGCAGCGTGGATGAAATGTACAATGTCATCCGTATTCTGGAGCAGAACCGGTTCGAACCCTATACGCTTCGGGATATTTCAGTGGACATGAAGGTTACAGGAGAAAGGAAGACAGCCCAGCTCCTGGATGCTGCGGCTTCTCCTACGGTGGTGAGCCCGGGAGATACCATTTATGTGCGGGCAAGGCTTGCTCCCTATCGGGGCGATGTGTTCTACAAGGATCTGGCATTCACCGTACCGAAAGACCAGCCCTATGGAGATATGATTCTGGAGGTTCGCGGTGGCGGTGTAGTGCCCCTTCCTTACCTTATCCAGCAGCAGAAATTCAATCTCACCGACGAAATTCTCCAGCGTCTGCGCACGTACAAGGACTTCGACGATCTCTTTGACAAGCTGGAAAAGGAAGATAAGAATAACCAGGTGGTGGTGGAAATCCTGGATCCCAATGTCAGCATGATAGCCAAAGACGAGGATAACGGGGTGAAGGCGGAAATCCAGGACAAGCGTCCGTCCAATTCTCCTGATTATCTGAAGGATAAGAGCAAGAGTGAAAAGGCGGGAGACAAAGAAGAAGATACACCAAAGAGCAGCGTAGATACGGATTACGTGGTTTATGGGGACGGACAGTTTACATTCAAAGTTATGGCTCCGGCAGACCGGGACCGGGCACTGAAGAAACTGGCGAAAACCAATAAGCAGCTCATGGCAGAAATGAAGAATGAAGGGAAGGAGTCTATTTCCGGCGGCCAGGGCAAGAAAGATGATGGCACCGGAAAAAAGGATGAAAACAAGCCGGATAATAAGAAAACAGCGGACGTTGTGTACAGTTCTTCCTATTATCCGCTGTGATTCGATGACCATATGGTCATCTCAGGTGGATGGGACTAGGGGTTGTGGGTGAACGTCGCTTTGCTTGTTCACCGGGTTGTGGCTTCAACATCGCTACGCTCGTTGAAGCGGGGGCATAAGGTTCATCAGATGCTTTCCTGCAAGAATTCTAAGCCGACTTTATCGGTGTTATAAATAAGGGGTTTCCTTTTAAGCTCGGCGTCTCACCTGGTTGGCAAACGTCAGCGATGCCAATCCACAACCCTTAAAACCATACAGCACCATGGGGCGGCAGCCTTGGATCACCGTAACATCGGCTGATTTCCTTAATCTCGATCTTATATCCGATTCAACCGTAGTATATTTACCTGTATGTGTAGTATTTGTAATATTGCATTCCGAAAGGAGGGAAGACCATGGAATTTCTGGAATCTTTGGGAAGGCAGACACTTTCCATATTTCACCAGCTGGGAGCGGTGATTCTGCTCCTTTTCCAGGCGGTGAAAGAGATTTCCGCCATTCGTGGCAGGGAGACATTCCATCAGTGCCTTTCTCTTGGGGTACTGTCTTTTCCCATCGTGGCGCTGACCCTCCTGTTTACGGGTATGGTTCTTTCCGTGCAGATTGCGGGAGAACTGACGAAGTACGGTGCTGATTTTACCGTAGGCGGTATCGTGGCCATCGGCATCGGACGGGAACTGGGCCCTGTGCTTTGCGGCGTAGTACTGGCCGGTCGGGTAGGAGCTGCGATTACGGCGGAAATCGGAACCATGCGGGTGACGGAACAGATTGATGCACTTCGCTGCATGGCTGTAAGTCCGGTGGGGTACCTCGTGGTACCCCGGCTCGTAGCGTGCATGTGCATGCTTCCCATTCTTGATGTATTCGGTGTGACCATTGGCGTGGGAGGCGGCATGATTGTGGCATCCCTGTCCCATGGCGTTTCTTCTTATGTATTTCTCCATTCTATCCATACATTCTGCGTGCCTTCGGACCTCTACATCGGCGTGTTTAAGTCCGTCATATTCGGCATGATCGTTGCCCTTGTAGGCTGCGACCGGGGCATGACCTGCACCGCCGGTGCTGAAGGGGTCGGCAAAGCCACCACCCAGTCCGTGGTGTATTCCATTATCATGCTTTTTGCAGCTAATTATCTTTTGTCGTCCATTCTATTCTGAGGAGTCCTATGATAGATATCAGGCATGTGTACCAGACATTCGGTACGAGACGGATACTGAATGACGTGAGCCTTACCGTAGGGGACGGGGAAACCATGGTCATTCTCGGAGCTTCGGGCAGCGGGAAATCGACGCTTCTGAAACTCATTATCGGGCTCCTTCGGCCCACGTCCGGCGAGGTCATGGTGGATGGTAAGGATATGGCAAAGCTTTCAGAAAAGGAACTGAACAGGGAGCGGCGGCACATGGGGTTTGTATTCCAGTATTCCGCTCTCTTCGATTCCATGAATGTGAAGGAAAATGTGGCTTTTGGTCTCCGGATGCATACGAAATTTCCGGAGGAGGAAATCGATCGGATTGTAAAGGAGAAGCTTCACCTGGTGGGATTGGATGGCATTGAAAACCTGATGCCTGCCAATCTGTCCGGTGGCATGAAAAAACGGGTAAGCCTGGCCAGGGCCATTGCCCTGGAACCCCAAATCATTCTATATGATGAGCCTACGGCGGGGCTGGACCCTATCCGTTCCACCGATATCAGTCTCCTCATCAAGCATACACAGAAAGTCATGCATGCCACCAGCGTGGTGGTGACCCATGATCTCCGTTCAGCGGATATGATTGCAGACAGAATGGCTTTTCTTTATAAAGGCTCCTTTCTGGCTATAGGAAAGCCGGAAGATTTGTATCGTTCCACGGATCCCCGGGTCCGTCAGTTTATGGAAGGGGAACCGTCGGATCCTGATTTTCTGAAAGAAGGTGATGCCCTGTGAAATGGTCTACAGAAGCGAAGGTAGGGGCTTTTTCCCTTTTGGGGATTATTGTTTTTGCTGCCATTATTATTGAACTCAGTAACGTGGTGCTCTTCGGTAAGAGCGGTTTCCATGTAACAGGCTATTTTAAAGAAGCTGAGGGCATCGAACCGGGCAATCCTATTCACTACGCCGGCGTGGAAGTGGGCATGGTGGATAAGATTTCCGTGGAAAATGGGGAAGCTGTGCTGAACCTTCGGTTCTATAAAGATGCAAAAGTACCGAAGGATGCGGATTTTTCCATTCAGACCTCCAGCGTTATGGGAGGCCGGTTCGTCAAGGCGGCCGGTGGGCATCAGGACCGGGGCTATTTATCCGATGGTATGACGGTGCAGGGCAAGGCAGCACCGGGCATTGACCAGGCCATGGATAAGATGGATAAGCTTATCAACTCTGCCCAGACCATGCTTGACGGCATCAATACGGTGGTAGCGGATCCGGCATCCCAGAAGAATGTAAAAAACAGTATCAGCAACTTTGATGCCGTATCCCAGAACCTGGCGATTCTCACATCCCAGGGTATACAGACTGCCAATGAAATTGAGGGCATCACGTCCCAAATTAATTCCATGCTTTACCAGCTGAACGGCGATGGAAAAGCTACGTCCGATGCCCGGCAGATTATGGATAACCTTGTTGTGGCGTCCCAAAATGCGAAGGATATTTCCAGCAATGCGAAACAGATTTCCGGAAAAATTAACGGAATAATGACCGGGAATCATGATTTTGGTGTATCTGTTTCGGGGGAATTGTTATATAATACTAAGAAGGATGAATTTTCACCGAATCTGTTTCTTCGTGTCGGCAAAGACCGGTTTGGGATTCTGGGGATTGAATCCCTGACCAATGACCCTGTATATGATGCCCTGTTTGGTAGGATGAGAGGGAATTACGGCGTCTATGCAGGAATCATGCGGAATAAGCTCGGCGGCGGCGTAAGCTATGAAGAAAACAGGTGGAAGTTTAATGCAGACCTTTTCAATCCGGATGATCTGACCATGCGGATTCGTGGAAGCTACGCTCTGGATGACAACTTCTTTATCACGGGCCAGTCTATTTTCCCACACAGCCGCAGAGGCGGAGGAGAATATATCGGTCTTGGATACAACTATTAATAAGACATCTGTCTTAGAAGGGATGAAATTTATGAATAAATATACCTACCGTATTTTGGCAGCAACTGTTGTACTGGCGCTTTCTTTAGGGGTGGGCGCCGAAGCGAAGGGCTCTGTCACAAGAACAACCACTGACCCTTCCATCACAGAAAAGGCACTGGCTGCCCAGATGAACCAGGTAAGTAAAGATAAGACCGTTAATTTCAATAACATGCTGGTCCAGAAGAACCTGTCCGATTCCCTGGGAAATGTGGCAGCACCGGAAGCATCGAACCTTGATATCGACCTTCACGGCGCCGTGACTACGGCTATCAAGAATAACCGGGATATCACCATTGCGGATCTCCAGCGGAAAGAAGCGGAAGCGGCGGTCAGCCAGGCGGCAGCAGCTAAGAATCCAAGCGTAAGTTATGGTTGGACTCGTAGCGACCACAAAGCAGCAAGTTCCCCAGTGACCAAAGTAGTAAATATTGATGGGTATCCTGTTTCTACTATTGCAGGAATGGGGCCTTCCAGTACTCATTCTTACCAGAATTCTGTAAGTGTATCCTGGCCAATTTGGACGGGTGGAGCGGTAGAAGGACAGATTGACTCTGCCAGATATCAGAAGAATGTTTCTGATGTGAATTACTATATGAAAGAAGCGGATACAAAATTATCTGCTGTGAAGGCTTACTATACATGGCTGGAAAATATCAAGCTGGCCGAAGTACAGGATCAGTCGGTAGCAGACTATGCCAGCCATCTGAATAATGTACAGCAGCAGTTTGATGCGGGCATCGTGGCCAAACTCGATGTGCTTACATCTAACGTATCTCTGGCCAATGCAAAGCAGTCCAGCATTGCGGCCCATAACGCACGGGATATGGCGGAAGCGAATCTGAAGAATATCATGCGGATTCCCATGAATACAAAGCTCAACCCATTGGATAAAGATTTTCCTGAACCGGACTTTGATATTACCATGGACCAGGCTATTCTCATGGCACAGAAGTATCGTTGGGAACTGATTGAAAAAGATTACGCTGTTAAAATAGCAAACGAAAACTTGAGAATTGCTAAAGCCGGTTATATGCCGACGATTGCTTTAGGTGGAGGATATAGCTGGAATACAGCGGGACTTTCTGGGTTTGATAAGGATGATTGGTCTGCAAAAGGAACAATTAGCTGGAATCCATGGGATGGGGGAGCTACACAGGCTAAGATCAAGTCTGCTAAGGAAGCCATCAAAGTGGCCCAAGAACAGCTTCTTCAGGCGAGAGAATCGGTGGAACTGGAAGTCCGTCAGGATTATCTGAATATTCTTGCCTATAAAGAACAGATCCGTGCTACGGAAGCATCTGTGGCACAGGCAGAAGAAGCTTACAAGATCGCTACCGTCCGTTACCAGAGCGGCGTAGGTATCAACCTGGATGTGCTGGATGCAGAACTGCAGCTCAATACAGCTCGTACCAACTACATTACGGCTCTCTATAATTACAACATTGGCCTGGCTACCCTCGAACATGCCATGGGTATTCCGGCAGTGATCCATCCGGAATTTGCAAAGGCAGGAAAGTAACAGACGGCAGACAGTTTACGGCTTACAGATATCGGCAGTCAGCTATCCGTTTTCTGTTGATTGATGATCGATGATCAGCTGCGAAGGAGTGGGTAGGATAGGGCACTATCGGAGCGAAGCTGTAGTCTTAGATCCAGGTCTAAATCTAGGCATTAAGGTCCTCCGTCCCTATTGCCTCAAATATTAAATCTATTACATACTATTGGAGAGATGACATTGAACAGTAAAGTGAAATGGTGGATCAATGGCATTGCAGGGGTTATTTTTATAATTCTCTGTGCCATTTATCTGCTCATTCGTCCTATCGTGGTACAGAATCTGGAGCCGGTCCTTCAGGAACAGGCAGGGAGTCATATCAATGGGTCCCTTTCCTGGGACGCCATGGACCTGGACCCCAGTCTGGATCTTTCTTTTACGAATCTCGTACTGAAGGATGAAAAGGGGAATGAAGTTTTGACGACCCCTTCTTTAACCGTGGGCTGGACCATGTCTTCTCTTTCCGATTATCTCATGCGCCACAAGGGCGTGGCTTCTGTGGTAAAGACGGTGACTGTGGATACCCCTGTTCTTACACTGACCCAGAAAAGTGACGGCACCTGGAATGCGGCGGATCTCATAAAGCCATCCTCCGATTCAAACAACGGCGTATTTACCGGAAAGGTTGTTATTCACGACGGTAAGGCTTCCGTGAAGACTACATCTGTGGGGGATTTTGATTTCTCTGGTCTCCAGGGCTCCTTTGCCTGGGATGCAGATTCCCATATCAAGGGGGATTTGTCCGGAACGTTCCTGGATACCTCCTTTACCGGAAATCTGAAATATACTGACAGTAACAATCTGGAAGTCAATGTAAAGACCGATCCTCTTTCTCTTTCTTCCCTGCAGCCTCTGCTGAAGCAATTCCCCCAGGTGGAGCAGAAACTAACCTTGAAAGAGGGGACAACCCAGGTGACGGATGCCAAAATCTGGAAAAGTGACGGTACCGTCGCCTACCGGGTGACCGGTTCTTTTAATCATGCTGCTCTTGGTTATGACGATTACGTTTTAACTGATGGGGCAGCTTTTTTTAATATAGAAAATGGAAATGTGGATGTCACAAAACTTTCTGCCAAAGTGAATGGCCAGAAGGTAACCGGTGAAATCCATGTGAATGCATCAGGGGATACCCCTTACTTCCGTGGACAGGCAGAACTCCATTCCCTGGATATTCCATCCCTTCTGCCGGACTATGATGCAGCCGGTACGGTGGATGGCAGTATTTCCTTTTCTGGAACCACGGACCATCCATCGGCCTCCGGTACCGTAACCCTGAAAGATGGCAGTTACCAGGGGCTCCAGGTGAAGAAGGGAGTCGTTACCTTCTCCTATACCGATGGCGCCCTCTCTGTTCCCTATCTGGAGGCTGACGCTGCCGGCGGCCATGTGCTGGGACAGGGATCCTACGATAAAAACAGTGGCGATTTCTCCCTGCAGGCGGAAGCAGACGGGGTTGATCTTGCACAGATGCCTCTTTCCACGGCTGTCAGCGGCACATTGAGCGGCTTCTGCGTAGCGGAAGGAAATTATCTGGACGGCAGTCTTACCCTCCACCGGGCTTCCGGGAACGGCGACCTATCCGGATTCTCTTATGATGGCATGTCTGCCGGTTCTTTCAGCGGTTTTGGCAGCTATACTGATGGAAACTGGAGCGTCACAGGCTATGGACAGGACCTGTCCTATAGCGGTATGACATTGGATCACGGTGCCTTCTCCCTGGATAAGGAAGGAGAGGTCATCCATATCCCCTATGCCAGCGGCCTTGTGGGAGATGGCGCCTTCTTTGTGAAAGGATTCTACAGCCATGGCGGTATGGATTTGGACGCCATGGCATCGGATATTGATCTTTCCACCTTATCCGGAATCGTTGGGGAAGATCTGGCTGGCAATGCATCCTTCAGCGGCCATGTCACGGGTACGTTAGACCATCCGGAAGGGCAGGGTGCACTTCGCGCCCGGAATGGTCATGTAAGAAATGCATCCTTTGACAGTGTCGATGGAAAGGTTTCCTTTGGAAGTGGAAATCTCAATATTGAGTCCATGAAATGGCAGGGAGCTTCCGGGAATTATGAAATCACCGGCACCATTGGTATGGCAGCGCCTCACAGCATGAACCTTTCTGTAAAGACGAATAAGACAAGGATTGAAAGCCTTCTCTCTCTGGCAGATCTTCACTATCCGGTGACCGGTTGGATGAATAATGAACTCACCCTTACCGGTACCCTGGATGACCCGGAAGTGACAGGTGACTTCTCTGCCTGGAGCGGTTCTGTCATGGGACAACTCTTCCAGAGCATTTCCGGCAGGTATACCTATAAAAACCATGAGCTTACCCTGACCGATGGTCTTGGATATATCTATGATGGCACAGTCGTGGTGAGCGGAAAGGCCGGCGAGGCCAATGGTCTTGATTTTACGGTATCCCTGACGGATATCAGTATCGAGCAGCTGCTGCCCGGCAAAGGTGTGAAGGGCATCGTATCACTGAACGGAAAAGTTTCCGATACCTTTGACAGCCCCCGCTTTGATGGCACCGCCTCTACCAGGTCCATTACCATCGGTGACAATACACTTCGGGATGTATCTACCGGTATCCATTACCGGGACAACGTGGTGAGCCTGGATGAAGGCTCTTTCCGGCAGAAACAGGGGACCTTCCTGTGGAAGGGAAGCTATAACCTTTCTGATGGTGCCCTGAGTGGTTATCTCGATTTCAATGGCTGGAACATAAAAAATATTATGACTCTCCTGAAGCAGCCCGCCGACGGCGTCGATGGCACTGTGGAAGGGGGCATGCGGATTTCGGGTACCTTGGACAATCCGAATGTTGATTTCAGGGCCCACCTCCTTGGTGGTCATCTGGGAGATGCGGTGTTGGGAGAGGGAAATATCGATTTCTCCTATATGAACAAGGCCCTTTCCATTCGTAAGTTCTATATCCCTATCGGTGATGGCGTTCTCGCTGCCCAGGGTCAGATGACCACAGACGGCAGCCTCAATATCCAGGCGGCGGCCAGGGATATGGATGTTTCCTGGATTCCCCAGGCCCTGGGGAAAAAGGACATGTCCATCGGGGGAAAGCTGACGGCAGCCCTCAATCTCTCCGGCACCCGTGACAATCCGGTGGCTGACCTGTCTGTGGGTCTGGACCATCCCCGGTATGGAGATATTACCTTTGACAATTTCTCCCTTATGGCCAATGCGTCCAATAATGTGGTGACCCTGCAGAATGCCCTGCTCCAGAGAGGTACCTATCGGGCCAGCATGAAGGGGACCATGCCGGTAAATTTCTTTACCCGCAATACGGAAGACAAGGCAGTCCCCATGGATCTGGATATCAACCTGGACCAGGCAGATATGAACATGCTGGCTCTCTTTGCAAAGCCGGTCACCTCTGCCAGCGGCCCTATCCAGGGTCATGTGAAGGTGGCCGGGAGCTGGGATAACCCCATGCTTCTGGGCGGCATTACGGTGAAGGATGGAGTCTTGACAGTGAAGACCCTGAATGAATCGGTACAGCCCATTAACCTTTCTCTGACCCTGTCCGGCTATACGGCCGCACTGGATGGCAGCGCCTCCTTTGGCGGTGGCAGCCTTACTACGAAAGGAAACCTGTCCTGGGACCATTACAAACTGGGCCAGTATAATGGGGAACTCCATATCCATACGCCTGCCATTGATGATACCTACTACAAAGGCAGTCTGGATGGGGATTTCACGCTGGGGGAAGTGGCCGGGTTTAATAAACCCGGCGTGGAAGGAACCCTGAAAATTCAGGACGCCGTCATTGATATTCCTTTTTCCCTCCTCGGCGATTCCGGGACTTCTTCCCTGGATTTCCTTACAAAAATCAATGTGCAGGTGGGTGAGAATGTACGCCTTTACAACAGTGCCCTTTATGATATGACCATTCATGGAAATATCGGTATGATGGGTCCCTTCTCGGATCCCGTCATGAGCGGGCGCGTGAACGTGGATAAGGGCACGGTAAAGATCAATACCTCCGAATTCAAAATGGACCAGGCCAATGCTGTATGGGGAGAAGAACCGGGCTCCCTCCTGCCTTCGATCCATGCCAAAGCCTTCACGAAGGTGGGGCACTATGAAATTACGGCCCAACTGGAAGGCCCGGTGGGAAATATGAAGACCACCTTCCACAGTGATCCGGCCTTGAATGATTCCCAGATTCTCATGCTGCTTACCCTGCACCAGGACCCAAACAATAAGGATAATAACGGTGCCATGGAAGGGGCTCTCTTCAATGCGGGACTCACCATGATTTTCGGCAATGGTATCCAGGATTTCCTGCAGGATAAGATCGGGCTGGACCTCATCTCCATTACTTCCAGCCTCACCGATTACTACGATAATGTGGATGATAACAACGACAGCTACTACTATATCAAGATCGGGAAATACCTGTTCAACGATTTCATGCTCACCGCCACCATGGGGATGAACAATGATGAAAAGAGCGTCGGTGCCCACTACGACCTGGACTCGCGGGTAGGGCTCTCCTCGTGGTATAATAGTAACCATGACAGTTACGTAGGGACGGACTGGAGTTTCAAATTCTAGGAGCAGTGTATATGCTGGACGAATATAAAGCCTTCCTTTCCACCATCAGGAAACTGACGAGGGAAGAGGAAGCAGCCCTGTGGAAACAATATAAAGAAGAGGGCCTATTGGAAGCCAGGCAGTCGCTCATTGAGCACTACCAGCCTCTGGTCTTCCGGGAAGCCATGAAATACGGTCTCCAGGAAACGGTGACGTTGGATCTTATCCAGGAGGGCACCGTGGGCCTCATGGAGGCGGTGGAAAAGTATGACCCCTCCCTGGGAGTCGCCTTTTCGCTCTACGCCCTTCACCGGGTGCGGGGAAGAATGGTGGATTTCTTGCAGGAAAACGGGAAAGACCTTTTGTTGGACAAGGGGGAGGAAGAGGCCTACCTCACAGAGACGGTGCCGGATACGGCCTTTGAATCGGCTGACAAAAGTGTCCTCCATTCCACCATAGATCGGGCCATGAGCCGCCTTCCGGAACGGGAACAGGACGTGCTGCGCATGGTATACCTTAAGGAGCAGAGCGCCCAGGAGACCGCTGCTGCCATGGATGTGAGCACAGCCTATGTGTACCGCCTTGAGAAGAGAGGAATCCGTCGGCTCCGAGGCATGCTATCAAAACTGATCCATGACAGGAAGTAGCAGGATACCCTAGAAAAAAGGGAATAGCCGGCGAGAAACGCCGAAAAATTGAAATAATTCTTATTTACTGATGTTTTCTTATACTTCTCTTTTTATGATTATGTAATAAAGGATACCGAAGGGAATAGGGGTTCCCTGCCGGATCCCTATTGGGAGGTATTATGTCAGGAGATAAAGTCAAACGGCTGCGGGCTGTACGGAAATGGCTGGAAAAAGCGGAAAATTCCTATTCCAGCCATAAAGAGATTACCGGTGAAATTAATCTCATCATGGCCCAGGCGGAAATGGAGCGTCTGAAAGAAACCCATGGAAATTCAAAAAGCCGGAAACGGGTATTGCAGATAGGGGCACTCATTGCGGCTTTTGGCGTATTTCTGGGGCTCAATGCCATCTGGCAGGTGCTGGAACCGTCCTCAGAGAAAACGGTTGTCCCTGTGCAGGTGGTACAGGAAAAGGAAACCGTACCTGCCGTAAAACAGGAAGAACCGGAACATCCAGCCCTGGCGGCAGAAGCAGTAAAAACGACAGCTCCGGCATCTTCAGTATCGGCTGAACCGGTTTATACAGCTCCGGCGGAAGTGACGCCCCAAGCAGCAGCTCCCCAGCCGGCAGTGACGGCATCTCAGCCAACAGCGCCGCCGGTGAGGACGGCCGCTGCCGCAGTGCCAAAGCCCGCCCTGTCGGATAAAGAAATCCAGAGCGTGGTCGGAGAAGCCGGACGGGCCCTTCGTGGGCAGGGATAAGTGAACCGGTAGTGGGAAGGTGGCTGAAGGCATTACCCCTCAGCCACCTTTTGCAAGCCCTGATGGAGTTACAGCCTTTGGTATTAGATTTTTTTCATAAATTATTCATGAAGAATGCCTTTTTTCCTTGTGAAATAGAGGCATTCTTCATATAATATAAAGAAGTGCTGATTTTACTCGATGAATTCGAGGAGGTCGGCCATTCAAACCGGTAAATAACAATCCTGTTACCTGAAGCCAATTAAGAGGAGGATTTTATGATTACAAAGAAAAGCAAGAAAGTGCTGCTGCTCACAGCAGTACTTGCATCACTTTCCGGGGTTTCTGTTTTTGCGGATGCTCCAACTATTGCTGGAGGATCGAACGGCATGTCCCAGAGCTCCATGATCAGCGTAAAAAATGGGCAGACCGTAGGCAGCGGTTCCATTTCTGATGAGACCGCAAAAACCGCTGAAACTCCGTCGGTGGCGGTGCAGCAGTCCCAGCAGACCGTGGCGGTGGGCGATGCGTCCCTGTATCTCTCCAAGGCCGATAACGATGCCATTGAAGCGGAGGTTGGGAAGACCATTACCTCCGTCGATTTTTCCGGCATTCCGGAACCGGTAAAGACAAAGCTTTCTCCTCTGATCCAGAGCAAGCCCGGTACACAGCTCACGGAAGAGGGCGTCCGTAACGATGTGGCATCTCTCGGCTCCACCGGCGTGTTCTCCCAGATTACCCCGGCTTTCTCCGAAGTGCCCGAAGGCGTAGGCATTACGTACCAGCTGGCTTCGAACCCCGTGGTCCACGATGTATCTTTTACGGGAAATACGATCTTTACCAGTGATTACCTGAAGTCCGTCATGAATATTCCCCAGGACAGCGTGTTGAACTTCGTCTTGGTGAACCAGAAACTGAAGGAAATCGAGGACATGTACCTGAAGCAGGGATACATGCTCGTTTCCATTCCTGATGTGCAGGTCAGCTCTGACGGCATTCTCCATGTCAATATTTCCGAAGGTATCGTGGAAGACTTCACCATTGTAGGTAACGATAAGACCAAGGATAAGGTCATTCTCCGTGAAATGAAACTGAAGAAGGGTAAGCCCTTCAATAAATTCCTGGCCAGCCGCAGCATGGAACGTCTCTACAACACCGGCTACTTTGAAGATGTGAACATGAAGCTCCTGCCGGGCAAAGAAAATGAACACAACGTCATCATCGAAATCGACGTGATTGAACAGAAGACCGGTATCGTCACTGTAGGCGCCGGTTACTCCGACTCCGACGGTACCGTAGGTATCGTGGAACTGGGGGATACGAACTTTCGGGGCACCGGCGATAAGGTGAACTTCCACTGGGAATTCGGCGGCGCCGGTGACGGCAAGAACTACACCATTTCCTATACCCGTCCCTGGATCAATTCCAACGGCGATTCCCTGGGTGCTTCCATTTTCAATCGTATCTATACCTACGATGACTACGATGCCAAGGGCCATGAAATCGCGGAATACGATAAGAGAAGAAAGGGCTGGAATCTCACCTGGGGCCATGTAAGCGACGACTATCGGACCAACTACTTCAACTTCGACAGCACCAAGGAATCCTATGATGACCATGACGGATTCGATTGGGGTGGCACAGCAGAAGATAAAGGGCATCATGCTAAGGATAGAAGTGATGATTGGTATAGAGCTATTATGGATAACTTTGGCACCACCAACAGCTTCACTTTTACCCATGTCTTTGATAACCGGGATAACTACTTCAATGCCAGCAAGGGCCGCCGGATTTCCTTCGCTGCCCAGTGGGGCGGCCACGGACTGGGCGGGGACTATGACTTCTACAAGTTCACCGCAGAAGGCCGTTTCTACAAGGGTCTCGGCAACGGCCATATCCTGGCTCTCCGTCTCATGGGCGGCTATATCGACGGCGATGTATCCTACGGCAACCTCTTTGACCTCGGCGGTTCCAATACCCTCCGCGGCTACGAAGATGACCAGTTCAAAGGCAAGAAGATGTACGCCGCTACCCTGGAATACCGCTTCCCCATTGCGAAGAAGGTACAGGGCGTCCTCTTCACCGATGCCGGCAGTGCATGGGGCTTGGACAGGGGCAAGATTCCGTGGTATGACGACGATGATTCCCTGAACTGGTCCGTAGGCGTAGGACTCCGTCTCCAGACGCCCATCGGACCGATTCGTCTGGACTACGGCCACGGTGACCAGAATAAGTTCCATTTCAGCTTTGGTACTCAGTTCTGATAACAGAGAGGAGGAACCATGCATTCTTCCTTGAAACAGTGGATGATGCGGGCAGGGTTTATCCTGCTCGTTTCATCCTTTTCATTCCCTTTTTCCGCGGAAGCTGCGCCTATCAGGCAGGTGGACGTCCATGTGGGAGTTACGGAGGGGGACCTGCCACCGGCAGTGGAAAAACGGATTGTATCCAGCATTTCTTCCATCGGCAACCGGATTCTTGTAGGAAAGGAAGAAGACCTTTTCCGGCTGAACAGCAGCGAGTATAATAAAGTACTTGCGGACATCATCAACCGGGTGGTCATTGGCTATGTGGTATCTGATCTCACCGTGAATTACGGCGGTGATACATCCCTGTCCGTGACTTTGGCCCCCGTGGGCCGCATGATCCATAAGGTGGACACGGAAATCGACTACGGCAACCTGTCTCCTGAAGCCAGGCGGTACGTGGAAGAGGAAACAAAGGATATTCCAGGGCTTATGAGCAATCTCCTCATCGGTCTTCCCGTAGATTCCGTGGGTTGGGCGGAAAGCGTATCCCAGTCGGCGGGCAGGGATATGCTCCACCAGCTGCTGCCCGAATTTACGGCAAATTTCGAAGTATCTTCAGGGGAAGAGACAAAGGTAAAGATTTATCTTATTCCCCAGGGACAAATTGTACGGTCTTCCGCAGTGACCTTTGAAAAGACTACGGTACCCCGGCTTCTTATGCTCAGGGCCTCTGAAGAAACAGAGTTTGCCCTGGAGCATTTGCAGGGGCTGCCGGTGAACTTTGTCACCCGCAAACAGGGAGAGATTTCCGCAGAAATGAACCGGATTCTCCAGGAAGATTCATTCATTAAGAAATACGGCATAGCCACAGAGACAAGACTGATTCCCGGTGAGATGACGGAATTAAAAATCAATGCTTTGACGGACCATTGGATCATACGGACTGAAGTATGGCTCGATGCCGGCAGGGACGGCAATAAGAATACGGCCTTCGAAGGTCTCCTGGGCCACTATGTGGGCAAAAGGGATACGATTTTCGGGGAAGCCCGTTTTTACCCGGGCCCCATGGACTGGGATATCTACGGTGGCTGGTACCATCACTTCGGCTCTGTTCTGGATCTGGGGTACAAGTACAATTTCACGAATAATGCAAACCATGTATTCGGTGTCATTCCCTTTGGTGAACGGTTTGCCCTGCGATACGACCGGGATTTCAAGAAAAGGGACAATGAATTTGGCTTTTCCTATAAAATTCATAATTACATGACCCTGGAATACGTGTATAATGATGAAGATGGCAAGTGGCTGAGAATCATTGCCAATTTATAAAGGAGTGGATTTTATTATGATGACAACTCTTGGAAACAAGAAAAATGTGAAGATTTTTTCCTTCGCCCTGGCTGGCGTATTCATTGCCTCCGTTGCGGTGATGGCAGTGGTATCCATGGGGGATACGGCCAATGCGGCTCCTACGTCCGATATCGGCGTGGTGGACCAGCGGGAAGTGATTTCCAATAACAGCCAGCTGGCCCTGAACTACCAGCAGAAAATGAAGGACACCGCCGATGAAATGCAGAAGGACTTCGATGCCAAGTCCCAGGGCATGAGCGATGCGGATAAGGAAAAGCTCTTCAACGACATGCAGCAGCAGTTCAACCAGAAACGGACAGCCATTGAAAAGGACATGGAAGACCAGGTCACCGGCGCTGTGAAATCTGTGGCTTCCAAGAAAGGTCTGTCCCTGGTGGTGGATAAGTCCGCTGTCATTTATGGTGGCACCGATATTACGAAGGAAGTGTCCGATTCCCTGAATAAGACACTCACCGCTTCCCAGTCCGCTGCCGCTTCCCAGAGCAAGTAACGGAGGCTTGTCATGATGCACCGCAGCCCCTTGCTCGCTGCTGCCTGCGCCGTGATGATTGCTTTTTCCTTTGCCCTTTCCGGCTGCGGCACGAAGAAAGAAGAAACACCGCCGCCTGCTGTCCACTACGGTGTGGCAGATCTGGAAACGCTGGTGAAAGCCCATCCGAAGTACAGTGAGTATTTCAAACTGGAAACTGAATATAACCATATGCTGGAGCAGTACCAGACGGAGCGGAATAAGCTCATCCAGTCTTCCTCGAAGCAGAAACAGATAGCTGCCGCCCTGGCCGATACATCCCGGCGGGTAGACGCCCAGAATGAGCTTCAGGCCAAAGTGAAGGCTAAAGAGGACGAACTGAATGATGGTCTCCAGAAGATTTACAAGGATATTGAGAAAAAACATACCACTGCGGCGGGAACTATGAATCTGGAAACCTTGACTCCTGAAGAGCGGGCCAAGATGGCCAATCTCCAGATGAAGCTCACCGTCCTCGGTGTGACGGGAGAAGAAAAGGAGCAGGTGAAGGATGAACTTCACAAGCTCATGGATCTCCGCACGTCCCGGGAAAAGGCGGATATGGGCGGCTGGACCGACGAAGAAGTCAAACAGATGACCGACGCCAAGGCTAAGGCCCAGACGGAACTGGAAGACTATTCGAACAGCGTGGCAGAGGAAATCAAAAACAGCCTGTCCCAGGAAACGAAGGCAGACATATCCGCAGAAGAAGCGGATTTTGCCGAAACCCACAAGGAATGGGATGAAAACTGGCAGGCCCGAATTGATGACAAGCAGAAACAGATGGCTGCGGTGAAGAAGGAAATCATGGCAGACATCGAACAGGAAGCGGCAAGGGTGGCTTCCGAAAAGAACCTGGACATGATATTCTCCAAGTACAAAGCCAATATCAATGCAGACGATGTGACCGGAGATCTGGTCAATCGGATTGTAAATATAAAGAAGTAAGAAATCACTTCAACATAGATTGAGGAGGAACGAAATGGAAAAGGCTGCGTGGAAAAAACTGGCCTGTGTAGGAATGATTGCCCTGGCCGCCGTATTCAGCGGCTGCGGCAGTGAACATAAGGTGGCAGTGGTGGACTACCAGAAACTGGAAGACCAGTCCCCAAAGATCAAAGCCATCCAGCAGGAAATTACGGATAAGGACAAGGAAATCAGCAATCGTCTGGCAGAAGCCCAGAAGAGCGGACTGTCCGATGACGAAATACAGAAGAAAGTACAGTCTGCCCAGCAGGAACGGATGATTTTCATCCAGAGCAAGCAGAAGCAGATTGAATCCATGGTCCAGTCCCAGGCTGGGGCTATTGCCAAGGAAAAGAATATCGGCATCGTTATGAATAAGATGGCCGTACCCACAGGAGCTGTAGATATTACGGACGAAGTACTGGCTAAAATGGATGGCGGCGCATCGAAAGCTGCCGCATCTCAGTCCAAGTGAGGCATTCTATGAAAAAAACAGCAGGCGAACTGGCGAAAATCGTAGGCGGCACCCTGTATGGTGACGGCAGTGTTGTTATTGATGATGTACGAAGCGCTGAAAGTGCGGGACCTTCCCACATTACCTTTGCCCGAGGCATTTATGCGGAACACATTGAAGAAATGAAGGCAGGAGTTATCCTGGTGGATGAACTGCCAAAGACTTACACGAAAAATCTCATCGTAGTGCCGGACTGCCGCCGTTCCTTCGGGGATCTCGTAGACCTGTACCATCCGGAGAATCGCTTTACCCCCGGCATCCATCCCACTGCCATCGTCAGTGACAAGGCGGTTATCGGCAAGGATGTATGCATCATGGCCTATGCCGTCATTGAAGAGGGAGCAGAAATCGGTGATGGTACCGTCATTTATCCTTATACCTACATCGGTAAAAATGCAAAAATCGGCAAAGACTGCGAACTGAATCCGGGATCCGTGGTCCATGAAAACAGCGTGCTCGGAGACCGGGTAGTCCTTCGTGCCCATGCAGTCATTGGTGGACAGGGCTTTGGCTTCTCTACGGATGAAAATGGTCATCACCACCATATCCGCCAGCTTGGCCGTGCGGTGATTGGAGACGACGTGGAAATCGGCGCCTGCTCCACCGTAGACAACGGTGCCCTGAACGATACAACCGTGGGCAATGGTACGAAAATTGATAATCTTGTCCACCTGGGCCATAACGTACAGGTGGGCACGGACTGCTTCCTCTGCGCCCAGACCGGCATTGCCGGAAGCACCACTGTCGGAAACCACTGCATCCTTGCAGGACAGACCGGTGTGAATGGTCATATTTCTATTACGGATAACGTCATCCTGGGCGGCAAGTCCGGCGTAGTAGGCAGTATCAAAGAACCGGGCGTTTATATGGGCTACCCCACCCGCACCCACGCCCAGTGGGGCAGGGTAGAAGTGGCTAACACTCATCTGCCGGAACTGTTGAAAAAAGTCCGGCAGCTCGAAAAGAGACTGAAGGAGCTGGAAGGAAAGTAAAGGAGGAGCGGGCATCGGCCTTAGGCCGATGCTGTGACTTCGTCATGGCTCTGCCTCCGGCAAGGCTATGGCCTTCGGCCAGGGCTGAAGGTGCGACGCACAAATGATATGGCGCCGTGGATTGCATATTTTGCGGCGAAGCCGCTGGAACTCAATTCTCTTCACTCAATTCTCAAATCTATCCCCAATCATGCAGGCCCTTGAAGAAGGGCCGCGGCAAAGCCGCAGGATGGATCTGCCTCGCAGAGGCAGAGTCTGTGAAGGCGTGTATCAAGGACTTGTGGCCGGGCATGTGCGCAGCGACTCCAGCGGGAGCCCCCTTCCGCCCTTCGGGCACCTCCTCCATAGATGGTGGAGGTTGTGTCAGTACCCACATGTCCGCCCTCGTCAGAGGGGAAAAAATGTGTAGTTGTATGTGGGTGGCCGCGAAGCGGCTGACTTTCGGAAAGTGGATAGCTGATAACATATTCTTTCAACTATCTTCTATCTTCTCGTCTTTAGCGGCAAACATATTCACACGGAGTGGTTCATACCATTCCAATAAAAATCGCGCCGCTCTGTAAATATTATGCGGCGCCCCACCACTCCTCACTTCTAACTTTTCCATATTTCACATTTACACACCATGTACAAGGTTTATCTATTCTAGAATGGGCCTTGTCTTTTCTTTTATTTTATTTATACATTCTGTTTGAGGTTTTATTATGGGTGCTACTTACAGACTTCTGAAAATACTGGGATGGGCGGCTTGCCATATGTCTCCGGACCATGCTCAGGCCTTCGGTCGGGGGCTGGGCCACTTTTTCTGGACCTTTGTGCCGCCAAAACGGAAGGTACTGGCAGTGAATAACATTCTCCGTGCGGGAGTCACGAAGGACAAAAAACGGGCGAAGGAAATTGCAAAGAATTCTTCCCTCCGCTTTGGACCCCTTGGCATTTCCATGTTCCGGTTTCCTCTTCTCAATAAAGACAATATCCACTCCTATGTCACCGTGAAGGGCAGGGAAAAGCTGGACCGACTTAAGGAAGAGGGGAAAGGCTGTATTCTGGCGGCTACCCACTGCGGAAACTGGGAGGTAGAAGGTGCGGCACTGGCCCTCTATGGGTATCCCCTTCTTTCGGTAGCCATGAAACAGAAGAACAAGGATTTCGATAAGTTCCTCTGTGAATATCGATCCATTCCCGGACAGACAGTAGAATACAAGACCGGTGTTCGGGATATGCTGAGACGCCTCAAACAGGGCTATTTCGTAGGTCTTCTCTGTGACCAGGACCCGGGCGACACGGGCATCCTTTCTGATTTCCTCGGACAGCGTACACTGACTGCCACAGGTCCTGCCCATTTTGCACTTCTCACGAAGCTGCCGGTGATGACCGCCTTTATCCATGAAACGTCGCCCTGGCATTACGAAATCATCATCGATGATCCCATCACCGCCGATGAAGGGCTGAAGAAGAAAGAGGCCATCCAGAATATTACAGACAAAATCAATAAGCGTCTGGAAGCATGGATTTACAAATATCCGGAAGAATGGTTCTGGCTCCATAACCGTTGGAAATGGACCGATAAATATTATCCGGAATTGAAAGGAGTAAAAAATGGGGCAGTTGAAGACTGAAAAAATCAGGGTAGGGGATATCCCGGTCACCGTTGTCCATCCCATTGAAGATACAGGAAATCCGGTGATTTTATACCACGGCTGGAGCAGTGAGGCGGATTTCCAGTATTCCAAGGCCGCCATTTTTGCGGTGAATGGCTACACCGTCTATATTCCGGAGGCCCAGAGCCATGGGGAGCGGGGAGCTCTTGATGATTATTACAAAGTGGAAGACTATCCTATTTTCTGGAATACTATTTTTCACAATATGGAAGAATTTCCACTTTTGTCGGACCGTATCCATGAAGATTACGACGAAAAGCCATTCATCCTGGGCCATTCCATGGGCGGTATGTCTGTTCTTGGTATTGGCAGTGTCCATGGAGAACGGCTGAAGGGTATCGTATCCTTCAACGGCTCCGGTGACTGGCTTCTGACCCATCTCTTCATTCAGGCCCGTTTTGGCCTTTATGTGCCCAAAGACTGGGATATGTATGATGAAATTGAAAAGAAATCGCCCATTAACCACGTGGAGGTCATGAAGAATATCCCCATTTTCATGACAAACGGGGAAAGTGATATTTCCATCGACCCCAGGGCCCAGGCCCATTTCTTTTCTGTCATGGAAAAGGCAGGCGGTAACGTGACCCGCATTACCTATCCTCTTCTTGGCCATTTTGTGACCACCAACATGCTGGATGACGCTATGAAGTGGATGGAAAGGGTAAGGTAGATTCTGGTTAGTAGACGGCCACATATGCGTGAAAGGGGCTAAAGGTGGCGGGTGAACTACGCTTCGCTTGTTCACCGGGTTGTAGG
The DNA here is from genome assembly GCF_047832375.1 of Dialister sp. NCBI lineage: Bacteria > Bacillati > Bacillota > Negativicutes > Veillonellales > Veillonellaceae > Dialister > Dialister sp. Next base: position 1,567,239 of record NZ_CP181256.1, on the reverse strand, counting down.
TGCTTCGCACCGGGGGCATAAGGTGGTATTGCTGCCGGTGGCGGCAAATTTCTTTGAGTAGCGGAGCCGCGTTTATTATATAAGTTTTCTCTTCTACTTGAGCGAAACATCCCACCTGGTTGACGAGCGTCAGCGATGTCAACCCACCACCCGATCGAGCCAGCGAAGCGACGCCCGACCCACAACCCTCAGCCCCATTCACTGCTACGTGATATTCTATATCCTCCAACGTTCTTTATTCATATACATTGGTCAAACATTATTCTCCAAAGGAGGGGAGCCATCTGAGCCTCAACAAAAACATTATTACCCTCATTGCCAGCATGTTTCTTGTATCCTCGGGATACACAATGGTCATTCCCTTCCTGCCTCTGTACCTGGAGGAAATGGGAGTGCCGTATAATGAGATTTCCCTCTGGACTGGGCTCGTATTCTCCAGCTGCTTCCTGGTGGCTGCGGTCATGGGACCGGTGTGGGGGAAACTGGCGGACACAGGGGGAAAGAAGAAAATGGCCATCCGGGCAGCGGTGCTGCTCGGATTTTCCTACCTTTTCTGTGGCCTTTGCCAGGACCAGTACCAGCTCATGGCAGCCCGGGCTTTTCAGGGATTTGCCAATGGCTTTGTAGCGGCGGCTATGGCTATTATTTCAGACAGCGCGGACCCAAAGAAACTGGGAGGCACTCTTGGTATGGCCCAGACTTCCCTGGTGGTAGGGGGAATCTGCGGTCCCCTTATGGGAGGCGCCCTGTCCCATGTGGCGGGGATGAAAAATACCTTTTACCTGTCTGCCCTTTTTCTCTGGATTGTGGCAGCAGCAGTGATTTTCCTCGTCAAAGAAAAGAAAGAGGGGAAAGTAGAAAGACCGGTAGAAAAGACATCCATCACGGCGGATCTGAAGTATGCCTTTGGCAATGGTCATGTTCGTGGCCTCCTGCTTATTACCTTTTTCCTGCAGACCACACTTCTCATGATCCAGCCGGTGACGGCTCTCTATGTGAGTGACCTCATGAATCATAGAGGAAATATAGAGCTGGTCTCCGGCATCATCATGTCCAGCGGCGGTGTAGCCGGTGCATTGACCACCACTCTCTGGGGGAAATTTGGACAATCGAAGGGGTACTACAAGGCCATTACCGTCACCCTTTCCCTGGCAGGCTGTATTACTATTCTCCAGTCCCTGCCGGATTCGGTCATAGGATTTGGACTCTGCCAGTTCTTGGCAGGCTGCTTCGTTATCGGTGCTAACCCTTCCATTAATGCAGCCCTCGTGAAGTACACACCCTCCGATTTCCGGGGGCGGGTCTTCGGCCTCTCCAATACGGCCCAGCAATTCGGAAATATGTGGGGCCCTCTGCTTTCCTCCGCCATCTCCATGGCCATGGGCATTTGGGAAGTCTATGCAGCAGCCGGGCTCATCCAGCTGGCTTTGGGAATTATCGTATATGGGAGCAGAGTGAGAAAAAGTGAGGAGGGAAGAGTGAGAAGGGAGGAGTGAATGTGGCGGCGCATCAAAATTTGGGAGCGCCGCAATATTTATATACCCATAGGTCTGCGTGCCCTTAGAATTGGAAGCCCTGCATAGAACTTATAATTTTGGACTTAATGCAAAAACTGTTTAGCATATTCATAAAATTTAATTGCCCCAAATACTAACCCCCCGTCTGAGACGGGGGAACCGGCGGAGCCGTAGCGTTACCCAAAGTACCAAAAAACCTCCTATGTTAGAATAAAGTGGGTCTAGCAAATCCGCTTTATAAAACACAGGAGGTATCCAAGATGGATAACCAAAGTATATCTCATACGAGATGGAATTGCACGTATCACATTGTATTTATTCCAAAATATCGCAAGAAAATTCTGTATAGCAAAATTCGTTTGGAATTAATCGATATTCTTAGAAAGTCGTGTGAGATGAAGAAAGTCCAGCTCTTGGGTGGCGCAGTCTGCATTGACCACGTTCATATGTATATTGCAATCCCGCCAAAACTTTCGGTATCAGAAGTTGCTGCATATTTGAAAGGGAAAAGTGCGCTGATGGTGTTCGATAACCACCCGGAACTCCGTGCAAGATGGGGAGAAAGGCATCTCTGGGCAAGAGGATACTATGTGTCCACCGTCGGGAATGTGAATGAAGAGACAATCCAAAATTACATTCGCGAGCAGGAGAATAGTGATCAAATGGACTTAAGCAAATAAGCAATTAAGAATAGCCGCCTTTAGGCGGTAAGTCAGTATCAGGGCATTTGCTAGACCTGCCAATGGCAGGTGCCAGTATCATATCCCCGGAGGGGTTATAAATAAACCCCCATTTGAAATGGGGGTTGCTAACTTTCATTTATACCAAACGGTCCGCATCAAAGGCGCAGGATGGATCTGGCTCGTAGAGGTTGAATCAGCGCTTCCCTGGATTCGGAGCATGTTCAGAGCTGCTTCAGCGAGGGCCCCTTCATTCCGGTCACAAAAGGAAATTTAATGGGCAGGCAAGGCGCCAACTTAGGCCGGACTCGAATATCCTATGCAGGATGTCCACTCTGCGGGTATCTCACCTATAGACGGGGGAGGTTACCTATTAGCGGCTCTACCGCTCAGAGATTTGCCGCCATCGGCGGCCATAGTCACTTATGCCCCCGGCGCATCAGCGCCCACAACCCGGTGAACGAGTGAAGCGGTGTTCACCCACTACCCTTAGCCCCATATACCGGTATTAGGTATAACGTAATCTGTTAGCAATAAAAAAAGCTGTGGACCATGTGGATATCATGATTCACAGCGTTTTTGTATGGCCTTTGCGGCGAAGCCGTGGGACCTCAATTCTCAAATCTACCCTTTATTTCACCGTATTCCTCAATGTTCCAATGGGATCGATGGTGATTTCCACCACATCTCCCTTCTGCAGGAATTTCGGCGGGTTGAAGCCCATGCCTACGCCCTGGGGGGTGCCGGTGGCGATGACGTCGCCGGGGAGAAGGGTCATGCCGTCGGAGAGGACTTCAATGAGTCTGGGAATGGAGAAAATGAGGTCCGTCGTAGAACCTTCCTGCCGGAGATGGCCGTTTACCTTAGTGTAGATGGTAAATGGCACCGGCCAGTCACCGACCATAACTGTAGGCCCCATGGGGCAGAAGGTATCGAGGCTCTTGCCCCGGAACCACTGGACGTGTTTCTTCTGCAGGTCCCTGGCGGTCACATCGTTGATAATGGTGTAGCCATAAACGTATTTCATGGCATCTTCTGCAGCCACGTTGGTGCATCGTTTACCGATGATGACGCCCAGTTCCCCTTCGTAATCCACCTGGGATGTAGCAGAAGGATGGCGGTCGATTTCTTCATCAGGGCCAATAACGGAGGTGGTGGCTTTCGTAAAGAAAATGGGATTTTCCGGATTCTTTGCATTCACATTCTGGTCAAACTCCTTCACGTGGGCCTGGTAATTCTTGCCGACACAAAGAATATTGCGGCGGGGGTAGAAGGGAACTTCCAGTTTTACGTCGGACAGTTTGATTGGCTCAATGGACTGGTCTTTTTCGTTCATTTCCAATGCTTTTGCCAGGTTTAAGAGGCCTTCTTCACCGGTTTCGATGAATTCCTCCATGGTCTCACCAAGGGGAATGAAATAGGTTTCTTCCAGGTCCTCTGCGGAATAGATAGAAGCGCCATCGCTGGTGAGCACGCCCCACTGGCGCTGGCCGTTATGGTTATAAGAAACAAGTCTCTGCATGGTATGCCTTCTTTCTGTATACATGTGGTTATATGCTGATTTACTTATTATAGCATAGATTGGGGTGGCGATTCGTTGTAAACTGTAAGCTGAAATGAGAGTATGGGGCTAAAGGCTGCCGGTTGACATCCCTGCGCTCGCCAACTGGGCTGCAGCTTCGACATCACTTTGCTCGTCGAAGCGGGGGTATAAGGTGGATATGACGCCTTTGGCGGCTATAATACCTTACACCCCGGCGCGTTAGCGCCCACCACCTTTAGCCCCATTTATCCGATTGGTACGTATTATTCACGCCCATCCTTAGTGTAAAATGTTTCTCGGTAGAGGATTTCTCCCCTGCTGGATAGAAAAGGGAAGAGTCCCCTTTGATGGAAATGTTATAATTTCCTTGCGACAAAATCAAAAGAAAGGACTCTTCCCAATGAGCATTTTATCAGAGAATATCGAACTTTTCAAACCTTTTATTCAGGAGGAAATTCTCAAGAGTATCAAGGATTCCAAGGATTCACTGGCCATGGAGCAGGTTCTCTGGCACCTCTTCACGGAACTCTTTGGCCTTCTTGTGGCGACGGCCTTCGAAATGATCGATGGCGAGCTGTACGATAGGGTCTACAAGCCTCAGGGGTGGCGGATTTCCCGGCGGGATTCCAGAACCATATACTGCCTGTTTGGTCCTGTCACCTACAAGCGGAGGCGGCTGGAGATGGCCGGAAAGCAGGGATTTTACCCATTAGATAAGAAATTTGGATTTCTGCCTTCCCGTCACTATAGCATGGGAGTGATTCTGCGCATTGCCCAGGCTGCCCAGGTTACCCAGTTCCGTAATGTGAGCCATATCGTGAAAACTCTGACCCAGACGGATATTTCACATCAGACAGTTTCAAATCTCAGCCGCGCTGCCGCCCAAATGGTTAGAAAATACGAAGCAGCAGATGCAGCCATGGAGCAGGCCGAGAAGAGAGTACCGGAGGACGGGCTGCTGGCTATTGAGGGCGATGGGATTGTAATGAAGCAGCAGGCGGACCCCGTCACCGATACCAAAGGCGGCCAGAACATAGAACTTCACCGAATCCAGGTCTATGAGGGCGTCGAGAAGAATGGGAAACGTTCGAGACTGACAGGGTACCACTGCTTCTCTGGAACGGATAGGAAAAGGCTGGTTGAACTCGTCAAGGTGTGGGTGCATGGCCGGTACAATCTGAGCGAGATTACAGTACTTTCCAACGGGGATGGCGGAGCAGGATATAATTTCGGTGACTTCGACGATATAGTCGAGGGATGCAAGACACATTACCATTTCCGGGACAGATACCATGTGAATGAGAAAGTGCGGACCCGCCTCAGCTTCTGCCCACGTGGATTCATCGATAAATTCGTGCTTGAACTGAATAAGAGCAGAAATGTCATCACAGATATGAAGCCATATCTGGATACGGCTGCCAGCTACGCAGAAACAGAAGAACAGGCCGAGCAGGTACGGAGACTGGCAGACTATCTGAGTCGCAACGCCGACTATATCCCGGGCATCCGGGAGCGCGGAATCCGAACCGATATCCACCTGGGGGCAGCTGAAAGCAACCACCGACGCTATAGCTACCGTCTGAAAAAGCAGGGGCGCAGCTGGTGCAGGATAGGTATGGATTCAATAGGCACGCTGATTACTGCTACCCAGAATGACACTTTGGAAAAAGCCCTGATTTACTGTGCTGCAGGCAAAGCCTACAAGAAGATGGACCGGCAGATGCATAAGGCGGTCGTAGCAGCCGTAAAAACGAACCGCAAAGCCGCCAGGGACGCTAAATGGCACAGGAACGCACGGAATTACCGTCCCGGGTGCCTGGAAGGCCGTATAGGCGTATATGGAGCGACTTCAACTCCGATGGGCCAGCTTGCTAAAGCGATACAGATTTATTGAGAAAGCAGAGGCTGGGAAACCTGATAACGTCGACTGTCAAATAAAGTACCGAGAAAACCTTGACACATACACGCCCATCCGCCCCTTTTCTATCCACTCCCATATGTGCTAAAATAACAGAAAACAACTAATTTATCCGATAGAACGGAGGAAAAATAATGGAAGAAGAAAGAAAACCCGCTAACTTTATTGAAGCGGAAATTGATAAGGACATTGCGAACCATGTATACGCCGGAGGCCGCGTGCTGACCCGGTTTCCGCCGGAACCGAACGGTTATCTCCACATCGGTCATGTGAAGAGTATCTGCCTCAACTTCGGTATTGGCGAAAAGTACCATGGCGCTACGAATATCCGCTTTGATGATACGAACCCAACGAAGGAAAATGAGGAATTTGTAAATTCCATTCTGAACGATGTAAAATGGCTGGGTTTCAAATGGAAGGAACCGGTCCACTTCGCTTCGGATTATTTCCCCCAGCTCTATGAATTCGCCTGCAAACTCATCCGCATGGGACTGGCCTATGTGGACGACCAGAGCAGCGAGGAAATTCACAATACCCGGGGAGATCTGACCCATCCGGGCAAAGAAAGTCCCTGGAGAAATCGTTCGGTGGAAGAAAATCTGAAACTCTTCCAGGAAATGAAAGATGGCAAGTACAAGGACGGGGAAAAGTGCCTCCGTGCGAAAATCGACATGGCCTCTCCGAACCTGGTCATGCGGGATCCTGTTATTTACCGCATTCTCCATGCTACCCATCACCGGACCGGCGATAAATGGTGCATTTATCCTCTCTACGACTTTGCCCATCCCCTGTCCGATGCCCTGGAAGGGATTACCCATTCCATCTGCACCCTGGAATTTGAAGAGCGCCGGCCCCTGTACAACTGGTGCCTCCAGGCCTTTGACGGGAAAGAAAAGCCTCGGCAGATTGAATTTGCCCGTCTCAATGTGACCACCATGATTACCAGTAAGAGAAAGCTCCGCAAAATGGTGGAAGCCGGTCTCGTATCCGGCTGGGATGATCCCCGTATGCCCACTATCAGCGGCATCAGGAGAAGGGGATACACCCCGGAATCCCTCCGTAATTTCTGTGACCTCATCGGTGTGGCAAAGGCGGATAATGTGGTGGACGTTTCCCTTCTGGAATACTGCATCCGGGAAGACCTGAAGGCGAAAGCTCCCCGAATTATGGCGGTCATTGATCCGGTAAAGGTGGTTCTCACAAACTATCCGGAAGGCAAAATCGAATACATGACTCTCGAAAACAATCCGGAAGTGGAATCCATGGGCAGCCGCCAGGTTCCTTTCAGCAGAAACCTGTACATTGAACGGGAAGATTTCATGGAACATCCGGCCCATAAATTCTTCCGCATGACCCCGGGTAAGGAAGTCCGCCTCAAAGGCGCCTACATCGTGAAATGCGAAGATGTGGCAAAGGATGATGAAGGAAATATCAAGGAAATTCACTGCACCGTGGACTTTGATACCCGGAGCGGCACCCCCGGCGCCGACCGGAAGGTGAAAGGCACCCTTCACTGGGTATGCGCCGATACGGCGGTGGATGTGGAATCCCGCCTCTATGACTACCTCATTCCGCCGGACGACAAAGAAGATGGCCGTGACTTCATGGAAAAGGTGAATACCAATTCCCTCACCGTCATGCACAGCAAGGTAGAACCGTCCATTAAAGAATACCATGTGGGGGATCGGTTCCAGTTCCTTCGGAAAGGATATTTCATCATTGACCGGGACACCACGGAAGACCATATCGTGGTGAACCGCATCGTAGGCCTTCGGGATACCTGGGCCAAACTCCAGAAGAAGCAGGCCAAGGCATGATGAAGAAAATTTTCATGACCCTTCTGGCAGCAGGTTGTGTCATGGCCGGTTCCATCACCGCCGGCGCCGCCAATCGGCTAAATCTCCAGGGCATCGGCACCATGGACGTTCCCCAGAATGTGACCTTTGAAAAAGGTGCCCAGAATGCGCTGCCCTTCATGGGGGAGGGAGGCACGAAGCGCTTCTTCATCCGGAACGGCATGACGAAGAGCGATTACTACACCATGACCTGGAAAAAGGGGCCTGACTTCTCCTATGGCTGGGCCATGTCCCAGGAAACGGGAATTCCATTTCTTCTGGAAATCGGGGAAATCAAGCACAAAGATGATAAGCCCCTGGACCAGATGGATGTCATTGCAAACTGGCTGAACCGGAAGCTCATCGCCGACGGTGCTTCCTATGAAGGTACAGCGCCGCTGAAGAAAATCGACGATAAGAAACATCCCCGCTGGGAAGGCTTTGTCACCATTACCACGAAGGAACAGGACATCACCTACCATGAAGCCTACGCTCTTGTTCTTCAGTGTGACGGCTACTTCACCACCCTGGGTATCATTAATTCCGATGGAGACCGGCAGGATATTACAGATGCCATAAAGAAAATGGTATCCAAACGGAAATTCCCGCAGAAAGTAAGCCTGCTGGATCTTTCTAAAAAGGGAACATCCCTTACAGAATTCGAATAACATTTTTTCAAATTGACAAGGACACCTTGATTCAGTAATATAGAAGTGTAAGACAAATCATTCTATTTGATTGACAGGAGGCTTTACAAATGGCAAAAGTTGCAATTGTATATTGGTCCGGTTCCGGTAACACAGAAGCTATGGCACAGGCCGTAGAAGAAGGTGCCAAGGCTGCAGGTGCAGAAACTACACTGAGCTTCGTCAGCGATACAACCGCTGATGACGTAGCAGCATTCGACCACATCATTCTCGGCTGCCCGGCAATGGGTAACGAAGAACTGGAAGAATATGAATTCGAACCATTCTTCGAAGAACTTCTCCCGAAACTGAAGGGCAAAGTGGTTGCTATCTTCGGTTCCTACGCATGGAACCAGGGCGACTGGATTGAAAACTGGAAGAAGCGGTTCGACGAAGCCGGCATTGCACTGGCTGCAGCCCCCGTTAAAGCATACAGCTATCCGGATGACGATGCTCTGGAAGCATGCAAGAAACTGGGCGAAACCGTAGCTAAAGCCTGATTGAGTCTTATTAAAAGGGCGTTCTTGAAAAAGGACGCTCCTTTTTCATAGGCAGGAAAGGAAAAATCCTGCCTCGAGAGAAAAGTGAGGAGATCATTATGGCTGAAAAAGTAGCAATCATTTATTACTCCGCCACAGGGAACACGGAAGCCATGGCGGAAGCGGTGGCGGTAGGGGCAAAAAGTACGGGTGCCGAAGTCCTTCTGGCCCCCGTATCTGATGTGGACCCCGTAGAAATCGGAAATACCTATCATCACATCATTCTGGGATGCTCCGCCTGGGGCGTAGAAGTTATCGAAGAAGCTCAGATGAAGCCCTTCTGTGACAAGCTGAAACCCTACCTCAAAGGGAAGATCATGGGCATCTTCGGCTCCTGCGGATGGAGCCGTGGTGCCTGGCTGAATTCCTGGTACAACGAACTCCATTTCGCCGGTGCCAAATTCCCGGCCCAGCCCCTTTTGGCCTACGGCTACCCCGATGAACCGTCCCTGAAAAAATGTGAAGAACTGGGAAAGAAAGTGGCGGAAACTAAGTGAAAAGTATCTGAGGGGTAACGCCTTCGGCGAAGTGGCTCAGGTGGCTGAGGGGAAGGTGCGGCGCACAATTCATATAGCGCCGCGAAGTATTATATTTCCTTCCGCATATTCAATCGGATAGAGATTGACTACAGTCTAAATTTCTCTACCAGAATCATGCAGGCCCTTGGAGAAGGGCCGCGCCAAAGGCGCAGGATGGATCTGCCTCATAGAGGCAGAATCTACAAAAATGTGCTGCTGAAGTTTAACCATAAATGGTGGTGAATTAAGATGAATATAGTAGGGGCTGCTTTACCGGGAGACCCTTCCGTCGCCTGTGGCGCCTGCATTAGGCTTCGCCAGGAAAGTGTCTCACGAGATTTTCGGTCACTGTGTTCCTTACCAATCTTGTTTGCTTGCTTTTCCCCCATGAATGGGGGAGGTTACAATTAAAAAAATCGTGGCGCTATAATATTTGTGCGCCGCACCTTCCCCTTGGGCGAAGCCCGTTCCCCCCTGAGCTACTTGGGCCACCTCAGCCACTTTACAACCGTTTGTGAAGATATATTCATTAACATACATAATATCATTAAGGAGATACACCTATGAACTGGGATGAAAAATTTGCATCCAATATCAAAGCGGTGCCTTTCTCGGGCATCCGTAAATTCTTTGACCTCGCCAGCACTATGAAAGATGTCATTTCCCTTGGCGTAGGGGAACCGGATTATTCGGCACCGGACAAAGTCATTGAAGCCTGCATTGAAAGCCTGAAGAGAAAGGAGACATCCTACACTTCCAACTGGGGCCTTCTGGAACTCCGGCAGGAAATTGCAAAGCTCTTCCATAATCGGTACCACGTAGACTACGATCCGAAAGATGAAATCATGGTGACCGTCGGTGTTTCCGAAGCCATCGGTATCATCATGACCACCCTCCTGAATCCGGGGGATGAAGTGCTCATTCCGGATCCGGCATACCTGGCCTATCCGGCCTGTGTATCTATTGCAGGGGGTAAACCGGTGCTGGTTCCTACGTACGAGAAGGATGAATTCAAACTTACCGTAGAAGAACTGGAAAAGAAAATCACGCCCCGGACGAAGGCCGTTCTCATTGGCTATCCGAACAACCCCACCGGCACTGTCATGGACCGGGATTCCCTGCTGAAGCTGGCAGCTTTTGCTGAAAAGCACGACCTCATTGTTATTTCCGATGAAATCTACTGCGACCTGACTTACGAAGGCACCCACACCTGCTTTGCTTCCCTGCCGGGTATGAGAGAACGGACTCTCACCATGAATGGATTCTCCAAGTCCTACGCCATGACAGGCCTTCGTATCGGCTACGTCTGCGGTCCCCGGGAAGCACTGGAAGAAATCTACAAGGTCCACCAGTATGAAATCCTCTGCGCCAGCACCACCAGCCAGTACGGTGCCATCGCAGCCCTCCGGTACTGCGACGATGACGTGAAGGCCATGTACAACGAATACGCTGCCCGCCGGGAAATGGTGTATGAAGGCCTCGTAAAAATGGGCCTTCCCGTATTCAAGCCAAAGGGAGCCTTCTATATATTCCCCGATATCAGCTCCACCGGCATGGATGACGAAGAATTTGCCGACCGTCTCCTGACAGAGGCCAAAGTCGGTGTCGTCCCGGGCACCTGCTTTGGTCCCCAGGGTAAGAACCACGTCCGCATCTCCTATGCCGCCAGCCGGGAAAACCTGGTAGAAGCACTGAAGCGGATGGGGACATTTGTGGCGAAATACAGGAAACAGGGCTGATGGCTAAATGGACAAAGGATGCAATCCTTCGGCGGGGTTATAGGCTGAAGAAAGACATTATTTTCCTTTTAAAAATAAGTCTCTGGATGCAGTCTGACAAATCAGCTGAACTTTTATCATCAGAAAGTGGCTGATGGGTAACAGCGTCATGCATTACCTGTCAGCCACTTTTCATCTGTCCCGCTGGAGACGTCAGCCCGGCAAAGATTGTTCCGCCTCATACCCCGACTCGAAGCTCCTATAATCTTCTAGTTCCATTCATCCAATTGCATATATGACCCTAATGGATGGGTAAAACACCCCATATCCTCGTCAGCAGTAAGCCGATAACGGAAAGCAGTTGTTCTCGATCGCGACCTCGATTTCGGTCTCTATTGATTATTCGTACGTGGCCAATTGCTCAAATATTTTTTGAAAAAATTTTCCTTTCCATGTTCACAGAATGGGACTTTTTGGAATGTATATAGTAGAGGGACAAAAGTTCCAGGAATGGCTAGATTTCCCTTCTGGTTTCCCTAGTGCCGGCTGCGGGAAGAATTGATGAAGGAAGTCTCCATGGACATCGACTTTGGTCCCTTCCATGCCTGGCTGAAAGGCCAGTAAACGCCGTATGTTAATTTTTCATTAAATTCATGAAATGATTTATACATCCGGCGCTTTTCCGTTATGTATAGAGTAGAGGGATGAAAAAGGCCCGCGGGTTGAAAAGTGGATTCCCCGTTTTCCTGAGTGCGCGCTGTGGAAAGAACCCCGGAAATCCACCGGACATAGAGTACCGCCTGAACCGTCCCTCGCCCATTCGGCCGAACGGGAGTATGAGACCGAGTAGCGAGATCGAGACCGAGATCAATAGCGGCTTTGCCGCGAATCCCCTCGATCTCGACCTCGGCCTCGATCCGCACACAATGTTACGCAATCCGGATAGCGGAAAATGATTCACAACACCATAAGGCTCAGGACCTTTTGATCGCTCATGCGTTTGCCTCTTTGACGACTAGTTCGGTTTTTGGGGAAACTTCGGTTTCCATCCTTACGCCGGCGCCTGATTCACTGGACAAATTCCTGCATCTTACGGACACCGGGTCTTATTGTGGTGTTTTTGTTTTGCGCCATTTCGTCACTTGCGGATGGCGGACAGATCGAAATTGAGGCCGAAATCGAGAGGGGCAGCAGCTTTGTTGCGGAGATGATAGAAGATAGATGGGAGAGGGTCAGCCTACGTCGGGGTGACTGAGGTGGCTGAGGGGAAAGAGGCTGACTAATAGCGGCTCCGTCGCAGTTGGAATCCTGATGACTCTGTCCACAAAATGTAAGAATGCCACTGTAGCAGGCACCTTCTTCACGAAGGAGCGCTCCCCAAGAGTGATTGTCAAAGCCTGCCGTTCCGTGTAGAGATAGTATTGGCAATATTCTGTACTTTCGTATTTATGATGCTCGTTACTGCTGTGCAGGATCCTGCTTCCCGCTTCCGTCCGGACGGGAGCGGAGCGGGGAAGGAGTATCCCTTGCGCGAACAAAAGATTTCCATTTCCGGCCTCTTTCCTTACCTGGGATTTGGGAAAAGGGACACTACTTTTGAGAAATTTTCCTGCTCTTGAGAAGGCTCCTGATTTGCCCCTCCCAAAATTGCGGGAACCCCCTGAATCACACCTTGAAATTGAAATCTTCATGTAAATTTAATAATATGCCTTTCTGATTGAGGTGGATAGTGGCAGATTGGTGGCTTACTGTTATCAGCTTACCGCTTACAGAAGCTCCGAGGCTATCCCCGCAGGAACGTTAGATATATCTTAGATATATCTACGGTTGGGTGGTTAAGGAAGTGCGGGGGATACAAAAATTCATAGTGGCCGATTATGAATAGGCAGTAAAAAAGAGCCGGGATTTTTTTATCCCAGCTCTTTCTATATGTTTTATTTCGACAGTTCCAGTGCCTTTTTAAAGGTTTCTTTGATTGTCTCAGAAGGTTCTTTATCCAGGAGGCTCACCACTACGATGGCGATGACGGAGAAGAAGAAGCCAGGAACCAGTTCATAGAGGCCGAACCATTCGAACTGTTTCCAGATGAGTACGGTGAGGCCGCCTACGAGGACGCCGGCATAGGCGCCTTTCAGGGTCATGCGGCTCCAGTAGAGGGAGAGAAGCACCGTGGCGCCGAAGCAGGCTCCGAAGCCGGCCCAGGCGTAGGAGACGATGGAAAAGATGTAGCTGTTCGGGTCGCTGCCAAGATACACAGCCACCGCCGATACAAGGAGAACCGAAAGCCGGGAAACCCGGATCAGGGTCTTCTGGGAGGCGTCTTTCTTGATGAATGCCTGGAACAGGTCACGGGATACGGCGGAGGAAGTAACGAGGAGCTGGGAGGAGGAGGTACTCATGATGGCTGCCAGGATGGCGGACCAGATGATGCCGGTAATGAAGGGGGCCGACAGCTGCTGGGCCATGAGGATGAATACCCGTTCTGCATTAGCGTTTTCCAGGGGCGTTGTCAGGTATGCCTTGCCTACGATGCCGATGGCAATGGCAAATGACAGGGACAGGAGCACCCAGGTCATGGCGATACGGGTGGATTTTTTCAACTCCTTCGGGTCCCCGATGGCCATGAACTTAACGAGGATATGGGGCTGTCCGAAGTAGCCAAGACCCCAGCCCAGGGAGGAAACCATCATGGCAATGAGGGCTGCGGTGCCGGTGGAGTCAGGGAAGAAGGAGAAGAAGTCTTTCCCTTCCCCTGCCAGAATGTCCAGGGTCGGTACGGGACCGCCAAGGGCAATCATGCCGGCCACGGGGACGTAGATGACGGTGAAGAACATCATGGTGCCCTGGATGAAGTCGGTGAGAGCTACAGCAGAGAAGCCGCCGAGGAAGGTGTAGAATACCACCACGAAGGCCCCCAGAAGCAGGGCGTGGAGGTAGGGGATACCAAAGATGGTATTGAACAGTTTCCCTGCAGCCACGAAGCCGGAGGAGGTATAAATGATGAAGAAGAGAATAATGAAGAGAGCGCAGATGAGGCGGAGACCATTTTTCTTATCTTCGAACCGGTTGGACAGGTAATCCGGAATGGTAAGGCTGTTATTGGCCACTTCCGTATAGTTCCTGAGCCGCTGGGAAACGAGAACCCAGTTGGCCCAGGTGCCGATGATGAGGCCGATGCCGGTCCAGAAAGCGGAAAGTCCATGGAGGTAAGCGTAGCCCGGAAGGCCCATAAGCATCCAGCCGCTCATGTCGGACGCTTCGGCGCTCATGGAGGTGAGCCACGGTCCCAGCTGCCGGTCTCCTAAGATGTAGGACGACAGGTTCTTCTGCCGACGGGAATAATAAATGCCGATGCTCATCATGACCACCAGGTAGAGTATAAAGGCCAGGGCTATGGGCCAATTGTGTTCCAAATCCATGAATGATTCCTCCCATGATAGATTCGCAGCGGTCGAATCTATTTTGTAATGTTATATATTTATAAATGATAAAGGATTAGCGGGGTAAAGTAAAGGGAAAAATTATGGATGGTGAGAACGCGGAAAGTTCCAAATGGTTGAATGGTTCATAAGGATTGTAGGTCGGGCGGCGCTGCGCTGGCCCAACCGGGTTGTGGCTGCATGCCAAGGCGGGCGCCTTGGCGATGCAGGGGCGTAAGGTTCATGGACCGCCAGAGGCGGCGATTCCACCTTATGCCCCAGTGCGAAGCACCTACCACCTTGTGAACGAGCGGAAGCGATGTTCACCCACAACCTTTACGAACCATCCATAGAATTGATCCCACATTCTGCCAAACATTAGAGGACGACCGGCGACCGGTAGAACTCCTGTCTTGCCTGCCGGTATTTCTCTCCGTGGAGGCACCAGGAGCGGATGTCGCTGGCCCGGATGTCCAGAAGGAGAGATGCAGTGATGGCCGGGGGCAGGGTCCGCAATGCTTTGGCCATGGAAGTGATGAGAGGAATGGAAATATCATTCAAAAGGCGGCTTTTTTCTCTCCTGAGGGCGAGGAGCCTGGCATAGGATGGAATTTCATGGGCCATAAAGGGGGAGGGGCCGGTACCGCCGATGAGAAGCTGGGCACCGACTCGTTTGAGCCGGCTGTAGAGGTATCTTTTACTTTTGATATGGTCTACCATGTCCTTATAGGAAATTCGCTGGGATTCCCGGAACCATTTATGTTCGAGGCCTTCTGTAAAAAGGCCGGTGGCAGAGAGCGCTTTTTCATCCATGAGGCGGGAGGCGAGGAGGCAGGCTTCCTCGTAGCGATGGAAATCGGTGAAGTTTCCCTGCTCCATGAGCCCCTTTGCCTCTTCGGAAGCCTCCATTGGCAGCAGGGAAGTGGATCCGTTTTCCAGAAGCTCTTTTCTGGCGGTGGTGGCGGAAATATTGTTTTCCATGTCCCTGTGGTACACATGGATGGCCAGAGGCCAGTGACGGGCGAGAATGGCGGTGGCATAGCGATACCCAAGAAGGTTATTGGGCTTCGTGAGCTCCTTTGCCAGATGGGGAGAGTGGATTTCCATAGCCTTTGCCGAAGCCTGGGCGTAGGAAAGGCCTTCCTTCAAAAATTGGTGAAGCGAGTCGGTCCATGCCTCCGTGAGGCCGTAGGACGCTGCTTCTTCCAGTTCTTCGGCCTCCAGGGATTCAGTGCCGAAATAGATGGCTCCGCAGCCCAGAAAGTAAAGAAGACGGGCTCCTTCTTCGGCAAAGCGGTCCGCACTCTGGAGGGACGCAAGTACCGGCAGTTCAAACACCGCATCTGCGCCGGCCGCTGCGGCCCACTTTGCCCTAGTCCAGGGGTCAAAAAGGGCCGGTTCCCCCCGCTGAACAAAGGAGCCGCTCATGACACTAAAAATGGCCACATCCGGGTTGTTCTCCTTCAGCTCTTCAATCATTGTCTCATGGCCCCGGTGAAATGGATTCCATTCCGCAACGATACCTGCAATTTTATTTGTCATTTTCTGTATTTCTCCCTGTATTACCGTTTAATTTTTTTTATTTTATCATAGCAATCCTTCTTATGGTATAATGAGAAAAATAAACTCCAAAGAAAGTGTTGAGCTATGAATTATAAAAAAACGAAACTTGCATTATCGGCTGGGCTCCTCCTTGGGACTCTTCTTTTGGCGGGATGCGGCAATAGCCTGGATGACCAGTTCCCTTTTGGAAAGAATCGCATTCACTGTGATAATGAAACCATTACTATTTCAACCCCCTTCGAGCTGGTTTCCAATGGGAAACAGGTGGACCTGGGGGCCCGGGATGTGTCGAAGGTAAATGCGGAGGGCCATAATGCCCATCTGCAGATTATTGTTACCGGCAACCGGGTTTCCGATGAGGTGAATGAGACAAAGCTTGCGGCAGAAGCGGAAGAGGTGCTGAAAAAGGATTCCGCCATTTCCAACCTGAAATCCGAAAAGAAATCTTTTACCTCCGGTGATATCAAAGGAACGGAACTGATATTCACACTGACCGAATCCTCGAAAGGACGTAAGACTGACCTTACGGTGCAGGAATATATCTTTACCCAGAAAAATACGGTATGGCGTGTCATTTACCAGTATCGTACGAATGATGAAACCGGGAAAGCCCTGGCTGACCGGGTAGGCGGAAAGATTGCCCTGGGCAGTGAATTTTAAAAAGTAAAATCTATAGGAGTCTTTATATGCGTTTTTCCAAGGGATTTCTCCCTTTACTCCTTTTTCTGGCGGCCGGCGCCCTCATTGGCGGCATCCTGGGACAGCTGCTGGAGGGAGTCAATTTTGTAGGTCTCATGCCATATTTCACCAGGACCTTTGAAATTTTTGACCTGAAGGATATCACTCTGAATCTGGGCATCCTCCAGCTCCACTTCGGCATCCGTTTCGCGCCGAATCTTATCAGTATCATCGGTATCCTGATTGCTTTTTGGCTGTATAAAAAGTTTTGAGCCCAATGGGGTGTTTAGTCTCTTGCCATTCTGTAAGAGGTGGCTGATGGGTAACGCCTGACGGCGAAGTGGCTGAGGGGTAACGGGCTTCGCCCGTGGGGGAGATGTGCCGCGTCAAAATTATATGGCGGCACAAATTATATATTCAGTAGCAGAGACCACCAATAAATATTCTACGGCGCTCTATGATTTGTGCGCCGCTTCCTTCCCTCCCTATGCCGCAGGCGTTCCCCCTGAGCCACTTCGCCGCAGGCGTTCCCCATCAGTCACTTTTCGATACTTGCAGCATGAATATATCACCACAATTATAACTTAACACCCTTTCCATTCCTTCCCTGATTCCAACCTTGAGGTGAACACTATGCTCATTAAGGAAATGCGTCACGAAGATAAGCCGAGAGAACGATTTGCCATATCCCCCCAGCTGGCCAGTAATACAGATCTGGTGGCTATCCTTCTTCGAACTGGCAGGCAGGGACATTCTGTCATGGAACTGGCAAAAGAAGTGGTGGATATGCTGGAATCAAGTTCCGGCATTAATGGCTATGAAGATTTAAACTGGCGGGATCTCATCGATATCAAAGGAATAGGACCGGACAAAGCGGTGACCATCTGTGCAGCAGTGGAACTTGGACGCCGGCTTTCCCTCTTGTGCAGCAGGAGGAAGTTGGTGAGTTTCAGTGCTCCCGATAAGGTGGCCGCTTTTTTCATGGAAAAACTGCGCCACGAAAACCAGGAGCATTTCGTGGTGTCCTATCTGAATGTGAAGAACCGGCTTCTTGGATACCAGGAGATTTCGAAGGGAAATCTGAATGCAGCGCCGGTGGATATCAAGGAAGCCATGAAGTGGGGCATTCGCTTCAAGGCCTATGGCATGATTCTTTTACATAACCATCCGTCCGGTTATCCGGAACCGTCCAAGGAAGATATCGAAGTAACAAAAACATTTGCCGCCGGTGCCAGGCTTCTGGATATGCAGGTTCTGGATCATGTCATTATAGGGGATGGGACCTTTGTCAGCCTCCATGAGAGGGGGATTATTTAGGGTGGCTGTGGCATGTAGTCGAGTTCGTGGTCCCGGGGATTGTAAGGTTCGTAAGGGTTGTGGATTGGGCTACGCTGCGCTTGCCAAACCGGGTTGTGGGTTGGCATCGCTAACGCTTGCCAACCGGGTGGGACGCTGCGCTTAATTGGAAGGGGAAAACTTTTGTAACGCCGCCTATGGCGGCTCATGTTTTTGTTGCCGAAGGTGACAATTGAACCTTATGCCCCCGGCGAACGAGTGGAGCGACGTTCACCCATAACCTTTAGCCCCATACATCCCTATGGCTATGACTCGGATATCATAAGTCCTGTCCGAAGGACACCGGTTTTCCCTGCATGACCCTTCGTAAAATGATATAATAGTATACGGTAAAAATTCACTGTAAAGGACAGGTGTTTATTGATGGAAGAAATGGAAAAAGGTA
Organism: Dialister sp.; assembly: GCF_047832375.1. Lineage (NCBI taxonomy): Bacteria > Bacillati > Bacillota > Negativicutes > Veillonellales > Veillonellaceae > Dialister > Dialister sp. Next base: position 1,548,884 of record NZ_CP181256.1, on the reverse strand, counting down.
AGAGATATTCCGCAGAGTCCAAAGGATATACCTCCAAAATTTATGAGATTCGCTTCATTCCTATCATGGAACGGCCGGAGTACCAGGAAGGACCGGAACGGGAAGCCTTGGAAAAGCTGCAGAAGGAAATGGCGGACAAGGATTTCGAAAAATATGTAAATAATGGTCTGAACCGTATCATCTATGATGAAGGACGGCTTCTCCTGATTACCAGGTCTGAAATGTTCCGTACCATGCTCTATGGACCTTTCTTCAATGCCATCTGCAAGTCTTTCAATGTGGACAACTTCCGGGTGGTCAGTGAAGTGAACGGATACTGATTGAATTATAAAAAAACTGCGGAACTGAGGCTCTGCAGTTTTTTTGTGCCTGAAGGGGAGGATGGATGCGGTTTTGCCACATTAGTATAGATGGCTTGTAAAAGGTGGCAGGCCGGGCGGCGCTGTGCTGGTCCGACCGGGTTGTGGCTTCCATATCGCTGCGCTCGTGGAAGCGGTGGCGTGAGGTGCATGGGCCGTTACAGGCGGCGGACCCACTGAACGGGTGATGCAACGTTCACCCACAACCTTTAGCCCCATTCACAGGGGTGACTGCCAATTTACTTACAAGATAATGAACAAAATATTAGATTTGACGGGAAACTATAAAAATGATAATCTTAGTATGTATTGGTTAGAGATTAATAAAGAATCTCAGAAATTTTATTTTTCAGGAGGCTTTTCTGATGGATTTCCTTCATTTGTTCCGGGCCGGCGGGTTTATGATGTATCCGCTGATTCTTGCATCTATTATTGTAGTAGCTATTTTTATTGAACGATTCCGGTTCTACCATGCTAACCGGTCTGATGTGGAAATGCTGGCGAAAAATATTCCTGAGTACCTGCGGGCCGGAGACCTGGAGGGGTTAAAGGAACTGCTCAAGAAAGATGGCGGTATTCCGGCTTCTGTCATTCTGGCGGGCGTAGAACACCTGAACATGAAAGCCAGCCAGACTTCCATTATTGAAGGGGCCGCTTCCCATGCTGCGGGACTCCTGAAAAATTATCTGAATTACCTGGACGTCATCGTGACCCTGTCCCCTCTCATGGGGCTTCTCGGCACGGTCATCGGCATGATCGGTTCCTTCAATGTGCTTTCCGTTTCCAATGGCCAGCCCTTTGCGGTGACAGGCGGCGTGGCGGAAGCACTGGTTTGCACAGCTACCGGTCTTTTTGTGGCCATTATTTCTCTTATTGCCTATACCTACCTGTCCCAGCAGGTGAGCAATTTCGTTTCCCAGATGGAAAAACTGGGCTCCCTCTATCTGGCAATTGTAGAGGCGGATAAAGAATGAAACTGGAACCGATGAATGTGGAGAAAAAGCCGAAGATCATGATTATCCCTATGATCGATATCATTTTCTTCCTTCTCGTTTTCTTCATGATGAGCATGCTTTCCATGGTGGTGCAGAAATCAATTAACCTGAACCTGCCCCAGACGGCAACGGCAAAGGTGAATGTGGAACAGACCCTTCCCATCAGTATTACGTCGGACGGCACGATTTATGTGGAAAAAGAAAAGATTTCCAAAGAAGATTTCCAGAGGCGCATGGAAATCGAAAAGAACCGGAACCCGAACCTGGCCATCGTTCTTCGGGCTGATTCCAAGTCGGAACACGGCGATTTCGTATTTGTCCTGGACCAGTTGAAGTCTGTGGGTATCAGCAAGATCGGTATAGCCACAGAATCTAAGACCGGTTCCGACAACTGATGAGGTGGTGTCATGCGTACCTCTAAGTACCAATGGCCTACCGCTTTCGGCTGGTCCCTGCTGTGCCATGGCGTCCTTCTGGGTGCAGCAGCGGCGCTCATTCTTCTCTTCCCACCACCCCAGCCGAACCGGGAACCTATCGAAGTGGACCTCGTTGCCGATGTAGGAGGCGGTGGTGGTGGAGGCGGTGGTGGTGCTGCTGAGGCGAAGGAAGAAGAACTTCCGAAGATTCATGAAGCCAAAGCAACGCCTACACTCCCGCCACCTCCTCCCCAGGAGGCTGATGAACAGGCAGAAAACGATGTCCATGATATAGCGCAGAAACCGGCTGAAACTGCGTCATCAACAGATACGTCTTCCAGCAGTACCTCTTCTTCCGATAGTGATAGTTCCGGTTCCGGCGGCGGAAGTGGAAGCGGCAGCGGCGGCGGTAATGGCAGCGGCACAGGAACCGGTGACGGAAGCGGAAATGGTCCCGGAAGTGGAAGCGGCAGCGGCGGCGGTAACGGCAGCGGCTATGGAAGTGGAAATGGGGATGGGTCCGGTGATGGCGGCGGAGGCGGAGAAACGAGTGGCCCCCAGCTTCTGTCGGCACCGGCGCCGGCCTATCCGGAATCCGCCCGCCGGGCCGGTATATCCGGCACCACAGTGGTGGGAATGACCATCAGTACCGACGGATCCGTCTCCAGTGCCTGGGTAGAAAGCTCCTCCGGCAATAGTACCCTGGACAGCGCCGCGGTGAATGCGGTCTACGGATGGCGCTTCGTTCCGGCAAAACAGAATGGGACAGCCATTACAGCTAACTCAAGGGTGCCGGTGACGTTTAACCTGCATTAAGGATAGAATTGAGTTTTGAATTGAGGCTCATCGGCTTTGCTGCCGGTGCTTTCGAACTCAGTAACTGAAAGTTCGGTTGAAAGAAGGTACTTTCGAATACAGGAAGTATCTTCTTTTTCATATGGTTATCGTTTAGTACTTTTTCTTGAGGAAATCTGTTAAACCCGTGCCCCTTGGAGATGGAGTCAGACCCAAAGGCAGGAGATGATTCCGGAGTCTGCGAAGCAGAAGGTGGGCAGCAGATTTTCAGATAATCAGCTGTTTACGATTGCCCATCCATCCTGCGGCTTCGCTGCGCCCTTTCTCAAGAGGGCCGCATGCTGACGGTATACAGAAATTATGGCGCCCTATGAATTGTGAGCCGCACCTTCCCTACGGGAAAAGCCCGTTCCACCTAAGCCACCTTGCTGCAGGCATCAACCTTCAGCCACTTTTAACCTTAGCTCTATCCATAGGCATGGGAACTATAGACCGCTCACTCTCTTCCTATTGACTCGCTCCCTGCAAGTTAGTATAATTATTCAAGTATATTCAAAAATAGACTGGTAATAATGTAAGGAGTTTGTCTGATGAATTTTGAACTGATTGAACATGCCCTGCCTATGCTGCTGGTGGGGGCGGGGGTTACCATTGAAATCACTGCCGTCAGCGTGGCTATAGGCTTTTTGATTGGTCTTTTTGTCGGGATTGCCCGTATCTGCCAGGTGAAGATCCTGCGTATCATTGCGACCATCTATGCAGACTGCATCCGCGGCACCCCACTTTTGGTCCAGATTTTCCTCATTTACTTTGCCCTTCCAATTGTGACGGGACAGCGGGTAGAGCCATTTGTGGCGGCCGTCGCTGCCTGCGGTATCAACAGTGGCGCTTATGTCTCTGAAATTTTCCGCGCCGGTATCCAGGCCATTGATGTGGGCCAGATGGAAGCGGGCCGGTCCCTGGGTCTTTCCTGGTGGCAGACTATGTACTATATCATTCTTCCCCAGGCAGTTCGGAATATCCTTCCGCCACTGGGCAATGAATTCATTGCCATGCTGAAGGATTCTTCCCTGGTTTCTGTCATTGGTTTCGAAGAACTGACCAGAAGAGGACAGCTCATTATTGCCCAGACCTATGGATCCTTCGAAATCTGGACAACCGTTGCTATCCTGTATCTCATTATGACGCTGGCAATTTCCCGTGTAGTAGCTTGGCTGGAGAAGAAATAATATGGCAGATAAATATTTAATAGAAATCAATCACGTAGGGAAAAAATTTGGCGACCTTACGGTGCTGAAAGATATCAATGTGAAGGTGAAGGAAAAAGAAGTGGTAGTTATCATCGGACCTTCCGGCTCCGGTAAGAGTACCCTCCTTCGCTGCATTAACGGACTGGAACAGCCAACCAGCGGATCCGTTATTTTTGACGGGACACCGGTGAACGGAGAAAAGAATATCAATGAAGTGAGGACCGAAGTGGGCATGGTATTCCAGCGGTTCAACCTGTTCCTCCATATGACGGTAATCCAGAATATTATGCTGGCTCCTATGAAGGTCAGAAAGATTACGAAAAAAGAAGCCTATGACCGGGGCATGCACCTCCTGCAGAAGGTGGGCCTGGAAGACAAGGCGGATTACAAGCCCGCACAGCTCTCCGGCGGCCAGCAGCAGCGCGTGGCTATTGCCCGGGCCCTTGCCATGAAACCGAAGGCTCTTCTTTTCGATGAACCCACATCGGCCCTGGATCCGGAAATGGTTCATGAAGTACTGGACGTCATGAAAGAAGTGGCGGAAGAAGGAATGACCATGGTGGTAGTAACCCATGAAATGGGATTTGCCAAGGAAGTGGGTGACCGGGTCCTCTTCATCGATGGCGGCCTTATCGTGGAACAGGGGACACCGGACGAAGTCTTCAATCATACGAAAGAAGAAAGAACAAAGCTGTTTCTGTCCCAGGTATTGTAAGACAGAAATATTGGATTGGTCTCTTTTAAAGTATGAATTATTAAATCATACAGACTTGCTTTTCTCAATCGCAATATCAAGTTGTATATTTATGCATTGCTGCATAATCGAGGTGCCTGTCAGAAAGGGATGTCCAAAACTTCTTCAATTTTGCGTATTTCTCTATATTTTGGTTGACGCAATCATAGATTTATGGTATTGTAAATCTGTGCCCAATCGGGGCATGGTAGTAATTTTTTTAGGAGGAATTTCCATGAAAGGTACAGTTAAGTGGTTCAGTGCAGAAAAAGGCTACGGCTTTATTGAAAGAGAAGAAGGCGGCGATGTTTTCGTTCATTTCTCCGCTATCCAGGCTGATGGCTTCAAGACACTGAATGAAGGCCAGAAGGTTGATTTCGACATCATTGATGGCGCAAGAGGACCCCAGGCTGCTAACGTAAAAGTTGAAGGCTGATCACTTACTGAAGCTATATAGCGTAAGTTTCTGAATCTGGAAAGGAAGGCATTTAATGCCTTCCTTTTTCAGTTGGTGGAAGACATTCTTTTTAATGGAAATTATGTACAAACACAATATGGTACAGGGAAGTTGTGCAGGATTGTTTTTTATTTGGCTTTTGTTGGCAGATGACAACTGTGCTTAACATTTACGTTGTTACTGGGAACCCTGTGGTACTGTCAGGTTATCCGTTTAGTAATGACAGGCAGATTTTACATGGTATGTTTCTCCTACTCTTATCTGTTTTTGAGGTCAGCAGCCCTTTTGAGAATTTTGATTTTTGCTTCGTAAGTGAAATTTACCAGTCCTATTTTTTATCTCAATTTTTTCAAAACTATATTGAAATTTGCAGATATAGATGGTATAATACTTTCAGAAAGTTAAATATGCTTCGCCACTCATAAATGTAGTCGCGAAGCGGACAGTTCATATATTTTATTTCCAAGGAGGAAACTATTATGTCTTTAAACGGTAAGAAAATCAGCGAATTCCATGTCAAAGCATACCAGAACGGTGATTTCATCGATGTAAGCGATAAGGACCTCATCGGCAAGTGGAGTGTTCTATTCTTCTATCCGGCAGACTTCACCTTTGTATGCCCCACGGAACTGGAAGATCTCCAGAATAAATACGACGAATTCAAGAAAATCGGATGCGAAATCTACTCCGTATCCTGTGATACCCATTATGTTCACAAAGCTTGGCATGAATCTTCCGAACGGATCGGCAAGGTACAGTTCCCCATGATCGGCGATCCCACCGCTGCCCTGTCCAAGGATCTGGACATTTACATCGCTTCTGACGGCGTTACCGAAAGAGGCACCTTCGTCATCAATCCGAAGGGGGAAGTGGTGCTCTATGAAGTGAGCGCAGGCAACATCGGACGCAATGCGGACGAACTGCTCCGCAAGGTAGAAGCAGCCCAATTCGTTTATGAACACGGCGATGAAGTTTGCCCGGCCAAATGGCATCCCGGTGAAAAGACCCTGAAACCATCCTTTGACCTGGTTGGCAAATTATAATACACAGGAGGCATCATGGAAAAAACGTATGATGCCATAATAGTAGGCGGAGGACCGGCAGGGCTCTCCGCCGCTATTTATATGGCAAGGGCGCGGTTTCATGTACTGGTCATTGAAAAAGAAAAGATGGGCGGCCAGATCACCATTACCTCGGAAGTGGTGAACTATCCGGGCATCTTGAATACCACCGGAGAAGCATTGACTTCTACCATGGTCAAACAGGCGCAGAACTTCGGCGCTCAGTTCCTGACGGCCGACGTGACGGGCCTGGAGCTGGAAGGGGACTACAAGACCGTCCACACCAGCCGGGGCGATTTCAAGGCCCTGGGCATCGTCTATGCCGGCGGCGCCCATCCAAGGCTGGCGGGTTTTGCGGGGGAAGAAGAATACAAAGGCCACGGCGTAGCCTACTGCGCTACCTGTGATGGTGAATTCTTCACGAACCGTTCCATCTTCGTCATTGGCGGCGGCTACGCAGCGGTGGAGGAGGGACTTTTCCTCACCCGGTACGGCAAGGAAATCATCATGGTCATTCGGGGAGACGATTTCTCTATCAATTCCGCCGCTGTGGAGGAACTGAAGGAAAATCCCCACGTAAAAATCCTCTATCATACCATCGTAGAAAAGGTGGAAGGGGACAGCGCCGTCCGCCGGGTGGTGCTGAAGGACCGGAAAACCGGGAAAAGTACGGAGTATCAGGCTTCTGACGGTGATTTCTACGGCGTCTTCGTTTTCGTAGGTTATGCACCGGAAAACGGGCTTATCAAGGGCCAGGTGGACCTGGATCCCCAGGGCTATGTCATCACGGACCGGGACCAGAAGACAAATATTGATGGCGTCTATGCGGCCGGCGACATCTGCGTCAAAAACCTCCGGCAGGTGGTGACTGCCGTTTCCGATGGCGCCGTGGCGGCTACATCCCTGGAAAAATATCTGGGCAGCCAGTACAGGAAACTGAACCTGAAACGGACCTACGTGAAGAAAGTAGAAAAGAAGGAAGAACCAAAGGCACCAGTGGGCGAAGCTGATGACAGCGCCTTCCTGGATACGGAAACGAGGCAGGCCCTGAAGCCGGTGCTGGACCGGTTCGAAAGGCCCATTACTCTCCGGCTCTACAGGGATGATACGGAACTGTCCTGGGAAAATGAAAAGCTCCTGAAGGAACTGGCTTCCCTGTCGGACAAAGTATCCTATGAAATTATGGACGCTCCGGCGGGAAAGGAACATACCATCTCCATCCTGGGGCCCGATGGAAAAGAAGCGGGCCTTTACTTCCACGGCGTTCCCGGGGGCCATGAATTCAATTCCTTCATCCTTGCCCTTTACAATACCGCCGGTCCCGGACAGGACGTGGGGGAGGACATGCAGAAACGGATCGAATCCATTTCCGAAAGGAAACAGGTCACTATCGCCGTGTCCCTGTCCTGCACCATGTGCCCGGACCTGGTGGCGGCGGCAGAACGGATTGCAGCAGACAATCCCAATATCACCGTAGACGTCTACGACCTCGCCCACTATCCGGAGCTCCAGCAGAAATACAATATCATGAGTGTACCCTGCTTCATCGTGAACGACAGTGATGTCCACTTCGGAAAAAAAGGGGTGGCGGAGCTTCTGGATATACTAGTGTCTAATTTCGTAAGTTTCCGATTGTATCCCTAAGTTGCGAACCCTTGACCTCACGTTTTTTCCAGCGGAACGGTTCTGCATGCTCATTGTAGGCAGCAATAAACTTTTTAATCGCTGACACAAGATCCGAAACAGAGTCAAAACTTGCCCCTCGGAGCACTTTTCGCGACATAATGTTAAACCATATTTCCACTTCATTCAGCCAGCTTGCTGACGTTGGTGTGTAATGAAAATGGACATTAGGATGCTTTTCCAGCCAGTCGTTTAAGCGCTTGTGCGTGCAGTAATTATCGACAATAATATGATATTGCACTTTGTCTCCACCCGGCTCACTTTTCAATAAGTCATCTAAAAATTCTTCAAAGTCCTCTCTGGTTTTTCTCTTTGTTGTCTTTCCATAAATTTGTCCGGTAGCTACCTCCAGTGCACCGAATAAATTTATTGTTCCATTCCTCCGATATGTGCTTTTCAACCCGCGCACAATTTTCTTGTTATGAGTAAGTACATATCCTTGGGCTCTACTTAAGGCCTGTATCGATGGTTTCTCATCAACGCTGATTACGACAGCATTCTCTGGCGGGTTCAAGTAAAGTCCCACGATATCAGCAGACTTTTTAGTAAACTCCGGATCAGTACTGACACACCAGGAACGCTGCCTTGCCAGCTGTATTCCTTCCTTTCTCATAAGTCGCCAAATGGCAGCCTTTGAGACATTCAGAACTCTTGCCAGTGTAGGACCATCCCAGTGTGCTAGCCCGTCTGGAGGCGCTTCCTTCAGCTTATTTAACACCATTTCGCGGAATTCCGGTCCATATTGAGCAGTACGGCCCCGCCTTTTCTTATCCTGTAGTCCAGGGATGCCCTGTTCAGCGAAACGATTCCGCCAAAGGCTAACGGTATTGGGGCGTTCCCCCAACTTAGCCGCGATATCCTTGATTTGCATTCCATCAAGACATAGAAGAACCATTTTTGCACGTCTTACAATGCGATGCTCTGTTTTTTGAGAGTTTACGATTTTATGCAGTTCTATGCGTTCGCTTTCGGAGCAGCGTATTTGCTTAGCAACTTTTGGCATAACGTTATCCCCCCCTGCAATTTGCATTTATCTGGAATAAGTATACCATTATTTGCTGTGTCCGGCAATACAATCTATTATTTATGAAATTAGACACTAGAAAAATAAAAATTAAGGAGAATGGCCAGAAGCGCTGCTTAACAAATGTGTTGCGGCACTTTTGGCTTTTTTCAATTTCTGGATGTCCTGTCCCTTTTGACCTGCCGGCGAAATTGTAGTATAAACTCGTTGTTTTCCCAATTTTTTAAAAATGTATACTCCATTTTCTCTTTAAATGTGATACAATAAAAACAACTGTGAAAGAGAAAGTATACTATTGTGGAGGCATACAATGAACAGACAACTTTCTATGGAATTTGTAAGAATTACAGAACAGGCTGCCCTTCGGAGCGGTCGCCTCATGGGCATTGGGGATAAGGAAGGGGCTGACCAGGCTGCCGTTGATGGCATGCATGAACAGTTTGCCAAGACTCCGGTTTCCGGTACCGTAGTTATAGGTGAAGGAGAAATCGATGAGGCTCCTATGCTTTATATCGGTGAACATGTAGGTGCCGGTGGAGAAGAAGTAGATATCGCCGTGGACCCTGTGGAAGGAACAAATCTGGTAGCGAAAGGCCAGAACGGGGCCATTGCTGTTCTTGCCATTGCTCCAAAGGGTTGCCTGCTTCATGCACCGGATATGTATATGCAGAAAATTTGCGTAGGTCCCCGGGCAAAGGGCCGCATTGATATCAATGCTTCGGTTACAGAAAACCTGAAGAATGTAGCCGATGCCATGGACCGTGAAGTTTCTGATCTCACCGTTGTTATCCTTGACCGTGAAAGACATGAAAAGATTATCCGCGAAGCCAGAGCTGCTGGTGCCCGTATCCGCCTCATTACTGACGGTGATGTGGTCCCATCTATCGACTGCGGCATTCAGGGCAGCGGTATTCATATGGTTCTTGGCTCCGGCGGCGCTCCGGAAGGAGTGCTTTCTGCCGTAGGCCTCAAGTGCCTTGGCGGTGATATGCAGGCCAAGCTCCTTCCCCATACGGAAGAGGAAATTGAGAGACTCCATAAGATGGGAATTGACGATCCTAATAAAGTGCTTACTCTCGATGATCTCGTAAAAGGGGATGATTGCATTTTCTCTGAAACAGCCATTACCGACTGCGCTATGCTGAGAGGTGTCCGTTACTTTGGTGGCGGTGCAAGAACAAGTACCCTTGTACTCCGTTACAAGACCGGCACAGTTCGTTTCATTGAAACCATCCATCGCTTCGGCAATCCGAAACCGGCTGTCCGTATGTGGTAAATGCAGATTGAATGATAAAAAGGCTGTGAGCTGCTTTTTGCTGCTCACAGTTTTTTATTGGTGCGCCCAGCATGGGCGTATTCTCAAGGGTGAAAGTCCCAAGACTACCCGACAGCGGGAAGGTCATAGCTGAACACCAAGGGTGTCCATCGTGAGGTGGAATCTGAAGGAAGGTGCAGGCAAATCTCCGGTCCGATGTACAAGAACCACATAAGGCTAATACAGGGTGGATAAGGTTGCCAAACAAACTGAAGTCCCATAGCTGTACGGAATCCTGTAGAGTAGATGTGGCGGATAGATGGAGAGAAAGAATACGTTCTTACCTGGGGAGGTCTCACGGACACAGCAGAATAAGGCTGTATTTACTGGGCTGTGCTGTGGTTGAAATAAGATTTGCCGTGAGAAGTCAGCAGAGGCCATAGTACCAGATGGCTCATGGGCATCTGGGAAGGACCGAACTTTAGGAGATGTTAGTCAATGAAAGTAACCAACCATGGGCTTAAAGGCAGACAACTTCAGAAAGAAGACTACTGGCAGAAAGCAGCTGCGGAACAGCAAGGATATGCCGGAGTGCCCATCCATGTGAGGATTGCTGAAAACAACAACATCATCGCAGACTTGCATAAGCAGGAATGCGAAAACTAAGGAACCGCCGTATACCGAACGGTACGTACGGTGGTGTGAGAGGTCGGCGGGCCGATGCCCGCCTCCTACTCGATCCTATAGAATAATTAATAGTTCTCAGCCTTGATGGCGAAGAAGCTTCTTGGATGGCCGCATACCGGGCATTCCTGCGGAGCTTCTACGGATTCTACGGTGTAGCCGCAGTTAGCGCACATCCACAGTTTCTTTTCGCCCTTCTTGAAGACCTGTCCGTTTTCTACATTAGCCAGGAGCAGTTTATATCTTGCTTCATGGGATTTTTCAATTTCGCCGACCTTGGAGAAGAGGAATGCAATCTGCGGGAAACCTTCCTTTTTAGCGGTTTCTGCAAATGCAGGATACATGGAAGTCCATTCGCCATGTTCGCCTTCTGCAGCCATCTTCAGATGTTCAGCAGTGGTTTTCTTCAGGTCACCGACCAGCCAGAACCAGATCTTGGCATGGGCTCTTTCATTGTTTGCTGTTTCCCGGAAGATATCAGCAATCTGACGGGAACATTCCGGATCCTTTTCCGCTTCGTTGGCGAAGAGGTTGTATTTTACATGGGCCTGGGATTCACCGGCATAAGCAGCACGCAGGTTCTTTTCAGTCTGTGTGCCTTTCAGTCTTTTCATTTCTTCTAATACTTTTGCTTCATCCATAATAAAATCCTCCTTTTAAACCAGCAGGATAATCATGCATTTTATTGTGTGACCTGCCGCACACTTTAAGTATAGATGTATTAATTAAAAAAGTCAAATCATGAGATTTCTAACATTATTCCTAAAATTTGTAGGCAAGTCTACTGAAATATTTTAGACGATTTTCAGCAATAATAATATATACCGAAATTCTGCAATTTAATGCAGGAAATAACGCAGGATAGCCCCATTTCCAGTTTGTGGGCAGGCTCACTATAGCTGGATATCCAGTCATTTTCTCTCATAAAAATATAATGGAAAATCACTATTTCAAAATATTTTAAAATACCGCATAATATATATGACAGAGGATTACAAAGAATGAATTTTTTTATCTTTCTCCTACAATCTTTACAAACATTTTACACTCATAGGGTAACATAGACGTAACGGTTCGTTTTTTATGGAGGGCACCATGTTCAGTCTTGTCAACAAGCATGAAGGGTTTTTTGATTTTCTTGTTACCAATGCGGAGTATTTCCACAAGGGTACTGTAATGGCCAGAGAAGTACTACAGGACCCGGCCAAACTGGAGCGGTATACGAAGGAAGTTAAAAACCTGGAACATTCAGCGGATAAAGTCACCCATGATATTTCTGCTAAAATGCGTCATGTTTTCATTACTCCTATTGATCGAGAAGATTTTTTCCTTCTTACCACGTCCCTGGATGACTGCGTAGATGATATCCAGGATGTGGTGATGAGCCTGAAGCTTTACCATGCTGGTATCGGTTCAAAACTTCCTCTGCGGATGGCGGACATTCTGGTAGAAATGTCTTCAGAAATGATTGTCCTTTTCCGTCTGCTGAAGGATATCGATAAAAACGAAACGGAAATTGCAGAGCGTACGAGGAAGATTAATGCTCTGGAAAGTGAAGGAGATGAAATTTACAGAAACGCCATTTCTGACCTTTTCGATGGTACCCATGAGGTGATGGAAATTATCCGGTGGAAGGAAATCATGGAAGCTATGGAAGATACGGCCAACCGGGCAGAAAAGGTAGGGAACCTGATTAAAGAGGTGGTCATGAAGTATGCCTGATACGTACATTATTGGAATTGTCATCGTTCTGGCACTGTGCTTCGACTTTATTAACGGTTTCCATGATACGGCCAATGCCATTGCCACATGCGTGGCTACCCAAGCCTTGAGCCCAAAAGTAGCCATTATCATGTCAGCCATTTTGAATTTCGTGGGTACTATGATTTCCACAGGAGTTGCCAAGACTATCGGCGGCGAAATCGTTACATCTCCCCATATGGTTGATTCTGTAGTCCTTTCTGCGGCTCTGGCTTCCGCTATCATTTGGAATCTTTTTACCTGGCGCATCTGCCTGCCCTCCAGTTCTTCCCATGCCCTCATTGGCGGGGTTATCGGGGCGGTCATTATTTCTTATGGAACCGGAGCCATTCATCTTGCCGGCGTGCTGACCATTGTTATCGGTCTTGTGCTGTCACCGGTGTGCGCACTGATTACGGGCTATATCATCATGACAATCCTCTATATCGCTTTTCGAAATGTGGGAAAGTCCCGGGTGAATTATGTGGCCACCCATATCCAGATGGTATCGGCGGCGCTCATGGCTTTCTCCCATGGTTCTAATGATGCCCAAAAATCTATGGGTATCATTACCCTGGCCCTTCTTTCCGGCGGTTATATTGGACAGTTGGAAGTACCCTGGGAAGTCAAAGTTGCCTGTGCCTGTGCCATGTGTTTTGGCACATCCGTCGGCGGCTGGCGGATTATCCGTACCGTTGGAAATAAGATTTTTCGCATGCAGCCGGTGAATGGATTGGCGGCCGATCTGAATTCAGCCATTACTATTTTCAGCGCCACCATGCTTCATCTTCCCGTATCCACCACCCATGTGGTGACGGGATCCATAATGGGGGTAGGTTGGGCTACTCGTTTTCGTGCGGTTCACTGGAGTGTGGCCTATCAGATGGTGTCGGCCTGGATTATGACTATTCCCTGTACTGCAGCTGTGGGAGCGCTTATTTATCTAATTATTAAACATGTATTGTAAGAAATAGGAGAGGACCGGAAAAATCATGCTTTCCGGTTCTTTTTTGCGCTCCGATAGTCGGCTTTAAAAATATTTAAAATCTTCTATCCCTATGATAAAATAGGATTAATATTGAAACAGTATGCCCCAAAGGGCATACGGGAGGTGTACTATGCTGATTCAATGGTTTCCTGGCCATATGACAAAAACGAAACGGATGATAGAAGACCACCTGAAGGCGGTGGATGTGGTGGCGGAGCTTCTGGATGCCCGTATTCCCCAGTCCAGTGCGAACCCCATGGTGGAGAAACTGGTGAAAGGAAAGCCCCGGATTGTGATTCTGAACAAGGCGGATCTGGCGGATCCCCGGGAGACGGATCTCTGGATTTCTTACTACAAAAAGAAAGGAATTTCCGTGGTGCCCATGACTGTGGGCAATGGAAAGAATAAGAAACGGCTCCTTTCCCTGATTCGGGAGACAGCGGAACCCATCCTTTCCAAATGGCGGAAGCGGGGATTGAAGAACCGTTCTGTACGCCTTATGATTCTTGGTATTCCGAACGTAGGTAAGTCATCTCTCATCAATTTCCTGGCAGGCAAGGCTTCCACCCGCACTGCCAATACTCCGGGTCATACGAGGGGCAAGCAGTGGGTGCGGCTTTCTGATGGTCTGGACCTTCTCGATACGCCGGGGGTGCTGTGGCCGAAATTTGACGACCAGACAGCGGCCCTCAGGCTGGCAGCTACCGGTGCCATTGCAGGAGATGTTTTCAACCCTGATGAAGTGGTGCCTGTACTTCTATCTTCTCTTGCGGAGACAGCGCCCCAGGTGCTCAAGGATGTCTATGGCATTGAAGACGTCAGCCGGGATCCCCAGCTGTTGCTGGAAGACGCCGGACGCCGGCGGGGATGCCTCCTTCCCGGAGGAGCCATTGACTACGACCGGGCAGAAATGGCGGTGCTCCGGGATTTTCGGAGCGGCAAACTGGGACGGATTACCCTGGACCCCCTGCCGAAGGAGGAACCATGACGGTTTCTGAAATTCGGGCTCTCCTGAAACAGGATGAAGTGCCGGAAGAGATACTAAAAGAAATCATGGCGGATTCCCGGAAAGGAGTGCAGCAGCTCCTTTCTTCCTACATGAAACGATTGGAAAGGGAGAGCAGGGAGCGGCTTCGGGTGGAGTCCATGTATGAAGTGGAGAGCAGCTTTTATAAAAAAGGAATCAACCTTATTGCCGGTATTGATGAAGTGGGGAGAGGTCCCCTGGCAGGACCGGTAACGGTGGCGGCAGTCATCCTGAAGCCCCACTGGTTTGCACCGGGGCTTAATGATTCGAAGAAAGTGACGCCGGAGCATCGGGAAGTCCTTTCCGAAAAAATTCTGAAAGAAGCGGTAGATGTATCCATTGTGAGCCTCTCACCGGCTGAAATTGATGATTATAACATTTACCAGGCCACCATGATGGCCATGTACCGGGCGGTGAAGAACCTGAAAGTTCAGCCCCAGGCGGTCATCGTGGATGCCATGCCCCTTCATTTTCCGTTTCCCACGGTTTCCCTCATTCACGGCGATGCCAGAAGCGCATCTGTTGCAGCGGCATCTATTGTGGCCAAGGTACATCGTGACCATCGGATGGATGAATACGATAAGCAGTACCCGGGCTATGGATTTGCCAGAAACAAGGGCTACGGTACGGCAGAACATATAGAAGCCCTCAGAAAACTGGGTATTACGCCCATTCACAGGAAGAGTTTCGAGCCCGTGAAGAGTATGGTGTTGGGGGATGATGACAGTAACTGAGGGGAAGTCAGCGGCACTCGTGTGGCCGATCGTGTGACCGGATGACTTGTGAAAGCGTGAGGACGTTTAGCTGCTGGCTGCAAACAGTTGGAAGTTAGAAGCCCCTGCCCGTTTGCATGACGCTCCGCTACATATCCCCAAACAATGGATATCAAATTGTTACATCAATATAAGTTTATAAATGATATACTATTTGCTACATATTAGAAATTCCATTTCAGCGGGCCCCTTTTGTTGTCATACACCTCTCATGGTGATACAATTTTAGTTGTGGCAAAAGATTTATACTATTTTATTTTTTATCCCTCAGGAAGGTGATTCCTTTTTGTACCCGGTCAATCTCAGAATGGATGGCGTATCCTGTCTTATTATCGGCGGCGGCCATGTGGCGCTCAGGAAGGTGAAAAAGCTGGTAGACCAGCAGGCCCGTGTGACGGTGCTGGCTCCGGAAATCTGTAAAGAACTTGTGGCACTGTGGCAGGAGAAGCGGATTTCCTGGAAGAAAGCCTTCTATGAAGCAGGAGATGCCAAAGGATACCATTTTGTGGTGACCGCTTCCGGCAGCCGTGAGGTGGCAGAGATGGTACACCGGGAATCACTGGACTCCACATTTTTATATAACAGCGCAGATTTTCCGGAATTGGGAAATTGTTTTCTGCCTGCCACTTTTGAAACGGGAGGAATCCGCTTTGCCGTATCCACCAATGGCCGATCACCGGCCATGGCGAAGTACGTAAAGAACTGGCTCGCCGGCCAGATTCCCCCTTCTTTTGGTGTGTGGCTGGACCGGGTGGGGGATATCCGCCTGGAATTAAAAGAAAAATTAAAAGACAGCCGTGCCAGGGAGGATTTCTGGCACACCGTATTCAGCGACCGGATCATGAATCTGGTGCTTTCAGGGAAATTAGACGAAGCAGAGGAGTGTGTACGTCATGCAACTGGTTGTATTGGGGCTGAACCATAAAACCGTTTCCGTAGATATCCGGGAACAGTTTGCTATTTCAGAAGAAAGCGCGAGGAGCGGTCTCCGCCACCTGGATGAACAGGAGGGCATCGAGGAGGCTGTGGTGCTTTCCACCTGCAACAGAACAGAAATTTACGCGGTACTGAAAGATGGTTCCGCAAAGAAGACACTAGAAGAATTCTTCCTTGCCCTTTCCGGCAACAGCGGGGCAAAGAAAGAATGGTTCTTCTATTTTGAGGGAGAAGCCTGCATCCGCCATCTCTTTGAGGTGGCTTCGGGGCTGGACTCCATGGTTATTGGTGAGAGCCAGATCCTGAACCAGATCAAGACCGCTTACACAATGGCCCTTTCTGAAAAGGCGACGAAAACCATTCTGAATACCCTGTTCCACCGGGCTATTACTACGGGGAAACGGGTGCGCACGGAAACCCGGATTTCCTACAGCGCCGTTTCCGTAAGCTACGCAGCTGTGAAACTGGCAGAAAAAATTCTTGGGGGCCTGGAAGACAGGACAGCCATGGTTTTCGGTGCCGGCGAAGCGGCAGAGCTTCTGGTGAAGAATCTGCAGGGTAAAGGACTTAAGAATGTGAAAGTAGCGAACCGCCACATGGACAAAGCGGAAGCCCTGGCAAAGACTATCGGCGGCGAGGCGGTGCCCTTCAAGAGCGCCCTCACCCATGCAGACGATGTGGATATCATTGTCACCGCCACCGGTGCGTCCCAGTATATTGTGAAGGCCTGGGATGTGCGGAATCTTATGATGCGCCGCAATACAAGACCTCTCGTGGCCATTGATATCGCCGTGCCCTGCGATATTGAACCGGAAGTCCGGGATATCCGGAATGTGACACTCTATAACCTTGATGACCTCCAGGAAATCGTGGCCAACAACATTCGCCTCCGGAAGGAAGAGGCAGAGCGGGCAGAGGTCATTGTTCAGGAAGAAATCGATTCCATCGAAGACCGTTTCAAATATCTTTCCACCCGGCCTGTCATGGTATCTCTCTCCGATAAGGCCGAAGCCATCCGGGAAAGGGAACTCCGCCACGGCCTGGCGAAAATCGAAGGACTTACGGAGGAGGACAAGAAGGTTCTCTCCCATATGACCCATATGATCGTTCGGAAAATTCTCCGGGAACCGATGATGCACCTCAATGAATACGCCGGTACCGAATGGGAGTCGGAGGACAAGTCCGCCGTGGCCCGGCTCTTCAAACTGGACGTAAGAAAGGGGCAGCAGCTTGAAAAATAAAATTACCATTGCCACCAGGGAAAGCCTTCTGGCTCTCTGGCAGGCCCATTATGTAGAAAACAGACTGAAAGAGAAGTATCCTGGCCTTACTGTTGAACTTCTGCCGGTGACAACGAAGGGAGACCAGATCCTGGACCGGCCCCTCGTGGAAATTGGGGGCAAGGGACTGTTCATCAAAGAACTGGAAGTGATCCTTCTGGAGGGAAAGGCAGATATCGCCGTCCACTCCCTTAAGGATATGACAGCCCAGTGCCCCGATGGACTTACCATCGCCGCTGTCACGGCCCGGGAAGATCCAAGGGATGCCTTCGTTTCCAATAAGTACAAATCCCTGGAAGAACTGCCGCCCCATGCCAGGGTAGGCACATCGAGTCTTCGCCGGCAGGCCCAGCTTCTTCACTGGAGAGGCGACCTTGAAATTGGGACTCTCCGAGGCAATGTGCAGACACGGCTCCGTCACCTGGATGAAGGACAGTTCGATGCGGTAATCCTGGCTGCGGCAGGGCTGAAACGGCTCGGTCTGGCGGACCGCATTACATCCTATATTTCCACGGAAGACAGCATTCCGGCGGCAGGGCAGGGAGTGATGGCGGTGGAAGCTAGGACCGATGATAGGGAAACACTGGAGCTTCTCTCCTTCCTCCATGATGAAGACGTGGCATCCTGCATCCGTTCGGAGCGGGCCTTCCTGGCCAAAGTGGGCGGAGACTGCAAGGTACCTGCCGGTATTTACGCCGTGCCCAAAGGGGATGGGGTACTCCATGTGGAAGCCTTTATCGCCTCTCCGGACGGAAAGAAGCTCTACCGCGGCGAAGCCGATGGTACCGCAGCGAAGGCGGAAGAGGCAGGCACAGGAATCGCTGAAAAGCTCCTTGACGAAGGGGGCCGGGAAATCCTGGAGAAACTGTCAAAAATCTAAGTAATTTGAGGAGATTAACATGAAACAAGGGAAAGTATACCTCATCGGGGCAGGCCCCGGAGATCCGGAACTTCTGACACTCAAAGGGAAACGGTGCCTGGAAGAAGCGGACGTGGTGGTAGGGGACTACCTGGCGGACAAGAGAATTCTCCGCTTCATGAGACCCGATGCAGAATACATTTATGTAGGGAAAAAAGCGGGCTGCCATACCATGAGGCAGCAGGAAATCAGCCGCATTCTGGCGGAAAAAGGAAAAGAAGGGCACATCGTGGCCCGCCTGAAGGGGGGAGATCCCTTCGTTTTCGGCCGGGGCGGTGAGGAAATTGAAGTGCTGAAAGAAGCAGGTGTGCCCTTTGAGGAAGTGCCCGGCGTGACCAGCGCCATTGTGGCACCAGCCTATGCAGGAATTCCTGTGACCCACCGGAAAGTGGCGGCGTCCTTTGCCGTCATCACCGGCCATGAGGATCCTACGAAGGATGAATCTTCCATTCACTGGGACAAGCTGGCCGGCGGCGTGGATACCCTGATTTTCCTCATGGGTGTAGGCCATACGGCCTTGATTGCTTCCCAGCTTATGAAGTACGGAAGAAGCAAGGATACCCCTGCGGCTTTTGTTCGGTGGGGGACAAGACCCTACCAGCAGACCTGGACCACCACCCTTGGCGAAGCGGCCAATGACGTGGAACGGCTGGGGATTAAGCCGCCGGCCGTATTTATCGTAGGGGACGTGGTGAACCTCCGGAAAGACATGCGTTGGTTCGATAATCGGCCCCTCTTTGGGAAACGGGTCATTGTCACCCGGTCCAGAAGCCAGGCATCCCGCCTCGTGGACGTGCTGAATGAAAAGGGCGCGGAAACCATTGAAATCCCTACCATTTCCATCAGGAAGCCCTCTGACGATTACTGGGGAATGGACAGGGCCCTCACCAATCTTTCCTCCTATGACTGGGTGCTCTTTACCAGCCAGAATGGGGTGGACTCTTTCTTTAACCGTCTCTATGAAAAGGGATTGGATACAAGAGCTCTGGGCCATGCAAAAATAGGTGCCATCGGGCCCGCTACGGCACGGCAGCTGAAAGCCCATGGTATCCATGCCGATGCGGTGCCGGAAAAGTACAAGGCTGAGAATCTTCTGGCAGTGATGGAACCATCCCTCTTGGGAAATGAAAGAATCCTTATCCCCAGGGCGAAAGTTGCTAGAAGCGTCCTTCCCGAAGGCCTTCGGGCCCGGGGATGCACGGTGGACGTGGTGGAAGCGTACCAGACTGTTCCTGACGAAGAAAGCCGGGAAAAGCTTTTGAAAGTCCTCACAAGCCATGGTGCTGACATCATCACATTTACCTCTTCCTCCACCGTCTACAACCTTATGGACCAGATCGGCGGACGGACAGAGCTGCTGGAAGGCATTACGCTGGCCTGCATCGGACCTATTACTGCCGATACATGCCGGAAATATAAATTGGAACCATCCATCATTTCTGAAATCTATACGATAGATGGCCTTGTCAATGCGATTGAAAAAGGAGTCGAGAAGAAATGAAACTGAATACCCTTCGTCCAAGACGTCTCAGAAGAACGGAAGCCATCCGTTCCATGGTGAGAGAAAATTCCCTGGAAATCAATGATTTCGTTTATCCTATCTTCGTGGTGCCCGGCACGAACGTAAAGGAAGAAATCCCCAGTATGCCCGGACAGTACCACCTGTCTGTGGACAACGCCGTCAAAGTGGCGGAAGAAATTTATAAACTGGGCATTCCGGCGGTAGAAGTTTTCGGCCTTCCGGAATACAAAGACGATATCGGTTCTTCTGCCTGGGATATGACTAGCCCTGTACAGCGGGCCATCAAAGCCATTAAAGAAGCAGTACCGGACCTGGTTATTGTAGGGGACGTATGCCTCTGCCAGTACACAAACAGCGGCCACTGCGGCAAGCTGAAAGACCATGAAGTGGATAACGACCCCACTCTGGAACTCCTGGCCAAAGTGGCTCTGTCCCAGGCGGAAGCCGGCGCCGACATGGTGGCTCCTTCCGATATGATGGACGGCCGTGTGGCCAAAATCCGGGAAACTCTGGATGATAATGGCTTCCAGAATGTTTCCATCATGTCCTATGCCGTGAAATATGCCTCCGGTTACTATGGCCCCTTCCGTGATGCCGCAAATTCGGCACCCCAGTTTGGCGACCGTCGGGGTTATCAGATGGATCCGGCAAACAGCCGGGAAGCCATGAAGGAAGTAGACTTGGATCTGGCTGAAGGAGCCGACATTATCATGGTAAAACCGGCCCTGGCTTACCTCGATATCGTCCGTCAGGTACGGGACCATATTAACCGCCCCGTAGCGACATACAACGTATCCGGCGAATATTCCATGATCAAGGCAGCTGCAGCCAAAGGCTGGATTGATGAAAAGAGAATCGTCATGGAATCCCTGCTCTGCATGAAACGGGCGGGCGCTGATATTATCATTTCCTACTTCGCACCGGAAGTGGCGAAATGGATCAGGGAGGAACAGGGCAAATGATCGACCTTTCCAAATCCAAAGCGGCCTTTGAAGAAGCAAAGAAATACATGCCCGGCGGCGTAAACAGCCCGGTCCGGTCCTATCCCCATATGGGATGTCCGCCTCCCTTTATCCGGGAAGCCCATGGGTCCCATATTACCGATATCGATGGCAATACCTACATCGACTACGTAGGCTCCTGGGGCCCCATGGTCCTGGGCCACGCCCATCCTGAAGTGATCAAAGCCATCCAGAAAGCGGCAGAGCGGAGCACCAGCTACGGCGCGCCTACTCTCATGGAAACGGAAATCGCAAAACTCATTCATGAAGTGTACCCGTCCATAGAAAAAATGCGGATGGTGAACTCCGGCACTGAAGCCACTATGAGCGCCCTTCGGGCAGCCCGTGGCTACACCGGCCGGGATAAAATCCTGAAATTTGAGGGGTGCTACCATGGCCATGGCGACAGTCTTCTCGTGAAAGCAGGCTCCGGCGCTGCCACCTTCGGCAGTCCGGACAGCGCTGGCGTCACAAAAGGTACAGCCCAGGATACTGTGGTGGTTCCCTATAACGATATCGATGCCTTCACGAAGACCATGGACGAAGAGGGCGACGAAATCGCCGCAGTCATCGTAGAACCGGTGGCTGGTAATATGTGCTGCGTACCGCCGATTCCCGGGTTCCTCGAAGCCCTTCGGAAGGAAACGGAAAAACATGGCACTGTCCTCATTTTTGATGAAGTCATGTGCGGCTTCCGTACCACTTTCCATGGTGCCCAGGCCCGGTACCATATCCATCCCGACATGACCTGCCTCGGCAAGATCATCGGCGGCGGCCTCCCGGCAGCGGCCTATGGCGGACGGAAAGAAATCATGAACTGCATCACCCCGGAAGGGGCGGTATA
Source organism: Dialister sp. (assembly GCF_047832375.1). Lineage (NCBI taxonomy): Bacteria > Bacillati > Bacillota > Negativicutes > Veillonellales > Veillonellaceae > Dialister > Dialister sp. The sequence goes on along the minus strand of NZ_CP181256.1, from coordinate 1,527,142 downwards.
CCAGGCCGGTACCCTTTCCGGCAACCCCTTGGCTGTCACTGCGGGCATCGAAACCCTGAAACAGATGATGGCTATTCCGGACTTTGATAAAATTCTCGAAGACAAGACGAAGACCCTTCTTGCGGGCTGGAAGGAAGCGGCTGACCGGAAGGGTGTCCCCCTCGTCTGCCACCAGTCGGGATCCATGTTTGGTATCTTCTTCTCCGAGAAGGACGTCCTGAACTACAGCGATGCCTGTGCTGCCAACAGGGACCAGTTCAAAGCCTGGTTCCTTTCCATGCTGGACCAGCATATTTATCTGGCTCCGTCTCCTTTTGAGACCCTCTTTATGTCCTATGCCCACAGCGACGAAGACATTGAAAAGACCATCAAAGCGGCAGATAAAGCCATGGAAGCTGCAGCTAAAGCGTAAAATAGACAGTTGGGATTTGAGAGTTAAGAAGAGGGAATTCCTCCTTCGTCATGGGGGAGGAATTCTTTTATTTTCTCCCGGATTTCCAACTTTTATTTTCTATGATTACGGTTTTGCTATGTAGTTTCCCTATTTGTCGATTCGCTTCCTGGCTGTCCCTATGAATCACCGGTCAGGGGAGGGGAGGTTCCATGAGAGAAAATCCAAAACCTGGAGAAATCTGGCATCATTTTAAAGATCACGATTATGAAATCATAACGTTAGCTGTCCATACGGAAACAAGGGAGACCCTGGTGGTTTATCGGGCTCTCTATGGGGACTTTGGGGTCTACGCCAGGCCCCTTGCCATGTTCCTGTCGGAAGTGGATCACCGGAAGTATCCGGATGTCCGGCAGAAATGGCGGTTTGAAAAGAAGGCGGAAGACTGAGGGAGCTGTGTCTCCCTGTTTTCCAAACAAAAAAGCACCCGATTCGGGTGCTTTTGGTTTTGGCGGAGCAGGTGGGATTCGAACCCACGGGCCCCGAAGGGCTAACGGATTTCGAGTCCGCCTCGTTATGACCACTTCGATACTGCTCCTTATGAAATTGGTGCCGATTGATGAAAATCCGGTTATCATCGTTTCCTGGCAAAGAAGGAATCCATCAGTGCCTGGCATTCTTTCTGCCGGATGCCGGAGGTGATTTCCATGGTGTGGTTTAATACGCCTTCGCCGGTGATGCGGAATCTGGACTCGATGGCTCCGTACTGGGGGTTTGCAGCCCCATAGACGAGCCTTGAAATTCTTGCATTCAGGAGGGCTCCTGCACACATCGGACACGGTTCTATGGTAACATAAAGAGAAGCCCCCGTCAAACGCCATCTGCCCAGAATGCGGGCGCCCTTCCGGAGGGCCAGAATTTCCGCATGGGCCGTGGGGTCTTTTTCTGTCTCCTTGCGGTTATGGCCGGCGGCAATGACCATGTCCTTATACACAAGGATGGCACCGATGGGAATTTCTCCCTCTTCTTTTGCCTTTTGCGCTTCTTCCAGGGCAAACAGCATGTATTCTGAGTCTGTCATGGTATGCTCCTTCTGGTTTCGCAGGGTTCCTGTTCTTCTTATAAAAATATCATAATCAAAGTGGAAATAAATGGCAAGGCAGGGTACAATAAATGGAGCAGCTCCTATTGTTTAATGGAAGGTGGATAAGAAATGGCAGAAGAAAAAAGAGAAAATCTGAAAGCAAAGAAATTTGAAAAGTATATCACCGATAATAAGATGAATTTCTTTGTAAAAAAAGAAATGAAGGATGAAGCGGAAACCATCGTATTCCAGTCCAACATCAAGGTGGAAGGCCAGACCATTCCCATGGGTATTATCACGGACAATACCATTTACACCATTATCCGTGTTCAGGTGGGAAGCCAGCTCGTAAAGGACAGCAATAAGAACCGTTTCCTGGAATATATCAATAAGTTAAATAGAAGCTACAAAGTTTTCAAATACGTGGTAGCGGAAGACGGTTCCCTTTTCCTGGATTGCTGCCTCCCCAGCACCAATGACAGCTTCGATCCGGAAATTGTCCGTGTAGTCCTGGATGTGGTAGTCGATCATCTCAATACGGAATACAAGAATATTATGAAAGAAGCCTGGGAATAATTTCCGGGAAATGGCAGCGCTCTTCGGAGCGCTGTTTTTTGTTGGATGGGTGGGGGCTATCAGAACGGTTGAGTGAAAGGAGGGAAAAGTGAGGAGTCAGGAGTGAGAAGTCAGGAGTGGTGGTGCGCCGCGACAAATGATGGGCGGCGCGATTTTTATACGATATATGAGTCAGTTGGCAGGAAATACGTTTTATCGGCGAAGAAAATAGACGATAGATGGGAGAGGGATAGGGACGAAAGTCTTGAGGGCCTGGGTGGTCAGGCCCTTTGGGCCGAACCCATCAGTGATCCCTCACCCCGGTGGGGAGCTCCCTTCAGAGAAGGGAGCCTCGTCTTGAGTCAACTTCACGTTATTTGGGTAGAGTCGTCAGGAACCCATCTGCGGCTTTGCCGCTATTCGCCTCAATCTCGGTCTCGATCTCGATCTCATCTCACGGAGGTTAGCTGGTGGGAGCGCCGCAGGCTGGACCTCAAATCTCAACTCTCAAATCTGCTTTTCCCCCATTGATAATGATAATCTTATCGTGGCAAATGATAATGAGAAGTGATAAAATAAACAGGAAAATAAGAATGAGAATTGAGGACGTTATATGGAGAAACAGACTTATAAATGGAACATCAAAGCACCGCACAGTGAAAAGAGAGAGGTACCGGGATTTTTTTCGTCTTTTTCCATTCCTGTGGGACTGGCCCGGATTCTTCTTCGCCGGGGTATTGACAGCGAGGAAAAGCTTTCCCATTTTCTTTACGATGACCTGTCCAACCTCTCAGATCCATTTCTCATGAAGGGTATGACCGAAGCGGTGGACCGGATTTCAAGAGCCCTGGATGGGGGAGAGAAAATCGTCATATATGGGGACTACGATGTGGATGGTATCACGTCCACCTCTATCATGGTACGGGGGCTCAAAGGGCTCAATGGAAATGTGGGTTACTACATTCCCCAGCGGGAAACCGAGGGGTATGGCCTTAACGGTGCAGCCCTTTCGAAACTGGCAGGGGAGGGATACAGCCTTCTCATCACCGTGGACTGCGGCATCAGTTCGGCAGATCTCATTGCCAAAGCGCCGGAGGGGCTCGATATCATTGTGACAGACCACCATACGCCGCCGGAAGTTCTTCCCCGGTGCGTGTCGGTGATCAATCCCCACCAGAAGGACTGCCCCTATCCTTACAAGGAACTAGCGGGATGCGGGGTGGCGTACTCCCTGTGCCGGGCCCTGTACATGAAACGGGAAGGCCATGATTATGACGGCACCGTGGAGCTGGCAGCTTTGGGTACGATTGCGGATGTGGTGTCCCTGACAGGAGAAAACCGGATTATCGTGAAGGAAGGGATGAAGCGGTTCATCCACACCCCCATCAAGGGACTGGCGGCGCTCCTCAAAGCGTCCGGCATTGTCCATGAAGATACGAAGGAAATCAAAAGGGCAGACCAGGTTTCCTTTGGCCTGGCGCCAAGGCTCAATGCGGCGGGACGCATTGCCCAGGCCAGTGAAGGGGTGAAGCTCATGACCACGGACTCCATGGAAGAGGCGGAGTCCCTGGCCCGGAAGCTCTGCGAAACCAATGTGGCCCGGCAGACCATTGAACGGGATATTTTCGACCAGGCTAAGGAGCGGATTGCTGAGCTCCATATGGACAGGGACATGGCTTTCGTGGTGGATGGGAAGGACTGGCATCCCGGAGTCATCGGTATCGTGGCGTCGAGGATTCTGGAAATCTACCATCGCCCGGTGTTTGTCATTACCATTCGGAATGGGGTAGGGAAGGGATCCTGCCGCAGCATTCCGGCTTTCAATATTTACGAAGCCCTGTCAAAGCAGTCGGACCTGCTCCTCCAGTTTGGCGGCCATAAGATGGCGGCAGGATTCTCCATTGCACCGGAAAATATTCCTGAATTCCGGAGGCGCATGAATGACTATGCCCGGTCTGTACTGACCGAAGAGGACTGCCTGCCTGTGCTGGATGTGGAGGAAAGCCTGCCTCTGGACGATATTACGTTGGATTTCATCCATTCCCTGGATCTTCTGGAACCCTGCGGCTGTGATAATCCAAAGCCCCTTTTTTCTACGTCCGGTGCTTTCGTGGAAACCACCCGGCACATGGGGGCCGATGGCCGCCATTTCAAATGCCAGCTCTCCGGGAAATCGGGACTGGTGGATGCCATATTCTGGGGATGCGGGGAAAACAGCCCCTGCCAGGCCGGTGACGTGGTGGATCTGGTCTTTGAACCGGAAGTGCACGAGTGGTACGGTGAGCACGTACAGCTCATCGGCAAAGACCTTCGCCAGGAGAAAACGGAAATCCTGGACCGGGATTATCTGGTCAGCGTGTACCGGTCCCTTACGGGGGTGCTCAAGGATATGGCGAAGCCGGTGAAGGAAGTCCATTACCAGCTGGAAAAGAATGGCCAATTCGAGCCGGTGAAGCTGGGCATGGCGCTGGCGGTATTTGAGGAGCTGGAAATCCTGTCCCGGTTCAGCCGGAATGGGGAAGATTTTTACCAGCGGCGGATTGTGAGAAAGAAGCTGGATCTCCTGTCTTCTTCCGTATATAGAAAACATATGTGTCAGTGAGGTGAAAGGTATGAGTGATATGGATAAGACAGAAAACAAGGACCTTAAGGAAACTCCGGAAAAGGAAACGGCTGTCGTTCCTAAGACCACCAATCTGGCCGGCGTATTCAATAAAAACCTGAATGAAGAGACCATTCATACCGATGCTTCCGCATCGACGTTGGCAGAATTCCTGATCCACCAGGAAGAATATGTAAAAAAGCAGAAGGAAAAGACCGACTGGGCCGGTGAGAAAGAAGAGGAATACAAGAAGCTCATCGACAAGATCAAGACCTATATCAAAGATGAGAAAAGCCTGGATGCCATCCGGGAAGCCTATGAACTGGCGGATAAGGCCCATGCTGCCCAGGTCCGGGCTACAGGGGAACCCTATATCATCCATCCCCTGGCAGTGGCTTACATCCTGGCGGAACTGGAAATGGACCCCCAGGGCATTATTGCCGCCCTTCTTCACGATGTGGTGGAGGATACGGAATATACCCTGGACGATATTAAAATGATGTTCGGCGATGAAGTGGCCTTCCTGGTGGATGGGGTGACAAAGCTCTCCCAGTTCCATTACAAAGATAAGGAAGACCAGCAGCTGGAAAACTTCCGGAAAATGTTCCTTGCCATGGCCAAGGATATCCGGGTGGTGGTCATCAAGCTGGCGGACCGTCTCCACAACATGCGTACCCTCGGCGTATTCCGGCGGGAGAAGCAGCAGCGCATTGCGAAGGAAACCATTGAAATCTATGCGCCCCTGGCCCATCGCCTCGGTATTTACAACATCAAGTGGGAATTGGAAGATCTCTGTTTCCACTATCTCCATCCCGATGAATACTACGACCTGGTCCGCCAGATGAAGCAGAAGCGGAAGGCCCGGGAGGAAATCGTCAATGATACCATGCGGGTGCTCCATGACCACATCGAGGAGGCCGGCATTAAAGCCACCATCACCGGCAGGCCGAAGCATTTCTACAGTATCTATAAGAAAATGAAACGGGACAACAAGGATCTGTCCCAGATTTACGATCTCTACGCGGTGCGGGTCATTGTGGATACCATTCCCCAGTGCTACGCGGTATTGGGGATTGCCCATTCCCTGTGGAAACCGCTTCCGAACCGGTTCAAAGATTACATAGCCGTACCGAAGCCCAATATGTACCAGTCCCTTCATACCACGGTCATTGGCACGAAGGGGCAGCCGGTAGAAATCCAGATCCGTACCTGGGAAATGCACCATATTTCTGAATACGGCGTCGCTGCCCACTGGCGTTACAAGGAAGGAAAACAGGCGGGTTCCAAGGACTTCGATGCAAAAATCAGCTGGCTCCGGCGGATTCTGGAATGGCAGGATACGTCAAATCCCAAGGAATTCATGAATGCCCTGAAGCTCGATGTGTTCTCAGACGAAGTCTTCGTCTTCACGCCGAAGGGGGACGTCATCAACCTTCCAAAGGGATCCATTCCCATTGATTTTGCTTACCGTATCCATACGGAAGTGGGGAACCGCTGCGTAGGGGCAAAAGTAAATAATAAAATCGTGCCCCTGGATACGAAGCTGAAAAACGGGGATATCGTTTCCATTATCACTTCGAAAACCGGCAAACCCAGCTACGACTGGATCAACATGGTCGGCGCCGCCGACAGCAAGGCGAAAATCAGGAGCTGGTTCAAGAAGGAAAACCGCAGTGAAAATATCGAACGGGGCCAGCAGGCCCTGCAGGCGGAAGCAGACCGGCTGGGTTATGAGTGGAAGAAACTCATTGCCAAAGATCGGCTGGCGGTTGTGGCAAAGTCCTTCAACAATATGACCGACGAAGATATGCTGGCATCCATCGGATTTGGCGGTATTGCCGTGAAGAGCGTCATGCTGAAGCTCACGGAACTGTACAAACGGGAACAGAATGCCCAGAAATCCATGCCCCAGAAAACAGCGAAGGCCCTGGAAAACCTGAAAATGCGGAATGTGAAATCCCATTCCCAGAGCGGCATCCTCGTGAAGGGGGAAGAAGGGCTGGTGGTGCATCTGTCCAAGTGCTGCAACCCTGTCCCGGGCGACGATATCGTGGGATTTGTCACAAGGGGCCGGGGGGTCTCCGTGCACCGGGCAGACTGCCCCAATGCCATCAATTTCCCCGACAAGGACCGCATGATTGACGTGTCCTGGGAGGAACAGACAAACAGCATGTTTCTGGTGACCATCGAAGTCATCAGCTACGACAGGACCGGCCTCATGGCAGATATCCTGGCCGCTTTGACGGAGATGAAGCTCTCCGTGTCCACGGCCAATGTAAAAGTAGAAAACAACGGCATGGCGGTCATGCACCTGGGCATCCAGATCAAGGACCTCCAGCAGTTGGATTATATTATGACAAAGATCCGGCGGATCAAAGGGGTACACTCTGTCCGCCGTATGCATTCCATGCAGGGAGACTGATATGAGAGCAGTTATTCAGCGTTGCAACTGGTGTAAAGTGGATTCAGAGGGGAAGGAGGTTTCTTCCATCGGGAAGGGCCTGTCCGTCCTCCTGGGCGTAAAAAAAGGGGACGATGAAAAGGACGCCGCCTATATAGCGGACAAAATCCTCCATCTCCGTATTTTCGAAGATGAGGCAGGTAAATTGAACCTTTCCGTCCTCGATATTGGCGGGGAAGTGTCCATCGTATCCCAGTTTACTCTCTATGGGGATGCCCGCCATGGCAGGCGCCCCAGTTTCACGGAAGCGGAACTCCCGGATAAGGCAGATGCCCTCTATGAAAAGGTGGTATCCCTGGTCCGGGACGCTGGCGTCAAGGTAGGCACCGGGGCTTTCCGTACCTACATGAAGGTGGCCCTGGAAAATGACGGCCCCGTGACGATCCTCCTGGACAGCGGGAAAGAGTTCTGAGGGATAGCGGCTTCGGCCGGGGGCTGGTGGCTGGCCAGCGTCCAATAGTGCGGAAGGTTTGTAAGGGTTGTGGGTTGGCATCGCTGTGCTTAAGAGGAAGGGAAACATTCTTGCTGGCTTTCGGCCAAGGCTCAAGGAAATATGTATTCGCCTATGGCCTGAGGCGCTGGCGGCAGGCCTGAATCCATCTACCTTCCTTAAGCCCAGGCGGCAGCCTTAGCCCTGCCGTCAGGCAGAGCCCTGTCCGCAGGACATATCCCCGGCCGAAGGCCGCAGCCCGGCGCGAAGCGCCTGCAGCTTTTAGCTCCATTCATCCGTGTGGGTATGCAGCAAATATATAATCAGGTGATTACTATGAAAATTATGTACATGGTCCTCGGACCATTTATGACGAATACCTATATCGTCTATAACGAACAAACCATGGACGGACTGGTGGTGGATCCCTCTTTTTCTCCGGAGCAGTACATCCATGCTATCGAGGAGAAGAAGATCCACCTGAAGTCTATTTTTCTGACCCATGGCCATGTGGACCATATGGCCGGTATGAATGAACTCCGCAAAGCATTTCCGGAGGCGGAAATGTACATGGACAGAAGGGACCGGGAATTTCTCCGGGACCCGGAGAAAAACCTGTCCTACATGTTTCCCCGGCCGGTGCTGGTGGACGATGCGGACCACTGGGTGAAGGATGGCGATACCATTACTACCTGCGGCTTTACATTCCGGGTCATCGACACCGCCGGCCATACACCGGGGGGCATTTCCTTTTATGATGAAAAGGAGGGCCTTGTCTTTACGGGAGATTCCCTGTTCCAGGGATCCATTGGCCGCACGGACTTTCCCGGCGGCAGTCTGAAGGAACTGGTGGGAAATATCAGGAAGAACCTCTTTGCCCTGCCTGATGCTGTGGTGGTCCTTTCGGGCCATGGCAGCCAGACCACCATCGGGGAAGAAAAACGGAGCAACCCGTTCCTGAATGGAGGGGCCTTATGAAATGGGGCGTTGAATTCTGGATGCGGGTGGCCATTGCCGTTGGCTTTGTGCTCCTTGTCATCCTGGTACCGTCGGTGCTGTTTCCTTTTATCGTATCCCTGGTAATCGCCACCCTCCTGAATCCGGTGGCCCACAGGGTTTATGCACTGGCACAGAAATGGAAGATACCCCATTTCCCCTATGATTTTGCCATTCTTATTTCCTTTGCCATTTTCATAGCGGTCATTTACTTCATTGCGGTTCACATTTTCGTGCCATTCATTAATGAATTCCAGCAATTCGTCAAAAGTGTGCCGGGCATGCTGGCCGCGGTGCAGCAGGCCATTCCCCAGCTGGAGGAGCAGTACCATCTGAGCCTCATGCCGCCGGAAGCCAAGTCACTCCTGGCGAAGATTCTCCAGGACATCGGTGAGTATACCCTGAAAATAGCACAGTTCAGCCTGTCTGCCATTTTCTCCTTCGCCTCCACCGTGGTGCAGCTCATTGTGGTACCTTTCATCACGTTCTACATGATGAAAAGGGGCGGCTACTTCGTGAATGCCTTCATCCACCTTTTCCCGGACCGCTATCACCATCATCTGGAAGGATTGTTCAAGGAAATCCATTTCGTCCTGAATGCATACATCCGTGGGCAGCTCCTGCTGTCCACCTTGATGGGGACCGTGGTCTTCATCGGTATGGTGGCTCTCCATATACCCTATCCATTGGTCATCGGGCTGCTGGCGGCCATCGTGGAGACCATTCCCCTCATCGGGCCGATTATCGGAGCCATTCCGCCGGTGCTCCTGGGCCTGCTCCAGGGGACTACGGTCATGTTCCAGGTCATTATTTTCTATATTGTTGTCCAGCAGGTGGATGGCCATTTCGTGATGCCAAAGCTCATGGGCAGCATCATCAATGTCCATCCGGTATCCATCATCGCCGGCGTGCTGCTTGGCGGAAAGCTTTTCGGCGTGGTGGGGACCATCATCGCAGTGCCCCTGGTGGCGGTGCTGCAGATTGTTCTGAAGCACATGTGGTTTTACGACAGGTATAAGAACGTCAGGTAACGGGAGGTTTTCGAGAAGCATGAAGAAAACAGCAATCATGAATACCCTGAAGAAGAAAATCAGGGAGCATAAGTATAAATTCACAAACCAGCGGCAGATTATCCTGCAGGCCTTCCTGGACAGTCGGGAAAACCACATGAGTGCCGAAGATGTGTATGAAATCGTAAGAGTGGACAATCCGGACATCGGACTGGCCACGGTGTACCGTTCCCTGGAACTGTTTACCCAGCTGGAACTGCTGAAGAAGCTGGACTTTGGTGACGGCAGGAGCCGGTATGAACTGAACGACCGGAATATCAACCATTCCCATCACCATCTTATCTGCCTTGGCTGCGGTAAGGTGACCGAATTTTCCTATGATTTCCTGAACGATATCCGGGACAAAATCAAAAAGGAAAGCGGCTTCGATATTGTGGACTACCAGCTCAAGTTCTACGGCTACTGCAAGGACTGTGCCAAGAAGAATCATGATCTTTGAGTGAATGGAAGGATGCTCCATGCGTATGAATGGGGCTGAAGGTTGTGGGTTGGCATCGCTGCGCTTGACAACCGGGTGGCAGGTGCTTCGCACCGGGGAATAAGGTGCATTTGCCGCCAAAGGCGGCTATTCCACCTTATGCCCCCGCTTCAGTGGGGCGGCAGCCTCACTGAAGCCACCACCCGGTGAACGAGCGCAGCGATGTTCACCCACCACCCTCAGCCCCATTTATACGCATGGGCCAAATAATCACCCGGAGTCCCAACAATTATTTGCCAATGTACCCTGCAAGATGGTACAATTTAGTTTGTTAATGTAACCGAAAAGGAATCAATATTTCTTTTTCCAAAATGATCATTTTTTCAGTTTCCTGCAAGGATAGCAGGGCTGAACCAAAGAGGTGTGGTTAATGCAGGCATTAAAAGGAACCCATGATATTCTGCCTGAAGAAATGTACAAGTGGGATTATATGGAAGGAGTTATCCGTGATGTTTGTGCCCGGTACGGGTATAAAGAAATCAGGACTCCTATTATTGAAGCCACCGAACTGTTCCAGCGGGGCATCGGCGATACCACGGATGTGGTAACGAAGGAAATGTATACATTCACGGACCGCGGCGGCCGTTCGGTCACCCTGCGCCCTGAAAACACGGCATCCGCCGTCCGGGCATACCTGGAACACAAGATGTACGGGGACCAGCAGGTGCACAAGATGTTCTACATCGGGTCCATGTTCCGCTATGATCGTCCCCAGGCAGGGCGGTACAGGGAATTCCACCAGTTCGGCCTGGAAGTGCTCGGCGCTTCTTCTCCACTGGCGGATGCAGAAGTCATTGCCATGGCCTGTGAAATTTTCCACCGCCTGGGTCTGAAGGACCTGGACCTCCACCTGAATTCCATCGGCGATAAGAACTGCCGTCCGGCCTATCGGAAGAAGCTGATCGAATTCTTCGAAGCAAAGAAGGACCAGCTCTGCGATGACTGCAAGGAACGGCTCTATAAGAACCCTCTCCGCATCCTGGACTGCAAGGAAGAGGGATGCAAGCGGGCTTCCGTAGGGGCACCGGAAATTACGGACTACCTCTGCGACGACTGCCGGGCCAAGTTTGATGCGGTAAAAAAATACCTCGATGCCCTCGGCATCAAATATACCGTGGATCCCCGGCTGGTAAGAGGCCTGGATTATTACACCAATACGGCCTTTGAAATCCAGTATCCGCCCCTGGGTGCCCAGAGCGCCGTTTGCGGCGGCGGCCGGTATGACGGACTTGTCGAAGAAATCGGCGGCCCCTCCACACCGGGTATCGGATTTGCCATCGGACTGGAACGGCTGTTGCTGGCACTGGAAATGCAGCATCTCATCCCGGAACCGAAGTCTAAGAAGCATGTATACATCGCAGCCCTTGGGGAAGAAGCAGTGGCTGAAGGCTTCAAAATCCAGGAAGAACTCCGGGGCCTCGGCGTTCTTGCTGACATGGACCTCCAGGGAAGAAGCCTGAAGGGCCAGATGAAACAGTCCGGCAGGATGGGTTCCCAGTTCACCGTAATCATCGGAAGCAATGAACTGGAAAAAGGGGCAGCAGCCGTGAAGAACATGGCTGACAGCTCCCAGAAGGATATTCCCTTCGGTGAAGTGGCTTCTTATATTGCCAAAGAAGAACAGAGCTCCAAATAAGTTGGAGTTATGGTATAATCTGTATTGATTTCAAACCTTTCCGGCCCCTTCCTTTGAAGGGGGAGGGGATGGAAAAGTTTAAATAAATTTTTAAAGAGGTGCTCTCATATGGAAACAATGGCAGGGATGAAACGATCCTGCGGATGCGGTAAAGTAAGCAAAAATGATGTTGGCAAAGAATTGACACTGGCCGGCTGGGTCAATACCCGCCGCGACCACGGCGGCCTGATTTTTATCGACCTCCGCGACAGAAGCGGTATTGTACAGCTCGTCATGAGCCCACAGTACGGGGAAGAAGCCTTCCACAAAGCAGAAGCGGTTCGCAGTGAATACGTGCTGGCAGTAAAGGGCAAAGTCCGTGAAAGAAGCGAAGACACGGTAAACCCGAAGATGAAGACCGGCAAGGTGGAAGTGGTAGTTTCTGAACTCCGCATCCTGAATAAGGCAAAGACCCCGCCATTCTACGTGGAAGATGGCATTGACGTTGATGAAAACGTACGTCTCAAATACCGTTACATCGATCTCCGCCGTCCGGAAATGCAGAACCATCTCATCATGCGCCACAAGATTGTCCATGAAATGAGAACATTCCTGGATGAACATGATTTCCTGGAAATCGAAACCCCTATGCTCACAAAGAGCACACCGGAAGGTGCTCGTGATTACCTGGTACCTAGCCGTGTAAACCCGGGAAAGTTCTATGCACTGCCCCAGTCCCCGCAGCTCTTCAAGCAGCTGCTCATGGTATCGGGCCTGGAACGGTATTTCCAGGTAGCCCGCTGCTTCCGTGATGAAGACCTCCGTGCAGACCGGCAGCCGGAATTTACCCAGCTGGATATGGAACTGTCCTTTGAAGACCAGGACTTCATCCTGGACCTCATGGAACACATGATGCAGCGGGTGTTCAAGAAAGTCCTGAACCGGGACATTGAAATTCCTTTCAAGAGAATCAAATGGGACGACGCCATGAACCTTTACGGTTCCGATAAGCCGGATCTCCGTTTTGATATGCACTTCTACAATATTTCCGACCTTCTCCGGGATACGGGATTCAAGGTATTCCGTTCCGTCCTTGACAACGGCGGCGTAGTTAAAGCCATTAACGTCAAGGGAGATGCCGGTATTCCCCGCCGTGAACTGGATGGCCTCGTAGACTATGTAGGCCATTATGGCGCCAAGGGCCTTGCATGGATCGGCTTCAACGAAGACGGCAGCCTGAAGTGCCAGATCACCAAGTTCCTGGGTGAAGATAAGATTCGGGAAATCGGCAAAGCCTGCGAAGCGGAAAAGGGAGACCTTGTCCTCATCATCGCCGACAAGCCGAAGGTGGTTGCCCAGGCCCTGGGCGAACTGCGTCTGGAAATGGGACGCCGCATGAACCTCATCGACCCCAACGAATTCTGCTTCCGCTGGGTCACCGACTTCCCCATGTTCGAATACAGCGAAGAAGAACACCGCTATGTAGCTGAACATCATCCATTCACCGCACCTCGGGATGAAGATGTGCAGTACCTCCTCACCGATCCCTCCAAGGTCTATGCAAAGGCCTATGATATGGTCCTGAACGGCGTGGAAGCCGGCGGCGGTTCCCTCCGTATTTACCAGGAAGACCTGCAGAAGAAGGTCTTCGAAGCCATCGGCATTTCCGATGAAGAAGCACAGCAGAAATTCGGCTTCCTCCTGGATGCCTTCAAGTACGGTGCTCCGCCCCATGCAGGCATTGCCCTGGGCCTGGACCGTCTCGTCATGCTGATGCTCCACCTGGACTCCATCCGTGACGTCATTGCCTTCCCAAAGACCCAGAGCGCCATCGATCCGCTCACCCAGGCACCGTCCACGGTGGCTGACAAGCAGCTGAAAGAACTCCACATCAAAGTGGATATCAAGAAAGAAAAGGACCTCTTCGAAAAGGCCTGAGTTGTAAATTCCTGATTTAACCTGTAACAGACTTGTAAAATTCTTCTGATTTTGCTACACTATCTGTGAAGGAACCCTGCTGTGCACGCCAAGCCTTCTTATTTTGAACCAACACCTTTATAACGGGAGTCCTGAGCTGAATCGATGAGTCAATGCCCCGCAAGGGGACTGACAACAAGCCCTTCACGATGACACCCACCTGCAAATATGCAGACTCAAAATACGGCAATTAACGACATGGTGGGGCTATGAAACCTCAAAGGAGCTGTGATCTCACAGCTCCTTTTTGTATGCGGATGAATTGAAGGTTACTCCATACGGATATATGGGGCTAAGGGTTGTGGGTGAACGGCGCTCCGCTGGTTCACCGGGTTGTGGGCGCTTCGCGCGGGGGCATAAGGTAGTTCGGCCACCTTCGGCGGTTATTCCACCTTATGCCCCCGCTGCGCCAGGGCGTCAGCCCTGGCAGGCAGCTACCACCCGGTCGGGCCAGCGCAGCGACTCCCGACCCACCACCCTTAGCCCCATTCATCCCTATGGGATGACATCCACTCATACCTCCTGTCACATCTTTTCTAGACAAAACGGGCCGGATACTGTATTATTAGAGGGTAATGGAAAAGAGTGATTCTATGGTTTCTAAAGAATTGATTTCTGATTTTCTTGAAAAGAGCCATGTAAATGGCCTTTTTGTGCAGAAGGATGAAAATTTACGGTATATCAGCGGATTCACCGGTTCCGACAGTTATCTCTTTGTGACGAAAGACAGCTTTTATCTTCTCACCGACAGCCGCTATGTGGAGCAGGCAAAGGAAGAAGCCAAAGGGTTTACGGTGGTGGACTACAGAGGCAAGCTGGCCGATACCCTTTCGGATCTCGCCAAAAAGCATGGTGTCACGAAGCTGGGCATTGAGTCCGTTCTTTCTTACCGCATGTACCTTACCTTTGATGAAGCCATGCCGGACGTGGACTTTGAGTTCTGCCCGGTGGACGACCTGCGGCGCATCAAGTCGGAGGAGGAACTGAAGCTTCTGAAAGAGGCCTGCCGGATTTCCGATGAAGGTTTTAAAAATACCATTCCCTACATCAAAGCCGGCGTGACGGAGCGGTACCTGCAGGCGGTGCTGGAATGCGAAATGCTGAAAGCTGGATCCGAAGGAAAATCCTTCGATACCATCGTGGCATCCGGTGAACGGGGCGCCTATCCCCACGGCACGGCCACGGATAAGGTGATCCATGAAGGAGAAATGATTACCTTCGACTTCGGTGCCATTTACAAAGGATACCATTCCGATATTACAAGGACCGTGGCGGTGGGGGACATTTCCGATCGCCAGCGTTTCCTTTACGATAAAGTACTGGGATGCAATGAATATATCGAAAGCATCCTGAAGGCCGGCATGCACGCCAACGAGGCGGATACAGAGGCCCGTAAGTACTTTGCCAGGTTTGACCTGGAAAAGTATTTCACCCATGCCCTGGGCCACAGTGTGGGTCTGGAAATCCACGAGGCCCCGGTACTGGCACAGAGGGATACATCCCTTCTGGAACCGAACATGACAGAGACCGTAGAACCGGGAGTTTACGTCCCCGGAACCGGTGGAGTCCGTATCGAAGATACGGTTGTTATAAAGCAGGATGGCATTTCCATTCTGACTCTATTTCCCAAAAAATTTTTAAGAGTGTAGCAGGAGGAAAATTGAAATGATTTCTAGTAATGATTTACGTCCCGGAATTACCGTCGAACTGGACGGACAGGTTTGGCAGTGTGTGGAATTTCTGCATGTAAAGCCGGGCAAAGGCGCTGCTTTCGTTCGTGCTAAGCTGAAGAACCTGCAGACCGGCTCCGTGGTTGAACGCAAATTCAACGCAGGCATCAAACTGCAGCCCGCAACGGTAGAAAGAAAGCCCATGCAGTACCTCTACGAAGCAGATGGCTCCTACTGCTTCATGGATACCGAAACCTATGAACAGATCATGCTCACCAAGGAACAGCTGGGTGACAAGATCAACTTCCTGAAGGAAGAAATGGAATGCAACGTTATGTTCTTCAACGGCAACATCATCGGCGTCGATATCCCGAACTCCGTAGAACTGAAAGTTGTTGAAACTGAACCTGGCATCCGCGGCGATACAGCTACCGGCGGTTCCAAACCGGCTAAAATGGAAACCGGCTACATCGTACAGGTTCCGCTGTTCATCAATGAAGGCGAAATGCTTCGCATCGATACCCGTACCGGCGCTTACATTGAACGTGTAAAGTGAGTCTGATTCTTTATGGAAACTGCAGCCGTAGAAAATGAACTGGGCCTTGTCCGGGTGAGCGACCGCGTCATTGCCATGACGGCACAGGCGGCGGCCCTCCGGGTGCCCGGTATTGCAGGAATGGGGGAGACCTTTCTCCACAGCCTTTCCTCTGTCCTGACGGACAGGGAACGGGAAGGGGTCCATGTGGGCTTCAAGGACGGAGCCGCTGTCATTGACCTCTATGTCTGTGTCCGCCATGGCGGCCGCATTCCTGCCATTGCCCTGCAGCTCCAGGAAACGGTGAAGGAAGAAATCACGGATTCCCTGGGCATCAGGACGGCAGCGGTGAATGTGAATATTTCCGGAATTATTTTCGAAACCGGAGGAAAATCACAATGAGCCAGGATGAGACAGTGGTCGTAGTTCCGGAGGAGGAAATCTACGACAAAATTGAAAAGGCGGTCCTCGCCATACCGGAGGTGTCCCATTTCACTTCCGAGGGGTTCCAGGACCTTCTCTCCGGCATTGGACAGGCTTTCGGCTACAAGGGGCATAAGGGGCTCCTGCTCCGGCGCAGTAAGGAAGAGGGGATTAAGGTGGATATTTCCCTGGCCCTCCATAAAAACTGCCGGGTCATAGAAACGGCCCGGTACGTGCAGATGGTGGTCCGGAATCTCCTTCTTTCCGTGACTGACGAAAAGGTTTCCGGTATCGATATCACCATTACAGATTTAGTCAATTGAAAGAGGTCATCATGAGCAGGAGAAGTGCAAGAGAATATGCGCTGAAGGTTCTGTATTCCAGGGAACTGAATCCGGAAACAGAAGCCATTGATGGGGAAGGAAAGTCCCTGTCCGAAAAGGACAAGACCTTTGCGGACGCCCTTATCCATGCAGTGACGGAACATAAGGAACCGCTGGATGCGCTGATCCAGGGCCATCTCAAGCACTGGTCCCTGTCCCAGCTGAACGTGGTGGATAAGAATATCCTCCTTCTGGCACTGGCGGAATTCAAATACCTGGGCGATGAGGCATCCCAGCGCAAGGTCATCCTGAATGAAGCCATCGAAATGGCCAAGGTTTACGGCGGGGACTCTTCCTGGCGTTTCATCAATGGCGTCCTGGACGAGGCCATGAAGGGATAACCATGGCAAGATTTCTTGGAATAGATACCAGCTGCTACACCACCAGTGCAGCAGTCTATGACTCTTCCGGAAAGATTCTGGGAGAAGAACGGATCGTACTGTCTGTGAAACAGGGAAGCCGCGGGCTGTCCCAGTCCAATATGGTATTCCAGCATACGAGAAATCTTCCCCGGATCCTGCAGGAATTATCTCCTCTTCTGCAGGACATTGATGGAATCGGAGTATCTTCTTTTCCACGGAGGCGGGCAGATTCGTATATGCCCGCCTTTCTTGTTGGCAAAGGGGCGGCGTATAACCTGTCCTCCGTGCTCCATGTACCGGTCTATGAATTCAGCCACCAGGAAAACCATGCCATGGCAGCCATGGTGAAGGCGCCTTCCCTGTGGGGAAAACCATTCTACATGATTCACATGTCCGGCGGTACCATGGACGTACTTAAGGCTTCCTGGAAGGGGGAGGTCATGGATATTCAGACCCTCATGGATTCGAAGGATATCACCGCCGGCCAGTTCATCGACCGGGTGGGGGTATCCCTGGGCCTTTCCTTCCCCTGCGGCAGGGAACTGGAAAAACTGGCCCTCTCCGGCAGCAGTACTTACCATATTCCCCGGTCCTCCGTGAAAGGGGCCTTCAGCTTCTCCGGGCCTGAGACAAAAGTGGAGCGGGATATCCAAACCGGGAAATACAGAAAAGAAGACATAGCAGAAGGGGTCCTCGAACATATCGGGAAAGCCCTGGATAAGGAACTCCGCACCATCCCCTTCGAAGAAGGCATGCCCTTCATCGCAGTGGGCGGGGTCCTGGCTAACCGATACCTCCGGAAGAGATTGGATGAAATTCTTCGCTCCCTCCATCTGGAGCCTTTCTTTGCATCGCCGGAAGTGAGCAGTGATAATGCTACAGGCAATGCTTTCGGAGCGTATATGAGGCATGAAGGTAGTCGGTAAGCAGTTTGCCCAAGCCTGTGGAAGGTTCGTAAGGGTTGTGGGTCGGGCGGCGCTGCGCTGGCCCGACCGGTGCGCAGCGAACTGCTTTCGCAGGGAGCCTTTAGGCGACCGAGAACGCAGTGAGTCGCTTTCCCCTGGGGTGGCAGGTTGACGTCGCTGCGCTCGTCAACCGGGTTGGGCCGCTGCGCTTAAGAGGAAGGGGAAACCTTAGTAACGCCGCCTGCGGCAGCTTATTAAAGGGTAGCGGTGAAGCCGCTAATGCACCTTATGCCCCCGGTGCGAAGCACCCACAACCCGGTGGACGAGCGAAGCGCAGTTCACCCACCACCCTTAGCCCCATATCAATGTTTGGGCAAATGTTAACTTATTCTAAAGGAGATAGAATCCCATGATTCGGGAAATGCTGAAGGAAAAACAGGAAATCATCAATCGCCGGCTGGGGGAACTGCTGGTGCCGGACAGGAAGGAGCATAAGACCCTTTACGATGCCATGAACTACAGCCTCCTGGCAGGAGGGAAGCGGATCCGCCCCTTCCTTCTCCTCGCGGTGCTGGAGGTCCTGGGGAAGGACAGCGCTCCCTATGTGGACGCTGCCTGCGCCCTGGAGTGCATCCATACCTATTCCCTCATCCACGATGACCTGCCGGCCATGGATAACGATGATTACCGCCGGGGCCGGCTGACGAACCATAAGGTCTTCGGCGCCGGCATGGCCACCCAGGCGGGGGATGGCCTTTTGACCTTCGCTTTCCAGCTCCTGGCGGAAGATTCCCATATCCCTCCGGCAATCAGGGCGAAGCTCATTTCCATTGCCGCCAGGGCCGCCGGCCCCGCGGGCATGGTGGGAGGCCAGGCCCACGATATGGAGTCGGAAAACCGGGACCTTTCCCTGGAGGAGCTGAAAATCCTGGACGCTTCCAAAACCGGCTGCCTCCTTAAGGCGCCCGTAGAAATGGCGGCGGTCCTGGCAGGGGCCGGTGAGGAAGACAGGAAAGCTCTTTCCGACTTTGCTTCCCACCTGGGACTCCTTTTCCAGATCACCGACGATCTCTTAGACGAAAAGGGAAACCTGGAAGAAATGGGGAAAATGCCTGGGCAGGACGAAAAAGACCATAAATCCACCTTCGTCACCATCCTGGGTGTCGATAAAGCCCAGCATTATGCGGAAGAAGAAGCAGGTAAGGCAAAAGAAGTACTGCACCACCTCTCCCGTCCTGCGGATGTGCTCTGTGAACTGGTGGATTTGATGGTGAACAGGAAAAAGTAAAAGGTGACTCAAGGGTAATGCCTCCATCCAGAGGAGGAAGGTGGCTAAGGTGACTAAAGTGGCGGAGGGGAAGGTGCGGCGCATCAAATTTAGAAAGCGCCGAGAATTTTATATATTGCGGCTTCGCCGCTGCATATAATACTTGTGCCGCTAAATGAATGGAAGCGGCACACCTGCCCTTCGGGCGAAGCCCGTTCCCCTTGAGCCACCTGAGCCACCTGCGCCACTTTTATAAGCGTGTGCATACATTTCATCTTTAATGATATGGCTTATTTATTTCCATCAGGAGGTATCCTATGTCAAACCAGAAAGTAAAAGTAAAGAAAGAACGGCTGGACGTGCTCCTGGTGGAGCAGGGATTTTTTGAGAGCCGGGAGAATGCGAAGCGCCACATTATGGAGGGCATCATTCTTGTGAATGATGTGCCCGTCGATAAAGCGGGGACGAAGGTGCCTGTGGATGCCAGGCTCCGCATCAAGGGCCACGTCATGCCCTATGTAGGCCGGGGCGGCTACAAGCTGGAAAAGGCTATTTCCACCTTCGGCATCGACCTCAAAGGGAAGGTGATGGCGGACATCGGCGCGTCCACCGGTGGATTCACGGACTGCGCTCTCCAGCACGGGGCGGCGAAGGTCTTTGCCATCGATGTGGGTACGAACCAGCTGGACTGGAAGCTCCGTTCCAATCCCCAGGTGGTGAATATGGAAAAGACCAATATCAAGGTGGTCACCGAGAACATGCTGGGGGAGCCGGTGGATTTCATTTCCACCGATGTGTCCTTTATTTCCGTAACAAAAATCATTCCCGCCGTCCATTCCATCCTGAAGAAGGAAGGGGACCTGGTGATTCTCATTAAGCCCCAGTTCGAAGCAGGACGGGAAAAAGTGGGCAAAGGGGGCATCGTGAAGGACCCCAAGGTCCACGAGGAAGTGATCGCCGATACCTTGGCGGCTTTTGAGGAGGAAGGGCTCCACTGCTGGGGCCTCACGTACTCACCAATCAAGGGAGGCTCGGGAAATATTGAATTCCTCGGCTGGATGCGGTATGATGAGCCGGAAACGGCCCTGAGGGAAGAGGATATCCGCCGGGTGGTGGAAGAAGCCCATGAGGGATTAAAGGGCAGCGGCCTTCGGCCGATTGAATAGTCCGCCAGCTGATCATCCATGCCTGTGAAGGGGGCATAAGGGTTGTGGGTCAAGCCGTGCTGCGCTTGCTTGACCGGGTTGTGGCTTCCACATCGCTGCGCTCGTGGAAGCGGGGGCATAAGGTACATTAGCCGCCTTCGGCGGTGAACCGGCCTTATGCCTCGGTGCGAAGCGCCTGCAACCCGGTGAATGAACGAAGCGAGATTCACCTGCCACCCTTAGCCCCATACATCCGTATGTAGAGGCCACTTATCACATTACATTGAAAGGTACATAGCATGAATTTTGGGATTTATCCGAATCTGGGAAAAGAGAATTTAAAGGAATGCCTGCAGAAGCTCTGCGGCGCCCTGGAGGCAAAGGGCATGGACTATGCTTTTCCCCTGTCCATGAAGGAGGGGCTCACGTCCCTGGGCTTTGGGAACGGGAAGTTTGAGACCATAGGGGAGCTGGGAAACAGGAATATCATTTTCTCCGTAGGCGGTGACGGCTCTTTTCTTGGGGCGGCAAGGACGTTCCGCAATTATCCGGTTCTCATGGCCGGCGTACACCTGGGGGAACTGGGATTCCTGAATTCCATCACCTGCGGCGAACTGGATGAACGGCTGGCCCTCATTTTCCGTGGGGAATTTGAGGTAGAATCGAGGCTGTTCCTGTCGGCCACTCTGGTGAGGGAGGATGGGAAAGAAGAAAACCTGCCGGACGTGCTGAATGATGTGGTGGTGGGGCACAGTGCCATTGGCCAGCTGGCGAGGATCCGCCTTTCCATTAACCACCATTTCATCCAGGAATACGCCGCCGACGGACTCATCATTTCCACGCCCACCGGTTCCACCGGCTATTCCCTTTCCTGCGGTGGTCCTGTGCTGGGGCCTTCGGCAAAGGAAATCATCGTGGTTCCGGTCTGCACCCATACGCTGCAGCGGTTTTCCATGGTATTGAAGGACAGTGACCTCGTGGAAATCACGGCGCCGGAGCGGGAGAAGTCTCTCATGATTTCTTTAGATGGTGCCTGCAGCTATGCTTTCAGTAACAAAGACCGGCTCCGTATCCGGGCTATTCACAAGCCTCTCCGGTTCATCCGTTTCAGGGACCAGGATTTCTTCGGTACCGTCACAAGGAAACTGGTGAGGAAAATTGTGGAAAATTGATGGGAAAAAGTGGCTGATGGGGGACGCCTTCGGCGAGGTGGCTCAAGGGTAACGGGCTGCGCCCGAGGGGGAGGTGCGGCGCACAAATTAAATAGCGCCGCAGAATATTGATTCAGCGGCTTTGCCGCGAAATACAAACTCGTGCCGCTATATGAATTGACGCGGCACACCACCCCCTTGGCCGCAGGCCATTACCCCTCAGCCACTTCGCCGTCAGGCGTTACCCTTCAGCCACCTTCTCTATTCACTTTTGTGCAGGAACAACTGTCAATTTACATATTTTTTATCATATCACTGTCAAGCATTTTTGAAAATGTCCCGAGAATTGTCATTTAATAGCCCCGCAATAGTGGGGCTATTTTGAGTGGTTAGGCCAGTATGTTACTAAAATATGTTACGCGATGCAAGTTCTTCTGGATCTTGTCTGGAATGATGCGGTCTTGTAAGGACGTAATGACGGAAAGATGCCTGCTTCCATGGGTGACTCATCGGTGGAATCCAGTGTTTCTGAGGCTTTGGTTTGGTATAGTCAGCATCAAGCTCAGGAGATTTCTTCTGGCGCAAAGGGATGGCTTCCAGCGCGTAGATACTGGTATCGTTAACACTGCAGTAGAGTTCGCCGTTGAAAGCCCGTATGACTAGTACTTTGGTTCCGCTGGCATAATGCACCTGATGGCCTTCTGAATCAAGCATACGATAGTACTGACGCTGGAAACGGATGCAGTGGCCTCTGTCTACCGTACGGCCTGTAAGTACAGCCAGTATCAGGTTGATCCTCTCATCTGACGGTTGCGTCACAAAAGCTGATTTGGTACTATTGGGGGGAAGTGCAAACTTCGCATTGAATTCTTTTAGGTAGGACTTGAGGAATTCATTGGCGTCTGCAATAGTCGTGATGCCTGCCTGTCTCAGCTCAATCGGCAGGCGCGACTGCAGCGTCTCATTGAGCCGCTCAACCCGGCCTTTGGCCTGTGGTACGCTGCTTGACTCAAGGTGTATCCCCAGTTGCCTGCAAGCGTAACCGAACTGCGTATAGGTATCCTCGTCGATGGACGGGGATCCTTTTTGTTTGTAAATGAACACAGTGCGTTTATCCGTGAAGATTTCCACAGGGATTCCGTAATCTTTGAGAGTCTGCCAGAGGACATGGTAATAGCCGTTCAGGGTCTCCTGGGTGTCAAAATAGCCGCCAGTCACGATGCCAGTAGCATCATCAATGAAGAGGTGGAGATGCCAGATCTTCCCGGGGACCCATTCATATGGAGTGGCATCACCCTGCAGCTGTTCCCCAAAGTAAGCATGCCGTGGACGCCGGCTGTGGGCATCTTCAGCAGCCACAAGATTGACTTGTATTTCCATCTGCTTTTTCTTGGATTTCGTGTTGCTTTTCATTGCTTCCAATTTTCTCCTGATCCGTTTTCTTTTGGCCCGTGTAGCCTTAGGAGAGAGAATAAAGGCTGCCTCAAGAATGGAGGCTACAGAGGAAACGGAGACATGGATATTCTCATGTCTGTCCAGAAGTTCGGTAAAGTGGGTAAAATTGGCGCCATAGTACTCATTCTGGTAAAGGGCCACAATTTTTTCTCTGAGTGAGGCTGGAAGTGTTGTTACGGGCTGTCTACCCCTGTTCTCGTGGACAAATGCTGCTTTACCTTCCTGACGATAGCGCAGGATTAACCGGTTCACGGTGCGGACAGTGCACCCCAGCCGGACAGCTGCTGCGAGCTTGTTGCCATCTGGATGATTAACAAGAGATTTGATTGTTTCATATTTGAACTGCTCGTCCATCGTTAATTCAACCTTTCTGATAAAAATTCCTCCCATCACTTGCGTTAAGATTGTGATGAGATTATACCATGACTGGGACATTTTCATTTGTGGTTACTTGAGACAATATCACTTGTGGTTTATACAATTTACATATTTTTTATCATATCACTTGACAATTCAGGCTGAATTGTGTATCCTATTACTTGTAACCGATGTCGGGACGTAGCTCAGTTTGGTAGAGCGCTACCTTGGGGTGGTAGAGGTCGCATGTTCGAATCATGTCGTTCCGACCACTTTTTTTATTTTCACACATTCATTTTTTTCTATTGATAAAGTGAGGTCTTTCAATTGAACAGAGTCAAATCGGTGATCCTGCTGACACTGCTCAGTGTCATTCTCATGGCCATCGGCGGCGTGGTCGGCGGCCGCAGCGGGGCGCTCACCATGCTTCTTATTTCCTTTGGCATTAACTTCTACACCTACTGGAACTGTGACAAGATGGCGCTCAATGCCTACAATGCCCAGCCTCTTTCTGAAAAGGATGTGCCGGAACTCTTCGAACTGGTCCGGGAACTGACCACGAAAGCCCACATGCCCATGCCAAGGCTCTACGTGATTCCTACGGAAGTACCGAATGCCTTTGCCACCGGGAGAAATGAAAACCACGCTGCCGTGGCAGTGACGGAGGGTATCCTTTCCATGCTTAACCGGGATGAACTGGCAGGAGTTTTAAGTCATGAGTTGTCACATATCCGCCATCGTGATACACTGATTATGACGCTGGCTGCTTCCATTGCAACAGCTATCAGCTATATCGCCAATATTGCCCAGTGGGCCGCCTTTTTCGGCGGCGCCCGTGATGAAGATGGCAACCGGTCCAATCCCATTGCCCTTCTCGTGACCATCGTAGTGGCCCCCCTGGCGGCTACCCTGATCCAGCTGGCCCTGTCCCGGTCCCGGGAATTCATGGCCGACGCTACGGGTGCTGAGATTTCCGGAAAGCCCCTGGCCCTGGCCAATGCCCTTTTGAAACTGGACGCTTATGCCCATCATCGGGTCATGGCCAATGCCACACCGGCTACGGAAGGCCTTTTCATTATCAATCCACTGGCGGGAGCCGGCGGTATGGCGAACCTGTTCTCAACGCATCCTTCCACGGAGGAGCGTGTGGAAAAGCTGCGTGAAATTGCAGCAAAAATGCATTCTTAATTAAGGAGGGTCATATTTATGGCTGACATTCAGAAAACTCTTGTACTCGTAAAACCGGACGGCGTGAAGAAACACATCTGCGGCGAAGTGATTTCCCGTTTCGAAAGAAAAGGCCTGTCCATCCATGCAATCAAAATGATCCAGGTTCCTGTTGAACTGGCTGAAGAACACTACGCTGAACATAAGGGCAAAGGCTTCTTCAAGGCTCTCATCGACTTCATCACCTCCGGTCCTGTACTGGCTATGGTTATCGAAGGCGAAAATGCAGTAGCAGCAGTTCGTCAGATCAACGGCGCTACGAACCCCCTGGAAGCCGTACCGGGATCCATCCGCGGCGACTTCGCTACCTCCATCGATGAAAACGTAGTACACGCTTCTGATGCTCCGGAAACAGCAGCAAGAGAAATTGCTCTCTGGTTCCCTGAATTGAAGAAATAAGGTGACTGTCATGGCAAAGGTATATACACGTACCGGCGATAAGGGCAAAACAAGCCTCTACACCGGTGAAAGGGTATCCAAGGGAAGTCTCCGTGTCGAAACATACGGCACCGTGGATGAAGCTGATTCCGTTCTGGGCGAAGCCCGTGCTTTTGCAGTTCATGACAATGTGAAAGAAACGATTTATAAACTTCAGAAGGAACTGTGGCTTCTCATGGCTGATGTGGCAAGCCAGGGCAAGGAACCGAACATTACGGCAGACCATGTAACAAACCTGGAACACATCATCGACAAGTACACCGAGTCCCTGACGCCCCTGGACCATTTCCTGGTTCCCGGAGACACCCAGAGCTCTTCCTTCCTCGACGTAGCCCGCACCGTGGTGCGCCGGGCTGAAAGAGACATGTGGCGTCTCGCCGAGACTGAAGACGTTCACGAAGTGGACATCCGCTACCTGAACCGGCTCTCGGACCTCTGCTTCACCCTGGCCCGCTACGAGGCTGAAGTGAAATAATTCATTTCGATCTTTTGGGAGATATTCAAGACATTGAATGTCTCCCTTTTTTATTCTATAATGATTGGGATTGCTAAAAAATAGAATTGAGATTTGAATTGAGATTTGAGGAAAGAGAATTGAGATTTGAGATTTGAGGAAAGAGAATTGAGATTTGAGGAAAGAGAATTGAGTCTCCGCGGCTGCGCCGCATCCATCCTGCGGCTTTGCCGCGGCCCTTCTCTAAGGGCCTGCATGGGTGTGGGATAGCTCACATGGAACGTTAACCCTTCTATCGAGGCAACCGTTAAAAGCGTGCCCCCTTGGAGATGGAAGTGCTTCGGCCGGGCTCTAAGGTGCTCGCTTAATGTGCAGGTTATGCTTGCTGATGAGCCCGGCTTGGGCATCCTCTGCAGGATGCCCACAGAGGACTTCCAAGTTTGGCCTGAATACAAAAGGCGCTTAGCCTGCCCATAAAAGCGCCTTCCTTATAGGCCAAACGGCGGCAGGCCAAAGGCCGGGGGATGGATCCGCCTCGGAGAGGCGGGTTCTGCGAAGCAGAGGATGCGTCTTTATAGTCGTTAACGGTTACGGCAATCCATCCTGCGGCTTTGCCGCGGCCCTTCTCCAAGGGCCTGCATGGGTATGGGTTGTCTCACATGGATTGGTAATTACATTCCAGAGACCCTATTCGTTAACCCGTGCCCCCTTAGAGAAGGGGGCATCCCAAAGGGCGGGGGATGGATCCGCCTCGGAGAAGCGGGTTCTGCGAAGCAGAGGATGCGTCTTTATAGTCGTTAACGGCTACGGCAATCCATCCTGCGGCTTTGCCGCGGCCCTTCTCTAAGGGCCTGCATGGGTGTGGGATAGCTCACATGGAACGTTAACCCTTCTATCGAGGCAACCGTTAAAAGCGTGCCCCCTTAGAGAAGGGGGCAGCCCAAAAGGCGGGGGATGGATCCGCCTCGTAGAGGCGGGACCTGGGGAGCAGGGGGGTCTCATCCTATTTCCATCAATCCATCCTGCGGCTTTGCCGCGGCCCTTCTCCAAGGGCCTGCATGGGCAGGGAATGTCTCACATGGAACGTTGACCCTTCTGTCGAGGCAACCGTTAAAAGCGTGCCCCCTTGGAGAAGGGGGGCAGCCCAAAGGGCGGGGATGGATCCGCCTCGGAGAGGCGGGTTCTGCGAAGCAGAGGATGCGTCTTTATAGTCGTTAACGGCTACGGCAATCCATTCTGCGGCTTTGCCGCGGCCCTTCTCTAAGGGCCTGCATGGGTACGGATTTTCTTACATGGAGTGATTATTTCGCTTCGGTGACTCTGCCCGCCAACCCGTGCCCCCTTAGAGAAGGGGGCAGCCCAAAGGGCTGGGATGGATCCGCCTCGGAGAGGCGGAATCTGCGAAGCAGAGGATGTGGCTGTTGGTTTATCACATTTCGCTGTATACGGCTTTGGCGTCCCTTCTCTAAGGGGTTGCATGATGGGAAATGCCTTACCTGGAGCCGATTTCTGTTTCGCTGATTTTCTGACGCAAAGCAGCTGCTTCCCGGTAAGCTGTCAGCGGATAGCGGTAAGCAAAATATAAACTTGCGCCGCCATTATTTCTGACGCGGCGCACCACCACTCCTCACTCCTCATTTTTCAGGGCTTTCGGCCCTATCCCCTCGATCTCGATCTCAGTCTCGGTCTCAGCGCCAAAGGCGCTATTCCCCTCGATCTCAATCTCAATCTCGCTCTTTTTTACCACAGGAGGTACATCATGGAATTACTGGCACCCGCCGGATCACCGATTCATTTGAGAGCGGCCCTGGACGCCGGGGCTGATGCGGTTTACCTTGGAGGCAAACTCTTCAGTGCCCGAAAGTTTGCGGGGAATTTCTCCAATGACGAACTGAAAGATGCCGTCCGGGAAGCCCATCTCCACGGGGCGGCGGTGTACGTGACCCTGAATACCCTCATCGGCGACGTGGAAATGGGGGCCCTCCGGGAATACCTTTCTTTCCTGGAGTCCCTTCCCATCGATGGTCTCCTCCTGCAGGATTTCGGTGTCGTGTCGCTCGTACGGCAGCTGGCGCCGTCCATTCCGCTCCATGCCAGCACCCAGATGACCATTTCCAACCTGGACGGCGCCCTGTTCATGAAGTCCCAGGGATTCCAGCGGGTGGTGCTGTCCAGGGAACTGTCGCTCCCGGAAATCAAAAATATTGTGGATAAGGCGGGGGTAGAAATCGAAGTCTTCGTCCATGGGGCCCTCTGTGTGTGCTACTCCGGCCAGTGCCTCATGTCCAGCTTTATCGGCGGCCGCAGCGGCAATCGGGGCGCCTGTGCCCAGCCCTGCCGCATGCCTTACCACCTGGTGGATGAGAATCATAAAGTTTGGAACCACAGGGGGGATTACATTCTTTCCCTGAAGGATATGATTGGCATCCGCCGTATTTCCGATTTCCTCAAGGCCGGCGTTGCGTCCCTGAAGGTGGAAGGCCGCATGAAGAGCCCGGAATACGTGTACAATACGGTATCCCTCTATCGGAAGGCCATCGACGCCGCTGAGGCGGGCGTGTCCATGGATACGGAACCTCTGGTTCTTTCCCTGGAAAAGGAATTCAACCGGGGCTACGCGTCCTATTATCTGGATGACCACATCGGCGGCCATATGATTACCGCCCTGGCTCCGGGAAATCACGGCGTGGACGCAGGGGAAGTGGACAGCGTACGGGGGACCTTTTTCCTGTTCCGTCCGTCCTTCCCCCTTCCGGAAGGAAAAGTGGCCGGCCTTTCCTATGACACGAAGAAAAAGACCATGGCCTTTGTTCCTGCTTCCGATGTGAAGAAACAAAGGGATGGGTCCTATAAAGTTTTCTGGAAAGAGCGGCCCGAAGAGAGGGGCCATGTGTACTGGGTCATGGAAAAGGAGGAGCGTCCCCTTTCCATGAAGGACCTGGGCCACAAGATTCCCCTCCATATCCGGTTCCGCGCGGTACCCGGAAAGCCCCTCGCCCTTACCGCAGGGGACGATGAAGACCATGAAGTCTCCCTTTCCTCGGAGTATGTGGCGGAGAAGGCAGAATCCCGGGTGACCTCGGAGGAGGATATCAGAAAGCAGCTCGCCCGCCTGGGAAATACCTGGTACACCCTGGCTTCAGCGGACATCCGAAATGAGGGCTGCATGGTGCCGAAGAGCCTCCTGAACCATATGCGCCAGGAAGCGGTAGAAAAGATGACGGCCCTTCGGGCGGAGGGGGAGGAAGCAGCCATCCCGGCCCAGGGTAAGGTCACATTCCATCCCTTCACGAAGGCCCGGCTCCCGGATGGGGGAAAGGCCCATATCATCGTCCGTACCAATACCCTCTCCCAGCTGGAAGAGGGATACAATGGCGGCGCCCGGTCCTTTATTTTCGGCGGCGAATCCTACGACCACCGGCCTCTTCGGAAGGGGGACTACGAAAAAGCCCTGTTCTTTGCCGGAGAAAAGGGATGCGCCCTTTATTTCGCCCTGCCCCGGGTGGTACGGGAAAAGAACCGGGAGAAGGAAGACCGGATCATCGAAGAACTGGCAGCCCTTGGCCCTGACGGCCTTATGGCGGAATATCCGGGTGTGCTGGAAGTGCTCAAAGAAAAGGGGATTTCCATCCCCCTTATCGCCGGCACCTCCTTCAACCTGTTCAACAGCCCCGCCATCCATGAAGTGGAGAGCTGGGGTATCAGCGGTGCCATGGTGTCCGAAGAGGCCACGCTGCCCCAGATCCGGGACATGGCGAGGGCATCCTCCATTCCCCTGTGGGCCCTCGTATACGGCCGCACGGAAATGATGGTGTCCGAATACTGCGCCATCAACGCCGCCATGGGAGAGGTGGACAAGAACCACTGTCCCGGTTACTGCATGGAGCGCCGCTATTTCCTGGAAGACGAAAAGGGACGCCGTTTCCCTGTAAGGACCGATGAATGGTGCCACATGCACATTTTAAACAGCAGCGTCCTTTCCATGCTGCCCTATATGGACCGCCTTGTGAAGAGTGGCCTCACGGGGCTCGTCATGGACCTGCGCAGCGAAGATAGAAATATAGAACCCCTGGTTCGTGAAACGATAGACATACTGGAAGGCAGAACGCCGGCGCCCTCACCGGACGAAGAACGGGACGTGACGAGGGGCCACTTCTTCAAAGGAGTCATGTAATGGAAAAAGATATACTGGAAATACTGGAATTTGATAAGATTCGGGAAAAACTGGCGGACCTTTCGCCCTCCACGCTCTCGAAGGAACGGGCCCTCCACCTGACGCCCTCCTATGTGCCGGAGGTGGTGGAAAAGAGCCTTGAAGAAACCGATGAAGCTTCGGTGCTCCTGGAAAAGGAAATCACCACGCCCCTGGGGGAGACCTACGACATCCGGCCCCTTCTGAAGAAGGCGGAAAAGGACAGCACCCTTTCGGCCAGGGAATTCCTGGACCTGGCGAACTCCCTGGACACCTACAAGAAGATGCACCACTACTTCGAAGGGGAAAAGCACCTCATGTACCCGGCACTGGAAGAGCTCTCCGCCCTCATTGTGCCCCAGGACAGCCTCATCGACCGGATTCACCGGGTCTTTGACGACCACGGGGAAGTGAAGGACAGTGCCTCTTTGAAGCTCTCCCGCATCCGGACCCAGAAGGAGACTGTGAAGTCCCGCATCCGCCGGTCCTTCCAGCACATCCTCCAGGACAAGGACATGGCCCCTTACCTGCAGGATGCCATCATCACCCAGCGGAACGGCCGCTACGTGGTGCCGGTGAAGGAAGAGTACCGGTATAAATTTTCCGGCATCGTCCATGACCGGTCCTCCACGGGGCAGACCCTGTTCATGGAACCCATGGTATCAGTGGAACTGAACAATGACCTGGCCGAAATGACGGCGGCGGAAAAGCAGGAAATCCAGGAAATCCTCCGGGACCTCACGGAAGAAGTGAAGAAGACCGTGGAAGTGACGAGGAACAACTGCCACCTGGCTACGGAACTGGAATTCATCTTCGCCCGGGCCCGGCTTGCCCTTTCCATGAAGGCCGTGAAAGCCGTCCGCTCTAAGGGGCAGGTGCTGGACCTCCGGAAAGCCAGGCACCCCCTGATTCCGGAAGACAAGGTGGTTCCGGTATCCATGACCCTGGGAAAGACATTTAACATCCTCATCATCACCGGCTCCAACGCCGGCGGCAAAACCATTGCCATCAAGACGGCGGGCCTCCTTTCCCTCATGAACCAGTCGGGCCTCTTCATTCCGGCGGCCGAGGGCTCCTCCCTTCCGGTGTACGACCATATTTATGCCATCATCGGCGATGAGCAGAGCATCCAGGACAACCTGTCCACCTTCTCCAGCTACATTACCCAGCTCGTTTCCTTCCTGCCCACGGTGGGAGAGAAGGACCTGGTGCTGCTGGACGAACTGGGATCCGGTACGGACCCCGTAGAAGGGGCGGCCCTGGCCCAGTCGGTGACGGAATACCTCCAAATGAAGGGGGCTCCTGCCATCATTACCTCCCATTTCAGCGAAATGAAGAAACTGGCCTATGAAACCCGGGGCATCCAGAATGCCTTCGTGGAATTTGATGAAAAGACACTGGCCCCCACGTACCGCCTCATCATCGGCGTAGCGGGAAACAGCAACGCCTTCAACATCTGCCGCCGCTTCGGCATGCCCGACGTCATCCTGGGCCGGGCCATCCAGCTGAAGAACGAATCGCCCCTCCATAACATGGACGAAGTCATGGAACGGCTGAACCGGCAGAGCCGGGAAATCGCCAAAGAAAAAGAGGAAACCATGAAGACCCTCACCCAGGCGGAACAGCTGAAGAACCAGCTCGAGTCCGCCCGGGATGAATTCTATCAGCGGAAAGACCGTATCCTCGAAAAAGCCCGGGAAGAAGCGGAATCCATGAAACGGGACCTCCGGGTGCAGTCGGAATCCATCATCAAAGACCTGAAAAAGAGTGCCAGCGCCCTGTCCAGGGAAAAACTGGGAGACAAGATCTCCGAAGTCCGGGGCCGGGTGAACGGCATTGCCGTGCCAGGCAAAGAAAACCGGCGGGACCCGCTGCCGAAGGAAGATATCAAGAAAGGCACCTGGGTCTACATCGACACCATCGAAAGCGAAGGATCCATCGTCAGCGTGAGCCGGAATCAGGTCACCGTCCGCTGCGGACTCATCCAGGTGAAAGTGACGCCGGACCACCTCTTCAAAGCGGTGAAACCGAAGAAAGAAACATTCAAGAACCCCTATGCCCATAAAAAGGCGCCCATGACCCGCTCTGTGACCGCCGTCCATACGGAACTCAATATCATCGGGAAAACGGTGGACGAGGCCATCCCGGAAGTGGACCGGTTCCTGAACGAATGCTTCATGGCCGGCGTCTCCCCGGTCCGCATCATCCACGGCAAAGGCACCGGCAGCCTCCGGCGGGGAGTACAGGACTACCTGCGCACCCTGAACTTCGTCACCGAATTCCACGAAGCAGACCCCGCCAACGGAGGAGCCGGCGTGACGGAAGTGTATTTCTGAAAAAGAGTTGAGAATTGAGAGCCCCGGCCCCGCGGCTTTGCCGCAATCCCGTCAGAATCCCTCTGTCTAAATGAGATCGAGGTCGAGGCCGAGATCGAGGTGATTAGCCTGCGGCGCACCCATCAGCTAACCTCTGTCGCCTACGGTGCCACCGCCGGGCCCCGAAAGGAAGGTGCCTTAGTGTGCAGTAAAGGCACCAACTTGGGCCCGGCTCGAGGGTCCTCTGTGGGCATCCTGCAGAGGATGCCCAAGCCGGGCTCTTTTGCGAGCCGTTCCTGCACACTAAGCGAGCACCTTAGAGCCCGGCCGAAGCACCCCCGCCTTCCGAGGAAGGAGACTAACGATTCGCGGTTTCACCGCACAATCTGACTCTTCCTCTTTAACGTCATCTCGAGCGGTGGCAGCATGCTAAGTGTCTCTACTGATAAGAATAGCTACAGCTACGATGAGTCGAGAGATCTCTCTCGTAAATGACTATGACGGTGTTACAACGCTATGGGGCAGGGGAAAGTGGCTGAGGGGACTAAGGTGTCTGAGGTGACTGAAGGGAAGGTGGCGGCGCACAATTCATATAGCGCCGCCTTATGATACTTGATTGCAGCGAAGCTGCTGGATCTCAACTCTCTTCACTCAACTCTCAAATCTATTCTTGAGCTACAGCTACGAGGAGTCGAGAGATCTCCCTTGTAAATGGCTACGACGGGGGTTCAAAGAAAAAGTTGAGGAAAGAGAGTTGAGAGCCCCGGTCTCGCGGCTTCGCCGCAAACCCACCAGAATCCCTCTGTCACTTCGTGACATCCTCCGGCCAGGCCACAAAAGGAAGGCGCCTTAGTGTGCAGTAAAGGCGCCAATATAGGCCTGGCTCAGCAGTCCTCTGCAGGACTGCTGCCTTTGAGAAAGGGGGACTGCCTGATAGCGGCTGGCGCCGCGAATTCAGCTTGCGGCGCACCCAATAGCTAACCTCCGTCTGCTTCGCAGCCACCTCCTTCCCAAGGAAGGAGGCTAACGATTCGCGGCGAAGCCGCAGATGGGTTCTTGATGGCTCTATCCCCCAAATCGTGCAATTGCCTCAGCACGAGGCTCCTTCCTGGGGAAGGAGCTGCCCACGGGGCTGAGGATAGCTGATGAAAACTGATGGGACCGGTCCACAGGGCCTGTCCACCTAGACCTAGGCCTGGCCACTAAATCTAATTCTCCCGCAGGGCCTGTCCAGCTCAAGGCTCAAGGCTCAAGGCTGAAGGCCCAAGGCCCCATCCGTTCACACGGCATCCAGCCGCAGGACATCCGCGGTAAAGCCGCTGAATACAAACTCTGCGCCGCCATAGTATTCTGATGCGGCGCACCACCACTCCGCACTCCTAACTCCTCACTCCTCACTGTCAGGGACTCCGGCCCTATTTCCCTCGATCTCCTATCTTTTCTACATAATTGACCGATTAAACTTGACCAAAACTCTCTTGGGCGATACACTTAGATATAGTGGATAAATATAAAATCAACAGGTGATACTATGTTTAACTTACCCAATAAATATGTAGAAGTCGATGGATTCCGGATTCCTGCGGATAAAGCGGAAGAATACAAGCGGATTCGTGACCGTATGATCAAAGAGGCGGAGAAGTTTTTCCGCACCTTCTGCGAATCTGTGAAGAGAGAAAAGCTGGTGGACCTCTTGGGGGAGGGTATTGTGGGGTACTCTTCCACCGGCGAAATGCTTGCCCGGATTTCCCTGGATCCCTTCGAACTTTCTGCCATGAACGTGGCCCTGCAGCGGAAGAAAATTAAAGAATACATCCTTGCTACCAACGGCTACGACGAAGATGACTACCAGCAGCTCCTGAAGGAATTCGCCGAAAGGAAAGCTGCCCGGAAGGCAGAAAGAAAAGCGAAAGAACAAAAATAACAAGGAAGGACGCTCACCCATGATTCAGATAGTAGTAGACAGTACGGCAGCGGTTCCGAAGAAATTTCTGGAAGACCATGCCAATGTACATGTGATTCCCCTCTTCATTTCCGTGAAAGGGGAGTACGTGCCGGAATACGAAGCCACCATTGAACAGGTCATCGACTATTCCGAAAGCACGAAGAAGGCGGTTCCTACCAGCCAGCCCAGTACCGGGGATTTCCTGAAGATGTTTGAAACCATTCCGAAGGAAGACCCCATTATCGTGATCTGCATTACTTCCGGCGTCAGCGGCACCTACAACGGCGCCGTTCTTGCCGCGCGGCAGAGCGGACGGAAGAACATTACCGTCATCAATTCCCAGGACCACCGCCATCGGTATGATGGAAATCCTGGAAGATGCACTGGATTTCATTGACCAGGGCCTTTCTTTTGAAGAAATCAGCAAAGCCCTCGAGAAATCGGCAGAGAACCTGAGAACCACCTTCACCGTGGACACGCTGGACTATCTGCGCCGGGGCGGCCGCATCGGTAAAGCCGCCGGCCTCATCGGCAGCATCCTGAAAATCAAGCCGGTCATTTTCCTGAACGACAAGAATGAAGTGGACGTACTGGCCAAAGTGCGGACGGGCAAGAAAGCCACCGCCGCCATGATTGACTACCTCCACGCCAATTCCCCGTGCAAGCGGATCGGCATCGTCCATATAGAAAACGAAGAGGGCGGGAAAGCCCTCCAGGCCCGGGTGCAGGAAGAATATCCGGACATCGAAGTCACCCTTTCCACCGGGACCCCTGTTCTGGCATCTTATCTGGGGCCTGGCCTGACGGGAATTATATTTGAAAGTGCCAAATAATGGGGGAGTAGAACATGTATAATATTATTGATGGGGTTCGCTTCAAGAACATGCTGATCGGCGCGT
The DNA here is from genome assembly GCF_047832375.1 of Dialister sp. Taxonomy (NCBI): domain Bacteria; kingdom Bacillati; phylum Bacillota; class Negativicutes; order Veillonellales; family Veillonellaceae; genus Dialister; species Dialister sp. Next base: position 1,492,360 of record NZ_CP181256.1, on the reverse strand, counting down.
ACCAGCTGTTCCAGAAAAAATACGAAATCATCAACCAGCTGAACGTATTCCCTGTGCCCGATGGGGATACGGGAAACAACATGCTGAATACCCTGAAATCCATGTACAGCATGGTGGCCGATGAAAAGCCGGACCAGCCCGTAGGCATCCTGGCGGAAAAGGCGGCTGCCGGTGCCATCATGGGGGCTCGGGGCAATTCCGGCGTCATCCTGTCCCAGATCATCCACGGCATCAGCCGGGGACTCCACGGCAAGAAGACCGCTTCCTGCGGACAGATGAGCAAAGCCTTCCAGTACGGCATCCTCTATGCCTACCGGGCAGTCACCAAACCGGTGGAAGGCACCATCCTTTCCGTAGCCCGGGGCATTGCCAAGGGTACAAGAGAAATCATCCGTACAGAGACCGATTTCTCCAAAATTTTAGAAGCCTCCATCCGCTGCGGCAATGAAGCCCTGGCAAAGACTCCGGAACAGCTCCAGATCCTGAAGGACGCCAACGTAGTCGATGCCGGCGGCCAGGGACTCATTTTCTTCCTCATGGGCTGCCTGAACGGCCTTACCGGCAAAGTGGAAGACGTAAAGGTGGACGTGAAACCCGTCATCAGCCGTCTGGAAGCGAAGGGCGAAACATTCTCCATCGAATATCCTTACTGCACGGAATTCATCATCAGCCCCTGCAAGATCAGGGCGAAGGAAGTCAGAAAGAAACTGTCCCCCTGGGGCGAATCCATGATCGTTGCCGAAGGGGATAACCTCGTAAAGGTCCACATCCACGCCCAGCGCCCGGGCCACGTCCTCGACATGGCTGCCGACTGGGGCACTCTCCACGATATCAAGTGCGACAACATGGTGGACCAGTTCCATAGGAACAAAGAAAAACAGCAGAAAATGGCCAAGAAACCCCTGGGCATCCTCACCGTCGTTTCCGGTGACGGCTGGACAGAACTCTTCAAAAAACTGGGAGCCGACGTGGTTTCCGGTGGCCAGTCCATGAACCCCTCGGTGCAGGAACTGAACCAGGGCATGGACAACGGGCAGTATGAAAAATACATCATCCTCCCGAACAACAAGAACATCCTCCTTGCTGCCCAACAGCTGAAGAAAATGCTGGGTGAAAAAGTCCACATCGTTCCCTCCACGAACCCCATGGAAGGCCTGGCAGCAGCCATGGCATTCTCCGAAGAGAATACCATCGAAGATAACCTCACTGCCATGACAGAACGGATGGGAGACATCACCTCCGCCATGATTACCACCGCTGTCAGGGACAGCGTGGTAGGCAAGTCGGTGATTCACAAAGACGACTTCATGGGCCTCACCAGGAACCACGAAGTGGTGGCGGAAAAAGACTTCACCACCTGCTTTGAAAAGGTGCTGGACATCATTACCACGGAAGATACGGAAATCGTCACCGTGTACTACGGCAAAGACCTCTCCGAAGAGGACTGCCGGAAAGAACTGGACAAGGCAGAAAAGAAATACCCCGATCTGACCTTCGAAATGTACGACGGCGGACAGCCCCTGTACCCCATGTTCATTTCTGCGGAATAAGCGGATAAGAGAGCTCGGGAAGAAATCCCGGGCTTTTTTCTATGGGAACGGTTGGAGGCACTGGGGGGGCGGGGTCTTGAGCCTTCAGCCTTGAGCTGGTCAGCCTGCGGCGCTTGTGTGGATGGGGGTGCGTACGAACGGGCGGGGGCTTCTAGCTGTTAGCTGCTAGCAGCTAGGAAAGCTCATAAGCCTGCGGCGCTTCAGCTATGCCCCTTCGGCTGCTTTTTCATGCCGTAGGCAGATTAGTTTTCCTAGAAGCTAGAAGCTAGGAGCTAGCAGCCCCGCTCCAGGTGACTCCAATCGTTTCCTATCCTCCCTCTTCCCCTTACCCGGCCCTTGGGGTACAATAATACTGATACATTAAGGAGCTGTAAGCTCCCATGGGAGGTTATTTGTATGGCAGATGAACTGAAACAGGATCCCTACCGCATCGACCTGATGCGGACACTCTGGGAAAATACGTACCGCGGTACGATTTTTGATTACAAAGAACAGTATGTGGCCACCGTACGGCTCATATTCAGCATTCCCCTGGACCGGAGCGAAGTACCGGAAAACGCACCGGAAGTGAACCCGGTGATCATCGTACTGGTGGAAGACACTATCCTTTCCCCAAGAGACGTGGTGGACTTCGAACAGGCCATGACCCCGATCCTCGCCAAACGGCTGGCAACCAACATGTTCCGCCCGGACCGGATCATGTACTTCTACCCCAGCCCCGCCGAAGGAGCGGAAACAAGGGACCAGGGAGATATCAAGACGAACTGATGGAAAAGCGGCGCCCTTGGGCGCTGCTTTTTAAGTTATATGGCTGGACGTCGTGCTAACACCAGGTGGCTAAGGTGGCTGAGGTGGCTGAGGGGGAGGCACTTGTGAGATCGAGGCCGAGATCGACATCGAGTACATTCGCAACTTCGTCGCCATTCCAATCGACACTACCCATACCCCGTCATCTCGAGCGGTGGTAAGCGGAGTAGTGATGCTGCAGTCAAGAATAGCTACAGCTACGATGAGTCGAGAGATCTCCCTGGTAAATGACTGTGACGGGGTTACAACGCCATGGGACGGTGAAAAGTGGCTGAGGTGGCTGAGGGGGTGGTGGCGGCGCACAATTCATATAGCGCCGCCTTATGATACACGCCAGCGGCTTTCGCCGCGGGATATGCGGGATGACTGATGCCCCAGACCGGTGGATGGTTCATAAGGGTGGTGGGTTGGCATCGCTGCGCTCGCCAACCAGGTTGTGGGTGCTTCGCACCGGGGGCATAAGGGGAATCAGCGGCTCCGCCGCAAAGAATCAGCCTGCGGCGCATCCATCAGCTAACCTCCGTCGCCTTCGGCGCCACCGCCGGGCCCTGAAAGGAAGGCGCTTTAATGTGCAGTAAAGGTGTGCAGGTCCTGCATAGGACCTGCAAGCCAGCCGCAAGTTGGCGCTTTTGCTGCACATCAAAGCGCTTTCCTTTTGGCGGCTGGCCGATCAACTTGGGCCCGGCTCGAGGGTCCTATGCAGGACACCTCGCCTTCCCAGGGAAGGAGGCTGCCCCTCAGTGGTTTCACCGCACGATGTGACACTACCACCAAACCGTCATCTCGAGCGGAGGAAGAATGCTAAGTGATTCTACTGATAAGAATAGCTACAGGTTCGATGAGTCGAGAGATCTCTCTGGTAAATGACTGTGACGTTTTTTGAAGAATTGAGGCCCCGCGGCTTCGCTGCAGACCCACCAGAATCCCTCTGTCACTTCGTGACATCCCCCTTTGAAAAAGGGGGACTACTCATTCGCGGCTGGCGCCGCATAGAATCAGCCTGCGGCGCATCCATCCCCTGGCCTTTGGCCTGCCCCCGTTTGGCCTAAAAGGAAGGCGCTTTGATGGGCAGGCTAAGCGCCTTTTGTATTCAGGCCAAACTTGGAGGTCCTATGCAGGACCTCCATCTCTAAGGGGGCACTTGCTTACCGAAAGCCTCGATCGAAGGGTTGACGCTCCTTGTGAGACATCCCCAAACATGCAGCCCCTTAGAGAAGGGGCGCGGCAAAGCCGCAGGATGGATTCATGGGTACAGATGGGATGGATGCGCCGCTGGCTGACCGGCTTTCCTGAAAGCTAGCCGCTAGAAGCTGGAAGCCCCCGCCATTGTGGCCGAAAACCCAGCCACCTGTCATCCGGCCCAAGGGGCCTGTCCAGCTCAAGGCTGAAGGCTGAAGGCTCAAAGCCCCCGCCCGTTCACACGCCGTTCTCCCGATGTCCACAATTTTCATAAAAATTTCATAATTCCTGTATAAAATAGTTATCCGATTTGGTATAATTAAATGATGAAAAAGCGTTTACATTATCCTGCCCTCGTGGAGGCGTGGATTTTTATAGTTACTATCATTGAGATTGGATGATTTTCTTTAAATGGGATTTATAACAGAGGAATTGTAAGATGCCGGAAAAAATATTAAGAGGAATATTCATATTGCTCTTTACTGTTCTTGGTATCGTTTTATCCAGACAGGGAGAGACTGTACTGGCTGCGCTCCTGCCGAATTCGATTCTGACGGAGACCATTCTTGGCGTCACCTTTATGTCCCTGGGCGCCATGCTTCTTGGCGGCATATTGGGCGCTATTTTCGGCTGCTTCGTTTCGCCGTACCTGAACCGGTGCCTGTTCGCCTTCACGTCGAAGGTGGAAAAGTCCCTGGCTTCCATGTCGGTGCAGGACCTCATCGCCGGCACCCTGGGCCTGTTCCTGGGCCTCATCATTGCGAACCTGGTGGGCCTGGCCTTCATCAGTGTGCCCTACATCGGACCCTACGTATCCGTGGCCCTGAGCATTATCCTGGGCTACCTGGGCATGCACCTGGCGGTTTCCAAGAAATCGGAAATGGCCAGCTGGCTCCATCTCCATGCGGAAACGGACCGGAAGAAGGGGAAGGCAAAGAAGGAAGGAAAGCTGCTGGATACGAACATCATCATCGATGGCCGTATCGCAGATATCTATAAGACCGGCTTCCTGGAAGGGCCTCTCTATGTGCCGGTATTCGTGCTGGAGGAACTCCAGAAGATTGCCGACAGCTCCGACGTGCTGAAGCGGAACCGGGGCCGCCGGGGTCTCGATATCCTGAACCACATCAAGAAGAACAGCAAAGATTTCCACATCATCACCGATGATTTCGAAGACATGACGGAAGTGGATTCGAAGCTGGTGAAGCTGGCCCGGCAGAAGGGGTACAAAATCGTCACCAACGATTACAACCTGAACAAGGTGGCAGAGCTCCAGGGGGTGAGCGTCCTCAATATCAATGACCTGGCCATTGCCCTGAAGCCGGCGGTAATCCCTGGGGAGCAGCTCTTCGTGCAGCTCGTGAAGCAGGGGAAGGAAGAAGACCAGGGCGTGGCGTACCTGGAAGACGGCACCATGATCGTGGTGGAAAACGGCAGCCATGCCATCGGCAAGGAAGTGCCCGTCATTATTACGTCTGTCCTGCAGACCTCCGCAGGAAAAATGATTTTTGCAAAGCTGGATGACAATGATCAATAGTCTTATACTGGTGGCCGCAGGGAGCGGGAGCCGCATGCAGGCATCCCTGAACAAGCTCCTCCTTACCTGCGAAGGCCACCCTTTGATTTACTACACCCTGAGAAACGTATTCAAGAGCCATCTCCTTTCGGAACTGGTCATCGTGACGAAGCCCGAGGAACGGCCCGTTTTTGAGTCCATCGTTTCTTCCATTCCCCACAGGGTGAAAGTACTCTTCGCCAATGGCGGAGAAGACCGGGCGGGGTCCGTGAAGAACGGATTCTCCCTGGTGTCCAGGGATTCCGACAAGGTCCTGGTCCACGACGGCGCCAGGCCGTTGGTGGATGGGGAAACCATCGATGAGGCCTTCCGGGCCATTTCCGATGAAAACCCTGCCGTGGCGGTGGGGGTGCCCTGCATCGACACCATCAAGAAGGTGGAGGAGGGACATATCGTGGAAACGCCGGAACGGAGCACCCTTTTCCGGGCCCAGACCCCCCAGGGCGCCCTGACGGACCTGTTCCAGCGGGCCGTAGATTTCCTCGCTAAAGGCGGCACCTTCACCGACGATGCGTCGGTGCTTGAAAAACTGGGGGTGCCGGTGCAGCTCATTCCGGGGAAGGAACGGTTCTTCAAAGTCACCACCCCCGAAGACATGGAGCGGCTGGGGCAGATGCTCCGGAAAGACCGCTGCCCCTTCCGGGTGGGCCAGGGCTACGATATCCACCGGTTCGATGACAGCCGGCCCCTGTATCTCGGTGGCCTTAAGATTTCCGATACCGGAGGGCTTCTGGGCCACTCCGACGCCGACGTGCTGCTTCATGCCATCATGGATGCCCTCCTGGGAGCCTGCGGGCTTCCGGATATCGGCCACTATTTCCCCGATACCGATGACCGCTTCGAAGGCGCCGACAGCAGCCGCCTCCTGGCAGAAGTGAAGGAAATCATCGAAAAAGAGGGGTATGCCGTAGGAAATATCGATTCCACGGTGATAGCCGAAAAGCCAAAACTTGCCCAGTATATTCCGGCCATGAAAGAAAGAATCGCCGGCATATTGGATATATTGCCCATGGACGTGGGTATCAAAGCAACAACCAATGAAAAACTGGGAGCTGTAGGCCGCAGGGAAGGAATCGCGGCCATGGCTTCCGCCATCGTATTCAGGAGGAGTAACTAATGGAAAAGAAACTGAAAGTCCGTTTTGCACCAAGCCCCACAGGCCCGTTCCATATCGGCGGCGCCCGCTCCGCTTTATTTAACTGGCTCGTAGCCCGCCATGCCGGCGGCACGTTCCTCGTCCGCATCGAAGATACGGACCTGAAGCGTTCCTCCCGGGAATCGGAAGAAAATATCAAAGCTTCCCTGAAATGGCTGGGTCTCAACTGGGACGAAGGCATCGATGTGGGCGGCCCGAACGGTCCCTACCGCCAGACAGAACGGCTTGACATCTACAAGAAAGAAGTACAGCGCCTCCTGGACGAAGGAAAGGCTTACTACTGCTACTGCAGCGAAGAAGAACTGGAAGAAAGCCGGAAGAAACAGGTCGCTGCCGGCCAGACCCCGGTATACGACGACCACTGCCGCCACCTGACAGAAGAACAGATCGCCCAATACAAGGCAGAAGGCAGGAAGCCGGTTATCCGCCTCAAAGTCCGTAAGGACGGGGTCTTTGCCTTCGATGACATGGTCCGCGGCCACGTGGAATTCCAGGCAGCCAACGTAGGGGACTTCATCATCGTGAAATCCGACGGCATTCCGGTGTACAACTTTGCCGTAGTCATCGATGACTCTCTCATGGGCGTTACCGACGTCATCCGGGCCGAAGAACACCTGTCCAACACCCCCCGCCAGCTGGCCATCTACGAAGCCCTGGGCTATCCGATCCCCCGGTTCGGCCACATTTCCCTGATCCTCGGTGCTGACCACAAGAAGATGAGCAAACGCCACGGCGCTACCTCCGTCTTCGAATACAAGAACATGGGCTACCTCCCCGACGCCATGGTGAACTACCTGGCCCTCCTCGGCTGGGCTCCCAAGGGAGAGCAGGAAATCTTCACCCGGGAAGAACTGATCAAACAGTTCTCCATGAAACGGGTTTCCTCCAACGACGCGGTCTTTGACATCGAAAAACTGAACTGGATCAACTTCCAGTACATGAAGAAACTGTCCCCCGAAGCCCTGCTGGACCTGACACTCCCGTTCATCGAAAAAGCGGGCTATGTGAAGAGCCCCCTCTCCGCGGAACAGAAAGACTGGCTCACAAAGGTGGTCTGGTACGTCCGTGACCACCTCTACTACGGCGCCCAGGCTCCGGAGAACGTGAAACTCTTCTTCGAAGACCTGCCGGAAGTGACAGACCCCGAAGCCCTGGAAATCATGAAACAGGAAACAAGCGGCGAAATCATCCGTAAATTCGCGGAAGCTCTGAAGGGACTGGAAACATTCGACGAACAGTCCATCAAGAAATGCTTCTCCGCCCTCATGAAAGAAACAGGCATCAAAGGCAAAGCCGCCTTCGAACCGGTCCGCATTGCATTGACCGGCGTCACCAAAGGCCCGGGCCTCTATGAAATGATGGCCCTCTTTGGAAGAGAAAAATCCCTCTCCCGCCTCCAGGACAGCCTGAAATACTGCTGATAATTGACAAAAAAGCCCCGAAAGGGGCTTTTTTGTTGGGGTGAGTAGGCGTCGTGCGTACGGACCGTGGCTTTGGAATAGTTAGGAATGAGGAGTGAGGAGTGAGGAGTGAGGAGTGGTGGTGGCGGCGCACAAATTTGGAAGCGCCGCCTTATGAAATACGATAGCGGCTCCGCCGCATCCATCCTGTGGCGTTGCTAAGAGGCTGCATGGGTACGGATTACTTGACATATAGATATTACCTTTGTGAGACTATTCGTCAGCGAGTGCCCCTGGATGAGATCGAGGCTGAGACCGAGATCGAGATTGTCAGCCTGCGGCGCACCCATCAGCTAACCTCCGTAGCCTTCGGCGCCACCGCCGGGCCCTGAAAGGAAGGCGCTTTAATGTGCAGAAAAAGCGCCAACTTGGGCCCGGCTCGAGGGTCCTATGCAGGACACCTCGCCTTCCCAGGGAAGGAGGCTAACGGTTAGCTCATTCACTGCACTACCTGACACTACACCCAAACCGTCATCTCGAGCGGAGGAAGAATGCTGAGTGACTCTACTGATAAGAATCGCTACAGCTTCGATGAGTCGAGAGATCTCTCTGGTAGATGACTATGATGAGGTTTTCAGAAGAATTGAGGCTTGAGTAAAGAGAATTGAGGTCCAGCGGCTTCGCCGCAGACCCATCAGAATCCCTCTGTCACTTCGTGACATCCCCCTTTGGGAAAGGGGGACTACCCATTCGCGGCTAGCGCCGCATAAAATCCGCCTGCGGCGCATCCAACAGCTAACCTCCGTCTGCTTCGCAGCCACCGCCGGGCCCTAAAAGGAAGGCGTCTTATTGTGCAGTAAAGGCACCAACTTGGGCCCGGCTCGAGGGTCCGCTGCAGGACCCTCGCCTTCCCGGGGAAGGAGGCTACCCATCAGCGGTCTTACTTCACGATCTGACACTTCCCCTCTAACGTCATCTCGAGCGGTGGCAGCATGCTAAGTGTCTCTACTGATAAGAATCGCTACAGCTACGAGGAGTCGAGAGATCTCCCTGGTAAATGACTGTGACGGGGGTTCAAAGAAAGAGTTGAGGAAAGAGAGTTGAGATTTGAGGTCCCGCGGCTTCGCCGCAAACCCACCAGAATCCCTCTGTCACTTCGTGACATCCCCCTTTGAAAAAGGGGAACTTTTCATTGGCGGCTAGCGCCGCATAAAATCAGCCTGCGGAGTTCCATCAGCTAACCTCCGTAGCCTTCGGCGCCACCGCCGGGCCCTGAAAGGAAGGCGCTTTAATGTGCAGAAAAAGCGCCAACTTGGGCCCGGCTCGAGGGTCCTATGCAGGACACCTCGCCTTCCCAGGGAAGGAGGCTAACGGTTAGCTCATTCACTGCACTACCTGACACTACACCCAAACCGTCATCTCGAGCGGAGGAAGAATGCTGAGTGACTCTACTGATAAGAATCGCTACAGCTTCGATGAGTCGAGAGATCTCTCTGGTAGATGACTATGATGAGGTTTTCAGAAGAATTGAGGCTTGAGTAAAGAGAATTGAGGTCCAGCGGCTTCGCCGCAGACCCATCAGAATCCCTCTGTCACTTCGTGACATCCCCCTTTGGGAAAGGGGGACTACCCATTCGCGGCTAGCGCCGCATAAAATCCGCCTGCGGCGCATCCAACAGCTAACCTCCGTCTGCTTCGCAGCCACCGCCGGGCCCTAAAAGGAAGGCGTCTTATTGTGCAGTAAAGGCACCAACTTGGGCCCGGCTCGAGGGTCCGCTGCAGGACCCTCGCCTTCCCGGGGAAGGAGGCTACCCATCAGCGGGCTACCCATCAGCGGTCTTACTTCACGATCTGACACTTCCCCTCTAACGTCATCTCGAGCGGTGGCAGCATGCTAAGTGTCTCTACTGATAAGAATCGCTACAGCTACGAGGAGTCGAGAGATCTCCCTGGTAAATGACTGTGACGGGGGTTCAAAGAAAGAGTTGAGGAAAGAGAGTTGAGATTTGAGGTCCCGCGGCTTCGCCGCAAACCCACCAGAATCCCTCTGTCACTTCGTGACATCCCCCTTTGAGAAAGGGGGACTACTCATTCGCGGCTAGCGCCGCATAAAATCAGCCTGCGGCGCTTCATCAGCTAACCTCCGTCAAACGAGATCGAGGTCGAGACCGAGATCGAGATTATCAGCCTGCGGCGCATCCATCCCCTGGCCTTTGGCCTGCCCCCGTTTGGCCTAAAAGGAAGGCGCTTTGATGGGCAGGCTAAGCGCCTTTTGTATTCAGGCCAAACTTGGAGGTCCTATGCAGGACCTCCATCTCTAAGGGGGCACTTGATTACCGAAAGCCTCGATCGAAGGGTTGACGCTCCTTGTGAGACATCCCCAAACATGCAGCCCTTTAGAGAAGGGGCGCGGCAAAGCCGCAGGATGGATTCATGGGTACAGATGGGATGGATGCGCCGCTGGCTGACCAGCTTTCCTGAAAGCCAGCCGCTGGCAGCTGGAAGCCCCGGCCATTGTGGCCGAAAACCCATTCACCCGTCATCCGGCCCAGAGGGCCTGACCCGCTCAAGGCTCAAGGCTGAAGGCTCAATGCCCACGCCCGGTCGCACGCATGCCAGCCACTCCCCCCTAAACTTTATATAAACACTTTCTTACGTATTGTTTCCATTTTCCATTCTATCCTTGACAGGAGTAAGCAATACTAGCATAATAAACAGGTATGGATTTGGTTACCGGAGGAGGCTGTCTATGAAAAATACGGTGAAAATAGCTGTCATTGCTGCTTTGCTTTCTGGCTTCATCTTTTCGTGTGGCTCTATGGGAGTGGAGGCGGCTCCTGCCGTTTCTGCGGGGCAGGGGACAGGGATCGCTTCTTCCGGCACCGGTTCTCCCGCCGCTTCTAAGGATAAGGCAGGGGAGAAGAAGGAGACGGAAAAGAAGGATGCCGAGAAGGAGCCCCTCCTTTCCCTCGATGGTTCCGCTTTGAAGGACGCCGATTTCACCGTGAAATCTGTGAAGCTGGGGGATTCCTTTGGCCAGGCGGAGAAGGGCTGGGGGAAGGCGGAGACCATTTCCCACAGCAATACCATGGACATCTACGGCTGGGAGGGAATCGAAGCCAGGGGCTATATTTCCCTGCTCCAGGACTACTCCCACCGGAAGGACCTGCCTTCGGACTTTGACCTACCGGGGAAAGGCATCACAGAAATCAGGGTGGCCGGGGAAAAATACATGACCCATCGGGACATCCATGTGGGCAGCAGCCGGGAAAACGTGCTCCGCCGCTATGGCCGGCCGTCCCAGGTTTTCTGGGATGGGGAAAATAAGGAGTTCTTCCTGGTCTATACCATGGGGAAGAAAGAAATTTCTTTTGCCCTGGAAAAGGACAGGGTCTCCCGGATTTCCATGAAGGTCCTGGAAAATAAAGAAAAACAGCCGCCGACGTCCTATGAAGACGTGAAGGGCAAATCCTTCCTGCCGGAGCGGGATTTCCATATCGCCGGCTACGAACTGGGAAAACAGTTCACCTCCCACAATTTCGAAGAATGGGAAAAGAAAATGGCCAATCCCCGGGAGGAAATCTGGTATTACTCGGGCTATGCGGTGCGTCTTACCGCGAAGAGCCGCCTCATTTCCGCCCTTTTCCTCACGGACACCCGGATGGTGACGCCACGGGGCATTGCCCTGGGGGACGACGTGTCCACGGTGGACCTGGTCTATGGGAAACCCCACCGCATCGAAATGGATGTGTCCGGCAGCGAACCGAAAACGTCCTATATTTACTTTTCCAAAGGGAAAAGCCATGTGCTCATAATTAATTTTGTAAAGAATAAATTAGAAGGCTTCGTGAGCGCCGTGAATCCCAACCGGTGACTCCTGAGTCAGAGGTGTTAGATGTACGAATATTTCTGTGCGTTAATTGTCGGTATTGTAGAAGGGCTTACGGAATACATCCCTGTATCCTCCACGGGCCATATGATCATCGTAGGCCACATGCTGGGCTTCGAAGGACCCCTGGCGGACCTGTTCGACGTGTTTATCCAGCTCGGCGCCATCCTGTCGGTGCTGGTGGTGTACCACGATAAATTTACCTATATCCTGAATACCCATCACTGGTTCCGCAGGAAGGGACCTTCCGTATTCAACCTGTGCGTAGCCATGTTCCCGGCCTGCCTCATGGGCCTTCTGTTCCACGGCTTCATCAAACATAAACTGTTCAGCCCCACCACCGTCATCATCGGCCTCGTGCTTGGGGGGATCTTCATGATCGTGGCGGAAAAGACGAGAAAGGGGAAACCCTTCGCCATTACCGATGTGGACAAGATCAATACGAGACAGTCCTTCATCATCGGCCTCTTCCAGTGCCTGTCCCTGTGGCCCGGCTTCTCTCGGAGCGGCAGCACCATCGCAGGCAGCCTGCTCCTCGGTATCTCCCGGAAGGCCGGCGCCGACTTCACCTTCATCATGGCGGTGCCCCTCATGTTCCTGGCCTGCTTCTACGACCTCCTGAAGGTCATTGAAAACCTGTCCTTCGGAGACCTGGGCGTCCTGGCCGTGGGCTTCGTCACCGCCTTTGTGGTGGCCTACGCCTCCATCCTCTGGTTCCTGAAATTCCTGAATACCTCCACACTGACAGGCTTCGCCATCTACCGCTTCTTCGTGGCCGCCTTCGCCCTGGTGTATTTCTGGTAATCGTCTGATAGGATAGCCGTGAAAATGAGAAATCATTTTCACGGCTTTTTTGATTGGAGTGAGCGTCATGCGGCCATGTGGAGCCTTCAGCCTTGAGCGGACCGGCCTGCGGCAATGGGTGGCTAAGGTGGCTGAAGTGGCTGAGGTGGCTGAGGGGAAGGTGGCGGCGCTGGTGAGATCGAGATAGAGACCGAGATCGAGTAGATTCGCAACTGCGTTGACATTTCTATTGACATTACCCACACCCCGTCATCTCGAGCGGTGGTAAACGGGTGAGTGACTCTACTGTTAAGAATAGCTACAGCTACGAAGAGTCGAGAGATCTCCCTGGTAAATGACTGCGACGGGGGTTTCAGGAAGAATTGAGATTTGAGTGAAGAGAATTGAGGCCCCGCGGCTTTGCCGCAGACCCACCAGAATCCCTCTGTCTGCTTCGCAGACATCCCCCTTTGAGAAAGGGGGACTAAACTATCCGCCTGCGGCAAGGGGTGACTGAGGTGGCTGAGGTGACTGAAGTGACTGAGGGGGTGGTGGCGGCGCACAGAATATATAGCGCCGCCTTATGATACACGATAGCGGCTTCGCCGCAGATGGAATCCTAAAGACTCTGTCCCAAAAACGGGCTACTGACACTGCAGTAGGCTCTCTTCCCAGAAGAGAGCTGCCAACGGCTGAGAGATGGTTATCGGTTCTGCCGTACAGGCCATTTAAATCGAAAGTGAGAGAACCCATCAGAATCCCTCTGTCTGCTGCGCAGACATCCCCCTTTGGAAAAGGGGGACTTTTTCATTATCGGCTGGCGCCGCAACCGAACAGCCTGCGGCGCACCCATCAGCTAACCTCTGTCAAACGAGATCGAGGCCGAGACCGAGATCGAGATTGTCAGCCTGCGGCGCATCCATCCTGCGGCTTTGCCGCGCCCCTTCTCTAAGGGGCTGCATGTTTGGGGATGTCTCACAAGGAGCGTCAACCCTTCGATCGAGGTTTTCGGTAAGCAAGTGCCCCCTTAGAGAAGGGGGCAGCCCAAAGGGCAGGGGATGGATCCGCCGCAGGCAAACCGGCTTTCCTGGAAGCTAAAAGCTAGCAGCTAGAAGCCCCCATCCGTTCGCATGGCACCCAACCACTCGCCATCCGGCCCGCAGGGCCGGACAAGCTCAAGGCTGAAGGCTGAAGGCTGAAGGCTGAAGGCTCAAGGCCTCAACTGTTCACACGTCGCCCAGCCACATGGCGCCGCAGGCGAATTTCCTCGACCTCGGTCTTGATCTCATCTCACAGTACGGGACTGGCAAAAAAAGGAGGAACATGGTATCATTACATTTGTAGCAGTGTATTTTTCTTTAGTTGAATGGAGAAATTGGATGAAGGCGTATATCCGCATCAGACATACAGGAGAGTTCTTTGACCCCAGCTGTTATTATGCCTACACCGGATGCAAGGACCTCGGCATTCCTGTGGTGAAATATAAAGCCGTCTATTCCCTCACCGAAAATACACCGTCCGACCCGGTAGTGGGTACTGTGGATGATGTGAGGGTGGCGCTGGAACGGTTCGGCGTGAAACTGGAGCCCCTGGACTATCCCGATGAACTTCTTCCCTTTACGGGCCGGAAGATCTGGAAATCCACTCTCTTTACCATCACCAGCCATCCCGAAGACTGGCACGTATTCGTGAAGCCCGTGGAAGACATCAAACGGTTCCGGGGCACGGTGCTGGACAAGTCGGAGGACCTCATCAAACTGGGCGGCGGCCTGGAGGACATCGACGTATGGTGCAGTGAAAAAGTGCGCTTCGTCTCCGAATGGCGTCTCTGGGTGCTCCATGGAACCATTCTGGGCCTCACCCCCTACAAAGGACGGTGGGATGTATTCCCGGACCCGAAGGTCCTGGAGAAAGCGGTAAAGGCCTATACATCAGCCCCCGCAGGATACGCCATCGACTTCGGCATCACCGACGACGGCAGGACCCTCCTGGTGGAAGTGAGCGATGGCTATTCCCTGGCCAGCTTCGGACTTTCGCCGAAACTTTATATGAATATTCTGGCAGCCCGCTGGCAGGAACTGACGAAATCCGCCGTTCCCGCCACCTGACTCCAATTGACAGCACCGATGATGGAAGAACAATTCGTATTTTCAGTCAGTCGGTGCTTTCTTTCTCAGTGAGAGAATGGCAGGCCACACGGGTGGAGGGAAAGTAAGCGAAAAGTGAGGAGTGAGGAGTTAGGAGTGAGGAGTGGTGGTGGCGGCGCACAATTCATAAAGCGCCGCCTTATGATACACCATAGCGGCTCCGCCGCGGATGTCATGTGGCTGGACGCCGTGTGATCGTGCCAGGGCTTCTGGCTTTTAGCTTCTAGCTGCCAGGAAAGCTGATTCGCCTGCGGCGCTCTCAACAGCTGACATCCGTCAAACGAGATCGAGGTCGAGGCCGAGATCGAGATTGTCAGCCTGCGGCGCATCCATCCCCTGGCCTTTGGCCTGCCCCCGTTTGGCCTAAAAGGAAGGCGCTTTGATGGGCAGGCTAAGCGCCTTTTGTATTCAGGCCAAACTTGGAGGTCCTATGCAGGACCTCCATCTCTAAGGGGGCACTTGCTTACCGAAAACCTCGATCGAAGGGTTGACGCTCCTTGTGAGACATCCCCAAACATGCAGCCCCTTAGAGAAGGGGCGCGGCAAAGCCGCAGGATGGATGCGCCGCAGGCTGACCAGCTTTCCTGGAAGCTAACAGCTAGCAGCTAGAAGCCCCCGCCGGTATGGCCGCACACTTACCCATCCGTCACCCGGCCCACAGGGCCTGATCGACTAGCCACTAGACCTAGCCACTAGCTACTGATTCGCCGCAGGCGAATCCGGCCCGCAGGGCCTGTCCAGCTCAAGGCTCAAGGCTGAAGGCTCAATGCCCTCATACGTTCCCACGCCCGCCAGCCACCCAAATATAAACTCTGCGGCGCCACATAATCTGATGCGCCACTCCTCACTCCTCACTCCTAACTTCACCGACATACAGTTTCAATCATTCAACCATTTGTTTTCATACCCCACAAGGAGGACTCTTGGCTTCATTTGATAATGAATTTCTTCAGCGGCTGAAAGACAGTATCAACCTGGTGGACCTCATCGGCTCCTACGTGGAGCTGAAGAAACATGGCCGTTACTACATGGCCTCCTGTCCATTCCATGGTCCCGAGAGGACGCCTTCCTTTGCGGTGTCCCCGGACAAGGGGTTCTACTACTGTTTCGGCTGCCACGCCAGCGGCGACGCCATTACGTTTCTGGAGAAAATGGAAAACCTCACCTTCATGGAGGCCGTGGAGAAGCTGGCGGACTACGCCCACATGGAAATCCCGAAGGAAGAGGAAACGGCGGAGCAGAGAGCCCGGGCTGCCATGGACCAGTCCCTTTACGAAGTGACGGAGCTGGCGGGCAACTATTTCCACAACTGCCTCACGAAGACCCAGATGGGCAAGGCGGGGCAGGCCTACTTCGCCAAGCGCCACCTGACGGCGGAGACCATTGAGAAGTTCAAGCTCGGCTTTGCACCGCCGGACTGGCAGAAACTGTTCCGGGACTTCACCACGAAGAAAAATATATCTCCGAAGGTTCTCCTTACCAGCGGTCTCTGTGCCGAGAAGAACGGACGCATCTATGACGTTTTCCGGAACCGCTGCATGTTTCCTATCTGGAATCTCCGGGGGAAGATCGTGGCCTTCGGCGGCCGGGTCATGGATGACAGCAAGCCGAAATACCTGAACTCCCCGGAAACCCCGATTTTCAACAAACGGCGGCTCCTCTTCGCCATTTACCAGGCCCTGCCCACGATCCGGGCGAAACGGCAGGCCATCATGGTGGAGGGGTACATGGATGCCATTTCCCTTCACGCCCATGGGGTAACGAACGCCGTGGCCTCCCTGGGCACCGCCTTTACCATCGAGCAGGCCCGGCTCCTGAAGAAATACGCGGACGAAGTGGTCTTCAGCTACGACATGGATGCCGCCGGCCAGAACGCCACGAAACGGGCCCTCCAGATTGCCGGGTCCGTGGGACTGAAACTCCGGGTGGTGCATCTGGGAGAGGGGAAGGACCCCGATGAATTCGTGAACCTTCACGGCGGCGACGCGTACCTGGAAGCGGTGAACCAGGCGGAGCCGGCTATGGATTTCCTCTTCCATTCCCTGCTGAAGACCTACGACAGCACCACCCTGGACGGCCAGCACCACATACTGGATGAAATGTTCTCCATCCTTCTGGACGCGGGGGACGCGTTCCAGCTGAATTCCTTCATCCGTAAAATGGCGAGAGCCATGCACATGGACGAAGGCATGATCCGGAGCGAAGCCCTGGTGTACGCGAGGAAAAACAAGTCCAACGTCTATATTTCCCAGAAGGTGCCCCTGGAAAAGGAAGAGGTCACCCTGAGCCCCCTCACGAAAAAGCAGCGGCTCCTGGAGGCGGGACTCCTGAAATTCTGCCTCCACTCCCACCGGCTGCCGGAGGGAGTGGAGGAGCTTGTGAACTATAAGTTCGCCGATGAGTTCCACAAGCGCCTCTACGCTGTCTTCCAGGATCTCTCCTCCGCGGGGATTCCCATTACAAGGGAAGCGGTGGAAGGGAAACTGGAGCGGGAGGACATCGAGAAACTGGCCCGTCTCCTCATGGACGGAGACCAGCCGGGCTCCATACCGAAGGAAGAATACATCTGGCCCATGAAGAAAATTTATCTGCAGGAGGAATATCGGATTCACACCCAGAAAGCCCAGGAGCTCATGAACAGTGATCCGGAAAAAGCAAAAGAAGAACAGTTGCTTTGCATCAGACTGACAAAAGAAATCCTGAACCTCGGGAAACGATGACGTTTTCCCGGTTCCGTACAGCATGCAGCCATCCCAGGCAGGGGCATGAAGCCTGGGAGCGGCCTTTCAGAGAATTCAGATTACCAGCCTTTCCAGGAGGGGGGAAAACGCTATGGCAGAGCAGAAAAATGAGTTAACCGGTTGGATAGAAGAACTGAAAAAGAAATCCAGGAACGGTGTCATTGCGAACAAGGACATTATGGACCTCATTTCCGAGAAGAATCTGGGGGAAGAAGAACTTTCGAACCTCTACGCCGCGCTCCATGATGACCACTACGAAGTGGACTTCGACATGGACGTATCCGACGAGGACATGGATTTTTCGGAAGAAGAGGAAGAAGAAGAGCCGGAACGGGCGGCAGAGCCGGTACCGGACTTCGATAACTCCGTGGCCATCGACGACCCGGTGAAAATGTACCTGAAGGAAATCGGGGCACTGAAACTCCTGGACAGCGAAGAAGAAGTGAAACTGGCCAAGACCGTAGCCCGGGGCAGCGCCGAAGACGCCACGGAAGAAGATAAGAAAGCCGCCAAAGACGCAAAACAGGAACTGGCGGACCGGAACCTTCGCCTCGTGGTATCCATCGCGAAGAAATACCTGGGTCGGGGACTCCAGTTCCTGGACCTCATCCAGGAAGGGAACCTGGGCCTCCTGAAGGCCGTGGACAAATTCGACTACACCAAGGGATACAAATTCTCCACCTACGCCACCTGGTGGATCCGCCAGGCCATCACGAGAGCCATCGCCGACCAGGCCAGGACCATCCGGGTGCCGGTGCACATGGTGGAAACCATCAATAAAATGAACCGCATCTCCCGGCAGCTCCTCCAGGAAAAGGGGAGAGAAGCCACGAATGAAGAACTGGCCAAAGCCATGGGCGTGTCCGTAGGCAAGATCCGGGAAGTCAAGAAAATCGCCCAGGACCCCATCTCCCTGGAAACGCCGATCGGTGAAAAAGAAGACTCCCACCTGGGAGACTTCATCGAAGACCACGAAGCCATCGCCACCGACGACGCGGCAGGCTCCATACTCCTCAGGGAACAGATCGACGAACTCCTGAACGGCCTCACCGAACGGGAACGGCAGGTCCTGGAACTCCGTTTCGGCCTGAAAGACGGAAGGACCAGGACCCTGGAAGAAGTGGGCCGTTACTTCGACGTCACCAGGGAAAGGATCCGCCAGATCGAAGGCAAGGCCCTGCAGAAACTCAAGAAATCGGCGAGAAACCTGATGAATCAGTGAGTGGCTAAGGTGGCTGAAGTGACTGAGGGGGAAGGTGGCGGCGCTGGTGAGATCGAGATCGAGTAGATTCGCAACTGCGTTGACATTTCTATTGACATTACCCACACCCCGTCATCTCGAGCGGTGGTAAACGGGTGAGTGACTCTACTGTTAAGAATAGCTACAGCTACGAAGAGTCGAGAGATCTCCCTGGTAATTGACTATGACGGGGGTCAAAGAAGAATTGAGATTTGAGTGAAGAGAATTGAGGTCCCGCGGCGGAGCCGCAGATTGGTTTCTGATGACTCTACACCCAAAACGTGTAACTGACTCTGCACAAGGCTCTCTTCCCAGAAGAGAGCTGCCCACGGGGCTGAGAGATGGTGATGGGTTCTAATGGGTTCGGCCCAAAGGGCCTGATGGCATCTATCTTCTTCCATCTATCTTCTATCGTCTGACAGCCGGATCGCCAGCCAGCTGTTGTGGCCAACTTTATCGCCAAAACCTATCAGAATCCCTCTGCCTGCTGCGCAGACATCCCCCTTTGGAAAAGGGGGACTAACCTATCAACCTGCGGCAAGGGGTGTCTAAGGTGGCTGAGGTGACTGAAGTGACTGAGGGGAAGGTGGCGGCGCACAGAATATATAGCGCCGCCTTATGATACACGATAGCGGCTTCGCCGCGGAAGGGTTCCTGATGACTCTGTCCCAAAAACGAGATATTGACACTGCAGTAGGCTCTCTTCCCAGAAGAGAGCTGCCCACGGGGCTGAGAGATGGTGATGGGTTCTGCGCACAAGTCATTTAAATCAATGATGAGAAAACCCATTGGAATCCCTCTGTCTGCTTCGCAGACATCCCCCTTTGAGAAAGGGGGACTAACTTATCTGCCTGTGGCGCACCCAATAGCTAACCTCCGTCTGCTTCGCAGCCACCGCCGGGCCCTGAAAGGAAGGTGCCTTAGTGTGCAGTAAAGGCACTAACCTGGGCCCGGCTCGAGGGTCCTCTGCAGGATCCTCGCCTTCCCAGGGAAGGAGGCTACTCCTCAGCGGTTTCACTGCACTATGACACTACCCACACCCCGTCATCTCGAGCGGTGGTAAGTGGAGTAGTGACGCTGCAGTCAAGAATCGCTACAGCTACGATGAGTCGAGAGATCTCCCTGGTAATTGACTATGACGGGGGTCAAAGAAGAATTGAGATTTGAGTGAAGAGAATTGAGGTCCCGCGGCGGAGCCGCAGATTGGTTTCTGATGACTCTACACCCAAAACGTGTAACTGACTCTGCACAAGGCTCTCTTCCCAGAAGAGAGCTGCCCACGGGGCTGAGAGATGGTGATGGGTTCTAATGGGTTCGGCCCAAAGGGCCTGATGGCATCTATCTTCTTCCATCTATCTTCTATCGTCTGACAGCCGGTTCGCCAGCCAGCTGTTGTGGCCAACTTTATTGCCAAAACCTATCAGAATCCCTCTGTCTGCTGCGCAGACATCATTCCTGCCGGGCCCTGAAAGGAAGGCGCTTTTATGTGCAGTAAAAGCGCCAACTTGGGCCCGGCTCGAGGGTCCTCTGCAGGACCCTCGCCTTCCCAAGGAAGGAGGCTGCCCCTCAGTGGTTTCACCACACGATCTGACACTACCCCTCTAACGTCATCTCGAGCGGTGGTAGAATGCTGAGTGTCTCTACTGATAAGAACCGCTACAGCTTCGAGGAGTCGAGAGATCTCCCTGGTAAATGACTATGACGGGATTTCAAGAAGAATTGAGATTTGAGTGAAGAGAATTGAGGCCCCGCGGCTTCGCCGCAAACCCACCGGAATCCCTCTGTCACTTCGTGACATCCCCCTTTGAGAAAGGGGGACTATTCATTCGCGTCTCCGCCGCAAAGAATCAGCCTGCGGCGCACCATCAGCTAACCTCCGTCGCCTTCGGCGCCACCTCCTTCCCGGGGAAGGAGGCTAACGATTCGCGGCGAAGCCGCAGATGGGTTCCTGACGACTCTACACAAATAACGCGAAAGTGACTCAGCAGTAGGCCCCTTCCTCGGGAAGGGGCTGCCCACCGGGCTGGGGTTAGCTGATGGAAACTGATGGAAGTGCCGCAGGCGGATCCTCTATCTTCTTCCATCTATCTTCTATCGTCTAACAGCCACACCGCCAGCCACTGCATGTGGTAGTGACCATCCGGCCCAAAGGGCCTGACCCGCTCAAGGCTCAAAGCCCTATCTGTCCGCACGCCGCCCAGCCACCAGCGGTGAAGCCGCTTGACTCACACATCATTTACTGTTAAAATATCATAAGTTGGTGCTATCCCGGGCCTATAGCTCAGTTGGTTAGAGCCGACGGCTCATAACCGTCTGGTCCCAGGTTCGAGTCCTGGTGGGCCCACCAATGAAGGATAGAAGCCGGGCTTTTCAGCCCGGCTTTTTTGATAGGAGGAAAAACGGTGAAGCTTACAGAACGGCTGGAAAAGGTGGCATCCCTGGTGCCGAAGTCCACATCCATGGCGGACATCGGCACGGACCACGGGTACCTGCCCCTGGCTCTCCTGGAGGAGGGGAAGGTGGAAAGGGCCATTGCCTGCGACATCAACCGGGGTCCCCTGGAGCGGGCCCGGGAGCATATCATAAGCGTTGGCCGGGAGAAGGACATCGCCCTCCGTCTGGGCGGCGGCCTTTCGGTCCTGGAAAAGGGGGAAGTGGACGGCGTGGTGATAGCCGGCATGGGAGGCCTCATGATGAGGGATATCCTGGAAGCTGACATCGACAAAGCCCAGGCCCTCCGGTGGCTGGTGCTGCAGCCCCAGAACCACGTGGCGGACCTGAAGCGGTACCTCTCTACCCACCATTTCCGGGTTCTTCGAGAAGAAATGGCCCTGGAGGACCGGCAGCTCTATGAAATGTTCCTGGCAGCGCCGGGGGAAATGGAGCCCGTCACCCTTTTGGAGGGGGAAATCGGCGTCACCGCCGCCTACCGGCAGCATCCCCTGTTTCCCCTCCATATCCGAAAGCTCATCAGGAAGAGGGATTTCCTGATCAACGGGGTAGCAGAAGACAGCAGCAATGAAAGAAACCGACTGAGAAGAGCCCAGGCGGTGGAAGAGAAGAAAAGACTGGAGGCACTCTTATGAACATCACAGCAAAAGATCTGATGGACCTCATGGACACCTGGGCACCCCAGGACCTGGCGGAAAGCTGGGACCATCCGGGGCTCCAGGTGGGGGATCCCAATGAACCGGTGAAGAAAGTGCTCATTGCCCTGGACGTGACGGCGGAAAACGTGGAATACGCCGCCGCCCACGGGGTGAACATGATTATTTCCCACCATCCCTTCCTTTTTAAGTCCATCCACACCCTGGACCTCACCTCCTGGCGGGGCGCCATTATCGGGAAACTCATTACAAGCCGCATCGTGTCCTTCGCTGCCCACACGAATCTCGACACCGCCAGAGGCGGCGTGAACGATGCCCTGGCCGGAGCCCTGGGCCTTCAGGACTGTAAAGGCTTCGTGCCGGAAAAGACCCGTCCCATGATGAAAGTTGCGGCCTACGCCCCCTTCGTGAAGGCCAAGGAATTCCACTACCGGGTGAAGGAAGCATACCCGGATATCGGGAAGACCTTCTACCTCCTGGGCGACTTCGACGACGCCGCAAGGGTAGGGAAAATGGAATTCAACGTGCCCTCGGAAAAGCTGCCACAGCTCCTGGATGAAATGAAATCCATCTGTGGCCCCATCCACTACGACCTCTACGAACTGAAAAACGGAGGGCGCCACGAAACCATGGGCCGCATGGGCCACCTGCCCCATCCCATGACCGGCAGGGAAGCCCTGGAGCACGTGAAAAAGTGCCTTGGCCTCCCGGTCCTCCGGTATGCAGGAAATCCGGAGAGAACCGTGGATACCGTAGCCGTCCTTGGCGGCGCAGGCAGCGAATTTGCGTCCCTTGCCAAAGCGAAGGGGGCGGACCTCTACGTGACGGGGGACCTGAAGTACCACGAAGCCCAGGACGCCGCCGGCATGGGCCTCCTCGTCGCCGACGCCGGCCACTTCTACACAGAACGGGTCGTCGTCCCGGCCCTCGCAGGCCGCATCCGCCAGGCCGCCGCCGAAAAAGGCTGGGACCTGGAAGTGGTGGAAGACAGTGAGGCTAGAGATGTATTCGATCATGTGTGAGAGTTTATGACTATTTTGGTGAAAAGTGGCTGAGGGGGAATGCCCTGCGGGCAAAGTGGCTGAAGGGGAATGGCCTGCGGCCAAGGGGGGTGGTGTGCCGCGTCAATTCATATAGCGGCACGGAGTTTGTATTTCGCGGCAAAGCCGCTGAATCAATACTCTGCGGCGCTATTTAATTTGTGCGCCGCACCACCCCCTCGGGCGAAGCCCGTTCCCCCTCAGCCACCTCGCCGAAGGCGTTCCCCTTCAGTCACCTCCCACCCATACGCACGACCGCCAGCCGCACGATTGCCGCTTGAAATATCCCTCCCTCCATGCTATACTGTACTTGGCGAGCAGGAAAGATGATTGCGGGCCGTAAGGCGTGAGGAAAGTCCGAGCTTCGCAGGGCAGGATGCCGGATAACGTCCGGCGGGGGTGACCCCAGGGAAAGTGCCATAGAAAAGGAGACCGCCACGCAAGTGGTAAGGGTGGAAAGGTGCGGTAAGAGCGCACCAGCAGTCGGGAGACCGGCTGGCTTGGTAAACCCCATCTGAAGCAAGACCGAATAGGGAAGGGTTGAGGCTGCCCGCTGACCTTCCGGGTTGCGTCGCTTGAGCAGCCAAGCAATTGGCTGACTAGACAGATAATCATCACCGTGCAAACGGTACAGAACTCGGCTTATTGAATGCTCGCCTTGAAATGAAAGCAGACCTTTGGGGGTCTGCTTTTTTAATGCGCATGAGCTTGCGTGTGAACGTATGGGGGCTTTGGGATAGTTAGGAGTTAGGAGTGAGGAGTGAGGAGTGGTGGTGGCGGCGCACAATTCATATAGCGCCGCATTACTGATACACGTCAGCGGCTTCGCCGCAGAATATGTCGGATAACTGATGTCCCGTACCGTTGGATGGTTCATAAAGGTGGTGGATTGGCATCGCTGCGCTCGCCAACCGGTGCGCAGCGAACTGCAGTCACAGCAGCGAACATGATTTGAAGGAGCGTAGCGACGCGCAAATCATCGTGAGTCGCTGATAGCCGTGCTGTAGGGAGCCGCAGGCGACTGAGAATGCAGTGAGTCGCTTTCCCCGTGGGGTTGTGGGTGCTGACGCACCGGGTGCATGAGGTGGGCGAGCGGCTCCGCCGCAGTTGGGATTGACATAAACTGATTACACGATATATCCCATTAACCATAACTCGTCATCTCGAGCGGAGGAAGAATACTAAGTGATTCTACTGATAAGAATAGCTACAGCTTTGAGGAGTCGAGAGATCTCTCTGGTAAATGACTGTGACGGGGGTCAAAGAAGAATTGAGATTTGAGTGAAGAGAATTGAGTCCCCGCGGCTTCGCCGCAAACCCACCAGAATCCCTCTGTCACTTCGTGACATCCCCCTTTGAGAAAGGGGGACTACTCAATAGCGGCTGACGCCGCAAAGAATCGGCCTGCGGCGCTTCCAACAGCTAACCTCCGTCGCCTGGCGGCGCCACCTCCTTCCCAAGGAAGGAGGCTAACGGTTCGCGGCGAAGCCGCAGTTGGGATCCTAAAGACTCTACACAATAACGTGCTTTTGACTCATCCCGAGGCCCCTTCCTTGGGAAGGGGCTGCCCACCGGGCTGGGGTTAGCCGATGGAAACTTGATGGAACTGGCCCGCAGGGCCTATCCGTCTAGATCTAGACCTAGGTACTAGATCTAATTTCCCCACGGGGCTGGAGTTAGCTGATGGGAACTGATGGGACCGGCCCGCAGGGCCAAATCCCCTCGACCTCGACCTCGGTCTCAATCTCATTTGCCCACAGGGCCGGACCCGCTTTTTACAGGTGGAAGTGGAGGTATTAGACGAAAGAGGAGGGATTCTGTATAATGAATACAAGAGAGCAGGCAGAAGTATGCAGGAAGGACGGTGACAACCATGGGATGTGCTCGTTTGGGTAATGAGAAGCATTACACCATTTTCAGATATGGTCCTTATACGATTCGCTTTAAAGCGCCTTATTCTTTGGAAAGATATACAGCCATCAAAGAATGGGACCACGGCTACCTGGTGGTCATGGCGAAATACAAACACAACCCACAGCCGGAAGAAGAATACATCGACCTGGTTCCCATCCTGAAGGACCTCTATATTTCACCGGAAAAATTCTTGCAGAATATAAAGGAGGTCAAACTGGAGAATGCCTGATATTGAAAAGATTGCTGACCTTGCGGATATGATTGTCAATGGCTATGCGTTTACAAAATGCAACCACGGATATAGGATACTGAATCTCAATCGCCCTGATAAAGCAGCGGTGATTTCTAATACCGGAGATGTATTGGAGACATCCATGGACGATATAGAAATAGATATTGTGAAGGAATATTTCAGAAGAAATCGGGACAATCTGGAGGAATAACCAATGCCAAAATACTATGAATTTAAAATAGCTGGTTATTACCTTTACTTCACTTCTTTCTGTATTATCGAATGCATGCACGTCCATGCAAGTGATCGAAAGCTGACGGAAGCGGGTTCTGCAAAATTCTTTGTTAAATCCAATGGGGACTCCATATTGCAGAATAAAGGATTGCTTAATGATAGAGAGATCAAAAAAATCCAGTCCTTTATAAAAGAAAACTATAAAGAAATGTACCTGAAATGGGCTGAGTACAGTGAAAATGGCTTCTATGAAAAATAACCCGAAGTGGCAGTAAAAACTGCCACTTTTTTAGTGCAGGAAAAACTTTAAACATCCGGTAGCGGCTTCGCCGCGGGATATGCGGGATGACTTATGCCCCAGACAGGTGGATGGTTCATAAAGGTGGTGGGTTGACATCGCTGCGCTCGCCAACCAGGTTGTGGGTGCTTCGCACCGGGGGCATGAGGTGGGCGAGCGGCTGACGCCGCAGTTGGGATTGACATAAACTGATTACACGATATATCCCATTAACCATAACTCGTCATCTCGAGCGGAGGAAGAATACTAAGTGATTCTACTGATAAGAATAGCTACAGCTTTGAGGAGTCGAGAGATCTCTCTGGTAAATGACTGTGACGGGGGTCAAAGAAGAATTGAGATTTGAGTGAAGAGAATTGAGTCCCCGCGGCTTCGCCGCAAACCCACCAGAATCCCTCTGTCACTTCGTGACATCCCCCTTTGAGAAAGGGGGACTACTCAATAGCGGCTGACGCCGCAAAGAATCGGCCTGCGGCGCTTCCAACAGCTAACCTCCGTCGCCTGGCGGCGCCACCTCCTTCCCAAGGAAGGAGGCTAACGGTTCGCGGCGAAGCCGCAGTTGGGATCCTAAAGACTCTACACAATAACGTGCTTTTGACTCATCCCGAGGCCCCCTTCCTTGGGAAGGGGCTGCCCACCGGGCTGGGGTTAGCCGATGGAAACTTGATGGAACTGGCCCGCAGGGCCTATCCGTCTAGATCTAGACCTAGGTACTAGATCTAATTTCCCCACGGGGCTGGAGTTAGCTGATGGGAACTGATGGGACCGGCCCGCAGGGCCAAATCCCCTCGACCTCGACCTCGGTCTCAATCTCATTTGCCCACAGGGCCGGACCCGCTTTTTACAGGTGGAAGTGGAGGTATTAGACGAAAGAGGAGGGATTCTGTATAATGAATACAAGAGAGCAGGCAGAAGTATGCAGGAAGGACGGTGACAACCATGGGATGTGCTCGTTTGGGTAATGAGAAGCATTACACCATTTTCAGATATGGTCCTTATACGATTCGCTTTAAAGCGCCTTATTCTTTGGAAAGATATACAGCCATCAAAGAATGGGACCACGGCTACCTGGTGGTCATGGCGAAATACAAACACAACCCACAGCCGGAAGAAGAATACATCGACCTGGTTCCCATCCTGAAGGACCTCTATATTTCACCGGAAAAATTCTTGCAGAATATAAAGGAGGTCAAACTGGAGAATGCCTGATATTGAAAAGATTGCTGACCTTGCGGATATGATTGTCAATGGCTATGCGTTTACAAAATGCAACCACGGATATAGGATACTGAATCTCAATCGCCCTGATAAAGCAGCGGTGATTTCTAATACCGGAGATGTATTGGAGACATCCATGGACGATATAGAAATAGATATTGTGAAGGAATATTTCAGAAGAAATCGGGACAATCTGGAGGAATAACCAATGCCAAAATACTATGAATTTAAAATAGCTGGTTATTACCTTTACTTCACTTCTTTCTGTATTATCGAATGCATGCACGTCCATGCAAGTGATCGAAAGCTGACGGAAGCGGGTTCTGCAAAATTCTTTGTTAAATCCAATGGGGACTCCATATTGCAGAATAAAGGATTGCTTAATGATAGAGAGATCAAAAAAATCCAGTCCTTTATAAAAGAAAACTATAAAGAAATGTACCTGAAATGGGCTGAGTACAGTGAAAATGGCTTCTATGAAAAATAACCCGAAGTGGCAGTAAAAACTGCCACTTTTTTAGTGCAGGAAAAACTTTAAACATCCGGTAGCGGCTTCGCCGCGGGATATGCGGGATGACTTATGCCCCAGACAGGTGGATGGTTCATAAAGGTGGTGGGTTGACATCGCTGCGCTCGCCAACCAGGTTGTGGGTGCTTCGCACCGGGGGCATGAGGTGGGCGAGCGGCTGACGCCGCAGTTGGGATTGACATAAACTGATTACAAGATATATCCCATTAACCATAACTCGTCATCTCGAGCGGAGGAAGAATACTAAGTGATTCTACTGATAAGAATAGCTACAGCTACGATGAGTCGAGAGATCTCCCTGGTAAATGACTGTGACGGGGGGTTCAAAGATAGAGTTGAGATTTGAGAGTTGAGAGCCCCGGTCCAGCGGCTTCGCCGCAATCCCGTCAGAATCCCTCTGTCTGCTTCGCAGACATGGGGCTGTGAAATAATTGAATTAAAACAGTCGCCAAAAAAGGTGTCTGACTCAAGCGAGCCGGACACCTTTTTCAGTGGTATTATAGTGTTATGATGAAATGCAAAAATACCAGTTATCATTGTACCCCACGGCAGGGCTTTTTGCCACTGTCTATTGCATCTTATCTGCCAATTGATGACCCTGTTTTTGAATTTGACCATTTAATGGAGGCTATAGGATTAAGAAAATATCTTCCGGTACAGTCCCACTGCTCTGCAGGCCGCATCGGATACAATCCGGTCATTTTACTTAAACTCGTGCTTTTCGGATTTATGCTGGGGTATTGTTCTTTACGCAGCCTGGAGAAGGCCTGCCGTACAGATCTGCGATTTATTTACCTCTCAGACGGTCAGGCTCCCAGTTACCGCACTTTTGCAAACTTTATCAACAAAGTTCTAGCCAATTGTATTGAGGACATTTTCAATGCGGTTAATGCAGAAATCTTCAAGGAAGACCACGTCGATCTCAACCATCTTTATATTGATGGCACCAAAATGGAGGCCAACGCCAATAAATACAGCTGGGTGTGGAAAAAAACAACTATAAAATCCCGGTATCACCTGTATGAGAAGATTACGTCACTGCTGAATGAAATTAACTGCGAGCTGGCAACAGAAGGAGCAACAATAGAAACGAGCACCGAATACGTTCCGGATTATCTGGAGGAAAAGCTGGAAGCTCTTGAACGCTTCTGGAATCTGGATGAAAAGGAATTTGTCCATGGTCCGGGACATCGCAAGACTCCACACCAGCGTATGTGTGAAAAGCTAAAGCAATATACGGATAAACTCAGGGAATATGGAGAAAAGATAAGGATCTGCGGCCCTAATCGAAACAGCTACTCGAAAACTGATCCTTCAGCTACATTTATGCGGGTAAAGAAGGATTATGTAGGTAATGACCAGCTTCTTCCTGCATACAACGTGCAGTTTGGCATCGCCGACGAATATATTGCCGTTTTGGATGTCAGCCAGTGCCGGTCAGATATGGACTGCTTCATTCCCCTGATAGAAAAGTTCCATAAGACCTATCATTTTTATCCGAAATACCCGGTAGCAGATGCGGGATATGGCTCATTTAACAACTATATCTACTGCGAACAGCATGGCATGAAAAAATTCATGAAATTCCCCATGTTTAAGAAACAGACAAGCGATGCCAAGTACAGGGATAACCCATTCCGGGCGGAGAATTTTACAATTGATGCCAACGGAATCATGCGCTGCCCCTTCGGCAGGGCATTCAGGCTCCAATACAGAAAGTCGATTCCAGGTAACCACTACGGGCGCCAGGAAGAGATTTACCAGTGTGAAGACTGTAGCGGATGCCCCTATGCCGAGAAATGTAAAAGGACACCAAGAAACCGGACAGTTCAGATTAATCAGGAACTGACTTCCATGCATAAAGAAGTCATCGCCAACCTGGAAAGTATTCAGGGAGCCCTGCTCAGAATGAACCGTTCCATCCAGTCGGAAGGTACTTTTGGAATCATAAAAAACGACCACGGATACAAGAGAATCGTCAGAAGAGGTACGAATCCTGTAAAAGTAGAGATTTACCTCATGGCGATAGGCCAAAATCTGAATAAACATTACCATAAACGCATGAGAATGCGAAGAGCAGCATAAAATAAAATAATTGGGATGACTGGGGAAAGGGGGAAGTATACTCAATTTCAGCAAAATAAATGGATATTTAACTGGAATACAAAAAAGGAGGCTGTGAATAAAAATGATTTCTCATTTTTTCACAGCCCCCTATCCAGTAGCAGTTAACACCGCGAATTTCGCCTGCGGCGCACGCTTCAGCTAACCTCCGTCTGCTTCGCAGCCACCTCCTTCCCAAGGAAGGAGACTTTTCCATAGCGGCTTCGCCGCTGTTGGGATCCTGATGACTCTGCACAAATAACGTGCAAATGCCTCAGCAGTAGGCTCCCTTTTCCAAAGGCAGAGGTCCTGCATAGGACCTCTGAGCCGGGCCCAAGTTGGCGCTTTTTCTGCACATAAAAGCGCCTTCCTTTCAGGGCCCGGCCGGAATGCTCCCCACGGGGGTGAGGGATTCCGATGGAAAGCGCTGCAGGTATATGTCTCACTTCCCCCTTTGGGGTGGCAAGGGAACTGGAGTCACAGCAGCGAACACAAGTTGCACCAGCGAACATGATTTGAAGGAGCGTTAGCGACGCACAAATCATCGTGAGTCGGTGACAGCCGTAGCGAAGGAGCGTAGCGACGCACAAATTGTCGTGAGTCGCTGATAGCTGTGCTGCAGGGAGCCGTAGGCGACAGAGCATCCAGTGAGACGCCATCCAGTGCAGTTGGTGTGCATTTGCCGCGAAGCGGCTGGTGTTGTTGATGGAAAACGGTTGGAGCAACTTTAGCGAGAACCCCCTCCGTTGCCTACGGCGCCACCTCCCCCATAGATGGGGGAGGTTAAAGACAAACCAGCCTGCGGCGCTTTTCTTCAGAATCCCTCTGTCACTTCGTGACATCCCCCTTTGAGAAAGGGGGACTTTTCATTGGCGGCTCCGCCGCTGTTGGAATCCTGATGACTCTAAAGTAGGCCCCTTCCTCGGGGAAGTAAGCGAACTGATTTCGTAGGGAGCCGCAGGCGACTGAGAAATCAGTGAGACACTTTCCCCAGCAAAGTCGGGCAGGGGCTCCCGCCAGGGTGGGGTTAGCTGATAGGAACGGATGGGACCGGCCCGCAGGGCCAAATCCCCTCGACCTCGATCTCGGTCTCGATCTCATTTGCCCGAAGGGCCTGTCCAGCTCAAGGCTCAAGGCTGAAGGCTCAAAGCCCCGTCCGTCCGCACGCTGACTAGCCACATAGCGCCGCAGGCGGATTCCCTCGACCTCGGCCTCGATCTCGGTCTATTACCCGCACCTGGCCAATCACTCCAACATATTTTTTGAAAAAAATTCCCCTCTCCATGTTCACAAAATGACATCTCGCGTTATGTATATAGTAGAGGGATAAAAAGCCTCTGGAATGGATAAGTCCAATTTCATATTTCCCAACTGCTAGCTACGGGAAGGTTCTATGAAGCTGGTCACTTCCATGGACGTCTGCTTGAGTCCCCCCTCCATGGCCATCGAGGATGGCGAAAATAAATAGGATCCTGCTAAAGAACCTGGGGAAATAGCCAAGGCCTTGGTGAAAAACCGGGAATCAGCAGCAGGATAACCGGTTATTCTCGCTAAAAACAACCCTATATGGAAGGCTCAGGACTTTAGAGTAGCTCATGCTTTTGATCCTCTGACGACAAGTTCAGTTTGGGGATAACTTCGGTTACGCCCTTCACGCTGGCGTCTGATTCATTGGACAAATTCTTGCACTCTACGGACACCGGGTCTTCTTGGTGTGTTTACGGTTTGTTGGCAGCAGGTATTTAATGTGTCCAAAGTCAAAGTAGCTAGTAGCCAGGTCTAGTGTCTAGGCGGCCAGCGGCTTCGCCGCAGATGGAATCCTAAAGAATCTGACCCTATAACGTGAAGATGCCTCAGCACGAGGCCCCTTCCTTGGGGAAGCAAGCGAACTGGAGTTACAGCAGCGAACACAATTTGAAGGAGCGTAGCGACGCACAAATTGTCGTGAGTCGCTGATAGCTGTGCTGTAGTGAGCGTTAGCGAGCGAAAATCCAGTGAACCCTTTCCCAGCGAAGTCGGGCAGGGGCTCCCGCCAGGGTGGGGTTAGCTGTAGGTAAACTGTCGGAAGTGGCCCGCAGGGGCTGGTCGGTTTAAAGTTCAGGTTTCAGTAGGTTGCCTCAGTAGAAGATTGGTGTATATAAGCAGAAACTTCCCGGGAAAATTAAGAAGTGGGAATTTTACTGTAAATTGCCTTTATAAATTTGGGGATTTTGTGGAAATTCTGATGAAAATATTTCCTGTTCACGGGGTGACTGGGGGAGTTTTTTAACGATATTAGTATCAGAGGGGTGAATGAAAGACCTCATGAGACGTTCCAAGGGTTTTCCAAAGGTTTCCTTCCATCCATGGTACCGAAGGGAGCGGGGAGGACCCGAGGAGCCGGGAAATTTCCCTTTCACGAAGCCTCTCCTTTCCCAAAGAATCCGTCCGGACGGGGAATGAAGGAAAGAAAAAGCAAGAAAAAATCAGAACAGAAAAGCAGAATGGAAGCGCAGTCACAGGACTTTCCTCCCTTGACGACAGTTCCGAGCAACACTGAGCGGAGAGCTCCGAATAGGTATGGGTGATGACCGATACCGGTTTCTTCGAGAGCACAAATCCGGTGCAGACTGCCAAAGCGCGGACGCCTGATTCACCGGTTGAACTTACCTGGTGCCCTTCCGAATGCTTTTCTGTTTTTTGTTATGCACATCAGTGGGAACAGCATCACCGGTCTGCTGAAAGCAGGTGCAGCATTCTATCTTTACCAAGGACTTGCCAGGATTTTTGAAAACCTGTCAAGTCCCTTTTTAAATTTCTGAATTGCCATTTTCCTTCGACACTATCGAGTCTTTCACACCATACGGACTTTTGGACGATTTTTTGTTCGTTCGAGGGGGGCGAAGCAGAGAGATTGTACGTTCGAGAATGCTGAACAGGATATTTAAACCGTTCGCCATTCTCGAACGGAGTTTTATGAGATGAAAATGAGAGGAAATTGAACAGGAGTCGAAAAAAGTGATGGTATAGTACAGCCAGGCCGGTACTATTCCGGAGCGCGCTTCGGGGAAACAGAGGATTTTCCCCATGAAAAACAAAATTGCATATAAAGAAATCGAGAGACTGGTAAAAATGGCCCGGACAGGAGACAAAGAGTCTCTAACCCTCCTGTGTCACCGATTCCATCGTCTTATTTACAAGCTGTCCGTAACTTCCTATGAAACCATTGATCGGGAAGATATGGCCCAGACCCTCTGGGTCCATTTTCTGGAAATGGTTCCCCTTTACCTAAAAGAGAGGAACTTTGCCTTTACCCCCTGGATTTCAGCAATCCTGCGCCGTCGGGCAGTGGATTATGTAAGACAGCATGAAAAAGAACTTTCCCATCAGGGAGCTAAGGACAGCGAAACCCATGACCGGCTCCTTTCAGGGGAAATCATGCTCGATGGTGCCCTGCAGAACTGGTATGTCATGGAAGATCAGAAATTGACGGCGGGGGAGGTGGAAATGCTGATTCACAATGCCCAGCTGACAGAAAGGCAGGAAACCCTTCTAAGACTCCGGATGAAAGGCATTCCCTGGGCGGCCATGGCTGACTATTGTCACCTGTCCAAAAAGAATGTCTATAAACATAAGAATGCAATCTGTGAGAAGCTCAAAAGGAGTGAAGATTTCCAAAAATATTTTGCCTGAGGGGGTGACTGAAGCGGAACTTTTCCGATATTAGGTTCAGAGGGGACGAAAAAGAACCGGAACAACGGAACCGCGGCTGTTGAAAAATCCGGAAACATATTACCCCTCAAAGGAGTAAAAATTATGAAAACTCTAAATCTCATTTTTGCAACCGCCGGGAAAACGGATATGACCATTACCCTGGCAAACCCCAAAGAAGGGCTCACGAGGGAAGAAGTAAATACGGCAGCAGCCAAACTGATTCCCATCCTGGTAACCCGCAGCGGCGCCGAAGTGACGGCTCTTACCAGAGCCACCATTTCTACCACCACTACGGAAGAATTGGCGTAAGGAGGTAAAGTATCATGGCAGCCGTTAAATCTATGACCGATCTGAAACTTCTGGTGGTTGTCGAAAACGGGACCACCGCATCGGGCAAGAAATCCACGAAAAACATTTCCTTCTCCCAGGTGAAACTCACCGCTACCGATGAAGAACTTCTGGCAGCAGGAAATGCAGTGGCAGGACTCCTGTCCACGAACCTGTCCGGGCTGAAGCTGGTCAATACCTATGACCTTGCTGAATCCGTCTGACCGGTGAAATAAAAGGTCCGCTCCAACCGGGGCGGACCTTTTACTTGTGCGCCCAGCATGGGCGCACTCTTAAGGGTGAAAGTCCCTAGACCGCCCGACAGCGGGAAGGTCATAGCCGAACACCAAGGGTGTCCATCGTGAGGTGGAATCTGAAGGAAGGTGCAGGCAAATCTCCGGTCCGATGTACAAGAACCACATAAGGCTACGGCAGGATGGATAAGGTTGCATGACAAACTGAAGTCCCATAGCTGTACGGAATCCTGCAGAGTACATGTGGCGGATATATGGAGAGAAAGAGTGCGTTCTTACCTGGGGAGGTCTCACGGACACAGCATAATAAGGCTGTATTTACTGGGCTGTGCTGTGGTTGAAATAAGATTTGCCGTGAGAAGTCAGCAGAGGCCATAGTACCAGATGGCTCATAGGCATCTGGGAAGGGCCGAACTTTAGGAGATGTTAGTCAATGAAAGTAACCAACCATGGGCTTAAAGGCAGACAACTTCAGAAAGAAGACTACTGGCAGAAAGCAGCTGCAGAACAGCAAGGATATGCCGGAGTGCCCATCCATGTGAGGATTGCTGAAAACAACAACATCATCGCAGACTTGCATAAGCAGGAATGCGAAAACTAAAGAACCGCCGTATACCGAACGGTACGTACGGTGGTGTGAGAGGTCGGCGGGCCGAAGCCCGCCTCCTACTCGATGGGAAAATTAAGTTTGTCAAGTTGTTGGGATTGGTGTTGGCACCCGGCCACTCGAGTGAATGGGGATAAGGGTTGCGGTTTTGGGAAGGCCCACGGCCCCGGTGCGAACCACCCACAACCCTCAGCTCCATTCATATGTTCAGCCGCCCGCCAACCACAGATACCAACAACTCGCCAAAACGTAATTTACACATTTATTCTGACCCCAAATTTCCCTTTTTATTATATATTATAGAAAAATTCTATAGTTGTGAATAAAATAAGATCCCACCAAATGACCCTGTGAATAAGTATGCATATTCAAAGTACATAAGTTCTTATTTCTTTATCAGATGAAGAAAAATTCAAATGCTCCCTCTACCATTGTTATCCATTACTATCCGTTCCTATGTTTTCCTATATTTCATTTCAACCTTTCTAAAATAACTAAAATTGTCCTCAATTTGGACTTATATTTTGTATACGATTCTATTTACTGACAATTTTAAGTGCATAAACATCCAGTAAATATAAGTTATTATTCGGCTAGAGAGCTCACGAATCGTGAGAAGATGATCCTGCTGTATATCCGACTGGATACACAGTTACAGTATGTATTGATTTATTGGGGGAGGTATATGATATCATATATACAGCGAATAAATTCTTATTTAATCTTAAAAGGGGATTCTAGAAAAATTTATTCGGTCGGAAGCAGAAAGATGACCATTGCTTCATAGTCCATGTATATGGTGCCCTCCTTCAGCTAGGCTGTTTTTCCTGCAGTATACATGAGCGGCTTTGGATAATGTATTCTTTCCCGAATGGCAGTCAAGCCCGTTGTATTTCCTTTTTGTTTGATAAGGACTGAGGTACAGGGGAAATGGTTTCCCGCAATAGGAGGAGCAGGATTTAATGATTTTTATGAAAGAGGAGATGGGTTATCAAGAAAGTACGGATAATCGAAATAGATCCAACTATATCCATTATCGTAAACGATTTGGAGGTTTTCATGGAAAATGAAAAAACATATAGAAAACTTCGATGCCTGATTCCCAATCTGAATGGGAAATACGCCAGTTCATTGGCATTATTTGACAATAATGGGAAAATGACGCCCATCTATTGTTCTGTAAATACTTATTTAAATCAGTATTTACAGGATATGGAAGCCAGTCATATAACTGTACGGAAAATTTCCATTTTTAAATCCCGCCGCGGAATTGCCTATGAATTTTCTAACGGCCTGATTCTTGTACCTGTCAAGATTTATAACTGTGGGGGAGGAAATGGCTTCGTATCACTAATGGATGT
Organism: Dialister sp.; assembly: GCF_047832375.1. Taxonomy (NCBI): domain Bacteria; kingdom Bacillati; phylum Bacillota; class Negativicutes; order Veillonellales; family Veillonellaceae; genus Dialister; species Dialister sp. The sequence continues at coordinate 1,456,975 of NZ_CP181256.1, read as the reverse complement.
GAAATCGGTATATACAGGTTCCGATGGGTTCGCAAACATGGAATTATTTCAACTTGCTGGTCAGAATGAGCCAGTCCGCATCCATACAGAATGCAAACGAAACTCTTTATTGGACCGATTCGATAAGGCTTGTGAGACTTTTAAAATAATTCCTAATATCCACGGTGATACACCTTTCAGGCTGCGGGCGGAGGATTGTGAGGCTCATTTGGAGCAGAAGGTCTATGGAGCCCCTCTGGTAGATAACAAAGAACGACAGACTTCTATTGACGAACTCGTGCAGGCTGTAATAAAAAGAACTCCTGAAGAGCAGCAGCAGTTCATGACGAAAATGCAAGAAGCCATGGACTGGGATGTATCGGAATCGGATGACCGGAAAATTCTGGCGAAAGAAGTATCCAGAAAGGTCTATAAGGCTGCAGTGCTAGGGGATTCTGCACAGGAAGAGGAAAAAGCGGAAGGAGAGTTTTCGAAACCGCAGATTTCTCTAGAAGTACCGGGAATTCCAGAAGCAGTAAATAATGTACAGTCTCTGTGGGTAAATAAAGTCCTCACCAAATCTTTACCCATTTCTACGATGCAGGAGATTGCTTATAATGAAAAACTTGCGGGCATTGGAAAAGTCCTTGAAGCGGCTATCGCTCCGTCTCTTGCTATGACGGAAATCGTGGAAGCTGCCAACCGGAGTTTGAACCATATAAAAATGATGAACGGCTGCTTGAGTCCTTTTAGCCAGAAATGGTAGTTTTCCGCAGAAGACGACGAAGAGGAAGAAGATTCTTCATCTTCGGAAATCAAATAACGAACAGCGATGATTTCCACCTGATCAGTGGGAAATCATCTTTCTCAAAAACAAAGAGGTTCCTATCATTGGATAGGGGCCTTTTTTGTGCGGGCCTATTTGTTTGACTGCACTGAAACACGGAAATGGAGTCCTACAGTATGCTTTGACAGGCCTCTCCAATCCCCGGTCTCCTGTGCAGATGAAGAAGTGGCTCTTTTCGAAGGACCACATCACCCACACCCTCTGTAAAAAGGAAAGGGCCCACTTTATCGCCCATACGTCCGGCGATATCCATGAGGCCCTCGTCCTCTACAGCCAGGCCCAGAAGTCGTCTCTGGCCAAGTACGGGGCCATGGCAGACTCCACCTGCAGCGACGGCAGGGCGAGGGGCATGTTCCAGTTCTACGGCGCCGCCCGAAGCGGCCGGTGGGCGGGGCGGCGGATCCAGCTGCAGAACCTCCCGCGAAACAGCATGGAAGACCTGGACCTGGCAAGAAAGATGGTAAAGGACTGGGACTATGAAAAGCTCTCCTTCTTCTACGATGAAGTGACGGACGTGCTTTCCCAGCTCATCCGGACCGCCTTCATCCCTCGGAAGGGTTATAAATTCATTGTCTCCGATTTCTCCGCCATCGAGGCAAGGGTGCTCTCCTACATGGCGGGAGAACGGTGGCGGATGGAAGTCTTCGCCAAGGACGGTGATATCTACGCTGCCAGTGCTTCTGCCATGTTCCATGTGCCAGTAGTTAAGCACGGCATCCACGGCGACCTCCGGCAGAAAGGAAAGATTGCAGAGCTCGCCCTGGGCTATGGCGGCGGAGAAGGAGCCCTGAAGGCCATGGGAGCCCTGGATATGGGCCTCACAGAAGAAGAACTGAAACCATTGGTCACATCCTGGCGCACCACGAACCCTCACATCGTAGATTTCTGGTGGAAAGTAGACCGGGCAGTGAAAGAGGCTATCGAAAACCACCGGATCATGAGAGTAGGCACTCTCACCATCTTCATGCAGAAGGGTATCCTTTTCATCGAACTTCCTTCCGGCCGGAGACTTGCTTACGTAGGGGCTGCCATGAAGATGGGAGATAAAGGCTATAAAGTCATCACCTACATGGGCGTGGGAGCTACGAAGAAATGGGAGCGGATAGAGTCCTATGGTCCCAAATTCGTGGAAAATATCATTCAGGCCGTATCACGGGATATCCTTTGTCACGCCATGAAGAACCTGCAGGATCGATACATCTGCGGCCATGTCCACGATGAGCTGATTATCGAGTGCCCGGAAGATACGAGACTGTGTGAGATTACAGATACTATGGCAGAAATGCCAAACTGGATGTCGGGGTTGGTGCTTCGCGCAGACGGTTATCAGACATGGTATTACAAGAAGGACTGAGACAAAGATCTAGGTCTAGGTAGTCATCCTGCGGCACTGTGAGGCTGAGGGACGTGTGAGCGGGTGGATGGTAGTGGGTGCTGGCGCACTGGGGCCGCTGGTGGTATGGCGGCTCCGCCGCAAAATCATATTATTTTGGTAACGTTCTGACGTAATAGTCGTGGCAAGCTGTTTCAAGCCACGGCTTTTTTATTGACCCTGGCGAATTTTAGATGACGGTTATAATTTGTAAGGAGTAAAATGCAAGGTTAAAATATGATAAAATAAATGATAATAGCTATATTACTGGTACTAAGGCTGCGAATGTAGTTAAGATCGCAGGTTAAAGGTTATTGAACAAGGACAGTCACAATGGCAAAATATACTTTCTCAACGCAAAATGGTAAAGCCTATTACTGGAATTCTATTCCCGGATTTATTAAAGATGATTCTACTTCAATTATTGGTCAGCTGGTTAATCATGCCTTTGAGGTGAGTATTGATCAAAGGGATGCATGGAACAATCAGGTCAGTGAGCTCCAGAGGAGATTGGAAGCCTGCCAGATGGAAGGGGATATCATATTTGAATATGATATTGTACGCCTTGGCAAGCGTATAGATGTAGTCCTATTGATTCGACATATGGTATTTTCCCTGGAGTTTAAAAATGGGAAAAACATTTACACTGCCCAGGATGCCCAGCAGGCCGAGGACTATGCCATTGATATCAAGAATTTCCATAAAGAATCAGAAGATCTTTATGTTTGTCCTATTTTGGTAGCCACTGATGCAGATAAGTATAAAAAAGAACAGTCTTTGGGCTGCTATCCGGATAAGCAGATTTATCTGCAAAGAGAGAATATTGAAACCCTTATCCCCAAAGTACAGCTTCTTATTGGTAAATATGGCAGTGATGAGGTTATAGATTTTAATAAGTGGTTCAATTCTCCCTATCATCCAACTCCTACGATAATCGCAGCGGCTGTAGAAGCATATACAACTCATGATATTAGTGAAATTGCAAATTCCGAGGCTGGTCAGGATAATATTGATTCCTGTGAAAATGAGATTAATAAAATCATTTCTTATGCTAAGGTAAATAAGAAGAAATGTGTTTGCTTTATTACGGGAGTGCCAGGAGCAGGGAAAACATTGGTTGGCCTTGATGTAGTGGCTAAGAATCTAAAAGCAGAGCAGGAAGGAGCGACGCATAATCTCAGTGTTTATATATCAGGCAACGGTCCACTTGTGGAAGTACTGCGGGAGGCTTTAAAGCAGAGTGTTAAAACTCTGAACAAAAGGAAACTTAATCATGAGACCAAAGCAGCTATAGAAGCCTTAATACAGAGCAGTTATGGATTTAAGAAAGATAACATGCTAACAAAACATCCTACGGCTGAAAATATTCTGATATTTGACGAAGCCCAGCGTGTCTGGAATAAGGAACAGATGGCGAAGAAACATAATAACGAACCATCTATGTCAGTCAGTGAACCCCATTTAATGTACAGTATTATGGACCGTCATCAGGACTGGGCGGTGATGATCTGTCTCGTGGGATTGGGACAGGACATTTACGATGGCGAAGTTGGGATTAATGAGTGGTTCAATTGTGGAGTCAATGATTTTCCGAACTGGGAAATGTACTATTCTCCAGATATCTTTGATCAGGTAGAGGATAAACAGATTGACAGAGAAATGATAGAGGGCTGTCCCAGATGCCATCCGGTTCCAGCTTTGCACTTAAAAACGTCTATTCGGTCTTTCCGGGCAGACAAACAGTGTCAGTTTGTGGACAATTTACTGGATAATAACCCTAAAAAAGCCCGCAGTATATATAACGAAATTCATGTCAAATATCCCATATTCATTACCAGAAATTATGCAAAGGCTAAGGAATGGGTGAGGGGGCAGGTCAGGGGTTCCCAGAGATGCGGCGTTTTGGCTTGCAGTAGTGCCCAGCGTTTGAAACCGGAAGGCATTTATGTTGCCAAAGACATTGATGTGAAGAATTGGTTCCTTGCACCCAGCAATGATATGAGATCTTCTAATATGCTTGAGATTGCAGCCAGTGAATTTAAGGTTCAGGGGCTGGAGATTGACTGGGGGCTGGTGTGCTGGGATGCAGACCTTCGGAGAAACGAAAAGAGTGATTCCTGGGAATATTACAATTTCAGAGGAGCAAAATGGGTACACCGTCATAAACCAGAACAACAGAGGTACCTTTTAAATTCTTATAGAGTACTTTTGACAAGAGCCCGACAGGGGATGGTTTTATTTGTCCCACATGGGGTGGATCCAGACATAGATCCCACAAGAAATCATGATTACTACGATGCTATTTATGATTACCTTATCTCCTGTGGTATTCAGCCATTAGACTGAAGGTGGGCATTCTTATGAATTAAACTCATCTTTTCATAAAAGAAATGAGTCTGATATAATAGAAATGATACTGGACGCTTTTTCGCTGACAATTCTTGTCATGCTGAAATAGTACTATTTATATAGAAAAATACAAATCGTATCTTCAAATATATATTACAGGAGTGCTTAATGGATAAAGTACAAACTTTCAAACTGGGAGAACTTTTTTGTGGCCCTGGCGGGATTGCTTATGGAGCGCTTCATGCTCAGAGTAATGATGGCAGATTTCAGATTACCCATGCCTGGGCTAACGATTTTGACAGAGATACATGCGATACATATATCAAAAATATTTGTCCCAATTCACCGGAGTCTGTCCATTGCATGGATGTTCGAAAACTGGATATCAAATCATTGGGGCCGATTGATGCCTTCGCTTATGGTTTTCCATGCAATTCATTTTCCAATGTTGGGGAACATCAGGGATTGGCCAATGAGAAATTTGGCCAGCTCTATTGGTATGGCATTGAAGTACTCAGGCAGTATAAACCGAAATGGTTTATTGCGGAAAATGTCAGTGGTATCCGCAGCGCGGGGTCCGGAGATTTTAAAATCATTCTGAATGATATGAGAGAGTCTGGATATAAGCTTACCGTGAACCTGTACAAGGCAGAGCAGTACGGGGTCCCCCAGACTAGGCACAGAGTCATCATTGTGGGAATACGGAATGATTTAGATGTGGAATTCCATGTACCCGATCCTGCGCAGTATGCATGGGTGGATAATAGTGCAGGATATGCATTTTCTCAAATTTCTCGTGGTGCCCCCAATAACGAAATTCGTAAATTGGTGCCCAAAGTTCAAAGGAGACTTACCTATATTCGTCCAGGAGAAAATGTCTGGCAGGCAGAGGAAGCTGGTCACCTCCCGGATGAGTTAAAAATTCATACAAAGACAAGAATCAGCCAAATTTATCGTAAGTTAGATCCGGGAAAACCGGCCTATACTGTAACGGCAGCTGGTGGCGGCGGAACATTTATGTACCACTGGTTAAATAGAGAGCTCACTAATCGAGAAAGAGCCAAATTACAAACTTTCCCGGATGATTATGAATTCGTAGGAAAATATTCATCTGTCAGAAAGCAGATAGGGATGGCAGTTCCCTGCAGGCTTTCTAAAATTGTTCTGACAGCAGTATTAAACAGTTTTGCGGGCATAGAATATCCATGGGTGGCACCAAACCTTAAGGAATAGCGGAAATCAATGAAAATGTGAGGGATTGATTATGCTGAATTATTGGTGGGTTACAAGGCCGAAGAGACGATTGGACAGTATTCCAGAGGTATTGGCAGCTTTTGCTGATATTTCTTTAAACCAAGAGTGGGAAGGTCAGCGGGGAACACAGCTGAAATATGAAGAAGCCCTTGAAAAGGCTGGCTTGAAACGAGTAGGTATCCGCAGGGACCAGAGTGGCTCCGGCGGCCGTACCTACCAAGCTTGGCTGGAATCATTGGGCCTTATTTTTCATCAGGCTAAGACCCGGCAGATCAAATTGACACTGGCTGGCGAAGCAATCATGAATGGAGATTCTCCAGTTCAGATTTTGACAATGCAGGTCTTAAAATACCAGTTTCCATCCGCCTTTTCCATCAGCCGTGGAGTTCAAGTAAACCGCCGCTTTAAGATTCATCCTTTTCTCTTTCTCCTGCGGCTATTAGACGATTCTAGAGTTCAATATTTGACGCAAGATGAAATTGCAAAAATTGTTATTGTTGAGGCTGAAAATGAGTCAGACCGCTGCTATGAGCATGTGGTAGACCGGATTCTCCAGTTTAGGAGTTATGGAGACAGCTGCCTTCAGTCCGATTTTTTTGAACAATACAAACCGTCTAGAGGCCAAGTCAATCCGGATCATCCTTTTAGTCACCTCATCGATATTGCCAACACAATGATTAATTGGATTGAATATACCCAGCTGGCCAAGAGGGATGAAGCAAAACATCTTGTCATTTTGGATGAAAAACAGGATGAGGTCCGTCATATTTTATCGTTAAAGTTTCCGTTTATTGAACGACCGGAAGATCACGAATTTTTCCAGCGAAAGTATGGACTGGATCCTAAGCATCGCAAGGATACCAGAAATCTGGAAAAGACAAAGACCATTACTGAAAAAATCATTGCTGAGATGAAGATTAAGCAAGCCTATATACGAATCGCCATGAAGAGGCCGATTATAGGGGTAACAACTTCTTTGATTCAGGAAATCTCTGATGATACAGGGATTGTTGATAACTTAGTTGAAGACACTATCCAAAAGAACTATCCCCATGGTTCTATCGGCGCATTCCTGGCATCCTATTTCGAAATGGCTTTCAAGGGAACAGAAGAGGCTGTTGATTTCGAAAAAGCAACAACAGATCTTTTCCGGGATGTCTTTGGCTACAATGCCATTCATCTTGGGCAGACAGGTAGCAAATCGGCACCAGATATCCTTCTTATTTCTGATTCAGAAGGGTATCAGTCTATTATCGATAACAAGGCATACAGCAAATACAGTATTACCGGAGACCACCATAACCGGATGGTGCATAACTATATAGATAAAATTCATAACTATAGTTCCTGCCAATATCCTATCGGTTATTTCGCTTATATAGCCGGTGGATTTGCCAAAAACTTTGACAGGCAGGTTCTGGATGAGGTGCAGGAATCTGGGGTACATGGTTCCGGTATTACGGTTTCAAACTTCATCAAAATGGTGGAGAACCAGACTACTGGAAAGAGAACCTACAGTCATGCGGAACTTCGTGAACTTTTTGGTATGGACCGACAGATTCGTCTGCAGGATATCAGCGGAGGACCGATAGCTGCTTATCCGCAGAATAGAGGTACTTTGCAGAAAGTAGCTATTAAAATCACGGATAAGTATGGTGAGTAATAATGGATGATATGACTCCAGCCCAGCGTAGGAGAAATATGCAGCATATCCGCTCCAAGAACACCAAAATTGAAACAATTCTGCGGAAAGCTCTATGGAATGCGGGAATACGGTATCGGAAGTATTATGATAAGCTTCCAGGCAAACCGGATATCGCCATTACAAAATATAAGATTGCCATTTTCTGTGATGGTGAGTTTTTCCACGGTAAAGATTGGAAAGGGCTTAGGCAGAGGCTGACTCATAGCAACAACAGTGAATATTGGACAAAGAAAATTGATCGTAATATTCATAGAGACATGGAAGTAACCCATGAAATAGAATCTATGGGATGGACGGTCATCCGGTTCTGGGGAAAAGAAATCAAGAAAAATCCTGAAAATTGCGTCAGCCAAATTCGTGAAATTATAGAAGACCATAAAGGCACAACTTTAAATCATGATAATTGAACGGCTTTGTTCATTTGGCAGAAGGGGACTGTTTTATGATTGATTGTGATTATGAAAAAGATGCACCCCATGCGGCGGCATTAATTCAATCCATGCGGGCATTTGGCTATGATATTAAGACAGCAGTAGCCGATCTCATCGACAATAGCTTGACCGCTGGAGCGGATAAGGTATGGGTGCGTTTCGACTGGAATGATGGGCATCCATGGATTTCCATAGCTGATAATGGGAACGGAATGACAGAAGATGAACTTGTCGAAGCCATGCGGCCTGGCAGTAAAAATCCTTTGGAAGAAAGGGAAAACGACGATTTGGGACGATTCGGCCTTGGCTTGAAAACAGCATCTTTTTCACAGTGCCGTAAATTTACTGTTGGGACAAAAACGGGAGAGGAAACTGTACATAAACGACGGTGGGATTTGGACATTCTCTCCAAAATGAATGACTGGATTCTCCTTAAAGATGGCTCTGATACTGCAAATAGGGTAGTCAATGAATTCTTTGACTCCCATAACCATGGGACTATTGTAGTTTGGGAAGATCTTGATCGGATTATACCGGATGAACATATTCAGGATGAAAGCTACCAGGAAGCGTTCTTACGGTATGGTTCAGAAGTGGAATCTCATATTGCTGAAGTTTTCTCTGACTTTATGTTTGGCTTACCCGGTAAGCATAAAGTTCAGATGTTCATCAATGATAATCTCATAGAGCCGTGGGACCCATTTATGACGGACTGCCATCCATCTGGAGAGCAGCAGCCACAGGAAAGTTTCTTTATTCATGGACACGAGGTTACGGTACGTCCTTACGTTCTTCCACACAGAAGCAAAATTACGGCGGCAGACTATGAGAAGTATGCAGGTGTAAGAGGCTGGACGGCGCAGCAGGGATTTTATATCTATCGAAATCATCGAATGATCGTTTCTGGAAACTGGCTGCTTCCGGGAATGCAGAAAAAGGAACAGTATAAGCTGGCGAGAATCCGGATTGATATCGACAATGGGCAGGATAAGGAATGGAGTATTGATGTTAAGAAATCGACGGCAGTTCCACCTGTATCGAAACAGGCTGAATTAAAGCGGATTGCTATAGCAACCCAGCGCTTATCTTCCCAGGTATTTCGACACCGTGGGAAGAAACTCGCCCGTTCTAGTAAGACCAGCCAGACATTCTTATGGAGCCAGCGCATCAAAGATAAGAAAATTGGATATGCAATCAATCGAAGCCATCCTTTTATACAGCAGCTCTTGAAATCAGATGCGAAAAAAGAAATTGAGCAGCTGTTGAAGATGCTGGAAGAAACGATTCCCGTTCCTGCCATTATTTCTGATTACTCTGAGCATGCTGATAAGATGATGCAGCCCCTTGATGGGATGGATGATAGTGACTTGAAGAAAGCGATGGAAGAACTGTATCAGATATATCTGGATGGTGGCATGAGTTCAGAAGAGGCCATTCAAGGTATTGCTTCCATAGAGCCTTTTATCTATAAACCTGAAATTGTGGAAACATTTAGGGAAGAAAAGGAGAAAGACAATGGATAATCTGTTTAATTCTATGTATGAATCATTGCTCAAATTTGCTTATTCATCTGCCAAACCAACAGCTATGCTTATTGATAAAAAGTATGATCAGCTGCTTCCCTTGCTTAGGTCCCAGTATAAAGGCGAGACTATAGATAAGGAGAAAGTTCTTAGGAAAATCCTTGAGTCAGTAAATACAGACGCAAAGAATTAATAATTCCTTAGTGACCAGAGGAAATCTAAGTACTGATTTTTGAATAATTCGAATATGAAGATAAGTCTGAGATCGTGGAAATATTTTAGGAAGAAAAGGAGTAAAAAATGGCTAAATTATATGATTCCTTGTATGATGCATTGCTCATGTTTGCAGCATCGTCTGCCAAACCAACAGCTAAGCTTATTGAAGAAAAGTATGACCAGCTTCTTCCAATATTCAGTTCCATGTATGAAGGAGAAACTGTGGATAAAGAGAAGTTTCTCAGAAAAGTTCTCGAATCGGTAAATACTGATGGGGGTATTATTACTTCCTTAAGTGACCAGAAAGAGCATGAACAGTGGCTTTCTAATGAGCGAGCTGCCATCCAATGGAATTACTGGGAGCGCTATAAACAATACCTGATTAAACAGGAAAAATTCCCACTCCGAGTTGTAGATAGTATCGATGATGCCACAGATACCATTTTGGGTTTGTTAGAAAGTCCTAGACGGAAAGGGGAATGGGACCGCCGTGGTATGGTAGTTGGTAATATTCAATCTGGTAAAACCAGCAATTATGTAGGTCTTATTTCTAAAGCAGTAGACGCAGGATACAAGGTAATTATTGTATTAGCTGGCCTTAACAATGATTTAAGAAGTCAGACACAAAAGCGTATTGATAAGGGCTTTTTAGGGAGAGATACATCTAAATCCAAAAATCATGATCAGGGCTCTAATGTCATTGGAGCCGGGCTTATTCCCGGATTTAAGGTTCCACCAGTTACTGCTGTAACCAGCAGTGCATCTAATGGTGATTATAAAAAGTCTGTACATTCATCTATTACTATTACTCCTGGTGGAGATCCCGTTATTGCTGTAGTAAAAAAGAACGTGACCCCTCTGAAAAATCTGCTTGATTGGTTTACCCATGTCAACGCTTCTGGAAAAATTGCTAATATACCATTACTTTTGATCGATGATGAAGCTGATAATGCTTCCATCGATACGAAGGCTGGTAAAAAAATGGGGATTGATGAAAGTGATTGGAAAGAGCAGGATCCGACCGCTATTAATGGTTACATCCGCCGGATCTTGAACTGCTTTACCCAGAGTGCCTATGTAGGCTATACGGCTACTCCATTTGCGAATATCTTTATTTATCCAAATGAAGGAAATGAGCTGGATGATGAATTTGGTGAAGACCTGTATCCGCGGAGTTTCATCGTAAATCTTCATGCTCCATCTAATTATATTGGACCAGAAAAGGTATTTGGCCTTGATGAAGATAAGGCATCTAATACGGAAAAAACGAAACCCCTGCCGTTGATTCGAACTATTACTGATTATGACTTATTCTTCCCAGAAAAACATAAGTCCAGTTTAAAAGTAAAGGGAATTCCGGATTCCATGAAGGAAGCCATTTGTGCTTTTATCCTGTCCTGCGCTGTACGAGATGCGAGAGGGCAGGGAACCAGCCATAAATCAATGCTGATTCATGTGACCCGTTTCGTTGAAGTGCAGAAACAGATTGTAGATATTCTTAATCCTTTGATGAAAAACATCGTCAATGAACTGAAGATGAAAACTGGTCCTCAGTATGAACAGCTGATTGGTGTAATGAAAAAGCTGTGGAATGAAGATTTCCTGCCTACAACAAAGGAGGTACAGAAATCTATCGATGATTCTGGTATCACTACACTTGGCTGGGATGATATTGAACCGCTATTATATCCAAATGCATCAAAAATCGAAGTCAAGGCAGTCAACGGTAAGGCAGCCGATGGCGGTTTGAAATATGATGAATATGCGAAGACCGGTCTCAGCGTTATTGCTGTAGGTGGCGATAAATTATCTAGAGGATTGACATTGGAAGGCCTTACGGTAAGCTATTATACTCGTACTTCAAAGATGTACGATACTCTCCTACAGATGGGACGCTGGTTCGGGTTTAGAAATGGATATGCCGATGTATGCCGTTTGTATACTAGCCGGGTACTGGCTAAATGGTATCGTCATATTGCCTTAGTTAATAAGGAATTCCGACAGGAACTTGATGATATGGCAGCGGCAGGTGCCACTCCTGAAACTTATGGTTTAAAGGTTCGTACTCATCCGGATGGTATGATTATTACCGCACTAAATAAGATGCGGAATTCAGAAACCAGAAAGGTAACGTTTGCAGGTCATCTGATTCAGACAACAAAATTTTATAAAGACAATCCACTTAATAAGGAAAATATCAGTGGCCTTAGTAACTGGACCTCTTCTTTAGGAAATCCAGTGCCGCATGATGGAAATACACCAGAGCCGTTTATTTGGAAACATGTTGCGGCTGATAAGATTTTTAATTTTTTGAACGTAATTAAGGTACATCCAGAAAATACATTTGCCTCTGCACATCTTCTGAGTCAATATATTGAGGCGCAGAACCGGGAAGGAGAATTAACAGACTGGACGGTTGCTCTTATCTCTGTTGATAATTCTAGAAGTCCCAAGGAAGCGCAGCATCCAATAACTATTGGGAATCTGACTGTTAGACCGGTTTGGCGTACTGACGCCAGTGCTAAGGAATTTGACGACAGCGATGTAGTCGTTATGAATAATAACAATCTGATTACTCCTAAGCATCAAGCTATTGATTTGGACGAAAATCAGTACAACAAGGCATTGAAGGAAACTCTTGAAGAATACAACGAACTTCATCCAAAGGCAAAAAAGGAGAGTATAGATGAGCCATCTGGCCGGTTTGTCAGAATGAATCGGAACAAGAAAAATGCACTGCTCCTGATTTATGTACTGAAGTCAGGCATTGATGGTAAAGAAGAAGGACAGGTTCCAACAGTGTACGATGATACGTATGTTGGATATGCAATTAGTTTCCCAGCTAGTCCAACGGCTAAAGAAGTTGAATATAAAGTGGATGAAGTTTATATGGAAAATAGCGTAAAAGATGAAGGTAATGACGATGGAACTTATTGATATCTGGGAAGATTTAGAAAACGCCAATCAAAATGGTATGAGGAAGCTTGTCTGCAGTGATCTGCTCTGCCGTACTTATATTGGTACAATTGATAGTAAACGCTGCCTGTATATAGAGTTTCCAGATGCTTTGACTTTACAGCTGAATAAACTTCGCGACTATGAAGGTCTGGAACTTTTAGTCAAGAAGACGGGGTACGAGCAGAATGGCTGCACCAGCCTTATATTGCTCTCTGGCAGTGAGAAGCAGAACGATGAATTCACAATTATTGCAAAAGATATATTAACGTCTCTTCATGGGATAAATGATGCTAAGCATTATACAGACAAGATATGCGAAAGAATTTCATCTTGGGCTGAATTCTTTACAGCAAAAAAAGAAGAGAAGCTAAGTCACAATGTAGAGGTAGGCCTTTTCGGCGAATTATTCTGCATGAAACAGCAGTTTGAGGCAGGTATTGCTGAAGCCGATAAATGGTGGAATGGACCTCAGAAATCTGCCCAAGATTACCAGACTGAAAATGTATGTCTTGAAGTAAAAACTACGACTGCCAATGAATTGGCAAAAGTGCATATTTCTGATATTGGACAGTTGACGCTTAATGAGGATCACTCTGGAAGCCGGCTATTTTTAGCAGCCTATCGTCTGATTCCTGACAATTTGAACGGTATGACTTTGCCTGAATTGATCGATCAGGTCAAGGGAATGATTCCGGAAGATAGAAAGTCCATGTTTGATGCCAGTCTGGGACTTGTTGGTTATAGTGACAACCTGCGGGATCAGTATTCCGACAAATTTACGGCTGTAGAGCGCAGGGTCTATGAAGTGAAAGATGATTTTCCAAGACTTACAAGACACGTGATTCCGGCAGCGATAACGGACGTTAAATACGTACTGTATCTGAATGACTGCGATAAATACTTATCTGATTTTAGTGCAATTGTTGATCTTTTAAAGGACTAACATTATGAATGAGACCAAGGAACTTGAAAAGTTTTACCAGGATCTGAATCAGGAAATTATCAATAAAGCCGCTCTTGATGAAGAAGAGCAGTATCGGGAGCCGATTTTCACTCAGATATATATTGATTATCTTTCTGAATGGGGAGAGCTGGAAGATGGCAATCTCAGCTATTACGAGGCCCGTGGCATCAAAATTAATGGATACAGCCTAGCTGAAGATGAGACATCTATTACCCTCTTTGTTTCTATTTATAAGAACAGCCCTGATATTTTTTCAGTTCCTCCGTCTGAAGCAATTGCTATGCTCAACCGGGCAAAGCAGTTTTTCCTCAAAGCTAAGAATGGTCTCTACAATGACATAGAGGAAGCCCTTGAGGGATATGATATTGCAAAAACAATTTATGACCTCAGGGATAAGATCACTTCGGTTAAACTTCTTCTTTTCACCAATGGGACCATTCGAGCAACTGTTCTGCCAACGGTAGTCAAAGATGATGTTGCTTTCGTTTCTGCTATTTGGGATCTTGAGAGGGTTTATCGGATTAGTACATCCGGAAAAGCCAGAGAAAAGATTGATTTCAAACTTGAGGAAATCGCAGGAAAGAATCTGGATTGTATACGGGTGAGTGTACCGGATACTTATCATGAATCTAAGAATGGGGAAAGGGAGCATAGTGGTGGGTATACTACCTACTTAACCGTTTTTCCTGGAGACGTTCTTTACAAAATCTACGAGCGGTACAGTTCCAGACTTCTTGAGAAAAATGTCAGAGCCTTTTTGCAGGTTCGTGGAAATGTAAATAAGGGAATTCGGGATACGATTCTGAAAACGCCAGAAATGTTTTTGGCCTATAACAATGGTATTTCTGCTACGGCGGAGTCAGTTTCTGTAACTAATGTTCATGGTAACGTTTGTACCATTACGGGTCTTCAGGATTTCCAGATCGTCAATGGTGGACAGACTACGGCATCCATCTTTAATTCCTGCTTGAAGAACCAGAAGCCGCTGGACCAGATCTATGTACAGGCCAAAATTACAGTTGTGAATGATCAGTCTGAAATGGATAAAGTGGTTCCGGAGATTTCCCGTTGTGCAAATACGCAGAATAAGGTGCAGCTTGCAGATTTCTCTGCCAATGACGAATACCACCAGGCGATTGAAAAACTTTCCAGAACGGTATGGGCACCCGCCAAAACAGGCGGCGAACAGCAGACAAAGTGGTTCTATGACCGTGCCCGTGGGCAGTACAATGATACAAGAGCACGGGAAAAGAACAAGAAATACTTTGACTCTATCTATCCCAAGACCCAGTATTTTGACAAACTGCAGCTGGCTAGGTATGAAAACCTTTGGGATTTATACCCATATATAGCAGCTAAAGGCGGCCAAACGTCTTTCCGTGAATTTACACTTCGCCTGCAGAAGCGTGGAAAATTTGTCCCGGATCAGATTTATTACCAGAACTTGATAGCCAAAGCAATTTTATATCGAGAAATTCGCTCTATAGTAAGGAATCTAAAGTTCAAGGGTTACTGGGCCAACGTGGCTGATTATACTTTTTCCTATTTAAGTTATAAATCAGCCCAGCGTATCGATTTGGCAAAAATATGGAAGAATCAGGGCATCTCTGATTTCCTTAAGCGGAATATAGAAATGACTGCCAATGCAGTATACAAGTACCTTGTTGACTCATCCAATGGCCAGAACGTTACCCAGTGGTGTAAAAAGGAAGCCTGCTGGACGGGCCTTAAGAAGCTTGAAATTAATGGCTCCCATATTGCGAAATCTGATATGACAGCATCATCGGGCACTAAGACTAAGGCTGCAGAATCTCAGGGAATCAGCGCAGCTTCCTCTGAAGAAGAAAAATTGATTCAGGATATCCAGAAAGTGGACAGCGCTGCGTGGTTTGGTATTGCTGAATGGGGCAAGGAAACGGGCGAACTGCCGGCATTCCAGCGTGGCATATCTGCAACCCTTGGCAGATATCAGGGATTGAACAAAACTCCTTCATGGAAACAGGCAAGACAAGGCATTAAGATTCTGAATACTGCCTATAAGCATGGATTCTTAACTGATGCACTCGTAGAAGAGCTTGTTACTAAATACAAAGATGTAATTGATAGCTAAAATGAAATGACCAGTACTTGTTCACAGGTACTGGTCATTTGAGAAAGGCAAGGATATGAAGATAGTGAAAGTCGCCGCTGCTGTGATTGTCCATAATGGAAAGATATATGCAGCAGAGCGAGGCTATGGGGAATTCAAAGGGGGATGGGAATTTCCCGGTGGGAAAATAGAGCAGGGGGAAACACCGGAGAATGCGCTGAAACGGGAAATTGAAGAGGAACTGGATACAGAAATTTCCGTGGGGAAGTATCTGGGAACTGTGGAATATGATTATCCGGCTTTCCATCTATCTATGGCTTGCTATGCCTGTACCGTGATTTCTGGCCATTTGACTCTGCTGGAGCATATGGCTGCCCAGTGGCTCACGAAGGAAGAATTGGATTCTGTGAACTGGCTTCCGGCAGATAGGATCGTAGTGTCTTGGGTTAAAGAATCTTGCGATTTTGGGCAATCCGATTTATCGTAAGCTCTTGGCTTACTGCACCCTATTGAATCTTCCGTACGCTTTCTGATTACTAATCCAGGGGAGCATAATCTTCAGCGAAGTCCTTATAGGCCTCTTCCTGGGCCTCCTTTTCTGTCTCCTCAATGATTTCCGGCTCTGTTCCCAACACATGAAGTAGGATCTCTTTCACCGCATCGGCCTGACCGGAGGAGGTGGACCACTGGTCTCTGGCCCAGGTTTCCGCAAAGTGGGACCATACGTAGACACGCCGGTAGTAGGCCACGTTATAAGCGTAAATGTGAAGCTTGCCGAGGATCTCTTTCTGCGCTTTTTTTCTTTTCATCTTCTGCTCCCTGCATAGTACAAACATTTGATTTGTTTCTTACATTATACTACAAAAATGTAGTAACTATCAATAAAACGTCCGACTCTTGGAGTGATATGATGGATACTTTTATCAAGCAGCTCTTTCAAACGCTGCGGGACAATGATAGCCATATTTCCGAATCCGCCCTGGCCAGAAAGCTGGGGATTCTCCAGTACTCTTTGAACCGCTCCATTTCCACTGGCAGTGTGAAGCTTTCTGTTTTTCTTAGAGCCCTGAGCCTCATGGGTTATACCCTGGAGATCCGTAAAGAGGGGAAAACGGTGGTAAAGATTTCACCGGAGGATTACGCACCGGTGGGAGAGAACCGCCATGAGGAATGACAAGCGGTGAGATGACAGAATGGCGGTAAAAAAATGACCAGTACTTGTTCACAGGTACTGGTCATTGTACTTTTTGCCACGAAGCTAGTGAAAGAAAAGCTGGACGAGCTCATCGCCCAGTCTCCGGAAACTGCATTCGAACAGTCCATTCTCCCCGTGGGCATCGAAGGGAAACTGGCGAAGGTGGATTGGAAGAAGCGGGATGTGCTGGTGGGGGTGTTGAAAAATCGGAAGCAGCTGGATATCTGTATGGAGCATCACTTCTACCACATCCCGGCGTCCCGGGTGGGAGAGGAAGACCTGCCCATCCATTACGTGGCTATCTATCAGTCCCGGAACCTCTTCGGTAAGGAGAGCGGCATCTTCCTCTATGGGGAGGTGACGAAGTGCACCCTCCTCCGGCGGCGGGACATCCGGGAGCTGCCGAAGAATTCGGCTGAACTCTACTACCGGCTGGACGTGAAGGAATGGAAGAAGCTAAAGACCCCCATCGCCGTGAGGGAAGGGGCCCAGGTGGCCCTCTTTACGAATCTTTTCCTCCTCCTCCACAGCCGGGAAGTGCCGGACCTCCGTATCGCATCGGAAGAGGAGTTCCGCCTCTACTACGAACTGAAACGCCTCGCCGGCACGAGTCTCTCCGAAGAAACGGGAAGCACTCCCTGCTACAGGTATGGCGGCTGCCTCCTGGACTACGAGGACGGGAAGGTGAGAGTCATCAGGGACGGGAAAATCGTATACACCGCCTCGGCAGAGCAGGTGGTGAGACATCCCTATGAGAGCTTTGGGGTGATCAGGCGGATGATGGAAAAGTGAGGAGTTAGGAGTGAGGAGTGAGGAGTGGTGGTGCGCAGCGAACTGCAGTCACAGCAGCGAACATGAGTTGCACCAGCGAACACAATTTGAAGGAGCGTAGGGACGCACAAATTGTTGTGAGTCGGTGACAGCCGTAGCGAAGGAGCGTAGCGACGCGCAAATCATGTTCGCTGATAGCTGTGCTGTAGGGAGCCGACAGGCGACTGAGAATGCAGTGAGTCGCTTTCCCCTGTGGGGTGCGCCGCGACAAAATGTTGAAGCGGCGCGAATTTTTTATATGGTGGCTGGGCGGCGTGCGAACGGGTGGGGGCTTGAGCCTTCAGCCTTGAGCCTTGAGCTGGTCGGGCCCTGCGGGCCGGGTGACGGATGGGTAAGTGTGCGGCCACACCGGCGTGGGCTTCTAGCTGCTAGCTGTTAGCTTCCAGGAAAGCTCGACCGCCTGCGGCGCTTGTGTGGCTAAGTGAGCATGCAAACGGATGGGGCCTTGAGCTGATTCGCCTGCGGCGAATCAGTGGCTAGTAGCTAGATCTAGTGGCTAGGTGATCAGGCCCTGCGGGCCGGTTCCATCAATTTCCATCGGCTAACCCCACCCCGTTGGGGAGCCCCTTCCCGAGGAAGGGGCCTCGTGCAGAGATATTTGCACGTGATTTGTGTAGAGTCTTCAGGAATCCAACTGCGGCAAAGCCGCGGGACCTCAATTCTCTTCACTCAAATCTCAACTCTTTCTTTTCGCCGCAGATGTAATTAGAATTGTACATATGTTCGGAATATAATATAATACGTGTAAGGCAGCTGGTACGTGGCTTTACCTCTACCACTATTTCGGTGGGGAGGTGATACTATGAGCATTTACGAAGCATTATCAGTGATGATTGCTTTTGGTATGCTGATAGCATTCATCATGTCTAACCGCAGGTAAGACACTGAAAAAAGCCACCCGATGGCTTTCGGAAGGCTTTCTTCAAACTTACTTATATTGAGGGAGCCGTTCCGTCCAGTCCACGGAATGTACCGGCTGTCTCTTTATATTTAAATTATATCATAAAAAAGAAATAAAATGAAAGTCCTGATCCAATGAGTGAGAATCCGGATGATAGAAGTGGCTGGTAGCTGGATCTGGTGGCCAGGTGGTCAGGCCCTGCGGGCCGGGGGACGAATGGTTGGGCGGCGTGCGAACGGATGGGGCCTTGAGCCTTCAGCTTTGAGCTGGTTGGGCCCTGCGGGCCAGGTGACGGATGGGTAAGTGTGCGGCCACACCGGCGGGGGCTTCTAGCTGCTAGCTGTTAGCTTCCAGGAAAGCTGGTCAGCCTGCGGCGCCAGCCGCGGATGGGTAGTCCCCCTTTTCCAAAGGGGGATGTCTGCGTCAGCAGACAGAGGGATTCTGATGGGATTATACATATTTCGTTGAAAAGCTCGTATGGCATGAACCCATTACCATCTCTCACCCCGGTGGGGAGCTCTCTTCTGAGAAGAGAGCCTTGTGCAGAGTCAATTACACGTTTTGGGGCAGAGCCGTCAGGAATCCATCGGCGGCGAAGCCGCTGGAGCACTTAATCTCGGCGTCTACTCGCTTTTCTCTAAACGGAAGCTGTAATAATAAAAAAGTGGCAGTTTTATTCCTGCCACTTTGGGGTTATTTTTCATAGAAACCATTTTTGCTGTATTCAGCCCATTTCAGATACATTTGACAATCATATCGGCATTGTCGGCGATTTTTTCTATATCAGGCATTTTCCAGTCTGACCTCCTTTATATTCTGTAAAAATTTTTCTGGTGAAATATAAAGGTCCTGTAGGATAGGGAGCAGGTCTATGTACTCTTCTTCCGGCTGTGGGTTATGGTTGTATTTGGCCATGACCACCAGGTACCCATGGTCCCATTCCTTGATGGCTGTATATTTTTCCAGTGAGTAGGGGGCTTTAAAACGAATCGTATAGGGACCATACTTGAAAATGGTGTAGTTCTTTTCATTGCCTAAGGTGGCATATGCCATGGTCATCACCGCCTTTCCTGTGTTTTCTGCGAATTCTTTTATATTTATTATACAAAATGGGCCATATTTCGTCTAATCATTTCCTCTGTGACAGCTATACGTAGGAAAGCTGGGCTGGCTGTGTGTACCTGCGGAACGGGCGGGGCCTTGAGACTTGTGCCTTGAGCTGATTAGGCCCTGCAGGCCGTGGTCTTGTGACTGAGTGGCGTGCGAACGGGTGGGGGCTTCTAGCTGTTAGCTGCTAGCGGCCAGGAAAGCTGGATAGGCCCTGCGGGCCGGATTCCATCACCATCTCTCAGCCGTTGGCAGCTCTCTTCTGGGAAGAGAGCCTTGTGCAGAGTCAATTGTCCGTTTTGGGTGTAGAGTCATTAGGAACCCATCGGCGGCGAAGCCGCTGAAATCCTCGATCTCGGTCTCGACCTCGACCTCACTTGACGGAGGTTAGCTGATGGGTTTGCCGCAGGCGAAATTTATGCGGCGCCAGCCGCTATTGGGTAGTCTCCCTTTTTCAAAGGGAGATGTCACGAAGTGACAGAGGGATTCTGATGGGTTTGCGGCGAAGCCGCGGGACCGGGGCTCTCAACTCTCTTCCCTCAACTCTATCTTTGAAAACTCCGTCATAGTCAATTATCAGGGAGATCTCTCGACTCTTCGTAGCTGTAGCGGTTCTTATTGGCAGAGACATTTGGCATTCTGCCACCGCTCGAGATGACGGGGAAGAGAAAGAGTCAAATGGTGCAGTGAAACTGCTGATGGGTAGTCCCCCTTTTTCAAAGGGGGATGTCTGCGTCAGCAGACAGAGGGATTCTGATGGGATTGCGGCGAAGCCGCGGGACCGGGGCTCTCAACTCTCTTCCCTCAACTCTATCTTTGAAAACTCCGTCATAGTCAATTATCAGGGAGATCTCTCGACTCTTCGTAGCTGTAGCGGTTCTTATTGGCAGAGACATTTGGCATTCTGCCACCGCTCGAGATGACGGGGAAGAGAAAGAGTCAGATGGTGCAGTGAAACTGCTGATGGGTAGTCCCCCTTTTTCAAAGGGGGATGTCTGCGTCAGCAGACAGAGGGATTCTGATGGGATTGCGGCGAAGCCGCGGGACCGGGGCTCTCAACTCTCTTTACTCAACTCTATCTTTGAAAACCCGTCACAGTCAATAATCAGGGAGATCTTTCGACTCTTCGTAGCTGTAGCTATTCTTATTGACGAAGACATTTGGCATGCTCACACCCGTGGGGAAGCGTCTCACGGGATTCTCAGTCGCCTGCGGCTCCTTACAGCACGGCTATCAGCGACTCACGATGATTTGCGCGTCGCTACGCTCCTTCAAATCATGTTCGCTGCTGTGACTCCCGTTCGCTTGCCACCGCTCGAGATGCAGCAGTCCTGCAGAGGACTGCTGAGCCGGGCCCAAGTTGATCGGCCAGTCGACAAAAGGAAGGCGTCTTAATGTGCAGTAAAGACGCCAATTTGCGACTGGCTTGCAGGTCCTATGCAGGACCTGCACACTTTTACTGCACACCAAAGCGCCTTCCTTTTAGGGCCCGGCCGACCGGGGTGTGGGTATTGTCAATTGGGTTGGCAACGAAGTTGCGGATGTCCTCGATCTCGGCCTCGATCTCATCAGCGCCGCCACCTACCCCTCGCCGAAGGCGTTACCCCTCAGCCACCTGAGTCACTTCAGCCACCTGAGCCATTCGATTGCTATATCTGATTGACGTATACACGAAAAACAGGTATACTATGATTATGATAAAAACCTTTGCTGATAAAGAGACAGAAAAAATTTATAATCAGCAATTTTCCAAAAAACTGCCTCAATCTATCCAGCGTATTGCGCTAAGGAAATTGATTATGATTGACAATGCAGAAAGGATAGAAGATTTACGGATACCTCCTGCCAATCATCTGGAGCTTCTTCATGGTGACAGAGAAGGGCAATACAGCATTCGCATCAATCAGCAGTATCGCATTTGTTTTATCTATGATAATGACGATTGTTATAACGTGGAAATTGTTGATTATCACTAGAAGGAGGGATAGATAATGGCTTCTTATATTCCCGCTCCTAAGATGAGCGAAATTCTGGAAGAGGAGTTTATGAAACCTATGGGGATTTCTGCCTATCGCCTGGCTAAAGATATCCATGTGCCCGTTTCCCGTATACAGGATATCCTTTCGGACCGGAGGAAGGTGACGGTAGATACTTCTCTTCGGCTGGGCAAGTATTTTGGGGTGTCTGACCGGTATTTCCTGAACCTGCAGGATGATATCGATATCCGGGCAGCTAAGGCATCTATCAGGGATGACCTGGATTCTATTAAGACCGTGAGATTTGTGTAGTATTTACTATGAAAAGGCTGCGGAAATGTGTAGATAGCCCCTGCCTGAAAAGGTGGGGGCTTTGAGTTGTATAGGCCCTGCGGGCAGATTCGCCTGCGGCGAATCAGTAGATAGTAGCTGGATCTAGAGGCCAGGCGGTCAGGCCCTGCGGGCCGGGTGACGGATGGGTAAGTGTGCGGCCATACCGGCGGGGGCTTCTAGCTTCTAGCTGTTAGCTTCCAGGAAAGCTGGTCAGCCTTCGGCGCTTTCGTCAGTTTCCATCGGCTAACCCCAGCCCCGTGGGCAGCCCCTTCCCGAGGAAGGGGCCTCGTGTAGAGACAATCGCACGTTTTATGTGCAGAGTCGTTAGGGACCTATCTGCGGCTTCGCCGCTGACCGTTAGCCTCCTTCCTTGGGAAGGGGGCTAACGGTCAGTCCCCCTTTCTCAAAGGGGGATGTCACGAAGTGACAGAGGGATTCCGATGGGTTTGCGGCGAAGCCGCGGGACCGGGGCTCTCAACTCTCTTCCCTCAACTCTATCTTTGAAAACCCCGTCATAGTCAATTATCAGGGAGATCTCTCGACTCTTCGAAGCTGTAGCGATTTTTACCTGTAGGGTCATATGGCATTCTGCCACCGCTCGAGATGACGGGGTGTGGGTAGTGTCAATTGCACGTTATTTGCGCAGGGCGTTCAGGAACCCACCTGCGGCGGAGCCGCTGATCCACCTCATGCCCCCGGTGCGAAGCACCCGCAACCCGGTTGGCAAGCGGCAGCGATGCCAACCCACCACCTTTATGAACCATCCACCGGTCTGGGGCATAAGTCATCCGACATATCCTGCGGCGGAGCCGCTGGCGTGTATCAATAAGGCGGCGCTTCCCAATTTGTGCGCCGCCACCTACCCCTCAGCCACCTGAGTCACTTCAGCCACCTGAGCCACCCCTTGCCGCAGGCTGTTCAGTTTTCCGGTTGCTGGAAGCCCTAGCTGGTCTGCACACGTCACTCAATCAAATAAAGCCATGACGGGATGTATCCTGTCATGGCTTCGTTTTATTGGTATTTTCAAAATTTTATTCCGGATATCTGCTTTAGAATCCTGTTTTCCGCTGTTGGCTGGCAGTAGTTGGGGTTGATCCGGCTTTTGCAGTATTCCAGGTAGGTTCCCCGTGTGGTTTCTATGAGGAGATGGGTGAAGTATCGTTCCCAGCTCATGTACCGGCTGCTTTCGATGTGGGAGGCAGGATCTTCCAAAATCTTTGGGATGTTCGGGTCCGGGATAATGGCAGATGATAGAATCAGCCATTCGAAAGATTCGGGGAGGTAGAGGTATATGGAAGGGTGGGTTTTCAGGTACAGGGAGATTCGCCCAATTTCTGATCCGAAAGCGGCACCATCGGCAATAATAAGAAGTTCTTGCTCTGAAGGCATGTGGCTCAGAAGTTTGAATATGTTGGATTTTCCTTCCGCTGACAGGCAGTGGATTTCGTGGGTGCGGCTCACATGGTCGAAGAAGTCAAAGCCTGCCCCTTTATCTTCTGTAATTACTGTGGCGGGAGTGATTTCTCTGTTGTAGTTTTTCCGTCCGTAGAGGGGAAACATTTCATTATAGGTCTGTTTCAGGTGTCCGTATTTTCCGGATTCCCGGAGTCCGTAGATTTCTGTGACGCTGTAGGGGAGCTGGTGGAGGGCTTCCCGGGTGACGATGATGTAGTAATTGTCTGTTCCCTGAATGGCTCTGGCAAAATCTTCGGAGTTTACAAATTCATTTCCTTCATTGATGAAAACGAGGGAATCCCTGATCGCAGGCAGCAGGGTCTGCCAGTTTCTTCCGGCCAGGGTGACGCAGGGCTTTTCGCAGGATAGGGTAACGCCTGAGGATTCTCCCAGATTGTAATAGTCGCTGATCATGGAAAGGAGGGTCGTTTTTCCGGTGGCGCTGTCTCCCTGGATGATGGTGATGTTTCTATGGATGGTGAAGTCATACCGGACTCGCCGGTTTGACAGGGTGACGTGAATGTGTCCTTTCATAGGGCCTCCTATACGTAGAGACCGGCTGCGGGAACCAGTTCTTCCATGGTGTGGACTATGGAGTGGGTGTTCAGGATTTCAATGGTGAAGGAACCTTTTCCGAAATCCATGAGATGACGCAGGTTGATGGTGATGTCTTTGGTTTCTGCCATTTTCAGAAACCATTTGGCACAGTTATCGCCGCAGGTGGAGGCGTTGAAGACTTTGTCAGGTACCTGGGAGACGAGGATAAGGGTCTTCACGCCGCCGGAGAGCTGGAGGGGGGAGATCTTGCCCAGTACCGGACTTTCAATGATGCCGCTGCTGATGACGGTTGAGGAGTCCACATCAGCAATCATGGCCCGGGACAGGGGATCTGTAATCCAGCTGTCTTCGTAGGTGTTCCTGAAATAGACGTCGGTATTATAAATGGCCTCTTCCATGGGGCCGTAGTAAATGTGAAGCATGGGGTCACCGCCTTTTGTTCCATTGTACCATAGGGAAATAGACAGTAACAGGGTGCATGGGCCTGGACAAATCAGATGGATGGCTGTGCGGCGTGCGAACGGGTGGGGCCTTGAGCTGATTCGTCTGCGGCGAATCAGTGGCTAGTAGCTAGATCTAGTGGCTAGGTGATCAGGCCCTGCGGGCCAGTTCCATCAATTTCCATCGGCTAACCCCACCCCGTTGGGGAGCCCCTTCCCGAGGAAGGGGCCTACTGCTGAGGCATTTGCACGTTATTTGTGCAGAGTCGTTAGGAACCCATCGGCGGCTTCGCCGCTGACCGTCAGCCTCCTTCCTTGGAAAGGAGGTGGCGCCGCCAGGCGACGGAGGTTAGCTGGTGGAAGCGCCGCAGGCTGATTTTATGCGGCGTCAGCCGCGGATGGGCAGTCTCCCTTTCTCAAAGGGAGACGTCACGAAGTGACAGAGGGATTCTGGTGGGTTTTGCTGGTGATGCTGGCCATAACCGGTGGCGGGCAATCTGGCTGTCAGACGATAGAAGATAGATGGAAGACGATAGATGCGACCAGGCCCTGCGGGCCGAACCCATTACCATCTCTCACCCCGGTGGGGTGGCAAGCGAACTGGGTTCGCAGGGAGCCGCAGGCGACTGAGAACCCAGTGAGACGCTTCCCACCGGGCGCTCTCTTCTGGGAAGAGAGCCTTGTGCAGAGTCAATTACATGTTTCGGGTGTAGAGTCATTAGGAACCCATCTGCGGCTTTGCCGCTGATCCACCTCATGCCCCCGCTTCAACGAGCACAGCGATGTTGAAGCCACAACCCGGTTGGCAAGCGGCAGCGATGCCAACCCACCACCCTTATGAACCATCCGGTCTTTTGGGGCCACTCGCCATCCAGATGCTGATTGCCTCGATCTCATCAGCGCCGCCACCTTCCCCTCAGTCACCTGAGTCACTTCAGCCACCTCAGCCACCCCTTGCCGCAGGCTGTTCAGTTTTCCAGTTGCTGGAAGCCCCGCATGTTCGTATGCCACTTTGTCCTATTTCATGACAATGTTATGACGTTGTGATAAAATATAGGAAGAATCGATGGAGGTGGTACTATGGCATCTACTTATATACAGATACGGACGGATGAGAAGGATAAGAAGGAAGCCAGTGCTATTCTGAATGCGCTGGGGACGAATCTTTCTGCGGTGCTGAATATGACAATCAAGCAGATCATACTGCAGCGGAGGATTCCTTTTGACGTGGCCCTGCCTCCCGCTTCTTCTCCGGTGCACAGTGTGGCGGCCAGTATGGCCATGGAACATATGCCCCTTTCGGATAAGCAGATCGAGGGGCTTGAAGCTTTTGCCAATAAGACTCCGGAAGAACAGGAGAAGGAAATCAATGGCCTGGTGGCATTTTATAAGGCTAAAGGGATGAATCATGAATGACACGGTCTATTGCTATCCGGGCACTGATGTGCTGAAAAATAAATTGGGTATTCATGATATTGCAATTCTTCATGAGGCAGAAAGGGATATTACGGCCAGGAGGCTGATGCAGCTGCAGAATCATCCAATTGCCGGAAATTTTGATTATGCTCACTTGAAAGCGATTCACCGTTTCCTGTTTAGAGATATCTACAGTTGGGCAGGGGAAGAGAGAACAGTAGACATTGCGAGGACACATATGTTTTGTAATGTTAAATTCATACATCCCATGGCTGTAGAAATATTTGGAAAATTAGCGAAAGAAAATTTTCTGAAAGAATTGGCACGGGATGTATTTATTGAACGGCTGACGTGGTTTTTCAGTGAAGTCAATGCCCTTCATCCCTTCAGGGAAGGGAATGGAAGGACTCAGCGGGAATTTTTCAGGGAATTGGGGAATGCAGCAGGTCATAACATTGATTACTCCGGAATTACAGAAAGTGAAATGGTGCAGGCCAGTATAGATTCATTTCTTAAGAATTACGACAGCATGGAGCGGTTATTTTATAAAGCCATAAAACGGTAAAAGGGATGCCTGAAGGGCGTCCCTTTTTCTGTACCATAGGTATGTAGTTTTGTGTCGTCAAATGGACGGCCGCAGGCTGAAATTTCGCAACGCCAGCCGCGAATGGTTAGTCCCCCTTTCCCAAAGGGGGATGTCTGCGCAGCAGACAGAGGGATTCTGATGGGTCTGCGGCGCCAGCCGCTGGACCTCAATTCAACTCTCTTTCCTCAACTCTATCTTTGAAAACCCCGTCATAGTCATTTATCAGGGAGATCTCTCGACTCTTCGAAGCTGTAGCGATTTTTACCTGTAGGGTCATTTGGCATTCTGCCACCGCTCGAGATGACGGGGAAGAGAAAGAGTCAGATGGTGCAGTGAAACTGCGGATGGGTAGTCCCCCTTTTTCAAAGGGGGATGTCTGCGTCAGCAGACAGAGGGATTCTGATGGGATTGCGGCGAAGCCGCCACCTATCTATAAGTTTCTACGTAATTTTTCTTTTCAGCATGGTCTCTTCCCTACTGTATCTGATGATATAAGGATAGGACGATTTTTTCAAGGGAATTTCTTCTGATAGATGACACTTTTTCAAGGGAATTATTGCTGAAAATAAATCTTTTTCAAGGGAATCAGTGGCTGGTGGCTGGATCTGGCAGCCAAACGGTTGGGCCCTGCGGGCCGGGTGGGCAATGCCATGTGCGGTGATTGGCGGTGTGGCTGTTAGACGATAGATGTTAGACGATAGACGATAGAGGGTCCGCCTGCGGCGCTTCGTTCAGTTTCCTACAGCTATCCTCAGCCCCGTGGGCAGCTCCTTCCCAAGGAAGGGGCCTTGTGCAGAGACAATTGTCCGTTTTGGGGGTAGAGTCTTTAGGACTCCATCTGCGGCGGAGCCGCTGTTCGTTAGCCTCCTTCCTCGGGAAGGAGGTGGCGCCGAAGGCGACGGAGGTTAGCGAATGGGTGTGCCGCAGTCTGATTCTGTGCGGCGCCAGCCGCGAACGGTTAGTCCCCCTTTCTCAAAGGGGGATGTCACGAAGTGACAGAGGGATTATGTTGGGTTTGCGTCGAAGCCGCTGGACCGGGGCTCTCAACTCTCAAATCTCAACTCTATCTTTGAAAACCCCGTCACCGTCAATTATCAGGGAGATCTTTCGACTCTTCGTAGCTGTAGCGGTTCTTATTGGCAGAGACATTTGGCATTCTGCCACCGCTCGAGATGACGGGGAAGAGAAAGAGTCAGATGGTGCAGTGAAACTGCTGATGGGTAGTCCCCCTTTTTCAAAGGGGGATGTCTGCGTCAGCAGACAGAGGGATTCTGATGGGATTGCGGCGAAGCCGCGGGACCGGGGCTCTCAACTCTCTTTACTCAACTCTATCTTTGAAAACCCGTCACAGTCAATAATCAGGGAGATCTTTCGACTCTTCGTAGCTGTAGCGGTTCTTATTGGCAGAGACATTTGGCATTCTGCCACCGCTCGAGATGACGGGGAAGAGAAAGAGTCAAATGGTGCAGTGAAACTGCTGATGGGTAGTCCCCCTTTTTCAAAGGGGGATGTCTGCGTCAGCAGACAGAGGGATTCTGATGGGATTGCGGCGAAGCCGCGGGACCGGGGCTCTCAACTCTCTTTACTCAACTCTATCTTTGAAAACCCGTCACAGTCAATAATCAGGGAGATCTCTCGACTCTTCGAAGCTGTAGCGGTTCTTATTGGCAGAGACATTTGGCATGCTCACACCGCTCGAGATGACGGGGTGTGGGTATTGTCAATTGGGTTGGCAACGAAGTTGCGGATGTCCTTGATCTCGATCTCGATCTCGGCCTCGATCTCATCAGCGCCGCCACCTTCCCCTCAGCCCCCTCAGCCACCTCAGTCACTTCAGCCACCTCAGTCACCTATTGCCCTCAGGCTCAAGGCCCTGCTCGAATGGCTTTAAATGCAAGAAGACAAAATTTCCCCAAAATTTACTATTGACATATCGCGAATTGCAGATATAATAATATACATGAACGTTATAGATATTTTCAAAGCGCTGTCCAATGAGACGAGGCTGAATATCCTGAAGTGGCTGAAGGATCCGGAAAAGTATTTTCCTCCGCAGGGAATCCATATACCGGAAGGAGAGACGTTTGACAAGTGCTCCTGCGTAGGATCCATCTGTGACAAGGCAGGTATATCCCAGTCTACCATATCCGGGTACCTGGATATGATGCAGCGGGCGGGGCTCCTGGAATCCCGGCGGTTTGGCAAGTGGACCTATTACCGCAGGAATGAGGAGACCATCCGGAAGCTGGCGGAGTACATTGGCAAGGATCTGTAAGAATCGAATTACAGAAAAAGAAATCGGCAGGGTGTCCTGCCTTTTTCTTAGGAGTATCATATCTACAATCAGAGATATGTATAAATGATAGCGGAGATGAAAACAATGAAGTTATGGGAATCCTATGATCGTGGCCTCATCCATTCGGCCACGAGGCTGGTGGTGCCGCCCATGGCCACCCAGAGTGGGGACGACGGTTTCCCCGGAGCCCGGACGGTGGGTCATTATACAAGGCTTGCCGCCAACAGCGGGGTGGGGCTCCTCTTTACGGAGCACAGCTACATTGTCCGGCAGGGCAAGGCGGATCCCTGGCAGCTGGGGTTTGAGACGGACGAGGTGGTCCCTTACCAGCGGCGGCTCACGGAGGCGGTGCACAAGGTGCATCCGGGGATTCTCTTCTTCGCCCAGATCAGCCACACCGGCGTGAATACGTCGGAGGCGGTGACGGGGGAGGAGCTGGTGTCCGCCAGCGTCCTCGCCGGTGAGGGAGGTATCAGCCGGGCGCTGACGATCCCGGAAATCCGGGAGCTGGAGGGAAAGTTTGCCGACGCCGCCCTTCGGGTGAAGGCATCGGGGTACGATGGGGTGGAAATCCACAGTGCCCACGGGTACCTCTTAAACCAGTTCTATTCGCCCCTCACCAATGACAGACACGACGAGTACGGCGTGGATTCCATCAGGAATCGGACCCGGTTCCTCATAGAAACGGTGGCGGCGGTGCGGAAGGCGGTGGGCCGCGATTTCCCCATTGCCGTACGGCTCGGAGGATCGGACTACATGGAAGGGGGCAGCACCGTGGAAGACGGGGCCGCTGCTTCGGCGCTCCTGGAGCAGGCGGGGGTGGACCTCATCGACCTTTCCGGTGGGCTCTGTATGTATATGAGACCGGGACACCGGGAGGCCGGATGGTTTTCCGACATGTCCCGGGCCGTGAAGGAACGGGTACGGACGCCGGTGATTTTAACCGGCGGCGTAAGGACTCCCGAGGAAGCGGAGGCGCTCCTGGAAGAGGGTGCCGCTGATTTCATCGGCGTAGGAAGAGCCATGCTGCAGAATCCGGCATGGGGATTACATAAATAAAGTATATATAAGGAGATAGTACTATGCATTTTCATGGACCGATTATCAGACCGCAGACCGATGCGGACAGCCTTTTCATTGAAGTCACCGCCGGATGCTCCCATAATTCCTGCACCTTCTGCAATTTCTACAAGGACACCCCTTTCCGCATCGCGCCGTTGGAACAGATCGAGCAGGACCTTCGGGAAGCGAAGAGAAAATGGCCGAATGCGAAGAAGATCTGGGCTACCGGGGACGAAGCTCTATGACCAGATGAAGAAGGGCGAATGTACAGAGGCCACGGAAAAGGAACGGATCCAGGAAATCCGCACCCTTATTTCCGAACTGAATATTCCCATCACCATCAATTCCGGCACCTCCACCAGCACTGTGCGGTTCGAAGTGAAGCTTCCGGAGGAAAAGGAGAAAATCCTGAAGGAACTGGATGATGTGCTCGATAAGTTTGATGTGAATACGGAAATTGCCCTGGAACGCTGGAGACACAGCATGCTTTCCGTCTGATTGAGAGGACATCTTTCCGGACCGGGTCCTCATCGCAGGACTCACCATTTTCCCGGCCCCCTCATGCAGGACGTACGGAAAGGGACATTCGTGGAAGCCACGGAAGGAGAACGGGTGCTGGAACTCACGGAATTCCTGAAGGACCTCAACATCGACACCCTGGTGGACGCCACCAACGCCTCCATCATCACCACCATCTACGGCCGGGTACCGGAACGGAAGGCAAACATGATCAGCCGCCTCCAGTACATCTACGACACTTACGGAGAACAGGGCCTCCGGAACCGGAGAGACTCCTTGGGAGCGATATAAGCGAGACCGAGATTGAGGTCGAGATCGAGGGGATCAGTAGCTAGTGGCTGGATCTGGTAGCCAGGCGAGTAGGCCCTTCGGGCCGGGTGACGGATGGGTAAGTGTGCGGCCATACCGGCGGGGGCTTCTAGCTGCCAGGAAAGCTGGTCAGCCTGCGGCGCTTCCATCCGTTTCTATCGGCTAACCCCAGCCCCGTGGGCAGCCCCTTCCCAAGGAGAGGCCTCGAATAGAGTCAATTGTGTGTTTTGGGGATGGAGTCGTCAGGAATCCATCCGCGGCGGAGCCGCTGTAGACCTCAATCTCGGTCTCGATCTCGATCTCACTTGACGGAGGTTAGCTGACGGGTTTGCCACGGGCGAAATTTATGCGGCGCCAGCCGCTATTGGGTAGTCTCCCTTTTTCAAAGGGAGATGTCACGAAGTGACAGAGGGATTCTGATGGGTTTGCGGCGAAGCCGCGGAGCCTCAACTCTCAACTCTCTTTCCTCAACTCTATCTTTGAAAACCCCGTCATAGTCACTTAACAGAGAGATCTCTCGACTCATCGCAGCTGTAGCGATTTTTACTGTTGGCATTATTTGGCATACTTCCTCCGCTCGAGATGACGGGGTGTGGGTAGTGTCAGATAATGCGGCGAAGCCGCTGTAGACCTCGATCTCGGTCTCGGTCTCGATCTCACTTGACGGAGGTTAGCGGATGGGTGAGCTGCGGGCGGATTCTGTGCGGCGCCAGCCGCGAATGGGTAGTCCCCCTTTTTCAAAGGGGGATGTCACGAAGTGACAGATGGATTCTGGTGGGGTTGCGGCGAAGCCGCGGAGCCTCAACTCTCAACTCTCTTTCCTCAACTCTATCTTTGAAAACCCCGTCACAGTCACTCACCAGGGAGATCTCTCGACTCCTCGAAGCTGTAGCGATTTTTACCTGTAGGGTCATTTGGCATGCTACCACCGCTCGAGATGACGGGGTGTGGGTAGTGTCAGATAATGCGGCGCCAGCCGCGAATGGGTAGTCCCCCTTTCTCAAAGGGGGATGTCACGAAGGGACAGAGGGATTCTGGTGGATTTGCGGCGAAGCCGCGGAGCCTCAATTCTCAGATCTCTTTCCTCAACTCTATCTTTGAAAACCCCGTCACAGTCACTCACCAGGGAGATCTCTCGACTCATCGTAGCTGTAGCGATTTTTACCTGTAGGGTCATTTGGCATGCTACCACCGCTCGAGATGACGGGGTGTGGGTAGTGTCAGATAATGCGGCGCCAGCCGCGAATGGGTAGTCTCCCTTTTTCAAAGGGAGATGTCTGCGCCAGCAGACAGAGGGATTCTGATGGGTTTGCGGCGAAGCCGCGGAGCCTCAACTCACAACTCTCTTTCCTCAACTCTATCTTTGAAAACCCCGTCATAGTCACTTAACAGAGAGATCTCTCGACTCATCGCAGCTGTAGCGATTTTTACTGTTGGCATTATTTGGCATACTTCCTCCGCTCGAGATGACGAGTTGGGGGAAGTGTCAGCTAGTGCAGTGAGACTGCTGATGGGTAGCCTCCTTCCTTGGGAAGGAGGTGGCGCCGAAGGCGACGGAGGTTAGCTGACGGGTTTGCCGCAGGCGAAATTTATGCGGCGCCAGCCGCTATCAGGCAGTCCCCCTTTCTCAAAGGGGGATGTCACGGAGTGACAGAGGGATTCTGATGGGTTTGCGGCGAAGCCGCGGAGCCTCAACTCTCAACTCTCTTTCCTCAACTCTATCTTTGAAAACCCCGTCACAGTCACTCACCAGGGAGATCTCTCGACTCATCGTAGCTGTAGCGATTTTTACTGTTGGCATCATTTGGCATTCTGCCACCGCTCGAGATGACGAGTTGGGGGAAGTGTCAGCTAGTGCAGTGAGACTGCTGATGGGTAGCCTCCTTCCTTGGGAAGGAGGTGGCGCCGCCATGCGACGGAGGTTAGCTGATGGTTTTGCCGCAGGCTGAGTTCACGGCGCCAGCCGCGGATGGGTAGTCCCCCTTTCTCAAAGGGAGATGTCACGAAGTGACAGAGGGATTATGATGGGTTTTGGCGATAAAGCTGGCTATTACAGGTGACTGGCGATTCGGCTGTCAGACGATAGAAGATAGATGGGAGAAGATAGATGCGACCAGGCCCTTTGGGCCGAACCCATCACCATCTCTCACCCCGGTGGGGTGGCAAGCGAACTGGGTTCGCAGGGAGCCGCAGGCGACTGAGAACCCAGTGAGACGCTTCCCACCGGGCGCTCTCTTCTGGGAAGAGAGCCTGCTGCTGAGTCAATTGTCTGTTTGGGGGATAGAGTCGTTAGGGACCTATCTGCGGCGAAGCCGCGGGAGCTCAACTCTCTTCACTCAAATCTCAATTCTTCTTGAACCCCCGTCATAGTCATTCACCAGGGAGATCTCTCGACTCCTCGAAGCTGTAGCGATTTTTACTGTTGTCATTATTTGGCATTCTGCCACCGCTCGAGATGACGGGGTGTAGGTAGTGCCAGAAAATGCGGCGAAGCCGCTGTAGACCTCGGTCTCGGTCTCGGTCTCGATCTCAATCTCAATCTCGATCTCGGTCTCGATCTCGATCTATCCTTATTTGAATTTCATTGCCCGTTATGGGATAATAGAAAGGAACATTTGTATTTGAGTGAGGCGGCTATGGATTCTTTATTTGACTTTGACAACGGAGAGAAGCCTTCCTATGCGCCCCTGGCGGATCGGATGCGGCCGGAGCGGCTGGATGAGATCCTGGGGCAGGAGGCGGCGGTGGGGAGGAATTCCTTCCTTTACCGCATGATCGAGAGGGACACGGTCCCCTCCATCCTGCTCTTCGGGCCTCCGGGCTGCGGGAAGACTACCATTGCTTCGGTAATCGCGAAGATGACGAAGAGCCATTTCGTGAAGCTCAATGCCACCGCCAGCGGGACAAAGGAAATCCGGGACGTGGTGGCGAAGGCGAAGGATGAGCTCCGGTACTACCAGCGCCGGACTATTGTCTTTATCGATGAAATCCACCGTTTCAACAAGGGCCAGCAGGACCTGCTGCTTCCCTACGTGGAGGATGGCACCATCATCCTCATCGGTGCCACCACGGAAAATCCCTATTTCGAAATCAACAGGCCTCTCCTTTCCCGGGTGCGGCTCATCCGTCTTCGGGCGCTGCCGCAGGAGGCGGAAATCGCTATTCTCCGCCGGGCTCTCACGGATCCGGTGAAGGGGCTCGGGAGCTACGGCTACAAAGCCTCGGACGATGTGCTTTCCCTCATCGCGTCCTACGCTTCCGGCGATATCCGGATGGCCTTGAATCTTCTGGAGCAGGCGTCTTCCATGGTGCCCATGAATGGGACTCTCACGGAAAAAGAAGTGAAGGAAGTGGCGGGGGACCACCTGTCGGCCTACGACAAGAACAGTGATTACCATTACGATATTGTTTCCGCCTTTATCAAGAGCATGCGGGGCAGCGACCCCGACGCGGCGCTCCACTACATGGCCCGCATGATTGCAGGGGGCGAGAAGCCTTCCTTTATTTCCCGGCGCATCATGATCTGCGCGGCGGAGGATGTGGGTCTCGCGGATCCCCGTGCCCTTACCGTGGCTGTATCGGCGGCCCAGGCGGCGGAGATGGTGGGGTTCCCGGAAGGACGGATTCCCCTGGCGGAGGCGGTGCTTTATATCTGCCTCGCGCCGAAGAGCAACAGCTCTGTGGTGGGAATCGATGAGGCCATGAATGAAGTGAAGACCCGGGGGGACTGGTCCATCCCGGATTATCTGAAAGATGCCCATTACGACGGGGCCCATGACCTGGGCCATGGAAACGGGTATCGGTATCCCCACGATTTCGGGGGCTGGGTGGACCAGCAGTATATTCCCGATGAACTGAAGGGGCACCACTATTACAAGCCCATCCGGAATGGGGAAGAAAAGTCCATTTCCGGGGATTGGGAAATACGGACAAAGAGAAAACAGGAGTGATCGGATTTCGGTATGAAGAAGAAAACAGCAGCCCCGAGGCGGCGTAAGGCGAAGACCGCCAGCAGGACATCGAGCAGCAGTTATGAAATATCAGGGATCATCATCTTCCTCTTCGGCGTGTTTGCGCTGATTTCCCTGTTCAGCGATGGCACGGGAACGGTGGGGAAAATGGTGAGTGACGGGATTCACTTCCTCTTCGGAGTGGGTTCTCTTTTCTGCGCCCTTTTTCTCATCGTCTTCGGCGGCCGCTATGCCCTCCTGTCCCGGGGGATTGCCATTTCCAGGCGGAATGTGCTCCTTGGGGGGCTCTTTGTGATTTTCCTCACCTTCGTGCACCACTACTATGTGCCCATGGGACGGGAAATGGATATTTCCGAGATTCTCCATTACGGCGGCATCGTAGGGGGAGGTCTCACGGCCCTCTTCCACGGGGCCCTGGGAGAAATCGGGACCACCATTCTCCTTCTGGGACTGCTGGTGATCGATATCCTCCTTCTTACTCACTGGTCCCTGTCGGCGGGGGCGGAAAAGGTGGGCAGCCGGGCCCAGACCATCAGCAAAAAGACGGGGGAACGGCTGGGCGATGTGGCCCAGAAAATCCGGGACAAGAAGGCCGCCATGGATGCGGCCCGTTCTGCAGCCCGGCTGGAAGTGCTGGACGATAAGCCTACGGAATTTATTTTCAAGAAAAAAGAAGAGGAACCGGCGGAAGAACCGGTAGAAGAGCCGGAAGAAGTGACAGAGGAACCGGCAGAACCGGAACAGCCGGTGGAAGAACCGACGGTGGATGGCCTCGTGGCAGAACCGGAAGAAACGCCTGCCGAGGAGCCGGCACCGGAAGAAATGGAAGAGGTACCGCCTATGCCGCCGCTGCCGGAGGAAGAAGAACCGGCAGGGGAGGGGACTCCCGCAAGCAAGCCGGAGGAGGAAGAACCGGCGATGCCGGAAGCAACGGAAGAAGAACCGACTCCTGCACCCACGCCGGAACCTGTCCCTGCCCCGGAGCCGGCAGCAGAGGCAGCTTCTACAGCAGCGCCTGCTCCCCGTGCGCCTATTACGGCCATCGTGAAACCGGAATACAAATTTCCGCCTCTTTCCCTCCTCCATACGGATGGGGGAGCCGGGGCGAGCCATAACGACGTGGCGAAGAACGCTGCCCTCATCGAGTCTACCCTCCGGAGTTTCGGCGTCATGGCCAAGGTCATCCATGCCAGCGTAGGGCCTACGGTGACCCGGTTTGAGCTGCGTCCGGAAGTAGGGGTGCGGGTGAGCAAGATCGAAGGCCTCTCCAACGAGCTGGCCATGGCCCTTGCCGCTACCCATATCCGCATCGAAGCGCCGATTCCCGGCAAGTCGGCGGTGGGCATCGAAATCCCGAACGCCAAGTCCGTGGCCGTGCCCCTCCGGGACGTGCTGGACAGCGACGAATTCAAGCACGGGAAGGGCCATATCCTCGTGGCCCTGGGGAAGGACATCACCGGGAAGCCGGTGGTGACGGATCTCGCCAAGATGCCTCATCTTTTGATTGCGGGCTCCACGGGGTCCGGCAAGTCTGTGTGCATCAACTGCATCATTACATCCATCATTTACCACAGCAGGCCGGAGGACGTGAAGCTCATGCTCATCGACCCGAAGGTGGTGGAACTGTCGGTGTACAACGGTATTCCCCACCTCCGGACCGAAGTCATTACGAATATGAAGAAAGCCGAAGGGGCATTGAACTGGGCAGTCCGGGAAATGGAAGCCCGGTACCAGCTCTTCGCCGGCGCCAAAGTGCGTAACATCGACGGCTACAATAAGATGAATCCCGATAAGAAGATGCCCTACATCCTCATTATTGTGGATGAATTTGCGGACCTCATGAACGTGGCGGCTAAGGACGTGGAAGTCCTCATCCAGCGGCTCACCCAGAAAGCCCGGGCTGCCGGCATCCACCTGATCCTCGCTACCCAGCGTCCGTCGGCGGACGTCATTACGGGGGTCATCAAATCCAATATCCCCAGCCGCATCGCCTTCATGGTGGAGTCTGCCCTGAACTCCCGGATTATCCTGGACGAAGGAGGCGCAGAGACCCTCCTCGGCAAGGGGGATATGCTCTTTAAACAGGCAGGAGCCCTCACCACCGTCCGCATCCAGGGCGCCTTCATTTCCGACGAAGAAGTGGAGGCGGTGGTGGACTACGTACGGAACGAGTGCCTCCAGCAGGAAAAGGAACCGGTGAAGTACGAACCCATCGACCTCTCGGTGCCGGATAAAGAACAGCCCTCCCAGGAAGAGGAAGAAGAACAGGACGACCTCCTCCAGGAAGCGGCGGAATGGGTGCTGGATACAAAGAGGGCGTCGGTGTCTGCCCTCCAGCGGCGATTCCGCATCGGCTACACCCGGGCAGGGCGGCTCATGGACTCCATGGAACGCATGGGCATCGTAGGCCCCGCAGAAGGAGCGAAGCCCAGGGAAATCAGGATGACCAAGGACCAGGCGAGAGAGCTTTTTGAAGGTGGAAATGAGGCTCCGGCTGAAAGCGATGCAGGCCCGAAGAGCCCGGAGGCCTAGATCTAGGTCTAGGTCTAGGTGATTCGCCTGCGGCGCTTTGCTGGCTGAGTGTCGTGCGAACAGATGGGGCCTTGAGCCTTTAGCCTTGAGCCTTGAGCTGATCGGGTCCTGCGGGCCGATGGTTTCTGCCACATTCGATGATTGGCGGTGCGGCTGTTAGAAGATAGATGATAGAAGATAGACGATAGAGGGTCCGCCTGCGGCGCTTCCATCAGTTTCCATCAGCTAACCCCAGCCCCGTGGGCAGCCCCTTCCCAAGGAAGTGGCCTCGTGCAGAGACATTTGCACGTTTTATATGCAGAGTCGTTAGGGGTTCATCTGCGGCTGCGCCGCGAAAGCACCCCAACCTCCCCTCTTTAGAGGGGAGGGGGACCGCTTTAGCGGTGGAGGGGTGCCTATGGAAGCGCCGCAGGCGGATTATCTCGATCTCGGCCTCGACCTCGATCTCAACCAGACAGAGGGATTCTGATGGGTCTGCGGCGAAGCCGCGGGACCTCAATTCTCTTCACTCAAATCTCAATTAGAGATTGGGCGCGGTGCGCCACTGAATATCAAAGAAACGGGAGTTGTCTAACATCACTTTCTATTGGTTTTATCCCCTATTTGGGTACATACTTATGGTGGATGGGCGGATATACTACATAAACCCGTGGAGCTGAGTGGTGGAGCTGTGGCAGCGACTACCCCGTTCAATTAAATATGGAGATCATTCTTTGGAATTGAAAATTGGTGCCGCCGGGTTTTGGCCCGGCAATAGAGCCCGTAAGCTTATATCTTTGTACAATCGTCTCGATTGATTCAGAATGATCAGTCAATGTCCGCTACATTCACCTTTACTTCTTTATTTATCCTTATTGTAGAAAGGAGGAAAGATGCAATGCATGAACGCATGGAAATTGGTGACAGAAATGAATATATTCATCCCATATGCTGTGGGCTCGATGTCCATAAGAAATCAGTATTTGCAGCCGTCTTTATCTATGACAATAGTGACAGTCCGGTTAAATATTATACCGCCCAGTTTACTACGTATCCCAAAGACCTGAAGAAAATGACTGATTGGATCATTTCCAAAAACTGTCATGATGTATGTATGGAGTCTACCGGACAATACTGGCATCCAATATATGATGCAGCGGAAGAAGCCGGATTACATCCCCTTGTGTCTCATCCCAAGTACACCAAACCATTAAAAGGTAAAAAGAGTGATCCCGCTGATGCAAAATGGATTGCAAAATCCTATGCCAGTGGACGTGTGGTTGCAAGTTTTATTCCATCAAAAGAATTCAGAATCATGAGGTCAACAATCCGGTACTGCCAGAAAATTCATAATGCAATGACTGGAGAGAAAAACCGCATACTGAATTGCTTAACCGGGGAAGGCATCAAGCTTGATGTTGTTTTTTCAGATGTATTTGGGAAGACATCAAGATCAATCATTGACTATATGCTTAATCATCCTGGTGAGAAATTTAATGTGGCCCCATTCATTGGAAAACGATGCAAGACGCCAATCCCTGTTATCCAAGAGGCAGTAGCAAAGGCATCATCTGTAGATATATCTTCTTTGTCCAAACTCAAAGTGGCCTTCAGCAGGTTAGACAGAACTGTGAAAGATGAAGCAGTGCTCAAGCAGGACGTTGCAGAGAGAATGAAACCCTATGCTCATCAGCTGGAGCTGATCAGGACGGTCCCAGGATTTGACAGGGACCCATTTACCGCTATGCGGGTGCTGGCAGAAATTGGTCCGGACATGAGTGTATTTCCTTCGGCCAGACATCTTTGTTCATGGGCAGGTGTATGTCCGAGCCACGATTCAAGTGCCCACAAGGTAAAAGGCAGAAAAATATCCCGGGCAGGGAAATATTTGAAACCGCTGCTGGTTAATATTGCCAGATCAGTTGTACGTTCAAAAGACCACCCGGAAATTACAAGTCGCTTTAACCGTATAAAAAGCAGACGTGGTTACATGAAAGCCATCATCGCAATCTGTAAGATGTTCCTGACTGCCATCTGGCACATCTTAAGTAAGGACGAGCCTTACAAAACTGACGGCTACATGACTGCGAAGAAGCCTAAAAAGGCTAAAAGGGTAATGACGAGGACTCAACTCGCTGAATACCTTGCTTCGCAGGGGATAACTGTTGTTGATTGACAGCAGCAATCCGTTAACCACGTCCGGTTCATAAAGAACCTAAAGTTATTATACAACAGCTTTAGGAGGGAATAACCCCGAAAAAAATTAGATTTTCCAGGGGCTTTATAAAGTTACCCCAAAAGTAAGCTTGTTGTCGGGAGCTTATGTTTCAAGCTTCTTCTTGAACCCCCGTCATAGTCACTTACCAGAGAGATCTCTCGACTCCTCGAAGCTGTAGCGATTTTTACTTGTAGGGTCATTTGGCATACTGACTCCGCTCGAGATGACGGGGAAGAGAAAGAGTCAAATGGTGCAGTGAAACTGCTGATGGGCAGCCTCCTTCCACGGGAAGGAGGTGGCTGCGAAGCAGACAGAGGGATTCTGATGGGGCTGCGGCGAAGCCGCGGGACCTCAATTCTCTTCACTCAGATCTCACTTCTTCTTGAACCCCCGTCATAGTCACTCACCAGAGAGATCTCTCGACTCCTCGCAGCTGTAGCGATTTTTACTTGTAGGGTCATTTGGCATACTGCCACCGCTCGAGATGACGAGTTAGGGGAAGTGTGAGATAGTGCGATGAAACTGCTGATGGGGCGCCGCAGGCTGATTTTATGCGGCGTCAGCCGCCTATGGGCAGTCCCCCTTTTTCAAAGGGGGATGTCTGCGAAGCAGACAGAGGGATTCTGATGGGTCTGCGGCGAAGCCGCGGGACCTCAATTCTCTTCACTCAAATCTCAATTCTTCTTGAACCCCCGTCATAGTCACTTACCAGAGAGATCTCTCGACTCCTCGAAGCTGTAGCGATTTTTACTTGTAGGGTCATTTGGCATTCTACCACCGCTCGAGATGACGAGTTAGGGGAAGTGTGAGATAGTGCGGTGAAACTGCTGATGGAAGCGCCGCAGGCTGATTTTATGCGGCGTCAGCCGCCTATGGGCAGTCCCCCTTTTTCAAAGGGGGATGTCTGCGAAGCAGACAGAGGGATTCTGATGGGTCTGCGGCGAAGCCGCGGGACCTCAATGCTCTTCACTCAAATCTCAATTCTTCTTGAACCCCCGTCATAGTCACTTACCAGAGAGATCTCTCGACTCCTCGCAGCTGTAGCGATTCTTACAGGTAGAGTCACTTAGCATACTCACACCGCTCGAGATGACGGGGGAGCGTTATAGTCGATAGTGCGGTGAAATTACGATGGGCAGCCTCCTTCCTCGGGAAGGAGGTGGCTGCGAAGCAGACGGAGGTTAGCTGAAGGAAGCGCCGCAGGCTGACTATCTCGATCTCTGCCTCGGTCTCGCTCTTGTCCTACCGTGCATCTTCTCATTTCTTCTGTATGATTGTATGTTGCTGTATGATATAATTTTTCAAGAGGTGATTCCATGAAACGGCTGGCTTCGGTTTTTTTATTCCTGATCATGGCGGCTCTTGCTTTCTGGGGGATTCTTCACTATGCCCGGCATCTGGAGGCGGTGAAGGCGGAGAAGAAAAATCCTTCTGAATATGTAACAGTATATACGGACATGCCCAACGGCATGTTGGAAGCGCTTTCCGCTTCTTTTTTTAAGGACACCGGCCTGAAAATCAATTTGGTCTATCTCTCTTCGTCCCAGCTTCTTCGCGCTGACGGCGGGGGAGAGGATAATCCGCCGGCGGATCTCTATATTACGTCCCAGGATGGGCTCATGAAGCTGAAGAAGGGGGAGCTCCTTACGCCCTATTCTTCGGCCCAGACCGATACGGCCCTGAATCTTTTCAAGGATGAGGAGTGCTACTGGACGGGGCTCTGGGTGGATCCGGTGGTGTTTGCGGTGAACCGGGACTATGCGGACCGGCATCCCGCTTTTTCCTATACCTGGAATGAGGTGCTCACGAGGAATTCCGTGCGCCTTTCCATGACGGACTTCATGGCCGCCGATATGGCAGGGGACCTGCTCATGTGCCTCGTGGAGCATTTCGGCCTGGAGGATACGTTCCGGTACCTGGGAATTGCCCAGAACCATATGGTGCAGTACGGAAAATTCCTGTCCACCCCTTCCCGGATGGCGGGCATGGGGAAGTGCGATATCGGGATTTCCGGCCTCAATGAAGCGGTAAGAAGCCTGAAAGATAAGATGCCTATCCGCATCATGTATCCCGCCGACGGTTCTCCCTGGTACCTGTTCGGCGCCGGCATTTCTTCCCGCAGCCAGTATCCGGACAGGGCGAAGGTCCTTATGGACTGGCTCCTCACGTCTTCTGCCTATAAGAAGGATATGGAGGAGAACCAGTATTATTATATTTATGTGAACGATTACAACCTGGATCCGGACTCCGCCGGGAATTCCCTGGATTTCTGGAACCTGGAAAAAGAGTATTTTGATGAAGGTAAGAAAGACCTGCTCACCCGGTGGGGAGAGAAGATTCGTTTTGGAGGTACAAATAATTGACTAAAAGAAAACTTGGCTTCATAAGCCTGGGATGTTCGAAGAACCTGGTAGATACGGAAATGATGGTGGGCATCATGGAGAAGGCGGGCTATGAGCTGACGGAGGACCTGTCGGAGGCCCAGGTCATCATCATCAATACCTGTACCTTCATCGACCCGGCGAAGGAGGAGTCTGTCCAGACCATCCTGGAAGCGGCGGAGTACAAGAAGACCGGGAAATGTGAAAAACTGGTGGCCGCCGGCTGCCTGACCCAGCAGTACAAGCAGGCCCTGGGGAAGGAAATCCCGGAAATCGATGTATTTATCGGCACCGACTCCTGGCAGCACATCCTGGAAGCGGTGAATGAGTCCTATGAAAAGGACGAGAAGGTGTACAGCTTCGACACCACCCCCTGTGCCAATGAGGAACTGATTCCCCGGCAGACCCTGACGCCGAAGTATTCGGCCTATGTGAAAATCGCCGAAGGCTGCAGCAATGGCTGCACTTTCTGCTATATCCCCTATGTCCGGGGACCCATGCACAGCCGCACTATCCCTTCCATTGTCCATGAAGTACGGCGGCTGGCGGCCTCCGGGGTCCGGGAATTCAATCTCATCGCCCAGGACCTGTCCTGCTACGGCAGGGACCTGAAAGACGGCACCCGGCTGGCAACGCTCCTGAAGGAACTGGTAAAGATCGACGGGGTGAAGTGGATCCGCCTCTTTTACCTCTATCCCACCTATTTCGACGACGAACTGCTGGACGTGATCCTGAAGGAACCGAAGATCTGCAAGTATGTGGATATTCCGCTCCAGCATATCAGCGACCCCGTGCTGCAGCGCATGCACCGGAGGGATTCGTCCGAAAGCATCCGGACACTCCTTCGGAAACTCCGGGCCGCTACACCCCGGATGACCATCCGCACCACCCTCATGGTGGGATTCCCGGGAGAAACGGACGAAGATTTCGCAAAGCTCTGCGACTTCATCAAAGAAGTGCGGTTTGACGATATGGGGGCCTTCAAGTTCTCCCCCCAGGACGGCACCCCTGCTGCCCGGATGACGGACCAGGTGCCGGAAGAGGTCAAAGAAAACCGGTACCATGAACTCATGGCTATCCAGGCTGCTATTTCTGAAGAAAATAACGAAGATCTCATCGGCCGGGAAACGGAGGCCCTCGTGGAAGAGCTGGTGGACGACGGCGAAGGCCACATGCAGGCCAAGGGCCGCACCGCTTTCCAGGCCCCCGAGGTGGATGGCAATGTGTACATCGACAACCCGGGAGACCTGAAGCCCGGCGATTTCGTAAAAGTAAAGATCACCGACGGTTATGCCTATGATCTGATCGCTGAGAAGATTGACTGAGGGAATTGTTTTGGCGTCGAGCCAAAACAAGTGAATGGTTCGTAAGGGTTGTGGGTCGGGCTGCGCTGCGCTGGCCCGACCGGGTTGTGGCTTTCACATCGCTGCGCTCGTGAAAGCGGGTTGGGACGCTGCGCTTAAAAGGAAGGGGGGACCTTATATAACGCCGCCTTTGGCGGCTTATGAACCAACGGCCCCCGGTGCGAAGCACCCACAACCCGGTGAACAAGCGAAGCGTCGTTCACCTGCCACCCTTAGCCCCATACATGCCCATGGAGCGTACTTCTAGACACAAATAAGGAAGCATACATATGATTACCGAAATTATCACTACAGGAACGGAAATGCTCCTGGGGGAGATTGCCAATGAGAATGCCCAGTGGCTTGCTTCCTTCCTGAATGAACACGGCTACACCGTGGCCTACATGACGGTGGTGGGGGACAACCCGGCCCGCATGGAAGAGGCCTTCCGCATCGCCCTTTCCCGGGCGGATCTGGTCATTACTTCTGGGGGCCTGGGTTCCACGCTGGGAGATATCACGAAAAAAGCGGGGGCCCAGGTCATGGGACTTCCTTACGTCCATGTACCGGAGGAATCGAAGCGCCTTGCTGCCTATTATAAAGATAAACATAAAGAGTTCCTCCCGTCCCTGGACCGGCAGGCCTGGTTTGCAGAGGGAGCCCATATTTTTCCGAATGATGAAGGCTCTGCCAGCGGCTCAGCTTCCGTGAAGGGGGGAAAGGTGCTCATCCACCTTCCGGGGCCGCCCTTTGAAATGAAGACCATGATGAGGAACCATGTCCTGCCCTGGCTCACGGAGCACTATGGGAACCAGGGTATCATCCGGTCCCTGGTCCTTTCTTCCGTGCACCGGACGGAAGCGGAAATCGAAGAAATCATCGGCGACCTTTTACGGGCCCAGACGAACCCCACCATTGCCCTCTACGCCCGGCCGGGATACGTGGCTATCCGGGTGACGGCAAAGGGGACAGACGAAAAGGATGCGGACCGGCTCATCGAGTCCGTGGCATCGGAAATCGAGAAACGGATGACCGTTTCCCGGTATAACATAGAGGCGGACGTGGTGAAGGACCTCCATGAAATGCTCCTTGCCAAAGGGCTCACCGTGAGTGCCGCCGAGTCCTGTACGGGCGGTCTCATCGGAAAACTCCTCACCGACACCCCCGGCAGTTCAGAATATTTCAAGGGGAGCGCCGTGACTTACTGGAATGAAGCCAAGGAAAAGGTGCTCTCCGTCCATAAAGATACCCTTGACGAATACACCGCCGTCAGCGAGCCTGTGGCCCGGCAGATGGCGGAAGGGTCAAGGGCCCTCTACAGCAGCGATATCGCCGTCTCCACCACCGGCTACGCCGGCCCGGGGAAAGGGGAACGGGGCGAAGATGCGGGCCTCGTCTACATCGGCGTCTCCGGCCCCCTGGGCAGCGAAGTCCACGAGGAGCATTTCTACGGTTCCCGCCGCAGCGTCCGCTACGGCGCCGCAGAAAAGGCACTGTACTACGTGCTGAAGTATGCGGAGAGGTTACGGCCGGACAAATGAGCGTGTGACCGTACGAGGGATATGTGGCTGGGCAGCGTGTGTCCATGTGGGGGCTTCTAGCTGCTAGCGACTAGCT
This sequence comes from Dialister sp., assembly GCF_047832375.1. NCBI lineage: Bacteria > Bacillati > Bacillota > Negativicutes > Veillonellales > Veillonellaceae > Dialister > Dialister sp. The sequence continues at coordinate 1,412,263 of NZ_CP181256.1, read as the reverse complement.
CTTAGGAAAGCTGGTCAGGCCCTACGGGCCCATTATCGTCAGTTCCCATCAGTTAACTCCAGTCCCGTGGGCAGCGCTGAAATTCCGATGGAAGCGCCGCAGGCGAATCAGCTTTCCTAGAAGCTAGCAGCCAGAAGCTAGAAGCCCCCGCAGGATTGCACGCTGCCCAGCCACAGGACACCGCCGCGAAGCGGCCGATGCCCTCGACCTCGACCTCGACCTCGATCTCGATCTTACATATAATTTGGTATTAACTCATATTTCACATATACACATATACACACATTCAAACAAGGAGGATTCAGATGGCTAACCAAAAAGATTTAAGCCCGGAAAAGAAGAAGGCCCTGGAAAGTGCCATGCACCAGATTACCAGGGAATTTGGGGCCGGTTCCATTATGCGGCTCGGAGACATGGGGGATAAGCTGGACATTGACGTCATCCCCACGGGGTCCCTGGCATTGGATATTGCCGTGGGCGTAGGTGGCTACCCCCGGGGCCGGGTCATTGAAATTTACGGACCTGAATCTTCCGGCAAGACCACCCTGGCTCTCCATGCTATCGCGGAAGCCCAGAAGCTGGGAGGCGTGGCGGCCTTCATCGATGCAGAACATGCCCTGGATCCCATGTATGCCCATAACCTGGGCGTAGATACGAAGGACCTTCTCATTTCCCAGCCGGACAGCGGCGAACAGGCCCTGTCCATCTGCGAATCCCTCGTCCGCAGCGGTGCCGTGGATATCGTGGTCATCGACTCCGTGGCCGCCCTCGTTCCGAAGCAGGAAATCGAAGGGGACATCAGCGACCAGTCCGTAGGCCTCCAGGCAAGGCTCATGAGTAAGGCCCTCCGGAAACTGACAGGGATTATCAGCAAATCCAGGACCATCGTCATTTTCATCAACCAGATCCGTGAAAAAGTGGGGGTCATGTTCGGCAACCCCGAAACCACCACCGGCGGCCGGGCATTGAAATTCTACGCTTCCATGCGTATCGAAATCCGCCGGGCCGAGGCCATCAAGAACGGCACCGAAGTCATCGGCAACCGCACCCGGGCGAAGGTGGTCAAGAACAAGGTGGCACCGCCTTTCAAAGTGGCAGAATTTGATATCATGTACGGCGAAGGGATTTCCAAGGAAGGCACCCTCCTGGACATCGCCGTGAACATGGACATCATCCAGAAGAGCGGCGCCTGGTACTCCTACAAGGGCAACCGCATCAGCCAGGGCAGGGAAGCGGCTAAGAAATACCTGAAGGAACATCCCGATGTGGCAGCGGAAATCGACAAGATCATCAGGGATACCCTCGTTGTAGAACCGGATCATTTCGAAGATGGCGTCTTATCCGAACAGGACGAAAAAGAAAAGTAACCGCACCTGCTACGAGGCGGCTCTCCATCTCCTCCAGTACCGGGGCCAGAGCGAAGCGGAGCTCCGGAAGAAACTGAAGGACCGGGAATACGGGGCAGGGGACATCGAAAAGACCGTGGAAAAACTGAAGTACTACGGCTACGTGAACGACGAAAGCCTGGCGGAAGACGTATTCCGCTCCTTCCGGGTCCGCCGCTGCTACGGGGATACCTATATCCACCTGAAAATGAAGGACCGGGGCCTGCCCTGCCCCTGGCATATCCCGGACGAGGAGGAAAGGGACAACGCCCTTTCCCTCCTCACCATGAAATCGAAAATCGTGCCTTCCATCCTCACAAACTACCGAAAGGCAGCGTCCTTCCTCCTGCGAAGGGGCTTCTCGTCAAGTGCTGTACGGCATGCCCTTACAGAACTGGATGTGAGGGATCGGGATTTTGAGGATGAAATGTGAAGTATTGTAAAGGCTGCAGCCAGAGTACAAATGGCGGCGCACCAATTGGTGGCGCCGCCTTTTCTATTGCCCCAGCCGCTTTGCGGTGGGTACCTGGATACATTGGATGGGCTGCGGTCCGGCTGTTAGACGATAGATGAGAGAAGATAGACGATAGAGGGTCCGCCTGCGGCAAATCAGTGTCCATCAGCTAACCCCAGCCCCGTGGGCAGCAGAGTCAATTGTCCGTTTTGAGGGTAGAGTCGTCAGGGACCCATCGGCGGCGAAGCCGCTGCAGATCTCGATCTCGGTCTCGATCTCAATCTTACTTGACGGAGGTTAGCTAATGGGTGCGCCGCAGGCGGAATATTGCGGCGCCAGCCGCCTATGGGCAGTCCCCCTTTCTCAAAGGGGGATGTCACGAAGTGACAGAGGGATTCTGATGGGGTTGCGGCGAAGCCGCTGGACCTGAAGTCTCTTCACTCAAATCTCAATTTCTTGAATCCCCGACACAGTCATCTACCTGAGAGATCTCTCGACTCATCGTAGCTGTAGCGATTTTTACCTGTAGGGTCATATGGCATGCTTCCTCCGCTCGAGATGACGGGGAAGAGTAAGAGTCAGATGGTGCGGTGAAATTACTGATGGGCAGCCTCCTTCCTTGGAAGGCGAAGGTCCTGCATAGGACCTTCGAGCCGGGCCCAAGTTGGCGTCTATACTGCACAATAAGACGCCTTCCTTTCAGGGCCCGGCGGTGGCGCCGCCAGGCGACGGAGGTTAGCTTATGGAAGCGCCGCAGGCTTAGAACTTGCTTCCCCCTTCGGGGGAAGTCCCGCGAAGCGGGCAAGGGGGTGCATTTGCGGCGAAGCCGCTAATGGTTAGTCTCCCTTTTCCAAAGGGAGATGTCTGCGCAGCAGACAGAGGGATTCTGATGGGTCTGCGGCGAAGCCGCTTGACCTCAACTCTCAACTCTCAAATCTCAAATCTATTTTTGCCCCCGTCACAGTCACTCACCAGAGAGATCTCGACTCATCGAAGCTGTAGCGATTTTTACCTGTAGGGTCATTTGGCATACTTCCTCCGCTCGAGATGACGGGGAAGAGAAAGAGTCAAATGGTGCAGTGAAACTGCTGATGGGCAGCCTCCTTCCTTGGAAGGCGAAGGTCCTGCAGAGGACCTTCGAGCCGGGCCCAAGTTGGCGCCTTTACTGCACATTAAGGCGCCTTCCTTTCAGGGCCCGGCGGTGGCGCCGCCAGGCGACGGAGGTTAGCTGTTGGGAGCGCCGCAGGCTTAGAACTTGCTTCCCCCTTCGGGGGAAGTCCCGCGAAGCGGGCAAGGGGGTGCATTTGCGGCGAAAGCCGCTAATGGTTAGTCTCCCTTTTCCAAAGGGGGATGTCACGAAGTGACAGAGGGATTCTGATGGGTCTGCGGCGAAGCCGCGGAGCCTAAACTCCCAACTCTCTTTCCTCAACTCTGTTTTTGAAAACCCCGTCACAGTCACTCACCAGAGAGATCTCTCGACTCCTCGTAGCTGTAGCGATTTTTAAAGGTAGGTTCATTTGGCATACTTCCACCGCTCGAGATGACGGGGAATAGAAAGAGTCAAATGGTGCAGTGAAACTGCTGATGAGCAGCCTCTTTCCTCGGGAAGGAGGTGGCTGCGAAGCAGACGGAGGTTAGCGGATGGGTGTGCCGCAGGCGGAATTTCCGCGGCGCCAGCCGCTGGACCTCAACTCTCAACTCTCAACTCTCAAATCTCAACTCTCTCCTTTCCCTGTAAAGTAAAAGTCAAAAAAGTAAAATCAAAGATCTGTACTTTTCCGAAAAGAAAATACAGATTTTTTTGCGCGCCTAATGGGAATAAATCCCTAAAAACGCAGTAGTTATGCTGAATATACCATCTGGAAACAGGGAAAAAGAAAAAGTAAAATTTTTTGATTTTACCTATTGACTATTTGACATTAAGGCACTATAATATATTTGCAAGTTGAGAGAGAAGGATGAATGGAGTGGCTAGTGGCTAGTGGCTAGTGGCTAGTGGCTAGTGGCTAGTGGCTGGTTTAGCTCCCATCGTTCCCAGTGAATCACAGAAAGCGGTGAGTACCAAATGAACAATACAATGCTATCGGATCGGATAGAGAAATTTATCCTGGAACTATTGGATAAGGATTCCGGAGACCAGGTGATGCTGAAGCGGAAGGACGTGGCGGACCTGTTAGAATGTGCGCCGTCCCAGGTGACTTACGTCATCAATACCCGATTTTCTTCGGATGACCGTTTCGTGGTGGAGTCCCGAAGGGGCAGCGGGGGATACATCAAGATTTCCCTCCGTACGAACCCGCCGCCGGGAAGGAAGATTCCCCAGCCTTCCCGGACTACCGGAAAGAGGAACGATGCCAATACCGGCAGCAGCCGTAAGCGTGAGGATACACCGAACCCGAACAGTATCGAGACCATCGAGAATGGTCTCGACGGGTACTACCGCATGCTGGTGGATTACGAACTCATTTCCGGCCAGGAATATCGATTGATTTGTGCAATGACCCACACCATGCTGGAGTATTGTCCCGAAAGCCACAGACGGGAAGCGGCGAAGACATTGATTCACCGTGTGGAGTGGGTATTGAAAGGAGATTGAAAATATGCTTTGTGATCGTTGCCATGGAAGAGAAGCAGTGGTCCATGTGACACAGATCATTAATGGACATAGAACGGAACGGCACCTGTGCCGGGAATGTGCAGCCAAGGAAAATCTCATGAATGATTCCATGGGGTTCTTCGGACACGACCTGTTCCGTAACAGCTTCGATTCCTTCTTTAATGATGGATTCATGAATTCCCTGTTCCGCCCGGCCCGGACCACCATTGAAAGTCTGTCCTGCCCGGAATGCGGGAAGAAGTACGAAGATTTCAAGAAAGACGGTCTCCTGGGCTGCCCGGGATGCTATGAAGCGTTCCGCGAAAAACTCCGTCCCGCCTTCCAGCACATGCAGGGTGCCCACCGGTACAGCGGCGACGCCCCGAAACCGGCGGAAGACAGGAAGGAGAAAGCGCAGGAGGAATCTCCGGAGCTCAAGGAACTTCGCGATAAACTGAGTAAACTGGTGGCCGATGAAAATTACGAAGAGGCCGCCAAAGTGAGAGATGAAATTCATAAACTGGAAAACAAAGGCTCTGATAAAGGAGGCAGTTCCAAATGACTTTGGATGAAATACTGGAGAATGATCTTCCCCGGTGGGCCCAGATCACAAAGGAAGACCCGGTCCTCTTCTCGAGAATCGCCCTCTTCCGGAATGTGAAGGGCATCCATTTTCCCTCCCGTCTCACGGGGGAGGAAAGGAAGAAGTCCTCCCGCCTGGCGGATGAAGCGGTACAGTCGCTCAATGACCACGGCTACGGTCCCTTCATTCCCTATTCCCTGAAGGCCCTGGAGCCGAAGGAAAAGGAAATCCTGGCGGAGAAGGGATTTCTCCCGGAGGACGATGAAACCCTGGACGACGATACGAGGCTTTACGTCAATGAAGACGGAAGCCTGGCGGTGCGGACCAATGTGAAGGACCACCTGGCGTACCTGGGATTCTCCGGTGGCAATACGGTGTACAGCCTCTGGAAACGGGCGTCCCGGCTGGCCGATGAAAGTGCGGGCATCCTGGACTACGCCTTTGACCGGGAATTCGGATACCTCACTGCCTCTCCCCAGTATACGGGGACGGGGCTGAAGATGGTGTCCCTCCTCTTCCTGCCGGGCTTTACGGTCCACGGACGGATCGGGGAGCTGGCGGAGTTCCTGGAGCTTCGGGGCTTCCATCTCACACCGGTTACAGGGAGGGCGGACAGCCGGTATCCCTATTATCGTATAGAAAATACAAGGTCCCTGGGCATCAGGGAAATGGACTACGTGTCCGAACTGGATAAGATCCTCCAGATAATCAGCGAAGAAGAGAAGAAGCTCTGGAAAGAGACCTTCGAAAGCTCCGCGGATGTGCTGCGGGATAAGATCTGGCGGGCCGTGGGAACCCTGAAATACGCAAGGCGCATCGGAAAGGAAGAGGCCCTGTATCTCACGGGTCTCATCCGCATGGGTATCAATGCGGATATGATTCCCGATGAAGATGGACTTCTGTTCTACCGTCTCTATTCCCTCATCCCCGACAGCCAGGTGGCGGAAATTACCCATTCCGCCGATGGCGGCGAGGAGGATATGGAAATGTGGCGCAGCGCCCTTCTCCGGGATGCGCTGAAGGGGTTGTGAGACAAAGCGGTTATGAGGTGGCCCAATGGGGCGGGGGCTGCTAGCCGCTAGCTTCTAGCAGCTAGGAAAGCTGGTCCGCCTACGGCATGACAAGCAGCCGGGGCGATCCGGTGGGAGCGCCGCAGGCTGGTGAGTTTTCCTAACAGCCAGCAGCTGGAAGCTAGAAGCTCCCACTCCGGTGATTCCGGACGCAACCCGCCGATTATCGGTCTCATGAAATTCAGATATGCAGAACATTGATATAAAGACTCTAAACAAAAGGAGGAGTTACTATGGAAGACAGATTTACTGATGGCGTGAAAAACGCCTGGAAATTTGCCGCACAGGAAGCTGTCAAACTGGGCAGTGATTACGTAGGCACGGAACATCTTCTTCTGGGCATTGCCCATGAAAAAGACACCGCCGGCGGCAAGATCCTGAATTCCCTCGGCGTCACTGTGGAAGCCGTGGAAAACATGCTGTCCCAGGCCGGCAGCCGGTCCATCTTCAGCAGCGGCGATGAAGTGTATGTGGCACCGCGGACGAAACGGGTGCTGCAGATGGCTGTGGAAGAAGCCAATGAACTTGGCAATTCCTACGTTGGCACGGAACACCTGCTCCTGGCCATCCTGAAAGAAGGGGGCGGCCTGGCTGTCCAGATCCTGGAAAACTTCGGTGTCACCGAGGATAAACTGGAAAAGGCCTTCGAAAAATTCGTTTCCGAAGACAATAATGGCCAGAGCACTTCCGCTGAACTGGGAGACCTGGGCGGCTTCGCAGTGGACCTGAATGAAAAGGCCAAACAGGGCAAGATTGACCCCGTCATCGGCAGAAACGATGAAATCAACCGGGTCATCCAGATCCTGTCCCGTCGGAACAAGAACAACCCGGTCCTCATCGGTGAACCGGGCGTAGGTAAGACCGCCATCGCCGAAGGCCTGGCACAGCGGATCGTAAATAACGATGTGCCGGAAATCCTGAAAAACTGCCACATTATTTCCCTGAATATGTCCTCCGTAGTAGCAGGCACCAAGTACAGAGGGGAATTCGAGGAACGGCTGAAAAAGGTGATTGATGAAGTAAAGAAACATCCGGACTGGATCCTCTTCATCGATGAACTGCACACCCTCGTAGGCGCAGGTTCCAGTGAAGGCTCCATGGATGCAGCCAACATCATGAAACCGGCTCTTGCCCGTGGCGAACTCCGCTGCATCGGTGCTACCACCCTCAAGGAATACAAGAAATATATTGAAAAAGATGCAGCCCTGGAACGTCGTTTCCAGCCGGTCAAAGTGGGTGAACCGACACCGAAGGATACCCTGGAAATTCTGAAGGGCCTCCTGGATCGGTACGAAGCCTTCCATAAGGCAAAGATCACCGATGAAGCCCTGAAGGCAGCCGTGGAACTGTCCGGCCGTTACATTACCGACCGTTTCCAGCCGGATAAAGCCATCGATGTCATCGATGAAGCCGCTGCCAAAGTCCGCATGGAAGCTTCTTCCACTCCGGAAGGACTGAAGAAGAAAGAGGAACAGCTGGAATCCATCAATAAAGAAAAGGAAGCCGCCGTTTCTTCCCAGGACTTTGAAAAAGCAGCCGTATATCGTGACCAGGCTAAGAAACTGCAGACCGAAATCGATGCCCTGAAGAAAGACTGGAAGGGCGGAGACCATGACCATCTGCAGGTGACCGCAGAAGATGTGGCAGAAGTGGTTTCCAAATGGACCGGCGTGCCCGTGGAAAACCTGAAGAAGAGCGATGCTGAACGGCTGCTCCATCTGGAAGATGAACTCCATAAGAGGGTCATCGGCCAGGATGAAGCTGTCCATGCGGTGGCTACCGCTATCCGCCGGGCAAGGGCGGGCATGAAAGACCCGAAACGTCCGATCGGCTCCTTCCTCTTCCTTGGCTCCACCGGTGTGGGCAAGACCGAACTGGCCCGTGCCCTTGCTGAATGTATGTTCGGCAGCGAGAAGAACATGATCCGTTTCGATATGTCCGAATACATGGAGAAACACGAAGTCTCCCGTCTCGTCGGTGCGCCCCCAGGATACGTGGGCTATGAAGAAGGCGGCCAGCTCACCGATGCGGTTCGCCGCAATCCGTACAGCGTCATCCTCTTCGATGAAGTGGAAAAAGCCCATATGGACTTCTTCAACATCCTGCTCCAGGTACTGGACGACGGCCGCCTGACCGATGGCCAGGGCCGGACCGTGGACTTCACGAACTGCGTCATCATCATGACCAGTAACCTGGGCTCCAACTTCATCGAAGGCCAGATGAAACAGCTGGGCTTCAACTCCGGCGACGAAAAAGAAGAGAAGAAGGATACCTTCGAAGACATCAAGAAGATGATCATGGACCAGGTGAAACGGACCTTCCGTCCTGAATTCATCAACCGTATCGATGAAATCGTAGTATTCCATCCGCTCACTCCGGAAAACCTCTCCGAAATCGTCAACCTCATGCTGAAGAAAGTAGAAGGCAAACTGGCTCACTTCCATGTGACCCTGGACGTCTCCGATGATGCAAAGAAGATCATCATCAAAGACGGCACGGACGTGGAATACGGTGCTCGTCCCCTGAAGAGGACCATCCAGAAAGAACTGGAAGACCCGATTTCCGAAATCATCCTCCAGGGCGGCCTGAAGGACAAGAAAGTCCTCCACGTCGGCAAGGACGACAAGGATAAACTCACATTCAAAGCCGAATAATCAAGGCGTAGAATGATATAATGGACACAGGAATCAGATTCCTGTGTCCATTTTTTATATGGGTAAGGGCTGCAGCCAGGGATGGTGCGGCGCACAGATTATATAGCACCGCAGAATATGTATCCGGCGGCGATGCCGCAGAACCTCCAACCTTCCTCATAGATGGGGGAAGTTATATCAGACACCCACCAACCCTCCCTCTTTAGAGGGAGGGTTGGTGGGTGGGTGGCCGCGAAGCGGCTGGAGTAATAGCAGAAGACAGCAGGAGCTGCTTCAGCGGGAACCCCCTCCGTCTCGCTTCGCTCGCCACCTCCCCCATAGATGGGGGAGGTTAAACCAACACCCCAACCTCCCCTCTTTAGAGGGGAGGGGGACCGCGTTAGCGGTGGAAGGGTGGCCGCAGAGCGGCTGAGGTATTAGCACAAGACGGTAAGGAGCGACTTCAGCGGGAACCCCCTCCGTCTCGCTTCGCTCGCCACCTCCCCCATAGATGGGGAGGTTAAGCCAACACCCCAACCTCCCCTCTTTAGAGGGGAGGGGGACCGCGTTAGCGGTGGAGGGGGGGCCACCGAAGGTGGCTGAGGGGTAATAGTAGAAAACGGTAAGAGCAACTTCAGCGGGAGCCCCCTCCGCCCTGCGGGCACCTCCCCCATAGATGGGGGAGGTAGAACCAAACACCCGACAACCCTCCCTCTTTAGAGGGAGGGGGGACCGCTTGCGGTGGGTGGGTGGCCGCGGAGCGGCTTGATATTAGCAGAAGACGGTGGGAGCGACTTCAGCGAGAGCCCACTCCGCCCTGCGGATACCTCGCCTATGGATGGGGGAGGTTGGAGACAGCTATCATCAATTCCTCTTTATTTAATGTCATATTTCCATTTTATCCAATCAGGAGCATAGACTATGGATAACCGCTTCCGTGTGCCCAAAAACCAATCTTTGGTGAAACTTGCCAAAGAGCTTCGAAAAAATATGACCCCTGAAGAGAAGAAGCTGTGGTATCAGTATTTAAGGACTTATCCTATTAAGTTTTACAGGCAGAAAGTTATCGGTCATTATATCTGTGATTTTTACTGCCCCACCATCCGGCTTGTCATAGAGCTGGATGGAAAACAGCATTACAACGAAGAGGACGCTGCCTATGACAGGGAAAGAACCGCATTTCTGGAGTCCTATCACATCACCGTGATTCGATATTACGATGGGCTGGTACGTAAACAGTTCGGAGAAGTCTGTGAAGACATTGATCGTATAGTGAAAGAGCTTATTTGGAAAAGGAGTAAATAAGGGAATACCTGCAAAGCAGCTACAGCGGTAATCCAACTTTAACCCTCCCTCTTCAGAGGGAGGGGGGACCGCTTGCGGTGGCAAGGGAACTGGAGTCACAGCAGCGAACACAATTTGGAGGAGCGAAGCGACGCGCAAATTGTTGTGAGTCGCTGATAGCCGTGCTGTAGGGAGCCGCAGACGACTGAGAATCCAGTGACACGCTTCCCCACGGGTGGAAAGGTGGCCGCGAAGCGGCTGGAGTAATAGCAGAAAACGGTGGGAGCAACTTCAGCGAGAACCCCCTCCGTCTCGCTGCGCTCGCCACCTCCCCCCCATAGATGGGGGAGGTAAAGCCAGCATCCCAACCTCCCCTCTTTAGAGGGGAGGGGGACCGCGTTAGCGGTGGAGGGGTGGCCACCGAAGGTGGCTGGAGTAATGGTAGAAGACGATGTGAGCAACTTCAGCGGGAGCCCCCTCCTCCCTTTGGGCACCTCCCCCATAGATGGGGGAGGTTAGAAATAAAAAAACGCGGCGCTATATTACTTTGTGCGCCGCACCTTCCCCTCAGCCACCTGAGCCACCTTGCCCGCAGGGCATGACCCCTCAGTCACTTTAGACTGCCTTATACATCCTGACTGACTATATTCTCAAAAGGAGATACCCCAATGAGTGCCAATAAAGTAAAAACCAAATTCGTCTGCTCTAACTGCGGGGCGGAGACGTTGAAATGGATGGGCCGCTGTCCCCAGTGCGGGGAGTGGAATACCCTGGAGGAGCAGGTGGAGGCGCCGGCGCCGAAGAGCCTGTCCCTGGGCCTGAAAGACGATATCCTTACTCCCGCAAAGCCCCAGAAGCTGTCTTCCATCCACTACAACGGGGACAAGCGCATCCTTCTCCACATGAAGGAAGTGGACCGGCCCCTGGGCGGCGGTATTGTGCCGGGGTCCGTCATTCTCTGGGGCGGGGAGCCGGGCATCGGCAAGTCCACCCTTATTCTCCAGATCTGCCACGCCATGGCGTCCCAGGGGAATTCTGTGCTCTACTGCAGCGGGGAGGAGTCGGAAATCCAGGTGAAACTCCGGGCAGAGCGGCTCCATGTGAATGACGAGAACTGCTACATCTACGCCGGCAGCAGCATCGACAGCATCATCAAGGAAGCGGAGACCATCAAGCCCGCCATGCTGGTGATCGACTCCATCCAGACCATGTATATTTCCGGCGTAGACTCTCCCATGGGGAGCCCTGCCCAGATCCGGGACTGCACATCGGCTCTCGTGCGGTTCGCGAAGAAAATGAATATTTCCGTCATGATCATCGGCCACGTGACGAAGGAAGGAAACCTGGCGGGCCCGCGAATCCTGGAGCACATGGTGGACGTGGTGTTCTATTTGGAAGGGGACCGGAGCTACCAGTTCCGGGTCCTTCGGACCGTGAAGAACCGCTTCGGTTCTACCTCGGAGTCGGGACTCTTCGTCATGGAAGGCAGCGGCCTCAAGGGTATCGAGGACCCGTCGAAGTACCTTCTCCGGAACCGTTCGGAATCAGCGCCGGGGTCCATGGTGGTGGCCTGTATGGAGGGCCTCCGGCCGGTGCTGGTGGAAATTCAGGCCCTCACGGTCCATTCGGTGCTCGCCATCCCCAGGCGCATTGCCGCCGGCTATGACTATAACCGGATGATTATCCTGCTGGCGGTGCTGGAAAAGAGGGTGCGCATTCCCTTTTCTTCAGACGACGTGTACCTGAACGTGGCAGGTGGCTTCCGGGTGAAGGAAACGGCGGCGGACCTGGGCATCGCCCTGGCCCTGGTGTCCGTAAAAAAGGACATCCCCATCCCCGGCGGCCTCATGGCCCTTGGGGAAATCGGCCTCACCGGAGAAATCATGCCGGTCTCCAAGATCGGCCCCAGACTGAAGGAAGCGGTGAAAATGAAATTTACCCGTTTCCTCCTGCCCGAAGGAAACAAAGAAGAGGTCACGGACTTCTGCAAAAGCAATGGCCTCTCGGGACTCCTGGACTCCATGGTCTTCGTGAAACACCTGAAGGATGCCATTGAGTATATACGGTGAGATTGAGGAGTGAATCGAAATTGTTGGATAGGGCCGGAGGTCCTGAAAATTAGGAGTTAGGAATGAGGAGTGAGGAGTGGTGGTGCGCCGCGTCAGAATGAAGAGCGGCGCGGAGTTTGTATTTGGCTTACCGCTATCCGCTTACAGCTGACCGGTATTTGCCGCGGAGCGGCTGTTAGTCTTAATATCAATATCAATCTCGACCTCATACCACCGATTCGCCATATACTGCGAGTCATGTTAAAATAGATGAGTAATCGTTTGCTTTCTGATTTCTAAGGAAGCATGGATAAATTCTATAAAATCACAATTTTGAGGAGGTTTCATCATGAAAAAGGGAAAATTATATGGCATCGGCGTGGGACCGGGGGATTCCAAGCTTTTGACCGTCAAAGCGGTGGAGGCTATCCGGAATGCGGATATGATCATTACGCCGAAGACGGAGAAGAAAGAGGGCTCCGTGGCTTTCAACATTGCAAAGCCCTATATTCCGGAAGGCACCGCACTCCTTCCCATGGTGTTCCAGATGAATAACGACATGGACGCCGTGAAGAAGCAGTGGGTGGAAAACAGGAAGATTATCCAGGAGAAACTGGATGAAGGGAAGAACCTGGTGTTCCTCACCCTGGGGGACCCCATGCTTTACAGCACCTACATGTATATTTTCAATGAATTCAGGGATTCCCCGGACTACGAAGTGGAGACCATCCCCGGCATTCCGGCGTTCCTGGGCATTGCGTCCTACATCGGCATGCCGGTGACGGAATGGGAGGAAAATGTGCTCATCATTCCAGCCACCGCGGACCATGAAAAGTTCGACAAGGCCCTGGCGGCTTCGGATAATGCGGTAATCATGAAGGTATACAAGAGCTTCGCCTTCGTACAGGAAGAACTCCGCAAGCACCATATGATCAAGCGGGCCGTCATGGTTTCCCGGGCCGGGCTTCCGGATGAAATCATCCAGAGGGACCTGGACAGCCTTCCGGCAGACTATAAACCGAACTACCTCAGTACGATTATTGCGAAGAGAGATGAATAACCATGGCAGGCCTCATCCGTCCCCGCATCGTCATTGCGGGCACCAACAGCGGTGTAGGTAAAACAACGATTGTCACGGGCCTTCTGGCCTGGTTCCATTCGAAGGGACTGAAGGTCCAGCCTTTCAAAGTGGGGCCGGACTATATTGATCCGGGATTTCATGAAAAGGCGGCGGGCCGTCATTCCTATAACCTGGATACCTGGATGACGCCGGCGGACCGGCTGCCCGCCAATTTCAGCTACCTTTCCAGGAATGCCGACATTTCCATTATCGAGGGGGTCATGGGCCTCTACGACGGCGGTGCCAATGGCGTTTCTTCCACCGCCGATATCGCCAAACGTCTTGGCGCGCCGGTGGTGCTGGTGCTGGACTGCAAGTCCGTGGGATACAGCATCGCCGCCACGGCCCTGGGTTTCCGTGAATACGATAAGGACACCCACATTGCCGGGGTCATCCTGAACCGCCTGGGGTCTGACCGTCACGAAGCCATGGTGCGGGAAGTGATGGAGAAAATCCATATGCCCGTGCTGGGAGCTTTCCACCGGGACGACGGGCTGAAGACGCCGGAACGGCACCTGGGCCTCACGCCGGTGACGGAAATCGAAACGGCAGACCTTATCCGCCATATGGGGGAAGACGCAGGAAAATGGGTGGATACGGAAAAACTTCTGTCCATTGCCAGAAGTGCAGCGCCCCTCATGGTGGAGGAGGAAGAGGAAAAGGCACCGGAAACCAGGGTGCGCATCGGCGTGGCGAAGGATGAAGCCTTTTCCTTCTATTACCCCGCCAGCCTCCATTACCTGGAAAAACTGGGGGCAGAGCTGGTGCCCTTCAGCCCGCTCCGGGACAGAGCTGTCCCGGACGTGGACGGCCTCATTTTCGGCGGCGGATTTCCGGAAATGTTCCTCCACGAACTGGAAGACAACAAAGAAATGAAGGATTCCATCCGGAAAGCGGCTGCGGAAGGCATGCCCATTTACGCGGAATGCGGGGGGCTCATGTACCTCTGTGAAAAAATCCAGGGCTTTGATGGTGACAGTTACGACATGGCAGGCCTGGTACCGGGCATCTGCGAAATGCAGAAGAAACTGCAGCGGGTAGGCTATGTCACGGGAAAAGCCCTCCGGAAGAGCATCATTGCCGATGAAGGGGATACTTTGAAGGGCCATGAATTCCACTTCTCCACCCTTCGCTGCGGAGATGACTTCCCCTGGGCCTACAGCCTCCAGGGTACAAGGCAGCCCAGGGGACACGAAGAGGGGTATGCAAAGGACAATGTCCTTGCCAGTTATCTCCACCTGTCCTTCGAAGGCAACCCAAAGGCAGCAGAAAAGTTCATGGCGGCTTGTGAAAAGTATAAGAAAAATGGAAGATAACTGAATTCGTGAAAATTAGGAATTAGGAATTAGGAATGGTGGTGCGGCGCATAAATATTAGAGCGCCGCAAAGTATGTAATTTGCGGCTTTGCCGCTGGATACATCATTTGTGCCGCTTTAAAATCTTGATGCGGCACACAACCATTCCTCATTCCTCATTCCTCATTCCTCACTCCTCATTCTCAGTCTATTCACACCATTGGTCATTTCATTTATACATAGCTACGAGGAGAATACTATGGAACAGAAAGGCCTTGTTCTCATCAACACGGGAACGGGAAAAGGGAAAACTACGGCGGCTCTGGGAACGGCGGTCCGGGCCTGGGGAGACGGGCAGCGGGTGCTGATTCTCCAGTTTATCAAGGGCGCCTGGAAGTACGGAGAGCTCAAGGCCATCGAAACCCTGGGCAAAGCGGATGGACGCATTGAAATCCGCCCCATGGGGGATGGCTTTGTGTTTCACAATAAGAAGGACCCGGACAACGAAGAGCGGCTGGCGGAAAAGAAGGAGCTGGCCCGGAAGGCCTGGGACATGGTGAAGGAAGAGGTCATGAGTGACCGCTGGGACCTGGTAGTGCTGGATGAGGTGAATTATGCCATCCACTTTGGCATGCTGGACACCTCAGAGGTGGCAGACCTCATCAAGGCCAGGCCTTCCCGGCTCAATATGATCCTCACCGGCCGCTATGCGCCGCAGGAACTCATCGACCTGGCGGATACGGTAACAGAAATGACCCTCATAAAGCACGCTTTCCAGAAAGGCATCCGAGCGAGAAGGGGAATTGAGTTTTAAAGGGCTTCGCCGGGCTCCGGCCTATGGCCGGGGATATGCGTGGCAGGGCTCTGCCTGACGGCATGGCAGTGGCCCTCGGCCAGGGCTGGAGGCGGAGCGCACAAAATTATATAGCACCGCGAATATTATATAATTCCTTTCCTTAAGCCCAGGCGGCAGCCTTAGCCTTGACGAAGTCACAGCCTTGTCCGCAGGACAGAGCCCCGGCCAAAGGCCGCAGCCGTTTCTATCAAATATGAGATTTCTATTGGAAAGTGTCCCATTTGGTCCCGTTCTTCTTTACATAGTACCGTGGGCATGATAAAATTTTCTAAGTTGTAGGTTTAATTTTACCCAGTAAATGAGGGATGTAAATGGCACTTTATGTGAAGAAATTCGGTGGCAGCTCTGTGGCTACACCGGAGAAAATGCTGAATATTGCGAACCGTGTGCTCCGGGACCGGAAGCCGGGGGACAAGATCGTCATCGTTGTATCCGCCATGGGCGATACCACCGATGACCTGCTGGACCTGGCATCCCAGGTATCCTCTGTGAACCATGGACGGGAAATGGATATGCTTCTGGCCACGGGGGAGCAGATGTCCATTGCCCTCATGGCCATGACGTTCCGGAAGCTCGGGGTTCCTGCGATTTCCCTGACCGGACCCCAGGCCGGAATCATCGCCGGCGGTGCCTATGGCAAGGCCCGGATCGATGATGTAAAGCCGGAGAGGGTATTCCGGGAACTGGAAGAAGGAAAAATCGTCATTGTAGCCGGTTTCCAGGGCCTCATGCCCAACGGCGACGTGGCTACCCTTGGCCGCGGCGGCTCCGATGCCACGGCGGTGGCCCTGGCAGGTGCCATGCATGCGGATATGTGCGAAATCTTCACGGACGTGGACGGCATTTATTCTGCTGACCCCAGGCACGTGAAGGGCTGCATCAAGATGAAGGAAATTACGAATACGGAAATGCTGGAAATGGCCCGGCTCGGCGCCGGTGTCATGCAGCCCCGGAGCGTGGAACTGGGGATGAAGTACCATATTCCCATTCACGTTCGGTCTACATTTACAGATGACGAAGGAACCATTATCCGGGAGGTGTGCACAATGGAAGGAAAGAATGAAGTGGTAAGAGGCGTAGCCCAAGATGCCCATGCAGCAAGAATTGCGGTGCTGGGTCTCCGGAATATTCCCGGTGTGGCTTACATGGTTTTCTCCGCACTGGCGGAAGACAATATTGCAGTGGATATGATCGTACAGAGTGTACGGAATTCCAATGATGACAAGACGGATATCATCTTCACCATCGAAGATACGGACCTGCCCGACGCAAAGCGGGTACTGGAAAAGATGCGGGATGAAGGAAAACTGGAAGAGGTCATCTATGATGATGACACGGCCAAGGTTTCCGTTGTGGGTGCCGGCATGCTCGGCGCTCCCGGCGTGGCTGCCCGTATGTTCGGCGCCCTGGGCAGAGCCAATGTGAATATCGATATCGTAAGTACGTCTGAAATCAGTATTTCCTGCCTGATTCTCCGGAAAGACCTGGATAAAGCGGTGCAGGCAATCCACGATGAATTTTTTCCCCGTGCCAAGGCTGAATAAAGAATAGAAGAAAACGAAAAGCACAGGTCTTTTGCCTGCGCTTTTCGTACGTTATGGAGGTTTTAAGTGATGAGATGGAAAGAAGGGGACCTGGTCCACGGATTCCGTGTGGGCCCCATGTCCCATATTGAAGAGGTCAATTCCGATGTGTACATGATGGAGCACGTAAAGAGCGGCGCCCGGCTCATGTACCTGGATAATGACGATGACAACAAGGTTTTTTATATCTGCTTCAGGACAACCCCGGATAATTCGAAGGGCACGCCCCATATCATGGAGCATTCCACCCTCTGCGGTTCCCGGAAATATCCGCTGAAGGAACCATTCGTGGAACTGGCCAAGGGGTCCCTGAATACCTTTTTGAATGCCATTACCTGGCCGGATAAGACCATGTATCCCATTGCCAGCCGGAATGATGTGGATTTCCACAACCTGATGGACGTGTACCTGGATGCGGTGTTCTATCCGAACTGCCTGAAGAATCCCCAGATTCTCATGCAGGAGGGCTGGCATTATGAACTGGAAAATAAGGATGCCCCGCTGACGTACAATGGCGTGGTGTACAACGAAATGAAGGGGGCCCTGTCCTCTCCGGAAGCCATCATGGAGGACCGGGCCATGGAGAAACTGTTCCCCAATACCACCTACGGCGTAGAGTCCGGTGGGGACCCGGAAGTGATTCCGACCCTGTCGTTCCGTGAATTCACAGAATTCCACCGCCGTTTCTACCATCCGTCGAACAGCTACATTTTCCTCTACGGCGATATGGATATCGACAGCACCCTGGCTTACATGGACCACGATTACCTCTCTGCCTTTGACAGGAGAAATGTGGACTCCGCCGTGAAGACCCAGTCCCCCTTCGCCAAGAGGGTGGTGGTGACGGCGCCCTACGGTATTGCGGAAAATGAAAGCACCGAAGGGAAGGGCATCCATGCCCTCTACGTGGCCATGAATGACCACATGTCCACCATGGAATCCCTGGCATTCCGTATCCTGAATTACGTGCTCATTGATATGGACGGGGCTCCTTTGAAGCAGGCCATCCTGGACGCCGGTATCGGCAGCGACCTGTCCGGCGCCTATGGCGACAGCTACAAGCAGCCCGTCTGGACCGTAGAAGTGACGGGTTCGGAAGTGGAAAAACAGCAGCAGTTCGCTGATGTCCTGGATAGTGCCCTCCGGAATATCGCACTGAAAGGCATCGACAAGGATATGCTGGAAGCCGCCCTGAACCGGACGGAATTCACAGCCCGGGAAAATGATTACCAGGGCCGTCCGAAGGGACTGTTCTACGGCGTAAGGGCCATGGATATGTGGCTCTACGACCGGGACCCCATGGCGGCGCTGCGGTACATCGACGATATCAATACACTTCGGAAGAACCTGAAGACAAATTACTTCGAAAACCTGCTCCTGAAGTACGTCATCAAGAATCCCCACCAGGTACTCATCACCATGAAACCGGAAAAGGGACTCACCGAAAAGATGAATAAGAAAACGGCGGAAAAACTGGCTTCCTTCAAGAGCAGCCTCTCCGATGAACAGCTGGATGAAATCATGGCCTCCACGAAGGCCCTGAAGGAACGGCAGGCTTCGGGAGAAACGGAAGAAGCCCTGAAGACCATTCCCCTCCTTTCCCGGAAGGACCTGAAACGGCCCATGGAAGAGGAAAACCTGGAAAAGGACGAAGTCCAGGGCATCCCGCACTTCCATTTCGACGTTCACACGAACGGTATTTCCTACGTGAACCTCTATTTCAAACTGGCGGATCTTACGGAAGAGGACATTCCCTATGCCATTCTCCTGTCCACCCTGCTCCGGAGCCTGTCCACCACGAAGCACAGCTACAGTGAACTGGCCCGGCTCTCCAACGCCTACACCGGCGGCATGAGCTTTGCCATTAACGCTTACGGCAAAGTGGACGATGCGTCGGACTACCTGCCCACTCTTACGGTGCGGGCAAAGGCGCTGACTTCCAAAGCCGATAAGCTCATGGACCTTCTGGGTGAAATTATGAACCACACCCTCTTCACCGACACGAAGCGGCTGAAGGAACTGGTGCTCCAGGAAAAATCGGAATGGGATATGAGCGCTTTCTCCCGGGGCCATACCCTCATGATGACGCGGCTGTCCTCCTATTTCTCCCTGGGCGGTGAATTTGCAGAACAGTCCGGTATGAGCTACTACTATTTCCTGTCGGACCTGGTAAAGGACTTCGACAAGAACGCCGAGGCCCTGGAAGAGAAGCTGGCTGACCTGACCCGCCGGATTTTCACGAAGGCCAACCTCTTCTATGAGACCGTAGGCGAAAAGGAAGAAAAAGAGGAAATCAACCGGAACCTGTCCCTTGTCATCGGCGACATGGCAGAGGGGGAGAAGAAGGAAACCCATATTTTCCACTTCCCGCCGAAATATAAGAACGAAGCTTTCCTCACTTCCGGCAAGGTGCAGTATGTGGCGAAGGGCGGCAATTTCAAGGACCACGGCTTTACCTACACCGGCGCTCTCCGGGTAATGGAAACCATCCTCCGGTATGAATACCTGTGGAAGAAGGTCCGGGTCCTCGGCGGTGCCTATGGCGCCTTCACCCAGTTCATGCGGGACGGTACGTCCATCCTCTGCTCCTACCGGGACCCGAACCTGGGAAAGACGATCCAGGCCTATGAAGAACTGCCGGATTATCTGGAACACCTGGAACTGTCGGACCGGGAAATGACAAAGTACGTCATCGGCACCATGGCGGCTGACGAAATCCAGTTCACCCCGTCCATGAAGGGGGAACGGGCCATGGTTCACTACCTCTCCGGCAACACCCGGGAATCCCGGATGAAGATCCGTGACGAAACGATCAACTGCACGGTGGAGGACATCCGGAAACTGGCACCCCTCGTACGGAGTGTCATGAAAGATCCCTACCTCTGCGTCATGGGCAGCGAAGACAAGATTAAAGAAGACAAGAAGCTCTTTGATATCGTCCGCTCCATGCCGGACTGATGAAAGTCAGAACCCGGTTTGCCCCGAGCCCCACGGGCCGCATGCACCTGGGAAACCTGTGGATCGCCTTCCTCAACTGGCTGTGGACGAAGCAGCAGGGAGGCGCCACGGTACTCCGGATGGAAGATATCGACCGGGACCGGTGCCGGAAGGAATACGAAGAAGGGATCCTGGAAGACCTCGACTGGATGGGACTTACCTTTGATGAAATGCCGGGGGAGGAGCATCCCTACGGCTCCCTCATCCAGAGCGAGCGGTACGGTTTCTATGGGGATATCCTTTCCTCCATGGAGAAGAGGGGAGCCCTCTATCCCTGTTACTGCAGCCGGAGCCGGATCCATAAGATTCTCTCCGCGCCCCATGAGGGGGAAGAAACGCCCATTTACGACGGCCACTGCCGGAATCTGACGGCAGAAGAACGGGCATCCATGACGAAAAAGCCCTGCCTCCGGGTACGGATGGAAGAGGGGAACGTCACATTCCACGACCTCTTCTACGGCGATGAAACCAGGCATTTGTCCGCGGGAAAAGACGACTTCGTCATCCGGCGGGCCGATGGTCTCGTGGCCTACCAGCTGGCGGTCTCCGCCGACGACGGCACCATGGGTATCACCCACGTATTCCGGGGCAATGACCTCCTGCCATCCACGGCATACCAGGTGTACCTCATGGAAACTTTAGGGTATAAAGCGCCTGTTTACGGCCACCTTCCTCTTCTCGTAGACGGGGAAGGGGTAAGGCTCTCCAAACGGCAGCACGGCATTACCATCAAAGAACTCCGGGAGGACGGATACAGGCCGGAAGACCTCATTGGCCTCCTCCTCCACTGGGCCGGTGCCCTGAAAGACATCGGCCCCGTAAGCCTTGGGGAAGCGGAAACCGTCCCCTTTGAAAGAATGACGGGGCTGAAAGAAAGGCATATTACTGTATTGTGATAGGGCAGCGGCCTGCGGCCGGGAAGTTGATGAAGATCTAGATCTAGACCTAGACCTAGATCTTCAGGGCCTGCGGCCCGGTACTACAAAAAAACGTCGGATATGGATAATTCATATCCGGCTTTTTTGCGTGGGTGGAGGAAGGGCTGAGGGCTTACCGGGCATCAGCGGATTGCGGCAGAAACATCGAGGACGTAGTTACCGCCGTGTAAGGAAACCCCAGAATGCAGCCCTTTGGAGAAGGGGCGTGCCAAAGGCGCAGGATGGATTGGTGAAATCATCAGCAGAGCCGCTGGACTTTCACTCTTTCTCTGAATTTCCTCTGCTGATTGGGGAATGGGAAAATATGTACTTTATCTGCTTTGCTGAACCCGCCTCTGCGAGGCGGATCCATCCCCCGCCCTTCTCCAAGGGGGCACGCTTTTGTCGTCTGTAATCACAAAGATAATGAAATACCGGTGTTGGACTATTCCCACATTCCACTCCCCGTCATTTCGAGCGGTGGTAAGCAGCACTTATGACTGTAACTATAAAAATCGCTACAGCTTTGAGGAGTCGAGAAATCTTTCTTGCATTTGGGATTGCAGTGCCTTTCAACGCCCCACCAGAGATGCAGAAATGTTACCGACTATTACCAGGGAGATCTCTCGACTCTTCCCCACATACTATTCTTATCATTTTCCCCATTCCGCCGTTTACCACCGCTCGAGATGACGAGGAAAGAACGGAGTCTGAGGGATGAGTACGTTTTCTGTAGAGATGACACATTCCACTCCCCGTCATTTCGAGCGGTGGTAAGCAGCACTTATGACTGTAACTATAAAAATCGCTACAGCTTTGAGGAGTCGAGAAATCTTTCTTGCATTTGGGATTGCGGTGCCTTTCAACGCCCCACCAGAGATGCAGAAATGTTACCGACTATTACCAGGGAGATCTCTCGACTCTTCCCCACATACTATTCTTATCATTTTCCCCATTCCGCCGTTTACCACCGCTCGAGATGACGAGGAAAGAACGGAGCCTGAGGGATGAGTACGTTTTCTGTAGAGATGACACATTCCACTCCCCGTCATTTCGAGCGGTGGTAAGCAGCACTTATGACTGTATCCATAAAAATCGCTACAGCTTTGAGGAGTCGAGAAATCTTTCTCGCTTTTGAGAATACAATGCTTTTCAACGACTGATCTGATGTGCATGACCGTTACCGACAATTACCGGATAGATTTCTCGACTCTTCCCCACATGCTATGTTTATCATTTTTTCTACTCCAATGTTTACTACCGCTTAAGATGACGGGGGACGGATAGCGGCAAAGAATATAAACGGGCTTTCACTACCATCATAAAACGGCGCTATATATTCCTGCACCGCCATCATCCCCTCAGCCCCCTCGGTCACCTCAGTCACTTATCACCCTCACACTGATTTCCTCGACCTCGATCTCAATCTCGACCTCATCCCCCCACCTTTCCCCACGAGGTGGGGATTTTTATTTTTCTCTCCCACCTTTTCCCACAGGATTTTTTATTGTTTCCGGAAAGGGAGCACAGGGGAGAAAGAGGAGAAACTCCAGTATTTATCGTATATTTCGAAGATGGGACTTTTAATTTCAGCCAAAGACCAAACAGACTTTTCCGTTGTAGGAAAGTGGGGGAATGTGGTAGAATGTGGATAAATGTGGAGGAGGTGGAAGGATTATGTTCATGAATGAATATTCGCATACGATCGATGCCAAAGGTCGTATGATCCTTCCTGCCAAGTTCCGGGAAGAGCTGGGGGCGAGTTTTGTGCTGGCCCCGGGCCTCGATACGTGCCTCTGCATCTATCCGAAGGAAAAGTGGGATGCCCTCATTGCGAGGCTCCAGAAGCTGCCTTTTACGAACCACAAAGTAAGAAAAATCATGCGTCACCTCATCGGACGGGGGACGGAAATGGAATGCGACAAGCAGGGGAGAATCCTCATTCCCCAGCATCTTCGGACCTTTGCCCAGCTGAAGAAGGATGCGGTCATCGTTGGTACGGGCCCTATCATTGAAATCTGGGATCCGGCACTCCTGGATGCCGATGAAAATGGGGACGAGTCCATGGCAGATATTGCGGATTCCCTGGATCTGCCGCTGAATTTTGACTTATAAGGAGGGTTTCATGGAATTCCATCACACCACGGTTCTTCTGAATGAAATGATCGATTCCGTGCTCACGGACCCTCATGGCATTTACGTGGACTGCACCCTGGGCGGCGGCGGCCATTCCTTTGCCCTGTCCCAGCGGCTGGCAGACGACGGCCTTCTCATCGGCATCGACCAGGACCAGGAGGCCATCGATGCGGCAGGGGAGAGGCTGAAGGATACGAAGTGCCGTCACCTGTTTGTGCGGGATAATTTCTCCCATATGGATAGTATCCTCGCTTCCCTTGGCCTGGACAAAGTGGATGGCTTCATTTTCGACCTGGGCGTTTCCTCCCACCAGCTGGATGACGGGGAGCGGGGATTTTCCTATATGAATAACGGGAAGCTGGACATGCGGATGGACCGGCGGAATCCTCTCACTGCCTATGAAATCGTGAATACCTACGAAGAAGAGGATCTGGCGAGGATTATCAAAGAGTACGGCGAAGAGCGGTGGGCGAAGCGGATTGCAAAATTCATCGTGGAATTCCGGGAGAAGAAGCCCATTGAGACGACGGAGGACCTGGTGAACGTGATCAAGGCCGCCATTCCGGCCCACGCCCGGAGAAACGGACCGCACCCTGCCAAGAGGACGTTCCAGGCCATCCGGATCGAAGTAAATAATGAACTGGGTATCCTGAAGGACACCATGGAGTCCTGCGTAAACCACCTGAACGTCGGTGGCCGGCTGGGAGTGATTACCTTCCAGTCCCTGGAAGACCGGATCATCAAAAAAACCTTCCGGGAAATGGAACGGGACTGCATATGCCCGCCGGACCTGCCGGTGTGCATGTGCCACCACCATCGGACGGTGAAGAGCTGCGGAAAGCCCATCAAGCCGTCGGACAAAGAAATCGAAGAAAACCCGAGAGCCCGGAGTGCAGTGCTCCGTGTGGTGGAGAGGGTATAAAGCTTTTATAAAAATGGGATTTTGCCGATTGTTGTATTGGGGAGAGATGGATTATGGTTTCTCAAAATGTACAGATGATGAATTACATGTCCTCCATGCCGGGGACGATTGCTATCCCGCGGGAAAGGGAAGAAAGCCGGCAGCGGGCTGAGGGGCAGAGCCTCTTTCATGATGTCATTCTGGGAATCGCCCTGATTCTCATGCCATTCCTCGTGAGCACCCTCCTGAACAGCATCAATGTACAGGCCGAATACAACATGCAGCAGGTCCGCTCGGAAGTAATGACACTGGAAAAAGAAAATTCCGTGCTGAAACTGGAAGTGGCAAGGCTCGATGCCCCCGTACGGATCCAGCAGCTGGCGGAAAAGAAACTGGGCATGCGGCTTCCCGTAAGGAATATCTACGGCAGCAGCGAAGCGGCGGTTGTGGCTAAGCGGTAGATTGAGCGTTTGCCCAATGGAGGGAATGGGGCTGAAGGTGGTGGGCCTGGCGCCGCTTCGCTGGCTTGACCGGGTTGTAGGCGCTTCGCGCCGGGGGCGTAAGGTAGGGGAGCCGCCTTTGGCAGCGAATCCACCTTATGCCCCCGCTTTACCGGGGCGGCAGCCCCAGGTAAAGCCACCACCCGGTGAACAAGCGAAGCGATGTTCACTCACCACCTTTAGCCCCATCCATACCCATGAGCTATACCTCAACCAACAATAAAACATCTGCTAAAGAAAAAGCGGCCTTTTTTCAGGGCCGCTATTGTACTTATAAGGGATTTACGCTATCATAAATAATGACGCTTTATGTGTAAGCGCTGACTCATCGCGGCTTTCATTTCCTGTATTTCATGAGAAACCGCGCTTAATGAATATAGAAATTATGCAGAGGTGATTATTTTGAAAAAATTATCGGACCTTACCCGTATGACGGCCGTAGAAAAAGTGACAGGGCCCGCAGATGTCGAAATCCTTGATGTGACAGCGGATTCCCGGAAAGTGGAGAAGGGGAGTCTCTTCATCTGCCTTTCCGGTGCCCATGTGGATGGCCATGATTTTGTAAAGGCTGCCGTAGAAAAAGGAGCAGCTGCTATTGTGGCTTCCAAAGAAATCAGTGTACCAGCTTCTGTGGCTGTGGTGTATGTGAAGGACACACGGAAAGCCATGGAAGATATGGTACCCTTTTTCTTTGATTACCCCACCCGCAAGATGCGGATGATTGCTTTGACCGGCACCAACGGCAAGACTACCACCACCCATATTGCCGCCCATATTCTCCATCACGTGGGATACAAGACCGGCGTCATCGGTACCATCCATGCCCTCATCGGGGATAAGGAGCTGCCCACCCATAATACGACGCCCGATGTGATCGACCTGGACCGGATCCTGGCCCAGATGGCGGAGGAAAAGGTGCAGTACGTATGCATGGAAGTTTCCTCCCATTCCCTGGTTCTCGGCCGGGTAGCGGGCTGCGAATTCGACGATGCTGTTTTCACGAACCTCACGGAAGACCATCTGGATTTCCATAAGACCATGGACAACTATGCCCATGCCAAGGCCATCCTGTTCCACATGGTTTCTTCCAAAGGGCAGACAAAAAAGGGCAAATCCGCCTGGGTCAACATGGACGACCCCTATGCCCACGTCATGGAAGAGGGGGTAGAAGACCGCAGCATCTGCGCTCTCCATACCTACAGCATGGAACACCCGGAAGCGGACCTTTATGCCCACGATATCCATTTCACCGGCAAGTCTTCTGCCTTCAAGGTGGCTTATCAGGGGAAGGACTATGACTTTGAAACGAAACTGGCCGGCCGGTTCAATGTGTACAACACCCTGGGTGCCGTAGGGGCGGCCCTGTCGGAAGGGGTGGCCATGGAGGACATTGTGGCAGCTATGAAAGACTTCCACAGCGTTCCCGGCCGTTTCGAACTCATTGATGAAGGACAGCCCTTCACGGTGGTGGTGGACTATGCCCATACCCCGGACGGACTGGAAAAGATTCTCACCACGGCAGAGGAAATCACGAAGGGCCGCATTATTGTAGTATTTGGCTGCGGCGGCGACCGGGATAAACTGAAGCGGCCCATCATGGGACGCATTGCTGCCCGGAACGCAGACATTGCCCTGGTAACCAGCGATAACCCCCGCACTGAGGACCCGAATGAAATCGTGAAAGAAGTGGCGGCGGGAGTAGAAGAAATCAAGAAAGAAAAACCTTCTCTCGAATACGAAGTCATCGTGGACCGCCGGAGCGCTATCCGCCGGGCCATTGCCCTGGCAAAGCCGGGGGATATTGTCCTCATTGCCGGCAAGGGCCACGAGGATTACCAGATCCTGAAAGACAGGACCATTCACTTTGACGACAGGGAAGAAGCTAGAAAAGCTTTGAAGGAGATTTGACATGGCTTCATTTACACTGGATGAAATCGTAAAGGCCACGGGAGGCCGCATTCTGGCAAAAGGAAATTCCAACTTTGTGACAGGCGTCAGCACGGATACCAGAACCATTGGGGAAGGAGAACTTTTCATCGCTCTCATCGGTGAAAATTTCAACGGCCATGAGTTCCTGAAACGGGCCATCCTTTCCGGAGCGGCGGCGGTGGTCATTTCCGATGAATCCTATGGGAAAGACCTGGATCCTTCAGTATCCGTATTTCTCGTAAAAGATACGAAGCAGGCCCTGGAGGACCTGGCCCATTTCCACCGGATGCGGTTCCATGTGCCGGTGATTGGCGTCACCGGTTCCAATGGGAAAACGACGACAAAGGATATGATTACGGCCCTTCTGTCCACCCGGTTCAACGTTTGCGCGACACAGAAGAATTTCAACAATGAAATCGGCCTGTCCATGACCCTCCTTTCCATGACGGAAAAAACGGAGGTCTGCGTGGTGGAAATGGGGATGCGGGGATTCGGCCAGATTGCGGAACTCTGCCGCATTGCCAGCCCCACCATGGGAGTGGTGACCAATGTGGGAACGTCCCATATCGGCATCCTGGGAAGCCAGGATAATATCGCCAAAGCGAAGAAAGAGCTTATCGATGCCCTTCCTGCTGACGGTACAGCCATCCTGAATGGCGACGATCCAAGGGTAAGCGCCATGGGAGAAGGCTTCTCGGGACGGGTCATCCGGTATGGCCTCGAAGGCCGGTACACGGTGCGGGGGAGAGATGTGAAATATGAAGCGGAAGTTACCCGCTACACCTGTACCTGTTTTGATGAAGCCTTCAAGGTGAAGCTTCACCTCCTGGGAGTCCATAATGTATACGATGCCCTGGCAGCTACGGCGGCGGCCCGGGTCCTCGGCGTGGATACCGGCAAGATCCGCACGGCCCTTTCTGAATTCCGCCCGGCCACCCAGCGGCAGAGCATCGTAGAAATCGGTGGTCTCACGGTGATCGATGATTCCTATAATGCCAATCCCCTGTCCATGGAAATGGCTTTCCGCTCGGCAAAACAGGTACCGGGAAAGCGGTATTTCCTGGTGCTGGGAGACATGGGCGAGCTGGGGAAATTTGAGGAAAAACTGCATTACGATACCGGTAAAAAGGCGGCGGATATCGGATTTGACGGTCTCATTACCGTAGGACCCCTGTGCCGGTTCCTGGCCAAAGGGGCGGAACAGGGAGGTATGAAAGAAGTCATCACCTGCGATACCTGCGAAGAAGCGGCGGCGCACCTCCTGAAACTGGCGTCTTCCGGGGATGTGGTCCTCGTAAAGGGCTCCCATTACATGCACATGGAAAAGATTCCTGAAATTCTGAGAGGGGCTTTAGAAAAGAATGGAAAGTAATTATTTCATATACCTGGTGGAAGCCGCTGTCCTTACGGTGATCCTTGGATTTTTCGGCATTCCCCTTTTAAAGAAAATGAAAGCCCGCCAGTCCATCCGGGAAGAGGGACCGAAATCCCACCGGGTCAAGAGCGGCACCCCCACCATGGGCGGCCTTTTCATGTTGCTGGCGGCGGTGCTGGTGGTCATTTTCAATAAAATGATCGACCCCTCTGTACTGTGGCTCCTGTTCCTGACCCTGGGCCACGGGCTCCTGGGATTTCTCGATGATTTCATCAAAGCGGAAAAGAAACGGAACCTGGGCCTTACGGCGAAGCAGAAAATGCTGGGACAGATTATCCTGGCGGTGCTCTTCTGCTGGGGCGTGGTGGATACACTGCATCTGCCCTATTCCATTGCCATTCCTTTTACGCAGATTGATATTTCCATCGGCCTTCTGTACTATCCCTTCGTGGTTCTTGTCATCGTGGGCGCTTCGAATGCGGTGAACCTCACCGATGGCCTCGATGGCCTGGCAGCGGGATGTTGCGTCATCTGCTTCTCGGCGTACGCTGTGTTCTGCTACATGACCGGATTCAACGACCTCGGCTATTTCATCATCACCCTTGCCGGATGCTGCGTGGGATTCCTGTTCTTTAACTACCACCCGGCCAAGGTATTCATGGGGGATACAGGCTCCCTGGCCCTGGGTGGCGCCATTGCCGGTATTTCCGTCATGACCAGGACAGAGCTCCTTCTCGTTTTCCTGGGCATGATTTTCGTGCTGGAAGCGCTGTCTGTCATCATCCAGGTCGCTTCTTTCCAGCTCACTGGGAAGAGGGTCTTCAAGATGAGTCCTCTCCATCACCATTTCGAACTGTCCGGCTGGAGCGAAGTCCACGTGGTGTGGGCCTTCTGGATCTTCGAAGGCATTGCTGCCTGCGTGAGCCTCCTCTTCGCCATCCGGGCGCTGTAACTGAAAAAGAAGTTCTATGGAATCCATAGAATTTCTTTTTTCATGAGATTCAGTTATAATAATTTAGATAATAGAGAAGAAAGGTGACTCAGGGGTAACGCCTTCGGCGAGGTGGCTCAGGTGGCTGAGGGGATTGTGCGGCGCACAAAGTTTGGAAGAGCCGCGAGTGTTTTAAATCCCTGACTCCGATATCTATAGGAAAAGGGATAAGCAGCGGTGGGCGTTTTTCCGGATTGTCTTACTCTCGTAATAAGATGACGGATTTATCTGAGATTACAAAATTCGTGCCGCTATATTATTTTGTCGCGGCACACCACCCCCTTGGCCGCAGGCCATTTCCCTTCAGCCACTTGAGCCACCTAAGCCACCTTTCAGAGTCGCAGGCTCGATTCATTGATCACAATCTCAATCTCTTACTTAATGAATACATATCCACATACAGTGAATTAATAAATAAATTTCCCGGGGAGGTAAACGAATGAAAAGTGTATTGATTCTCGGTGCAGGTATCAGCGGACTGGGAGCTGCCCATGTCCTTCTCCGTCACGGAGCCAAAGTGTTGATTTCGGACCTGAAAGATTCGGTGCAGGATAAAAAGGAAAAGGCCGCTCTCACGGAGCTGGGAGCCCAGTTCCGCTTCGGACCCCAGTCGGAAGAGCTTCTGGCAGGGGTGGATACTGTGGTTGTTTCTCCGGTGATTCCGAAGGAGAACCCCATTGTGCAGGCGGCATTTAAGAAGAATATCCCCGTCATCAGCGAAGTGGAGCTGGCGTACCGGGTAACGAAGGCGCCGATTCTTGCCATTACCGGTACCAACGGGAAGACCACCACCACCACCCTCCTGGGGAGCATGGTGAGCAAGAGCGGCCGTCCCTTTGCGCTGGCAGGAAATCTGGGGATTTCCCTGTCCCGGGAAGCTGAGCTGGTTCCGGCAGACGGCATCATTGCGGCCGAAGTTTCCAGTTTCCAGCTGGAATTTATCAAGTCCTTCAAGCCAAAGGCGGCGGTGATCCTGAATATTACACCGGACCACCTGGAACGGCATCACACTATGGAAGCCTATGTGGCTGCGAAGGCCCGGATTTTTGAAAACATGGATGAAAATGACTGCCTCCTCCTGAATGCTGATGATTCCTATACGCCGCAGCTGAAAAAACAGGCAGAAAGCCATACCCATGTATGCCTTCTTTCCACATCCCATGAAGTGGAGGAGGGTGCATTCCTGAAGGGGGACATACTGACTCTCCGTAGAAAGGGAGAAGAAATTCCGCTCTGCACCACGGGAGAATTGAAGCTGAAGGGCAGCCAGAATTATGAGGATGCCCTGGCCGCCTCGTTCCTGGCCCATGAAGGGGGCGTACCCCGGGATGTAATCGTGGCTGTGCTGAAGGAATTTACGTCGCTCCCGAATCGCATCGAATACGTGCGGACCCTTCGGGACGTGGAATATTATAACGATTCGAAAGCAACGAACACCGATGCTGCCGAGAAAGGCATGAGCGCTTTCGGCCATCCGGTGATTCTCATTGCCGGTGGCTATGACAAGGGAACGCCGCTGGAAGAATTCATGGGAGAAGTGAAGAAACATACGAAACATCTCATTCTCCTGGGCGCTGCGGCAGACCGTTTCGAAAAGGCTGCCAAAGCGGCCGGCGTATCCTCCATTTTCCGGGTGTCTTCCATGAGGGAAGCCGTGGAAAAGGGACAGGAACTGGCTAAACCGGGGGATGTGGTCATCCTTTCACCGGCCTGCTCTTCTTTTGATATGTACCACAACATGGAAGAACGGGGTATGGATTTTAAACGTATTGTGAATAGTCTGAAATAAGTGGGGATTCAATGAAACGTGTTATTTTATCAGGCGGTGGCACGGGGGGACATATTTATCCAGCCATCACCATTGCCAGGGAATTAGAAAAACTGGATGATGTGGAGTTTCTGTTCGTAGGGACACCGAATGGCATGGAATCCCGGATTATCCCGAAGGAAGGATACAAGTTTGCCTCCATTCCGGCTTACGGACTGAAGCGGTCCCTTACCGTAAAGAATGTGGGCATTCTCATGAAAACCGCCGCCAGCCTCTGGAAGGCCCGGTCCATTCTTCGCCATTTCCATCCGGACGTGGTCATTGGGACCGGGGGCTACGTGTGCGGCCCTATTCTGATGGCGGCGGCCCTGTCCCATATTCCCACCCTCATCCAGGAGCAGAATGTGATTCCCGGAATTACGAATAAGATCCTGAGCCACGTGGTGGACAAGATTGCCCTGGGCTATGAGGCGGCCAAAGTCCGTTTTCCCCATCCCGAGAAATGCGTGTACACCGGAAACCCCATCCGGCCGGATGTGATCGAAGCCAAACGGGAAGAATCCAGACGGATACTCGGTATTCCGGAGGGCACATTCATGGTGCTTATCACCGGTGGCAGCCGGGGCGCCCGGTCCATCAACAATGCCATGAAGGGGGTCCATGAGCATTTCAGGGACAGGGACAACCTCTGCCTGTACCATGTGACGGGGACCCTGGACTATGATAAGATAAAAAATGATCTCCACGCCGATGAAGAGGGGCGGGTAGGCAAAGCGGGCCGCATCATAAAGTACGAATACCGTATGCCCCTGGCCCTGGCGGCGGCGGATCTCATTATCTGCCGGGCCGGTGCCGTGAGCCTTGCGGAACTGGCTGCCCGGGGGCTGCCGGCAATCCTCGTGCCCTATCCCTATGCGGCGGAGGACCACCAGACCTATAACGCCCGGGTTTTCGTGGCAGCAGGGGCGGCCAAGATGATTGTGGACAAATACCTGACGGATAAGGAACTGATCCAGGATATTACCTACCTCATGGGCAGTCCCTCCACCCTTTCCCATATGTCCGATGCATCGAAGGGACTGGGAAGAATCCATGCAGGCCAGGATATAGCGAAACTGGCACTGGAATTATCCGAAAAGAGGAGCAAAGCATAAATGGATCTCAATTCATATAAAAGTTTTCATTTTATCGGCATCGGCGGCATGGGCATGCGGGCCCTGGCGGAAATCCTGCTGGAAAAAGGGTACACCGTCTCCGGCTCTGACATGGCCGATTCCCCGGTACTGGCGAATTTCCGGTCCCGGGGAGCCGCTATTTCCATCGGTCATGACGCTTCCAATGTAAAGGGAGCGGGGTGCGTCGTCATTTCCTCTGCGATTTCCGAAGACAACCCGGAACTCCTGGAAGCCAGGAAAGAAGGAATCCCTGTGTTCCATCGGTCCGACGTGCTGGCGGCGCTCCTGGAGAAAGGAAAAGGCATTTCCATTGCCGGAGCCCATGGCAAGTCCACCACCTCCGGTATGATGGGCCAGATTTTCTACGAAGCCGGCCTTGATCCCACCATTGTTCTCGGCGCAGCGGCGGACTATATCCATGGAAATTCCACCTGCGGCAAAGGGGACTACGTCATTGCGGAAGCCGATGAAAGCGACGGTTCTTTCCTGAAATTCAAAAACTACATCACCGTGGTGACCAATGTGGAAGACGACCACCTGGACCATTACGGCACGGTGGAAAATATACGGAAAGCCTTTGCAGAATTCGTGAACCACATTTCCTATGATGACGGGGCCGCCTTCCTCTGCCTGGACAGCGAGGGGGTGCGGGCTATTCTTCCGGCCATCCACAAGAAGGTCTTTACCTTTGGCCTTGATGAAAAAGCGGATTACCGGGCAATTTCTCCCCGGTATGAAAAGGATGCCCTGTACTATGATGTTTCCTATGAGGGAAAAGTTCTGGGCACCATAGAGCTCCATGTGCCGGGGCTCCATAACGTGCGGGATTCCCTGGGTGCTGTGGCAGCGGCCCTGTACTGCGGTATCCCCTTTGAAAAGATTGCTTCTGCCCTGTCCCATTTCCATGGGGTGAAGCGGCGTTTTGAAACAAAATACAAGGATGCCGGCCTCTGGGTGGTGGATGATTATGCCCATCATCCCACGGAAATCAAAGCGACCCTGAAGGCGGCCAGGGAAATCGGAAATCGCCGCATTATCTGCGCATTCCAGCCTCACCGCTATTCCAGGACAAAGCTGCTTATTGATGAATTTGCAGAAGCCTTCGACGACGCCGATGTGCTGTTCTTTACGGACATCTATGCGGCCAGTGAAGAGCCTATTCCCGGTATCGACGGCCGCCTCATTCCCAAAAGGGTGGGGGAGAGACTTCCGGATAAGGAAATCCACTATATTCCCCAGGTGGAGGATATGGGAAAGGCCCTTTACGATTTCATCCGTCCCGGAGACATGGTCATTACCATGGGCGCCGGCAGCATTTACAGGGCCGGAGAAGAACTGGTTCATTTGATTAAAGAAAAGGGAATGCCAAGTGATCACTAAAAATACGAAAATCGTTGTGTTAATGGGCGGTCCTTCCACGGAAGCGGAAGTTTCCAGAAATACGGGATCCGCCATTGCGGAAGCCCTGGCTTCCATCGGCTATTCCGTGATTCCCATGGAATATGATCCCCACCATGTGGTGGAAAAACTGAAAGAAGCGGGGGCGGAAGTGGTATTCATCGCCCTCCACGGAAAGTACGGCGAAGACGGCACTATCCAGAGTGTGCTGGAACTGGCCCGGATTCCCTATACCGGCAGCGGCGTCACTTCTTCCGCCATTACCATGGATAAGATCATGTCCAGCCACCTCTTCAAACAGGCCGGTATGCCCATGGCCCATTCCAAGGCTTATTACCTGAAAGATGGAAAAGAAAAGGTACTGGAAGATATCTGCGAGAACTTTGATTTCCCGGTGGTCCTGAAACCGGCCTGCGAAGGCTCTACCATCGGCATTGAAATTGTGATGAAGAAAGAGGACCTTCCCGATGCCCTGACCCGGGTATTCAAGGTGGAACCCCGGATCCTGGCGGAAGATTACCTGGACGGCGGCGAATTTACGGTGTCCGTATTCGACGGGAAAGCGCTTCCTGTCATCCAGATCTGCCCCCATTCCGGCCAGTACGATTACCATTCCAAGTACACAAAGGGTGCTACGGACTACATCGTTCCTGCTCCGATTTCCGATGAACTGGCAAAGGAAATGAGCGAAATTGCAGAGACCGGCTATCGCATCTGTGAATGCAAAGGCGCAGTCCGTTTCGATTTCAAGACCAATAAAGAGGGAAAGCCCTTCGTACTGGAAGCCAATTCCATTCCCGGCATGACTTCCACCAGCCTTGTGCCGAAGGCGGCAGCAGCGGCAGGAATTTCTTTCCCTAAGCTCTGTGAAAAAATCCTTATGGAAGCGGGTCTGGATAAAGTCTGATAGGCAGGCATTATGGATAATTTTAAAAGTTTTAACGAATTCCTGAAGGAGCAGCACGGGCAGAACCAGGAAATGCAGGACAAGCAGCCGGTTCATCCCGAGCCGCTGTCCCCGGAGGAACCGCCTGAGGCGCCGGTAAAGAAGAAAAAGAGAAAAAAAGAGTCCCATCATACCGGATCCTCCATGAAGAATTACGTATTCGGCGGCGTAGTGGTGGTGCTGGCGGGCATTCTGGCCCTGTTTCTTCTTCCCATTCCCCTGGGATATATCAGCCTTACCGGCACTAATGTGCTCACGGTGGATGATATCCTGTTTGAAGGTAAAATCCGGCAGCCCGTCAATGTACTCCAGGTAAGCACGGCAGACCTTACCCGGCGGCTTTCGAAGGATATCCGAGTTTCCTCTGTCACCGTGACAAGGAAGTTTCCCTTCGTCCTTTCTGTAGATATTACGGACCGCCGGCCGGTGGCCATCGTACAGGACCAGTTCGGCTATGCCTTCGTGGACGCTGACGGTATGGTCATGGACACCACCCAGTCTATTAAAAAGGTGGAAGTGCCCCTGATTACAGGGAAGAAGATGGGAAATCTTCTCCTGGGAGACCGGATTTCCGGTGACGACACGGCAAAGGCACTGGATTTCCTGAATAACCTGTCCCCCGATGGGCTGAAGGTATTTTCGGAAATCAACATCGGCAATGCGGAAAGCATCAAGGCCTATACAAGGGACGGCATCACCGTCCGTCTCGGAGAAGGGGAGAACATGGCAGACCAGGCCAAACTCGCTGAAAACATGGTGGGCGACGTAAAGGCCCGGAAGCTCTCGGTAGAATACGTGGATGCCAACCTGGCATCACCGTTTATTAAGTTGAAGAAGTAAGTGGGCGGAAGACTTCAACCTCCATGCGTATAAAAGGGGGCGTAAGGGTTGTGGGTCGAGCGCCGCTGCGCTGGCTCGACCGGGTTGTGGCTGCATGCCAGGGCTAACGCCCTGGCGCAGCGGGAGCATGAGGCGGTTCAGCCGCAAGGCGGCGATTGCACCTTATGCCCCGGTGCGAAGCACCTGCCACCTGGTGAACGAGCGAAGCGAAGTTCACCCACAACCCTTAGCCCCATTCGTACGAATGGGCCGCTCGCTTATAAAGCAAAGATAACAAAAAATCTCATACGATTATGTCTAACCCTGTAGCGAACTTGGGCAAAGTATTGTACAATGATATATATGATTGAAAAGAAGATGAATAACCATGGATATTGAAAAAACAGGTCAAGCTCATGACGCAAAAGATCCTAAAGGAGGAGCGAACATGGAACAGTCTGAAATTGCAAAAATTAAAGTCATCGGTGTAGGCGGCGGCGGAAATAATGCTGTCAACCGTATGATTGATGAAGAAGTGAAGGGCGTAGAATTTATCGCTGTCAATACAGAATTACAGGTCCTGAATAAATCGGAAGCGGAAACAAAAATCCAGATCGGCGAAAAGCTGACAAAGGGCCTCGGCGCCGGTGCTAAGCCGGAAGTAGGGGAACAGGCCGCTGAAGAATCCCGGGAAGACCTCAAAAAGGCCCTGACCGGTGCAGACATGGTCTTCGTTACAGCCGGCATGGGCGGCGGTACCGGTACCGGTGCAGCTCCTGTGGCTGCCCAGTGCGCACGGGAACTCGGCGCTCTGACCATTGCTGTAGTGACCAAACCCTTCAGCTTTGAAGGCAAAGTTCGTGCAAAGAACGCAGCCGAAGGCATTGAACGGCTGAAACAGAACGTAGATGCCATCCTCGTTGTACCGAACGATAAACTGATGAGCATCATCGATAAGAAAACATCCATTAAAGATGCCTTCAAGACCGCCGACGATGTCCTCCGCCAGGGCATCCAGGGTATTTCCGACCTCATTACTGTACCGGGTATCATCAACCTGGACTTCGCCGATGTAAGAACCATCATGAGCGACCAGGGCGATGCACTGATGGGTATCGGCATCGGCACCGGCGACAACCGCGCCAGCGATGCAGCCACCATGGCCATCAACAGCCCGCTTCTTGAACGGAGCATTGAAGGTGCCAAGGGCATTATCATCAATATCACCGGCAATGAAGACCTGGGCCTCTTCGAAATCAACGAAGCTTCCCAGATCATCACAGAAGCTGCAGATCCCGATGCAAACATTATCTGGGGCACCTCTGTGGATCCGGACCTCGATAACGACACCGTCAAGATTACCGTCATTGCTACCGGTTTCGGCGATAAGAAGAAGAGCCCCGCTCCCCAGGGCGGCAGCCGCTTCAGCAACGCTGTAAGACCGGCTACAGGCATTGCGGTTCCTGAATTCCTCAGAAAATAAGGAAATTTCCTTCACCGGTATTTTTCCGGAATTTCATGGGTATCGGATTTCATCTGACGGAATAGCATGCTGTGAAAGGAAGATCAGAAATCCCCGCCATGGATACAGGAAGCCGGAATACCAGTGTTTCCATATGATATAAAAGGCCACACCGCAGCTGCAGTGTGGCTTTTTCTTCCAAAGGAGCAGCCATATGAAATGCCCTTACTGCAACAGTCCCGATACGAAAGTCACCGATTCCCGGGATACCGATGACGGTACGTCTATTCGCCGCCGCCGTCAGTGCCTCGCCTGCGGACGCCGTTTTACGACCTATGAAACCGTGGAAGAAACCCAGCTCCGGGTCATTAAGAAAGATGGGAGCCGGGAGCTCTTTGACCGGACGAAAATCAGAAACGGTATTATCCGGGCCTGTGAAAAGCGGAACATCACCTCCGCACAGATCGAAGAGGTAGTGAATCGCATTGAAAAGAAAATACGGAACGGACTGGAGCCGGAAGTGTCCACGGAAACCATCGGACGGCTGGTGATGGATGAACTGAAGGACCTGGACCAGGTAGCCTATGTCCGCTTTGCTTCGGTGTACCGCGAATTTAAGGATATCGGCAGTTTCATGAGCGAGCTGGAGGCCCTCATGAACAGCCATAAAGGGAAAGATACGCCATTATCCGGCAGAAAGGATTCCCATGAACATTGATACAATTACCGCTGCTTTCGATGGGCACCAGCGGGTACTTGAAAAGAGCCGTGCCCTGATTCCCACCATAGCCGCCATGGCGGAACTCTGCCGGAAGGCCTTGGAAAGGGGAAATAAGATTCTCATCTGCGGCAACGGAGGCAGCGCAGCCGATGCCCAGCACATTGCGGCGGAATTTGTGGGCCGTTTCCACAACGAACGGATTTCCCTCCCCGCCATTGCCCTCACTACGGATACCTCCATTCTCACGGCAGTAGCCAATGATTACAGCTACGACCGGGTTTTCGCCCGGCAGGTAGAAGGCCTCGGCCGTCCCGGAGACGTTCTGTGGGGCATTTCCACAAGCGGCAATAGCGCCAACGTGGTGGAAGCGCTGAAGATGGCAAAGGAAAAAGGGCTCATTACCATCGGCTCTTCCGGCAAGAACGGGGGACAGATGGTTTCCCTCTGCCAGGAACTGCTCGTGGTGCCTGATGACAATACGGCAAGGATCCAGGAAATCCACATGCTGGCGGCCCACAGTATCTGTGAATTCATTGATAACCTGGACTGGGATAAATGAAGAAAGCTGTATTTTTTGATCGGGACGGCGTCCTGAATGAGGATGACGGCTACGTACATTCTATGGACAAACTCCGCTGGGTTCCCGGAGCCCGGGAAGCGGTGGGACGTCTCTCCAAAGAGGGCTGGCTTCTTTTCGTGGTGACCAACCAGAGCGGCGTGGCTCGGGGCTACTACACCGAAGATGATGTACGACGGCTCCATGAGAAGATGAACGAAGAATTTCGCCGGTATGGGGGAGAAATCACGGAGTTTTTCTACTGCCCCCACCTGCCGGGAGCCAAAGTGGCTGCCTACGACAGGGCCTGCAGCTGCCGGAAACCGGCACCGGGCATGATTCTCCAGGCCATTTCCCAATATGACCTGCCCAAGGACCGGTGTTTTCTTTTCGGTGACGGCGAGCGGGATATGGAGGCTGCCCGGTGGGCAGGAATCCAAAGTTTCCTCTTTACCGGGGGGAACCTGGATGATTTTATCCGTTCCGTCCTGCCTTCTGTAAAGGATTAACCAATGGGTAACGACTATAAAAACATTCTGATTATCAAAATGAGCTCGCTCGGCGATATTATTCACGCCCTGCCTTCGCTCTATGCGCTCCGGGAAATATACCCAAAGGCCCGGATTACCTGGGCCGTGCACCCTGCCTTTGCCGGGATCCTTCCGGGAAAGCCCTGGATCGATGAAATCTACCTGGTGGACAGGAAACGGATTAAAGACATTTCCTATCTCCGGCAGGTGCACCGGGATTTGAAATCCCATCACTTTGACCTTGTCATTGATCTCCAGATGATTGCGAAAAGCGGTATCATTTCCTTCCTTTCAGGATGCAAGAACCGCATCGGCTATAACGATGCCAGGGAGGGCAGTTTCCTGGCGAGCCATCCTGTCGCGGGGCCCCATAAAAAGGACCATATCATCGAGCAGCTTCTCGATGTGATCCGTTATCTGGGATGGGAAGGGGATACCATTGAATTTCCTCTTCACGACTACACAAAAGAACTGGATACGGTTTCGAAACTCCTAAAAAAAGAGGGAGTGGAAAGCCCTTACGTTGTTCTCGTGCCCGGTACCAGGGGCGAAGCAAAGAAGTGGCCCATTTCCTGTTGGGGAGAACTGGCATCCCGCTTTTCCAAGCACCACGTATACAACGTAATTTCCGGCACCGCCGGAGAAATGGACATGGGAAAGGCCATCCGCAAAGCATCGCCATCCCCTTATACGGTTAATCTCATGGGGAAAACAAGCCTGCTGGAACTGGCAGCTCTGGAAAAAATGGCATCTCTCCATATTTCCAGCGACACCGGTCCTCTCCATATTGCCAACGCCGTGCACACGCCTATCATTGCCCTTTTCGGGCCCACACTCCCAGACAGGAGCGGCCCCTATGGCAATCAAAACAGCTGTGTCCTCCTGGCAGACCATCCGGGGACAAAGAAGTGCCGGATGGATACGATTCCTGTGGACCGGGTATTTAAAAAGGCACTGGAGATGCTGGGTAAGCAGGGGAATTGAGAGTTGAGATTTGAAATCCTGCGGCTCCGCTGCGGGGCTGGTAAGGCTGCGGTCAGAGTCATTTGAGCGGGGGCTTCTAGCTGTTAGCTTTTAGCTTCTAGGGAAGCACTAATTAAATTGTTGTCAGATTTTATTCTTGGGCTTTTATGCAATACAAGGAATAATCCGACGCGAATAGCGAGCTATTTAAGGAGGATTATGATGCAGTATTGCATAAAAATCCTTATGAAATCTGACTCTGCGAATTAGTCTGCGCTTCCCTGGGAAAGCTGGTCAGCCTGCGGCACTTTTTTACCTTCTATTGGTCATTCATGCCATAGGCTATTGAGTTTTCCTGGAGGCTAACAGCTAGTAGCTGGAAGCTCCGTGCTAAGTGACTCCAACCGCAATATAGCAAAGGAATTTATCATGGAACGAATCAGCAGTCGAAATAACCAATGGATTAAAAAAGCGCTCCAGCTGAAACAGAAAAAGTGGAGAGACCGGGAAGGGCTTTTCCTTCTGGAGGGCGTACGGATTGTAGAAGATGCGCTGAACCAGGGAATTACCGGATGTACCTGCTTCTTCACCGATGAAGCTCTATCCAATCCACGGGTTTCCGCCCTTCTGGAGAAGGCGGAAACGCTGGGATGGCGTCTTCTTTCCCTGGAGGATCCTCTCATGAAAGTGCTTTCCGGTATGGAACACAGCCAGGGCATTATGCTGATCTGTCCGGAGCGGAAGGAAAATCCAAAGGACCTTCTCCGGCCCCTTTCCGGATTCTATGTGGTCCTGGATACGGTGCAGGACCCGGGCAATCTGGGGACCATACTGAGAACCGCCGCAGCGGCCGGAGTGAAAGGGCTCATATTGACTGAAGGGTGCGCCGATGTGTATTCGGAAAAGGCAGCCAGGAGTTCCATGGGTTCCCTGCTTCGGATTCCGGTGTACCGGAATGTGAGCATCGACTTTTTAAGAGAAATGAAAGAGACCTCGGGGCTTCCCTTCTTCGGTACCGCCCTTGAGAACGGAGTGCCCTACAAGGAAGTGGGTCCCCTGAAAGAGGGCGTTTTCATTTTTGGCAATGAAGGAAACGGCGTGCGAAAGGATATCCTTTCTTTCACCGATAAGAATCTCTATATCCCTCTCGCCGGCCACGTGGAATCGCTGAACGTATCCATAGCAGCAGCGGTGATATTATTCCATTTCATATGATTGAATGAGTTGCGGCTGTCCCCTCGTAAAAGTGGCTCAAGTGGCTGAGGTGGCTCAAGGGTAACGGGCTTCGCCCGAGGGGAATGTGTGCCGCGTCAATACATATAGCGGCACAAGTTTTGTAATCAGCGGCAAAGCCGCTAAGCAGGAATATGTACTCTGCGGCGCTATATTACTTTGTGCGCCGCACCTTCCCCTTGGCCGCAGGCCATTCCCCTTCAGCCACTTCGCCAAAGGCGATACCCCTCAGCCACTTTTCACTGATTGGGTACATAATCAAATCATAAGCTTTAACTTACCATTTTAAAAAGAGGCATTCAACTTGAAACGTTTAATCGTCAATGCCGATGACTTCGGCATCCATCCAGCAGTGAACAGGGCTGTTTCCATTGCTTTTGAGAAGGGAATTCTCACCAGTACATCCCTTATGGCGGGGGGAGAGGCCTTTGATGAGGCCGTCCGCATGGCTCGCTCTATGCCGGGCATCGGCATCGGTGTCCATCTGACACTGGTGGGCGGTCTTTCTACGGTACTTCCCCCCGATGAAGTGCCGACCCTCACCTGGGAGGGAGGCCATTTATGCAATGATTACCTGGAACTGATCAAGAGGGACCTGTCCGGAAAAATCAGTGTAGACGATGTGTACCGGGAATGGGACGCCCAGATCCGGAAAATACTGGATACCGGACTGCCGGTGACCCATCTCGATGGACACCAGCATATGCATATGTGGAACCATTTCTTTCCGGTCACCCTGGCACTGGCGGAAAAGTACCATATTTCCTGTATGCGGGTGCCTGATGAAAAGCTTCTTTTCGGGCTTCACTTCTCACCGGCAGGGCTGTTCCGGTTTGCATCGAAAAACGGACTTTCCCTTATGGCTCGAAGTCATCGGGGAGCATTGAAGAAAAAGGGTATCCGCACGAATGACCATTTCTGGGGCATGATGTACGGCGGTCATTTCTATGAAAGTCGGATGGCCGGCATTCTTGGCCACCTGGAAGAGGGGGTCACGGAGTTCATGTGCCATCCTTCCGCCGACCAGGAGGCCATGGAAAATACCTTTCACTGGGGCTATGAAGGGGAGAGGGAACTCCAGAGCCTTACATCACCCCTGGTACGCAAGACAATCAAAGAACAGGGAATCCATCTGATTTCCTATAAAGAACTGGGGCAGCCCTGAGGAATTCATGCCATGGCTCCCTGTAGAGGAAAATACCTATGAATAAAGAAAAGCAGCAGTTTTACCTGGTGGATCTCAAAATCCTGCCGGAAGCCATCAAGAAGACCATCAAAGTGAAGGAAATGCTGGAAAACGGCACGTCTTCCTCCATCAACGAAGCGGTACACCGCATAGGGATGAGCCGCAGCGCCTATTACAAATATAAAGACCATGTGGCCCCTGTCCATAGTGACAAAGAGGACCGGATTGTAGTATTATTTATAATCATGCAGGATGAAGTTTCTATCTTCGGCCGCATTCTCCGGCGCATTGCCCGGGAGGACAACGAAGTACTGTCTGCAGTGAGGACGAAGGCCTCCGATTCCCTTTACACCGGGGTTATTACTTTTAAGACGGAAGAATCTTCTGAAAGTCTTGCGGAACTCCATGATTCGCTGGAGGAAATGAAAGGCATCCAATCGTTGACCATGAAATTGGGAGGAGAAACCAAATGAAGAATATTAATGTCGCACTCCTTGGATTCGGTACCGTAGGAAGCGGCGTGGCCGAAACCATTCGAAAGAATGGCAAGCTCATCGAAGACTCCATCGGCTGCCACTTCACCATTACCCATGTTCTCGTCAGGCATCCGGAAAAATATCAGGACCTGGACATCCTGAAAGGGGTCCATGTGACCAGCTCCTTCGAAGACATTATAAACGATGACACCGTAGAAATTATGATCGAAGTGATGGGTGGCATCCATCCGGCGAAGGAATATATTTTTGAAGCCCTGAACCACCATATCAGTGTGGTCAGTGCAAATAAGGACCTGGTAGCCCTCTTCGGACCGGAAATCATGCATACCGCCATGGATAACCACGTGAACTTCAACTGCGAAGCCAGCGTGGGCGGCGGCATTCCTATTCTCCGCCCTCTCCACGATTCCCTGGCGGCCAATGAAATCGAACGGATCGTGGGTATCGTGAACGGTACTACCAATTTCATCCTGTCCAATATGGACGAAGCCGGCGTGAGCTACGGCGACGCCCTCCGGGTGGCCCAGAAAAAGGGTTATGCCGAAGCGGATCCGACTAACGACGTGGCCGGTTACGACGCAGCCAGAAAACTGGCCATCCTGGCATCCATCGGCTTCCATGCCAATGTGACCTTTGATGACGTACTGGTGGAGGGAATTGAAAAGATTTCCCAGAACGACGTGCAGTATGCCAGCGAAATGGGATACACCATCAAGCTGCTGGCCGTTGCGCTCCGCCAGGAAAACGGGATCGCCCTCAATGTATATCCTGCCTTTGTTCCCCGGAGCCATCCGCTGGCTTCCGTAAAGGGCTCCTACAACGCTATTTATGTGACCGGCAACATCGTGGACGATGTCATGTTCTACGGCCGCGGCGCCGGCTCCCTTCCCACCGCCAGCGCTGTCATGGGGGACGTGATCAGTACGGCCAAGCACATCATGAATCATTCCACCGGCACCGGCATGATGCTCACGGAAACGAAGCGGATTCCTTTCTACTCCTCCCTGAAACTGGAAAATTCCTATTATTTCCGTCTCATCGTGGAC
Organism: Dialister sp.; assembly: GCF_047832375.1. Classification (NCBI taxonomy): domain Bacteria; kingdom Bacillati; phylum Bacillota; class Negativicutes; order Veillonellales; family Veillonellaceae; genus Dialister; species Dialister sp. The sequence goes on along the minus strand of NZ_CP181256.1, from coordinate 1,369,309 downwards.
GATGTGACTGGTGTCCTTTCCCAGATCGCCTCTGCCTATGCGGATAACGACATCAGCATCAAAGAAGTGGTGCAGAAGAGCCGCATCGAAGACGCGGCGGAACTGATGATTATTACGGAAAAAACTCCGCGGGAAAATATCATTCATGTAGAAAAGGCACTGCAGGTGCTGCCCTGCATGCGCCAGGTTGCCAATATCATTCGGGTGCTGGAAGATGACAGAAAATAAAACCTATATCGTCAGGGTCCCTGCGACCACCGCCAATATCGGAAGCGGATTCGATACGCTGGGCATGTCCCTGGGGCTCTATAATGTGGTCCAGTTCGTTCCCGATGAAGGAACGGAACTGGTGGATACGGAAATCTCGGCCGAAGGGGAAGGGGCTTCCCAGATTGAAAAGGGCATGGACAACATGATTATCCGGGCCATGGCGGAAACCGCAGAAAAAGCGGGTAAACGGATCCCCGGGGGCCGGATGTACCTCATCAACCGCATTCCCTTTGCCCGGGGCCTCGGTTCTTCCTCCGCCGCCATTGCTTCCGGCGTGTTCCTGGCTAACCTGCTCATGGGGGACCCCTTTGACAGGAAAGAAATCCTCGATATCACCGCTGCCATGGAAGGACACCCGGACAATGCGGCCCCTGCCATTCTGGGAGGCTTCTGCATGGCCCTCCTGAAGGATGGGAAAGTGACCGCCGAACGGATCGATATCCCTTCCCACTGGAAGGCGGTGGTTACGATTCCGGATTTTGAACTGCACACGGAAAAGGCCAGGGCCGTACTGCCCACATCGTACCCAAGAAGTGATGCGGTTCACAATATCGGCGCCGTATCTTTTCTCATGGCCGCTTTCATGTACCAGATACCGGAATACCTGAAACTGGGTCTGGACGATGTGATCCATGTACCTTACCGTCTGGGGCTTATCCCTGGCGCGGCGGACGTGATCCGCAATGCGGAAAGGGCAGGGGCCTATGGAGCTACTATCTCCGGTTCCGGTCCCACCATCATCGCCTTCGCTCCCGCTGACAGGGCGGACGAAGTGGGCATTGCCATGGTGAAGGGCTTCAATGCCGCCCATATGACGTCCCGGTACATGGTACTGGACTTTGATCATAACGGGATTATGGCTGTATAAAAGGAAAGTGGCTGAGGTGACTCAGGTGGCTGAGGGGTAACGCCTTCGGCGAGGGGAAGGTGTGCCGCGTCAATTCATGAAGCGGCACATTTTTTTATATTCAATTATCCAGCGATGAAACCGCAATATAGAAAACTCTATGCTCCGGCGTTATACAATTTAAGCGCCGCACTATCACTTCACCGCCAGGCGTTACCCTTGAGTCACTTTGCCCGCAGGGCATCACCCTTCAGCCACTTTTTATCATATTTCTAACAAAATTATAATTGACTTTGCCCATGAAAGCAGATATAATAATTAAGTCATTGTACATACGTGCTGTGACGCAACCGCACGGAGAAGGCTTCTAAATGCCATGGGGCTGCCGCATCCGGCGAGTATAGTAAAGAGGAGGTGCACAAATGTACGCAATCATTAAAACTGGTGGTAAACAGTACTGTGTCGAAGAAGGTAAGGTTATCTCCATCGAAAAACTGGACGCTGAAAAAGGCGCTGAAGTAACTTTTGACGAAGTTCTTCTCGTATCCGGTGATGATGTAAAGATTGGCCAGCCCACCGTTGCAGGTGCCAAGGTTACCGGCAAGGTTCTCGAACAGGGTAAGGAAAAGAAGATCCGTATTTTCAAATACAAGGCTAAGTCCAACTATCGCCGTCGTCAGGGTCATCGTCAGCCTTTCACAAAGGTTCAGATCGAAAAGATCGAAGGATGATTACCGTCGAAATGCATAGGGATGGGAAAGGGCTCTATCGAGGCTTTCGCATCCATGGACATGCAGATGGTTATGAAAAGGATGGGGAATACGATCTCATCTGTGCTTCCGTCAGTGCCATCACATTGACCATTGCCGGAGGACTTGAGGATGTACTTCACAGAGATGGAACCTATGACTCGGACTTCGGATTTATGAATGTGGAACTCTCATCGGAAGGAAATTCAGAGAGCGAAGCACTTTTCCGGACCATGGTTCACGGGCTGAAAGCCATCGAAGAACGGTATCCCCGTCATCTGAAAATTCTAGAAACAAAGGGGTGAATTACATGTTACTTTTTGATCTTCAGTTATTCGCTCATCATAAAGGTGCTTCCAGTACAAGCAACGGCCGTGACTCCAACGCACAGCGCCTTGGTACAAAGATGCACGCAGGACAGATTGCAAAACCTGGCAACATCATCGTTCGCCAGAGAGGCACTCATCTCCATCCCGGCCTGAACGTAAAGCTGGGCAAGGATGATACCCTCTTTGCTACTGCAGAAGGCAGAATCGCTTTCGAACGTCTCGGCAAGTATAAGAGACAGGTCAGCGTATATCCTGTGAATGAATAAGAGTAAATAAGAAGCTCCGGGAAATAATTTCCCGGGGCTTTTTGCATGTGCGCCCAGCATGGGCGCACTCTTAAGGGTGAAAGTCCCTAGACCGCCCGACAGCGGGAAGGTCATAGCCGAACACCAAGGGTGTCCATCGTGAGGTGGAATCTGAAGGAAGGTGCAGGCAAATCTCCGGTCCGATGTACAAGAACCACATAAGGCTACGGCAGGATGGATAAGGTTGCATGACAAACTGAAGTCCTATAGCTGTACGGAATCCTGCAGAGTACATGTGGCGGATATATGGAGAGAAAGAGTGCGTTCTTACCTGGGGAGGTCTCACGGACACAGCAGAATAAGGCTGTATTTACTGGGCTGTGCTGTGGTTGAAATAAGATTTGCCGTGAGAAGTCAGCAGAGGCCATAGTACCAGATGGCTCATAGGCATCTGGGAAGGGCCGAACTTTAGGAGATGTTAGTCAATGAAAGTAACCAACCATGGGCTTAAAGGCAGACAACTTCAGAAAGAAGACTACTGGCAGAAAGCAGCTGCGGAACAGCAAGGATATGCCGGAGTGCCCATCCATGTGAGTATTGCTGAAAACAACAACATCATCGCAGACTTGCATAAGCAGGAATGCGAAAACTAAAGAACCGCCGTATACCGAACGGTACGTACGGTGGTGTGAGAGGTCGGCGGGCCGAAGCCCGCCTCCTACTCGATGTGCGCCCAGCATGGGCGCACTCTTAAGGGTGAAAGTCCCTAGACCGCCCGACAGCGGGAAGGTCATAGCCGAACACCAAGGGTGTCCATCGTGAGGTGGAATCTGAAGGAAGGTGCAGGCAAATCTCCGGTCCGATGTACAAGAACCACATAAGGCTACGGCAGGATGGATAAGGTTGCATGACAAACTGAAGTCCCATAGCTGTACGGAATCCTGCAGAGTACATGTGGCGGATATATGGAGAGAAAGAGTGCGTTCTTACCTGGGGAGGTCTCACGGACACAGCAGAATAAGGCTGTATTTACTGGGCTGTGCTGTGGTTGAAATAAGATTTGCCGTGAGAAGTCAGCAGAGGCCATAGTACCAGATGGCTCATAGGCATCTGGGAAGGGCCGAACTTTAGGAGATGTTAGTCAATGAAAGTAACCAACCATGGGCTTAAAGGCAGACAACTTCAGAAAGAAGACTACTGGCAGAAAGCAGCTGCGGAACAGCAGGGATATGCCGGAGTGCCCATCCATGTGAGTATTGCTGAAAACAACAACATCATCGCAGACTTGCATAAGCAGGAATGCGAAAACTAAAGAACCGCCGTATACCGAACGGTACGTACGGTGGTGTGAGAGGTCGGCGGGCCGAAGCCCGCCTCCTACTCGATGTGTCTGACTTTGATGCTATTTACATGTTTATGTGGCTGAGGTGGCTCAAGTGGCTGAGGGGTAACGGGCTACGCCCGAGGGGATGGTGTGCCGCGTCAATTCATAAAGCGGCACAAATGATGTATTCTGCAGCAGAGCTGCCTATAATATACTCTGCGGCGCTTCTAAATATTATGCGCCGCACCTTCCCCTTGGCCGCAGGCCATTCCCCTGAGCCACTTCGCCGAAGGCGTTACCCCTCAGCCACTGCGGATTATACTTATACTACCCCAATGTATCCAAGAATCCGTCACAATTATTTATTTTCCATATTGACGTTATTGTCAATTTATACTACCATAAATCTAATCACAGATTGTTGCCTGGGGGCTTTTTTCAGCTCCAGAGCCATAGAAGGGGGAGTTAATTCATGATTAGAGTCGTTGTGAATGGCGCAGCTGGCCGCATGGGCAGCGAAGTTGTCCGTTCCGTCATGGCAGAAGAGGGCCTTGAAATCGTGGGTGCCGTAGATCCCGGTGCTGCTGGGAAAGACCTTGGAGAAACCGTAGGAAAAGGTCATAACGGGATTGTAATTTCCAAATCCCTGGACGAAGAATTCAGCAAGGAAAAGCCAGACGTGGTGGTGGATTTCACCAGCCCCAAAGTGATTTATGAAAATGCGAAATACGTCCTCACCCATGGGGTGAACATGGTTATCGGCACCACCGGCCTTACCGCAGACCAGCGGGATGAACTGGCAAAGATTGCAGAAACGACCGGAGCCAACGGTCTTGTGGCACCGAATTTCTCCCTGGGTGCCGTGCTTCTCATGAAGGTATCCGCCGAGATTTCCCGGTACATGCCGAATGCGGAAATTATTGAACTCCATCACAACCACAAGTACGATGCTCCTTCCGGTACCGCCAAGCTGACCGCTGAAAAAATGGCGGCAGCCCGGACTTCCGCTCCGGAGCCCGATGAAACAAAGGAAAGCCTTCCCGGCGTGCGGGGCGGCAAGTATGAAGGAATTACCATTCACTCCGTACGGCTTCCGGGCTATGTGGCCCACCAGGAAGTGCTCTTCGGAGGCTATGGTGAAATCCTGACACTCCGCCACGATTCCCTGGACAGGAAGTCCTTCATGCCCGGCGTCATGCTGGCCTGCAAGAAGTGCATGACTGTTAAGGGTTTTGTCTATGGTCTTGAAAATTATTTGGAATGAGGTGCTTCTATGAGTAAACTGCCCCGCGTTGCTGTCCTTGGTGCCACCGGCGCCGTAGGCCAGGAATTTATCCGCCTTTTTGAAGAAAGAGATTTTCAGTTCGCTTCCCTGAAGCTCCTGGCTTCTGCCCGGTCTGCAGGAAAGAAGATCATGGTAAAGGGCAAAGAATATACTGTGGAAGAGGCGAAACCGGAGTCCTTTGAAGATATCGATATCGCCCTTTTTGCCGGTGGCAGCATCAGCAAGACCCTGGCACCGGAAGCGGCGAAAAGGGGAGCCGTTGTCATCGATAATTCTTCCACTTTCCGTATGGATCCGGAAGTGCCCCTTGTTATTCCGGAAATCAACCCGGAAGATATTGCATGGCATAAGGGCATTATCGCCAATCCGAACTGCTCCACCATTATCATGCTGATGGCACTGAAGCCGATTTATGATATTTCCCGGATCAAGAGGATTATCGTCAGCACCTACCAGGCGGTATCCGGCGCCGGTAAAGACGGCATTGATGAACTGCTGGATGAAGCTGCGGCCATTGCGAAGGGCGAAAGCTATACGCCGAAGATCCTTCCTTCCGCCAGCCTGCCGAAGCATTACCAGATTGCCTATAACGTGATTCCCCAGATCGACGTATTCCTTGATAATGACTATACCAAGGAAGAAATGAAGATGGTCAATGAGACCCACAAGATTTTCCACGACGATACCATCGCCATTACGCCCACCGCTGTCCGGGTACCGGTCATCCGGAGCCATGCGGAATCCATTTATATCGAAACTGAAGACCATCTCACCACGGACCAGGTGAAGAAAGCCATCGAAGGCTTCAAGGGTGCCGTACTGGTGGATGATATTAAGAATATGATTTACCCCATGCCTTTGGATACATCCAATAAGACCGATGTAGCCGTAGGTCGTATCCGTAAGGATCTGTATGGGGAAAACGGCATCAACCTCTGGGCCTGCGGGGACCAGATCCGTAAAGGCGCTGCACTCAATGCACTGCAGATTGCAGAATATATGATCCAGCATGATATGATTCAATAAAATTTCCTGATTCACAGAATCAGTGAGTATCCCGCTTCCCTGGGAAGCGGCAGGAAAAGGAGAGAAAAAAATGGCAACAGCAAAATTCGGACGGGTTATTACCGCCATGATTACTCCATTCAAAGAAGACGGTTCTGTAGATTATGAAGGGGCGGCAGCCCTGGCAAAACATCTGGTAGCCCATGGCTCTGAAGGCATCCTCGTCGGTGGCACCACCGGTGAAGGAGCGACCATGACTTCGGAAGAAAAACTGAAACTCTATCAGGTTATTGTGGACGCTGTCGGCAGAAATGCACCGGGCAAAAAAGTTCCGGTCATGGGTAACATCGGTACCATCAGCACCAGGGATACCATCCTCTTCGGCCGGGAGGCCAAGAAGACCGGCATCGACTGCGCTCTCTGTATCGTTCCGTTCTATGTAAAGCCGAACCAGGAAGGCATGTACCAGCACTTCCGGGCTGTAGCCAAACATGTGGACCTGCCCATCGTCCTGTACAATGTGCCTGGCCGGACCGGCGTATCCATCCAGCCGGAGACCATCAAGAGAATCGTGGACGAATGCCCGAATGTGGTAGGTATTAAAGATGCCACCGGCAGCTGGGACCAGGTAACCAAAGAAAAGGCCCTGCTTCCTGATGATTTCATGATTTACAGCGGCGACGACGCATTCACCCTGGCTCTCCTTATGGCCGGCGGCGTCGGTGTCATTTCCGTATCCAGCCACGTCATCGGCGATGATATGCTGGCCATGGTGGATGCCTTCGAAAAGGGAGACCTTGAAAAAGCAAGAGCCCTCCACATCAAAACATACCCCATCAACAAGGGCATGTTCTTCACTGCCAGCCCCACGCCTGTAAAGACGGCTGTAAATCTCGTAGGCCAGCCTGGCGGCCATTTCCGTCTCCCCATGGTGGAACCATCGGAAGAAGAAAAGGCCCATGTATACCAGATGCTGAAAGACTACGGCGGACTGGTGAAATAAGGTCTGACATGAAAGCTTCTGCCCTTGGGCAGAGGCTTTTTGTATGGCTGTAACGGTGGGCGAGTGTATAGCCCATGCGTATACATGGGGCTAAAGGTGGTGGGTCGAGCACCGCTTCGCTGGCTCGACCGGGTGGCAGCTTCAACATCGCTGCGCTCGTTGAAGCGGGGGCATAAGGGTAGATTTGCCGCCTTCGGCGGCTATACCACCTTATGCCCCCAGCGCGAAGCGCCCACCACCCGGTGAACGAGCGAAGCGATGTTCACTCACCACCTTTAGCCCCATCCACAGGCATGTGGACTATCAGCCACCACAAAAGGAGATTTACTAACAAAGTGCATGTATCTATTCATTCTGCTATCAGGGCCTGTGCTATCCTGCTGGCTGTGTCTTTCGCCTTCCTGCCATCGGAGGCCCTGGCCCGGGAGGGAATACACCAGGATTACCGGTTGGAGAAGGTGGTCATCTTCAGCCGCCACAACCTCCGGGCGCCTATGGGGTCTGACAAAAAGAAAATTGACGCCATGACGCCCCATACATGGTTTACGCCCGATACGAAGGCAGGGGAGCTGTCCAAACGGGGCGGTCTGCTGGAAACCATGATGGGCCAGTATTTCCGGGAATATCTGGAAAGGGAACAGTTCATGAAGCCCCATGAGGCGCCGGTTCATGGGAATTACCGGTTCTTTGCGGACTCCTCGGAACGGACGGTGGCTACGGCCCATTATTTTTCCGCAGGTCTTCTTCCGGATGCTTCCGTTTCTATCGAGTACAGAAAGCCCCTGGGGCCCGTGGATCCCCTGTTTGGTACGAAGATTCCTTCTTCTTTGAATGAAGGAGAAATGGAGGCCCTTCAAAGGGAGGCAGAGTCCCATGGGCATCGAATCCTGGAGAAAAACAGGGGAAATTTATCCATGGATTATTCGGAGCTGGAGCAGGTACTGGATGTGAAAGATTCGAAGGCCTGGAAAGAAGGGAGCTTCACCGGATTCCGGGAGGGAGATACGGAACTGACTTACGAAGCAGGGAAAAAGCCAAAAATGGCGGGCTCCCTGAAACTGGCCCATTCTCTCTCTGATTTCCTGCTCATCCAGTACTATGAAACGGAAGATGACAGAAAGGCAGCCTTTGGTCATGAAATGAGCCAAACGGACTGGGAAAAAATCGGAAATCTGAAGGACCTTTATGGTCAGATCCTTTATTCCTCACCGTCACTGGCGAAAGCCATTGGTGCGCCGCTTCTCCATTTCATTTCTTCAGAAATGGAAAACACCCGAAAACTGACTTACATCTGCGGCCACGACTCCAATATTTCTATCCTAATGGCGGCATTGGATATTAGTCCCTATGAACTGCCGGAAAGCCTGGAGAAAAAAGTCCCCTTCGGGATGAAAATAGTTATTGAAAAATGGAAATCCGGCAGCCATGAATACGGCACCGTAACCCTGGTGTATCCATCTACTGATGAAATCAGGCACTTTTCCCCCATGGGCCTGTCCCACCCGCCCATGGCAGTTCCCCTCCATTTTCAGGGAATTCCTGAAAACGAAGATGGTATGATGGACTGGGGGAGGCTGGTGAAACGGTTTAAAGTCCATAAGTCCATCGCCATCGAGGGCAAGGAGGAAAGGGAAGGTACTTCATCATGAATAGGGAATGGACGCCTGTTGCACAATAGTTCAAGCGTCATATTTCCAAGGGACTCAATGATCAGGGTTTGTCTGACAATGAACGTTCTTCTTCCTTTCGGGTTTTCCAGTCAACACGGTCTTCATGTCCGGGAAATCTTTCACAGGAAACCATTTCCGTTTCCATGGCTGCTTTGCAGTTAAGCCGCCGGTTTATGGAAAGCTGTAAGCGGATAGCGGTAAGCAGTCATTCTAAAATCTTACATCATGCCATAAATCTTATGGGAGGTATCCTCCTGTTCTAGGGAAGCACTGATTAAATCGTTGTCGGATTTCATTCTTGGATTTTTATGCAATGCGAGGAATAACTCGACCCAAATAGCGAGCTATTTAAGGCAGTAGTCCTGCATAGGACTGCTGAGCCAAGGCAAGTTGGCGCTTTCTCTGCACATAAAAGCGCCTTCCTTTTATCCTTGGCCGAGCTATGACGAAGCAGTGCATAAAAATCTTTATGAAATCTGACTCTGCGAATTAATCAGCGCTTCCCTAGTAATCAACTCATCCACTAACCCACTAACCCACTAACTCACCATCCCACCGTTCTTAGTGTAAAATGTTTCTCGGTAGAGGATTTCTCCCCTGCTGGATAGAAAAGGGAAGAGTCCCCTTTGATGGAAATGTTATAATTTCCTTGCGACAAAATCAAAAGAAAGGACTCTTCCCAATGAGCATTTTATCAGAGAATATCGAACTTTTCAAACCTTTTATTCAGGAGGAAATTCTCAAGAGTATCAAGGATTCTAAGGATTCACTGGCCATGGAGCAGGTTCTCTGGCACCTCTTCACGGAACTCTTTGGCCTTCTTGTGGCGACGGCCTTCGAAATGATCGATGGCGAGCTGTACGATAGGGTCTACAAGCCTCAGGGGTGGCGGATTTCCCGGCGGGATTCCAGAACCATATACTGCCTGTTTGGTCCTGTCACCTACAAGCGGAGGCGGCTGGAGATGGCCGGAAAGCAGGGATTTTACCCGTTAGATAAGAAATTTGGATTTCTGCCTTCCCGTCACTATAGCATGGGAGTGATTCTGCGCATTGCGCAGGCTACCCAGGTTACCCAGTTCCGTAATGTGAGCCATATCGTGAAAATTCTGACCCAGACGGATATTTCACATCAGACAGTTTCAAATCTCAGCCGCGCTGCCGCCCAAATGGTCAGAAAATACGAAGCAGCAGATGCAGCTATGGAGCAGGCCGAGAAGAGAGTACCGGAGGACGGGCTGCTGGCTATTGAGGGCGATGGGATTGTAATGAAGCAGCAGGCGGACCCCGACACCGATACCAAAGGCGGCCAGAACATAGAACTTCACCGAATCCAGGTCTATGAGGGCGTCGAGAAGAATGGGAAACGTTCGAGACTGACAGGGTACCACTGCTTCTCTGGAACGGATAGGAAAAGGCTGGTTGAACTCGTCAAGGTGTGGGTGCATGGCCGGTACAATCTGAGCGAGATTACAGTACTTTCCAACGGGGATGGCGGAGCAGGATATAATTTCGGTGACTTCGACGATATAGTCGAGGGATGCAAGACACATTACCATTTCCGGGACAGATACCATGTGAATGAGAAAGTGCGGACCCGCCTCAGCTTCTGCCCACGTGGATTCATCGATAAATTCGTGCTTGAACTGAATAAGAGCAGAAATGTCATCACAGATATGAAGCCATATCTGGATGCGGCTGCCAGCTACGCAGAAACAGAAGAACAGGCCGAGCAGGTACGGAGACTGGCAGACTATCTGAGTCGCAACGCCGACTATATCCCGGGCATCCGGGAGCGCGGAATCCGAACCGATATCCACCTGGGGGCAGCTGAAAGCAACCACCGACGCTATAGCTACCGTCTGAAAAAGCAGGGGCGCAGCTGGTGCAGGATAGGTATGGATTCAATAGGCACGCTGATTACTGCTACCCAGAATGACACTTTGGAAAAAGCCCTGATTTACTGTGCTGCAGGCAAAGCCTACAAGAAGATGGACCGGCAGATGCATAAGGCGGTCGTAGCAGCCGTAAAAACGAACCGCAAAGCCGCCAGGGACGCTAAATGGCACAGGAACGCACGGAATTACCGTCCCGGGTGCCTGGAAGGCCGTATAGGCGTATATGGAGCGACTTCAACTCCGATGGGCCAGCTTGCTAAAGCGATACAGATTTATTGAGAAAGCAGAGGCTGGGAAACCTGATAACGTCGACTGTCAAATAAAGTACCGAGAAAACCTTGACACATACCCCACCGTTCCACTCCCTTTACTCTCTCCCCGGTGCATGATAAAATGAGTTAAAATTATCAATTTACGAATCATAGGGAGGACAAGGATGGAAGAAATGAACCTGCTGCAGAAAAAGATTTTAAGTGATGGAGTCATTAAGCCGGGGAACGTGCTGAAGGTGGACAGCTTTCTGAATCACCAGATCGATGTGCCCTTTATCAGTGAACTGGGAAAGGAATTTTACAAACTTTTCGGGGACCGGAAGGTGGATAAAATCCTGACCATCGAAGCTTCGGGTATCGGTATTGCCTGTCTGACGGCGGTCTATTTCGGGGTGCCCGTAGTGTTTGCCAAGAAATCGGCAGGTTCTAACATGGACAAAGAAGTCTATGGGACAGAGGTCAGGTCCTTCACCCATAACAAGGTGAACCACGTGGTGGTTTCCAAAAAGTATCTGAATAAAGGGGAACATATCCTCATTATGGATGATTTCCTGGCCAATGGCTGCGCCGTGGAGGGGCTCATTGATCTCGTGAACCAGGCCGGCGGCATCGTGGAAGGCGTAGGCATCTGCATTGAAAAGGGCTTCCAGGGAGGCGGCGATGCACTCCGCAAAAAAGGGGTGGATGTAAAGTCTCTTGCCATCATTGAAAAAATGGATGCCGAAACCGGGTCCATCGTATTCCGGTAAGGAGAGGCCATGAAGAACGTAAATGACGCCATTTATGAGCTGAAAGGGGATATTCCACTTCAAAAGGCAGTGCCCTTCGGCCTGCAGCATGTGCTGGCCATGTTTGTGGCCAATATTGCTCCTATCCTCATTGTGGCAGGAGCGGTGAAAATGTCTCCTGAAGAGTCCGGGGCCCTGGTGCAGTCTGCCATGATTGTGGCAGGCATCGGATCCCTGCTGCAGATGTTTCCACTCTGGCGCCTGGGCAGCGGCCTTCCTATCATCATGGGAATCAGCTTCACCTTTGTGTCCGTGGCCTGCGTCATCGGCACGAAGTACGGCTACGGCGCCGTATTGGGAGCGGCCCTCATCGGCGGTATCCTGGAAGGTATCCTTGGCCTCGGCGCTACGTGGTGGAAAAAATTTGTACCACCCATTGTGTCCGCTTCCGTTGTTACGGCCATCGGATTCTCCCTTCTTCCCATCGGTGCCAATTCCTTTGGCGGTGGTTTCGGGGCACCGGACTTCGGCGATGCGAAATACCTTATCGTTGGCTCCATAACTCTCGTGGCCTGCCTTGTTTTCAACCTGAAGGCCCATTCTTTCTATAAGCAGCTTTCCGTACTTTTCGGACTTATCGTGGGCTACATAGCGGCCTATTTCTACGGCATGGTGGATCTCTCCCGGCTTTCCCAGGTGTCCATTGTTTCCATTCCTTCCATCCTGCCGGTACCCCTGGAATTCCATCCGGACGCTATTTTCTCCATCTTCCTGATTTTCCTCGTTTCCGCTACGGAAACACTGGGAGACACCAGCGCCCTGGCCACCATGGGCTTTGGCAGGACTCCCACCAATCGGGAAGTTTCCGGCTCCATTGCGGTAGATGGATTCATTTCCAGCCTGTCCTCCCTTTTCGGATGTATGCCTATTACCTCTTTCAGCCAGAACGTGGGCCTCATCGCCATGACCCATGTGGTGAACCGGAAGGCCATCGGCTGCGGGGCGGTCATCATGATCCTGGCCGGCCTCATCCCGGGCCTCGGTGTCATCCTGGCGTCCCTGCCCAATGCAGTACTCGGCGGATGCACCCTCATGATGTTTGGTTCCATCGTGGTGAGCGGTGTCCGTATGATGGGGGACTGCGGCTATTCCCAGAGAAACATGAGCATTGCCGCCCTGTCCCTGTCCATCGGTCTCGGATTTACCCAGACACCCCAGATTTTCCATATTTTCCCGGATCTCTTCCGCAGCGTCTTTGCCGATAACTGCGTGGCCGTGGTCTTCATCGTGGCCATGGTGCTGAACCTCATCTTCCCGAAGGATAAGGAAGATAAAGAAAATGGGGAAGGGCCGGAGATTGTAGAATAGTCGAAAGTGAAGCAGGGCTGCTGTTTTATGTCTCATGCGTATAAATGGGGCTAAAGGTTGTAGGTGGGGCGCCGCTTCGCTGGCCCCACCGGGTTGTGGGCGCTGGCGCGCCGGGGGCATAAGGTGCACAAGCCGCCTTCGGCGGCACTAAATACTCCATTTCCCTTTTGTGGTAAAGCCTCCGCCCTTTGGACAGGTCAGCGCCATATTTGGCCGTGATTGCTACTCTTCTGGCCTATTCACTGGCTATGGTCTTTTAATAATTTATGGACATAAGAAAAACAGGGAAGAACCGTTTTGGAAATCTTCACTGTTTTTTGCTATGTCATAAACAATAATAGGTACGAAATCAAAAATTTGATAAATGCACTTGGCCCTATAGGTAAAAGAGTGCCCCCCTTAGAGGCAATGCTATTCAGTTAAGCGTTTTACACAAGCATACGTTATAACGACGTGTGCTTTTTTTGTGTCTAAAAAAAGCTTAGGTTTACAAAAAAATATAAAAACATCAAAAAAAGGCTTGACAAATCCTCAAAAATTTGAGGCTCCGCCTGTTAGTAAGGGAACCACCCCAATTGTTAACAAGGAGGATTTGTTATGATCAATTTTGAAAAGCAAGTCAGAAAAATTTTTAGGAGCCACGTTCAACATGTTATTGACAATCCCAAGTTGTATGGGATTAACCCCAGATTTTTTACCCGGGTACGGAAATGGCCTATTGCACGTATTCTTTTAGTTATGTATAAGATGCAGACCGGCACCTTGCCAGATATCCTTTTCAAGAATTTCATTGAGATGGATGAATTTGGTGACTCAACTCCTTCTGCGTTCATTCAGCAGCGGCAGAAACTCACGACGGAAGTTTTTACCACCATTTTCAGGAATGTCCTCAAGGACCTGCACCGGTTACTTGAGCTTAAGAGATACCATGGCAAATTCCTTATCGCCTGCGATGGCTCAGATTCGCCCATGCCTACTCCAGTGTTACCTGTTCCAGATGACTGCAGTCCATTTGGGAGGCCACAGTACCATATGGATCATGTAAATGCTTTTTATGACGTTCTAAACCATCTCTATCTGGCAATTACGACTAAACCAAAGCTGTCATGCAATGAGCAGCGCGAACTTCTGGAGCTGGCCCAAATACTGTCCCAAGAGCATCCTATCTATAAACCCGAGGATACGGTCATCATCAGTGACCGTGGTTATGAAGGCTATCAGGTCCTGTGTCTGCTTACTCAAATGGGTTTTGGATACGTCATCCGGGCAAAAGGTCCGAGTGCAGGCATTCTTTCAGCCAAAGGGCTTAATCTCCCGGATGGCATCACCAACAAAGAAATAACAATCAATGTCCATGTAAGGCGCAGTGCCAAAGGAATCTATCATAAGGAATCCAGTGAAAAGTTCCGGCCTGAGACAGATATGATGCTGAGAATCCGCATCGTGTCCTCGGTTTCGCCAAGTGGGGATGTCCAGTATTACCTTACCAACCTGGATATCCGGTCATTTTCTGCCTCGGAGATTGGATGTATTTACAGAAAGCGCTGGCAGGTTGAAACAGCTTTCCGCCATTTGAAATATGGAGTAGGAGCCATCGTATTTCACTCCAAGTTCCTGCTCTATCAGGAAATGGAACTGTATGCGGCACTTACGTTGTATAACTGTGTTGCAGCCATCATAAACCATATTCCTATTCAGGAAATTGATGCACACCACAAGTACCGGTACAAGGTTAATTTCAAAGCAGGAGTCCTGCCCTGCCTGCACTATTTATTCTGTACGGAAGAGCAGGCGAATTCTTTCAATTTGACTAAGCGACTCGAGGCCTACAAAGTAGCTATCATTCACAACAGGCATTACGACCGTGGAAGAATTGAAAAGAAGGTCCATGCCTTCGAGGGAAAACCTACCGGATTCTAAGGAATATTGTCAACTAAGATACCCAAGCTATTATCACGGATAAATCCGAAAAAAATCCGCAATTTTCGGTTCTTTTCGCATGCAAAAATCTAACTTGTAAAAATAACTGATGTAAAAATGGTTGTTTAGGCAAAGCAAAAATGGAGAATTTATGGCAAGTTCACAATAATATTGCATCCCTAAAAGACATATTTTGCTCGTTTTTCTCTTAACTTAATAGCATTGCCCTTAGAGGAGGAGACAGCCCAAAAGGCAGGGGATGGATCCGCTTCGGAGAGGTGAGCTCTGCGAAGGTGAGAATGTTAGCATTGCGTATAACGCCACCTTTAAAGGAAATCAGCAAGACAGAACACTATAACTATTCACAAGCTATGGTCATTACATATAGGAGTATAAAAAACAGTGAAGAACGGATTGGCAGTTCTTCACTGTTTTTTATTGTAGTGAACATTCCGGAGATTTTCGGGCTGCTGGAGGCGGCGAATCCACATTATGCCCCTGGCGCGCCAGCGCCCACAACCTTTAGCCCCATTCAGTTTAATGGCTTACAGCTTCACTTTCAAAAGCCTGATGGAGTAGAGAATGCAGAGGAGCGTCACGCCGGTATCGGCGAAGACCGCAACCCACATGTTGGCATAGCCCAGAAGGCCCATGACCATGACCGCGATTTTGACGAAGAGGGCGAAGCCCACATTCTGCCAGGCCGTGGAAATGACTTTTCTTGAAAGCCGGATGGCCTCAGGAATGGCGCGGACATCGGAATTCAGGAAGACCAGGTCCGCCGCCTCGATGGCTGCGTCAGCGCCGCTTCCCATGGCAGCGCCTGCATCGGCGCCCGCCAGTACGGGGGCATCATTGATGCCGTCGCCTACGAAGAGGACGGAGCCTTCCTTTTCCCGGATTTCTTTCATAATGGAAAGCTTATCCTGGGGGAGGAGGCCGGCGTAGACTTTGGAGATGCCAGCTTTTTTCGCTACGGCTTCAGCGCTTTCCTTATTATCGCCTGTCAGCATGACAGGGGTGACGCCGAGCTTTTTGATTTCATTGATAGAAGCAACGGCGTCTTCCTTCAATGCGTCGGAAATAACGATGCATCCCAGCAGTGTATTTCCTTTGGCAACGTATACGAGGGTTCCGTTTTCTTTGATTTCTGCCATGGCTTCGGCAGGAACTCCGGCTTTTTCCATGAGCTTGGCATTGCCCACGGATACAGAGACTCCGGAAAGGGTGCCTTCGATACCGTAGCCCGCATTTTCATGGAGATTTTGGAGCTTAACAGGGACCACCTTTTCCTCATCGGCTGCTTCAATGATGGACTTGCCGATGGGGTGGGTGGAGTAGACTTCAGCGCCTGCGGCCAGGGCCAGGAGCTCATTCCGGTTCATGCCGCCGTGGACGAGGATATCCCGGACTTTGAATTTTCCTTCCGTAATGGTGCCGGTCTTATCCATGACCGCTGCCTTGACCTTCGCAATCACTTCCATCACCGTGCCGCCTTTGAAGAGAATGCCTGCTTTGGAAGCGGTCCCGATACCTGCAAAGAAGGAGAGGGGAACGGAAATAACGAGGGCGCAGGGGCAGGAAATGACGAGGAACGTAAGGGCCGTGTAAATGCATTTTTCCCAGTCCGCTCCAAAGAAGAGGGGAGGAATCAGAGCCACCGCCAGGGCAATGGCCACCACCACAGGTGTATAGATCCGGGAGAACCGGGTGATGAAACGATCGATTTTCGGTTTGCTGGCTACCGCATTTTCCACGGAGTCCAGGATACGGCTTACCATGGATTCGGAGAGAATTTTTGTGACCTGCAGGCGGATGGTGCCGGTCATGTTCACACAGCCCGAATCAATGGCCATGCCTTCGGATACGGCGATGGGCTTCGGCTCGCCGGTAACGGCGGACGTATCAAGCTGGGAAGAACCTGAAAGGATGATGCCATCCAGGGGTACCCGGTCGCCGGGGCGGATGAGGAGGATATCGCCCACCTTGGCTTCTTCTGCCGGTACCGTTTCCGTTTTGTCACCGTCAATGACCCGCTGTACCACTTCCGGACGAAGGTCCACGGCTTCCATGATCTGCTTTCTGCTTTTTCCGCTGGCCAGGTCCTGGAAATATTCACCGATGCGGTAGAAGAACATGACCCCCACGGCTTCCGGATATTCCTGGATGCCGAAGGCACCAAGAGTGGCCACGGTCATGAGGAATGTCTCATCAAAGAACTCGCCATGGGCGATATTTTTCAATGCATTCCATACGATAGGGCCGCCAAGGATGATGTAGGAAATGAAGAAGAAAATGTTGCCGTAGAGTTCCGGAGAACCGGTGAGGTAATGGAGAACCATGCCGATGGCGAAAATCACGCCGCCCACGGTGAGATGGACCCTTTCGTCCTTGTAGAAAGACTCTTCCTCTTCCGGTGCCGCCTTTCCTTTGGGCGGGCGCACCTTTTTGCGGATTTCCGTGGGGGATTCCACTTCATTGCACTTTTCCGTGAGCATGGGAATCAGCCCATCCGGATCTTCCGCCGTGAGCTTCATGGTCTTTGTGGCATAGGAAATGGAAGCGGACAGGACGCCGGGCTGCCGGTTAATGAGCTTTTCCAGCTTCAATGCACAGGCCGCGCAGTCAAGGGTGGGGATTTCATAGGTTTCTGTTTTGTACCCGCTCTTGTCTTCCGCCGGTACAATGCCTACGGACTCGTCCACCGACCGGCACACTGCCAGTACTTCCTTCAGCAGGGTATCCGGATTTTCTTTGGAAATGAGCCGGAGTTCCTTGGTGCGGAAAGAAATGGATGCAAAGAAAACAGAGGGCATTTCCCGGATTTTTCCTTCCATCTTGGCGGCACATTCCATGCAGTCCAGGTGTTCCATATGGTAAATCGACTTGTGGTACGTGGACCCCAGAAAATCACAGCGGCAGTCTGCCAGGTCTTTCCCGCAGATATCACAGTCTTCCTCGTCCACGCATTCGTGGCAGTGGCAGTTTTTGTCGTGACCTGCCTTATGGTGGATGCCTTTATCATGGAAATGGCCGAAAGCCCGCCGTTCATCGGCGAGGATTTCATTCTCATCTTCCATGATATCTTTTTCATTGGAAGCATACTTTACCAGATCCGGATCATGGGAATGGTCATGGGGAGCCGGCATTTCCTCCTCATGGTCGTGATCATGATGGTGGTCATGGTCATGATGATGGTCATGATCATGGGTATGACCGGGGCCTTCGTGATGATGGGCCGGATCTCCTTCCTCTTCACTTCCGGAATCGTCTTCATGGACGTGGGATACCCCTTCATGATGGTGGCTGTGGCAGTGGCTGCAGCCGCAGTTATGGGCATGAACTGCCTCTTTTTTATCAGACATATCAATTCCTCCTTATTACAGTAAGTAAATTTCTATACTTTGATTTTAGCATCCCCATAATTTAGAGTAAACGGTCCATGAAAAACACTTTAAATTTTCAAGTGGGGACAGGCAGTAAAGAGGGCTGTAAGCGGGAGAAATACTTCCGGCTGCTGGGGGCTCAAGGTTTCATATGCTTGAGACAGATCACCGGTACGGCATTAAGCTCCATAATCACCGTAATACAAAAGGCGGCGCACCATGGATTGTGCGCCGCCACATTGACTCCGGCCAAAGGCCTGTATCTATACTTCCTCCTTACGCCCAGGCGACAGCCTTCGCCCTGGCCAAAGGCCGAAGCCTTGTCCGCAGGCAGAGCCTCGGCCATAGGCCGCAGCCTTTTCACTTTTTCACATCTTCCGGTACCGCCACAATGGTTTTCTGGTGGCTGTAGTTCACCAGTCCCGGAGGGCCGTTGGGGATTTTCTTTACGTACCGGATGAAGGTATAGTCTACGTCTACCTTGCCGGACTCCCGGCCTTTGCTGTTCCAGGCAGCCAGGGAAGCCACTTTTTCCAATGTTTCCGGAGGTACCGTCTCTCCCTGGGTCTCGATAACCACATGGGAGCCGGGGATGGCCTTTGCATGGAACCAGATATCCGTCTTTGCTGCTTTCCGCAGGGTGAGGTACTCATTCTTTGTATTGCTGGTGCCCAGGTACACCCTGAAGCCGTCAATCATGCGGCTTTCAATCTTCGGATCCTGTGCTTTCCGGTTTCCTTTTTTATGCTGTTTCTGTCTTTTGTCGATACCCAGGGATTTCAGTTCTTCCTTCAGGGCTTCCAGGTCCTGCTTTGTGGTGACCTGGCCCGCAAAGTAGAGGGTCTCATTCAGGTAAGCCAGCCGGTCTTCGCATTCCTTCAGCTTTTCCTGTCCGATGGTGCTCCTTGTTTTCATTTTATTGTATTTCTTGAAATAGGCCTGGCTGTTATCGGTGGTGGAGAGCAGGGGATTTACGGGGATCCTTTCCTCTTCCGGAGGATCCTTGAACAGGTTGGAAACGGTGATTTCCTTCTGGTGGTTGATTTTCTCGTAGGCATAAATGGAGAGGAGGGTGCCCCAGAGTTTGTACTGGTCCATGCGGGAGGTTTCTTCCATTTCTTCCCGGATTTTCCGCTTTTTCCGTTCCTCTCTTTTGATGAGGGTGTGGAGCTGCTTCGTGTATTCCTGCACCGCCTGGCTGATGGAGCCGGCGCCGCTTTCCGCTTCCTTTTCCATGAAAGAAAGCACCGGTACTTCGCCGGACGGTTCTCCCAGGATGGAAAGGGGAATGGGGGAAATATTCATCTTTCCCTTGCCACGGCTGTACAGATACAGATGGTCGGAGTTTTCGATTTTCCTTGCCAGCCCTGTCATATGGGATAGGAGACTCTTTTCTTCGCTCTCCGTGAAATCGGACAGTTTCTTATCGGCAGGAACGCCACTTTCCGAAGCCAGCTCGTCTGCCAGGAAACGGGAAAATCCGTTGAACTGTTTAAAGAGCCAGCTGTCCATGGGGATCTCGTCTTTTTTGCTGAAATCAAAGATTTCATGGAGCTCGGATTCCGTAAATTTCATGAAATCCATGCGGTTCGAATTATCCGGTACATGGTAGGTTTCCCCTGGCACCAGCAGCCGGTCCAGCTTCTTTCCCCGTAGGCAGGCGTCAATGATGGTATCTCCTTCGGTGAGAATCATATTCGGCGCTGCCGGCAGGAGCTCCAGCCACAGGGTGCGGGTAATGATTTCACTGCCCCGTTCGATGCGGTCAAAGGACAGGGACACAATCCGGTCCATGGCCACCTGCTCGATTTTGGAAAGCCGGCTCCCTTCCAGGTATTTCCGAAGGGTCATACAGAAGGTCTGGGACGGGGAATACTGCTTCTTATTTTTTCCTTTACCTGTAAGGTAGAGGATGGGGGGATTGTAGGTATTGATGATGAGGCTCACCACATCCCCATCGGTGCAGTAAAGCTCCAGGTCCATGATACGGTTGTCGATCTGGTGAATCTGCCGGACCTGGCAGGAGTCGATCTTCTTCCGCAGCTCCTTCACCAGAACATATAAAACAGCACTGTCTATCTGCATATAAACCTCCTGAATTACATGATATATATGTAAATTAGTATATCATAGGCCGTGGGACAGCGGGGAAAGAAAGGTGGCTGAAGGGGAACGCCTTCGGCGAAGTGGCTCAAGTGGCTGAGGGGATGGTGCGGCGCACAATTCATATAGCGCCGCAAAGTAATGATTTTACAGCTCCGCCGCTGATTATAAAACTCGTGCCGCCATATAATTCTGATGCGGCACACCTTCCCCTTGGCCGCAGGCCATTCCCCTTGAGCCACTTCAGCCACCTCAGCCACTTTTCATCGCCCTGTTTTTATACTTATCAATCCCATCATGGAATGTTCCTCTAAAGAATGGTAAAATAAAGTGATTAAAGCAAGTAATGGGGCTATTACCAGGCCCTTTGTGACTATAGGAGGAAATCATGCATTTTACAAAATGGCAGGCCTGCGGCAATGACTTTGTCTTTGTCAATGGCTTTGAAGAAAACCTGGAAGAAATCACAAAACACACCGTGGAAATCTGTGACCGCCATTTCGGCATCGGCGCCGATGGCATTATTTTTGTCCTGCCCTCCGACAAGGCGGACCTTCGGATGCGTATTTTCAACGCCGACGGATCAGAAGCGGAAATGTGCGGTAACGGCATCCGGGCTTTTGCCAAATGGGCCCATGAACTGGGACTGGTGAAGGAGAAGCGGATTTCTGTGGAAACGGGAGCGGGCATCCTGTACCCGGAACTTCTGAATTCAGGTCTGGTCAAAGTGGATATGGGGAAACCCCATCTCACTGCTGAAGAAATTCCAGTGACCGGCCTTGGTAAAGGACCGGTGATTTCCCAGCCTCTTTTCAATGAGGCCAATCAGAAATCCTATGATGTCACCTGCGTATCCATGGGGAATCCTCACTGCGTCATTTTCGTCGATGACGCCGAAAAGGTGAACGTAGCTGGCGAAGGGCCGTCCCTGGAGACAGATCCCCACTTCCCGAGAAAGACGAATGTGGAATTCGTAAGCTCCCTGGGCAAGAACCATTTCCGCATGCGGGTATGGGAACGGGGCACCGGCATCACCATGGCCTGCGGCACCGGCACCTGTGCCTCCGTGGTGGCAGCCATCCTGAACGGCAAAACGGAAAAGGAAGCGGACGTAGACCTTGACGGCGGCCGCCTCCACATTGTCTGGGACGGCCATCCGGAAGACCATGTCTTCATGACCGGACCTGCAGAAAAGGTGTTTGAAGGAACCTGTAAGTTGTAAAGTTATGGTCCCAAACGGGGCGGAGGGTTCATAAGGGTTGTGGGTCAAGCGCCGCTTCGCTTGCTCGACCGGGTTGTGGCTTGGGTAAGGCTGACGCCTTACCCGAGCGGGGCCATAAGGTTGGATTGCCGCCTTTTGCGGCAGATCCACCTTAGGCCCCGGCGCGAAACGCCCACAACCCGGTGAACGAGCGTAAGCGATGTTCACCTGCAACCCTTACGAACCATTCATTCGTTTGGAGCGCCTTCTTATCACTGAATTGATACAATGGAGATGGTACCATGAACAGCATGACCGGATTTGGAAGAGGTACTGCAGCTGGCGATGCCGGTACGGTGACAGCGGAAGTCAAAGCTGTCAACAGCCGATTCCTTGAAATTAACATGAGGACTGACCACTTTTCTGCCGCTTTGGAAGATCTGGCTGCCCGGAAATTGAAGGAAAAACTCCACCGGGGCAAGGTGAATGTATCCCTGTCCTACATGCCCGCCGCCGGCGGCAGCCGGTATTCCGTAGAACTGGACCGGCCCCTGCTGGAAGCCTATGTGAAGGCACTGGACGAAGGGAGAAAAGTGAAGGGCCTGCGGAATAAACGGCCCGTCATTTCGGATCTTCTTTCCCTGTCCCAGCCATTTATTACGGTCCGGAAAGAAGCGGTGTCCGATGAAACCCTGACGCCCCTGGTGGAAAAGGCCATGGATGAAGCCATTGCCGGCCTCCTGACCATGCGGGCAAAGGAAGGGGAGAATCTGAAAAAGGATCTGGAACAGCGGCTCTCCTTCCTTGAAGAGAAAAGGCAGTTCCTTCTCTCCAAACAGGATGTGGCAGCGAAGGAATACGAAGACCGGCTGAAGGCCCGGATCGATAAGGCCCTGGAAGGACGGGACGCTGACGTCGATGAGGACCGGGTGCTCCAGGAAGTGGCCATCTATTCCGAAAAAGTGGACTACACGGAAGAAGTGGTACGCCTCGGCAGCCACCTTTCCCAGTTCCATGACATTCTGGAAAGCGAAGGACCTATTGGCAGAAAGCTCGATTTCCTTCTTCAGGAAATCAACAGGGAAGTGAATACCACCGCCTCAAAAGCCAGTGACACCGAGGTGGTTGACTGTGTTATAATAATCAAGACAGAACTCGAAAAACTGCGCGAGCAAGTCCAAAATATTGAATAAGGAGTAATCAAAGTGGGATTTTCATTAATTAACATCGGATTCGGTAATATGGCAGCAGCTGCCCGTGTCATGGCGATTATCAGCCCGGAATCGGCGCCGGTAAAGCGTATGATCCAGGAAGCCCGGGACAATGGGGAGCTCATCGATGCCACCTATGGCAGGAAAACAAGGGCGGTCCTCATCATGGACAGCGGCCAGATTATCCTTTCCGCCGTACAGCCGGAAACGATTTCTCACAGACTCATGAGCAAAGATTCCATTATTAGCGAAGGAACGGATGAATAATGTGCGCTGAAAAGAAAGATGAAGGCATTCTCCTGGTTGTCTCCGGCCCCAGCGGCGCCGGAAAGGGCACCATCTGCAGTGCTATCCGGTCCCTTTACCCGAATCTCCATTATTCCGTTTCCATGACCACCAGGGAACCGAGAAAAGGGGAAGTGGAGGGAGAAAGCTATTTCTTTCGTACCAATGAACAGTTTGAAGAACTCATAAAAAAGGACGCTTTCCTGGAATATGCCAGGGTCTACGACCATTACTACGGCACACCGAAGAAGTATGTCCTGGACCTTATCGACCAGGGAAAATCGGTGCTTCTGGAAATCGACATCCAGGGCGCCATGCAGGTGAAGAAACGGTATCCGAAGGGCGTATTTATTTATATCGTCCCGCCGTCCCTTGAAATTCTTTCCGGCCGTCTCCATCATCGGGGTACGGACTCGGAAGAGGTCATCGAGAAGCGGCTGGCCCAGATTACCAGCGAACTTGCCATGGCCCACCAGTACGACTACATTGTGGTAAATGATAAATTGGAAGATGCAGTCCATAAGACCTGCTGCATCCTGGAAGCAGAACGGTGCAAACTGTCCCGCAATGAAGGCCAGATTGAAACGATTTTCAAACAATATATCAATAAGGAGGTACCTTTAAAATGATGTGTTTTCCGTCCATTGACAGCCTTGTGAAGAAAGTGGATTCCAAGTATACCCTGGTTACCCTGGCAGCCCTTCGCGCCCGCGAACTGACAGACGGCGCTCCGGCCCTCATTCCGGATGCCAAAGACAAGAAACCTGTCACCGTAGCACTGGAAGAAGTGTACTACGATAAGATTACCTATTCGTTCGATAAATAGTATGTGAAAATATGCCCATGCAAATGGAGGGGGCATAAAGGTTGTGGGTTGGGCGCCGCTTCGCTGGCCCGACCGGGTTGTGGCTGCATGCCAAGGCTGGCGCCTTGGTGCAGCGGGGGCCGTTGGTGGATCATCCGCCTTTGGCGGCAATAGCACCTCACGCCCCCGGCGCGAAGCGCCCACCACCCGGTGAACAAGCGAAGCGATGTTCACCCACAACCCTTATGCCCCCTTTATCGACATGGGTACGTAACTAAACTGTCAACTCACCATCATACTTTTACTTCAGGAAGGATCTTCCCATGTTTGAAAATAAACATATTGTCGTAGGAATCTGCGGCGGCATTGCCGCATTTAAAGCAGCGGGTCTTGTAAGCCAGCTGAGACAGCAGGGCGCCGATGTGCACTGCATTATGACAAAAAATGCGGCAAAGCTTGTCACTCCCATTACATTCGGCGAGCTTTCCGGCAACGACGTGACCGTAGATATGTTTGCCAATATCAATAAATGGGACGTAGAGCACATCGCCCTGGCCCGTCTGGCCGATGTCTTTGTCATCGCCCCTGCAACGGCAGACATCATCGGTAAAGTGGCCAACGGCATTGCGGACGACATGCTTTCCACCACCATCATGGCCACAAAGGCGAAGGTTATCTTCGTTCCGTCCATGAATACCAATATGTATGAAAATCCCATTGTCCAGGAAAATATGGCCAAACTCGCTGCCCATGGCTACCTCTTCGTAGAACCGGAGTCCGGGCACCTGGCCTGCAACACCAATGGCAAAGGCCGTTTCCCGAAGCAGGAAGTGATTTTCGAAGCCATTGAAAAGGCTCTCTTCGGCAAAGGACTGCTGAAAGGAAAGAAAATTATCGTCAGCGCCGGCGGTACCCAGGAAAATATCGATCCTGTCCGCTACATCAGCAACCGTTCCAGTGGCCGCATGGGCTACGCTATTGCGAAAGCGGCTGCCATGGAAGATGCCGATGTCACCCTGGTCAGCTGCACCCAGGCCCTTCCCGTACCGGCAGGAGTGAAGATCGAATACGTCCACGACGCCCGGGAACTGGATAAAGCCATGAATTCCCACTACGAAGACTGCGACGCCGCCATCATGGCCGCTGCCGTATCCGATTACCGTCCTAAAGTACAGGCTGCCCAGAAGATCAAGAAAGAATCCCACAATACCCTGACCATCGAACTCACCCAGAACCCCGATATTCTCTACGGCCTTGGCCAGAAGAAGAAGAACCAGTTCCTCGTAGGCTTTGCGGCGGAAACGAACGACGTCATCGAACACGGCAAGGAAAAGCTGAAACGGAAAAACCTGGACATGCTGGTGGCCAACGACGTTGCCATGCCGGGAGCCGGTTTCAACGTGAACACAAACATCGCCGCTCTCCTCTACAGAGACGGCCACATGGAACAGTATCCGAAGATGACAAAGGAAGAGCTGGGCCATATTATCATCGAAAAAATTGCGGAACGGCTGAAATAGGGATAATAAAAAGGACTGTGCGAAAGCACGGTCTTTTTTTATTACATGTGCGCCCAGCATGGGCGCACTCTTAAGGGTGAAAGTCCCTAGACCGCCCGACAGCGGGAAGGTCATAGCCGAACACCAAGGGTGTCCATCGTGAGGTGGAATCTGAAGGAAGGTGCAGGCAAATCTCCGGTCCGATGTACAAGAACCACATAAGGCTACGGCAGGATGGATAAGGTTGCATGACAAACTGAAGTCCCATAGCTGTACGGAATCCTGCAGAGTACATGTGGCGGATATATGGAGAGAAAGAGTGCGTTCTTACCTGGGGAGGTCTCACGGACACAGCAGAATAAGGCTGTATTTACTGGGCTGTGCTGTGGTTGAAATAAGATTTGCCGTGAGAAGTCAGCAGAGGCCATAGTACCAGATGGCTCATAGGCATCTGGGAAGGGCCGAACTTTAGGAGATGTTAGTCAATGAAAGTAACCAACCATGGGCTTAAAGGCAGACAACTTCAGAAAGAAGACTACTGGCAGAAAGCAGCTGCGGAACAGCAAGGATATGCCGGAGTGCCCATCCATGTGAGGATTGCTGAAAACAACAACATCATCGCAGACTTGCATAAGCAGGAATGCGAAAACTAAAGAACCGCCGTATACCGAACGGTACGTACGGTGGTGTGAGAGGTCGGCGGGCCGAAGCCCGCCTCCTACTCGATGATAAGTGGCTGGGGAACTAAGGTGACTCAAGTGGCTGAGGGGAAGGTGGCGCTGGTGAGATTGGGGTCGAGTGCATCAGCTGCTGCGTTGCCATTCCAATTGACACTAACCTTAAAGCGAAGCGGCCAGCCGGGCCCGGAAAAGAAGGCGCTTTCATGGGGCAGGCCCGGCTTGAGGGTCCTATGCAGGACTTCCATCTCTGAGGGCCTGCCTGTTGATGAATATGTATAAAAATTGCGGCGCCCCATGAATTGTGCGCCGCATTACGAGCCCAGGCGAAGCCTTAGCCCTGGCCTTCCCATAGCCCTGCCTCAGGCAGAGCCCCGGCCAAAGGCCGCAGCTTTTCCTTTTATTTCTTCAGAATCTCAAACTCCCGTCCCCGGACCCGGATGAGCCCGTCCTTTTCCATGGCCGACAGCTCCCGGGACAGGGCGCTTCGGTTGGCAGAAAGGTAGTCTGCCAGGTCTTCCCGGGAGTAGGGGATGGTGAAGGTAAGGGTGCCCTGGCTTTCCGCTTCCGCTGACAGGAAGGCGCAGATCTTGTCCCGGAGGGTTTTCTGGGATACGATGGAGGACTTCTGCATCAGTTTCTGGGCCTTATCGGTCATCATGGAAATCAGGTTTTCGATGAGGGGAAGTACTTCCTTTTCCCCGGCGCAGGAGAGGAGGCGCCGGTAGGGGATGAAGAGCACCTTCGCCGCTTCCGGGGCGTAAAAGGTGACGGAGGCATTGCGGCTGTGGGAACAGGCGAAGTTTTCACCGAAGAGTTCTCCCTTTCCCATGCGGACGAGAATGGTTTTCTCTCCCCATGCGTTATCTTTCGTCATGTACACGTGACCCTGGAGGATGAGTCCCATACAGTCAATGGGGTCGTTTTCAAAATAGATATAGTTTCCTTTTCTGTAATTTTTGATAAAGCAGCCGGATAGGAGAATGATCTTCTGTATCCGGTCTTTATCCATGCCCTGAAAGAGGGGGAGGCTCTGTAAAAGTGAGTAGTCCATGTTTGGCTCCAGTCAGTTATTAAGGAAGCGCTGATTAATTCGTAGAGTCAGATTTCATAAGGATTTTTATGCACTGCTTCGTCATAGCTCTCCTTAAATAGCTCGCTATTCGCGTCGAGCTATTCCTCGCATTGCATAAAAATCCAAGAATGAAATCCGACAACAATTTAATCAGTGCTTCCTTAAATCGGGGGTTGCGATGATGGTCAATCATATGGATGGACCTAGGGGTTGTGGGTTGTAGCTTCAACGTTGCTTCGCTTATTAAAGCGGGGGCCGTTGGTGAATTTGCCGCCTTTGGCGGCTGCGACACCTTATGCTCCCGGTGCGAAGCACCCACAACCCGGTGGGACCAGCGAAGCGGCGTCCCACCTGCAACCTTTAGCCCCATTCATACGTTGCGATTTACCTTTGTTTTACATTATATGCTCTCTCTGTTGCACAGGCAACAATATTTGGAACTTAATTATTCTATAATATTACAGTACCCAATGTGAGAGTCGTAGGAAGTATACAGGAGGAAAAGATATGCAGGAGAAAATGTTCTGTTTCCAGTGCCAGGAAACCTATGGGAATAAGGGATGCACCAATGGCGGCGTCTGCGGCAAGCAGCCGGATACCGCCCATCTGCAGGATGTGCTGATTTATGCCACCAAGGGCCTTTCGGAAGTGGCTACGGCCTGGAGAAAGGAAGGCCTTTCCGTTCCCCAGGATGTGAACCATCTGGTGACGGTGAACCTTTTCGTCACCATTACGAATGCCAACTTTGATAATGATTTCATTACGAAGCGCATCAACAAGACCCTGGACGTGAAGAATCACATGATTTCCGAACTGAAAGACAGCACCCACCTGTCCCGTGCCGCTTACTGGGATGTGGATGAGAAGTATTTCAAAGATGCCTACCCCTTCATCGGCGTACTGGCAACAAAGGATGAAAATATCCGTTCCCTCCGGGAACTCATTACCTACGGACTGAAGGGCCTTGCCGCCTACAGCCATCATGCCAATGTGCTCCATAAGGACAGTGAAGAAATCGATGCGTTCCTCCAGGAAACCCTGGCAAAGACCCTGGATGACAGTCTTTCTGTGGACGATCTCGTGGCCCTCACCCTGAAAACCGGGGAATATGGGGTAAAGGGTATGGCCATGCTGGATGAGGCCAATACCTCTGCCTATGGCAACCCGGAAATCACGGAAGTGGACATCGGCGTCCGGAAGAACCCGGGCATCCTCATTTCCGGCCATGACCTGAAGGACCTGGAAATGCTTCTGGAACAGACGAAGGACACCGGCGTGGACGTCTATACCCACGGCGAAATGCTGCCGGCCCATTACTATCCCTTCTTCAAGAAATATAAAAACTTTGCCGGAAACTACGGCAATGCCTGGTGGAAGCAGAGAGAAGAATTCGACTCCTTCAATGGCCCCATCCTCATGACCACGAACTGCGTGGTACCGCCGAAGGACAGCTACAAGGACCGCCTCTGGACCACCGGTGCCGTTTCCTTCCCCGGATGCGGCCACATCGACGACAAGGACGGAGTGAAAGACTTCAGCCCCATTATCGAACAGGCAAAGAAATGCCGGGCTCCCAGGGAAATCGAAACCGGCAAGATTGTGGGCGGCTTTGCCCATAACCAGGTCTTCGCCCTGGCGGACAAAGTGGTGGACGCTGTAAAGAGCGGCGCCATCAAGAAATTCATCGTCATGGCAGGCTGCGATGGCCGGGCCCGGAGCCGGGAATACTACCGGAACTTTGCCCTTGCCCTGCCGAAGGATACGGTGATCCTCACCGCAGGCTGCGCAAAATACAAGTACAATAAGCTGGATCTGGGCACCATCGGCGGCATTCCGCGTGTCCTGGACGCCGGCCAGTGCAACGATTCCTACAGCCTCGCCCTCATCGCCCTGAAGCTGAAAGAAGTCTTCGAACTGGACGATGTGAACGACCTGCCCATCGTGTACAATATCGCCTGGTATGAACAGAAGGCAGTCATCGTGCTCCTGGCTCTCCTGTACCTGGGGGTAAAGAATATCCACCTGGGACCGACTCTCCCTGCCTTCCTCTCGCCGGCAGTGGTAAACGTGCTTGTCAACAATTTCGGCATCGCCGGCATCACCACCGTGGAAGACGACATGAAGTTGTTCTTTGGTAAGTGATCGTGGCATGGTTTTGTATAGTGTCATAAGCATGATAATGGATATTGTGGAAGTGGCTGAAGGGTAACGCCTTCGGCGAAGTGGCTCAAGTGGCTGAGGGGGTGGAGCGGCGCACAATATTTAGAAGCGCTGCGGAATTTATATTTTGCAGCTTCCCTGCAAAATACATCATTTGTGCCGCTTTATGAATTGATGCGGCACACCAACCCCTCGGGCGGAGCCCGTTACCCCTCAGCCACTTGAGTCACCTCAGCCACCTGCACGTAACCATTTCATCCTATGTGTCATTTCCAGCTCAAACATACATTCCTATTGTCAACAGTTGCCAAATCAATGAATTAACGTTATAATAATACTCAAGTGAATTAAGACTCATCAAGAGCAGCTGAGGGATTTGGCCCTATGACGCTGCAGCAACCATTCCGACAGGAACCGGTGCTAATTCCATCAGCATTTGCTGGCAGATGAGAGAAGAAGCTCTCCCTGCGGAGAGCTTTTTATTTTACTATTCCAGATATCCAATAGTGAGGAGGATTTTATATGTCAAAAAAAGTTTTATTTACTTCCGAATCCGTTACCGAAGGACATCCTGATAAGATTGCGGACCAGATTTCCGATGCCATTCTCGATGCCATCCTGGAACAGGATCCCAATGGCCGTGTAGCCTGCGAAACCATCGTCACCACCGGCCAGGTCCATGTATTTGGTGAAATCACCACCACCACCTATGTGCCGATTCCGCAGGTCATCCGTAAGACCATCAATGATATCGGCTACACCGATGCCCGTTATGGTTTTGATGGGGAAAGCGTCGGCATCAATGTAGCCATCGATGAACAGTCTCCGGATATCGCCATGGGCGTGAACCAGTCCCTGGAAGCCAAGGAAAACAAGGCTGACAAGTACGATATCGGCGCTGGCGACCAGGGCATGATGTTCGGCTACGCTTCCAATGAAACGCCGGAATACCTGCCCATGCCGATTGCACTGGCTCACCGCCTGGCACGCCGGCTCGCTGAAGTCCGCAAAGATGGGGAAGTACCGTACCTCCGTCCTGATGGAAAGACACAGGTCACCGTGGAATACGATGATGGCAAGCCTACCCGCGTGGACACCGTCGTTATTTCCGCCCAGCACAACCCTGACGTCACCCATGACCAGATCGAACAGGACATGATCAATAAGGTCATCAAGAAAATCATTCCGGAAAAATTCCTGGATGAAAACACAAAGTACCTCATCAACCCCACCGGCCGTTTCGTTATCGGCGGACCCCAGGGCGATGCAGGACTTACAGGCCGTAAGATTATCGTCGACACCTACGGCGGCATGGCCCGTCATGGCGGCGGATGCTTCTCCGGCAAGGATCCCACGAAGGTTGACCGCTCCGCGGCCTATGCTGCCCGGTATGTAGCCAAGAACATCGTGGCTGCCGGCATTGCGGATAAATGCGAAATCGAACTGGCCTATGCCATCGGCGTAGCAGAACCGGTTTCCATTTTCGTTGATACCTTCGGCACCGGCAAGATCGATGATGAAAAGATCGTAGACCTCATCCGGAAGAACTTCGAACTCCGTCCGGCAGGCATCATCGATATGCTGAACCTCCGCCGTCCGATCTACAAGCAGACCGCTGCTTATGGTCATTTCGGAAGAACTGACATCGACCTGCCCTGGGAACATACGGATAAAGCGGAAATCCTGAAGAAGGAAGCAGGACTGTAAGAGAGCTGCGCTCAGGTGGCTGAGGTGGCTCAAGTGGCTCAGGGGAAACGCCCTTCGGGCGAGGGGATGGTGCGGCGCACAATTCATATGGCGCCGCAGAGTATATAATTTGCAGTTTCGCTGCATAATACATACTCGTGCCGCTTCATGAATTGATGCGGCACACTTTCCCCTTGGCCGAAGGCCATTCCCCTTGAGTCACTTTGCCGTCAGGCATTACTCCTCAGCCACTTTTCACCTGTTTCAGCAGCCTTCATCTTCCACCTGCTTGTCCCACTCATTTCCCAATATATGGTAAAATAATGGATAGCCCTTTTGGCTGTCCATTATTTTTTTGGAGGGAACCATATGACGGAAACCATTGCGGAGGTCCTGATCAACAGGCCCTCGAAACATCTGAACAGGACATTTTCCTACCGCATTCCGGAGTCCCTGAAGGAAGCGGGCCCCGGATGGCGCTGCGTCGTTTCCTTTGCCCGCCGGAAGGAGGAGGGCATTATCCTTTCGGTCCGGGAAGAAGATACCTCGAAACTGGACTACAAGATCCTTCCCATCGAATCCCTGGTGGACACTTTTCCCTGGTTCACGGAAGAAATGATGCGGACCGCCCTCTGGATTTCCAACTATTACATGTGCACCGTTATAGAAGCCCTCCGTCTCTTCTATATCGACAAAAAAGCCATGAAAACCATGATTTCCTATGACATTCTGTGGGACCGGATCGAAGAAGCGGGAAATCAGGACATTCCGGCCCTGGTGGATCGATCTGTGGAACAGGTGGACGAGAAAGACGGCCGCCTTCTTTTCGGGGACTCCCTTTCTCTCTACGTGAAGCAGGGATTCCTCCGGAAGAAAGAAATCCTCGATGCCGCCCACAAGGAACCTCTGGAGCGTTGGCTGGTGCCGGAGAGGACCCTCACCGAAGAGGAGCGGCGGAAAAGCAAAAGGCAGGCTGCGCTCTCCGATTTCCTTGAGGGAAGTCCGGCATCCCTCAAAAGGCTGAAGGAAAACAGCTTTGGCCCGGCCCTTGTGAAAAGTTTCTGCCTTAACGGCTATGGCCACGTGACCTACCGCAGAAAGAAGACCTTTTCTCTCATCGATGAAGAGGGGAAAAGGAAGGACCGGAAACTCACCGACGAACAGGAAAAGGCGGTGAAGGAAATCTGTGAATCCATAGACAAAGGTTCCTATGAAGGATTCCTCCTGAAGGGAGTCACAGGCAGCGGAAAAACGGAAGTTTACCTGGAAGCTGCCCGGCATGCCCTGGAAGAGGGGGGCTCAGCCCTGATCCTGGTGCCTGAAATCGCTCTCACCAACCAGATGACCGCCTATTTTGCCTCCGTTTTCGGGGACAAAGTGGTCTTCATTCACAGCAATCTCAGCAAGGGGGAGCGGTATAACAACCGCATGCGCATCGATAACGGGGAAAGTCCCATCATCATCGGCTCCCGGTCTGCTATCTTCATGCCCTTCCATAACCTGAAACTCATCGTGGTGGACGAGGAATACGATTCCTCCTACAAGCAGGGGGAAAGTCCCCGGTATAACGGGAGGGACGTGGCAAAGGTGATGGCCACCCTCTACCATTGTCCTATCGTTTTAGGAGCGGCCACTCCCTCCATTGCCACCAACTATGCCGCAGAGCAGGGGAAAATCCGGGAAATCACCATGAATCACCGGGTATTCCATACGCCGCTGCCGAAAATCCATGTCTGCGACCTTCGGGAAACGCCGCCCATTGATAACAATGGCCTTCTCTCAGGACCTCTCATTACCCTCCTTCACAAGACCGTAGCGGACCACCATAAGGCCATACTTCTCCTGAACCGGAGAGGCTTTGCGACTACCCTCATGTGCTCTTCCTGCGGCTACGTATTCAAATGCCCCAACTGTGACGTATCCCTGGTGTACCACAAAGAGACCCGGCAGCTGAAATGCCATTACTGCGAAACCGTGCACCCTGTGCCAAGGGAATGCCCGCAGTGCCACGGCCATAAGATCCTTTACCTTGGCGCCGGCACGGAACGGGTGGAGGAGGAACTGGCGGAATACCTGCCGGAAGCGAAGTGCCGCCGGTTCGATCTGGACAGCACCCGGAGAAAAAACAGCGCCCGGGAAATTCTGGATGATTTCCGGGAAGGGAAATTTGACATTCTCTTCGGCACCCAGATGGTGGCCAAGGGCCACGACATTCCCGGCGTCCAGACCGTGGGTATCCTTTCGGCGGACAGCATCCTGAATATTCCCTCCTACCTGGCGGCGGAACAGACATTCAACCTCATCACCCAGTGTGCCGGAAGGGCAGGGCGGAGCCACGAGCAGGGAGAAGTGGTGCTGCAGACCTACAATCCCACCCACTATGTAATCCAGGCGGCGTCGAGGCAGGATTACGATGGCTTCTACCGCCAGGAAATCCGGTACCGCCAGGCCCTCCGGTTTCCGCCGTTCTCCAGGCTCATGAAAATCACCTGCTTCAATGAAGACGAGAAAAAAGCGAACCGCCAGGCCCAGGGAATCTACGAATGGCTCACCGCCGTCATTCCCCGGCTCCCCGAGAAAGTGAGGACCACGCCCCCCTTCAGCGAACCCATCAAACGGGTGCGGAACCTGTACTACGTATCCCTCCTCATCAGGGGAGACAGCCTTTCCACCCTGAAAAATGCCATGCGCTCGGCATCTGTATTCCAGGAAAATGATATAATTATAGATGTAGATCCGTTGTGAAATGAGGAATCAGGAATTAGGAATGAGGAATGGTGGTGCGGCGCACAAAAATACAGCGCCCCATTTAAGATAGCTTAACGGTGGTTGCGAAGCGGCTATTCGGCTAAAGTCACTCTATTATAAAGAGATCGAGGCCGAGACCGAGGAAATCAGGAGTATAGAAGTG
This sequence comes from Dialister sp., assembly GCF_047832375.1. Lineage (NCBI taxonomy): Bacteria > Bacillati > Bacillota > Negativicutes > Veillonellales > Veillonellaceae > Dialister > Dialister sp. Next base: position 1,335,398 of record NZ_CP181256.1, on the reverse strand, counting down.
GCTGAGGGGTAACGCCTTCGGCGAGGTGACTCAGGTGACTGAAGGGGTTGTGCGGCACACAAAAAATACGGCGCCGCAGTATGAATTTCTGCTGTAAAGCGGCTATTCGGCTAAAGTCACTCTATCCGTCAGAGCGTTCCCCCTTGGAGAAGGGGGACGGTCAAAGGCCGGGGGATGGATCCGCCTCGCAGAGGCGGGATCTGCGCAGCAGTGGATGTTCTTCATGACCCGATGATCCATCCTGCGGCTTTGCCCATCTCTAAGGGGCTGCATGTTGGGGGAACACCTCACATGGGCTTACAGACTGTTACGATGATTTCCCGCCGCGAAGCGGCTAAGCTGCTCAAGGCTCAGGGCTAAAAGCTCAAGGCCCCGCTCCCAGTGACTCCAACCGTACCTGACCAGCGCCGCAGGCTGACCAGCTTTCCTAAAAGCTAAAAGCTAGAAGCTAGAAGCCCCCGCCCGACTTGGGAATACATATAAAAAAACTATTCAGAAAGAAGGTATCCTATTTTGAGTAAAATTATTACCGCCGGAAACCCGATTCTTACCATGAAGGCTGAACCGGTCACCGAATTTGATAAAAAACTGAAATTTCTGGTTAACGACATGAAGAAGACCCTCTACGAAGCAAACGGCGTAGGCCTGGCAGCTCCGCAGATTGCCATTTCCAAAAGGATTTTCGTAGCCGATGATGGGGAGACTGGATTTGAAGCCTATATCAACCCCGTTTGGAAGCCGGACGGAGAGGAAAAGAACATCGACACTGAAGGCTGCCTGTCGGTGCCGGAATATTTCGGTGAAGTGGAACGGTATTCCAACGTCATCATCCATTACCAGGATATCCGGGGCAAGAAGAAGACGAAGAAAGCCTCCGGCCTTCTGGCCCGCTGCATCCAGCATGAAACGGACCACCTGAATGGTATCCTCTTTATTGAAAAAGCGATTTCCCTGCACAAAGGACCGAAAAATGAAGAATAACTACCGCATCCTTTTCATGGGCACCCCGGACTTTGCCCTCCCTGCCCTGGAAGCTCTCAAAGCCCATGGCTATATGCCGATCGCCCTTTATACCCAGCCGGACCGGATCAACGGCAGGGGAAAGAAAATCAATTTCTCCCCGGTGAAATCCTTCGGCCTGGCCAATGATATCCCCGTGTTCCAGCCCACCACCCTGAAATCGGAAGAGGAGCAGCAGAAGATCCGGGACCTGGCTCCGGACCTCATCATCGTCATTGCCTATGGCAAAATCCTGCCGAAGGCGGTACTGGACATCCCCACCTACGGCGCCATCAACGTCCATGCCTCCCTGCTTCCGGAATACCGGGGGGCTGCGCCCATCCAGCGGGCCATTATTGATGGAAAGAAGAAGACCGGCGTCACCATTATGCAGCTGGACGAAGGCATGGATACGGGAAATATCGTTTCTGTCCGGGAAATGGACATTCCTTCCCACATGACGGCGGGGGAACTGTTCGACGCTTTGGGCGCTCTTGGCGCAGAGGAACTGATTTCCGTCCTGGATGACCTGCCGGAAAAGCTGGCCCATTCCATTCCCCAGGACCATACGAAGGCCACCTACGCAGAAAAAGTGACAAAGGATATGGGCCATATCGACTGGACAAAGGATGCGGCCACCCTGGACTGCCTTATCCGGGGCATGTATCCCAATCCCGGCACCTATACCTTCTATCGGGGGAAGCGGGTAAAGATTCACCGGGCCTCCATGGAAGAGAAGGACTCCGGCCTCCCCGCAGGGACCGTCATTTCTACCGCTGGCGGCTCCATCCACGTGGCCTGCGGAAAGGGGACCATCGCTATTTCCGAGCTGCAGCCCGAAAACCACCGGAAAATGGCAGCCTCCGATTTTATCAACGGATATCAGGTGAAAGCGAATGAAACATTCGGCGAATAAACCGGCTCCCTCCGCCCGGCGGCTGGCGTACCAGGCCCTCTACGACATCTTGGAAAAAGGGGCCTATGGCAATCTCACCATGCAGCAGGCCCTGAAGACCTATACCCTTACGGAGGCGGAGACCCACTTATTCACAGAACTGGTCTATGGAGTTCTCAGGCGGTATAATGTTCTCCTCTGGGTCATTTCCCGCCTGAGCAGCCGGCCGGTGAAAAAGCTCCATTCCTCGGTGCGGATCCTCCTGTGCCTGGGACTTTACCAGCTTATGTACCTCACCAGGATTCCGGAATCCGCAGCGGTGAATGAATCCGTAAAGATTGCAAAGAAAGTGACCCATATGGGAAATGCGGGATTCGTGAATGCCATCCTTCGCAGCTATACGCGGCGGAAGGAGGAAATCCACCTGTTTCCCCGGGAAGAAAATCCCCTGCTCTACGATTCCCTGAAATGGAATGAGCCGGAATGGCTCGTGGCCCGTTGGGAAAAGGAATGGGGCGAAGAAAAGGCAGCAAAAGTGCTGGAAGCCATGAGCCAGGTGCCCAGTCTTACGGTACGCATGAATACCCTCAAAACGGACAGGGCCTCCTTTATGGCCCTTCTGGAAAAAGAGGGGATTGAGGCAGAGCCTATTCCCTGGAAAGAAGAGGCCTTCCGCATCACCAAAGGTGCCCATGCCATCTGGAAACTCCTGGATGAAGGCTATGGCTATGCCCAGTCCCTGTCTTCCATGATTCCTCCCGACGTCCTCGCGCCGAAGGCGGGGGAAAAGGTGCTGGACATGTGCGCCGCCCCGGGCAGCAAAACCACCCAGCTGGCTGAGCTCATGAAGAATACCGGCTCCATCGATGCCTGGGACCTGTATCCCCATAAAATCAACCTCATTAAAAACAATGCGAAGAAACTGGGTATCACCATCATCCATGCAGGCGCCCGGGATTCTTCGAAACCATTCCCCGCACTGGCAGGAACCTATGATAAGGTCCTTCTTGACGCTCCCTGTTCGGGTCTCGGGGTGCTCTCTCATAAGCCGGAAATCCGTTGGCGCCGGGAAGAGGAGGGACTCGCCGAATTTCCACCGCTCCAGGAAAAACTGCTGGACGCCGCCGCTTCCTATGTGAAGCAGGGGGGCATTCTGGTTTACAGCACCTGCACGTTAAACCGGGAAGAAAATGAGGAAAGGGTCTCTGCCTTTCTCAAAAAGCATGCCGATTTCCATGCCCTGGATTTCGAAATTCCGGGCCTTGGGAAATCGGAAAACGGAATGATCACCATCTGGCCCGATGAAACGGGAAGCGATGGTTTCTTTATTGCAAAACTGGTAAAGGAGTAACTATGCCTTTTAACGTCTGGGGCCACAGCCTCCCTGAAATGGAAAAATGGATGGTGTCCAAGGGATTTCCCAAATTCCGGGCCAAACAGCTGCAGGATTACCTGTACCGCCGCCACGTCTACGATTTTCAGGAAATGAAACAGTTTCCGGCGGCCATGCGGGACTTCCTCAATGCCGAAGCGGTACTGGAAAAGCCGGAAATCATGCATTCCATCGCCTCCAACGACGGAGATACCACAAAGATCCTCCTGAAACTTTCCGACGGTTCCCTCATCGAGACCGTATGCATGCACCATGTCTATGGCAATTCCATCTGCGTCTCCACCCAGGTGGGCTGCGCCATGGGCTGTATTTTCTGCGCCTCCACAAGGCATGGCCTGGAGCGGAATCTGACCGCCGGGGAAATGCTGGCCCAGGTCTACGCCTTCAAAGAAAAGCTGGATGCCCCCATCCATTCCATCGTCCTCATGGGTTCCGGAGAACCCCTCACGAACTATGAAGAGGTGCTCCGCTTCATCCGCCTGGCAGGGGATCCCGGTCTTTTAAACATCAGTCTCCGGAATATTACCCTCTCCACCTGCGGCATCGTTCCACAGATTTACCGCCTTGCCGATGAGCACCTGCCCATTACCCTGGCCATTTCCCTTCACGCCCCGAACGATACCATCCGCAATCAGATCCTTCCCATCAGTAAAAATTTCAAGATTGAAGACGTGGTCCGGGCTTCCCGGTACTACTTCAAAACCACGGGACGCCGGGTGACCTTCGAATACATCCTCATCAAAGACGTGAACGCTTCCGTAGAAAATGCGGAAGAACTGTGCCGGCTTACGGGGAAAATGAACTGCCACTTCAACCTCATCCCTATCAACGGCACGGAACATATCAAACTGTACCCGCCGGATATGAAAGAAATCCGGGCCTTCGTATCGGTCCTCGAAAAACACGGAAAAAGCGTCACCGTCCGCCGCCAGATGGGCGACGAAATCCAGGCCGCCTGCGGCCAGCTGAAGAGAAGGTATCTGGAGGGAAATTGAGATCGAGGTCGAATTGAGATCGAGGAGAGAAGGCCGAAGACCTTGCCGCACCATCTGACCCTTCCCCTCTAACGTCATCTCGAGCGGTGGCAAGGGAACTGGATTCGCAGGGAGCCGCAGGCGACTGAGAATCCCGTGAGACGCTTCCTCCGGTGGTAAGCGTCGTAATGATGTAATACATAAAAATAGGATGTGAGATAGAGCCCCGAGATCTCTCTGGTAAATGACTATGACAGGGGAAAAGAAAGAGTTGAGGAAAGAGAGTTGAGAGCCCCGGTCCCGCGGCTTCGCCGCAACCCCACCAGAATCCCTCTGTCTGCTGCGCAGACATCCTCTGGCCAGGCCACATAAGGAAGGCGCCTTAGTGTGCAGTAAAGGTGTGCAGGTCCTGCATAGGACCTGCAAGCCAGCCGCAAGTTGGCGCTTTTACTGCACATCAAAGCGCTTTCCTTTTGGCGGCTGGCCGATCAATATGGGCCTGGCTCAGCAGTCCTCTGCAGGACTGCTGCCTTTGAGAAAGGGGGACTACTCATTTGCGGCTAGCGCCGCAAAAAATCCGACTGCGGCGCACCCATCAGCTAACCTCCGTCTGCTTCGCAGCCACCTCCTTTCCGAGGAAGGAGGCTATCCATTAGCGGCTTCACTGTACCATCTGACACTTCCCTTAACTCGTCATTTCGAGCGGTGTTAGCATGCCGGGGGACTCTACCTTTAAAAATCGCTACAGCTACGATGAGTCGAGAAATCTCCCTGGTAAATGACTATGACGGTGTTGCAAAGGCAGAGTTGAGAGTTAAAGTACAGCGGCTGGCGCCGCAAATGCACCCCCATCCCCGCTTCGCGGGACTTCCCCCGAAGGGGGAAGCGAGTCATTCGCCTGCGGCGCATCCATCAGCTAACCTCCGTCTGCTTCGCAGCCACCGACGGCCGGGCACAAGTTGGCTCTTATACTGCACATTAAAGAGCCTTCCTTTTATCGCCCGGCCGGAGCTCCCCAACGGGGTGGGGTTAGCTGACGGAAGCGCCGCAGGCTTAACCTCAACTCTCAACTCTCAAATCTCAACTCTCTCTTTTCGCCGCAGGCGTTATCCCTCTGCCACTTTTTACACCCATTTCCCACCATTTTGGGGCTATCCAACAAAAATTCCCCATTTCCTATAAGTCTTTCCCCACTTTAAACAGAAAAATCCTCATTTACAGGGTGCTAAAATTGACTATCCACCCCGTTGATGATAGTATAAAATTATTGGGATAAGTTAAGGTTTATCATACTCCGTACCGACTGCGGAGCATGGAGTTGTTTCTTTTATGGAAAGACTTATATGATACTGACTTACGGAGATTCGGAAAAAGGCCTTGTGCGCAGGGCCAATGAAGATGCCATCAGCATGAAGGTGGATGGGCTCTACCTCCTGGCTGACGGCATGGGTGGTTACGATGGGGGACAGATTGCAAGTTCCCTGGCTGTGGAAAGTGGGGCCCGCTATTTCTCATCCCTACCTTCGGAAAAAGCCTTTTCCGAAGAGGGGCTGAAGGAAGCCTTCTGTGCGGCAAACCGGGCTATCCTGGCGGAGAAGAGAGATTCCCCGGCTCTCCAGTCCATGGGCACCACCATGGTAGGAGCCGCTGTAAAGGGAAATCATCTCTTCTGGGCCCATGTGGGGGACAGCCGCCTCTACCGCTATGAAGCAGGGGAGCTCACCCAGGTAACCACGGACCATTCCTTTGTCATGGAACTGGTGACGGAAGGGAAGCTTACGAAAGAAGAAATGCGCCGGCATCCCCGGAAAAATGAAATCACCCGGGCCGTGGGCATCGACGAAAATATGAAAGTGGACACAGGCTCTTTCTCCCTTTCCGACGGGACACTGATCCTCATCTGCTCCGACGGCGTGTCGGGAATGGTGGAAGATGAAGACCTGGCCCGCCTGATTTCTGGTAATCCCCGGAAAACAAAGGATGACCTGAAGGCACTGGCGTCCTCCATCATGGAGAAGGTCTATGACGCCGGAGCCCGGGATAACGCATCGCTGATTTTGATTCAATTTTGGAACTGAGTGGAGTGAAATATGCCAGGTAAAATTCTAGATGAACGTTATGAACTGATGGAAAAAATCGGTTCAGGCGGCATGGCTGATGTGTATAAGGCTAAGGATATCCTGCTTGACAGGATTGTGGCCGTTAAAATCCTGCACAGCAGCTTTGCAGAGGACAATGATTTCATTGTACGGTTCCGCCATGAGGCCCAGTCCGCCGGTAAGCTGTCCCACCCGAATATCGTGGGCATTTACGACGTAGGCTGCGACGGGGATATCCATTACATCGTCATGGAGTATGTGGAAGGGGAGACCCTGAAGCAGTACATCGACAGCCATCCTCATATTCCCATCGATACGGCTGTACGGATTGCCATAGAAATCGGCTACGCCCTGGAAGATGCCCATGCCAACGGCATCATTCACTGCGATATCAAGCCCCACAACGTGCTTCTCACAAAGACGGGAAAGGTGAAGGTCACGGACTTCGGTATTGCCCGGGCCATCAATTCTTCCACCGTCATTGATAAGGAATCCATCCTCGGCTCCGTGCATTACCTGTCACCGGAACAGGCGGCAGGGGATAAGATTACGGAGAAAACGGATATTTACTCCCTGGGCATCGTGCTCTATGAAATGCTGACCCATCACCTTCCCTTCGAAGGGGAAACGGCAGTGTCCATTGCCCTGCAGCATATGCAGGGAGACATTCCCCGGCCCACGAAGTACAATCCCGCCATTTCTCCCATGCTGGAAGAATGCCTTCTCACCGCCATGCAGAAGGATCCGGACAAACGGTACGACAGCGTTTCCGACTTCATTTCGGAACTGAAAATCGCCCAGGGCTTTACCACCACCATCTACAAGCCTGCGTCCCATGACTTCACCGCCATGACCCGGCCCATTCCCCAGAAGGAAGTGCGCCGCCATAAGGCAAAGAAGGAAAGCAGATTCACCAATTTCATCACGAACCTGCCCCAGAAGTACATCTGGATCGGCATGGCCATCCTTTTCATCCTCTGCTTTGCCTGGGCCTTCTTCAGCTTCGGCAATTTCTGGAGCTCCGAGAACATCACCGTGCCGAACGTAGTAGGGAAGCCGGTGGAAGTGGCGGAAACGACCCTGAAGAAACTGGACCTGAAGGTATCGGTGGATGAAATCGCCAGCGACGACGTGCCGGCGGGCCAGGTCATTTCCCAGACCCCTGCCGCCGGAACGAACGTAAAGGCAAGGCGGATTATCCACCTCACTGTCAGTAAGGGGGGCTCTGCCATGCTCATTCCTGACCTGAAGGGCCTCACCCTGGAACAGGCCAAGGAACGGCTGGACAAGCTGGGCCTCACATTGGGCGCCGTGGAAAACGGGAACGATCCCGATAAACCATCGAATGTGATTATCTCCCAGAGCCCGGACTCCGGTTCCAAAGCCACCAAGGGCACAAGGGTGAATATCGTCATCAATATGAAACAGAAGACCAGTGTACCGAACGTCATCGGCATGTCCCTCTCCGACGCCCGGAATACACTCCTTTCGAAGAAGCTTTCCGTGGGCACCATCAATTCCACCGACGGTACCTCCGCCGATGATACCAGCGCCGTAGTCACCGCCCAGGATCCGGCAGGCGGAGAATCCACTTCCTCCGATGTGGTGAACCTCACCATCAGCGGCAAGAAGAAAGCCCAGACGAAGACGGGCACTGTGAATATCTCCATTCCGAAAGGCGGCAGCTCCAGGCAGGTGGAAATCTACGTCACCGATGATACCGGCAAACACACCGCCTACAGCGCCAAAGCAGCGCCGGGTACCACGGTGAGCAAGGATGTCTCCGGCACCGGCAATGTCCACGTACAGGTGGTCATCGACGGCTCTGTCGTCCAGGACCGGGAGCTCTGACCGATGAAGGGAAAAATCCTGAAAAACCAGAACGGCTACTTCACCATTTACAGGGAAGGGGGCTCCCTGTCCCTGTGCCGTTCCCGGGGCGCCCTGAAACGGAAAACCAATATCCTCGTGGGGGACGACGTGGAATTCGAAATGGGGAAAGGCAGCGAAGCTGTCATTACCCATGTGTATCCACGGAAAAACTCCCTCCACCGTCCGCCATCGGCAAACATCGACCAGCTGGTGCTGGTCTCCGCCATCCGGACCCCCGATTTCAACCGGTTCCTCCTGGATAAAATGGTGGTTCTCGCCGAAGCGGCAGACATCGAACTGGTGGTGGTGATCAGCAAGGCGGACCTGGCGGAAGCAGAAGCAGCGGAAGCCGCCGCTTACTACCGGAAAGCGGGGTACCAGGCCTTTGCCACATCCCTGGTGAAGGACGAAGGCATTTCCCTTCTGGAAGAGTCCCTGAAAGGTCCGGTGGTCTCCTTTTCCGGTCCCTCGGGGGCAGGAAAGTCCAGCCTCCTGAACCGGATTCTCGGTCGGTCCCATTTCCTCTCCGGCGAAGTGAGCCGGCAGACCGGGAGGGGCAAAACCACCACCCGCCATGCGGAGCTGGTGCTCTGTGAAAAGGGATACTTCGTCATGGATACGCCGGGCTATACATACCTGGAACTCACCGATATGGATCCCTCCAATCTGTCGTACCTGTTCAAAGATTTCCGCCCCTTCCTTGGCCAATGCCGTTTCAACAACTGCATCCATGACAGGGAACCGAACTGCGCTGTCCGCAGGGCTGTGGAAGAGGGAAAGATCCAGCAGGGCCGCTACGAATCGTACAAACAGATTTTGGAAGAATTGAAGTCCGGGGACTTCAGGAGGTAACTATGAAAATCGCACCGTCATTACTGGCTTCTGATTTCTCAAAACTTTCATCGGAACTGATGGACATCGAACTGGGTGGCGCCGACTATGTCCACCTGGACGTCATGGACGGCCACTTTGTGCCGAACCTCTCCTTCGGGGTCCCGGTGATTTCGTCCTTAAGGAAATGCACATCCCTGCCCTTCGATGTGCACCTCATGACCTACCACCCCGAAGCCTACCTGGATGGCCTTGAAGCCTGCCACACCCACATGGTATCCTTCCACGTGGAAGCGGTGCCCCATGTGGACCGCATGATTCACAACATCCAGGACCGGGGCATGAAGGCCGGCATCGCCCTGAACCCGGGCACCTCCCTTTCTGCCATCGAAGAGATCCTGCCCATCATCGACTTCGTCCTTATCATGTCTGTAAACCCCGGCTTCGGTGGACAGAAATTCATTCCCTACAGCCTTGATAAAATTGCACGGCTTTCCGCATCCATCGGGAAACTGGGAAAAGACATTCCCATCGAAGTGGATGGGGGAGTCAATAAGGACAATGCGCCGCTCCTCAAAAAAGCGGGCGCCTCCATCCTCGTAGCAGGCTCTTCGGTCTTTGGAAAAGAAGACCGGACAGCAGCCATAAAAGCATTACGGGTATAAAAAAAGCGGCGAAAGCCGCTTTTTTAGTGTGCCCATAATGGCAGGGACCCAAGATTGAGGTCGACATCGAGATCGAGTGCATCAGCCTGTGGTTGGAGAGTGGCTAAGGTGACTGAGGTGACTGAAGGGGTGGTAGCGGCGCACAGATGGGAAGCGCCGCCTTTTTGTATTTTGGAGATTTTGCCCGATCCTACGAATGGGGCATAAGGTGGAGCAGAGGTTCCGCCGCAGGAGGGATTACCGGAAGGGTAATCTGATAAAATGCGGATAACCCCAGCATGCAGGCCCTTGGAGATGGAAGTTCTGCATAGGACTTCCAAGTTTGGCCCAAAAATATAAAAGGCGCTTATCCTGCCCATAAAAGCGCCTTCCTTTTAGGCCAAACGGTCCGCGGCAAAGCCGCTGCGGTCTAGATCTGCAGCCTCAGAGACGCTATTCCCCTCGACCTCGGGCTCAATCTCCATTCTCCATCGGTCACTTACTGTTGGGCAGTTACACCAACAATTTTTTGAAAAAGGAGAGGTGACTGAAGACAACTTTTTACGATATTAGTATCAGAGGGGTGAATGAAAGACCTCATGAGATGTTCCGAAGGTTTTCTCAATGTTTCCTTCCATCCATGGTACCGAAGGGAGCGGGGAGGACCGGAGGAGCTGGGAAATTTCCCTTTCAGGAGCCTCTCCCTTCCCAAAGAATCCGTCCGGACGGAAAATGACGGAAAGAAAAAGCGAGAAAAAATCAGAACAGAAAAGCAGAATGGAAGCGCAGTCGCAGGACTTTCCTCCCTTGACGACAGTTCCGAGCAACACTGAGCGGAGAGCTCCGAATAGGTATGGGTGATGACCGATACCGGTTTCTTCGAGAGCACAAATCCGGTGCAGACTGCCAAAGCGCGGACGCCTGATTCACCGGTTGCATTTACCTGGTGCCCTTCCGGATGCTTTTCTGCTTTTTGCGTGGGTGGAAAGGTAGGTTATTTCTGTTCAATTTTGGGTATGCCCTTTTAAAGGTCATATGTAACGGTGGCGGATGGAAGTTTTCGCCAAGGACGGCGATATCTACGCCGCCTCTGCCAGCGCTATGTTCCACGTGCCCGTTGTAAAGCACGGCATCCACGGCGACCTCCGGCAGAAAGGAAAGATTGCAGAACTCGCCCTGGGCTACGGCGGCGGAGAAGGAGCCCTGAAAGCCATGGGAGCCCTGGACATGGGACTTACGGAAGAAGAACTGAAGCCCCTGGTCACCTCCTGGCGGACCACGAACCCCCACATCGTGGACTACTGGTGGAAAGTAGACCGGGCAGTGAAAGAGGCCATAGAAAACCACCGCATCATGAGAGTAGGGACCCTCACCATCTTCATGCAGAAGGGCATCCTCTTCATCGAACTTCCCTCGGGCCGGAGACTTGCCTACGTGGGAGCTGCCATGAAAATGGGGGAGAAAGGGTACAAAGTCATTACCTACATGGGCGTGGGAGCTACAAAAAAGTGGGAACGTATCGAGTCCTATGGCCCTAAATTCGTGGAAAACATTATCCAGGCTGTATCCCGGGATATCCTCTGCCACGCCATGAAGAACCTGCAGGGGAGATATATCTGCGGCCACGTCCATGATGAACTGATCATTGAGTGCCCAGAGGACACACCGATTTATGAAATTACGGAGACCATGGCCGGGATGCCGGACTGGATGCCGGGGCTGGTGATGAGGGCAGACGGGTATGAGGCGGAGTACTATCGGAAAGAATAGTGGGGAAGATCTAGGTCTAGGTCTAGATCTAGGTGGTCCGCCTGCGGCGCTTGTGTGGCTGAAGGGCATGTGAACGTATGGGGGCATTGAGCCTTCAGCCTTGAGCCTTGAGCTGAATCGCTCCGCGGCGTACGCCGCAAAGGTGGCGGCGTAGGTGAGATCGAGGTCGAAACCGAGGTCGAGGGCATTTGCAACTACGTTGCCATTCCAATTGACACTACTCCTAATACGTCATCTCGAGCGGTGGTAGCATGCTGAATGACTCTATCCGTAAGAATTGCTACAGCTACGAAGAGTCGAGAGCCTGCTAACATAAAGTCAAGCCTTTTTTGTAATTTTTTTTTGGCTCTGTTTGCTACACGCCAAAAGCCCACCATTTCAGGTGGGAATAATTTAGCTTATATTAATTTCTACAGTAATTCAGCCTAATGCCGCTAAACTGGCTCTTACGCCATCTTGGACTACATGGGGCCATGTGAGACTAAATCAGATAAAAGCATGGAAAACTGCCCTGACCTGATTTAGACTATATGATTCACCCAATCTGTGCTATATGACTTTTTACGCAGTTTTGGATACATTCATCTGACCTGCTGACGTCTTATCCTGAATAAACGATGAATTCTGTTTATTTTGCATATAATCACGTACTGTACCGTAATAGATCCTCAGAAATTTATTCGCACCAGCTGTCATATAAACAAGATATTTCTTACCTTCACTGCGCTTTTTCACTATAAAGTCATATACCCGGTCTCCTTGAGGTTTTCTGGCCAGCTTTGATGTCATGATAAGGTATAATGCCCGCCGAAGTTCCGGTGACCCGATTTTTGTGGCTCGAGAGCTTTTCGGCTTGTCGTCACCTGATTCATGCTTTTTGGGGTCAACACCGGCGAACGCAGTTATCTGGCTGCGCTTGGTGAATCTGGTGACATCTCCCAATTCTCCCATAATGATGGGCCCTGTTACCTCACCAACACCGTCCATCTTCATGACTGCCGGATATTCCGGGAGCTGAGATGCCAGCTGGTTCATATGCTCCTTGGTATCTTGGATAGTCTCAAGAAGTTCGTTTATTGCATTGACGGCTATCTGTATAGTTTTCTTTATATTCATGCTCTTAGGCATAGCAGCCAGTGCCTTTTTTGCCCAGTTCATGATGTCTTCAGCTTTATCTTCACTGAATTCATAACCATGCTTCTGACACCATTTGCAATACCGGTTAGAAAATGCATTCATAGACATTTTTCTGATGCAGTCAACATGCCACCAGGTATTCACAAAATCTACCCATTTCAAGTGTTCATTCTGATTGGGGTTGCTTGAGAACAGCTTGTTCACTCCTGGGCAGGTGAGATCGGTAAGGGACAGCAGATTATTGGTAAATGTCACACATTCATCAGTATATAGTTTGTACTGCCGCTCACATTCTTTGAGGCATTCCCTTTTAGAATCCATCTGACTAAAGGGCCTCCTCTCCTTATTCCAGTATTGAATTCCATAGCTTGCAATTTTCTGCGCATCTATCGAGTCTGTCTTCGGTTTACGAAGAGAATCGTCATGAAAGTCTGCAAGAAGCTTCGGATTCACCGTATACACGGTATATCCGTCCTTCTGAAGACTACTCGCAAGGCCGAGGTGGTATCGACCGGTACATTCCATGTAGATTCTCAATGTACCATTAGCCTTATACTGGTCAAGCTTTCTCTCCAAAAACCTGAGGCCCAGTAAGTCATGATCAATCGTAAATGGCTTCGACGGAGACTTGTCTCCTGCACGAAAAAAAGAAACCGTGCTATGTCCTTTTGAAACATCGATACCTACAGACACTTTCACAGTTTCATTACATTTAGATAATCCCATCATAATGCGCCTCTTTACTACAAAAGAACAATGTACAGACTCCAGCAATTCCCTGATGCCTATCCTATCTACTAAGGTACATGAACTTGGTCATAAGATGACCAGATCCGCCTGCTTAAAACGGACGCTGTACCAGGATGCCGGAAGACGGGCTCTCGAGCGAACGGTGATGTTCCAGATCTTCCCGGTCCATCCATTGCATCTCTATTGTACAGCTTCAACAACAAGGCAGTTAAGAGCTGCTAGCTGGACATCTCCTAACCAAACTCCATTGTAGTAGATCTTTCTGGTGAATGACTATGACGGGAAAAAGGCGGATTTGAGATCCCGCGGCTTCGCCGTAGACCTATCAGAATCCCTCTGTCTGCTGCGCAGACATCTCCCTTTGGGAAAGGGAGACTAACCATAAGCGGCTGACGCCGCAAACAATCAGCCTGCGACGCGCCCATCAGCTAACCTCCGTCTGCTTCGCAGCCACCTCCTTCCAAAGGAAGGAGGCTAACGGACAGCTGCTCTGCCGCATTTCTACCGGAATGCTCCCCACCGGGGTGAGGGATTCGGTAGGAAGCGCCGCAGGCGAACCATCTTTCCTAGCCGCTAACAGCTAGCAGCTAGTGTCTAATTTCATAAGTTTCCGATTGTATCTCTAAGTTGTGAACCCTTGACCTCACGCTTTTTCCAGCGGAACGGTTCTGCATGCTCATTGTAGGCAGCAATAAACTTTTTAATCGCTGACACAAGATCCGAAACAGAGTCAAAGCTTGCCCCTCGGAGCACTTTTCGCGACATAATGTTAAACCAGATTTCCACTTCATTCAGCCAGCTTGCTGACGTTGGTGTGTAATGAAAATGGACATTAGGATGCTTTTCCAGCCAGTCGTTTAAGCGCTTGTGCGTGCAGTAATTATCGACAATAATATGATATTGCACTTTGTCTCCACCCGGCTCACTTTTCAATAAGTCATCTAAAAATTCTTCAAAGTCCTCTCTGGTTTTTCTCTTTGTTGTCTTTCCATAAATTTGTCCGGTAGCTACCTCCAGTGCACCGAATAAATTTATTGTTCCATTTCTCCGGTATGTGCTTTTCAACCCGCGCACAATTTTCTTGTTATGAGTAAGTACATATCTTTGGGCTCTACTTAAGGCCTGTATCGATGGTTTCTCATCAACGCTGATTACGACAGCATTCTCTGGCGGGTCCAAGTAAAGTCCCACGATATCAGCAGACTTTTTAGTAAACTCCGGATCAGTACTGACACACCAGGAACGCTGCCTTGCCAGCTGTATTCCTTCCTTTCTCATAAGTCGCCAAATGGCAGCCTTTGAGACATTCAGAACTCTTGCCAGTGTAGGACCATCCCAGTGTGCTAGACCGTCTGGAGGCGCTTCCTTCAGCTTATTTAACACCATTTTGCGGAATTCCGGTCCATATTGAGAAGTACGGCCCCGCCTTTTCTTATCCTGTAGTCCAGGAATGCCCTGTTCAGCAAAACGATTCCGCCAAAGGCTAACGGTATTGGGGCGTTCCCCCAACTTAGCTGCGATATCCTTGATTTGCATTCCATCAAGACATAGAAGAACCATTTTTGCACGTCTTACAATACGATGCTCTGCTTTTTGAGAGTTTACGATTTTATGCAGTTCTATGCGTTCGCTTTCGGAGCAGTGTATTTGCTTAGCAACTTTTGGCATAACGTTATTCCTCCCCCTGCAATTTGCATTTATCTAGAATAAGTATACCATTATTTACTATAGCCAGCAATACAATCTATTATTTATGAAATTAGACACTAGAAGCCCCTGCCCGTTCACACGTACACTCAGCCACAGGTCATCCGCGGCGAAGCCGCAAAAGGTCTAGACCTGAATCCAGATCCAGACTCCCAGGACCTTCGGCCCCATTCCGCTCGATTTCGACCTCGATTTCAATCTCGCTTTGCCAATATGGCATACAGGCCCCAGAAGCTTGTCCATAGGGTATAATGAAATCAATGGCGGTCCCATGTATGGCAGGAGTATCGCAAATTTCATGGGACTCGATGACAGGAAATGACTTCCCTAAAGCTACAATAGAGTTAAGAGGAAGTCCTTTTGACTTCATGTGCAGGAATTCATTGTTCATTCACAGGGGAGAGGATCTGTATGAAGAAAGTTGTCCTGACTTTATTACTTCTGTTTCTACCTTTATCCATGGTTGATGCTTACCAGCATGAGCCCAGCGGATTTGGGGGAATGTACTGGGGGATACCCATTACCCAGGTCAAGCAAAGGTACCGTACCACCTTCTTTAAGTATGGGAGCCAGGGTATCGACATGTATATGGTCACCATCCCGGATGCCTACGGAGAACTGGGGCTGCGGGGTATGTATTCTACGGTGTGCTCTTTCCAAAACAATCGGCTCATTATGATTACTATTCCTATATTCAGGACCCGGGGTACGGTGGATAAAGATTATGAGGAAGAGCTTGGATTTCTGACAAACCTCTGCGGGACGCCCCGTACCGCTCCGAATGGAATGAAAATGTGGAGCGGTCCCGTTACATGTATGGGACTGATGAAGAGACCAGAATTTGTTGAAATCGACCTGATGGATACCAGGTTCGTCGTAAAAACTGTGAGATCGAAGAATGTTATGAGAAAAGGGGTATCTGTATGAAAAAATTCTTACTTGCTCTTGGCATGGCTACGCTGCTTGCTATGCCTACATCCTTTGCCTATCGCTTCTATGCAGAACCGGAAAGTGATACCGCTGTTTCCTACGATGTTTATGATGTTCTGGACGGGAAATGGGAAACCACATTTGTGAATTATGCCAATGCCGACGGCAGCAATGAATACTGGCTTCGGGTGGCGAGCCGGTACGACCAGACAAAGCTGCTCCATTTCCTGACCATCACCGTTGACGGGGAAAGCTACCGCCTCACTGCCATTCCCTTCGACAGCAAGCATTACTACGCAGGCAGTTCCGCTATTACCACCCGGGGAGATATGGGCCACAATATGCACTATGCTTCCCAAAGCCGGTATTTCCCCATTTCCGCGGACCTTGCGGCGAAACTGGCGCAGGCAAAGGAAATCATCATCACCTACAATACAAATCTCCAGATCAACTGCGACATTCGAGTCAATAAGGATGTCATAGAAAACCTGAAGAAATCTCTTCCACTGAAATATGCAGACTTCAACAACTACTGGAAACCGGAAGATAAGCGGCTGAAACTCCAGCAGATGGGGAAGGACTTCTAATGGATAAACTGATAGAAAAAGCCAAAGCCCTGGGCATCGAGGTCACTATCTCCGACTTCGACGACCTCCGGCGGCAGTACTGCTTCACCTGGAAGGACCGGACGGTGTACGTGGTCCTTTCCAATGAAAAGAAGCTCCCCGCCCGGCTGAAGTTGGAGGCGGAGAGCTGTGATGGGGAGTTTAAAGAAAAGCTGATGGAGCTCGTGAGTGAAATGGAATGAGAAGATGGTGGCTGAGGTGGCTAAGGTGACTGAGGTGGCTGAGGGGAAGGCGTGGCGCACAAATTATATAGCGCCGCTGATTTATATATCCAGCGGCGAAGCCGCAAAAGCACCCCAACCTCCCCTCTTTAGAGGGGAGGGGGACCACGAAGTGGTGGAGGGGTGGTCGCGAAGCGACTGAGGTATTGACAGGAAAACAGTGGGAGCACCTTCAGCGAGAGCCCCCTCCGTCTCGCTGCTCTCGCCACCTCCCCATAGATGGGAGAGGTTAAAAAATTCAGTCTGCAGTGCTATCTGTCGTAAATTCTCAAAGTAACTTCCGGTCGCCTGAAACTGGCGATAAGTTCGAGAAATTTGCTAGAAGTTAGTTTGGGAAATTGTAAAAATCGCCTTAATTTTCGTTGTTAATTGTGAATTTTAGAGCAATAAGACTGTTTCAGCGCATGCTAAAAGAAACTTTGAATTGTTATTTTTCAAAGTAAATTCCGGTTGACATGAAGTTGCTTTGAGAAATACTCCTGGCTCTAAAACAAGAAGATGCTGTTGAATTTGTTGCTGGTAAAAGCAAGCAGTTGACAATATCCATTCCGGGGCTGCTGATTTTCGCCTGTTCTCCAATGCTTGTCAAGACGAAAGACATGTCTTGA
Source organism: Dialister sp. (assembly GCF_047832375.1). Classification (NCBI taxonomy): domain Bacteria; kingdom Bacillati; phylum Bacillota; class Negativicutes; order Veillonellales; family Veillonellaceae; genus Dialister; species Dialister sp. Next base: position 1,317,942 of record NZ_CP181256.1, on the reverse strand, counting down.
CAAGCATTGGAGAACAGGCGGTCAGCTGGCCAGTCCGGAAATGGATTAGAATGCTACAACTCCAAGTATCTGGAGCAGCTTTGTCGTCTGCACAACGTTTTCAGCAGGAACTTTGCAGATTCCTAAAATGTGGGCAGCCTCCGTACCATAGATGTGGGTAAACATTTCGTAGGCGGTTTTGCCATTAAAGACTGCCCTTTTGGTTGAATTTATGTGGGAAAAGATTATATCTACTTTTTCCTGCGTCAGATTGTCGAAGTTGGCTCCTTTCGGCAGGATGTCACGGAGGAGTGTGTGATTCTTCTCCACGCGGGGCTTTTGGCTGGAGCGCATAGGATCGCAATAAAAGAGGCGTGTTTCCCTCGTTCCGGCCGCATTCATCTCGATGCCATCTATATTGGCGAATTCTCCCCCGTTATCTGTAAGGATAAGAGAGAAACAACTGGCAAAGGGAATGCCGGCATCGGTGAATTTCTGACGGAGGGTTTGAAACTGCTCCGTTACAGCCTGGGCCGTCTTGTTGGGCAGCAGCCTGCCAAACATGAAATTGCTGTTGGTAAAGAGCATTGTAAGCAGTACCTTGCCTCCGACACGTCCAATTACAGTGTCCATCTCAACCCAGTGCGTAATATGATTTGCAGCGATATGCTGCTGGAAATCTTCATATGCGCGGCCTTTCTTTGCTCCATACGGCACATATTCAAGCTGACGGGGCTTGCGGGATCTGAATTTGACCATACGGGGAAGTTCGATCGGGCTGAAAGAGCAGTATCCTTTCTTGATATAGCGGTAAACAGTAGCCTGCGACGCCTGAATTTCCTCGGTCTGCATAATGTGGTAAATATGCTGCCCTTTCTTTATCCCTTCCCGGAGCTTCCTGTCAGTATCCCAGAAACTGGCTTTATTAAGTGCAATACCGGTTCTGGATTCTGACCTGAGGGCCTCATAATCTTTTTGGGCAGATTTGGCTCTATAGACCAGACGTTTAAGATGACAGTATGGCTTTTGCTTACAGCCATTGCAGACATAAGGCGAATGGGTGAGTTTGGGACATTCGTCGTTTAAGACACGGCCACTGTCATCGCGGCGAGTCCAGTTGTTTGCAGCCAATTCCCGATGTTTACGTACTTCCTTAGATATTGTGCTGGCATCCTTTCCAATAGTACGTGCAATCTCGGAGAAAGTAGATTGGGATTTGAGCATCGCTTCGATGGTGAGTCGGTCATCAAAGGTGAGATGTTTGTTCTTCCTTGTAGAATTGACAATGTTGCTCATAGTTAACCTCATATTCCACGAGTATTTCTCAAGTTAAATTCTACCAAATGTCAGTTCTCAAAGTAAATTCCAGAATGACCTTCAGAGCTGGAACTTACTTTGCGAAATTGCTCAGTGCTATCTGTCACTAATTTCCGTGGCATTTTGCCTGCGGTTTTATGGTTTATAAGTTATAATAAAACAAATGACTGAAATCAATAAGAAAGGGGGCGTTCTATGCTCATCAATATACAGGATGACCTGATCCGGCTGGATCGGATGGGCCTTTTGCCGGAGCTTCTGGTGGATAAGACCGGCGGCGGGCGGATTCTTTGGGGCACCAATGCCTATGAGGACCGGGGGGAGGCTTACCGGGCGGACCGTGAAATCTCACGGGGTCTCATACTGGGAGACAACCTCGGCGTCATCCGGACCCGAGCGCGGAAGGACTTCGAGCAGCAGTCGGAGAGAACGAGGCAGCATGCGGAAGTTTTCACGCCCCGGTGGATCTGTAACCGGATGATCGATGCCATCGATGCGGACTGGTTTGGACTTGCCTCTATGCCGGACGATGGGTTCAAGGATATGGACCGTCTCTTTGAAAAGAAAAAATGGAAGCGGTACGTGGACAGCAAGCGTCTGGAAATTACCTGCGGCGAAGGGCCCTTTCTCATGGAGCGCTACGATGCGGTGACGGGGGACGTGGTGCCGGTTATGGAACGGCAGGGCATTCTGGACAGGAAATTCCGGGTACTGGACCATTATACGGAAACAAAGGAAGACTGGCTCCACTGGGCCCTCAGGGCAGTGGAGGCGACCTATGGCTACGAATTCCAGGGGGATAACCTTCTCATCGCACGGATCAACATGGTCATGACGTTTCTGGAATGGTATGAAGAACGGTGGCAGGAAGAGCTCTCACCGGGACTTTTAAAGAAACTGGGGAATAAAGTCTCCTGGAACCTGTGGCAGATGGATGGCATCACCAACCAGCTGCCCTATGAAGCCGATGTGCCGGTGGAAATGGACCTGTTCCAACCATTGAATGGTGGATTACCGAAAACAACATTAAAACCATCGTTCTGTCGGATTATGGACTGGCGAAATGAAAAGAAGAGCATTGTGTATGAAAATATTAAAGGAAGGCTGACAGGAATGAAATTCGACTATATTATTGGTAATCCCCCTTATCAGGAAGATGTCCAAAACAAGGGGGACCGTGCAAACCCGTTGTACCATAAATTTATGGATGAAGCATTTCAGGTCGCTAAAAAAGTGGAGTTAATTCATCCAGCTAGATTTCTTTTTAATGCGGGGCAGACTCCCAAACCATGGAATGAGAAGATGCTTAATGATGAGCACTTTAAAATTCTTATGTATGAGCAAAAAAGTAATAAAATTTTTACCAATACTGATATTAAAGGGGGCGTCGCCATATCGTATCATGACAATACCAAAATTATTGGACCGATAGGCGTATTTACATCTTATGAGGAATTGAATCACATTACTCGTAAAGTAAGCTCTCAAGCAAAAGAATATCTTGATGAATTAGTCTCTTCTCGTGGTACGTATAGATTTTCGAATAAGTTTTTTGAAGACCATCCATATGCTACCGATCGACTTGGAAAAGGGTCAGGGAATATGGTTGTCTCTAATGCGATTACTCAAATCCCTGAAGCATTTCTTGAAAAAGAAGAAGTTGAGAGTCCTAAAAAGTACGTTTGTATTCTCGGGAGAGTTCAATCAAAACGAGTATATAGGTTTTTAAATAAAGATTATTTACTGGATAATGAATATGTATATTCATGGAAAGTTATGTTACCTGAAGCCAATGGATCCGGTACGTTAGGTGAAGTACTTAGTTCACCAGTTGTTGCTGCACCCTCTGTTGGCGCAACAGACACGTTTATAAGTATTGGACCGTTTGCTAGTGAACAACAAGCATTAAACGCATTAAAGTATATAAAGACTAAATTTGCTCGTACCATGCTTGCGGTAAAGAAGATTACACAGCATAATCCAAAAGCAGTTTGGAAGTATGTCCCTCTCCAGGATTTCACAGAACATTCCGATATCGACTGGACCCAGTCTATTCATGATATTGACCGGCAGCTTTATAAGAAGTATGGCCTGTCAAAGGAAGAGGTTTCCTTTATTGAATCCCATGTAAAGGAGATGAAATAATATGACAGCGGCTTCGGAACTGATTCATCCCTTCAAGCGGATTATCCCCATGATTTATGCCTACAATACGCCGGGCGTTTCCTACCATGATGGTTGGACGAAGATCGGCTATACTGCAAAGCAGACGGTGAAGGACAGGATTCACCAGCAGACTCACACCGCCAATATCCACCCGGTGCTGGCATGGTCTGATAACGCCATGTACAAAGACGGGTCCGGAGAATATTTCACGGACAAGGATTTCCACCATTATCTGGAGGTCTATAAGAAGGTCAAACGGGAGCCGGGGACCGAATGGTTCCAGATCGATGGGAAAGACTCCCTCCTGGATTTCATGGAATTTGCGAGCCGCCGGTATGAAATGCCATCGTCCGGTGCGGAGTATACTCTCCGTAAGGAGCAGCAGGAAGCGGTGGATATGGCCTCTGCCTATTTCAGGGATGGGGGAGATGAGTTCCTGTGGAACTGCAAGCCCCGTTTTGGAAAGACCCTCTCCGCCTATGATCTCGTTCGGCACATGGGATTCAAGCATGTGCTGGTGGTGACGAATCGCCCTTCCATCGCCAATTCCTGGGCCGAAGATTTCACGAAGTTCATCGGCTGGAGAAAGCCGCCCATGTTTTTCGTCTCCGACTCCGATGCCCTGAAGGGGAAGGAAGGGGTGCTCACCCGGAAAGAGTATATGGACCGGTGCCTCAGGGACGATGAGGACTATGGCTTCATTTCCTTCGAGTCCCTGCAGAATATGAAGGGCTCCGTATACCTGGGCGGCAAGTATGATAAGCTGGACTGGATCACCAAGTACCACTTCGACCTGCTCATCATCGATGAATCCCAGGAAGGGGTGGATACGAAAAAGACGGAGCGTGCTTTCAAGGAAATCAAGAGAGACCATACTCTCTATCTTTCCGGCACGCCTTTCAAGCAGCTGGCGGAGGGCCGTTTTTCCAAGAGCCAGATTTTCAACTGGTCCTACGCCGATGAGCAGGAAGCCAAGGACAATTGGACAAGCGAGGCGGCCAATCCCTATGAACGGTTGCCGAGACTGGCCATGTTTACCTACCAGGTTTCCCCCATGCTCACAGGAAAGCTGAAGCAGGATGTGGACTTTTCTGACGAAGATAAGGGAAACTATGCCTTTGACCTGAATGAATTCTTTGCCACCAATGAACAGGGGAAATTCATTCATGAAGAGGAAATCCAAAAGTTCCTGCACACCCTGTACACCGGGGATAAATATCCCTTCTCCACAGAGGAACTGCGCAAAGAAATGGCCCATACCATGTGGTACCTGAACCGGGTACCCAGCGCCAAGGCACTGGCGAAACTGCTCCATGAAGATCCCGTATTCAAAGACTATGAAGTGGTCATTGCTGCCGGCGATGGTAAGACAGAAGAAACGGAAGAAAGTAATACGAAACTGGCCAAGGCCTATGACCGGGTGAAAGAGGCTATCAGGACCCATGACAAGACCATCACCCTCACCGTGGGACAGCTCACGGTGGGCGTCACCATTCCGGAATGGAGCGGCGTCCTCATGCTGTGCAACATGAAGAGTCCATCCTCTTACATGCAGGCCGCTTTCCGGGCCCAGAATCCCTGCACTTTTACGGATGAAACAGGAAAACGGTATGAGAAGGAGACGGCCTATGTCTTCGATTTTGACCCGGCTCGGACCCTCATCATTTATGATGAATTTGCCAATAACCTTCTTTCCGATACGGTAAACGGACAAGGAACCACAGAAGACCGGAAAAAGAATATCAAGCGGCTCCTCAATTTCTTCCCGGTCCTCGGCGAAGACAGCGAAGGACGGATGGTGGCCCTGGATGCGGCGAAGGTCCTCTCTATCCCAAGAAAACTGAAATGCGAAGAAGTGGTGCGCCGTGGCTTCATGTCGAATTTTCTCTTCGTCAATATTTCCAATGTCTTCGGGGCTCCTAAGGCAATCCAGGATATTATCAACCGTCTGGAACCGGCTCAGGAAGAATCCGGTACGAAAAAGACAGACCTGCCGGAGCAGCCGGATATGCCGCTGGATGAGGAGGGAAATGTGGACATCCCTGACCAGGTGGTCATTGGGAAATCCACCGACGTTTTCGGACCGAAGATCTATGACGATATGACGGAAGACGTGGATAAGCCCATGGCGGACATCGTGAACACAAAGCCCGAAACGCCACAGGAAGAGGTGCACCAGAAGCTCGATGATTTCAAGGAAACCATCAGTACCACACTCACCAATCATCTCCTGGACCCCCTGGCCAATGAATATGGAATGAATAAGGCCCAGCAGAACCGGATGAAGAAGAATATCAAGCACGACGTAGAAAATACGATTTCCACTATCCAGGACGACTATACCCGGAAGGCCAACATAGCCAAGGCGGAGTATGAGCGTCATAAGCAGGAAGCTCAGAATGAAAAGGAACTGCAGCAGGCGGATGAGACCTACGGGGACGCCATGAAGAGCGCCCTGGAGGACCTGACAAAGGACATCCAAAAGACTACGGCCACCATTATCCAAAATAAGCCGAAGGAACTGGTGGACCGTATGGAAACGGAAAAGAAGGAAAAGGAGAAGAAGGACTACGAAGATAAAATCCGCGACCATCTCCGTGGTTTCTCCCGGACCATTCCCAGTTTCCTCATGGCCTATGGAGATAAGAACCTGACCCTGGCGAACCTGGATGACTACACGGAGGACGATGTATTCAAAGAGGTCACCGGCATTACGGAAGAAGATTTCCGGCTCCTTCGGGATGGGGGAGAAATGGTGGACCCGGACACCGGCGAAAAGGTACCTTTCAAGGGACATCTCTTTGATGAAGTGACTTTCAATGACTCGGTGCAGGAATTCCTCCATAAAAAAGAGACCCTGGCCAACTACTTCGATGAAGAGCAGACGGAAGATATTTTCAACTATATCCCGCCGCAGAAGACAAATCAGATCTTTACGCCCCGCTGGGTGGTAGAGAAGATGGTGGATGACCTTGAAAAGGAAAATCCCGGATGCTTCGACGATCCCAATGCTACCTTTGCGGACCTTTACATGAAGAGCGGCCTCTATATCACGGAAATCGTCAAGCGCCTCTACCGCAGCAAAAAGATGAAGTCCCTTTTCCCGGATAAGAAGGATCGTATCCGCCATATCCTGGAAAAACAGGTCTACGGCATGGCGCCGACCCGGATCATTTACCTCATCGCCACCAACTATATTATGGGATTCGATGAGCACTTCAAGAATAACAATCCCCACTTCGTGGAAGAAGATGCAGCGGAAGATGCAAAACAAGGAATCCTCCAGGAACGGGTGGATGCCCGGTTTGGGAAGTAAATAATTGCAGAAAAGCCCGGAGAGCTATTATGGCTCCCGGACTTTTTCTGATTTAAAGATTTTTGAATGCAGTGGCTATGCAATGGATATGGTTTCGCCTTTTTTACGAGAACCATAAAATCCGTGATATAATAGACCCAAGGAAGTCAGGAACGTCCTTTCTTTAACTCAGCTAACAACCTTTATCTCTTGATTCTGTGGCTTGCCATAGATCTTGAATCGCTCCTGGCTTCCTTTTTGCGTGGGAAATTTTCCGGTAATGTCATGAGCTGTCATGCGCAACCGGTATAGTATTAAAAGAAATGGTGGTCCCTGTATCGTTTCCGGTCACGATTCAGGGATCCCGGTTTTATTCACAGTGGGTGATCAATGGGGATAGCCGCTTCGCGGCTAAGATCGAGGGAATTAGTAGCTAGTGGCTGGATCTAGTGGCCAGGTGGTCAGGCCCTGTGGACCGAGCCCATCAGTTCCCATCAGCTAACCCCAGCCCGGTGGGCAGCCCCTTCCCAAGGAAGGGGCCTCGTGCTGAGGCAGTTGCACATTATTTGGATAGAGTCTTTAGAACTCCATATGAGGCGAGGCCGCTAATGGATAGTCCCCCTTTTTCAAAGGGGGATGTCTGCGGAGCAGACAGAGGGATTCTGATGGGTCTGCGGCGAAGCCGCTGTCGTGTATCAGTAAGGCGGCGCTTCCTGATTTGTGCGCCGCCACTTTCCCCTCAGCCACCTTAGTCACTTCAGCCACCTTAGCCACCCCTCGCCGCAGGCGGACCAGCTTTCCTAGGTGCTAACAGCTAGCAGCTAGAAGCTCCCGTCCAGTCGCAAGATACTCAGCCACAAGAACCCTCGCCTCTGGCCGTAGGCACCTCCAATCTTAGTGTAAAATGTTTCTCGGTAGAGGATTTCTCCCCTGCTGGATAGAAAAGGGAAGAGTCCCCTTTGATGGAAATGTTATAATTTCCTTGCAACAAATCAAAAGAAAGGACTCTTCCCAATGAGCATTTTATCAGAGAATATCGAACTTTTCAAACCTTTTATTCAGGAGGAAATTCTCAAGAGTATCAAGGACTCCAAGGATTCACTGGCCATGGAGCAGGTTCTCTGGCACCTCTTCACGGAACTCTTTGGCCTTCTTGTGGCGACGGCCTTCGAAATGATCGATGGGGAGCTGTATGAGAGGGTCTACAAGCCTCAGGGGTGGCGGATTTCCCGGCGGGATTCCAGAACCATATACTGCCTGTTTGGTCCTGTCACCTACAAGCGGAGGCGGCTGGAGATGGCCGGAAAGCAGGGATTTTACCCATTAGATAAGAAATTTGGATTTCTGCCTTCCCGTCACTATAGCATGGGAGTGATTCTGCGCATTGCCCAGGCTGCCCAGGTTACCCAGTTCCGTAATGTGAGCCATATCGTGAAAACTCTGACCCAGACGGATATTTCACATCAGACAGTTTCAAATCTCAGCCGCACTGCCGCCCAAATGGTTAGAAAATACGAAGCAGCAGATGCAGCCATGGAGCAGGCCGAGAAGAGAGTACCGGAGGACGGGCTGCTGGCTATTGAGGGCGATGGGATTGTAATGAAGCAGCAGGCGGACCCCGTCACCGATACCAAAGGCGGCCAGAACATAGAACTTCACCGAATCCAGGTCTATGAGGGCGTCGAGAAGAATGGAAAACGTTCGAGACTGACAGGGTACCACTGCTTCTCTGGAACGGATAGGAAAAGGCTGTTTGAACTCGTCAAGGTGTGGGTGCATGGCCGGTACAATCTGAGCGAGATTACAGTACTTTCCAACGGGGATGGCGGAGCAGGATATAATTTCGATGACTTCGACAATATTGTCGAGGGATGCAAGACACATTACCATTTCCGGGACAGATACCATGTGAATGAGAAAGTGCGGACCCGCCTCAGCTTCTGCCCACGTGGATTCATCGATAAATTCGTGCTTGAACTGAATAAGAGCAGAAATGTCATCACAGATATGAAGCCATATCTGGATACGGCTGCCAGCTACGCAGAAACAGAAGAACAGGCCGAGCAGGTACGGAGACTGGCAGACTATCTGAGCCGCAACGCCGACTATATCCCGGGCATCCGGGAGCGCGGAATCCGAACCGATATCCACCTGGGGGCAGCTGAAAGCGACCACCGACGCTATAGCTACCGTCTGAAAAAGCAGGGGCGCAGCTGGTGCAGGATAGGTATGGATTCAATAGGCACGCTGATTACTGCTACCCAGAATGACACTTTGGAAAAAGCCCTGATTTACTGTGCTGCAGGCAAAGCCTACAAGAAGATGGACCGGCAGATGCATAAGGCGGTCGTAGCAGCCGTAAAAACGAACCGCAAAGCCGCCAGGGACGCTAAATGGCACAGGAACGCACGGAATTACCGTCCCGGGTGCCTGGAAGGCCGTATAGGCGTATACGGAGCGACTTCAACTCCGATGGGCCAGCTTGCTAAAGCGATACAGATTTATTGAGAAAGCAGAGGCTGGGAAACCTGATAACATCGACTGTCAAATAAAGTACCGAGAAAACCTTGACACATACCACCTCCAATAATTGTCAAGCATCATTGGCTCTGAAGTGTTACAATAATAGAGTAGTTTGTTATGGGTAAACCATAAGCAAATCACTGATTAATTTCTGTATGTAAGGAAACCGGGATCCATCCTGAAGGAAAGAAAGGAAGAATACTGATGAGCCATTTGAATCGCATACAGCATTATTTGAGTACGGAAGGTATCCGCATTACCTTTGCCGATGTGACGGACGCAGCGAAGAAGGCGCAGGAGATTCACCACCTGCCCTCCCTGTCTGCGGTGATCATGGGGAAGGTGATCAATGCGGCTGCCATACTGGCCATGGATTTCAAGAACCATGAGGGGGTATCCCTGAAGTGGGTCACCAATTCGCCTCTCGGTGTCATCCATGCCGACGCCTATGAGGGAAAGTACGTCCGGGGATTCCTGGAGAATCCCGATGACGGTTCTGTGCCTTATTCACCGGAGGTGGAGCCTTCCTATGTGAGCAGCCGGGGGAAGCTCTTCGTCACCCGGTACTCCCTCCTGAAGCTGCCCTATGTGTCGGCGGTGGACCTGGAGAAGGGGGATGTGGCCCGCTGCGTGTCGGACTACATCAATGCTTCGGACCAGACCCTGTCTTACGTGGGCATCGAAGGACAGGTGGATGAAGCGGGCCATATCACCCGGATGGCAGGCTTCATTGCCCAGCTCATGCCGGAGGGGGATGAGAAGCTCTTCCATGAGCTCTTTAACGATAAGAAGAAATGGGATGTCTTCGAGGAGTCGGACAAAGAGGACTCCCTGGCGGGGCTCCTGAAGAAGGATAATTACGTACTTTTGAGCGATGCTCCCATTTCCTTCCGCTGCACCTGCGGGGAAGACCGGATCAAGCATTCCCTCCAGGGCCTGCCGAAGAAGGAGCAGGAAAGCCTCCTGGAAGATGACCATATCGAAATCGCCTGCCACTACTGCGGCAAGAAATATGAAATTTCCAGGGAAACGCTGACCAAATGGTTTAATGAAGATAAAGGAGGAACTGTGCAATGAGTAAACTGGCTTTTATCGGTGGTACAGGGGTCTATGACCCGGGAATCCTGACGGATCTCCATTCCGAGGTCATTGATACGCCCTACGGAAGGGCAAGCTATGAAAGCGGGAAATTCGGCAAGAAGGAAATCATTTTCCTCGCCCGCCATGGTGTACACCATACCATTCCGCCCCATAAGATCAATTACCGCGCCAATATTTACGCCCTGAAAATGCTGGACGTGAATGCCGTGGTTTCTACCACCGCCGTGGGCTCCCTGAATCCGGACTACAAGGCAGGGGAGCTGGTGCTGGTGGACCAGTTCATCGATATGACGAAGTCCCGGATCGGCACCTTCTACGATGGGGAGCACTACGGCGTGGCCCATCTGGATATGACCCATCCCTACTGTGAAACCCTGCGGCAGGCCATCATCAGGGCAGCGGAGGAGGAGCACATCACCCTCCATCCCCATGGCACCTATATCTGCACCGAGGGTCCCCGGTTTGAAACGCCGGCGGAAATCAAGGCATACCGCCAGTGGGGGGCTGACGTGGTGGGCATGACGAACCTGCCGGAATGCGTCCTGGCCCGGGAAGCGGAAATCTGCTATTCCACCATTTCCATGGTCACCAATTTCGCCGCCGGCATTTCCAAGACCGCCCTGTCCCATAAGGAAGTGGTGGACTGCATGAACCATAACCTGGAAAGCTTCAAGAAAATCATTACCATCCTTTCCAAGACCTATGATCCCGATGTGGACTGCGAGTGCCACCATGCAGCCAAGGATTTCGGAGGATTCCATCTGTTATGAGCAGCTCTCTCTATTCTCTCCGATGGGAGGCGGGGGAGCTGGTCCTTCTGGACCAGACGAAGCTTCCCGGGTCCATCACCTATATCCGCTGCAGCACCTGTGAGCAGGTAGCGGCGGCCATCAAAGTCCTGGCGGTGCGGGGAGCACCGGCCATCGGCGTGGCTGCGGCCTACGGCATGGTGCTGGCTCTCCAGGAGGGGCTCTCCCGGAACCTTTCCGGGAAAGAGCTGGCCGATTTCTTCGATAAAGAGGGAAGGAAACTGGACGCTGCCCGTCCTACGGCGGTGAACCTGTCCTGGGCAGTGAAGGTGATGACAGATCTCTTCCATCATACCGACGAAAAATCGGCCCTTTCGGTGCTGACGGAAAAGGCCATGGCCATGGAGGAAGAGGATAAACGCCTCTGCGATGGCATGGCTGATAACGGGGCCCATCTCTTTGAAGGAAGAAAGCACCTGCGTATCCTGACCCACTGCAACACGGGGGCTCTCGCCACCTGCGGCATCGGGACCGCCTTTGGCGTCATTTACCGGCTCCATGAACGGGGCCAGATTGACTGCGTCTATGCCGATGAGACGAGGCCCCTTCTCCAGGGCGCAAGGCTTACGGGGACGGAGCTCATGGCAAATCACATTCCCTGCCGCCTCATTTCCGATAACATGGCGGCCTATGTCATGGCCCATGAGCACATCGATGCGGTGATGGTGGGGGCGGACAGGATCGCCTCCAACGGGGACAGCGCCAACAAGATCGGCACCTATGGCCTTTCCATCCTGGCGGCGTACCACCACATTCCCTTCTATATCGTGGCACCTTTTTCCACCTTTGATTTCTCCATTTCTTCAGGGAAAGAAATCAAAATCGAAGAGAGGGACCCGGAAGAAGTCCGGTCCTTCCATGGCGTCTACGATGCGCCGAAGGATATACCGGTGCTGAACCCGGCCTTTGATGTGGCGCCCCATGAACTGATAACAGGCATCATCACGGAGAAAGGCGTACTGACTCCGCCCTATGATGCTGCTATAAAGAAATATGAAAGGAGTTTACAATTATGAGTGATTCTATGATTCGGGACATTTCCCTCGCGGACAACGGGGAACAGCGTATCCGGTGGGTGGCAAAATTTATGCCAGCCCTCAATGCATTGAGAGAGGAATATATTAAGGACCAGACCTTCAAGGGCAAGACCATCGTCATGTCCATCCATCTGGAAGCAAAGACCGCATACCTGGCTCTCACGCTGAAAGCAGCAGGGGCCAACGTCATCTGCACCGGCAGCAACCCGCTTTCCACCCAGGATCCCATTGCCGCAGCCCTCGTGAAGAACGGTGTCACCGTCTACGCATGGCATGGCTGCACCGATGAGGAATACACCATGTTCCTGAACAAAGCCCTGGACCATATGCCTGACATCATCATCGATGACGGCGGCGACCTGGTCCACCTGCTCCATACCACGAGAGTGGATGCGAGAAAGAACCTCATCGGCGGCTCCGAAGAAACAACCACCGGCGTATACCGCCTGAAGATCCTGGAAAAGAACAAGGAACTGCAGTTTCCCATGATCGCCGTAAACGATTCCTACTGCAAGTACCTCTTTGATAACCGCTACGGCACCGGCCAGTCCGCATGGGACGGCATCATCCGCAGCACGAACCTCACGGTCACCGGCAAGACCGTAGTCATCGCAGGCTATGGCTGGTGCGGCAAGGGCGTTTCCATGCGGGCCAAAGGCCTGGGCGCCCACGTCATCGTCACCGAAGTGGATCCCATCAAGGCCATCGAAGCCGTGATGGATGGCTTCGAAGTCATGCCCATGGATGACGCAGCACCGCTGGGAGACTATTTCCTCACCGTCACCGGAGATATCAATATCATCACGGAACGGCATTTCCTGAAGATGAAGGATGGCGCCATCTGCGCCAACGCCGGCCACTTCGACTGCGAAGTAAGCCGCAAGGACCTGGAACGGATCTGCACCAGCAAGTACGAAGCCCGGAAGAACATCGAAGGCTACGTGCTGCCCAACGGGAAGACCGTATTCCTCATGGCTGAAGGGCGCCTGGTAAACCTGGCTGCCGGCGACGGACATCCGGCTGAAATCATGGACCTCTCCTTTGCCATGCAGAGTCTCGCTGCCCGTTACCTCCTGCAGCACGGCAAGGATATGACTGCGAAAGTATATACACTGCCCCATGAACTGGACACCAAAGTGGCTTCCATCAAGCTGGCCTCCATGGGCTACAAGATCGATACGCTCACCGAAGAACAGAAGAAATACCTGGGTATTGACTGAGGGAGGAAACCATGTCCATTCTCATTAAAAACGTAGGACTCTGCCGGGACGGCAAAGTAGAAGAACACAAGAATATCGAGATTTCCGGGAAAATCATCAAATCCTTCCCGGAAAACCCAAAACCCGAAGACTATGATGAAGTCATCGACGGCCACGACATGATGGCCATGCCGGGCCTCGTAAACACCCATACCCACGTGGCCATGACCCTTTTCCGGAGCTACGCCGATGATATGGCCCTCATGGACTGGCTGCAGAACAAAATCTGGCCGGCAGAAGACCATCTGGACGACGACATCGTATACTGGGGCAGCATGCTGGCCTTTGCGGAAATGATCCGCGGCGGCACCACCGCCTTCTGCGATATGTACATGTTCATGGATTCCTGCGCCAAGGCAGCAGACAAGGCCGGCATCCGGGGGAACCTGGCAAGAGGTCTCGCCGGTATCGGACCCAACGGACAGAAGGGCATCGATGAAAACGTGGAACTCTACAAGAACTGGAACGGGGCAGGGGACGGCCGCTTCAAAGTCATGATCGGACCCCATGCACCCTATACCTGCCCACCGGACTACATCAGAAAGGTACGGGACGTGGCAGAAAAATACAACATGCCCGTCCATATCCACCTGTCCGAAACAAAGGGAGAAGTGGAAAACTGCCTGAAGGAATACGGCAAGACGCCGATCGCCCTCATGGACTCCCTGGGACTCTTCGACCGGCCCACACTGGCGGCCCATTGCGTCCATGTGACGGACGATGATATCCGTATCATGAAAGAAAAACATGTGTGCGTAGCCCACAACCCGGCATCCAACCTGAAACTGGCCTCCGGCGTGGCACCGGTACCGAAGATGAGAAAAGCCGGCATCACCGTAGGCATCGGCACCGACGGCGCATCTTCCAACAACAAGCTCGATATGTTCGCTGAAATGCGGCTGGCCGCCCTCATCCACAAGGCAGCCAACTACGATCCCTTCGCCATCACCGCCAAAGAAGCCCTGGACATGGCCACCGTGGACGGCGCCAAATGCCTGGGCTACGATGACCTGGGTGTCCTGAAGGAAGGATACCTGGCAGATATCATCCTCGTGGATCGGAGCGGATACAACTGGAAACCAAGATTCGACAGCGTATCCCTGGCAGTGTATGCAGGCAACTCCATGGACGTGGACACCGTCATCATCAACGGCAAGCCCGTCATGGAACATAAGGAACTCCTCACCATCGACACAGAAAAACTGTACGCCGAAGTGGACAGGGTCACAGAGAAACTGTATGCGTTTACTAAAAAATAGATCGAGACCGAGGTCGAGATCGAGGGCATTCGCTTGCGGTGCTGGGATGGCTAAGCTTGCGTGTGATCGGGCGGGGCCTTGAGCCTTCAGCCTTGGGCGGGTCAAGCAGCTTTACAGGTATTCATAGCTAACAGCCAGAAGCTGGAAGGCCTGCACAAGTGAGTCTATCCAAACTCAGAACAACCCTGCAGGTGTTTCGTCCGGTATATCCGGTACGGAGCACCTGCAGGGTTTTTATTATATGCAATGTACCGGACCCAGTGCGGCTCAGGCTGTGGGGCCTCAATTCTCTTTGAAAACCCCGTCATAGTCATTCACCAGAAAGATCTCTCGACTCTTCGTAGCTGTAGCTATTCTTACCAGCAGAGACACTTAGCATTCTTCCTCCGCTCGAGATGACGTTAGAGGAGTAGTGTCACATCGTGCGGTGAAACCACTGAGAGGCAGCCTCCTTCCCAGGGAAGGCGAGGTGTCCTGCATAGGACCCTCGAGCCGGGCCCAAGTTAGTGCCTTTACTGCACACTAAGGCACCTTCCTTTCAGGGCCCGGCGGTGGCGCCGCCAGGCGACGGAGGTTAGCTGATGAAAGCGCCGCAGGCTGATTGTTTGCGGCGTCAGCCGCTGATGGATAGTCTCCCTTTATCAAAGGGAGATGTCTGCGCAGCAGACAGAGGGATTCTGATGGGTTTCTTCATTATCGATTTAAATGATTTGTGCACAGAACCCATCACCATCTCTCAGCCCCGTGGGCAGCTCTCTTCGGGGAAGAGAGCCTACTGCAGAGGCAATTACACGTTTTAGGAACAGAGTCTTCAGGAATCCACCTGCGGCGTAGCCGCGAATCGTCAGCCTCCTTCCCAGGGAAGGAGGTAGCACTGACGGCGACGGAGGTTAGCTGATGGATGCGCCGCAGGCTATAGAGCATTTCTGGCAGCTAGAGTGCCGCTATTTGATACGCAAACACAATCAATAAATTCCTGCAGTTTTTTTATTATCTGCAGCCATGCACCGGACCCATTGCGGCTTGGCCGCTGTGGGGACCTCAATTCTCTTTCCTCAAATCGCAATTCTTCTATGATATAATACTTACAGACCATTTATGGCCAAATACAACAGAAAGGAAGCCTTACAGGAGCCTGGGGCAGGAAAAGCCTTTATGAATAGGTTCCGATAATTTAATGTTATCGGAACCTATAATGAAAAAATCTCGCCTTTCTACCTATAAACGTGCCAGTATATTCATCCATCCGCTAAAATGTATTCAATATCTGAATATCTAATTCAGACTTTCTTGCAAAAGGCTTTTGGTTAATATATAATCCCTGTAGAAGATGCTTCCTATGAAGTTCTCGGCGGATTTGCATGCTGTCCGAGATTAATTTCACCGGAAGCATTTTCATTATTTGAGTACATACATTCTTTGATTATAATGCTGAAGTATTTTTATTCCTTTATTATATGTAGCTGCCCATCTTTGGCTGGAATTAAATCAATCTTGTCCAGCTTATCCGGGATTTCAAACCTTCATTTATGATCCGGGCCTCTCATCCATCCGGTGGCCTTGCAGATTTCCTCCGGGGATTTACCATTCTCTTCCATGGATGCTGCTATCTGCAGCTTGTCCTTCGGTGCTGTATTGGCGCGTTCCCCACCCATCTGATAGTATGTTGGATACTTTTCTCTAATTTTGACAAGATCATTTTCATTCTTTATAATGAGGCTAGATTGAAGCTCTTTGATTTTTTTGGAGGATCGAGCCAGTAGGCGCTCGTCTGTACCGAAAAATTCATGGAGCTTCTTTCTATTTATATATCTAATAAGTCCCTGTATCAAATTTATCTATGCGGTCTGGAATGTAGAAACGACATCTTCCGTCCATACTTATGAACCATCCGGTCTTCTCTCGGATCTCATACATGGCTGTTCCGGATTTCAGCATCTTCTTTGCCTCTTTTAACGCCTCATGATTCGCTGTAAACGCTCCTTCGCCAGCATACTGATAGTATGTGGGGCTTTCTTCCTTCAATTTGACAAAGTCATTTTCGTTTGGTAAATTAGAGTTAAGAAGACTGCTCATGGCTTCTTTCGGGATGGAGGAATAGACCTCCTCGGATGAATACCATGCAGCAGTTTTCTTTTTGTTTACATACTCAACGTTACCCCTTTCTATGTTCGCCTTAAAAAACTTATAAGTAGGATTTCTTGATTTACCATCATTTTTCCCGTAAATTGAGTTAATTTTATTTACATGGTATTCCCCTGTTTTGGTATCAAGCTCTACTGGAATAACTACCGTGGCTCCATGCTTATCTTTTACGTCAATTACAAAAACCTTTCTGGTTTCACCATTTTTTCCATTATACGTTTTAAATACCATCATCGGATCTGCTAACGCTTCTGGAATCTGCCGAAAAAATTCTTTATTGATGCTCTCACTATGATCAGATAAAATAAGTTTCAATTTATATACTGAAAGTGTTATTGGAAGAATTTTTGCTCCTACGAGCTTCATTACCAAAGGGGTTCTCATGACTCGAATATATTCGGACTTTAAACCCCCGGCCAATGCCTTATTTACCTGATCCATAAAATAACGCGCATCGATTTTGAGCTGATCTTCAGGGCTCATGTACTGTCCTAAAGTTTTATCTGCAACCGTATCTCCTCCGTTGATTTCAGCCAGGCTCTTTTCAAGAGGGATTCCATAGTTCTTCTTCAGATTCTCTGCGATTTTGGCCAGAATGAGTGCGCTGTCTTTTGCTGCGTTCATAGCCTTGGTGCCTTTGGCTGCCGTCTGGATCTGGGCGAGATAGTGCTTGTACACTTTATCGTAGGTTTCGGTGTCTAAAAGTGTCCTCGCTACGAGATCATCTTTATCCATTGCATTGATAATGTCATTGACTCTTTCCAGGGATTCAACTCTTTTCTTGGCTTCGGTGATACTCTGGATTTCCATTTCCCCTTCGGCGTCTCCCGGCTTTACGCTGGCTTCCAGTTCTTTCAGGTACTGGTCATGGTCATAGTCCAGGATGTCTCTCTGGGTTGGTATGGATCCTTTCTGCTTCCAGGCGTCGCTGTACCATCCTTCATTGGACGATACGCGAGCTGTTTCCCACTGTCCTCCCTGGCTGTCATTCGCTGGGGCAATGATCCCTGCTTCACCTGTTCCATTGCGGTTCTGTTTCCCAATTTTTCGAACATTTATTTCACTTTCATTTGACTGCTTGTATATATCAGTGGTTTAATAAATATATGGAAAAGATTCATTTATATTATGAAAGGATAAAGCCGCCAGTCTAACGTAACAGCGGCTGATTACGTATGGACAATCATTTTTTTCTTCGCGATTTCTCTAAAAATGCACAGAGCGACGGGCTTTCGGACAAGAGTGTGAATTCCCTGTCCGTCACGAAGTCCAGGAATACCATTGACGCTTATGAGTCGGACTGGAATGATTTCTGTGACTGGTGCCGGTATCACCATGTCAGTTCTTATCCGACCACGCCGGAGACCGTGGTGAACTATATCAATGACCTGGCGGACTATGCCAAGGCTGCCACCATCCGGCGCCGGATCAGTGCGATCTCAGAAAACTACAACGCCTCCGGGGACCACGTAGAAAACCCCTGCAAGGCATGGATTGTGAAGGAAGCCCTCATAGGCCTTACCAGGCTTAAGGGCACCATGCAGAAAGGCAAGACACCTCTGTACTGGGAGGAAATCGAGGAAATCGTATCCCATATGGATACGTCTCTCCCCTCTCTCCGGGACAAGGCGGTGCTCCTTCTGGGCTTCATGGGCGCCTTCCGGAGGAGCGAGCTTTCGGGCCTCAATGTGGAGGATATTACGAAGTATCCCCAGGGCATCGTCATCACCATCCGCCACTCCAAGACCGACCAGGCTTCGGAAGGCCAGCAGATCGGGATTCCCTATATTTCCAACCGGAAAATGGACTGCATCCACGCCCTCCAGGACTGGATGAACGGTGCAGAAATCACAGAGGGACCCCTGTTTCGCAGTTTCCTTAAAAACGGTAAGGTCTCTGCCCGGCGGCTCAGTGATAAAAGCATCAACCTCATCGTGAAGAAATACGCCGCTTCCATCGGCCTGGACCCTGAATTCTACGGTGCCCACAGCCTGCGCCACGGCTTTGCCACCTACGCCGCCCTGAAGGGCGTGGAAGAACGGCTCATCATGAAACAGACCCGCCACCGCAGCGTGGAAATGGTACGGCGCTATATCAATGAGGCCGACCTCTTCACGAATAACCCCATTGATAAGATATTTAAGTGATATCCGCCGCTTCGCGGCATGGAGTTGAGATTTGAGAGTTGAGAGTTGAGGCCCAGCGGCTTCGCCGCAGGTTTTCGATTTAAGAAATAGAGAACAGACATTCTTTTAATCGATTCCAAGATGAAAAGAATGTCTGTTCGTGTTACATTATGCCGGTTATGGATACGGAGATCCATCCTGCGGCTTTGCCGCGCCCCTTCTCTAAGGGCTGCATGGGTACGGATTTTCCCACATAGGTTGGTAATTACATTCCAGTGACTCTATTCGTTAACCCGTGCCCCCTTAGAGAAGCAATGCTATTCAGTTAAGCGTTTTACACAAGCATACGTTATAACGACGTGTGCTTTTTTTGTGTCTAAAAAAAGCTTAGGTTTACAAAAAAATATAAAAACATCAAAAAAAGGCTTGACAAATCCTCAAAAATTTGAGGCTCCGCCTGTTAGTAAGGGAACCACCCCAATTGTTAACAAGGAGGATTTGTTATGATCAATTTTGAAAAGCAAGTCAGAAAAATTTTTAGGAGCCACTGAGTATTCCGCAGTAGGTGTACCGCCTGTCCGCCAAGGTGTACCGTTTGTCCGCCGAGGTGTACCGCTTGCCATTTTTAGGTAACTTCTTGAACTATTGGTGTACATGCCAGCTGAAATACTCCTAAATTCTTTTAATAAATATATTAATATATGGCTTCCTGCCATAGAATGAAAACAGGGACGTAGTATTTCCCTTTGTTCTATGAAAGGAGGCCTTTTAATATGGCCAATTTTGCTAGGATCCGGCTCATCCTGGAGCTCCATGACCGCGGAATGTCTCAAGATGAGATTTCCCGCTCCCGTCACATGTCGAGGAGTACGATTACTACCGTACTGCGAACAGCGCGGAAGAAGGGCATCACTTATGCGGGCATCCGCAAGCTGGATGATGCAGCACTACAAAAGCTCTTCTTCCCTGACCGGCCGGAAGGTTCAGACATGTACGAGCTGCCGGATTACGAATCCATCCATAAAGAGCTCAAGAAGCCGGGTGTGACTCTTTCATTGCTCTGGACGGAGTATCGTGACAGGTGTCACCAGAATGGAAACATTGCTGTAGGGCATACCAAGTTCTGTGAGGATTACGGCCGGTACTGCACAACCCATGACCTGACCAATCATCTGGAGCATAAGCCCGGAGCCCAGTGCGAGGTCGATTGGAGCGGGCCGACCATGCAGATCATCGACCGTGATACCGGCGCGACCATTTCCGTGCATCTCTTTGTTTCCTGCCTCACATACAGCAGGTATGCCTACGTGGAGGCCACGCTGGATATGAAGATGGATACATGGCTCCGGTGCCATGTTCACATGTACGAGGCATTTGGCGGCGTTCCTGTGCGGACAGTCTGTGACAATCTCAAAACCGGCGTTGTGAAGCATCCCAAAGAGGGTGAAGTGGTTCTCACCGATGCCTATGAGGCACTTGGGCTTCATTATTCAACTGCTATTATGCCTGCCGGTGTGCGGAAGCCCAAGCAGAAAGCATCCGTGGAGAATACGGTTGGAAATATTGCCACCGCTATCATCGCCCGTCTTCGCAACAAGGTTTACTTCACTCTTGGCGAGCTGCAGAAGGATGTAGTAACTGCTACAGATAAGTACAACCGGCAGCCCTTCCAGAAAAGGCAGGGAAGCCGCTATGAAGTATGGCTGGACGAGAAGAAATATCTCCGGGCTCTTCCACGAGCTCCTTATGAAATCGCCGAGGTTATTCTGGGAAGGAAAGTATATCCCAATTTCCACGTTTCTTTTAAGAAAAACTGGTACTCCGTTCCCTACGTATACCGCGGGCAGTCCGTGGACATCCGTTACACCGACAAACTTGTGGAAATCTACTGCGGAAACCAGCGTATTGCCTCCCACATCAGATTTCCTGACTACATGACCAACCACTATTCCACACGCCCGGGAGATATGCCGGATGAATTCAACCAGCCGGAAATGGACAAGGATCGCATCTGTGCCTGGGCCGGGAAAATCGGACCGTGTACGTCGGAAGTCATCAGGAGGATCTTTGACAGTGTAACCATAAAAGAGCAGGGCTATAATGCTTCATTGGCCGTTCTGCATCTCAGTCAGAAATATCCGAAGGACCGCTTCGAGAATGCCTGCCAGTATGCTTTAGCCCACACAACATCGCCCCGCTACAACTATCTTAAAGCTGTATTGGGGAACAATCAAGACAAAATCCTGGACGGCGTACATTCCGCCCGTTATGAAAATACCGGAAAACACAGTATTTCCGAAAAAGGCGCTTACATCCGCGGCGCAGACTATTATGGAGGAAAGACAAAATGATCAATGAAGAAACACAGCGGAAACTCCGCAACATGAAAATGGAACCTCTGGTAGAAGCCCTGCAGAACCAGCAGAGTGATCTGGAATCTTATGCCCCTTTGGACTTCGATTCGAGGCTGACACTGGCCATCGATGAATGCTATTCAGTAAAATTGGATGATCGCATCCGGAGGCTGACGCATATTGCTAAGTTTCGCTATCCTGATGCCGATGTTCACACCCTTATCCTGCAGGGCAGAGGTTTCAGCCGCGAAGAAATCCTGGGCTATGCCAGCTGCGGTTACATTGAACGCCATAAGAATCTGATCATCAACGGATTTACCGGAGTAGGAAAGACCCACCTCGCCTGTGCTTTAGGGAAAGAGGCCTGCCGCCATCTGTACAGGGTCAAGTATTTCCGCATGCCGGAGCTTATGGAACAGTTCAATTATGGAACCGAAGTCGGACGGAGCGTGGCCAGCATTGTAAAGAAGTTCTCCGGCTACGATCTCCTCATCATCGACGAATGGCTTCTCGAGATGCCGACGGAAGTGGAGCAGCAGTATCTTCTTGAAATCTTGGAAAACAGGTACGATGCCCATTCTACTATTTTCTGTTCCCAGTACAAAAGCTCAGAATGGTATCCACGCCTCGGTGATGGGGTTCTGGCCGATGCGATTATGGACAGAATCATTCACAATGCCTACCACATCAATTGCGGATCAATGAATATGAGAGAATATTTGAATAGCACCGATGCGAAAAATGACTAAATTATTTTAACATCATAACCTAAAGAATAAGCGGTACACCTTGGCGGATAAGCGGTACACTTTCCGCGGAAAGGCGGTACCGCTTTTTCGGATAGGCGGTACACCTGTTGCGGAATATTCAGAGCCACGTTCAACATGTTATTGACAATCCCAAGTTGTATGGGATTAACCCCAGATTTTTTACCCGGGTACGGAAATGGCCTATTGCACGTATTCTTTTAGTTATGTATAAGATGCAGACCGGCACCTTGCCAGATATCCTTTTCAAGAATTTCATTGAGATGGATGAATTTGGTGACTCAACTCCTTCTGCGTTCATTCAGCAGCGGCAGAAACTCACGACGGAAGTTTTTACCACCATTTTCAGGAATGTCCTCAAGGACCTGCACCGGTTACTTGAGCTTAAGAGATACCATGGCAAATTCCTTATCGCCTGCGATGGCTCAGATTCGCCCATGCCTACTCCAGTGTTACCTGTTCCAGATGACTGCAGTCCATTTGGGAGGCCACAGTACCATATGGATCATGTAAATGCTTTTTATGACGTTCTAAACCATCTCTATCTGGCAATTACGACTAAACCAAAGCTGTCATGCAATGAGCAGCGCGAACTTCTGGAGCTGGCCCAAATACTGTCCCAAGAGCATCCTATCTATAAACCCGAGGATACGGTCATCATCAGTGACCGTGGTTATGAAGGCTATCAGGTCCTGTGTCTGCTTACTCAAATGGGTTTTGGATACGTCATCCGGGCAAAAGGTCCGAGTGCAGGCATTCTTTCAGCCAAAGGGCTTAATCTCCCGGATGGCATCACCAACAAAGAAATAACAATCAATGTCCATGTAAGGCGCAGTGCCAAAGGAATCTATCATAAGGAATCCAGTGAAAAGTTCCGGCCTGAGACAGATATGATGCTGAGAATCCGCATCGTGTCCTCGGTTTCGCCAAGTGGGGATGTCCAGTATTACCTTACCAACCTGGATATCCGGTCATTTTCTGCCTCGGAGATTGGATGTATTTACAGAAAGCGCTGGCAGGTTGAAACAGCTTTCCGCCATTTGAAATATGGAGTAGGAGCCATCGTATTTCACTCCAAGTTCCTGCTCTATCAGGAAATGGAACTGTATGCGGCACTTACGTTGTATAACTGTGTTGCAGCCATCATAAACCATATTCCTATTCAGGAAATTGATGCACACCACAAGTACCGGTACAAGGTTAATTTCAAAGCAGGAGTCCTGCCCTGCCTGCACTATTTATTCTGTACGGAAGAGCAGGCGAATTCTTTCAATTTGACTAAGCGACTCGAGGCCTACAAAGTAGCTATCATTCACAACAGGCATTACGACCGTGGAAGAATTGAAAAGAAGGTCCATGCCTTCGAGGGAAAACCTACCGGATTCTAAGGAATATTGTCAACTAAGATACCCAAGCTATTATCACGGATAAATCCGAAAAAAATCCGCAATTTTCGGTTCTTTTCGCATGCAAAAATCTAACTTGTAAAAATAACTGATGTAAAAATGGTTGTTTAGGCAAAGCAAAAATGGAGAATTTATGGCAAGTTCACAATAATATTGCATCCCTAAAAGACATATTTTGCTCGTTTTTCTCTTAACTTAATAGCATTGCTTAGAGAAGGGGGCAGCCCAAAGGGCGGGGGATGGATCCGCCTCGAAGAGGCGGGATAAGATGGTCTATAGATTCACAAGAAAGCAAAAAAGAACATTCATTCTTTTCACAGGGTTTTGGATTAAAAGAACAGGCGTTCAACATTTGAAAAATTGTGATGTATCCTGACCGGCCTGACCAACCTTTCCAAGCTAACCAGGCTCCCACCGGATACAGAATCTTCCAATCTCACAAATATGAAGGCTCCGTACAACCCATTCAACCTATTCAACCCATTTCTCTTACCTCCTAACCCACTAACTCACCAATCCACTTTCCCACTCCTTCACTGTCTCGCTTACACAAAAGCTGAACGCCCATTCTTTTGACGATATTTCTCATCAGAAGAATGGGCGTTCGTATTTCAGCGTTAATATATCAGCGATTCACCGGCACCTTGATGGTCATGCCCGGTACCAGCTCTCCGGGGTTATTGATATGGTTGAACTGCTGGATATCATAGATGACCTTCCGGATATCCTTTGTATTGTCCGTGCGTCGGGCAGCGATGTCCCAGAGCGTATCGTTTTCTTCCACCGTCACCGTCTCATACTGCACAGCATCTCCGGCCATGGAGGCATTGACGCCCCAACCGCAGAATAGAACCAGACCAATAAACAGGTATATAATCTTTTTCATGGCAGCTCCCCCTTTTCCTGAACAACTGCATGGGTCAATCAAACTTTTATTTGCAGGAACGTTATTTTGCAAAACTTTCATTCGCAGAACATCGTTTCTATGTATATAGTAGTACAAAACAAAGTTTCGTACAATAGAACGAGGAATTAAACTTTTTTAATCTGCACTCAGATGTTTGCTGTTCCGGAATAGGCAAAATGAATCATTTATTCCATGAACTTCTGTTTGATTTCACCGTCCCTATCCTGTATAATAAATATAGATTTATGACTTTAAAAATAGAAATAGAGAAGCTAAAGATTCTATGATTCTTGATTCAATAAGGAAGGGACGAACATGGCTAGAAGAAAGGCAAATAACAAGGAACTGACAAGCCGGGAACAGAGCATTCTCGACTTTATCCGCAAAAAGATTTATGAAGATGGATATCCCCCTACGGTCCGTGAAATCTGTAGCGCCGTGAACCTCCGGTCCACTTCTACGGTCCATGGTTACCTGGCCCGTCTGGAGGAAATGGGTGTCATTAAGAGGGACCCCGCCAGCTCCCGGGCCATCGAAGTGGTGGATGATATGTCCTGGCGCCATAAGAAAATGATTCCCATGCCCATGGTGGGCGCTGTCCGTGCCGGTGAACCCCTGGTGGCTGATGAACATGTGGAATCGGTGTTCCCCCTCCCCGCTGAAATGGTGGGCAGTGATAACAACTGCTTTATCCTCGTGGTTCGGGGCGACAGCATGATCAATGCAGGCATCCAGGAAGGCGACTACCTCATCGTCTCTGAGCAGGACCACGCCCAGGACGGAGATATCGTGGTGGCCCTCGTAGGCAGCGATGACGCCACGGTAAAACGGTTCTATAAGGAAGCAGACCATATCCGCCTGCAGCCGGAAAATCCGGCCTATAAGCCCATCATTTCCAAGGATGTCACCATCCGGGGCAAGGTCATTGGACTGTACCGCCAC
Organism: Dialister sp.; assembly: GCF_047832375.1. Taxonomy (NCBI): domain Bacteria; kingdom Bacillati; phylum Bacillota; class Negativicutes; order Veillonellales; family Veillonellaceae; genus Dialister; species Dialister sp. The sequence goes on along the minus strand of NZ_CP181256.1, from coordinate 1,292,550 downwards.
TTCTGATATTTGGCAATTGGCATAGTAAAACGCCATACCCATGAAAGTCGTTCATGGATATGGCGTTTTTTTACGTTTGACCAGTTGGTGTGAATAAGTGTAGATGAATGTACGGATAAACGGGCAGGAGCTTTGAGCCTTCAGCCTTGAGCATTGAGCGGATCAGCCCCTTTGGGGCGGGTGACGGATGGCTGAGGGGAGTGCGAACGGATGGAGGCTTCCAGCTGCCAGCTATTAGCGGCCAGGAAAGCTCGACCGCCTGCGGCGCTTCCATCACTTCCCCTCAGCTGACCCCAGCCCCGTAGGCTGCACCTCAACTCTTTCTTTGAAAACCCCGTCAGAGTCATTTACAAGAGAGATCTCTCGACTCTTCGTAGCTTTAGCGATTTTTGGCATTGCAGTCATAGCGGCGCTTGCCACCGCTCGAGATGACGAGTGACGTACAGAGACAAAATTGAAAGCTGCCGCAAAACGGCGGTTAATCATTGGATGTTCCCCAAACTGATCAGGCCTATTGGACCATTCCCGTCAGTTTCCTACAGCTAACCTCAGCCCCGTGGGCAGCTCCTTCCCAAGGAAGGAGCCTTGTGCATAGTCATTTACACGTTATGTGTGCAGAGCCATCAGGAATCCATCTGCGGCTCCGCCGCTTTCCACCTCGACCCCGATCTTACTTACGTTCTCCTGATCTTCCCCTCATCCATGGTAATCATGCCGGTCTTCAGGAGGTGTCCTACGGCCCGCTTGAAGGCGGCTTTGCTGATGCCGAGGGATGATTTGATGAGGGTGGGATCCGATTTGTCCGTAAAGGGAAGGCTGCCGTTGTGGCGGTCCATGTAGTCCAGGAGCAATTTCATGTCCCCTTCCATGGATTTTTCTTTCTGGGGACGGAGGGAGATATTTACGTGGCCGTCCTTCCGGATATAGGTGACCCGGCCTTCTACTTCAGACCCCATGGGGATGGGCTTTGTCACTTCATCCCTGTGGAGGAAGGCGATATTCCGGTCCCTGGTGATGATGAAGATGCCTTCTCCGGTCTTGTTGTATACGGTGCCTTTAATGGTGTCCCCCACTTTAATATCCTTTGCCGGCAGGGCGATACGGCGGATGTCTTCTTCCACCTTCATGGTTACCGCCAGGCGGCCGGTCTTATCCACGTAGAGCTTGACCCAGATAGACTGGCCTTCGGACACCCGTTCTTCCATTTGGGAGAAGGGCAGGAAAATGCCCCGTTCCGTTCCTACATCCACGAAGGCGCCGAACCGGGTGGTGAGCATCACCGGCGCATAGCCGATACCGCCTACGGAAATCTGGGGCAGCCGCATGCTGGCAGTGAGACGGTGATGGGGATCATGGTACAGGAATACGTCCACCTGATCTCCCACTTTTACCGGATGCACCTGCTGCCCGTTATGGAGGAGAATATCATCGGAATCATTGCCTGTGCCGGCGTCCAGGAAGGCGCCGAAGGAAGCAATCCGTTTCACCGTAAGGGTGGCCAGGGAATTTTCTTTCAGTTTCATGGGGCCCAGGCCCTCATTCCCCTCTTTATTCATTGTCCTCTCCTGTTTCATGGTATTCCTCTACCGGCGCTTCTTTCCAGAGAGAATCAAAGTCATAGCGCCGTCTTTCTTCATCGGTGAAGATATGGACAATCACATCGCCGAAGTCCAGGAGAATCCAGTCTCCTTCCCGGTAGCCTTCCACACGGAGCGCATGGATGCCAAGGTCTCCCAGTTTTTCTTCCACTTCGTCCGCTGCAGCCTGGGCCTGTTTCTTATTCCGGGTGGTGGCGAGGACAAAGTCATCAGCAATACTGGTGAGACCCCGTACGTTCAGCGCACGGATGAGTACGGCCTTCTTTGAAGATAAAGCTTTGCAGATGGTTTCAATCGTTTTTTCCATAGAATAGTCTCCTTGAAATAAAAATATATAGTAATGAAAAATGATGTTCGTAAATAAGTTAGGAGTGAGGAGTGAGGAGTGAGGAGTGAGGAGTGAGGAGTGGTGGTGCGCCGCGTCAGAACTATAGGCGGCGCATATTTATATTGCTTACCGCTATCAACTATCAGCTTACCGATTTTTCGGATATCAGCCTGATGAAAAATCATGGAAATGGCAAACCGCTTTCTATGATAACACCCCGTACCCATGCAGGCCCTTGGAGAAGGGCCGCGGCAGAGCCGCAGGATGGATTGCCGTAATCGTTAACAGCTGTATATGAAGAGCCAGTCAACCGGCATTACCTGCTTCGCAGAACCCGCTTCTTCGAAGCGGATCCATCCCCCGCCCTTCGGGCTGCCCCCTTCTCCAAGGGGGCACGGGTTGACGAATAGAGTCACCAGAGCGAATTATTCATTCCAAATGAGCTATCCCACACCCATGCAGGCCCTTGGAGAAGGGCCGCGCCAAAGGCGCAGGATGGATTGCCGTAATCGTTAACAGCTGTATATGAAGAGCCAATCAACCAGCATTATCTGCTTCGCAGAACCCGCCTCTTCGAGGCGGATCCATCCCCCGCCCTTTGGGCTGCCCCCTTCTCTAAGGGGGCACGGGTTGACGAATAGAGTCACCAGAGCGAATTATTCATTCCAAATGAGCTATCCCACACCCATGCAGGCCCTTGGAGAAGGGCCGCGGCAAAGTCGCAGGATGGATGCGGCTTTGCCGCTGAGCAGCTCAATGCTCAAGGCTGAAGGCTCAAGGCCCAATCCCCTCAATCTCGATCTGTCAATTATTTCTCATTATCCGACCCGATAGTCAGTGCCACCGCTTTCTGGAGTTCTGCAGGGTTCACTACCCAGGTGGGGACTTTATTGATAATCTGGGTTTCGCCGGGAAGGATGACGTAGTGGAAGCTGTCTTCCGGGTAGCCGGTGAAGGTGTAGGCCAGCTGGGCCGCTTCTCCGGCGGGAATATCCGTTTCCGAGGGGTTCCAGATATGGTGGGTAAAGATATAGCTGTACAGGGGGAAATGGTTATGAAGAGCGGTGACCAGGGTTTTCATCATCCGTTCCTGCCGCTGGATGCGGTCGATTTCTCCGTTCTTTCCGTCCAGGTACCGCACATAGCCCAGGGCTTTTTCTCCATTGAGGTCCTGGTAGCCCTGGCGGATCTCTATATCCGGATTACCGCTGCCGTCTGCATGTTCCATGTTCTTTTCCACGTACATGTCTACGCCGCCGATTTTATCCATGTATTTCTCGAAATCCGAAAAGTCGATGACCCCATATCCATCCACCCGGAGGTGAAGCAGGTTTTCCACGGCACTCTTTGTTTCTTCCGCTCCCCCTTCGCTGAAGGTGGTCCTGATGAGCTGGTTCTTCTTTTCCTGCCGGGAGAGCTTTGTATTCGGCGGGATGGAAATGAATGTCACTTCCTTGTCCCTGCTGTTCCAGGCGGTGAGGAGCAGGGCGTCGGCCTCGTTGCCCCAGTTCTTGTCGGTGCCGATGAAAAGGTAGTAGGAAATGGGAGATCCGGAGCTGCCGTTCTTCCCCATCACGTAGGTGACCCCTTTTCCGATGGCCATGCCAAGGATCACGAGGACTGCCGCCACGATAAGAAGGAAAAGGGCCAGCTTTCCTGTTTTGATTTTTCCCTTTTTATTTTGTTTCATGGGCTTTCTCGTGTTTCAGTATCAAATCATTCCTGCCGATAAAGGTGAGGTCATAAATGTAGGCTTTCTGGTCCATGAGGTGGGATATGGTGGAATCGTAGGCCGCCAGCATGGCTTCATCCAGGTCTTTTTCCGCCAGTTTACGGAGCTTTTCCACCCCCGGGAAATCCCGGGAAGGTTCGATGTAGTCCGCCAGGAATATGATCTTTTCCAGGAGGGTCATGTCCTTCCGGCCGGTGGTGTGGTAGTAAATGGCTCCTTTGATTTCAGGGTCGTCGATGCCATACTTCGTCTCCGCCAGCACGCTGCCTGCCGGCCCATGGAGGAGGGCCCGGCTTGAAAGGAAGTAATCATCGCAGGAAAGGCCGGCGCCCTTCACGATGTCCTGCATTTCCGAAAGGGAGAGCTCCTTGGCGCAGTCATGGACCCAGCCTGCCACATAGGCCTTCTTCGGGTCTGCCCCGTACTTTTCCGCCAGGTGCTTCCCCATGTCCGCCACCCCTTCGGAATGGTGGAACCGCTTGGGGGACAAAATCTTTTTCAAATCTTTTTGTATATCTTCCAGTTTCATTTCTTATCCTTCGTATAGATGATTTTTCTTAATGAACCGAATTACGGCGTCCGGAATGAAGTACCGGGCCGATTTATTATGGGCCAGCAGGTCCCGGAGGATGGTGGAGGAAATCTCCAGTTCCGGGATTTTCAGGAAATGGATTTTCTCCCTTCCCAGTTCCCCGAAGCAGGCTACGGCCTGTTTCAGTTTTTTCTCATACCCCGGCCGGCTGGCACAGATGAAATGACAGATCTCCAGAAGTTCCCGGTTGTACTTCCAGGTGGGCAGGTCCGCCAGGGCGTCGGTGCCGCAGATGAAGTAAAACTCTGTATCCTCTCCCATTTCCTTCTTCAGGATATGGATAGTGTCCACCGTATAGGAGGGGCCGCTCCGGTCCCGTTCCACCGGGGAAATGGTGAACATGGGATTCCCGCGAATTGCTTCCTTTACCATGTCATACCGGGCCTCTTTGTCGATATGGTGCATATCCTTGTGGGGCGTATCACCGGAGGGCACGAAAATGACCTTTTCCAGGCCGAATTCCTGCCACGCCGATTCCGCAATCACCAGGTGCCCGATATGAATGGGGTTGAAGGACCCGCCAAATATGCCTATCCGTTTAACCATAGATATAACACCGCTTCCGCAAGGATGATACAGACCACAAGGAATCCAAGAAGCTCCAGAATATGGGACAGCTCAAACCGTCCCTTCGGATGCTTCGTATAGTAATAAACCAGCCATTTCAGTTTTTCTGAAAATTTCATCGCATCACCAGGAGATTATCCCTGTGGATCACCGTATCATAGGGTGCTTCCCCACCCAGGGCTTTTGCCATTTCTCCGGTGTGGAGACCTTTGATCTTTTGGATATCGCTGCTGCTGTAATGGGTGATACCCCGGGCCAGCTCTTCCTCACCATAGTAGACGGATACCGTATCCCCTTCTTCGAAGGTCCCTTCGGTGCCCGTAATTCCTACGGCCAGGAGGCTGGAGCCCTTCTCGAGCAGTGCCTTCCGGCAGCCTCGGTCCACGAGGATTTTGCCCTTCACCGCCGTACCGATGATGACATCCCGCTTCTTCAGCTGGGGATGAACGTTTTCTCCCTTGAACAGGGTGCCGATATTTTCCCCGTCCATAATGTGGAGGATTACGTCCGGCAGGCTTCCTTTGGCAATAATCATGTCAATGCCCGAATGGACACAGATTTCAGCGGCCTGGATTTTCGTATACATGCCGCCGGTGCCCTGGCTCGTGCCGGCACCTCCGGCAATACGGAAAATATCCCTGGAAAATTCCGGCACCTCATGGATGAGTTCTGCCTTCGAGTCCTTCCTGGGATCCGCCGTATAGAGGCCATCGATATCGGAGAGGATAATGAGGAGATCCGCCTCCGCAATGCTGGCAACAATGGCGGAAAGGGTATCGTTGTCGCCGATTTTGATTTCGTCTGCCGTTACCGCATCGTTTTCATTGATTACAGGAACAGCGCCCAGTTCCAGGAGCGCCGACAGGGTCCCCCGCATGTAGAGGTACCGCTTCGAATTCACCGCATCCCCCTTCGTGAAGAGGAGCTGCCCCACCACGTGTCCGTATTCCCGGAAAAGATGCTCATAGATATTCATGAGAATCCCCTGTCCCACGGCGGCAGAGGCCTGCTTATAGGGCAGGAAGGATGGCTTTTTCTGGAATCCCAGCTCCGGGAAGCCGATGCCGATGGCGCCGGAGGTGACAAGAATCACCTGGATGCCCCGGTTCACAAGGTCAGAAATCTGGCGGGCCAGATGGTCCATGAAACGGAGGTTCATCTTCCCGTTGGCATAGGTGAGGGAACTGGTGCCTACCTTGATGACCACCCGTTTCTTCTTTGGAATGCTCCGGCGGCTCATGTCAGGGGAGCTCATAGTGGGACTTCTTTTCTTTCTGCTTGAAAAGCACACAGTTTCTTCCGATAATCTGGACGATTTCACAATCCAGGTCCCGGGCCAGGAGGTCCGCGGTATCCCGGATATCTTCGTCGGAGTTCTGGTTGATCTTCACCTTCACCAGTTCCCGGGCCAGCAGCACGTCCTTCACGCTGTCAATGACCGTATCCGTCAGCCCTTCCTTGCCGATCTGCACATAGGCCGGCAGCTGGACCGCCTGGCTCTTCAAATACTGTTTCTGTTTTCCTGTCAGCATAGATAGTCTCCCTTATTCTTCGTCATCGCTGTTATCTTTATTTTCGGAGAACGTGAATTCCACGCCATAGAGGTTCACCGTATCTCCTTCCTTAATGCCCTGCTTTTTCAGAAGCTTGTCGAGCCCCATGAAACGCCAGGCCCTGTCGAAACGGCGGAGGGACACGTAGTCTTCGAAATTGGTCATACCAACCAGTTTCTCTACCCGCTTGCCCTTCACGTAGAACACGCCGTCCTTCTGTTCGATTTCGAATTCATCCTTCGGCACCTCGTAGACAATGGTCTTTTCCGGCGCTTCGAAGGACACATCCGGTTCTTCCTGGAGAATCTTCCAGGCCGCTTCCAGGAGTGGCTTCAGCCCTTCCCCGGTGAGGGTGCAGATGGGGAAGAACTGATACCCCTCACCCTCAATAGCCTTCCGAAGTTCATCCAGTTTCTTCGGATCCTCGATGAGATCCGTCTTATTGGCAGCCACGATCTGTTTCTTCTTTGCCAGAAGGGGACTGTACAGTTCCAGTTCATTATTGATGACATGGAAATCGTTCAGTGGGTCCCGTCCTTCACTTCCGGCGGCATCGAGGACGTGGATGAGAACCTTCGTCCGTTCCACGTGGCGGAGGAATTCGTCCCCCAGACCCGTACCCTGGCTGGCCCCTTCAATGAGGCCTGGGATATCAGCCATCACAAAGCTCCGGTCATAGTCGAGACTTACCACGCCCAGAATGGGGTTCAGGGTAGTGAAATGGTACGCCGCCACTTCCGGCTTCGCCCCGGACACCTTCCGGAGAAGGCTCGATTTCCCGACGCTGGGGAAACCAAGGAGACCTACGTCCGCCAGTACTTTCAGTTCGAGGCGGATGTTTTTCTCTTCCCCCGGCTCCCCTTTTTCTGCGTACGTAGGAGCCCGGACGGCGGAGGTGGCGAAATGGGAATTACCCCGTCCCCCATGGCCGCCTTTGGCCACCATGACTTCCTGGCCGTTCTGGGTGAGATCTGCCAGGAGTTCATTGGTTTTGTCGTCGTATACCATGGTGCCAAGCGGCACTTCCACAATCACATCTTCTGCGGCTTTGCCGAACATTTCCTTGGCGCCCCCATTGGCACCGGCCTTAGCTGCAAACTTCCGATGGCGCCGGAAATTGATGAGGGTATTCAGGTCACTGTTCGCCCGAATAATGACGGAGCCCCCCTTGCCCCCGTCGCCGCCGCTGGGGCCGCCCCGGGGCACATACTTCTCCCGGCGGAATGCGACCATCCCATCCCCGCCGGCGCCGGATACTGCAATAATCTTTGCTCTATCAATAAACATAATCATACCTCGCTAAAAAAATCAAAAATATCTATAATATTATAGCATGGAACGGGGGAAAGGGATATATACGATCGAGACCGAGGCCGAGATCGAGAGTAAAGGGCCCTGCGGGCCGAGTGACGGATGGCTGGGCGGCGTGCGAACGGGTGGGGGCTTCTAGGGAAGCACTGATTAAATCGTTGTCAGATTTCATTCTTGGATTTTTATGCAATGCGAGGAATAATCCGACGCGAATAGCGAGCTATTTAAGGAGGATTATGACGAAGCAGTGCATAAAAATATTTATGAAATCTGACTCTGCGATTTAATCAGCGCTTCCCTGGCTTTTAGCTGCCAGCTGCCAGGAAAGCCGGTTCGCCTGTGGCGCTTTCATTAACTAACCCCACTCTGGCGGGTGGCAAGCGAACGGGGTTCGCAGGGAGCCGTCAGGCGACAGAGAAACCAGTGAGATGCTTCCCTGTGTGGGAAGTCCCGCGAAGCAGGCAAGGAGGTGCATTTGCGACGAGAGCGCTATTGGGTAGTCCCCCTTTTTCAAAGGCAGCAGTCCTGCAGAGGACTGCTGAGCCAGGCCCATATTGGCGCCTTTACTGCACACTAAGGCGCCTTCCTTTTTGGCCTGGCCGGAGGATGTCTGCGCCAGCAGACAGAGGGATTCTGATGGGTCTGCGGCGAAGCCGTGGGACCTCAACTCTCAACTCTCTTTCCTCAACTCTTTTTTGAACCCCATCATAGTCACATTTACCAGGGAGATCTACTACAATGGAGTTTGGTTAGGAGATGTCCAGCTAGCAGCTCTTAACTGCCTTGTTGTTGAAGCTGTACAATAGAGATGCAATGGATGGACTGGGAAGATCTGGAACATCACCGTTCGCTCGAGAGCCCGTCTTCCGGCATCCTGGTACAGCGTCCGTTTTAAGCAGGCGGATCTGGTCATTTTATGACCAAGTTCATGTACCTTAGTAGATAGGATAGGCATCAGGGAATTGCTGGAGTCTGTACATTGTTCTTTTGTAGTAAAGAGGCGCATTATGATGGAATTATCTAAATGTAATGAAACTGTGAAAGTGTCTGTAGGTATCGATGTTTCAAAAGGACATAGCACGGTTTCTTTTTTTCGTGAAGGAGACAAGTCTCCGTCGAAGCCATTTACGATTAATCATGACTTACCGGGCCTCAGGTTTTTGGAGAGAAAGCTTGACCAGTATAAGGCTAATGGTACATTGAGAATCTACATGGAATGTACCGGTCGATACCACCTCGGCCTTGCGAGTAGTCTTCAGAAGGATGGATATACCGTGTATACGGTGAATCCGAAGCTTCTTGCAGACTTCCATGGCGATTCCCTCCGTAAACCGAAGACAGACTCGATAGATGCGCAGAAAATTGCAAGCTATGGAATTCAATACTGGAATACAGAGAGGAGACCTTTTAGTCAGATGGATTCTAAAAGAGAATGCCTCAAAGAATGTGAGCGGCAGTACAAACTATATACTGATGAATGTGTGACATTTACCAATAATCTGCTGTCCCTTACTGATCTCACCTGCCCAGGAGTGAACAAGCTGTTCTCAAGCAACCCCAATCAGAATGGACACTTGAAATGGGTAGATTTTGTGAATACCTGGTGGCATGTTGACTGCATCAGAAAAATGTCTATGAATGCATTTTCTAACCGGTATTGCAAATGGTGTCAGAAGCATGGTTATGAATTCAGTGAAGATAAAGCTGAAGACATCATGAACTGGGCAAAAAAGGCACTGGCTGCTATGCCTAAGAGCATGGATATAAAGAAAACTATACAGATAGCAGTCAATGCAATCAATGAACTCCTTGAGACTATCCAAGATACCAAGAAGCATATGAACCAGCTGGCATCACAGCTCCCGGAATATCCGGTAGTCATGAAAATGGACGGTGTTGGTGAGGTAACGGGTCCCATCATTATGGGGGAATTGGGAGATGTTACCAGATTCGCCAAGCGCAGCCAGATAACTGCGTTCGCCGGTGTTGACCCCCAAAAGCATGAATCAGGTGACGACAAGCCGAAAAGCTCTCGAGCTACAAAAATCGGATCACCGGAACTTCGGCGGGCATTATACCTTATCATGACATCAAAGCTGGCCAGAAAACCTCAAGGAGACCGGGTATATGACTTTATAGTGAAAAAGCGCAATTAAGGTAAGAAATATCTCGTTTATATGACAGCTGGTGCGAATAAATTTCTGAGGATCTATTACGGTACAGTACGTGATTATATGCAAAATAAACAGAATTCATCGTTTATTCAGGATAAGACGTCAGCAGGTCAGATGAATGTATCCAAAACTGCGTAAAAAGTCATATAGCACAGATTGGGTGAATCATGTAGTCTAAATCAGGTCAGGGCAGTTTTCCATGCTTTTATCTGATTTAGTCTCACATGGCCCCATGTAGTCCAAGATGGCGTAAGAGCCAGTTTAGCGGCATTAGGCTGAATTACTGTAGAAATTAATATAAGCTAAATTATTCCCACCTGAAATGGTGGGCTTTTGGCGTGTAGCAAACAGAGCCAAAAAAATTTACAAAAAAAGGCTTGACTTTATGTTAGCAGGCTCTCGACTCATCGTAGCTGTAGCGATTTTTGACAGCACCGTCACTACTCCGCTTGCCACCGCTCGAGATGACGATAAAGGTATGGATTCACACGGATGATAGCGGTTTTACGGAGGGAAAATCAAAAGGCGGCGCAGTATAAATTGTGCGCCGCCACCTTCCCCTCGGGCGAAGCCCGTTCCCCCTGAGCCACATTGCCCGCAGGGCATTACCCCTTAGCCACTTCTCACCATTCATGGCTTACACCCAGCCGTCAGAACTGCCTTAGAACCCATCACCATCTCTCAGCCCGGTGGGCACCTCTCTTCTGGGAAGAGAGCCTACTGTAGAGTCAATTGCTCGTTTTTGGGACAGAGTCTTTAGGAATCCACCTGCGGCGAAAGCCGCTGATCCCCCTTATGCCCCCGGTGCGAAGCATCCACAACCAGGTTGGCGAGCGGAGCGATGCCAACCCACCACCCTTATGAACCATCCACCGGTCTGGGGAATCAGTTATCCGACATATCCCGCGGCGAAGCCGCTGGTGTGTTTCATAAGGCGACGCTTCCGACTATTTCACTCCCCTATGTGATTAAAAGCCCGTCATAGGCATTTACCAGAGAGATCTCTCGACTCTTCGTAGCTGTAGCGATTTTTATATACACGGTCATTTGGCATGATCACACCGCTCGAGATGACGGGGTGTGGGTAATGTCAATAGAAATGGCAACATAGTTGCGAATCTACTCAATCTCGGTCTCGACCTCGATCTCACTAGCGCCGCCACGTTCCCCTTGGCCGCAGGCTGATACCTCGGTCTCAATCTGATCAAAAAAGCTGTGAAGAAAGTTCTTCACAGCTTTTTGTATGCCCTTATTCCCCTTCCAGTACCTCTACTGCCTTCTGCAGCACGTTGTCTGTGGAAGGACTGAAGAGGCTTCCGGTCTGTTCTACCGGGATGTCCGGGGTAATGCCTACTTTATTGATGGACCGGCCCAAGGGGGTCTTGTATTCGGCGATGGATACTTTCACCGCCGTCTGGTTGCCCTGGTCGAAGACCGCCTGCACCGTGCCTTTACCGTAGCTGGTTTCACCGATGATGGTGCCTTCTTTCCGGTCCTGCACGGCACCCGCCAGGATTTCCGAGGCGCTGGCACTGTTCTTGTCGATGAGGACTACCATGGGCATGGGGTTCTCCACCCCTTTCACTTTGTACACCTTGCTGCCAATGGCTTTAGCATGATAGCTCACTACGGTGCCGGGAGTGAGGATCTGGTCCGCAATGGCCACCACCGAGTCGATCATACCGCCGGGATTCATGCGGACGTCAATAATCAGTTTTTCACAGCCCTTTTCTTTAAGTCCTACCAGGAGCTTTTTGAATTCATCCGGCGTGTGGCGGCTGAAGGAGAAAATATGGATGTAGCCGATATTGTCCTTCACCATGCGGCTGGTGACCGTGGGCAGGGAAATATTGGACCGGGGGACGTCGAAGGACAGGGTCTCCCCGTCCCGGAGCACCGTCAGTTTTACCTGGGTGCCGTTATCGCCACGGACTGTCTGGGCGGTGCCGGTGAGGCCCAGTTCGCTCACATCGGTACCGTCGACGGAAAGGATTTCATCTCCCTCTTTCAGCCCAGCCTCTTCGGCAGAGCTGTCAGGGAAGACATTGAAAATACGGATTTTCGAATTCCCGTCCAGGCCCATGACTACACCGATGCCGCCGTATTCCCCGCTGGTGGATTCCATGAAGGACTTATAGTCATCCCCCGCCAGAATCTTCGTGTAGGGATCGTCCAGGCTGTCCATCATGCCGGAGGCCGCTCCTTCCCAGAGGGCGTCTTCATCGATGGGGCGGAAATAGTTGGCCTTCACCATGGTGTAGGTCTTCAGAAAATGGAAAAAATCCAGCGGATGACCGCCCGTGAGGAGGGCGGCTCCGCCGAATGTAATTCCTGCGCCGCCGATGATCACGGCGGCGGCATAGGATGAGATTTTTACAAGAATCTGCTTCTTTTTTTCGTTCATTACAGATACCCCAGGGGGTTAACCGGAGAACCGTTCACATCCACTTCGAAGTGGCAGTGCGGTCCGGTGGAATTACCGGTGGAACCGGCATAAGCGACTACCTGTCCCTTGGATACAGACTGTCCTTCGCCTACCGCCAAAGACTGGTTGTGGCCGTAAAGGGTGGACAGTCCGCCGCCATGGTCAATAATGACTGCATTGCCGTAACCGGAAATCCAGCCTGCATAGACCACGGTGCCGCTGTCCGCCGCATGGATCGGCGTGCCATAGTCTACACCGATATCGATACCGGCATGGAAAATGGTAGTCCCGAAAATCGGATGGGTACGATAACCGAAGGGAGACGTGATGGGACCACTGCAGGGCCAGCCGAGGGAGCCGGTCCCCTGTACGTAGCCATCATCGCTTCCTCCGCCACTGCCGCCTCCATCGTCGGAAGCAGCCTGCTGCTGGGCTGCCTGCCGCGCTGCTTCTGCAGCGGCCAGGCGCTGCTGGATCAGGTTTCTGACCTGGTCCAGCTGGGAGTTCAGGTCTCGTTCCATCTGGGCTGCGGCGGCCTTATTGTTCTTCGCTGCGTCCAGTACTTTCTGCTGTTCCGCTTTCTTGGCGGCGATTTCTTTCTGCGTCTTTTCCGCTTCCGCTGCCAGGGCATCCAGCTGTTTCTTATCTTCTTCCAGCTGGGCCTTCTTGGCTTCAATAGCGGCCTTCTGTTTCTGGATTTCCAGGATCAGGCTGTAGTCCGAATGGATGACCCGCTTCAGGAGTTCCAAGCGGTTTGCAAAGTCCGAGAAGCTGTTGGCACCGAGGATGACTTCCAGGTAATTCAGCTGGCCATGCATGTAGATGGCCCGGACCCGGCGGTTCAGCACTGCCTGCCGCGTCTTCAGGTAAGCCTCGGCTTTGGCAATGTCTACCTTTGTCTGTTCAATCTGGGCGTTGATCTGGGCCTGCTGGGCCTGGATGCTCTTCAACTTAGCCGTTGCCGCATCCAGGTCTGCCTGGATACTTTTCAGCTTGGCGCTCACATCCTGGATGACCTGTTCCCAGTTTTCCTGCTCCAGACGGGAGGAATCGATCTGACCCTGGAGGTCCTGGACCTGGTCGTCCAGGTCATCCGCATGGACCGGGGCATACAGGGCGCCTCCGCCAAGTACGATGGAGATGGCGAGGGCAGCCAGAATAGATTGGGATTTTTTCATGCTCTCTTACACCTTCATATACTTGCGAAGGGAAATGGTACTGCCCAGAATCCCGATGATAATACCGGCCGCCAGGAGAATAGCGGTGAGGTAGCCCACGAAGGGCCAAAGCGGAATCATGGGGATGAATACAAGGCCCGCGCTCACCAGTTCCGAAAGTACTACCTTGTATCCTTCCCAGAGGATAAAGGCGGCAATGCCGGAACCGATGCAGCCGATGACCATACCTTCGAAAATGAAGGGCCACCGAATGAAGCCATTGGTGGCTCCTACGTATTTCATGATCTGGATCTCCCGGCGCCGTGCAAATACGGTGAGCCGGATGGTATTGGAAATAATGAACAGTTCTGCTCCCGCCAGGAAGACGATGAGGATAATGCCGCCGATACGGATGACCTGGGCCACCTTATAGAGCTGTTCGATAATGTCCTGGCCATACTGGACGGAATCCACTTCCGGGTACTTCGCCACAATGGCCGCTGCGTTTTTCAGGGCCTGGGGATTGGCAAAGGACGTGGAATAGGAAGCAGGCAGCGGGTTGCCGTTGATGGCATCCAGGATGCCCTGCTGGTCTCCCAGGTTTTTCTTGAAATCAGCAAAGGCCTGGTCCTTGTTCTTGAAGGAAATAGATTTCAGCTCAGGCTGGGCCTTCAGCTTCTTGCCCACCCCCATGACCTGGTCCGTAGTAAGACCATCCTTCAGGTATACCGTCATTTCCACCTGGCTTTCCAGGTAGGTAGCCATGTGGTTGATATTCAGCACGGCACAGAGGAATACACCCAGGATGAACATGGACAGGGTCACTGTAAGCACAGAGGCAATGGCCATGAATTTATTTCGGAAGAGGGAATGGAATGTCTCTTTCCAGAAATAACCAAAAGAACTAAACATGTAAGTGGTATCCCCCTTTTTCCTGGTCCGCGATGATACGGCCGTCTTCAATGTTAATGACCCGCTTGTGCATGGCATTGACCAGGTCCTTATTGTGGGTCACCATGATGATGGTGGTGCCCATGTGGTTGATCCGGTTGAAGAGCTTCATGATTTCTTCCGAAGTCACCGGGTCCAGATTGCCCGTCGGTTCATCGGCGATGAGAAGAAGGGGCTGGTTCACCAGGGCCCTGGCGATAGCCACCCGCTGCTGTTCCCCACCGGAAAGCTTGGACGGAAGCTCCTTTGCCTTATTCCGAAGACCTACAAGGTCCAGAACGTTATTCACCCGTTCCTTGATTTCCCTGGACTTCGCTCCGGTCACCCGGAGAACGAAGGCAATATTTTCAAATACCGTCTTTTCAGAAAGAAGGCGGAAATCCTGGAACACGATGCCAAGGGTACGCCGATAATAGGGCACCTTGCTCCGTTTCAGTTTCGTAATATTGATACCATTGACGACGACCGTCCCCTGTTCCGGCACCAGTTCATGGGTGAGCACCTTCACAAAGGTGGACTTACCGGCGCCTGAGGGGCCTACAACGAATACGAACTCCCCTTTGTCTATGTGGATAGAAATATTTTTGAGAGCTGTATGTTTGGAGTCATACTGCAATGATACCTGGTCAAAAGTTATCATTCAATCCTCACTTTCTAGTGATGTAAATAGAAATAGCGGCTTCGCCGCCATGAGATGGAGACCGAGGTCGAGATCGAGAGCATCCGCCTGCGGCGCTGGAGTGGCCAAGGGGCGTGCGAACGTGTAGGGGCATTGAGCCTTCAGCCTTGAGCCTTGAGCAGAATAGCCGCTTCGCGGCCGAAAATGACCACAACAGCAAATAGCTCCAGATGAGTTATCCCGTACCCATGCAGCCCCTTAGAGAAGGGGCGCGGCAAAGCCGCAGGATGGATTGCCGGGATCGTTAACAGCTGCATGTGAAGAGCTGGGTAAGCAACATCATCTGCTTCGCAGAACCCGCCCTTCGGGCTGCCGCCGTTTGGCCTATAAGGAAAGCGCTTTTATGTGCAGGCTAAGCGCCTTTTGTACTCAGGCCAAACTTGGAAGTCCTCTGTGGGCATCCTGCAGAGGATGCCCAAGCCGGGCTCATCAGCGAGCATAGCCTGCACATTAAGCGAGCACCTTAGAGCCCGGCCGAAGCACTTCCATCTCCAAGGGGGCACTTGCTGTCCGGAAGCCTCGCTAGAAGTTTTAACGTTCCAAATGAGCTATCCAGTACCCATGCAGCCCCCTAGAGAAGGGGCGCGGCAAAGCCGCAGGATGGATGCGGCGCAGCCGCTGATCACCTAGCCACTAGCTACTATAGTAAACGACATTAATTACTTTATTTTAAATCAATGCATCTATGTGCTATACTTCAATTGGAGGTACAGTACATATGAACAATCGAAAGTATCACACTGATCCGGAAGAACTTTTGAGACAAGGTAAGGAGATTATGTCGTCTACTGATGACGCCAGGTTCCATTTCAGAGTATTCTCCGTAAACATGGTTCTATCCGGTTTGTCTGCTTCCCAAATCAGTAAATTAGCTGGTGTAAGCAAGATGACAATTTCATCCTGGGTAAAAATTGCTGATGAAAAGGGCTTTGACGCACTTAAATTAAAAGGGCACAAAGGCCGGCCCTCAAAGCTTACCAACGGGCAGCTAAAAGAAATCAAGCAGGCCCTTACTTCCGAGCCAAAACAATACGGCTACAATGTCTGGGATGGGCCGAGCTTGTCTGACTATATCAGTAGTAAGTACAACACTACGCTAAGCGTTAGACAATGCCAACGTCTATTTCACAGTCTGGGCTTTTCCCTTATCCGCCCCCAACTATATCCATCCAAGGGATACGAAGATACGGATGCACGAATTGCCTTTAAAAAAAATCGACGAAGTAAAAGCAGACAGTACCGCAATTCTGACATTTCAGGACGAAGTGCATTTCCAAATTCAGACTACAATTACACGTGGATGGTATGAAAAAGGCAGTGCACCTAAGGTGAAATCATTCCCGGCACGTTTCAAGTCTCCTTATAGTGGGTTTGTTATCCCAGAAACCGGAGAGTTATTTACGACAAAGCCGGAGAAATTCAACTATGAGACCACAATAGCCTCTATTCGTGAGTTCTTGGCTGCAAAACCGTTGCCGGAAGGCAAGCATTATGTTCTGGTAATGGACAATGCCCCTTGGCACAAAAAGGCCTATCGACTAATTGCTGTAGAAAAGCGGCCAGAATATGCGGATATATCAGATAAAATTACAATTTTGATGCTTCCTCCCTATTCACCTGATCTGAATCCAATCGAACAGGTTTGGAGAAAAACCCGCAGAGAATATACACACAATCGTTTCTTTGCAACCTTAATGGAACTTATGGAAACAGTTGAAAAAGCATTCGAGGCTTGGAAAAAGCCAAATAATCAGCTTCGAACCCTGTGCAGCTTTAAATAAAGTTATTTTTGTCGTTCACTATAGCTACTAGCTACTAGCCACTTTCCAACGGCGCAGCGCGGGGCCTCAATTCTCAAAACTCAATCTCAATTCTTTTTCTGAACCAGCTTCTCCGCTTCTTCGGCGATATGTTCTGCTGTGAGGCCATAGACTTTCAGCAGTTCATCGGCCTTACCGGACTGGCCGAAGGTGTCTTCTGTGCCTACCATGGCCATGGGGCACGGAGCGTTCAGGGCGAGTACTTCTGCCACAGCGCCGCCGAGACCGCCTTTTACTGTGTGTTCTTCACAGGTCACAATGGCACCGGTTTCTTTAGATGCTTTGATAATCGCTTCTTCGTCAATCGGTTTAATGGAGGCCATGTTGATGACCCGCGCGGAAATACCTTTCTTGAGAAGGGCATCATGGGCTTCTTTGGCCTTGGCCACCATAATGCCGCAGGCAATGATGGTTACATCGCTGCCTTCGCACACTTCATAGCTCTTCCCGGGCTGGAAGGTATAGTCTTCCGGCATGATATCATCCACTTTGGCCCGGCCCATGCGGATGTACACGGGGCCGTAATAGGAAGCGGCCCATTTTACGGCAGCCTTTGTTTCAGCTGCGTCTGCAGGAACGATAACCGTCATGTTCGGAAGTGCCCGCATGAGGGTAATGTCTTCCAGCATCTGGTGGGTAGCTCCGTCTTCCCCTACGGTGAGGCCCGCATGGGTAACGGCTACCTTCACGTTCAGTTTCGGGTAGCAGATGGAATTGCGGATCTGTTCATAAGCCCGGCCGGCGCCGAATACGGCGAAGGTAGAGGCAAAGGGAATCTTCCCAGCTGCTGCCAGCCCTGCCGCTACGCCCATCATATTGGCTTCGGCAATCCCCGTATCAAAGAAACGGTCCGGGTAGGCCTTGGCGAAGACCTGGGTCTTCGTGGAGGCAGAAAGGTCTGCGTCCAGCACCACAATATCCGGATTTACAGCGCCCAGTTCTTTCAGCGCTTCCCCATATGCATCACGTGTTGCCTTACCCATCACTGTGCCTCCTCTACTGCTTTAATGAAACGTTCACATTCTTCTTCCGTAGGAGCCTTGCCGTGCCAGCCCACTTTGTTTTCGATTTCCGGGACGCCCTTGCCTTTCACCGTCTTCATGACGATCATGGTGGGCTGTCCTTTGACAGTCTTTGCTTCTTCGATGGCATCGTGGAGGGCAGCAAAATCGTGTCCGTTCACTTCGAGTACATGCCAGCCGAAAGCTTTGAATTTTTCACCAATCGGCAGGGAAGACATAACTTCCGTAATGGGTCCGTCGATCTGGAGGCCGTTGTTGTCCACGAAGGCAGTCAAATGGTCCAGTTTGTAGTGGGCCGCGTACATGGCTGCTTCCCAGACCTGGCCTTCTTCCAGTTCCCCATCCCCCAGGACGGCATACACCCGCCAGGAGGCATTGTCAATTTTCGAAGCCAGGGCCATGCCGCAGGCAGCGCTGATGCCCTGTCCCAGCGAGCCGGTGGTCATATCCACGCCGGGGGTGTGTTTCATGTCCGGGTGCCCCTGGAGCATGTGGCCCGCCTGGCGCAGGTGGTTCAGTTCTTCCATGGGGAAATAACCCTTATCTGCCAGGCACGCATACATGGCAGGAGCCGCATGGCCCTTGGAGAGGACGAGCCGGTCCCGGTCAGCCTTGTGGGGATCCCTGGGATCCACGTTCATTTCCTTGAAATAGAGGAGTGTCAGAAGGTCTGCCACCGACAGGGAACCGCCGGTGTGGCCGGAATTGGCCTTCGTAATCATTTTCAGGATATCAATGCGCACCTGTTTTGCTTTGTCCTTGAGGGCAGCGATTTCTTCAGTGGAAAGGTGACTCATCAGTTTTCCTCCTTTTGTTTAACCAGATTCTTCAATATTTCTACATTCTGCAATGCCTGTTTCCTCAGGTCATCTACCCTGTCCCAGGTCTCCGGATCATGGGGGGACGTGAGAAGGTTACACGTATCATTATACAACTTCTCACCGTCCATGTGGGAGACAGAACAGGCCGGTTTCCGGTCGATGAGGGCCAGGAAATTATCAATCTTCGGGTCATAGGAAATCCCGAGGAACGGTACATGCATGAGGGAAGCAAAAATGAGGGCATGGAGGCGCATACCGAGAAGGCCGTCCATGTTTCCGATGAGGGACATGAGTTCATCGATGGAGTAATCGTCGGGGAGGATATACACATGGTCCCCAAGGGCGCCGATGGACTGTGCCGCCTTCACATCCTCCGGATGCTGCATGGGGATGAAAACGATAGAATAGCCTGCTTTTTCCAGTTTTTCCACGCAGATTTTCAGCTTTTCCATCCAGCTGCCGGCGCCATCCCAGTAGCGGATAGCGATTCCCACTTTTTTACGGTCCTCCGGCACATGGTATTTCTGAAGGATTTTCTTTCCCAGTGACAGGTCCGCCGGCGAAAGGGACAGCACTGCATCGGCGGTGGTGTAAATCTTCCGCTTCACCCCCAGCCGCTGGAGGAATCCCTTGGACTCCTTATCCCGCACGGTGATGGCATCCACATGGTTCAGCACATGCTTCAGGATAATGCGGATGGCCCGGTACCGCACGGGGCCGATGCCCTGGGAATAGAGGAATACCTGTTTCCGGAAAAACACACCTATCGTAATGATGGTGAGGTAATAAATCATACTCTTCCAACTCGTCACATCCTGCAGGAGGCTGCCGCCGCCGCTGATGAGAAGGTCCGAATGAAAAAGGGCGGACAATATGGAAGAAATGGAAAATCGGGGCACCGCCCGAACGCCAAATGCCCTGGCCGTGGCCCCAGGGTTTCCGGAAATCACGGTGATCTCGGGATCATCGAATGTTTTCCGCAGGGCCTGGAGGATAGCCGTCAGCATGGCTTCATCACCGGCATTATTGAACCCATAATACCCGGAGATGACGATATTATACTTTGCCATATCTTTCTCCGAAGTACTTGGTAATGCGCACGAGGATCATGACGGCAATGAGGGCGGCAATCATGGAAAGACTGCCGGCCGCCAGGCCGTCGAGACCTCGGATGAGGCTCAGCATGTAGGGGCTCCGCATGTGGGCAAAGGTTTCCACCATGGATCCCTGGCCGATGGTGACTGCCAGGATGAGGAAATAATGGAGAATCTGTGGCCATTTCCGATAGAGCGCTGCCAGGGAGAGGAGCACCGCGGGATGGCCGAAGAGGAATTCCTTCTCCCGGGGCCGGGCATACATAAGATTTTCCAGGAAACGGCGCAGGGCGATTTCAAATCCCGGCACCGGAGCGCCGTTGTTGCCGCTGCGGCCGATGAAGACAAAGCCCACAATGGCCAGGAGGCCAAGGCCCACGAGGAGGCCAAGACGGATCTGGACGCTGCAGAACTTCTTCACGAACCGGATGAAGTCCTTATCCGAAGACACCACCTGTCCGAAGAAGGGGAACTTCTGGATATAGATGATGGAAATGAGAATTACCGGCATGAGGAATGTCACTTTCACGCCACGGAAAATCTGCATTTCCAGAAGGAACCGGATATCTCCCAGAAGGCCGCTCACCATGGCGGCACAGGCCAGGGAAAGGATGCCGGCGCACCAGAGCACCGCCAGGGATTCGAGGAACAGTTTCCCCCACCCCACGTCTTTGAAGGCGGTGTCCTTTTTCTTCACGCAGTAATTCAGGAAGAGTGCCACCACCACCACCGGCGTACAGATGGCGGTCCCCAGGGCCAGCATCTGCAGTGGCAGGATGGAGTGCATTACCCAGAACATCCCCTGGGTCACAAGAAGTCCCAGGATTTCCAGGACATACACATATTTTTTAAGGTAAGGAATGAGGAGAATGACCGTCAGCACCACCAGGGACAGGGCACCCACCATGGTAAGGCTCCGGAGGATATTCCTCGGGAACCAGGCATCCATGACAGAAGCCTTTCCTACGGTGAAGCCGTGGTTTTCCAGACGTTCCGTGACATCAGCAATGTAGGAGGCATTGGTCTCGGACAGGGTCTTTCCTTCCAGGGGGAACTTGTAGGACGGGAACAGATTCATCCGGATATTCCGTTCGATATCGGAAATATAGAACCGGGATGCCGCTTCCCTCGGATCCAGCTTGATCAGTTCATCCTTGGACATGGCGTAGAGACGGACCACGTCGTAGTTCGAGAGAGTGGCCATTTCCACATTTCCCGACTGCCGCTCGAAGCCGAGCTGGCTCTGGGCTTCAATGAGGGCCATGGGAATGTGCCGTTTTTCCAGTTCACCGGAGAGATACTTCAGGTAATCCTTATATCCCAGCACTTCTTTACCCTGGAAAATGACGGCGCTCACCTTATCCGAAGAGTCCAAAGCCTTCAGGAACAGGTCCACATAGGCCTTTGTCACGTGGGCCTGGTTATTCGGCCGCAGCACCACGTACATGCCATGGGTGGAGGCATCCTTCACGGACTGCTGGAACACGCCGAGAGGCATGGTCATGAACTGGTTGTACACCGCATCCACTTCCAATGTCTCCACGCCGTTCACAGTGATGGTCTTCACATCGTCTTTGTCCATGACGAGAGCCAGGTGTTCCTTTGCTTCATCGAAGAAGGCCTTGCCCTTATCATTCATCACCGGCTGGATATAGATTTTATTATAGGAAATTCCTTCCACACCGGGATTCCGGAACGCAAAATCGCTGCCCCGATAGGCCCGGAGGAAATCGTGGTTCACCAGTTTTTCCATGGTCTCGTCGTACACAGCCACCGAGGTGACACCGCTCTTTCGATACAGGTCAAAGAGGGCGTCCGGAGATTTCTTCTCCACCGCCGCATTGTCGATGATATTGTAATAGTCGTATACATTTTCCACGGTGCTTGCTGCCGATTCCACATGGCTACGCTGCAGGGAAATAATCCCTGCAGCGATGATGCCGATGAGAATGAGGACAGTGAGCACCTTCCAGGCGCTGTTCTGTATGCCCCTCATATAGTTCTCCCCTATTATTATGCCTTTGCTTTTGCCTTAAACTTATTCATCTTCAGGTATCCTTCGATGAAGGGATCCAAATCCCCATCCATGACACCCTGGATATTCCCCGTTTCCACACCGGTGCGGTTATCCTTTACCAGTGTATAAGGCTGGAAAACGTAGGAACGGATCTGGCTGCCCCATTCGATGGCCTGCTGGTCCCCTTCCAGGGCAGACACTTCCTGTTCATGTTTCTTCATTTCATATTCATAGAGCTTGGCCCGGAGGAGGCGGAGGCACTGTTCCTTATTCTGGAACTGGCTTCGTTCATTCTGGCAGGCCGCCACAATGCCCGTAGGAATATGGGTCATGCGGACCGCGGAACTGGTCTTATTGATGTGCTGGCCGCCGGCACCACTGGAACGGTAGTAGTCCACCCGCACATCGTCCATGTTCAGGTCCACCTGTACATCGTCGTCGATTTCCGGCATCACGTCTACAGCAGAGAAAGAGGTATGGCGCCTCTTGGCCGCATCAAAAGGAGAAATGCGGACCAGCCGATGCACGCCTTTCTCGGATTTCAGGAAACCGTAGGCATACTTGCCTTTTACCATGAATTCGGCACTCTTGATGCCCGCTTCATCGCCGTCAAGACGGTTCAGTTCTTCCAGCTGGAACCCTTCCGCCTCCGCCCACTTCATGTACATGCGGATCAGCATTTCCGTCCAGTCCTGGGCTTCCGTGCCGCCGGCACCGGCGTGGAACGTGAGGATGGCGTTGTTGGCGTCGTACTTGCCAGACAGAAGGAGTTCGATTTCCTTCTTGTCCATGATTTCCTTCACTTCATTGATTTCCTTCGCGATTTCCGGTTCCATGGACTGGTCGTCTTCTTCAATGGCCAGGTCCAGGAGGTCCTTCAATCCCTCCGCCCGGTCAAAGAGCTTCGTGTAGGTCTCGTAGGCATCCTTTGCCTCCGTGGCTTCCTGGGAAATCTGGCGGGCCTTTTCTGCATTGTCCCAGAATGTGGGGTCACTCATCTGAACGTCGTAACTTCTGATACGTTCCTTCAGCTGAGGTAAGTCAAAGTGAATCCCTTATTTCTTTTTCATGACTCAGGAGTTCGGTTAAGGTTTTTTTCAAATCTTCCAGCATTCTGAATAATCATCTCGCTTTCGGTAATATAGTTACATAGTTTTTATTAGTAAAATTGACATAATACGTGACAGATCGAGGTCGAGATCGAGACCGAGGCGAACCGCCTGCGGCGTATGTGGCCGACTGGCATGCGAACGGGTGGGGCATTGAGCCTTCAGCCTTAAGCAGATCAGCCGCTTCACGGCCACCCACCGGACACCCCTCCACCGCAAGCGGTCCCCCTCCCCTCTAAAGAGGGGAGGTTATCAACATGATCTACCTCCCCCATCTATGGGGGAGGTGCCCGAAGGGCGGAGGGGGGCTCTCGCTAAAGATGCAGTAAACGTTTCCTGCAATAGCCGCTAAAGACCGCCACAGCAGTCAATAGCTCCAGATGCGCTATCCCGTACCCATGCAGGCCCTTGGAGAAGGGCCGCGTCAAAGCCGCAGGATGGATGCGGCGCAGCCGCTTGACCCTTCGATCTCGGACTCGGTCTCAAAAACTCTTATTTCTTCTCATCCGCTGCTTCCGGCGGGTTTTCGTCTACGTAGTGGGCGGTAGCTCCTTTGAGGTGGTCTTCCGCCTTCGGGGCTTCCCGTTTTTCCAGGTGGGCCCCTTCGTCGGTGGCGAAGCGGATCTGGATATGGTAGAGGTAGAGCACGATGGTCTCAATCATGGACTGCTGCATTTCTTCGAAGATATCGTAGGCTTCCACCTTGTATTCCACGATCGGGTTTCTCTGGCCGTAGGACCGGAGGCCGATGCCTTCTTTCAGCATATCCATGTCATCCAGGTGTTCCATCCACTTGGAGTCTACCACCTTCAGCATGACCGCTTTTTCCAGTTCCCGCATCATGGGGGAACCGATGGACTTTTCCCGGGCTTCGTAGGTTTCATGGGCCACGGTCTTCAGCTTGTCTTCTACTTCTTCCCGGCTCATGTCTTCGATTTCATCCAGCGTAATATCGCCGGGAGCCAGGAAATACTTTTCGCTGTACTTCAGGAGGCCTGCGAAATCCCATTCTTCCGGATAGAGTTTCGGGTCCGCATATTTTTCCATTCCCTTTTCGATGATGGTATCCACCATGCGGAGGACCTGGTCCTTCATGTTTTCCCCTTCCAGGATCTTCCGGCGCTGTTCATAGACCACCTTGCGCTGCTGGTTCATGACATCGTCGTATTCCAGGACGTACTTACGGATATCAAAGTTTCTGGCTTCCACCCGCTTCTGGGCTTTCTGGATGGCGTTGGAAACCATTTTGCTGTTAATCGGTTCATCTTCATCAAGGCCCATCTTTTCCATGAACTTCTTGATGTTGTCACCGCCGAAAATACGGAGCAGGTCATCTTCCAGGGACAGGAAGAACTGGCTGGATCCCGGGTCCCCCTGACGGCCGGCACGGCCGCGGAGCTGGTTATCAATACGGCGGCTTTCGTGACGTTCGGTGCCGATGATGGCAAGACCGCCCAGTTCAGCTACCCCTTCGCCCAGCTGGATATCGGTACCACGGCCGGCCATGTTGGTGGCGATGGTGACAGCACCCTTCTGGCCTGCCAGGGCCACGATGGCTGCTTCTTTTTCATGATACTTCGCATTCAGCACGGAATGGGGAATCTTTGCCGCATCCAGCATGTGGGACAGTTCTTCGGACTGTTCGATGGATGTGGTACCGATCAGGATCGGCTGGCCCGTAGCGTGGCGGCGCTGGACTTCCTTCACCACAGCCCTGTACTTGCCCCGCTTGGTCTTGAAGACCACGTCCGGCAGGTCTTTACGCTGGATAGGCTTATTCGTCGGAACCTGGAGAACCGGGAGTCCATAAATCTTGATGAATTCCTGTTCTTCCGTCTTGGCGGTACCGGTCATGCCGGCCAGCTTGTCGTACATTCTGAAGTAGTTCTGGAAGGTAATGGTAGCCAGGGTCTGGCTTTCTCTCTGGACTTCCAGACCTTCCTTCGCTTCGATGGCCTGGTGGAGGCCGTCGGAGTAGCGGCGGCCGTACATGAGGCGGCCTGTGAATTCATCGACAATGACCACTTCCCCGTCCTTCACTACGTAATCCTTATCCCGCTGCATCATAGTTTGGGCACGGAGGGCCTGTACGAAGAGGTGGTTCAGTTCCAGGTTTTCCGCATCGTATAGGTTGTCCACGTGCAGCATTTTTTCCATCTTCGCCACGCCTGCTTCCGTAGGCGCCACGGTCTTCTGCTTTTCATCGATGGTGTAGTCCTCATCCTTCTTCAGGTTCGGCACCAGTTTTGCCATGAGGTAGTAGTTATCCGTGGATTTCTGGCCGGGACCGGAAATAATCAGCGGCGTACGGGCTTCATCGATGAGGATGGAGTCCACTTCATCGATGAGGCAGTAATGGAGGGGCCGCTGCACCATCTGGTCCAGGGAGGTGACCATGTTATCACGGAGGTAATCGAAACCGAATTCGTTGTTCGTTCCGTAGGTAATATCGGAATTGTAAGCGATCTTTCTCTGCTGGAAATCCAGGTCATGAACGATAAGGCCTACAGACAGGCCGAGAAATTTATACACCTGGCCCATCCATTCACTGTCTCGTTTGGCCAGGTAATCATTCACCGTAATGACGTGGACGCCCTTGCCTTCCAGGGCATTCAGGTAAACCGGCGCCGTAGCCACCAGGGTTTTACCTTCGCCGGTGCACATCTCGGCAATATTGCCCCGATGGAGAATGATGCCGCCGATGAGCTGCACATCGAAGTGACGCATACCCAGTACACGGCGGGATGCTTCACGGATGACGGCAAATGCTTCCGGCAGGAGATCATCCAAAGTTTCTCCCTTGGCCAGCCGCGCCTTGAATTCATTGGTCTTGTTGGCCAGGGAAGAATCACTGAGTTTCTTCAGTCCGTCTTCCAGCGGATTGATCTGCTGTTCCACGATTTTGCGGATCTTCTTGATTTCTTTTTCATTCGACCCGTTGAACAGCCTGTCAAAAAACTTATCAAACATTGAAACAACTCCTTATGCAAGTTTCATAGACTTAACGAATTCCAATACAGAACACATCTAGTTTATTTTAACAAAACAGGCCACCATAGTCAAAAAAGGAGCGGGAAAAACCGCTCCTTTTCTGTAAAAATTATGCAAATTTTTATTTATTCGCATCAATGAGGCCATACTTGCCGTCATCCCGACGATAAACCACAGCCATGGCATCGGTGTCGGAATTGAAGAACATGAAGAAATTGTGGCCCAGAAGGTTCATCTGCAGGATGGCTTCTTCCGGAGACATGGGGCTGATATTGAAGTGCTTTGTCTTCACGATTTCAAACTCCGAATCCGCAGCAACCGGCGCCGGTTCCTTCTCCTGGATGAAAGCAGGACTGAAGGTATGTTTTTCCTTGAACCGTTTTGCAAGACGGGTCTTATACTTGTGAATCTGACGTTCTACCTTGTCAAATACCAGGTCAATGGACTTGTACATGTCATCGGACTTTTCAACGCCACGAAGAATGACACCGTCCACGAAAACCGTGACTTCGCAGGTCTTTGTGAGATTGGAAATACGAAGGAGAACATTAATTTTGATGGGTTTATCAAAATATCTCTGAATCTTGCCTGTGTGTTTTTCTACATAGGAATGCAGTGCGTCAGTGATTTCCAGATTTTTTCCTCTAACCGTTAATTCCATAACGAAATCCCCCTTTCTTGAATAAGCGGAATGCTTATCCTTCTATAATTATTATACTATATTTCGCCTAATAATCAATCACCCTATCTATGAAATTCAGCTTTCATTTAAAACGTTTATCAGTACTTAAAAGTATAGAAATGATTAAATGTGAGATGAAAGATCGAGACCGAGACCGAGATTGAGATCGAGATCGAGATCGAGATCGAGGATTGCAGCGGCTCCGCCGCAGTCGGGATCCTAACGACTCTGCCCAAATAACGTAAGAATGACTCAGCACGAGGCCCCTTCCTCGGGGAAGCAAGCGAGCTGGAGTTACAGCAGCGAACACAATTTGAAGGAGCGCCAGCGACGCACAAATTGTCGTGAGTCGCTGATAGCCGTGCTGTAGTGAGCGTTAGCGAGCGAAAATCCAGTGAACCCTTTCCCAGCGAAGTCGGGCAGGGGCTCCCCACGGGGCTGGGGTTAGCTGACGGAAACTGATGGAAGCGTCGCAGGCGGACCCTCTATCGTCTATCATCTATCGTCTAACAGCCACACCGCCAATCATCGTATGTGGCACTGACCATCCGGCCAATGGGCCTGTCCAGCTCAAGGCTCAAGGCTCAAGGCTCAAAGCCCCACATGTTCGCACGCCCCTCAGCCACTGGACCCCGCGGCGAAGCCGCTGGAGATCTAGACCTAGATCTAGATCCAGGCCTTCAGGGCCTTTGGCCCATCCCCCCTCAATCTCGGCCTCGAACTCGATCTTACTTATACTCCTCCCTGTTCACTTTTCCCTTCACCGGCTTGCCGTCCATGAAGGCCCGGATATTGGTGAGGGCATTCTTCAGGGCTTCCTTATAGGCGGTGCTGCTCATTTCTGCGTTGTGGGCGCTGCCGATGACGTTGGGGAATGCCAGGAGCGGGTCCCCTTCTTTCGGCCAGTCCTCGCTTTCCTGCCACCACACGTCCATGGCCACGTGGAAGTTTGGATTTTCCTTCACATGCTGCAGCAGGGCTTCATGGTCTATGAGGGCCGCCCGGGCCACGTCCACGATCATGGCGTCTTTCTTCATGAGGGAGAGGATGTGTCCATCCACGAGACCCTCCGTTTCCTTCGTGCAGGGCATGGCCAGCACCAGCACGTCCGCCTGCCGGACCGCCTCTTCCCACCGGTCCATGGTGAAGGATTCCGCCAGGAGGGAAGACTGCGGCTTATGACGGGAAATGGCCATGAGCTTTGGATGGAAGGGAGAGAGCACTTCCGCCACCGCCTGGCCGATACCGCCAAATCCGGCAATGAGCACCGTCTGTTCGGAGAGCAGTTTCTGGTGGTACCCCAGGATGTGGAAATCTCCCGCCCGAAGGTCCAGGAGCTGCTCCCGGAGGCACCGGTTCAGGGCGATAATCATGCCGCAGGCGGACTCCGCAATCCCCCTCGCCCAGCCGCCGGAATTACAGTAGAGATGCATCCCTTTGGGCAGCACCGAAAAGTCAAGATGGTCCACGCCGGTCCTCGTGGTCTGGACCATCTTCGGCCGGTCCAGGAGGGCCAGTTCCTCCTTCGTCAGATCCCCCACCAGGTTCCGGGAAAGGACAATGTCCGCCGCCGTAAGCGATGATATACGGTCCTCAGGATTCATATCCTCCAGCCAGTCAATGGTACAGTCCGGAAGCATCCCCTCCACCAGGGAACCCATGGACTTTCTGATACGAGCAGAAACAGCAATACGCATAATGGTCTCCTTTCTATGGCACGCCAGTGTCTTGTCGCAAATATATTTGTATGAATGATTACCGTTGACCAGGGTGGATAAATGCAGCAGCTAACAGGCATTAAATATATCAGTTGCCACCCCACCCCGTCATCTCGAGCGGTGGTAAGCGCCGCAATGACGCGAAACATAAAAATCGAATGTGAGAGAGAGTCGAGAGATCTCCCTGATATAACGCAAATCTGCCTGATATGACACACCAGTCAGTTGAGCGCCGGTTCTTTATATTTACTGAAATAGTTTTTTACAAATGAAATCCAGGTCTTCACATTCCGGTTCATATAGCCCCCCTTTTGCCAGAAAAGCACAAATTCCTCTTTAATCACCGGTCGGAAAGGAAGGACTGCCAGAACCTCTTCCCCCTGGCCTGCCGAGATTTTCCGGAGGGAATCGGCAATGGTGCCGTAGAGGAAGGCGCCGGAGGATCCTTCCCGGATAAAATTCAGGATCGTTTCCAGCTGGCTGGAATAGAGGATAGGATTGGGACGGGCATTCACCTTATAGAAAGCCTGCAGCAAAGGCTCGTTGAGCACGGAATCATCGCTCTGGAGAATCAGGGGCACCCCATCCAGGTCCTTTGCCGTCACCTGCTCCTTTTGGCTTAAAGGGTTTTCTTTGGAAACGCAGAACACGAACCGGTCCTGCAGGAGTACCCGGTAATGGAAGCGGGCCAGGGAGTCCGCCCCGAAATTCACCATGCAGCAGTCAAGCTCATGGTTTTCCAGCTTTTCCATGGACCGGCGGGAACTGTATTCATGGAGCACCACGGGGATAGGGTACCGGTCATGGAATTCCCGGAGCAGGTCCGGGAAAATGACGGTGGACCGGATGGGCGGGATACCCACATGCACCGGGTAGCTGTCCTCCGGACGGCCCGCAAAGGTAGCATACATGTCGTCGCAGCGCTCAAGGATTTCCACGGCCTTTCGATAGAATGCCTTTCCCTCCTCCGTCAGGATGACCCGGTTTCCCGTATGGGCGTAGAGCTCCAGGGAAAATTCCTTTTCCAGGGACTTGATAGCCACGGAAATGGTGGGGTGGGAAACGTACAGGGCCTCAGCGGCCTTCGAAATACTGCCGTACCGGCAGACAGCGCAGAAATACTGCAATTGCATAATGGTCACAGCCATCCGCTCCCTTCCTGCTGCTGTAAAAATAACCTACACTGTTATAGGAAAAATGAACTTTTATTATTATAGTATACCATGTATGATGAAGGAACAGAAGGTAAGAAATCCTCCAGTCATATAAAGAGAAAGGACATACACCATGGAAACTATTTCAGAAGAACTCAGACACCGCACCGAAAAATTTGCCGCCCTCCACAAAGAGCAGGGCATGTTTATCCTCCCCAACGCCTGGGATATCGGCAGTGCCGTGGTTTACCAGAACGAAGGGTTCCAGGCCGTCGCCACCTCCAGTGCCGGCGTAGCCTACAGCCTTGGCCAGTCCGACTGCCAGCAGATTGATTTCGAAGACCTCCTCTGGGTGGTCCACAAAATGACCGGCCGTGTGAATATCCCGGTGTCCGTAGACTTTGAACGGGGCTATGGGGACACAGCAGCAGAAATCAGGGAAAATGCCCGCCGCCTCCTTTTGGCCGGCGCTTCCGGATTCAACGTGGAAGACGGAGACCCGAAGGGTGCCATGGGACCGGTGGAAAGACAGCTCATGGTCATCGACGTACTGAAAGAACTGAAAAAGGAACTGTCCCTGAATTTCGTCATCAATGCCAGAACCGATGCGTACTGGTACAATGTAGGCGATGAAGACAGGAAACTGGAAATCAGCCTGGAACGGGGCAAAACCTATGCAGAAGCCGGTGCCGACTGCGTATTCGTAGCCGGTCCTGTAGACCTTCCTGCGGTCAAGCGGATCGTGGAAGAAATTCCGGCGCCCATTAACATCCTTCTCAACGGTAAATACCACGACTTCAAGGAACTGGAAAAGGCCGGCGTCCGCCGTCTGAGTGCAGGATCCGGCCCATCCCGGTGCATCTATGAAAAACTGATTCACATGGCAGACGACCTGAAAGAAGGGAAATGCGATTCCATCCTGAACTGCCAATTCTCCTACGGCCAGGCAAACGAGTATTTCAAGAAATAAGAATAAGAAAGAGGCCCCATCACGGGGCCCCTCTTTTATGGAAGGAAAGGAAAAAATATGGTATACACCTGTGAATACGAATCCCCCCTGGGAAGGATTACCATCGCCGCCAGTGAAGACGCCATCACGGGCCTCTGGTTCATTGGCCAGAAATACTATGGCCAGGGACTCCCAAAGAAGCGGATAGAAAAAACTACGCCCCTTCTGGAGGAAGCCAGACGGTGGCTGGACCTTTATTTTTCCGGCAAAGAGCCGGACTTTCTTCCTCCCCTCCAATATGGCAGCACCCCCTTCCGAAGACAGGTGTGCCAGATTATGCTCACCATCCCCTACGGCCACACCATGACCTATAAAGCCATCGCCGAAGAAGCGGCAATGCGGCTCCGTAAAGAAAACATGGCCCTCCAGGCCGTAGGCGGCGCCGTGGGCCACAACCCCATCACCCTCATGATCCCCTGCCACCGGGTAGTAGGTACCGATGGCAGCCTCACCGGTTATGCAGGAGGTATAGAAAGAAAAGTGGCGCTTTTGGAGTTAGAAAAAGCAGATATGACCGGGCTCTATGTACCGAAAGAGAAGTCAGCCGCTTCGCGGCATAGAGTTGAGAGTTTGCGATGCTGATGAGATCTAGATCTAGGTCTAGGTCTAGGTGTTCAGCCTGCGGCGCCACCGTCGGGCCCTGAAAGGAGGCTGCCCATCAGCAGTTTCACCGCACTATCTGACACTACCCCTCTAACGTCATTTCGAGCGGTGGTAAGCGGAGTAGTGACAGTGATGTCAAAAATCGCTACAGCTTCGAGGAGTCGAGAAATCTTTCTGGTGAATGACTATGACGGGAAAAGGCGGATTTGAGATTTGAGAGCTGATGTTACGCGGCTGGTGCCGCAGACCCATCAGGAATCCCTCTGTCTGCTGCGCAGACATCCCCCTTTGGAAAAGGGGGACTACCCAGTAGCGGCTGGCACCACAAAAATCAGCCTGCGGCGCTCCATCAGCTAACCTCCGTCTGCTTCGCAGCCACCTCCTACCCTAGGAAGGAGGCTATCGGGCCGCGGCGAAGCCGCAGATGGGTTCCTAATAACTCTGCACAAATAACGTGAAAATGCCTCAGCACGAGGCCCCTTTCCTGGGAAGGGGCTGCCCACCGGGCTGGGGTTAGCTGATGTGAAATGATCGAACCGGCCCGCAGGGCCTGATCGCCTGGCCACTAGATCTAGCCTCCAGCTACTGATTTGCCGCAGGCGAACCAGCTTTCCTGGAAGCTAACTGCCAGCAGCTAGAAGCCCCACCCGTTCGCACGCCGCCCAGCCATCCACCACCCGGCCCGCAGGGCCCAACCAGCTCAATGCTCAAGGCTGAAGGCTCAAGGCCCCATCCCTTCGTACGCTCACTTCCACACCAACCATTCATACAAGAAAGGAACACCCCAAAAAATAATGAACAGGAAATACCTCTATTTACTGGCAGCAGGCCATTTATCCAACGATATCAACGCCGGTTCCCTGCCGGCGCTGCTGCCATTCTTTGTGAATCTTTACGGCATGGACTACACCGCCGCCGCAGGACTCATGTTTGCCTCCTCCTTCCTGAGTTCCATCATCCAGCCCCTCTTCGGCTGGCTGGCAGACAGGGGCCCACGGCAGTGGTTCATGGCCCTGGGTATTTTCTTTGCCGGCACTTCCCTGGCATTGACCGGATTCGTGTCAAACTACTGGCTCATATTCGCCGCCATCACTATTATGGGCGTGGCATCCGCCATATTTCACCCGGAAGCCGCCCGCTGCGTGAATGGGGTATCCCAGGGTAACCGAGGCGAAGAGATGAGCATCTTCAGTGTCGGCGGGAATGGGGGCTTCGGCTTCGGTCCCCTGCTGGCGGTGTTCCTTGTCACCACCTTTGGCATGCATGGCCTTGCCTTCTACGGTATCAGCGCCATCTGCATGAGTTTCCTCTTCCTCCTGGCATCGCCCCACCTGCGCCGGGCCATCGAAGAAAGCAGCCGGAGAGCGGAAAAGCTGGCTGCCGCCGATGGGAAAGGCATCAGGAATACGGGACTCGAACAAAACGACTGGTCCGCCTTTGGCCGGCTCTTCGTGGTCATCCTTTTCCGGGCCGCCGTATATACCGGATTTTCCAGTTTCCTTCCCCTCTTCTGCATCCGCGCCCTGGGCACAAGTGAAGCCACAGGCTCCCTCGCCCTCTCCATCGTCAGCATCGCCGGCGTGGCGGCTACCCTCGTGGGCGGCTGGTTTGCAGACCACCATGGCTATCGGAAAACCCTCCGCATCTGCCATGTTCTCCTTGTTCCCTTCCTTGCGGTGGTGGCTTTCTCCGGCAGCATTTACGCCGTCTACGCCATGCTTATTCCCCTTTCCATCGCCATGCTGGCTCCCTATTCGTCCTTCGTGGTGCTGGGACAGGAATACCTGGCCAGAAACGTGGGCTTCGCCTCCGGTGTCACCCTGGGTATCTCCATGAGCGTCGGCGGCATCACCGCTCCCATGCTGGGCCGCTTCGCCGATATCTACGGCATAACCGCCGTCATGGCCCTCCTGGTACTCCTCTCCGCCATCTGTGCCGGAGCCACATTCCTCCTTCCATCGAAAAAGATGGATAGAAATGGAGTAAAATAGGAATAGAGTTGAGAGTTGAGATTTGAGAGTTGAGGTTCCAGCCTGCGGCAAGAGGTGGCTAAGGTGGCTGAAGTGACTCAGGTGACTGAGGAGAAGGTGGCGGCACTGGCGAGATCGAGGCAATCAGCGTCTGAATGGCCAGTGGCCCCAAAGGACCGGATGGTTCATAAGGGTGGTGGGTTGGCATCGCTGCCGCTCGCCAACCAGGTTGTGGGTGCTGACGCACCGGGGGCATAAGGTGGATCAGCGTCAAAGCCGCAGTTGGGACCCTAAAGACTCTCCCCCAAAAACGTGTAATTGCCTCTACAGCAGGCCCCTTCCTCGGACCGGAGCTGCCCACCGGGCTGGGGTTAGCTGATGGGAAATGATGGGACCGGCCCGCAGGGCCTATTCACCTAGCCACTAGATCTAGCCACTAGCTACTGATTCGCCGCAGGCGAATCCGCTCACTTACCCATTCGTTACCACTCTATGCAAGGAGGCATATGCCATGTACTTCGAATACGGACGAAAAGAAACGGACCACCTCAAGTCCAGGGATAAAAGGCTGGGAGAAGCCATAGACCGCATCGGCCACATCTACCGGAAGGTGGATCCGGACCTGTTCTCCTCCGTCATCCACCACATCATCGGGCAGCAGATTTCCACCGCCGCCCAGGAAACCATATGGAAACGGCTCACGGACAAAGTGGGCACCGTCGATGCGGACACCCTCCTCTCCATGAGCCGGGAAGAACTGCAGTCCATCGGTACCACCTTCAAAAAGGTGGACTACATGAAGGACTTTGCGGAAAAAGTAAAAACCGGCGCCTTTGCTATAGATGCCCTGGATTCCATGAGCGATGAAGAAGTCATAAAGCAGCTCTCCTCCCTGAAAGGTATCGGCCAATGGACCGCCGAAATGATCATGACCTTTTCCATGCAGCGCCCGGATATCGTGAGCTATGGAGATCTCGCCATACACCGGGGCATGCGCATGCTCTACAGGCACCGGAAAATAGACGTCCTGAAATTCAGGCGCTACAGGAAACGGTACTCCCCCTACGGTTCCGTAGCGAGCCTCTACCTCTGGTCCATAGCCGGCGGCGCTATCCCGGGCCTCACGGATCCGGCACCGAAAAGAAAAAGTTGAGAGCCCCGGTCCAGCGGCTGCGCCGTAAATGCACCTCTTCAGTCTGCTTCGCAGACAGCTCACCCTACGGGAAAGCGACTCACGATGATTTGAGCGTCGCTGCGCTCCTTCAAATTGTGTTCGCTGGTGCAACTCATGTTCGCTGCCACCCCGGAGGGGGAGCCGAGGCTTTAGCCTGCGGCGCCTCCATCAGATAACCTCCCTCGCCTTCCAGGGAAGGAGGCTGCCCATCCCCGGCTTCGCCGCAGGCCCATCAATCCATCCTGCGGCTTTGCCGCGCCCCTTCTCTAAGGGGCTTCATACTTCCGTTATATTTTCTACCGTGCTGCCTATGATTACGATGAATTCCCGCCGCGAAGCGGTTGATACTGTCTGACCTCTGAAGTCTGATCATCTGACGTCTATCCACCGAAGCCTTCACCCGTTTCCACAGGAGCCGGCCACCCGTTTACAGGCGGCTTTGGTCCTCTTCCCCGGCGCACCAGTTTTCCTTCCGCCACTTTGTCCATGAATCCCCGAATCGGCATGAGACCATCGATTACCATGCCACCGATATTGACATAGCTCACATAGGCCTGGTGGGCACCGGGACAGGGGACGGGGCACTGGTCGATTTTAATGACGCTTCCCCGATCATCCACGTAGACCTCTCCCTTTTTGGGAAAAGGGTGCACCATCACCGACTCCCAGGGCGCCATGTCCCTGGTCTCTTCATCGTAGTAATATACAGGGAGCCCCTTTCTTTTCATGTACTTCAGGGTCTCCAGGAGCCCTGCCGTAAGCTCTGTCCCGCTTCCTACCACCATTTGAATGCAACTGTCAATATACCGCCGGGCACTGGTGGGATACAGCACCTTCAGGGGCATGAAAAACTGCCGATCTCTGTACCGGTCCTGCAGGGTCCCCAGGAGAGATACCAGCTCCTGTCTCGTCCGCTGCCGCTTCAGCACCCGATTCCAGTCGGTATACCAGAAAAACATGCCCTTCCATTCCTTCTCCATGTCCATGGCCTCCTCCAAATAGAAAACGTAAGTTCTGTATGGATTATACCATAGTCCATACGTTCTATCAAACAGATATTCCTATGAAATTTTCTTTCCTCTTCCTCTTCACTCTTCTCTCTTCCCTATAAATTTTCCCCATAAAAAAAGAATTGAGGCGCCGGCGCTCGCGCCTGAACCTCAATTCTCAATACTCAATTCTCAAATCTTTATTTATACTTACCTGTCGGAATCACTGGGCACATCGGACGGTTTATTTTTGAAAACCTCGTCTTCCGTTTCCAGGATCTTTTCCGCTTTATAGGCAGCTGCGGGGCTGTCTTTTTTCAGTTCTTTCACACCCTCTTTGATTTCTTCGTCAATGACTGCTCCTTCTTTATCGAATTTTTTCTCCATGATAAAGACCTCCTTTTCAAAGACTGCGGAAGGCTTTCACCTTCTATCTATATTATAATCTTTTCCAATTCCTTTGTTAAGGGGGCGTTTGTGGCAGAGAGTTATGTAACCGTGCGGGGGGCTTCTAGCTATTAGCTGTTAGCAGCTAGTAAAACACTACAGCCTACGGCATGATGAGACTTACGAAAACAAAGACCGAAAAGCGCCGCAGGCGAATCAGCTTTCCTGGATGCTAACAGCCAGCAGCTAGAAGCCCACGCCCGTTCACACCTCACATGGCCACACGAAACCTGGCCCGCAGGGCCTGACTAACCAGCTTCCCTGGCCACCAGCTGCTGATTCGCCGGCGGCGAATCCCCTCAGCTCCCCGATTTCATGCCTTTCAGGTGGTCCGTGGAGTTCAGCATGTAGAGCACATTCATATCCCCCGGGTATACCTGGATGGCAGAGATGCAGGCGTTGGACAGGGCCAGGTTCCAGCACCGGGCAAGGGGGATGTGGATCATGGAGCAGATAATGGTGCGGAGCGCCGCCCCGTGGCACACGATGGCCCAGGTCTTGTTATCTCCCCTTGCAATGATGTCCTTCACCGCTTCCATGCACCGTTTCCGGCAGTCTTCGAAGGATTCCCCATGGGGCAGCTGCAGGTCCCCGGCGTCGTGATACATGGCTTCGATCATGCCGGGCCAGATGGCTTCGATTTCCTGGTACGTCTTTCCTTCCCAGTCACCGAAGGAAAGCTCCTTCAGCCGATCCTCCTTTTCCAGGGGAAGGCCCTTGATTTCCGCAATGCCCTCCGCCGTTTTGGAAGCCCGGATGAGGGGGCTCGTGATGACGCCGTCCAGGGGGACGTCCTTAAACCACAGGGCCGTCTGTCTGGCCTGGTCCAACCCCAGATCCGACAGGGGCACATCGGTCCGCCCCTGGTACCGGCCGCTGCTGTTCCACACGGTCTGGCCGTGGCGCACAAGATAGAGTGTAATCATTCTTTCCATACCTTTCGTAATGAAGCAAGGAGCCGTTCATTTTCTTCATGGGTCCGCACTGCCAGCCGGAAGAAACTGTTGTCCAGACCCTCGTAGTTTCCGCACTGCCGGATGAAGATGTCCTCCGGCAGGAGCCTCTTCTGCAGGTCCGCGGCGTCCTTTATTTCTCCCGTAAGACGGAGCAGGAGGAAATTGATGGTACCGGGATAAACCGTAAGGCCCGGCAGCTTTTTCAGTTCTCCTGCCAGCCATTCCCGTTCCTCTTTCACGAAGCGCCGGGTCCCTTCGATGTAGTCCCGGTCCCCCGCGGCCTCTGTCATGTAGAGCTGGGCCGGACCGTTTACATTCCAGGGAATCAGGGCATCATTCAGCCGTCCTGCCAGCTGCGGGTCCGCAAAGGAGCAGCCGATACGGAGTCCCGGCACCGCATAGAACTTCGTCAGGGACATGATGACCACCAGCTGTGGATAACTCCTGCACTCCTGGCGGTAAGAGCAGGGATCGCCTGCAAAGTCGATGAAGGACTCATCGATCACCACGAGGCTTTCCGTTTCCCTGGCCCGGTCCATGATACAATGGAATTCTTCCCGGGTAAGGAGACGGCCATCGGGGTTATTCGGATTTCCAAGGTAAATGAGGGAATGGGGCCCCATTTTTTCACTGATTTCATCAAGGGGCAGGTTGAAATGGTCTTCCACGGGAAGGCGGAAGCTCACCACTTCCGCCCCCGCCGCTTCCGCGGAGAGCCGGTATTCGCTGAATGCCGGCGCCGGCACCAGCACCCGGGCAGGCTTCGTGATGCGAAGGAGGGTATACATGAGCTCCGTCGCCCCATTTCCCAGGGAAATGGTATCCTTATCCATGCCGTAAGCCTTTGACAGGGCCCCTTTCACGTCCCTTTCTTCCACGTCCGGGTACCGGAGGGTCTCCACTTCCCAATAACGTGTAAGAGCCTTTCTTCCGGAGGGAGAAAGGCCAAGGGGATTGATATTGATACTGAAATCCAGGATTTTATTTCGTTCTTCCGGGGAAAATCCGAATACATCTCCCCCGTGTCTAGAGCTTTTCAAAGTCATTCATATCACACTTTCTGTATTCCATGCCCCGGTTCGTAATGTGTACCAGGTCCAGGAAGGTCATCCGTCCCTTCATGGCATCATCGATGTGGCGGCGTACTTCCCCTGCCGGTCGATCCGGCGGAAGGATGAGGCCCAGCACCGTGCCGCTGTGGGCACAGATCACCCCTTCTCCCCCTTCTTTCAATCCGAGGCGGTAGAAATCGTCCAGTGGCTTTTTGAAGAGAATCTTCTGGTTCGCAAAGGCGCTGATAGATGCCGCCTTCCCGATGAGGGCGGTGGACTGGGTGCGAATGCCCTCCCGGAACAGGGTAAGGGCCCGGGAAACTTCTTTTCCATTGCTCTTCTGCAGGTCCACCAGGTCCTTCCGGCTGTTGAACTGCATGGTATCCACCTCGCCGCCACAGTCGTAAATCAGGATCTGCATGGCCGGGCAGATGCCCATTTCCCGGATAAGCCGGCCTTCCCGGTAATCAAACTGCACGATGCCCTTGAAGAATGTGGCATCGCTGGGCTCTATGGACAGCGCAATATCGGCGATTTCCCGCTCCGACAGCTTCCGCCCCAGGGACAGGGCCACTGCCTGGGATACGGCGCTGATATCGGCGGTGCTGGAGGCCATGCCCTTTCCTTTTTTTATATAGGACTTCAGCCGAAGGGGCAGGGATGTCCTCTCTTCCCCCAGATACCGGAGGGTGCCCTTCATGGCCATTTCCGCCTTGGACGGGAGCACATCCCCCTTCACGTCAAAGCCGGAAAGGGCATAGGAAAACCGGTCGATGGGACAGGTCACCATAAAGGAAGAACCTTCGGAATAGCCCTGGATGAATTCACCGCAGGATCCCGGCGAGCTTACAACATATGCCATAGATTCCCCCTGGTAATCAGTAAAAACAGAAGAGCCAGCACCATTTCGGTAATCTGGTTCACAAATCCATAGGTATCGCCGGTGGTGCCCCCGATTTTACGGACAATCCACCGGTTCAGGTACAGCCCCAGAAGGACCGCGGCCCCTGCCAGGACAAGGTAAGTGAAGCCGAAGTATAATGCCGGCAGCAGGGCCAGCACCACCGCCCCCGCCACCGCGTGTTCTCCCCGGTACGTGGCAAAGGCCTTTCCCATGCCGTAGGGACGGGCATAGGGATATTCACAGATGCTGATGACCAGGTTCAGCCGCCCCAGGGTAGGCGCTGCAATGAGCACCGGGTAAAGAAGGGCGTCCGTGCTTCCCAGGGACAGGGTATAGAGATTGATGAAAATGATGATGGAAAGCATGCCAAAGGAGCCGATGAGGCTGTCCTTCATGATTTCCAGGGACCGTTCCCGGGACCGGCCGGAAAAGAGGCCGTCCGAAGAATCCATGAGACCGTCCGCCAGGGTGCCTCCGGAAAGGAAAAGCTCCCCGATGACGATGAGAAATGCGGTGAGGTACGGCACGTCCAATGGCTTCAGGAGGTAGTAAATGAGGCACATGAAGGCCCCCAGAATCCAGCCGTACACCGGAAACCAGACCACGCTTTTCCCGAATTCCTCGTCCTTCCATATGGTATTGTTGGAAATATGGATCCTCGTCATAAACTGGAGGCCCACAAGAAAAGAGTTCATGCCATCACCGTTGTTAGTCGTACATACTATGTAAATAAAAAAGGAAAACAATAGAGTGTGAGGTCTAGGTCTAGGTCTAGGTCTAGGTCTAGTTGGCCAGCCTGCGGCGCTATGTGGGTTGCTGGCGCGTGAACATGCGAGGGCTGCTAGCTTCTAGCTGTTAGCTGCCAGGAAAGCTGGGCAGCGGCTTTGCCGCAAATGCACCCCTTCAGCCTTCGGCAGCTCCCCCGGAGGGGGAGCAAAGAGATCCGTCTGCAGCGAAGCCGCTGGACCTCAATTCTCAATTCTCAAATCTCAATTTCTATCTTTTTACCACAGGAAGAAGATCAGCACCGATTCGAGGACTACAAAAAGGATGGTGGCGGCGTACATCATACAGATAGCCTGTTTGATATGGTCCGCCTTAAGGGGGGTGTCAGGGTCCCCCATGTATTCCCGGAATTCCGGTTTTCCTTCGTAGTAGTTGTAGCCTCCCAGGCGTACGTGCATGGCGCCGGCCACGGTGGCTTCGGCGTAGCCCCCGTTAGGGGACGGGTGTTTCGGCGCATCCCGGAGGCCGATTTTCTTTGCATTTTTCCAGTCCAGCTTCAGGATAGCCGCAGACGCCACGAAGAGGAGGAACGTTATCCGGGCGGGGATGTAGTTCAGCACATCATCCAGCCGGGCAGCAAAGCGGCCGAAGTACAGGTACCGGTCGTTCTTGTATCCCAGCATGGAATCCATGGTATTCCCTGCACGGTACACCATGGCCCCCACGGGCCCGAAGAGGAGAAACCAGAAGAGCGGTGAAATGATACCGTCCGTCGTATTTTCGGCAATGGTCTCCACCGTGCCCCGGGCGATGTCGCTCTCATCCAGGTTTTCCGTATCCCGGCCCACGATCCAGCTCAGCCGTTTCCGGGCAGCCACGATATCCCCCGCCTTCAGGAGGTGGTAGATTTCCATGCCGTCCCGGCAAAGGGCCCTGGGGGTGATTGTGAAGTACAGGATCACTGCCCCCATGGCGGCGTAGAAGAGGATGCCCCCTTTGACGGAAAGCCATACGAGGAGCCCCGTAATGAGTCCCACCGTCAGGAGCACCAGCAGCACCGTCACCATGCCCCGGATAAACATATTTCCATTGGAAGTCTTCGGCTCCGGATAGAGCTTATCTTCATAGAAGGAAATGAGCTTCCCGATGAGCACCACCGGATGCCAGTCGCTCCGGGGATCCCCATAGATGGTATCAATCACCAGGGCCGCAATGGGGATCAGGGCATAAAAGGAAGAATAAATCAGACCGTCCAATTATTCATTCTCCAGAATCTTATAGAATGCATCCATATCGAAATGGCTTCTGACCGTCTTGGCGAGCCGGTCGAATTCCGACTCCTTATATTCCCGGTACTTGAACTGTACCGGCAGGTCTTTGAGTCCCTTCCGGCGGCGGAGGGCGTTGATTACCGCCCGGCGGAGGTCGTCGTTATCGAAAAGTCCATGGCAGTAGGTACCGAAGACGTTCCGTTTTTTATTGATATAGCCATCCCGGAGGTCCACTTGATCTTCGCTTCTCTGTACAATGTGGAACAGGGACTGTGCCGGTTTCGTAAGGGTGGTTTCTCCCATATGGATTTCATAACCCCGAAGTCCCCTGCCGGAGAATTTCATGCCCAGGAAGGGCAGGTCGTCGCAGTCGAAGGTGACCTGGTATGTATTCTTCTTGCCGTGCATGGAAGTGGTGTAAGGCAGGAGACCAAGGC
This sequence comes from Dialister sp., assembly GCF_047832375.1. Lineage (NCBI taxonomy): Bacteria > Bacillati > Bacillota > Negativicutes > Veillonellales > Veillonellaceae > Dialister > Dialister sp. The sequence continues at coordinate 1,251,517 of NZ_CP181256.1, read as the reverse complement.
CATCCACTTCATCGTTCGTGCTTTCCACGTGGAGCGGGTCACACACCTTTTCACCGAGCATCTGGAAACCGCCGCAGATGCCGATGACCGGCACCCCTTTGGCCGCCATTTCCTGGATTTCCTTGGCGTATCCCTGCCGCTTCAGGTACAGCAGGTCTTCCGTGGTATTCTTGCTGCCCGGGAGGAGGATGAGGTCCGGATCCCCGATCATATCCCCCTGCTGCACGAACCGCACATTCACGTCGGGTTCATGGTTCAAGGCATCGAAGTCTGTGAAATTGGAAATCTTCGGGGTCTGCATGACGGCGATGTGGATATCCCGCATCACATGGTCACTGGGCAGGTCCTGGAGGGAAACGGAGTCTTCGTCGTCAATGCCCAGCTTGTCCAGGTACGGAATGACGCCGAGCACCGGGATGCCTGTCTTTTCCTTCAGGAAGGTCAGTGCCGGTTCCAGGAGGGAAATATCGCCCCGGAACTTGTTGATTACAAGTCCCTTCACGAGAGCCCGTTCCTCCGGTTCCAGAAGTTCCAAAGTGCCCACGATGGAAGCCAGGGCGCCGCCCCGGTCGATATCGGCGATGAGGAATACGGGAGAATGGCATTCTTTGGCAATCCGCATATTGACGATATCGTTCTTCTTCAGGTTCACTTCCGCCGGGCTGCCGGCCCCTTCAATGACCAGGGCATCGAAATGGGTTTCCATGTAATCCAGGCTCTGCTTCACCGTATCCCAGGCCCGTTGGCTGTAACTGTTCTGGTATTCGGAAGCACTGTAATTGCCTACGGACTGGCCGAGAAGGATGACCTGGGAGCAGGAATTTCCCGTAGGCTTCAGGAGCACCGGGTTCATCTGCACAATAGGCAGGGTTCCTGCCGCTTCCGCCTGGGCCACCGTGGAACGGCCGATTTCACCGCCCGACAGGGTGACATAGGAATTCAGCGCCATATTCTGGGCCTTGAAGGGGGCCGTTTTGTAGCCATCCTGGGACAGGATCCGGCAGAATGCGGTGGTGAGGATACTCTTCCCCACATGGGAACTGATTCCCTGAAACATTACGCGTTTAGCAATCTTTGTCATTATAGCTCCACTCCTCTTTCTTTGAGCTCCATGGTAATCCCTGCAATGGAAAGATAGACCTTGTCAGCCCGCTTCGCCACATACTGGTTTGCCAGGCCCACAAGATCCCTGTATACACGGCTCATGGCGTTGGCCGGGACAATGCCCATGCCCAGTTCATCGGAAACAAATATGATTTCCTTGCCGCTGGCCCTGGAAATTTTGTCAAACATGAGGTCCAGGTCCCTCTCCAGACTGGTCTGAAGGGTGGTGAGATCCGACACCCCCAGGGTTTCCACAGTGATTCCCTTCATGTGGTCCATGAGGATGTTATTCACATACATGGTAATGCAGTCAAAAAGGATGGCGTCCGCCTCGGAGAGCACTCCCTCCATGGCTTCCCCTGCCCCATGCATGACCTCGAAGGTCTTCCAGTCCGCCGGCCTGCGCTGCCGGTGAAGAATGACCCGGTACCGCATCTCGTCGTCCAGGATCTGGGACGTAGCGATGTATCCCTTCCTTTTCCCTGTGGAATGATACATCAGCTTCTCTGCGAATTCGCTCTTGCCACTTCTGGCTCCGCCAAGAACAAGAAATATCTTATTTTTCATGCCCTTTCATCACCTTCATTTCTATAGATTAATGGCAATACTACCCTTAAATAATAACATAATAAAGGGGTGAGTGCCATAGGAACCGCCGCCGGTGGCGGCATAGAGTTGAGGTCCCGCCTGCGGCGCTTCCATCAGTTCCCATCCGCGGCTTTTGCCGCAGTTGGAATCCTGATGACTCTGTCCCCAAAACATGCGATTGCCTCTGCAGCAGGCTCTCTTCCCTGAAGAGAGCTGCCCACCGGGCTGAGAGATGGTGATGGGGGCTTCGCACAAAAGTATTTAACTGTTATGCAACAAAACCCATTAGAATCCCTCTGTCTGCTGCGCAGACATCCCCCTTTGGGAAAGGGGGACTACCTGACAGCAGCTAGCGCCGCAAATGCACCCCTATCCCCGCTTCGCGGGACTTCCCACACAGGGAAGCGTCTCACTGATTTCTCAGTCGCCTGATGGCTCCCTACGAAATCAGTTCGCTTGCCACCCCGGAGGGGGAAGCGAGTTTTTTCTTGGCTCCCCCTCCGGGGTGGCAGCGAACATGAGTTGCACCAGCGAACACAATTTGAAGGAGCGCAGCGACGCACAAATTGTCGTGAGTCGGTGACAGCCGTAGCGGAGGAGCGAAGCGACGCTCAAATCATCGTGAGTCGCTTTCCCGTAGGGTGAGCTGTCGCCGCAGGCGACTGAGGGGGTGCATTTGCGGCGCAGCCGCTGACCAATCTTTCCTAGCAGCTAGAAGCTAGAAGCTAAAAGCCCCCACACGTTCATACGCTCACTCAGCCACCCATCCCCCGGCCCAAAGGGCCTGTCCAGCTCAAGGCTCAAGGCTGAAGGCTCAAGGCCCCATCCTTTCGCATGCCGCTTACCCACACAAGCGCCGCAGGCGGACCATCTTTCCTAACTGCTAGCAGCTAGAAGCTAAAAGCCCCCATCCGTTCGCACGCCCCTCAGCCACATACAGACCGGCCCGCAGGGCCTGGTCGCCTGGCCACCAGCTACTAGCCACTAGCCACTGATTCGCCCAGTTACGCAAAAATCTCTCCCGCCGGAAGCGAGAGAGATTTCCTGTTACAGGATGTATTTTCTGACCAAGTACAGGATGAGCGCCGCCCCGAGGACGATAGCTCCTCCTACGAGGAAGATCCAGGCCGCCGCAATGGCGAGGAGGATGAAGATGCCGAAGCAGACGGCGGCACCCAGGACGAAGAGGGCTTTTTTCCACCAGGGAATATCGTGGAGGCTGAAGGAGTGGATGTGGATGGTGAATCCATCGTCCTCCGGTTCCTCCTTCTTTTCCTCTTCTCCCTGTTCGTTCAGGGTGAGTCCGTTGTAGTCATGGACCTCATCGTCCGACATGGTCCTCGGTTCTTCGTGGACCTCGGTGTGGTCATCGTTTTTCATAGTTTCATTCATAAAGATGCAAGTTTCTTATTCAGGAGTTCGTTGATGACTCTCGGGTTGGCTTTGCCTTTGGTGGCCTTCATGATCTGGCCCACCAGGGCGCCTACGGCTTTCTTCTTGCCCGCCTTGAAGTCTTCTACGGCCTTCGGGTTTTCGCTGACCACCTTATCTACCAGGGCCTGGAGGGCACCGGTGTCGGAAATCTGGACGAGGCCCTGGGCTTTGACGATGTCTTCCGCCTTGCCTCCTTCTTTCCACATGGTGGCAAATACTTTCTTCGCGATCTTTCCGGAAATGGTGCCTTTGGAAATGAGCTTCAGGAGGCCCGCCAGGTTCTCGGCAGACACCGGAGCCTTCGCGATTTCGATATTGTCATTGGAGAGCTGGCTGGCAAATTCGCCCATGAGCCAGTTCACAGCGGCCTTCGGATCGGCGCCGGCAGCTACGCAGGCTTCGAAGTAGTCTGCCGTAGCCTTGTCGTTGGTCATGAAGACCGCGTCTTCCGAGGAGAGGCCGAATTCCTTCATGTACCGTTCTTTCCGGGCATCCGGCAGTTCCGGCAGGGATTTCCGGATGTTTTCGATGTATTCATCGCTTACAGTGAAAGGTACCAGGTCCGGTTCCGGGAAGTAGCGGTAATCGTTGGCTTCTTCCTTGGTCCGCATGGACTTGGTGACCCCTTCTTTTTCATCCCAGGTCCGGGTTTCCTGGACCACCTTGCCACCGTCTTCCAGCAGTTCTGCCTGACGCATGGCTTCGTATTCAATGGCCCGTTCTACGCCTTTGAAGGAGTTGATATTCTTGATTTCTGTCTTCGTGCCCAGTTCCTTCTGGCCCACAGGGCGGACGGAAACGTTGGCATCGCAGCGCAGGCTCCCCTCTTCCATGCGGCAGTCGGAAATGCCTACGTACTGGAGGATGGCTCTCATCTTTTCCATGTAAGCCACCGCTTCTTTTGCGGACCGCATGTCCGGTTCAGAAACGATTTCCAGGAGCGGCGTGCCGGTGCGGTTATAGTCGACCAGGGAGTAATCGGAGTCGGTGATGGAGGTGCCGTGATGTACGAGCTTGCCCGCATCTTCTTCCATGTGGGCACGGGTGATGCGGATTCTCCGCTTTTCCCCTTCCACTTCCACGTCCAGGTAGCCATGTTCGCAGATAGGCAGGTCAAACTGGGAGGTTTGGAAATTCTTCGGCAGGTCCGGGTAGTAGTAGTTCTTCCGGTCGAATTTGCTGAACCGGGAAATTTCACAGTTCAGTGCCAGCCCTGCCCGGACTGCGTATTCCAGCACCTTTTTATTCAGTACCGGCAGTACGCCCGGGAGGCCCAGGCATACGGGGCACACATTGGTATTGGGGTCTGCGCCGAAGGATGTCTTACAGCTGCAGAAAATTTTTGTTTTTGTCTGGAGTTCCGTATGGACTTCCAGGCCGATGACTGCTTCGTATTTCATTCCTTAATCTCTCCTTTCGGCGCGGTCTTTGTGAATTCCGGATGGGCCTGTTCAAAGGTATAGGCGGTGCGGAGAATGGTTTCTTCTCCCAGGGTCTTGCCGATGAGCTGCATACCCAGGGGCATGCCGTCCTTGAATCCCACGGGGATGCTGATGGACGGTGCACCGATGAGGTTTACCGGTACCGTGCAGATATCTTCCATGTACAGGGACAGGGGATCCGAGAAAGCACCGAACTTGAAGGAGGTGCCGGAAGCGGAAGGCGCAGCGATGACATCGCATTTCTTGAAGGCTTCGTCAAATTCCTGTTTCAAGAGGGTCCTTACCTTCAATGCCTTCAGGTAGTAAGCGTCGTAGTAGCCTGCGGAGAGCACGTAGTTCCCCAGCATGATGCGGCGCTTCACTTCTTCGCCGAATCCCTGGCTTCTGGTCTTGATGTACATATCGATGATATCCTTGCCCCCTTCGGCACGGAAACCATAGGAAACACCGTCGTACCGGGCCAGGTTGGAGCTGGCTTCCGCCGGGGCGATGATGTAGTACACAGACACGCCGCTGTTGATATGGGGAATGGAAACGTCCACGATTTCCGCGCCTTCCTTTTCATAGAAAGCGAGAGCGTCGTGGATGGCATTCTTCGTTTCTTCCTTGATGCCCTTTCCGAAGAATTCCTTCGGAACGCCGATCTTCATGCCCTTCACATCCCGGACAAGGGCCTTTCTGTAGTCCTTCTTCTCCTGGGGAATGGAGGTGGAGTCTCTTTCGTCATGGCCGGCGATGGCATTCAGCACGATGGCCGCATCGGTGACGTCCTTCGTGAGGGGTCCGATCTGGTCCAGGGAGGAGGCGAAAGCCAGGAGGCCGTAACGGGAAACGAGGCCGTAGGTCGGCTTCAGGCCCACAATGCCGTTAAAGGAAGCAGGCTGGCGAATGGATCCGCCGGTATCGGAGCCCAGGGCCCAGATGGCTTCCGTCGCTGCTACGGCAGCTGCGGAACCGCCGGAAGAACCGCCGGGCACGTAGTCCGTATTCCAGGGGTTTTTGGAAGGTCCGAAAGCAGACCGTTCCGTGGAAGAACCCATGGCGAATTCATCCATGTTCGTCTTGCCCAGGGAAATATAGTCTTCCTTTTTCAGCATTTCAATGACCGTGGCGTCATAGGGGGAAACCCAGTGCTCCAGCATCTTCGATGCGGCGGTGCAGGTCTCTCCTTTGATGCACATATTGTCCTTAATGGCTCCCGGGATGCCGGCGAGATCGGAGATTTCCTCTCCCCTGCCGATCTTTTCATCCACCAGGGCCGCCGTCTTCAGCGCACTTTCATCGCTGGTGGACAGATAGGCATGGATGTCACCTTCCACAGCGTCACGGTGAGCAATGATTTTCTTCGTCAGTTCCACAGCGGAGATTTCTTTCTTCACCAGCTGTTCATGGAGATCATGAATGGTATACTTCACTGCTCTTCCTCCTTAAATAATTTTCGGCACCTTGAAATAGCCGTCCTCGCTGTCCGGCGCGTTCATCAGTGCTTCTTCGTTTGTAAAGGATGTATGGGGTTCATCTTCCCGCATTACATTGTACTGTTCCACTGCATGCACCGTAGGCGGCACATCGGTGGTGTCATACTGGTTCAGTTCTTCCATGTAGGTCAGAATGCTGTTCATGGAGTCCCGCATCTTTTCCAGGTCCTCCGGAGAAAACTCCAGCCGGGAAAGGAGGGCGATCTTCTTGGCTTCTTCCGTGGTAATCTTCATAGACACACTTCCTTATTCCATTATTTTCTTTAAAATAGAAAATCTTTATCAATTATAGCATAGATAGGGAAGTAGCGGCAAAGGAGGGCACAAAGTGGAGACCGAGACCGAGACCGAGACCGAGACCGAGAGCGAGGGCAACGGCCTGCGGCGAAAAGAAAGAGTTGAGAGTTGAGGTCCAGCGGCGAAGCCGCAGAAAAGCAACTGGTGGATAGTGGCTAGTAGCCAGGACTACAGCGGCTACGCCGCCGTAGGGTTCCTGAAGACTCTGCCCCCAAACCGCACAATTGCCTCTGCACAAGGCTCTCCTCCCAGAAGAGAGCTGCCAACGGCTGAGAGATGGTGGTGGATTTCCGGCCCGAAGGGCCTGGTCGCCTGGCTACTAGATCTAGCTAGTGGCTGTTTATTAACCTACTTTTTTCAAAATAGCATTTGCACCACCACCGGAGCAAAAATCCGGTCACCTTGCCAGTTTAGCCCCTTCGCAGCCTAGTCAATAAGCTCCATGTAGTGTTGGGAGCCAGCTTCCGGACCGCAATCTGCGAAATAGAGTAAAAAAAACGACCCAACTGGGACACTGAACAGGTTCCCAACGAAAACAGACATGCTAATGGAAGACAGCGTCGTCTCCGAGAGCTTAGTCATGATGAGCCCGGCTCCATAGCAGTGCTTGTCAAGGCTAAACACCCGCTCAACTTCGATCCTATCGACATTATCTTTGTATTCGGCCTTGGTTGTTTTAGGCTTGTTTTTTGGCGGTCTGCCAAGCTTTGGGCCTGACAGACGTATTCCGTGTTCTTCGCAGTACTTCCTGTTGGATCTGGTTCGGTAAATCTGGTCAGCAAGCACCCTCTCAGGATACCTGCCTGTGCGAGCCTTGTACCGCTCGATAGCATCAATAAGGAACCCGCCTTCGTTATACGGATCAAAGGATATCTTTTCCATGCGGGCATGGCCTTTCTCATCGATGCTGATGTCATATTTGGCCCCAAATTCAACAGGAGCCTTTGTTTTACCACGCACAATGGGACGGAGATAAGGCTGACTCAGACTCACAATACGATGATCGACGCGGTGCACCTTGTTGTCATACATGTACTTCTGCTGTTCATAAAGCTCTTTGATGGTCTCGTACATGGTCAGGTACTTCTCTGGCATTTCAAAGCCAGCGTCGAGATAAGCCTGAATGTATCGAAGATCCCGTTCAATGTTTCCCAGCTCGCGCCGTATTTGCATTCGCATTGCTTTAGCTGGACGCCTCTTCGCCTTGGCTATCCGGAGATAGTCTTTACGAGCTATTCTACGGTATGTTCTGGGCTTCTGCCAAGGATGATAGGTCTCATGGAAATAGTCAATCATCTCTTCAAGTTTTTCCCTCGCTTCGTTCAGGAGTGAAAAATCCTGTGGATACCGTATGTTTGAGGGGGAACAGGTCGCATCAGCAATCAATGTCCCGAAGTTAATGGAAGCATCTGCATTGGGGCCCGGTACAGTCTGGTCATTCTTGTGTTGAGCGGTGGGAGCTGCGCTTTCCAGAAACATCTCGTTGATCTTCATGATAAATTCTGCAGTGAAGCGCTTGCGGAAAGAGACCAGAGCCGGGAAACTGAAGGGACACTTATGCTGAAACTCCTCAAGTCCCAGAAAGTACTGATAATATGGGTTTTCAGTAATCAGCTGGCAGACCTTGCGATCCGATGCTCCCGTGTACTTCTGGATGATGTAGGCGCCAAATGCAATGCGAAATGGAATGCCTGGGCGGCCTGTGTGGGATGGAAATAAAGCGGCATACAGTTTTTCATACCGTTTCCAATCCAGGCTATCCGCCAGTTTGACCCACTGGTTTTCAGGATCAAGCTGAATGCCGGAGGCCTGATAGAATCCGAAAAGGGAAGTTTCACGAATTGCAGGTGTTATTTTATACATAATTGTGCTCCCAAATGCAAAGATAATTGCCTAGTGTGTCAAATACCTATGCACTTATTATAACATTATCATGTATAATAATCAGCATTCATTGTAGGAAATAGGCTATTTTAGTTTTTTAACACCCACTAGCTACTAGCCACTGATTCGCCGCAGGCGAATCCGCCCGCAGGCGAATCCGCCCGCAGGGCCTAACCACCTGGACCTCCATCCTTCACAGCCCCAAATACTCATTAATAATAACCACTTCCATATCCATGAACCGCATTTTCTTATAATAAATGGCGAGCACATTACAGATCCGATCCGGTGCCCCGCAGTTGTAACAGTGGTCGAAACCGTGGGCCGTGCAGCCGCAGAGAAAATGGTGGCGCTCCACATTCTTCGGCGCCGCCACATTCCTTGCCCGATAGATGGCATCCTCCAGCGTAGGTGCCAGCTTATTGACGCCGAAGACGAAGTACACCTTTTTATGTCCGAAAATGGACCCGGACACCCGGTTTCCCGTGCCGTCCAGGTTCACCAGCACCCCGGTCTCCGAAGCCCCGTTCACAGAAGTGAGGAACACATCCGCCGTCAGCGCCTTCCGGGCCAGGGAAAGGAAGGAATTCTCTCCTTTCCTGAAGTTGTCCGACTTCTGCACATCGTACACCACATTATGCTTCGAAAGCCTGTCCGAAATCCCCATGGAAACCAGGGTCTCTGAATCCCCGAATCCCACAGACACTCCGTCAATCTCCCGGTCCAGGTACTCCGCCGCTTCCTCCTTCGTTTCAAAAAGGGAGCAGTCAAAACGGTTTCTCATAAATGCACGGCGAACTTGTTCAAGATCCATAGTTTAACTCCTTATGCATAAATAAGTGTTTGGCACAAAAAGGATGAAAATCAGTGAGGAGTCAGGAATGAGGAGTGGATGTGGCGGCACACAATTCATATAGCGCCGCAGATTATATATTCTACAACAAAGCGGCTGACATAAAAACCTGGCTCCCCCACCGGGGCAATGCTATTAAGTTAAGAGAAAAACGAGCAAAATATGTCTTTTAGGGATGCAATATTATTGTGAACTTGCCATAAATTCGCCATTTTTGCTTTGCCTAAACAACCATTTTTACATCAGTTATTTTTACAAGTTAGATTATTGCATGCGAAAAGAACCGAAAATTGCGGATTTTTTTCGGATTTATCCGTGATAATAGCTTGGGTATCTTAGTTGACAATATTCCTTAGAATCCGGTAGGTTTTCCCTCGAAGGCATGGACTTTCTTTTCAATTCTTCCACGGTCGTAATGCCTGTTGTGAATGATAGCTACTTTGTAGGCCTCGAGTCGCTTAGTCAAATTGAAAGAATTCGCCTGCTCTTCCGTACAGAATAAATAGTGCAGGCAGGGCAGGACTCCTGCTTTGAAATTAACCTTGTACCGGTACTTGTGGTGTGCATCAATTTCCTGAATAGGAATATGGTTTATGATGGCTGCAACACAGTTATACAACGTAAGTGCCGCATACAGTTCCATTTCCTGATAGAGCAGGAACTTGGAGTGAAATACGATGGCTCCTACTCCATATTTCAAATGGCGGAAAGCTGTTTCAACCTGCCAGCGCTTTCTGTAAATACATCCAATCTCCGAGGCAGAAAATGACCGGATATCCAGGTTGGTAAGGTAATACTGGACATCCCCACTTGGCGAAACCGAGGACACGATGCGGATTCTCAGCATCATATCTGTCTCAGGCCGGAACTTTTCACTGGATTCCTTATGATAGATTCCTTTGGCACTGCGCCTTACATGGACATTGATTGTTATTTCTTTGTTGGTGATGCCATCCGGGAGATTAAGCCCTTTGGCTGAAAGAATGCCTGCACTCGGACCTTTTGCCCGGATGACGTATCCAAAACCCATTTGAGTAAGCAGACACAGGACCTGATAGCCTTCATAACCACGGTCACTGATGATGACCGTATCCTCGGGTTTATAGATAGGATGCTCTTGGGACAGTATTTGGGCCAGCTCCAGAAGTTCGCGCTGCTCATTGCATGACAGCTTTGGTTTAGTCGTAATTGCCAGATAGAGATGGTTTAGAACGTCATAAAAAGCATTTACATGATCCATATGGTACTGTGGCCTCCCAAATGGACTGCAGTCATCTGGAACAGGTAACACTGGAGTAGGCATGGGCGAATCTGAGCCATCGCAGGCGATAAGGAATTTGCCATGGTATCTCTTAAGCTCAAGTAACCGGTGCAGGTCCTTGAGGACATTCCTGAAAATGGTGGTAAAAACTTCCGTCGTGAGTTTCTGCCGCTGCTGAATGAACGCAGAAGGAGTTGAGTCACCAAATTCATCCATCTCAATGAAATTCTTGAAAAGGATATCTGGCAAGGTGCCGGTCTGCATCTTATACATAACTAAAAGAATACGTGCAATAGGCCATTTCCGTACCCGGGTAAAAAATCTGGGGTTAATCCCATACAACTTGGGATTGTCAATAACATGTTGAACGTGGCTCCTAAAAATTTTTCTGACTTGCTTTTCAAAATTGATCATAACAAATCCTCCTTGTTAACAATTGGGGTGGTTCCCTTACTAACAGGCGGAGCCTCAAATTTTTGAGGATTTGTCAAGCCTTTTTTTGATGTTTTTATATTTTTTTGTAAACCTAAGCTTTTTTTAGACACAAAAAAAGCACACGTCGTTATAACGTATGCTTGTGTAAAACGCTTAACTGAATAGCATTGCCCACCGGGGGAGCTGCCGAAGGCTGAGGGGGTGCATTTGCCGCAGTGCGGTTGATCAACAAAGCCTATCCACGTCTAACAACTTCTGTCTATCCTCTGTCAGCCGTAAGATGATTGCTGTAAGCAGAATCAATAATCCGCACCGCTTTAAAATATGTTACGGCGCACCACCACTCTTAACTTTTCCGGTCCTGTCCCACCTCGACGTCGGCCTCGATCTCAGAATTCCCCATGGGTCCCTCTCACCACTTCGATGCCGTGAGACCGGAATACATCGGCCAGCGCCTCTATTTCCGGGCAGAGTTCCTTAGACCTGCCGTCATCGCAGCAGCAGATGCCAAGATGGATAGCGTCAGGATGAATTTCGAGAATCCGCCGTACCTTCTCCACCAGGCCCTTATCATTCTCCAGGAGATGGCCGCAGCCGCTGCACTTCATAAAAGCCTCCAGCTCCACCTCTTCCCCCACGTACCGGGCAAAGGCGGCTTTTCTTTCATTCAATGCCCTGCAGCACCCGGCGCCGGTGCATACATCTTCAGACTTTGGACAGGTAAGGATGACGATACGTTTCATAGGAACCTCTTGTGAGCATAACAGAATTGAGATTTGAGATTTGAGAGTTGCGAGCCCCGGTCCAGCGGCTTCGCTGCCGATGGATTCCTGATGACACTGCAGATGAGACCGAGATTGAGTAGGACAGCGTCAGAGCCGCCGATGGGGTCCTGATGACTCTGACACCAAAAACATCCCATTATCTCTGCAGGAGGCTCTCTTCCCAGAAGAGAGCTGCCAACGTCTGAGAGATGGTAATGGATCCGGCCCAAAGGGCCTGTTCAGCTCAAGGCTAAAGGCTCAATGCCCCACCGTACGCACGAGCTCAGCCACAAAAGCGCCGCAGGCGAACCAGCTTCCCTAGCTGGCTAACAGCTAGACTCCACACGATTACACGATACCCGGCCTCCTGCCGCCGCTGCCTGAAAGCATTGAGCACGAAGATTCATCCATTCACAATCGAATCATGGTTGAAAATCATATTCCTTGGAAAAGTGGAATTGACCGGGATAGATGCGTTCTGCCATATAGCCGGCGGAGTCGATGGTCCGCGTAATGGGGCCATAGGCATATTTGAGAGGAATAGGATAAAGTCTGTGATTCCGGATAAAGGAAAGATGCTGGAATGCCTTTTTATTTGCAATTGACTGCAGTCGGCTCTTTTCGTCTCCGTAGGTTACTACAAAAACAACATCAGGATTTTCCTTCATAATATATTCATCGCTCACTGCGGCCGTAGTATCCGGAACGTCCGCTCCCAGATGAGAAGCGATATCCCCGGCAATTTTATTTTTACCATAGGAAATCGTAGTAGAGAGTAAGTCAAGAATCATAATTTTTGGCTTTTTCTGCCCTTTTGTCTTGTCAGAAACGAAGTAAAATCGATTCATTGTATCATTGACAATCTTATTTGCCTGTTCCTCTTTATGGAAAATCTGACCCAGATCATGAACATACTGCATTTCTTTCTCCACAGTCTCCGGTTTGTTGGCCTTGCTTGGGCTAGTAGTATTTAGGGAAACCATGGTATGAATGCCCCGCCGGTTCCAGTAGTCCGTACTCCCCAGTTTATTCTTGGAATACCAGGATTCTTCAGAAACGATAAGATCCGGATGGAGCCTCAGAATGTTCTCCATCGTAATTTCCTGTCTAGGAATGAAATGAAGCTTTTCGAAAACCGGCTGGTTTGATTTCTTGATAGGAAAATCTTCATTGTCTTCATATTTCACTGCATAAGCGATGGAATCCCCCACTCCCAGATCCAGAAGAGCCTCCGTTTGGGATGCCCCGATAACAAGGACCCGTTGAGGAACTGCTGAGAAAATCTGGGTATTAGACCCCAGGTCAAAATAATTCTCTACTCGGATATTCTTTATCACTAAATGGCCGTCCTGTGAAACGGAACCTGAATACCCGCATCCTCCGGATAAAAGCAGGATCCCCGCGCCAATGCAAAGCAGCATCTTTTTCATTTGGCACCATACTTTCCGGAAAGCAGCATCCACACGAAAAATGGGGCTCCGCATACCGATGCCGTGACACCGATCGGGAGTTCCACACCGGAAATCAGATTTCTTCCAATCATATCCGCCCCTACCAGAAAGCATCCGCCCGCCAGAAAGGAAAGAGGCAGAAGTGACCTGTGGCGGCTTCCATACACCAGTCGGACCATATGGGGAATCAGGAGTCCCACAAAACCGATCATGCCACACATATATACCATGGCTCCCACCATAATGGCAGTGACCCCTATGTAGACCTTACGGTAAAAAGCCAGATTCTTCCCCAAAGAAATCGACAATTCATCCCCCACCAGCATGAGATCCAGTATCCTCCACTGGCTGAGGAAGTAGAGCGTTCCCGCCGCCAGCACAAAGACAAGAATTCCTATAGAAATCCAGTCATCCACCATAATATTTCCCATGAGCCAGAATTGGATAGACCTGGTTTTACTGGGCTCTGCCATGGCCTGGACAATGAAACTCACCGCAGCGGAACAGAGGGCATTGAGCGCAAACCCGATAAGGATGAGGATAAGACTCCCACCTTTCCCGGTTATACTCGTAAAAAACAGGATGAGCAACGACACCAAACCAGCTCCTAAAAAAGCAAAAGCCCCGATTCCTGACAACCCAAATACGGTAGAAATTCCACAGGCAATAGCCAGTACAGCACCCAGGCTGGCACCGGAAGAAATTCCCAAAAGGTAAGGATCTGCCAGAGGATTCCGCATAACGCCCTGCATGACAGCACCAGTGACTGCAAGACCACCGCCAATGATAAATGCCAATACGGCATGGGGCAGCCGGATATATCGCAGGAGGTCACTTTTAACAGGATCTACAGGTGTCTCTCCCAAGACAAAATTTATGATGTCTGTACAAATATCCCCCGGTGAAAGATAAATCGTCCCATATCCAAGAAACAAAAGGAAAAGTGCTATAAGAACGAACGGAAAAAGAATTCTGCGTATCGATTTCATAGGCTGCCCCTCTCATAAATAATGGCAGGCCGCCCGTCGCTCCGTGGAATGACCTTCGCTTTTACATGATACAGTTCAAAAATAATTTTTGGTGTCAGTACCTCCTGCGGCGTTCCTTCAGCCACTATTTTCCCTTTCTTGATGGCAACAATGCGATCACAGTACATGGCTGCAATATTCAAATCATGAATGGCTGCTATCACCGTCATATTCCGGGAACTCACCAGATCCATAATCTGCAGCTGGTAGGTAATATCGAGATGGTTCGTCGGTTCATCCAAAATAAGGCAAGGAGTTTCCTGTGTCAGGGCCCTGGCAAGCATGACCCTCTGCTGTTCGCCGCCGGAAAGATTGGAAAAGCTCTTATCCGCCATAGTTTGGACACCGGTTTCCTCCATAGCTGTTTTTGCGATTTCATGGTCTTCCTTATTATTGCCCTCGGTTATTCCCTTGTACGGGGTACGTCCCATGAGGACAACATCCTCGACGGTAAAATCGAAAGCACTGCCATGATGTTGGGTCAATACCGCCGTCCGCCTTGCACTTTCCTTGTAGGATAGATGGGAAAGAACCTTATCCCCCAGCAGGATTTCCCCGCCCGAAGGTTTCAGCACACGGTAAATGCATTTCAGAAGTGTACTCTTACCACTTCCATTGGGGCCAATCAGTCCTGTGAGTTCATGGGAGCCAAAGGAAACATTCACATGTGACAGGACCGTCTTATCCGCATACCGCGCAGTAAGGTCTTTAATTCGGATTTCCATCAGCTCTCACCTCCGAAATGATACTCTTCTTTAAGAAGCATATAAATGAATAATGGTGCCCCGATAAATGCCAGCGTAACGCCGATAGGTATATCCTGCCCGGGAATGAGGGAACGGCCCAGAATATCAGCCCAAACGGCAAGGATTCCCCCTGACAGTACGGCAGTCGGTAAAAGCCGCTGATGGGACGCCCCCATCACCATTCTTGAAAAATGAGGGACGATGAGCCCCACAAAACCGATGAGCCCCGCTTCCATAACCACAGCTCCAACAATCACCGCATTCAGCACAAGATAGAGCCTATAAAAAGGAATAAGATTCATTCCCAGAGGTAAAGCTGCCTCCTGTCCTTCCATCATGAGATTGAGCACCCTGGACTGCATGGAGAAAAACAGGGTAAAACAAAAAACAAGGACAAGAAGAATCAGGGACGTATCCAGTTTCACAAAAGCCACGCTTCCCATCATCCAGTACAAAGTCACATCCATACCGGTGGAATTGGCCCCGGAAAATATAATGATACTGGTCACACCGGCGGCCACTGCAGATAGAGCCACCCCCAGTATCAGCAGATAAGCCGTATCTCCGCCCCGTTTTCCTGCCATCATGGAAAGTACAAAAGATAAAGCCAAAGCGCCGCAAAAAGCACCGGCACCAACACTGCCGGCGCCCAATGCAGCGCCAAAGCCGAAAAATATTGCACAAACCGCACCCAAACCGGCACCCGACGAAATCCCCATAATATAAGGACTGGCCATAGGGTTGCGGAACATCGCCTGCATCAGCGTCCCCGAAAGGGCAAGTCCCATCCCCACAGCAGCGGACAGGATAACCCGGGGAAGACGCAGATTCCAGACAATGTCCTGATAAAGGTCGGACGAACCCCCCACACCCATAAGCGCCCCAAGTACATCGGCAGGGCCAAGGGCCAGGGTACCAAGCATAAGCCCGGCAAAGCAGGAAATAAGCAGGAGACCGGATAAAATACAGAGAATAGCCGAAAGAGATGTTCTTCGTATCAACCGCTGCATTTCACAGTCTCCTTATTTCATTACAAATGCATGGTTGCAGAGAAGACAAACGTCCGTGGCGATCCAAGGTGAACGCTGTCATTTCCGGAAGTTACAAGCCAGTAATCCTTACCAAATGCATTGTAGAGCATAGCATTAAAAGTAACCGGTGTATTGTGAATAGTCGTATCGTAGCTTGCACCAAAGTCAAAAATCGTATGAGAAGGTACGTTATACTCAACCTTGCCACCGGTTGACTTAATGGGAGCCGTGCCAAGATACTGTGTCCGTTCAATAAGGCTTAATTTATTATTAACTTTATAGACAAATCCCAAGGTACCGGACCAGCGAGGAGCACCGCTCACCCTGGCTCCGCTCAAAGTCTGTTTGGCATCCATATACGTAAAGCCGCCAATAATATCTAATTTATCAGTAATGGAGCCCGCTACTGAATATTCAAACCCTTTATCTTTCTGTTTCCCATATTCTTTGTAATAATTATCAGGCGTAGCCGCATAATTTGCCTGTTTAATTTCATATAAACTGATGGTGTGTAAGAGATTACCTGCTTTGTATTTAAACCCAAATTCATTCTGTTTAGCTTTATTTGGATCTAACGCTTCCCCTGCATTTTTATATCCTCTATTTGTTGGCACAAGGGTACCAATATTAAAGTTTTCAGAATGGCTGAAATAAGCTGAGAAATCAGGAGTAAATTTATAATTGATTGCATAAGTGGGGATAACGCCATGATAGCTCTGCTTGGACGTCTGTGCACCGGTAGTGGTATTATATTTTGTTTGTGTAGCTTCATGGCCATGTACACCGAGGATAATATTTAGTTTATCATCTAAAGCCGAAATATTATCCATCACATGCCAGCCATTCATATAAATATCAGCATTATGTGCTGCATGAGAATGTGTCAAAATTGCACCTGGCCAATAATTACCACCGTTCAAATTGCCATATACCGTATAAGTTCCGCCAGATTGTCCATTCAAGCTGCCAAATGTGGGGTCCATACTGAGCCAGTAATTATACCAGTTACGATCTAAGTTCACTACATAATTATGTTTTGTACTTCCAATATCAAATTCACCTTTAATTCCAAGAGCTGCATATTTCTTGGTAATGGCAAGAGGATAATTGGTTAATCCAATCTTGAAATTTCCTGCGTCATCAAGAATCCGTGGAGAACCGTTGATGTAGCCATACCAATCTTCTCTATGATATCCAGCATTAAAAAATGCAGTAACATGGTCATTTAATTTTTGCTCATGATTAAACGCCGCCACCCAGCTATCATATTCCTGATAAGACCAATCTGGCTTATAATACCCACTAGCTTTGGGGGCATCCGGTAACTTAGATACCGTATCCGCAAAACTGAAAGAACTTAATGCCCCGTTCTGTTTTACATAATCATAGCCAACCAGTAAATTTGAATTGCTATTAGATGTTTTCTGATCAATATTCAGAAACAGATCCCTCTGTTTCAAAGTTTCTCCATCGACAACTGTATCTCCATCAATGTTAGATGCATTCAACCGGATACCCCAACGATTATTGGTACCCATACGTTTTCCCCAGTCAATAGCTTCCTGAAAAGACTGTCCACCACGATATGTAAAAGTAAGATCCAGATTTTCTTTATCCTGTGCTCTCTTGGAGTGAACATCTACCGTTCCACCAACGGACTGGGAAATAGGCGTTCCCTCAATACCCAAATTTGGACCCGCAATGACTGTAATTTTATCCGCAAAAATATCGGTAGAATGCTGCTGGTCCATCAGCCCCGGCACACCGTTCACATAGAATTGATGACCGTTAATTCGGAATCCACGGATAGAAATATCATTATACATAGCACTGGATGAGTTTCTTACTGCAGGATTTAAAGAAATAGCCCCTGAAAAGCCAGTTGCCGGATCCTCGAAATAATCCATACTCTTTCTGGAAACAGTCATACTGCTGAAAGGTGCTGATAAAGCATCCTGATTCCCAAGCAGTCCAACGTCCTGTACCTCATCAGCTACTATCCCCAATGGTTTAATGATGCTTTCATTGCCACGTACCTGTTTATCCTTATCCGCATTAACCACAACTTCATCCAAGGTACTAGAATCCGCCGCCTGAATGGTCATACCCCCAAATACGGATGCAGCCACTCCTGCAAGCACAAGAGCTGCCAGTTTCTTTCTGTTCATAACTTATCCTCCCTGATTAATGATAGAAATAATATATTTCATTTTTATCAGGCTCTTCTAATGTGAAATGCCAAGGAGTGTGACCGTGTTTCCACCCTTTATTCACAAAGAAGTTTCTGATAAAAAAGAAAGCCCTGCAAATATTTCCCCTAAAAATATAAAAAGCCTTTCTCCCACAGGAAAAAGGCATAAAGCGTCGCACAAACCGACAGGTGTAAATCCAAGCGGCATCTTCGTCCCATGCCCTGTCCATCGCAGGAGGTACTGAGGAATTGTGAACAAACAATATTTACATTTTAATTGATTAAAAGTGTAAAAAATGCTATGCTGATGCCAAGGAGGAAATCAGCATGGTTAAAGAAGTCCCTGTAGATAAAATCAATAAGATGCTTCCACTGCTTAACGAGGCGCAGAAACGAGTATATCTGGCCTCTGAAGCCGAAGCACTCGGCCACGGTGGAATTACTGCTATCAGCAAAGCCACTGGCGTATCCCGGGTAACCATAACGAATGGCATAAAAGATCTGAATTCTGAACATCCCTATTTATCTCAAGATGCACCTTCCCCTCGTATCCGAAGGGAAGGCGGCGGTCGTAAGCCCATAGAGGTTACTCAGCCGGGAATTATAGAAGCACTTGAAAGCCTTATGGAAAATTCCACTTTTGGAGATCCCCAAGGACCTTTGCGTTGGACGACAAAGAGCCTGCGTAACCTCGAAGCGGAAATGAATGCCCGTGGTTATAAGATTAAATATCGTAAAATCGGATACCTCTTGAAAGATATGGGTTACAGCCTCCAAATCAATCAAAAAATGAACCAGGTTGGAAGTCAGCACCCAGACAGGGACGCACAGTTCCGGCACATCAACGAAACTGCTGAAGAATACATGGAAAACGGGTTTCCTGTTATTTCCATAGACTGTAAGAAAAAGGAAAACATTGGAAATTTCAAAAATAGCGGAGCCGAATATGCCAAAAAAGGAAATCCGGTAAACGTTCTTGACCATGACTTTCCTCTTCCTGACAAGGGAAAAGCTGCTCCTTACGGCGTTTACGATATTGCAGCCAATGAAGGGTTTGTGAATGTGGGAGTAGGCTCAGATACTGCGCAGTTCGCAGTGAATTCGATCCGCTCCTGGTGGGATGAGATGGGTAAACCACGATATCCTGAAGCAACCCGTCTGTTAATTACGGCAGATGGTGGTGGAAGCAATGGAAGCCATAGCCGGCTTTGGAAATTTGAGCTGCAAAAATTTGCTGATGAAAGTGGCCTTGAAATCGAAGTCTGCCACTTCCCGCCCGGAACATCCAAATGGAATAAAATAGAGCATCGACTATTCAGCCAAATTACAAAGAACTGGCGAGGCCGTCCTTTGGAAACGCTTGAAATTATCGTTAATCTGATCGCTTCAACAACTACCGATAATGGGCTTGTGGTTCGGTGTAAAGCGGATACCGCAGTCTACCCTAAAGGCACTAAAGTTTCTGACAAGGAATTTGCTGGCATTAATCTGCTAAGAAATGAATTTCATCCTGATTGGAATTATGTCATCAGGCCATCATATGAATAGCTTAATAATGCACAGATCCTGAGTCAAAATCGAGGTAGTTCTTCTGACTTCCGTTCCTCGATGGGGCAGCCCTTCTCAGATTTCTCCAATGGCTATTGCTGCCTCTCTCCCGGTTACAGCGGCGGGACCGTTCCGGACTTGCACCGGATTCCCTATTGAGTCTCCTATGAGACGCCTTGATTATTTTTATTAAACTATTATGATTGAAATTTTAGTTTAATAAAACTTTTAAGTCAATATCTTTTAATGCAAAGTACTGAGTATTATAAGTATTTATATAGATCAATATTAATGTTTTTATGTATGAGTGTCATGCGAACGGGCGGGGCCTTAAGCCTTGAGTGGATCAGGCCCTGCGGGCAGATTCGCCTGCGGCGAATCGGTAGCTAGTGGCTAGATCTAGTGGCCAGGTGATCAGGCCCTTCGGGCCGGACCCATTACCATCTCTCAGCCCCGTGGGCAGCTCTCTTCTGGGAAGAGAGCCTCCTGCTGAGTCAATGGTACGTTTTTGGGGTAGAGTCTTTAGGATTCCTATGACGGCTTCGCCGCTAATGGTTAGTCCCCCTTTCCCGAAGGCGAGGGTGCTTCGGCCGGGCTCTAAGGTGCTCGCTTAGTGTGCAGGAACGGCTCGCAAAAGATCCCGGCTTGGGCATCCTCTGCAGGATGCCCACAGAGGACCCTCGAGCCGGGCCCAAGTTGGTGCCTTTACTGCACACCAAGGCACCTTCCGCTTGTGGCCCGGCCGGTGGATGTCACGCAGTGACAGAGGGATTCTGATGGGATTGCGGCGAAGCCGCTGGCGTATTTCATAAGGTGGCGCTTCCGGTAGAACCAATATTCTCTGGAGTTGTAACACCGTCACAGGCATTTACCAGAAAGATTTCTCGACTCATCGGAGCTGTAGCGATTTTAAGAACAGGTTCACTTAGCATGCTACCACCGCTCGAAATGACGGGGATGTGTAGAGTCACTAAGAAAGGCAGCGGAGCTGCTGAACAACTCGATCTCGGTCTCGACCTCGATCTCATTCACGTCACCACCTGCCCCTGGCTGCAGCCCATTCCCTCTCAGCCACATTGCATCAGCCCCCTCACTCTTCTCCTTCCAGTTCTCCTTCCACGTCCAAGTAGAGCTGCTGGAGGCGGTCCAGGGTTTCTTCTCTGGCGTTCCAGAGGCCCCGTTTTTCTGCTTCCAGGAGGGTTTCTGTGATGCGCTGCAGGGCCCAGGGGTTTACCTGTTTCATCCAGTCCTGCACTTTACTGTCCAGTGCATACTTTTCAGCCAGTTTTTCATACATCCAGTCTTCCATGACGTCGCTGGTGGCATCCCACTGGAAGCTGATGGATACGCGGCTGGAAAGGTCCGCCGCCCCTTTATAGCCGTGTTTCATCATGCCTTCAATAAATTTCGGATTGACTGACTCTGCCCGGAAGACCCGTTTTGCCTGTTCCTGCACGGTGCGTACTTTGACCCGACTCCTGTCGGTGCTGTCTCCTTCATAGGAATGGGGTTTTTTCCCGGAGTAGGAGCGGACGGCGGCGATGAGGCCGCCATGGTAGGCGTTGTAGTCGTCGCTGCTCATCATATTCGTTTCATGGTTGTCCTCATTTTTGATGGTCACTTTCATATGGGAGAGCCGTTTTTCAAAGAGCTCAGGCTTATAAATGCCATTGGACCTGGCTCCGTAGGCATGGCCGCCCCAGCGGACAAAGACATGGGCCAGGTCATCCAGGCTCTTCCAGTTCCGGTTTTCCAGAAGGGCGGAGACCCCGGCGCCATAGGTTCCCGGTGCATCACCGAAGATGCGGTACGCCGCTTCTCTCCAGGCTTCTTCCGGCTTCATCCCCTTTTCCACCAGGGCCTGGCTGTCTTCGGAAATGTGGTGTTTCACGAAATTATCACTGTCCTCCTCATCCAGGGACGCCGCCAGGAGCACGGCCCGATCCAGGAGGCTCACCACCGCCGGCATGGTGTCCCGGAAGAGGCCGCTGATCCGGGCGGTCACATCGATCCGGGGCCGCTTTAATTTGGAGAGGGGGATCACCTCCAGCTGTTTCACCATGAGGCTTCCCTTTTCCCACACCGGCCGGAGTCCCATGAAATAGAGAAATTCCGCGATGCACTGGCCGTGGCTTCTCATATTGGACCCGGACCAGAAGACCATGCCCACATTTTCCGGATATTTCCCTTCGTCCCGGATGTACTGGGCAATGACCTCATCTCCCAGCTCTTTTCCCGTTTCCCAGGCCGCTTTCGTAGGCAGTTTTCTTGGGTCGATGCCATAAAAATTCCGTCCCGCCGGAAGGAGGGAGACCCCGCCGGCGTGAGGCGACCCCGACGGACCGGGCTGGATGTACTGGGCGGAAATCCCATCCAGCGTATGGGTGATTTCCTCTTCTGTTTCCCGGAGACGCCGGTAGAGGTCCCGGGAAATCCAGGCTCCCAGTCCTTTAAGCTTTTCCTGCCAGCCGGCGTCAGCCTTTTGTACAAAAGAAAGTTTCATCCCTTCGTCCAGGGCTTTTTCGGTGAACTGTCCCTTTTCCAGGGTTTTCACAAAGGCCCCTGCCTCTTCCCGGACCTGCTTCATGAGTTCACTGCCCGTGAGGCCGCAGGGCAGGAGCTCCTGGGCCCGGGATACCAGGTCCTCCGCCCGGAATCCTTCCTTCTCTGCAAACAGGTCAAAAATGGAAGGCTCCTCTCCATTGGGCAGCCGCAGCATCTGGAGGATTTCATCGTTCAGGGTCTCCCCCTCCGGCATCTGCCCCAGGATATGAAGCCCTGCATGGCATTCGCTGGTCTCCAGGTCTTCCAAATAGCTGTGGAGCCGCCCCAGGTAGTCCGCAAAAGGCGCTTTTTCATCATAGGGCACCTCCCCATCCAGGTCCGCCTTCACCGCCAGCTTCCGGATAGCAGGTATCATCCGTTTCGCCGTCTCCGGCTCGGTTTTCTCGAAATGGGCATACTCATCCATGGCTTTGTCCAGTTCCGAAAGCTCGTCGTAGGTTCCGGCATCGGTCAAAGGTGCCGGCAGGTGGTCCACCAGGCAGGCGCCGCCCCGCCGCTTCGCCTGGATGCCTTCCCCGGTGATGGTCATATGGTAGGGATATACATTGGGCAGGGAGCCAAGGGCCAGATCCGGGTAGCTGTCCGCCGAAAGACCGGCCCCCTTCCCCGGCAGCCACTCCAGATTGCCATGGGTCCCCACATGGATCACGCAGTCCGCCTTCCAGATTTCCCGGATCCAGAGGTAGTACGCCAAATACTGGTGGGTCGGCGATATATAGGGATCATGGTACACCTTGTCCGCATCGAAGCCGTACCCCCTGGGAGCCTGCACCGAAATAAAAACATGTCCATCCACCAGTCCGGGGGCCAGGATATTTCCCGACTCATCCACCATCACCTTGCCCGGCGCTTTCCCCCAGTCCTTTTCCATCTGCCTTTGGGCGGACCCCGGCATGGAAGCGAAGAAATCCAGATATGATTTTCGTGGTACCTTCTGGCAGCTGTCCGCCTGCTCCTCCGTCATCATGGAGAGGTCATTGGTAGCTTGGGACGTGAGGAGGGAAATGAGCTCCGTCCCGTCTTTTGGCAGGAAATCGAGCCGGTACCCCGCTTCTTTCATCCGCTTCAGGAAACGACATATACTCTCAATGGAGTCTAGTCCCAGGGCACTGCCGATATTGGAATTTTTGGGCGGATAGTTGTGAAAAATGATGGCAATCTTTTTATCCCCATTGTCCTTGCGATGAAGGCGGGCCCAGGCGCCGGCCCGGGAAACCATGGCCGCCACCCGTTCCGGTATGGGCAGGTACTCCACCTCCCCCGTTCCTTTGATATGCTTGGCGGCAATGGGCATCCCATGGATGACGCCATCCATTTCCGGCATGGTGACGCTGATGGACACCTCCATGGCATTCATCCCCTCCGGCGACTGTTCCCACTCCTCCTTTGGCGCAATGAGGGAATAGGCCTGGAGCACCGGTACCCCCAGTTTCTTCAGCGACTCTGTGGAAATGGAGCCGGACGTGGTGAATGAAAATTTCATCACATTCACCACAGCGTCTACCAGGGTATGACCATCCTTTGTGAAATACTTCCGGAATACCTCTTCTATGGTGGGCATGCCCAGCTTGGGGTCCGGCAGGCCATTGGTGAATACGGGAATCACATTCAGTCCCTGCCTCTCTGCCTCTGCGATAAAGGCATCCTGGTAGTGGAGATCGTCCCACACCCACTCATCCCGATAAAACAGGAGCCCCATCGTCGGCCGCCCCGGTTTCATGAAATCCGCCATATACCGGGGAAGGTCTTCTGTGAACCGGTCCTTCAGTTCCCGCCGATAGATGCCGGCCCAGCAGAGCTGCTTCGGCGGTGCCGGCATCTCCAGGGAATCATCAAAGAGGGACGACGCAAAGAGCCACAGATTCTCATAATTGGAAAGGCCGCCATAGAAACTGTACTGCTTAAATAATTCGATATTCTTCCGGTCCACCCATTTCATGCACTCCTCTTCCGCCGAACCGGCGGCATCCATATAGTAAGGAATCCCCGCCTGCTCCAGAAAAGCGAGGCATCGGGACCAGAACTTCGTGCGGATCGTATTTCCCATGAAACGGATCATCACAAGAGACGCGCCGGACAGCTTCTTTTCCCAGGCCCCATTCCATACATCGGTATCCGCCGCTTTCAGGGTCCCGCAGGAGACACCGATCCGACCCTGGCCCTTCAGGTTTTCCAGGGCCCGATTCATCATGAAATACCGGCGGTCCACATTCGTAATGTACATAATTTTCGGAAAATCTTTACATTCCATATCGATACTCCATCACATGCCGGCAGGATTTCCCCTGCCGAAAAAACGGCCGGCAGCTATCCTGCTGCCGACCGCTGCTTTTAGAAAGAATGGGAATAGGACAGGGTCCAGTTGAAGGGAAGATCCCAATACTCATAGGCCCCATTGGTGATGACATTGTGCCGGTCCAGGATATTATTCAGGTTCAGCGTGATGGCATCATCGGCATTGGGCTTATAGGTGGCAAAGGCATTGAGATTGATCAGGTCCGGATTCGTGCCGCCATCCCGATTCTTCAGCCGCTTCGTCAGCCAGTTCAGCCGGGTACCGGCATCCCATTTCTCGGAACTGTAGACCAGGCCCGCATCAAACTGCAGCTTCGGGTAGGTCTGCTCCCACTTGCCCCCTGCGGTGGTCCGGTTCTTCGGGTCCGAATAGCTGAATCCTGCATTCACCCGGAGCCGGTCACTCAGCCTGGAAGCAAATTCCGTTTCAAAGCCCGTATTTTTGAACTTACCCGTATTGATTCGGATATACTCCCCATTGGACTGCCGCTTCCACTGGAGAGAATTATCGAAGTCCATGTGGTACAGGGCAAATTTCCAGCTGCTGTCACCGTTGATGATCTTGTAGCCGGTCTCATAATTCCATCCTTCCAGGGGCTTCAGATTTTTGCCGGACACCGCCTGGTAGGAACCGTCCTTCGCCTTTTGCATCATATCCGACAGTACCGGCATCTGGAAAGCCTTCCCCACGTTGATATACCAGGACGAATTGTCCGTCACCTTGTACAGCGTCTGGAACTGGGGCAGGAATACATTCTGGTCCTTCACCTTATCATTGATATGCTCTCCCCGCACGCCGATGGTGGCATTGAACCGATCCGTCACCTGCCAGGAATACTGGGTATAGAGAGCGAAATTTTCCCGGTCCGCCACCCGGTCCGTGGTGATTCCCTTATAGACACCCCGGTACTTTTCCTTGCTCACCAGGCCGCCCAGGAGGAAACTGTCCTTCCCGTCCCGAAGCCGCCATTCCTTCTGGGTATCGAGGCCCACATTATAGGCCTTGTAGTTACTCGTATTTTCCGCCCATTTATAATTGCCCCGATTTCTCGTCCTTCCATAGAGATCCCGGTCATTGTAGAAGAGGACAGACCTGATTCTCCTGTCTTTATCATGGAAAACAAAGCTGAGATTATCCTTGATATCCCTGTAGTTATAATCTTTGGACGCCTTCTTATTCGCCGCTTCCGTGGATTTGTTGTACTGGGTCTGGCCATAGGTGGAATCGGACTCCGACCGCATCACATTGAAACTCAACTGATCGGTAAAATTGAAATTGGCGGAATAATTATTTTTCGTTCCCTTGCTGCGGTTATTATAGTATCCCCGGTCCGCCCGGTCCGGAGACGTCCGGTCCTGGGCGCCGAAATACTGCCGGCTGAAAGCCACAGACGCTTCCGGGCTCCTGTAGGAAGCGGAATACTTCTTATATCCCCGGTTTCCCGCAGCAGCGGTGACATTCATCTTCGTAGGACCCCCCTGCTTCGTGATGATATTGACCACGCCGCCGAAAGCCTCCGCCCCGTAAAGCACAGAACTGGCGCCCTTTACCACTTCGATATGGCCCACATTATCCACCATGATCCCATCGAGACTGTTTTTCCCGTTCAGGTTGATCGGTGCCCCGTTCACCAGGATCAAAGCACCCCGGTCATAACCGCGGATATTCACACGGCTGTCCATAGCCCCGTAATCCATGCCGCCGGGACCATAGGAGAAATTCGTAATGCCCGTAGTGAAAGACAGGGCATCAAACACCGTCTTCGCCCCGGTTTCCTTTATATCCTTCTCCGTAATAATATCGGTGGAAGCCGGCGTATCCAGATCCGTCTTCTCCGTCCTCGTTGCCGTTACCACCACCGGGTTCAGAGAGTAAACATTTCCTTCATTCGCTGCGTAAGCACCGGAGCAGTCTCCCCCTGCCAGAACCATAGCCAACGCACTGCTGATCATCCATTTGGTCTGTCTTTTCATGATAATTCCCCTTTAACCATAAATACAGAAACAAATACACCCGGTTCTCCGTTATTTATGACCCCTGCAGCAGATAACCTCTGTCATATGAATGATGAAATTATTAAATCGTACAAATAATTTCAAATGTTATACTATTGTTACAATATATTTTTGTTGTTATATACTAATTATTATCGTATTTTACTTAATTTTTGTCAAATAAAAAGTGCAGAACCTTGAGCGGAACAGTCCCTGCAGGCCGGGTGACGTGTGGCTGAATTACGTGCGAACGTATGAGGGCTTCTAGCTGCTAGCTGTTAGCTTCTAGGAAAGCCGGTTCGCCTGCGGCGCTTGTGTGGCTGAGTGAGCGTGCGAACGGATGGAGCCTTGAGCAGATTCGCCTGCGGCGAATCGGTAGCTAGTGGCTAGATCTAGTGGCCAGGTGATCAGTGAGTATTCCGCAGTAGGTGTACCGCCTGTCCGCCAAGGTGTACCGTTTGTCCGCCGAGGTGTACCGCTTGCCATTTTTAGGTAACTTCTTGAACTATTGGTGTACATACCAGCTAAAATACTTCTAAATTCTTTTAATAAATATATTAATATTAGGCTTCCTGCCATAGAATGAAAACAGGGACATAGTATTTCCCTTTGTTCTATGAAAGGAGGCCTTTTAATATGGCCAATTTTGCCAGGATCCGGCTCATCCTGGAGCTCCATGACCGCGGAATGTCTCAAGATGAGATTGCCCGCTCCCGTCACATGTCGAGGAGTACGATTACTACCGTACTGCGAACGGCGCGGAAGAAGGGCATCACTTATGCGGGCATCCGCAAGCTGGATGATGCAGCACTGCAAAAGCTCTTCTTCCCTGACCGGCCGGAAGGTTCAGACATGTACGAGCTGCCGGATTACGAATCCATCCATGAAGAGCTCAAGAAGCCGGGTGTGACTCTTTCATTGCTCTGGACGGAGTATCGTGACAGGTGTCACCAGAATGGAAACATTGCTGTAGGGCATACCAAGTTCTGTGAGGATTACGGCCGGTACTGCACAACCCATGACCTGACCAATCATCTGGAGCATAAGCCCGGAGCCCAGTGCGAGGTCGATTGGAGCGGGCCGACCATGCAGATCATCGACCGTGACACCGGCGCGACCATTTCCGTGCATCTCTTTGTTTCCTGCCTCACATACAGCAGGTATGCCTACGTGGAGGCCACGCTGGATATGAAGATGGATACATGGCTCCGGTGCCATGTTCACATGTACGAGGCATTTGGCGGCGTTCCTGTGCGGACAGTCTGTGACAATCTCAAAACCGGCGTTGTGAAGCATCCCAAAGAGGGTGAAGTGGTTCTCACCGACGCCTATGAGGCACTTGGGCTTCATTATTCAACTGCTATTATGCCTGCCGGTGTGCGGAAGCCCAAGCAGAAAGCATCCGTGGAGAATACGGTTGGAAATATTGCCACCGCTATCATCGCCCGTCTTCGCAACAAGGTTTACTTCACTCTTGGCGAGCTGCAGAAGGATGTAGTAACTGCTACAGATAAGTACAACCGGCAGCCCTTCCAGAAAAGGCAGGGAAGCCGCTATGAAGTATGGCTGGACGAGAAGAAATATCTCCGGGCTCTTCCACGAGCTCCTTATGAAATCGCCTCGGTTATTCTGGGAAGGAAAGTATATCCCAATTTCCACGTTTCCTTTAAGAAAAACTGGTACTCCGTTCCCTACGTATACCGCGGGCAGTCCGTGGACATCCGTTACACCGACAAACTTGTGGAAATCTACTGCGGAAACCGGCGTATTGCCTCCCATATCAGATTTCCTGACTACATGACCAACCACTATTCCACACGCCCGGGAGATATGCCGGATGCATTCAACCAGCCGGAAATGGACAAGGGCCGCATCTGTGCCTGGGCAGAGAAGATCGGACCTTGTACGTCGGAAGTCATCAGGAGGATTTTTGACAGTGTAACCATAAAAGAGCAGGGCTATAATGCTGCATTGGCCGTTCTGCATCTCAGTCAGAAATATCCGAAGGACCGCTTCGAGAATGCCTGCCAGTATGCTTTAGCCCACACAACATCGCCCCGCTACAACTATCTTAAAGCTGTATTAGGGAACAATCAAGACAAAATCCTGGACGGCGTACATTCCGCCCGTTATGAAAATACCGGAAAACACAGTATTTCCGAAAAAGGCGCTTACATCCGCGGCGCAGACTATTATGGAGGAAAGACAAAATGATCAATGAAGAAACACAGCGGAAACTCCGCAACATGAAAATGGAACCTCTGGTAGAAGCCCTGCAGAACCAGCAGAGTGATCTGGAATCTTATGCCCCTTTGGACTTCGATTCGAGGCTGACACTGGCCATCGATGAATGCTATTCAGTAAAATTGGATGATCGCATCCGGAGGCTTACGCATATTGCTAAGTTCCGCTATCCTGATGCCGATGTTCACACCCTTATCCTGCAGGGAAGAGGATTCAGCCGTGAAGAAATCCTTGGCTATGCCAGCTGCGGTTACATTGAGCGCCATAAGAACCTGATCATCAACGGATTTACCGGAGTAGGAAAGACCCACCTCGCCTGTGCTTTAGGGAAAGAGGCCTGCCGCCATCTGTACAGGGTCAAGTATTTCCGCATGCCGGAGCTTATGGAACAGTTCAATTATGGAACCGAAGTCGGACGGAGCGTGGCCAGCATTGTAAAGAAGTTCTCCGGCTACGATCTCCTCATCATCGACGAATGGCTTCTCGAGATGCCGACGGAAGTGGAGCAGCAGTATCTTCTTGAAATCTTGGAAAACAGGTACGATGCCCATTCTACTATTTTCTGTTCCCAGTACAAAAGCTCAGAATGGTATCCGCGCCTCGGTGATGGGGTTCTGGCCGATGCGATTATGGACAGGATCATTCACAATGCCTACCACATCAATTGCGGATCAATGAATATGAGAGAATATTTGAATAGCACCGATGCGAAAAATGACTAAATTATTTTAACATCATAACCTAAAGAATAAGCGGTACACCTTGGCGGATAAGCGGTACACTTTCCGCGGAAAGGCGGTACCGCTTTTTCGGATAGGCGGTACACCTGTTGCGGAATATTCAATCAGGCCCTTCGGGCCGATTCCATCTCTCTCCATTCACGGATACGGTCACTTTCCTTAGTGACTCTGCCTATCAATCGTCATTTCGAGCGGTGTGAGCATGATAAGTGAATCTGTCCTTAAAATCGCTACAGCTGCGATGAGTCGAGAAATCTTTCTGGTAGATGACTATGACGGGGTTTTCAAAGATAGATTTGAGATTTGAGAGTTGAGAGTTGAGGTCCAGCGGCTGGCGCCGCAGATGGGACCTGATGACTCTGTCCCTAAAACATATGATTGCCTCTACAGCAGGCTCTCTTCCCAGAAGAGAGCTGCCCACCGGGCTGAGAGATGGTAATGGGGTCTAATGGGCTCGGCCTGGAGGGCCAGACAGCATCTATCTTCTTCCATCTATCTTCTATCGTCTAAGAGCCGAACTGCCAGCTACTTGTTATAGCCAACTTTATCGACCAAACCCATCAGAATCCCTCTGTCTGCTTTTCAGACATCTTCTCAAAATTAAAATAAGAAGCAGTACCTTCTTTTTTAAAGATACTGCTTCTACAATCATTCAATATTGTACTTTTTATATAATCTCTCTCGCAAATCCCTATCAGATGCTGCTTTTTCCAACTGATCCATTTTTCCTTCTGACACCAGTCTCATCATCAGCCGCCCCATCCGATTTTCTCCTTCTGCTTTAGCATTCTCCAATTGGGACTGACGGTCCATACGAGCCATTTCACGGTTAATATACAGTCTTCGTTCTTCGGTATTATTCAAAAAAATTCTCGCTGCCTCCATAGCCTTCCGGATTTCCGGATCACTCATAGCCAGTTCCTCCTTCCCCTTTTTATCCAACTGATTTGCAAAATATGCCAGCCACCGTTCCATTTTAGTCATTCCTGATATGGGCTGGTCCGGTCTTCTCGCATATTTGGGAACCTCGAGAAAATGTATCTCCAAATCCCTGGTAAGCCTATCCCCATTTTCTTTATTATAAATACTATACATGGCATGGGGATTTTTCTGTGGAAAAAAAAATAAAATCCAAAAGATTTACAGTAATTGCCGGTTTCAACTGGTCATAGGTTTTCCCTGCCGGAAGAGACATGAGATACATTTGAGCCCAATAGAACAGCGTACGCCGCTCCATATTTCTTTCATTGATGACCTGCTCACCGGAATCAAGAATGCAAGCTACATCCAGTCTTGTCAATTTATCCATTGCATTTTCCGGATTCATTTCTGTACCGGAAAATATCAAATCCTGGATAGGATGTCCCAAACTCTTTTCCAACACAGCATTAAGAAAATCAATGGTAATTTGTTTCCTCTCCTCTTTCCCAAAAATAAATTTAAAAATAGCATCATTCATGGGATTATAATTAAACTCATCGAGTCCGGGAAACATCAGATCTTTAACCATAGAAAAATCCACCTCCTCACCCATTTTTATTGTAAATCAAAAAAAGGGGCGTGGCAAGAAACGATAAGCAGGTCCTGATGCAAAATATTTTCACCATATTTCCAGAGATACAGAGCCAAAGCTGAATGGAGACGAATCAAGAATTGAAGCCCAGCGGCTTCGCCGCAAATACGCACCGACTGCGCCGGATAGTGTCTCACCGGTTGCTCAGTCGCCTGCGGCGAGGGGTGGCTAAGGTGGCTGAAGTGACTAAGGTAACGGTGGCGGCGCACAATTCATATAGCGCCGCCTTATGATGCCTGATTGTAGCTTTGCCGCATTTCTATCAGAATCCCTCTGTCACTCCGTGACATCCCCCTTTGGGAAAGGGGGACTAACCATTCGCGGCTGGCGCCGCATAAAATCAGCCTGCGGCGCTCCATCAGCTAACCTCCGTCGCCTTCGGCGCCACCTCCTTCCCGAGGAAGGAGGCTATCCATTAGCGGCTTCGCCGCACCATCTGACACTGCCCTTAACTCGTCATTTCGAGCGGTGTTAGCATGCCAGGTGACTCTACCTTTAAAAATCGCTAAAGCTACGATGAGTCGAGAAATCTCCCTGGTAAATGACTATGACGGGGTTTCAAGAAGAATTGAGATTTGACGAAGAGAATTGAGGCCCCTCGGCTTCGCCGCATACCCATCAGAATCCCTCTGTCTGCTTCGCAGACATCCCCCTTTGAAAAAGGGGGACTATCCATCAGCGGCTCCGCCACATAAATCAGCCTGCAGCGCACCCATCAGCTAACCTCCGTCTGCTTCGCAGCCACCTCCTTCCCAAGGAAGGAGGCTATTCATTAGCGGCTTCGCCGCACCATCTGACACTGCCCTTAACTCGTCATTTCGAGCGGTGTTAGCATGCCAGGTGACTCTACCTTTAAAAATCGCTAAAGCTACGATGAGTCGAGAAATCTCCCTGGTGATTGACTATGACGGTATTACAAAGACAGAGTTGAGAGTTAAAGTACAGCGGCTGGCGCCGCAAATGCACCCCTATCCCCGCTTCGCGGGACTTCCCCCGAAGGGGGAAGCGAGTCATTCGCCTGCGGCGCACCCAACGGCTAACCTCCGTCAAGTGAGACCGAGATCGAGATTGAGGTTAACAGCGGCTTCGCCGCGGATGGATTCCTAACGACTCTGAACCAATAACGTGCAAATGCCTCAGCACGAGGCCCCTTCCTCGGGGAAGGGGCTCCCCAACGGGGTGGGGTTAGCTGATGGGAACTGGCGGAAGCGCCGCAGGCTGTCCACCTCAAGGCTCAAGGCTGAATGCTCAAGGCCCCGCCCGTTCACACGCCCCTCATCCACACAAGCGCCGCAGGCGGATCAGCTTTCCTGGTTGCTAGAAGCTAGCAGCTAGAAGCCCCCATCCGTTCAGACGCCGCTCAGCCATCCATCAACCGGCCCGGAGGGCCTGACCACCTGGCCACCAGCTGCCAGCCACTAGCCACTGATCCTGTCTGACATCCGGCTAAAGGCTCAAATCCCCACCCGTTCAAACGCATATGTTCCCATCCGGTTGTTGAACATACGTTTGAAATATAATATGATCATATAGAGACAGTCGATATAAGGCTTTTTCCTCTTCGCAATTCATGTGGGGAGGTGAACCTATGAGCGTTTACGAAGCATTATCTGTCATGATTGCTTTCGGTATGCTGGTAGCATTCATCATGTCTAACCACAAGTAAAGCATGAAAAAAGCCATCCCAATGGCTTAGGAAGGCTTTCTTCAAACTTATATTTTGCGAGGGAGCCGTTCCGTGCGCCAACGGAATACTATCGGCTGTCTCCTTCTATTTAGATTATACCATAAAATGTCAAAACAGAAATATTAAGGAAGCGCTGATTACTATTTCACAGCAGATCGGTCCGTCCGGCAAGGTAGAGAGGAATATTCGTAAATGCGCCGTCTGTTTTGTAGTTTCGTATAGAATAGCGCACCGCTTCCACGGGATGGTATTTTTCTATATATTTCCGAAAACTTGCGGCTTGTCTCATGCTGCCTGCCTTGACCTCCACCGGAATGATTTCTGTCTTGTACTGGAGGAGAAAATCAATTTCCATGCGGGGATCCGGTGAAAAATAGTGCGGAAGAGCGGGCAGTGTCCCCAGAAACTGTTGAAGCACAAAATTTTCTGCCATGGCCCCTTTAAAAGCAAAATCCTTATCAAAAAGAATCGCTTCATTTTCGACCTGGCCCATCGCCTTGAGAAGGCCGGTATCCAGAAAATACAGTTTGAAATGATTAGCGATTTCATAAGATTTGAGTGGATACCCAGGCATCGAAACATTATGGATCCGGTGCAGGATACCTGCCGAAACCAGCCATTCGACCGCCTCTTCGTACTCCCTGGCCCGGGCACCTTTCTTCACCAGGCTGTACGAAAATTTCTTATTTTCCTTTGAAAGCTGCGGGATGAGGCTGCGGTACACAAGCAGGATACGCCCCGCGTCAATTTTACTATTATGCTTTGTAAAATCATTTTCATACAAGGTCAGGATATCCTGCTGGATGTGCGCCACTCTGCCGGCATCCTTATAGGAAACCCAGGATTTCACACACTCCGGCATGCCACCGATAATCAAATAAGTACGGTAAGCCTCCAGAAAACGGGTGTGGAAAAGATCCGGTATCACGCTGCCCTTGGAAACCCTGCGGTAAATATCGTATAGATTTTCATCTGAAGCTTCAAGAAACTCAGCAAAAGTCAGAGGATACAGTTCCAGCAGGTCTACCTGGCCTACCGGATAAGAATACTGGGAAAGATATGTCCCAAGAAGGCTCCCTGCCGCCACGACATGATACGCCCCTGCCTGTTCGCGGAAATATTTGAGAGCATTCAGCGCCTCGGGACACTCCTGGATTTCATCAAAAATAATGAGCGTCTTTCCCGGTTTAATAGCCGTCCCATGAAGAAGAGCCAGCAGATCTAAAAGCCGCTGCGGATTTTTCGTAGTTTGGAAAAGAGACTTCAGTTCCTCTTCTTCATCAAAGTTAAAATAGGCAGTATTTTCGTACTGCTCCTTCCCGAACTCCTTCATCAGCCACGTTTTCCCCGTCTGCCTGGCTCCACGGAGCACCAGCGGTTTCCGGTCCGGACTCTCCTTCCACGCGATCATCGCCTTCATGGTACTTCTCTTCATAGCTCCACCCCTTACACATAAAAAGCAGGAAAATAAAATCTATTTACACATATTATACAGCTTTCGAGTCTAATTTTACACATTTTATGCAACCAACGGGCGTGGAATATTCACAAAAATGCGGTGCTTCCTATATTCAGCGCCGCATCCTTCATTTATCATTTGACATTCAACATTTACCAACTAAGCCAAATAGTAATAATGTAATGATATTTCAATACATATCAATATAATAAGATCGAGGCCGAGATCGAGATCGAGTAAATTAGCAACTACGTTGCCATTCCAATTGACACTACCCATACCCCGTCATCTCGAGCGGTGGTAGCATGCTGAATGACTCTATCCGTAAGAATCGCTACAGCTACGAAGAGTCGAGAGATCTCCCTGGTAAATGACTATGACGGGGTTGCAAGAAGAATTGAGACCCCGCGGCAAAACCGCAGCTGGGACCTGATGACTCTGTCCCTAAAACATACGATTGCCTCTGCAGCAGGCTCTCTTCCCAGAAGAGAGCTGCCCACCGGGCTGAGAGATGGTGATGGGTTCTACGCACAGGCCGTTTACATCGATACTGAGTACACCCAACAGAATCCCTCTGTCTAAGTGAGATCGAGGTCGAGACCGAGATCGAGTACATTAGCAACTACGTTGCCATTCCAATTGACACTACCGATACCCCGTCATCTCGAGCGGTGGTAAGCGGAGTAGTGACAGTGATGTCAAAAATCGCTACAGCTACGATGAGTCGAGAGATCTCCCTGGTAAATGACTATGACGGGGTTTCAAGAAGAATCGAGACCCCGCGGCAAAGCCGCAGATGGAACCTGATGACTCTGTCCCTAAAACATGCAATTGACTCTACAGTAGGCTCTCTTCCCAGAAGAGAGCTGCCCACCGGGCTGAGAGATGGTAATGGGTTTTACGTACAGGCCGTTTACATCGATAGTGAGTACACCCAACAGAATCCCTCTGTCTGCTTCGCAGACATCCTCCGGCCAGGCCACAAAAGGAAGGCGCCTTAGTGTGCAGTAAAGGCACCAACTTGGGCCTGGCTCAGCAGTCCTCTGCAGGACTGCTGCCTTTGAAAAAGGGAGACTACCCAATAGCTGCTGGCGCAGCTAAGAATCAGCCTGCGGCGCTTCCACCAGCTAACAGCTAGCAGCTAGAAGCACCCATACGTTCAGACGCCGCTCAGCCATCCGTCACCCGGCCCAAAGGGCCTGATCGCCTAGCCACCAGCTACTAGCCACTAGCTACTGATTCGCCTGGCCACTAGATTTACCCATCTGCCCTGGGGCCTCAATTCTCTTCTCCCAACTCTCAATTCTCTCTTTTTTCCCTCAGCGGATATCCCGACTTCAGCATTCTTTCGATTTTACCGGCAGCCTTCAGGATGGTGTCAATGCTGATCCCATCGGGGATCATAGCATTCCTGTCCAGGTATCCATGGAGGTATTGGGCCGAAGGATTTTTGATTCCCAGTCTCTCGCACACCAGGTAGCAGATGGTCTCCGCCTCGAATTCCTCCTGCCCCTGTGTCAGGTAATCAGACCGGCGGTCCGCCACATGTTTATTATCCGGATATCCGCCCAGGTGGCCTGCAAAATAATGACCCAATTCGTGAAAGATAGTGGCGCATTTTGTCGCTTCATCATGATTCCGGTTAACCACCATGTCAAAGTCATGTGGCACCTCTTTGGCCTTCCCCTTTGGCGTTTTGGGCAGGAATTCAAAGGTCCCGCCATCATCATTCCGGTGAAGGGCGCCGGCCTGGGAGGCGCCATAGTTCTCTTCCCGGTACCCGATGCCCTCCCGCCTCAGGTTGTCCTTAAGGATAGGAAAATAGAACGCCCCATTTCCCTGTGCCTGGAAAGGATGCAGCAGTCTTTCCGGGAAAAGGTCTCCCTCCATTCCCGGGATTTCCTCTGTATCCTCCAGCTCATACACAAAACCCACGGGCCCAAACATCCGCAGGATCACCAGCGGCCGGGCTCCTCTTTTCGGCTGCCGTCCGAATCTGCGCCACTGTTCCGGTGTCGCCACGAACCGGCTCCCCGGCTTCTGGATATACACCAGCATGGCATTATAGGGCCCGATATAGGGAAACCGCTTCACAAAATTTACAAGACCTACGAAATTCTCCTTACTCCGATACTCCCGGACCTCCGCATAAAGCCTGTCGATCTCCTGTATCCTCTTAGCCCGCTCCTCACCCATGGGGACCACCTCCTGTATGACTACAAATACTGTACTTCCTTATTTCAGTATACTCAGTCCCCTGTCAGATTCTGACATCGATGCCAAATTTTTCCACGCAAAGAAGTAGCTGGCAGCTGGTGGCTAGTAGCTGGTACAACAGCGGCTACGCCGCCGTAGGGTTCCTGAAGACTCTGCCCCCAAACCGCGCAATTGCCTCTGCCCAAGGCTCTCTTCCCAGAAGAGAGCTGCACACCGGGCTGAGAGATGGTAATGGGTTTTACGCACAGGACGTTTACATCGATAGTGAGTACACCCATCAGAATCCCTCTGTCTGCTCCGCAGACATCTCCCTTTGAAAAAGGGAGACTGACCATTAGTGGCTTCGCCACATAAATCAGCCTGCGGCGCTTTCAACGGCTAACCTCCGTCAAGTGAGACCGAGATCGAGACTGAGATCGAGGGTAACAGCGGCTTCGTCGCAGATGGATTCCTAACGACTCTGAACCAATAACGTGAAATTGCCTCAGCACGAGGCCCCTTCCCCGGGAGAGGCCGCTGAAGAACCCCCCTCAAAAATAATGTGGGAACCAACTGATTAGCAATGTGACAACATTTTCGGACAAGTGTTACCCCAAAATATGGGATAAAAAAAGAAAAAAGGGGATTCCCCCCCCTTTTTTTCACTTTTCTTTTTGGGCTATGAGAGTCATTATTCTTTTCATATTCGCTACAAACATGGCTGTAGCTCCTTGCAACGACATGGCAATAAGACGGGTGGATTCCGCTTTGTTCAATCCATACCGGTATTTAAGTTCACTATTTTTTGCTTCAATCTTGTACCGATGGTTCATCAGTTCTTTAAACTCATCTGACTCTTGGAATGCTTGTTGTTTTTGATTCAGCTCGGAAGGAATCACAACGGT
This sequence comes from Dialister sp., assembly GCF_047832375.1. Taxonomy (NCBI): domain Bacteria; kingdom Bacillati; phylum Bacillota; class Negativicutes; order Veillonellales; family Veillonellaceae; genus Dialister; species Dialister sp. The sequence continues at coordinate 1,214,323 of NZ_CP181256.1, read as the reverse complement.
ATATACACGAGATTTCGTTCCGGGTTTATGGCATTTCCCATCGAGTGGACATCCCACACATCCTGAAGCGTCAAAACGGTAAGAACGTCTGCGGCTGTCGTTATTTCTGGACGCACGTTCGGTTCCCTTTTCAGACATTCGGCCGTTTGGGCAGATAAACCGTTCTGCATCCTTGTTGTAGGTGAATCCATCACGTTCCTGGTTCACCATAGCTGCAGAAATAACAGGGTTCAGTTTGCCAACCAGTTTGATGCCTTCAGCATCCATAAGTTCAAGATTTTGTTTGCTGGCATAAGCCATATCTCCGATGACGGAGTGTATCTTCAATCCATTATTTTGGGCTTTTTGAATAAGCGCTGGCAGTTGGCCGCCATCATTAACATGACCTGCGGTAAAAATAGCTGCAACAATAAGTCTATCAGGGGTCAAAAGATAATGGTCTTTGTATCCAAAAAACGGGTTATACGCAGATTTGTATCCAATGCTTGCATCGGGGTCCATTGGGGTCAAGTATGTATGCTCTGCAGTTTCAGGCTGTTCAGCTTCAGCCAGAACTTCTATCAGCAGATTCAGGTTTTCATGTACTTTGGCTTGATATTTTAAAGACTCGTCATCTTTAATTATGTCAATTAATTGGTGGCAATATTGGATTAGTGCATCCAGTCCTTTCTTATCTGCCTTGGCCGGGAAGCGTTTTTCCATTTTTCCGCATTACCACTGTCGTAGACGCTTCGACGAACATTTCTGGCAAGGTCGGAGAGAATCATTTCCGGAGTTCTTTGGTTATATTTAGCACTGATATGCATGGAATCAATAATAACATCGACTTCCTCCTTCATAACCCCTTTAGCTTTAGCTATATTGACAGACTCATTCAGGAGCAGGTCGAGAATATTAATATCCTTTAAGCGCTGTGTCCTGAACTTGGATAGCGTGGATGGGTGAATCACTTCATCTTCCGGACGATATCCAAGGAACATTTTGAAAGACATGTCATACTTGCTTCTTTCGACAACATCGGCATCAGAAAGGCGATACATGGCCTTCAGAATCAGGTATTTGAAAAGAAGTACAGGAGAAATAGCGCCAGCGCCGTTATCTAAGCAGTACTTGCTTTCAAGCTCGTCATAAATTTTAGAAAAGTCGCAGAGTTCCAAAATCTGCCGAAGGGGGTGATCTTGGGGCACAACAGCATCGTAAATTCCTTCGTAGTAGGAGAGCTGGGTCGGTCTGTATTTGTATAACATAAGCATTACCTCTGATGGATCTTACTGAGAATAATTATGCTTATATTATACCATAAATACACTTTTTGTTCGACAATTACTGAATATTTCAATTCTCAATTACATCAACTGCTGCCTTCATATGTTATTGGAAAGATCAAAAAGGAACGTTCATTTGGACTTTTTCAGCGGCCTCTCCCCGGGAAGGGGCTGCTCACCGGGCTGGGGTTAGCTGATGGGAACTGAACGAAGCGCCGCAGGCTGTCCAGCTCAAGGCTCAAGGCTGAATGCTCAAGGCCCCGCCCGTTCACACGCCCCTCATCCACACAAGCGCCGCAGGCTGACCGGCTTTTTTGGAAGCTAACCGCTAGCAGCTGGAAGCCCCCATCCGTTCAGACACCGCTCAGCCATTCATCACCCGGCCCGGAGGGCCTGTCCACCTGGATCTGGACCTGGCCACTAGATCTATTTTCCCACGGGGCTGGGGTTAATGATGAAAAATGATTGATTCAGCCCACAGAGACTCGCTCCACTGGGCCAAAGGCATGATTCCTCTCGATTTCACCAGTCCCAAAACCTTTCCATCTGACCGCTGACAACGGGCAACTAAAAGCCCACCCGTTCAACCGCCGTTCTTGTGATCCAGCATTCTTTCCATGGAAAAGAGTCGGTCCAGGATATCCGATGACAGGATACCCAAATGGGAAAGGTCATTCCTTACATTATATGCAACTTTAAAGAGGTCATCGTCTTTCCCACTGAATGGACTGATTCCCTCGCCACGGAGAAAGTGCTGGAGATGGCGGAGCTCCATGTCCTGCGGCACTTCGAGACGATTGCCAAAATCGTCATCAGCAGGAAGGCATCGGACAATGGTATCCTCATATTTTTTTATGATGTAACGGCGAAATTTCTCGGTAATAGGGAGTACGAACCGTATCTGGGCCTCCCAGATGGCTTCCTGTATCCTGTCATCGGAAAGGAGCTTTCCCGATTCCTCTTTTCCTTTATAGCAGGAAACGGGGTCCGCATAAAGGCTGTATCCTGCAAGGCGGGCAGCCAGTCGGCTGTCCAGGCCCACAAGGTTGGAAACGAGTTGGGCAATGTAAGCGCCTTTGGAGTCCTCCGTTTCGAAGGGTCCCAGGCAATGGAGTGCAAAAAACTGGATGTCGTAGGAAGAGACGAATTCTTCAAGCCTCACGGTTTTACAGATATCAGTATCCGGAGGATTGGATGAGAGGAAAATCATGGACCCATTCCCTGCTTCTGAAACCTTGCTGAATCCATCTATCACTTTTTTTATCCATTCCGGAAAGCCCTCCGGGATGGTAACCTGGAGAATACGGTGAGCAAGGATGCCGCTCTTAATGATATCGCCGTAGGGATCCAGGAACCCCGGGGTGCATCGAGGCCCCAGTTCCCGGACAAGGGCAGCCAGGAAATCGGTGGAAGAAGCGCAGCCTGCTGTGTCCATCACCGTAAAGGTGAGGGAACTGTCCGATCGAAGAAGGCGGTCCCTGAGGATCTGGAAAAATGTGGTATCCACATCTTCCATCTGCAAAAGGACACATTTCCCGTTACGGATAAGACTTTCCACCTGCTTCAGATATTCCTTCGGGCCGGAAACCTTACGCCACCAGGTCTCCCCTTCCTCTGTATCCCATTTATTCATCTGCATAATTCTCCAACTCCCTCTCAATCTTCTCCGTGCCACCCATCATACTGTAGAAACTGTAGCGATTGAAAAGATATCCCCCTTCCTCATCTTTTCGGAAAATATTCAGTTCCTCCATCTCGTCCATCAGGGCTTCCAGATTTTCCAGGGAAAGATTTGTAAGCCGGGAAATACCATAAACCACAGCTACATTCCGGATATCATCGGGCTTGTAATTTTGCTTTGGCTGCCCATCCTCAAGGGCATAGCAATCCGCCATGGCCAGGGCAATAAGATAGTAATAGTCATCATCCCCCTCATCAACCCGGAGGGTAATCTGGAATTTCTTCTCTATATCCTCCAGAAAATCTTTATCCTCCAACAGGGTTTTCAGATATTTTTCGTCCAACACATAGGGCGGATTGTTGGCCGTATTAAAATCCTTCTTCCGATAGCTTTCCTTCACCGATTCTACAAGCTTCTTGCCATAGAACTGGATAAGCCCTGGGAAATAGTTCGTTTTCGAAAGTATGGTACTGATGATTTCCATGGAGGGAATTTCAAATCCCATGTAGCTCAGCGGCTTCAGGAGCAGCTCGCAGGCATCGGAAAAACTGAATGGTTTGATATTGATATGTTCCAACTGGCCATACACCGTATTACTGCCGAGCCGGTTTTTATCGAAACGGATAACATTATGGAGACCGGCCAGCACAAATTTGAAGCGGTTCTCCGAGTAATTCCGGATATCCCGCAGTACTTCGATGGGCTTATTCTTTTCCCGGTCCGCAGAGAGGAGGAACTGGTCCGCCTCATCGATGAGAAGCATAAGTTTGGAGACTTTCTTCTGGAAACGGCCGGTGAGAAGATCCTTCATCTGTTCACCGAAATCCTCCCAGGTCTCCGGTTCCGTCATAATGAGACCATTACGGGAGAGTTCACCGGCAATAGCATGCAGGGCCGCCTCCATATCCTTCCCCTTGATATCGAAATAGAAAGCATACATATCTTTTTCCGGATGGTGTTCCAGCAGGCTCACCTGTTTCAGGAGGATACTTTTTCCCAGCTGCCGGCCGCCATAGACCAGGGTAGGTCCGTTCATATCGCGTATTTTGGACAGTTCCGCCGTCCGCCCGATAAACATCTCCGGCGGGATAAATCCGGTGGAAATAAAGGGCTGCGCATTTCCAAAGGGCATAGCCAGCTCTATGGTCTTATTTCTGCGGTTCAACCGTTCATAGTCTGTGAGATAGAGGGCAAGAACCCGGTCAATGACGATAATGTTTCTCATATTATCATCCACTTTCATGGCCCTTGCCAGTTCCCGCCGTTCTGAAAGGGCCATAGCCCCATCAAAAATACAAATCGTTCCCGTTTCCGGCTGGATACCGCAATCCTGGATTTCATTGATGATTTCTTCCCAGGTCCGGCGGCCACTGATGGAAATGACCCGAAGCCCATGTTCAAAGATCCCGCTGCCAAAAGCTTTTATGGGATGGCGGTTTGTCTGGGACTCACCGGAACTTTCCGACCTGTCAAACCGTAGATGGTAGATAAACCGGTTATTTTCTCTTTTTTCCCGTTGGATATCATCTAAAGGCTGGGGATAGCCAAGATGATAAATGAGATTCGAAAGGCCAACAGTCCCATTCGAAATGAGCCGTACCCAGGAATTGACAAAATCAAGTTTTTCACGGCCCGCAGAATTCTTGCTGAGCTGGCTGTTGCTGGTATTATTCGAGCGAAGCCAATTGTCAAAGATGGAATTCAGCATGTACTTTCCATTTTTGGCGCACATGTCGTATAGGGGATTGTAATTCTTCGGTTTCAGGAACTTCATAAATTCGTTCGGATAGGAAACCACCATCTGACTGATTTCTGTCCGTTTTCCATCCTGGCACTGGCGCATGTAGTCTTCTGCCACACTGAGATTATTTTCAGAAAGGCATTTCTTAATCTGCCCAAGCACCGGGAAATCATCTTCTTTCCCCCCATTCTGGAGGAGCTTCTTTCTGAGCGTACGGAACTGGTTTTCCAGGGAGGCCCTGCGGGGTGCGGAATCCTGGCGGATCTTATCCATACAGGCCCTTTTGAAAAGCTCGATAAAACCGTAATTCTCTGTTTCCTTCAGATGCTTCGCCAGACGGTTAGCTGTTTCCATATAGAAATCCATCCGGTTCTTTTCCGTAATCTGGCCATAGTTGTAAGCCAGCTCCAGGCTGCTGCGAAAATCAGAAAGCTGCTCCTTCAGGTAAGCTTCCCCACTGACCTGGATTTCTTCCTCCGAAAGGCCCTCAAAAGCAGGCTTCCCGGAAAAAACAGAAATCAGCCGGGCACTTCCCATATCCCTTTCTCTCAGTGCCTGTTTTTCCGCTGTTTCCCAGGCTTCATCCGATGAAGGGACCAGATTTTCTGCAGTAATCTTCTCTATGTGTTTCCGTACCCTATCATAGAGATCCAGGGCAGGAATTCTGAAATCAAAGAGGAAAGGCAGGAAATGGCTATCCAGTTCAATAAACGTTGTCAGAAGGAAAGGCGCATAGAAAGGCCGCTGCTTCTTGTATCCCGGTGCTGTTTCTTCCCCTCGGCCGTCATTGGCGGAATGGGTTTCCTTAATCAGGGACTTCACCAGATAGCGAAGGGCGGCTATGCCGATTTCTTCCATTGGATTTTCCGAAGAAAGAGATTCCATTTCCCCCATGAGATCGGTACAGGTACTTTCCACCTGCTCCGCCTGTTTCCGCACCATATCCATATCCACCGGAGCCGAAGCCCCCATCTGCTCCAGTCGTTCCATGGCCAGTGCATATTTTCCAAAGCATTCCACCGTATCGGTAAGAAGATTCATAATTTTTTCGCGGCCTATGCCGATAAGGCGGCTGTTATTCTGTCTGTCCACATGGACCCCATTCCACAGGCTATCGATATAGTCGGAGATTTTATGGGGATCCATATGCTGGGAAAACTGCTCCGGTTCCATACCCAGACAGCCAGAAATGGGACCATCCATGAAGCGGCTGCAGAAATCAAGCAGCGGCTTATAGTCCTTCCGGTTAAAAGCATCATAACACCGGCGGCAGTCACTGTTCTTGCCAAACATGACGTCGTAGGTCTTCTGGAGCCTCGGATGGTTATGCATTTTGCGCCGATTATTTTCTATCTTTTTATTCTGTTCGTTGATTTCCTTTCCATACTCCTCCAGGTCCTGCCGGAGACGGTCCATAGAATCATCGGTGTCTGCCAGGCAATTTCCAAGCCCCCGTTCATTTCTTCGGAGAAATGCAGCCAGCAGGTTCAGTACTTTTTTCAGACTTGTTAATTTTTGGAGTGCCTCGTTATCCCGGTCATCATTGATCTGGCGGATACGATTCTCCGACTGCCAGCGCCAGTTTTCATTGCGCCGGTCCGGATGGTAAAACGCCCGGAGCAGGGCAGCACTATTCAGGTAATCCCGGGCAGAACCGGCATCCACTTCCGGCACATCCAGGGAGCTGTCCCAGTAATCGAAGGAATCCCGCCCCTCTGAAATCCGGCTATACAGAGGGTCCACCAGGGCATAAGAAAGCTCAGCCTCCAGATCCCGAATCCACTCCCGTTCATTAGCCTGCCGCAGGCTGTGAATCAGCAGCATGGCCTCCGCCCAATGGTGGGCCTTCATCTGGGAGGCAGTCAATTCGATCGCTTCTTCAGGAGGAATTACTCTAACCGCAGAGGAAAAAGGAATGCCCCTGTTCTCCTTCTCCTTTTCCGTCCCGGCAGTTACAGCATCAGCCTGTGCCTTGACAGTTGCAGGCTCTGATTTTTGGACGACTCTGTCTTCCTGCTGTCTTGTTTCATGGGAGGTTCTATTATCTGTTTTCTGGGGTTCCTCCATCTTCAGGACAGTATCATTGACGGGCCGATTTTCCTCTTTGCCCATCGTTCTCTGTTCACCATGTACGTCAGCCTGCGGTATCGGCTTTTCTTCCTTTTCCTCTATTTCAGGATCTGCAGAATTCTCGGATTTCTTTTCTGACGGACGATTCTCCGGATTTTTGGATACATCCTTTTCCCCGGCTTCTGAGGAAGAATGTTCCTCCGGAAGTCCGGTTTTATCATGCTCATCCGGTCCCGATGGACCCGTCAGGAAATAGAGCACCTGAAATGGCTGTTCCTTTCCCTCCCTGTCCATCAGCCGATAGTGTCTGGCTTCCGGCCCGGTTTCGAGGAAATAGAACCGTTCGAATCCCATATCCACGGCCCTGTCAGTCCATTCGCTGATTTCATCAGCAGAAGAAATCATGACAACCAGTACCAGCGGCGGTTCCGTTTTTTCTCCGGATGACTTCTCCTGTTCTACGTTCCCACCCTTTGCCTTCCCGGCTTTCACTTCCTTCATGATTTCATCGGTCAACTTTTTGCTATTGACTGAATCTATAAAAAGCAGGTTCAGGATGCCTTTCTCATCTTTCCCTTCCATCGTCAGAAATCCGTGCACATCTCCAATGCCTTCCCTGCCGTAATAAATATGATGACTCTTACTCAGATTTTCACGAACGAAATACACCCCTTTCATGACCTGGAAATCCTTAAAACAATGGTAATAATCAGAAGGTTCATTCAGACTGACTTTACTATTTTTTTTGAAAAACCATTTATTCACGGAATCCTGGTGAAGTACAGGCCACAGCTCCGGATTGATGACATAAGCCTCATCGCTGCCCCCCGTAAGCCGGGCAATGCAGCCTGAATCATAGAGCCTCTCCAAAGCCTCCGGCACCAGGGCACGGAAGGGGGAAGCCGGATCGATTCCCGGATCACCGACATACCAGTCCGGAAGAATCAAAGCCTTCACCTGTAGCTCTCTGAGCAGGATCTTGGCTGTTACACCCAGACCTTTCATATTCCGAAAAGTAGAAATAAATTTCGTTGCTTTTTTTAGTTTCGGACGCAGTTCCTTTTTCTCCAAAAGATCTTCAGCTTTCGATGCTTCCTCTTTTTTTACATTTTCCACTGCCTCAGCGGGAATCTGTTTCTGCTTTTCTGTTGCAGGGACAGGCTTTTCCTCACTTGGATGGGTCTCCCTCGGTGTTTTATCTACCGCCGCAGCCCTTTCCGTTTCTGTCTTCTCCCCTGCATTTTCCTTTTCCCTCCGCAGGATCAGATGCTGCATCAGGGCATAACCGATGGTGGTGCTGAAAGATCGGCAGATTTCATTGAAAAGGTCCAGGGAAGGACCCTCAGGAGCCGCCGCAGAGAGAAGCTTTTTCATAGCCAGGATACGGTCTTTATGATTCTTGAAATGATCCATATCCCCCAGGATAGCGGCTGCTTCCTTCCTGATTTTTTCCAGTTCCTCTGCGATTTTTCGGTCTTCCCCCTTATAGGAAAGGGCAAGGACATCCTTAAGGATATCGGAAAGAGAAGCGGCCTCCGCTTTTTCTTCCTGTGCCTTTTTCCAGGAAACAAGGAAATTCCCGATCTCAGACATGGAAGCAGGCGGTTTCATTCCCATACCTGCCAGGGTAAAGAGGAGCTTGGCCTGGGCATTTTTCAAATCGTTAGATGTCTCAGCCAGATGGTCCAGTAAATCCCCATCAAAAAGCTTCTCATCCGCAATCACATCCAGAAGGTGCTTAGAGCATTTTCCTGTCTCCTGCCGCAGTTTCTTTATCTGGTCATATAGTGCAAATACATCGTTTGGTTCGTTCATTCCCATTTCATCCGCCATACCTGATCCTCCTCTGTAAATCAAAAATCAATCCATCCAAGTCCGGCTCATAGGATTTCCTGCCCTCAATCCCGGTCTTCCGAAATAAAATGGGCATCAAGGACTGCATTAATCCAGTCGTAATTCTCCCTGTCCCTTACAGGATAAGCAAAATACAGACTGGCATAGACTTTCGTACCAAAGAATTTTTTCTTATAATACACATTGCCATTCTTTATGCCCGACGTGACATACCAGTTCCCGCCCCGAGCCTTATAGGTAATCGTGGGATCCGTTTCACGGCCATAGGCATCATCGATGTTTTGTCCAGGGATCATGTAGGAACCGCTGACACTCAAGACTACACTGCCATCCCTGCTTTTAAAGGTACAGCCGTCACCATTGGCAGGAAGATAAGCCTTTTCCATAAAATCAGGCACCCAGGTATGAATATGAAACCGGCCGTTACTGTATCTATGAAACTGATCAGAATCCGTAAACCCATTAGCTACCGACCGGGCAGGCAGTATCCGTCCTTTGTAACTGCTGTATCCGCCGCGGGGAGCCTGGAATTCATCCAGGGTCTTGGTATAAGTCTTCACATAGTTATCGCTATAGCGCCAGGAGGCAGTAAAAGAATAATAGGTCCCTGCCAGCATGACATCCATGTATTTGCGCTGGCTGTAAAAAGCAGCAAATAAACCTTCATATTGAACCGGATATGCCGCAGATTCATAAGCAGACCTGTAATCTTTAAGGGCATCATTATATTCCACAGCATCATTATACAGGTCAAGCCATTCATAAAAACCTTTGGGGCTTTGGTCTACTAAGCTGATATCCTTATCAATTTTAGAATACTGATTTGATAAGTTGAAATATAAACTATTCAGCTTCCGATAGGAATTTATGCTCTGCTCAAATACCTCCGGGTACCCCTTCGCAAAAGAATCCACAATCTCGCGAGGCACATCGGATGTATTAATCCATTTCAACTTTCCGTTTTGGATGATAAAATAGGCCCGCTCCGCTTTTTTATTTCCTTTGGAATTCTTATTCTTATAATCCAGCCAGGCAAGGTTATTTTTAGAATCCACCTTATAATCCACTTCCTGGAAAGCATCGGTCCCCTGGGTCTTAAAGAATTGCTTTTTTACCATTCCTACAGCATCGTCATGCCCCTGTGCTGCACAGCCGGAAAGAATCGCAATACCGGCAGCCAGCAGCATTCCGGATGCGATTCTTTTACAGTTATGTAGTATCATTTTTCTCCCCTTTTCCTGTTAATACAGTACTTTCATAGCTTATAATCCCCACATCTATGCCATGCTAAAAACTATAATAAATAGCATAAATCTATTTAATTAGTGGCTGTTTATTAACCTACTTTTTTCAAAATAGCATTTGCACCACCACCGGAGCAAAAATCCGGTCACCTTGCCAGTTTAGCCCCTTCGCAGCCTAGTCAATAAGCTCCATGTAGTGTTGGGAGCCAGCTTCCGGACCGCAATCTGCGAAATAGAGTAAAAAAAACGACCCAACTGGGACACTGAACAGGTTCCCAACGAAAACAGACATGCTAATGGAAGACAGCGTCGTCTCCGAGAGCTTAGTCATGATGAGCCCGGCTCCATAGCAGTGCTTGTCAAGGCTAAACACCCGCTCAACTTCGATCCTATCGACATTATCTTTGTATTCGGCCTTGGTTGTTTTAGGCTTGTTTTTTGGCGGTCTGCCAAGCTTTGGGCCTGACAGACGTATTCCGTGTTCTTCGCAGTACTTCCTGTTGGATCTGGTTCGGTAAATCTGGTCAGCAAGCACCCTCTCAGGATACCTGCCTGTGCGAGCCTTGTACCGCTCGATAGCATCAATAAGGAACCCGCCTTCGTTATACGGATCAAAGGATATCTTTTCCATGCGGGCATGGCCTTTCTCATCGATGCTGATGTCATATTTGGCCCCAAATTCAACAGGAGCCTTTGTTTTACCACGCACAATGGGACGGAGATAAGGCTGACTCAGACTCACAATACGATGATCGACGCGGTGCACCTTGTTGTCATACATGTACTTCTGCTGTTCATAAAGCTCTTTGATGGTCTCGTACATGGTCAGGTACTTCTCTGGCATTTCAAAGCCAGCGTCGAGATAAGCCTGAATGTATCGAAGATCCCGTTCAATGTTTCCCAGCTCGCGCCGTATTTGCATTCGCATTGCTTTAGCTGGACGCCTCTTCGCCTTGGCTATCCGGAGATAGTCTTTACGAGCTATTCTACGGTATGTTCTGGGCTTCTGCCAAGGATGATAGGTCTCATGGAAATAGTCAATCATCTCTTCAAGTTTTTCCCTCGCTTCGTTCAGGAGTGAAAAATCCTGTGGATACCGTATGTTTGAGGGGGAACAGGTCGCATCAGCAATCAATGTCCCGAAGTTAATGGAAGCATCTGCATTGGGGCCCGGTACAGTCTGGTCATTCTTGTGTTGAGCGGTGGGAGCTGCGCTTTCCAGAAACATCTCGTTGATCTTCATGATAAATTCTGCAGTGAAGCGCTTGCGGAAAGAGACCAGAGCCGGGAAACTGAAGGGACACTTATGCTGAAACTCCTCAAGTCCCAGAAAGTACTGATAATATGGGTTTTCAGTAATCAGCTGGCAGACCTTGCGATCCGATGCTCCCGTGTACTTCTGGATGATGTAGGCGCCAAATGCAATGCGAAATGGAATGCCTGGGCGGCCTGTGTGGGATGGAAATAAAGCGGCATACAGTTTTTCATACCGTTTCCAATCCAGGCTATCCGCCAGTTTGACCCACTGGTTTTCAGGATCAAGCTGAATGCCGGAGGCCTGATAGAATCCGAAAAGGGAAGTTTCACGAATTGCAGGTGTTATTTTATACATAATTGTGCTCCCAAATGCAAAGATAATTGCCTAGTGTGTCAAATACCTATGCACTTATTATAACATTATCATGTATAATAATCAGCATTCATTGTAGGAAATAGGCTATTTTAGTTTTTTAACACCCACTAATTATACCCTATCCATACTTTATAAAACCGTGTATGCCATAATAGTATAAAAAACGAAATAGCCTTGCCAAAATTAGATAGCATCCGGTCTCGCAACAGATGTCTGGTGGTCAGGACTTCAGCGGCGCCTCCATTCGCTAATCCCCGTCAAGTGAGATCGAGACTGAGACCGAGATTGAGAGAAACAGCGGCTCCGCCAATAATGGGGTCCTGACGACTCTGCACAAATACCGTGTCCTCTACAGTAGTCCCCTTCCATCGAGTAGGAGGCGGGCTTCGGCCCGCCGACCTCTCACACCACCGTACGTACCGTTCGGTATACGGCGGTTCTTTAGTTTTCGCATTCCTGCTTATGCAAGTCTGCGATGATGTTGTTGTTTTCAGCAATCCTCACATGGATGGGCACTCCGGCATATCCTTGCTGTTCTGCAGCTGCTTTCTGCCAGTAGTCTTCTTTCTGAAGTTGTCTGCCTTTAAGCCCATGGTTGGTTACTTTCATTGACTAACATCTCCTAAAGTTCGGCCCTTCCCAGATGCCTATGAGCCATCTGGTACTATGGCCTCTGCTGACTTCTCACGGCAAATCTTATTTCAACCACAGCACAGCCCAGTAAATACAGCCTTATTCTGCTGTGTCCGTGAGACCTCCCCAGGTAAGAACGCACTCTTTCTCTCCATATATCCGCCACATGTACTCTACAGGATTCCGTACAGCTATGGGATTTCAGTTTGTCGAGCAACCTTATCCATCCTGCCGTAGCCTTATGTGGTTCTTGTACATCGGACCGGAGATTTGCCTGCACCTTCCTTCAGATTCCACCTCACGATGGACACCCTTGGTGTTCGGCTATGACCTTCCCGCTGTCGGGCGGTCTAGGGACTTTCACCCTTAAGAGTGCGCCCATGCTGGGCACACATCGAGTAGGAGGCGGGCTTCGGCCCGCCGACCTCTCACACCACCGTACGTACCGTTCGGTATACGGCGGTTCTTTAGTTTTCGCATTCCTGCTTATGCAAGTCTGCGATGATGTTGTTGTGTTCAGCAATCCTCACATGGATGGGCACTCCGGCATATCCTTGCTGTTCCGCAGCTGCTTTCTGCCAGTAGTCTTCTTTCTGAAGTTGTCTGCCTTTAAGCCCATGGTTGGTTACTTTCATTGACTAACATCTCCTAAAGTTCGGCCCTTCCCAGATGCCTATGAGCCATCTGGTACTATGGCCTCTGCTGACTTCTCACGGCAAATCTTATTTCAACCACAGCACAGCCCAGTAAATACAGCCTTATTCTGCTGTGTCCGTGAGACCTCCCCAGGTAAGAACGCACTCTTTCTCTCCATATATCCGCCACATGTACTCTGCAGGATTCCGTACAGCTATGGGATTTCAGTTTGTCGAGCAACCTTATCCATCCTGCCGTAGCCTTATGTGGTTCTTGTACATCGGACCGGAGATTTGCCTGCACCTTCCTTCAGATTCCACCTCACGATGGACACCCTTGGTGTTCGGCTATGACCTTCCCGCTGTCGGGCGGTCTAGGGACTTTCACCCTTAAGAGTGCGCCCATGCTGGGCACGCTCGAGATGCAGCAGTCCTGCAGAGGACTGCTGAGCCGGGCCCACGTTGGCGCTTATACTGCCCATAAAAGCGCCTTCCTTTCAGGGCCCGGCCGACCGAGTTAAGGTTGTATGCATTTTGCGGCGAAAGCCGCCGATGGAATTTTGCAGGAAGCGCCGCAGGCGAACCAGCTTTCCTGGCTGCTAGCAGCTAAAAGCTAAAAGCCCCCATCCGTTCACACGCGCAGCCAGCCATAAAACCGCCGCTTCGCGGCCACCCCTCCACCACTACGTGGTCCCCCGATCGCCTTCGCGATGAAAGTGTCTCACTGGATTTTCGCTCGCTACGCTCCCTACAAATCCAGTTCGCTTACTTTTCCCCTCTAAAGAGGGGAGGTTGATGGGTGCCTTTATCGGCGAAGCCGCGGGACCTCAACTCTCAACTCTCAATTCTCAAATCTAAAAAAGTACGGCCCAAAACCAAGCCGTACTTTTTGTATGTCCTATGTATTCCCCTCAATGCAGATCCTGCAAGGAATCCCGGAATTCGTTGATGTAGTCCAGGGAGGATCCGGCGCCTACTGCGTTTACGTAGGATGGCCGTTCTGCCACGTGGGCGGGGACCCCGATGATGCGGGAGATCAGTTCGTCCAGTCCCGGGAGCTGGGATACGCCGCCGATGAGGATGATGCCGCTTTCCCTGATGGAGGCGAGGAGCGCCGGCGGGGTGCGCTGGAGCACGTCCCGGATGTTCCGGAAGATTTTGTAGAGTATGGGGTTCAGTGCGTTGGCGATGTCTTCGCCGGTAACCGCCATTTTCACCGGAAGCCCCGATACGATGGAGAGGCCGCTGGTCTCTGCTACCCGCGGTGCCCTGTCCAGGTCCCAGGCGGCGCCCAGGGCGATTTTCAAATTTTCCGCTTCTCTCCTGCCGATGCGGATGTGGTACTTGTCCCGCACCCAGTTCAGGATGGCTTGGTCCATTTCATTGCCGGACTCCGTGGAGAAGTGGCTCACCACCACGCCCCGTTTGGAGACCACGGAAATCTTGGTGGATCCGCCGCCGATGTCCACGATCATGGTGCCCTCTTTCTGGTGGTTTTCAAGGCCCATGCCCATCATGGCCGCCAGTGGCTGGTCGATGAGCACGGTCTTCCTGGCGCCCACCGCCACCGCCGCTTCCAGGAGGGCCCGGCGCTGCACGCTGTCTATGCCGCAGGGAACGCACATCATGAGTCGGGGATGGAAGAAGAGGCCCCTCAGGTAGGACCGGTTCACGATGGAATTCAGAAGGAAGGCGGTGCCCGTATAGTCTACGATGGCGCTTTTCTTCATGGGATGGATGATTTTGATTTCAGGAGGCGTCTTCCCCTCCATTTCCTCTGCCTTTGTGCCGTAGGCAAAGTATTCGTGGCTGATTTCGCTTTGGGCAATGACAGAGGCTTCGGGAAATACGAGGCCCTTGTGTTTGATGAAGACCACGATGTTGGATGTCCCCATATCTACACCGATGTCTTCAGAGCCGAAGGAGCCCAGCCAGTCCGCCAGGGAGCCCTGGCCGGTGCGGGGGAGCTTCTTTCCGCTCTTTTTCTTAGTCCCTGTCGACTCTGTCAATGTCTGCTCCTAACCCCTGCAGTTTTTCTACAAGATGATCATAGCCACGGTCGATGTGATGAAGTTCGCCGACTTCCGTTTCTCCGTGGGCAGCAAGGCCGGCAATGGTGAGGGCAGCGCCGGCGCGGAGATCCGTGGCTCTGACGAAGGCGCCGTTCAGGAACGGTACCCCCTGTACGATGGCGCAGCGGCCTTCCACCTGGATGGAGGCACCCATGCGCTGCAGTTCGCCTACGTGCATGAAGCGGTTTTCAAAGACCGTCTCCGTAATGCGGCTGATGCCGTTGCCGATGGTCATGAGGGCCATGAACTGGGCCTGGAGGTCCGTAGGAAATCCGGGGTACGGCAGGGTCTTGATGTCGGTGGACCGGATGTGTCCATCGCTGATGACGCGGACGCTGTCGATGTCCTTGATCACCTTCACCCCGGCTTCGTTCAGTTTCGCCAGGAGGGGCTTCAGGTGTTCCGTGAGGACATTGTCCACCACCACGTCGCCGCCTACCATGGCTGCGGCGATCATGAAGGTGCCCGCTTCAATGCGGTCCGGAATGACGGTGTGAGAAACGCCCTGCAGTTCCTTCACACCCTCTACGCGGATGATATTGGTGCCGGCGCCTTTGATATTGGCGCCCATGGAATTCAGGAAGGTCACGAGGTCCACGATTTCCGGTTCTTCCGCCGCATTTTCAATGATGGTGCGGCCTTCGGCAGTGGCAGCGGCCATGAGAATGTTTTCTGTAGCGCCGACGCTGGGGAAATCGAGGTAAATGGTGGTCCCTTTGAGTCCGTGGGGTGCATAGCCTTCCACGAATCCATTGCCCACGTTGATTTCTGCGCCCATGGCTTCGAAGGCCTTCAGGTGCAGGTCAATGGGTCGGCTGCCGATCATGCAGCCCCCGGGAAGGGCAATCTTCGCATGGCCCATCTTTGCCAGGAGGGGTCCCATGATGAGGAAGGAGGCCCGCATTTTACTCATGAGTTCATAGTATGCTTCCGTCTTGTCCAGCATGGAGGCATCGAAGGTGAGGACGTTGTCCTGTCTTGTCACCTTCACTCCCAGGGATTCAAGAACGCTGCAGATGGTGGTCACGTCGTCCAGATTCGGCGCATCCACAATGGATGCGGGGGTATTGGGCAGAAGGGTAGCCACGATGATAGGAAGTACTGCATTTTTAGCGCTGGAAACACGGACATGGCCATGAAGGGGCCGTCCGCCATGAATGACTAATTTTTCCAAAAGGAATCACTCCTGTTAAGTAAAACTACAAAGGGTTATGGTTTATTGTTGATTTTCTTCTTTTATAGTCTAAAGAGAGTGGGTGTAAGGTCGAAATCGAGATCGAGGGCACCAGCGGCTTCGCCGCGGTTCTCATGGCTGGCCGTGCGTGTGAACGTACGGGAGCTTCCAGCTGTCAGTTTCCAGCTTTCAGGAAAGCTCCACAGCCTGCGGCATGAAAGGTTAGCCAGATGGATGAGAAGCACCGTATACAAATGCCCTGTCTCACCTTATGGGTGAGATGTCAGCGAAGCTGACAGAGGGGGACATTTGCCGCAGAGCGGCTGACCAGCTTTCCTGGCTGCTAACAGCTAGAAGCTGGCAGCCCCGCTCCTGATGACTCTACCCACCAAACGACTGGACCGGCGAATCAGCCTTTTCCCACTCTTATCATAAAATTCGAATCATACGTATCATAGCAAAAAAACTATATGATTTCAAGGATTATTGCTCCAGGCTTGCGGTGACCCGTCTCACGCTTTCCGAATCCCCTAAAATAACCAGCATATCGTCGGCGGCCATCTGCATTTCCGGATGGGGGTTGACGTACATTTCCCCTTTCCTCTTGATGGCTACCACGGTGATGTTGTACTTCTTGCGGACATCCAGGGCGAGAATGCTCTTCCCGATCCAGTCCTCCGGCACGTGGATGGAGAGGATGGTAATGTTGTTCTCCATTTCAATGTAATCCACGATGCCCGGGGAAATCAGGTTGTGCGCCACCCGGACTCCCATTTCCTTTTCGGAGTAAATGATCTTGTCCGCCCCGATTTTCTGGAGCATTTTGCCATGGATGGGGTCCAGGGCCTTCACCACGATTTTCTTGACCCCCATTTCCTTCAGGATCAGGGTGGTCATGAGGCTTGCCGACAGTTCCCCCACCGATACCACCGCCACGTCCGCATTGCCGGCGCCGATGGCGGCCAGGTTCTTTTCATCGGAGCAGTCTGCGCACACCACGTACCCCAGGGTGTCCGACAGGTCCTGCACCACATTTTCATCGATATCCATGGCCATCACGTCGTAACCCATTTTTTCCAGCGTCACTGCCACGCTCTTGCCGAACCGTCCCAAGCCGGCCACGAAAAACTGTAATTTCTGTGCCATCCCCAATAACCTCTATCCTATAACCACATTTTCCTTCGGATATTTAATAGAACTGTTGTGATGACGGGCAAAGGTAATCGCCAGCGTCATCACGCCGATACGGCCGATATACATGGCCACGATCAGCACCAGTTTGCAGGGGGTATTCCACTCCCCTGTGAGACCCATGCTGAATCCCACGGTACTGAAGGCGGATACCGCTTCGAAAAGGGCATCTTCAAAGGCGAAATCCGCGGGCTCCAGTACAAACACGAGAAAGGCCGTAACAAAGGTGAGCACCATGGCCAGGGTGAATACGTTGGACGCCTTCACCAGGCACTTGTTGTCCACCTGCTTATGGAAGAGCACCACTTCCCGCTTTCCCCGGACCCAGGAGTAAAGGGAAAGGAGCAGAAGGCCCATGGTGGTGGTGCGGATACCGCCGCCCGTGGAGACCGGCGCGGCACCGACGAACATGAACATCATGACGAAGAGCACCGTGGCGCTCATCATGGAGTGGATATCAAAGACCGTGAACCCCGCCAGCCGGGAAGAGACGGACATGAAGAAGGCGCTCTGCCATTTCCCGATGGGACTCATGGAACCCATGGTGGCAGGATTGTTTCCCTCCAGCAGGTAGAAAATAATAACCCCCAGGGGAATGAGTACCGCCTCCATGGTGAAGATGAATTTGCTGTTGAACGAAAGCTTCGACCACCGGCGGTTCCGGAGCACATCGTCCAGCGCCAGGAAGCCCACGCCCCCAAGGAACATGGTGATTTCGATGACCGTACTGACGAAGGTATCCGCCGCCATGCCCGCAAAGCCCACGTCGTTACCCATGATATCCATGCCGCAGTTCGTGAAGGCGGAAATGGCATGCCAGTAGCCCAGGTAAATGCCGATGGGACCGTACTTGAAATAAAGATAAATGGCAAGAAGCGTGCCGCTCACAAACTCCACCACAAAGGTCATGATGATGATTTTCTTCACCAGCATCACCATGCCCGAGGGCGTCTGGAGGTTGAAGGAGTCCCGGATGAGAAGCCGCTCCTGGAGCCGGATCTTCCGGCCCGTGGAAATACTGACCATGGCCATCATGGTCATAATGCCCAGGCCCCCGACCTGCATGAGAAACAGGATCACCAGCTGCCCGAAGACGGTGAAGTCGTTCTTCAGGTCAAACATGGACATGCCGGTGACGCTCACCGTGGACACGGACATGAAAAGGGCATCCACGAAACTGATCTCCCTGGTGCCGGACTGGGACAGGGGGAGCATAAGAAGCAGGGCGCCCAGCAGCATGAAGAGGGCAAAGCCTCCGCAGATCAGGACACCCCGGTGGATGCGGTTCAATAATTGGAAAATAACCTTAGTCATAGTTCCTCTTTTCATACACCCCGGCAGGCCAAAGCAATGCCTCGTGCTGTCGGATATATGTACTATTATACTATGAACGGCGTTCACGGTCGAGGGGTGGCAGGCTGTGACGGATGGCGGAGCGGCGTGTGAACGGGTGGGGGCTTCTAGCTTCTAGCTGCTAGCCACTAGGAAAGCTGGTCCGCCTGCGGCGCTCGTGTGGATAAACAGCGTGTGCCCAGGTGCAGGCATTGAGCCTTTAGCCTTGAGCCTTGAGCTGGTCAGGCCCTTCGGGCCGGGTGGTATATGGCTGAATGGCGTGCGAACAAGTGGAGGCTTCTAGCTTCTAGCTGCCAGCTTCCAGGAAGGCTGGTCCGCCTGCGGCGCTCGTGTGGATGAACAGGGTGTGAACGGGTGCAGGCATTGAGCCTTTAGCCTTGAGCTTTGAGCTGGTCAGGCCCTTCGGGCCGGGTGGTATATGGCTGAATGGCGTGCGAACAAGTGGAGGCTTCTAGCTTCTAGCTGCCAACTTCCAGGAAGGCTGGTCCGCCTGCGGCGCTCGTGTGGATGAACAGCGTGTGCCCAGGTGCAGGCATTGAGCCTTTAGCCTTGAGCTTTGAGCTTTGAGCTTTGAGCGGATCAGGCCCTTCGGGCCGGGTGGTATGTGGCTGGATAGCGTGCGAACAGGTGGGGCTTCTAGCTTCTAGCTGCTAGCTTCCAGGAAAGCTGGTCCGCCTGCGGCGAAGCCCCCAGGCCTCAACTCTCAATCGTACTCCCGAATCGTTCTCTTCCGCCGCGGATTGGTTCAGCTCGAAGCTCTTTCCGTTCGCACGCTGCCCATATGCCCGGCCCAATAAAAAGGAACTGCGGCAGGCAGGCCCTGTCCGCAGTTCCCTGTATGAAAATGAAATGGTTACTTTTCCTTCTTTTCCTTAGCTTCTGCTTCTTTCTGCTCCCGCATGTTGGAATGGAAAAGCTCTTCCGCCTCCGTGGCGGCGATGGCGCCCAGGATATCGTGGCGGGTAATGATGCCTACCAGCCGGGCCGGCGGCGTGATATCAGGATTGTCTACCTTCTTCTTTTCTACCACCGGCACCGTCTTCAGGTGTTCATCCACCATGAGGGTGGTCACCGTTTCCATATCGGTGTCCGGGGTGACGCAGCGTACATCCTTCGTCATGATTTCTGCTGCCGTGGTGGCAAGCAGTTTCCGGAAGGACTTTTCATACCGGCCGAATCCGCAGTAATAGAGGTTTCCTCCCAGCACATCCACGTACTGTGGAATCTTCGGGGTCACTTTCTTGTACAGGAGGTCCCCTTCCGATACGATACCAAGGAGTTCGTTATCGTCCCCCACCACCGGAATGGCGCTCACCGGATGGGTGCAGAAAAGCCCCACCAGCTGGTGCACCGTGACGTCCGGGGATACGGTAAACACATACTTGGTCATGAAATCTTTGACTTTCAGATGTTTCGACGGCATAGAAATCCCCCCTTCGGACAACTGCCATGGAATTCTGTATCTCTCTATCTATATTTTAACGGAATCGAAAGTCCGGTGCAAGGGAGAGGGTGAGGTCGAGATTGAGACCGAGATCGAGGGCACCAGCCGCTTCGCGGCGGCCAGGTCCTGTGACTGGATGTACGTGTGAGCGGGAAGTGTCTTGTGCCTTCAGCCTTGAGCTGGTCAGCAGCTTCGCAGAACTTACCTTAAAGGAAAGCAATATGCAAATCGTAGTGATTCCTTTCCCATAGGGTGAGCTGTCAGAAAAGCTGACTGAGGGGAGGATTTGCGGCAAAGCCGCGAGGCCTCAATTCTCTTACCTCAAATCTCAAATCTTAGCCCCGTCAGGGGCTGCCTCACAAATGATAGGGCTCGTGGCGGATGATTTTCATGGCCCGGTAGAGCTGTTCCGCCAGGATGAGCCGGGCCATCTGGTGGGTGAAGGTGAGGGCGCTGATGGAAATCATAAGGTTCGCCCGTTTCCGTATGTTTTCCCCATTCCCATAGGGGCCGCCAATCATGAAGAAGAAATGGCTCGTTCCTGCCACCATCCGTTTTTGGATGATATCTGCCAGGCCTTCCGAGGTCACCGGCTTCCCCTTAAGGTCCAGGAGTACGAGAAAATCGTCGTCCTTCAGGTATTTGAGGATTTTCTCCCCTTCCTTCTCCATTACTTTTTCCTTCAGCGCCGGCGACGGGTGGTCCGGCATTTTTTCTTCGTCGGGAGCTATGATTTCCACCTTCGCCATGGGAGTGAGGCGCTTCAGGTATTCATCGATGCCCTGGCGCATCCATTTTTCCTTGATTTTTCCGATGCAGAGGATGGTAAATTTCATTATTTATCGGACTCCGGAGCGGAAGCCAGGAGCACTTCGGTGGTCTTCCTGCTTCCATTGTGTTCATAGGTCAGCTGGATCCGGTCTCCCGGTTTGTGTCCGTCCAGGATATCCCGCATGCCCTTCACGGTGTCGAAGGTCTTGCCGTCGATGGCGGTGATGTAGTCGCCGGGCCGGATATCGGTGAGGGAGAGCGGGCTCCGGGAGGCAATCTTCATGACCAGGACGCCGCCGTCATGGTCCCAGTTGTACCCGTAGCGCTGGGCAATATCCTTGTCCGCCGCGTAGACGCCCAAATAAGCCCTCGTTACCTTGCCGTTGTCGATGAGCTGCTGGATAATGCCTTTGGCCGAGTTGATGGGGATGGCAAAGCCCATGCCCTCTACCCCTTCCTTGGCAATCTTGGCGCTGTTGATGCCTACCACCTTGCCGTCGGCGGTGACCAGGGCGCCACCGGAGTTGCCGGGGTTAATGGCCGCATCGGTCTGGATAAGCTTAAACCGCTGGTCAATATCGTCCAGGCTTCGGTTCAGGGCGCTGATGACGCCTACGGTGACGGTGCCCTGGAATTCAAGACCCAGGGGGTTGCCGATGGCAATGGCCGTCTCCCCCACCTGGAGGGCGTCGGAATCACCAAATTCCGCCACCGGCAAATCGTCGCTGCCGTCGATCTTCACCACCGCCAGGTCCGTGGAAGGGTCTGTCCCCACCACCTTGCCCGCCACGGTCTTCCCGTTGGACAGGCATACATTCACTTCTTTACTGCCGGACACCACGTGGTTATTGGTGACAATGTAGCCCTTCTTGTCGAAGAGCACGCCGGAGCCTACGCTCTGCCCCACTTCCACCCGGCGGTTGAACATATCCCGGTCATAGACCCTGGTGGTAATGCCTACGATGGCAGGACCCACTTCCTTCACCGCCTGCACCACCGCCGTATTCCGGACAGCCGGCAGGTCCTTCACTTCCTTATTCGTACTGCCGGGCATCTGGTAGGAAGAAGCGGCGCCCCCGTTTTTTGGGGAGTGGAATTCACCGAAATAACATCCGCCGGCGCCTCCGATGACCAGCATGGCCAGTGCCAGGGCAGCGATTTTCATACGGCCCTTATGGGAACCTTTTTCTGTCTGCTGCATGGATTCTCCATGCTCTTTCAGCTGTTTGTCCAAGTCTTCTCTGTCCATAACGGCACCTCATATCTTTCTCCGCAGGAGGCGGAATCATTTACTTTTAATTATCTTGATATTATAGCACAAATAGTGTGTTATGGCTCAGCCACCGATGTCATGTGACTGAGCACCGTGCGAACCTGCGGGGGCTTCCAGCTTTTAGCTGCCAGCCGCCAGGAAAGCCCACCAGCCTGCGGCGCTGGGCGGGCTGCGGTTGGAGTCACTGGGAGGTGGGCCTTAAGCCTTGAGCTGGATGGGCCCTGCGGGCAAATGAGATCGAGATCGAGATCGAGACCGAGATTGAGGGGATCAGAGCCTTTGGCTCCAGAGATCTAGACCTAGACCTGGATCTAGACCTGCAGCGGCTCCACCGCGGGCCAGCATTAACCTCCCCCATCTATGGGGAAAAAGCAAGCGAACGGTGTTCGCAGGGAGCCGCAGGCGACTGAGAACACCGTGAGACGCTTTCCCAGCGAAGTCGGGGGTGGGCGAGCGCAGCGAGACGGAGGGGGCTCTCCGCTAAAGTAGCTCTGTACGTTTCCGGACAATCCCCCAGCCGCTTTGCGGCCACCCACCCACCGCAAGCGGTCCCCCCTCCCTCTAAAGAGGGAGGGTTGGTGGGTGTTTCTGCGGCAAAGCCGCGGGGCCTCAATGTTTCACTCAAATCTCAGTTCTTTCAGAAACCCCGTCACAGTCATTTACCAGGGAGATCTCTCGACTCATCGAAGCTTTAGCTATTCTTATCAGCAGAGACACATAGCATTCTTCCTCCGCTCGAGATGACGGTTTGTGGGTAGTGTCACATCGTACGGTGAAACCACTGAGGAGCAGCCTCCTTCCCTGGGAAGGCGAGGGTGCTTCGGCCGGGCTCTAAGGTGCTCGCTTAGTGTGCAGGAACGGCTCGCAAAAGAGCCCGGCTTGGGCATCCTCTGCAGGATGCCCACAGAGGACCCTCGAGCCGGGCCCAAGTTGATCGGCCAGCCGCTAAAAAGAAAGCGCTTTAATGGGCAGGTAAAGCGCCAACTTGCAACTGACTCGGAGGTCCTATGCAGGACCTCCGCACAGCAGACAGAGGGATTCTGGTGGGTTTGCGGCGAAACCGCGGAAACTCAACTCTCAACTCTCAAATCTCAAATCTGTCTTTGAACCCCCGTCGTGGTCATTTACCAGGGAGATCTCTCGGCTCATCGCAGCTGTAGCGATTTTTAAGGACAGATTCATTCAGCATGCTTCCTCCGCTCGAGATGACGATCAGCGTATGAGTTCACCCGGATGATAACGGAATTACAGATAGAAATCAAAAGGCGGCGCACCACAATCTGTGCGCCGCCAATGGGACCTGACGGGTTCTCGGCCCAAAGGGCCTGGCCAGCTCAAGGCTCAAGGCTGAAGGCTCAATGCCCCGCATGTTCATACGCTGTCCTCACTGCCCCACCTGTTCGATTTCTCCCTGGGAGAGGTGGATGAATTCACCGGTGCCCTTTTCGTAGCCCACTTCTTCTGCGATGTGCATGGTCCGTTCGTGGCAGGTGAAGAGGAAGATCTGCTGGGTCTTGCCCAGGTCCATGAGGAACCGGAGGGTTTCCCGCTGCCGTTTTTCGTCGAACCGGACGAAAATATCGTCCAGCACGATGGGGAGCGGTTCGATCTGGCTGCCGAAGGACAGGGCCATGGCGAGCCGGATGGCCAGGTATACCTGATCTCCAGTGCCGGAGGACCAGATTTTTTCGCTCTTCAGCCGGTGCATATCGTCTTCGATTTCTATGTCTTTCCCGTTTTCGGAAATGGTGAGGGAGTACTTGCCCATGGTCATTTCCTTCAGGAATTCATTGGCCTTTTCCACGATTTCCGGCTGTTTCCCGGACTCGTAGATCGCCTGGGCCCGGTCCATCACTTCTTCGGTGTACATGAGGGTGAGCCATTCCTGGAGGGACGCATGGATTTCGGCCTGGATCTTTTCCTTGTTCTGCAGGGCCTTTGTGATGGAATCGTCGCCGGCGAGGCGGAAGATTTCATTTTCAACGGCTCCCTGGCTCCGCTGCATTTCTGCGAGCTGGGCAGACTCTTCTTCCACCTGCTTTGTGAGCTTCTTGTGCTCCTCCATCCAGTCGTCGTACTGGCCGGTTTCCAGGGAATGCCAGAGGGACTGGAATTCTTCTTCACTGCCGGCGTACATGCGCAGGTCCTGGCGGATCCGTTCCCAGTCCTTCCGGATCTGGTCATGGTGTTCGTGGGCATTGACTTTTTCCGCGAATTCTTCGGCGTTCTTCGCATGGACCAGGTTCAGGAGGGTATCCATCTCCCGCTGGCAGGATGCCCAGCGGTCGTCCAGTTTTTCCATTTCCTTTTCGTAGGCGGCGTGCTGCTTGTTCTTTTCCTGCAGCGCTTCCCACTCCATGCTCCGCTTCTGGTTTTCCTCGTAAATGGCGGCAATGCTGTCCGGATTCACAGGGTAATTGAGGCCGGTGGCGGAAATGACGGAGGCTGCGCGGCGGGAGAACATATCCAGCCTTGCATCCACCTGTTCCAGCCGGAGGTCCAGGATTTTTCCCTTACCCTCGGCGGAATAGATCTTCTGCCACTGCTCCTGGAGGGCCGACAGGTTTTCGGCGCCCACCTTGGGCAGCCGGCTTTTTTCCAGCCAGTGGGTCCAGGATTTCTCTGCTTCCTCTTTCTTCGTCTTCAGCAGTTTTCCTTCTTCTTCCCACTTCTTGTGCTGTTCCTGCTGTTTCCGGACGGTTTCTTTTTTCCAGGCAATGGCCTGGCGCTGGGCCTGGTCTTTGTAGAAATCAGACCGCTTTTCCTGCATCAGGTTATGGAAGGCCTGGAGTTCTTCCACCGTCTTCGGAGCCTGTCCCGGGAACTTTTCTTCGATGGCCTTCCGTTTTTCTTCCAGCTGCCGGTTCTGTTCCGTCAGTTTTTCCAGGTTTCTCGCCTTTTCATGGACCACGTGGTTGTGGACGAGATAGAAAATCACAGCCAGCACCAGGGCGCCGCCGGCGCCATAGGCCGCCATGGTCCCCGCCCGGGCAGTATAAAAGGCAAACATACCGCCGCCGGCACAAATGAGGGATACCAGAGACAGCCAGAACCAGGGGGTGAATTTCTTGTCCTCTTCCCCGTTCAGCTTTTCCATTTCCTTCTGGATATCCGCCTGGTCATGGAGGATATTTTCCAGGGACGATGCCATGGTCTCTATGCCCTGCCAGTCGGACTCGGACTGCACGCTGCCCGCTTTCTTCAGTTCCTCGGAGATGTCTTCCACCTCCGGCTCCCGCTGCTCCCAGAAATGGAGTTCGTTATTCCGGACGCCGAGGCTCTTGGAGAGCCGCCGCCCTTCTTCCCAGTCCACGTTGGCACAGGGTTCGTCGAGATTCAATGGATGGTCCCAGAAGGGCAGGGCATAGCCCAGGTTCACGTAGTCGATGCGCCAGTTTTCCTTTTCCTGTTCCAGTGCTTCCGCGTCGGTTATGGTCTGCCGCCACTGGCCCAGGTCCACGTAAAGCTTTTCCAGTTCTCCCACGGCTCCGAGCCAGGGAATGACCTGCTCTTTTTTGACGGGCTTGTATTCATCCAGCTTCGCCTGGAGGGACTCTTTCTGGTCATGGAGCACATTCATCCGGTTCATGAGCTGGTTCCACTGTTCCTTGCCGTTGGCGGGGAACATGGTCACCTGCTCTGACAGGTCCAGCTGCCGCTTCACGTCCACAGCCCGCTGGTAGTAGTCCCAGGCCCCCAGCCGCTGTTCCAGGCGCTTATTCTGTTCCTTGTCCTTTTCCAGCTTCTCTTCCAGTTCGCTGACCTTCTTTTTCAGCTCTTCCTGCTTGTGCTGGAGGTCGGAAAATTCCTTTTCCTGGGTAGAAAGGGAGTCCAATGTCTTATTAGCTTCTTCCAGGTCCGCCATGAGCTGGTTGATTTTCCGCTTGCCCTGGGTGGAGGCGGAGAAGAGCTTCCCCTTGGAGTCCTGGATCTTTGCCTTCACGTTGGCCAGCTTATCGCCGCCCTGGAGCATAAAGAAACGGCTCCGTACGGTGTCGTTGGCCAGGAAGGAAGCCCCCTGGAGGTCTTCCAGTCCCACGGCAAAAATCTTCTCGTACATGTAGCGGTTCAAGCCGTGCCACCAGATGGCCGGCAGTTCCTCTTCCACCTTCACGTGGTTTTCGTTTTCGAACCATTTTTCCTTTTCGTCCCGGTGGACCCGGTAGAATTTGCCGTCGGAACGGACAAATCCCATATTTCCTTTCCGTCCCTGCCATTTTCCCCGGCCATATCCGAAGAGCATATCCCGGATAAAGCGGAGCATGGTGGTCTTGCCGCTCTCATTTTCCCCCATCACCACGTTCAGGGATGTCTGGGAGGGCTGCCAGGAGGCATGATGGTAAATGCCATACTCCTCCAGTTCCAGATCAGTGATTTTCATGATCTTCCTCCTCTTCTGTCAGCATTTCCGCTCCCAGAAGTTCTGATTTTTGGAATGCCTTCAGCAGGTCCTCGTCGGACACGGCATCCAGCAGTTTCCTGTATTTCGCAAACTCCGGCTGGTCCTCAGCCATCTTCCGGAGTTCCTCTTTTCTCTTTTCCTCGTCCTGTCCGTTGATTTCATCAAAGGCCTTCAGGAAGTTGCCCGTCACGTCCGGAAGTTCCCGGCGCTCCTTCAGGTTCACTGCCGTCCGGGTCCGGTCTTCGGCTGCGGTGAAGCAGGCAAAGAGGAACCGGAACTGTTCCTTGTCATTCAGGGTCTGGAGAATGAAATCCCGGCCTTCCTCGGTGGCAAGAGCCTGGTGCAAAGGACCGGCGCCGGTGAAAATGAGGCGGATCATATTCGGCCGCCCCGTGAGCTCCTTCAGCCCCGCCCGCCGTTTCGTGATGGCCTGGATGAGGTCATCCACCTGGGAAAAGGGAGAAATGTCCACGGTCATATCCATCCAGCGGATGATGTCGGTTTCAATGAACTTCAGCGTCACCGTGCCGTAGGCTCCCACGTCCACCAGATAGCAGCCCCGGATGCCAGTCTCATTCACATTGAGACCCTGGGTATTGCCGGGATACACGATGTAGGGAGAGGTGGACAGGGTCTTTCTCGTATGCACATGGCCAAGGGCCCAGTAATCCATGCCGGAGGCCTTCAGCTCATCCACCGTACAGGGGGCATAGGGACTCCCTGCCACACCGGCGTCGGTGTGGAGCATGCCGATGGCAAAGACGTCGTCTTTCTCCTTATGGAAAGAGGCCGCCAGGTCCTCCTTCACATGTCTTGTTTTATAGGAAATCCCGTACACCGTGGCCGCCTTTTCCCCATCCTTCATGAGGGGGAAAGATTCCACATGGTCCGATGAGAAAATATGGACCGTCTCCGGCAAGGGAATATCCGCCCGCCAGGCCTCTCCGGGATCATGGTTCCCGTGGACCATAAAAATCTGTATACCCCCCTGGGCAGCGCGGTACAGCTCCCGGGCAAAGGCCATCTGGGCCGACAGGCTGTGATGGTCGCTGTTATAGACATCGCCGGAAATCAGGATGGCGTCCACCCGGTTTTCCAGTGCTGCATCTACTACTTTTTCAAAGGCCTTGAATGTGGCCTTACCTATCTGTTCATTCCAGGG
Organism: Dialister sp.; assembly: GCF_047832375.1. Classification (NCBI taxonomy): domain Bacteria; kingdom Bacillati; phylum Bacillota; class Negativicutes; order Veillonellales; family Veillonellaceae; genus Dialister; species Dialister sp. The sequence continues at coordinate 1,186,725 of NZ_CP181256.1, read as the reverse complement.
GCCGGCAGATCCCAAACGGACATCGCGGAACGGTTCTCCCAGATGAAGATCAGCGCAATGGATAAAAGAAAAATGTTTACCCATAATTCCTCCTCTATGTAATCAGTCGTTTCTTTATATTTTAACACAGTTGGAAAGGTGGTGAAAACGGAATGGATAGGATTGAGGGAAATGGCGCCTCTGCCGCTATGTGGCTGGGCGGCGTGTGTACGTATGGGGCATTGAGCTTTTAGCCTTGAGCCTTGAGCCTTGAGCGGATCAGGCCCTTTGGGCCAGGTAACAGGTGGATAAGTGATTGGCTGAACGGTTGGTGGCTTCTAGCTTCTAGCGGCTAGCTGTTAGGAAAGCTTAGCAGGCCCTTTGGGCCATTCCCATCACCATCTCTCAGTCCGGCGGACAGTTCTCTTCTGGGAAGAGAGACTCCGGTAGAGGCAATTATACCTTTTTTGTGCAGAGCCATCAGAATCCCAATGGCGGCGGAGCCGCTGATCCGCTCAAGGCCCAAGGCTCAAAGCCCTGCTCCCAATAACTCCAACCGCAGCCAGACCAGCGCCGCAGGCTGACCAGCTCTCCTAAATGCTAAATGCTAACTGCTAGCAGCTAGAAGCCCCCATCCATTCACACGGCTCCCAGCCACAGGACATCCGCGGCGGAGCCGCTGACCCGCTCAAGGCCCAAGGCTCAAGGCTCCGCTCCCGGTGCTTCCAACCGCACTCAGGCCAGCGCCGCAGGCGGACCAGCTCTCCTAGATGCTAACTGCTAGCAGCTAGAAGCCCCCATCCATTCACACGACTCCCAGCCACAGGACATCCGCGGCGGAGCCGCTGACCCGCTCAAGGCCCAAGGCTCAAGGCTCCGCTCCCGGTGCTTCCAACCGCACTCAGGCCAGCGCCGCAGGCGGACCAGCTCTCCTAGATGCTAACTGCTAGCAGCTAGAAGCCCCCATCCATTCACACGACTCCCAGCCACAGGACATCCGCGGCGGAGTCGCTGACCCGCTCAAGGCCCAAGGCTCAAGGCTCCGCTCCCAGTGCCTCCAACCGCACTCAGGCCAGCGCCGCAGGCTGACCAGCTTTCCTAACTGCTAGACGCTAGCAGCTAGAAGCTCCGCCCGTTCGCACGCAGGCTTACTCACACGACAAAAAAACCGGGAAGGACGATACCGCCTTTCCCGGCTCTTTTGTATTTACATGGCTTCGTAGATTTCTGCTACTGCGTCGTATTCCTCATCGGTCGGTGGGACGTAGAGGGGTTCTCCCTGTTCATCCGTATCAATCCGGGCGAGGATGATGTCCGGTTCCTCCGTGGAATCCTTCGATTCCGGAATGGAGACGAGCACCGCAAATTCTTTCCCGCCGAAGGGAATGACCGTATCCTGGACGTAGTCCTTTTCACTGCCGTCAGGTCCGGTGATGGTAATCACAACAGGTTCTTCTTTTTTCTCTGTCATAGGGTTGTTCCTTTATTTTGAAAGGAGAGATGCTGGAGATATCCCTCCAGAATGACCACGGCCGCCATCTTGTCGATGACCTTTTTCCTCTTTTTCCGGCTCACGTCGGCGGCGATGAGCTGCTTCTGGGCGATGACGGTGGTGAGCCGTTCATCCCAGAAATGGTAGGGAATGTCAGGAAACGCCGCTGCCAGTTCTTTGGCGAATTCTTCGGTCCTTTCCGCCCGGACGCCTTTGGTGCCGTTCATGTTGAGGGGCATGCCGATGACAAACTCCTCCACCTGGTACTGGTCTGTGAGCTGCCGGAGCCGTTTGAAATCCGCTTCTCTGGTGGTATGGCGGATGGTTTCCACGCCCTGGGCGGTCCAACCGAAGAGGTCGCTCACGGCGACCCCAATGGTGACGCTGCCCACGTCAAGACTCATGATACGCATATCAGAGTCCCTTGTGCTTTACGTAGAACCGCACCAGTTCTTCCACCAGTTCATCCCTTTCGATGCCGGAAATCAGTCTTCTCGCATCGTGGCGGCTGGTAATGTATGTCGGCTCCCCGGAAACAAGATATCCCACTAACTGAACGGTAGGATTATGGCCTGCTTCTTTCAAAGCCGAATAGACCTCCTTGAGGATCATGGCTGCCTGTCTGTTTTCCCCTTCATCCGCGTTGGTATTAAATAATATTGTTTCATCAGAGACTGACATATGTATCCCTCCTCAATCAAGCATTTCAGAAATTGCCTTGATGCCCTCCGCAATGGCTGCGTCCAGCTTAGACGTATCCCTGCCGCCGGCCTGGGCCACGGCCGGCTTGCCGCCGCCACCGCCGCCGCAGATCTTTGCTGCCCGGGAAACGACTTTGCCCATGTGGACACCGGCTTTGACGGCTTCCGGCTGGGCCATGCCCACCAGGTTCACCTTGTCACCGGATACGGTGCCCAGGATGAAGGCGCCCCCTTTGAGCTTCGTCTTCACCACGTCCGCTGCCTTGCGGAGTTCATCCATATTGCCTGCATGGACAATGGCGCCGAAGAAGGGAACCCCCTTCTTTTCCTGCACATCCTTCATGAGGCTGCCCAGTTCGTCCTTCGTCTGCTGCTGTTTCAGTTTTTCCAGTTCGTGCTGCAGTTCTTTTTCGGAAGCCAGGGCCTTTTCGATCTTTTCCGGAACCTGTTCCGGCTTGCCTTTCAGGAGGCCTGCTGCCTCTGCCAGGAGCTGGCGGTCCTTCTTCATCATTTCATAGGCTGCCTTGCCTGTAACCGCTTCGATACGGCGGATGCCGGAACCGATACCGCCTTCGCTGATGAGGCGGAAGGAGCCCAGTTCACCGGTATTTCTTACATGGCTGCCGCCGCAGAGTTCCTTGCTGAATCCCGGAATGGTCACAACCCGTACAATGTCGCCGTATTTTTCGCCGAACAGGGCCATGGCACCGGATTTCTTCGCTTCTTCCAGGGGCATTTCCGTAATATTTACATCGGTGGCTTTAATGATTTCGTCATTCACGATCTGTTCCACGTCTGCCATCTGTTTCGGGCTGAGCGGTTCAGGCCAGGTGAAATCGAAACGGAGTTTGTCCGGAAGCACCAGGGAGCCGGCCTGGTTGACCTGGTCACCCAGTACCCTGCGCAGTGCTGCCTGGAGCATATGGGTGCCTGTATGGTTTCTTGCCAGGTCTTCCCGGCGGGTGCGGTCCACGGAAACCTTGACGGTCTCCCCTTCCCGGATGACCCCTTCCTTAACGGTACCGATGACGTAGATAATGCCGTCAGGAAGCTTCTTCGTGTCTTCCACGGCAATCATGCCTTCTTCGCCGGTAATGGTACCGGTGTCACCGATCTGGCCGCCTCCTTCTGCGTGGAAGGGGTTGTTTTCAAGAATCACGGTCACTTCGGTGCCGTCAGCGGCTTCTGTGATTTCCTTGCCATCCTTGCCGAGGAGGAGGAGCTTTGTTTCTCCATCTTTATCTTCGGTGGTAAGGGTGGAAGCATCGAGTTTCGTGGTATCCGGAGTAGCGACTTTCGCGGAAACCTTGGCCCTTGCTGCCCGGGCTCTTTCCTTCTGTTCCGCCATAGCTGCTTCGAAGCCTTCCTTGTCGATGGTCATGCCCTGTTCCTTGGCGATTTCATCGGTCAGTTCCCAGGGGAAGCCGTAGGTATCATAGAGTTTAAATACTTTATCACCGGAAAGGACGGTGTTCTGTTTCTTCCTGCTGTCTTCCAGCATTTCGGACAGGAGGTCCGTGCCTGCATTCAGGGTCGCATGGAACCGGTCTTCTTCGACGCCTGCCACTTTCTTGATGAAGGCCTGTTTATCCACCAGTTCCGGATAAGCCGGTTTCATCATGTTGATAACAACGTCGATCATCTGTCCCATGAAAGCATTTTCGATGCCCAGGAGCTTGCCGAAACGGACAGCCCGGCGGAGAATGCGGCGGAGCACGTAGCCCCGGCCTTCGTTGGATGGGAGAATGCCGTCGGCAATCATATTTGTAATAGCCCGGGCGTGGTCGGAAATGACCTTCAGTGCCACATCGCCCTGGACGCTCTTGCCATAGGGTACACCGGAGAGAGCAGCGGCCTCTTCAATAATCGGGAAGAACAGGTCCGTTTCAAAGTTGTTCTTCTTGTGCTGCAGTACCGCTGCCAGACGTTCCAGGCCGGCACCGGTATCGATGTTCTTCTTGGCCAGCGGCAGGTAGGAGCCGTCTTTCTGGCGGTCGTACTGGGAGAATACGAGGTTCCAGATTTCCAGGAACCGGTCTCCGTCGCCGCCCATCTGGTTTTCCGGGTCCGTGCCGAATTCTTCGCCCTGGTCGTAGAAAATTTCAGAGTCCGGTCCGCAGGGGCCTTCGCCGATTTCCCAGAAGTTATCGCTCAGCGGATAAATATGGTTTTCCGGGAGTCCGATCATCTTGTGCCAGTAATCGTGGGCTTCGGTATCGTCGGGATAAATGGTGACGTAAAGGCGGGATTTATCCAGCTTGATTACTTCCGTCAGGAATTCCCAGGCCCAGGTAATGGCTTCTTTCTTGAAATAGTCGCCAAAGGAGAAGTTCCCCAGCATTTCAAAGAAAGTGTGGTGCCGGGCGGTGTGCCCGACGTTTTCAATATCACCGGTACGAATGCATTTCTGGCTGGTGGTGACCCTGTGACGGGGCGGTTCCACCTTGCCTGTAAAGTATGGCTTCAGCGGTGCCATGCCGGCGCCGATGAGCAGCAGGCTGGGGTCATCCTTAGGAATCAGAGAAAAACTCTTCAGTCGCAGATGGCCTTTCTGATTTTCAAAAAATGAAAGATAAGACTCACGAATATCGTTGCCCTTCATGATTAACCCCCTTAAACTAGTTGTGTTCTTCATTATATATGACTTGCACCGAGCATGCAAGGAAAATTAGAAAATGTGATTGGATTCGACGTGCGGTTGGAGTCACCAGCGGCGGGGCATTGAGCCTTCAGCCTTGAGCCTTGGGCTGGCCAGGCCCTGCTGGCTGATTCGCCTTCGGCGAAACAGTAGCTAGTAGCTAGATCTAGTAGCCAGGCGATCAGGCCCTGCTGGCCGGTCCCATCAGTTCCCATTAGTTCCCTTCAGCTAACCCCATGGCCAGCCCTAAAAGGAAGGCGCTTTAGTGTGCAGTATAAGCACCAACTTGGGCTGGCCTCGCAGGTCCTCTGCAGGACCTGCGCTCACGTGGGCAGCCCCTGCCCGACTTCGCTGGGAAAGTGTCTCACTGATTTCTCAGTCGCCTGCAGCTCCTTACGAAATCAGTTCGCCTACTTCCCCGAGGAAGGGGCCTGCTGCAGAGGTATTTTTACGTTTTTTGTGCAGAGTCTTCAGGATTCCAACGGCGGCGAAGCCGCTGAACCTCAAATCTCAATTCTCAAATCTCAACTCTATCTTTTATCTCGGCTGGCCGATTTCCTTTTCCAGCCGGATCACCGCCAGCTGCTTGCCGAGATCCTTGTATTTCTGTTCATCGTAGTCAGCATAGTAGATATGCTCCGAAAGGTCCCCTTCCACGATGACGTTTCCCACGGGATCGATGAAACGGGAATGGCCTCCCAGCTGCACGCCATGGTAGGTGCCCGCCATGTTCACGGCGCAGATGCACATGCCGTTCTCAATGGCCCTGGCCCTGGTGAGCACGTCCCACTGGGCCAGATGGACCTTCGGCCAGGATGCCGGTGCCAGTACGAGGGTGGTGCCGGCTTTCGCCATTTTTCTCCACATCTTGGGAAAATAAAATTCATAGCACACCGCCATGCCCGTCTTCACCCCATGGATGGAGGTGGTCATAAGGTGCTCTCCCGGCACCATGAGTTCCGCTTCCAGATACCCGTAGAAAAGGTGGCGCTTGCTGTAGTGGGCCTGGATATGGCCATTGGGGGCGAAGATGATTCCCATATTTTTCACGATGCCATCCTTTTCAATGGGAAGGGTCCCCGCAGCCAGGGTAATATGGTGGAACGAAGCAAAGGAAGAAAGCCTGTCCAAAAGGCCATCGTTCATCCGTGTCACCCGGTTTTTGAAATCATGAAAATTATAGCCGATGGTCCAGAGTTCAGGCATCACCAGCACATCCGCCCGGGACGCCGCCTCCTCCAGCAGGTGGAAAGCATGGTTAATATTTCTTTCTTTATCGCCTTCCGCCACATCCATCTGCAGCATACCAATCCTCATCTGATCACTTCCTTAAAAGGAAAAGGGCTGTAGGAAATGGGAGATGCCTCTCCCTCCTGTTTCTTTACAGCCCGATACATACACAAGGAAGCGCTGGACCACCGGCAGGAGCCGATTTCCCAGTGCTTCCTTCACACTTGCCTTTCAATTTTATAATACCCGGTTGGCGCCGATATAGCGGTCGTGCCAGTATCCGTTTTTCATGGTCGCTACGGCTACGCCGCGGCTGCTGGTGGCGCTGATGAAATAGCCATCCCCCAGGTACAGCCCCGAATGGGATACGCCCTGGTCATAGGTCTGGAAAAAGACCAGGTCCCCCGGTTCCAAAGCATTGATGGACACCTTCCGACCGGAAAGGTACTGTTCATCCGCTCCCCGGGGAAGCATGATGCCCTTTCTGTTGAATACGTACTGGATAAAACCGGAGCAGTCGAAGCCTCTGGGTGTGGTACCGCCAAATACATAGGGCACGCCCACATATTTCTGGGCCTCCGCCGTAATGGCGCGGACCGTATCGCTCATGGGTCCTGCCTTATGCCATTCCACCCGGCTGTCATCGATACCAAGGGAGGAATCTCCATGGTAAGAAGAAGATCTGGCAGGAGCTGCAGGCCGGACCATGGCTTTCCCCGTGAGGGCTTTATATGTCATGGGGCCAACGATGCCATCCACAGCCAGGTGCCGTCTCTTCTGGAACTGTTTTACCGCCTTCGAAGTAGCCCAGTTGTAGTTGCCGTCAGCTTTGACTTTAAACCCGTATACATTCAGCCGTTTCTGGATGGTCCGCACTTCTGGTCCCTTAGAACCGATGGTGTAATCGGCCATAGATATCTGTGCCGTTCCCAAGGCAAAAATGCCTGTGAGAAGCATAACGATGACTTCCTTTTTCATGCCTGCACTCCCTTTGATTCCCGTACATAAGTATCAGCTGCCCCTTTCCAGGCCAGCCTTATCATTCAAATTCTCTGAGTATATGCCTGTTTTATTACGCTATGTTCTTTTACATTTTACCACATTTTAAGAGAAATTTCCTGTTATTGGGAGAATTGAGATTTGAGAGTTGAGAGTTGAGAGTTGAGGTCCAGCCGCTTTGCGGCGGATTTCGATGCTTACGGATGGAGTCATCAGCACGGGGCTGCTAGCTTCTAGCCGCTAGCAGCCAGGAAGACTCAATAGCCTACGGCATGGAAATTTTCCGTTCGAACGATTCTGGCGCCATAGGCTGATCATCTTTCCTGAAAGCTAAAAGCCAGCAGCTGGAAGCCCCATACGTCCGCACACCGCCCATTCATATGTCACTCGGCCCGCAGGGCCTGACCGCCTAGCCACTAGACCTAGCTACTAGCTACTGATTCGCCGCAGGCGAATCCGCCCGCAGGGCCTGTTCCGCTCAAGGCTCCGTCCGTTCGCACGTGCATTTCCCTAACAGACCTCCCGATTTCAATCTCGATCTCCATCGGTCTTCCCCGTCTCCTTTTTCCGTAGAATCCGATGGTTCTTTTCCAGGTTTGCGATCTGGAGGACCTCCTCCTTGTCGGCGCCGTAGACTTTGCCGCTGATGAAGTTCCGGTCCACCATGGTTTCCACGGTGAAGGCGGGATTGATTTCCTGCAGGCATTCACAGATTTTTTCGTAAATTTCCTTATCATCCAGGCGGCAGGGTCCGGTTAAAGCCAGTTCGAAGGACAGGTGGATTTCCCCATTTCTCTCTTCCACGAAGAAATCATGGTAGGACAGAGGGAGCTTGGAACGGTAAATGGCAGATTCCAGGTCCCGCCGGTACCCTTCTTCCCGGGGATTGGAAACGGCCTTCGGATCGGCGTGGATCGTGGCCTGTACGTTCAGTTTTTCCCGGAGCGTGGTCATCACGTTTTCCGCCAGTTCATGGCTTTCCACCAGGTCCAGGCTGCTGTCCAGCTCCACATGGGCCGTGCAGAAATGGTTTTCCGGTCCGTAGTCATGGACGATGAGGTCATGGACCCCGTAAACCCCGGGGCAGGACAGGATGCATTCCCGGATCTTCTTATATACCTCCGCATCCGGCGTAGCGCCCAGGATGGAATTGACGGCGTTCTTCATGATGCCGTAGCCTGTCCACAGGATGAAGAGGGCCATAATGGTGCCCACGTATCCATCGATATGGAGGCCGAAGAAATATTCCACCAGCGTAGCCACGAGGACACCGGACGTAGAGAGCATGTCGGACAGGGAATCGGCGCTGTAAGCATCAAAGGCATGGGAATTCAGTTTCTTCCCTGCCCTCTTGTACCACCAGGCCAGGAAAAGTTTCCCCACAAGGCCCACCAGAAGAATTACCGCCACAAAGGGAGTAAATGTGGTGTCTTCAGGGTGCATGATTTTCTGCACCGACTGTACCAGGAGCGTAATGCCAACGTAGAGGATCACCGCCGCCATGACCGTGGAATTGATGTATTCCAGCCGGCCGTGGCCGAAGGGATGCTCCTTATCCGATGGCTTGGCGGCGTAGTAGAATGTCATCATGAGCAGGATGACGGAGCCCATGTCGGTGATATTGTTGAAGCCATCGCCCACTACGGACAGGAATCCGCTCTGCCAGCCTGCCAGGATTTTGAAAAAGCCCAGCAGAAAATTGACAAAAAGGCCCACGGAACCGGCAAGAAAGGCCTTCTTTGTCCGCTCTCCCCGGGGCCCCACAAACAGAAATGTCATAGTATCTCTCCTTTTTCTATGGAAAGTAGAATCGGAAATATCAGTTAATCTATTATTAATAAAACGGGATACCTAACCCCCCCAAAATAGACCAAAAGGCTCTCCCAGGGGAGAGCCTTAAAAGGTCATGGCGGTCAATCAGTACTTGTCGAAATCGATGTTGTTCAGGATATCTTTCAGCTTGAGGATTTCCTCTTTGGTCAGGGTCAGTCCTTTGGTCATGGCCGTATGGTCCGGGTTCCAGGAACGGAGGTCAAATTTTTCGCCCCTGTTGTTCCAGCTCGTATAGGTGAGCTGTTTCTTCCAGCCGTTGGAGGCTTCCGAGAGGTCTCCTAATTCTTCTTGGATGGTATACGTAATTTTTGCTGCCATTTTTATAATCACCTCATAGATTAATGAACATATGCATTCATGGTACCATAGAAAGGACAGAAAGTAAATTGCCTGTTAGGGAAAGAATTGAGATTTGAGTGTTGAGATTTGAGATCCAGCGGCTCCGCCGCTGGGTGTATTGTGGCCGAGCCTGCGTACGAAAAGGGCGTGGGCTTCTAGCTGCTATAGTGAACGACAAAAATAACTTTATTTAAAGCTGCACAGGGTTCGAAGCTGATTATTTGGCTTTTTCCAAGCCTCGAATGCTTTTTCAACTGTTTCCATAAGTTCCATTAAGGTTGCAAAGAAACGATTGTGTGTATATTCTCTGCGGGTTTTTCTCCAAACCTGTTCGATTGGATTCAGATCAGGTGAATAGGGAGGAAGCATCAAAATTGTAATTTTATCTGATATATCCGCATATTCTGGCCGCTTTTCTACAGCAATTAGTCGATAGGCCTTTTTGTGCCAAGGGGCATTGTCCATTACCAGAACATAATGCTTGCCTTCCGGCAACGGTTTTGCAGCCAAGAACTCACGAATAGAGGCTATTGTGGTCTCATAGTTGAATTTCTCCGGCTTTGTCGTAAATAACTCTCCGGTTTCTGGGATAACAAACCCACTATAAGGAGACTTGAAACGTGCCGGGAATGATTTCACCTTAGGTGCACTGCCTTTTTCATACCATCCACGTGTAATTGTAGTCTGAATTTGGAAATGCACTTCGTCCTGAAATGTCAGAATTGCGGTACTGTCTGCTTTTACTTCGTCGATTTTTTTAAAGGCAATTCGTTCATCCGTATCTTCGTATCCCTTGGATGGATATAGTTGGGGGCGGATAAGGGAAAAGCCCAGACTGTGAAATAGACGTTGGCATTGTCTAACGCTTAGCGTAGTGTTGTACTTACTACTGATATAGTCAGACAAGCTCGGCCCATCCCAGACATTGTAGCCGTATTGTTTTGGCTCGGAAGTAAGGGCCTGCTTGATTTCTTTTAGCTGCCCGTTGGTAAGCTTTGAGGGCCGGCCTTTGTGCCCTTTTAATTTAAGTGCGTCAAAGCCCTTTTCATCAGCAATTTTTACCCAGGATGAAATTGTCATCTTGCTTACACCAGCTAATTTACTGATTTGGGAAGCAGACAAACCGGATAGAACCATGTTTACGGAGAATACTCTGAAATGGAACCTGGCGTCATCAGTAGACGACATAATCTCCTTACCTTGTCTCAAAAGTTCTTCCGGATCAGTGTGATACTTTCGATTGTTCATATGTACTGTACCTCCAATTGAAGTATAGCACATAGATGCATCAATTTAAAGTAAAGTAATTAATGTCGTTTACTATAGCTATTAGCTTTTAGGAAAGATGATCAGCCTATGGCGCCAGAATCGTTCGAACGGAAAATTTCCATGCCGTAGGCTATTGAGTCTTCCTGACTGCTAGCGGCTAGAAGCTAGTAGCCCCGTGCTGATGACTCCATCCGTTCGCATATAAGACCAGCTGCACTGTCTCTACCCCTTCGCATGCGAGCCCAGCCCCAAAACAAAAAGGCACACCATGAGGTATGCCTTTTCTTATTCAATTTCAGAGTCTTTCTCCCTGTTTCTGTTCCACCCAATTCCGGAAGTAGAGCTTATCCCCTAAAGAGACGAAAGCCAGCTGTACCGGCAGGGCCACCATACCGCCTACCACAGGGGCACCGATATAAATGCGGTTCCATCCATCCGAGACGCCGGCCACTTCCCGATAGTCCACTGGCATGTACCGGGCTTTCAGGGAAATGTAGTAGTCCGAATTCAGGAAGGACCAGGGAATCGCCACGAGAAGCTTTTTCTCGCAGATCAGGGCCACCGGGTAATGGACCCGGTTGATCCGCCACAGGGATATGAGCACCACCACCGCTGCCAGCACATAGAATATGATGCCATGGTTCATATTATGGGTAATGGCAAAAACTATGGCAGCCGCCGAAGCAATGACATAGACCAGGGACAGAAGGAAGATATAGGCTTTCGAACGATAACAGGTCCATAAGATCTTTCCGTACAGTTCTTCTTTATAAGTATCCACTAATTCTCAGCCGTCCTTTTCATAAACGGGCTTTATAGAAACCGGGGTCCCGGAAATTCCGGAACTACCTCCATGGTCTCCAGGGTCTTTTACTTCTTGGCGGTCCAAATACCGCATCGTAAAGTACCCATTGCCTTGCAGCCCTTGTATCAGGGAATGGAAGCCGGTTTTCACTGACCCCGCCGGTCTCCTGTAAAGTACTCCCCCCGTAATTCCGATCCGCCTCTCCGGACAGCTCTTTAGCTCTGGCCTCCTTTTCATCTGCCACAATCACTGCAGATGGATGGAGCTTCTTTAAGTCGGGCTTCACGGTTCTTGTCTCTATTTTATCAGATTTCTTCTTATAATTAAAGGATTTTGCAGAAGATTCCTGTTTACCATGTACTTTAGGTAAAGGATTTTCCGGAGCCACCGGTTTCTCCCCTGCCGGCGGGCGGCGGCCTTCCGCCTTTTCTGCGGGCCCAGGAGTTTCCATGGGTGTCGGCTCTCCCCAGGATTTCAGGATCCGCCGGCGCAGCTTCTTATAATCATAGCCGCCGGAATTCGTTGGTTCTCCCATGATGGACCTCCTTACTTATCCTTGTGTCCTTCTCCGGTGCCGGCGATGTTTTCTCTCATTTCCGTATCGGCTGCAATGTTTTTCAGGTTGTAGTAATCCATGACTCCCATATGGCCGCTCCTCAGGGCTTCCGCCAGGGCATGGGGCACCTCTGCCTGGGCTTCGATGACCTTTGCCTTCATTTCCTGGGTGTAGGCCTTCATTTCCTGCTCCTTCGCCACGGCCATGGCCCTTCTTTCCTCGGCCCGGGCCTGGGCGATCTGCTTATCCGCTTCCGCCTGGTCTGTCTGCAGCTGGGCACCGATATTGCGGCCCACATCTACGTCGGCGATATCGATGGAAAGGATTTCAAAGGCCGTACCGGAATCCAAACCCTTGCCAAGGACAGTCCGGGAAATGTGATCCGGATTTTCGAGGACATCCGTATGGCTCTCGGAGGAGCCTACGGTGGTAACGATACCTTCCCCTACCCGGGCGATGATGGTGGCTTCCCCGGCGCCGCCCACGAGGCGGTCAATATTGGCGCGCACCGTCACCCGGGCCCGGACTTTCAGTTCGATGCCGTTCTTTGCCACCGCAGAAATGGTGGGGGTCTCGATGACCTTCGGGTTCACGCTCATCTGCACCGCTTCCAGCACGTTTCGGCCGGCCAGGTCGATGGCCGCCGCCTGTTCAAAGGACAGGGAAATCTGGGCCCGGTGGGCAGCGATGAGGGCGTCCACCACATTATCCACGTTGCCCCCGGCCAGGTAATGGGCTTCCAGCTGGTTCACGTTCAGCGCAAGCCCTGCCTTGGTCCCCTTGATGAGGGGAAGCACGATCATCCGTGGTTCCACCCGGCGGATCCGCATACCTACGAGATTGAAAAGAGAAATATTGACTCCCGCCGCCAAAGCGGAAATCCAAAGCCCCACCGGCACGAAATGGAGAAGTACCGAGATAGCCACCACGGCGATGAAAAATACCATCACCGGAAAAAACAGAATTTCCATACATACCTCCTGACGCCGGGCTATAAAAGAACCGGCAAATATAAACGATATATGTAAAAAATCAACGGTTTCCCGGGATTTCCCGGACGATGACATAACTGGACCGGGATTCCGTGACTTTCACGGACCGTCCCTGTTCAATAAAACCGCCATCGGAAACAGCATCGAGCACAGAGTCCCCTATCTTCACCTTCCCCGAAGGCCGGAGCGTAGAAAGGGCACTTCCCTCTTTCCCCACATAGCCGCTGTAATCGGAGGAAGACGAATGGAATCCCGCCTTTCCCTTCAGTTCCGTATGGAGAGTGAGCTTTCGCCACAGCCGGCTCTGGGACAGGTGGCCGGCGATGAAATAAAAGCCGATGGCCGAAAGAATGACCGCCGCCGCCAGGATATACAGTGCCATGACGCCGCCGCCAAAGGTAAAGAAGAGCCCCGTCATCACCGCCACCAGGCCAATGACCGCTGCGGCACCGGAAAAAAGGAACAGGATATCCATAATGATCAGGGCCATGCCGCTGAAGAACAGGATGAACTCCAGGGCTGAAGGAGACCCTTCGCCCCACCGGGCTCCGATAAGGATTGCCCCGGCTATGGCAGCCACCAGGGCGCCTCCTGAAAATCCCGCCGTCTTCACTTCGGCGGCCAGGGAAATGAGGATAACAGCCGCCAGCAGGGCCTCCACCACCGGGTTTGCCAGAATTTCCGCCATACCGCACCTCCCTTGCACGGGTAATAAGTATACCTCTGATTTCATTATACTATAAAGGGGTGAATAGGGAATAGCCGCTTTGCGGCAGAGTTGAAAGCCGCGGCCCAGCCGGTCCAGCGGCTTCGCCGCAAATGCACCCCCCTTGCCCGCTTCGCGGGACTTCCCCCAAAGGGGGAAACAGGATTTCTGGCCCCCACAGGGTCGCAGGGCGCCCCCACACAGCCCCATCCGTTCGCATATAATATAAGCTCAGCCACATAGGGCTGTCTATTCTCATTTACAAAACGATTCTGCTATCGGATAAAGGCATACGAAATCAAAATAAGCATAAAATGAGCTCATCCTAAGATAAAGTGCTATAATAATAATTAGATGCAACAACTAAATCAGGAGGTGCCTTATGTTTAAAAAAGAAGCTCTTAACATGGCGTTGCAACTGTGGAAAAAAGGTGGGTTCACCGTTCGTTTCTGGGACGGGACCGAAAAGAATTACGGATCCACAGCACCGAAATTTAAAGTGATTTTCAACAGGGAACCAAACTTCTCTGCTTCTGACCTGAAAGCAGACCTGGATGTGCTCATCGGTTCTGCCTATGTGGATGGCATTGTGGATTTCGAAGGAAACCTGGATGACATCGTGGCTACGGCCTTTGAAAAGGACCCGGTCACTCTCCCCTACCACCTCGGATCACTTCGGCAGAAACTGATCAAGGAAGAAGAAAAACGGGAAAAATCCAATATCCATGCCCACTATGACCTGGGAAATGAACTGTTCGATTCCTTCCTGGATCCCACGAGAACCTATTCCTGCGCCTATTTCAAGCACGACAATGACAGCCTCTACGAAGCGCAGATGAACAAGATCGACCTGTCCCTCCGGAAGCTGTTCCTGAAGCCCGGCGAAAAACTGCTGGACATCGGCTGCGGCTGGGGTGAACTCATCATTTACGCAGCAAAGAAATACGGCGTAAACGCTTACGGCATTACCCTTTCTGAAGAGCAGTACAAAGCGGCAAAAGAAAGAATTCATAAAGAAGGGTTGGACGGCAAGTGCGACGTGATCCTGGAAAACTACCTGGACCTGGACGCCGACAAATACCAGTTTGACAAGATCGTATCCATCGGCATGTTCGAACACGTAGGCAAGAAGTACCTGCCCCTCTATTTCCATAAGGTATCGGAACTCCTGAAACCGGGCGGACTTTTCCTGCTCCACTCCATCCTGAACATGGATCCCCAGGAAAAGGAGACGGACAACTGGATGACCCGGTTCATTTTCCCCGGCGGCTACGTACCGGGTATCCGGGAAACGGTGAACAACATTCCCCTCTTTGATTTCCGGCTCATCGGCTTTGAGAGCCTCCGTCGGCACTACGCAAAGACCCTTCACCTCTGGGCAGAAGCATTCAATGCCCACAAGGACCAGCTTCCTGCGAAATACGATGACCGGTTCAAACGGCTCTGGGATATTTACCTCCGGGGCTGCGAATCCGGCTTCCGTACCGGCGTACTGGATGTGGGCCAGTTCATCCTCTCCAAGGGTGTGAATAACGACATCCCCATGACCATGGAATCCATTTACAAAGACTGACGGTAAGATATAAAAAAAAACTGTGAGATGAATGTCTCACAGTTCTTTTTTATGGTTTGTCATACGGTTGGAGTCACTCCCACGGACCCTTGAGCCGGCCAGCGGCCAGCGGCGATTTCTCGAAGTACGGTTGGAGCCATTTGGGACGGAGCTTCCAGCTTCTAGCAGCTGGCTTCCAGGAAAGCTGGTCAGCCTACGGCATGAAAGACTGTAATCTAAGCGATTGGTGTGCCGCAGGCTGTCGAGTTTACCTAAAAGCTAGTCGCTAGAAGCTAGAAGCTAGAAGCCCCCGCACGTTCACACGCAGGCTTACCCACATAGCTCCCCTATTGGCCCTGATTCCACAACCGTCTTATTTCTTTTCAACGGGCTTGGAGCTCGGGAAACCGTTTCTCTTTCCGATCACCGTGACTCCGTTCATGTAAGGAACCAGTACATCCGGAACCTTGATGGTGCCGTCAGCCTGCTGGTAATTTTCCATGATGGCAGCCACAGTCCTGCCTACAGCAAGGCCGGAGCCATTCAGGGTGTGTACGAATTCCGGCTTTGCACCGGGGGTGCGGCGGAAACGGATATTGGCGCGGCGTGCCTGGAAATCGAGGCAGTTGGAGCAGGAAGAAATTTCACGGTACTTGTTCTGTGCCGGCATCCATACTTCCAGGTCGTAGGTCTTGGCAGAGGAGAATCCGATATCCCCGGTGCAGAGGCAGACCACATGGTATGGAAGCTTCAGGAGCTGCAGTACCTTTTCCGCTTCGGCAGTAAGGCTTTCCAGTTCATCCCAGCTGTCTTCCGGCTTGCAGTACTTCACCATTTCTACTTTATGGAACTGGTGCTGCCGGATCAGGCCGCGGGTATCCTTGCCTGCGGAACCCGCTTCTTTACGGAAGCAGGGAGTAAGGGCGGTGAGGTGGACAGGGAGCATATCGCCGTCCAGGATTTCACCGGCGAAATAGTTGGTCAGCGGTACTTCAGCGGTTGGGGTCATGTACATGTTTTCCCCTTCCACTTTGTACATGTCATCGGCAAATTTCGGCAGCTGGCCGGTGCCCTGCATGGACTTGCCGTTGATGATATAGGGCGGAATGACTTCGGTATAGTCATTCTGCTGGGTATGGAGGTCCAGCATGAAGTTGTACACCGCTCTTTCCAGGCGGGCAGCGCCCTGGAGGTAGAAGTAGAACCGGGCACCGGACACTTTGCCTGCCCGTTCCGCATCGAGGATGCCAAGGGTATCACCCAGTTCGTAGTGAGCTTTGATGGGGAAATCAAACTTCGGGATTTCACCCCAGCGGCGGACTTCCGGATTTTCAGAATCGTCTTTGCCCACAGGAACCGTTTTATCAGCCATGTTCGGGATGTGGAGCAGGAGTTCATTCAGCTTGCTTTCTACTTCACCGAGCTCCTTATCAATGGCAGCGATTTTCTTGCCCACTTCTCTCATGGAAGCAATGGCATCGGCTGCGTCTTCCCCATTTCTCTTGGCCTGGGCGATTTTCCTGGATTCTGCATTCTTCTCGCTCTTCAGCGCTTCTGTTTCCTGGAGAAGCTGTCTTCTCTTTTCATCGAGCTGGAGTACTTCGTCCAGATCAAAGGGGTTGTGACGGTTCACAAGATTCTTCTTGACTTCGTCAGCATGTTCACGGATAAACTTGATGTCTAACATAACTATCTCTCCCTGTATCAAATTTGCCGCATTGCGGCATGGAAAGCAATGGAAATAAAAAAAGACTTCTCCCCTCCATGGGACGAAGTCATCGCGGTGCCACCCAATTTGCCTAAGCCAGCTCGAAGTTGATATCGGTCACAAACCGTCCGGTTCCTCACCAGCCGCTCCTGAGTGGAAACTTTTTCTTCTGCCAAGACTTTCACCAGCCGTCTCTTCTCTAGGGGCATCAGAAAAAGGTAGTCTCTTTCCCTGCGTTGATATAATTATAGCGCCGGTATGGGCGTTTGTAAAGGTAGGGATAAATAGCCGCTTCGCCGCAAATGTATGGCTGTCTGTGCGTACAATACGTATGGGGGCTTCCAGCTGTTAGCTTCCAGCTTCCAGGAAAGCTGGTCAGCCTGCGGCGCTATGGTCCGCGTCTTTTGCCGCAGTTGGGAACCCTGCGAGATTCTGGCCCATAGGGCCTGACCAGCCTTTCTGGCTGCACAGCCATACATTTGCGTCGAAGCCGCGGGAGCTCAATTCTTTTCGCTCAATTCAATTCCTCCCTTACCTCCCGTGCACCCATTTCCAGTAGGACAGGAAACATAAACCGTATCCCGCCACCATGACAAGGGCCATGGGAAGGGCCGTTTCCTTTCCTGCTATCCCCACCAGCGGCATGGCAAGGCCGCCGGGGGCCACCGAGAAGAAACCGATCATCGCTGACGCAGCACCGGCCCGTTTCCCCTGCCGGGATATGCCCATGGAAAGGGAAACCGTTTCCACCACTGACAGGGGCACAATCGTAATAAACAGCACCGGCAGCACATAGAGAAGGGACATCCGAAAATAAAGTCCCGGCAGGAGCATAAGGCTTCCCATGAAAGACAGGAGGATAGACCAGCGCAGCATAGAATCGTCCAGCACATGACCTGCCAGTTTCCCCGGCAATGGGCTCGTGAAAAAGAGCCCCATACCGATGGTCCCCAGAATATAGCTGTATTGCTTCGGCGTAAGGCCATAGATATCCTGGAATACAAAGGACGAAGCCGCAAGATATCCGAAGAAAGCGACAAAGAGAAATCCCTGGACCAGGCAGCATCCCATAAAATAGGAATCCCTGAAAAGCACAGGAAATGACCGGAAGGTCCGCTTCATATCAGGAATCCGCTTATCTACAGGCAGGGTTTCCTTATAGATCATACATCCCAGGGTCAGCAGCAATGCCACTGCCGTAAGCAGTTCAAAAACGCCATGCCAATCCGTAAACTGCAGCACAATCCCACCAGCCACCGGAGCCAGTACCGGAGCAATTCCCTGGATCATCATGAGTATGGAGTAGAACCGAAGCAGGTCATCTCCGCTTTTTATATCCTTCGCAATGGCCCGGGCAATGACCAGTCCGAAGGAGCCGAAAAAGCCCTGGATAAATCGAAGCAGGAGAAACAGATAGATGGAATTCGTCTTCGTGCAGAGCCAGGAAGAAAGGGCAAAGAGAGACATTCCCACCAGCGCCGGGCGCCGGCGGCCCATTTTATCAGACAAAGGCCCTCCCACCAGCTGGCCCAGGGCCATTCCCACCATCACCGCTGTCAGCGTCAGCTGGGCCAGGGACGGGGAAACGTGAAGTTCTTCAGACACCTCCGGCAGGGCCGGCAGATACATATCCATGGCCAGAGGGGCCACAGCTGTCATGATGCCAAGGAAAAACACCATGGCCATATCGTAAAATGAAAATTTCATCGGTCCTCCTTATATTATGAAAGACGATACTCTAAATCATCCGTTCTTTCCGGTGTAACTCATAAAAAAACGCCCGGCGCTATACAGCGCTGGACGGAGCTTATAAAAAAACATGGATTTTCATGAACGCAGCTCTACTGAATCTAAGAGCCATTATACCATTCCTCCATAAAGAAGCAACGGGGAACAAAGTTTTCTGACTGTAACAGCTGCTGCATGTATAGAGCCCGGCGTACGTGGGAAAGGGTGGGGCCTTGAGCATTTCGCCTTGAGCAAGTCAGCCGCTCAGGGGCAAATGGGTTCTTTTAATCCGCTTTGCAGAACCCGCCTCTCCGAGGCGGATCCATCCCCTGCCCTTCGGGCTGCCCCCTTCTCCAAGGGGGCACGTACTTACCGGAAGCATCAAAAGAAAGGTTATAGTCTATTATAAGATACTCCACAAACAGGCAGGCCAAACGGGCCGCGCCGATGACTTGAATCAACAGCGCCTGAAAAAGCAGGAGTGTTCCTCCTGCTTTGTTCATTCCTTATGGATTTCATCGAACCAGGCATCTGCCAGGCGGCCGTATTCTTCCATGGAGAAGGTCTCCCCTCTCCGTTTGCCGTCGATGTCCGCTTTTGCAAGGATCACCGGGATCAAGTCTGCCGGGATGCCGCCGGCCTTCATGGCGTTGGTGAATACTTTGCGCCGCTGGCCGAATCCCATCTTCACCAGGCGGAAGAAGAGTTTCCTGTCCTTCACAGCCACCGCCGGTTCCTTTCGCCGCCGGAGCTTCAGCACCGTAGAGGTGACCTGGGGCCTTGGGATGAAGGCGGCAGGCGGAATATCGAGAACCCGCTCCGAAGTGCAGTCAAAATTCACCGCCAGCGTCAGGGCGCCGTAGTCCTTGGACCCCGGCGCCGCCAGGATCCGGTCCGCCACTTCTTTCTGCATCATGAAGACGAAGAGCGAAATGGGAAGGTCCGACTGGATGAGGGACAGAAGGATGGGGGTGGTGATGTAGTAGGGCAGGTTTGCGGCGCACCGCCAGTCCCGGTCCCCCAGGATGGTCTTCAGGTCTGCCTTCAGTACATCTTCATAGATAATATGGACGTTCTTATAGTGTTCCAGGGTATGGGAAAGAACCCGCTCCAGGCTCTTATCCAGTTCGAAAGCTGTCACATCGGCGCCGGTCTCTGCCAGGGCCTGGGTCAGGGTGCCGATGCCGGCACCGATTTCCATGACCGGCACACCCTTTCCCAATTCCGCCGCCTCCGCGATGGCTGCCACCACATCGGGACGGATGAGGAAATTCTGGCCCAGTTTGTGTTTCGCATGGATGCCGAACCGCTTGATCACGTACTGCACCACCTGTCGGTCTGCCAGGTTGGCTTCTAACATGATGATCCCTCCTCACAGGCTTCTACGGCCCTTTTCCATTCTTCCCGGGTAATGCCATAGTGATTCAGCCGCTTCACGAACTGCTTGCCGTTGCCATAGCCGATACCAAGGATGGCTCCCACCCTGGCCCTCCGGGAAGCGGAATCGGCTTCGCCGATCAATCCCGCATCAAAGAGGTCCGCCGCAGAAAAGAGATGGGAATCCTCCATCTGCCGGATGCGAAGTGTGGACAGGGCTTTCCGGATAGATTCCGGAGAAGCATCTTCGATGCCCACGTCATCTTCCGTGGAAGCTTCGGACTTGGGCACAAAGGCATGAAGGGCCTTCGGAAACAGCTTTGTCAGCCGCTGCCGGATCCGTTCACCCGGTCCGTCAGGGTCTGTCAGGATAATGATGCCCCGTTTCTCATAGGCATTCCGGATTTTCTCGACAGTTGCACGGGAGAGCGCAAAACCGCCGGTGGCAATCATGTCCGCATCCACTGCCATGCCCACCCGGGCTATATCCGATTTCCCTTCTACTACAATAACCTGCTGGATCATATCAGTCCCTGGCGGCGTAACCGATGCCGCGGACCGTATGGATATATTTCTTTCCTACCTTCTCGTCGATTTTGCTTCTGAGGTAGCGCACGTACACATCCACAATATTCGTCTTGCCGGCATAGCCATAGCCCCAGACCTTTTCCAGGATTTCTTCCCGCCGGATGACCCGGTTCTTGTTCTTTGCCAGGAAGAGGAGAAGGTCGAATTCCTTCTTCGTGAGGTCAATGATTTGGTCCCCCACCCTTACTTCGTGGCGGTCCGGGTAAATGGACAGGTCACCGATGGTGAATGCGGGATCCACGATGATCTTCGGTTCTTCATGACGGCGAAGAGCCGCATGGATACGGGCAATCAGTTCCTTCGTGGCATAGGGTTTCGTCATGTAATCGTCGGCGCCGGCGTTCAGGGCATCCACCTTTGCGTCCACGCTGGCATCAGCGGACAGGTAAATCACAGGAATGCTGCTGATTTCCCTGACCTTGCCCAGGATATCATGGCCATTTTTCATGGGTTCATCGGGATCCAGGACAATCACATCGGCCTGTCTCTGACCGGCCATATCTACGGCGGAATCGCCTGTATTATCTACAAGGGTTGTGAAACCCGCTTCTTCCAGTTTCAGCTGCATGAAGCGGCTCACACTGGAATCATGCTCAATGATTAATACACAGTTTCTCATAATGGTACCTCCAAAATTAAAAAGTGCAAAGCACATAAAAAACAGCTGCCATTCTTGAATTTTATTATTATTATTGGCGGAACCGCAGAAGATATTGTTATTGTTATGGCAGATTCCTTTAATGCAGCTGAGATAAGTTCTTTCTTGAACTTAATATCTATGAACATCATACCATGAGATTGAAGGAATTCAAGTCATTATTTGTAAAAAAAATAGAAAAAATGAGTTACTTCCAATAATCATTATCAGTTATTTTATTTCGCAAGGGGTGTCTGAATCCAGAAAAGCACGACAAATACTGTATATTTTGTGGTTTCTATCCCTTTATCTATTTATGAGAATTTCATTATTTTCCTCGACATGCATATACCCCCTATAGGTATAAAAGTTTTTTATTATTAGCCCCATCTGAGTTCTTTATATAAAGCTGCCGTACAATCGCTAATTTTTGTCTTATTATTTACAATTTATAGAAAAAGTACTATATTTATAAAAGTCACTTCTTCCTGTGCCTCGTATTGTATAATAGACAGTATGTAATATTAATAAAAGAATTGAGATTTGAGAGTTGAGAATTGAGGTCCGGCGGCTTTGCCGCGGGGATTCGATTCTTACGGTTGGAGTCTCCAGGTGCGGGGCTGCCAGCTGTTAGCTTTCCCAAAAGCCGATCAGCCGATTCCCAGCAAATGCACCCCCTTGCCCGCTATGCGGGACTTCTCCCAGAGGGGGAAGCAAGTGATCAATTACTCGTCGACTGAAGGGGTGCATTTGCCGCGAAGCGGCTGCAGCACTCAAAGCTCAAGGCCCTGAAAGTACACAGGTACCCCAACATTGTATCCAAAAGGAGTCAGTTCAAATGCATCAGTACGTCACATTTATCGGCGGATTTCCTATCCGCTTCTACGGGATATTCTTTTCCCTGGGTATTATCTTCGGCTGCGTCATGGCCTACTACCTGCTGAAAAAAGACGGGAGAGGCTGGCATGAAATCATGTTTGACCTGGGCCTCACCATTGCCTTTGTGGGCATCATCGGCGGAAGGCTGTGGGATGTCTTCTTCTTTGACTGGGGTTACTACCATAACCACCTGCTGGAAATCCCCTACGTCTGGCAGGGAGGCATGGCTATCCAGGGAGGCGTCATCTTTGCCTGCACGGGAGCCTATATTTTCCTCCGGAAACACCACATCCCGGCCCTCCAGTTTGCGGACATCGTGGCGCCGGCCATCATCTTCGGCCAGGCCATCGGACGGATTGCAAACTTCATGAACGGCGACGCCTTCGGCCATCCCACGGGGGCTGATTTCGGTATTCTCTACCCCTCCACCACCCTGGCCTACCAGACCTACGGCGCCCAGCCCCTGTGGCCGGCGGAAGTGTGGGAATGCCAGGGGGACCTCATCATCCTGGGCCTCCTCCTCTGGTACGCCTGCTCGAAGCATGCCCGGGGCACCACGTTCTGCCTCTACATCATGCTGTACTCTATCCTCCGGTTCTTCCTGGAATATTTCCGCGGCGACTACGGCACACTGGCCTTCGGATTAAAGAGCGCCCAGCTCACCGCCCTCGCCGGCTTCACTGGGGCTCTCCTCTTCTTCATCTACTTCTCCATCCGCTATCGGGCCGATGCGAAGGAGGAAAAAAATAGAATTGAGAATTGAGTGAAACATTGAGGCACCGCGGCCAATGGGCTGCTGGTGGCTGGTATCTGGTGGCTGGCACTCGTGCAAACGGGCGGGGCTGCTAGCTGCTAGCTGTTAGCAGTTAGGAAAGCTGGTCCGCCTGCGGCATGAAAAACAGGTAGCCAAACCATTGGAGTGCCGCAGGCTGCTCGGTTTTCCTAGCGGCTAGCCGCTAGAAGCTAGTGTCTAATTTCATAAATAATAGATTGTATTGTCGGACATAGCAAATAATGGTATACTTATTCCAGATAAATGCAAATTGCAGGGAGGGATAACGTTATGCCAAAAGTTGCTAAGCAAATACGCTGCTCCGAAAGCGAACGCATAGAACTGCATAAAATCGTAAACTCTCAAAAAACAGAGCATCGCATTGTAAGACGTGCAAAAATGGTTCTTCTATGTCTTGATGGAATGCAAATCAAGGATATCGCGGCTAAGTTGGGGGAACGCCCCAATACCGTTAGTCTTTGGCGGAATCGTTTCGCTGAACAGGGCATCCCTGGGTTACAGGATAAGAAAAGGCAGGGACGTACTGCTCAATATGAACCGGAATTTCGCGAAATGGTGTTAAATAAGCTGAAGGAAGCGCCTCCAGACGGGTTAGCACACTGGGATGGTCCTACACTGGCAAGAGTTCTGAATGTCTCAAAGGCTGCCATTTGGCAACTTATGAGAAAGGAAGGAATACAGCTGGCAAGGCAGCGTTCCTGGTGTGTCAGTACTGATCCGGAGTTTACTAAAAAGTCTGCTGATATCGTGGGGCTTTACTTGGACCCGCCAGAGAATGCTGTCGTAATCAGCGTTGATGAGAAACCATCGATACAGGCCTTAAGTAGAGCCCAAGGATATGTACTTACTCATAACAAGAAAATTGTGCGCGGGTTGAAAAGCACATATCGGAGGAATGGAACAATAAATTTATTCGGTGCACTGGAGGTAGCTACCGGACAAATTTATGGAAAGGCAACAAAGAGAAAAACCAGAGAGGACTTTGAAGAATTTTTAAATGACTTATTGAAAAGTGAGCCGGGTGGAGACAAAGTGCAATATCATGTTATTGTCGATAATTACTGCACGCACAAGCGCTTAAACGACTGGCTGGAAAAGCATCCTAATGTCCATTTTCATTACACACCAACGTCAGCGAGCTGGCTGAATGAAGTGGAAATATGGTTTAACATTATGTCGCGAAAAGTGCTCCGAGGGGCAAGTTTTGACTCTGTTTCGGATCTCGTGTCAGCGATTAAAAAGTTTATTGCTGCCTACAATGAGCATGCAGAACCGTTCCGCTGGAAAAAACGTGAGGTCAAGGGTTCGCAACTTAGGGATACAATCGGAAACTTACGAAATTAGACACTAGAAGCCCTCGCCCGTTTGCACGCCGCCAAGCCATACCACCGGCCCGGAGGGCCTATTTAGCTCAAGGCCCCGCACGAATGACTCAATCCGTAAAACCCCCAATTAAAAAGGACTGTGCAGTCACAGTCCTTTTTAATTACCTGAAATACCGGTCCAGCCGGTTGATTTCAAAATCCTCTTCGATTTTTACAAACTTTCTAAGGTGCAGGGGATTCTCCTCAAATCCGAAGAGATGGGATTCGCAGTGGCAGTCGGTGCAGCCGAAGCCCTTTACCGACCAGTCCGCAATGTCCGCCAGCCGTCCTGCCAGCCGATGCTCCAGGTCCTCCTTCGTGCGGATAGGCAGGGCTGCGAGGAAAGAACACTGCTGCCGGAGGTAATCCATGTGCCAGTGCTTCTTCTTCCGGAGCGCCCGGTGGTGGGCCATGCGCTGGTCCAGGTTCCTTTTCGCCGATCCGGCGTACACGTAGTACCCCTTCCGGTAATGGAGGGTGCCCAGGCTCCCGGTGGGAATGTCCCGGTCCTCTTCGAGGTGAAGGACAATCATGTAATCCCCCGCATTACCCATCTCCTCATCCAGTGCCTTTTTCGAGCTTCCTATGAGGCGGACGGACTCGGGCATGGTGAAATCCTCGGTCCAGGAGAGGCCTGCCGCCTTCCAGTCCAGCACATCCATGCCCTTCCGGAACCATTCCCCAAAGGGCAGGTCCGTATGGAAATTGGGAAGAAACCATTGGGCCTTCCGGTAATGTACCAGCACCAGGAGCCCTGCGTGTTCCCCGTTCTCTGCCATGGTGACCAGATGGGCCATGTGTTTTTCTCCCCGCTCCGTGGGGGCATCGGGAAACATGGCGCCCCTTTCCCCGGAAAGGCTGCAGGATTTCACTTCCACCGGGAAGGTCTCCCCGGTTTCCGCATCCCCCAAGAGCAGGTCGAACCGGCTGTCCCCCATGGTCACTTCCCGGCCTGCCAGGAAATAGTTTTCCCATCCCGGGATTTTCCGATGCTGCACGAGGCAGGCCGCCACGTCATTGGCCTTCGTGGTGTCCAGGTAGAATATGTCTTCTCCCTTTTTCACCCCCACCACCCGGTACGCCGTGCGGAGTCCGGGACGGTTCGGCGTGAGGTACAGTGTGACCCCGGGAAACAGGAATTCCCGCATCCTCCCGGGGTTTGGCATATGGCAGGTTTCCGCCTTGCCATGAACAAGGACGTGGCACACAAACCGGTTCGGCCGATCTATGAAGGTGCCCGCAATAATTTCTTTATAAATAGGTTCCAAAGATGGCTCCTTTCGGGAAAACGTATGGATGGAAACTGTGGCCGGGCGCCATGCGAACGGGCGGGGCCTTGAGCTTTGAGCTTTGAGCCTTGAGCTGATTAGCCGCTTCGTGGCAGGTATGTATGACCGGGCGCCAAGCAAACGGGTGAAGGCTTTTAGCTTCCAGCTGCCAGAAAAGCTGGTCAGCTGCTTTGCAGAGCCCGCCTCTTCGAGGCGGATCCATCCCCCGCCCTTTGGGCTGCCCCCTTCTCCAAGGGGGCACGTGCTTACCGGAAGCCTCGAAAGAAGGGTTACCATCTATTGTGACGTATCCCGTAAACATGCAGCCCCTTAGAGAAGGGGCGCGGCAAAGCCGCAGGATGGATCTCCGTAATCGTAGTCCCCCGGTGTGATGGAAAATCTTTTACATCCTGAGCCTCCTGCTTTGCAGGCCCAGCCTCTTCGAGGCGGATCCATCCCCCGCCCTTTGGGCTGCCCCCTTCTCCAAGGGGGCACGTGCTTACCGGAAGCCTCGAAAGAAGGGTTACCATCTATTGTGACGTATCCCGTAAACATGCAGCCCCTTAGAGAAGGGGCGCGGCAAAGCCGCAGGATGGATCTCCGTAATCGTAGTCCCCCGGTGTGATGGAAAATCTTTTACATCCTGAGCCTTCTGCTTTGCAGGCCCAGCCTCTTCGAGGCGGATCCATCCCCCGCCCTTTGGGCTGCCCCCTTCTCCAAGGGGGCACGCTTTTGATAGATAGAATCATACGCACAGTGTTGGTACTTAGGAATTATGCACAAACAATATTTACATTTTAATTGATTAAAAGTGTAAAAAATGCTATGCTGATGCCAAGGAGGAAATCAGCATGGTTAAAGAAGTCCCTGTAGATAAAATCAATAAGATGCTTCCACTGCTTAACGAGGCGCAGAAACGAGTATATCTGGCCTCTGAAGCCGAAGCACTCGGCCACGGTGGAATTACTGCTATCAGCAAAGCCACTGGCGTATCCCGGGTAACCATAACGAATGGCATAAAAGATCTGAATTCTGAACATCCCTATTTATCTCAAGATGCACCTTCCCCTCGTATCCGAAGGGAAGGCGGCGGTCGTAAGCCCATAGAGGTTACTCAGCCGGGAATTATAGAAGCACTTGAAAGCCTTATGGAAAATTCCACTTTTGGAGATCCCCAAGGACCTTTGCGTTGGACGACAAAGAGCCTGCGTAACCTCGAAGCGGAAATGAATGCCCGTGGTTATAAGATTAAATATCGTAAAATCGGATACCTCTTGAAAGATATGGGTTACAGCCTCCAAATCAATCAAAAAATGAACCAGGTTGGAAGCCAGCACCCAGACAGGGACGCACAGTTCCGGCACATCAACGAAACTGCTGAAGAATACATGGAAAACGGGTTTCCTGTTATTTCCATAGACTGTAAGAAAAAGGAAAACATTGGAAATTTCAAAAATAGCGGAGCCGAATATGCCAAAAAAGGAAATCCGGTAAACGTTCTTGACCATGACTTTCCTCTTCCTGACAAGGGAAAAGCTGCTCCTTACGGCGTTTACGATATTGCAGCCAATGAAGGGTTTGTGAATGTGGGAGTAAGCTCAGATACTGCGCAGTTCGCAGTGAATTCGATCCGCTCCTGGTGGGATGAGATGGGTAAACCACGATATCCTGAAGCAACCCGTCTGTTAATTACGGCAGATGGTGGTGGAAGCAATGGAAGCCATAGCCGGCTTTGGAAATTTGAGCTGCAAAAATTTGCTGATGAAAGTGGCCTTGAAATCGAAGTCTGCCACTTCCCGTCCGGAACATCCAAATGGAATAAAATAGAGCATCGACTATTCAGCCAAATTACAAAGAACTGGCGAGGCCGTCCTTTGGAAACGCTTGAAATTATCGTTAATCTGATCGCTTCAACAACTACCGATAATGGGCTTGTGGTTCGGTGTAAAGCGGATACCGCAGTCTACCCTAAAGGCACTAAAGTTTCTGACAAGGAATTTGCTGGCATTAATCTGTTAAGGAATGAATTTCATCCTGATTGGAATTATGTCATCAGGCCATCATATGAATAGCTTAATAATGCACAGATCCTTACTGATATCTGGCTCACAGGACCTGCCCACCCAGCCACCAGCTGCCAGCCAGCAACCAGCTCCGTCCCAAATAACTCTATCCCTAATACAGATAAACACAAACGGAATCAGCGGCTCCGCCGCTGGACCTCAATTCTCTTCACTCAAATCTCAATTCTTCCTTTTTGCCGCAGGCGGATGCCCTCGGCCTCCATCTCGATCTCGATCTGTCTACTCAAAAAGGGCCGTGAACAGTCACAGCCCTTTTCTGCCAAAACTTACACATTAAACCGGAAGTAAGCGATATCTCCGTCCTGGATGACGTAATCCTTACCTTCCACCCGGAGGAGGCCCTTTTCACGGACCGCTGCGTAGGAGCCGCAGGCCATGAGGTCGTCATAGGATACGATTTCGGCACGGATAAAGCCCCGTTCGATATCGCTGTGGATCTTGCCTGCCGCCTTCGGTGCCTTTGTCCCTTCCCGGACAGTCCAGGAACGGCATTCATCGGGGCCTACAGTGAAGAAATTGATGAGTCCCAGCATGGAGTAGGCCGTGCGGATGAGGCGGTTGAGGCCCGGTTCTTCTTCTCCCAGGTCTTCCAGGAATGCCTTGGCTTCATCTGCATCAAGTTCCGATACTTCCTGCTCGATTTCAGCGGAAATGGGCACCCATTTGGCCCCTTCCTTTTCTGCCTGTTCTGCGGCTGCCTTCACATGGGGATTGGCCATGGGGTCGGAAATATCGTCTTCCGCCATGTTGAGCACGTAGAGTACGGGCTTCAGGGTGATCAGGTTCAGTTCCTTCAGGATTTCCAGGTCATCTTCCGAAAGGTCCAGGGCCCTTGCCGGAGTGCCGTTCTGGAGGGCATCATATACCTTCTGGAGTACCGGCAGGTCTGCCTTGGCTTCCTTGATGCCTGCCTGGGCGAGTTTTGCGGTTTTTGCCTTCTTCTTGTCCACGCTTTCCAGGTCCGCCAGGCACAGTTCCGTGTTGATGATATCCATATCCCGCACCGGGTCAATGGATCCTTCCACGTGGGTAATGTTGCCGTCTTCGAAGCAGCGGACCACGTGGGCAATGGCATCGGTTTCACGGATGTGGCTCAGGAACTGGTTGCCAAGACCTTCGCCCTTGGATGCGCCGGCTACGAGGCCTGCAATATCCACGAACCTTGTGAAGGCGGGAGTAGTCTTCTTCGGCTTGAACATGGCTGCCAGGTCATAGATCCGGTGGTCCGGCACCTCTACGACACCCACATTCGGTTCAATGGTGCAGAATGGGAAATTCGCCGCTTCTGCTCCGGCTTTGGTGATGGCATTGAAAAGGGTGCTCTTCCCTACGTTCGGAAGGCCTACAATGCCGATCTGCAGATTTGTACTCATGGAGACTCCTTTATCTGGACATGCAGAAATCTACCTGTCAGATTGAAAGGTAGATTTCCGGAAAAACTTTGTAATTCCCGGGAAGCACTGATTAAATCGTTGTCGGATTTCATTCTTGGATTTTTTATGCAATGTGAGGAATAACTCGACCCAAATAGCGAGCTATTTAAGGCAGCAGTCCTGCATAGGACTGCTGAGCCAAGGTAAGTTGGCGCTTTCTCTGCACATAAAAGCGCCTTCCTTTTATCCTTGGCCGATTTATGACGAAGCAGTACATAAAAATCCTTATGAAATCTGACTCTGCGAATTAATCAGCGCTTCCCCAGACTTCCCGTTTATTTCTTCAGGGAAGCCAGTGCTTTCTTCATTCTTTCCACCGCTTCTTTGGTCAGTTCCGGTGTGTTGAAAGAGGTGAGGCGGACATAACCTTCGCCGCAGGGGCCGAAGCCGGAGCCCGGGGTGCAGATGATTCTTGCTTTGTCCAGCAGGAAATCAAAGAATTCCCAGCTCGTCATTCCCTTGGGAACGGACATCCATACGTAGGGGCTGTTCACGCCGCCGCAGGCGGTAAGTCCAGCATCTTTGACGCCCTGGAGGATGACCTTGGCATTATTTCTGTAAATGTCCAGGGTAGCCTGGATCTGTTTCTGTCCTTCTTCGGTGTAAATCGCTTCAGCGCCTCTCTGTACGATGTAGGAGCAGCCGTTGAACTTGGTGCACTGGCGGCGGTCCCAGAGGGCATTGGCCGATACCTTTTCACCGCTCTTTGTTTCCAGCATCAGTTCCTTCGGTACCACGCAGTAGCCGCAGCGGACGCCGGTGAAACCGGCGGTCTTGGAGTAGGAACGGAATTCGATGGCCACTTCTTTGGCCCCTTCGATTTCATAAATGCTGTGGGGAATATCGTCTTCCGTAATGAAGGCTTCATAGGCAGCATCGAAGAAAATGACGGAACCCGTCTGCTTTGCGTACTTCACCCACATGGTGAGGTTCTTCTTATTCAGGGCAGCGCCGGTGGGGTTGTTCGGGGAGCAGAGGTAAATGATCATGGGATCATGGGAAGGAAGGTTGGCTTTGAAGCCGCATTCCTCATAGCAGGGCAGGTATTCCAGCCGTTCATAGGAACCGTGAACAAACTTGCCGCTGCGGCCTGCCATGACATTGCTGTCTACGTATACCGGGTATACAGGATCCGTTACCGCTACGATATCGGATTGTGCGAAGATTTCCTGCATGTTGCCCGTATCGCACTTGGCACCGTCGCTGACGAAGATTTCATCGGGAGAAATGTCGCAGCGCCGAGCCTGGAAATCGTGCTTTGCAATGGCTTCCCGGAGGAAGAGGTAGCCCTGTTCCGGACCGTAGCCCCGGAATGTTTCCATATGGGCCATTTCATCCACAGCCTTGTGCATGGCTTCGATAACCACCGGAGCCAGGGGTTGGGTCACGTCGCCGATACCCAGGGAAATAATATCCGCATCGGGATGGGCTTTCTTATAGGCCTCCTGTTTCTGGCGAACCGTCGCGAAAAGGTATGCGCCCTGAAGATTCAAATAGTTTTCATTACAATGTGCCATATATATCGCCTCGCTATTGCATTTTAGTCAATATGTTTCGATGACTGTTATATTCTAACATAAGCCATGGGGATGGTCAAAGATGGAGATTGAGACCGAGACCGAGATCGAGATCGAGGAATGCCATCAGCGGCGGTTAAGCAGTTGGTATCCGGGTGATCTGCAGCTCCACTCCAGTGACTCCAACCATAAGCATCGAAATCCGCCGCGGAGCGGCGGGACCTCAACTCCCAAATCTCAAATCTCAACTCTATAAACAAAAAAGACAGCATACCCTTCAGCATGCTGCCCTTTCTCACTCATCAGAACTTGAATACCACCCGTCCCAGGACGTGGTCCACCGGCACGGGGCCGATGAAGCGGCTGTCGGAACTGTGATTGCGGTTATCCCCCATCACGAAGACCTTGCCCTCCGGTACCGTGTAGGAACCGTCCATGGAAAATTCCATGGGTTCATTGATGTACGGTTCGTCCAGCTTTTCGCCGTTCCGGTATACGTGGCCGTTCTTGAATTCCAGTTTGTCTCCGCCTTTTCCGATGACTCTCTTCACCCATACGTTGTGTCCCTGGGAAGATTTGTTGAAAATGGCGATATAGTTTTCCAGCGGTTCCGCCAGGTCATCCATCCAGGACCGTTCCCTGTGGGTGCGGCTGTCGATGATGACGATATCTCCGTAATTCGGTACTTCCCGCATGACATGGATGATTTTGGAAACGATGAGGTACTCCCCGTTCGTCAGTGTGGGGTACATGGACTCTCCGGATACCTTGGTAGGAACGAAGAGGAAAATGTGAATCACCATGGCCAGGAACAGGGCCACAATGATGGAATAAATCCAATCTAAAACTTCATGCATGAAATTCTCCTTTACTCGACACAATACATAGCGTATTGCTTTATTGTACATCATTGGGGGGAGAAAGGAAAGAATTGAGAATGGAGTAAAACATTGAGCGCCAGCCGCTCCACGGCGAATTGAGATGCTTTCGGTTAGAGTCACCAGCGTGGGGCTGTTAGCTATTAGCTTCTAGCTGCTAGAAAGGCTCAATAGCCTACGGCACGAAAATCTTCTACTCGGACGAATCCGTCGCCGTAGGCTGGCCATCTTTCCTGGCAGCTAGAAGCTAGAAGCTGGAAGCCCCCAACCGTTCGCACGACGCTCAGCCGCCTGACAGCCGCCGCAAAGCGGCTGGACCTCAACTCTCAACTCTCAAATCTTAACTCTTTGCGGCGCAGCCGCTGCTGTCCTCTCTCAATCCACCATCCCATAGAGCACATCCACCACGTTTTTCGCGCTGTCCGGGTGGCTGGTGCCGCAGGCAGCGGCCATTTTTTCTCGGATATCCGGATTCCGGAGGATCATCCGGGCCGTTTCGGCCAGGTCCCCCCGTTTCACCCATTCCGCGCAGCCCTGGCGCTTCATGTGGAGGGCGTTGGCCCGTTCCTGTCCGGGCAGCGTATTCACGAGGATCATGGGCAGCCCCATCACCATGGCTTCGGTGCAGGTCAATGCGCCGGGCTTTGTGACGAGAATCTCACTTCTTGCCATGATTTCCGCCACCTTATTCGTATAGCTGTGAAGCTCCACCGGATGGTGCAGGTGTTCTGAAAGGGCCGCCACCTTTTCGTAGAGATCGATGTTCTTTCCCGTGATGACGATAAATTTAGAGATTTCTTCCACACAGTCCAGACGCTCTATATTGTCAGTCACATTGCCCAGGCCCAGGCCGCCGCCCATGACGAGGACACTCCCCTTTTCGAAAGGTTTTTTCAGTGCCGCCTGTTCATAGAAGGAATGGCGTACGGGAATGCCGGTGACGTGGATCATATCTCCCGGAATGTCGTAGGTTTCCATGAGGTCCTTCAGGTCCGGCGTAGCCACACAGAAAGCGTCCAGATGGGGGTCTACCCAGAGCTGGTGGATATCAAAGTCCGTAATCACACCGAGAAGGGGCATGGAAATCTTTCCGTCCGCCTTCAGGAGGTCCGCCGCCCCTGCCGGGAAGGGGTGGGTAAAAATAAAAGCGTCCGGCTTCAGTGTTTCCGCCAGGCTCCTCATTCTCCGCTTGAAGGTAATGGAAAGCATGTACTGGGAAAGCACACCAAACCGGCTGCTCTGGGAATCGCTGTACAGATGGTCATACATGGCGGGGAAAACGTCGATCATTTTCAGGTAGCTGTCTTTGATGATGTGGTCAATGGACAGGGGATTATTAGACACGAAATCAAGGACACTCACCGAGTCGGAGGGATGGGACTTCTGGATAGACTCCGCAATAGCCCGGGCTGCCTGGCTGTGTCCTGTCCCTATACTGGCTGTCAAAATGATAAATTTACGTGGCTTCTCCGACATGGCTGCTCCCCTTTTCTGTACTCTTACTCGTAAATTATATCATACAAGGGTAAGGGATGGAATGAGATTGAGGTCGAGATTGAGATCGAGGTGACCAGCAGCTTCGCGGGAAAGGGAAAGATTTGAGATTTGAGATTTGAGAGTTGAGAGTTGAGAGTTGAGGTCCAGCCGCTTCGCGGCGGATGTCACGTGATTGAGTAAGCGTGCGAACGGGTGGGGCCTCTAGCTGTTAGCTACTAGCTGCTAGGAAAGCTGGCCAGCCTATGGCATGGTGGGATGCCGGTCCAACGGTTTGAGTGCCGCAGGCTGTTGAGCTTTCCTAAAAGATAATATGAAATGACCTCCCCAGTTTGATGTATATGCCCAAATTTCGGTAAAATATAGTTGCAAGGCCAATTTTACGAGAACAGGATCATATTTTCTCAACCAAGGAGGTCATCATGTCTTATTCTAGCACATTTACGTCCCCGATCCCATTCGTTTATGTTGGTATCGACACCCATACCGAAAACTATACGATGGCTGCTGTCGTTAATCAAATGTCTCCTGCCGGTGAAATTATTACGTTAGATCTTATTCCCCCTCGTAAACTTGGCCCTGCAGTAAAGAATGTGCTCCGGTTCATTGGTGATTGCAAAAAAGCCGTTAACAGAGAGTGCCATGTTATCTGTGGTTATGAAGCCGGGTTATTCGGTTATGGCCTTTACCGTAAGCTTATGGCAGCCAATGTAGATTGTATGGTAATAGCTCCTTCTTCTTTGAAGAAAAGCAGCAGAGATAAAAAATTCAAAAATGATTATATTGATTCAAGAGCGCTTACCAATGCCATGGCGAAAAGTGAGTGTATTTCCATTTATGTCCCCGATGAGGAAGACGAATCCATTTTCCGCTATATCAGGATGCGTGACGACCATCAGGATATGGTTAAAGTCACTAAACAGCGGATAACTGCTTTTGTGCACCAGATGGGATTCCATTATAACCAGGGAGCTACCTGGACCCAAAAACATGTGAATTGGATTATGAGTCTCCCGCTGAGCGAATTGAATAAGGAAACATTGAGTGAGTATATGACAACTCTGCTTACCCTCCAGCAGAAGCTGGAAGATCTGGATGTCAGGATTAAGTCATTTGCAATGCAGAAAAAGTATGCAGCTAATGTCAATAAACTGCGCTGTTTCCTTGGAATAGAATATGGCTTTGCACTTCGTTTAATTGTAACTATTGGCGATTTCAAGCGCTTTCCTACAGCAGGCCATTTTGCGTCCTTTTTGGGACTTACCCCAACTGAACACTCCAGTAATGAAGATGGCAACTATGGCAGCATTTCAAAAGCCGGAAATATTGTTTTGAGGAAGAAGCTGATTGAAGCAGTCTGGTCCGGCTTTTCACGGGGGCGGCCCGGATACAAGAGCAGGGCTTTGAGAAAACGGCAGGAAGGATGCTGTGCATCAGATATTCATTATGCGGACAAAGCAAACAGAAGACTTCGCGTAAGGTTCAGAGACAAGATTATGAAAGGGAAAAACAGTAATGTTGCTGCTACTGCCGTTGCCCGGGAATTCAGTGGCTTTATTTGGGGAATGATGACTGGACACACTGCTGACGTTATTCGTAAGAAAGCTTGACATCGCACGCATAGTTCTCTGAGTTAGGCAGCAAGCATAAAAATACAGCCGAAGGGAGATGATTAAAAGGTGAATAGCGGTTTGGACAATATTAAGGGAGAGCTTTGAGTTAAGAGAGGCTGGGTTATCCTAGTGCTAGCTTTGCAGGACATGCATAGGCATGATTCCAAATAAAAGATTGAAGGAACCCGCGGCGAAATCATTGACCTGTTAATCCACGTATAAGAGACTGATCAAGCCCCGGAATAATCTGCAAAGCTCTTCCTCCATGTTGTCCAGGCAGCTATTGCCTGGAACCCGCATACCAATTTGAACTTGACATGGAGCCCCTGCTCATGTGATTTCCAAGCCAAGGGGCCGAAAAAATATGGCCATAGAGGAAGCAGGCTATCACATGAGCCGCTCCATGTAAAGTTCAAATTTTCCCAAACCGATTTAATTCCATTACATCTTGCAACTAGTCTTATTGGCAAGAATATTTGGCATGCTTGGGGTCTTGACAAAGGTCATTTCATAAGAGCTAGATACTAGCAGCTAGAAGCCCCCGCCCGTGCGCACGGCGTCCAGTCATACGTCACTCGGCCCGCAGGGCCTGACCAGCTCAAGGCTCAAGGCTGAGGGCTCAAAGCCACCACCTGTTCGCACGCTCACCCATCCGAAAAAAATAAAGCCCTCCTCGGGGGAAGGCTTTACTTTTCACTTCTTATTTCTTTGCTTTCTTGGCTTTGGATTTCTTTGCGTTTACTTTTTCTTTCAGCTGTTTAGAAACGCGGAATGCCGGAGTCTTGGAAGCGGGGATCTTGATTTCAGCCTGGGTGGACGGATTGTGTCCTACGCGGGCTTTGCGCTGACGGATTTCGAAAGTACCGAATCCGATGAGCTGTACCTTATCTCCCTTTACGAGGGCATCAGATACCACATCAAAGACAGCTTTGACAGCCTTTTCAGCGTCTTTCTTTGTCATTTCTGCCTGCTGGGCAACTGCGGCAACGAGTTCTGTTTTGTTCATAACTAAACATCCTCCTTTAAATAATGGGCGGAAATCCCGCCATTGGTTCCGGCCGGGAAATGGTCAATGGGTAGAGACATACTCCTTCCAGAGCTGCAGCGCCTTTTCAGGCTCTATATCCGTGATCCGCTGCCCCTTCTTTTCCAGATCCACCTCGAATCCATGGAACTTTTCCATGAAATTCAGGGAGTACCGGTGGAGCGCCAGTTCCGGATCAATCCCCTCTTCCCGGAGGATACGGACGAAATCAAAGAGCAGTGCGCCTGCCTTCTTTTCTTTCTCCGCCACACGGTCAGATTTCAAACAGGAAGAAAGGGGGAAACCATTCCGCTCATATCTTGCCTGCTCTCCGGAATTCAGGAGATCCTGCAGTCCGCTGGAACCAACTTTCTTTTGAATTATACACGCTAAAAGCAGACTTGGCAAGCACTTCGGCACCCCGGAAAGCAGATATTTCCTGTTTTTTTCAATTCTTTTACGTTTTTCCCACCCCTCGGGGGTAGAAACGGAGCTGTCAGATTTATCTTTATCGAAGACGAAAGGATGGCGCCGGATCATCTTCCGGTTCACCCCGTCCTCCACGTCCTGCATGGTGAAGTACCCTTCCTTCTCCGCCAGGGTGGCGTGGAAGACCACTTGGAACAGGAGATCCCCCAGTTCCTCCTTCAGGTTATCCATGTCGTCATGGTCGATAGCATCGATAACCTCCGCCGTCTCCTGGATAAGGTAAGTGCACAGGGACCGATGGTCCTGCTTCCTGTCCCAGGGGCAGCCGCCGGGAGCCAGGAGGGTGTGCATGGTATCCTTGAGGTCCGAAAGGGAAAAGGGCACGGGACTCCGCTTTTCCGCCTTCCGGCTGTCGAAAAGAAGGAGGAAATCCCCCTTTGCCTCGTAATGGCTGAACTCCTCCAGCGTAAGGCGGAGGATATTTCCACGGGCCAGAAGCAGAACCGGCGATTCATTCTCATAAATGGCCAGCGCCCGGCGGGCAAAGAGAGCCCCCTCCTCCTGATTGGGGTGGATAATGACCAGGAGATGGGGCATGGTAAGGGACAGGAAGGGAATTTCCTCCCCCTTCACGATGGTGAAACTGTCCGCAGGAGACAGGAGCCCCTTCCCCTCCAGATAGTAAAGAATGTCTTCCGTATTCATAGCGTCCCCTTTCATCCTATTTCCATTTGTTAATGAGCCCCTGGAGCTCGTGGAACACCCGGGATCCGTGATACCCGTCGCACACGGCATGGTGGAACTCCACGGCCAGGGGAATGTAGTAATGGCTCCGCTTCCGGTGGATCCGGCCCAGGGTATACATGGGGATCAGGCTGTGGAAGGCCTTTGGGAAACTGAGGTGCAGCGCCTTAAACTGCATCCAGGGCACCACGGAAGCGGGAAACACATTTTTCGGAAAATCGGGCTTCCCGAAAAGTCCCTTCCTGTCGCCGTATGTCTTCTCGTCCTCCTCAAAGTCATGGAGGAAATCTTCGTATTTCTCAGAGTATGGAGTCCAGAGGGCGGAAAAGGTATGGTCATCCCGGTGAAATACGGTATACGTGGGATGGACCACATCGTAGTACCCCAGCTCCCCCTTCTCATTGAAGGCCATGCGGTACCGCTTGTGATGATTCTCCACGGTGCCGATAAAATGCAGAAGCGCCGGATAAGGACGGGCGTGGCGCTTCATGATAGGCGTAATATCGATTTCATCGGTCATATTGTACCGGCAGGGCACCACGTCCAGGAAGTAGTGGAAATACTCTTCCCTGTCCCAGGTGCTCCGGTCAATCAGCGTAAATTTCACGGTGCTCCCCCTTTTCTTATCAATAGTCAGAATGGCTGATATGTATACTATAGCATACCTGGGAAATGGAGGTCGAGATTGAAATAAAGATCGAGGTCGAGATCGAGATCGAGATCGAGATCGAGGGGAACCGGCTGGTGGCGGATGGCAGAGTACCATGCGGGGGCATTGAGCCTTCAGCCTTGAGCCTTGAGCCTTGAGCTGGTCAGGCCCTCCGGGCCGGTTGATCTGTGACTGAGCGGCGTGCACACATGCGGGGGCTTCTAGCTTCTAGCGGCCAGCTGTCAGGAAAGCTGGTCAGCCTGCGGCGCTTCCAACGGAATTCTTCATCCCCGTGGGCACCATTCCGGCCGAGTCAATTGCACGTTTCAAGTGCAGAGTCTTCAGGACTCCAACTGCAGCGAGACAGCGGCTTCCTTACTTTACCTCCCCCATCTATGGGGGAGGTGCCCGTAGAGTGAAAATCCTGCACAGGATGTTCAAGTCTGGTCCAAGTTGGCGCTTATCCTGCACACTAAAGCGCCTTCCTTATGTGACCAGACGGAGGGGGTTCTCGCTAAAGCAGCCCAGAACGTTTTCTGTTAATTCCCCCAGCCGCTTCGCGGCCACCCCTCCACCGCTGGCGCGGTTCCCCTCCCCTCTAAAGAGGGGAGGTTGGGGTGCCTTTGCGGTGTCAGCCGCGAATAGATACTGCAGGAAGCGCCGCAGGCTGATATTATGCGGCGAAGCCGCGGAACCTCAACTCTCTTCACTCAAACCTCAATTCAACTCTCTTCACTCAAACCTCAATTAGAGATTGGGCGCGGTGCGCCACTGAATATCAAAGAAACGGGAGTTGTCTAACATCACTTTCTATTGGTTTTATCCCCTATTTGGGTACATACTTATGGTGGATGGGCGGATATACTACATAAACCCGTGGAGCTGAGTGGTGGAGCTGTGGCAGCGACTACCCCGTTCAATTAAATATGGAGATCATTCTTTGGAATTGAAAATTGGTGCCGCCGGGTTTTGGCCCGGCAATAGAGCCCGTAAGCTTATATCTTTGTACAATCGTCTCGATTGATTCAGAATGATCAGTCAATGTCCGCTACATTCACCTTTACTTCTTTATTTATCCTTATTGTAGAAAGGAGGAAAGATGCAATGCATGAACGCATGGAAATTGGTGACAGAAATGAATATATTCATCCCATATGCTGTGGGCTCGATGTCCATAAGAAATCAGTATTTGCAGCCGTCTTTATCTATGACAATAGTGACAGTCCGGTTAAATATTATACCGCCCAGTTTACTACGTATCCCAAAGACCTGAAGAAAATGACTGATTGGATCATTTCCAAAAACTGTCATGATGTATGTATGGAGTCTACCGGACAATACTGGCATCCAATATATGATGCAGCGGAAGAAGCCGGATTACATCCCCTTGTGTCTCATCCCAAGTACACCAAACCATTAAAAGGTAAAAAGAGTGATCCCGCTGATGCAAAATGGATTGCAAAATCCTATGCCAGTGGACGTGTGGTTGCAAGTTTTATTCCATCAAAAGAATTCAGAATCATGAGGTCAACAATCCGGTACTGCCAGAAAATTCATAATGCAATGACTGGAGAGAAAAACCGCATACTGAATTGCTTAACCGGGGAAGGCATCAAGCTTGATGTTGTTTTTTCAGATGTATTTGGGAAGACATCAAGATCAATCATTGACTATATGCTTAATCATCCTGGTGAGAAATTTAATGTGGCCCCATTCATTGGAAAACGATGCAAGACGCCAATCCCTGTTATCCAAGAGGCAGTAGCAAAGGCATCATCTGTAGATATATCTTCTTTGTCCAAACTCAAAGTGGCCTTCAGCAGGTTAGACAGAACTGTGAAAGATGAAGCAGTGCTCAAGCAGGACGTTGCAGAGAGAATGAAACCCTATGCTCATCAGCTGGAGCTGATCAGGACGGTCCCAGGATTTGACAGGGACCCATTTACCGCTATGCGGGTGCTGGCAGAAATTGGTCCGGACATGAGTGTATTTCCTTCGGCCAGACATCTTTGTTCATGGGCAGGTGTATGTCCGAGCCACGATTCAAGTGCCCACAAGGTAAAAGGCAGAAAAATATCCCGGGCAGGGAAATATTTGAAACCGCTGCTGGTTAATATTGCCAGATCAGTTGTACGTTCAAAAGACCACCCGGAAATTACAAGTCGCTTTAACCGTATAAAAAGCAGACGTGGTTACATGAAAGCCATCATCGCAATCTGTAAGATGTTCCTGACTGCCATCTGGCACATCTTAAGTAAGGACGAGCCTTACAAAACTGACGGCTACATGACTGCGAAGAAGCCTAAAAAGGCTAAAAGGGTAATGACGAGGACTCAACTCGCTGAATACCTTGCTTCGCAGGGGATAACTGTTGTTGATTGACAGCAGCAATCCGTTAACCACGTCCGGTTCATAAAGAACCTAAAGTTATTATACAACAGCTTTAGGAGGGAATAACCCCGAAAAAAATTAGATTTTCCAGGGGCTTTATAAAGTTACCCCAAAAGTAAGCTTGTTGTCGGGAGCTTATGTTTCAAGCTTCTTTCTTTTCGCTGCAGGATTAACAGCTTTCCTGACAGCTGGAACTTCCACATGTTCACACGGGACTCCCGCCGCGAAGCGGCCATACCGCTCAAGGCTGAAGGCTCAATGCTCCGTCCGTTTTCAAAGCGCTCACCACAGGTCAAAAAAACTCGAGACCTGCGTCTCGAGTTTTTTCATTCTATCCCATATATATCCATGCCATTTTTCTTTGTAATCTCTATGAGTTCTTCCACCGGCACCTTTTTGATTTGTGCCAGTTCTTCCGCCACGTAGATTACGTTGGAGGGGTCATTCCGCTTTCCCCTGTTTGGGGGCGGAGTGAGGTAGGGGCTGTCGGTCTCTATGAGGAGGCGGTCCAGGGGTACGGACGCCGCCGCTTCTTTGAGGCGGATGCTCCTGGGGAATACCACAGGTCCTGCGAAGGAGATGTAGAAGCCCAGTTTCATGAATTCCTGTGCCATTTCGGCGCTGCCGGAGTAGCAGTGGAGGATGCCCCGCATGGAGCTTCCCCTGTGTTCCTTCAGGATGGCCAGGGTGTCGCCGTGGGCTTCCCTGTCGTGGATGAGGAAGGGCAGGTCCAGGTCCTTTGCCAGCTCGATCTGCCGGCCGAACCATTTCTTCTGGGTTTCTTTGTCGCTGTAGAGGTAGTGGTAGTCCAGGCCGATCTCGCCGATGGCCTTCACCTTCGGCGACGATTGGGCGAGGTCCCCGATTTCCTTCAGGATTTCTTCGCTGGCTTCCCCGGTCTCCTGGGGGTGGATGCCTACGGCGGAGTAGAGGAAATCGTACTTCTCCGCCAATGCCAGGGATTTTTTGCTTGTAGGAAGGTCTTCCGACGGGATTACCACGTAGTCCAGAGTCTTCCGGAGCCTTTGGATCACCTCATCCCGGTCCCGGTCGAAGGCCTTGTCGTAGAGGTGGGCGTGGGTGTCGAAGAGGCCCATTATTTGACCTTGCTGCCGGCGGGCATATCCACGAAAGGCACCTTCAGCTCTCCGTCCTTGGAGGCAGCGAGAATCATTCCCTGGGATTCGATACCCATGAGCTTTGCCGGCTTCAGGTTGGAAACGAAGATCACGTGCTTTCCTACGAGGTCTTCGGGCTGGTAGTATTCGGAAATACCGCTCACCACGGTCCGTGTATCGCCGTCGCCGAGGCTGACGGTCATCTTGATGAGCTTTTTCGACTTCTTCACCTTTTCAGCGGTGAGGATTTCTGCCACCCGGAGGTCGGTCTTGAAGAAATCATCGATGGAAATGGAAGGTTCAGTCTCCTTCTTTTCTTCCTTTTTCTCTTCTTTCTTTACTTCCTTCTTCGGCGCTTCTTTCTTCGGTTCTTCTTCCTCTTCGATTTCGATGCGCGGGAAGACCTGGTCACCCTTGTGGGTTACGGTGCCGTCAGGGATGCCGCCCCAGGTGAGGTCCTTGTAGCAGGCAGCCTTGAAGTCCGTAAGGCCCAGCTGGTTCCAGATCTTTTCACAGGCGATAGGAATTACCGGTTCTGCCATGAGGGATACGAAGCGCAGTCCTTCGCAGAGGTGGTACAGTACAGCGTCCAGGAGGTCCTTCTTTGCGGGGTCCTTGCCCAGGGCCCAGGGCATGGTGACGTCTACGTACTTATTGAGGGACCGGATGTAAGTCCATACGGCCTTGATGGCGTCGTTGATCTTCCAGTTGTCCATGCCGCTCCGGAAGGCTTCCAGGGTCTTTGCTGCGTTTTCTTCCACTTCTTTCGATGCGGCAGCAATGGTTTCGTCGCCGGAAGCGTCGCCTTTGTGGAGGACGCCCTTGTTGTACTTGGCCACCATGGACAGGGTGCGGTACAGAAGGTTGCCAAGGTCATTGGAGAGGTCCGAATTGATGCGGTTAATGAGGCGGTCCCGGCTGAAGTTGCCGTCCTGGCCCAGCTGGATATCGTTCAGCAGGTAGTACCGGATAGCGTCGGAGCCGAATTCATGGAGCAGCGGGATCGGATCGATTACATTACCCCGAGACTTGGACATTTTCTCCCCGTCCACAATGAGCCATCCATGGCCATAGATCTTCTTCGGCAGTTCGATACCAAGGCTCATGAGCATGATGGGCCAGATGATGGAATGGAAACGGACGATTTCCTTCCCCACCAGGTGCACATCGGCGGGCCAGAACTTCCTGAACTTCTCCGGGTCATCCACAATGCCGGCGGCGGTGAGGTAGTTTACGAGGGCGTCGAACCATACGTACACCACGTGCTTCGGGTCGAAGGGCACCGGAATGCCCCAGGTGAAGCTGGTCCGGGATACGCAGAGATCTTCCAGGCCGCTCTTCACGAACTGGATCATTTCATTTCTGCGGGACTCCGGCTGGATGAAATCGGGATGTTCTTCGATGTACTTCATCCAACGGTCCGCGTACTTGGACATGCGGAAGAAATAGGCATCTTCACTTACCCGCTGCAGGGGACGGCCGCAGTCCGGGCACACGTGCTCCTTGGTGAGCTTGTTTTCCGGCCAGAAAGTTTCGTCGGGGATGCAGTACCACCCTTCGTACTTGCCAAGGTAAATATCTCCCTTGTCATAGGCCCGCTGGAACAGCATCTGCACAACCTTCTTATGCCGTTCTTCGGTGGTCCGGATGAAATCGTCGTTGGAAATGTTCAGTTCCTTCCAGAGCTGCTTGAAGAGAGCCACGATCTTGTCCACGTACTGGATGGGGGTGACGCCCGCCTCTTCTGCCTTCTGTTCGATCTTCTGGCCGTGTTCGTCACTGCCGGTCAGGAAGAATACGTCATATCCGTCGAGCCGCTTGAACCGGGCCATGCAGTCCGCAATGGACGTGCAGTAGGTATGACCGATATGGAGCTTGGCGCTGGGATAGTAAATGGGCGTGGTAATATAATATGCTGGTTTTTCACTCATAAAAAAATGCCTCCTCATGGATTGCCTGGGATAGGGCTGTGATTGGTTTGTATGTAAGTATTATTATAACGCTAATGGGAAATAATAATCAATGTGGGTGAGATCGAGGTATGTGTCAAGGTTTTCTCGGTACTTTATTTGACAGTCGATGTTATCAGGTTTCCCAGCCTCTGCTTTCTCAATAAATCTGTATCGCTTTAGCAAGCTGGCCCATCGGAGTTGAAGTCGCTCCGTATACGCCTATACGGCCTTCCAGGCACCCGGGACGGTAATTCCGTGCGTTCCTGTGCCATTTAGCGTCCCTGGCGGCTTTGCGGTTCGTTTTTACGGCTGCTACGACCGCCTTATGCATCTGCCGGTCCATCTTCTTGTAGGCTTTGCCTGCAGCACAGTAAATCAGGGCTTTTTCCAAAGTGTCATTCTGGGTAGCAGTAATCAGCGTGCCTATTGAATCCATACCTATCCTGCACCAGCTGCGCCCCTGCTTTTTCAGACGGTAGCTATAGCGTCGGTGGTCGCTTTCAGCTGCCCCCAGGTGGATATCGGTTCGGATTCCGCGCTCCCGGATGCCCGGGATATAGTCGGCGTTGCGGCTCAGATAGTCTGCCAGTCTCCGTACCTGCTCGGCCTGTTCTTCTGTTTCTGCGTAGCTGGCAGCCGTATCCAGATATGGCTTCATATCTGTGATGACATTTCTGCTCTTATTCAGTTCAAGCACGAATTTATCGATGAATCCACGTGGGCAGAAGCTGAGGCGGGTCCGCACTTTCTCATTCACATGGTATCTGTCCCGGAAATGGTAATGTGTCTTGCATCCCTCGACAATATTGTCGAAGTCATCGAAATTATATCCTGCTCCGCCATCCCCGTTGGAAAGTACTGTAATCTCGCTCAGATTGTACCGGCCATGCACCCACACCTTGACGAGTTCAAACAGCCTTTTCCTATCCGTTCCAGAGAAGCAGTGGTACCCTGTCAGTCTCGAACGTTTTCCATTCTTCTCGACGCCCTCATAGACCTGGATTCGGTGAAGTTCTATGTTCTGGCCGCCTTTGGTATCGGTGACGGGGTCCGCCTGCTGCTTCATTACAATCCCATCGCCCTCAATAGCCAGCAGCCCGTCCTCCGGTACTCTCTTCTCGGCCTGCTCCATGGCTGCATCTGCTGCTTCGTATTTTCTAACCATTTGGGCGGCAGTGCGGCTGAGATTTGAAACTGTCTGATGTGAAATATCCGTCTGGGTCAGAGTTTTCACGATATGGCTCACATTACGGAACTGGGTAACCTGGGCAGCCTGGGCAATGCGCAGAATCACTCCCATGCTATAGTGACGGGAAGGCAGAAATCCAAATTTCTTATCTAATGGGTAAAATCCCTGCTTTCCGGCCATCTCCAGCCGCCTCCGCTTGTAGGTGACAGGACCAAACAGGCAGTATATGGTTCTGGAATCCCGCCGGGAAATCCGCCACCCCTGAGGCTTGTAGACCCTCTCATACAGCTCGCCATCGATCATTTCGAAGGCCGTCGCCACAAGAAGGCCAAAGAGTTCCGTGAAGAGGTGCCAGAGAACCTGCTCCATGGCCAGTGAATCCTTGGTGTCCTTGATACTCTTGAGAATTTCCTCCTGAATAAAAGGTTTGAAAAGTTCGATATTCTCTGATAAAATGCTCATTGGGAAGAGTCCTTTCTTTTGATTTGTTGCAAGGAAATTATAACATTTCCATCAAAGGGGACTCTTCCCTTTTCTATCCAGCAGGGGAGAAATCCTCTACCGAGAAACATTTTACACTAAGGAGATCGAGATCGAGATCGAGGTCGAGACCGAGGTCGAGGGGAGATTGAAGGAGAAAAGGGCCGAAGGCCCAGGGGTCTAGATCTAGATCTAGGTCTAGACCTTTAGTGGCTCCGCCACGGATACTGTATGGCCGGGTGCCGCAGGCTTATCTTTACCTCCCCCATCTATGGGAGAGGTGCCGCAGGCGGAGGGGGCTCCCGCTGAAGTCGCT
Organism: Dialister sp.; assembly: GCF_047832375.1. NCBI lineage: Bacteria > Bacillati > Bacillota > Negativicutes > Veillonellales > Veillonellaceae > Dialister > Dialister sp. Next base: position 1,141,981 of record NZ_CP181256.1, on the reverse strand, counting down.
CCCACCGTATGAACCGGAATTCCCGGTCCCCCCCTCGCACCATACCATCAGGCACCCACCCGGGGGGAAGCGTGTCACTGGATTCTCAGTCGCCTGCGGCTCCCTACGAATCCAGTTCCCTTGCCACCGCTGTCGCGGTCCCCCGATCTCGGCCAGTCGACAAGAGGAAGGCGCTTTTATGTGCAGAAAAAGCGCCAACTTGCGACTGGCTTGCGAGTCCTGTGCAGGACTCGCACCTGCGCGATGAAAGTGTCTCACTGGATTTTCGCTCGCTGCGCTCACTACAGCACGGCTATCAGCGACTCACGATGATTTGCGCGTCGCTGACGCTCCTTCAAATCATGTTCGCTGCTGTAACTCCAGTTCGCTTACTTTTCCCTCTAAAGAGGGAGGGCTAGGTGCCTTCAGCGCCGCAGGCTGGTCTTTGCCTCCCCCATCTATGGGGGAGGTGCCGTAGGCGGAGGGGGCTCCCGCTGAAGTCGCTCCCACCGTATGAATCGAAATCCCCGGTCCCTGCTCGCGCGGTATACCATCAGGCGCCCTTCCACCGCTGTCGCGGTCCCCCTCCCCTCTAAAGAGAGGAGGTTGGATGCCTTTCTGGCAGCTGGAAGCCCCGTCCTGATGACTCCAACCGTAAGCATCGCAAATCCGCCGCCCAGCGGCTGGACCTCAATTCTCAATTCTCAATTCTCAAATCTCAATTAGAGATTGGGCGCGGTGCGCCACTGAATATCAAAGAAACGGGAGTTGTCTAACATCACTTTCTATTGGTTTTATCCCCTATTTGGGTACATACTTATGGTGGATGGGCGGATATACTACATAAACCCGTGGAGCTGAGTGGTGGAGCTGTGGCAGCGACTACCCCGTTCAATTAAATATGGAGATCATTCTTTGGAATTGAAAATTGGTGCCGCCGGGTTTTGGCCCGGCAATAGAGCCCGTAAGCTTATATCTTTGTACAATCGTCTCGATTGATTCAGAATGATCAGTCAATGTCCGCTACATTCACCTTTACTTCTTTATTTATCCTTATTGTAGAAAGGAGGAAAGATGCAATGCATGAACGCATGGAAATTGGTGACAGAAATGAATATATTCATCCCATATGCTGTGGGCTCGATGTCCATAAGAAATCAGTATTTGCAGCCGTCTTTATCTATGACAATAGTGACAGTCCGGTTAAATATTATACCGCCCAGTTTACTACGTATCCCAAAGACCTGAAGAAAATGACTGATTGGATCATTTCCAAAAACTGTCATGATGTATGTATGGAGTCTACCGGACAATACTGGCATCCAATATATGATGCAGCGGAAGAAGCCGGATTACATCCCCTTGTGTCTCATCCCAAGTACACCAAACCATTAAAAGGTAAAAAGAGTGATCCCGCTGATGCAAAATGGATTGCAAAATCCTATGCCAGTGGACGTGTGGTTGCAAGTTTTATTCCATCAAAAGAATTCAGAATCATGAGGTCAACAATCCGGTACTGCCAGAAAATTCATAATGCAATGACTGGAGAGAAAAACCGCATACTGAATTGCTTAACCGGGGAAGGCATCAAGCTTGATGTTGTTTTTTCAGATGTATTTGGGAAGACATCAAGATCAATCATTGACTATATGCTTAATCATCCTGGTGAGAAATTTAATGTGGCCCCATTCATTGGAAAACGATGCAAGACGCCAATCCCTGTTATCCAAGAGGCAGTAGCAAAGGCATCATCTGTAGATATATCTTCTTTGTCCAAACTCAAAGTGGCCTTCAGCAGGTTAGACAGAACTGTGAAAGATGAAGCAGTGCTCAAGCAGGACGTTGCAGAGAGAATGAAACCCTATGCTCATCAGCTGGAGCTGATCAGGACGGTCCCAGGATTTGACAGGGACCCATTTACCGCTATGCGGGTGCTGGCAGAAATTGGTCCGGACATGAGTGTATTTCCTTCGGCCAGACATCTTTGTTCATGGGCAGGTGTATGTCCGAGCCACGATTCAAGTGCCCACAAGGTAAAAGGCAGAAAAATATCCCGGGCAGGGAAATATTTGAAACCGCTGCTGGTTAATATTGCCAGATCAGTTGTACGTTCAAAAGACCACCCGGAAATTACAAGTCGCTTTAACCGTATAAAAAGCAGACGTGGTTACATGAAAGCCATCATCGCAATCTGTAAGATGTTCCTGACTGCCATCTGGCACATCTTAAGTAAGGACGAGCCTTACAAAACTGACGGCTACATGACTGCGAAGAAGCCTAAAAAGGCTAAAAGGGTAATGACGAGGACTCAACTCGCTGAATACCTTGCTTCGCAGGGGATAACTGTTGTTGATTGACAGCAGCAATCCGTTAACCACGTCCGGTTCATAAAGAACCTAAAGTTATTATACAACAGCTTTAGGAGGGAATAACCCCGAAAAAAATTAGATTTTCCAGGGGCTTTATAAAGTTACCCCAAAAGTAAGCTTGTTGTCGGGAGCTTATGTTTCAAGCTTCTTAATCAAAAACTGGTACACCTCTCTCCTTCCCATATGGAAGGCAGTAGCGATTTCCCGGGCCGCTTCTTTGGCGGGCATGGTTTTTGCCAGTTCCAGGGCCTTTTCCTGCCAGCTGGCGGCGCTGTCTTCTTCTGCCGCCATGTCTTCGTTCCATCCCTCCACAAGGATCACGTATTCCCCTCTCGGGTCTTCTACGTCCATTCCTTCCCTGAGGGAGGTCAAGGTGCCCCGGTCAAAGGTTTCAAATTTCTTCGTCAGTTCCCGGGCGGTAACCGCTTTCCGGTCTCCCAGGGCTTTGATGAGGGTATCCATGGTTTCTTTGATCCGGTGGGGCGCCTCGTAGAATATGAGGGTAAAGGGCACCTTTTCCAGATCTGCTAAAAGTTTCTTCCGCTTTGCCGTGATTTTCGGCAGGAATCCCACGAATACAAACTGCCTGACGTCCAGCCCCGATGCCACGAGGGCCGTGAGGGCGGCGTTCGGTCCCGGCAGGGGGACGATGGGAATATCCGCTGCAATGGCGAGCCGCACCAGGTCCGCCCCGGGGTCCGAAATCACCGGCATGCCGGCGTCGCTGACCTGGGCCACCGTCTTTCCGGCCATGAGCTCTTCGATAAGCTTCGACCCTGCTTCTTTCTTATTGTGCTCGTGGTAGGAAACCACGTGGCCCCCGATGCCCAGATGGTCCAGGAGGATCCTCGTGTGCCTCGTATCTTCGCAGGCGATGATATCCGCCTGTCTCAGGATTTCCACCGCCCGCTCCGTAATGTCCGACAGGTTTCCTATGGGTGTCGGTACCAGGTACAGGGTACCTGCTGTCAGTTCATTCATGGTGTCTCCTTCCCGTAGATGGCCAGGACTTCGTCGGTGTAGGAACCGTCATCGTTGTGCAGGAGCAGCGGCGGTTCCACCGTGAGTTCCGCGTGGCCGCCGTATTTCCATTCCATGAGCACCCTGACCGCCGTGTGCCCTTTCCGGGCATAAATAAACCGCATCCTCTTTGGTTCCATGCCATACTTTCTCCCCAAAGCGATGAGGTCCGCCGTCCGGTCGGCCCGATGCACCATGGCCAGCCGTCCGCCATATTTTAAAAGATACCGGCTCGTATGAAATACTTCTTCCAGCGTGGCGTTCAGCTCATAGCTGGCACTGGCCACGCCCTTCATATCGCTCATTTTCCCGCTGCCCACTTCCCGGTACGGCGGATTCACCACCACCAGGGAAAAGGAACCGGAAGGGAAGGCCTTCTTCGCCTCCCGGTAGTCCCCCTCCACCACGTGGATCACGTCCTCTTTATGGTTGCCTGCCACATTCCGCCGGGCCAGGTCCGCCATCACCGGGTTCACCTCAAAGGCGGTGATATCCTTTCCCCCCAGCGCCGACATGAGGAGGGCGATGACCCCGGTGCCGGTGCCGAGATCCGCGATTTTCTCTTTCGTCCGGATAGAGGGATAATGGGCAAGAAGCACCGAATCCACGGAGAAGCAGAACTGGTCCGGCCGCTGGATGAGTTTCATCCCATCCCGGACCAGGTCATCCAGCCGCTCCCCTTTCTTCAGCTGCCAGTCAGCCATTGTCTACTTTCTCCACTTCATCCCAGGAGAAGGTCTTCGTCTTCTCCCCTTCCAGCTGCACCTTCACCGTGTGCTTCTGGCTGTTCACGTAGAGCACCTGGCCGATTCCTTCTTCCGTAGCCACCTTCATGCCCACCCGGAAGAGGGGTCCCTTCTTCCGGTCCATGCAGCAGCGCTTCTTCTTCGTGTCTCCCTCGTACTGATCATTTTCATAGCGCAGGCAGCACATGAGCCTCCCGCAGACCCCGGAAATCTTCGTTGGGTTCAGGGAAAGGCCCTGGTTCTTTGCCATTTTGATGGAAACCGGTGCGAATTCCCCGAGGAATGTGGCACAGCACAGGGGCCGTCCGCAGGAGCCGATGCCGGACACCTGCTTCGCCTCGTCCCGTACCCCCACCTGCCGGAGCTCGATGCGGGTATGGAAGACAGAGGCCAGGTCCTTCACCAGTTCCCGGAAATCCACCCGCCCTTCGGAGGTGAAGAAGAAGACAATCTTGTTCCTGTCGAAGGTATACTCCACCCGGAGCAGCTTCATGGGGATCTTGTATTTCTCTATTTTCTTGAGGCAGATGCCGAAGGCCGACTTCTCCCTCTCCTTATTCCGCTCCAGCTGGGCCATGTCCTTCATGGTAGCCTTCCGGATAATGGGCTTCAGGGGATTGTCCCCATCCACCTCCGGATGCTTCGGGAAAAGGACGGCATACCCGTACTCCTTGCCCCGGGACGTTTCCACGATCACCCCGTCATCGAGATGGATGTCCAGGTGATTGGAATCAAAATAATAAATTTTACCGGCCGGCTTAAAGCGGACACCGATTACCTGTTCCATGTCTTTTCGCCTTTCTGCAGATGTTCTAATTCAATGAGAACCATGTCCCATACATTTTTTATATTGATATACCGGGAAACAGCGGTTTCCGCGGTCTTCAGTACTTTCACAGCCTCTTCCCCCCGGCCCTGGGACCAGTGGGGCGCAAGGGCTTCTTCCCTTCCGGCCATGGACCGGCACCGCACCAGGGAGGGATCCCCCGTTTCTGCCAGCACCATAATGTCCCGGCCCACCAGGGAAATCCACCGCACCATCTTCAGGAAATCCTTCCGATCCTTGAAGGTCATCATACTTTCCCTGGCAAAGGAGGCCACCCCGTTCGTCATGGTTTCCCAGAAATCCATGGCGCTGCCGGGCTGGGCGCTCCCCTCCTCGTCACAGACCTCCAGGGTAATCCCCGGATTTCCTTCGGACATCTGGAAAAGATCGTCCTCCGTCATCCCTTTGGGGAAGGAGAACTTCTTCGGATTCGCCGTGACGAGACGGTGGTACTCCTCCCGGGAAAGGGGATAAAAGCCGAACCGCTCTCCCCGGGAAATGATGGTGGGAAGGAGGGCATCCAGGTCATGGGTGACGAGGATGAAATGGATATTTCCTTCCGGCTCCTCCAGTGTCTTCAGGAGGGAATTAGCCACCGGCTCCATCATGGTCTGGGCCTCGTCGATAATGCACACATGGGGCTTCTCATCAAAGGAAGCCATGGCGGAAAGGAAGACCCGGAACTGCTCGATCCTGAGCTCCATGCCCTGGGGATGGAGGTACCACACCCTCTCCCCTGCAAGGGTCAGAGCGGGCATCTTCTTCCAGTCCTCCTCCGGCACCGTTTCCACTGCCGAAGGGAGGTCCTCCCTCGAACCCGCCAGCGCCGCCGCCAGGTCCAGGGCCGCCGTGGTCTTCCCCAGCCCCTCGTCTCCGTAGAAAATCAGGGTATGGGGAAGCCGGTCCTCTTCCATCAGCCGGAAGAGCTCTTTCTTTACCTTTTCCTGCCCGTAGAGATGGGAAAGAAAATCCATGATACACGCCTCCATAAGAATCCATGATTATTCTACCATGGGAGAAAGGGAATGGCAAAAGGACAGCGGCGGAGCCGCTGATGGCATGTGGCTGAGCGCCGTGCAGACGGGCGGAGCTTTGAGCCTTCAGCCTTGGGCGGAACAGGCCCTGCGGGCCGAGTGACGTATGACTGGACGCCGTGCGCACGGGCGGGGGCTTCCAGCTGCTGGCTTTTAGCTTCTAGGAAAGATGATCAGCCTGTGGCGCTGAAGGCACCCAACCCTCCCTCTTTAGAGGGAGGGGGGACCGCTTGCGGTGGCAAGGGAACTGGATTCGCAGGGAGCCGCAGGCGACTGAGAATCCAGTGACACGCTTCCCCCCCGGGTGGGTGGGTGCCTGATGGTATGCCGCGAATGGGGCCGGGGATTTCGATTCATACAGTGGGAGCGACTTCAGCGAGAGCCCCCTCCGCCTGCGGCACCTCCCCCCATAGATGGGGGAGGTAAAGACCGGCCTCCGTCACGCTGACATATCGAAAGCTAGAAGCTATAGTGAACGACAAAAATAACTTTATTTAAAGCTGCACAGGGTTCGAAGCTGATTATTTGGCTTTTTCCAAGCCTCGAATGCTTTTTCAACTGTTTCCATAAGTTCCATTAAGGTTGCAAAGAAACGATTGTGTGTATATTCTCTGCGGGTTTTTCTCCAAACCTGTTCGATTGGATTCAGATCAGGTGAATAGGGAGGAAGCATCAAAATTGTAATTTTATCTGATATATCCGCATATTCTGGCCGCTTTTCTACAGCAATTAGTCGATAGGCCTTTTTGTGCCAAGGGGCATTGTCCATTACCAGAACATAATGCTTGCCTTCCGGCAGCGGTTTTGCAGCCAAGAACTCACGAATAGAGGCTATTGTGGTCTCATAGTTGAATTTCTCCGGCTTTGTCGTAAATAACTCTCCGGTTTCTGGGATAACAAACCCACTATAAGGAGACTTGAAACGTGCCGGGAATGATTTCACCTTAGGTGCACTGCCTTTTTCATACCATCCACGTGTAATTGTAGTCTGAATTTGGAAATGCACTTCGTCCTGAAATGTCAGAATTGCGGTACTGTCTGCTTTTACTTCGTCGATTTTTTTTAAAGGCAATTCGTGCATCCGTATCTTCGTATCCCTTGGATGGATATAGTTGGGGGCGGATAAGGGAAAAGCCCAGACTGTGAAATAGACGTTGGCATTGTCTAACGCTTAGCGTAGTGTTGTACTTACTACTGATATAGTCAGACAAGCTCGGCCCATCCCAGACATTGTAGCCGTATTGTTTTGGCTCGGAAGTAAGGGCCTGCTTGATTTCTTTTAGCTGCCCGTTGGTAAGCTTTGAGGGCCGGCCTTTGTGCCCTTTTAATTTAAGTGCGTCAAAGCCCTTTTCATCAGCAATTTTTACCCAGGATGAAATTGTCATCTTGCTTACACCAGCTAATTTACTGATTTGGGAAGCAGACAAACCGGATAGAACCATGTTTACGGAGAATACTCTGAAATGGAACCTGGCGTCATCAGTAGACGACATAATCTCCTTACCTTGTCTCAAAAGTTCTTCCGGATCAGTGTGATACTTTCGATTGTTCATATGTACTGTACCTCCAATTGAAGTATAGCACATAGATACATCAATTTAAAGTAAAGTAATTAATGTCGTTTACTATAACAGCCCCGTGCTGATGACTCCATCCGTAAGCATCGAAATCCGCGGCGAAGCCGCAGGACCTCAACTCTCAACTCTCAATTCTTTGCGGCAAAGCCGCCAATCGCCCAGCTACCAGCTACCCGCTCATCATCCCGTCGAGTAGACGGAATCAGATTTCTCTGTCCGCCCCTCACGGAACCGTACGTGCGGTTTTCCCGCATACGGCTCTTCAAATAGTCTTTTCAATTCCATATCTGCACCATGATTCTTGGAGGGGATACATGTTCCGCCCATATTTCGCGAAACTTTTCCCATCCTAAGCTCTTACGTTGGCTTCTCTTATTCAGATATTTATGTGTCATGTACTTGGTAAACCGTACAAAGCCGGATATTCCTTCATAGTTTCCATTAACACCGTAATAACTGTAGTGCCCTCTGAGCTTTGCATTGAGATGGTCCACCATTTCGTGTACTGGCATATGCATATTTGCTTTCAGCCATTCCTTGACATTCTTCTTCTTTGTTTTCAGTTTCTTCTTGCTAGAGCGCACGCCAAGTCGGTATGTTCCGGTCCGAGTCCGAGTGTCATAGAACGTGAAGCCAAGAAAGTCAAATTCCTTGCCTCCCTCGCTATTTCTCCCAATGGGCAGTATCCGTGTCTTGTCTTTAGCAAGCTCAAGGCTATATCTGTCCAGTCTCTTTCCCAACACATCATAGACCTTTCGTGCATCCTCTTCGTATTCGAAGAGAACGAGAAAATCATCTGCATATCTGACATAGTACATTTCACCTTTCATACGAGGCTTTACAGTCTCCATCATCCAGGTATCCAGCACGTAGTGCAGATATACGTTGGCCAGTATGGGCGATATAAGCCCGCCCTGCGGCGTTCCTTTATCGCTCTCATAATATTTGCCTTCTTCCATAATCCCGCTTTTAAGAAATCTGACGGTGTACCGCAGAAAATTCTTGTCGGCTATGTCTCGGCTCAGGAATTCCATGAGCTGCTTTTGGTCCACGTTGTCAAAGAATCCTTTGATGTCTGCTTCCAATACCCAGTTCACGTTTCCTCGCATAATGGCCCGGTCAATCACACGGATTACGTCATGAGCACTCCGTTTCGGTCTGAATCCAAAGGAACAGTCCAGAAATCTTGGCTCGTAAACGGCTTCCAGTAAGTAAGCCATGACATACTGTACCAGCCTGTCTTCATAAGCCGGTATTCCCAATGGACGGCGTTTGCCATTTCCTTTTGGTATATATACCCTCTTTACTGGTTTGGGCCTGTACTGGAATTTCTTCATGGATTCCACCAGTTTACTGATGTTTTCCGTGACATTCCTGTCATAATCTTCCCTACTGACTCCATCAACTCCTGTAGCCTTGCCTTTTCTCTGTTTGAGATGGGCCGCATACAGTGTTTCTGCATTGACTCGATGCATCAGCCCTTCCACTCTTTCGTGGCCTGCTGATAGGAATCTAATCTCTTGTACATGTTTTGGCATTCTTTTGCAACCTCTTGTGTCTGAATGTTCTGCACAATAAGCACAACTATTTGCTGTTCCCTTCGCTCCATCCGCTTTCACAGACTTCCTTACTACTATGGAACAGTCCGACTCCTGCCGAAGTATTTGGGTCTCTCCTCTTCGTAGGATTCAATTCCCATACCTTGCGGACCTCGGCAGGTCTCCCAGGTACATACATAGTATCTTGCACACTCGCCATGCCCTTGGACCCCGGTGGCACCTGCATGTTTCTCGCTTAACGAACCATGCATTACAGTCTGCGTCCATCGAGAGAGAATCGACTGCCACTCATCATCGTTACGGGGCTGAATAAGCTTCACACTCACGGAGTCACCGCTTTGCATTACGGCTCTTGTGCTCCCCTGTCTACGCTTAGACTGCAACCTCACGATTGCAATCCCAAGACTAGGTACCAGCTGCCTGCTAAGCTTTGCTGGGTCATGGACTTGCACCACGGCTATACTATGTACGCCGAACTGGCGCACCTCGATCTCGATCTCGACCTCGATCTCGACCTCGACCTCGATCTTACTCCATCACCTTCTCAATCTCCGTGATCCGATCCACGTAAGGCACCTTTTCCCTTTCAAAGAGGGACGCCGCCTTTTTCCCTTCCAGTCCTGTAAGGATGCCGATGAACCTTGTCCCTGCCCGGCGGCTGCCGAGGACATCGGAGTAGGAGTCACCGCACACGTAGACTTCATCCTCCGGGGATGGCTTCATCCGTTCCTCCAGGTAGGCCTTATAGTTTTCCCGTTTCCTGCCGTACACGGCGCAGCTGAAAATGAAGGGCTGCGGCTTATCCGGCACCGGGCAGGAGAACATCTCCGCCGCCTCCTCCGCATCGGAAGCGGTGGCCAGGTACAGGGGATCGAACTCCTCGTACCAGTGGAACATTTTGAAGGAAATCTCCATTTCCTCCCTCGCCCGGCCCGTGGCTACGGCGATGCCGTAGCCCTTTTCCTTCAGCCGGATAAAGAGAGCCCGGATGGCCTCTGCCGGCGCCAGGGGCACCTCCCGGTGGAGGAACCCCTCCTTGCCGCCGCTGTAGGGCATATGGTGGAGAAGGGAAATGAACGTATCATCCCCCAGGTACCAGGCCTGGAAGGCTTCGGTGTGGATCTTCCAGAAATCAGAACGGAGCAGCGCCCAGTCCGTGGAAGAGCCGAAGTCCTTCGCCATTTCCTTCGCCAGGAACGTCACCACATCTTCCCCCTGCAGGTCTTTGGGCACCGTATTTTCCCAGAAAGAGAGAATTTCCTCAGCCTTCGGCATGGGAAGGCCCATCATGGCCAGTCCCGCCGCCTGCATGTCCTTCGGTTCATGGAAAGAAAGGGAAATCTTTTCGCCGCCGCTTCGCTTCTCATAGACCTTCGCCATGAGCCACAGCACTGTTACAAGGTATGCATGCACCATGTCCCAGTTCGAATTGATACCCCGGGCCTTCAGCCAGGACAGGAGGCTGTCGTTCCCCCACACCCGGCTCCGGCAGGAAGCAATCTGCCCCTCGGTGACAGAGGTGGGGTCGAAGTCGTCCCCCTCCGTGGGAAGCCCCATGTAAGCCTTGCTGTGCAGAATCTCCCACACCGTCAGCGCCGACACATCGAAATACCGTTCCTCCGAAAGAAGTACGCCATCCACATCAAAAATGACTTTCTTCATCATAACCTCCCGTACCACAGACGTTTTCTTTTTATTTTAACATAAAGGGGAATAGAGAGAACGAGATCGAGATCGAGGAGAAGAGGGCCGGAGGCCCTGGGGATCTAGATCTAGGTCTAGGTGGTCCGCCTGCGGCGTTTGCATCAATTCCCATCACCATCTCTCAGTCCCGTGGACAGCTCTCTTCTGAGAAGAGAGCCTCCTGCAGAGGCAATGGCACGTTATACTTACAGAGTCGTTAGGATTCCAACGGCGGCGGAGCCGCGGAACCTCAATTAGAGATTGGGCGCGGTGCGCCACTGAATATCAAAGAAACGGGAGTTGTCTAACATCACTTTCTATTGGTTTTATCCCCTATTTGGGTACATACTTATGGTGGATGGGCGGATATACTACATAAACCCGTGGAGCTGAGTGGTGGAGCTGTGGCAGCGACTACCCCGTTCAATTAAATATGGAGATCATTCTTTGGAATTGAAAATTGGTGCCGCCGGGTTTTGGCCCGGCAATAGAGCCCGTAAGCTTATATCTTTGTACAATCGTCTCGATTGATTCAGAATGATCAGTCAATGTCCGCTACATTCACCTTTACTTCTTTATTTATCCTTATTGTAGAAAGGAGGAAAGATGCAATGCATGAACGCATGGAAATTGGTGACAGAAATGAATATATTCATCCCATATGCTGTGGGCTCGATGTCCATAAGAAATCAGTATTTGCAGCCGTCTTTATCTATGACAATAGTGACAGTCCGGTTAAATATTATACCGCCCAGTTTACTACGTATCCCAAAGACCTGAAGAAAATGACTGATTGGATCATTTCCAAAAACTGTCATGATGTATGTATGGAGTCTACCGGACAATACTGGCATCCAATATATGATGCAGCGGAAGAAGCCGGATTACATCCCCTTGTGTCTCATCCCAAGTACACCAAACCATTAAAAGGTAAAAAGAGTGATCCCGCTGATGCAAAATGGATTGCAAAATCCTATGCCAGTGGACGTGTGGTTGCAAGTTTTATTCCATCAAAAGAATTCAGAATCATGAGGTCAACAATCCGGTACTGCCAGAAAATTCATAATGCAATGACTGGAGAGAAAAACCGCATACTGAATTGCTTAACCGGGGAAGGCATCAAGCTTGATGTTGTTTTTTCAGATGTATTTGGGAAGACATCAAGATCAATCATTGACTATATGCTTAATCATCCTGGTGAGAAATTTAATGTGGCCCCATTCATTGGAAAACGATGCAAGACGCCAATCCCTGTTATCCAAGAGGCAGTAGCAAAGGCATCATCTGTAGATATATCTTCTTTGTCCAAACTCAAAGTGGCCTTCAGCAGGTTAGACAGAACTGTGAAAGATGAAGCAGTGCTCAAGCAGGACGTTGCAGAGAGAATGAAACCCTATGCTCATCAGCTGGAGCTGATCAGGACGGTCCCAGGATTTGACAGGGACCCATTTACCGCTATGCGGGTGCTGGCAGAAATTGGTCCGGACATGAGTGTATTTCCTTCGGCCAGACATCTTTGTTCATGGGCAGGTGTATGTCCGAGCCACGATTCAAGTGCCCACAAGGTAAAAGGCAGAAAAATATCCCGGGCAGGGAAATATTTGAAACCGCTGCTGGTTAATATTGCCAGATCAGTTGTACGTTCAAAAGACCACCCGGAAATTACAAGTCGCTTTAACCGTATAAAAAGCAGACGTGGTTACATGAAAGCCATCATCGCAATCTGTAAGATGTTCCTGACTGCCATCTGGCACATCTTAAGTAAGGACGAGCCTTACAAAACTGACGGCTACATGACTGCGAAGAAGCCTAAAAAGGCTAAAAGGGTAATGACGAGGACTCAACTCGCTGAATACCTTGCTTCGCAGGGGATAACTGTTGTTGATTGACAGCAGCAATCCGTTAACCACGTCCGGTTCATAAAGAACCTAAAGTTATTATACAACAGCTTTAGGAGGGAATAACCCCGAAAAAAATTAGATTTTCCAGGGGCTTTATAAAGTTACCCCAAAAGTAAGCTTGTTGTCGGGAGCTTATGTTTCAAGCTTCTCTGCACTCAATTCTCAATTCTGCCTTTTCGCCGCAGGCGGATTTCTTAACCTCCCCCATCTATGGGGGAGGTGCCGTAGGCGGAGGGGGCTCCCGCTGAAGTCGCTCCCACTGTATGAATCGAAATCCCCGGCCCCTCTCGCGCCATACCATCAGGCACCGCAGGTGAGTCTTTACCTCCCCCATCTATGGGGGAGGTGCCGCAGGCGGAGGGGGTTCTCGCAAAAGTCGCTCCCACCGTAAGCGCCGTTAACCTCAGCCGCTTCGCGGCCACCCTTCCACCACTACGTGGTCCCCCTCCCCTCTAAAGAGGCCATTGAAACAGTCAAAAGTGCGGAATAATTATGCCCTACCATACATTTCAGCTTCGCATAAAAGCTGATCAGGTGGCTCCGCCACCCAATGCACACCGACTACGCTGGATGGCGTCTCACTGGATGCTCAGTCGCCTGCGGCTCCTTGCGCTCCAGTTCGCTTGCTCACCCCTTGCCCGCTTCGCGGGACTTCCCACACAGGGAAGCGTGTCACTGGATTCTCAGTCGCCTACGGCTCCCTGCGAATCCAGTTCCCTTGCCACCCCGGAGGGGGAAGCAAGTTTCTTGGCTCCCCCTCCGGGGTGGCAGCGAACACGATTTGAAGGAGCGTAGCGACGCACAAATCGTAGTGACTCGCTTTCCCGTAGGGTGAGCTGTCGCCGCAGGCGACTGAAGGGGTGCATTTCCAAATGCATGTATTTGTATAGTTATACAACTATAAAGGGCTTTTTCAGCGGGGCTGTGAAATAATTGAATTAAAACAGTCGCCAAAAAAGGTGTCTGACTCAAGCGAGCCGGACACCTTTTTCAGTGGTATTATAGTGTTATGATGAAATGCAAAAATACCAGTTATCATTGTACCCCACGGCAGGGCTTTTTGCCACTGTCTATTGCATCTTATCTGCCAATTGATGACCCTGTTTTTGAATTTGACCATTTAATGGAGGCTATAGGATTAAGAAAATATCTTCCGGTACAGTCCCACTGCTCTGCAGGCCGCATCGGATACAATCCGGTCATTTTACTTAAACTCGTGCTTTTCGGATTTATGCTGGGGTATTGTTCTTTACGCAGCCTGGAGAAGGCCTGCCGTACAGATCTGCGATTTATTTACCTCTCAGACGGTCAGGCTCCCAGTTACCGCACTTTTGCAAACTTTATCAACAAAGTTCTAGCCAATTGTATTGAGGACATTTTCAATGCGGTTAATGCAGAAATCTTCAAGGAAGACCACGTCGATCTCAACCATCTTTATATCGATGGCACCAAAATGGAGGCCAACGCCAATAAATACAGCTGGGTGTGGAAAAAAACAACTATAAAATCCCGGTATCACCTGTATGAGAAGATTACGTCACTGCTGAATGAAATTAACTGCGAGCTGGCAACAGAAGGAGCAACAATAGAAACGAGCACCGAATACGTTCCGGATTATCTGGAGGAAAAGCTGGAAGCTCTTGAACGCTTCTGGAATCTGGATGAAAAGGAATTTGTCCATGGTCCGGGACATCGCAAGACTCCACACCAGCGTATGTGTGAAAAGCTAAAGCAATATACGGATAAACTCAGGGAATATGGAGAAAAGATAAGGATCTGCGGCCCTAATCGAAACAGCTACTCGAAAACTGATCCTTCAGCTACATTTATGCGGGTAAAGAAGGATTATGTAGGTAATGACCAGCTTCTTCCTGCATACAACGTGCAGTTTGGCATCGCCGACGAATATATTGCCGTTTTGGATGTCAGCCAGTGCCGGTCAGATATGGACTGCTTCATTCCCCTGATAGAAAAGTTCCATAAGACCTATCATTTTTATCCGAAATACCCGGTAGCAGATGCGGGATATGGCTCATTTAACAACTATATCTACTGCGAACAGCATGGCATGAAAAAATTCATGAAATTCCCCATGTTTAAGAAACAGACAAGCGATGCCAAGTACAGGGATAACCCATTCCGGGCGGAGAATTTTACAATTGATGCCAACGGAATCATGCGCTGCCCCTTCGGCAGGGCATTCAGGCTCCAATACAGAAAGTCGATTCCAGGTAACCACTACGGGCGCCAGGAAGAGATTTACCAGTGTGAAGACTGTAGCGGATGCCCCTATGCCGAGAAATGTAAAAGGACACCAAGAAACCGGACAGTTCAGATTAATCAGGAACTGACTTCCATGCATAAAGAAGTCATCGCCAACCTGGAAAGTATTCAGGGAGCCCTGCTCAGAATGAACCGTTCCATCCAGTCGGAAGGTACTTTTGGAATCATAAAAAACGACCACGGATACAAGAGAATCGTCAGAAGAGGTACGAATCCTGTAAAAGTAGAGATTTACCTCATGGCGATAGGCCAAAATCTGAATAAACATTACCATAAACGCATGAGAATGCGAAGAGCAGCATAAAATAAAATAATTGGGATGACTGGGGAAAGGGGGAAGTATACTCAATTTCAGCAAAATAAATGGATATTTAACTGGAATACAAAAAAGGAGGCTGTGAATAAAAATGATTTCTCATTTTTTCACAGCCCCGGGTGCTTTTGCGGCGAAGCCGCTGAACCTCTCAATTCTCTTCACTCAATTCTCAATTCTTCTTGAAATGCCCCCGCCCAACCACAAAAAAGCGCCGTGAATGAGCCATCCCATTCACAGCGTTTCTTTTATCTCTTATGTTCTTCAATGAAACCATCCAGTGCCTGCAGCGCCCGTTCCGAGAGCTTCAGGTTCTTCTCCTTTTTGGGCACCCTCTTTTCCAGGGGCGGTACCAGGCCGAAGTTCACGTTCATGGGCTGGAAGTTCTTTCCCTGGAAATGGGAAATATAGTGGCACAGGGACCCGATGGCACTCTCCCGGGGGAACTCTTCCGGTTCCCGGCCCAGGAAACGGGCGGCGGCGCTCCAGGCTGCCACGATGCCGGAAGCGGCGGATTCCACGTATCCCTCCACCCCCGTCATCTGGCCGGCGAAGAAGAGGCCCGGACGCTTCCTCGTTTCCATGGTGCCATTCAGGATGTCCGGCGAATCCATGTACGTATTCCGGTGCATCACGCCGTACCGGATGAATTCCGCATGGGACAGCCCCGGGATCATGCCGAAGACCCGTTTCTGTTCCCCCCACTTCAGGTGAGTCTGGAATCCCACGATGTTGTACATGGTATCGTCCTCATTGTCCTGCCGAAGCTGCACCACGGCATAGGGATCCTTTCCGGTCCTCGGGTCCGGCAGTCCTACGGGCTTCATGGGGCCGAACCGCATGGTATCTTCTCCCCGGGCCGCCATGACCTCGATGGGCATGCACCCTTCGAAGACCTTCTTGTTTTCGAAACCGTGGACCGGCGCCATCTCCGCCTGGCACAGGGCCTCCCGGAAAGCCCTGTACTCCTCTTCGTTCATGGGGCAGTTCAGGTACGCCGCTTCCCCCTTGTTATACCGGGACATGCGGTACACCACCGACAGGTCCAGTGACTCCTTCGTCACGATAGGCGCCGCGGCATCGAAGAAATGAAATCCTTCGCCGCCGCAGAATTTCTCGATATCCTCCGCCAGGGCTCCTTCCGTGAGAGGCCCCGTGGCGATGATGACGATGCCGTCCTTCGGGATTTCCGTCACTTCCCGCTCCTCAAAGGTAATGAGGGGATGGTTCTTCACCGCCTCCGTCACCGCTTCGGCGTATCCCATGCGGTCCACCGCCAGGGCACCGCCGGCAGGGACGCTGTGGGTATCGGCACAGTGCATGATGATGGAATGGAGGTGCCGCATTTCCTCCTTCAGGAGCCCCACCGCATTGGTGAGGGCCGCCGCCCGGAGGGAATTGCTGCAGACCAGCTCCCCGAAAAAGGCCGTATGGTGGGCAGGGGTCTGTTTCGCCGGACGCATTTCCACAAGGGTCACCGGGATCCCCATCTCCCCCAGCTGGTACGCCGCCTCGCTCCCCGCAAGGCCCGCACCGATGACAGTTACATGATCGTTCAATGAAATATCTCCTTGGATAAAATATAGAGTTGAGATTTGAGAGTTGAGAGCCCCGGTCCAGCGGCTTCGCCGCAGATTTCGATGCTTACGGTTGGAGTCATCAGCACGGGGCTTCCAGCTGCTGGCTTTCGATCTGTTAGCGCGACGGAGGCCGGTCTTTACCTCCCCCATCTATGGGGGAGGTGCCGTAGGCGGAGGGGGCTCTCGCTAAAGTCGCTCCCACCGTATGAATCGAAATCCCCGGTCTCTCTCGCGCCATACCATCAGGCACCGCAGGTGAGTCTCTACCTCCCCCATCTATGGGGGAGGTGCCGCAGGCGGAGGGGGGCTCCCACTGAAGTCGCTCCCACCGTATGAATCGAAATCCCCGGCCCCTCTCGCGCCATACCATCAGGCACCGCAGGTGAGTCTCTACCTCCCCCATCTATGGGGGAGGTGCCGCAGGCGGAGGGGGCTCTCGCTGAAGTCGCTCCCACCGTATGAACCGAAATCCCCGGTCCCTCTCGCGCCATACCATCAGGCACCGCAGGTGAGTCTCTACCTCCCCCATCTATGGGGGAGGTGCCGTAGGCGGAGGGGGGCTCCCACTGAAGTCGCTCCCACCGTATGAATCGAAATCCCCGGCCCCTCTCGCGCCATACCATCAGGCACCCCTCCACCGCTGACGCGGTCCCCCTCCCCTCTAAAGAGGGGAGGCTGGGTGCTTTTGCGGCGAAGCCGCTGACCGCCCAGCCACCAGCCACTAGACACCAGCCACCTGATTCACTAACGCACCAACCCACTAACCCACTAACCCACTAACCCACTATCTCACTATCTCACTCACTCTTCTTACTTTTCTTACTCTTCGCCCTCGTAGGACATTCGGGATTCGAGCAGAAGACCAGCTCCTTCCCGTTTTTATAGGTTTTCTTCACCATAATGGATCCGCATTCCGGACAGAACTTATCCACCGGTTCGTTCCACAGGGCAAAGTCGCAGTTCGGATACCGGTTGCAGCCGTAGAAGATCCGTCCCCGGTGGCTCCGTTTCTGCACGATGTGCCCTTCATGGCACTTGGGGCAGGTAATGCCCGTATCGATGACGATGGCCTTATTGGCGCCGCAGTTGGGGCACTTCAGGTACCGGCCGTAAGGGCCGTCCCTATACACCATGAGGGTGCCGCACTTGTCGCACTTCACGTCCGACGTTTCCTCAGGACCATTGAGAAGGCTGTAGGGCTTGATATTGTGGCATTCCGGATAGTTCGGGCAGGCGAGGTACTTTCCGTAGCGCCCCATCTTCACGATCATGTTGGCGCCGCACTTCTCGCACTTGATGTCCGTGACCTCCTGGTTTTCCTTCTTCTCCTTATCCGCCGAAAGATTCGCTGCCTCCAGCTCCTTGTCGAAGACCTTGTAGAAATCGGTCATTACCTTCTTATAGGTGGCGTGGCCCTCAGCGATCTTATCGAGCCAGTTTTCCAGGTTCGCCGTGAACCCCACGTTGATGACCTCTTCGAAGTACTTCTTCAGCAGGTCCGTCACCTTGAAGCCCACTTCCGTGGGGACGAACTGCTTTCCTTCCTTCACCACGTACTTTCTCCGCTGGATCGTATCCAGGATAGGAGCGTAGGTGGAAGGGCGGCCGATGCCCTTTTCTTCCAGGGTCTTGATGAGGCTCGCTTCGGTGTACCGGGGCGGCGGCGTGGTGAAATGCTGCTCCCCGTCCACCTTCACGTTCTTCACCATTTCCCCCTTCTTCAGGGGCGGCAGGAAGCCCGAGTCCTCCCCTTCCTTCTTCTTTTCCTTCGTCGGCTGCATGATGGTGAAGCCATCAAAGGTGACATGGCTCCCCACGGCCTTCAGGGTGCACCGGCCGCACTGGAGGGTGGCGGTGGTGCTCTGGGAAATCTGGGGCGCCATCTGGGACGCGATGAACCGCTGCCAGATCATGGTATAGAGCTTCATCTGGTCCCGGGACAGCACGGAAGTCAGCGCTTCCGGAGGAAACTGGAGACTCGTGGGACGGATGGCTTCATGGGCGTCCTGGGCCTTCTTGGACTTCGCAAAAACATTCGGCTTCGGCGGCAGGTACTCTTCCCCGTACACCGTTTCGATGTAAGGCCGCACCTGGGCGATCATTTCATCGGAAATACGGGTGGAGTCCGTACGCATGTACGTAATGAGACCCACATGGCCGTGGCCCGGGATTTCCATGCCTTCATACAGGTTCTGCGCCAGCATCATGGTCTTCTTGGAACCGAAATTCAGCTTGTTCACCGCATCCTGCTGCATGGTGGACGTGGTGTAGGGAGGCTTTGCCTTCCGCTGCTTCCGGGACTTCGTGACGGAGACCACCTCCGCCTCCTTCCCGTCGATATCCGCCAGCACGGCGTCGGTTTCTTCCTTATTGTGGAGGGCTGCATCCTTCCCGTCCACCTGCACCAGCTTCGCCGGGAACTTTTCGGAGTCCTCCTTCTTGTAGAGAGCCTCCACGGTCCAGTATTCCTCCGGCTTGAAGGCTTTGATTTCCTCTTCCCTTTCACAGATGAGGCGGGTCGCCACGGACTGCACCCGGCCTGCAGAAAGGCCCCGGTACACCAGCTTCCACAGCCAGGGGGACAGCTTGTACCCCACCAGCCGGTCCAGCACCCGCCGCGCCTGCTGGGCGTTCACCCGGTTCATGTCGATGGGTCCCGGATGCTTGATGGCCTCCTTAATGGCAGGCGGCGTGATTTCATGGAACGCGATGCGGCAGTTATCCTCGGGATTCACGTCCAGCAGCTTCGACAGGTGCCAGGAAATGGCCTCCCCCTCCCGATCAGGGTCCGTTGCCAGAAGCACAGTCTTCGACCGGTTCGCTTCCTTCTGGAGGCTCTTGATCACGTCTTCCCGTTCGCTGGAGTCCACGTACTCCGGCTGGAAATCGTGGTCGATATCCACACCCAGGGTCCGCTGGGGCAGGTCCCGGAGATGCCCCTTCGACGCCATGACCTTGTAGTCCGGCCCCAGGATCCGCTCGATGGTCTTCGCCTTCGCCGGCGATTCCACCACCACCAGGGTCTTCCCCTTCGGATTCGGCTTCCTCTTGAACACCACTTCCTTCGCCTTCCGGCCCCGCTTCTTCCTCGTCACCGTAATCGTTCTCGTTATAGCCAATGATACCTCCCCGGAGCAAAGCTCCCGAAATCATAGAAATATCCATATCATCACAGCCCCGGATCCCCGGAGCCTGTCCATTGTCTGTATAAGAATACCACATATTCCTACTTATATATACAGGATAGGGAGAAAGAAATCAAGAAATAAAAGAAATCTAAGCATCCCTTGGAAACTTAAAAATGCTAAAAATTCAAGATAACTTACGTTCTTGCAACCCCAAATTTTCCTGCTTCCGTAAAATATGAAAGAGAATTCCGTTTCCGATGGAAACGGAATTTCACCTGTGAGACTCTTTATTTTATGGTTGTTTTAATCAGACATTACCATGTAACGCCCCGCTCCGGTTTCCCGGATATAACCCTTCAGTTGAAGTGAGAGTAGTACCATGGTAAGCCGGGCAACAGAAAATCCGGATTGTTGGAGAATATCTTCAGACGATACCTCTTCCCCAAGGGTGCAGTACTGGTACACCGTCTCTTCCTCCACTGTCATGGGCTGACGGAAAGATGCTTGCTTTTCGCTTTCTTCCGGACACCAGCCATATTCTGAGAGCACATCTTTGAATGAAGTACAGCAGATAGCCCCATTTCGGATTAAAAGGTTCGTTCCTATACAGGAGGGATAATAAATACTGCCAGGCACAGCGAACACATCACGCCCTTCTTCTAACGCAAAGTCAGCAGTAATAAGGGAACCACTCCGTTCCGCCGCTTCCACGACTACCACACCCCGGCTCATGCCGGCAATAATCCGATTCCGAGCTGGAAACTGCCGTCCCAGGGGCGGCGTCCCCGGAGGATACTCTGAGATCAAAGCACCACCATTTTCCACAATCCTGTCAAACAGCTGCCGATTTTCCGGAGGATATACCCGGTCCAGACCGCAAGCCGCTATAACCACAGTGACCCCTTTTCCTGACAGAGCACCGTTATGGGCGGCACTGTCAATACCTCGGGCACCGCCGGAAATAATGACAACTCCCTGCTCCGCCAGTTTCTTCCCAAACCGCTCTGCCGTCTGCAATCCATAAGAAGTACATTTCCTTGACCCCACAATGGCCATCAGCTTTTCATGGTCCGGCAACCGGCCTTTATAGAAAAGAACTGCTGGTGGGTTTGACGTTGTCCTGAGAAGAGGCGGATATTCCTCATCTTCCCAGGTACAGCACCGGATGCCGGCGGTATACAACTTTTCGGCCACTGCAGCAGGATTCGTCTCTCGGCGCCAGGCAAAAAATGCACTTTTCCGTTTTCCTGTGATGAGTCCACTATTACCTATCTCCTCATCCGATGCTTTCCATACATCTTCTGCTGTATGAAAATAGGAAATCAGACTACGCATATGCTTTGCACCAAGTCCGGGACATCCCGGGAGGGATGCGGCGTATATATCCATAGTTACCTCCGGGGAATCATATTCCGATAACTGATAGCCTCTGCCACATGGGAAGAACGAATCTGCTCCTGCCCATCCAAATCTGCAATGGTTCGAGCCACCTTGATAATGCGGTCGTAACTTCGAGCGGATAAATGAAGCTTTTCAAATACTTCCCGAAGCATTTCTGTCCCCTCTTTGTCCAAAGTGCAGGTTTCCTTGAGCTGCCGGTGGCCCATTTGGGCATTGTTCTGCATGTGCCATTTGGAAAGGCGGTGTGCCTGGATTTTTCTGGCTCCATCCACCCGTTGGGCGATGGCCGATGACAGCTCTCCCTGGATAGTAGCCGTCAATTCACTGTATTTGGGACGCTGTACGGAAACATGGAGGTCGATGCGATCCAGCAGGGGACCGGAAATCTTCCGGCCATAACTTCGGATTTCACCGTCCGTACAGGTACAGGGATGGTCCGGATCCCCCAGATAGCCGCAGGGACAGGGGTTCATGGCGGCGATTAATATGAAATCGGCGGGGTAGGTGAAGGAAGCATTGACCCGGGAAATATGAACTTCCCGGTCCTCCAGGGGCTGCCGGAGGACTTCCAGTACGGACCGGGGAAATTCGGGCAGTTCATCCAGAAAGAGCACTCCCCGGTGGGCCAAAGTCACTTCCCCGGGCCGAGGAATGGTGCCACCGCCTATGAGGCCGGCCATGGAAATGGTGTGGTGGGGGCTGCGGAATGGCCGTTCCCGGATGATGTCTTCAGCTTTGAACAGGCCGGCTACGCTGTAGATCTTCGTCACTTCCAGGGCTTCTTCCCTGGTCATGGGAGGCAGTATGGTGGTGATTCGGCGGGCCAGCATGGTTTTCCCGGACCCCGGAGGACCGGTCATGAGCACATTATGGGCACCGGCAGCTGCAATTTCCATAGCTCTTTTCGCCATGACCTGTCCCTGGACTTCTGCAAAGTCCACGTCACTCATGATATGGGACCTCGATTCTCGCCGCACGGCAGGGGCCATGGATTCCCGGCCAAGCAGGAATTCCACGAGTTCCCTCAGGGTCCTCGGACCATAAACTTCGATATTTTCGCAGAGCAGGGCCTCATTGGTTACTTCAGGGGCCATGAAGAAACGGGAAATTCCCTTTTCCTTTCCTGCCAGCACCATGGACAGGATGCCGGGAACCGCACGGATTTCTCCCTTCAAAGACAGTTCTCCGATGAAAATGGTATCTTTCAGACATTCCTGGGGGATTTCCCCGCTGGCCGTCAGGAGGCCGATGGCGATGGGAAGATCCAGGCCGGAACCGTCTTTCTTCAGGTCCGCCGGCGCCAGGTTTACCGTTACTTTGTCCACCGGGAAGTGGTAGCCGGAATTGCGGATGGACGAATGCACCCGTTCTTTGGACTCTTTGATGGAAGCGGCCGGCAGGCCGACGATATCAAAAGCGGGAAATGCCTTGTTAATATCCACTTCTACACCGATAACATGGCCGTTCAGACCAAAGGTGGTGGTACCGAATACTTTTGCGTACATAGAGAGCTCCTTTCTTACTGGAAATCAATAAAATGCGTTTCTCGTATGCCGGTACTTTACTTCCCCGGAAGGAAGAAACAGGATTTCCACCACGTCGAACCGGATGGGAGTGTCCGTAATGCGATGACTGTTCACGTAGACCCGGGCACCGTATTTTATATGTCTCTGCTTCGTGAAGCCCACGGATTCCACGGGCTCCCCGTACCTTCTGTTCCGGCGGGTCTTCACTTCGATAAAAACCAGGGTATCTCTATCTTTCATGATCAGGTCAATTTCTCCGTGGGCTCTTTTAAAATTTCCTGTCAAATAAGAATACCCTTTACGTTCTAAATATCTACGGGCAAGAATTTCCCCTTCCCTGCCAAGTGTCGATGGTTCCATGAGTCACCTCGCAATTATCCACTGGTATCAAAATCAATATCCGCACATTTATTCTTTCTCTATTTTATTGGGGAATTAATAGAGCCGTCAATAAAGGAAATCATGGATTTATAATCGATATAGATGACCTCAGGTTCTATTCTTTTCAGGCATAATAAAAGCCCCCGTCCCTTTTGGGGACAGGAGCTTTTGTAGTTTTTCTTACCGGCCGCCGAGGTGGGCGTCGAACATGTAGAGGAGGCCTTCGCAGTCCTTTGCCTTTTCGAAGCCTGCCACGTTGTCCCGGGCATTCACTTCTTCTTCCACCTGTTCTGTAATGAACCACTGGAGGAAGAGCTCCGTCTCAATGTCCCCTTCTTCCCGGGCGAGGCGGAAGAGGTCACGGATGGCGGCGGACACCTTTTCTTCATGGGCAAGGGAGTCCTTCGCTGCGTCCAGGGGGGAGCCGTAGTGCTTGCCTACGCCGGCGATGTCATCGAAGTCCACTACCCCATCCCTGTCTTCCACGTAGGAAATGATCTTAAAGGCATGTTCCCTTTCTTCTTCATACTGCTTGTCCAGCCATTTCGCATAGCCATGGAGGGCGAGGTTCTTCATGTCGTGGGACATGGCGCGGTAGAGGTAGGCAGAAGCCAGTTCCATATTGATCTGTCCGTTCAGTGCTTTCAAGAGTTTCTTGGATAATTTCATGATAGGTCTCCTTTGCTTTAAACTTATATAATAAATTGTTTTTACTTGTCTAAACTGTATCGATATCTCTCGACAACCATATTATATCATGGATAGTTTTCGATGTAAAGGGGTTGGGGGATCAGCGGCTGCGCCGCTAAGAGTTGAGAGTTGAGAGTTGAGAGTTGAGGTCCCGCCGCCCCGCGGCAGATGTATGGCTGGGGATTGCATGTAAACGGGCGGATAAGATCGAGACCGAGGTCGAGATCGAGAGGATAGGGCCCTGCGGGCCCGGTACCATCAATTCCCATCCCCATCTCTCAGCCCCGTGGGCAGCTCTCTTCTGGGAAGAGAGCCTCCTGCAGAGTCAATGGCACGTTTTTGGGGATAGAGTCATCAGGGACCCATCTGCGGCTTCGCCGCTGTGGGCAATACAAAAGGCGGCGCACCACAATGGGTACGCCGCCACATTTACCAGCAAAGTCGCTGGTAGAATCTGATGGCATCCGGCCCGCAGGGCCCTATTTCCTCGATCTCGACCGCGGCCTCGATCTCATTTGCCCACAGGGCCTGGCCAGCTTTCCTGAAAGCCAGCAGCCAGCAGCTAACAGCTAAAAGCCCCCATACGGCCACCCACCGCTAAAGCGGTCCCCCCTCCCTCTAAAGAGGGAGGGCAGGGTGTTTTTGCGGCGAAGCCGCGGGACCTCAATTCTCAAAACTCAATTCTCAATTCTGCCTTTATCGGCGAAGCCGCGGGACCTCAATTAGAGATTGGGCGCGGTGCGCCACTGAATATCAAAGAAACGGGAGTTGTCTAACATCACTTTCTATTGGTTTTATCCCCTATTTGGGTACATACTTATGGTGGATGGGCGGATATACTACATAAACCCGTGGAGCTGAGTGGTGGAGCTGTGGCAGCGACTACCCCGTTCAATTAAATATGGAGATCATTCTTTGGAATTGAAAATTGGTGCCGCCGGGTTTTGGCCCGGCAATAGAGCCCGTAAGCTTATATCTTTGTACAATCGTCTCGATTGATTCAGAATGATCAGTCAATGTCCGCTACATTCACCTTTACTTCTTTATTTATCCTTATTGTAGAAAGGAGGAAAGATGCAATGCATGAACGCATGGAAATTGGTGACAGAAATGAATATATTCATCCCATATGCTGTGGGCTCGATGTCCATAAGAAATCAGTATTTGCAGCCGTCTTTATCTATGACAATAGTGACAGTCCGGTTAAATATTATACCGCCCAGTTTACTACGTATCCCAAAGACCTGAAGAAAATGACTGATTGGATCATTTCCAAAAACTGTCATGATGTATGTATGGAGTCTACCGGACAATACTGGCATCCAATATATGATGCAGCGGAAGAAGCCGGATTACATCCCCTTGTGTCTCATCCCAAGTACACCAAACCATTAAAAGGTAAAAAGAGTGATCCCGCTGATGCAAAATGGATTGCAAAATCCTATGCCAGTGGACGTGTGGTTGCAAGTTTTATTCCATCAAAAGAATTCAGAATCATGAGGTCAACAATCCGGTACTGCCAGAAAATTCATAATGCAATGACTGGAGAGAAAAACCGCATACTGAATTGCTTAACCGGGGAAGGCATCAAACTTGATGTTGTTTTTTCAGATGTATTTGGGAAGACATCAAGATCAATCATTGACTATATGCTTAATCATCCTGGTGAGAAATTTAATGTGGCCCCATTCATTGGAAAACGATGCAAGACGCCAATCCCTGTTATCCAAGAGGCAGTAGCAAAGGCATCATCTGTAGATATATCTTCTTTGTCCAAACTCAAAGTGGCCTTCAGCAGGTTAGACAGAACTGTGAAAGATGAAGCAGTGCTCAAGCAGGACGTTGCAGAGAGAATGAAACCCTATGCTCATCAGCTGGAGCTGATCAGGACGGTCCCAGGATTTGACAGGGACCCATTTACCGCTATGCGGGTGCTGGCAGAAATTGGTCCGGACATGAGTGTATTTCCTTCGGCCAGACATCTTTGTTCATGGGCAGGTGTATGTCCGAGCCACGATTCAAGTGCCCACAAGGTAAAAGGCAGAAAAATATCCCGGGCAGGGAAATATTTGAAACCGCTGCTGGTTAATATTGCCAGATCAGTTGTACGTTCAAAAGACCACCCGGAAATTACAAGTCGCTTTAACCGTATAAAAAGCAGACGTGGTTACATGAAAGCCATCATCGCAATCTGTAAGATGTTCCTGACTGCCATCTGGCACATCTTAAGTAAGGACGAGCCTTACAAAACTGACGGCTACATGACTGCGAAGAAGCCTAAAAAGGCTAAAAGGGTAATGACGAGGACTCAACTCGCTGAATACCTTGCTTCGCAGGGGATAACTGTTGTTGATTGACAGCAGCAATCCGTTAACCACGTCCGGTTCATAAAGAACCTAAAGTTATTATACAACAGCTTTAGGAGGGAATAACCCCGAAAAAAATTAGATTTTCCAGGGGCTTTATAAAGTTACCCCAAAAGTAAGCTTGTTGTCGGGAGCTTATGTTTCAAGCTTCTCCATTCTCAAATCTCAATTCTTTTTATATAATGTAGTCAGCATATCTACCGGCTTTTTGTGAGGGAGTGGTTCTATGAAAAGAAAAGGTTTCGCCGTTCTTATGGCTCTGGCTCTGTCCCTGTCTGTGCCCCTTGTATCGGTGGCAGCAGAGGGCGGTGGGGACAGTTCTTCAATTTCCCGGTTTGCTTCGGCCCTGGGGACCCGGCTCACCCAGGAAGCGGGAATAGCAGAAGCGTCAGGCATCAGTGCCTCGAGCAGCATGGCCACCAGGGATGTAAAGGAACTGAAGAGGGGCATTTCTCTCCTGCAACAGGGGAACTTTGGAGAGGCGGAGGCTGCCTTCCTTTCCGCCCGGGAAGCGGCGCGGTCCGATAAGAGGGGCACCATTGATGCGGTGGTGGGCCATTTCTATATGCTGGCCAACCGCATTGATGATGCCTGCCGGTGGACGGAAAAAGCCATCGCCGACGGACCGGATGAATGGATGCTCCATACCATGCTGGGCATTCTTTACAGCAGGAATGATCACCAGGACCTGCCGAAGGCTATAGGTTATCTGCAAGAGGCCATCCGTCTCTCTCCCCGGATCGACATCAACTATCGCATACTGGGAACCCTGCAGTTTATGAACGGGGATCCCACAGGCGCAGTCGATACTTTTACAAAAGCCATCGCAGTCAATCGGTCCGATGCCTTTTCCTATATGGCCCGGGGCTCCATCTATAAGGACCTGAAGGACTATGAAAAGGCACTGGCAGACTTCCGCCGTGCCCTGTCCGTGAACCTGCCGGGCACATTTCATGAAGCCACCCAACTGGAAGAAGCGGAGACTCTTTTCCACCTTTCCCGGTACGATGAAAGCCTGGCAAGCTATGGAAAGGTGCTGGAGAAAGACCCCGGAAATTTCAGGGCTGTCTATATGACCGGCCTTATTTACAGGGCTGAAAGGAAGGACGATACCGCCCTGACCTGGATGGAAAAGGCGTCCGGGCTGAAGCCGGAGGCATCCAAGCCCTATGATATGATGGGCTTTATTTACACGCAGCAGAAAAAGGATGACCTTGCCCGGGAGAACCTGCAGAAGGCGGTGGACCGGAAAAGCAAACTCATGAGAACCTACCGGCTGCTGGCCCAGCTCTACCAGGGAGACGGAAAGGACGATGAAGCACTGAAGATCCTGGATCTCGCCGTCACCCGTCTCCCCACAATCCGGCTGCCTGGTCCGAACGGGGCTGGTTCTTCCTAAGCAGGAAAGACTACGCCCGGGGAGCCGCTGATTACACGGAAGCCATAAACCTGGGCGGAAAACAGAAAGCCTTTAACCTGACACAGCGGGGATTATGTTACAGGGAACTGAATGAAAACAAAAAAGCGGAAGCCGATTACCAGGAAGCCCTCCGCCTGCAGCCCGATGAGACCCTTGCCTATATAGGCCTTGGAAATATATACAATGAAGCCGGAGATTACGACCGGGCCATCGGAATCTATGAAAAGGGACTCGCCGCTGCCAAAGAAGAGGACAAAGGCATGATTCTGAATAACCTGGGCTTTACCTATAAAGAAAAAGGAGACTACACAAAAGCGCTGGAAATCCTCACTGAGGGAATCCAAAAGTACCCCAATCATGCGGAGACCTGGCGCAGCCGTGCCCAGACCTTCGACGCCATGGGACAGCCGGAAAAGGGGATCCCCGATATGGATGAATTCCTGAAGAGGAAACCGGGCGATGCCCGTAGCTACCGTTTCCGGGCTACTCTCTACGAAAAGACCGGAAAAAAGGACCTGGCGGAAAAGGACCGGGAAAAGGCGGAAGCCCTGGAGAAAGGTAGGAAGCAGCCGTAAAGCTTGCGTGCGAGCGGACGAGGGCATTGAGCCTTCAGCCTTGAGCCTTGAGCTGGCCAGGCCCTCCGGGCCGGGTGTCGGGTGGCCAGCCACCGTGCGAACAATTGGGGGCTTCCAGCTGCCAGCGGCTAGCTATTAGGAAAGCTGGTCAGCCGATAGCGGTCAGGCGTATGGCTGGCGGTGTAGCTGATAGACGGCAGACAGTCAGACTGCAGACGGTCAGACTGGGTCAGCCGCTTCGCGGCGGATACGCTCTTCCCTCTTCCCTCTTCTCTCTTCTCTCTTCCCTGTATCCTCCAATACAAAAAGCAGTGCCCCCTGATGGGACACTGCCTTTTTAGTGTGCCAGCTGCGATGCCCTGAAACTGCCCCTGCCTCACCTATCTTTTGGGGAGACAGCGCCGCAGGCTGATATCCTGCGGCAACAGCCGCCGATGGATAGTCTCCCTTTTTTAAAGGGAGATGTCTGCGCCAGCAGACAGAGGTATTCTGATGGATCCTGCGGGCCATTCCCATCCCCATCTCTCAGCCCCGTGGGCAGCTCTCTTCTGGGAAGAGAGCCTCCTGCAGAGTCAATGGCACGTTTTTGGGGATAGAGTCATCAGGGACCCATCTGCGGCTTCGCCGCTGTGGGCAATACAAAAGGCGGCGCACCACAATGGGTACGCCGCCACATTTACCAGCAAAGTCGCTGGTAGAATCTGATGGCATCCGGCCCGCAGGGCCCTATTTCCTCGATCTCGACCGCGGCCTCAATCTCATTTGCCCGCAGGGCCTGGCCAGTTTTCCTGAAAGCCAGCAGCTAACAGCTGGAAGCCCCCATACGTTCACACACGCGGCCAGCCACAAAAACTCCTCAGATCCCGCCTCTTCGAGGCGGATCCATCCCCCGGCCTTTGGCCGTCCCCCTTCTCCAAGGGGGAACGCTTTTTACTGATAGTGTCACTTGCAGGAGGTTGAGGTTTGCTGAAGCGCCGCAGGTGGACCAGCTTTCCCAGTTGCTAACAGCTAGCAGCTGGAAGCTAGAAGCTAGAAGCCCCCATACGTTCGCACGCCGCCCAGCCACATGGCACTTCGCAGGGTCAGCCGCTTCGCGGCCACCCCTCCACCGCAAGCGGTCCCCCTCCCCTCTAAAGAGGGGAGGCTGGGGCTCTTTTGCGGCGAAGCCGCGGGACCTCAATTCTCAAAACTCAATTCTCAATTCTATCTTTTCCGCCGGAGGCGGTCCCCCTCGATCTCGGCCTCGGTCTCCATCGCAATAGCAGCTCCGCTGCTATTGCCTCACTCCTGCCCTGGCGAGGAATGTGGCTTCGTCGATGACCGGGATTCCTTTGGCCCTGGCTTTTTCCAGTTTGCTGCCCGCATCTTCTCCGGCTACGACGAGGGTGGTTTTATTGGTTACCGAGGACTGGGTGTCGCCGCCCTGGCGTTTGATGATGTCTCCCGCTTCTCTCCGTCCCATGGAGGTGAGTTTGCCGGTGAGCACCACCATTTCTCCTTCGAAGGCCCGGCCTTCGGTTTCTTCTTTCACGTCTTCCATGAGGACTCCGGCGTCTTTCAGTTTATTGATGACGGAAAGGTTCTTCACGTCGTGGAGGTAGTCGTAGAGGCTCTTTGCGATGACTTTCCCGATGCCTTCGGTTTCCTGGATGTCCTCTGCACTGGCACCGATAATGGCGTCCATGGTGCCGAAGCGGCGGGAAATGAGTTCTGCCCCCTTGGCGCCCAGGAAGCGGATGCCCAGGCCGAAGAGGAGTTTGGCCAGGCCCCGGCCTTTGCTGTCGGCAATGGCAGCGATGAGGTTGGCTGCGCTCTTTTCGCCCATCCGTTCAATCTGTTCGATGTCTTCCTGTTTCAGGCGGTAGAAGTCTCCCGGGTCTTCTACCAGGTGGTAGGCCAGAAGGCTGTCCACCACGGAAGGGCCCATGCCTTCAATGTCCATGGCGTCCCGTGAGGAGAAGTGGATCAGTTTTTCCCGGACCACGCCGCCGCAGTTGGGGTTCGTGCAGCGGTAGGCCGCTTCCCCTTCGATGCGGTGTACCGGCTCCCCGCAGATGGGGCAGGTATCGGGCATTTCAAAGACCTGTTCCGTGCCGTTTCTCTTGTCCTTCAGAACCGTGGAGATTTCCGGGATAATTTCGCCGGCCTTGTAGATCATCACGTGGTCTCCTACGCGGATGTCCTTTTCGTGGATGAAGTCCATGTTGTGGAGGGTGGCCCGTTTCACGGTGGTGCCTGCCAGGTGCACCGGCGTCAGGTCCGCCGATGGCGTGAGGACGCCGGTGCGACCCATGGTGACGATGATGCGCTCCACCTTCGTCTCCACTTCTTCCGGTGGATATTTGTAGGCCATGGCCCACTTCGGGTCCTTCACCGTGGCGCCCAGGATGTTCTGCTGGGCGAAGTCGTTGACCTTGATCACCATGCCGTCGGTGTCGTAGCCCAGGTCATGGCGCTTCTGTTCCCATTCGTTGACTCCTTTGATAACCCCTTCGATGGAGTCCCATTTCCGGTAGTTCGGGTTCACTTGGAAATGGAAGGCCTCCAGCTGCTTCAGCAGCTCTTCCTGGGACCTGATTTCCAGTCCCTGGATGTCCCCTAAAGCATAGGCGAAGAAGGCCAGGTTCCGGGCAGCGGTGACGTGGGGATCCAGCTGCCGGAGGGAACCGGCAGCGGCGTTCCGGCAGTTGGCGAAGGGCATGAGTCCCGCTTCATCCCGTTCTTCATTCAGGGCGATGAAGCTCTTTCTCGGCATGTACACTTCCCCCCGGACTTCCATGTAGGCCGGTGCGTTTTCGATGTAGAGAGGAATGGTGTGGATGGTCTTCACGTTGGCCGTCACATCTTCCCCTACCCTGCCGTCGCCCCGGGTAAGGCCCTGGACGAGGCTGCCGTTTTCATAGATCAGGTTCATGGAAAGGCCGTCGATTTTAAGTTCCGTAATATACTCCACGTGGTCTGTGTGAAGTCCTTCCTTCACCCGGCGGTCGAAGTCCCGGAGCTCGTCGGCGCTGAATGCGTTGGCAAGGCTCAGCATGGGCTTACGGAAACGGACCTTCTGGAAATCGTCGGAGGCCTTGCCTCCTACCCGCTGGGTCGGAGAGTCGGGGGTCACCAGCTCGGGGTATTCCTTCTCCAGGTCCACCAGCTGCCGGTAGAGATGGTCGAATTCATAGTCCGTGATTTCCGGTGCATCTTTCACATAGTACAGATAGCTGTGATGGCGGATCTCTTTCCGCAGTGCTTCTACCTTTTTCCTGATTTCTTCCGATGCCATAGTATCCCTTCTTTATTCCTCTTTTGTAATGGGCGCAAAGGCCACCATAAGCTGACGGATTTTTCCTGAGAAATCCACTTTTATCATCATATTCCGGTCTCCTCCGGTGACTGCCACCACTTTCCCCCTTCCCCAGAGGTTATGGATGGCGGTGTCTCCCACTTTCCAGTCATACCGTGCTTTGACGCTGTTCTTTTTGGGTTTGTTCACCACCGCCGCGTCGGAGAGGGCATAGCGGCTTCTGGTCTCATTCTGCCAGCGCCTTGCGGTGTGGACTCTTTCCTGTTTCTCATCGTCGTTCACGTGGTCCATGAGATCCGGTGGGATTTCGTCCAGGAAACGGCTGGCGGCGTAGGGCTTAATCTGGCCGTACATGGTGCGCATGTGGGCGTTGCAGAGGTAAAGCTCCTTCTTCGCCCTCGTAATGGCCACGTAGCAGAGGCGCCGTTCTTCTTCCAGCCTCGATTCTTCCATGAGGGACCGGACGCCGGGGAAAATGCCTTCATCCATGCCGGGGAGGAAGACTATAGGGAATTCCAGGCCCTTGGCGCTGTGCATGGTCATGAGGGTCACCTTGTCGTCCGTTTCCTCGTAGCCGTCCACGTCGTTCACGAGAGCCACCTGTTCCAGGAATTCCGCCAGTCCCTCACCGGGATGGTTTGTGGTAAAGTCCTTGGCCACCGAAAGAAGTTCACCCAGGTTTTCCTCCCGGCTCTGGGCCTGGGGATCATTGCTTTCCTGGAGCTGGGCCAGATACTTCGTATCGGTCATGATTTTCTGGAGAAGGTCGAAGATATTCATTTCCGTAGAGGCGTTCAGGAAATCAAAGATCATGGCGCTGAAATTCTGCAGTTTCAGCTGGGCGGCAGGAGCAATGGAGGACCCCTCCACCGCCATGATGCCTTCGAACATGGACATGCCGCCCGCATTGGCGTAGTCGGAAAGTTTCTGCACCGTAGTGGCACCGATGCCCCGCTTCGGCACGTTGATGATCCGGGCAAGGCTGATGTTATCCCGAAAGTTATTGATCACTTTCAGGTAGGCCATGATGTCCCGGATTTCCGCCCGGTCGTAGAACCTTGTGCCCCCCACCATGGTGTAGCCGATGCCCCGTTTCACCAGGGTTTCTTCCAGTACCCGGGACTGGGCGTTCATGCGGTATAGGACCGCCATATTTCCATAGGGCTCGTGGTCTTCATCGTGCTTCTTCTTCATGGTATTCACGATGAATTCCGCCTCGTTGTGTTCGTCCATGGCGGTGTACCACTTCAGGTGGGTCCCTCCTTTTTTCGAGGTCCACAGCTTCTTCGACGGCCGGTCCAGGTTATTTTCGATCACCGCGTTGGCGGCGTCCAGGATGGTCTGGGTGGAGCGGTAGTTCTGCTCCAGCTTGATGATCTTCGCCTTGGGATAGTCGGACTTGAAATCCATGATATTCCGGAGGTCCGCACCCCGCCAGGAATAGATGCTCTGGTCCGCATCGCCTACGGCGCAGATATTCTGGAGGCTGCCAGCAATGTACTTCGCCATGAGGTACTGGGCGTGGTTCGTGTCCTGGTATTCGTCGATGAGGATGTAATGGAACCGGTCCTGCCACCTTCTCCGTATGGTCTCGTTGGCCAAAAGGGCGGTGGTCACGAAGAGAAGGTCGTCGAAGTCCAGGGCGTTATTCTGCTTCATGTGCTTATCGTAGAGGTCGTATACGTCGGCCACCTTCTGGTTGTAGAAGTTTCCCCCCGCCTGCTGGCGGAAGGCCTTCGGCGACAGGAGCTTGTTCTTGGCGGAGGAAATGCTGCCCTGGATGGCGTTTGGCTGGAACTGCTTGTCGTCCAGGTTCAGTTCCTTCAGTACGTTCTTCACGAGCTGTTTGGAATCGTCGGAATCGTAGATGGTGAACTTGTCCGTGTAGGGAGGGTAGTTGTTGATTTCCCTCCGGAGGAATCGGGCGCCGAAGGAATGGAATGTGTACATCCAGATACGGTCCGCCTGGGGACCGACGAGGCTGTGCACCCGGTCTCTCATTTCCTTGGCCGCCTTGTTCGTAAAGGTAATGGCCAGAATCTCTCCCGGACGGATGCCGAGCTCCAGCATGTGGGCAATGCGGCAGGTCAGGGCTTTCGTCTTCCCGGACCCGGCGCCGGCCATGATGAGCACCGGACCTTCTACCTGCTTCACCGCTTCCAGCTGGCGGTCATTTAATGTATCTAAATAGTTGTTCATTCTTACTCCTTATGGGAACAGCCGCTTTGCGGCGAAGATTTGAGATTTGAGATTTGAGAGTTGAGGTCCAGCGGCTTCGCCGCAAATGCCCCTTCCGTCTGCTCCGCAGACAGCTCCCCCGAGGGGGGAGCCAGGTTATTGGCCTGCGACGCTTCCATCAGCTGCCCTTTGCCTGTGTCGCAGAACCCGCCTCTTCGAGGCGGATCCATCCCCCGCCCTTTGGGCTGCCGCCGTTTGGCCTATAAGAAAGGCGCTTTTATGGGCAGGCTAAGCGCCTTTTGTATTCAGGCCAAACTTGGTAGTCCTCTGCAGGACTTCCATCTCCAAGGGGGAGCGCTTTTACAGATAGAGCCACTCATAGGATGTTCGTGATCACTGTACGAAACGCCGCAGGCGAAACAGCTTTCCTGGAAGCTGATAGCTGGCAGCTGGAATCCCTCACAGGTTCAGCTGATTACCCACTCACCTGTCATCGGGCCCGAAGGGCCTGAACGCCCAGCTACCAGCCACCAGCTACAGATTCGCCGAAGGCGAATCTCCCATACTTAAGAAACCCCTAGCGGCTTCGCCGCTAAGGGTTCTTCCAGCTTTCTGCTTATTCTCCGTAAACCTTCAGGAGGAACGGAGCCACCTGTTTCTTACGGGACATCACCTTCGGCAGGTAAATGGCACCATTTTCCGCTTTCTTTCCGAAAGCCTTTTCAGCGGCTGCTTCTGCGCCGTCGGTGAACCAGAGGTAGGTATCTTCTGTGAGGATATTGGTAACCATGAGGTAGGAAGCTTCATAGTTCTTTGCTGCCTTGGTGGCTTCCAGTTCCTTCATGATGTCTGCTTTCTTGGCGTTGATGGGATCCACGTCCATCACGGAAATCTGGCCGCAGCTGAATGTCTTGCCGCCGGCTTCGAATTCCTTCGTGTCGTTGTGGGCCAGTTTTTCAGCGGAGTAGTCGGAAATGTCGGCGCCCGCTTTCAGCATGTCCATGCCGTATTTTTCATAGTCCACGCCGGCGATTTCAGCCAGTTCCTTTACAGCCTGCTTATCTTCTTCGGTACAGGTGGGGGAACGGAAGAGGACAGTATCAGAAATGATGGCAGACAGCATCATGCCAGCCACTTCTTTGGAGGGCTGTACATGGTTCTGTTTGTAGAGGCCCCAGATGACGGTATTTACGCAGCCCACGGGACGGATGAGTATGAAAATGGGGGTGTCCGTCTCAAAGTCCCCGAGCCGGTGATGGTCGATGAGTTCCAGTACGTCAGCGTCTTTGATGCCGTCCACGCACTGCTTGGATTCGTTGTGGTCCACCAGAATCACCTTCGTCTTCTCATCGTCCGGGTTCTTCCGGGCAACGGAGGTGAGGAGTACCGGCGGTTCTACCTTGAAGTAGTCCAGGGCGAACTTCGTTTCCTTGTTCGGTTCCCCTGCCCGGGCTGCCACGGCGTCCATGCCGAGCTGTCTCTTCAGGTAGGAATAGGAAATGGCAGCGGCAATGCTGTCGGTATCCGGGGATTTATGTCCTGTTACGTATACTTTGCTCATAGTTCTCGCTCCTTTAGTGAAACTTTTCTGCGGTCATAATGCTTATACATTATACCATGAAGAGATAGCAGATTTCATCTGTTTTTTAAGGTGGCTGAGCATTGTGCGTACGGGCGGGAGCTGTGTGGCTGAATGTCGTACAAACAGGCGGGGGCTTCTAGCTGTTAGCTGTTAGCATCTAGGAAATCTGGTCCGCCTACGGCGCCAAAATTTGCGTGAACGGCAATCATGCCGTAGGCCGATGAGCTTTCCTGGCAGCTAGAAGCTAATAGCTAGAAGCCCCCGTACGTTCACACGCACTCTCAGCCACCCGTCCGCCGCAGGCTGGCCCCTCGATCTCGACCTCGGCCTCAATCTAAAAAACTCCTGCCCAAAGGCAGGAGTTTTTTTGTGTTATTATTCAAACCGTCTCATCCTGTGTGTCAGGGCAGCGCTGCCGTAGAAGGAGTCGGCGTCCAGGTCTTCTTCAATGCGGAGGAGCTGGTTGTACTTGGCTACCCGTTCTGTACGGCCCGGGGCGCCGGTCTTGATCTGGCCAGCGTTTACTGCCACTGCCACGTCGGCAATGGTGGTGTCTGCGGTTTCACCGGAGCGGTGGGAAATGACGGTGGTGTAGCCGCATCTCTGGGCCATCTGGATGGCTTCCATGGTTTCGGTGAGGGTACCGATCTGGTTCAGTTTGATGAGGATGGAGTTGGCTACGCCCATGTGGATGCCCTTGGACAGGCGCTTTGTGTTGGTGACGAAGAGGTCGTCCCCGATGAGCTGGACTTTCTTGCCCAGTTTTTCGGTGAGTTTCTTCCAGCCATCCCAGTCTTCTTCGCCCAGGCCATCTTCGATGGAGATAATGGGGTACTGGTCGATCAGTTTTTCGTAGAATTCGATCATTTCATCGCTTGTCTTGGCGGTGTGGTCGCCGGCCAGGTGGTAGAGGCCGTCATCCCCCAGAAGTTCGGAAGCTGCTACGTCGGTGGCAAGGACCACATCTTTGCCGGCGGTGTAGCCTGCTTTTTCAATGGCTTCGCAGATGACTTCCATGGCTGCTTCGTTGGACGGAAGGTCCGGTGCGTAGCCCCCTTCATCGCCGACTGCGGTGGAGAGGCCCTGTTTCTTCAGTACGTCCTTCAGGGAATGGTAGATTTCAGCGCACATGCGCAGGCCTTCACGGAAGCTTGGTGCCCCCACCGGCATGATCATGCTTTCCTGGATATCCACGTTGTTGTCTGCATGGGCGCCACCGTTCATGATGTTCATCATGGGCACCGGCAGGTTGTGGGCATTGACGCCGCCCAGGTACTGGTACAGGGGCAGTCCTGCGGATTCAGCTGCTGCATGGGCAGCGGCCAGGGATACGCCGAGGATGGCATTGGCACCGAGGCGGCTCTTGTTTTCCGTGCCGTCCAGGTTGATAAGGATATGGTCCAGGCCCCGCTGGTCGCTGGCATCCCAGCCCAGGACGGCATCCGCAATTTCTCCATTTACATTGTTTACGGCTTTCAGGACTCCCTTGCCGCCGTAACGGCTCTTGTCGCCATCCCGAAGTTCGGTGGCTTCGAACATGCCGGTGGATGCGCCGGAAGGAACGGCGGCCCTTGCAAAGGTGCCGTCTTCCAGTGCCATTTCTACTTCCACCGTCGGATTTCCGCGGGAATCCAGAATTTCTCTTGCATGTAAATCTGTAATTGCTGCCATGCTTTTTCATCCTCCTGTAATAGGGTTATTTTATATTTTCGTGAAATCCACGAAGAGTACTGCCATAGCGCTGTTATTCACAGGCCTTTTTATAAATGGAAAGGAAATCGTCCGCCTTCAGGCTGGCGCCGCCGACGAGGCCGCCGTCGATGTCCTTTTCTTTCAGGAAATCAGCGATGTTGCCGGCTGTCACGGAGCCGCCGTAGAGGATACGGACCTCTTCGGCTGCCTTCTTCCCTGCCGCCTCTTTCACAGTGCGGCGGATGAAGGAAGATATGTCTTCCGCATCTTCCGGGGTAGCTGCGGTACCGGAGCCGATGGCCCAGATCGGTTCATAGGCGATAACCAGGCGGCTCACGTCTTCTTCAGACAGTTCGAAGAGGGCGGTACGGATTTCACTTCCGATCCGTTCTTCCGTCTGTCCCAGTTTCCTCTCTTCCCCTGTTTCGCCCACACAGAGAATGGGCACCATGCCGGCAGAGAGCACCGCTTTCACTTTCCGAGCCACGAATTCATCGGATTCTCCCAGAATCTGCCGCCTTTCGGAGTGGCCGCAGATGACGTAGGAGCAGCCCACGTCCTTCAGCATGGCCGGGGAAATCTCGCCGGTGAAGGCTCCCTTCTCTTCGGGGTACACATTCTGGGCGCCCCAGCGGATGGAAGAGTTTTCCAGGAAGAACCGGGCCATGGGAAGGTCGATATAGGGCGGACAGAAAAGGAGCTCCAGCTTATCGTTTTTCTTGATTCTGAATGACTTGAAGAAGGCCGCCGCCTCGGTGACGGTCATATTCATTTTCCAGTTTCCTGCGATCAGGATTTTTCTCAAAAGGAATCACTCCTTATCCGCAAGAATGGCTACGCCCGGGAGCACCATGCCTTCCAGCATTTCCAGGGAGGCACCGCCGCCGGTGGATACGTGGGAGAATTTGTCTTCGATCCCCAGTTCGTCCACAACAGAAGCCGATTCACCGCCGCCGATGACGGTGGTGGCGTCGAGGTTTGCCATGGCTTCGGCAATGGCAAAGGTGCCTTTGGAGAAGGGTTTCATTTCGAATACGCCCATGGGGCCATTCCATACGACGGTTTTCATCTTTTTCAGGGTTTCCACGTAAAGTTCAATGGTCTTCGGTCCGATATCCAGGGCCATCCAGGGGTCACAGAATTCATCGGCCGAAAGGACTTTCGTATGGGCGGTCTCGGAGAAGGCATCGCCCGCCATGAAGTCAACGGGGAGCATGATTTCAGAGCCCATTTCGTGGGCCTTCTTTATGAGGTTCCTTGCCAGGTCGAACCGGTCCCGGTCCTGCAGGGACCGGCCCATGTCATAGCCCTGGGCAGCCACGAAGGTATTGGCCATGCCGCCGCCGATAAGGATGACGTCCGCCTTTTCCATGAGGTTTGCAATGACCTGGATCTTGTCGCTGATCTTCGCACCGCCGATGATGGCTGCAAAGGGGCGTACCGGATGTTCGATGACGCCGTCCAGGAAGTCGATTTCCTTCTTCAGGAGGAGACCGGAAACCATGGGCATGATTTTGCCGACGCCTACAACGGAGGCATGGGTGCGGTGGGATACGCCGAAGGCATCGTTCACCGCCAGGTCACATCCATTGACCAGGTCCTTTGCGAATTTGGGGTCGTTCTTTTCCTCTTCCCCATGGAACCGGAGATTTTCCAGAAGCAATACCTGCCCCGGTTCCAGGGCTTTTTTCATTTCTGCTGCTTTATCACCTACGCAGTCCGGGCAGAAAAGCACGTCCTGGTGCAGGAGTTCCGACAGCCGTTTCGCGCAGGGAGCCAGGGACAGTTCCGGCTTCACCGTGCCCTTGGGCCGACCCATATGACTGGCCAGGACCACCGCTGCCCCATGGTCCAGGAGGTACCGGATGGTGGGAATGGTGGCGCGGATACGGCGGTCATCCAGGATGTGGCCCTCTTTATCGTGGGGCACATTGTAATCCACCCGGACATACACAGTTTTTCCTTCCGGCTTCAAATCATAGATGGTCTTTTTATTCATAATCAAAGTCCTTTCGATGCTACATACTTAACAAGGTCAATGATTCTCATGGAATAGCCCCATTCGTTATCGTACCAGGCGATGACTTTGACAAGGTTTCCTTCCATCACCATGGTGAGGAGGCTGTCCACGGTGGAGCTGACGTCGGTGGTGAGGAAATCGCTGGAAACGAGGGGTTCATCTGTATAGGCAAGAATGCCCTTCAGTTCTCCTTCAGACGCTTCCTTCAGGGCGGCGTTCACTTCTTCCTTCGTCACGTTTTTGCCCAGTTCCACGGTCAGGTCTACCAGGGATACATCGGGGGTGGGGACGCGGATGGCGAGGCCATTCAGTTTACCCTTCAGTTCCGGAATCACGATGCCGATGGCCTTTGCAGCACCGGTGGAGGTGGGGATAATATTTTCCGCAGCTGCCCGGCCTCTTCTGGGATCCTTCTTGTGGGCCTTTTCCAGGATGGCCTGGTCATTGGTATAGGAATGGACGGTGGTCATGAGGCCCCGTTTGATGTGGAATTTTTCATGGAGTACCTTCACCACCGGTGCCAGGCAGTTCGTGGTGCAGGAAGCATTGGAAATGATATTATCCTTCTTCGGATCATAGGTTCCTTCATTGACGCCCATGACGATGGTGGCGTCGTCGTCCTTGCCGGGAGCTGTGATGATGACTTTCTTCACGGTTCCTTTGATATGCTTGCCGGCGCTGGCTTTATCCTTCAGTTTGCCCGTGGATTCCACCACGATTTCTACGCCATATTTGCTCCAGTCCAGGTGTTCCGGATCCCGGTCATGGAATACATGGACCCGTTTCCCTTCGATGATGAGGTCGTCCCCGTCGATTTCTACCTTCTTGCCGAGACGGCCGTGGACGGAATCGTACTTCAGAAGATAGGCAGCCGTTTCGACGCCGCTGGGGTTGTTGATTGCTACGACTTCCAGGTCATCCCTGTCCAGCATGCCCCGGAATACCAGTCTTCCGATCCTGCCAAATCCGTTAATACCAATTTTTGTCATGTTAGTACCCTCCTGTTTCTGACTCTTTTCCAACCATCAAAGATAAGATTTCATTTCCTGCGCCTTCATCAGTGATGAGGGTGCCCCGGATCCCTGCCCTTGCCATGGCAAGAATGGCGGCGCCCTTGTGACTGCCTCCGGCCGCAATGAGCACATGGGGAATCGATGAGATTTCGTCCCCGGAAATACCGGCATTGTACATACGGTAGAGAACTTTGCCATGGATATCGACATAGAGGCCCAGGGCCTCACCGGCTGCCCCATGGCTTGCGAGACGGGCCCTCACGTCGCCGGGAAGCTCCATCCACCTCGAAGCATCCCCAGGATCATCCACACCGGTGAGGAGAATATCCGTTTTTGCAATGAGTTCATCCACCACTTTCAATTGGGGAAGCTCCTTCTTCACCTTCAGGAACAGCTCCGGCGAAAGGCCGTCGGGAATCGTCATGAGGTGGTAGGTCCCTCCCAGCCTTTCCGCCATCCTGGCGGCCACCAGGTTTGGCAGGTACTCGATTTTCCTGCCGAAACCGCCCCGGGCGGGGACCACGTCCACCTTCATGTGGAGCGTGGGCAGGGCATTCGCAATGCCCGCAATCTCCGGTCCGCCGCTGACGGCAGCAATATGGCCGTCCCGAAGGATCCTGAGGAGCACCAGGGCCCCTTCCTGGCTGATTTCATTATTCACTTCCGGAGACCGGTCCGAGTCCCCTCTCACCACGATTACCTTTTCCATGGACAGGATGGACTCCAGTTTCTTCTCCATGTAGGAAAGGGAGGGGCTCTTCTGCAGGTACGGAGCCAGGGGTCCGAGGAGAGACTCCCCTTTGGACGTGAGGCTCATGCCGGAAGGACGGGAAATCAAAAGACCTGCTTTTTCCATCTTTTCGATGTGTTTCCGGATCGTGCTTTCAGGAAGTTTCGTCTGCACGGCGAGAATATGCCTTCCCACCGGCTGCCATTCATGAATCTGTCGAAGAATCTCGTACCTTTCCTGCGCCCCGTCCATCATTTCCGGAAGCAGCAGCATCAATAAGGAGTCTTCTTTCACCTTCATCACTTTCCCATCACAATCCCATCTGAAAGAAACAGAATTATACCAGGTCTTACCGATTACAGTATATCACGGTTACTTTAATACTACAACATCTATGTGGAAATCCGGTATTAAGTGTACTCTATTAATTTGGAGTAGATGCTCAAATAAAAAGTTGAGATTTGAGAATTGAGTGAAGAGAATTGAGCTTCAGCGGCTTCGCCGCCTTTTCCCTCAATCCATCCTGCGGCTTTGCCGCGGCCCTTCTCCAGGGCCTGCATGGTTGGGGAAAGAGTTGAGATTTGAGATTTGAGAGTTGAGGTCCAGCGGCTTCGCCGCAAAAAGCTGCATGCTATTGGTTATCTCACGTATTAAGGAAATCGGTAATCACGTGCCCCCTTAGAGAAGGGGGCAGCCCAAAGGGCGGGGGATGGATCCGCCTCGAAGAGGCGGGATCTGCGAAGCAGATAATGCCTGAGCGCTGGATTTCTCACATTGAGCATTTAACGGTTCCGTCAATCCATCCTGCGGCTTTGCCGCGGCCCTTCTCCAGGGCCTGCATTCTTAGAGGATGTCTCACATACAGAGAATATCGGTAAGCAAATGCCCCCATCGAGTAGGAGGCGGGCTTCGGCCCGCCGACCTCTCACACCACCGTACGTACCGTTCGGTATACGGCGGTTCTTTAGTTTTCGCATTCCTGCTTATGCAAGTCTGCGATGATGTTGTTGTGTTCAGCAATCCTCACATGGATGGGCACTCCGGCATATCCTTGCTGTTCCGCAGCTGCTTTCTGCCAGTAGTCTTCTTTCTGAAGTTGTCTGCCTTTAAGCCCATGGTTGGTTACTTTCATTGACTAACATCTCCTAAAGTTCGGCCCTTCCCAGATGCCTATGAGCCATCTGGTACTATGGCCTCTGCTGACTTCTCACGGCAAATCTTATTTCAACCACAGCACAGCCCAGTAAATACAGCCTTATTCTGCTGTGTCCGTGAGACCTCCCCAGGTAAGAACGCACTCTTTCTCTCCATATATCCGCCACATGTACTCTGCAGAATTCCGTACAGCTATGGGATTTCAGTTTGTCAAGCAACCTTATCCATCCTGCCGTAGCCTTATGTGGTTCTTGTACATCGGACCGGAGATTTGCCTGCACCTTCCTTCAGATTCCACCTCACGATGGACACCCTTGGTGTTCGGCTATGACCTTCCCGCTGTCGGGCGGTCTAGGGACTTTCACCCTTAAGAGTGCGCCCATGCTGGGCACACTTGGAGATGGAAGTCCTGCAGAGGACTTCCAAGTTTGGCCTGAATACAAAAGGCGCTTAGCCTGCCCATAAAAGCGCCTTCCTTATAGGCCAAACGGGGGCAGCCCAAAGGGCGGGGGATGGATCCGCCTCGAAGAGGCGGGATCTGCGAAGCAGATAATGCCTGAGCGTTGGATTTCTCACATTGAGCATTTAACGGTTCTATTAATCCATCCTTCGGCTTTGCCGCGGCCCTTCTCCAAGGGCCTGCATGCTTAGGGAATGTCTCACATTGGAACGATTCCCTTTACAATGATGCTGGTACTCTGTCATCTGTAAGCTGACAGCTGTAAGCAAAAGATTAGATAATCCGCGGCGCTTTCTATTCTGTCGCGCCGCACCACCACTCCTCACTCCTCACTCCTCACTTTTTAGGGCTGTGCCCCCATTTCTCTCGACGTCGGTCTCGGTCTTGTCTACTACAGGCAAAATTTTCCCTTCTCCCATTTATCCCATGAATGAGTATAATAGAGGCAGAATCACAGGAACCATCCATTTCAGGAAAGAAGAAAGGGCCTGAGCCGGTCTTTCTTATTCCCTATTTCTATGACAGGAGGCAATACTTATGGCCTGGAAAACAAAACTTACGGAACTTCTTTCTATCGACTACCCCATCATCCAGGGAGCCATGGCTTATATTTCCGACGGGGTGCTGGCAGCAGCCATGGCCCATGCGGGCTGTGCCGGCGTCATCGGGTCCGGCGGATTCACGGTGGACGAGGTGAGGGACCACATCCGCCGGGCGAAGGACATCCTGGGCCCCGGCAAGACCTTCGGCGTGAACCTCATGCTCCAGGCACCGAACAAGGACGATGTGGCCCAGGTGATCTGCGATGAAAAGGTGCCCTTCGTCACGTTGGGTGCCGGAAACCCGGTTCCCTGGTTTGACGACCTCCACCATGCCGGGGTGAAATGCATACCCGTGGTGCCGAACGTGAAGCTGGCCAAACGGGTGCAGGATGCGGGCGCTGATGCGCTTGTCGTGGAGGGCATGGAAGCCGGCGGCCACGACGGGAAACTGACCCTCATGGCACTCCTGGAAAATGTGCTGCCGGACATGGAAATTCCTGTCATCGCTGCCGGCGGCATCGTTGACGGCCGGGGCATCGCAGCGGCACTCATCATGGGCGCTTCCGGCGTCCAGATGGGCACCCGGTTCCTTCTGGCCGAAGAATGCCGGCTCCACCCAAAGGCAAAGGAAGCCATCATCAAAGCAAAGGACACGGATTCCGTGGTCACCGGCTTCACCACCGGCGACAGCGTCCGGGGTCTCCGGAATGCTTTCTCCGATAAATATCTGAAAGAGGAATACAGCGGGGCTCCCCTGGAGGAACTCATTGCCCTGGCCACCGGCACCACAAGGAAGGGCGCCGTGGAAGGGGATACGGAAAATGGCTTCGTCCTGGCCGGCATGTCCCTCACCCATCTCACAAAGATCCAGCCGGTAGAAGAAATCATGGAAGAGCTGGTATCGGAAACGGAACGGAGACTGGCCGGAGCGCCGGGACTGATAAAGTGAGGTCGAGACCGAGGGGAATAGCGTCTTTGGCGCTACAGATCTAGACCTGGATCCAAGCCCTTAGCGGCTCCGCCGCGGATTTCTTGTAGCTGAGCGGCGTGCGAACAAGTGGGGGCTTCTAGCTTCTGGCTCCTAGCAGCCAGGAAAGCTCACCAGCCTACGGCATGAAGAAG
The DNA here is from genome assembly GCF_047832375.1 of Dialister sp. Lineage (NCBI taxonomy): Bacteria > Bacillati > Bacillota > Negativicutes > Veillonellales > Veillonellaceae > Dialister > Dialister sp. The sequence continues at coordinate 1,097,832 of NZ_CP181256.1, read as the reverse complement.
CTGTCGGACAGCCTGAAAGGAAGCGCCGCAGGCGGACCAGCTTTCCTAATTGCTAACAGCTGGCAGCTAGAAGCCCCCACTTGTTCGCACGCAAACATAGCCACATGACAGCCGCCGAGAAGCGGCTGACCAGACCAAGGCCCAAGGCTGAAAGCTCAAAGCTCCGACGCATTGATTTCGCCAGCTGCCAGGCATACAAAAAAGCTGTGAAAAATGGAAAACCATTTTTCACAGCTTTTTCTTTTCATTCAGATCTTGAAGCTCAGTTTCTCAACATAAGCAGCCAGTTTCGGTCCGATTTTCGGAATTTCCTGCACATCTTCCGGCTTTACAGCGCGGATAAGGACGATGCCCACAAGGTAAACCACGCCGCCCACGGCGATGGCCGCCAGGGTAGCCAGGGTATTGCTGTGGATTGCGCCGTACCCCACGTGGTAAACGCCCAGCACCACGGCCCCCATGATGCCCGCTGCGATGAACAGCTTGATGGTGTGGATGACATCCATGGTGTAGTGGCGGTATTTATAGAGGAAAATCAGGTTCAGGATAGCCGCTACGCCGAAGTCCGCATTCGTTGCCCAGGCAGCCCCCAGGACGCCCCAGGTGGGCAGGGCCGTAAGGTTCCAGGACAGGAAGACCTTGGCACTGGCGGAAATGACCATGTTCATGAACGGAATGGCGGTCTTCCCCATGCCCTGGAGCACGCCGGTGGTGACCTGCTGTACCCCCAGGAGGAATACACCGAAGCTCATGACCGCAATGCAGGGGCCCGCATCGGGGGTAGCATAGAGCATGGCGGAAATGGGGGTGGCAATGACGCACATGCCGATGAAAGCTGGAATGGTGATAAGGTTGGCCAGCCGCATGGCGGTGTCCGTCCGTTTCATCACCACGTCCCCCTTCTTCTGGGCAATGGCTTCGGAAATGACCGGCACCAGGGAAGCCGCCAGGGAGGCGGTGACGATGGTGGGCATATTGACCAGGGCCGTAGCCATGCCGGTGAGGTAGCCGAAAAGGGTGGTGGCCTCTTCCACCGTAAAGCCCGCCACTTCCAGCCGGCGGGGAACGATGAGGAGGTCGATATTGGAAACGATAGGAAGCATGATGTTCGCCAGGGATACGGGGATAGCCAGCACCAGGAGCCGCTTGATGATATGAAGGGCACTCTGGGGTTTGATGGAGGGGTCCTGTTCCCCTGCCAGTTCATGGCGCCAGCCCCGGGTCATGTAGTAGAACCCGATGAGCACCACGATACCGGTGAATGCACCGGGAGCAGCGCCGAGGGTAGCACCGGCAGCGCCAAATTCCAATCCATAGGGCAGGAGAATCACCGCAAAGGCGATCATGGTCACCACCCGCACCACCTGTTCGATGATCTGGGATACAGCCGTAGGCGTCATGAGCTGGAGCCCCTGGAAATATCCCCGGAGCGTAGCCAGCAGGGTAGCACAGAACACGGCCGGAGACAGGGCCAGAAGGGACCAGTAGGCTCTCTGGTCACGGACGATGCCGCTGTCCACGAGCCACTGGGCGCCGAAGAACAGGAGGGCACTGAAAAAGAGCCCCGTCAGCGTGAGGGCTGCCATGGAAATACGGAAGACCTTCTGGCCGCCGTAGTAGTCACGGACCGCATTCCGTTCCGCCACCATGATAGAAATGGCCACCGGAAGGCCGGCGGAAGATACGGAAAGACAGAGCAAATAAATAGGATAGGCCATCTGGTACAGCCCGATCCCCTCGCCCCCCAGAAGACGGGACAGGTAAATCCGGCTGAAGGCGCCGATAAACTTGACGATAATACCGGCCACCGTAAGGATCAGTGCACCCTGGATAAAAGAATTTTTACGCATATTTCACCTGTAATAAAGAATTTGACTCTAAAGCATAACCTCTATAGTCATATCAGATTTGAAGAGAAATGTAAAGGACTTATCCTATTTTCTCCCTATTCTCCATGGTAGAGAATAAGAAATGATAAAGAAATAATAAAGAGTGGCGAGACCGAGGCCGAGGGAAATGGGGGCACAGCCCTAAAAAGTGAGGAGTGAGGAGTGGTGGTGCGGCGCAGCAGAGTAGAAAGCGCCGCGAGTTTTATATCCACCCGCTCCGCAGTGGAGATTCACCTAACTTTTCAGGAAAGCTCGACCGACTGCGGGCAGATGAGATCGAGGCCGAGGTCGAGATTGAGGAGAATGGGGCCGAAGGCCCTGAAAAGTGAGGAGTTAGGAGTGAGGAGTGGTGGTGCGGCGCGACAGAATAGAAAGCGCCGCGGATTATCTAATCTTTTGCTTACAGCTGTCAGCTTACAAATGACAGAGTACCAGCATCATTGTAAAGGGAATCGGTCCAATGTGAGATATTCCCTAAGCATGCAGGCCCTTGAAGAAGGGCCGCGGCAAAGCCGCAGGATGGATTGACGGAACCGTTATGAGAAATCCAGCGCCCAGGCATTATCTGCTTCGCAGATCCCGCCTCTTCGAGGCGGATCCATCCCCCGGCCTTCGGGCGTCCGCCGTTTGGCCTATAAGGAAGGCGCTTTTATGGGCAGGCTAAGCGCCTTTTGTATTCAGGCCAAACTTGGAAGTCCTCTGCAGGACTTCCATCTCCAAGGGGGCACTTGCTTACCGGAAACCTCATAAAAGAGGTAACGTTCTTTGTGAGATACTCCGTACCCATGCAGGCCTTTGGAGAAGGGCCGCGGCAAAGCCGCAGGATGGATTGGTGGAAAGAGCGGCAAAGCCGCTGAAGCTCAATTCTCTTCACTCAAATCTCAAATCTTTTTTCGCCGCAGGCGAATCGGCTTTCCTAAAAGCCAGGGAAGCGCCCGCCCGTATAGACGTACTCATAGCCCCCGTCACCCGGCCCGCAGGGCCTGATCGCCTAGCCACTAGATCTAGCCACTAGCCACTTATTCGCCGTAGGCGAATAAGCTCACCCGGTTCTTCTTCACTTCTCTTTCCATTTCGTCCATGAAGGAGGCCATCCATTTCATGGGTTCCCCGGAGATGCCCTTTTTGTTGATATTCATCTTTGTATTCCTGCCGGCCAGGATGCGGATGTAGGGAATCATGGTCTTTGGGAGGTCCATGGGGTTCCATCCCCTCATGGGGTCCTCGTCGGCCCAGGTGATGACGTAGTTTTCCCCGCCGTCCAGGATGCTGCCGATGCCAAGGTTTCTCGCTTTCACCCGGATTTTCGAAATGGCAAACAGTTTCTCCACCGGCCCTGTGGGGGTGCCGAAGCGGTCCACCACTTCGTCGATGAGGTCAGACAGGTCTTTGTCATTTTCCACAGACGCCAGGCGCCGGTAGATTTCCATTTTCTGTTCTTCGTTGGCAATGTAGGCGGTATCGAGATAGGCGTCCTGCCGGAATTCGATGGTCGTATTCGGCAGTTTCTTCGGCAGCGGCCGGTGTTCCCGTTTCGCCCGGAGCCGTTCCACCGCATCCTCCAGCATACTGCAGTAAGTGGCAAAGCCTACACTGGCGATATTGCCGTGCTGGGCGGCGCCCAGGAGGTTGCCGGCGCCCCGGATTTCCAGGTCCCGCATGGCCACTTTGAAGCCGCTGCCCAGTTCCGTGAATTCCCGGATCGTATCGAGCCGTTTTTCCGCCACTTCCGAAAGGACTTTCCCCTTCCGGTAGAAGAACCAGGCCCGGGCAATCTTTTCGGACCGCCCTACCCGTCCCCGCATCTGGTAGATCTGGGACAGCCCCATGCGGTCGGCATCGTAGACGAGCATGGTATTGGCGTTGGGCTGGTCCAGGCCGTTTTCGATGAGGGTGGTGCAGAGGAGCACGTCGTAGCGGCCTTCGTAGAAGTCCATCATCACCTGTTCCAGCTGCCGGCCTTCCATGCGGCCGTAGGCCACGCCGATGGTGATATCCTTCGGCAGTACTTCCCGGAGGTGGTCCAGCATGGAACCCATGGTTTCGATCCGGTTGTAGACGAAGTAGGTCTGGCCGCCCCGTTCCTTTTCCCGGAGGATGGCGTCTTTTACGATGAAATCATCGTATTCCGTCACATAGGTCTGGATAGCATGGCGGTTTGAGGGAGGCGTGGTGATGGTGACCATGTCCCTGACGCCGGTAAGGCTCATGTGGAGGGTCCGGGGAATCGGGGTGGCGGACAGGGTGAGCACGTCAATGCCGGTGGACCAGGATTTCCACTTTTCCTTCTGTACCACACCGAACCGCTGCTCTTCATCCACCACCAGGAGCCCCAGTTTTTTGCATTCCACCTTTTTATTGAGTACCGCATGGGTGCCGATGATGACGTCCAGTTCCCCATCCTTCAGTTTCCGGAGAATTTCCCGTTTTTCCCTGATACTGGTAAAACGGTTCAGCACTGCCACGTTCACGCCGAATCCTTCCATGCGGTCTTTGAAATTCTTGTAATGCTGCTGGGAAAGGACGGTGGTCGGGCAGAGCACCATGGCCTGGTAGCCGCTCATGACGCACTTGAACACTGCCCGCATGGCCACTTCCGTTTTTCCGAATCCCACATCCCCGCAGAGGAGCATGTCCATGGGAATGGGCCTTTCCATGGCCTGCTTGATGGCATCGATGGCGGTGAGCTGGTCTTCCGTTTCCACGTAGGGGAAGGTATCTTCGAATTCCCGCTGCTCCGCGGTGTCCGGGGCAAAGGCAATGCCCCTCGTGATTTCCCGCTTCGCATAGATATCCAGGAGCCTTTCTGCCAGTTCTTCGATAGATTTCCTGGCTTTGGACCGCACCTTTTCCCAGTGGGCCTCCCCCATTTTGCTTAAGACCGGGGTGCCCCCTTCGGGGCCGATGTATTTTTCCAGGGTGGAAATCTGCTCCACCGGCAGGTAGAGCTTATCATTTCCGGCGTACTGGATGGCGATGTAATCCCGATGGAAGCCGGAGAGTTCTATGGTCTTGATGCCCAGGTACTTGCCGATGCCATGGACATCCTGCACCACGTAGTCCCCCACATTGAGGTCCGAGAAATACCGGATTTTCCGACCCTTGCCGGCGCCTTTCACCCGCCGGATCTTCTGCTTTCCCAGAATGTCGCCGGCCGTCATGAGGGCCCGCTTCTCCTGGGGCAGTTCGAAGCCCTCCGTGAGAACGCCATTTACCAGGCGCACGGTCCCCTTCGCCCCGTCTTCGGTGAGAGGAATTTCATAGTCTTTGAGGATCCCCTTCAGCTCTTCCTTTTCCGAGGCTCTGGGAATGACGATGGTCATGGCCCATTCCTTTTTCAGGAGGGCCTTCAGGTCTTCAATGAAAATGGGAATCTGCCGCTGGTAGTTCGTCATAGACTGGCCCTGCCAGCCGAGGACGGCGGGAGAGGCAAAGCCCGTGAGGGACCGGTTCAGGAGGGAAAGAAGGACTTCCTTATTTCCCTGTTTCCTGCCCCTTTTCACCAGGTCCTCCCAGGAGATGGCATGGTTCCTGTTTTCCTTTTCTTCCTTGAAATAGCGCTTCAGGCTCTCTTCTGCCCGCTGGGGTTCATCGTAAAGGATGATGCCCTCCTGCAGGTAATCCATGAGCGCCGCCTCTTTACCGGCGCCGGAAGAAATGGGAAGAATGAGGGCTTCTTTCCTTTCTTCGATGGACCGCTGGCTGTCCTCATCGAAGGACCGGATGCTGTCCACTTCATCGCCAAAGAATTCCACCCGAAGCGGATGTTCTTCGCTGATGGGGTAAATATCCACAATATCCCCGCGCACCGCGAAATGGCCGCACCGTTCCACCTGGTCCACCCGTTCGTAGCCCAGGGATACCAGTGTCTCTATGAGTTCATCCCGGTCCTTTTCTTCTCCCAGGGACAGGGTAAATGTCCGGTCCCCCAGGGATTCCGGTCCTTCGATTTTCTGGGCTGCTTCCACGGAGGTGGCCACGATGACCACAGGGGCTTTCCCCATGAGCTTTCCCAGGGACTGCATGCGGTCACGAAGCCGTTCGGTGCCGGCAAAGGTGACCTGGAAACCGCTGTCCTCCACCAGGGGGAAGGGCCGCACGTCCGCCTCCGGCGCAAAGAAGGCCAGGTCCTCTTCCCAACGGAAAAGATCCTTCTGCTCCGGCACTATAATCACCGCCTGCCGGTAATGGCGAAGGAGAGCCGCCGCGGCCAGGGCCTTCTGGGATCCGGAAATACCGGTGATGAGGGACACTTTCTTCCGATCATCCCCATGAAGGGGGGCCAAGTCCTTTTCCACGAGGGCCGAAAGCTCGGACCCCACGGTGGTATCCAGAATGAAACGGGAAACTTCCGGTTTTTGGATTGCCGCTTTCACATCGGAAAGGGAGGGCTTTTTCTTTTCATCGGCCATGGCTTTCGCTCCTTTCTTTACCCATTTTCTCTACTTCCTTGTAACCATTGAGTTCCATAATTCTCTGATGGATTTCTTCTCCTTTATACCTGAAATGGGGCAGGATTTCCTCTAAAGGAACCAGCACAAAAGGCCGCTCCCAGAACCAGGGATGCGGCAGATGGAGGAAATCTGTATTTCTCGTAATGTTTTCGCTATATATAAGATCCAGGTCCAGGGTCCGTGGACCCCAGTGAATGTCCCGCTTCCGGCCGAACTCCTTTTCCACGGTGAGAAGCAGGGTCATCAGCTCCTCCGGTGTACCCTCCCAGGACAGGATGGCGGCGCCATTGATAAAATCTGGCTGGTCCGTCTTTCCCCAGGCCTTCGTCCGGTAGAAAGAAGAGACCTTTTCCAAAGATAAACGACGGTCCTCTTCCAGCATTGCAAGAGCCCTCTGCAGGGTGGAAAGGGAATCCCCCATGTTCGACCCGAAAGCCATAATGTATGTTTGCTGCAATTTTTACTGCCTTTCTTTGGTCAGGGTCACAGACACATCGTCCAGGATACCGGGGATAGGGGATCCCGGTTTATGGACGGTGGTGGTCACCTTTTCCACCAGGGGAAACCGGGCAAGAATGTCGTGGTTAATGACCCCCGCCAGACGCTCCAGGAGCCTGTAAGGTCCCCCTTCGGCCCGCTGCTTTACAAGGTCGTACACCGCCACGTAGTTCACCGAGTCCTCCAGGGCATCGGTCTCTCCTACTCTGGAAAGGTCCAGTCCCATTTCTACATCAATATAAAAGCGCTGCCCCAGTTTCGTCTCCTCCGGCTCATCGCCGTGGTAGCCGAAAAAGGCCATGCGGGTAAGTTTTATGGTATCCATATATGCCACCTGTAATGATAAAAAATAGAAGTCCCTGCTTCCGCCGGGATTGAGATGGAGATCGAGGTCGAGGGATAGCCGCTTCGCGGCAGGTATTATGTGACCAACTATCGTGCGAACGAGTGGGGGCTTCCAGCTGCCAGCTGCTAGCTGTTAGGAAGACTGAGCAGCCTTCGGCACTCCATCCGTTCAGGAGAGCCTGTTGCGCCGCAGGCGAACCAGCTTTCCTAAAAGATAATATGAAATGACCTCCCCAGTTTGATGTATATGCCCAAATTTCGGTAAAATATAGTTGCAAGGCCAATTTTACGAGAACAGGATCATATTTTCTCAACCAAGGAGGTCATCATGTTTTATTCTAGCACATTTACGTCCCCGATCCCATTCGTTTATGTTGGTATCGACACCCATACCGAAAACTATACGATGGCTGCTGTCGTTAATCAAATGTCTCCTGCCGGTGAAATTATTACGTTAGATCTTATTCCCCCTCGTAAACTTGGCCCTGCAGTAAAGAATGTGCTCCGGTTCATTGGTGATTGCAAAAAAGCCGTTAACAGAGAGTGCCATGTTATCTGTGGTTATGAAGCCGGGTTATTCGGTTATGGCCTTTACCGTAAGCTTATGGCAGCCAATGTAGATTGTATGGTAATAGCTCCTTCTTCTTTGAAGAAAAGCAGCAGAGATAAAAAATTCAAAAATGATTATATTGATTCAAGAGCGCTTGCCAATGCCATGGCGAAAAGTGAGTGTATTTCCATTTATGTCCCCGATGAGGAAGACGAATCCATTTTCCGCTATATCAGGATGCGTGACGACCATCAGGATATGGTTAAAGTCACTAAACAGCGGATAACTGCTTTTGTGCACCAGATGGGATTCCATTATAACCAGGGAGCTACCTGGACCCAAAAACATATGAATTGGATTATGAGTCTCCCGCTGAGCGAATTGAATAAAGAAACATTGAGTGAGTATATGACAACTCTGCTTACCCTCCAGCAGAAGCTGGAAGATCTGGATGTCAGGATTAAGTCATTTGCAATGCAGAAAAAGTATGCAGCTAATGTCAATAAACTGCGCTGTTTCCTTGGAATAGAATATGGCTTTGCACTTCGTTTAATTGTAACTATTGGCGATTTCAAGCGCTTTCCTACAGCAGGCCATTTTGCGTCCTTTTTGGGACTTACCCCAACTGAACATTCCAGTAATGAAGATGGCAACTATGGCAGCATTTCAAAAGCCGGAAATATTGTTTTGAGGAAGAAGCTGATTGAAGCAGTCTGGTCCGGCTTTTCACGGGGGCGGCCCGGATACAAGAGCAGGGCTTTGAGAAAACGGCAGGAAGGATGCTGTGCATCAGATATTCATTATGCGGACAAAGCAAACAGAAGACTTCGCGTAAGGTTCAGAGACAAGATTATGAAAGGGAAAAACAGTAATGTTGCTGCTACTGCCGTTGCCCGGGAATTCAGTGGCTTTATTTGGGGAATGATGACTGGACACACTGCTGACGTTATTCGTAAAAAAGCTTGACATCGCACGCATAGTTCTCTGAGTTAGGCAACAAGCATAAAAATACAGCCGAAGGGAGATGATTAAAAGGTGAATAGCGGTTTGGACAATATTAAGGGAGAGCTTTGAGTTAAGAGAGGCTGGGTTATCCTAGTGCTAGCTTTGCAGGACATGCATAGGCATGATTCCAAATAAAAGATTGAAGGAACCCGCGGCGAAATCATTGACCTGTTAATCCACGTATAAGAGACTGATCAAGCCCCGGAATAATCTGCAAAGCTCTTCCTCCATGTTGTCCAGGCAGCTATTGCCTGGAACCCGCATACCAATTTGAACTTGACATGGAGCCCCTGCTCATGTGATTTCCAAGCCAAGGGGCCGAAAAAATATGGCCATAGAGGAAGCAGGCTATCACATGAGCCGCTCCATGTAAAGTTCAAATTTTCCCAAACCGATTTAATTCCATTACATCTTGCAACTAGTCTTATTGGCAAGAATATTTGGCATGCTTGGGGTCTTGACAAAGGTCATTTCATAAGAGCTAACAGCTGGAAGCTAGCAGCTCTGCCGAGATGACTCTATCCGTCAAACGCTCCACAGCGCCGCAGGCGAACCAGCTTTCCTGGAAGCTAACAGCTGGAAGCTAAAAGCCCCCACACGGACGCACGCCGATCTTTCACATAAAGCCCCGGTTGTTCACACGCCGCCAATCCGGTCAATGCCACAGCCGCAGAGCGTCCCAGACTTTCAGTTCCCTGGCGGTGGTCTTTACATCGTGCACCCGGAAAATGGTGCAGCCCTTTTCGGCGCCCCAAAGATTCACTGCGGCGGTTCCTTCGTCCCTTTCAGAAGCATCAGTACCCAGAATGGTGCCAATGAACCGCTTCCGGCTGACACCTAAAAGCCAGGGACAGGGATAGGCGGTGGTGAGCTCGTCCAGGCGGGAGAGGATTTCCATATTCTGGTCCCCGTTCTTGGAAAAGCCGATGCCCGGGTCCAGGATGATATTGTCCGCCTTCACGCCGGCGGACAGGGCGATTTCCAGAGATTTATCGAAGAAATGCTTCAGGTCCTCAATGATGTCGCTGCTGTATTCCTCGGTTTCCTGGTTATGCATGAGAATCACCGGCACATCGAAGGATGCCGCCACCTTCGCCATGCTGCCATCGTCGTACTGGAATCCCCATACATCGTTCACCATATGGGCGCCGGCGGAAAGGGCTTTCTCCATGGTTTCCCAGTGGTAGGAATCAATGGAAACAGGAACCATACTGAGTTTCAGCACATCCGGAAGGAACGTCATGAGCCGTTTCGTTTCCTCCTCCGCCGTGAGAGCCGTGCTGCCGGGACGGGTAGACTCTGCGCCCACATCGATGATATCTGCCCCATCCTTCACCATATCCGTGGTATGGGATACGGCCAGGGTCTCAGAATTCCACTTTCCCCCGTCAGAGAAGGAGTCCGGGGTGACGTTCAATATACCCATGACCAGGGATTTCTCTCCCAGTTCCAGCTTTTTGCCGTCTTTCCACTGATACAGGCGGTGCTGCCGTTTTATATCCATTGCAATCACTCTTTTCATTACTTGTTACATGAAACAGGGATAAGGAGTCAGGAAAAATCCGGACCCCTGTAAACTGCATAATATTCATTATAGCACGGAACAGGGGAATGGGGCTAAGGAATATGGGCTGAGGCCGCCGCCTGGGCCGTATACTCAGCAGTATACCCCATGCGTATGGATGGGGCTGCTGCAGAAAGCAACAAAAAAAGCGGCCGAAACCGCTTTTCTGTGCACGACAGTCATTGAGGAGTATGACCATCCGCAGCCGAATTGATAATCAGGGAAATAATCATCAATTGGACCGTCAGGCTGCACCTGACCCATGGCATTTTCTCCATGTAACCTTATTATACAAAATTTTTCACAAAAATCCAATAGATATTTGTGAAATTTGAATCATCAGTGGAACAGGCCCTGGGGAATGGGAAGATCGAAATCGGGATTGAGGCTGAGGGAATCCACCTGCGGCGCTTCCATCAGCTAACTTTAACCTGCTACGCAGATTTCGCCTCTTTGAGCCGGATCCATCCCCCGCCCTCTCCAAGGGGGAGCGCATTTGACGAAAACCCTGATAGAAAAGTTAACGTCCATTGTGAGATATCCCACCAGTATGCAGGCCCTTGGAGAAGGGCCGCGGCAAAGCCGCAGGATGGATGCGGCAACGCCGCCGGACCTCAATTCTCTTCACTCAATTCTCAATTCTGCTTTGGTCCCTGCCTCGCAGATTCCGCCTCTTTGAGGCGGATCCATCCCCCGCCCTTCGGGCTGCCGCCGTTTGGCCTATAAGGAAGGCGCTTTTATGGGCAGGCTAAGCGCCTTTTGTATTCAGGCCAAACTTGGAAGTCCTATGTGGGCATCCTGCATAGGATGCCCAAGCCGGGCTTTTTTGCGAGCAAAACCTGCACATTAAGCGAGCACCTTAGAGCCCGGCCGAAGCACTTCCATCTCCAAGGGGGGGCACGTGATTACCAATTTCCTTAATACGTGAGATAACCAATAGCATGCAGCTTTTTGCGGCGAAGCCGCTGGACCTCAACTCTCAAATCTCAACTCTTTCCCCAACCATGCAGGCCCTTGGAGAAGGGCCGCGGCAAAGCCGCAGGATGGATTGGAAGGAAAAAGGCCGCAGGCCTGAATCCATATTCCTTCCTTAAGCCCAGGCGGCAGCCTTTGCCCTGGCCTTCAGGCCACAGCCTTGCCCATAGGGCAGAGCCCCGGCTGCAGGCCGCTGCCTTTTCTTAATAATGTGTCACAATCTTCTGCAGCAGCGGCACCATGCCGGCGGTGGAGTCCAGGACTTCCTCCAGCCCATCGAAGATTTCCTTCCAGTACACCAGGTACTTCACATCCTCTTCTCCGCCGTAGAGTCTCTTCATGATCTGCCGGTAGCACTGGTCCCCCCGCTCTTCGTAGGTGTAGATTCTCCGGCACCGGGCTTCCATCTTCATATAGTTGTCTTCCACGTCCACCGTATAGTCCAGGGTTTTCTTCATTTCCTCCAGTGACGCCGATACGAGGCGGCTCATGAGAGGCAGTTCTTCCGGTATTTCCCCCACTTCCACAATGTCCATGTGGGAAAGGACATCCTTCAGGATATCCACGGAATGGTAAATTTTGGCTATGATTCCCCGCACCGCATCCAGCTCCGAGGGATTCTTGTAGGCTTTGTACATTTTCTCCGTGAGCCTGCCAAAGGTATCCCGGCAGTTTCTCTTCATAGCCCCCGCTTCCTTATAGCCTTCGGAAGGGTCTTTCCTGCCCTCGGCGGTATCATTCATAGCCGCCCCTGCCTGTGCCGCATAGGCCGCAAATTCACGGAGGGATTCGAAAAATTTATCTTCTTTACTCATGGTTTCTCCTTGAGGAAACAGGCAAAAGCGCTGATGCTGCCCAGCAGTTTCAGCGCTTTTCTGCCTCATATTTTACAGGTCAATCGATTCTCCGGGCTGCACAAGAATGACGTCCACCCCTTCCTCAGCCGCCTTCTTCTTGAATGCTTCGCCGTCCTGGGAAATGACGGGCCAGGTGTTGTAGTGCACCGGAATCACATGTTTTGCCTTCAGGAACTTCGCCGCCAGAATGGCGTCATCGGGACCCATGGTGTAGTTGTCGCCGATGGGAAGGATGGCGTAGTCGATATTATAGAGCTCTCCGAAAAGTTTCATATCCCCGAAGAGTGCTGTATCTCCGGAGTAATATACCGTGGGGCCGTCTTTGAAGGAAATGATAAATCCGCAGGGAATACCGCCGGCAGCGCCGCAGCTGTGGAAGGCCTGCACCATTTTCACGGTGCCGAAGTCCGCCTTGAATGTGCCGCCCAGGTTCATGGGCTGGAAATTGGACAGGGACTTCGCAAAGAGGCCGATTACTTCCGGAATAGCAATGACCATGGCCCCCGTACGGAGAGCGATCTCATTGGCATCGCCGAAGTGGTCACTGTGGGCATGGGACAGAAGGATATAATCGCATCTCACATTTTCCGCCGCCATGGAAGCCTGGCTGTTCCCCGTAAGGAAGGGATCGAAAATGAGCTTCTCTTTGCCCGTATCAATGAAAAAGCATGCATGTCCTAAAAATGTGAATTTCATGATAAATCCTCCTTGTGAAAATAATAGAATTGAGAATTGAGATTTGAGAGTTGAGAGTTGAGAGTTGAGGTCCTGCGGCTGCGCCGCGGGTGTCCTGTGACTGAGTGTCATTCGAACGAATGGGGGCTTCTAGCTGCTAGCTGTTAGCTCCACGGAAAGCTGGCCAGCCTACGGCGAATCAGTAACTAGTGGCTAGATGATCAGGCCCACATGGCCTTTTCAGCTCAAGGCTGAAGGCTCAAAGCCCCCATCCGTATGTACGTACACTCAGCCACATAAGCGCCGCAGGCTGACCATCTAGATCTAGATCTAGGTCTAGGTCTGCAGCGCCAAAGGCGCTATTCCCCTCGATCTCGACCTCGGCCTCGATCTAAGCAGGGCCTCCGGCCCTGCTTACTTATTCTTCCTCGCCATGATTTCTTTGACCACACGCTGGGCCACTTCGGCTATGGGAAGGCCCCGCTTCATACTGGTCTGCTGCATCCGGCGGTACGCATCCTGCTCGGTGATATGGTAATAATCCATGAGGAGCCCTTTGGCCCGGTCCACGATTTTGCGGGCCGCCAGTTCCCGTTCCATATCCTTCACCCGGTCCACCATATCCCGCTTCTGCCGGTACTGGCTCACGGCGATCTGGATGGCGGGGAACAGGGTCCTTTCCTCCACAGGCTTCATGACATAACCGAAGACCATGGATTTCTTCGCCTTTTCAATCATGTCTTCATCTCCGAAGGCCGTAAGAAGCACCACCGGCGCCAGGTTATCATGGGCAATCATCTTTGCCGCCTGGAGGCCGTCGAGCCGGGGCATCTTCACATCCAGGATGACCAGGTCCGGCTTCTTTTCTTTCACCAGGTTCAGGGCTTCCACCCCATCGGAACCTACGCCCACCACTTCGTGGCCCGCTTCTTCCAGCATTTCCCGCAAATCCATGCAGATGAGCGCTTCATCATCGGCAATGACAATCCTGTATTTTTCTGCCATATTCCCTTACCCCTCCATCACGGCCAGGGGGCAGTAAATGTCTGCCACCACCAGGCCCTCTTCATTTTTTAAAGTAAACCGGCCTTTCAGTTCAATTTCCGAAAGGTTTCGTACGATCTGGAGCCCCAGGTCAAATGTTTTCGTGCTGAAATCATCGGGCAGGGGATGACCGTTGTTTTTGATATACACATGAAGGTCGCTGCCCCTGATTTCCGTCCCCACAATGAGGGTACCCTTCGGCAGGTCCCGGAACCCATGGTCAATGGCATTATGGATGAGCTCGTTTGCCGCAATAGCCAGGGGCACCGCCTTTTCGGAGTCCACAATGAGGGACCGCCCCGATTTTTCCCGCACCACGTTCACCGGACTCAGGGCCAGGCTGCTCACGGAAAGACTCGTAATCTTGTCCAGAAGGATATCCATGTCGATGCGGTCGCCGCTCTGGCTGGCCAGGATGTCATGGATCTGGGAAATCCCGAGAATCCGGCTCACCGCCCGGCGGAGGGCTTCCTTCGTGTCCTCGTCCCTGGCCCGCCTTGCCTGCATGCGGAGCATACCGGCAATGGTATTGAGACTGTTCTTCACCCGATGGTGGATTTCCTTGATCACCGAATCCTTCACCAGGATCTGCCGCTCCTTTTCCCGGATGGCGGTGACGTCCGTCAGCACCAGCACCGTCCGGGCCACTTTGCCACCGGAAATGATGGGAAGCCCCCAGGCGGAGAGGGTCACATTCTCTGACACCTCATCGCCGTAGGCCGGCTTTCCGGTCTTCATGACCTGGTCCACCAGGGGGAAATGGACGATGGTGTGTCCTATGATTTCCCTCTTCTCCACGGCCTCCTTGTCCAGTACGAAATAGAGATCGTCTGCCATGTCGTTGGCATAGATGATGCGTCCCATGGCATCCAGGATAATCACCCCGTCCTGGGGGCGGATGCTGTAGTACGTATCCATGTCAAAGGGCACCTGGAGCGCCAGGTTCGCCGTATCCGTGAGGACCTGCTGCTGCTTCAGGGAGTTCGAAATGAAACACACCACCGCAAAAGGGAGACCCGCATTATCCACGATGGGGTAAGCCGTCACCGCCACCGTGAGGCCCTGGTCCAGGGCCATGCGGCCCACCACTTTCCGACCGGTGGCAAAGACGTTGTCGATGATGGCCAGGTCCTCCACCTGTCTCGTATCGCCGGACCGGAAAAATGTGGATCCATGGGTATAGGAGGGCTTCACCGCCGTAAGGATGACGGAAAGGTCTTCATTCTTTCCCCTGGCGCAAAGGTAGACCTGGTTTCTCGATATGTCCGAAGCCAGCTGCAGGGCCACCTGCATGTGGTCCAGGATCTTCGCCTGCACATCGGTCAGGTTCGTCGTATCTCTCACCAGCGTATAGAGCTGGCTCATTTCAATTCCACGGGTTTGCATGAATGCCTCCTTGGATGTATATAAAGGGCTTGCGGCCCTGAGGCTATGGCCTTTCTCTTATAACTTCACCTGGTCCGCCAGGAACGGCAGTCTCGGGTCGGCGTTCAGGTTCATGGGAGCGAAATCACCGGCCTGGGCCATGTAGTAGGCACGGCAGCCGATCATGGCGCCGTTGTCCGTGCAGAGCACCGGATCCGGGCGGCACATGCGGATACCCCGCTCATCACAGGCCGCCTTCAGTGCCTTCCGAAGGCCGCTGTTCGCAGCCACGCCGCCGGCGAGGGCAATGGTCTTATACCCCGTTTTCTCTGCCGCCTTCATGGCCTTCTCCACGAGCACCTCCACCACTGCTTTCTGGAAGGAAGCAGCCACATCTTTATAATTGACCTCTTCCTTCTTCATTTTCGCGGTATTCAGGTAATTGATGACCGCCGATTTCAACCCGCTGAAGGAGAAATCAAAGGTATGCTCTTTCCCGAGGCCCATGGGGAATGTAATGGCATCGGGATTTCCTTCCTGCGCCAGCCGGTCGATATGGGGTCCTCCGGGATAGGGATACCCCATGACCCGGGCAATCTTATCGAAGGCTTCTCCTGCTGCGTCGTCCCTGGTCTGCCCCAGGAGCTGGAAGGTATTGTAGTCCTTCACGATGACGATCATGGTATGGCCGCCGGAAACGACGAGAGACAGGAAAGGGGGCTCCAGGTCCGGATACTGGAGAAGGTTTGCAAAAATATGGCCCTCCATATGGTTCACCGCAATGAGGGGCTTATCCAGTGCCCAGGCCGCCGCTTTCGCCGCTGCCACCCCTACGAGAAGGGCTCCCACGAGGCCGGGGCCCTGGGTGACGGCAATGGCATCCATGTCCTTCCAGTCCGCCCCTGCCTGGTCCAGTGCTTCAATGGCCACCGGCAGTACATCTTCTATATGGTGGCGGGACGCGATTTCCGGAACCACGCCGCCGAATTTCTTATGAATCGGCACCTGGGTAGAAATGACATCAGACAGGATATGACGCCCGTCTTCGATGACCGCACAGGATGTTTCATCACAGCTCGATTCAAATGATAATATTTTCATAATACTCCTTATGTTTGGGAAAGCATTGGGGAATAACAAAATGGGGAAATAAGTGAGGAGTGAGGAGTGAGGAGTGAGGAGTGGTGGTTAAACTGGATCCCGAGGAGTGGACACGTCCGAAAGTGAGGCCCCCATATTTTGGACACGTCCTCACAGTTTTCCTCCCCACTCCAGGCGCCTTTAGGCGTGACGCAGGTCTGGATGGCGCGCCAACCATGGTCCGGCCTGTTAGACACAACCTCGGTGCCTATGGTATGCTCAATCTACATCATTTCAAGGAGGATGCACATGAGCAAACAACTATTTACCGACAAACAGATAGCCGATTTAATCCTGAACCCCAACGTTTTCAGCGTTACAAGGTCAACATTGATGCTGACTAAGAGTTTCAAAGAAAAATTCTATGCCGAGTACCAAAAGGGCGCATTGCCAAGGGACATTCTGAAGCACCATGGCTTTTCAGCCGACGTCATTGGGCAGAGAAGGATTTGGAGTATTACTCAGCACATCAAGGATGAGTACGCCAAATACGGCGAATTCCACGAGGGGCGCAAGCCGCCGGGCCCCTCCAAAGGCCCGGCGGCCGTCAGCGGGCAAGATCCTCTAAGCCGTCTCGAAAGCAGGGTGGAATACCTGCAGCAACAGGTGGAGTTTTTAAAAAAAATTACATCTGTAGGGATTTCGAGAAAATAGGTGCAGTGCTCATGAATGACTCCTCCAGTATATTTGAAATCATCTACGAAACTACGCAGGCGTCGGGGAATCGGCTCAACATCAAAGATCTCTGCAATATAGCCGGTGTCTCCCGCAGCGGATACTATGCATGGCTGAACGCCGCACCACTCCGTGCAGCCCGTGAAGAAAGAGACCGTCGGGACTTTGACCTCATTCTGCGTGCATACAACATGGATGGATATCCCAAGGGGGGCCCGGGAAATCCATATGACCCTGCTGCATATGACCCCGCCGATCATTATGAACCGGAAGAAAGTTTTACGGCTGATGAACAAGTACAATCTCATATGCCCTCTCAGAAAGCTGAACCCACGAAGAAAGATTCTGCGGGATTTGCAGACAGGAAATGTGGTTGCAAACCTGTTGAAGAGACGGTTTGAGGAATTTGGCCCCAGAACGGTTCTACTGACGGACATTACCTACCTGCCATACAATGGAATTTTTGCCTACTTATCTACTATTTTGGATGCCTTTACCAAGCAGATTCTGGCCTACGTGGTCAGCGATTCCCTGGAGGTTGACTTTGTACTAGATACAGTCAAAGCTCTACTACGGGACCACCCTATAGCATTGAATACAATGACCATTATCCATTCAGATCAGGGCAGCCACTATACAAGCTATGATTTTGTCGATATTCTTCGAAAAAGTAACCTTCGCCGGTCTATGTCAAGAAGAGGAAACTGCTGGGACAATGCACCACAGGAAAGTTTCTTTGGCCACATGAAGGACTGCATCAGAGACAAGTTGGCCGTTGCTACCAGCTTCGAGGAGGTGAAAACCATCATTGATGATTATATTGACTATTACAATAACCGTCGCTACCAGTGGAATCTGGCAAAGCTTTCCCCAAATGAATTCTACAATTTCGTAACTACCGGAAAATACCCTTTGGACGTCCCCTACGTGCCCGCTCCTCCTGAAATTACCAGGGATCCTTGCGAGCTGGCCGTAGATGCCGTTATTGGGAGCTTATTTGGGCAAATACCGTAGCAAATGAGGCAAACCAGCACAGGCACTTGTGCTGGAGCCTATACGGCGCCAATGCGTGGCAATGTCAGGGTGGACGTGAGCAGGTGCCCCTCTTTGGGGTTCAAACTACACTTTTAATTGTGTCCTTGACAAGGGGGCCAGTTCAGGTGGCGGCGCACAAACGGGAAAGCGCCGCAATATATATTCTGATTTCGCAGCTTTGCTGCAACTAGATACCACAGTCTGCTTCGCAGAACCTGCTCCAAAAGGCGGATCCATCCCGTTTGGCTGAAACAAAAGAGATGCATCAAGGAAGACGGCATGCATGAAGTACAAAACTGCCGGTTCCCGTCATTTCGAGCGGTGGCAAGGGAACTGGATTCGCAGGGAGCCGCAGGCGACTGAGAATCCAGTGACACGCTTCCTCCGGTGGTAAACACACTGCATGCAGAAACAGTCAAAAATCGCTACAGCTTCGAGGAGTCGAGAAATCTTTCTTGCTTTCGGGAATACAGAGCTTCTCTGCCATCCTGAACGGCTCTGCGGATCCATCCCCCGCCCTTCTCCAAGGGGGCACGTGATTACCGATATTTTCTGTATGTGACACATCCCCTGAGCATGCAGGCCCTTAGAGAAGGGCCGCGGCAAAGCCGCTGGACCTCAACTCTCAAATCTCAACTCTCAACTCTTTCCCCAACCATGCAGGCCCTTGGAGAAGGGCCGCGGCAAAGCCGCAGGATGGATGCGGCGAAGCCGCTGGACCTCAATTAAGTGAGAAGTGAGGAGTGAGGAGTGAGGAGTGAGGAGTGAGGAGTGAGGAGTGAGGAGTGAGGAGTGAGGAGTGAGGAGTGAGGAGTGAGGAGTGAGGAGTGAGGAGTGAGGAGTGAGGAGTGAGGAGTGGTGGTGGCGGCGCACAAATGGGAAAGCGCCGCAATATATATTCTGATTTCGCAGCTTTGCTGCAAATAGATACCGCAATCTGCTTCGCAGAACCCGCCTCTTCGAGGCGGATCCATCCCCCGCCCTTCGGGCTGCCCCCTTCTCTAAGGGGGCACTTGCTTACCGTTATTTTCAATATGTAAGTCAACCAATAGTATGCAGATTTTCGCGGCTCTGCCGCAGGACCTCAATTCTCTTTCCTCAAATCTCAAATCTTTCCCAATCATGCAGGCCCTTGGAGAAGGGCCGCGGCAAAGCCGCAGGATGGATGCGGCGAAGCCCCTGGACCTCAATTCTCTTCACTCAATTCTCAAATCTTTCTTTTCTGCCTCAGGCAGACCAGCTTTCCTAGAGGCTAGCAGCTAGAAGCCCCTACCCGTTCGCACGACACCTGGTCACACAATACCCGCCGCAGAGCGGCTGACCCACTCGATCTCGATCTCGGTCTCGATCTCAATTAACCTCCACCTGCATAATATACCCATCTTCCTTTGGAAGCTCATAGACCCCCTTCCGGAGGCCCAGTACCTGAAATCCGTATTTCTTATACAGGTTCTGCGCCTTTTCATTGCTTGTGCGGACTTCCAGGAACAGGGTTTTCATCCCCCTTTCCCTGCATTCCGCAAGCCCCGCCTCCAGGAGGAGGGCTCCTATGCCCAGGCGCCGGAACTCCGGGCGCACGCCGATATTCACCAGCTGCCCTTCATCCAGGACGAACCAGAAGCAGCCGTACCCTGCGGTCTGCCCGTCCACCGTGGCGATGAAATACTCGCTCTGGGGGCCCTCCATATCGTGGAGCACCGTCTCCTCCCGCCAGGCGTCGGAAAAGCAGAGCTTCCCGATTTCAAAGATGTCGTGGACATGGGAGGTATCGGCTTTCTCGATCATGATTTCCCGTGCCGTTTCTCCCACAGTACCTCCGCCTCGCTTCTCCTTATATAATTGGGAAGAATCCGGAGGGGATCGTCCGTCTTCCCTTCTGCCAGCTTCTTCAGCCCCGCCAGGGCCACGCTCCCAGCCCGGGCCAGCCGGTTATGGGGCGGCGCCAGCTTGATGCCCGCAACGACGAGTTTATCCTTATATTTATCGGCGCATTCCCCCACCGCAATGATGGGGCCGCCGTGGCGGAGGGCCGCCTCGATGACTTCGTCAATGGGGGCTGCCTCTTCCTTCTCTTCCTGCCACAGTTCGTCGAAGGCGCCGTAGAGGGCAGCGTACACGTTCCCCCGCTGGGCATCGAGGAGGGGCAGCACGAAGGCCTGGGACCCTGCCATATTCCATGCCAGCGCTTCCAGTGTATCCACACCGATCAGGGGCACCTTCCAGATGTAGGATGCCATCTTCGCCGTGGCCAGGCCGATGCGGAGTCCCGTGAAGGATCCAGGGCCGATGGATACGGCGATGGCGGATATTTCTTTCTTCGAAACCCCCGCTTCTTTGATCATCTCATCCATGTGGGGAATGAGCTGTTCCGAATGGGTCAGTTTCCTCTGCACCGTCCACTCCGCAATGAGCCGGTCCTCTTCTGCCAGAGCACAGCTCAGTACCAGGGAGGACGTATCAATGGCCAAGAGCATAATTCTGTATCTCCTTTACAATGGATTTCGGCGCTTCATCGCTCCAGGAAATCCGGATATTTCTTTCATTTTCGCCGGAAAGGGTGATGTGGATATGGATGGCCTCCTCCGGAATGAGGGAAGGAAACATGTCCGCCCATTCCACCACCACCACGCCGCCGGCGCCGTATTCTTCCCACCCGATATTCCACAGGTCCTCTTCGCTGTGGAGGCGGTAGAAATCAAAATGCTTTAAAGGAATGGGGCCATCGTAGTAGTTCATGATGGTAAAGGTAGGACTTCCCACCACCCCTTCGATGCCCATGCCCTTTGCCAGGCCCTGGACAAAGTGGGTCTTCCCGGCTCCCAGGTCCCCGGTGAGTGCGATGAAAAGGCCATCCACCCCGTGTGCTCCCAGGAATTCACCGAAATCCATGGTTTCCTTTTCGCTTTTTGTGGTCATGGATATTTCATTTGTCATGAAGCCACCTCATCATTTCATCAAAACGGTCCATACCGATGCGGTACCCTTCGCCGTGGAGGGCCCGGAGCTTTCCGGCATCCCTTTCGATCCGGGTCACGGTGACCGGCTTTTCCGGCCGGATCACGAAGACCTTTCCTTCCTTTTCCAGCTCGATCACCCGGTCCACCTTTTTATTGTACCGCTCCGGAATGGAACACATGCCTTCCACCACGGCGGGGAACTTCTTCCCGTACACCCGGTTCAGGAGTCCGTGGAGCCAGAAGGGCACCGGCTTTTTTCTATATGTGATATCCCGGGTCAGGATATATACAATTTTTCCATGGGAAAAGGGGATTTCCTCCGGCAGCGGCACCAGTGGCAGTCCCACCCCGCCGTCTACGTAGGAATTTCCTTCTATGGGCACCGGCTTTGACACCAGGGGGATGGAACAGCTGGCCTCGCAGACCTTCACATAGTCCTCCCACTTCCTGTTGTGGGAAGAAACGAAATGGGGCTTCCCGTCCCGGCAGTCCGTGATCACCGCGTAGAGCTCTTCCTTCGCATGGGTAAAGGTTTCCTCATCAAAGGGATCCGCCTCATGGGCCAGCTCCCCAAACATGAAATCAAAGTTGAAGAAGGAGCCCCCGTGAATTATATGCCGCACCCCCATGTACCGGGGATCCGCGGCATAGGTAGAATTTACCCGCACACTGCGGCCGCACTGCCGGGACAGATATCCCAGCCCCTGCAGGGTGCCTGCAGAGATACCTACGACCTTTGGAAAATAAAAATGGTGGTCCATGAAAGCATCCAGCACGCCTGCCGTAAACAGGCCCCGCATGGCACCACCTTCCATCACCAGTATCGGTGATTCATCCATTGTTGTATATCCTTCTTTCTAATATATTGGGAATGTACCCCATGCGAATGAATGGGGCATAAGGTTGAATAGGCCTCGCCGGGCAGCGGCCTGCGGCCAGGAAAGGTGCGGCGCACAAATCATATAGCGCCGCAAAAATTATATAATATCCTTCCTTAAGCCCAGGCGGCAGCCTTCGCCCTGGCCGCAGGACACAGCCTTGACGCAGTCACTGCCCTGACGTAGTCATAGCCCGCTTTCACAAGCGCAGCCGCTTTTCACCTCATTCTCATTTCTTCGAGCAGTTCGACTGGTTCTTCACCGCGTTGATCTTGGCCGCAATGGCATCCTGGTCTCCCAGGTAGGACACATCGTGCACCGTGAAGTCCTCATTCAGGTGGTACACCAGGGGAATGCCGGTGGGCACGTTCATGCCGGCGATATCGCTGTCCGAGATCCCTTCCAGGTGCTTCCGGAGAGCCCGGATGGAGTTACCGTGGGCGGCGATGAGCACCCGGTCTCCCGCTTCGATCCGGGGGCGGATGACCTCATCGAAATAGGGAGCCACCCGGGCCACCGTATCCTTCAGGCATTCCGTCAGCGGCAGCTTCACGGTGTCCTTGATTTTCTGGTAAGGCGCCTGGTTCACCGGATTTCTGGGGTCATCCTCCGCAAGGGCCGGCGGACGGACGTCGTAGGACCGGCGCCACTGGAGCACCTGCTTTTCCCCGTACTTATCGGCGGTTTCCGTCTTGTTCAGACCCTGGAGGGCCCCGTAGTGCCGTTCATTCAGGTGATAGTTCTTTTCCACCGGAATCCATACGAGATCCATCTCATCCAGCACGGTATAGGCCGTATGGATGGCCCGCTTCAGCACCGACGTATAGCAGCGGTCGAAGGTGAAGCCCTCCTTCTTCAGGAGCTGCCCCGCCTGCTTTGCTTCTTCGAAGCCCTTTTCTGAAAGTTCCACATCCGTCCAGCCGCAGAACAGGTTTTTCTTATTCCATTCACTTTCCCCATGGCGAATTACTACCAGCGTATACATAGTTTGCCTCCATCACTTTTCAAAATGATCAAATCCGTGAACTTCCAAAATGGCTCTTTCCTTGCCCTTCCTTATATATACCCCGCGGCCCGGCTTCCTGACAACCCTGCCGATGGCACGCACAGCACATTCCTCTCTTATTGTATCAAAATCGGCGGGAGAAAGGGACCCGACCAGCTCATAATCTTCTCCCCCGTTGAAAGCCCAGTCCAGGGGATTCACATGGACCTCCTCCGCCAGCCTCCGGGCTTCCCCGGAAATGGGAATTTTCGAAGGATCGATTTCTATTTCCACTTCCGACGCTGCTGCGATTTCATTGAGCTCCCGGGACAGGCCGTCGGAAATATCATTCAGCGCATGGGCCCCGTGGTCCCGGAGGAGGATCCCCGCTCTGATCTGGGGCTCCGGCCGCCGGTGCCGCCTTACGAGGCCCGGGAAATCGGAGGCCCTACCGTGTAGAAGGGCATAGAGCCCTGCCGCCGAATCCCCTATGGTTTCCGTCACAAAGACCACATCCCCCTCCCGGGCGCCGCTTCGCGTCACCGCCTTTCCCGAAGGCACCATGCCGATCACCGTGCCCGTCACGATGACGCCGCCGGGGGACCCGGTCACATCGCCGCCCAGGAGGTTCACCCGGTACTTCCGGCAGCAGCTCCGAAGGCCCCCATAGAAGGACTCCACCCAGGAAAGGGGCAGGTCATCGGGAAGGGCTATGGAAAGCACAAAACCCGAAGCCTCCGCCCCCATGGCCGCCATGTCGCTGAAATTGGAGGCTCCCAGGTGGTACCCCACGTCCGAGGGCCCCATGGTTTCCTTCGTGAAATGGATGCCCTCCACCATGGTGTCCGTGGAAATGACCTGGTCAAAGCCGGGCGGCGCCGCGTACACCGCCCCGTCATCCCCGGGTCCCACCTTCACCAGCTCCGGCCGGTAAATGAAATCATGCATAATACGGCGGATGAGGCCAAATTCCCCCACATCCTTCACCGTCAGTTCTCCCATGAAACCTCCTTCTGTATGGCTGGCTGGCGTGCGGCCGTATAGGGGCTTCCAGCTTCTAGCTACTAGCAGCCAGGAAATCTCAACAGCCTACGGCACAACAATTGTTCGACCGATAACTTCTCATGCCGTAGGCTCTTAGCTTTTCTAGAAGCTAAGAGCCAGCAGCTAGAAGCCCCCGCACGTTCGAAGGACACCCAGCCACATACCTCCGCCGCGAAGCGGCTGACCAGCCCAAGACTCAAGGCCCCACCTGGTCGCATGCTGTCTGGCCACACAAGCGCCGCAGCCTGGCCAGTCTGACATCTGACCGTCTGACGTCTACCAGCCCCACCGCCATTCATCCAATAGGACCGACCCCGCCGCGAAGCGGCTAACTACCTAGACCTAGACCTAGCCCTAGCCCCGGCCCTCCAGCACAACCCCCATCTTCTCCATCTCCTCCAGCGCCTTCCTGTGGTCCTCCTTCGACACATAGCCAAGGCCCTTCACCAGGACCGTCACCATCCGTCCGGACTTCAGGAGGGACAGCACCGTTTCCTTCACGCAGTACTCCGACGCAATGCCTCCCACGTACACATGGGAAGAAGCCACATCCCCCAACGATTTTCCTTCTTCATTCTTACCGTTAAAGGCGGAGTACTCCTCCACTTTGTCATCCCGGCCCTTCAGGAACCGGTTCTTCGGAGACGGCCGGTTGGCCGGTTCCTTCACGTCCTTCGTGAAAGCGGGATCCAGCTCCGCCCCCTTCGTCCCTGCCACGCAGTGAACGGGCCAGATGCCCCCGTTCACCTTAAAGGACCCATTGGTCTCACTGTGCCAGTCCGACGTATACAGAGCCCGCACCTCGTGGCTGTTCATGAAATCCACCAGCTCCTTCACCGCCTCATGGCTGTGGCCACAGGCCAGTGTACCATCGATGAAATCGTACTGGCAGTCTACAATCACCAGATCATCCATTACTACCCCTCCCATAATCTATTTGCTACTTATTTTATCAGTTTTTTGCGGGAATGTGAACTACTGCCAAATCGACTCTGTTCGTATAAAAATAAAACAACACCAGGAAGGTCCTGTGTCCATGAGATACGGGAATTTATCCAGTGAATCAGGCGCCAGTGCAAGGTCAGAGGCCGAAATTTCCCCAAGTCCTGGACTGATTATCAAAGTGGCAAAAGAATGAGCTATCCAAAAGTCCTGAGCCTTCCATATGAATATAGTTTACAATATCTGAAATTCAAGCGGTGTGTCACTGCGCGAGAATTGTGATTACAATCGAGGCCAAGGCAATTCGCGGCCTCGCCACTGACCAGCTCAATCTCGCTACTGGACTCACCTTCTCAATGGCCATTGAGTCATGGTCTCAAATAGAAATCCTTTCCTCTGATTGTCTCTACCCATATCCCGTCATTGCGTCCGGTGTACACAGGACTGACGACTCTATTGTTCAAAGCCCCTTAAGCTTAGAGGAGTGGAAAAATATTTCTTGCATGTGAGAATACAGTGCTTTTACAAAACCATGTGAGTTGTAACGCCGTCATAACCATTGATCTCGGAGATCTCTCGACTCATCTTTCTTTTCACCAAGCATGTGCAAATAAAAGATCGAGGTCGAGGTGCGCCAGTTCGGCGTACATAGTATAGCCGTGGTGCAAGTCCATGACCCAGCAAAGCTTAGCAGGCAGCTGGTACCTAGTCTTGGGATTGCAATCGTGAGGTTGCAGTCTAAGCGTAGACAGGGGAGCACAAGAGCCGTAATGCAAAGCGGTGACTCCGTGAGTGTGAAGCTTATTCAGCCCCGTAACGATGATGAGTGGCAGTCGATTCTCTCTCGATGGACGCAGACTGTAATGCATGGTTCGTTAAGCGAGAAACATGCAGGTGCCACCGGGGTCCAAGGGCATGGCGAGTGTGCAAGATACTATGTATGTACCTGGGAGACCTGCCGAGGTCCGCAAGGTATGGGAATTGAATCCTACGAAGAGGAGAGACCCAAATACTTCGGCAGGAGTCGGACTGTTCCATAGTAGTAAGGAAGTCTGTGAAAGCGGATGGAGCGAAGGGAACAGCAAATAGTTGTGCTTATTGTGCAGAACATTCAGACACAAGAGGTTGCAAAAGAATGCCAAAACATGTACAAGAGATTAGATTCCTATCAGCAGGCCACGAAAGAGTGGAAGGGCTGATGCATCGAGTCAATGCAGAAACACTGTATGCGGCCCATCTCAAACAGAGAAAAGGCAAGGCTACAGGAGTTGATGGAGTCAGTAGGGAAGATTATGACAGGAATGTCACGGAAAACATCAGTAAACTGGTGGAATCCATGAAGAAATTCCAGTACAGGCCCAAACCAGTAAAGAGGGTATATATACCAAAAGGAAATGGCAAACGCCGTCCATTGGGAATACCGGCTTATGAAGACAGGCTGGTACAGTATGTCATGGCTTACTTACTGGAAGCCGTTTACGAGCCAAGATTTCTGGACTGTTCCTTTGGATTCAGACCGAAACGGAGTGCTCATGACGTAATCCGTGTGATTGACCGGGCCATTATGCGAGGAAACGTGAACTGGGTATTGGAAGCAGACATCAAAGGATTCTTTGACAACGTGGACCAAAAGCAGCTCATGGAATTCCTGAGCCGAGACATAGCCGACAAGAATTTTCTGCGGTACACCGTCAGATTTCTTAAAAGCGGGATTATGGAAGAAGGCAAATATTATGAGAGCGATAAAGGAACGCCGCAGGGCGGGCTTATATCGCCCATACTGGCCAACGTATATCTGCACTACGTGCTGGATACCTGGATGATGGAGACTGTAAAGCCTCGTATGAAAGGTGAAATGTACTATGTCAGATATGCAGATGATTTTCTCGTTCTCTTCGAATACGAAGAGGATGCACGAAAGGTCTATGATGTGTTGGGAAAGAGACTGGACAGATATAGCCTTGAGCTTGCTAAAGACAAGACACGGATACTGCCCATTGGGAGAAATAGCGAGGGAGGCAAGGAATTTGACTTTCTTGGCTTCACGTTCTATGATACTCGGACTCGGACCGGAACATACCGACTTGGCGTGCGCTCTAGCAAGAAGAAACTGAAAACAAAGAAGAAGAATGTCAAGGAATGGCTGAAAGCAAATATGCATATGCCAGTACACGAAATGGTGGACCATCTCAATGCAAAGCTCAGAGGGCACTACAGTTATTACGGTGTTAATGGAAACTATGAAGGAATATCCGGCTTTGTACGGTTTACCAAGTACATGACACATAAATATCTGAATAAGAGAAGCCAACGTAAGAGCTTAGGATGGGAAAAGTTTCGCGAAATATGGGCGGAACATGTATCCCCTCCAAGAATCATGGTGCAGATATGGAATTGAAAAGACTATTTGAAGAGCCGTATGCGGGAAAACCGCACGTACGGTTCCGTGAGGGGCGGACAGAGAAATCTGATTCCGTCTACTCGACGAAAATAGCGTCTTTGGCTCTGATTTCCTATGGCTGAGCGCCGTGCGAATGGAACGGAGCCTTGAGCCTTCCACCCTTGGGCTGGACAGGCCCTTTGGGCCGGGTGACAGGTGGCTATGTGTACGCAAAGGTACAGGGCTTCCAGCTGCCGGCTTAAAGCTCCGCACTTTCTCACCCACGCGCATCCACATTCCAATTTAAAAGGCGCCGTCCCCCAGGGGGTCGGCGCCTTTTTTATTCCTTCATCATCTTCGCTATATCTTCATAGAATTTATTCTTCTGCCGGTATCCGATGATCCGGCCCAGTTCTTTGCCGTCTTTGTAGAAGATAAAGGTGGGGGTGCCCAGGATGCCGAAGCGTTCGGCCATTTCTTCCTGTTCGTCCACGTCGATGGTGCAGAGGCGGACTTGTCCTTTGAACTCCCCTTCCACCCCTTCAAAGGCGGGCTGCATCACTTTGCAGGGACGGCACCAGGAAGCTCCCAGTTCCAGGAGCACGTACCCCTTCTTTTCCACGAATTCCCTGTCTAAGTCTTTATCTGAATGAATTGCTGTAACCATGGTTTTCTCCTTTATACAGAAAGTATGGTGTATGTTTCCCGGGTAAAGGCGGGATTTTCTTTCACCGCCGCCTCTTTGCCCACTGTTTTTTCCAGCCGTTCTTTGAACGGTTCCTTTCCAAGGGCTGCTGCCACGTCGGGGTTGGCGGTGATTTCCAGGTCCCCCCTGAATGGTCCCCGGGCCCTCCGGTTTTCCAGGTCCTCCAGAATCCGGTCCGCTGCAGCGGCGGCGGAGAGGATGTGGCCCGTGCCGTGGCACAGGGGGCAGGGATCGAAGTAGTACTGCCAGAGCCGCTGGGTGGTGCGCTTTCTCGTCATTTCCACGAGGCCCAGGGAAGTCATCCCACAGACAACGGTCTTTGCCCGGTCATTCCGGACAGCGGCCTGGAGGATGCGGATGAGCTCCTCCTTTTCCTCTTTCTTCGCCATGTCGATGAAGTCCACCATAATCATGCCGCCGATGCCCCGTAGGCGGATCTGCCTTGCGATTTCATAGGCTGCCGCCTTATTGATGAGGAAGGCCAGCTGGTCGTGGGGCATGCCTTTCCCCCGGAAGGAGCCGGAGTTCACGTCGATCACCGTCAACGCTTCGGTGTAGTCGATATATAAAGACCCGCCGGAAGGAAGGGACACCACCCGGTCAAAGAGCTGGTGCATCTGTTCTTCCACATGGAAATGGGCAAAGAGGGGCTCCCTTTCATCGTAGAAGACCACCTTTTCCGGGTCACAGAGACTTTCTTCCTCCGCCATCCGGGACAGACGGAGGAAGGTATCCCGATCGTCCACCAAGAGCCGGTCGATGCCCCTTCCCGTGTAATCCCTGAGGCTCTTCACCGCCAGGTCTCCGTCCCGGTAGAGGAGGGCCGGCCCTTTTTCCAGGGCATACCGCTTCTCCACCACCTCCATGAGACGGGCAAGGGAGGCCAGGTCTTTTTTGAAATCCTCCTCCCCTGCCGCCTCGGCGGCGGTGCGGACCACGAGGCCCATACCGGCGGGACAGATGGCCTTCGCATGGCGGCGGAGGAAATCCCGTTTCTTTTCGTCCCGGATTTTCTTGGAAATGCCGATGTATCCGGTGCCCATGAGAGCCACGGCATAGGTGCCGGCAAAGCTGACCTTCTCCGTCACCAGGGGGCCCTTGGATTCGGTGGAGTCCTTTTCCACCTGCACCAGTACGGCAGCCCCTTCGGTGTGGGGCTCCTTCCCGGAAATGATGTCCTTTGTCCGAAGGAAGGCATTCCGGCCGATACCGATATCCACGAAAAGGCCATTCAGCGAGGGCACCACGTTCCGGATAATGCCTTTATATACCCGGCCTACGATATTCTCTTCTCCCGCCCTTTCCACGGACAGGTCTTCCAGCCTGCCATCCTCCAGGAGGGCCAGTACCGTCTGCTGGGGCCGGCAGTGAAGAAGAAGCTCTTTCATCTTACTTTCCTTTCAGTAATCCTTCAAAAACCCCGGGATCCTCCAGAGTCATCCGTTTTCCGTCCAGCCGGCGGTAGGTGCCGGTACGGGAGCAGATAAATTCTCCCGGCGTCCAAGGCATATGGAAAGACTCGGCCAGGAGCTTCCAGATGTCCTTGGGCTGCACGGTGCCGGTCTGGCTGCGGATAAGGGAAAAGGTGAGGTACGCCCGGTTTTGGGTAAACCGCACTTTCATGGGTTCCAGGATCATGGTTTTCACATCCATTTCCCGTACCTTCTTCGGTGTCACCCGCTTATAGAGGAAGGAGGAAAGGCCATTGAATTCTGCCAGGGACCTTTCCGCTTCCCGGAATGTACTTTCATCGGCCCCTTCTACTGTGGGGCCTTCCATTTCGTAGGCGTCTTCATTGAAAACCGCCACAAATTTCGGCCATTCCGGCGCCGCTTCCACCATGGAGTGGATAATGATTCCCCTGGGAAGCTGACGGGAAAGCCGCTCCTTCACTTCGTCCAGGGGCATATCCTTTTCCAACCGGATTTCCAGGTACAGGGGATCCGCCGTCACCCCCACCCCCAGGGCGGAGTCCAGGGACAGTTTCATGTGGGGATTGAATCCTTCGGAGAAGGCCACGGGAATCTCGGAGCGCATGACCGCCCGTTCCATGGTGCGAAGGAAATCCAGGTGGCCCAGGAAACGAAGTTCCTCACCTTTCGTGATAGACAAAAACAGCCTTTTCATGTGCATTCTCCTCTTTATGATCTATGGGTTTCACGTCCAGCACCGGGCAGACAGCGCAGCCGTTGCAGGCAAAGTGGCGGCAGTCATGGGTGAGCACGCCCCGCTGGGCCAGACGCCATTCTTTCCGGAGGTAGTCCTTCGATACGCCGCAGTCGATGTGGTCCCAGGGTTCCGGTTCGTATTCGTCTCTCTCCCGGCTGGCGTAAAGGTCCGGGTCCACGTTACATTCTTCAAAGGCTTCCATCCATTTGTCGTAGTCGAAGAATTCGGTCCAGCTGTCGTACTTGCATCCTTTTTCCCAGGCCTTCAGGATGACTTTGGACAGCTGCCGGTCCCCCCGGGCCAGCACCGCTTCCAGCCGTCCGGTCTTGGCGTCGTGGTAGGCGAATTTAATGTGTCTTTCGTCTTTGAAAAGGCTCTTCAGGTACTGCTGCTTTCTCTCGATTTCTTCTACGCTGGCCTGGGGCCACCACTGGAAAGGGGTGAAGGGCTTCGGTACGAAGCTGGCCACGCTGACGGTGATGCGGCAGCCGTAACGGCCGCGGATGGTGTGGTACAGTTCATTGATTCTCTTCGCCAGGTCCGAAATGCCCTTCAGGTCTTCGTCCGTTTCCGTAGGAAGGCCCATCATGAAGTACAGTTTCACCCGGCTCCATCCATTTTTGAAAGCATTGGTGCAGGCTCCCATAATGTCTTCTTCCGTAACGCCCTTATTGATGACGTCCCGGAGCCGCTGGGTGCCTGCTTCCGGCGCCAGGGTGAGGCCGCTCTTTCTGACCTGCTGCACTTTCTTTGCAATGTCGATGGAGAAAGAATCCACCCGTAGGGAGGGCAGGCTCACGGAAACACGGCGGTCTTTGAATGTTTCCAGCAGGTGGTCCACCAGTTCCGGCAGGCAGGAATAGTCGGCGGAAGACAGGGACATGAGGGAAATCTCATTGTACCCCGTATTCCGGATCAAGGTATCCGCGATTTCCTGCAGTTTGTCTTCGCTCTTTTCACGGACCGGCCGATAAATCATGCCGGCCTGGCAGAACCGGCATCCCCGGCTGCAGCCACGGAACATTTCCAGCACCGCCCGGTCGTGGACGATTTCAATGTGGGGCAGGATGGGTTTGTCGTCCACCAGGACCTTGTCAAAGTCAGGAATCAGCCGCTTTTCCACGGGGAACTGGGCCGCCTCGTCAGTGGGAGCAATGGAGCGGAACCGGCCGTCTTCATAGTAGGAAGCCCTGTAGAGGGAGGGCACGTAGCATCCTCTGGTAGAGGCCATGCGGTGGATGATTTCCTTCCGTCCCCCCGGCTTTCCTTCCTGTTTCCAGGCCTTCACGAGATCCGCCATTTCACAGATGGACTCTTCCGACTCCCCGATAAAGAAGACGTCAAAGAAATCCGCCACAGGCTCCGCATTGTACACGCAGGGGCCGCCGGAAATGACGATGGGGTCCTCTTCCGTCCTGTCTTCAGCCAGGAGCGGGATGCCGGAAAGGTCCAGCATGTTCAGAATATTGGTGTAGCACATTTCGAATGGCATGGTAAAGCCCAGGACGTCGAAGTCCTTCACCGGCATCTTCGATTCCAGGGCGTACAGGGGGATATGCTTTTCCCGCATGAGGGCTTCCATATCCACCCAGGGGGCGTAGACCCGTTCTGCCAGGGTGTCCTCCCTTTTGTTGAGGACGGAATAAATAATTTTCAGTCCCAGGTGGCTCATGGCCACTTCGTAGACGTCGGGGAAGGCCAATGCCACTTTCACATCCACGCTGTCATGGTCCTTTACTACGCTGTTCCATTCGCCGCCGATATAGCGGGCAGGCTTCTGGATATGCATCAGCCACACGGGATCAATTTTTACAGGGTTCATGGTTACTCCTAATAGCAGTTTTCAAAAATAATAAAATATCTTACGGACGCCGCCATTCAAGCGGCCATGGGAATGCGTTATGACCGGTGATGGGGCTCAGGTATATTTGGGATAATCCAACATCCTGATTATTATAAAACTATATGTGAGACTAATCCCAGGCATGCAGCCTTAGAGAAAGAGTGCGGGTTGGCGGGCAGAGTCACCGGAGCGAAATAATCACTCCATGTAAGAAAATCCGTACCCACGCAGGCCCTTAGAGAAGGGCCGCGGCAAAGCCGCAGGATGGATTGGAGGAAACAAAGGCCGCAGGCCCAAATCCATAATTCTTCCTTGAGCCCAGGCGGCAACCTTAGCCATGATGGAGTCACAGCCTTATCCGCAGGACGTAGCCATTCCTTCTTATCCCGCCTCTCCGAGGCGGATCCATCCCCTGCCCTTTGGGCTGCCCCCTTCTCTAAGGGGGCACGGGTTTAACGGTAGCCTCTATAGAAAGGTTGTCTCCCCCTCACCCCGTCATTTCGACCGGTGGTACACAGGACTGAAGACTCTATCATTTAATGCCCCTGAAGCTTAGAGGAGTGGAGAAATCTTTCTTGCCTTCGGGAATACAGGGCTCTTTACAGAACCACCGGAGCTGCAACCCCGTCACAGGCATTTACCAGAGAGATCTCTCGACTCCTCGAAGCTGTAGCGATTCTTACGGATAGAGTCATATTGCATGCTGCCACCGCTCGAGATGACGAGTTGTGGTAAGTGGGCTGTAGAATGAAAAGGATTGTGGGATTTTCATCTGCGGCTTAGCCGCTGCAATCCTTGATCTCGGTCTCGACCTCGATCTCATTAGCGCCGCCACCTTCCCCTCAGCCACTTTTACCAGCTGGCAAAGCCTCTAAAAGCCTCTATCCCACCCGATCTCATTGGTAACAATTCAGCAGACTGCTCTAATCAAACATCAGCTTTTTACGGCGTAAATAAATATTCATCAATAGTCCTACGCAGAGAAGGTTCATGAGGAGCGCACTGCCGCCGTAACTCATGAAGGGCAGTGGAATACCGGTAACCGGCATGATGCCCAGGGTCATTCCCACGTTGATAAAAATCTGGAAAAGCCACATGGAGAAAATGCCGCAGGCCAGGAGGCTGCCGAAGGAATCTCCGGAGGACCGGGAAATCATGAGGGTCCGATAGAGGAGGATAAAGTACAGGAACAGCACGAAAATGGCGCCGATAAATCCCAGTTCCTCCCCGATAACGGAAAAGATGAAGTCCGTATGGTTTTCAGGCAGGAAATTCAGCTGGCTCTGGGTGCCTGCGAAGAGGCCCTGTCCCACGAAGCCGCCGCTGCCGATGGAAATCTTCGACTGGATCACGTGGTACCCGGATCCATAGGGGTCCACACTGGGGTTGAAGAGCACGAGGATTCGCATCTTCTGGTAGCTGTGAAGCACGAAGAACCAGATGAGCGGGAAAATGACCACAAATCCGATGAGGGCCTTCTTCACCAGTTTCATATTGAGACCGCAGATGTAGAGCATGCCGAAGGTAATGGCCGCAAAGACAAGGCTGGTGCCCAGGTCCGGCTGGATGAAAATGAGGAGCGTAGGAAGGGCCATGAGTCCCGCCACAGGGATAAGGCTCTTCCAGGTACGGTAGCCGGTCTTATTGTTGGACAGGAGCCGGGCCAGGCAGATAATCATGATGAGCTTTGCAAATTCCGAAGGCTGCAGGGTAAAGGGTCCGATCTGGATCCACCGCTGGGCGCCCAGGGCGCTGGTGCCTGCAAATTTAACCACCAGCAGCATGATGGCATTCAGTACATAGAGAGCCGGCACGAACCGGTACAATTTACGGTAATCAAAGTACAGGGATCCCCCGGCGATGATGAGGCCGCCGATGAGGAAGATGCCCTGTTTCAGGACGAAATCAAACTGTCCCGGATGGTCAGGAATGTTGGCGTGGGTGGCACTGGCTATAATCAGGAGCGACACCACCGCCAGCCCCAGCACCGTAAGGAGCAGGGTACTGTCGATGCGGCGCCAGTAACGTATAAGGTTCATGGAATCTATCTCCTCCTTTGCCAGCGGTAGGACCGGCTCCCGGAATGCCAGGTGAGACCGGTGGAACCCGATTTTTCAGCAGGCGATTTCCCTGCCATTTCTTTTTCGTTTTCCCTGTCCCCCAATGTCAGGAAGCTCTCCCACCGGGACAGGGGAAATTCTTTCTTTTCCAGGATCGTCCGGAGTACATAGGAAAGGGATTTCCCAAAGGCCCCCTTTTCCCTGAACTTCATCAGTTCTCCTTCATGGGCCAGCCGGTCGGCGTGGATGGAATAGGGAATGACCCCGCCAAAGAGCTCGGGGTCCAATGTATCATAAATATCATCAAAAGAAAGGGAAGCCCGGTGGTTTTCGGTGAACTGGTTCAGGAGGAAGGCATAGTCCTTCCCCCTTTCGATCATGGTGACCAGGTGGTCCGCGCTTCGTTTGGAAGCCCAGGACGGCGCCACCACCACCAGAATTTTCTCGGCCAGGTGGAATGCGGTCTCCACGCCCTTTCCCATGCCCGCCGGGCAGTCGATGAAAATATAGTCGTACTTTCTATGGATATCTTCCAGCACCATGTCCATGGCCGCAGGGAATACGGTCTCCCAGGACACTTCCTGGGAGGAGGGCAGGAAATCGAGATCCTTCCCCGCCGGAACGATGGCGTCTTCCATGAAGCATCGGCCATCGGCGAGGTCGCAGATATTGTAGAGGCAGTCGTTTTCCAGGCCAAGGATGAGGTCCATGTTCCTGAGTCCCATGTCCCCGTCAATGAGGAGTACCTTCTTCCCCTGCCGGGAAAGGGCGATCCCCATGGCAGCGGTGATGAGTGTCTTTCCTACGCCTCCCTTGCCGGAAGCGGTGGCTATGATGGAAGCCATTATTCCTTACCTCCCTGCTTCGTATTCTTACTGTCCGGATTTTTTCCCGGTGCATAGTCCCCCAGGTGGAACCAGGCATCCATGATTTCCTTGACCACCGGCGCTGCGGACTCAGAGCCGAAGCCGCTGTGCTCGAACATGGAAAGCACCACGATTTCCGGCTTGTCATAGGGCCCGTAGGCTACGAACCAGCCGTTATCGAGGCCATTCGTTTCGGCGGTGCCGGACTTGCCGGCCAGGGCGATGGGATACCGAGAAAACTGGGCGCCGCCGGTACCATTGGTGCTCATAACCATGCGGAGCCCCTGGTGAATGGCGTCCAAAGTGGCCTTGGACACAGGAAGGGTGCCCACTTTGTTGGGAGAATAAATCTTCAGCGGCGTGCCGTCCAGCTTATCGATGCGGTTCACCAGGTACGGCTGGTACCGGAAACCGCCGTTGGCGATGGAGGCGTAGACCATGGCCATCTGGAGAGGCGTGGTCAGGGTAAAGCTCTGGCCGATGGCGGCATCCATGGTTTCCCCCAGGTACCAGTCCTGTTTGAATACTTTCTTCTTGTATTCTTCGCTGGCCACATTGCCTTCCGCTTCCCCTGCCAGGTCGATGCCCGTAGGCTTGCCGAGGCCATATTCCCGGGCCATGGCGGAAATCCGGTCAATGCCCGTGCGACGGCCCATTTCATAGAAGTACACGTTATCCGATTTTTCAATGGCTTCGTAGAAATTGATCCACCCGAAGGCTTCGCCTTCGGAGTTTCTTTTATCAACGAGCCAGTGTTTCCCGCTGTCGAAAATCCGCTCATCCGGGGTGGTGACCTTTGCTTCCAGGGCGGCAGAGCCCGTAATGACCTTGAACAGGGACCCCGGAGGATACATGGCCGAAATGACGCGGTTCTGCATGGGATGGTTCTTGTTATTGATGATATCGTTCCAGTCCTTGGAGGAAATGCCCTTGCTGAACCGGTTCGGATCATAGCTGGGCCAGCTTACCATGGCCAGGACTGCTCCCGTATTGGGATCAATGGCCACCGCCGAAGCGCCGGTAGGAAACATGCCGGAATGGGCAAGAACCCGGGTCTGCTTATCGATGGCGTCTTCCGCCGCCTTCTGCAGGTGGGCATCCAGGGTGAGCCGTACATTGTTGCCGGACACCGAAGGAGTGCCTTCCACGTAACGCACCGGCTGGCCGGAGGCGTTGACTTCTACGGTCTTGGAACCGTTCTTCCCTTCCAGGAACTGGTTGTACTGCCTTTCCAGTCCCGACCGGCCTACGAGGGTGGCGGTGGTATAGGGATTGCCGTTGGCATCCCGGTCATCGGGTCCTGCTTCCCCTACATAACCCAGCACCTGGGCGCCGGCAGCTCCGAAGGGGTACACCCGGAGCGGGTCCACTTCGATTTCAATACCCGGGAAATCGTCCTTCTTTTCTTCGATCTGGGTAGCCACATCGATGCCCACATCGTTGGCCAGGTAAATGGCACCGAAGGCGAGCTTGTTGTCTTCTATTTTCTTCTTTATATCTTCTGCCGGTATTTTCAAAAGGGCCGAAAGCCGGGACAGTTCATCGTCGGGCAGGCTGTTTCCTTTCCGTTCCACCGGCATGATGACGCTGTAGGCGGGGCGGGAACCGGCCATGATGATGCCGTTTCTGTCGTACATGACTCCCCGGGCCGCCTGCTGGGGCAGGTGCCGGATACGGTTGCCGTCGGCTTCCGCTTTATAATAGTTTCCTTCCACCACCTGCATCCAGAGGAGCCGGGCTCCGAGAACCAGGAGCAGCGCCATGGCCACATAGATCATGCGGGCATAGCGGGACTCCTCCCGGTTCTTCATCAGCTTTTCCAGTATGGAAGGAATATGTTTCTTTACCAACGAGGTTCTTCCTCCTGTTTCAACATCCAAACCACATTATGCAGGACAAGAGCGCATCCCCCATTCATAAGAACCAGGGGAATGCCCAGATGTACGAAATAAAAGAGAGAAGGGTACCGGCTGCCGGCCCATCCCATGATGACGCTGGATACGATGACGTAAAGGACCGAAGCCAGCAGCACCGCCAGGAGGGAAATATACCAGTGCTTATTGTACCGTTCCCTGCCGAATTTCAGAAAAAGAAGGGTAATCCCCAGGTACGGCAGGAGGTGAAGGCCAAAGAAATTGCTGGTCACCACGTCCTGCAGGAGCCCTCCGATGGCAGCCAGAAGAAGAGCCGATTTCCTGTCCACCACCAGGGAAGCGAGAGCAATCACCGTGAGCCACAGGTCCGGCTGCATGATGCCATTAAAGAGGAATGGCAGGAACGATGACTGGAGGAGGAAAATGACGCCACTCAAAAGGAGAAGGCTGTAGGTGCTCACCATTTGTCACCTGCCTGCTGTTTATTCGGATTCATAGGCGGTTCAATCTTCGGCGGTTTCACCGTAATGCTGTCGGGGCTGGTCTTCTGGATATGGTCCGTAATGATGAAGACTTCTTCCATGTGGGCAAAGTCCGCAGCCGGCCTGATTTCAGCCGACTGGGTGCCTCCCTCGGAGTCCACATCCACCTTTTCCACGGTGCCGATGATGAGGCCCTTCGGGTACACGCCGCCGTAACCGGAAGTTACGATGGTATCCCCCTTGATCACGTCCGATTCCTTCGGAAGGGACATAAATGTCAGGTATCCCGGATTTCCGCTGTTGCCGGTGACCATGGACACCACCCGGGACGCCGGCCGCTGCACGATGCCGCCCACCGTGGTCCGGGGATCCAGGAGCAGCTGCACCCTGGCGGAATTCATATAGACTTCGCTTACAAAGCCCACGAGTCCCGAGGGGAT
Organism: Dialister sp.; assembly: GCF_047832375.1. Classification (NCBI taxonomy): domain Bacteria; kingdom Bacillati; phylum Bacillota; class Negativicutes; order Veillonellales; family Veillonellaceae; genus Dialister; species Dialister sp. The sequence goes on along the minus strand of NZ_CP181256.1, from coordinate 1,060,135 downwards.
GATGACGGGCATGTACTTCTTAATGCCGCTGTCTTCGCCCCGGTCGATGACCATGGTGTGGGTCCAGCCGCCGTAGTCCCGTTCAATCACCGAGGCTCCTACCATGTTGTAGCTCGTATAGCCCTGCTTGAATTTCAGGAGGCTCCGGAGCCGGATATTTTCGGCCAGCACTTCGCTGTACCGGTTCTGCTCAGCCTTGAGGCTTTCATTTTCCCGCTTCAGCTCTTCCAGGTCCTTCCAGTTCGTGAAAATCTGCTGCACCATGCCGATACTGTTTTCTCCCAGCCAGGCAGCCCGGGAAACGCCGTATTCAAAGGGAGCCGCTCCCACAGAAAGGGGCTGGGACACGAAGGGAATATATTCCCTGTGCCGCCAGAACCAGCCGCAGGCTCCCATAAATGCGAAAAGTAAAATAATGCTTGCGATCTTTTTCTTACCGAAGAATATCAAAGTGTAGCTCCCCCAAAGTATTTATTACCATTTTCAATGAGAAGGGAATGTTCCTTCTCCATGAGGCAGGCTGCATAGCAGCCCTTGGCCACCACGCTGTCCGGATCTTCCGGAATGGACACCGGAATGCCCAGCTCCATGGAAAGCCAGTCCCGGAGCCCGTCAAGGAGCGCACTGCCTCCGGAAAGGAGAAGGCCGTTTTTCAGGAAATCATCGGCCATTTCCGGTGTGCACCGGCGCATGGCCTGGCGGATGAGGTGGACCACAGGCTGCATGATGTGCTGCATGACCGTACTCATTTCGTCAGCCGACAGTTCCACCACCACTTCTACCCCGTCTCCGATGCGGCGCCCCCGGACCGTAAAGGACCGGTCGCTGTCATTGGATGTGAGAGACAGCACTTCGCTCTTCAGCGTTTCCGCCTGGGTGAGGCCGATCATCATACTGTACCGGTCCAGGATATGGCGGCAGATGCCGATATCAATATCGTGGCCGCCGAAGGACATGCCCTCCTGCACCACAATACCGCCGCAGCCATAGACTCCAAGATTGGATACGTCACGGCCGATGACAAGGGACATGGTGGCGGAAGGGACGGTGAGGTCCTTCCCTGCCCCCAGGGCTGCTGCCGCAGGAGAGGGAATCAGGTATACACTCTGTACGCCCCCATGGAACAGGGCATCCACCAGGGCATGCCTGGTGACGGAGCTGATTTCCACCGGAATAGCCACGGTCACATTGGGCCGGCTCACGGAACGGTGAAGACTCTTATTGATAAAAAAACGGAGCATGGCCTTTGTCATGTCATAATCCGCAATGACCCCATTCTTTATCGGCCATTCCAGCGTATTATTTTCCGGTTCCTTATGGTAGCGGATCAAAGCCTCCGTGCCAAAGCCCAGGATCTGGCCGCTGATATTATCCACCGCCGCCGTGCTGGCTTCTTCCAGGATCACCTTGTCCCGCTGGTATATACGAACCTGGGAAGACCCCATGTCTATGCCCAGGGAATTTAACATTGCAGAAAACATTCTATTCATACCGCCTTTTCGAGAGGATTCTTATTATTATACCATGTAGGGATAGGCAGGGACAGGAGGAAATTGGAAACAGAAAAGTGGTTATGAACCACAAGTGATATTGTCTCAAGTAACCACAAATGAAAATGTCCCAGTCATGGTATAATCTCATCACAATCTTAACGCAAGTGATGGGAGGAATTTTTATCAGAAAGGTTGAATTAACGATGGACGAGCAGTTCAAATATGAAACAATCAAATCTCTTGTTAATCATCCAGATGGCAACAAGCTCGCAGCAGCTGTCCGGCTGGGGTGCACTGTCCGCACCGTGAACCGGTTAATCCTGCGCTATCGTCAGGAAGGTAAAGCAGCATTTGTCCACGGGAACAGGGGTAGACAGCCCGTAACAACACTTCCAGCCTCACTCAGAGAAAAAATTGTGGCCCTTTACCAGAATGAGTACTATGGCGCCAATTTTACCCACTTTACCGAACTTCTGGACAGACATGAGAATATCCATGTCTCCGTTTCCTCTGTAGCCTCCATTCTTGAGGCAGCCTTTATTCTCTCTCCTAAGGCTACACGGGCCAAAAGAAAACGGATCAGGAGAAAATTGGAAGCAATGAAAAGCAACACGAAATCCAAGAAAAAGCAGATGGAAATACAAGTCAATCTTGTGGCTGCTGAAGATGCCCACAGCCGGCGTCCACGGCATGCTTACTTTGGGGAACAGCTGCAGGGTGATGCCACTCCATATGAATGGGTTCCCGGGAAGATCTGGCATCTCCACCTCTTCATTGATGATGCTACCGGCATCGTGACTGGCGGCTATTTTGACACCCAGGAGACCCTGAACGGCTATTACCATGTCCTCTGGCAGACTCTCAAAGATTACGGAATCCCTGTGGAAATCTTCACGGATAAACGCACTGTGTTCATTTACAAACAAAAAGGATCCCCGTCCATCGACGAGGATACCTATACGCAGTTCGGTTACGCTTGCAGGCAACTGGGGATACACCTTGAGTCAAGCAGCGTACCGTAGGCCAAAGGCCGGGTTGAGCGGCTCAATGAGACGCTGCAGTCGCGCCTGCCGATTGAGCTGAGAAAGGCAGGCATCACGACTATTGCAGACGCCAATGAATTCCTCAAGTCCTACCTAAAAGAATTCAATGCGAAGTTTGCACTTCCTCCCAATAGTACCAAATCAGCTTTTGTGACGCAACCGTCAGATGAGAGGATCAACCTGATACTGGCTGTACTTACAGGCCGTACGGTAAACAGAGGCCACTGCATCCGTTTCCAGCGTCAGTACTATCGTATGCTTGATTCAGAAGGCCATCAGGTGCATTATGCCAGCGGAACCAAAGTACTAGTCATACGGGCTTTCAACGGCGAACTCTACTGCAGTGTTAACGATACCAGTATCTACGCACTGGAAGCCATCCCTTTGCGCCAGAAGAAATCTCCTGAGCTTGATGCTGACTATACCAAGCCAAAGCCTCAGAAACACTGGATTCCACCGATGAGTCACCCATGGAAGCAGGCATCTTTCCGTCATTACGTCCTTACAAGACCGCATCATTCCAGACAAGATCCAGAAGAACTTGCATCGCGTAACATATTTTAGTAACATACTGGCCTAACCACTCAAAATAGCCCCACTATTGCGGGGCTATTAAATGACAATTCTCGGGACATTTTCAAAAATGCTTGACAGAGGAAATTGGAAACAGAAAAGTGGCTCAAAGGTAAGACCTGCGGCGCTGGGGTGGCTGGATCGCGTACGAAGGGGCGGGGCCTTGAGACTTCAGCCTTGAGCCTTGAGCTGATAAGGCCCTCCGGGCCGGTGTCATGTGATGGAGCAACGTGCGAACAGGCGGGGGCTGCTAGCTGTTAGCGGCTAGCTTCCAGGAAAGATGATCCGCCTGCGGCGCTGAGGTGGCTGAAGGGGTGGTGGGGCGCACAATTCATATAGCGCCGCGGATTCTTCTTTTGCTTACAGCTGTCAGCTTACAGATGACAGAGCACCAGCATCATCGTAAAGGAAGTCGGTCCAATGCGAGATATTCCCTAAGTAAGCAGCCCCTTAGAGATGGAAGTCCCATGCGAGACTTCCATCTCTAAGGGGCACGGGTTTAATGGTAGCCTCTATAGAAAGATTGTCTCCAACCACACCCCGTCATTTCGACCGGTGCTACACAGGACTGACGACTCTATCGTTAAATGCCCCTGAAGCCTAGAGGATTGGAGAAATCTTTCTTGCGGACGGGAATACAGGGCTCTTTACAGAACCACCGGAGCTGCACCCCCGTCTTAGTCATTTACCAGAGAGATCTCTCGACTCCTCTAAGCTGTAGCGATTTTTACTTGTAGCAACATTTAGCATGTTCACACCGCTCGAGATGACGTTAGAGGGGAAGAGTCAGATAGTGCGGTGAAACCGCTTAGGACCAGCCTCCTTCCTTGGGAAGGAGGTGGCGCCGCCAGGCGACGGAGGTTAGCTGTTGGATGCGCCGCAGGCTATTCCGTTGCGGCGCCAGCCGCCAATGAAAAAGTCCCCCTTTCCCAAAGGCAGCAGTCCTGCAGAGGACTGCTGAGCCAAGCCCATATTGGCGCCTTTACTGCACACTAAGGCGCCTTCCTTTTGTGGCCTGGCCGGAGGATGTCTGCGCAGCAGACAGAGGGATTCTGATGAAAATGCGGCTTCGCCGCTGGTCCCCCTCATGCCCCCGGTGCGAAGCACCTACAACCCCACGGAGAAAGCGACTCACTGCATTCTCAGTCGCCTGCGGCTCCCTGCGAATGCAGTTCGCTGCGCACCGGTTGGCGAGCGGCAGCGATGCCAACCCACCACCTTTATGAACCATCCACCTGTCCGGGGCATCTGTCATCCCGCATATTCCGCGGCGGAGCCGCTGGCGTGTATCAGTAATGCGGCGCTATATGAATTGCGCGCCGCCACCTTCCCCTCAGCCACTTCAGCCACTTCAGTCTCCATTTACCAAAGGCAGAGCCCTGTCCGCAGGACGGAGCCTGACGCGGTTAATTTTATCTTATTGTAATCTTTTTATATTTATCATATAATGTATTAAGCATTAAATTATAGAAATTCATTCATTAAGCAATTCAATCGTATAACGACAGAAAGGAATGCAAATGACACCATCCGATTCCAATCCCTCTCCCCTTACGCCTTCCCAGGTGGACGACGAAGAAGCAGGCATGATTTCTGCCCTGCGCCAGGCCTCTTCCATCGGCGTGAAGGTGCTGAAAAATGAAGCCATGAAAGATGCGCCGGACAAGGATGCCATCCTTGTCATGGCCTTTGGCACCACCTATTCCGAGACCCGTCGGAAAACCATCGAAGCCGTGGAGGAAGACATTCACCGCCTGTACCCGGACACCCCCATTTTTGAAGCCTATACTTCCAAAATCATCATCCGCCGTGTCCATCTCAATGAAAATATCCTGAAAGCCAGTCCTGCCAGGGCATTCCAGAGGCTCAAGGAGGAAGGATACACCCGCATCGCCGTAGTGGCGCTGAACATCATCCCGGGCATCGAATATGACTACACCTGCCTCTATGCGGAAAGCCAGCTGCCGAGCTTTAAAGAAATCGCTATTTCTACGCCTCTTATCTATTTCCAGGGCGTCAAGGACCAGCGGGACGATATCGCTGACCTTCTGGAAGCCATGAAATCGCAGTTTCCTGAGCTTGCTCCCGGGGATGCCATCCTTCTCATGGCCCACGGCACGCCCCACCCGGCCAACGCCTACTACAGCGTCATCCAGGACCGGATCGGGGAAATGGGACTGGGGCCCGTTTTTGTGTATACCGTGGAAGGGCGCCCCAGCCTGGAAGATATGATTCCCAGATTAAAAGAAAACCATATCCGCCACGTGACACTCATGCCCACCATGCTGGTGGCCGGAGACCATGCCAACAATGAAATGGCCGGTGATGATCCCGATTCCCATAAGAACATCCTTATAAAAGAGGGATTCACCGTTTCCACCTATATCCACGGACTCGGCGAGAATGAAAAGGTGCGCCATCTCTACACCGCCAGGGCTGTAGAAACCATGAAAGCCCTTCACAGGGAAAACTGAACAGCTCCGGACTGATTCTATTCATATCGGATCCCCCCACTTTTGTGATTTATTTCATGAATATGGGGGGATATTTCATTTATTCCTACATGAATTCATGACTTTATTATCGTTCAAATCATAGACGATTAGTTATAAAATATCCACACATTTAGTTTAAAACCCAAAAATATAAGAAATTCGTAAAAATCTGATTGACTTTACAATAACCTTGTACTAAACTTAAGGAGTATTAAGTACGGAGGAGAGAGGGAAAACATATGCTTGGGAAATATGTTGTTTTCCATCTTCTGTTCTGTACAAATCCTGAGTTTCAGGAAATTTTCAAAGGAGTGATTTTTCATGAAAAAAAGTTTTAAAAAGGTTGTAATCGCATCTATGGCAGCCCTCTCCATGCTGGGCATGGGAATGTCTGTTAACGCTTACGAACTGAACCCGGAAGTTAAGGACGTAACTCCGGCTCTCCGTGAAGCTTCCACCGTAGGTGTATGGTCCCATGAAAACCCGGCCATGAAGAATGCACCGAATAAAGATGCTATCCTCGTTATGACCTTTGGTACCACCTTCACCGATACCCGCCACAAGACCATTGATGCTGTAGAAAAAGCTATCCAGGCTGCTAACCCGAACGTACCGGTTTACGAAGCTTACACTTCCCACATCATCATTGACCGCGTAAAGGCTAAAGAAGGAATCACAAAACTGACCCCTGAAGAAGCATTCGCAAAACTGAAAGCAGAAGGATACACCCGTGTAGCTGTTGTATCCCTCGACGTCATCCCCGGCATGGAATACACCTATGATTCCGTTGTAACCAAGATGCAGGTCAACAACTTCAAGAAAATTTCCCTGGCTACCCCACTGATGTATTTCCAGGGCACCGAAGGTGAACCGGACCAGGTTGTAGACTTCCTGCAGAACCTGAAGAGCCAGTTCCCGAAATGCGGTCCCCAGGACGCTATCATGATTATGGCTCACGGCACTCCGCATCCCGGCAACGCTTACTACAGCGTCATCCAGGCCCGCATCAACCAGCTGGCTAAGACAGATCCGATCTTCTCCCATGTATATGTATACTCCGTAGAAGGCCGTCCGAACATCAATGATGTTATCCCCCAGCTGAAAGAAAAAGGCTACAAACATGTAACCCTCATGCCGATCATGATGGTTGCAGGTGACCATGCAAACAACGATATGGCCGGCAGTGATCCTGACTCCCATAAGAGCCAGCTCGAAGCTCAGGGCTTCACCGTTTCCACCTACATCCATGGCCTTGGCGAAAACGCTAACATCCGCAAACTCTATGTAGAACGTGCAAACGAAGCTCTTGCAGATCTGCAGAAATAATTTGTGGTAATATAGTATAAGAGATATTGCGTCTCTTATAGAAAGAAGGGACTGTGAAATCTTTTCACAGTCCCTTTTCTATCGGCACCAGGAAGAAGGAACGCCCCCTCTTCCCTGCCCTGTCTATTTTTATAAGGAGTACATCATGAAAAAAGTATTAGCAGCTATTGCAGCAGCAGCCCTGTGCCTCTCCCTTTCCGCCTGTGGATCCTCTACGGCAGGAAGCGCCAGCGGCATGAACTACACCTATAAAGACCAGACCATCACTGTGAAGGCCGCCCCCCAGCGTATCGTAGAGCTGTCGGCGCCGCTTCTCAATATGGCCTATGCTGTAGGCGGCACCTCCATTGCCCGTCCGGAAACTACGAGCCCCATTCCGGAAGAAGCAAAGTCCCTCCCCACCCTGGGCCATGTACAGAACATCAATATGGAAACCCTGGTAGGTATGAAGCCGGACCTGGTTCTTGGTGAAAAGAACCAGAACTCCAAGCTGGAATCCCTCCTGAAGAGCAATAACATTCCCTACGTACTCATCCAGTACGATGGCATCAACGATAACGTACCGCTCCTGAAATTCATGGGCCAGCTCTACAACAAGCAGAACCAGGCGGAAAAAGTAATTAAAACCTATGAGGACGGTGTAAAAGCGGTGGAAGACAAGGCCGCTGCCAAAACCCCGGCCAAAGTGGCGGTCCTCCGTGCCACCGGCAAAGATGTGACCGCGGAGACCCCGAAGTCCATCTGCGCTTCCATGGTGGAAATGCTGAAAATGGATAATGTCATCACAAGCCACAAGGACCTGAAGCTGGACAGCAAGACCGTCCCCTACTCCCTGGAACAGCTCTCCTCCGATGATCCGGACACCATCTTCATCGTCACCATGGGCAAACAGGACGAAATCAACAAGAAGCTGGACGAATCTATGAGAAACAACCCCTCCTGGGCCCACCTGAAGGCGGTACAGAATAACCACGTCTACTTCCTGGAACCGGATCTGTTCCTCATGAACCCCGGCATCAAGACCCCCCAGGCCATGGAGAAGCTCTATGAACTGGCCTATGGAGAATAAGAGCATCTGAGCGGCTTCTGCCCGTGTGGGGGCTTCTAGCTACTAGCGGCTAGCTGTCAGGAAAACTGGTCAGCGGCTTTGCTGCCTTATCCATCAATCCATCCTGCGGCTTTGCCGCGCTCCTTCTACAGGGGGGCAGCATACTCAGGGAATATCTCACATGAGACCGATTTCCTTTGTGATAATGCTGGTGCTCTGTCATCTGTAAGCTGATAGCTGTAAGCAAAAGAATAGATAATCCGCGGCGCTATATGAATTGTGCGCCGCACCACCCCTTCAGCCACCTCAGTCACTTCAAGCCACCTTAGCCCTCTATATGCCGCAGGGCTGCCCGGCTTTCCTAAAAGCTAACAGCTAGAAGCCTCCGCGTGTTCGAGCGTACACCCCAAAACATCACCATGCAAAAAAGATGCTGTGAACTCATCATTCACAGCATCTTTTTTATTCCTCTTTATCCAAAAGCCCGTTAATACAGATACTGGGCCTTCCTTTTCTCATTTCCACATCCGCGTCCACGTCGAAGACTTCCGCAATGGCCTCGTGGGTCATGACCTCCATAGGCGGACCGCTTCTCTGGATGATTCCGTGTTCCAGCACCAGAAGGTCCGTGGAATACCGGACGGCCTGGTTGATTTCATGAAGCACCATGACCACCGTCAGGTTTTCATCGCGATTCAGCTTCGATACCAGCTCCATCACTTCCAGCTGGTGGCAGATATCAAGGTATGTAGTCGGTTCATCAAGAATCAGGATCTTCGGTTCCTGGGCCAGGGCCATGGCAATCCACACCCTCTGCCGCTCACCGCCGGACAGGCTGGCCGCCAGGCGGTCCTTCAGGTGGATGGTATTGGTCTTTTCCATGACCTCCTTCACCACTTCCCTGTCCCTGGTGGAAACGCCGCTCCACCAGTGCTGGTATGGGTACCGGCCGCAGGACACCAGTTCCTCACTGGTCATATCCTTCGGCACTTCATGGAACTGGGGCAGGAATGCCACCACCCGGGCCAATTCTCCGGTAGAATAGGACTCCAGTGGCCGCCCTGCGATTTCAATGGAACCACTCTGGGGCTTCAGATTTCCTGTCACCGTCTTTAAAAGAGTGGACTTACCACAGCCGTTCCGTCCAAGGAATGTCACAATGCTTCCCTTTCTGATGACTCCGGAAGCTCCTTTCAGAACCTGGTGGTCACCAAAGGTCACATGGATATCATTGATTTTAATTGCAATATCATTGTCAGCCATTATGCACTCCTCCTCAGCAGGTACAGGAAGAACGGTGCACCCAGAAAGGCCATGATAATGCCGGCCGGAATTTCAATCGGTGAGAAGAGCACACGGCCCAGGGTATCGCAGAATACGAGGACTCCGGCACCAAGAATAGCAGAACCCGGTACTACATACTTATAGTCCGTACCGATGATAAGGCGTACAATATGGGGCACCACAAGGCCTACGAATCCAATGAGTCCTGCAATACTGACAGCTCCCGCTGCCAGGAGCGCCGCCACGGCGGTCATGGAGAACCGGACCTTTTCTACCGGCACCCCAAGGCCCCGGGCAGTTTCATCACCAAGGGACAGAATGGTCAGCGCTTTGCAACCTGCCAGCGCCAGCACAAGACCCAGCACCGTATAAGGGAAGAGAGCCTCCACCTGGGGCCAGCTTCTTGCAGAAAGGCCGCCTACCATCCAGAGAAGAGCACCCTGCACTTTATCGGAGTAGAATACAAGGAGCGCAGAAATGCCGCTGCCCAGGAAGGCGGATACCGCCACGCCGGCCAGGATAATACGGCTGGGCCGGATCCCATTCTTCCAGGCCAGGGCATACACTGCCGCCGCCGACAGCATGGCACCCACAAAGGCAACCGGCGTCAGGAGCAGGGACGCCTCTGGCATGAAAATCAGCATAATGACCCCTGCCAGGCCGGCGCCACTGGAAACGCCCACGATTCCCGGATCAGCCAGGGGGTTCTTCATCACCGCCTGCAGGATGGCCCCGGACACCGCCAGGTTTGCCCCTACCAGGGCGCCTACGATGTTTCTGGGGAACCGGATATTCCAGATCACCATTTCATCGGTGGACTCCACATGGCCCATGAGTGTATGCATGATGGTGTTAAACGAAATATCCGCGGACCCGAAAATCAGGCTGAACACCATGGCAAACACAGTAAAAGCGGCAAAAATAAAGATGATAAAAATGCGCAGTCCCTTACTTTTGCCGGTTTCCTCCCGTTTTTCTTCCATTACCATTCCTCCTTCGTCTGATATCCAAAGCAGAATCAGTATTTAATGTGTCTTCACTTCCTGCTAATTTAATGATATCAAACATACTGTTTATACTTAATTATAGCATTTTGAAATTCGAATACAAGACTGGGAAAAGAGAAAGTGCGAAAATGCGATGGCTGAAGGGAATGGCTTTGGCCTGGGGCCAGGGCTACGTCCTGCGGACAGGGCTGTGACTCCATCATGGCTAAGGCTGCCGACTGGGCTCAAGGAAGGAGTATAGATTCTGGGCCTTGGGGGGCGGTAAGTGGCTGAGGTGACTGAAGTGACTGAGGTGGCTAAGGGGAAGGTGGCGGCGCTGATGAGATTGAGGTCGAGACCGAGATCGAGGGCATCCGCCTGCGGCGCTCTCATCAGCTAACCTCCGTCGCCTGACGGCGCCACCGACGGTCGGGCTCTAAGGTGCTCGCTTAGTGTGCAGGCTATGCTCGCATAAGAGCCCGGCTCGAAGGTCCTCTGCAGGACCTTCGCCTTCCCAGGGAAGGAGGCTAACGATTCGCGGCGAAGCCGCAGTTAGCCCCTAACGACTCTGCACAAATAGCGTGCAAATGACTCAGCAGGAGGCTCTCTTCTCAGAAGAGAGCTGCCCACCGGGCTGAGAGATGGTGATGGAATCGACCCGCAGGGCCCATCAGAATCCCTCTGTCACTTCGTGACATCCTCCGGCCGGGCCACAAAAGGAAGACGCCTTAGTGTGCAGTAAAGGCGTCAACTTGGGCCCGGCTCAAGGGTCCTATGCAGGACACCTCGCCTTCCCGAGGAAGGCGGCCAACGACCAGCAGTTTCACTGCACTATCTGACACTACCCATAACTCGTCATCTCGAGCGGTGTGAACATGCTAAATGACTCTTCATATAAAAATCGCTACAGCCACGAAGAGTCGAGAGCCTGCTAACATAAAGTCAAGCCTTTTTTTGTAAATTTTTTTGGCCCTGTTTGCTACACGCCAAAAGCCCACCATTTCAGGTGGGAATAATTTAGCTTATATTAATTTCCACAGTAATTCAGCCTAATGCCGCTAAACTTGCTCTTACTTCATCTTGGACTACATTGGGCCATGTGAGACTAAATCAGATAAAGGCATGGAAAACTGCCCTGACCTGATTTAGACTACACGATTCACTCAATCTGGGCTATATGACTTTTTACGCAGTTTTGGATACATTCATCTGACCTGCTGACGTATTATCTTGAATAAACGATGAATTCTGTTTATTTTGCATATAATCACGTACTGTACCGTAATAGATCCTCAGGAATTTATTCGCACCAGCTGTCATATAAACAAGATATTTCTTACCTTCACTGCGCTTTTTCACTATAAAGTCATATACCCGGTCTCCTTGAGGTTTTCTGGCCAGCTTTGATGTCATGATCAGGTATAATGCCCGCCGAAGTTCCGGTGACCCGATTTTTGTGGCTCGAGAGCTTTTCGGCTTGTCGTCACCTGATTCATGCTTTTTGGGGTCAACACCGGCGAACGCAGTTATCTGGCTGCGCTTGGTGAATCTGGTGACATCTCCCAATTCTCCCATAATGATGGGCCCTGTTACCTCACCAACACCGTCCATCTTCATGACTGCCGGATATTCCGGGAGCTGAGATGCCAGCTGGTTCATATGCTCCTTGGTATCTTGGATAGTCTCAAGAAGTTCGTTTATTGCATTGACGGCTATCTGTATAGTTTTCTTTATATTCATGCTCTTAGGTATAGCAGCCAGTGCCTTTTTTGCCCAGTTCATGATGTCTTCAGCTTTATCTTCACTGAATTCATAACCATGCTTCTGACACCATTTGCAATACCGGTTAGAAAATGCATTCATAGACATTTTTCTGATGCAGTCAACATGCCACCAGGTATTGTAAGCGCAAAATAAAATGATGGATTTTATCTATCCATTGGAAATGAGATAATACCTACAAGTTCAACGACTGGAGGTATTACTCATGGATATTCAACTAACTGCCGACCGGGTTTACCTGGCCGGCGGCTACACGGATATGCGAAAATCCATTGACGGATTATCCGCTGTGGTTTCACAACAATATGATCTGAATCCGTTCCTTCCATCACTGTTCCTGTTCTGTGGAAGAAGACGGGACCGGATCAAAGGTCTCCTCTGGCAGGGTGATGGTTTCGTTCTGCTTTACAAGCGTATTGAGAGCGGAAGCTTTCAGTGGCCAAGGAAATCGGCTTCCCTGATTGAGCTTTCCCCACAGCAATACCGCTGGCTTATGGAGGGGCTTGCCATCATCCAACCTCGGGCCGTGAAGGTCATTCACCCCCGCTGCAGCGTATGAAATCTGCATGCTAAAACAGTCGAAAAAGCTAGATTTTATCGAGCTTTTTCGACTGTTTTATGGTATAATAAATACATGAAATTTCGGTTGTTTTTATAGAATTGAGTGTACCCATGACAGACCGCCGTGAGCAGGAATTACTAGATAGAATTGCAAAACTGGAAAAGGACAAAGCGGCTTTATTAGCTACAGTGAAATTACTTCAGCAGGCCCGTTTTGGTTCTAAATCGGAACGCCGGACTGATCCGGATAAAGATGCCGCCTATCCCAGCATCTTTAATGAGGCGGAAACAGAGGCCAAGCCCAGTGTCAAGGAACCGGAGCTTGAAACGACTGCGGTTAAAGGCTATGAACGAAAGAAAAAGAGCAAGTCAGCATCTGTTAAGAACTTGCTGGAATCCCTTCCTGAAGACTGCATTGAGAACATAGACATTGACCTGGATTCGGACCAGAAAGTCTGTGACATCTGTGGAAATAAGCTGTCTCCTATAGGCAGGGAGCTTGTTAATACTCAGATTGAGTTTGTTCCGCCAAAGCTTATCTGCAGGCGTTACTTCCAGATATCTTATGAATGCAGGAATTGCCGGAAGAATGACGAACCGCATATTGTGAAGCCGGCAGTGCCCAAGCCTCCGATTCCCCATTCCTTTGCTTCACCTTCTGCCATTGCCCATGTGATGATGCAGAAGTACGGATTAGCCGTACCGCTGAATCGTCAGGAGCGGGAGTGGAAGCAGCTGGGATTGCCTCTCAGCAGGGCAACTCTGGCCAACTGGATTATTATTTCTTCAAATGAGTACCTGAAACCCTTGTGGGACTACATGCATGGTCTCCTTCTCAAAGAAGCCTGTCTGCATGCAGATGAGACTCCGGTACAGGTACTCAATGAAAAAGGACGTAAGAATACCAGCAAATCCTATATGTGGGTCTTTACCAGTGGAGAGTATGAACCATTACATAATATCCGCCTGTTCCAGTACAGTCCGACCAGAAAAGGATCCAATGCCTCGGAATTCCTTAAAGGATTTACCGGTTACCTCCAAACGGATGACTATTCCGGATACAACCAGGTAACCGAAGTTACCCGCTGCCTCTGCTGGGCCCATGCAAGACGAAAGTATGTAGAAGCAGAAACAGCAAAGCAGGATGAATCTTCCGTAAGTCTGGCTGGCGAAGGGCTGGGCTGCATACGCGAACTGTTTAAAATTGAAAAAGAACTGCGTGACCTTACTCCTGAGGAGAGAAAGGCACAAAGACTTGAAAAGGAAAAGCCGGTGCTCGACGCCTACTGGAAGTGGGTAGAAAGCAGCCGGGACAAAGTCCTTCCAAAATCCAAGATCAGCCAGGCTTTGAACTACTCCCTGACTAACAAGGAGCAGCTTGAAACCTATTTGCAAGATGGCAGGTGTGCTATATCCAACAACATTGCGGAAAACAGCATACGTCCTTTTACCGTGGGCCGGAAAAACTGGCTCTTTTCAGCGAGCCCGAAAGGTGCTGAAGCCAGTGCCTGCGTATACAGTATTATTGAAACCTGCAAGGCCAATAATATAGATCCGGAAAAGTACCTGATCTACATACTCACCGGGATGCCCAATGAAGAGCATCTCAAAGGTGAGGCAGTATTAGAGAAGTACATGCCCTGGAACACTGTAGTTCAGGAATCCTGCAAATAACATAAAGCCCGAAAGCTTATAGTATGATTATTCTATAACTTTCGGGCTTTTTCAATACACTCTTTTATTTGGCGCTTACCAGGTATTCACAAAATCTACCCATTTCAAGTGTCCATTCTGATTGGGGTTGCTTGAGAACAGCTTGTTCACTCCTGGGCAGGTGAGATCGGTAAGGGACAGCAGATTATTGGTAAATGTCACACATTCATCAGTATATAGTTTGTACTGCCGCTCACATTCTTTGAGGCATTCCCTTTTAGAATCCATCTGACTAAAGGGCCTCCTCTCCTTATTCCAGTATTGAATTCCATACCTTGCAATTTTCTGCGCATCTATCGAGTCTGTCTTCGGTTTACGAAGAGAATCGTCATGAAAGTCTGCAAGAAGCTTCGGATTCACCGTATACACGGTATATCCGTCCTTCTGAAGACTACTCGCAAGGCCGAGGTGGTATCGACCGGTACATTCCATGTAGATTCTCAATGTACCATTAGCCTTGTACTGGTCAAGCTTTCTCTCCAAAAACCTGAGGCCCAGTAAGTCATGATCAATCGTAAATGGCTTCGACGGAGACTTGTCTCCTGCACGAAAAAAAGAAACCGTGCTATGTCCTTTTGAAACATCGATACCTACAGACACTTTCACAGTTTCATTACATTTAGATAATCCCATCATAATGCGCCTCTTTACTACAAAAGAACAATGTACAGACTCCAGCAATTCCCTGATGCCTATCCTATCTACTAAGGATCTGTGCATTATTAAGCTATTCATATGATGGCCTGATGACATAATTCCAATCAGGATGAAATTCATTTCTTAGCAGATTAATGCCAGCAAATTCCTTGTCAGAAACTTTAGTGCCTTTAGGGTAGACTGCGGTATCCGCTTTACACCGAACCACAAGCCCATTATCGGTAGTTGTTGAAGCGATCAGATTAACGATAATTTCAAGCGTTTCCAAAGGACGGCCTCGCCAGTTCTTTGTAATTTGGCTGAATAGTCGATGCTCTATTTTATTCCATTTGGATGTTCCGGGCGGGAAGTGGCAGACTTCGATTTCAAGGCCACTTTCATCAGCAAATTTTTGCAGCTCAAATTTCCAAAGCCGGCTATGGCTTCCATTGCTTCCACCACCATCTGCCGTAATTAACAGACGGGTTGCTTCAGGATATCGTGGTTTACCCATCTCATCCCACCAGGAGCGGATCGAATTCACTGCGAACTGCGCAGTATCTGAGCCTACTCCCACATTCACAAACCCTTCATTGGCTGCAATATCGTAAACGCCGTAAGGAGCAGCTTTTCCCTTGTCAGGAAGAGGAAAGTCATGGTCAAGAACGTTTACCGGATTTCCTTTTTTGGCATATTCGGCTCCGCTATTTTTGAAATTTCCAATGTTTTCCTTTTTCTTACAGTCTATGGAAATAACAGGAAACCCGTTTTCCATGTATTCTTCAGCAGTTTCGTTGATGTGCCGGAACTGTGCGTCCCTGTCTGGGTGCTGACTTCCAACCTGGTTCATTTTTTGATTGATTTGGAGGCTGTAACCCATATCTTTCAAGAGGTATCCGATTTTACGATATTTAATCTTATAACCACGGGCATTCATTTCCGCTTCGAGGTTACGCAGGCTCTTTGTCGTCCAACGCAAAGGTCCTTGGGGATCTCCAAAAGTGGAATTTTCCATAAGGCTTTCAAGTGCTTCTATAATTCCCGGCTGAGTAACCTCTATGGGCTTACGACCGCCGCCTTCCCTTCGGATACGAGGGGAAGGTGCATCTTGAGATAAATAGGGATGTTCAGAATTCAGATCTTTTATGCCATTCGTTATGGTTACTCGGGATACGCCAGTGGCTTTGCTGATAGCAGTAATTCCACCGTGGCCGAGTGCTTCGGCTTCAGAGGCCAGATATACTCGTTTCTGCGCCTCGTTAAGCAGTGGAAGCATCTTATTGATTTTATCTACAGGGACTTCTTTAACCATGCTGATTTCCTCCTTGGCATCAGCATAGCATTTTTTACACTTTTAATCAATTAAAATGTAAATATTGTTTGTGCACAATTCCTAAGGTACATGAACTTGGTCATAAGATGACCAGATCCGCCTGCTTAAAACGGACGCTGTACCAGGATGCCGGAAGACGGGCTCTCGAGCGAACGGTGATGTTCCAGATCTTCCCAGTCCATCCATTGCATCTCTATTGTACAGCTTCAACAACAAGGCAGTTAAGAGCTGCTAGCTGGACATCTCCTAACCGAACTCCATTGTAGTAGATCTCTTTGGTAAATGCTTGTGACGGTGTTACAACCCCGATGGTGTTTGAAAAGCCCAGTATTCCCGTACGCAAGAAAGATTTCTCCACTCCTCTAAGCTTCAGGAGTATTAAACGATAGAGTCCTCAGTTCTGTGTACCGCCGGTCGAAATGACGATACCTGGTTAGAGACAATCAGAAAAAAACTAACGATTAGCGGCTGGCGCCGCAGGCGGACCATCTTTCCTGGAAGCTAACAGCTAGCAGCTAGAAGCCCCCGCCCGTTCACTCGCCGTCCAGCCATTCGTCACCAGCCCGCAGGGCCCAACCAACTCAAGGCTCAAGGCTCAAGGCTGAAGGCTCAAAGCCCCACCCGTTCACACACCATTCAGCCAACACAGTCAAATAAAAAACAGCCCCCATGGAGGCTGCTTTTTAAGTCTATGATTATTTCTTCCCCTGTACGTAGAGCATGTTGTCCCGTTTTACGAGGTTGTACATGAGTGCGTTTACGCAGGAAGCGACGATGGAGCTGCCGCCTTTTGTACCGCGAACGGTGATGTAGGGGCAGGGAGCCCGGCGGACGAGCTGTTCCTTGGAATCGGCGGCGCCAACGAATCCTACGGGGATACCGATGATGAGGGCCGGACGGATGCCGTCTTCTTCCACCATCCGCATGGCTTCATAGAGGGCAGTGGGCGCATTGCCTACGGCGATGATAGAGCCGTTCAGGTCGGTGCCGAAGGAGTTCATGGCTGCCATGGAACGGGCGATGTTCTTTTCTTTCGCAATCTTTGCGATTTCCGGATCCGCCACACGGCAGAATACTTCTCCCCCCAGGGCTGCCAGGGCTCTCTTGTTGATGCCCGCTTTTACCATATTCACATCGCAGTAAATATTGCATCCCCCTGCCAGAGCTTTAATGCCCGCTTCCACAGCTCCTTCGCTGGTGCGGATGAGGTGGCCGTAGTCCACGTCGCCGGATGCATGGATCATGCGGGAGTACACAGTTACTTCTTCCGGCGTAAGGTCGATATCACTTATGAATGGATCGATGAGGTCCATACTCTTTTCTTCAATGGCTCTAGGGTTTTTTATGAAATCCATAATGTTCCTCCATATAGTCCAGAACGTCCTTCGTATTATCAAATACGGGGACCCCTGTGAGTTTTGCTTTTGGTTTATCGATAACGATGACAGAAATGCCGGCATCCATGGCTGCTTTCAGCTTCGTATCGCTGCCGCCGATGAGGCCGCTGTTCTTTGTCACCATGACGTCTGCCTTATAGTCCTTAATCATGGCCAGGTTCATTTCATAGGAGAAAGGGCCCTGGATGGCCAGGATATTTTTTGCCTTCAGTCCCAGATCTTCACACATTCTGATGACATTAGAAACCGGAAGCACCCGGGCCCAGATGGTCTTCCCCTGAAGCGATGGTGCATGGACAAAGGTGGCCAGGGTCTTGGAACCGGTGGTCAGAAGAATGCTCTCCCCCAGTTTTCCTGCCAGATCCGCTGCTTCAAATTCATCCTTTGCATGGTACAGCTTGTCGTAGGCGGGAAGCGGGTATTCCGCCCGTTCATAGCGGACGTAATCGATACCCGTTTCTTTGCAGGCATCGTAGGCGGTTTCGGAAACAATGGCCGCATAGGGATGGCTGCAGTCCAGGATCAGGGTGACTCCCTTTTCCCGGATCACCCGGACCATGTCTTCCTTCTTGAACCGGCCCACTTCGATATCCAGTCCCTTATGGGCGGCCAGCACTTTTCCGTACTGGCTCACTACGGTCATGAGAATGTCGTGGCGCTTACCTTCCGGCATGGCCATGGCCCGGTCCGCCAGCTCCGCCCCGATTTCCCGGCCGTCTTGGGTGCCCGATATAATCCAGATCAAACCCGGTACCCCCTTGGTGTAATCATCTTCCCGTCAGCCACGTAGGTGTTGCTGTTGCCGATAATGACGGTGGACTGCATATCCACCTCTTCCTGGGGCAGTTTTTCCAGGTTGCTAATGGTGACCGTCATGCCCGGGCGGCCTGCTTTTCTCACGATGCCCACCGGTGTTTCAGGCTTACGGAACTGGAGCACAATATCTCGGATCTGGTCCAGGTACGTAGCCCGGCCCCGGCTCTTGGGGTTGTAGATAGCGATGACGAAATCCCCTTCTGCTGCCAGCCGGGCTCTTTTCTTGATGAGGTCCCAGGGGGTCATGAGATCGGAAAGGCTGATGACCGCATAGTCATGCATGAGAGCAGCGCCGAGGGCCGCTGCGGAGGTATTGGCCGCAGTAAGGCCCGGGATGATTTCGCATTCCGGCCGTTTATCCTTCGGTACCTTCTGGAGCAGTTCCAGTACGAGCCCCGCCATGCCATAGACGCCGGGGTCCCCGGAAGAAATGACGGCTACCCGGTGCCCCTCTACGGCCAGATCCACCGCCTTCTGGCAGCGGTCCACTTCCTGACGCATGCCATTGCCGACGACTTCCTTTCCCTGGATCATATCCCGGACCAGAGCGATATAGGTATTGTATCCGACAATGATATCGGAATCATTCATTCCATTGATGGCCCGAGGGGTCATTTCTTCCCGATGGCCCGGTCCGATACCGATGACCCGGATAAACCCAGGGCGATTGACACCGTCGTGCTGACGAACTTCGTTTTCGGCAGAAGCGTTTTTCCCTTCATTGATTCCATTAACGCTGCTGATTGACATACGTTTCCCACTCCTATCGTGTTCTCTACAAATTTTGAAATCGGCATTTCCACTTCTTCCGTAATCCGTTTCAGCTCCTCAGCTTTGTAAAAATGGATGGGAAGATGGTTATGCGAAGCAAAGTCCAGAAGCCCCTTTTCATCGGCCTTCGCATCCACGCTGGCCAAAGAGGCTACCTGGTAGTCACAGGCCCCCGCCATAGCCAGGGCTTTGTGGAAGGCATCGGAAATAAGGTTTTCCGGGGTCCCCCGTTTGCATCCGATACCGACGAAAAGATTCTTCGGCCGGAGGCATACAAAGGGCTTTCTTACATGAATTTTTTTATCAGAAATAATGATGCAGCCATCGAAGGTTTCTTCATCCAGTTCCGAAAGGGGACGGAAGGAAATGCCCTTCTTTGAAAGCCTCTCCCCTATGGAAGAAGCACCATCGGTTTCTTCATCCAGAAACCAGGCTACCTTCTTTCCCTCAGCGATGAAGCTGTTCACCGGCTTCAGGGCTCCCAGCGGTTCCACCCGCATCATGAGTTCCCGGGCCACATCATCCGGCGCCCGCCGCTGGTGGACGTCGGTGGCTGTGGTGATAACAGGGTCCGCTCCCACGGCAGAGGATACCTCCCGGCACCAGGCATTGGCGCCGCCCAGGTGGCCGGAGAGGAGGGAAATACAGTGTTTCCCGCATTCATCCATCACCAGCACCGCCGGGTCCGAAGCCTTGCTCACCACGTGGGGGGCAATGGCCCTCACCGCAATGCCCGAGGCCATGATGAAAAGGAGGCCGTCGTATTTCGTAAATATGTCTGAAGTCAGGGCCAGGGTGCGGTTGAAGTACTCCGCTTCTTTCCCGCTTTCCGACCCCTTCCGTTCATACAGCGTCCCTGCTCCGGAAATGCCCGCTTTCACCCGGGCCCCAAGCCTGGCCCCTTCGGAAGACACTGAAATCACGGCGTATTTCATTTTTCATCGGTCCCTTTACGGAACATGGTGGTGAATTTGCTGTCATAGAGCTTGGACAGGTCATAGTCTGTATCCAGCACTTTGCCCACCACGATCATGGCCTGACGTACCACGCCGGCCTTGTGGAGAATATCGGCAATGGTATCGATGGTGCCACGGAAAATCCGCTGGTCCGGCCAGGTAGCCCTTGCCACAATAGCCACCGGCGTATCTCCCGGATAGCCTCCTTCCTTCAGGGTTGCCATGACCTTTTCAATGGCATGGACCGAGAGGAAAATGCACATGGTGGCCTGATGGGCTGCCAGGAGGGAGAGCTTCTCCTTTGCCGGCACCGGTGTGCGGCCTTCCATACGGGTAATGATGACAGTCTGGGAAATGCCGGGCAGCGTATATTCCTGCTTCAGCGCTGCAGCGGTAGCCAGGAAAGAGCTCACCCCCGGTACCACTTCGAAGTCTTCCTCCGGGATACCGGCAGCCCGAAGGCCATCCATCTGTTCCTGGATGGCTCCATAAATAGCGGGGTCCCCGGTGTGTACACGGGCTACCAGCTTTCCTGCTTTCAGGGCTTCGATTTCCACTGCCAGCACTTCATCCAGGTTCATGGTGGCGCTATTGTAAATTTCTGCATCCTTTTTTCCGTACTTCAGGATTTCCGGATTCACGAGAGAACCGGCATAGATGATTACATCCGCTTCCCCGATGATCCGCTGTCCCTTCACTGTAATCAGTTCCGGATCTCCAGGACCGGCACCGATGAAATAAAGTTTCCCCATTGTAATCCTCCTCAAATTTTTTCTGCTGTAAAAATGAATACCGGGCTCAAGGGATTATACAGATGATAATGCCCCAGTTTCCGGAGTCTGTTGATCTGCATCTGGAATCCTTCCAGCCGGAATGGCCGGCCTTCGAATTCCTTCACAATTTCACCGGTGGTCTCTGCGGTCACCGCCGTCAGCACGATGCGTCCCCCTTTGGAAAGGAGCGTCTCCGCCCGGTTCAGTATTTCATGCATGTTGCCGCTGGACCCGCCGATGATAATTACATCCAGCGGCGGAAGACCATCCATGGCGTCCGGTGCCACCCCCTTAATGGGATGGATATTGGAACACCCGAATTTTTCAGCGTTTTCCCTGATGAGCTGAATGCCTTCCGGATTTCGTTCAATGGAATACACATCCCCCTTCGAAGCAGCCAGAGCCGCTTCAATGGAAATGGATCCTGTACCTGCACCGATGTCGGCCACCGTATCCCCAGGCTGAATGTCAGCCTGCACCATGACCATGGCCCGGATTTCCGCTTTCGTCATCGGTACCTTTCCCCGAATAAACTCCTCATCTCTGATACCAAATTTCATTACCCTATCACCACCATTACGGACTCACCAAAACCATCGAGACTTCGCATGTCTTCCAGAGTGGACTCCGATACATGCTGGTTCTCATAGGAAATATGCTCACAGGCCGCCGCCTTTGTGGAAGCAGGCCAGCCGTGGTCTATCAGATAACCGGCAATGTAGGCGGGATTGTGCTCATGGTCCGTCAGGAATGCCAGTTTTCTCCCTTTCACATAGGATGTATCCTTCTCATCGGGAATCCTGCCATGGAAAGAAAGCCAGGAGCCTCCCTGCCAGGCTTCACCGATGAGGCAGAATGCAGCCTGCACCGAGGAAATTCCCGGTATTACCTCCACAGGGATGGAAGGAAATTTCTTCTTCAGCCAGGGCAGGAGGCTGTAAAAGCCGGGATCCCCGCTCACCATGACCACTACGTCATCCTTTTGGATGGCCTGTTCCAGCCATTCCGCCAGAAGGGAAAGCTTTCCCGTAACGGGGTACGTTTCCTGCCCTTCCCCGGCATAGTCCGCAAGGGCCCGGCGGCCGCCTGCAAGGTAATGGGCATGCTCGATGGCCAAAAGGGCTTTGGGAAGGATGTAGTCCCTTCCCCCCGGCCCAATGCCGGCTACAATTATTTTATGATCCATTTATTTTCTTCCAGAATCTCCTTTGCATGGCTCGACATGGCCTGGATGGTGCCATCCATGGCCGCGAAGATAACGCCCACCTTCGACTTCCCGAAGATGTACCGCTCCGAGCGGACCTGGGCCCGTTCCGCCATCTGGCCGTACACCATATCCAGGTGTTCCCGGTGAATGATGATGGCTGCGCCGTCGGTGGTATTGCAGTCCAGGATTTCCTTCACCACCGCCGGAGAAGCCCCGTTCATGGCAGCATAGGCAGCCATGGTCTCCATGCGGCCATCGCTGTTCCGGTTGTAGGTATGGAAACTGCCGGACGCCACCTTTACCAGCTTACCCATGTGTCCGATGAGCAGCATTTTGTCGAATCCCCGGGCAATGCACTGCTCCATCATGAAGCCGATAAAATTGCTGGTCTCGATGATGGCTCCTTCAGGGATGCCCATAATTTTCGCCGCATTTTCACCAATCCGGCCGGGGCAGAGTACGGCCGTCCGGAATCCCGATGCCCATACTACCGGTACCTGGGGCGCCAGGGACCGCTTGTAAGCATCTTCACTCATAGGCTTTACGATACCCGTAGTACCAAGGACAGAAATACCGCCCTTCACGCCGATGGAAGGATTCAATGTCTGTTTAGCCAGCTCCTCCCCCTTTGGGATAGAAACGGTAACGGTGCATCCCTTGTCCCGACCCACCAGGTCTTCATAGACGTACCGCATCATGATCTGGGGGCCCGGATTAATGGCGGGCTTTCCCACCGGCACCTGGAGCCCCGGACGGGTCACCGTGCCGACACCCTTACCGGCCTTCAGCACCATCCCCGGTGTATCGTTGAGCTCCACAGTCACCACGATGGGAGTCCCATTCGTGCAGTCCAGGTCGTCCCCCGCATCCTTGATGCAGGTGGCGGTCCCTGTATTTCCCTCTGCCGAAGCAGACTCCACGGGAATTGTGATTTCCTGTCTCTGGGGAGACAGCACGGTCACTTCCTTTGGAAATTCTCCTCTTATGGCAAGGATGGCTGCCTTCATGGCTCCCGTGGCCGTAGCCCCGGTGGTATGGCCTTCCCGCAGCACCTTGCCTATCATTTCCTCCGGTTTCAAACTATGCACTTCCTCATCTGAAATTGACAAACTGCAGGTCCGCATCCAGGTCCTGCTGTTTTAAAAATGCAATGCACGCCTGGAGAGCATCCTTATCCTTGCCACTCACCCGGACCTCATCGCCGTTAATCTTTGCCTGTACCTTGATTTTCGAAGCCTTTACCCGCTTCACGATATCCTTGGCCATGTCCGAAGAAATGCCATTCTTCAACTCCAGCACCTGCCGTACCGTACCGCCGGCAGCGGGTTCTTTCTTTTCCTCTTTGATATTCTTCAGGGAAATTCCCCGCTTCACGAGCTTCGTATTTAAAATGTCCCGAACCAGACGAAGCTTGAAATCATCATCCCCAATAAGAGTAATATGGTCCTCCTCCAGGGAAACGGAGCTTTTGCTCCCTTTGAAATCATAGCGAGTCCCGATCTCCCGGGCCGCCTGGTTCACTGCATTGGCAGCTTCCTGCAGATTCGTGCGGCATACCACATCGAAAGAATAATCTTTTGCCATAGTGTCCTCCTGTCCGTCAGGCTTATCTGTCAATAGAGCCTATAAAAGAACCTTAATTACACCATTACATTTTACCATATGTAGCAGGGAAAATGAGAGAATTTTGAGTAACTTTCGGGAAAAATTGGGAAAATAAAGAAAAATCCCGGAAAGAGTGAGAAGGGGGAAGCCCGTACATATAGAAAGTGGCTGAGGGGTAATGCCTTCGGCAAGGCGGAGTGTCCTGCATAGGACCTCCGAGTCCGAATAAGTTGGCACATATACTGCACATCAAGGCGCCTTCCTTTTAGTATTCGGACGGCTCAGGGGGAACGCCTTCGGCGAGGAGGTGGTGCGGCGCACAAATTGTATAGCGCCGCAGATTACAGATTCCGCTTACAGCTTACAGAGAACGATATCATCTTTACGGTACCGGCACAATGAGAAACCATCCATAACCATGCAGGCCCTTGGAGAAGGGCCGCACCAAAGGCGCAGGATGGATGCGGCGCAGCCGCTAGAGGAATCCTTGGCCCCTTGAGGTGGCAGCGAACACAATTTGAAGGAGCGAAGCGACGCACAAATTGTCGTGAGTCGCTTCTCACCGGGGCGGCGCGAGCGAAGCGAGAGGGGTGTACTGTCCGGATTGAATGATGAGTGACACTATCCCTAAAATGCGCATCTGATGGATAACGTCTTCCGTATGAGCCATGTGGGAAATCACCTGCTTCGCAGGTCTCGCCTCTGCGAGGCGAATCCATCCCCTGCCCTTCGGGCCGCCCCCCTCCTCTAAGGGGGCACTTGCTTACCGGTATTCTCAATAGGTGAGAAAATCCATAACCATGCAGGCCCTTGGAGAAGGGCCGCGCCAAAGACGCTATTTTCGTCGAGTAGACGGAATCAGATTTCTCTGTCCGCCCCTCACGGAACCGTACGTGCGGTTTTCCCGCATACGGCTCTTCAAATAGTCTTTTCAATTCCATATCTGCACCATGATTCTTGGAGGGGATACATGTTCCGCCCATATTTCGCGAAACTTTTCCCATCCTAAGCTCTTACGTTGGCTTCTCTTATTCAGATATTTATGTGTCATGTACTTGGTAAACCGTACAAAGCCGGATATTCCTTCATAGTTTCCATTAACACCGTAATAACTGTAGTGCCCTCTGAGCTTTGCATTGAGATGGTCCACCATTTCGTGTACTGGCATATGCATATTTGCTTTCAGCCATTCCTTGACATTCTTCTTCTTTGTTTTCAGTTTCTTCTTGCTAGAGCGCACGCCAAGTCGGTATGTTCCGGTCCGAGTCCGAGTGTCATAGAACGTGAAGCCAAGAAAGTCAAATTCCTTGCCTCCCTCGCTATTTCTCCCAATGGGCAGTATCCGTGTCTTGTCTTTAGCAAGCTCAAGGCTATATCTGTCCAGTCTCTTTCCCAACACATCATAGACCTTTCGTGCATCCTCTTCGTATTCGAAGAGAACGAGAAAATCATCTGCATATCTGACATAGTACATTTCACCTTTCATACGAGGCTTTACAGTCTCCATCATCCAGGTATCCAGCACGTAGTGCAGATATACGTTGGCCAGTATGGGCGATATAAGCCCGCCCTGCGGCGTTCCTTTATCGCTCTCATAATATTTGCCTTCTTCCATAATCCCGCTTTTAAGAAATCTGACGGTGTACCGCAGAAAATTCTTGTCGGCTATGTCTCGGCTCAGGAATTCCATGAGCTGCTTTTGGTCCACGTTGTCAAAGAATCCTTTGATGTCTGCTTCCAATACCCAGTTCACGTTTCCTCGCATAATGGCCCGGTCAATCACACGGATTACGTCATGAGCACTCCGTTTCGGTCTGAATCCAAAGGAACAGTCCAGAAATCTTGGCTCGTAAACGGCTTCCAGTAAGTAAGCCATGACATACTGTACCAGCCTGTCTTCATAAGCCGGTATTCCCAATGGACGGCGTTTGCCATTTCCTTTTGGTATATATACCCTCTTTACTGGTTTGGGCCTGTACTGGAATTTCTTCATGGATTCCACCAGTTTACTGATGTTTTCCGTGACATTCCTGTCATAATCTTCCCTACTGACTCCATCAACTCCTGTAGCCTTGCCTTTTCTCTGTTTGAGATGGGCCGCATACAGTGTTTCTGCATTGACTCGATGCATCAGCCCTTCCACTCTTTCGTGGCCTGCTGATAGGAATCTAATCTCTTGTACATGTTTTGGCATTCTTTTGCAACCTCTTGTGTCTGAATGTTCTGCACAATAAGCACAACTATTTGCTGTTCCCTTCGCTCCATCCGCTTTCACAGACTTCCTTACTACTATGGAACAGTCCGACTCCTGCCGAAGTATTTGGGTCTCTCCTCTTCGTAGGATTCAATTCCCATACCTTGCGGACCTCGGCAGGTCTCCCAGGTACATACATAGTATCTTGCACACTCGCCATGCCCTTGGACCCCGGTGGCACCTGCATGTTTCTCGCTTAACGAACCATGCATTACAGTCTGCGTCCATCGAGAGAGAATCGACTGCCACTCATCATCGTTACGGGGCTGAATAAGCTTCACACTCACGGAGTCACCGCTTTGCATTACGGCTCTTGTGCTCCCCTGTCTACGCTTAGACTGCAACCTCACGATTGCAATCCCAAGACTAGGTACCAGCTGCCTGCTAAGCTTTGCTGGGTCATGGACTTGCACCACGGCTATACTATGTACGCCGAACTGGCGCACCCCGATCTCGATCTCAGTCCCGGTCTTATCCTTCCAGACCGAATTGCTTCTCCCACACCGCCTTATA
This sequence comes from Dialister sp., assembly GCF_047832375.1. Lineage (NCBI taxonomy): Bacteria > Bacillati > Bacillota > Negativicutes > Veillonellales > Veillonellaceae > Dialister > Dialister sp. Next base: position 1,033,570 of record NZ_CP181256.1, on the reverse strand, counting down.
CTTCCGGAAAAGCTCCGTAGCCTCTTCTTCATTTTTCCCTTTCAGGGAATAGTAAAATTTGATTTTCGGTTCCGTACCGCTGGGACGGATTGCCATCCAGCCCCCTTCTTTCAGGTGGTATTTCAGTACATTTTCTTTCGGCAGGTCTCCGATGCCTTTTTCAAAGTCCTCCACCACTGTTATTGACAGGAAGAGCTGCTTTACATCCAATGCTCTCGCCTGTTCCATGATGGACCGGATTTTTTTCTGGCCCTCCAGACCCTTGAGGGTATAGGATACGCTTTTATCGTAGAAATAGCCGTACTTTTCATACAGTTTTTTCAGTACATCGGTCAAGGTGAGTCCCTTTTCTTTAAAGCAGGCCGCCATTTCACAGATCACCATAGCCGTTACCACGGCGTCCTTATCCTGGGCATGGGTGCCGGTCAGATAGCCGTAGCTTTCTTCGTAGCCGAAGAGAAAATCATGGGAGCCATCCTCTTTCCACCGGCTGATTTTTTCACCGATATACTTGAATCCCGTCAGTACTTCCACCACCTGCACGTGAAAGTCCCGGGCAATATCCGCCCCCAATTCCCCGGTCACCACGGTCTTCACCAGGGTAGATGCAGCGGTGAGCCTCTCTTTTCTTGTGGAGCACAGGAAATACGTAAGAAGCGCTCCCATCTGGTTTCCTGTGATAAGGGTGAAACGGTCCCCATTCCTTACGGCGGCACCGATACGGTCACTGTCCGGGTCCGTGCCGATGACAATATCCGCTCCTTCCTTTTCTCCCAGTCTGATGCCAAGAGTCAGGGCTTCCTCATTTTCCGGATTTGGGGATTTCACAGTGGGGAAATTGCCATCCGGCAGTTCCTGTTCCTTCACCACCTTCACATCACGGAATCCCGCCTTGGCCAGGATTTTCCGTACCGGCCGGTTGCCGCTTCCATGGAGAGGGGTATACACGATGGAAAGGGGCGGCGGATTTCCTTTATAGTAAGACTGCCGGAAGGCGGCATCAATAAAAAGATCCACCACATCCTGGTCCAGCCAGGAGAGAAGGCTTTCATTGCCCCGGTCATCGATATGGGACAGGTCTTTCACCGCCTCCACATAGGATGTGAGTACGTCCGCCTTCGACGGCACCAGCTGTCCCCCGTCAGGGCCGTACACCTTATACCCATTGTACTCCGGCGGATTGTGGCTGGCGGTCACCACGATGCCTCCCAGAGCATGGAAATGCTTCACCGAGAAAGACAGTACCGGAATCGGTTCGAGCTCCTTAAATATACGGACCGGAATCCCTGCCGCCGTCAGCACGGAAGCCGCTTCCACCGCAAATTCCCGGGAATGGTTCCGGGAGTCATAGGCAATGACCACGCCCCGTTCCAATTCCTCTGGGAAAGTATGATGGAGATAATCCGCAAATCCCCTGGAAGCCCGGGCCACGGTGTACCGGTTCATCCGATTCGTCCCGGCTCCCATGATTCCCCGGAGCCCGGCGGTACCAAATTCCAGGTCTTTATAGAAACGATCTTCTATGTCCTTCTCATCATGAAGAGAAAGCAGCTCCACCTTCGTCTTCTCATCGGCCCAGAAGAGCCAGTCATTATATACGTCTTTATATCCCATGGTGCACCTCTTCTATGTAATCTGTTTACCTATTATATCAGTTTGTGGGAAGAGGGAAAAGTTAGGAGTTAGGAGTGAGGAGTGCGGAGTGGTGGTTAAACTGGATCCCGAGGAGTGGACACGTCCGAAAGTGAGGCCCCCATATTTTGGACACGTCCTCACAGTTTTCCTCCCCACTCCAGGCGCCTTTAGGCGTGACGCAGGTCTGGATGGCGCGCCAACCATGGTCCGGCCTGTTAGACACAACCTCGGTGCCTATGGTATGCTCAATCTACATCATTTCAAGGAGGATGCACATGAGCAAACAACTATTTACCGACAAACAGATAGCCGATTTAATCCTGAACCCCAACGTTTTCAGCGTTACAAGGTCAACATTGATGCTGACTAAGAGTTTCAAAGAAAAATTCTATGCCGAGTACCAAAAGGGCGCATTGCCAAGGGACATTCTGAAGCACCATGGCTTTTCAGCCGACGTCATTGGGCAGAGAAGGATTTGGAGTATTACTCAGCACATCAAGGATGAGTACGCCAAATACGGCGAATTCCACGAGGGGCGCAAGCCGCCGGGCCCCTCCAAAGGCCCGGCGGCCGTCAGCGGGCAAGATCCTCTAAGCCGTCTCGAAAGCAGGGTGGAATACCTGCAGCAACAGGTGGAGTTTTTAAAAAAAATTACATCTGTAGGGATTTCGAGAAAATAGGTGCAGTGCTCATGAATGACTCCTCCAGTATATTTGAAATCATCTACGAAACTACGCAGGCGTCGGGGAATCGGCTCAACATCAAAGATCTCTGCAATATAGCCGGTGTCTCCCGCAGCGGATACTATGCATGGCTGAACGCCGCACCACTCCGTGCAGCCCGTGAAGAAAGAGACCGTCGGGACTTTGACCTCATTCTGCGTGCATACAACATGGATGGATATCCCAAGGGGGGCCCGGGAAATCCATATGACCCTGCTGCATATGACCCCGCCGATCATTATGAACCGGAAGAAAGTTTTACGGCTGATGAACAAGTACAATCTCATATGCCCTCTCAGAAAGCTGAACCCACGAAGAAAGATTCTGCGGGATTTGCAGACAGGAAATGTGGTTGCAAACCTGTTGAAGAGACGGTTTGAGGAATTTGGCCCCAGAACGGTTCTACTGACGGACATTACCTACCTGCCATACAATGGAATTTTTGCCTACTTATCTACTATTTTGGATGCCTTTACCAAGCAGATTCTGGCCTACGTGGTCAGCGATTCCCTGGAGGTTGACTTTGTACTAGTGTCTAATTTCGTAAGTTTCCGATTGTATCCCTAAGTTGCGAACCCTTGACCTCACGTTTTTTCCAGCGGAACGGTTCTGCATGCTCATTGTAGGCAGCAATAAACTTTTTAATCGCTGACACAAGATCCGAAACAGAGTCAAAACTTGCCCCTCGGAGCACTTTTCGCGACATAATGTTAAACCATATTTCCACTTCATTCAGCCAGCTTGCTGACGTTGGTGTGTAATGAAAATGGACATTAGGATGCTTTTCCAGCCAGTCGTTTAAGCGCTTGTGCGTGCAGTAATTATCGACAATAATATGATATTGCACTTTGTCTCCACCCGGCTCACTTTTCAATAAGTCATCTAAAAATTCTTCAAAGTCCTCTCTGGTTTTTCTCTTTGTTGTCTTTCCATAAATTTGTCCGGTAGCTACCTCCAGTGCACCGAATAAATTTATTGTTCCATTCCTCCGATATGTGCTTTTCAACCCGCGCACAATTTTCTTGTTATGAGTAAGTACATATCCTTGGGCTCTACTTAAGGCCTGTATCGATGGTTTCTCATCAACGCTGATTACGACAGCATTCTCTGGCGGGTTCAAGTAAAGTCCCACGATATCAGCAGACTTTTTAGTAAACTCCGGATCAGTACTGACACACCAGGAACGCTGCCTTGCCAGCTGTATTCCTTCCTTTCTCATAAGTCGCCAAATGGCAGCCTTTGAGACATTCAGAACTCTTGCCAGTGTAGGACCATCCCAGTGTGCTAGCCCGTCTGGAGGCGCTTCCTTCAGCTTATTTAACACCATTTCGCGGAATTCCGGTCCATATTGAGCAGTACGGCCCCGCCTTTTCTTATCCTGTAGTCCAGGGATGCCCTGTTCAGCGAAACGATTCCGCCAAAGGCTAACGGTATTGGGGCGTTCCCCCAACTTAGCCGCGATATCCTTGATTTGCATTCCATCAAGACATAGAAGAACCATTTTTGCACGTCTTACAATGCGATGCTCTGTTTTTTGAGAGTTTACGATTTTATGCAGTTCTATGCGTTCGCTTTCGGAGCAGCGTATTTGCTTAGCAACTTTTGGCATAACGTTATCCCCCCCTGCAATTTGCATTTATCTGGAATAAGTATACCATTATTTGCTGTGTCCGGCAATACAATCTATTATTTATGAAATTAGACACTAGATACAGTCAAAGCTCTACTACGGGACCACCCTATAGCATTGAATACAATGACCATTATCCATTCAGATCAGGGCAGCCACTATACAAGCTATGATTTTGTCGATATTCTTCGAAAAAGTAACCTTCGCCGGTCTATGTCAAGAAGAGGAAACTGCTGGGACAATGCACCACAGGAAAGTTTCTTTGGCCACATGAAGGACTGCATCAGAGACAAGTTGGCCGTTGCTACCAGCTTCGAGGAGGTGAAAACCATCATTGATGATTATATTGACTATTACAATAACCGTCGCTACCAGTGGAATCTGGCAAAGCTTTCCCCAAATGAATTCTACAATTTCGTAACTACCGGAAAATACCCTTTGGACGTCCCCTACGTGCCCGCTCCTCCTGAAATTACCAGGGATCCTTGCGAGCTGGCCGTAGATGCCGTTATTGGGAGCTTATTTGGGCAAATACCGTAGCAAATGAGGCAAACCAGCACAGGCACTTGTGCTGGAGCCTATACGGCGCCAATGCGTGGCAATGTCAGGGTGGACGTGAGCAGGTGCCCCTCTTTGGGGTTCAAACTACACTTTTAATTGTGTCCTTGACAAGGGGGCCAGTTCAGGTGCGGCGCACAAGTTTTAGAGCGCCGCATTATGAAATCGATAGCGGCCTTGCCGCTGGTGGGATCCTTACCCCCTTGAGGTGGCAGCGAACACAAGTTGCACCAGCGAACACAATTTTAAGGAGCGACAGCGACTCACAAATTGTCGTGAGTCGCTTCCCACCGGGGCGGCGCGAGCGCAGCGAGAGGGGGGTGCTATCCGGATTGAATGATGAGTGACACTATCCCTAAAATGCGCATCTGATGGATAGCGTCTTCCGTATGGGCCATGTGGGAAATCACCTGCTTCGCAGGTCTCGCCTCTGCGAGGCGAATCCATCCCCTGCCCTTCGGGCCGCCCCCTTCTCTAAGGGGGCACTTGCTTACCGGTATTCTCAATAGGTGAGAAAATCCATAACCATGCAGGCCCTGTTATGAAGTGACCTTTGTCAAGAGGGGAGTTGGCAATAATTTGCCATCTCTTGCAATGCCACATTTGTAGTAAATCCGACGGTACCTGGAAAGAACCACGATTTAACGGTTTCCGGCATATGGCCACTCTGTTATACGTGGATTGGTTACCAACAGGCTAATGGTTTCGCCGAGAGTCCTGCTATCTTGGAAGGCGGATCACAATTAATGTGCCAGCATAGGGCCTACGCAGATGACTCAAACCTTATAGTGATCATGGCCCTTTCCAGATATCGTCAGATTTTCACTTATTCTTTTTACAGTCAGAAATCTACTGATTTCTGACTTGCTGCCCAACTACATGCAAGACGTCTGGCAGTCAAGGGCGCAGCCGCGCAGCGGTGCGAAGCACCCTTGACGGACAGATGGATTGAATGTTACCTTACACCTTGTTTCCAACTGCTCTTGGAGCGAAGTTCCCTGTGGCCATTCCCCAAATAAAGCAGGCTAATTCCCTGGCTACAGCTGTTACGGCAACATTTACCGGCTTTCCTTTCCTGATCAAATGGTAATATCTCTGCTGGAGCCTGATATTGGCTCTATCTGCGTAGGTAAGAACATCAACCGGATTTCCTGCCTGCCTTGCTTTCAGTGCTTTGGATTTAAAGCCTACACGGCCCCGACAGAGCCCTTTAGCGCTTTCTATGAGAAGTTTCCGGATATGTGAATTACCTGCTTTGGAAATGCCCGTACGATTGATATCCTCTGCACTGGAATGCTCTCCTGGTGCCAGTCCCAGATAAGCGGTAAATATATCCCCTTTCCGGAATCTATGGAGATCTCCGATTTCCGAAAAGATTGCCAGGGCCGTGTGTTTTTTGATACCGCGCAGGCAAACCAGATGCCTGATATCCTCGCTGTGGCTGCTTTCCTCTGACAGCTCTTCAATCTCACTATCGAATTGCTCAATCATATTCGTGAGTATCGTATAAAGTGTCAGATAGCCATCCAGTACTCTGCGCAGTTTTTCCGATAACTTCAGGCTGCTCAGCCATTTCAGGTGTGCACTGGTCCATGGGGTTTTAGCATACCGGCCTACATGGCGCAGGCAGAAAGCATGAATCTGCTGCTTGACTTTTTTCAGCTGCTCTTTATGGGAATCACGCATACGAATAAATTCCTTGTCAGCCTCGTCTTCATCAGTAAGTACATAAACCGGGCTGTATTTGTTGTAAGCCAGGCATTCAGCAATGAGCTTCGCATCGCGAGCATCGGTCTTAACACGTTTGCCGTTTTGCGTCATCATAGTGGTCGGAGCAAGAATTACACACTTAACACCAACAGCCTTCAGCTGATCGTACAGGGTATATCCAAAACATCCGGCTTCATACCCGCATTCGATCATATAGTCGTCCTGCGGTCCCAATTTCTTCTTGAGAGCATTAATAAACTTAACAACCTCCCTATAGTCGGCAGGGACTTTGACAATTCCAAAGATATGGTTATCTCCGAGAATATTCGGTTCAAGAGCGCAAAGTGTGAACGTTTTGCTATGGACATCCATGCCAATTTTGATTATTCTATTCATAGTGACCTCTCCTTTGTATGCGGTAACTCCCAATATTGTGATTTGTGTCTAACTACAATATACAGGTAAATCCACGATGCTACAAATGGGAGGTCACTTCATATTATCTTGGAGAAGGGCCGCGCCAAAGGCGCAGGATGGATGCGGCGAAGCCGCTAGAAGAATCCTTGCCCCCTTGAGGTGGCAGCGAACACAAGTTGCACCAGCGAACACAATTTGAAGGAGCGACAGCGACGCACAAATTGTCGTGAGTCGCTTCCCACCGGGGTGGCGCGAGCGCAGCGAGAGGGGTGTGCTAACCGTATTGAATGATGAGTAACACTACCCCTGAAATGCGCATTTGATGGACAGAATCATCAGGTATTCAATATGGATTAGTAACCCCCGCGCCACTACGTGGCCCTCTCCACCGGGCAAAGCCCGTTACCCCTGAGCCCCATCGCCCGCAGGGCGTTACCCTTCCACCCCTTTCCCAATACAAAAGCAGCAGGAGCATCCGCACTCCTGCTGCCACAATCTCAAATTATCTCACGCTCTTCACCTTGAGCCGCCGTTCCAGTACCCTGAGGCACATGGATACGAAGAAGGTCATAATGAAGTAGTACAGTGCCACGATGACCAGCGGCGGGAACGGCTGGAAGCTGATGCCCTGAATGGTGGTGGCTGTATACATGAGGTCCGCCATGCCGATGACGGAAACCTGGGAGGATTCCTTGATAAGGGTTACGAACTCATTGCCGATAACCGGTAGAATATTCCGGATGGCCTGGGGAATGATGATACGCACCATGGATTCCCATTTCGAGAAGCCCAGGGACATGGCCCCTTCCAGCTGGCCCTTCGGAATGGACTCGATGCCGGAACGGACGATTTCACATTCGTAGGCCCCGGAATTGATGATGAGTGCCAGGACGCCGGCAGACAGTCGCTCGAAGTCCACGCCCAGGATCTGGAAACTGGGAAAATGGATGCCCAGGAAAGGCAGTCCGAAGAATACCAGGGAAATCTGCACCAGTACCGGCGTGCCCCGGATCACTTCCACGTACACCGCTGCAATGGCCTGGAGGATTTTGATGCCGGAAATTTTCATGAACGCCAGCACGATCCCCAGAAGGAGGCCGAAGAAGCAGGAAAGAAGGGAAATAATAATGGTGATCTTTACGCCTGACATAAATATGTCATTGTACTTCACCGCAGTATCTATAACCATATCCATAAGTCAACCATCTCCTTATATATCAGCATGAAGCAGACGCTTCAGGAAGGTCTGCGTTCTTTCTTCTTTTGGATGGGTAAAGATATCTTCCGGATTTCCTTCTTCCACAATATAGCCTTTATCCATAAATACCACATGATTGGAAACGCTTCTGGCAAACTGCATTTCATGGGTTACCACCACCATGGTCATACCTGCCAGGGCCACTTCCTTCATAACCGTCAGCACATCGCCAACTAGCTCCGGATCCAGTGCTGAGGTCGGTTCATCAAAGAGGAGCATCTTCGGCTTCATGGCCAGGGCCCTTGCTATGGCCACACGCTGCTGCTGGCCCCCGGAAAGCTGGCCGGGATAATAATCCGCCCGTTCCGCCAGCCCTACCCGATCCAGAAGCTCCATGGCCTCTTCCCTGGCCTGGGCCTTCGGCAGCTTCTTGATATGTACCGGCGCATACATCACATTCTCCACAGCCGTGAACATGGGGAACAGGTTAAAAGACTGGAACACCATGCCCACGTCCCGGCGGAGCATTTTCACGTCCGTCTTTTCATTGATCTTCTTCCCTTCAAACCAGAGCTCTCCGCCCGTCGGCTTTTCCAGAAGATTCAGGCACCGAAGGAATGTACTCTTCCCGGATCCTGAAGGTCCGATGATGGTGCACACTTCCCCGTTCTCAATTTTCATGCTGATATCCTTCAGCACTTCCACCTTGCCGAAGGATTTCTTCAAATGCTTTATCTCATAAATGATTTCTTTATTATCTGCCATAGTTCTCACGCCCTTCTGTTTGAAAGAATTTTAGCATAAATATACAGTATAGTCAAGGAATTTTGCATAAATTTACATATATTTTGCATATCATGTGCTTAGATTGCAACTTCATCCGGATGTTTGGGGCTAAAGGTTGTGGGTGAACTGCGCTTCGCTTGTTCACCGGGTGGTGGGTGCTTCGCACCCGGGGGCATAAGGTTCTATGGTCGCCTTTGGCGGCAGATCCACCTCATGCCCCCGCTGCACCAAGGCACCAGCCTTGGCATGCAGCCACAACCTGGTCGAGCAAGCGCAGCGGCGCTCGACCCACCACCCTTATGAACCATCCATGCGTTCAGCCCAAATCCAATAGTCCCTTTTTCACTGGAAATCTCCCATTCCATTCAGTATAATGAAGATAAATCAATGCATTACATCCAAGTATGAATGCATTCATATCATATGAAAACTTTTGAAAGGAAGGTATCATTATGCCGCTTGTAGGAACTACCGAAATGTTTAAGAAAGCCTATGCAGGTCATTACGCCATTGGTGCTTTTAACGTAAACAACATGGAAATTATCCAGGGCATCATGGAAGCAGCCAAAGAGGAACAGTCCCCTGTCATTCTCCAGGCTTCGGAAGGTGCCCGGAAATATGCTGGTCAGGAATACATCGTGGGCCTTGTAAAAATCGCTCTCCAGGACTATCCGGAAATCCCGACAGCCCTCCATCTGGACCACGGCTCCTCCTATGAAGTGTGCAAAGCCTGCATCGACGGCGGATTCTCTTCCGTCATGTACGATGGCTCCAAGCACCCCTTCGAAGAAAACGTAAAAGTGACAAAGCAGATCGTGGAATATGCCCATGATAAGGGTGTCGTAGTAGAAGCAGAACTGGGCCGTCTCGCCGGTGTAGAAGATATGGTTTCCGTGGATGCCAAAGACGCCATCTTCACAGACCCCGACCAGGCCGCTGAATTCGTAGAACGGACAGGCTGCGACTCCCTGGCCATTGCCATCGGTACCAGCCACGGTGCCTATAAGTATAAGGGAGACCCCTATCTGGACTATGAACGGCTCGAAAAAGTAGGAAAACTCCTGCCGGGTTACCCCATCGTCCTTCATGGCGCTTCCACCGTTATTCCTGAATTCGTGGAAAAATGCAATAAATACGGCGGTAAAGTCCTGGGCGCCAAAGGCGTACCGGAAGACATGCTCCGCAAAGCAGCCACCATGGCGGTCTGCAAGATCAACATCGACACCGATATCCGCCTCGCCATGACCAGCGCCATCCGGGAAGCCCTCTACAAGGATCCCTCCAACTTCGATCCCAGAAACTATCTGAAACCTGCCAGAGAAGCAGTAAAACAGATGGTTAAACATAAGATTGAAGCAGTCCTCGGATCTGCCCATACCATCTGATTGAATTTCAACTGAAAAAACACCGATTGACCATTTCCTGTGAATAAGTCAATCGGTGTTTTTATTATAGGGTAAATGATGTATATCTGCCCCAACGTATGTATGGGGCTAAAGGTGGTGGGTGAACATCGCTCCGCTCGTTCACCGGTTGCAGGTGCTTCGCACCGGGGGCATAAGGTTCTATAGCGGCTTCGCCGCTGTTCGTTAGCCTCCTTCTCTGGAAAGGAGGTGGCGCCGCAGGCGACGGAGGTTAGCTGATGGGTGCACCGCAGGCTGATTTCAGGCGGCGCCAGCCGCTAAAGAAAAGTCCCCCTTTTTCAAAGGGGGATGTCACACAGTGACAGAGGGATTCTGATGGGCTTTTGCCTTTAGAGTTGCAACCCCTTCACAGGCATTTACCAGGGAGATCTCTCGACTCCTCGTAGCTGTAGCAATTTTTAACTGCGGTATCACTTCGGCGTTTACCACCGGAGGAAGCGTGTCACTGGATTCTCAGTCGCCTGCGGCTCCCTGCGAATCCAGTTCCCTTGCCACCGCTCGAGATGACGAGTTATGGTTAATTGGAAATATCATGTAAGCGGTTCACATCATTTCCAACTGCGGCAAAGCCGCTATCGAACATCATAAGGCGGCGCTTCCCAATTTATGCGCTGCCACATCCATTCCTAACTCCTAATTCCTCATTCCTAATTTTTATACGCCGCCACCTTCCTCTCGGGCGCAGCCCGTTACCCTTGAGCTACTTCGCCCGCAGGACGTTACCCTTCAGCCACTTATTGGGCTCCAAAGAGGCCCATTCAGTCATGCCTTACCAGCAGTTCGATGCCTTCTTTTTTATAGGTATTATAGACTTCTTTAATGAACTGGTGCTTCAGCACCGCTTCGTCCACAATATTACGGATACGGAGAACCACGTTGAAGGAAATACCATAATCCCCCATTTTATCGAACCGCACCAGAGGCTGAAAACCGGTGACTCCGTACTCGCTGTGATCCAGGATATACCGGGCCACCTTCAGGGTCACCTCTTCCACATGATCCAAGTCATTGTTATAGGTAATGGTAATGGGAATAAAGATGGTGCATTCCGCCAGGGGCTGCTCATAATTGGTCAGGGTGGCTGTGGCGATGCTCTTGTTTGGCACGATCACCATATTTCCTGTGGAAGTGCGAATGGTGGTATTTCGCCAGTTCATATCTACCACCCGCCCCGCTTCGCCGCCGGCCAGACGGATATAGTCCCCCATGTGGACCTGCTTCGACACCAGGGTCGTAATGCCGGAGAACAGGTTCGCCAGGGTATCCTGGAGAGCCAGGGCCGATGCCAGGCCGCCGGCGCCAAGGGCCGTGAGGAGTGGGGAAATAGAAATGCCATAGGATGAAAGGATGAAAAGGATCCCCATCACATAGACCCCCAGGTCCACCACCGTAGTGAGGATGGACGTGGTGGCCTGCTTGTCCCCGCTCTTCGACAGCTTGTCCTTCAGTAAAGAGGATACCGTGTGGGCGCAGAAAAAGGTGACCGTAATGATGACCACACTGTGGTAGTGGTAAGACAGCATTTCCTGTACAAAGGGCGGCAGGTTCAGGATATCCTTCGTCATCTGTATGCCCATGAGTATTCCCAGCAGGGTAGGCATGAAACGGAAAACACTGCGCCAGCTCTCCCGAGGCACCTTCGTCACCCGGCAGAGCACTTCGATGAGCAGTCGGAATATTCCATGCAGCACAATGATACCGAGCAGAATAAACAAAATCAGTGCTACAAAATGGACATGGGGTCCCCCATGTTCCAGTTCCATCTTCATCATCTCAATAAATGAACCCATACAATTTCCTCCGGATAAATAGTTTAGTTATGACAGATAATTATTATACTCCGGGAGGATAATAAAAGCGAGAGGAAATATGGAAGTATCCTGAAAACCCGGCACGGGCAGGATATCATCGAATATTCCCTGATGTTGGCTATTATTGCAGGCATTGGGGGGAATCGTTGCGGGTCATGCAAATATAGGGTCACATCAGCCATGTCTTCAGATCTACCGAGGACCTGATGGATCGAATGTCTCCCAGGGATACTGCCCTGCCCTTTTAGCGATACAAGTGGCATGATCGACACCCAGAAGCAGGATATGGGCGTCATGGATGCTATCACGACAGGCCTGGAAGAAACTATCCGGAAGGGGGGATATGGTTTGATGATGGGGCCACTGCGAACCTCTCTTTCCATAATAACAGTGTTTTTGCCCGTTTGCTGCGCGACCGGGGTGTACCGGTCCGCAGCATTTCTATCATCTATTACGATGGCAGCGTGGTCCGAGGAAATAGGGAAAGCGGGAACCACAACAGTGATGGCGGCCAGGACGTGTAAAAAGTGACTGAAGTGGCCCAAGGGACTGAGGTGGCTGAGTGGAAGTCAGCGGCGCACATAGTGGCGCCGCACTTTTCTTTTGGGGTAAAGCCCCTTATTTTTAACCTCCCCCATCTATGGGGGAGGTGCCTGCAGGACGGAGGAGGTTCCTGCTGAAGCCGCTCTTACCTTTTTCTGACATTTTTATAAGCCCCTTCGTGGCCACCCACCGCTATTGGGGATAAGCCGCCGGAGGCGGCATTATATCCTGTCCCTTTCCTATTAAGCAAAGCGTCCCAACCCGCTTTCGCGAGCAAAGCGACGTCCAGCCACACCCCTTATGAACCCTGCACACATTTAGGCCAGCCTGCCTGCGGCCACCCTTCCACCCGAGGGGAAGCGTGTCACTGGATTCTCAGTCGCCTGCGGCTCCCTGCGAATCCAGTTCCCTTGCCACCACTTCGTGGTCCCCCTCCCCCTCTAAAGAGGGGAGGTTTGGTGGGTGTTACTGCGGCTTCGCCGCTGGCCAACTCGATCTCGGTCTCGACCTCGATCTCATTAGCGCCGCTCCACCCCTCGGGCGAAGCTCGTTCCCCTTTCGCCACCTTGCCCGCAGGGCATTACCCATCAGCCACCTCATCGATTAGGAGGCGGGCTTCGGCCCGCCGACCTCTCACACCACCGTACGTACCGTTCGGTATACGGCGGTTCTTTAGTTTTCGCATTCCTGCTTATGCAAGTCTGCGATGATGTTGTTGTTTTCAGCAATCCTCACATGGATGGGCACTCCGGCATATCCTTGCTGTTCCGCAGCTGCTTTCTGCCAGTAGTCTTCTTTCTGAAGTTGTCTGCCTTTAAGCCCATGGTTGGTTACTTTCATTGACTAACATCTCCTAAAGTTCGGCCCTTCCCAGATGCCTATGAGCCATCTGGTACTATGGCCTCTGCTGACTTCTCACGGCAAATCTTATTTCAACCACAGCACAGCCCAGTAAATACAGCCTTATTCTGCTGTGTCCGTGAGACCTCCCCAGGTAAGAACGCACTCTTTCTCTCCATATATCCGCCACATGTACTCTGCAGGATTCCGTACAGCTATGGGACTTCAGTTTGTCATGCAACCTTATCCATCCTGCCGTAGCCTTATGTGGTTCTTGTACATCGGACCGGAGATTTGCCTGCACCTTCCTTCAGATTCCACCTCACGATGGACACCCTTGGTGTTCGGCTATGACCTTCCCGCTGTCGGGCGGTCTAGGGACTTTCACCCTTAAGAGTGCGCCCATGCTGGGCGCACATGCAATAAAAAAACGTCCCAACGGGACGTTTTTTTATTGCATGTCATTAAGCGTTCTTTGCTGCTTCGCAGATCTTGGTGAAGCCTGCAGGATCGCTGATAGCCAGTTCGGAGAGCATCTTGCGGTTGACTTCGATGCCTGCCTTGGTGAGGCCAGCGATGAGTCTGCTGTAGCTCAGGCCGTTCTGGCGAGCTGCTGCGTTGATGCGGACGATCCAGAGTTTACGGAATTCTCTCTTCTTGGAGCGGCGGTCTCTTCTTGCATAGTAGAGAGCCTTCATGACCAGTTCATTTGCTTTTCTGTACTGGGTATGGCGGGCACCTCTGTAGCCTTTAGCCAGTTTCAGAATTTTCTTATGTCTTGCATGGGCGGTTACGCCTGTTTTAATTCTTGCCATTCTATGTAATCCTCCTTATCAGCCGTTTGGAAGCAGTCTTGCTACGCGTTTGTAATCAGATTTGGAAACCAGTGCTGCTTTTCTGAAGTTTCTCTTTCTCTTCTGGGTCTTCTTTTCAAGGATGTGGCTCTTGAAAGCCTTGTTTCTCTTGAATTCTCCGGTTCCTGTTTTGGTAAAACGTTTTGCCGCAGCACGGCGGGTTTTCATTTTCGGCATAATCATATCTCCTTTTTCATGCTTTTGGGCCAATGACCATGGTCATATTGCGGCCTTCTAATTTCGGTGGCTTTTCGCGAACAATGGAGTCACCGAGCTCTTTTGCAAAGCGGTCGAGTACTTCCTGTCCCAGTTCGGGATGGGTCATTTCCCGTCCACGGAACATGATGGTCACCTTGACCTTGTTTCCGTCTCCCAGGAAGCGCTGGGCATTTTTCAGTTTCACAAAGAAGTCGTGGTCTTCGATATTCGGACGGAGTTTGACTTCCTTGATCTGGAATACCTTCTGTTTCTTCTTTGCTTCCTTATCACGTTTCTGCTGTTCATAACGGTACTTGCCGTAATTCATAATGCGGCATACCGGCGGGCGGCCATTCGGAGCCACTTCCACGAGATCAAGTCCCTTATCTTCCGCAATGCGGATGGCTTCATGAAGAGTCATGATCCCCAACTGTTCGTTTGTATCGCTGACGACGCGGACTTCACGAGCCCGGATCTGTTCGTTGATACTAAGTTCTTTACTTATTCTTTTCACCTCCGAAAAAGAAATCATTGCAAGTAAAAAGCGGACGGCATACACCGTCCGCTCCGAGTTCATACGTATGAAACCTTAGTAGCCTGCGCCTTGTAAGGTGAGAAGCGGATGACTTCTGCTTGCAATCAATTACGCTAGATATAATACACTATGGGCATTAATCTGTCAAGTCATTTCTTAAAACCCTGTGGGCCATACCGATGGTGACTTCGTTGAAGTGGAGAACCCCCACTCCCACGAAAATAGCCACGCAGAGGTGTTCTTTCCACCGGGCAATACCTATCTTGCCACCGACGTTCATGCCGATGGCCATGAGCTTTACCTGTTCCACAGCGGATTCCATAGCGCCCAGCACGGATCCGTCCCCTACATGGGTGTCGGAAATCACATGCTGCCGCTGGGCTGCCACGATGGCAGATTCAAAAATCTTCGGTAAAATATCGGTGAATTTGCCGCCGAAGTTAACGGCTACGGACCGGATTCCCTGGGCCATGAGCTGTTCCCGGAGAGCATTCTCATCGGCCCTGGTTTCTGACAGTGCCATCCGTACGGCAGCTCTTGCCACGTCGGCGCTCTGAAATTCTCTTGCCATATCAGTATTCTCTGCTCTTGATTTCACGAATCAGGTTTGCTACGAACATGGCCAGCGGGCTGGAACCTTCGTCCCCATTCTTGCGGCTTCTGATAGCCACGGTGTGGGTCTTCATTTCCTTGTCCCCTACGATGAGCATGTACGGAACCTTTTCCATCTGTGCCTTGCGGATCTTGTATCCCAGGGTTTCATTGGCTTCTTCCACTTCCACCCGGATATCGGAATCGGAGAGGGCAGCAGCTACGGTCTTTGCGTAGTCCATGTTCTTTTCGGTAACCGGAATGACCTTGACCTGTACCGGGGCAATCCATGTGGGGAATGCGCCGGCGAAGTGTTCGATGAGGATGCCGATGAAACGTTCCAGGGAGCCGTAGCCAGCTCTGTGGAGCATGACGGCTCTGTGTTTTTCACCATCTTCACCGATGTAGTTTACATCAAACCGTTCCGGCAGCTGCATATCCATCTGGATGGTGCCGCACTGCCAGGTACGGCCCAGGGAGTCCTGTACGTGGAAGTCCAGTTTCGGCCCATAGAAGGCGCCGTCCCCTTCGTTGATCTGGTAAGGAACGCCGGTCTTTTCGATGGCATCCCGGAGAGCGTTGGTGGAAATTTCCCACAGTTCATCACTGCCCATGGAGTTTTCCGGACGGGTAGACAGTTCTACATGGTATTCCAGACCGAATACGCCGTACATCTTCTTGTACATGGCCATGCACTTGATGACTTCGTCCTTCATCTGGTCCTGGGTCATGAAAATGTGAGCATCATCCTGGGTGAAGCAGCGTACACGGAACAGTCCGTGGAGAGCGCCCTTCAGTTCGTGGCGGTGAACGATACCGAATTCACCGACACGCATGGGCAGGTCTCTGTAGGAACGCTGCTGGGTCTTGAAATAAAGGATTCCGCCGGGGCAGTTCATCGGTTTAATAGCATAGTCTTCATCGTCGATCTTGGTGAAGTACATGTTTTCTTTGTAATGATCCCAATGGCCGGACTGGATCCAGAGTTTCTTGGACAGGATAATCGGGGTCATGATTTCTACATAGCCGAATTCCTTGAACAGTTCCCGTTCATAGTCCATGAGCTTGTTCCGGAGAACCATGCCCTTCGGATGGAAGAAGGGGAATCCCGGTCCTTCTTCATGGAAGGAGAAGAGATCCAGCTGTTTGCCCAGTTTTCTGTGATCCCGCTTTTCTGCTTCTGCACGGACATAGAGGAAATGGTCCAGGTCTTCCTTCTTGAAGAAGGCGGTAGCATAGATACGCTGGAGCATCTTATTCTTGGAATCACCGCGCCAGTAAGCGCCGGCAACAGTCATGATCTTGAATACCTTTACCTTGCCGGTGGAGCGGAGATGGGGACCGGCGCAGAGATCTGTGAAATCGCCCTGTTCGTAGAGGGAAATCTGTGCGTCTTCCGGAAGGTCATTGATGAGCATGACTTTGTAGTCCTGGCCCTTGTCCTGGAAGAACTTCAGCGCTTCTGCGCGGCTGACCACTTTCTTCACGAGAGGAATATTTTCCTTGGCAATCTTTGCCATTTCCTTTTCAATGGCCGGGAAATCTTCCTGGCTGAATACATGGTCAGAATCCAGGTCATAGTAGAAGCCGTCATCAATAGCGGGGCCAATGGCGAACTTGGTGCCCGGGAACAGGTGCTGGATGGCCTGTGCCATGACATGGGAAGCGGTGTGGCGCAGTGTGAAGAGGCCTTCCTTATCTTCCTTTGTGAAAAATTCGACTTCGCTGCCGTCTACGATGGGGTCACGAAGGTCGGTGAGCTCGCCGTTCACCTTTGCCACCAGGGCATCCCTGCCGAGGCTGTTGGAAATAGCCTTGGCTGCATCAGCCAGAGATACAGCGCTTTCGAACTGTTTTTCCTTGCCGTCTTTCAGCTTGATTGTAATCATGAAACTCTTCCTTTCTGTATTCTCCCCTTAGCCGCTGGGAACAGCCCTCCATGATGGAGTACAGGTTTCGGAGAAATAAAAAAACTTCCATCCCGCTAAGGGACGAAAGTTCATTTCCGTGGTTCCACCCAAATTGAAGCATTGCTTCACTCATAGGCCTCTAACGGGAGCGGTCCGGGAGAATTTCAATTCCCCTGCTCGGAAGCGGTAACCTGCCCACCATCGTATCTGCTCACACCGACCGCAGACTCTCTGAAACAATGGACCGGACACATCATGTCTCCGTCATCGCATTTATGTGTTTACTATAGTCCCGGATGAGCCGTTTGTCAAGGATTTTTTTGCATACAGTCCCATACGTATGTATGGGGCTAAAGGTGGCAGGTGAACTGCGCTTCGCTCATTCACCAGGTGGTAGGCGCTTCGCGCCGGGGGCATAAGGTGAATCAGCGGCAAAGCCGTGTTATATAAGGTCTCGTTTCCTTTTAAGCGCAGCGCTCCAACCCGCTTCAACACGCGAAGCGGTGTTGAAGCCACAACCCACCACCTTTATGCCCCATCCATCCGTTTGATATATACCCAGCCATCCCACAGGATCTATATTTCTTCCACGTACAGCACTCCGGGTATCTCACTGAACTCGTGGAGCCATATTTCATGATCCCCGTGATGCTCCATTTTTACGGTCATTGTGGCGGTGGTCGAGAAAAGAGCCCGGCGCTGGTGATAAATGCTGAAATTGGTAACTTTGATTCCCTTTGCCCTAAGGCCGGTCAGGAAGGAACGGATGGCCTCCATATTTTCAAATTCCACGTAGAGATCCATATCCCTGGCCCTTGCACGGAGCCGTTTATCTACGGGCTCCAGGATTCGAAGGATGAATATGACGAACAGCAGGGCCAGAATGGTTCCTTTGATAAATCCGATCCCCGCCGCCAGTCCGATACCAGCACACACCCAGAGCCCTGCTGCCGTAGTGAGTCCCTTCACTTCATTCCGGCCGGTGACAATAATGGTGCCCACACCAAGGAAACCGATGCCGCTCACCACCTGGGCCCCGATGCGGGCCAGGTCCGTATTGGATGTGGGAAAGGAGCGGAGTATAAATTCATTCACAATCATGGCCATAGCCGCACCGATGCAGACCAGGGCATGAGTCTTGATGCCGGCGCCTTTGTTCTTGTATTCCCTGTCCATACCGATTATGACCCCTGCCAGGGTAGCCAGAAAGAGCCGGGCAGCAATACCCGCCATGGTCCAGGATTGGAAAAAGTCGATAATATCGTCCATGATGACTCCTTTGGGATGAAATGTATGTAATCCATATGCATGTGTATGTGGGGCTAAAGGTGGTGGGTGAACATGATTTGAAGGAGCGTCAGCGACGCGCAAATCATCGTGAGTCGCTTTTCCCGTGGAGTGGTAGGTGCTTCGCACCGGGGGCATGAGGTGGATTAGCGGCTTCGCAGCCACTGGCAGCGTTATATAAGGTTTCCCTTCCTTTTAAGTGCAGCGCCCTACCCGGTTGGCAAGCGCAGCGATGCCAACCCACAACCCGCTTTCACAAGCGAAGCGATGTGAAAGCCACAACCCTTACGAACCTCTCAAAGACCGAGGACTTCCACTCATCCACGGTCAACAGACTCCCGCAGCCGCTTGAAAGCCTCGTAGAGCTCCGGAAATGGCGTATCTTTATCCTTCTCCGCCACCCAGCGGAAGAAGCGGTCCCCTGCCCGGAGTTCACAGCGGGTGAGCCGCTTGATGGGACCGTACTTTTCCTTTTCATAGGCGTCCGTATTGACTTCCAGGGACTTCGTATTCGTGACAGACTGCTTCTGGGGCAGGGTAAAGAGGAAGCCCATAGATTCAGCAAAGGCCGTCATGGCTCCCTTGGGAATATCTCCTTCCCTGACCTCCGGGATTCCGTTCTTCCACTCCGTTCTCTCGAAGTGACCATGGGGAAAATCAAACACATAATCATAGGGGCCCCCGTTCCCGGAAAGGTAATTATCGGTAATGGAAAAGCGGAAGGTCATGGTAAGCCACCGTTTCTTTCCCTCTTCCTCCGTGAGGATATCGTCGTTTCTGGCATGGAAACTTCCTTCCACGCCCGCCTTTTTCGCCATCCGGTCAAAATCATAGGATGCCATGAGGTATCACTCCTTGTATTAGAACTTTATGATTATTATACACTAAATGGTAAAAAAAGGGCTGCGGCCTGACGAAGTCACAGCCTTGCCCAAAGGCCGCTGACCTTCTTTTTATGCTATACTATAACCATATGTATTAAACGCTCAGAGGAGGGCATACTATGAACATTCTTGTTACCGGCGGTGCCGGATATATCGGCTCCCATACAGTGAGAGCCCTGGCAGCGGCCGGAGATTTTACTCCCGTTGTATTTGATAACCTGGCTACAGGTCACGCAGAGTCCGTACCGGAAGGGGTCACCCTGGTGAAGGGGGATATCCACGATGTGGATTTCGTGGCACAGACACTGAAAAAATATGATATTTCCGGTGTCATCCATTTTGCCGCTTTTTCTCTTGTGGGAGAATCCATGGTGGATCCTGCCAAGTATTACACGAACAATGTGGAAGGGACGCTGCACCTGCTTCTGGGCATGAAGAAGGCGGGTGTCAATAAAATCGTCTTTTCTTCCACCGCCGCTGTGTACGGGGAACCGGAAAAGACGCCGATTGAAGAGGATTTCCCCCATAACCCCACCAACGTTTATGGACGGACAAAACTGGTCATCGAAAATATGATGCGGGACTTTACCAATGCCTACGGACTCCGGTATGTGGCTCTCCGGTACTTCAACGCCGCCGGCGCTGCTCTTGACGGCTCCATCGGCGAGGACCACAATCCGGAATCCCACCTGATTCCGCTCATCCTGAAAACCGCCCAGGGCGTCCGGGACCACATTGCCATTTACGGTACCGATTACCCCACCCCCGACGGCACCTGTATCCGGGACTACATCCACGTACTGGACCTGGCCGATGCCCATGTGCTGGCCATGAAATACCTCCTCCAGGGTGGTGAAAGCAATTACTTCAACCTGGGCAGTGAAAAGGGATTCAGCGTCCGGGAAATCATCGAAACGGCAAAGAAGGTGACGGGCATCGATTTCAAAGTCACCGAAGAGGCAAGGCGCCCCGGGGACCCGGCCATCCTCATCGCATCGTCTAAAAAGTGCAGGGATGTGCTGGGCTGGCACCCCACCCATTCCAATACGGAAGAAATCATCGCCTCTGCTTGGAAGTGGCATAAGAGTCATCCCTATGGATATAAGAAATAAGTTGCTGAGTAAGTAAATACCTGATGCTGGGTGGAAAGTGACTGAAGGGGAACGCCTGCCGGCGAGGCGGAGTGTCCTGTATAGGACCTCCGAGTCCGAATAAGTTGGCGCCTATACTGCACACTAAGGCGCCTTCCTTTTGGTATTCGGACGGCTCAGGGGTAACGGGCTGCGCCCGAGGGGAAGGTGCGGCGCACAAATCATTTAGCGCCGCGAAATTTTTATACCTGGCAGCGACGCGGCTAATATAAAATTCGTGCCGCTTGATAATTTGATGCGGCACACCACCCCCTTGGCCGAAGGCCATTCCCCTTGAGCCACTTTGCCCGCAGGGCATTCCCCCTCAGCCACTATGCACTTAACCAATATTATCTCAATTGCAATCAATCCATTCACACATATTCTCAAGGAGTCTAACATGAAACGTATCAGAAAAGCAGTCATTCCGGCTGCGGGCTTTGGCACCCGTTTCCTTCCGGAAACAAAGGCCATGCCGAAGGAAATGCTTCCTATCGTCGACAAGCCTACCATCCAGTACATTGTAGAGGAAATCAAAGCCAGCGGCATTGAACAGATTCTCATCATTTCCGGCCATGCGAAGCGGGCCATCGAGGACCACTTCGATTCTTCCCCGGAACTGGAGCAGCATCTCTATGAATCGGGCAAGATGGACCTTCTCCGGGAAGTGCGGCAGGTGGCTTCCGTAAAAATTCACTACACCCGGCAGCAGTACATGCGGGGCCTGGGAGATGCGATCCTCTGTGCCAAAGATTTCATCGACGGCGAACCTTTCGGCGTCATCCTGGGGGATGACGTAGTATACAACGCCAACGGGGAACCGGCGCTCCGGCAGCTTATGGACCAGTATGAAAAGACCGGCAGCACCGTCATCGGCTGCCAGATTGTGCGAAAGGACCAGGTCTCTTCCTATGGCATCGTAGACGGTATCAAGACCGATGACCCGAACCTGCTCAAGGTAAAGGACATGATTGAAAAGCCATCCATCGAAGAGGCTCCCAGCCGGTTTGCCGCCCTGGGCCGCTACGTCATTACTCCTGACGTCTTCGAGGTGCTGGAACAGACAAAGCCCGGCAAAGGCGGAGAAATCCAGCTCACCGATGCCCTCCGGGTCATGGCGCACAACGGAAACGTATATGCCTATAACTTCACCGGAAAACGGTACGACACCGGCAACAAGCTGGGCTACCTGAAGGCCACCGTGGAATTCGCCCTCCGCCGTCCGGATCTGGGTCCCCAGTTCCGGGCATACCTGGAAGACCTGCTGGCAAAGGATAAGTGATGGAATCGAGTAGGAGGCGGGCTTCGGCCCGCCGACCTCTCACACCACCGTACGTACCGTTCGGTATACGGCGGTTCTTTAGTTTTCGCATTCCTGCTTATGCAAGTCTGCGATGATGTTGTTGTTTTCAGCAATCCTCACATGGATGGGCACTCCGGCATATCCTTGCTGTTCTGCAGCTGCTTTCTGCCAGTAGTCTTCTTTCTGAAGTTGTCTGCCTTTAAGCCCATGGTTGGTTACTTTCATTGACTAACATCTCCTAAAGTTCGGCCCTTCCCAGATGCCTATGAGCCATCTGGTACTATGGCCTCTGCTGACTTCTCACGGCAAATCTTATTTCAACCACAGCACAGCCCAGTAAATACAGCCTTATTCTGCTGTGTCCGTGAGACCTCCCCAGGTAAGAACGCACTCTTTCTCTCCATATATCCGCCACATGTACTCTGCAGGATTCCGTACAGCTATGGGACTTCAGTTTGTCATGCAACCTTATCCATCCTGCCGTAGCCTTATGTGGTTCTTGTACATCGGACCGGAGATTTGCCTGCACCTTCCTTCAGATTCCACCTCACGATGGACACCCTTGGTGTTCGGCTATGACCTTCCCGCTGTCGGGCGGTCTAGGGACTTTCACCCTTAAGAGTGCGCCCATGCTGGGCGCACATGAAAAAAAGACTCATGAGAGTGAATCTCATGGGTCTTTTTTTATGTATACCTATATCGGTGAATGGGGCTAAGGGTGGTAGGTTGGCATCGCTGCGCTCGCCAACCGGTGCGCAGCGAACTGCATTCATAAGGAGCCGCAGGCGACTGAGAATACAGTGAGTCGCTTTCCCCGTGGGGTTGTAGCTTCAACATCGCTTCGCTCGTTGAAGCGGGGGCATAAGGTGGGTTGGGCTGCACCCCATGTACGACTGAGCGGCGTACGAAGGTGCAGGGGCTTCCAGCTGCTAACGGCCAGCTTCCAGGAAAACAGGCCAGACTGCAGCGCCCAACAGCTGACTTCAGCCTGCTTCACTGATTCCGCCTCTGCAAGGCGGATCCATCCCCCGCCCTTCGGGCTGCCGCCGTTTGGCCTATAAGGAAGCCGCTTTTATGGGCAGGCTAAGCGCTTTTTGTATTCAGGCCAAACTTGGAAGTCCTCTGTGGGCATCCTGCAGAGGATGCCCAAGCCGGGCTCATCAGCGAGCATAGCTTGCACATTAAGCGAGCACCTTAGAGCCCGGCCGAAGCACTTCCATCTCTAAGGGGGCACTTGCTTACCGGAAACCTCATAAAAGAGGTAACGTTCTTTGTAAAATATCCAATAAGCATGCAGGCCCTGGGAGAAGGGCCGCGGCAAAGCCGCAGGATGGATTGACGGAAACGTTAAAGGCTCAATGTGAGAAATCCAGCGCTCAGGCATTATCTGCTTTGCAGATCCCGCCTCTTTGAGGCGGATCCATCCCCCGCCCTTTGGGCTGCCCCCTTCTCTAAGGGGGCACTTGCTTACCGGAAACCTCATAAAAGGGGTAACGTTCTTTGTGAGATATCCCATAAGCATGCAGGCCCTGGGAGAAGGGCCGCGGCAAAGCCGCAGGATGGATTGATGGGAATGGAAAGGTGGCTGAAGTGACTCAGGTGACTGAAGTGGCTGAGGAAAAATGCCGGGGAGCCGTCGAGCCCAAAGGAGCGGAGGGTTCTTAAGGGTTGTGGGTCGGGCTGCGCCCGACCAGGTGGTGGGTTGGCGGCGCTGCGCTGGCCAACCGGGTGGGGCGCTGCGCTTAAAAGGAAGGGGAGACCGTATATAACGCCGCCTTCAGCGGCTGATTCTTCCAATGGCGGCAAAGCCGCTGGGACTCAAATCTCAACTCTATCC
Organism: Dialister sp.; assembly: GCF_047832375.1. Taxonomy (NCBI): domain Bacteria; kingdom Bacillati; phylum Bacillota; class Negativicutes; order Veillonellales; family Veillonellaceae; genus Dialister; species Dialister sp. The sequence continues at coordinate 1,009,767 of NZ_CP181256.1, read as the reverse complement.
CCAATCATGCAGCCCCTTAGAGAAGGGACGCACCAAAGGTGCAGGATGGATGCGGCGGAGCCGCTGGACCTCAATTCTCTTCACTCAATTCTCAATTCTTTCCCAATCATGCAGGCCCTTGGAGAAGGGCCGCGGCAAAGCCGCAGGATGGATTGATGGAAACGCCGCAGGCAAACCATCTTTCCCTGGAAGCCCCCACACATTCGCACGGTTCTCAGCCACCTTTCACTCAGCCACAGCCACGGGCTTTTTCTTCTGGGCTTCGTAGAGTTCGTAGTACTTGCCCTTCTTAGCCATGAGGGCATCGTGATTGCCGGACTCTATGAGACGGCCATGGTCCAGGACGTAGATGCAGTCCGCATTCCGTACGGTGGAGAGACGGTGGGCGATGATGATGGTGGTCCTGTCCTTTGCCAGGTCATCCAGGGTGGACTGCACCATTTTTTCGGTCTGTGTATCCAGGGCAGAAGTGGCTTCATCAAAGATAACCACCGGCGGGTTCTTCAGGAAGACCCGGGCAATGGCGATTCTCTGCTTCTGGCCGCCGGAGAGTTTGACACCCCTCTCCCCTACCTTCGTTTCATAGCCATTGGGGAGGGAGTTGATAAAATCATCGGCAGCAGCCAGTTTCGCTGCCCGCCGGATTTCATCCATAGTGGCGCCCTCTTTGCCGTAGGCGATATTTTCGGCAATGCTGTCACCGAAGAGGAATACGTCCTGCTGGACGATGCCGATTTTGCGGCGCAGGTCCTGCTGGGCAAATTCATTGAGGTTATGGCCATCCAGGGTAATAGAACCTTCTGTGGGTTCATAGAACCGGAGAAGCAGGCTGACCAGGGTACTCTTGCCGGCCCCCGTTTCTCCGACGAAAGCCACAGTCTTACCGGCAGGAATATCGAAATTCAGGTGATGGAGGATGAGCCTGTCCGGATCATAGCCGAAGGAAAGGTCATGGAAATCGATATCTCCCCTCACATGAGCCAGGGTAATGGGATGGGGCGGGTCCTTGATAGAGGGTTCGGTATGCATGATTTCTTCGAACCGATGGAAGCCTGCCATGCCCCGCTGGTACACTTCCGCCAGAATCGTGAGCCGGAAAACAGGACGCATGAAGATATTCACATAGAGGAGGAAAGCTACGAAATCGGACAGCATCAGTTCGCCCCGGGTAATCATCCAGCCACCGGCCAGAATAACCACCACGTTAATGAAGTTGGTGAAGAAATTGATACTGCCGGAAAAATAGCCCACCAGCCGATAGGAATCAAATTTCGTATTCCGAAGATCTACGCTCTTTTCTTCAAACCGTTTCAGTTCGAAGGCTTCCTGGGCGAAGGCTTTCACGAGGCGGATACCGGAAAGGCTTTCTTCCGCCCGGGCTGCCACTTCCCCCGCCACCCGGCGGTTCTTCCGGAAAGCCCCCTTCATTTTCCGGTTGATCTTCACCGTGTGAATGGCTTTCGCTACGAGCAGGGCGCCGATGAGAAGAGCCAGTTTCCAGTTCATGAAGAGCATGACCACCAGGGTGCCCGCCATAATCACGCCGCAGAGGAGTACATCGTTTGGTCCCCGGAAAGAGAGTTCACTGATTTCTGTGATATCGCTGGTAATGCGGGAAAGGAGCTGCCCCGTTTTTTCATTATCGAAATAGTGGAAAGAGAGCTTTTCGATATGGGAAAACAGGTCCCGCCGCATGTCGTGCTCTATGGAAGCGCTCATGACATGGCCGTAGTACTGCACCAGGAACTGGATAATAAAGTTGATGATGTAGAGCACCAGAAGAACGGCGGACCCGATGAAGAGCCGCTGCATGTCCTTCGCCGGCAGTACCTGGTTGATCAGGTTCCGGACAACGATAGGAAAGATCAGGTCCAGTCCCGCCATGGCAAAGGTGCCGATAATGACCCATACAAGGATTTTCATATAGGGCCGGTAGTATCGCATAAATCGTGTAATCATAGTGTAATGGTTCCTTCCTCTGTTGGTGGCTTTATAATTTTATCCCATGCATATGAATGGGGCTAAGGGTGGTAGGTGAACTGCGCTGCGCTCGTTCACCGGTGCGCAGCGAACATGATTTGAAGGAGCGTCACCGACGCACAAATCATCGTGAGTCGCTTTCCCCGTGGGGTTGTGGGCGCTCCGCGCCGGGGCATAAGGTGAATCAGCGGCTTCGCCGCTGCTGGACACAAGCGGCCCTTGGCCGCGTTATATAAGGTCTCCCTTCCTTTTAAGCGCAGCGTCCCCACCCGGTTAGCGAGCGCAGCGATGCTAACCCACAACCCGCTTTCACGAGCGCAGCGATGTGAAAGCCACAACCCTTACGAACCCTCCACCCGTCTGGGGCCCCACTTAATCACCTTTCTTCACTTCACTCCACATCCCATATATGCAGCCGATAGTCACCCAATAGGTTCCCTTCCGGTGTCACGGCAGGCACTTCGATCCCCGCCGCCTGTTTTCCATCGGATGAAATGGCAATGGCCTGGAGGGGACCGGCGGTATGGTAGAAATGGAGTTCTTTCCCGTCGGAAAGGCTGACAATGGCGGCACCGTGGGCATGGTAGTCGTGATTTCTCACGTTTCTCCCCACTGCCAGGGCTGCCAGGCCCTTTGCGGTGCTGACCCCTTCTATTTCGCCGGGCGCCCGGTACTGAAAGAGGAACCGGCCGTCCAGGCCAAAAAGATAAAGACTGTTGCTGGCGGGATGGATGACGGGAGCGGGTATCTGCCAGTTATCCCGTCCAAAGGTATTGATGGTGGCAAAAAGGACGCCCTCCGGCACCACCATGGCGTCACGACCGGCGGCAAAGAACCAGCTGCCGTTGATATTCTTTGCTTCCGCCACGGTTCTCTGCCACAGGAGATTTCCGTCACTGTCATACAGAAATCCCCGTCCATCGCTCGTCATGGCGGTGAGGACTTTCCCGTCTTCCGAAAAAGAGGGGCCATTTCTCATGGCTACCGTCTGGAAATGGTCTGCCGTGGGAATCGTCTCCGTATGGATAAGAGTGCCATTCCTGTCATCTAACACATATATATTCTTATTATACTCCAATTTTTCTGTTTTGGATTTATCATAATTTGCCGTTCCAAAGGCAAACCGGTGGGCTGCTTCGGAATCATCCCCCCAGTTCACCCAGGCATCCATATTGCCATCTTCCGGGTACTTCCAGCGCACGTCACCGCTGGCAGTAAAGGATACGATGCGGCTCACATAGCGCCGCACGCCGGAAGGAGAAACGGTGAACCGGTAAAAGACGGCATACACATTACCTGCCCGGTCCGTGGCCACGTGAATAGGCTGCGGATCCGCCCGGATATCCGGCTCCCCTCCGATGACATCATAGCCCCTGTATTTCCACCGCAGGTCTCCTGTCTTCACATCCAGGGCGTACAGGTATCCATCAGGGCTCTTCTCGCCGGCGTAGACGGTCTTTTCATCCTTACTCACGGCGATGGAACGGATGAGGCCGCTCCCTACGGAATGGCTCCACAGTTCCTTTCCATCCTTTGAAAGGTGCAGCAGTTCTCCGTTCGCAGTGCCCACAAGCCAGCCACCATCGGATTTCACGGAAAGGATTTCCCCGCCGTCAAAGCCCATGCGGTCATAATTCCGTCCCGCCATTTCTCCCAAAGGCACCACCGTGCCTGCCTCCCTGTCATGGGTAGTAAAAACCTGCCAGGGCGTTTTACTGCCGGTGAGCCAGAACAGGGCAGCCCAGGTAAGGAATAGGAGGGCAAAAATCAGAAATGTTTTACATTTTTTCATAGGTACAGTTTCGTCCAGTCATAGATTATGCGGAATGCGCCATAATAGAAGCCCTTCAGGGACAGGGCATAGAGGATCTTACCGGCGCCGCAGAAAAGGGTGAAAACGAGGCACAGGGCGCAGGCCCATTTTTCTCTCCGCCGCCAGGGGGTGCCTTTTTTCCCTTTTGCCAGGAACAGGCCCCGGCTGGTGACGGAAAGGGACAATGTGCCCGCCCGCCGGAGGCAGCGGGCCAAAAGGGGCTTCACCATGTAGGGAATGTGCCTCAGCACCTGATGCCTGCCTTTCAGTGTACCGCTCCGGAGCTGGAGAGCGGTCATTACTTCCCCCGCTTCGGAAGCAAGGATGGGAAAGAAACGGATGGCCGTAACCAGCATGAACGATGTCTGGGGGGACAGGTGCCAGGAGGTCAGGGCTTTCAAAAGGCTCCGGGGATCACTGGTCCAGCAGACCAGGAGCCCCAGGGAAATCATGGATACCGTACGCATACCCTGCACTGCACCGTAAATAATGCCTTCCTTATAAATATACAGCCCCTTTGTCAGCAGCCCAAGGACTGGAAACGACGGCGATATAAGCATGAGGAGGGGCGTTCTCGGGTTTTGGGCAAAGAAAAGGGCCTGGCTCGATATGGATCCCCAGAGTCCCAGGAGGATAAAGACCGCGAGAATTTTCCATTTATAAAGAGGTGTTTTTGCCAGGAAATGAAGAACCAGGGTCAACGTGAACAGGATAAACAGGGTTCTCCCATTATCCACCAGCACCATCATGATGGCGTAAAGGAAAAGAATGGAAAGCTTTGTCCGCCCATCAAGCCTGGAAAGGCAGGACGGCCGGTCACTTCCTTCGAAGGTCTGCCGGTATGACATGGTCCATCACCTCCCCTATGGTAACGCAGGGTTCTATCCCCATTTTCTCTGAAAATTCCATCATCGGCGGAAGGGCAAGTCCCCCGGACTCCATGAGTTTCCGGTCGCTGAAAATCGTATGGGGACTGCCGCGGGCGATAAACCGCCCTCCCTTCAGCACAAATATTTCTTCTGCCAGATCCGCCGCCAGTTCCATATCATGGGTACAGATGAAAATGGTGCGTCCCATGGAGGCCGCATAGCGGAGCATTTCCCGGATATCCATGAGACTCTTCTGGTCCTGGCCGGTGGTAGGTTCATCGAGGAGAAGGATATCATTATCCCTTCTTGCCAGCATGGCGCCAAAAACCACCCGAAGCCGCTGTCCCTTGGACAGGGCCAGTGGAAAATCGTGGCGGTAATGGGACACATGGAGTTTGTGAAGGAGCGTATCCAGTTCTTCTTCCGTAATATCCCGGTTATTCCATGTGAGCTCCTCTTCCACCGAATCGGTGAGGAGCATGAGGTCCGCCTCCTGCCGCATGAAACCCACATGGTGCCGCTCCCGGGACGCCTTTTCCCCATGGATGAGAATATCCCCTTCCGTAGGCTCCTCCAGGCCCGCCAGGATATTGAGGAGTGTGGACTTTCCGGCGCCGTTGAATCCCATGAGTCCATTGATGGATCCTTTGCGGATGGAAAAAGACAGGCCATGGAGGGTCTCTTCCGAAGCGCCGGGATAGGTAAAATGGATATTTCGGCCTTCCATGACCACCTCTCCCCCATGAGAAGGGGAAGGAATGTCCACATGGGAAGCAAAGGGAATCCTCTCTTTCTTCACTGCTTCCACCAGTTTCTCCATATTGTCCGTCACCGGATGGATATGGAGGAGCCGGGAAAGTTTCACAGTTTCCGGTTCCCGAAGGCCGTAGACTTCGGTATTGTCGATACGATTCCAGGCCTCCTCCGTGGGACCGTCGTAAATGAAATGACCTTCACTCATGACGCAGAGCCGGGGAAAACGGGATGCCAGCTCATTCACCCGGTGTTCCACCATGAGGATGGTCATGTGTTCCGACCGGTTCAGGGAGCACAAAAGATCGAGAAAATCCTTCACACCCCGGGGATTCATCTGGCTTACCGGTTCATCAAGGATGAGCAGCTTCGGATGGGTGACGAGAATGGATGCCAGCACCAGCCGCTGCCGCTGGCCGCCGGACAGGGCATGGATACTTCTCGCCTCCATTCCTCCAAGACCTACCTTGGAAAGGGCCAGTGCCACTTCCCGCCGGATTACCGCTTCCTCTTCTCCCCGATTTTCCAGGGCAAAAGCCACTTCATCGCCTATGGTCATGGCGAAGAGCTGGTCATCCGGGGTCTGATACACCGTCCCCGCATAGAGACCGATATCCTCCGCTGTCATGGATGCTGTATCCCTGCCACAGAGAACGATGCGTCCCGAGCAGGAAACATCCTCCAGAAGTCCTGTAATGGCCTTGATGAGCGTTGATTTTCCGCAGCCCGAACGGCCGGCAATGAGGACCATTTCCCCTTCATCCACAGAAAGGGACACATGGGACAGGGTATCTTTCTCCCTTGTCCCATAGCGGCAGGAGAAATCTTCTACCGAAAGTATCATGATCCCATCACCTGCTTCAGCCGCCTTCCCGTTTTCCAGCCCAGGAAGCTGCCAAGGCTGCTGTAGAGAAGGCCATTAATCACCATATAAAGTCCGATAAACCAGTCCGCATAGTACATGCGGTAAAACAGCATGAGCTGCTGCATATTGACAAAAGTGAGTCCTGCATCGCAGAGTCCCAGGAGGAAGGAAATGAAAATGCCGTAATTCCGGGATATTTCCTGTTTCCTGTAAAAACCGGAAATATAGAGCACCCCTTCTATGACCACCATGGACGCTGCGCAGAGCAGGATGCCCACCGGTGTCACTCGGCCAAAAAGGATGGCCGACAGGAGCCAGCGGATGAGGTAAAAGAGGGCCGCCACGCCGGGCTTTCGGAAGAGCATGAGGAGTGCCATGAGGAGCAGGTACTGCACCACGCCGCTCAAGAGTCCTGTCACCAGTCCCGAAAATGGTCCCAGAAGAACATGGAGGAAATCACCTAAAAGAGTCACCGGCACCACAACGCACCCAAAAGCCAGAGCCCCGAACAGGGCGGTGGTAATATCGCCCCGGGCCCCGATATGAAGGATGCATTTTTTGAGCCGTCCCAGAGACAGAAGCACCGCCAGGAGACAGGCCATGGAAAAACCAAGCGTCAGGAAGCCGATGCTTCTTCTCTTTACTACGGTCAAAGGAATTTCCATAATCCGGTCCGATCCGCCGTCATTGAGGGTAATCCGCAGATTATAGTCTCCTTCGTTTATGGAAAATGGGTCCGCATAGAGAGGGAAAACCACGGTCTGCAGCTTGCTGCCGGTGAGGGAGAAAGAAATATCCGTTCTCTCCGGACTTTCTTCGCTCACCGCGCCGCCTTCAGAAATGGAAATGAGCCCCTTCTTCACTTCCCCCGTTCCCCGGTCCACCAGCTGGGCCATCCCATGGACCGGCTTTTCATCGCCCATAGGATTTCGAAGATCCAGCAGCATATAGGCCACCGGCCGGGAAAGAATACCGGTCCAGTCCGTGCTTTTGCCACCGGTGAGGCGGGTCTTTATATTTTCCAGAGTCACATCAGGGACTACGATGGTGTCCTTTGCCTGTCGGCCGTCGGATTCCCCCGACTCATCCACCGGGAGGGCACTGCCCTGGATATACCAGGACTCATGGGTCTTTTTTCCCTCTTTCTTCGCCGCCACCGGTTCCCCTACCGTAAAAGGGATGATTTGGGACAAATGAAGGCCATCCCCATCCACCGTGACCGCCACTTCTTCTGCAGAAGAAGTGACGGAACTGTCCGACAGGATGGGGACAGCCTCAAAAAGCTGCCCAAAATCGGCAGGAAGAGTCCAATCCATGGCCACCTCACGGCCATTGTCAGAAACCTCCCAATGGTCCCCGGGAAGGGCCTTATACCCTTCCGGAAGGGAAATATGGACAGAAACCCTCCGCTCCGCCGGCACGTTGGCTTCCTCCAGGGACACGTAGAGCATCTGGGTGCTCCCGGGATGGACCTCCGCTTTTTCCGTCGGAGAAAGGGTATAGGGATACACGGCATCCAGCTTCGCCATCCCCTCCATGCCATAGGCCGGGGTCAGGACGGTGCACAGGATGAAGAATAGAAAAAGGAAAAATCGGATCATAGGAACCTCAAAAGGATAAGGCTATGGACAACGGCCGAAGTAAAAGCTTCACCCCGGTTTATAGGGTGTATGCCCACGGGGATATATGGGGCTGATGGTGGTATAGACTTCGCTGGGCAGCGGCCTGCAGCCGGAGCCATTTCCTCATAATCAGACAATGTTTGAAAAGCGCTCTACGGCCTTAGCAAATTTAGCGATGGTCTCATCCGCATTTCCATGCTCGATCCCATCCCGCACGCAGTGCTGCAGGTGTCCTTCCAGGATAATCTGGCCCACCTTGTGAAGAGCGGATTTGGCCGCATTGACCTGGGTCAGGATATCCTCACAGGGAATATCCTCATCAATCATACGGTCAATGGCCTGTACCTGGCCAACGATTTTCTTCAGCCTGCGGTGCAGGTTTTCTTCATCCATACATTGTCTCATAGTTGCAAAATCCTTTCTAAATCGAGAAGCAGGGTCCAAGGGTAAATAAGGTGACTGAAGCGGCTGAGGGGAATGGGTGGCGCGCAAAATGCAGAAGCGCCGCAGAATTAAGGAAGCACTGATTAAATACTCCTGCCGCCATATCATTTGACACGGCACCCAATCCACCTGGCCGAAGGCCATTCCCCTTCAGTCACCTCAGCCCCTTCAGCCACCTTGGCCTCCAGGCCCAAGACATATTCCTTCCTTGAGCCCAAGCGGAGCTTTCGCCTTGCCGCCAGGCAGAGCCCTGACCGAAGGAAATAGCTCCGGCCAAAGCCCCATCCCTTTTCCCTTACATATTCGCCGCGGTTCTCCAGATATGGAGAAGCTGGTCTTCGGAAATCTTGTCCACCTGGAAGTAGGAGGCTCCCATGGCTTTGGCCAGTTTCTTTGCCAGACCCAGTTTAATGAATCCGGACTCCGTATCGATAACAGCCACCGGGATATTCCGCCGTCCGATGCGTTTGGCTTCTTCCAGGGCATCGGTGACCGGATTGGTGCCCTTGTTCAGGGGGCTTGTAGCCCTTCCATCGGTGATGAGAATCATGACAGGATCCTGGTTCGCATCCTGCCGGTAGAGCATATCCAGAACATCTTCCGCCTTCAGGAGTCCCTTGGCAAGAGGTGTCTTGCCGCCGGTGGGCATGGTAGCCAGTTTTTTCTGGGCGAAGTCCACAGACCGGGTCACAGGGAGGAGTACTTCCGCCGTGTTCTTGCGGAATGCCACCATGCCTACGCGGTCACGCTTCTGGTAGGCATCCAGGAGAATTTTGAAAATGACACCCTTTACGGTCTTCATTCTCTCCCGGGCACCCATGGAACCGCTGGCATCTACGACGAAGAGGAAAATATTGCCTGTCCTCTTTTCGCGGACCTTGCTGCGGAGGTCATCTTTCCGGATCACCACAGCACATCCATTGGAGGGTCTTGCCTTCTGGTAAGGCGCTGCGGCCCGAAGGGTAGCATCGAAGGCAATGTCGCTGGTCTTGGATTTCGGAATTTCTGCCCGCACATAGCGGCCCTGCATGAGGTCCGTCATGGTAAGGCTTCTCTTGCCGCTGCCCTTCTTCGGCTTCCTGTCCTTCGACGGTTCAATCCACATGGGCGGCAGGTTCACGTGCAGATCCGCTGCATCGATCCGTTCCCGGCTGGAGCCTTTGGGGTTGGAGAATTTCGAATTTTCCGGATTCAGGTCCTGGCTGCTGTCTTCCGAATCTTCCGTATTCGTCTGGGGCGGCTGGGCTTCCGGAGGATGGGTAAATTCATTTTCATCACCCTTGTCTTCTTCCGGCTGCTGCTGGTCCTCCTGGTTTTCCGGAGGCTGCTGCTGTTCCTGGGGCTGCGGTTCTTCCGGCTGCTGGTCTTCCGCCTTCCTCATCCTGTGGGGAAGGACGAATTCCGCCGCCTTTTCCAGGTCCTTCGGAAGCACATATTTCCTGCCCTCCAGGGCCGCTTCCGCCCGGGCTGCCTCTATGAGGTAAATGTCTGCCCGGTGTCCGGCTACATGGGCCTTCAGGGTATACACAGCGGCCAGCTGGATCATGGCCGGGGATACTTCCACCGCTTTCAGTGCTTCCCTGGCATCTTTGATTTTTTCTTTCAGTTCATCCGTTTCCTTCTGCCACTTTGCGCGGAAAGCGATGCCGTCTTTTTCATAATCCAGCACCCGGCGGATGATTTCCAGTCTCGTCTCGTCGTCGAAATCTTCATCAGTGGAAGCGAACAGGCCGAAACGGTCAAGGGAAGAAGCGGACAGAGTACCGCTTTCCGGATTCATTACTGCCAGCACCGTAAAGGATGTGTCCCTCTGTTCCGAGAGGCCATCTCTTTCCAGCCGGTAGCCGCCGGCTTCCCGAATATTCAGTACTGCGGAAAGAAGATCATCCCGCAGGAGATTCACGTCGTCAATATAGATAATTCCCTGGTCCGCTTCGTCAATGAGCCCGGGAAGGAGCTTTTTATGACCGCTGCGGATTGCCTCTTCTGTATCAATGGAACCAAAGAGCCGGTCTTCCGTAATGCTGATCGGAATTTCGACCCACGGTGCATCCACCAGTTCCCTGGCAGCTCGTACCAGGGTGGACTTACCGGTGCCCTTCTCCCCGGAAAGGAGAAGGCCCCCCGCAAAGGGGTTCACCAGGGTGAGGAGGATGGCTTCTTTGGCTTTTTCCATTCCGCAGACAGCGGCAAATGGAAAAACGTTACGCTTCATCGTCGATGACCTTATCCACTTCCGACCAGTCCAGGGTCTGTTCTTCGAAGGGGCGCCGTCTCATGCGATGGGGCAGGGCCAGTCTGGATGCTTCCCGTATATCTTCTTTTGTGACTTCCGTATGGCCTGCCACGGCAGCAATGGTTTCTGCTGTCTTGATCAGTGTAATATCGGCACGATGTCCATCGACGCCGAGGGTGATGGAAATCTTGGCTGCCAGAAGGAGAATATCGTTGGATACGGTGACCTGAGGCAGAAGCTTCATAGCTCTTTCGATACGGCGGACTTCTTTGGCCTGTTCATCTTTCCACTGTTCCAGGAATGGTTCCGGATCGGCTTCATAGGCAAGACGTCTCTTGATGATTTCCGCTCTCTTTTCCGGATCCTGTTCACCTACAACCTTGACGGAGAGGGCAAAGCGGTCCAGAAGCTGTGGACGGATATCCCCTTCTTCCGGGTTCATGGTGCCTACCAGGGAGAAACGGGCAGGATGGGAATAGGAAATGCCTTCCCGTTCTACCGTATTGATACCCATGGCAGCGGAGTCCAGGAGCACATCCACCACGTGGTCATCCAGCAGGTTGATTTCATCCACATAAAGGATGTTTCTGTTTGCATCGGCCAGAATGCCGGTTTCAAAGGAACGCTTGCCTTCCCGGATGGCGGCTTCGATGTCCAGTGTACCGACGACACGGTCTTCGGTAGCGCTGACCGGCAGTTCCACTACTTTCATCGGCAGCATTTCTACCGGCGGTTCTTCATGGTCATATTTTTCATGGCATTCATCGCACCAGTTAGCCCGATCATCGGGATCATCATAGAACCGGCAGCCCTTGATGCACTTACGGGGTGGCAGGAGATCTGCCAGCGCACGGACAGCGGTGGATTTGGCGGTGCCTTTTTCACCCTGGATCAGTACGCCCCCAAGCTTCGGGTTCACTACGTTCAGGACCAGCGCTTTCTTCATGGTGTCCTGGCCAATGATGGCGGTAAATGGGAATGTTCCCTGTCGTTTCATAATAGATAAACTCCTCCTTGATATATAAAAATGGTGAATATGAACTGATGTAAAAGGGTAATGGCCTACGGCCAAGGTGGCTGAAAGATAACGGGCTTCGCCCGAGGGGGAATGGCCTGCGGCCAAAGGGGTGGAGCGGCGCACAATTCACAGAGCGCCGCAAGTCTTTGAACCCTAACCTCCCCCATCTATGGGGGAGGTGCCCGCAGGGCGGAGGGGGCTCTCGCTGAAGTCGCTCCCACCGTTCTCCGCCACAAGTCCAACTGCTTACGCGGCCACCCTTCCACCACTTCGTGGTCCCCCTCCCCTCTAAAGAGGGGAGGTTGGGTTCCTCATAATCCGCGGCGCTATATGAATTGTGCGCCGCTCCACCCCCCCTCGAGCGAAGCTCGTTCCCCCTGAGCCACCTTTCCCTAGCCGCAGGGCGTTACCCTTGAGCCACCTTTCTTCTCTAAATACTTCTTTATAAAAAACTTCTTCATGGCGCATTCGGCCTCTGACAGCCGCACGTGGCCATCTTTATCAAGCCACCGGGAGAAGCAGCCTCCGCCGCAGAGGCGGAAGTATTCGCAGCTCCGGCAGCGGCTCATGGCGGCCTTGATGAAGGCCCCCACTTCCCTCACTTTGTCCGGGTCCCTGCCGGTTTCTACGGTGCCCAGGAGGTACTGCTCCCTTCCCATGAGGGAGGAGCAGGCGTAGATGGAACCGTGTACGTCCACGAAGGCTGCTTCGCCGTTCATGGCATAGCACTGGGGGAATTCATATTTTCCCGTCCTGTCCAGCCTTTCCGCCCGATCTTCCTGGGTGAAGTGGATATGGCGGCCGGTGACTTTCTCCAGCATGTCCATGCGCCGGTAGACTTTCTCCAGGGCCCGGGTCATGGCTTCTGCCGTGGGTTCGTGAAGGGTGCTTCCCCTTCCCTGCTCCCGGAGAATATCGAAGCCCACCTGGTGTACGTTTCCGTAGAACTGGGCCATGTCGGCGATACCCGGCAGTTCATCCACCATGTCGTCAGTGACGACGCAGGTGATGCCGGTGCCGATGCCCTCTTCCGCCAGGTTCCGGAAGCCTTTGGCCGCTGCCTTGGACGAAGACCCGCCGTCTTTCATTTTCCGGGTCCTGTCCATGACGGAAGGCCTGCCGTCGCAGGAAATACCGATGCCCACGTTATGGTCGTAAAGGAACCGGCCTATGTCCCTGGTGAGGAGGGACCCGTTGGTCTGGATCTGCATCTGGGCGTCGAAGTGGTTTTCTTCCACCACATGCACCAGCTTTCGGATGAGGGGGAAACGGAGAAGCGGCTCCCCGCCGGAAAACTGGAGGAGGAAACGCTCCCCCGACTGTCCGGCCATCATCACCGCTTTCACCGCCGTATCCTCATCCATATCCACCTGGTCCACGTCAGAAGCGTAGCAGTAGCGGCAGGCAAAGTTGCATCGTCCGGTGAGGGTGAGCACCAGCATGCGGATAGGTGGCATGTTATTCGTCATCATCTCCGTCATCTTCCAGTTCCCCTTCCACCGACAGATAGAGCTGCTGCAGTTCTTCCTTCATGGAATCATCGGCGTTCCACATCTTACGCTGGTCCGCCTCCAGCAGGGTTTCTGCGATATTCTGGAGAGCCCAGGGATTCACTTTCTTCATCCACTGCTGCATCTTCGGATCCAGGGCATACTTTTTGGCGTACTGTTCATACATGTAGTCATCCATGACGCCACTGGTGGCATCCCACTGGAAGCTGATGGACAGGCGGTTTGCCAGGTCCGTAGCCCCTTTGTAGCCGTGTTTCATGAGGCCTTCGATAAATTTCGGGTTCATGGATTCACTGCGGAATACCCGCTTCATTTCTTCCTGTACCGTTTTCACACCGACAGCAGAACGGTTTGTGGAATCCCCCACATAGGACTGGGGTGTCTTGCCGCCAAGGCTCTTCACTGCCGCTATCATGCCGCCGTGGAAAGCGTTGTAGTCATCGGAAGAAAGGATGTTGGATTCATGGTTTTCCTCATTCTTTACGGTGAGGTCCAAAGAAGCCAGCCGCTTCTTGAAGAGTTCCGGCTTGAATACACCCCGGTTTCCGCCGCCGAATACATGGCCGCCCCAACGTACGTAGACGCTGGCCAGGTCGTCCTCATTCTGCCAGTTCTTGGAATCCAGCACCGTATTGACACCGGCGCCATAGGTTCCGGGGGCATCGCCGAAGATGCGGAATGCCGCATTTCTCCAGGCATCATCTGCGTCTACCCCTTCATCGGTCATGAGTTTCGTATCAGCCTTCACGTGCTTTCTGACGAAATTATCCTCATCTTTTTCATTCAGGGAAGCCGCCAGGAGCACGGCCTTATCCATGAGTTCGGAAATCTGGGGCAGCGTATCCCGGAAGAGGCCGCTGATACGGCCGGTCACGTCGATCCTCGGGCGTTTCAGTTCAGAAAGGGGAATGGGTTCCAGGTCACGGATCTGGAGACTCCCCTTCTGCCATACGGGACGAATCCCCAGGAGATAGAGGAATTCAGCAATATCCTGGCCGGAAGACCGCATATTGGGGCCGGACCAGAGGACCATGCCGATGTTTTCCGGATACTTGCCCTGGTCCGCAATGAACTTCTCAATCATCCGGTCCCCGAGCTTCACACCGAGCCGCCAGCCGGAAGGAGACGGCAGGGTTCTGGGATCCACGCCGTAGAAATTCCGACCCGATGGCAGGAGAGAAACGCCGCCGGCATTGGGGGAGCCGGAAGGTCCCGGTTCCACATACCGTCCGTCCAGGGCATCCAGGGTGTGATCCATTTCTTCGGTTACCCGGGAGAGCCGAGGATATATGTCTTCCGTCACAAAGTGGAGCAGGTCCTCTGCCTTCTTTCTCCACCCATCGGCTCCTTCCATTTCCGGAAGGGCCATGGCTTTATGAATGGATTCTTCCGTAAATCCGCCATCCTGCAGGGTACGGATCACTGTCCTTGTTTCCCTTCGGATCCGTACCATCAGTTCGCCATAAGTGCAGTTTTCCTTTTCATCCATTTCCGAAGCCTTCGTCTGGATGGTGTCCAGGTCGGTGCCATATTTTTCTACCCACAGGTCGTAAATGGAAGGAATCTTGTCATTAGAAAGGCGCAGGAGCTGGAGAATGCCATCGGTGAGAAGGTCTCCCTCCAGGGGCTGGCCCAGGATATGGAGTCCCACATGGACTTCGCTGTCCTTCAGCTCTTCGATGTAATTGTGGAGTTCTGCCACGTAATCATCGAAGGATACGCCCTCTTTCCGCGGCACGTCGCTGTCCAGTTTCGCTTTCTTCACGAGATCCATGATGGGCTTTTCCATGTCCGATACGTCATTTCCCGTTTCCTTCAGGTGGGCGTATTCATCCATGGTCTTTTCCAGTTCTTCCATTTCATCGTAGGCACCGGCATCGGAAACCGGGGCAGGCATGTAACCGATGAGGCAGCCCGCAGCCCGGCGCTTGGCAATCATGCCCTCGCCGGTGATAGTCATATGGTAAGGATACACGTTGGGAAGATCTCCCAGCGCAATATCCGGGTAACTTTCTTCATCAAGTCCCGTCGCTTTGCCCGGCAGCCATTCCAGGTTGCCATGGGTACCCATGTGAACCACCGCATCCGCCTTCCATACATTACGGAGCCAGTAATAGAAAGCCAGGTACTGGTGGGTCGGCGGGATATAGGGATCATGGTAGGCCTTGGAAGGATCCATGCCATACTGGCGGGATGGCTGTACCGTAAGGAACAGGTTCCCATCCATGGTGCCGGGGACCAGGATATTTCCCTTATCCGAAATCATGACTTCCCCCGGAGCCTTGCCCCAGCTCTCTTCCATCCGCTTCTGGGCATCCTGTCCCAAGGTATGGAAGAAATCGATATATTCCTTTGCCGGCAGCTTCTGGCATTCCTCTGCCTGCTTTTCGGTCATCATGGAAATATCATTCGTGGCATGGGACGTCATCATTTCGATGAACTTTTCCGTATTTTCCGGAATGAAATCGATGGTATAGCCTTCCTTCTTCATGCGGTTCATGAGGCGGATGGCACTTTCCATGGTATCCAGGCCGGAAGCGGAGCCGATATTGGAATTCTTCGCCGGGTAATTGTGGAAAATGATGGCCACTTTCTTGTCGGAGTTCGCCATTTTATGAAGGTGGGCCCACTTGCCTGCCTTCCCAACCATCCGGGAGATCCGTTCCGGAATGGGGTGGAATTCTACGGTTCCATCTTCCTTACGGACCCGCCCGGCAATGGGCACACCGTGAATGGCACCATCCAGTTCAGGCATGGCCACGGCAATAGAAGTTTCAATGGAATTCAAACCTTCCGCATTATCCCGCCAGTCCTTTTCCGATACCAGGAGGGTATAGGCATCCAGAAGGGGTACTCCCAATTTCTTCAGGGTATCAATAGATGCCCGGCCGCTGCCGGTAAGGGCGAACTTCATGGTGCTGGTGAGGGAATCGATCACCGGTTTCCCGTCTTTCATGAAATAGGTCTCAATGACCTCCGACAGGGTAGGCATGCCAAGAGCCGTTTCCGGAGCGCCGTTGGCAAAGACCGGAAGCACATGGTACCCCTGCTTTTCTGCCTCTTCTATGAATGCATTCTGGTAGGACAGGTCCCCCCAGATCCATTCCTCCCTGTAAAACAGGAGTCCCAGCACCGGCCGGTCATCATGCCACCGTCCGATGAACTCTCCCAGGTCCGTGGTGAAAAGGCTTTCCTTCGTGGGATCATAAATACCGGCCCAGGTATAGGTCTTCGGTCCCTCCGGCTTCTCGATGGACGGATCAAAGAGAGAATTCGCATAGAGCCAGAGATTCCGGAAGTTCTCCATGCCACCGTAGAGGCAGTATTCCCGGAAAACCTTCATGTCCTCATCGGTGATGCTCTCGCTGTGTTCTGCAGCACCCCCATCTACGGCATCTACGAAGTACGGAATCCCTTCCCGGTCCAGGAAGCCTTTGCAGTCTTTCCAGAAAGCCGATTTCAGGCCATTCTTCATGAGATGCACCATGACCAGGGAAGCCCCCTTCATCTTTCTTTCCCAGGAACGGTCCCAGTCACTGGTCTTCTCAATCATCACCGGCAGGCAGAGGTCAGAAATCCGCCCCTCATCCTGCAGGGATTCGCAGGCCTTGCGGATAGCCGCATACCGCCTGTCATGGTTCGTCATGTAAATAATCTTGCAGTCCATAGCTCCTCCTATTATGTAATTCGGAAGCCACTCAATACGAAGAGTAGCATTCTCCCATTTTCTCTATACATTTATTCAATCAGCAGTAATTAATTATAAATAATTTGTGGTATGTAATTTCTAATGTACACATCTAATTATACTATTTCTGTAAATTTTTTAAAGTAATTGCATGAAAGTTTCTAAGAATTCATAGATAGCATTATATATTTTCTCTGACGCCAAATGGCAGGTATTAATAACGCAGGCATGAAAAATACCTGTATTCCTCTACAAAAAATCCGTAGAAGAACACAGGCACAAAATAAACCATAGAAAGAAAGGTCTGGTGAATTCAAAAGGCAGTGTTAGTCAGGGTCTTCATTTCATTTCCCTGAGTTTCGCATTCCACACTCTTTCATAGAGGTACGCCGCTCCACGGATGCCGCAGAGGGGGAGGTCTGTGATCATGAGTTCATCGTGGGATGGCCGTGCGATGTGGACGGAGGCAAAGGGCTTTTTCATCCGTTCCAGGCTGGCTGTTTCTTCGCTGGAGGAAAGGACGAGTCCCCCTTCCCACTTTTCGTAGTCCTCTTTGACGAGAGCATCGTCAGCGGGCAGGGTCCTCACGGCGTCGGCGGCGTCGGTGTGGTAAGACGTAGGCATCTGGAGGTGAATAATCAGGTTCGCCGTGTCCAGAAATTCATTTCTGAGGGCATTGGCGATGCCGATGGCTTCTGATGGTGGCGCTGCCACCAGAACTTTGTCAAACCATAAAGATCCCCAGAGGGAGGCCAGGTAGCTGCCCCTCCTCATGACCTCCGGCCGGATGCGGTCCACTTCTTCCTGCAGGGCCTTCGAATTTCCGAATCCGCAGCCTTCCACCACCTGCTGTACCCACCGCAGGGTGCCTTCGTAGCCGTAGGGCAGGCCCACCTGGAGGTAAGGGGTGCCGAAGCGGTTTTTCATTTCTTCCGCCGCCGGAAGGGCAAGCTCGTCTCTGACAACCAGGTTCACCGCCGCCTCCGGCGCCTTTATGATGGTGTCCCAGTCCTCCGCGCAGCCGGGAGTGGAAATGACGGAAATACCGGCCATGGAAAGGAGCCGCCGGATTTCTTCAGCATCTTCCCTTCCTTTAAGGGATACATCGGAGAGACCCAGTACGTTTACAGTGCCCTGCTTCACAGGGAGGAGCTTCATTTCTTCCACCACCTGGAGGAAGGCATTGGCAAATCCCTTTTCAAAGTTTCCCTTGAGGCCGCCGCTGTCCATGGTGTATACGGGCCAGGGACCGCCGAATTTCTTTGCAATCCCATTCAGGTCGTCCCCAATAAGGCCGATGCTGCAGTTGTTCATGAGGAAAACCCGGTCCACCCCGGGCACGGTCTTCACGTAGGCAAGGCCATCGGTGATGTCTTTTTCCGTGCCATACACCAGGGACGCCGGACTGGGCTGAGTGCAGTAAAACATGGTGGCTGCGTTTTTATTTTCATCGTCCACATGCTTCATGGCATAGAAATAGCACCACAGGGGTCCATTGATCATGACGAAGCTCTTTGGAATGGATGCGAAGAAGGCGGAGGATCCCGTGAGGCCGCAGCGGTTGTTTTGATGACAGTAGGACTCAAATTCAGGCTTTGACATAGGCGATACCTCCTTTTCTTCCCCGGCGGCAGAGGAGCCGGTACAGGGACCGCAGGAAGACCTGTTCCCCTTCGAATCCCGCCAGCGCTACCATGGGAATAAACAGCTGCCGAACGGGGGAATTGGTCATTTCATTGGTGGTAAGGAGCACGTCGCAGTCCTTCAGGAGGTCATCATCCGATCCTTCATAAATGGGAATATTCCCAAAAGGTGCGATTTCCGTGCGGAACGCCGCCTTGTCCTCTTCCGTGAGATTGGGGAAGAAGAGAATCCCCTTCACATCCAAAGCCAGCCGCTACAAAGAAGCCAGGGTTTCCTTCGGATGGTACCAGCGGACGCCCCGGCCGATGGCGATGGCCGCCTTTTTCCCTTTTGTCATGGGAAGGTAGGAGGAAACCGCTGCGGTGAGCCGTTTCGTTTCCTCTTCCACCACTTTATCCCCTAAATCTTTTCGGCCCGTGGTCTCCGCCACTTTGCGGATCCAGCGGCAGGTGGCCTCAAAGCCCGTGGGGTACACGTCTCCCACACAGGTAACGCCGAATTCCGTTTCCAGGGTCTTCGCCATGTCCACCATGCCTGCCGGCTGTCCCGCGGTGCCAAGCATAATAGAATAAGAAGCTTTCGTCACGTTTTTCCAGTCTTTGAAAGGTACGTATCCCGGGAACTGGTAGTCCACGTGGAGTCCCAGAAGGGAAAGGAGCCTTGTCACTTCCCGCACGTACTGGCCGTGGGGTCCCATCTGGTCGCCCAGAAGGACTACGGAGTCCGGCTCATGGTCATTCTTCACAAAGAACCGGTCCATAATGGCTTTGGCGGTCTTGTAGTAGCCATCGGAATACTCACCGCCCAGGAAGCCCGCAAAGGGCATGGATAGGACGGGAATACCGTATTCCGTCTCCGCCGAAGCCGCCTCTTCATCCACATCATCGCCGATGACGCCGGCGGTGCAGGAGGAGGCGATGAGCAGGCACTCGGGATGGTAGGTCTTCATGGTGTAAGCAATGCATTCATGGAGCCTGTCGATGCCGCCGAAAATGCTGTCCTTCTCCCGGAGGTTCGAGGAAACGAGGGGCACCGTCTCTTCCACTTCCCGCTCCCCGTCAGCGGAAAGGCGGTAATGGTTCCCCAGGTCCATGGACGCCGCCACGTGGACGCAGCCCATGGGACTGTGGAAAATGACGGCGCAGCCCCTGCAGCCCACCACGGCCCGCCAGACAGCGGTCATGGTGCAGCTCATGGATTTCGTCTTTGTAAAAAGCCACTTAGTTTTCAGTGCCATACCGGCTCACCAGCTTTTCCAGTTCATCAAAGGAAACCGGCGTAGGAATGGTGAGATTCTCATTGGTAAGAATCGTTTCCGCCAGTTTCCGGTACACATCAGCCTGGGCAGAATCCGGCGCGTACTGAAGCACGGTCTGCCTGTTATTTTCCGCCAGGTTCACGATTTTATCTCTCGGCACAAAGGCCACCAGCTTTGTATGGAGCATTTCCGCAAACTCCAGAAGCAATTCCTTCTCCCCCGGCACCTTCCGGCTGTTGCCGATGATGCCCGCCAGCCGCACCTTGCCCCGGGACGCGAAACGGCGGATGCCCTTGGCAATGTTATTGGCGGCGTAGAGGGACATGAGCTCCCCGGAAGAAACCACATAGATTTCCTCGGCGTACCCTTCCCGGATAGGCATGGCAAAACCGCCGCAAACCACATCCCCCAGCACATCGTAAAGGATGAGGTCCGACTCCGGAAGCGCATGGAGCCGGTCCAGCAGCTGGAGAGCCACAATAATTCCCCGGCCTGCGCAGCCCACCCCCGGTTCCGGTCCCCCTGCCTCTACGCAGGTAATACCGTTGAATCCGGTATGGATAATATCTTCCTTCCTGATTTCAGAAGCATCCTTCGTGCGGATCTGGTCC
Source organism: Dialister sp. (assembly GCF_047832375.1). NCBI lineage: Bacteria > Bacillati > Bacillota > Negativicutes > Veillonellales > Veillonellaceae > Dialister > Dialister sp. Next base: position 989,455 of record NZ_CP181256.1, on the reverse strand, counting down.
AGCACCGTTTCCTTGCAGATATGACCCAGGAGGAGGCGGGTGGAATCATTCTTCGGGTCACAGCCGATCTGGCACACCCGCTTTCCCATGAGACTCAGGGCAGCGGACACATTGGAAGCAGTGGTAGACTTACCAATGCCTCCCTTTCCATAAAAAGCGATTTTCTTCATAGGGCTCCTCTCCTTATGTATGAATGATGAAATGCAGGTTATATGTATATTATAGCATTAACAGATAGTGTAAAGTGGCGGAAGGGTAACGCCTGATGGCGAAGTGACTCAGGAGGAACGCCTACGGCGAGGGGAAGGTGCGGCGCACAATTCATACAGCACCACAGATGATGTATCCGGCGGTGAAGCCGCAGAATATAGATTTGGCGGCGCTTCCAGACTTTGTGAGCCGCCACCACCCCCTCGGGCAAAGCCCGTTACCCTTTAGCCACTTTTTCCTTAAAACACCCCTCCTCATGGGAGTCAATCACCCCCACTGCCTGGAGGTAGGAATAGATGATGGTGGTGCCCACGAACTTCATGCCCCGTTTCTTCAGGTCTTTGGAAATGGCGTCAGACAGAGGAGACGAGGCCTGCCCTGTTTCCCGGATAGTCCTGCCTTCCGTCCAGTGCCAGAGGTAGCTGTCGAAGGTCTTCCATTCCTTCTGAATGGCCAGGAATACCTTTGCATTGCCCACTGCGGATCGGATTTTGAGACGGTTCCGGATAATGCCTGCATCCTGGCGGAGGGATTCCATCTTCTCCTCACCGTAGGCGGCCACCTTTTCCGGATCGAAGCCATCAAAGGCGCGGCGGAAATTTTCCCGCTTATTCAGGATGGACTCCCAGGAAAGACCGGCCTGGAAAGACTCCAGCAGAAGCATTTCAAAGAGCTTCCGGTCCTCATGCACCGGCACGCCCCATTCTTCATCGTGATATTTTACATACAGTGGATTCTTCGGATTTGCCCAGAAGCATCGCTTTTTGCCATCAGCCCATTCCATAGAGACGCCTCCTTTTCTTTATCTCTATTATTGTACCATGGGAGGCAGGAGGCTATACTTATGGTGACCATAAAGATTTACTACGGGCCGGGAGGTTTCTGCTACATTGCCATTTGGGAGAAGATGGGGATAGAATAAGTAAGATGAGATAGAGACCTAGGTCGAGATCGAGGGAATTCGCCTGCGGCGCTTCGTTGGATGGGCGGCGTGTGAACAAGTGAGAGCATTGAGCCTTCAGCCTTGAGCATTGAGCTGGTCAGGCCCTACGGGCCGAGCCTATCAGTTCCTATCGGAATCCCTCACCCCGGTGGGGTGGCAAGCGAACGGTGTTCGCAGGGAGCCGCCAGGCGACTGAGAACCCCGTGAGACGCTTCCCACCGGGAGCATTCCGGCCGGGCGCTAAGTAGCTAGTGGCTAGATCTAGTGGCTAAGTGGTTGGGCCCTTCGGGCCGGTTCCATCAGTTCCCGTCAGCTAACCCCAGCCCCGTGGGCAGCCCCTTCCCAGGGAAGGGGCCTGCTGTAGAGGCAAGTGCACGGTTTAGGGACAGAGTCATCAGGGTTCCAATTGCGGCGAAGCCGCGAATGATAATACAAAAGGCGGCGCTTCAAAATTTGTGCGCCGCCACCTTCCCCTCAGTCACTTCAGCCACTTCAATCACCTCAGCCACCCTTTGCCGCAGGCTGATACCCTCGATCTCGACCTCAATCTCATTTAGACGGAGGTTAGCCGATGAAAGCGCCGCAGGCTTAAGGATAGTCTCCCTTTATCAAAGGGAGATGTCACGAAGTGACAGAGGGATTCTAATGGAAAAGCGGCGAAAGCCGTTGATTTCTCCCCTTCTTTGATTGTCTCCACCCACCCCCGTCATTTCGACCGGTGGTACACAGGACTTACGACTCTATCGTCCAAAGCCCCTAAAGCTTAGAGGAGTGGAGAAATCTTTCTTGCGTTCATGAATACATGCATCCACACTTCTATCCCAGCATTGTAAGAACGTCAGAGGCATTTATCTCGGAGATCTCTCGACTCATCGAAGCTTTAGCGATTCTTGACTTTAGCGTCACTTAGCATGTTCACTCCGCTCGAGATGACGGAAACGGATTGGAAATCATAAGGCGGCGCTTTACTGTTTGTGCGCCGCCACCTCCCCCTCAGCCACTTCAGTCACGTAAGCCACCCCAGCCACTTTTTATACGCCTTGCCACGCATAGCCCTAGCCGCAAGGCCATAGCCCGCTTTTATTCACCATAAGGAGAATATTCACATGAACACATTAGACAAAATCAGAGAATCCTTCACCCTCCAGGCGAAGAATTTCGAGTCCGGAGCTATGAATTTTTCCAAAAAAGGCTATCTCGCCCATACGGTGACGTCCCTCCGTCTTCGGGGAAATGAAAATGTGCTGGACGCTGCCAGCGGCACCTGCGCCAATGGACGGTCCATTGCCCCCTTTGCCGCCCATGTCACCTGTCTGGACGCCACGAAAGCCATGCTGGATGTGGGAAAAGAAGCTGCAAAAAAAGAGGGGCTCTCCAACATGGATTTCAAACTCGGTATTGTGGAAGACATGCCTTTTGAGGATGAAACGTTTGACGTGGTCATTTCCCGGCTCGCTTTCCACCACTTTGCTGAAATGGAGAAGCCCTTTTCTGAAATGGCCAGGGTCCTCAAAAAGAGAGGCACCTTAGCAGTCATCGACATGGAAGCGGCATCGGAGGAGCTCCGGGAAAAAGAGGATACCCTGGAAACCCTCCGGGACCCGTCCCACGTGAAAAACAGGAGCCTTGCGGAATTTCTGGCTCTTTATGAAAAGTATGGATTCACTTTGGAAACAGAAGAACATACCCCTATCGAAGTATCCCTTTCCGCCTGGCTGGATCTGACAAAGACAAAGGAAGAAAGCCGCCGGGCCATCAAAAAAGCCCTGGAAAATGAACTCCAGGGCGGTCAAAAGACCGGATTTGCTCCTTTTGAAAAGGAAGGAAATCTCTATTTCACCCAGCGTTGGCTGCTGCTGTTGGGAGTAAAAAAGTGATGTCTTAGCCAGATAATGTAACTAATCGACGTGCAATCATGTGGGGCTTTAAGCCTTCAGCCTTGAGCCCGACGGGCCCTGCAGGCTGGGGCATGTAGATGCGTGGCGTTCAAATGGGTGGGGCTGAGGATGGCTGAGCGGCGTGCGTACGTGCGGGGGCTTCTATAGTAAACGACATTAATTACTTTATTTTAAATCAATGCATCTATGTGCTATACTTCAATTGGAGGTACAGTACATATGAACAATCGAAAGTATCACACTGATCCGGAAGAACTTTTGAGACAAGGTAAGGAGATTATGTCGTCTACTGATGACGCCAGGTTCCATTTCAGAGTATTCTCCGTAAACATGGTTCTATCCGGTTTGTCTGCTTCCCAAATCAGTAAATTAGCTGGTGTAAGCAAGATGACAATTTCATCCTGGGTAAAAATTGCTGATGAAAAGGGCTTTGACGCACTTAAATTAAAAGGGCACAAAGGCCGGCCCTCAAAGCTTACCAACGGGCAGCTAAAAGAAATCAAGCAGGCCCTTACTTCCGAGCCAAAACAATACGGCTACAATGTCTGGGATGGGCCGAGCTTGTCTGACTATATCAGTAGTAAGTACAACACTACGCTAAGCGTTAGACAATGCCAACGTCTATTTCACAGTCTGGGCTTTTCCCTTATCCGCCCCCAACTATATCCATCCAAGGGATACGAAGATACGGATGCACGAATTGCCTTTAAAAAAAATCGACGAAGTAAAAGCAGACAGTACCGCAATTCTGACATTTCAGGACGAAGTGCATTTCCAAATTCAGACTACAATTACACGTGGATGGTATGAAAAAGGCAGTGCACCTAAGGTGAAATCATTCCCGGCACGTTTCAAGTCTCCTTATAGTGGGTTTGTTATCCCAGAAACCGGAGAGTTATTTACGACAAAGCCGGAGAAATTCAACTATGAGACCACAATAGCCTCTATTCGTGAGTTCTTGGCTGCAAAACCGTTGCCGGAAGGCAAGCATTATGTTCTGGTAATGGACAATGCCCCTTGGCACAAAAAGGCCTATCGACTAATTGCTGTAGAAAAGCGGCCAGAATATGCGGATATATCAGATAAAATTACAATTTTGATGCTTCCTCCCTATTCACCTGATCTGAATCCAATCGAACAGGTTTGGAGAAAAACCCGCAGAGAATATACACACAATCGTTTCTTTGCAACCTTAATGGAACTTATGGAAACAGTTGAAAAAGCATTCGAGGCTTGGAAAAAGCCAAATAATCAGCTTCGAACCCTGTGCAGCTTTAAATAAAGTTATTTTTGTCGTTCACTATAGCTATTAGCGGCTAGCTTCTAGAAAAACAGAATCGCCTGCGGCGCTTCTGTCAGTTTCCTATAGCTATCCCCAGCCCCGTAGGCAGCGTCAATTAGCAAAAGGAAGACACTTTTATGTTGCAGCATAAACGCCAACTTACAATTAACTTGGAGGTCCTCTGCAGGACCTCCGTCTTCCGAGGAAGGAGCCTCCTGTAGAGTCAATTAAACATTATTGGTGTAGAGGCTTTAGGATTTCAACTGCGTCAAAGCCGCTAAAGTTCAGCCTCCTTCCTTGGGAAGGAGGTGGCGCCGTAGGCGACGGAGGTTAGTTGATGGATTCACCGCAGGCTGATTCTTTGCGGCACCAGCCGCTATTGGATAGTTCCCCTTTTCCAAGGGTAGGATGTCTGCGGAGTAGACAGAGAGATTCTGATGGGACCTGCGGAGTAGCCGCTGATTGTTAACCTCGCACTGATTGTTTCCACCCACATCCCATCAATTCGACCAGCGGGACCATGCTCACTGACTGTACATGTTAGAACCGCCTTCCTCTCAGCTACCTTAGTCACATGAGCCACCATAGCTACTTTCCACATAGCATGGTCAGCTGCTTTTCACACCGCCCGTTATATTTTTCCTTTTACCATGGCAAAAGCGGCCAGAGTTTTTGCATCGTACATCTTTCCTTCCCCTATCATCTGCCATACTTTTTCCAGTGGCATGGGGAGGACGTCCAGGAATTCTCCTTCGTCCAGGTGCTGTTTCGTGTGGACCAGATCCGTAGCCAGGTAGAGGTGGATGGTCTCATTGCAGAAGCCCGGGGTGGTGTAGACGTAGCCCAGTTTTGTCAGTTTTCCCCTGTACCCTGTCTCTTCTTCCAGTTCCCTAGCAGCGCACTCTTCCGGTGTCTCGCCGGGGTCCATTTTTCCTGCCGGGATTTCAAGGAGTGCTTCTTCCACGGGGTACCGGTACTGCTTCACGAAGAGTACCTCCCCCTTGTCAGTTACAGGAATAATGGCAGCAGCGCCCTGGTGGAGCACCACTTCCCGGATGGTTTCCCGTCCCGCCAGTTCTACGGTGTCTTTGAATACATGGATGATCTGCCCGTCGTAAATGGGCTGACGATGAATCAGTTTCTCTTTTTCGATGCTCATATGGTAATGTCTCCTTTATATATGCGTAAGCTTGAATCTCCATAGGTATATATGGGGCCAAAGGATGTGGAGGTCGACGGGCAGCGGCCTTTGGCCGGGGCCATGCGTAGCATGGCTCTGCCTGACGGCAAGGCTATGGCCTTCGGCCAGGGCTTAAGGTGCGGCGCACAAAATTAGAAGCGCCGCGATTATTATATAAATCCTTTCCTTGAGCCCAGGCGATAGCCTTAGCCTTGCTACGCATCGCCTTGTCCACAGGACAGAGCCCCGGCCGCAGGCCGCTGCCCTTTTTCTAGACCCTTCTCGTCCCCCAGCACCCCAAAAGGGCAGTGAGAAATGAATCCCATTCCTCACTGCCCCTTTTTATTTTCCGGTGCTGCCTACGCCGCCGGTCCGTTTTCCTTCGGCCCGGTCGCCGTCGGTCTTCAGGTATTTCTGGAAAATCCCCTGGGCCACCCGGTCGCCTTTGGCCACGTGGAACGGTTCTTTTCCTGTGTTGTATACGGCCACCATAATGTGACCTTCGTTGTCCTCGTTATTGTAGTAGTCGGAGTCGATAATTCCGGTGCTGTTGATGAGGATAATGCCATGTTTGATGGCCATGCTGGAGCGGATGTAGATGCCCAGGTATTCGTCTGCTTCCATGCAGGCCTTGAGGCCTGTGGGAATGAGGGTGACTTTGCCCGGAACAATGTCCATGTCCGCTGCGCTTTCGATGTCGTAGCCGGCGCTGGAGGCGGTCTTTCTTACGGGGATATGGATTCCCTTGCCTTCATAGGCCGTTACGATTTCAAATCCTCGGCTTCTCATTTGTTTTTCTTGTCCAGAAGAAGAGCTTTGCGGGACAGGTTAATCCGGCCTTTGTCGTCGATTTCGGTGACCTTGACCATAATTTCATCGCCCACATGGACCACGTCTTCCGGCTTTTCCACTCTGTGGAGGGCCAGCTGGGATACATGGACCAGGCCTTCTTTGCCCGGCAGGATTTCTACGAAGGCGCCGAATTTCATGAGCCGTGTTACCCGGCCCAGGTAGGTTTCCCCTGCCTTCACTTCATGGGTGAGGCCTTCTACGATCTTCTTTGCCTTCTGGGCTGCTTCTTCGTCGGTGGAGGAAATATAGACGTGGCCGTCTTCTTCGATGTCCAGCTTCGTGCCTGTTTCATCCTGGATCTTGTTGATGGTCTTGCCGCCGGCACCGATGACTTCGCGGATCTTGTCTACGGGGATGGTGATGGCAATGATCTTCGGTGCATAGGGGAACAGGTGGTCTGCAGGCTTGTCGATGCATTCCGCAATCTTTCCGAGGATGAAGAGCCGTCCTTCATGGGCCTGTTTCAGTGCCTGCAGGAGGATATCACGGGTAATGCCGTGAACTTTGATATCCATCTGGATGGCGGTGACGCCTTTTGCGGTGCCGGCCACCTTGAAGTCCATATCCCCCAGTGCGTCTTCCATGCCCTGGATATCGGAAAGGATGCTGAACTTGCCGCCGTTTTCGATGAGACCCATAGCAATGCCTGCTACCGGAGCTTTAATCGGTACGCCGGCATTCATGAGGGACATGGTGCTGCCGCATACGGAAGCCTGGGAGGAGGAGCCGTTGGATTCAAGGATTTCAGAAACTACGCGGATGGCATAGGGGAATTCTTCTACCGAAGGAATCACCGGACGGAGTGCCCGTTCTGCCAGGGCGCCATGACCGATTTCCCGGCGTCCCGGTCCCCGGGAGCCCTTGGTTTCGCCTACGCAGTAGGAGGGGAAATTGTACTGGTGAATGTATCTCTTTTCGGTAATCGGGGTGAGGTCATCGATGATCTGGGTTTCAGACATGGGAGCCAGTGTGGTAATGGAAAGAGCCTGGGTCTGGCCACGGGTGAAAAGAGCGCTGCCGTGAACCCGGGGAAGCAGTCCCACCTCACAGGTAATGGGGCGGATTTCTGTCAGCTTTCTGCCGTCCGGACGAATGCCTTCATTGGAAATGGAATCACGGACAATCTGCTTGGTAAGATGATCAAGGCTTTCTGCCACATCGGCGCCATTTTCCGGATAGATATCGGCAAAATGTTCCTTGGCAGCCTTCTTCACTGCATCAATATTTCCATCTCTTCTCAGCTTATCTGCGTCGAAAATAGCCTTCTTCAGGTCTTCGGTAGCATAAGCAGCCACAGCTTCGTCGATTTCTTCTGGAACTTCCGGGAACACCATGGTGCGCTTCGGCTTGCCCACTTCTTCAATGATCTTCTTCTGGAAGCGGCACAGTTCCTTAATGGTTTCATGGCCGAACATGATGGCATCCAGCACTTCTTCTTCCGGAGCTTCATTAGCGCCGCCTTCTACCATCATGATAGCTTCTTCAGAACCGGCTACGGTAATATTCATGGAAGACTCTGCCAGCTGTTCCTGGGTGGGGTTCACCACATACTTTCCATCTACCCTGCCGATACGAACACCGGCAATGGGGCCATCCCAGGGAATATCGGAAATGCCGATGGAAGCAGAAGCCCCCAGCATGCCACACAGCTCCGGCGCATTGTCGTAGTCCACAGACAGCACCGTAGCCACCACATGCACATCGTTGCGGCAGCGTTTATCAAAAAGCGGACGGATAGGACGGTCAATCAGACGGGCATTCAGAATGGCGGAATTTCCCGGACGGCCTTCACGACGCAGGAATCCTCCGGGCATCTTGCCTACGGCATACATCTTTTCTTCATAATCCACGGTCAGGGGGAAGAAATCAGTTCCCTCCCTCGGTTCCTTGCTGGCAGTGGTAGCCACCAGCACCACCGTATCACCGTATCTCACCAGTACGGCACCATTGGCCTGCTTTGCCATCTTGCCAGTCTCAATAATAAGCGGACGACCGGCCAGTTCCATCTGAAATGTCTTGAACATTCCTTTTCCTCCTGTAATCAATAAATCCTTTTTCACGTATTTTCTTATTATACAGGATAGTTATGGCAAAGTGAATAGGAATGTTTCGTCATCAGATGAAAAAGTCCATCATCCCTGGTAAACACGAAAAAAGCAGGAGAACAGCCGCCGGTCCTTCTCCTGCTTGACTTTGATATAAAATCCCTTTTTCGTGAGTCTGAAAGGGGTACATATTGGGGAAAAATATTTCCTGATGGATATGCCTGGTACCGGCTGCTTTCTCAGAACCCCAAATTCCATATCCAATCATATTTGATAATTCCTATATTCCAGACATTAGTTTCTTTGATATGGTAAACAAACAAATCCCAATCGCCTTTTTTAAACTCCATCCTGCATTCATTTTGATTGCTATTACGTTTCAGTTCCGTCCATCCATTTATTTTTGCATATTTTCTTATTCGAATAGTTCCCTCACTTGCTGATGTTTTCTTGTAAATCAATTTTCCTCTTAAAAACTTACTTACAAAGCGTTCATTTATAACATATGATCTCTCTTCATCGTCTCCAAGCGAGGGAAGTGATTCAAATATAGTTACCATTTCAGTAACATTACCTTGGACAACCGTTCCCCTTAAATATGTCTTCCCCATATAGATAATTACAACAAGTACAATGAATGTAATGCAAAATACTATGGAAATCAGACTCTCTTTTTTCATGGTGTTTGCCTCGACTAAATATCCCTAGTATTACAAATAAACGTGACCTGATTGAATGTTCCACTAGCCGATAATCCTGTTCCCGTCCCAATACCTAATTCCCTGTCACCAAATAAGGTACCCACAGAAACAGTCGCTAAAATCGGTCCAAGGCTATATCCAGATGCAAAACTTTGACCAGGCTCATTTCTTCTACCAGCTGTTTCCGCTCTTCTGCCCTTGTCTTGTCAAAGATGACTTTCAGTTTGTTCAGGCTGTACCTGATATTTCTATCCAGTCCAGTAACATCCTGTTTCTGGTTCTTTGTATCGGTAATAACGATTTTTCCCGGTGCCATGGCTGCTTTGGTAGTAGAATCAGCTTTTCCTTTAGTCGCTGCTGACGGTACACCTAAAAGGCCTCTTTCATTGAGAGGAATGCGGTTCCCGTCGCCAGCTCTGGTGACTTTATCGCTTTCGTTATGGGTATTCGTACCCGGTTCTTTGTCGTACCGGCTGTTTTCTCTGGAGGACGGGGTGTCGTTATTTACGTTGCCACCCAGTTTGGCCGTATAGGAAATGCCACTGCCGCCGGATGTGTAATCAGCCTTGTTCTCTATATCTTCCCAGCTTAAAGTCCCGGTGCGGAGTGTATTCTTATCCACGCTGCCTTTGCTGTCTATGACAGCGCCTTTGAGATGGGTATTGTCTTTGACGGAAATATCATAACCTTCCTGGCCTGCATAGATTCCAGCCTGTTCTTTGACAGATGCATAGTCAGAATCCGTATAGCCTCTGGCCGTTTCTGCAGAGAGGTAGGGTTTGCCGAGCTTTTTATGGCCTGCGCTGTCTTTGAATACATCGCTTGCCAGAGCCCCGCCTTTCACATCGCTTCTGCTCTTATAACTTTCGGTGTCCTGCAAACTTTCTATGCGGAGACTGCCACCGGTTGCAAGCACTACTTTACCACCTTCCATGCGGCTTCCTGTCATGATTGTGTCATTGCCACCGGATACATGGAGGGTATTTTCTGCAGAAACTTCGCTTGCGGTATGAGTCAGAGATGCTGCGTTTTCCATGCCTTTGGCAGATTGTCCATAAACCTTGACTCCTGAAAGGCCGCCGATGCCCCAGGAGGTGGAAATACCGCCGTTCTTTGTCTTTTCATGAATATCCATTTCACTTCTGTTTTCAGCAGCAGTCATTAGGATATCTTTCCCCGCTTCCAGGTCCACATCTTTGCCCTGGATCGTGGAGCCGTGGATGGACAGATTTTCTCCGCTCCGGATATCTGCCTTTTCTTTGGCAATAAGGGTAGATGACTGTGCCTGTGTCTCATAGGAAGAGGCTTTGGATGTAGAGGATACAGAGCTGAACCCTACATCCACTGCCAGACCTGCTTTGATTTTGCCTGCACTGTCAAAGTTGCGAATAGCGGTACGCCCATTCATACCGGCATCAGCCATATAGAGGTTCTTCAGTCTTCCATCCTGAACCTCACCAGATTTCTGCAGAGGCTGAATCACGCTGTTCACACCGCTGACAAAGCTGCCTCCCAGGGATACACTGAGCCCGCTTCTCTTGTACTCATGTTCTTCTTTATTGGTGTATTCATTATCCTTACTGGTGATAGTCACGTTCTTTCCGCTAACCGCCAGGTCCTTACCGGCTGAAACGTGGGAGGCTTCTATATCTGCATCTTTCCCTGCGCCGATACGAACGCTTCCTTCCACGCTGCCTATGGTGCTTCCTACCTGTTCTACGGCTTCACTGTCGTAGCGGTCCTTTCTCTTTTCGCTGCCCATAGTAACGCCCAGGCCGCCTCCGGAGAGGAGACCCCTCTTTTTGACCTGCTTTTCGTAGTCATGGGACTCGTATTCAGGGGCTGAGAAAATATGGATATTCCCGCCGGCCGCTGCCGTCACATCGTGGGGAGCAATGATCTGGGATGCAGATATTCCGGTGTCCTTTCCGGAGAGAATGGATATACTGTCGCCGGAGATGATGACAGGCGATGCTTTCTTTTCTTCGTCATGGCTTTTGACAGCAGTAATCTTACCGGAGAGGAAGCCTTTTTCTTTGTATTTCAGGCCGTAGTCGTCCCTCGCTTCATTATACCCGTTTGAAAGGGTCACGTCATCCCCCGCTGCCAGTATAATTTTTCCGCGTTCCGATGCCATGGTGCTGCTTCTTGCAGAAAGATTTCCTCCGGAAGATAAGGTCATATCTTTTCCTGCCATTAAGGTATTGCCCATTTCCGTTTTCCGATAGGTCCTTATATAGTTATCCCTGTTTTCCGTCATATCTTTCCTGGCGCTCAGGGTGTCGATGTCCAGGGTGATGTCCTTTCCTGCATGGAGGATGAGGGATCCCCGGTCTCCCAAGGCTTCCAGGGTGCTCCCGGTGAGGTGGATGTTTTCTCCTGCATCCAGAATGAGGACGCCATGGTCTCCATTCACTGCCATGCCGGCAGTCCTCCCCAGTATGTCCTGGTTCTTTTAACATGATCCTATTTTTTATTACTTAATCTAAACCTTTAGTTTATCTCCTATTATACATGATTAGCACGCAAAGAAATACTTCTACCAAAATATCCACAATGTCATTCATATCTTTACCTTTATTTTTTATCCTCTTCCTTCTAAAGATTCATTTTCGTATGCTTAGGGAAGCCATTCATATCAAGTGTTTCCTGCATTGAATAAAAATAACTTCTAATAAAGATATATCAATTACTGCCTCTAATAAACTCAAAGATTCCAAATATAATAATACATAAGTGATTGTTCCTACACAAGTTATTCCGATGATCAAGATTCCAATGTAATGCCTTATTCGACCAGAAGCTATCCCGTTATTCCGCCGAACACGATCTTCATATGAATACCAGTACAGCCATAAAAGTTTACATATTTCTGATTTTCTCTCATTTTCCCTAATATCCAAATCCAAACTTTTAAGTATAACATGCAACAGTATCAATCCTATGCACAATAAAAGAGCACTCAATAAAAGTATCAAAGCACCAAGTCCATAATCAGCAGTCTCTACATTACCTTTACGAAATTCTCCAAAACAGCGAAAAATCGAAAGCAATCCGGTGAACACAAAAATGAGTGAAATACTTGATGAAATCTCAATCCATTTATTAGGCAAATCATTCACTTCCTCTACGATTTCGGATAAATTGTTATGGAGTATTCCAACGGTTCCTGCTTAGTATTGCCTTTATAGCCATCCATTTCCTGAATCATGAAATCTAGCAATAATTCATATTTACCTTTTTTGAAATTATATTGTTCCCCCATCTTCCAATTATTTGAATGGTCAAACATATCAGATTTACCAGTAAACTCCCATCCACTGCCTTCAAGGCTGCTTCTATAATAAGCTAAAATGTCTTTTGGCCTCCCGGGAGACTGGACTTTATAAGTAAGGATATAGTGCTTATCAGACCGATAATCAAACTTCAGCACATCTTCCAATCTATTTTCTTCTCCATAAACAGAAACACCCTTAATGCTTTCCCTTATATCTCTTTCCGGCTTTCTTGATTCCAACTGATTTACCAATATGCATATTGCTAGAATCATAATAAAACCCAATATGTCCAATATTAAGAGTCGTGCTTTCATTCTAGTTGTCATTCATCTTTGTCCTCATCATTCACAGGATCAGAATGGTCTACGCTAACTCCAACTTGTGGTAACCCCACTCCATATTTATAAACCCAAATTTTGCCAAACGTATCCCCCAGGGGAGTGGAAACTCCTCCTCCTAATCCTAAATAGATGCTTCCCCCTACGCTGTTCCCGCTCAGAATATTTTCTCTATTCCCAGAATCCCAAAGATTATAATTATCATCATTGGATATAATTCGTAACCCTGCTAATTCTAGACTAATTGGCAATTCCGCTTTAGATAGCGAAGTACCACGGGAGAAATACGAACGACCCGTTTTGAAATCATAAGTGTATCCCAATTCAAAGGCCCCTATTCCGCCTTGTACAAGATATGCATCAAATTTTTGTGCTTCATCTGCGCTCACACGTAATGGCCTTAATTCCATTATCCCTATTTTTTTTATTTCATTCTGTTTATCTACTACCATTTTTTTATAGTCGAACATCAGTCGATCTACACTATCCGGTGCATATTTATTTTTGAGTAACAAAGTAATCCCTATCAATGCATAGTTATTTCCTGTTTCCAAACTTTCATTTGAAGTTGCCCCTTCAACGTCCCATTTATTTCCGCTTATTATTAAATCATCTTGAAGCCGTTTGGCCTGCTCTTCCTTAATTGGTGTACCGTCAGGATTTTTTAAATCTCTAAGCAATAACTCACCAAACTCTGACAACTCAAATCCTAAATAATTCCATTTTGTTCCCGTTTGTGCCGTATAGGCTCCTATACTTCCATCACCTGTACTCCATCCAACAGCAGCACCCAGTGCCATGCTGACAGCCTGCACTGCATCAGGATGCGTTCCCATCCACTCTTTACCTTTTGCCTTTTCCAGATATCCTATGGCAAATTCATTCACGCTGCCAGATAGGGCTCCGGATAAGGAACTTCCACCGCTCATGCTTCCTATCAGGGCGCCCAGTGCTCCATGAAGAAGCATCTTTTCACTGGAGCCCTCCTTCCATCCGTAGTGGTCGGACACTGCATGAATTGCCTCATTCCCCAGCTGACTTACCTGCTGGATGAGTTCCTGTTTTTCTTCCACCTTGGATTTATCAAAGATTTCTTTCAGCCGGTTCAGGCTGTTTTCTGTATCCCGATGCAAGGTAGAAATATCCTGCCCCTGGTTCTTCTTGTCCATAATAACGATAGTCCCTTTCGCAATGGCCGCTTTGGTACTGCTATCCGCCTTATCCTTCACGGTGGGGCTCATCTGAGGCGTAAGGCCGCGGGCGTTGAGGGGCGTGGTGCTGTCTTTGGGATTATAGGAGATGCCCATGCCTCCTGCTTTGTAGTCCGCTTTGTTCTCCACATCTTCCCAGCTTAAAGTACCGGTGCGGAGGGTATTCTTTTCCGCATCGCCTTTGCTGTCTATGACGGCGCCTTTGAGGTGGGTATTATCCTTGACGGTAATGTCAAAGCCTTTGTCTCCGGCGTAAATGCCTGTCTGGTTTATCACACTTTCGTAATGGGAGTCTGTGCGAGATTTACCGGCCGAAGCAAAGCCGGATACTTTGCCGGAGAAAATGTCATAGCCCAGGGAGATACCGGTATTCTTTCCATTTTCCCGGTAGGTCTTCCTGTCCTGCTCACTTTCCATGCTGAGGCTTCCGCCTACATCTGCCTGTACTTTTTCTCCTTCTATCCGGCTTCCTTTAAGAATCGTATCCCTGCCGCTTTCCAGGGAAAGGGTATGGTCAGCTTTGATATTACTTTCTGTGTGGGAGATTCCTTCACTCTTTCCTTCTTCCCTGCCCCTGCCATAGGACGCACGGATACCGGTGAGGCTGCTGCTTCCTATGTTTCCTCCCAGGCTGGTGGAGGAAGAGTTTTCCTTTTCTCTGGTGGTACTTCTGTTTTCTGCTGAAAGGATATAAATGTCCTTTCCTGCTTTCAAGTAGACGTCTTCTTGCACTCATTTCGCTTCCTTTGACGGTCATGTCTTCTCCGGATTTTACAGTGAGGGCCTCTTGGGAATCAAGAATGATTCCTTCACGGAAGCTAAAAGTCACATATCTTAAATTAATAATATCGCATATAGTTTTAACTTATATATAATCCTATGAAAATTATTATTAGTATAATAATTGAAATAAATCCAATCTTCGTTTTTTCTACATATTGCCAATTTTTAGGTCCATATACATACCTGATATATAAACCTTTTGATACCAAAATATAAAATCCTATAATTGGCAACAAGTGTGCCATAATATCGTAATCATACGATATAAAATCAGTCAATACACTCCAAATTAACCCCATCACCATCAGTAATAGAATAAAATAGAGAAAAATAGGATTCGAATGCTCTAGAAAAAGTTTGTCATCCGCCGTCGGCTCTTTATTGAAAATGTATTTTTGCAATAATTCAATAATAAGAACGAATATTGTTATATCTAATATCCACTCAAGTATCATTCCGCGGATTCCTCCTCTTGTGTTTCTTCTTCTGCTTTTAATTCAATTTTTTTCTTATCCACAATAACATTTATTGCTACACCAGTTCCTACGCCTAACAAAACTTGTCTCTCTGTTGAAACGCCCATTCCATATATAGCCATAATGCCGCTATTCAATAATGCACCGGAAATTGGCAACGTATCCCAAGCATCTGCCTGCAGCGCATTATGAAAACTCTTAAATTCCTGATGATTCTCATAGACATTGTATCCATAGTTAATAGCTGCTGTCGTATAGCCACCCAGCTTAACTGCATTTTCCATGCCTTTGGCGGATTGTCCATAAACCTTGACTCCTGAAAGGCCGCCGATGCCCCAGAAGGTGGAAATACCGCCGTTCTTTGTCTTTTCATGAATATCCATTTCACTTCTGTTTTCAGCAGCAGTCATTAGGATATCTTTCCCCGCTTCCAGGTCCACATCTTTGCCCTGGATCGTGGAGCCGTGGATGGACAGATTTTCTCCGCTCCGGATATCTGCCTTTTCTTTGGCAATAAGGGTAGATGACTGTGCCTGTGTCTCATAGGAAGAGGCTTTGGATGTAGAGGATACAGAGCTGAACCCTACATCCACTGCCAGACCTGCTTTGACTTTGCCTGCACTGTCAAAGTTGCGAATAGCGGTACGCCCATTCATACCGGCATCAGCCATATAGAGGTTCTTCAGTCTTCCGTCCTGCACGTCACCGGATTTCTGCAGAGGCTGAATCACGCTGTTCACACCGCTGACAAAGCTGCCTCCCAGGGATACACTGAGCCCGCTTCTCTTGTACTCATGTTCTTCTTTATTGGTGTATTCATTATCCTTACTGGTGATAGTCACGTTCTTTCCGCTAACCGCCAGGTCCTTACCTGCTGAAACGCGGGAGGCTTCTATATCTGCATCTTTCCCTGCGCCGATACGAACGCTTCCTTCCACGCTGCCTATGGTGCTTCCTACCTGTTCTACAGCTTCACTGTCATAGCGGTCTTTTCTCTTTTCGCTGCCCATAGTAAAGCCCAGGCCGCCTCCGGAGAGGAGGCCCCTCTTTTTGACGGATTCACGGTAGGTGCTGCCGCTTCTTTCTTCAGCGCTGTCGGCCTTGAAGTTTCTTCCGGCCAGGATGGTGGTATTCTTACTGCTGATGACGGCGCTTCCTGTGATGGTCATGTCTCTTCCGCTTTCCATATGGGTTTCATTCCCGGAGATAAGGCTTCCTCTCACAGTGTCTGTCTTCCCTGCTTCATAGAGGTCTTTGGTCTTGGAAGAGAGAAGTCCGGATACGTGGGAGTGGTATTCGTGGATGATTTCGTGATGTTCCTTTTCATCCATCATAGAGATATCTTCACCGGCAGTCAAGGCGATTTTTCCCTTTTCGGAAGTAATGCCGCTACCTTTCAGGGAAATGTCCTCCCCTGCTTTAAGGCGCACTTCTCCTGCAGAGGAAATCAGGGTGCCTTTCACTGCTTCATCTTCTGTTTTGAGACGCTGGTAGTAGGAGCCCTTTCTTTTTCCTACGGAAGCATCTTCTGCATAAAGGTCCTTTTCTGCGGTGAGGCGGATGTCTTTCCCTGCTGTCATGTCTGCTTTGTCATCCGCTTTAATGAATGCGCCGGAAAGGGTGATGGTATTTCCTGCGATGAGGGAGAGATTTTTAGCAGAAACTTCCGCTTCGGTATACTTTCTTTCATGGATTTCAGTAGCTAAATCTATGATTATAAACACACAAAAATAATACAATATCCCATCTATCATTACATTGTTAGCGATTTACACAAAGCCCTCTTTCCAATGCAGTTCATTTATTTTGTATTTATCAATGTAGAATTCACCACCAATAGCCGGCTGGCTATGGAAAATAAATATATCCCAGGTTTTATAAAACGCCAACATTGCATTAGCTCGTTCTAAGCTCGAAAATATGCCTAAACTTCCGCCTACATCATGTGTATTATCAATGGAATAGCCATATCCCAACACAAAAACCTCCTCACAAGAGAAATCGGCTTGATTTAAGCAAGGGCTTCCCTGGTCAAGAATAAACGTCTTTATCCTGAAATCATTGACTGAGAAGTTTTGAAATCCCGGCAAATTCAAATAGAGATTAATGGCGGAGAATGCCACGCTTTTATCTGCGAATACCCCCAGTAAAAATTCTTCTCTGTATGTTAAATCATTATGCTTCTTAGAATAGCCGAAAATCAATTCGTAAGCTTTATTCATCTTTTTCTCCTGCTCTTTTTATACTTTTATCTCGATCTATATGCTTTTTCAATTTATTATACTCAGACCCCGGCCCAGTTGGATAGTTTCCAGCACCATATCTATCATCTAAGACACGCTTAGCAAACTCTTTTCCACTCTCGCCTGGTAATGGACTATACCCTTCATGAGCAACCCAAGAAGGAATATCCGAAGCTTTTTCCTTCTCTGTTTGCCTTGCCTGAAGAACAATAAATTCTGGAAACCACTCTTCATTATTTATAATAAATTCACAAGTTTTATCGCTTAATTCTATGATTCATCTGCTATCTCCCAAGATTACGATTTGTGAATCTGAAGGATCTGGAATTTCCCCAGTCTTAACAGGCGCTAATAGAGGAAAAGCTATAAGGAAATTTAATTTATCTCTTATGTTCTATTGATATTAAATAATAAGGATGCGTCGAATGACTTGAATAAGAGTTTACAGCTTTTATTGATGGTCGGAAAGCAAGGCTCAAATTGTACTCTCCTTTACTGTATTGAAAAGACTCTCCGATTATGGAGCCATTCATATAATTATCCTTAACTCCTAAATACGTCCATCCTGCTTCAATAAATTGGTTATGATAATAATTTCTGGTATCCTCTGCATTTAAATACAAATTATAGGAATGCATCCCGTAAACAAAATTGGCCGATTTAGCCGAATATTGTAATGTCCTTTCTAAAGGAATGCCAGTTTGGTATAAAGTGATTTTCGGTACATGACTCTGCAAATTGCTGATTTCCTGCCTCACTTCATTCCCCCAAAAAAACATATAAATATCCCAGCTATGTAATCCTATTGCAAAAGCACCTAAGGGAACTGCAAGTAAGATTGCTACTTGTTTGGCCTTATTTTTAATCTGCTCCATATTTATTTTCCTCAGATTCTACCTTTCTTTGTTCATATTGATTTCTTAGTAAGTCATCAGAATATGAGATATCGCCTCCTATCTGAGGAGTCCCAATTCCAACAATAACAAGTCTAATTTTATCCGTATATTGAGGATCATCAGGTATACTAAACCCTCCACCTATACCATAATATCCCTTGTATTGATTTCCCGGATCCACTCAAAATTGAATGCCTTATGGCAGGATCATTAAGATTGACTGATGAATCATCACAAACTATCCTAACTGCCACAAAATTTATACCTGTTTCTGTAGATTCAAGATTGGACCCGTCTGTAGAAAGGCTAGCTCCATATGTAGTAAATAGGTCATTATCTTTTAAATCATAAATAATGCCAATTTCTCCGAATGCCTGTACAGGCGTCCCGTGAAAGCCTATAGCCAAAGAGCCTACAGCAATAATTGCATCTGCTTCTTGATACTTATTAACAAATTCAAGTAATTGACCTTTATAATTTTCTAATACTCCCAAATGCTGATAATCTGCATTTCTCCCATTAGCCAGCATAAGTTCAACAATTTCTTCAGGTGTCATTAAGGTATCATTATTTTTCACACCGCTAGCCGCTACACTTCCACCAATCTGGGAATGCCCTGATACCAACTGTCCTGCTACCGCACCCATGCAAGCCCCAATCCACTGCATCAATGCAGGGTCACCATGAGCTGCTTTTTGGATTTCGCCAATCATCATCTCATTGATTCCTGCTGGAAGAGCTCCGGCTATGAAATCTTTATTGCTGAGCTGACCCATAATTCCGCCAATAACCGCATGCCAGGCAGCTCTCTGGTTTGGCGTCAGCTTTGCATCATGAGGATAATTGAAAGCCAGCTTTCCAAAAAGGCCTGCCAGTTCCTGCCGCTCTTCTACTTTGGTCTTATTGAAAATTTCTCCCAGTCTATTCAGGCTGTCTCTTGTATTTCTATTCAAAGCAGCCATATCCTGCCTCTGATTGTCTTTATCCTGAATCATAATGGTTCCTGGTGCTATGCCTGCCCTGGTGGTGGAGTCTGCTTTACCACTGCTTCCGGTGGGGACGGCGGGAGTAAACCCCTTCTCATTGTATAGGGCATTGGGTGTCTTATTGACAGCAATCCCTTTTCCGCTTAAGCGATAGTCCGCTTTGTTCTCCACATCTTCCCAGCTTAAAGTACCGGTGCGGAGGGTATTCTTTTCCGCATCGCCTTTGCTGTCTATGACGGCGCCTTTGAGGTGGATATTGTTCTTGACAGAGATATCAAAGCCTTCATCTCCGGCGTAGATTCCACTCTGGCTGGAAGCGCTTTCATAATGGCTCTGTATATTTTCTTTGGAAAGGCCTCCGGATACGCCGCTCTTTCCGTGGCTAAAGTCGTAGGAAAGAGTAATACCGGCAGAGTGGGATTCTTCGTGATAACTCTTTTCATCCTGCACGGTCTCAAGAGAGAGGCTGCCGCCTACTCCCCCGGTAGTGTAAAATATTTTGTGTAAATGAATCTTGCTCAAAATATTTTCATACCTCATACTTAAGGGGAGAAAGAAGAAAAGGAGTTACTACCATGGCAAAGCGTACCCCTACCCCTGGCGAAAAAATTGCGCAGGAAATCTACGAAACCTACAAACCGACCACTGTCGAAGAGATGCAGTCCGCCTTAAAGAGTGTCTTTGGACCATTGTTTGAAGCAGCTCTTAAGGGTGAATTGGATAACCATTTAGGCTATCCCAAGAACGGCAGCACCCCTGAGGATTCCAAGAATACGAGAAATGGGTATTCCAGGAAGAACCTGAAGACCTCCATGGGAACGGTACCCATCCAAGTCCCTCGTGATCGGGAAGGTACTTTTGAACCCCAGTTAATCCAAAAATACCAGCGTGATGTTTCCTCTATCGAAGGGAAAGTCCTTGCCATGTATGGCCGTGGAATGAGCCAGAGAGACATCTCTTCGACCATTGAAGAAATCTACGGTTTCTCCATCTCCCATGAACAGATTGCCCATATTACGGACCGGATCCTGGACGAAGTATATGCGTGGCAGAATCGCCCACTGTTTCTTTTTTATACCTTTCTCTTCATCGACTGTCTGTATGTTCCCATGAAGACTGACAGAGCCCTGAAACAAAAGGCTGTCTACGTCATCCTTGGGTATGACATCAATGGTGAGAAGGATATCCTTGGTATCTGGATCAACGAAACGGAAGGTAAGCATACCTGGATGCAGATTTTCGATGAAATCAAGAACCGGGGAGTACAGGACATTGGTTTCATCTCCATCGAGTAGGAGGCGGGCTTCGGCCCGCCGACCTCTCACACCACCGTACGTACCGTTCGGTATACGGCGGTTCTTTAGTTTTCGCATTCCTGCTTATGCAAGTCTGCGATGATGTTGTTGTTTTCAGCAATCCTCACATGGATGGGCACTCCGGCATATCCTTGCTGTTCCGCAGCTGCTTTCTGCCAGTAGTCTTCTTTCTGAAGTTGTCTGCCTTTAAGCCCATGGTTGGTTACTTTCATTGACTAACATCTCCTAAAGTTCAGCCCTTCCCAGATGCCTATGAGCCATCTGGTACTATGGCCTCTGCTGACCTCTCACGGCAAATCTTATTTCAACCACAGCACAGCCCAGTAAATACAGCCTTATTCTGCTGTGTCCGTGAGACCTCCCCAGGTAAGAACGCACTCTTTCTCTCCATATATCCGCCACATGTACTCTGCAGGATCCCGTACAGCTATGGGACTTCAGTTTGTGCAGCAACCTTATCCATCCTGCCGTAGCCTTATGTGGTTCTTGTACATCGGACCGGAGATTTGCCTGCACCTTCCTTCAGATTCCACCTCACGATGGACACCCTTGGTGTTCGGCTATGACCTTCCCGCTGTCGGGCGGTCTAGGGACTTTCACCCTTAAGAGTGCGCCCATGCTGGGCGCACATGGATGGTGTCAGCGGCCTTGAAGAAGGCGCTGCTGCCATCTTCCCTGGCACAGTGGTGCAACGCTGCATTGTCCATCTGATCCGTAATTCCATGCGGTATATTCCCTGGAACAAATCCAGAGAGTTCTTGAAAGAACTGAAAGAAATCTACAAGGCTACCAATGTAGCAGAAGCTCGCAGATTGTTTGAAAAGTTCAAGGGAAAATGGGCAGCCTATCCTGGGGCTATAGCGGTCTGGGAAAACAACTTCCAGCACGTGGAACAGCTGTTTAACTACGGCTCTAATGTACGGAGAGTCATGTACACTACCAATGCCATAGAAAGCATCAATTAGAGATTGGGCGCGGTGCGCCACTGAATATCAAATGAATAATACGCACCAAGTGAGCCACCCAATACGCTCCTCAGAGCCACCCAATACGCAGGTGAGAGCCACCTGCTTTTTTGTTTGAATACGCGCTAGAGAGCCACCAATTGTCCTTGTACAATGGACTTGTGGAGATATTCCCACTTGTTCTACGAAAGGATGTGGTTTCAATGGCTAATGAAAAAGAGATTTTAGTTCACTTTCTCCACGGTGAAAGCCAGCGCTCCATTTCCAGAACGCTCCAAGTATCCCGCAATACAGTTTCCAAAGTTGTTACGGCATACCAGGTACAGGGGTTGGATCCTGGCAAATTGCCGGAGCTGCCTGACGATGTGCTTCACCAGAAGTTATTCCCGGATGATGTAGCTGCATCTCTCCAAACACCTCCGGATTATGCCTTTGTGCATAAAGAACTTTTGAAAGACGGTGTTACGCTCAAACAGCTTTGGGAAGAGTATGTGATGGATTGTCGTGAAACGGGAAAGCTTTATTTCCGCTATACACAGTTCTGTAAGAAGTACCGGGATTACGTGAGTTCCAACCGCCTGACCATGCATATCCACCACAAACCTGGTGAGAGACTGATGGTGGATTGGGCCGGTACTACAATTCCTTTGTACAACCCTGTTACAGGAGCGATATCTAAGACATATATGTTTGTATGTACACTGCCTTTCAGTATGTACTGCTATGCCGAAGTATTTCCGGATATGAAAGAGGAATCATGGATTCAGGCACATATCCACGCATTGGCATTTTTCGGTGGCTCCACGCGGCTTCTTGTACCGGATAATCTTAAGACCGGAATCGTTTCTAACAGGAAATACGAAGACCCTGTGGTCAACAAGGCATACCAGGAATTGGCAGATCACTATGGCATGACGATTCTGCCAGCCCGTGTGTTAACGCCAAAGGATAAAGCTGCCGTTGAAGGAAGTGTTGGTCAGCTCACCACTCACATCATCGGAAAGCTACGCAACCATCATTTTTTCAGCCTGTATGAGATTAATTCAGCTGTGGACGGGCTGCTTAAGAAATTCAACAAAGCGCCTTTCCAAAAGAAGGATGGAAGCCGGTATTCCGTATTTCTTACCGAAGAGCTTCCTTTTCTCCAGCCGCTGCCCCGTTTCCCTTATGAGTATGCAGAATGGCGGAAAGCCACGGTGCAGCTTAATTACCATATAACCGTAGATCACCAGAATTATTCCGTATCTTTCCGCTATGTTCACAAAAGAGTCGATGTCCGGCTCACCAGCAAAGTAGTAGAAATTTACTATGAAGGGACCCGGATTGCCAGCCACAGACGTCTTACCGGTCGCTGGGGACAGTATGATACGATTACAGAGCACATGCCTCCCAATCATCAGCTGTACAGCCAGTGGGATGGAAACCGTTTCCGCCGTTGGGCTAAGAAATGCGGTCCATCTGCAGAAATAGTGGTAAACAGACTCTTAAGCAGCTACCGTGTAGAAGAACAGGCTTACAAAGGATGCATTGGGCTTTTGAAGCTCAGTGAAAAATACGGAACCGACCGTTTGGATAAGGCTTGCCGCCTTGCATTGGAGAAAATGCCGGTTCCCCGCTACAAGCTGGTCAAAGGCATTTTAGATGAAAAACTGGATATTGGACTTACACCGGAAGAATCCGAATGCCAGACGGCCCCGCAAAGTAATGCTGACGACAATTCCCATGCTTTCGTAAGAGGTGCCGCTTACTATGGAGGTGATCACCATGAAGAATGACACTATTCGTAAATTGCAGGAAATGAAATTGTCCGTCATGGCCAAAGCCTATATGGATCAGATTGAGAACCCCGAACAATATGCTGACATGACTTTTGATGAGCGCCTTACACTCATTGTCGACAAAGAATCCGATGCACGCCTCAACAATAAGCTGAAGCGGCTCATCAAGAATGCCCATTTTTCCGACAGCCAGGCTGATCTTTCCGGGATTCAGTATCTTCCTGACCGTCACCTGGATCGGAATCTCATCAACTATCTGAAAACCAATGCCTATATCGACAAACAGCGTAATGTAATCCTTTGCGGTGCCACCGGTTGCGGAAAGACGTTCATCGCCAATGCATTGGGCCTCAATGCCTGCCGTGCCGGATACAAAGTTCTGTATCTTCGGCTGCCGGATTTCTTCATGGATTATTCTTTGGCAGAATCCAAGAATAAGCAGAAAGACTATCTGAAGAAGCTTCAGAATGTTCGGCTCCTTATTCTTGATGATTTCTTGCTATTTCCCGTTAAAGCGAACGGAAGCGACAGCCTTCTGGAACTTCTGGAATACAGACTTGGAAAGGTATCTACGATTTTCTGCTCCCAGTTGTCCTATTCCGGATGGCATCAGCAGCTTGGTGGCGGAGCCGTGGCAGATGCCATTCTTGACCGGATTATCCCAGGCTCCTATAAACTCGAGATTCAAGGGCAAGTTTCCATGCGCCAACGGCTTGCTGAAGAAGAAATGAAGGGTTCAAAAGTAAAAGTTGCCGCTGACTAACAAATATAGATAATGCAGGAGAGCCGTCCACTGTCCACCGACTGCGGACGGCTCTCATCTGCGTATTTGCTTTTTTTACCAAGGCCACCAAGGTGGCTCTCAACCGCGTATTGGGTGGCTCTCAAACGGCGTAATATTCATCAAAGAAACGGGAGTTGTCTAACATCACTTTCTATTGGTTTTATCCCCTATTTGGGTACATACTTATGGTGGATGGGCGGATATACTACATAAACCCGTGGAGCTGAGTGGTGGAGCTGTGGCAGCGACTACCCCGTTCAATTAAATATGGAGATCATTCTTTGGAATTGAAAATTGGTGCCGCCGGGTTTTGGCCCGGCAATAGAGCCCGTAAGCTTATATCTTTGTACAATCGTCTCGATTGATTCAGAATGATCAGTCAATGTCCGCTACATTCACCTTTACTTCTTTATTTATCCTTATTGTAGAAAGGAGGAAAGATGCAATGCATGAACGCATGGAAATTGGTGACAGAAATGAATATATTCATCCCATATGCTGTGGGCTCGATGTCCATAAGAAATCAGTATTTGCAGCCGTCTTTATCTATGACAATAGTGACAGTCCGGTTAAATATTATACCGCCCAGTTTACTACGTATCCCAAAGACCTGAAGAAAATGACTGATTGGATCATTTCCAAAAACTGTCATGATGTATGTATGGAGTCTACCGGACAATACTGGCATCCAATATATGATGCAGCGGAAGAAGCCGGATTACATCCCCTTGTGTCTCATCCCAAGTACACCAAACCATTAAAAGGTAAAAAGAGTGATCCCGCTGATGCAAAATGGATTGCAAAATCCTATGCCAGTGGACGTGTGGTTGCAAGTTTTATTCCATCAAAAGAATTCAGAATCATGAGGTCAACAATCCGGTACTGCCAGAAAATTCATAATGCAATGACTGGAGAGAAAAACCGCATACTGAATTGCTTAACCGGGGAAGGCATCAAGCTTGATGTTGTTTTTTCAGATGTATTTGGGAAGACATCAAGATCAATCATTGACTATATGCTTAATCATCCTGGTGAGAAATTTAATGTGGCCCCATTCATTGGAAAACGATGCAAGACGCCAATCCCTGTTATCCAAGAGGCAGTAGCAAAGGCATCATCTGTAGATATATCTTCTTTGTCCAAACTCAAAGTGGCCTTCAGCAGGTTAGACAGAACTGTGAAAGATGAAGCAGTGCTCAAGCAGGACGTTGCAGAGAGAATGAAACCCTATACTCATCAGCTGGAGCTGATCAGGACGGTCCCAGGATTTGACAGGGACCCATTTACCGCTATGCGGGTGCTGGCAGAAATTGGTCCGGACATGAGTGTATTTCCTTCGGCCAGACATCTTTGTTCATGGGCAGGTGTATGTCCGAGCCACGATTCAAGTGCCCACAAGGTAAAAGGCAGAAAAATATCCCGGGCAGGGAAATATTTGAAACCGCTGCTGGTTAATATTGCCAGATCAGTTGTACGTTCAAAAGACCACCCGGAAATTACAAGTCGCTTTAACCGTATAAAAAGCAGACGTGGTTACATGAAAGCCATCATCGCAATCTGTAAGATGTTCCTGACTGCCATCTGGCACATCTTAAGTAAGGACGAGCCTTACAAAACTGACGGCTACATGACTGCGAAGAAGCCTAAAAAGGCTAAAAGGGTAATGACGAGGACTCAACTCGCTGAATACCTTGCTTCGCAGGGGATAACTGTTGTTGATTGACAGCAGCAATCCGTTAACCACGTCCGGTTCATAAAGAACCTAAAGTTATTATACAACAGCTTTAGGAGGGAATAACCCCGAAAAAAATTAGATTTTCCAGGGGCTTTATAAAGTTACCCCAAAAGTAAGCTTGTTGTCGGGAGCTTATGTTTCAAGCTTCCAGTTTCAGAAAGGTAACCCGTAAGGGCTCTTTTGCCAATGACGAGGCCATCCTGAAGCTTCTCTACCTTCGTGTCCTTGAGCTCAAGAACACCAAATGGAAGGGCAAAGGAAAGGTCTTTAACTGGCAGGCTGTTATGAACCAATTATTGATTGACGAACGTATGAGCAAACTAATCGCTAAATACGATTGGTTAATCTAAAAACACAAAATTCTTGACATCCCCACTCCCCCTTTCACTTTGTCCCCTTCCAGCTTTCCGCCTTTTACGTCAGTATCTTTTCTATTTTTTATATACTTCTTATATTTTCTTCAAACATATTTTTCTTCAATAAAAGTCATAACATACATATAATCTTCTGGTGCACCGTAAATGAATCTTTCAGGAGAATCCTCCATAGGATATAAAAATAAAATTTTAAGTGATACATTATCTTTGAAAAAATAGTATTCTACATGATTACTTATATTTGCACTATAACCCCTATCATTCTTTCCTTTTCCCTTTTCCCATCCCTGTGCGCTAAGTTGCCTTTCATAATAAGACAATATCTTATCACCTTTATCTCTCATGGGGTATGCATTTGAAGCCACAGCCGTATGTGCTTTCCTAGTTGATATCACCATAGACTCTCTTAATGTCATATTGCTTTCATAAACATTTATATTTGGAATATGGTAATATAAATCTTCCCGTAACGATTCTGCCAAATAGTTAATAAATAACTGTCCAGCTACTGCTACTATAGAAAAGACAACAAATAAAGCAAGCATCTTTTTTATTAATTTTGGTAAACTTATACTATTCATATTTATCCTCACTCTATTATAGTTCCATCACTAATCTCACTTCTCATTCTTTCTTCTTTCTCTTTCATGCTTTGCGCTAAGCCAATCCCAAACCCGATTTGTGGAGTTCCTACTCCAACAACATAAATTTTTATGCGATTTACATACTCTGATGAGGAAGGAATCATAATCCCTCCGCCCACTCCCACATAAATAGCCCCACTAACACCAATACCAGAAAGAATATCGTTTCTTACACTACTGTCTTTTAACATTTCTCTCATTTCAGAGTCATCTGCGTTAGGGATAATTCTAATTGCTGCAAAAGAGAAATTAAGTGGGGAAATTGCTTCTCCGCTATTGATTCCTGCCGATAAATATTTATTATCCAATGATTGTGCTTTTAAGTCATAAATAAAATCAATTTCACCGCTGACTGTACCCCCAACACTCCCAATTGCTATAATGGCATCTGCAGATTTATAACTTTCGAAAAACCTAATAAAGGACTCTTTCATTTGTCTAATATTCTCACCTGTAACTGGGATACCTCTTTGCTGCAAAAAAAACGTCGCTTTATCATCACTAAAAAGGATATCTGCTAACTCCTCAATTGTATACTCTTCGTTCCACTTAGCTCCCATTTGGGCAATATATCCGCCTATCTTCTTATCGTTGGATATGCTTCCCACAATCATGCCTAATCCGGCTGCAATCATCTGTGCTTCGTCGGGATGGTTTGCTGCCCAGCCTTTTGGCATGTGGTTATGCAGGTATCCCATGGCATATTCCTGCATACCACCGGAAAGGATGCCGGCAAGGGCACTGCTTCCAACCGCTTTGCTAGTCATGGCGCCAAGAAGGCCATGGAGGGCAGTCTTTTCTATGGAACCCTCACCCCAGCCGTTTCTTACAGCCAGTTCGTGAATGGCTTCATTGCCTACGATGCTCATTTCTTCTACCAGCTGTTTCCGCTCTTCTGCCTTTGTCTTGTCAAAGATGACTTTCAACTGATTCAGGCTGTCCCTGGTATTTCTATCTAGTCCGGTAACATCCTGTTTCTGGTTCTTTGTATCGGTAATAACGATTTTTCCCGGTGCCATGGCTGCCCTGGTGGTAGAATCAGCTTTTCCTTTGGTCGCTGCTGACGGTACACCTAAAAGGCCTCTTTCATTGAGAGGGATACGGTTCCCGTCGCTGGCTCTGGTAACTTTATCGCTTTCGTTATGGGTATTCGTACCCGGTTCTTTGTCGTACCGGCTGTTTTCTTTAGAAGATGGGGTGTCTTTATTCACACTGCCACCCAGTTTGGCCGTATAGGAAATACCGCTGCCGCCGGATTTGTAATCAGCCTTGTTCTCTATATTTTCCCAGCTTAAAGTACCGGTGCGGAGGGTATTCTTATCTGCACTGCCTTTGCCGTCTATGACGGCGCCTTTGAGGTGGGTATTGTCTTTGACGGAAATATCATAACCTTCCTGGCCTGCATAGATTCCAGCCTGTTCTTTGACGGATGCATAGTCAGAATCCGTATAGCCTCTGGCTGTTTCTGCAGAGAGGTAGGGCTTATCCAGCTTTTTATGGCCTGCGCTGTCTTTAAATACATCGCTTGCCAGGGCCCCGCCTTTCACATTGCTTCTGTTCTTATAACTTTCGGTGTCCTGCAAACTTTCTATGCGGAGACTGCCACCGGTTGTAAGCGCCAAAAGAAGTAAACTTTCAATTCTTGTTTATAGTCAATTGAATAGATTACTAAATCTAATCTGAGTCAAAGATAATCCAATAATCACAATAGTAAATAGAATTGCAGCAATAAATCCTAAATTTGTTTTTTCTACATATTTCCAATCTTTAGGTCCATAAGCACGTCTAATAAAAAGGCCTCTAAGTGCTAAAAGATAAAATCCCAACAGGGGTACCCAATGCGCAATCAGATTATATTCTCCAAACCCCAAATCGCAATATATACTCCAAATAAGTCCAATTACCATTATAAACACTGCCACACTAAAGAATTTGCATCTATCATGCCTTATCAAAAATTTCTCATCGGCGGTTAGCCTTTTATTGAATATAATTTTTTGAACTAAGTTAAAGCACACAATCAACATTCCACAGTCATAAATTAAATAACCAATCATTTGTTAATCTCCTTCATGCAAATCATTTTCATCTTTAATTTTATCCTCTACTTTTAAATCTTCTTTACTCTTATCTACAGTAATAGTTACCAAAATAGATGCCAACGTAGCCAACGTAACTTTAGTCATTGGATTAGTAGGAAAAGTTTGTGTAGAATCCATGAGTCCTATCATTGCTCCAGTTGTAATAGGCAACGTATCCCAGGCATCTGCCTGCAGTGCATTATGAAAACTCTTAAATTCCTGATGATTCTCATAGACATTGTATCCATAGTTAATAGCTGCTGTCGTATAGCCACCCAGCTTAACCGCATTTTCCACCTTGTTTTTTAAATAGTCTTCCGGGAATTCCGGGAACTTCTTTTTCATTTCATTAAGCATGGCATATGTTGCAAATGTATTTCCGACTTCATCTCTGGCTTCATCTTTTGAGGCATCGCTGACCCGCTGCAGTGCATCTTGGTAACTTGCACTTTTATGATGCGTCTCAGTACTCCCTGTTGCTGAACCGGAATCGGAATTATCAGTACTGGAATCAGCTGTATTTCCATCTTCATTATTACTTTGAGCATAGCTGCCTTGAGTATAACTTCCTGCATCACCATCATTTGCTCTATCTTCAGCCCCTGCTGTATCAGCCAGTCCCATTCCTGTTACATCCAAGTTTGTTATATTAGATAATCTTTCTGCGGGGTAGGAAGCATGATTAGCAGCTGTGCCATCATCATCTGGTACATTAACAGTCCCCTGTTCTTGATCTATACCGCTGTTAGCGGTCTCTGATCCATCATCGTCAGAGCTGGGCGTTGTTGACTGAACCACCTCATCAGGATTGAAAGTACCATTGATAGCTTCAATAATATACTTCCATGAATAATTATTCTTAGTTGCACTACTGGCTACACCTGCTCCGATTTGTCCATTTCCGGCTAGCATCTGTGTAACGAGCCCTCCAATAGCTGCACTCATCCACTGCATTTTTGCCGGATCACCGTGGGATGCTTTCTTAATTTCCTGTATAAGCATCTTATTCACTGCAGCAGCCGCCGTTCCTGCCATGAAGTCACCATTTGTAAGCTGACTCATAATACCGCCGACCAGGGCATGCATTGCTGTTTTTTCCGGACCATCTTTCATGTTATGGATTTCATTATAAGCCAGCTTTCCAAAGAGGCCTGCCAGCTCCTGCTTCGCTTCTACTTTCTTTTTATCAAAAATTTTCCCCAGTCCGTTCAGGGTATTTTGAGGATTTCTTTCCAGCTTTTCCAGATTCTGCCGTTGCCGATCAGACTTGTTAATCACTATATTTCCCTGACTGACTGCCGAACGGGTTACTGAAGAAGACTTACCCTTGCTTCCGGTAGGAATCTGAGGTGTAAGTCCTCTTTTACTATTCACTTCGTCTTTTTCTTTTTGGCTCATCTCTTGAAAATGACTGTAGTAGTTATAGGAAGCCCCCACTCCTTTTGAAGTATAAGAGGCATGGTTCTCTATATCTTCCCATTCCAAAATTCCGGTGCTCAGTCTGGTTTTATCCGGAGTCCCATGACTATCTATAACACCGCCTTTCAATGAAGTCTTATTCTTAGTGGACACAGCAATCCCATCTGTTCCTGCATAAAGTCCTGCCTGATCCACTACGCCTGCATAGTCGGAGCGAACGGCCCCCGAAGAGTGTCCAGCTCCAACCGAAGAAGCACCCCATTTTTTGACTGTCTGATTTCCTTCCGGCTCATATTTCACACTTCTTCCGCCGCTGATATACCATCCCTTATTTTCCGAATCATAGGTATGCTTGTTTTGCAGACTTTCTATTGTCAAATCATGCCCCGCATCTGCCACAATACGTTTTCCCCGCACCTGACTTCCTTTCAGGACAATATCATTGCCACCGGATAGATAAACTATATGATCAGCATGAATATTCGAAGCATCATAAGAAATAGACTGCTCCTTTTCCTGTCCGCTGCCATGAGAAATATAGCCATTGACTCCCGCTAACCCAGACGGGCCAATAGATGCAGTAATTCCAAAGCCGCTGGATTTTTCATTGGATTTTGTTGACATCCTGTTCGCTGATGCGCTAAGCATTATGTCTTTTCCTGCCAGCAATACCGCCTTGTTCGAAGACATATCTGATCCATGTACATGAATGTCATTCTCTGCAATGAGTACTGCAGTTTCTCCTGCCTGAATCCGGCTGATTGCGCCTTCCGTCATTTGACTCACAGAATGATAGGCATACGAAGAATTTATAAAGCCAATGTCTAAAGAGGCATGAACTTTTCCTTTTGCCAAGTCTTGCAAAGTTTCTTTTCGCTTATCTAAATTCTTATATGTATCATATCCATACAGTACTCTCAGTCTTGAGTCCTGTACATCCGCCGCCCTTTCTACCGGTGCAGCTACATCAGAAAGTGCATTTAACGTGCTGCCTCCCAGGGATACACTGAGCCCTCTTCTCTTGTACTCATGTTCTTCTTTATTGGTGTACACATTATCCTTACTGGTGATGGTCACGTTCTTTCCGCTAACCGCCAGGTCCTTACCGGCTGAAACGTGGGAGGCTTCTATATCTGCATCTTTCCCTGCGCTGATACGAACGCTTCCTTCCACGCTGCCTATGGTGCTTCCTACCTGTTCTACAGCTTCACTGTCGTAGCGGTCCTTTCTCTTTTCGCTGCCCATAATAAAGCCCAGGCCGCCTCCGGAGAGGAGGCCCCTCTTTTTGACGGATTCCCGGTAGGTGCTGCCGCTTCTTTCTTCAGCGCTGTCGGCCTTGAAGTTTCTTCCGGCCAGGAGGGTGGTATCCTTACTGCTGATGACGGCGCTTCCTGTGATGGTCATATCTCTTCCGCTTTCCATACGGGTTTCATTCCCGGAGATAAGGCTTCCGCTCACGGTGTCCGTCGTCCCTGCTTCATAGAGGTCTTTGGTCTTGGAAGAGAGAAGTCCGGATACGTGGGAGTGGTATTCGTGGATGGTTTCGTGATGTTCCTTTTCATCCATCATAGAGATATCTTCACCGGCAGTCAAGGAGATTTTTCCCTTTTCGGAAGTAATGCCGCTGCCTTTCAGGGAAATGTCCTTTCCTGCTTTAAGGCGCACTTCTCCTGCAGAGGAAATCAGGGTGCCTTTCACTGCTTCATCTTCTGTTTTGAGACGCTGGTAGTAGGAGCCTTTTCTTTTTCCTACGGAAGCATCTTCTGCATAAAGGTCCTTTTCTGCGGTGAGGCGGATGTCTTTCCCTGCTGTCATGTCTGCTTTGTCATCCGATTTAATGGATGCGCCGGAAAGGGTGATGGTATTTCCTGCGATGAGGGAGAGATTTTTAGCAGAAACTTCCGCTTCGGTATACTTTCTTTCATGGATGGCTGCCGCTGAATCGCTGAAGGTGACGGCCACGTGCTTTTCCCGGGACAGGGCTTCCATGGAAATATCTTTCCCCGCCTCCATGGCAAGGGTTTCTCCTGCCGTAAGGCTGCCGCTCCTGTTTTGGATGGAGTCTTTGGCAGAAAGGGTCATATCCTTTCCTGCTTCCATGCGGGCTGTATTTCCCAGGGAAGACTGGTAGAGTCCACGGCTTCTGTCTTCTCTCTTTGCCGTTTCATTGGTTATGTTTCCCGCTTCCAGGGAGAGGCTGTCTCTGGCGGAAATGGTGCCGCTCCGGTTCAGGATATCTCCGTCTGCGTCCATATGAATCCGGTTTCCTGTGATGGTGCCTTCTCTGTTTTCAATGGTATGTGCTGCAAGGGAAAGGGTATGTCCGCCATGCAGGGTGCCCAGGTTTTTCAGGGTCTTTCCGGAGTAGATTTCCACATCGCTTCCGGTGATGACGGCGCCTTTGGGGGTTATGTCCTTTTCCGAGAGGCGGGCCAGGTAGATTTTCGGGACCAGTACATCTTCCCCATTCACCTTTTCCTTCACCAGCCAGAGGATGTCACTGGTCAGAGCGGCGGTCTGTTCTTTGGAAAGTTCCACACCTATAGAAAGATGGAGTGTCTCCGCCTGGGTTACGCCGTTATCCATTAATTTTTTGAAGGTTTCCATGCTGCTTCCGGTGCCGGAGAGGTAGGGATTTCCCGTAAGGGCAAGGAGCTGTTCCTGTACCAGCCGCTGTTCTATCCATCCGTTACCCAGCTTTTTGGATACCTTTTCGGGATCTGCTTTGACCCGTTCCAGCAGGTAGTCACTGGAGAGGAAATTCCTGTAGTCTGCATAGCGGGGATCTGTTTCGTAAAGATACCGGGCGCTGGGGTCCCGGGTAAGGGTATAGAGGCGGCTTTCTTTTTCCAGGAAGGAAAGGGCTTCATTGTTATAGGCGGGATTGTTTTCAGACGCACTTTTCCCATCCAGTGGGTTTTCTTTCTTGAAGTCCGCTTTCTTGTCCCTGTTTTCGTATACCTTCCCATCCGCTTCCAGGGTGCGGTTCTGCACACTGCCATGGAGGCTTTGGATGGTGGTCTTTCCGTTCCCGCTCATGACGGAGAGCCGCTTTGTATCATCACCGGTTTCGTCATGGACTTCGTGGTTTTCATAGGGAAGGACGGTCTTTCCATAGACCATATGGCAGTGAAGGTGCATCCTTGTATGTTTCTTATATTTCCAGTAATGGTTGTCATGGCCCAGGTCGTCATAGTGGATGGTACCCTGATAGCCGGTGTTCTCTATATCTCTGCCTGCAGTCACAGAAAGATTTCCTGCGGCCGCCATGGTGCTGTAGTCGTTATGGATTTCATTTCCTGCCTGGATAGTAAGACTGCCTTCTGCCATCATGCGGCTGTCATTGGTTTCTTCTTCAATAACACCGGTGTGGATGGTGCGTTTGAATTCCCGGCGGGCATCATAGTAGTTCTTTTCCTGGAGGTGGGGAATGCGGTAGGCTATATCCTCATAGGTCACTTGCCAGCCTGTTTTCATTGTTTCTTTATCGTTGATAAGGTCCTCCGCTTCCACGGTCATGTCTTTCCCGCTTTCTATGGTACTGGAGCGGTTATGGAGGATGTGGCGTGCAGTAAGGTGCATGCTGTCTCCGGAGGAAAGCAGGGAGCCTTCTTTATAGCCGCTGCCGTTCCGGTTGTACAGGTTTTCCGCTTCTATGGCCAGGCCTTTCCCTGCAGCCAGAAGGCCGTCCTCATTGGTCATATTTCCTTCTTCGGAGAGGCTGAGGTTTCCGGTAACATAGACGCCGCCCAGGCTTTGGTTGATAAAATCACGGCCTGTAAGAGTCATGTCTCCGCCCACACCCAGATAGGCGCTGTCTTCATTGGTGAATGCATCCGCCCGGGCCTTAAGGTCTCCCTGTACGTCCATGCTGCTGTGACTGTTTGTGAAATTCCCTGCAGTAATAGAGCTGTTCCTGCCTGCATGGAGAAGGCTGCTGTTTTTATTTTCCAGCGTATCTGCTTTGATAGTCACATCTTTATTTCCATAGAGGCTGGCACCGTCATTGCTGAAGGATACCGCCCGGATATCCACCTTCTGTTCCCCATGGAGAAGCCCGCTGTCACTGTTCTTGAGGGTTTCGGTATCCAACGTGAAATTTCCACCGGCTGTCATAGACCCATGACGGTTATCCAGTGTGATAGCCTGAATATCCATGTCTCCGGCAGATGAAAGGAGGGCATTTTCGTCCTGTGAAAGGAAAGAGGCCGTGAGGGAAAGGTTCTTTCCTGCTTTCAGGGCGGACTGGTGCTGGATGAGGCTTTCTGCCAGGGAAATATGCATATTCCCTTTAGCTTCCAGTATGCCTTTTTCTTTATTTTCCAAATTTTTGGCTGACAGGGTGACATCTTCTTCTGCACCTGTCTTTCCTGTATTGGTGATGGTATCTTCCGCGGTCAGTTTGATGTTCTTTCCATAAAGCTCGCTTCTGTCATTTTGGATAGAGCGGCCATAGAGGGAAAGGTTCTCTGCTTCCCTGCCGTTCAGTCCGTCTCCCATAAGGCGGATATCTCCCATGCCATGGCCGAAGCGGATATATCCATTTTCCATAGAGGAAATGGGAGCTGCCGCAAGGGTCACATCTTCTACATGAAGGAATCCGGTGCCATTGACGGAGATTCCGTTGGGGTTGGCAATCACCAGGGAAGCGGGACTGCCTGCTACTTCTATATATCCCATAAGGCGGCTTTCTGTATGACCGGTGACTTCATTCAGGATCAGGCGGGCTCCTTTTCCGTAGATTTTCATGTTCCTGTCAATATAGCCGCCCAGGTCTGTTTTGGTATAGTGGGAGGCGTTGTTCAGGATGAGGCCCCTCTGTTTCACGTTAAAGTCATGGTAGAGGTTGCGGGAAACACCATTTCCATCAGCTTCTGCAATCTGTACCAGGTCCACGCCATTGGCGGCATGGTCAATGATAGGTTTATATTTCCCTGGAGCTGTCTCATCAGCGGTGAGCGGCAGGTCATGGTCTTCCGCTTTATCTGCTTTCACCGTATCTGCTGTATCCGGCATGGAAGGCAGGGATGGAGTTTTCAGGTCTTCTGCTTTTCTAGGCGTTTCCGGATCCGGCTTCCCTTCCGGTCTCACCGGATTTCTTTCCACAAGAACCAGGCTTTTCTCGTCTTTTGCCTTCAGGTTGTCCCTGCTTCCGGTAATCCTTTCTCCTGTAAGGCTGATGGTGCCTTTATCTGCGGAGAGGGCACCGGACAGGTGGATGCTGCCGCCCGCTTCTCCGGTCATGCTGTTTCCTGCTTCCAGACCGCCGCCCAGTTCGGCATTGTCACGAACCGCAAGGGAAATGTTGTCTGATGCGGACAGGGTGCCCCTGTTTTCCAGGGAGCCTCCCTTTATGGCAAGGGAGGCGCTGTCGGTCTTAAACTGACCGCTCCCCTCTGTTTCTTCGTAGCTTTCTCCGGCGCTGATACGGCCTGTATTGGTAATGGCACCGGCAGCGGAGAGATGGATGTCTTTCCGGGCCATCATGTCCATACTGCTGTCAATGCTTCCTTTGGCAGAGGTGATGGAAATGGTGCCGTCAGAAGTAATGGACGTGGTGTCTGTGTCCCCGTCCTCGCCTGCTATGTCATGGGATTTCAGTTCGATTTTCCCTTCGCTGGTAAGTACCAGGTCTTTGGAGGCATGAATGGTGCCGCCCACATTGACGCCCATACCGGCAGCGGTGCCTACCAGGTAGATGCTTCCGGCATACATGCCGCCCAGGGCGCCTATGTCCAGAGAGAGTCCTTTTTCATCATTCTCTTTGACGGCCTCCATGGTGCCTGTGTCATAATGCACCCTGCCCTGGCCGACAGTCACATGGATGTCATCTTTAGCAAAGAGGGCGCTGTTAATGGCTGCCGCCCTGCTGTAGATATCCAGTTTATCCGCCCTGCCGTAAAGAATCCCGCCTTTGTCGTCATAAACCGGTGTATTTCCTTTGCCCTCCACGAAAATGGTTCCGGTCAAGTCAAAGCCGGAGAGTGTACCATTTTCTACGACCGGCCTGCCTGCGGCCAGGGTGGCTCTTCCCACGTTAATGAAACCGAAGCCGTTTCCTGTAATGCCATTGGGGTTGGCAATGATAAGGTCCGCCCTGCTGCCTGCAATTTCCATCATGCCCTGAAGGCGGGTACTGTCTTTACCCAGGGTCTCTACCAGGATGGTCCGAGCAGCATTTCCTGAAAAGTTCCGGTTGGAAGAAATGGCACCGGCCAGCTTTGTCACAGCCGCTTCCTGCCGGGCATTGTTATTGAATACGATTCCTTTTTCATCCACATTGAATGTGTCAAAGCGGTTGCGGGAAAGGCCTTTGTCATTGGGGCCCTCGATTTCCACAACGGCGGCGCCGTTGGAGGCGGTGGAGAGGGCAACGCCGCCCCGGGGAGTGATGGCCGCAGCAAAGGAGGTCACTATGCCGGAGAGGTAAAAAGAGATGGCCAGGGACAGGGATATCCATCGTTTTCCTGTCTTGATTCTTCTATAGGTAATGTTTTTATTTCTCATCATCGCTACTCTCCCCCATCCTTTTTCGGCTGCAGACCAGATGGTTTTACTTTTTAATTTCTATCATTTCAAATTTCCGCTGAAATAAGGAAACAGCAGGTCCTCTTTGCCGTTTGAAAGCCTCCCGGCTTTTCTATAGGCCATCCGATAAACCCGTCATACCGGAAGGGCCCTTTTTCCCCCCTAAAACCTAAAGCGCAGCCGGTCAGCTCTTTCCCCAGGAGGTATTCCGTAGAGGGACCGTAAACCCTTCCATAGTCCCAGGCACCGTAGATTTCCTGCCCGCTCTTTCCCAGGGGAAAGGCCAGCTCATTTCTCATGACCACGCCGCTTTCCGCCGCCAGGGTATTTTCACCGTCAAATCCCCGAACGCTATATCTTCCTCCGATAGAAAGAAATTCGCTGCCATACACCGGCTGGTTGGCTTTCTGGAAATAGAGGTCCATGGTATAGCGCAGGCGGTAATTTTCTGTCACCGGAACCGGCGTCGTGATATGCAGGGACCCCAGGTACATGTTGTAGCGGGTCGTGGCCTCTCCGGCCATGCCGTCCGTAGGGCCGGGATCTGCCATCCACGGTACGCCGCGCCTGTAGGTAAGTTCCCCTTCCACCAGACTTTCTTTGATATATCTCTTATGGCGAATCCCCAGTTCCAACGCCGTAGTCTTCTGCCGCTGTACTCCGATTTCTGTACCGTCGATATAGCTGTGCCTTGTCTTGTGGAGAATGCCTGCCAGAAGGTCTGTTTTACTGTATGCCTTTCTCTGCAGAAGGTGGGACCAGGTCAGACGGGTTCTTTCCAGCTTCCCGCTGGAAATGAATGGAACCACGCTGTAGTCCACGGTCTGCCGATAATCGTCATGTTCATAGGACAGGGTCATTCTGTCTTTTCCCAAAGGAATGTCATAGAAAAGATTCACCCCATGGGTTCCTTTCCTGTCACTGCCGGGCTCTGCATCTCCGTTCCAGCTGAAGTAGAAAAGGTCATTCAGTGACAGGGGATTGGAAATCCGAAGGCCATAGGTCTGCTGCAGTTTTCCCGTCTCTTTCATGCCGCTGTTGTCCATGGTCATGAAAAGGGATACCGGTCTTTCCCGCTGAAGCTCAATAAGAAGTACGCTGTCCCCTTCCTTCTCTCCCGGCTCAATGCGGATATGGGCCTTTTGTCCCGGTACATGATTGAAATTATCCAGCGTCTGCTCTAGGCCTCGGATGTTCAAGAGAGAGCCTTTATGGACAGCCGCCGCATTCCGCCAGGTTCCCCAGGTATCCGGGGAAAAGCGGATATCTGAAACAATGCCGGGAAGGAGTGTGAAATAAAAGGTCCCTTTGGACAAATCCTGGGGTTCGATGTAAACCCGGCTGGTCACATAACCCCTGTCCATGATTTCCTTATTGATGGCCGTTTCAAGAGCCTGGATGCCCTTTCGACCTATGCGTCTTCCTTCAAACCCGGAAAGGAATGTATCCACCCATCTGAACCGGTGCGAAAAAGAAGAGGGCTTCAAATACAGGTGCTTTAACAGGAATCCTCCATCCTCTTCGGGCAAAGAAAAAGCTTCCAGAGATGCAGAGGAAGAATCCGTCCGCGTCATAGTGTCACGCAAACGGTATTGATTTTCTTCTTCCCTGCGTCTGGAAGCAATGTCCTGACTTTTCTGTGTAATAATATCTTCCTGCCGGCTGATAGCGCCCTCGAGCCCTGCCGCCTGGGCAGAGCCCATAAGCAGCCAGCATACAAGCGCTGCCACACCTGAAACAAACCATGGTCTTCCGTTCATCATGTAATCCCCCGATTCATTATGAACCACCCTCAGCCGGTTATGTATCGAATTAACCTCTCTCTAAGTTATTTCTTAAACAGAATATATACCATTCTTTCTAAATTTGCAAGATAGTAAAAACAGAGCAGAAATTATAATCCAGATCCATATCTCCAAATGTTATTGTCCATTCTACATGTTAATAAGTACTGCCAGCCGAAGAAAGTACAGTCTGCCTGTATCCTTTGATATGCCGCGTTTTTTCATATCTGGAATTTTTATTGTTCTTTATCCCGCAAGTATATCATTATATTTTGATTAGAATATATAATTGTAGAAAGAATTGATTTCAGGTTATTACTTTGATACATTATTTCTGTTTAAATTGCAAAATTAGCAACGTAAGTTCTATTTTATCCTATTCCTATTTTCGATTTTATTTTATATAATAAACATAGATGAGAGCTTGGACAAGGTCCGGGGAGTGGCCACGAAAAAATACCCGGTTCCTTGTCCGGCTGCAAGCCATCTCGCATGGATGAAACCATAAGAGCTCCGGGCTTCGGTCCGTTCGATGCGTTATGAGTGAGACCTGCATTACCTGATTAAACGCCTCGGTTCATTCTGAGGATTTACAAGCGATATGCCTGAAAGAGGCCATCATCATGATGGAGCGGTGGAAGATTGGCGCATCTGTCTTCTATCCGTCGGACCTAGCTCTTTCAGGCTATTCGTGCTGCCGATCGTGATGAAATCGGGCTCAATAAAAAAATCCCCGCCTTTTTTACAAAGGATGGGGATCTTTTTATTGAATTCATGAGTTGACAAATTTACTCTGAAAAATGAGCTATCCCAGACTTCATGGGGGTTTATCTTTCCTACAAAAGGCCTGCTGTTATCCACTGCCTGCGGCACCACCGTCGGGCATTCAGGTGCCCGCATGGTGTGCAGTCTATACTCCAATAACAGCCTTACGCCACAGTGCTGC
Organism: Dialister sp.; assembly: GCF_047832375.1. Taxonomy (NCBI): domain Bacteria; kingdom Bacillati; phylum Bacillota; class Negativicutes; order Veillonellales; family Veillonellaceae; genus Dialister; species Dialister sp. Next base: position 949,776 of record NZ_CP181256.1, on the reverse strand, counting down.
AGGATAGTCGTCTTCCAGAGGAAGAAAGCTGTATACTTCATCCCCCTTCCCTCTCCTGGCAGCCTGTCTGTTGCCATACAGCCACTGTCTGTGAATATCTTTCGGTCCTCTTTTCACTAAAAAAGACTACCTTTCGGTAGTCTCTTTCTTTGAAATCTTATTTCAGGCGCAGGCCGAGCTTTTCGCCCAGTGCTCTGTAACGTTCAATGTCCTTGCGACGGAGATAGTCCAGCATGTTTCTGCGCTGGCCGACCATCTTCAGCAGGCCCCGGCGGGAATGATGATCCTTCTTGTGGAACTTCAGATGTTCGGTGAGGAGAGCGATTCTCTTAGAGAGAATAGCAATCTGTACTTCCGGAGATCCGGTGTCGCCTTCATGAACGGCATACTTTTCAATGATTTCTTTCTTTGCTTCAGCTGTTAACATAATAGCCTCCTAAAATAAATAAATTGCTGTATCAAGGTCTGCGCCGGAGTTGCGCCGGACTGAGATACAGTTCGTACCTTTGCTATTATACCGACTATGGAGGGCTAATGCAAGGGGAAATGGAAAATAAAATGGTGGCTGACAGGCGGTCGCCCGAATGGATGGGGCTAAGGGTGGTGGGTAAACTGCGCTTCGCTCGTTCACCGGGCTGCAGGTGCTTCGCACCGGGGGCATGAGGTGCATAAGAGGCCTTGGGCCGCGTTATATATCATTCCTTTCCTCTTAAGCGCAGCGCCAGGGCCCGGTTGGCAGGCGCCAGTGCTGCCAACCCACCCGAGGGGAAAGGGATCACTGAATGCTCAGTCGCCTGTCGGCTCCTTGCGCTTCAGTTCGCTGCGCACCCCCCGCTTTCACGAGCACAGCAATGTGAAAGCCACAATCTTTACGAACCTTTCATTCAATCCGGCTGAACGCCAATCCACTATATTCCTTGACCGCAGGCCAATTTTTTCTCCTGTTTTCCCTTGCCATATCCACTATAATAAGGACAGAAAGAATCCCCCATAGTGATGAAAGGAGCTTGCCATGAAAAGAGCAGACATTACAGAGCTGTACAAGAAGGCTCGGGAACTTCGAAAGATTTACAGGACCATCCAAAAGGAGGCCGATGGATTTTTGAACAGCCACGACGTATTTTCCATGGAAGACGTGAAGAAATACGACGATCCCCGGCTGAAAGAGATCAATGCCGCCCTGAAGGATAAAACCGTTTCCCAGGAAGCCAAAAAAATCTATGAAGAGGAAAAGGCCTGTCTCCTCAAAAAGCAGGTGGATATTCTTTCCCACTGCCTGGATGGTTTCCGGCCGGATAGCCCGGATGTTCTTGTTTTCTGTCTTTTGGATGAGATGGAAATCTATGATCCCCAGAATTTCGTACACCACATAGATCCCCACCACCCGGTCAATGGTCTCAAAAAATTCGTCTTTGAGGAAGATGATAGCGTCAACCATGTCCCTTTGGATATCTGCGGGAGCTCTTATACCGTCTGGTATACAGCAGAGTCTTTCAACGCCTATGATGAGGATGTCGGCACAATCTGCGTGGACGATGAAGATGGAAGAGCCATGTTTCTGGATGAATTCTTCGCTATTACCGGGTCCTACGATAAGGAAACGGATACCATCGCCCCCATGACCTTGGATGACCTGAAGCAGGTCTATATCTTCGTATCCAGAAATGGAGAAAAAGTAGACCGATCTGAACTCTCCCGGTATTCCTGGAAGAAGCTGCTGGAAGACGATGATATCGATATGGATGATGTGGAATGGTAAAAGGGGCTTCACCGGGCTGCGGCCTTTGGCCGAGGCTCTGCCTGCGGCAGGGCTGTGACTTCGTCAGGGCCGAGGCTGCCGCCTGCGGCGGCCACCCTTCCACCACTTCGTGGTCCCGGGGCTGTGAAATAATTGAATTAAAACAGTCGCCAAAAAAGGTGTCTGACTCAAGCGAGCCGGACACCTTTTTCAGTGGTATTATAGTGTTATGATGAAATGCAAAAATACCAGTTATCATTGTACCCCACGGCAGGGCTTTTTGCCACTGTCTATTGCATCTTATCTGCCAATTGATGACCCTGTTTTTGAATTTGACCATTTAATGGAGGCTATAGGATTAAGAAAATATCTTCCGGTACAGTCCCACTGCTCTGCAGGCCGCATCGGATACAATCCGGTCATTTTACTTAAACTCGTGCTTTTCGGATTTATGCTGGGGTATTGTTCTTTACGCAGCCTGGAGAAGGCCTGCCGTACAGATCTGCGATTTATTTACCTCTCAGACGGTCAGGCTCCCAGTTACCGCACTTTTGCAAACTTTATCAACAAAGTTCTAGCCAATTGTATTGAGGACATTTTCAATGCGGTTAATGCAGAAATCTTCAAGGAAGACCACGTCGATCTCAACCATCTTTATATTGATGGCACCAAAATGGAGGCCAACGCCAATAAATACAGCTGGGTGTGGAAAAAAACAACTATAAAATCCCGGTATCACCTGTATGAGAAGATTACGTCACTGCTGAATGAAATTAACTGCGAGCTGGCAACAGAAGGAGCAACAATAGAAACGAGCACCGAATACGTTCCGGATTATCTGGAGGAAAAGCTGGAAGCTCTTGAACGCTTCTGGAATCTGGATGAAAAGGAATTTGTCCATGGTCCGGGACATCGCAAGACTCCACACCAGCGTATGTGTGAAAAGCTAAAGCAATATACGGATAAACTCAGGGAATATGGAGAAAAGATAAGGATCTGCGGCCCTAATCGAAACAGCTACTCGAAAACTGATCCTTCAGCTACATTTATGCGGGTAAAGAAGGATTATGTAGGTAATGACCAGCTTCTTCCTGCATACAACGTGCAGTTTGGCATCGCCGACGAATATATTGCCGTTTTGGATGTCAGCCAGTGCCGGTCAGATATGGACTGCTTCATTCCCCTGATAGAAAAGTTCCATAAGACCTATCATTTTTATCCGAAATACCCGGTAGCAGATGCGGGATATGGCTCATTTAACAACTATATCTACTGCGAACAGCATGGCATGAAAAAATTCATGAAATTCCCCATGTTTAAGAAACAGACAAGCGATGCCAAGTACAGGGATAACCCATTCCGGGCGGAGAATTTTACAATTGATGCCAACGGAATCATGCGCTGCCCCTTCGGCAGGGCATTCAGGCTCCAATACAGAAAGTCGATTCCAGGTAACCACTACGGGCGCCAGGAAGAGATTTACCAGTGTGAAGACTGTAGCGGATGCCCCTATGCCGAGAAATGTAAAAGGACACCAAGAAACCGGACAGTTCAGATTAATCAGGAACTGACTTCCATGCATAAAGAAGTCATCGCCAACCTGGAAAGTATTCAGGGAGCCCTGCTCAGAATGAACCGTTCCATCCAGTCGGAAGGTACTTTTGGAATCATAAAAAACGACCACGGATACAAGAGAATCGTCAGAAGAGGTACGAATCCTGTAAAAGTAGAGATTTACCTCATGGCGATAGGCCAAAATCTGAATAAACATTACCATAAACGCATGAGAATGCGAAGAGCAGCATAAAATAAAATAATTGGGATGACTGGGGAAAGGGGGAAGTATACTCAATTTCAGCAAAATAAATGGATATTTAACTGGAATACAAAAAAGGAGGCTGTGAATAAAAATGATTTCTCATTTTTTCACAGCCCCTTACCGGTTTAACCTCCCCCATCTATGGGCAATGCTATTCAGTTAAGCGTTTTACACAAGCATACGTTATAACGACGTGTGCTTTTTTTGTGTCTAAAAAAAGCTTAGGTTTACAAAAAAATATAAAAACATCAAAAAAAGGCTTGACAAATCCTCAAAAATTTGAGGCTCCGCCTGTTAGTAAGGGAACCACCCCAATTGTTAACAAGGAGGATTTGTTATGATCAATTTTGAAAAGCAAGTCAGAAAAATTTTTAGGAGCCACGTTCAACATGTTATTGACAATCCCAAGTTGTATGGGATTAACCCCAGATTTTTTACCCGGGTACGGAAATGGCCTATTGCACGTATTCTTTTAGTTATGTATAAGATGCAGACCGGCACCTTGCCAGATATCCTTTTCAAGAATTTCATTGAGATGGATGAATTTGGTGACTCAACTCCTTCTGCGTTCATTCAGCAGCGGCAGAAACTCACGACGGAAGTTTTTACCACCATTTTCAGGAATGTCCTCAAGGACCTGCACCGGTTACTTGAGCTTAAGAGATACCATGGCAAATTCCTTATCGCCTGCGATGGCTCAGATTCGCCCATGCCTACTCCAGTGTTACCTGTTCCAGATGACTGCAGTCCATTTGGGAGGCCACAGTACCATATGGATCATGTAAATGCTTTTTATGACGTTCTAAACCATCTCTATCTGGCAATTACGACTAAACCAAAGCTGTCATGCAATGAGCAGCGCGAACTTCTGGAGCTGGCCCAAATACTGTCCCAAGAGCATCCTATCTATAAACCCGAGGATACGGTCATCATCAGTGACCGTGGTTATGAAGGCTATCAGGTCCTGTGTCTGCTTACTCAAATGGGTTTTGGATACGTCATCCGGGCAAAAGGTCCGAGTGCAGGCATTCTTTCAGCCAAAGGGCTTAATCTCCCGGATGGCATCACCAACAAAGAAATAACAATCACTGTCCATGTAAGGCGCAGTGCCAAAGGAATCTATCATAAGGAATCCAGTGAAAAGTTCCGGCCTGAGACAGATATGATGCTGAGAATCCGCATCGTGTCCTCGGTTTCGCCAAGTGGGGATGTCCAGTATTACCTTACCAACCTGGATATCCGGTCATTTTCTGCCTCGGAGATTGGATGTATTTACAGAAAGCGCTGGCAGGTTGAAACAGCTTTCCGCCATTTGAAATATGGAGTAGGAGCCATCGTATTTCACTCCAAGTTCCTGCTCTATCAGGAAATGGAACTGTATGCGGCACTTACGTTGTATAACTGTGTTGCAGCCATCATAAACCATATTCCTATTCAGGAAATTGATGCACACCACAAGTACCGGTACAAGGTTAATTTCAAAGCAGGAGTCCTGCCCTGCCTGCACTATTTATTCTGTACGGAAGAGCAGGCGAATTCTTTCAATTTGACTAAGCGACTCGAGGCCTACAAAGTAGCTATCATTCACAACAGGCATTACGACCGTGGAAGAATTGAAAAGAAGGTCCATGCCTTCGAGGGAAAACCTACCGGATTCTAAGGAATATTGTCAACTAAGATACCCAAGCTATTATCACGGATAAATCCGAAAAAAATCCGCAATTTTCGGTTCTTTTCGCATGCAAAAATCTAACTTGTAAAAATAACTGATGTAAAAATGGTTGTTTAGGCAAAGCAAAAATGGAGAATTTATGGCAAGTTCACAATAATATTGCATCCCTAAAAGACATATTTTGCTCGTTTTTCTCTTAACTTAATAGCATTGCTTCTATGGGGGAGGTGCCGAAGGCGGAGGGGGCTCCCTCTGAAGTCGCTCCCACTGTATTTCGCCGCAAGCCCAGTCGCTTCACGGCCACCCTTCCACCCGAGGGGGAAAGGGATCACTGAATGCTCAGTCGCCTGTCGTTTCCCTGCGTTTCAGTTCGCTGCGCACACCCCGCTTTCACAAGCGCAGCAATGTGAAAGCCACAACCCTTAGGACCTTCGGGAATACAGTCAGACGCACCAAATCGAGTAGGAGGCGGGCTTCGGCCCGCCGACCTCTCACACCACCGTACGTACCGTTCGGTATACGGCGGTTCTTTAGTTTTCGCATTCCTGCTTATGCAAGTCTGCGATGATGTTGTTGTGTTCAGCAATCCTCACATGGATGGGCACTCCGGCATATCCTTGCTGTTCCGCAGCTGCTTTCTGCCAGTAGTCTTCTTTCTGAAGTTGTCTGCCTTTAAGCCCATGGTTGGTTACTTTCATTGACTAACATCTCCTAAAGTTCGGCCCTTCCCAGATGCCTATGAGCCATCTGGTACTATGGCCTCTGCTGACTTCTCACGGCAAATCTTATTTCAACCACAGCACAGCCCAGTAAATACAGCCTTATTCTGCTGTGTCCGTGAGACCTCCCCAGGTAAGAACGCACTCTTTCTCTCCATATATCCGCCACATGTACTCTGCAGGATTCCGTACAGCTATGGGATTTCAGTTTGTCGAGCAACCTTGTCCATCCTGCCGTAGCCTTATGTGGTTCTTGTACATCGGACCGGAGATTTGCCTGCACCTTCCTTCAGATTCCACCTCACGATGGACACCCTTGGTGTTCGGCTATGACCTTCCCGCTGTCGGGCGGTCTAGGGACTTTCACCCTTAAGAGTGCGCCCATGCTGGGCACACTCGAAAAAAGCTGGGAGAAACCGAGTTTCTCCCAGCTTTTTTTATGCCACTCACCCCAGCAGTACCCGGTCGCTCATGGCGCCGGAGTTTTCTTCGAATTTCTTCAGCAGGTCGTCGATGGTGAGTTTCTGCTTTTCTTCCGGTGAGTAGTCGGCAATGATGGTGCCGCTGTTCATCATAATGAGGCGGTTGCCGTATTTCAGGGCATCCCGCATATTATGGGTAATCATGAGGGTGGTCAGGTGCTGTTCGTGGACGATTTCGTCTGTAATTTTCAGCACTTTTGATGCGGTCTTCGGGTCCAGGGCTGCCGTCGGTTCATCGAGGAGAAGGATGTCCGGTTTTTTCAGGGTAGCCATGAGGAGTGTCAGTGCCTGCCGCTGGCCGCCGGAGAGGAGGCCGATTCTTGTGGTGAGCCGGTCTTCGAGGCCCAGATCCAGCCGGGCCACCATTTCCCGGAATTTTTCATGGTCCCCGCCGGAGAAGGCCCAGCGGAGGCGGCGGCTTTCGCCGCGGCGGGAAGCGATGATCAGGTTTTCTTCTACCTGCATGCCTGCAGCGGTTCCCTTCAGGGGGTCCTGGAAAACCCGGCCGATGTATTTCGCTCTTTTGTATTCGCTCACCTTCGTCACGTCGGTGCCGTTGATTTCAATGGTGCCGCTGTCGGGAATATAGGCGCCGGCGATGGAATTCAGAAGGGTACTCTTCCCTGCCCCGTTACTTCCAATGACGGTGCAGAAATCCCCATCGTTCAATGTGAGGGAAAGGTGGTTCAGGGCCTTTTTTTCATTGGTGGTGCCCTTGAAGAATGTTTTGCTGATGTCTGTGACTTTAAGCATAATCAGCCCGCCTTTCCGATATTAATCTTGCCCTTCACCATGGGCGCTGCCAGGGCGAGCATGACGAGGATGGCGGTGAACAGTTTCAGGTCGTTCGGCGGCATGCCAAGGTAGAGAACCACGGCGATGACCACGCGGTAAATGATGGACCCCACCACCACTGCCAGGAGGGAAGCGGAGAAGCTGTCGGCTCCCAGAATGACTTCGCCGATGATGACGGAAGCCAGGCCGATGACGATGGTGCCGATGCCCATGCCTACGTCGGCGAAGCCATTATTCTGCGCTACCACAGCGCCGCAGAGACCGATGAGGGCATTGGAGATGAAAAGGCCCATGATGATCATGGTGTCCGTATTAACGCCCTGGGCCCGGACCATTTGGGGATTGAAGCCGGTGGCCCGGATGCACATGCCCAGTTCTGTACCGAAGAACCAGTAAATGAAGGCAGAAATAATAATCATCAGCACCGCCGGCACGATGAAGGCAGCCACAGACTGGCTCACGTGGAGCACGTGGGCAGTAGTGGTAAATACGGTATCTACCCGAAGGAGGGAAATATTGGCCTTCCCCATGATGTGAAGGTTAATGGAATAGAGGGCAATCATGGTGAGAATCCCCGCCAGAATAGCGGGAATCTTCAACTTTGTATACAGGATGCCCGTCACCGTTCCTGCCACAAGGCCCCCAATGGCACCAGCCACAATGGCCACCCAGGGGGAGGATCCGGAAGCGATAAGAGATGCTGCGATAGCACCACCCAGTGGAAAACTTCCTTCACAGGTCATATCCGGTACGTCCAGTACCCGGAATGAAAGAAATACGCCGATTGCCAGAATGGACCACATGAGTCCCTGGGCAACCGTAGAAATTGCCAGATCTACCATTTCATTTCCCTTCTTCTATACGATTCAGATTCTATTCTTCCATACTTCTTCTGCTACGGTGTCATGGCCTTGCGGGCTGTCCATCGTAGAGATACAGTTTCCGTGCCCGCTGCCAGAGATCTCCGGGGAGTGGGATATTGAGAAGATTGATTTCTTTCATGTTCACCACAATATCCGGGTCCGACTGACGAACAATGGGAATGTCTGCAGGAATCAGCTCTCCCTGCAGCAGTTTTGCCGCAATCCGTCCGCCGGAGAATCCCATGCGGTAATAACTGGGAGATACAGAAAGAACTGCCCCTTTCCGTACCATTTCAGACTGCTCCCCGATAATCGGAATGCCTGCGCCGTTCATCATCTTGACGATTTCGTCGAAATGGGAAAGCACGTCCGGATCTTCCGGCACGTAAAGAGCGGTCACATGGCCCACCAGTTTTTCAATCTGGGGGCCTGCCACTTTATCAGGATTGAAGGCTACTTCGTAGAGATGGATACCTTTCCGCTGTGCCACATCCCGGAGAATATCTAGCTGCAGCAGGGATGCTTCGTTTTTAGGGTTATAGAGGAATCCCAGTTTGCTGATGGAGAAGGATCGCCTTGCTATGCCAATCTGGTTCAGTACCGGCGGATTATCCATGACGCCGGTAAAGTTCCGATGGTCTTCAAAGGCCTTGTCTTTTTTGAAGTTCATCACCCCTACGCCTACTACAGGGATGGCTTTTGTCACCTTCGCCGTTTCTTTGGCGGAATCGGTTCCTACGGCAATAATGAGGTCCTTCTTGTTTCTTACGAACTTTTTGGCCGTTTCTTCCAGTTTCCTGTCGTTGCCATTGGCTTTGACCACTTCCACTTTCACCTTGTCCTTATACCCTTCTGCTTCCAGGGCCGCCAGGACACCGGCAGTCATTTTATCCTGTTCCGCCAGGTCATCGGACTGAAGAATACCTACGGTATAAATATTCTTAGGTGGAACAGGTACCACATCAGCGGTCTCCGGTTCCGAAGGGGAAGACTGGTACAGGAGCACAGCCATCACCACATTACAGACCGCAAAAATAAGCATTAACCACCAGAGCTGTTTCAGTTTAGAAGCCACAACGACACAAACCTTTCCACTTGCAAATGAGAATTCATAGAGAAAGAGTAACTTCCGGAAAATCGGAAGTTACTCTTTTACCCCACTCGCCTGTCAGATCATTTCTGCCCTGTCAAGCACATCCTGGGGAATCTTGATTCCCAGAGTTTCCATTTCATTCTTATTGATATAAAGCTTGGACTTACCTGCCCCTTCTACAGGGAAATCTTTGACCGTTTTATTTCCCTTGAGAATCTCTGCAGCCATCTCGCCGGCCCGGTGGCCGATATCGTAGAAGCTGATAGATTCAGAAGCAAGAACCCCATTCTTTACATGGCCCACTTCAGCACCGTAGACCGGAATTTTTTCCTTATTGGCCACCGCCATGAGTGTGGGGATAGAGGAAGCGATGATGTTATCCGTAGGCACGTAGATAGCATCTACCTTGCCTCCCAGAAAACCTTCCGCCACCTGCTGCACATCGTTCACAGAATTCACTGTGAGTTCCACCACATCGATGCCCAGGGGCTGGCAGTTCTCTTTCAGGTGCTTGGCCTGGACCACCGAATTGATTTCACTGGAATTGTAAATGATGCCAACCTTTTTTACATTCGGCTGGATTTCCTTGATCAGCTTCACCTGCTTCTCAATGGGTCCCCGATCATTGGTACCGGTGACATTGCTATCCGGCGCCTTTTCCGACTTCATGAGCTTTGCATTTTCAAAATCGGAAATAGCGGTGCAGATGATCGGAATCCTATCGGTAGCATTGGCCATAGCCTGGGCTGCGGGTGTAGAGATTGCACAGACCAGATTATAATTGCCGGACACATAGCGGTTAGCAATGGCTTTCAGGTTGGACTGGTCCCCCTGGGCATTCTGCTGGTCGATTTCTACCTTATCTTTCAGACCGGCTTCATCCAGGGCGTCCACGAAGCCCTTGTTGGCCTCATCCAGAGCCGGGTGCTGCACGATCTGCACAACCCCTACCTTCATCTTACCGCTGGCGGAGCCGCCCTGACTGCTGCCGCAGCCTGCGAAAAGGCCTGCCGCCAAAAGGCCGCACACACCGGCGGCCAGAATCTTCTTCCATTTACTTCCTGCCATTCTACTGTTCCTCCCTTTTTTTATTTAGCAAATATCCAAAATTCCCTACTTTTCTACCTGCTATACAAACCATCCTGAATAATGGGAACTATGAATTTTTGCTATGAACTTGCGATAATTATAGCATACTTCAAGGGGAGATACCACCGAGAAGTGAACGGGATATGAAGAAAGAGTCCTGACCGGTGGCACTGGTGAGATGCAGGTCGAGACCGAGATTGAGGCAGCCAGCAGCAAATCCGCAGATGGAATTCCAGAGCCTCTGACCTAAAAAGTTAAAATGACTCTGCAGCAGGCCCTTTTTCCGGGATGGCTGGGGTTAGCCGGTAGAAACAGATAAAAGTGCCACCGGCTGGCCAGCTTTCCTGAAAGCCTGCAAGTTAGCAGCTGGATGCCCCACCTGTTCGTATGCCACTCATCATCCGGCCCGCAGGCCCGTAGTTCGCCGAATCCTCTAATCCAACAAAAAAACGCTTCCCTCTCAGGAAACGTTTTCTCGTTCTCATTATTCTTCAACAGTCTTGCTGACGATCTGCTTGCCTTTATAGTAACCGCATACAGGGCATACATGATGAGGTTTTTTCAGTGCATGGCACTGTGGGCATTCCACGAGACCCGGAACAGTCAGCTTCCAATTTGCACGTCTCTTGTCGCGACGGGATCTAGAACTTTTTGTCTTCGGAACCGGCATTCTTAGCACCTCCTTACCTATCGGCCGTAATGCCGCTTGATTGCTTTCGTGTACTTTTGGGTACGCCAAGCTGGGTAGATAAAATTATCAACTTCATCATTATACGAAGAGAATGGATTTTTGTCAAGGAAAAAGTGCAGGTAAGAGCGGGTAAGTATGAACCACAAGTGATATTGTCTCAAGTAACCACAAATGAAAATGTCCCAGTCATGGTATAATCTCATCACAATCTTAACGCAAGTGATGGGAGGAATTTTTATCAGAAAGGTTGAATTAACGATGGACGAGCAGTTCAAATATGAAACAATCAAATCTCTTGTTGCTCATCCAGATGGCAACAAGCTTGCAGCAGCAGTCCGGCTGGGGTGCACTGTCCGCACCGTGAACCGGTTAATCCTGCGCTATCGTCAGGAAGGTAAAGCAGCATTTGTCCACGGGAACAGGGGTAGACAACCCGTAACAACACTTCCAGCCTCACTCAGAGAAAAAATTGTGGCTCTTTACCAGAATGAGTACTATGGCGCCAATTTTACCCACTTTACCGAACTTCTGGACAGACATGAGAATATCCATGTCTCTGTTTCCTCTGTAGCCTCCATTCTTGAGGCAGCCTTTATTCTCTCTCCTAAGGCTACACGGGCCAAAAGAAAACGGATCAGGAGGAAATTGGAAGCAATGAAAAGCAACACGAAATCCAGAAAAAAGCAGATGGAAATACAAGTCAATCTTGTGGCTGCTGAAGATGCCCACAGCCGGCGTCCACGGCATGCTTACTTTGGGGAACAGCTGCAGGGTGATGCCACTCCATATGAATGGGTCCCCGGGAAGATCTGGCATCTCCACCTCTTCATTGATGATGCTACTGGCATCGTGACTGGCGGCTATTTTGACACCCAGGAGACCCTGAACGGCTATTACCATGTCCTCTGGCAGACTCTCAAAGATTACGGAATCCCTGTGGAAATCTTCACGGATAAACGCACTGTGTTCATTTACAAACAAAAAGGATCCCCGTCCATCGACGAGGATACCTATACGCAGTTCGGTTACGCTTGCAGGCAACTGGGGATACACCTTGAGTCAAGCAGCGTACCACAGGCCAAAGGCCGGGTTGAGCGGCTCAATGAGACGCTGCAGTCGCGCCTGCCGATTGAGCTGAGACAGGCAGGCATCACGACTATTGCAGACGCCAATGAATTCCTCAAGTCCTACCTAAAAGAATTCAATGCGAAGTTTGCACTTCCCCCCAATAGTACCAAATCAGCTTTTGTGACGCAACCGTCAGATGAGAGGATCAACCTGATACTGGCTGTACTTACAGGCCGTACGGTAGACAGAGGCCACTGCATCCGTTTCCAGCGTCAGTACTATCGTATGCTTGATTCAGAAGGCCATCAGGTGCATTATGCCAGCGGAACCAAAGTACTAGTCATACGGGCTTTCAACGGCGAACTCTACTGCAGTGTTAACGATACCAGTATCTACGCGCTGGAAGCCATCCCTTTGCGCCAGAAGAAATCTCCTGAGCTTGATGCTGACTATACCAAACCAAAGCCTCAGAAACACTGGATTCCACCGATGAGTCACCCATGGAAGCAGGCATCTTTCCGTCATTACGTCCTTACAAGACCGCATCATTCCAGACAAGATCCAGAAGAACTTGCATCGCGTAACATATTTTAGTAACATACTGGCCTAACCACTCAAAATAGCCCCACTATTGCGGGGCTATTAAATGACAATTCTCGGGACATTTTCAAAAATGCTTGACAGGAAAAAGTGCAGGTAAGAGCGGGTAAGAGCGGGCCTTACTGCCAGGAATTTGATACACCGCTTATCTCCTCTTACGTATATATGGGGCTAAAGGTTGTGGGTGAACTGCGCTTCGCTCGTTCACCGGGTTGTGGCTTCACCGCCATTGGGCTTAAGCGGCCTTTGGCCGCGCTATATACTGTCCCCTTCCTTTTAAGCAAAGCGCCCCAACCCGATTGGCGAGCGTCAGCGATGCCAATCTACAACCCGGTCGGGCCAGCGCAGCGCTGCCCGACCCACAACCCTTACGAACCTTTTATTCGATTCAGCCAGACATAAATACAACATGCTGCCTTATCCGCAGAACAGAGCCCGGGGACGCAGGCCCCTATTCTTCTTTTACTCCATTAATGACCATCTGCTTCTCGTCTTTTCTCATACGGAAGAACCGGTACACCGACTCCGCGGCCCTTCTATTCATGCCGGGCACCTGGGACAGTTCTTCCACCGAAGCCTTTTTCATTTCATCCATGGAACGGAATGCATGCCACAAGGCATTTCTCCTGTTGGGGCCAATCCCTTCGATGTGATCCAGTATGGACTCGGTGTTTCTCTTATTTGTCCACTGCCGGTGATAGGTAATAACGAATCGATGGGCTTCATCTCGGATAAACTGGAGTAGCTGGAGCGCCGGTTCATGGTGGTCCAGGATGATGGGATCTTCAGAACCTTCCACGTAGATTTCTTCGATTCTCTTGGCCAGGCCGATGACCGGCGCATCGCAGCCGGCGCTGCGGATGGCGGGAAGCGCTGCATGGAGTTGTCCCAGTCCCCCATCAAGGACGATGAGGTCCGGCGCAGGCCAGTCTTTTTCGTTGCCATAGCGGCGGGTCATGACCTCCGCCATGGATTTGAAATCGTCCGCATGGCCCTGGGTAGTTCGGAGCTTGAATTTCCTGTACTCCCTCTTCGCGGGCCGTCCATGTTCAAAGACCACCATGGAGCCCGTGGTCTCAGCGCCCTGGTTATGGGAAATATCAAAGCATTCCATTCTCTCCGGCAGCCTCGGCAGGTGAAGGAGATCTTTCAGTTTCTTCACAGCTCCCTGCTCCCGGGCATCCTGATACTCCCACTGCAGTTTCTTGTCGGACAGGTACTTGGCGGCATTGGCCATGGCCATATCCTTCAGACGCCGTTTGAAACCCCGCTGGGGAACCTGTATAGTGACTTCACTGCCTTTGAGTTTTGTCATCCAGGAGGAAATGAGTTCACAGTCCGATGGCAGGAGAGGCAGTATGATTTCCTTTGGAATGGCGGTGGGATTCCCTCCGTAGAAATCGCGGATAAATGCGGTAATGATTTCTTCGTCCGTCTCGCTTTCACTTTCAGGGATGCTGAAGTTTTCCTTCCCCACCATGCGGCCATAGCGGATATAGAAAACTTCCAGCCCCGCATGGCTGCCGTCCCTGGCAAGACCTACCACATCAAAGTCTCCTTCGTTGGCCACGATATTCTGCCGCTGCTGCACGGACTCAATAGCCCGGACCTGGTCCCGATATTTAGCGGCTTTTTCGAATTCCATGGCCTCCGAGGCCTCTTCCATTTTCTTCTTCAGTTCCTGTACAAGGCCTGTGTTCTTTCCTTCAAAAAGGTCACACACCGTTTTCACATATCCCTGGTACTCTTCCTTCGAGCAAAGACCGGCACAGGGGGCGCAGCAGAGATGGAGATGGTACTGCAGGCAGGGTCGGGACACCTTCATGGAACGGCAGCTGCGAATGGGATAAAACCGGCGGAGGAGGGACAGTGTAGTGCGAAGGCTCCCTACATCGGTGAAGGGGCCGAAATACTTGGCGCCATCATCGTGACGGATATTCCTCGTCACAAAAATTCTCGGCCATTCGTCGTAGGTAGTGATTTTCACATAGGGGTAGGATTTGTCATCCCGGAGAGAAATATTGTACTTCGGATGGATTTCTTTGATCAGGTTGCATTCCAGGATGAGGGCTTCCATTTCCGTGGCGGTCATGGTAATGTCCAGGTCATCGGCGTGGCGGATCATTGCTGACACTTTCGGTGACCGGTTCTTATCTTCCCGGACATAGGAGCGCACCCGGTTTTTCAGGTTTTTGGCCTTTCCCACATAGATAATCCGCCCATCTTTATCCTTCCAGCGATACACGCCGGGAGAGTCCGGCAGGGCTTCCACCTTGGCCCGGATCTTATCATTGACATCAATCATTCTTATGGGCCTCCATGACTTCCCTGGTCCGTTCGATGACGGGCTTCAGATACTGGCCGGTGTAGGAGCGGGCTGCCTTGCAGATATCCTCCGGCGTGCCGGTGGCCACCACTTCACCGCCCCTGTCGCCCCCTTCCGGGCCCAGGTCGATGATGTGATCCGCCACCTTCACCACGTCCAGGTTGTGTTCGATGACAACTACCGTATTTCCCTGGTCCACCAGCTTCTGGAGGACGATAAGGAGTTTCCGGATATCTTCACTGTGAAGGCCGGTGGTGGGTTCATCGAGGATGTAGAGGGTATCCCCGGTGCCCCGGCGCATGAGTTCCGTAGCCAGCTTGACACGCTGGGCTTCGCCGCCGGACATGGTGGTGGCAGGCTGGCCCAGGTGGATATACCCCAGTCCCACTTCCTGGAGGGTCTTCAGTTTCCGGAGAATCCGGGGGTGGTTTTCGAAAAAGGGTACCGCTTCATCTACGGTCATATTGAGGACATCGGAAATATTCTTTCCTTTATACCGGACCTCCAGGGTTTCCCGGTTATACCGGGCGCCGTGGCATACTTCACAGGGCACGTACACATCAGAGAGGAACTGCATTTCGATTTTGATGATGCCGTCTCCGTGGCAGGCTTCGCAGCGGCCGCCTTTGATATTGAAGCTGAAACGGCCAGGCTTGTACCCCCGCATCTTTGCTTCCGAAGTCTGGCTGAAGAGTTCCCGGATATCGTTAAATACACCGGTGTAGGTGGCTGGGTTGGATCTCGGCGTACGGCCGATGGGCTGCTGGTCTATATCAATAATCTTGTCCACATATTCCGCTCCTTCCATGGAGTCGTACTTTCCTGTGGCGTAGGACGTATGATTTTTGATATTAGACAGTCCCTGGAAAAGAATCTCGTTCACAAGGGTACTCTTTCCGGATCCCGATTCCCCTGTAACCACTGTGAAAGCGCCCAGAGGGAATGATACGTCAATGTGCTTCAGGTTATGTTCTGAAGCCCCTTTGATAGTCAGGAAGAGACCATTTCCTTTTCTCCGGTGCTCCGGAAGTGGTATATATTTTTCTCCCCGAAGATAAGCACCGGTAATGGAGTTTTTCACTTTTTTAATATCCTCCGGTGTTCCCTGGGCCACCACATACCCTCCGTTTTCACCGGCTCCGGGGCCGATATCCACAACCCAGTCGGCACTCCGGATAGTATCTTCATCGTGCTCTACCACAATGAGCGTATTTCCAAGGTCCCGCATGCCCTTCAGGGTAGCCAGGAGCTTGTCATTGTCCCTCTGGTGGAGTCCGATGGACGGTTCATCCAGAATGTACAGCACCCCCACCAGTCCGGAACCAATCTGGGTAGCCAGCCGTATACGCTGGGCCTCGCCGCCGGAAAGAGTAGAAGCTCCGCGGGACAGGGTAAGGTATTCCAGTCCCACATTGGAAAGGAAGGTCAAACGGCTCTTCACTTCCCGAAGAATCTGGTCCGCAATGATTTTTTCCTTTTCCGTCAATTCCAGATGTTCCAGGAAAGGAAGCAGTTCGGATACGGGCATGTCAGAGAGCTCCGCAATATTTTTTCCACCCACTTTGAATGCCAGACTTTCCGGACAGAGCCGGGCGCCGTGACACACAGGGCAGGGCTTTTCAATGAGATAGTTTGCCAGGGTTTCCTTCATTTTGTCTGTCCAGGCTTCTTCATACCGCCGCTTCGTCATAGGTACCAGGCCTTCGAAGACCCGATGATAGGTCTTCGTCTCGCCATCCTGGTTCGTATAGTCGAATGTGAGCAGTTCGGTGCCCCCGTATTCGAATTCCTTCTGTCCTTCCGGAGGAAGATCGTTAAAGGAAGCATCCATGGTAAGGTCATAGGACTTCAGGAAGGCCCCCAGCTGTTTATAAAGCCAGCTTTCCTTATTATAGGGGAAGGGTTTGATAGCTCCCAGACGGAAAGGAGTCTCATGATTTGGAAGAATCCGCCGGAAATCGGCTTCCAGGGAAGATCCCAGACCCATGCAGGCCGGGCAGGCACCAAAAGGATTATTAAAGGAAAAAATGCGGGGCTCCGGTTTTGGAAGGGATATCCCACAGTCCGGGCAGGCAAAATGGGTGCTGAAGA
This sequence comes from Dialister sp., assembly GCF_047832375.1. Classification (NCBI taxonomy): domain Bacteria; kingdom Bacillati; phylum Bacillota; class Negativicutes; order Veillonellales; family Veillonellaceae; genus Dialister; species Dialister sp. The sequence continues at coordinate 932,730 of NZ_CP181256.1, read as the reverse complement.
AGTAGTCTTTCCCCCCGATGACAGCGGCCACCATAAGGCCATCCCCCAGTTTCAGGGCTGCTTCCACGGAATCCGTAAGCCGACGGACAATGCCATCCTTGATAATGATACGGTCCACCACCACTTCGATGGTGTGTTTTTTGTTCTTCTCCAGTTCAATGTCATCGGACAGGGGAAAAACGGTACCATCCACCCGTACCCGGACATAGCCTTCCTTCCGAAGTTCCTCCAGCAGTTTCTTGTGGGTTCCCTTTTTCTGTGCCGCCACAGGGCCCAGAATCATGAGTTTTGTCCGATCCCCCAGCGCTATCAGGGCATCCACAATCTGGTCCACGGTCTGCCGCTTGATGGGCTTTCCGCAATGGGGGCAGAAGGCCCGGCTGGCATGGGCATAGAGCATACGGAGGTAATCGTGAATTTCCGTCACCGTACCTACGGTGGAACGGGGATTGTGGCTTGTGGACTTCTGGTCAATGGAAATGGCCGGAGAAAGGCCGGAAATCTTATCCACATCGGGCTTATTCATCTGCCCCAGAAACTGCCGGGCATAGGCAGACAGGGATTCCACATATTTCCGCTGTCCCTCGGCATATATGGTGTCAAAGGCCAGGGACGACTTCCCTGAGCCCGATAATCCTGTAAAAACGATGAGCTTGTTCCGGGGCAGGGTCAGATTGATATTTTTCAGGTTATTCTGACGGGCGCCCTGGATGGCAATACCTTTTTCCATGGTTGTCCTTTCTTTTATATGTAAACGGCACGGATGCTCCATGCCTGATAGATCTTGTCAAATGATGGGCCCCAATCGGATGAATGGGGCTAACGGTAACAGGTGAACGTTGCTTCGCTTGTTCACCGGTGCGCAGCGAACTGCAGTCGCCGGGAACCGCCAGATGAATGCGAATGCAATTCGTGCGCCAACTTCCCCTCGCCACATGACACGGCCGCAGAGCAGTTGAAGACCCAGGTCTGGATTTACAGGGCGAAGCCCTTTCCCCTCGACCTCGGTTTCGGTCTCAATCTATTTTTACACCCTCTTTTTCATGGGGCGATTGATCCGTTTTTTCCCGGCGCTCACCCGTTTCAGGGCAGCATCGGCCCGGGAACCGTAACGGTCGGTCCACATCTGCCGCAGCTTGGCCAGCTGGTCCCTCCACATGGCAGCTTCCTCAAATTCCAAAGACTTGGCGGCCCGTTTCATGTCCTTTTCGGTCTGCTGCATCTGCATATACAGTTCTTCGTCTGACATTTCTTCTTTGCCGCCGTCAGACTTCTTATAATCCGCCGGTTTTTCCTCAATCTTTGTCAGGTCAATAAGGTCCTTGACCCGTTTCTGAACGGTATGGGGAACAATGTGATGTTCCTTATTATAGGCTTCCTGGATGGACCGGCGGCGGTTGGTCTCGTCGATGGCGTATTTCATGGACTTCGTCACCCGGTCTGCATACATGATGACATGGCCATGTTCATTGCGGGCTGCCCGGCCAATGACCTGGATCATGGAAGTTTCAGAACGGAGGAATCCTTCCTTGTCCGCATCCAGGATAGCCACCAGGGAAACTTCCGGCATATCCAGCCCTTCCCGGAGCAGGTTGATGCCCACGAGTACGTCAAAGACGCCGGCCCGCAGGTCCCGAATAATTTCTGCCCGTTCAATGGTGGCCACATCGGAATGGAGATAACGCACCTTGACTCCTGCTTCTGTAAGGAAATCGGTGAGGTCCTCCGCCATTTTCTTCGTGAGTGTAGTAATAAGCACCCGTTCATGGGCTTCTACCCGCTTATGGATTTCCCCAAGAAGATCGTCCATCTGCCCTTCCACCGGCCGTACTTCAATGCTGGGATCCAGGAGGCCTGTGGGGCGAATAATCTGTTCCGCCAGATTGGTCTGGACCCCCATTTCATAGGGTCCCGGCGTAGCGGATACGTAGATAATCTGGTTGATTCGTTCCGTGAATTCATCAAAGGTCAGGGGCCGGTTATCCAGGGCACTGGGGAGACGGAATCCGTAGTCCACCAGCGTCTGCTTTCTGGACTGGTCTCCGTTGTACATGGCCCGTAGCTGGGGGACTGTGACATGGGATTCATCGATCATGATGAGGAAATCATCGGGGAAATAGTCCAGCAGCGTGTACGGCGGTTCGCCGGGTTTCCGGTTCGACATATGGCGGGAGTAGTTTTCGATGCCTGAGCAGTACCCCACTTCCTGCATCATTTCCAGGTCGTAATTCGTCCGCTGCTCCAGCCGCTGGGCTTCCAGAAGTTTACCCTGGTCCCGGAGTTCCTTCAGCCGGCCTTCCAGTTCCACTTCAATAGAACCGATGGCCCGCTTCATTTTATCGGAACTGGTGACGTAGTGGGAAGCCGGGAAAATGCCGATATGGTTTCTTTCCGCCACCGTTTCCCCGGTAAGCACGTCAAATTCGGTGAGGGAATCCACCTCATCACCAAACATTTCTATACGCACAGCCACATTGTTTTCTGATGCAGGAAATACATCAATCGTATCTCCCCGCACCCGAAAGGTGTCCCTCGTAAAATTCATGTCATTCCGCATGTACTGCATATTCACCAGTTTTTCGATGATTTTATCCCGTTCGATTTCTTCTCCCGGCCGCAAGGATAACCCCATGGTGCTGTAGTCTTCCGGATCCCCCAATCCATAGATACAGGAAACGGAAGCCACAATAATCACATCCCGCCGTTCAAAAAGGGCCATGGTGGCGGAATGGCGGAGCCGATCGATTTCCTCATTCCGGGAAGAATCCTTTTCTATGTACGTATCGGTCTGGGGCACATAGGATTCCGGCTGGTAATAATCGTAGTAACTGACGAAGTAATACACCGCATTATCCGGGAAAAAATCCTTAAACTCACTGGCTGTCTGGGCTGCCAGAGTTTTATTTGGCGAAATGATGAGCGTCGGCCGCTGGACCTGTTCAATGACCTTGGCCATGGTAAAGGTCTTACCGGTCCCCGTAGCTCCCAGAAGGACCTGTGCCCATTGCCCTTCATTGAGGCCATCCACCAGGGACTTCACCGCCTTCGGCTGGTCTCCGGTAGGCTGGAACGGGGCTTTCAGGGTAAAGGGAATCATGGGCTCCATGTAGGCCCTCTTAATTCTGCTGCGATCCATGATCATACACTCTTTCTGCTATAAAGAAAATGAAACTATTCAAAGGTGAATAGTTTCGATTAATCGATAAATTTCTATTTTATTATATCATGACAGGCAAGGGGGCGAAAAGGGGGGAAAGTCTACGGCCATTCTTTTCAGCAGCAATTTCGCAAAGTAAGTTCCAGCTCTGAAGGTCATTCTGGAATTTACTTTGAGAACTGACATTTGGTAGAATTTAACTTGAGAAATACTCGTGGAATATGAGGTTAACTATGAGCAACATTGTCAATTCTACAAGGAAGAACAAACATCTCACCTTTGATGACCGACTCACCATCGAAGCGATGCTCAAATCCCAATCTACTTTCTCCGAAATTGCACGTACTATTGGAAAGGATGCCAGCACAATATCTAAGGAAGTACGTAAACATCGGGAATTGGCTGCAAACAACTGGACTCGCCGCGATGACAGTGGCCGTGTCTTAAACGACGAATGTCCCAAACTCACCCATTCGCCTTATGTCTGCAATGGCTGTAAGCAAAAGCCATACTGTCATCTTAAACGTCTGGTCTATAGAGCCAAATCTGCCCAAAAAGATTATGAGGCCCTCAGGTCAGAATCCAGAACCGGTATTGCACTTAATAAAGCCAGTTTCTGGGATACTGACAGGAAGCTCCGGGAAGGGATAAAGAAAGGGCAGCATATTTACCACATTATGCAGACCGAGGAAATTCAGGCGTCGCAGGCTACTGTTTACCGCTATATCAAGAAAGGATACTGCTCTTTCAGCCCGATCGAACTTCCCCGTATGGTCAAATTCAGATCCCGCAAGCCCCGTCAGCTTGAATATGTGCCGTATGGAGCAAAGAAAGGCCGCGCATATGAAGATTTCCAGCAGCATATCGCTGCAAATCATATTACGCACTGGGTTGAGATGGACACTGTAATTGGACGTGTCGGAGGCAAGGTACTGCTTACAATGCTCTTTACCAACAGCAATTTCATGTTTGGCCGGCTGCTGCCCAACAAGACGGCCCAAGCTGTAACGGAGCAGTTTCAAACCCTCCGTCAGAAATTCACCGATGCCGGCATTCCCTTTGCCAGTTGTTTCTCTCTTATCCTTACAGATAACGGGGGAGAATTCGCCAATATAGATGGCATCGAGATGAATGCGGCCGGAACGAGGGAAACACGCCTCTTTTATTGCGATCCTATGCGCTCCAGCCAAAAGCCCCGCGTGGAGAAGAATCACACACTCCTCCGTGACATCCTGCCGAAAGGAGCCAACTTCGACAATCTGACGCAGGAAAAAGTAGATATAATCTTTTCCCACATAAATTCAACCAAAAGGGCAGTCTTTAATGGCAAAACCGCCTACGAAATGTTTACCCACATCTATGGTACGGAGGCTGCCCACATTTTAGGAATCTGCAAAGTTCCTGCTGAAAACGTTGTGCAGACGACAAAGCTGCTCCAGATACTTGGAGTTGTAGCATTCTAATCCATTTCCGGACTGGCCAGCTGACCGCCTGTTCTCCAATGCTTGTCAAGACATGTCTTTCGTCTTGACAAGCATTGGAGAACAGGCGAAAATCAGCAGCCCCGGAATGGATATTGTCAACTGCTTGCTTTTACCAGCAACAAATTCAACAGCATCTTCTTGTTTTAGAGCCAGGAGTATTTCTCAAAGCAACTTCATGTCAACCGGAATTTACTTTGAAAAATAACAATTCAAAGTTTCTTTTAGCATGCGCTGAAACAGTCTTATTGCTCTAAAATTCACAATTAACAACGAAAATTAAGGCGATTTTTACAATTTCCCAAACTAACTTCCAGCAAATTTCTCGAACTTATCGCCAGTTTCAGGCGACCGGAAGTTACTTTGAGAATTTACGCATTCTTTTCAGCCACCTTTTCAATAAACAGCGAAAACAGTACCATGAAAAGTTTCTCTTTCCATGGTACTGTCTCTTTCACACAGCTGCGCCATTTTTGATGCGGCTGATAGCTTCTTTCGCTGCCCGCTGGGCTGCTTCCTTTTTATTTTTTCCGATACCCGTTCCGAAATCTTTTCCATTGATAGTGATCTGCATCCAGATGGTCTTATCATGGTCCGGTCCTTCATCGTGAATCACATTGTATCGGATTTCTACATCCCCATGCTTCTGGACCAGTTCCTGAAGGTCCGTCTTATAGTCATGGTCGTAGTTGCCTTCATCAATGAGGTCAAGGTATTTCTTTAAATGCCCCAGGATGAAACGGGCCGCCACCTCGTAGTTGTTGTCCAGATAAATGGCGCCGATGATGGACTCGAATGCATCGCCCAGGATGGACATTCTTGTCCGGCCGCCGGACATTTCTTCGCCCTTTCCCAGGAGCATGTATTTTCCTACCTGGAACTTGGCGGCACATTCCGCACAGGCCGGTTTACATACGGCACTGGCCTTGGCCCGGGTCAGTTTCCCTTCCGGCCAAGATGGAAAACGGAGGAAAAGGTATTCCCCCACCACCAGATCAAGAACGGCGTCCCCAAGAAATTCCAGTCTTTCATTATCATGGATAACTTCCCCTTTATGCTCATTGGCATAGGAGGTATGGGTGAGGGCGGTATTCAGAAGCTCAATATTCTGCATGGGGATATCATTATCCACTGCAAATTTCCTGACCGCTTCCAGCCGCTCTTTCCGTCTTGTTTCAGCGTGGCTCATTCTTCATAGCGCCTCATGATAACAACGGCGTTATGACCGCCGAAGCCGAAGGCATTGGACATGGTGACGTCCACCTTTACATCCCGCGGTCCTTCCGGAACGTAGTCCAGGTCGCATTCGGGATCCGGAGTCTTCAGGTTCAGGGTCTGGTGAACCCGGTTGTGTTCAATGGAAAGTACGCAAACCACCGCTTCGATGGCACCGGCAGCACCAAGAAGGTGGCCGGTCATGGACTTGGTGGAGTTGATTACTACATCATAGGCATGTTTGCCGAGGACATCTTTAATGGCCTTGGTTTCGTTTTTATCGTTCAGACCCGTGGATGTTCCATGGGCATTGATATAGTCGATATCATTGGGGGAAATGCCGGCATCATCGATAGCTTTCTGCATGCACCTTGCAGCCAGTACGCCGCCGGGACGGGGAGCGGTAATATGGTAGGCATCGCCGTTGGAGCCGTAGCCGATAACTTCCGCATAAATGTGGGCGCCTCTCTTTTTTGCATGTTCCAGTTCTTCCAGGATCAGTACGCCACTTCCTTCTCCAAGGACAAATCCATCTCTCCGTACGTCAAATGGACAGGATGCTTCTTCCGGCGGGCATTCCCGGGAAGAAAGGGCCTTCATGGCAGCAAATCCGGCCATGGGAGTCTTGGCAACAGCTGCTTCCGTGCCGCCGGCAAACATAACATCGGCATCGCCGTACTGGATGGTCCGTGTCGCACGGCCAATGGCGTTATTTCCGGAAGCACAGGCGGTCACATCGGCCAGCACCGGCCCCATGAGTCCGAAATTGATGGAAACCTGGCCTGCTGCCATGTTGGCAATCATCATAGGTACTGCAAAGGGGTTGACCTTTGTGGGTCCTTTGATATCGATGCGGTGAACCGTTTCTTCCATGGTATTGATACCACCGATGCCGGTACCGATGATGGTGCCTACCCGGTTCGGATCTTCCTTCGTCATATCCAGCTTGGCATCGTCCACAGCCATCTTTGCTGCAGCTACGGCAAACTGCACATTCCGATCCATATGGCGGACCGCTTTCCGGTCTCCCACATATTTCACGGCATCAAAATCTTTGACTTCTCCTGCAATGCGGACCGGGAAACCTTCCGCATCAAATTCGGTAATCGGACCAACGCCGGACTTCCCAGCCATCAGGGCATCCCAGAAAGCATCCGTACCGATACCTACCGGAGAAACAACGCCCATACCTGTAATAACAACTCTTCTTTTTTCCATTAAGGAGCACCTCACTAATAAACGATATATGTAATGCACGAAAGGATAAGACCTCAAAAAAACGGGCAACCCCCGGGAAACACTGGTTACCCACTTTTTTGGGGTATTTTCCCCCATCATACTGGTTTGCCGGGGAACAGGTTCCCCGGCTTCCATTATGATTATGACAAATTCCTGTATTACTGAATCTGGCTGTCGATATAGTCTACAGCGTTCTTTACTGTCTTGATCTTTTCAGCAGCATCATCCGGAATTTCAATATCGAATTCTTCTTCGAATGCCATGATCAGTTCAACGATATCGAGGGAATCAGCGCCCAGGTCGTCAATGAAAGTAGAATCGATGGTTACATCAGCTTCGTTAACGCCGAGCTGGTCAACAACGATTTTCTTCACTCTGTCAAAAGTGCTCATTTATGATTTCACCACCTTTCATTGAAAATAGTACCTTTCTGATTATATTACAACCACAGGAGGTTGTCACCTGTTTTTATAAATTTAACAGGCCCCAATTGATGAGGTGCCTCCCTGGAGCTTTACATAGCCAATCCGCCGGATACCACCAGTACCTGACCGGTGATATAGGAAGAGTCATCGGATGCCAGGAAGCATACGGCCTTCGCCACATCTTCCGGCTGCCCCATACGGCCCAAAGGAATGGAGGCAATCATGGATTCCCTGATCTTTTCAGGAATGCCATCGGTCATGGCAGTCTCGATAAATCCGGGAGCCACCGCATTGACACGGATATTCCGGGCCGCCAGTTCTTTGGCACAGGACTTGGTAAGACCAATGACACCGGCCTTGGCAGCGGCATAATTAGCCTGTCCGATATTGCCCATGATACCTACGACGGAGGAAATATTAATAATGGAGCCCTTTCTCTTTCTCATCATCATCATGGCTGCTGCCTTGGTGGTGAGGAAATCACTTTTCAGGTCTGTAGCAATGACATCATCCCAGTTTTCTTCCTTCATCCGGATCAGAAGAGCGTCACGGTTGATGCCGGCATTATTCACAAGGACATCAAGACCGCCAAATTCTTCCTTCACTGTCTTGAAAACCCGGTCCACATCTTCACTCTTGGATACGTCTCCCTGCACCGTGAATGCACGCCCGCCGGCAGCTTCAATTTCTTCCTTCACTTTCTCTGCTGATTCCCGGCTTCCTGCATAATTCAGGGCCACACAGTACCCCTTCCCTGCCAGAGCCAGGGCAATGGCACGGCCGATGCCCCGGGAAGCCCCGGTAACAAGAGCTGACTTTTCAACGTTTTCCATGGATTATTCTCCTTTCAGGGCTGCCACCACTTCGTCCACCGTTGCCGCATCTTCTGCGTGGTGGCAGGGAATGGAGCGGTCAATTTTTCTCATGAATCCGGAAAGAACGGTGCCCGGGCCGGCTTCCACGGTATAGTCCACACCGCCGGCGATCATGTTGCGTACCGATTCTTCCCAATGCACCGGATGGGCCGCCTGGTCCACCAGGTTTCTGCGGATATCCTCGGCCTTTGTTTCTTCCTTTGCATTTACATTGGCCACTACGGGGATCCGGGTATCATGGATGGTAATGGAATCCAGCACTTCCTTCAACCGTTTGGCAGCCGGTTCCATGAGGGTGGAATGGAAGGGGGCACTCACGTGGAGCATGATAGCCCTGCGGGCACCGGCAGCTTTCAATGCAGTGCAGGCCTTTTCTACAGCCTTTGTGGCACCGGCAATCACCACCTGTCCCGGGCAGTTGAAGTTCACCGCCTGCACCGGTTCACTGTCCGTAGATACGGACTGGCAGACTTCTACAATTTTATCCGGTGTGAGGCCGATGACTGCTGCCATGCCGCCTTCACCCAGGGGTACCGCTTCCTGCATGAAACGGCCGCGAAGATGAACCGTCTTCACCGCGTCCGCAAAGGAAATGGCTCCCGCTGCCACGAGGGCGGAATATTCACCGAGGCTGTGGCCTGCGGCAATATCCGGTTCAATGCCCTTTTCTTTCAGTACCTGCCATACAGCCACACTGGCAGTCAGGATGGCGGGCTGGGTAAATTCCGTCTTCATCAGTTCGGAATCGGGACCTTCAAACATCATTTTAGAAATGGAGAAGCCCAGTGTATCGTCCGCTTCTTCCACCAGTTTCTTTACAGAATCATATTTTTCGTAAAGATCATGAACCATTCCCACTTTCTGGGATCCCTGTCCGGGGAAAAGAAATGCAAGTTTCATTGTATCACCTCATGAGTAAGAAAAAGGGTAATTTGATTATATGTATAGAATGGCTAAACATCATTTGTATGGGGCTTGTACCTGACAGGGCTTCAGCCTTCGGCCAGGGCAATGCGCAAGCATGGCTCTACCTGCCGGCAGGGCCCTGTCTGCAGGACAACCCCCTGCCCAATCCATTCACATCCAACGCATCACATCGCAGCCCCAGGTGAGGCCGGCACCAAATCCCGTGAGAACTACAATATCACCATGATGGACCTTTCCTGCCCGTACGGCTTCGTCCAACGCAATACCCACGGAAGCAGCCGATGTATTACCAAAGCGGTTCACATTCACCCACATTTTATCCTGTGGAAGGCCAAGGCGCTTGGCAATGGCCTGGATAATGCGGTTATTCGCCTGATGGGCGATGAACATATTAATATCCTCTTTTTTCAGTCCCGCTTTATCCAGTGTTTTCATTGTGGTAGCGTCCATATGGCGAACAGCAGCCTTAAACACTTCCGGTCCTTCCATGTGGATATAAATACGGCCGGAATCAATGGCCCTGTGGGTTACCGGTTCTGCTACACCACTGGCCGGGATGTCGAGGATTTTGCCCAGGCTCCCGTCGGAACCCAGGTCCGATGCCAGGAGGCCATAGCCATCCGGTACTTCCCCGATCACCGCAGCTCCGGCACCATCGCCGAAGAGGATACAGGTAGACCGGTCATGCCAGTTCACCAGGCGGGACAGGATTTCCGCCCCTATGATCAGTATATGTTTATACATACCCGCCTTTACCAGGTTTGATGCCAGGGCGGTGGCATAAATATAGCCGGAACAGCCCGCAGAAATATCCATGGCTCCTGCATGGGTGCATCCCAGTTTATCCTGTACCAGGCAGGCCGTGGAAGGAACCACATAATCCGGAGACGCCGTAGCTACCAGGACGAAATCGATATCATCAGGGGTAAGGCCCGATGCTTCCAGCGCCTTTTTGGCTGCTTTAATACAGAGGTCCGACGTATTTTCAGACTGGGCAGCAATATGCCTGGTCTCAATCCCCGTCCTTGTACGAATCCATTCATCGGAGGTATCCACCATTTTTTCCAGATCCCCATTGGTGAGTATCTTCTCCGGTGCATAGTGGCCGGTTCCCAGGATACCGGCGGAGCATTTATCACTCATAGTCAAATAATCCTTTCTTTGAAAGGAGCATAAACGACGGCTCAGTCGACGCTGCCCCGCATTTCTTCCTTTTTCATCTGACCCAGGGCTTCAGTAACCACCTGGTCCAGGTGTTCATTACATACATCCCTGGCCATGCGGATTGCATTCTTGATGGCCTTTGCTTTCGATGCGCCATGGCAGATCAGGAGAACTCCCCGAATACCAAGGAGCGGGGCACCGCCATATTCCGCATAATCAAGCCGTTTAGCCACATATTTCTTCAGCGCCGGCTTCAGGAGAAGACCTCCCAGCTTTGCCCGCAGGCCTCCCTGCATAACTGCCTCTTTCAGGAGCGTGGCAATCAGCTTCCCGGCACCCTCGCCAAATTTCAGCACCACATTCCCTGTAAACCCATCGGTCACAATGACGTCAAAGTCTCCGGTCATTACATCCCGTCCTTCTGCATTGCCTGCAAAGGGGATGATTTTCTGGCGGCTCAGTACAGAATTGGCTTCTGCCACCAGGGGGCTGCCCTTGGCACTTTCAGCGCCAATATTCAGGAGTCCAATGCGGGGAGAATCGATGCCTGCCACTTTTTTTGCATAAATATAACCAAGCAGCGCATTCTGTATATAGGTGTCCACCTTGGGCTGGGCACTGGCACCGGAATCAATGAGGTACGTGTACCCGCCCTTTTCATTGGGAATAGGAGTAAGAATAGCCGGCCGCTCTATGCCTTTGATGCGTCCGATCCCCAGAAGGCCCGCTGTTACAGCGGCGCCGGTAGACCCGGGCGCTACGAGGGCGCCGCAGGTGCCGTCTTTCACAAGGCGGGCCCCCACCGAAATGGAGGCATCCTTCTTCTTCCGGAATGCCATGCCCGGATGTTCTCCCATTTCAATCACTTCGGAGCCATGATGGATTTCCACCAGAGGATTGTTCTCCTCATGGTTTTCCTTTACAATCCGGCCTATTTTCTCCTGGTCCCCTACAAGAACTACGGGAATCTTGTATTCCCGCACCGCCTGCAGGGCCCCAAGCACAATTTCCAGGGGGGCAAAATCTCCGCCCATCGCATCGACAGCAATTTTATCCATGGGACGCCTCCGTCTGATTCAAAATCTCCATAATAAACTTCGCCCGGTAAACCTCCTGGTCGCCGGCGAAAAAGCTGATGTAAATGTGTTTCTTATTGCCCCGCATCAGTACGATGCGTCCTTTTACAATCAGAAGTGTACCAGGTACTACAGGAATCTTATATTTTATATTTCCCACCTGGGTAGAAGCGAAAGGAACCCCGGCCAGGGACTCCGCAAAATCAGCAGCCGCTCCATAGAGCTTTTCTGCCGGTACCATTCCAGCACCGTCTGCCACTTCTTCGTCAGTCTTAAATAGACCGACTCCCTTATCCCCCACATCCAGATCAAGGATGCGAATCCCCTTTCTGGCTTCGGAAGGCTGGGAAATGACAAGCTGCTCCATACGCTCCCGCATTTGGGGGATACCCAGAGTCTGCCGGTCAAGCCGTATGGTGGCCTGGGAAACAGAAAAATGCCCTGCCAGATCCTCATCTGTCAGACATGGATTTTGGCGAAGTAAACTCTGTATGGCTTCCCGTCTTTTGTTTTTATCCATTTTACATTTTTCAGTCACTATTATCACCTACTGCTAATACTATACCATAACGGTGCAAGTATTTCCATGAACAGATAAACACAGCAGTTTTTTCACCAAGCTATGAATGTTTCGAAATATAATAAACGATAATTTATTTATGTATGAGAATATTAAATAATATTTATCATTCTTGCCATTGACTTCTTAGTTATCATGGAATAAACTACAGTAAATACAGGATATATTAAGTACAGCTATTTGTCAAACACATTTAATTTATAGTTTCATATTTATGAAACAGTAAGGAGAAATACTATGAACTTTCCAAAGCTTCATATCGGTGACCTGACTGCCCGGGTTCCTATCATCCAGGGCGGTATGGGGATAGGCGTCAGCCTTTCCGGATTGGCAGGGGCCGTAGCGAAGGAGGGTGGTATTGGGGTGATTTCCGCCGCCCAGGTCGGTTTCAATGAACCCGATTTCCGCACAAATACAGTCAAAGCCAATATTCGTGCCCTGAAAGACCAGCTCCAGCGAGCCCGGGAAAAAGCAAAGAATGGCATTATCGGTGTGAACATCATGTGGCGGGGACAGCATTATGAAGACTACACCCGTACGGCTGCAGAAAACGGGGCAGATATCATTTTTTCCGGAGCCGGTCTCCCTGCGGACCTTCCGGTCTGCGTAGAAGGAACGGACACCAAAATTGCTCCCATTATCGGTTCCCCAAAGGCGGCCAGGGTCATTCTGAAGCTCTGGGCGCGGCACCACAATCGCACTGCGGACCTGGTGGTCATCGAAGGGCCAAAAGCTGGCGGCCATCTGGGATATACCCGGGAACAGGTCAAAATGCATGAAAGCGATGGCTATGAAAAAGAAATCCGTGAAATTCTCGACGTGGTCAGGGAATTTGAAGAGAAGTTCAATAAAAAAATCCCCGTCATCTTCGGTGGCGGGATTTTCGATAAAAAAGATATAGAGCATTACCTGTCCCTGGGACTCTCAGGAGTGCAGATGGCCACCCGCTTCGTGGCTACCAAAGAATGTGACGCAGCCGAGGCATTCAAGAATATGTATGTCAAAGCAAAGGCCAAAGACGTGACTATCGTCCAGAGCCCTGTCCACATGCCGGGCCGGGCCCTGCTGAATCCCTTTGTCTGCGCTGTCAGACAGCGGCGGATACCCGTCACAAACTGCTTCCACTGCCTGAAAACCTGTGATCCCAGCACCACCCCCTACTGCATTACCCAGGCCCTCATCCGTGCCGTAAAAGGAGACGTGGACCACGGTCTGGTCTTCTGCGGTGCCAATGCCTGGAAAATCAATAAAATCACCACCGTCCACAACCTGATACAGGAACTGACAGAAGGGCCTCTTCCACAAAATAACGGATGAGAAAGCAGGTCTCCCACCTCTCATACCTTGGTACATACCGATCGGTATACGGCGATTCTTCGGTTTTCCCATACTTGCCTATCGAGTAGGAGGCGGGCTTCGGCCCGCCGACCTCTCACACCACCGTACGTACCGTTCGGTATACGGCGGTTCTTTAGTTTTCGCATTCCTGCTTATGCAAGTCTGCGATGATGTTGTTGTTTTCAGCAATCCTCACATGGATGGGCACTCCGGCATATCCTTGCTGTTCTGCAGCTGCTTTCTGCCAGTAGTCTTCTTTCTGAAGTTGTCTGCCTTTAAGCCCATGGTTGGTTACTTTCATTGACTAACATCTCCTAAAGTTCGGCCCTTCCCAGATGCCTATGAGCCATCTGGTACTATGGCCTCTGCTGACTTCTCACGGCAAATCTTATTTCAACCACAGCACAGCCCAGTAAATACAGCCTTATTCTGCTGTGTCCGTGAGACCTCCCCAGGTAAGAACGCACTCTTTCTCTCCATATATCCGCCACATGTACTCTGCAGGATTCCGTACAGCTATGGGACTTCAGTTTGTCATGCAACCTTATCCATCCTGCCGTAGCCTTATGTGGTTCTTGTACATCGGACCGGAGATTTGCCTGCACCTTCCTTCAGATTCCACCTCACGATGGACACCCTTGGTGTTCGGCTATGACCTTCCCGCTGTCGGGCGGTCTAGGGACTTTCACCCTTAAGAGTGCGCCCATGCTGGGCGCACATGAAAGCCCGTCAGGGACAGTTATCCCTGGCGGGCTGTTTTTTTATGGCTGATGACCAGGTCCAGCATAATTACCACTCTCCCTGTTCCTTTTTTCGGCAGCTGGCCATTTCCTGTACTTTCCATTGCAGTACTTTGTATTGCCCTGTCACTCTGTACCTCATTCTGATTTTTTTCACTGCCTCTGAAGGATGGCTCGCAAGGGTCATTGCTATTCCTCCGTTTCCAAAAGTGCCCCTTTCCTATCTGCCAGCTTAAGCTACGTAAGGAGCGTTATAACGAAGCAGTGCATAAAGGTCCTTATGAAATCTGACTTTGCGAATCAACCAGCGCCTCTCCCGGATCCATCTGCCAGGCGATCAGGCTCTGCGGGCCTGATCTGCACAAGGCACAAGGCTGAAGGCTCAAGGCTCACAGCCGTTCAAACGTACATCCAGCCCGAAAAGCGCTGCAGGCTGGCCAGCTTTCCTAATTGCCAGCAGCCAGAAGCTAGAAGCCCTCGCCCGTTCGCACGTACAGCGAGCCACACAAAAGGAAAAAAATCCTGAAAAATGATTGCTCATTTTTCAGGATTTTTTATTCGGCTTCACCGATTATTCATCAATGGTGACCGGTTTCTTCGGTTTCCGGAACCCATGGATCCGTTCGATAACGATGAAGAGCATGGGGACGATGAAAATCTGGAAGAACGTTGCTGACAGCACGCCGAAGACTACAGCGATACCCATTTCGGAGCGGGATACAGATCCGGCGCCGGTGGAGAGGGCCAGCGGAACGTTGCCGAGGATGAAGGCCAGGGAGGTCATGAGGATAGGACGGAGACGAATCTTCGATGCTTCGATGGAAGCTTTCACCACTTCCATACCGCTGTCCACACGGACCTTCGCATATTCTACAATCAGTATGGCGTTCTTTGCCGCCAGGCCGATGATGGTCAAAAGACCGATCTGGAAATAAATATCATTGTATACATTGAATACAAAGGCACCGAGGCAGGCTCCGAAGAAACCTGTCGGAATACCAAGGATAACGGAGAATGGCACTTTCCAGCTTTCGTAGAGAGCTGCCAGGGAAAGGAATACAAAGAGCATGCCAAGGGCCAGTGCATACACGGTCTTGCCGCTGGCCTCCCGTTCCTGTGCCGAGGATTCTGCAAAGGCATATCCGTAGCCATTCGGCAGGGTTTCCTTTGCCACTTCTTCCAGGGCATTCAGGGCCTGGCCGGAAGAATAACCGGCTGCCTGGTTGCCGCCGATCTTAACGGCCGGGAAGTTATCGAACCGGGTAATGACGGATACGGCGTTGCCTTTCTTCGGGGTAATGAAGTTGCTGATTGGTACCATATTACCGCTGGAATCACGGACAGACATGAACTTGTTGTCCGTCGGGCTCATGCGGTACTGGGTGTCCGCCTGGGCCACAACTTTGAAGTTACGGCCGAAACGGGTGAAATCGTTGATCTGTACAGAGCCGTAGAAGGCCTGGAGGGCGGTGAAGATATCGCTCACATTGACGCCATACTTGGCCGCCTTGTCCCTGTCCACATCGTAATTGTAGGATGGCGTATCCATACGGAATGTGGTGTAGGCCTGCTGGATTTCCGGACGCTGGTTGGCAGCGGCCAGGAACTGGTTCACCACAGCCTGCATGGCTTCATTGGAATCGCCATTCTTATTCTGGATGTACATGGTGAAACCGCCGGAAGCACCGAGGCCCGGAATAGGAGACGGGTTGAGGGGCATCACTGTCACACCGGGATGGGTGGCATTGAAGGCGAAGGCTCTGGCCATGACTGCATTGATCTGCTGGTCCTTGGTCTTCCGTTCATCCCAGGGTTTCAGCTTGATGAAAGAAAGGGCAGCATTCGGCTTCTGGCCATCGGAAAGAATATCAAAGCCCACAACGCCCTGGGTGACTTCTACTGCCGGATCTTCACCCATGTACTTCAGGAATTCCGTGACGTACTGGGCGGTACGGACATTGACGGAGCCTTCCGGCAGCTGGAAGGCATTCAGGAAGAATCCGTTATCTTCCTGGGGAATAAAGGCCGTTGGCAGCTTGATAAACATGAAGGTGGCTGCCACAAAGAGGACGGCCAGCACACCGATAGGCACATAAATAGCATGGGCCAAACGGGCCAGGATGGCACCATAGGCTTCCACCATGTGATCGAATCCATCGTTGAAACGGTCCCAGAAACGATCCAGCCGCCCCTTATCCGCTTTTTTCTTGTTCGGTCTCAAGAGTCCGGCGCAGAGGGCCGGGGTCAGGGACAGGGCGGTGAAGGCGGAAAGAATGACGGACACCGCAATGGTCAATGCGAACTGTTTATAAAGGATACCCATGATGCCGCCGAGGAAGGCAACCGGAATAAATACGGCAGACAGGACTACGGCGACCCCGATAACCGGGCTCTGCACCTTTTTCATGGCTGCCACCGTTGCCTGCCGGGGATTCAGGTTGTTGTACCGCATTTCGTATTCCACGGCTTCGATAACGACGATGGCATCATCCACGACGAGCCCGATGGCAAGGACCATGGCGAAGAGGGTCAGGGTATTGATGGTAAATCCGAGGACCTTGAAAGAAGCGAAGGTACCGAGCAATGAAACCGGCACCGCAATCATAGGAATCAGGGTGGACCGCCAGTTCTGGAGGAAAATGTACACAATGATGGCTACGATGATGAGGGCTTCCACGAAGGTGTGGAGTACTTCCTTGATGGAGGCGAAGATGAAATCGGTGTTATCCGCGTTGATGACATACTTCATGTCATCGGGGAAGGTTTTCGCATCTTCTGCCAGCTTTGCCTTAATGGCGCCGATGGTTTCCACGGCGTTCGCATCATCGGTAAGGGAGAACGCAACGGCGGATGTTTCATAATCGCCGGCACGGGAGATGAAGTCATAGTTTCTGGCATCCAGTTCCGTCCGGGCCACATCTTTCAGGTGAAGGAGGCTGCCGTCTTTATTCGTACGGAGGATAATATTTCCGAATTCTTCCGCTGTCACCAGACGGCCCTGGGCGGTAACCACATACTGGAAGGGCTGGTCTTTTGTCACCGGAGCCGCACCGATATTGCCGGCAGCAATCTGCTGGTTCTGGTTCGTTACGGCAGAGATGATTTCAGAAGCGGTGATATTGTTCTGCGCCATTTTCGTCGGATCCATCCAGATACGCATGGCATAGTCAGAACCGAATTCCTGGACCGTACCGACGCCTTTGATGGTCTTCAGTTCATCCAGGTAGTTTATGCTGAAATAGTTCTTCAGGAAGTTCTTATCGTAGGTGCCGTGGGGCGAATATAAGCTGACTACAAGAGCCATATCGCCGGAGGACTTCTTCGTGGTGACACCGATGTTACGGACCGTATCCGGCAGGCTGGCGTCGGAGGCGGTGACTGCATTCTGCGTGCGGACCGTAGCCATATCGGAGTCCGTCCCCGTCAGGAACTGCACTGTCAGTACGTAGGAACCGTTGGAGTTACTGCTGGAAGACATACTTTCAAAGCCTTCCACTGACACCGCATTCTTTTCGATGACTTCCGCCACCGTCTGGGCCACGACCTCCGCATCAGCGCCGGAATAGGTAGCACGAACGGATACCTGGGGCGGCGTGATTTTTGGGTACCGGTCCATGGGGAGCGTAAAGATACAGATGAGACCGGCAATAGAAATAACCAGGGCCACAACGATAGCAAAGATAGGACGTTTGATAAAGAAATTTGCCATAGTCCCACCTTACTTTCCGTTGTTGCGGTCGGAAGCGGTCTGGCCTTTGACAGATGCCGCAGCATCGGACTCCAGTTTATCTTTTGTCGTTTCTTCAGCCTCCACGGCCTGGCCGACTTTCACTTTATTCTGGCCATCCACAATGATTTCATCATTCGAGTCAATGCCGCTTACAATAATGGAGTAAATGCCATAGGTTCCGCCGACTTTAACGGCTTTCTGTTTTACCTTGCCATCTACCACCACGTCCACCATATCCTTATCCAGGAGCTGTACAAGGGCCTTTGTGGGGATGAGGATACTGCCCTTGGCAATTTCGTTATCCGAAACGATGGAAGCATACATACCGGGTACAAGGAGGTTATCGGGGTTCGGGAAAGCGGCCTTCATGGAGAGCTGGCCGCCGGTCATGGAGGGGTTCACCTGGACAATCTTGCCTGTTTCCCCATAGAGAGTACCATCAGAAAGGCGAAGCTTCAGGTTATCCCCCAGTTCCTTATTCTCTTTCTTCAGGGACAGGTATTCACTTTCAGACATATCGAACTGTACATAAATGGGGTCCGAAGAAGAAATAGTCACCAGAGCCGTATTCCCTGCGGTGGCATAGGTACCTACGTTCACGTCATCCATGGAAAGGGTACCGTTGAATGGAGCCACCACGATGGTATCGTTCAGGTTATTGGAAGCGATATTCACCTGGGCTTCCGCTGCATCCAGCACGCCCTTGTAAGCATCGGTGGCTGCTTTCTGGCTGTCATAGGTCTTCTGGGAAATGGCGCCGGACTGGATCAGCTGGTCATAACGGGCCAGGTCCCGGCTGGCGTTTTCATAATTGGCAGAGGCCTGGGCCGCGCTGGCCTGGGCTGCTGCAAGGCTGGAAGAATAATTTCTCGTATCCAGCCGGAAAAGGGGCTGCCCCTGGACTACCTGGGCACCGCCGGAAATATATTTTTCCATCACCGTACCGGACACCTTGGACCTTACCGGTACTTCCTGCAGCGCCATGATAGAGCCGGTATATTCCCTCATAATCGGAGTATCCGATTTGAAGGGCTTAAAGGTCGTTACCTTCATGGCCTGCTGCTGGGCTCCTGCCTGTTTGGAAGAGCCGCATCCGCCCATGAGCGCGCCGGCGGACAGAAGGAAACCGGCTGCCATGACAGCGGCAGCTAACTTCTTATATCTCATACATAACCCCCTTGAAAAAGATGGCAGGGCAGGTCATTGTCAAACGAAACTATCCTGCCCTTATGAATCTTTCTTATAATAACAAATTGTTGACTAATAGTCAATATAGACCAATGGTCATTCCTGTAAATCCTGTGTAATATTTATACCCGGTCCACCGGCACCTTCACCACCGCTTTCCGAAGTGTAAGGGCTCCCTTCTCCCCCATGCAGAGGGGACGGTGCAGGTCCTCCGGGAAGAACACCGCAAACCGGCCAGTGGTGAAATAGATGCGGGATTCCCCGTTTTTACCGGATTCATAGAAATAGAGATCCCTGTCTTCATGGGCCTCTATACAGGGTCCCGCTTCAAAGGATGTTTCCACGCCGATCCATTCTTCTTCCCCCCGGATTTCAAACTGGATATCTATAAATTTTTTATGGCCCTCCAGTTTCCGATCCTCCACTCTTTCTGTAGCGGGAGACTCCACAGACATGGAGCAGCCGCAGATGTCGTACTTGCCATCGAGCCTGTCATCAAATGGAAATGTCTTCACAGCATTAAGGCATTGGTAAATAAAAGAAGGCAGCTGTTTTTTGTATTCTTCCAGATGATTGATATCGCCGGTAATCATATAATCCTCCTGATATGTTTAATTACGAGATTTCGAGTACTGCCCTATATTACCACAATCTTTCACAATCTTCCCGATAAAAATAAGAAAAATCCATATTCCTTTAGAAACATACCATGAATAAGTATCATGAATGGAAGAATACGTGAATATAGACTGTTGGGAAAGACAGAGTTGAGAGTTGAGATTTGAGAGTTGAGATTTGAGGTTTCGCGGCTTCGCCGCATCCATACTGCGCCTTTGGCGCGGGATGGATGGCCGATAAGGAAGGCGCTTTATGGGCAGGCTAAGAGTCTTTTATATTCAGGCCAAACTTGGCAGTCCTATGCAGGACTGCCATCTCCAAGTGTGCCCAGCATGGGCGCACTCTTAAGGGTGAAAGTCCCTAGACCGCCCGACAGCGGGAAGGTCATAGCCGAACACCAAGGGTGTCCATCGTGAGGTGGAATCTGAAGGAAGGTGCAGGCAAATCTCCGGTCCGATGTACAAGAACCACATAAGGCTACGGCAGGATGGATAAGGTTGCTGCACAAACTGAAGTCCCATAGCTGTACGGAATCCTGCAGAGTACATGTGGCGGATATATGGAGAGAAAGAGTGCGTTCTTACCTGGGGAGGTCTCACGGACACAGCAGAATAAGGCTGTATTTACTGGGCTGTGCTGTGGTTGAAATAAGATTTGCCGTGAGAGGTCAGCAGAGGCCATAGTACCAGATGGCTCATAGGCATCTGGGAAGGGCTGAACTTTAGGAGATGTTAGTCAATGAAAGTAACCAACCATGGGCTTAAAGGCAGACAACTTCAGAAAGAAGACTACTGGCAGAAAGCAGCTGCGGAACAGCAGGGATATGCCGAAGTGCCCATCCATGTGAGGATTGCTGAAAACAACAACATCATCGCAGACTTGCATAAGCAGGAATGCGAAAACTAAAGAACCGCCGTATACCGAACGGTACGTACGGTGGTGTGAGAGGTCGGCGGGCCGAAGCCCGCCTCCTACTCGATGGGCCTGCATGGCTGCGATAATATAAAACTGCGGCGCTATCTGATCTGCGCGCCGCCACCATCACCCTTGCCAAAGGCCACAGCCCTGCCGGAGGCACAGCCTTATACAACGGACAGTGTCCTTGCCAAAGGCCGCAGCATTTCCTTTTCATTCGTCAATCTATCCCGGAGCTGCCTTTTACAGGACAGTAAAAGACAATAAAAAACCCGCCGCAGGCGGGTTATGGTGGGACTATCTGGGTTCGAACCGGAGACCTCTTCGATGTGAGCGAAGCGCTCTGACCAACTGAGCTATAGCCCCATGACGAGAACTATTATACCACGGATGGTCAGAAATGTTAAGTCTGTGTAATGATTTTATTTATATGAGGATTTGAAGAGATAGAATTCGGCGAAGCCGCTGGGGGGCTAGATCTGGGCCTGAATCTGGACCTTCAGACCTTCGGTCCCCTCAATTCCGGTCTCAATCTTTCTCACATCTTCCCCTGGGCTTCCAGTACCTTTTCTGCAGCTCCCATGATGGCCAGCTGGGCGTGTTCGAAGGTGAGCCCCCCCTGGAAGTACATCACGTACGGCGGGCGCACAGGGCCATCAGCGGACATTTCAATAGTGGAGCCCTGGACAAAGGTGCCTGCCGCCATGATAATGGGGTCCACGTATCCCGGCATGGGACCCGGCACCGGTGTGGCATCGGAGTCCACGGGAGACCAGTTCTGGATGGCTTCTGCAAAGCGGCACATGTTTTCTTCCGAGTCCAGTGTCACCGTGGTAATAAGGTCTGTCCGGAGGTGTCCCGGTTCCGGGGAAGTCTTGAATCCCAGGAGCTTGAAGACGGCAGAGCAGAATTCAGCGCTCATCATGGCCTGTCTTGTCATGTGGGGTGCCAGGAAGAGTCCTTCAAAGAAGGGGCGGTAGGAAGCGGCATAGGATCCCATTTCCGCACCAAGGCCCGGGGCAGTCCATACATAGGAGCACAGTTCCACCAGGTCCTTCCGGCCGCAGATGTAGGCCCCCGTGGGAGCCAAACCGCCGCCGGCATTCTTGATGAGGGAACCGGCAGTGATGTCGGCGCCCAGTTCAATCGGTTCTTCTTTGTTTGTAAATTCGCCGTAGCAGTTATCCACGAAGCAGATGGTATCCGGATTCTTTGCCTTTACGGTGTCAATGATTTTTTTAATGTCCGACGGGAAAAGGGAATCCCGGAGCATGTATCCCCGGGACCGCTGGATTTCTACGAGTTTCGTATGTTCATCCACGGCGTCGGAAATGGCCTGAAGGTCATAGGTATTACCCTTCAGGGGAACTTCTTTATAATGGACCCCTTTGGATTTCAGGTTTCCCGGCGCATTACCCGTAATGCCAATGACACTTTCCATGGTGTCATAGGGAGCTCCTACAGCAGAAACCATGGTATCCCCCGGATTCAGGAGAGCCAGGAGCACCGTGGCCAGGGCATGGGTGCCGGACACGAACTGCGGCCGCACCAGTGCACTTTCTGCGTGGAAAACGTCGCACCAGATTTCTTCCAGTTTTTCCCTGCCCGGGTCCCCGTAGCCATAGCCGTTGGACGCTGCAAAATGATAGGCGGAAAGATGGTGTTTCCGGAATGCTTCCAGTACTTTCTGTGTGTTGAAAAGGGATATCTCTTCCATTTCATGAAAAACAGGCGCACAAAGAGCAAGCGCCTCTTTCTGTACCTGTTCCAGTTTTTTATTCATTTGTTGTCATCAGATCCTTTGAATTGTTGATATAGCGTGTTTATAAATGAGCTGGGAACGGTTTTCGCTGACCAGGAGAACCGTAAAGCTGTCAAAGGACTTGACCCGGCCCTTCAGCTGGACTCCATTCATCAGGAAAATGGCTACCGGTGCATTTTCCTTCCTTGCTTCATTTAAAAATGTATCCTGCAGATTCAGTTTACCTTCCATCGTTGTTTTCTCCTCTGAAATATGAAATGACATAGGCCTTGATTTCCCTGTACCATATGTCTTCTTCTGATGGACCGCGTTCCACCCAGTGAATATATGGCATTCGTCTATACCAGGTGAGCTGCCTTTTGGCAAAGTGCCTGGTATTTTTCTGGATCAGCGCTTCCCCTTCCTCTAAGGTCCGCTCCCCCTTCACCACAGGAATGAGTTCTTTATACCCAATCCCCTTCAGCGCCTGGGATGATTCAGAAAGGCCGGAGGCCAGGAGATGCCTGACTTCGTCCAGGAGTCCTGCTTCAATCATGAGATGGACTCGCTTATTTATTCTATCATATAAAACGGCCCTGTCCATAGCAATTCCCAAAACAGGCCCATCAAAAAGGAGGGAATCCGCCTTTTTTGGCTTTTCCATTCCCTCTCCCGCCTCCAGGAGCTCCAGTTTACGGACCATCCGCTGAGGATCGGGGGGAATATCTTTTTCTCCCTTCGCCTCCAGTGCCTGAATGAGGGCTTCCTTTCCTTTTTCCTCCAGCAGTGTCTCCCATTGGCTCCGTCCCTTTCCCTTGGGAAGGAAGGAATACCCCTCCAGGAGCCCCTGGATATAGAGGCCCGTACCGCCGCAGACAATGGGGATGCGGCCCGCTTCGTTTTCTCTATGGATAATCTTCTTGGCCTTCTCCTGGAAATCAGCCGCCGAATAGGACTCGGAAGGCTCCAGTTCATCCACCAGATAATGGGGCACTCCCCGGGCCTCTTCTTTCGTGACTTTGGCGGTACCGATATCCATGTGCCGGTAGATCTGGAAAGCGTCTCCGGAAATAATGGATGACCCCAGCGCTTTTGCCAGGTATATAGAAAGATCCGTTTTGCCCGACGCCGTAGGTCCCAGTATGGTTATGAGCCTGTCTTTTTTCATACATCCATCACCCCGTAAGCTGTACTCTGTCCTTTTCTCCTGTCCACAAAATGGAAGAGCCCTGTAGAAAAGAGGCGGGAAAAGGGCCGCTCCTTCACGATAATTCTCATGGCCGCTGTCCTTTGGGCCAGGCCAAGGATTTCTTCTGTCAGGGAGTCATAGGCCGCTGCCTTTCGGAACCCCTCCATATTGTTTTCTCTCCGCTTCACCGGCGCCTTGAACATGGGATCAAAATAAATGACATCAAAGCTCTTTGGCTTTGCTTTTTCAAGGAATGTCCGGAAATCTTCATGGATGAGGGTAATCCGCCGAAGAGCCCGGGTCAGTCCTTCTTCCTTCGAATCCTCATAGGAATCGATGGCGGCCTGGCCGATTTCCCAAAGAGCTGTGCTTTTCTCCAGAGCCGTCACATGGCCCCTATCCCCCAGAAACCAGCTCATGGTGAGGGAGTCCCCGCCCTGGCCAAAGGTGGCATCCAGCACCGTCAGGTCCTCTTTATGGGGAAGGAGACGGCAGAGCCGGTCTTCATGGCCCTGCTCCATCTGCCCTTTCCTGAGCACCGATGTGCCGAAATGGTAATGGTACTCTCCCCCACCGCCGTAGTAATAGGGAAGGTCTTTCCCATACACCAGGAGCCCCTCCAGACGGAAGGCGGTCATCATGTCATCCAATGTGCCTTCCCGGCGGAAATAAGGAAGTCCCAGTGCCTCTGCCCTTGCCCAGGCCTCTTCTTTCACAGGCCTTGTCACATTCCGTATGGTGGTGATTCCCATGGTCATGGCCGTTTGAACAGCCTTCCCAGTTCCGTAGGTGTGAACTTCACAATGGTGGGCCGGCCGTGGGGACACACAAAGGGACGGGACGTATGGAAAAGGTCCGTAATGAGTTCCTTCATCTGCCGGATATTCAGGGGATCCCCCCGCTTGATGGCGCCCCGGCAGGCGGCGTAGGCCATCATGCGGTGACGCATGGTTTCCGGGGAAGGCACATCCTTTTCATGGTACGCCTTCACCAGTTCCTCAACCACCCGTTCCATTTCTGTCTGGGACAGGTCTTCCGGCGCCCCGGTAATGCGGATCACATCAGGTCCCGCCTGTTCGAAGGTGATTCCCAGCCTTTCGATGTCCTCTTTCTTATCCATCAGGAGAGGAATATCTTCGCTGTCCACATGGATGAGGTAGGGAATGAGGATCTCCTGGACCGGGATTCCCTCCGCCCGCTGTGCCAGATGGTCATACCGCACCCGTTCATGGGCCGCATGCTGGTCAATGATGAGGAGGTCCTTCCCGTGCTGGCAGAGGATGAAGCAGTCCGATACCTGTCCCAGGGGGATCACCGGGTCCTCCTGTTTTTCTTCTTCAAAAAGGGGATCCGCCGTGACCGCCTTCCGGTCTTCCGGATTTTCCCCTTCCTTCCTGTACCCATTAAATACGGAGCGGCTGGAGAAAAGGTCCTTCCTGTCCGTATCAGGCACGTAGGATTCTTCCCGGGAAGGTCCCTGTCCCCCGCCTGTAAAAGGCGGATGGGCACTGGGATGGTAAGCCTGGGCCGCCGGCTCTCCCCAGGACCTCTTTGGCGCCGTCTCTTCCGAAAGGCCGATGTCCGGCTTTCCTGAAGGATGGTCTTCCACCCGGATATCCCCGGGTTTGAAGCTGCCGCCATGGACGATTTCATGGCCCGGGTCCCGGATCATTTCCCGGGCTATGGTGTCCGCCGTGGATTGGGAGGTTAATGTTCCAAGCACTGCGTGGTACACGAGGCGGAACAGGGCCTGTTCATCGGAGAATTTGATTTCCCTCTTCTGGGGATGCACATTGACATCAATAGTCTCCGGCGGCACCTGAAACGAAAGGACCATGAGTGGATACCCGTTCTTTGGGAGCAGGGAATGGTAGGCGTTATCCACAGCCTTCGTGACCACCGCACTTTCTACGACCCTTCGATTGATGATAATGGTCTGGTACTGGCGGCTGCTTTTCAGAAGGGATGGCTTGGAAATGAGACCTTCCAGGAAGACCTCATTTCCTTCATCCTTCACTTCCAGCATTTCTCCGGCCGTCTTTGTGCCGTAGAGGGCGGAAACCACATCCATAAGGCGTCCGTTGCCGGGGGTCTCGATGACGGTGCGGCCATTATTGATGAGGCGGAACGCAATATCCGGATTTGCCAGGGCCAGCTTTCCCACCATGCTGTTGATGCGGCTGGACTCGGTGCGCTCGGATTTCAGAAATTTCTTGCGGGCCGGTACGTTGTAGAAAAGGTCCCGCACCTCCACCGTAGTCCCCGCCGGTGCGCCGCAGGGTTTGACTTCTTTGATCTCTCCCCCCTCCATTTCCAGCACCGTGCCTTCCACGTCCTCATTCCGGCGGGTGGTGATGGAAGACCGGGAAACGGAGGTAATGCTGGGGAGTGCTTCTCCCCGGAATCCCAAGGAAGCGATATGGTAAATATTATCCACCGAGGAAATCTTGCTGGTGGCATGGCGGATGACCGACAGCCTGGCATCTTCCTCGGACATGCCGCAGCCGTCATCGGTGACCCGGATATAGGTCATGCCGCCGTCTGCAATTTCCACTTCAATTTCATGGGCAGAAGCGTCCACTGCGTTTTCCACCAGTTCTTTCACCGCATTCACCGGACGTTCCACCACTTCACCGGCGGCGATCTGGTTTGCCGTAACTTCATCGAGCACATGAATCAGTGCCATTATCTTCCCTCCTTTGCTTCCTTGCTGAGGCGGAACAGGATTTCCATGGCCTCAATGGGAGTCTTGCTCATGACATCCATGTTCGCCAGTTCATCAATAATGGGGGACGTGAAGAGATCCATTCCCATGGGACTGTCCTGTCCCTGTTTTGCAGGGGCGGCAGTGGGCTTAACGCCGTCCTTTTCTTCCAATCCCTGGAGGATATCATCTGCCCGTTTCAAAAGGGATTCCGGCAGCCCTGCAAGCCTGGCCACGTGGATACCGTAACTCCGGTCGGCGCAGCCCGGCACGATGCGCCTGAGGAAGGTAATATCCTTTCCCCGTTCCTTCACGGTGACCGTGTAATTTTTGATATGGCTGCTGTGGTCCGCCATGTCCGACAGTTCATGGTAATGGGTGGCGAAGAGGGTAAATCCGTGAATTTTTTCATCGATATACTCCACCACCGCCCGGGCAATGCTCATGCCGTCGTAGGTACTGGTGCCCCGGCCGATTTCATCGAGAAGGATGAGGCTGTTCTTCGTGGCATTCCGGAGGATATGGGACACCTCCTGCATTTCCACCATGAACGTACTCTGGCCTGTGGAAATATCGTCGCTGGCTCCTACCCGGGTGAATATGCGGTCCACCGGCGAGAAAGAAGCGCTCCTGGCGGGAATGAAAGACCCCACCTGGGCCATAATGGTGAGCACCGCCACCTGCCGCATGTAAGTGGACTTGCCCGCCATATTCGGGCCCGTGATGACGAGAATTTCCTGGTCATTGTGGTTCAGTTCCGTATCGTTAGGTACGAACATTTCCCGCTTCAGCGCATGCTCCACCATGGGGTGCCGGCCGTCTTTAATGGAAATCCGGCCTTCCCTGGCGTTGGTAATCTGTGGCTTCACATACCGGTCCTTCAGGGCTGCCCGGGCGAGGCTGGAGAGGCAGTCCAGCTGGGCCAGGGCCCGCGCTGTCTTCTGCATATCCGGGATTTCCGGACGGATTTCCGCCTTCACGGCCTGGTAAATCTTGAGTTCCAGTTCCTCCGTCTTTTCTTTCGCCGTCAGCGCCTTCGCTTCGAACTCCTTCAGCTCCGGCGTTATGTAGCGCTCCGCATTCACCAGGGTCTGCTTTCTCATGTAATAGGCAGGCACCGGAATCTTATTGGCATTGGAAATTTCGAAATAATAGCCGAATACGTTATTGAACCCGATTTTCAGTTTAATGCCGGTTTTTTCCTTCTCCCGTTCCTCCAGGTCCGCAATGTACTTCTGGCTGTTTTCGGAAAGGGAACGGACTTCGTCCAATTCCGAAGAAAACCCTTCTTTAATGTACTTTCCGTCCCGGATGTTGCCGGTGCCGTTTTCATTCATGGACCGGTCCAGCAGGTCATACACCGGTCCGTGGATGCCGATCTGGGCATTCAGCTTCTTCAGGATCACCGACCCCGCCCCGGCCAAAAGGTTCTTGATCTGGGGCACCATCTTCAGGCTCGCCTTCAGGGCCAGGAGGTCCTTGGGGGATGTGGAATTTGCCTCGATGCGTCCCAGGATTCGTTCAAAGTCAAAGACCTGGGACAGCATGTCCTCCAGATTTGTGAGCTCCGTCATGTGGGTGGTGAGCTCTTCGATGCCATTCTGCCGGAGGGTGATCCGGTTCACATCGGTAAGCGGCC
This sequence comes from Dialister sp., assembly GCF_047832375.1. Classification (NCBI taxonomy): domain Bacteria; kingdom Bacillati; phylum Bacillota; class Negativicutes; order Veillonellales; family Veillonellaceae; genus Dialister; species Dialister sp. The sequence continues at coordinate 904,789 of NZ_CP181256.1, read as the reverse complement.
TCTCCAGCCACCGTTTCAGGAGCCGTGCCCCCATGGCGGTATGGGTGTAGTCCAGGAGTTCCAGGAGCGTCCCTTTCCGGCCGCCGTCCCTCATATTCCTGGTAATTTCCAGGTTCCGGAGGCACTCCTCCGAAAGGGTGAGCGTATGGTCTTCCCGCATGGGCTGCACCGAATGGAACGATGCCACCTCGGTTTTCATGACATCCTTCAGGTAAGCCGACAGCCGCCGGAAAACGAGCTGCACATTGTCGTTTTCAATAGAGGCAGCAGCCGGCGGGATATCCCCTTCCTCTTCCGATTCGGACCGGGACATGAGGCAGGCCCCCAGCCGGGCGGCGCAGAAGCTGGTCAGTTTTCCGTAGAATTCATCGGACACGGCGCAGATGGCTTCCGCCGGGGAATAGACAGAAAGCATGTCGAAGAAATCGTCTTTTTCCTTCTTTTTGTCCCAGACCCCCCACCAGCATTCACCGGTGGAAACGTCAGCCAGCACCGCATCGATTTCCCTGTCCCCTTCCATGATATAAATCAGGTAATTGTTGGACTTATCGGCAATGGAATTCTCAAAAAGAATGGTACCCGGTGTAATGACCCGGATAACGTCCCTTTTTACGAGTCCCTTCGCCTTCTTCGGGTCCTCCAGCTGCTCGCAGATAGCCACCTTGTAGCCCTTCTGGATGAGCCGGTAAATATAGATTTCCGCCGCATGGAATGGAATGCCGCACATGGGCACCCGGCCTTCAGGGCCCGCATTCTTTCCTGTCAGCGTCAGTTCCAGCTCATGGGATGCGGTGATGGCATCATCATAAAAGAGCTCATAGAAATCGCCGAGCCGATAGAAAAGGAGACAGTCCTTATAGCCATCCTTCACCTGCTTATATTGTGCCATTAAAGGAGTCTTTGCCATTTCGCCCTCCTGAGAATAAAGTGATAAAAGTCTGCGGCTTTGCCGCTAAGGTTCTAAATCTAGACCTAGGCCTAGATCTTTCGGGCCTTCGGCCCGAATCCTCAATCTTCCAGTTTCCCCTTCAGTACCCAGGTCTGGGCCAGGTCCACCCTGGCCTTCACCGTATCTCCCACATGGATGCCTTCTTTATAGGGGAAGAGGATCATCTTGTTGGAAGAAGTACGGCCGTACCAGTGGTTTTCATCCTGTTTGGAAGGTCCTTCCACGATGATTTCATAGGTGTGGCCTTCCATCTTTTTATTGAGGGCCAGGGAAATGGGATTTTCCGTATCCATCAGTTCCTGCAGCCGACGATGCTTTGTCTCGTCGTCGATCTGGTCTTCCATCCGGGCTGCCGGTGTCCCGGTTCTTGGGGAATAAATAAAGGTATACGCCGAATCAAAGCGCAGGTCTTCCAGAAGCTTCAATGTCTCTTCGTGCATGGCTTCCGTTTCTCCCGGGAATCCCGTAATCAGGTCCGTGGTGACCGCAATGTCCGGCATTTTTTCCCGCACATAGGAAAGGAGTTCCTTGAAATGTTCGATGGTATAGCCCCGGTTCATGCGGCGCAGCATTTCATTGGATCCGTGCTGTACGGGGAGATGCATGTGCCGCACCACCTTTGGGGACGCTGCCATGGCATCCACCATGTCAAAGGTCATATCCCGGGGATGGGATGTCATGTACCGTACCCGTTCAATGCCGTCGATTTCATCGATAGCCCGGATGAGGTCGGCGAAGTTGGTACCATTCCGGAAATCGAGGCCATAGGAATTCACATTCTGTCCCAGCAAAGTGATTTCCTTGTACCCCTCGCTGGCAAGCCCGCGAATTTCCCGGCAGATATCGGGAATGGTACGGCTGATTTCCCTTCCCCGCACGTAAGGAACGATGCAGTAGGTGCAGAACTTGTTGCACCCCTGCATGATGGGAACCCAGGCAAAAATCTTTGACTTTCTCACGGACCGGAGTTCACTGTAATCGCTGACACTGTGGGGGTTCCGTTCCGTCTTCACCACGTGGCCGCCATTGGCAGTTTCCTTTGTGATAATGTCCTTCAGGTCATGGATATGGTAAGGCCCCATGACGAAATCGATAATCGGCATCCGTTCGATGAGCTTTCCCTTGTTTTCCTGGGCCATGCAGCCTGCAATGCCAAGGAGCATGTGGGGATTCTTTTCCTTCAGCTTCTTGATTTCCCCGATTTTGCCGTACACCTTTTCTTCCGCATTCTGCCGGACGGAGCAGGTATTCATGATGACAACATCCGCATCCTCCATCCGCTTCGCCGGTTTATATCCCAGTTCATCCAGCTGCCCGTTGATACGTTCCGTATCGCTTTCATTCATCTGACAGCCGTACGTAATTGTATAGTAATATTTATTTCCTGTGAGCCGTTCTTCTTCCACGACTTACCTCCTGTAAACAACGCATAATAAAGCCATTATGATATTATACCATTTTTGTGAGATTCTTGTTTTAAGGTTTTACCGCTATCCGCTAACCGGTCTTCCGCAATCCCCACCATGACGGACAAAAAAAGGATTGGATCCTTCCATGAGAATCCAGTCCCTGTAAATGAAAGAGTTGAGATTTGAGAGTTGAGAGTTGAGGTTCCAGCCGCTTCGCCGCAGGTAGTATGTGGCTGGGGTCGATGCGAAGGGATGAGGGCTTCTAGCTGCCAGCTCCTGGCTGCCAGGAAGGCTCAACAGCCTAGGGCATGAAAAAGCTAATGGGTTCAACCGTAGGAAGCGCCGCAGGCAGATCAGCTTTCCTAATTGCCAGCCGCTAGCAGCTAAAAGCCCCCACATGGGCGCATGCCGCTCATCCACACAAGCGCCGCAGGCGGACCAGCTCAAGGCTCAAGGCTGAAGGCTCAAGGCCCACACACGGACGCACACCGCCTGGCCCTCTCGATCTCCTTATATCTCCTTCGCCCGCCTCATGAGTTCATCGTTGATCTTCCGGCCGGTCTTAGTCATAGCCAGGCCCGCCCGGCTCGTTTCCTTCAGTTCCACCGGCAGCCTTCGGCCCACGTCTCCCATGGCCTCGATCACCTCATCCGGCGGGATGACGCTCTTAATGCCGTTCATAGCCATATCTGCCGCCAGGAGCGCATGGACTGCGTGGAAAGCGTTCCGTTTCACGCAGGGCACTTCCACAAGGCCCCCTACGGGGTCGCAGACCAGGCCCAGGATATTCTTCAAAGCCAGGGCGAAGGCATTGCCCATCTGTTCCGTGGACCCCTTCAGGAGATCCACCGCTGCCGCTGCTGCCATGCCGCAGGCCGCGCCGCATTCCGCCTGGCAGCCCCCTACGGCGCCGGCAATGGATGCTTTTTCCGCAATCACCCGGCCAATGGCTCCTGCCGTAAACAGGGCACAGGTGAAGTCGTACATAGACGCATTCACCTCTTCTCCCACTGCCGAAAGGACAGCAGGCAGGATGCCGCAGGACCCTGCCGTAGGGCAGGCCACGATGCGGTACATTTTCGCATTGGCCTCTGCCGTGGCGATGGCATAGGACGCCGCCTTCTGGCAGATGGGGGACATGAACCGCATATTTCCGTTGAACAGGCGGCTCCCGTCGCCTCCCACAAGGCCGCTGGCGGACTTGGATGTGTCAGCCAGCCCTTTCCGGATAGCTTCCCGGAAAACGGGAATCGTATATTTCATGCGGTCCCATACCTGCTCATAGCTCTTTCCGCTTTCCTCCGCTTCTACCCGGCAGGCAATAATACCGGGCGAACATTTTTCCACGTCCGCCACGGCGAACAGTTCTTTCATCGAATGGTATTCCATGACGGCCTCCTCAGATAATATCCAATGCCATGACGTAAGTAATATTTACGTTCGAATCTTTCACTTTTTCCGCTACCGCCGGCGGTACGGGCTGGTCCGTATGGATGATCATGACCGCCTCACTCCCCTTTCCTTTCCGGAAAAGGCGCATGGTGGAAATATTGATCTGTTCCATCGCCAGTTCTTCGCAGACCTTCGCCACCACCCCCGGCTTGTCGTGGTGCCTGGTGAGGAGCGTATATTCTTCCCCCGTGATTTCCACGTCGTAACCGTCAATATTGGTAATCATGATACGGCCGCCGCCCAGGGACCGGCCGATAATCACAGCATGGGCTCCCTTTTCGCCCCAAGCTTCGATTTTTGCCACATTGGGGTGGCCCATGTCCTCTTCGGAGAGGGAAAAGGAAATGTCCACATTCTTTTCCTGTGCAATCCGGAGGGCATCCCGGATGGTGCCGCTGTCCGGCGCGTAGCCCATGAGGCCCGCCGCCAGGGCCCGGTCCGTGCCGTGGCCCTTTCCTGTTTTGGCAAAGGAGCCGTAGAGGGTAATCCGTGCCTCCTTCACCGGTTCCCCGAGAATGGCCCTAGCCGTCTGCCCGATGCGGGCGGCACCGGCGGTATGTGAACTGGAGGGGCCCACCATGATAGGTCCTATGATATCAAAAATTCCCATGACTGTTCCCTTCTTCAAAAATAAAAACTGCCGCTGCCGGCAGTTGCAGGAGGTTCAAAGTTAATACTGCTTGTACGGCTTTTTCAACATTGAATCAGAATGAAGTTGTAATAAATAGAGTTGAGATTTGAGAGTTGAGGTCCTGCGGTTACGACGAAGTACGGTCGGAGTCATTTGGAACGGGGCTTCTAGTTGCTAGCTCCTAGCTTCCAAGAATGCTCGACAGCCTGCGGCATGAAGAAGCCAACGGGTTCAACCGTAAGCAGCGCCGCAGGCTGATCAGCTTTCCTAGTTGCTAGCCGCTAGTAGCTAAAAGCCCCCACACGTTCACACGCCACCCAGACACACAAGCGCCGCGGGCTGATCAGCTTTCCTGGCAGCTAGAAGCTAAAAGCTGGAAGCCCCGCTCGTTCACACGCCGCTCGCCCACACAGGTGCCGCAGGCGGACCAGCTCAAGGCTCAAGGCTGAAGGCTCAAAGCCTGACCTCAGTGGACAGCATCTGCCCGGCTTAGCTGGGAAAGGGCCTACTATTGCGGCGCTATATGAATTGTGTGCCGCCACCGGCACTCCTCACTCCTAACTCCACACTCCTAACTTGCAGGGGCTTCAGCCCTGCTCACATCCAATGGCTCAGGTCGAAATCTTCGCCAATGGTTTCTCGGATGCAGATCTTGGCAATGTACATGCCCATGAGGGTGAGGGACGAACGGCGGATCATGCTGTTATCCCAGATAGTCTGCAGCTTCTCCAGGTTCGGCGATACCTTGCCCAGGATATAGCCCATTTCCTTTCTGTCGTAATTGACAGGGCGGGATTCCACCAGGGCCAGAATGCTTCTTCTGGTTACTTCATCTTCCAGGCCCATGTCATCGAAGAGGCCTGCCAGGGTGGATTCATCCACCGCCGCCGGTTTCACGTAGGAATTGTAAAGGCTCGGAACAATGGTGCCTTCCGGCCAGGACGGCCAGGCCGCCGCCAGTTCGCTCTTCATGCAGCCCCGGAATGCAAAGATCAAGGGATACGAATCATGGAGTACCTGGCCGAAGGGGATATCCTTGTTTTCCAGGGAAACGCAGTGCAGGTATTCCAGCTGCTGATACCCGGTGTATTCATCGGGCAGTTTATAGAGGAAGGGGGTAATATACTTTTCCGTATACCGCTTCAGGTGCTGGGCATCCACGTTGTCCGTATTCCGGGAATAGTGGAAAATAAGGAGCAGCGCCAGGGCGTGGAATTCGCTTTCCTCCATGCGGGGCATGGCTTTCAGGGCATCGTAGGCCAGGATAGTCTTCGTATCGGAACGGCTGCCCCGGGCCACATCGCCAAAGGCATCGGTCACCATTTCCAGTACCACCGGCGTAGGCATCATGACGTAGGTACGCTGGGCATTCTGCATGGCTTCCTGCACCATAATATGGGTGAGGGTATCCACAGCTTCCTTGTTCTTCATGTGAAGTCCTTCGATAAGGTGCATGGTCACCTTCCGGGTATCCTGTTCCACGGTGGTAGAAACGGCGCCGTACCGGTTCAGGAAGTGGCGGACGAAATATTCCTCCAGGGAGTCCAGGTCCGGCATGGAAGAGAGCACATGGGGCTCCGGTTCCGGCGGGAAGGGTCCCTTGCTGAGGTGGGAAGAAAAGGCGTCCTGGGACTTGGATTCTCCAAAATCCTTGCGGTTGAAGACCCGGGTCTTTTCTTCTTCATCGTCAAAATGGACGGGCTTTGGACGGTTCCGTTTCACCGGGATAATCTGGGTGGAATCATCCACCTTTGATCTGGCAGCTGCCGGTGCCGGTTTTGGCGTTTCCTGCGCTTTTTTCAGCGGGATTTCCACAGTATCATCGGTGACTTCGCTGTTCTTCTTAAACCGCTTCGGTACGCCGCAGATAATAAGGTAAGACACAAAAAAGAAAAGCAGGGCCACCGCTGCTAACACAAGATAAGGAATAATAACCATGAAATCTCCTCATTCAATCTTTCACTGACACAAAATTCAGTTACATGGTACCATATTTTCCCCATGACTTCAATGACAGCCCTCCGTAAGGCGGGAAAGCTTGTTTTGGCTAAGGTCCTCGGTATAATAGAAATGTAAAGTAAACATGCTTGCCAACTCTGGCGGATGGCTGGGTGACGTGCGAACGTGCGGAGCTTTTAGCTTCTAGGAAAGCTGGCTAGCCTGCGGCGCTGAGGAGTGGCTGGGGGGCGTGCAAACGGGTGTGGGCATTGAGCCTTCAGCCTTGAGCCTTGAGCGGATCAGGCCCTTCGGGCCAGGTAACGGATGGTAGAGCGCCGTGCGTTCCTGCGAGGGCTTCCAGCGGCCAGCTCCCAACTGTCAGGAAAGCCTGTTCGCCTGCGGCGCTCCATCAGCTAACCTCCGTCGCCTTCGGCGCCATCGCCGGGCCACAAAAGGAAGGTGCCTTAGTGTGCAGTAAAGGCACCAATTTGGGCCCGGCTCGAGGGTCCTCTGCAGGACACCTCGCCTTCCAGGGAAGGAGGCTAACAACCAGCAGCTTCCCAGGCACTATCCCCACTCGTCATCTCGAGCATTGACACGCTTCCCCTCGGGTGGTAAGCAGAGTAGTGACGCTATAGTCAAAAATTGCTGCATTGTCAAAAAATCGAGAGATCTTTCCGATAGTTGACTGTGACGGGGTTACAACTCCATAGAGCACAGGGCCCTTCAGAATCCCTCTGTCTGCTTCCGCAGACATCTCCCTTTGAAAAAGGGAGACTTCCTGACAGCGGCTGGCGCCGCAAATGAAGTCCCATCCCCTGGCCTTCGGCCATACGGTCTGCACCAAAGCCCGAGATAGATGCGGCGGAGCCGCTGGATACAAACTCCGCGCCGCCCCATTATTCTGCTGCGGCGCACCTCCACTCCTCACTCCTCACTTCTCACTCCTCACTTTTTTGGCCTCCAGTCCCATCCCCCTCGATCTCGACCTCGATCTTATATCTATTCCCCAGGTGACCTAAATGAATCAATCCAATCCCCATACCCCCATTCCCCTTTCGATTCCCAGCGCATCCCTTACGGTATCCCCGGAGAACCTTCTCATTACCTTTGACCGGCCCCACCGGTCCCTGTCCACCGCCATCTACGGCGGCGGTTTCCGGAATGTCCGTTACGCCATGAACCGGAAACTCACCGCCTTCTACGAAAGGGAATCGGATTTTCCCGGAGGCTCCGTGAAAGCCTGGCTCGCCCGCTGTGCTTCTGATGCCGGTGCCGTTCCCGAAGAAAGTGCGGTCCTCCTGACGGCGGCGAAGGTGAATCTCTATTCCCATAAAGTCATCCGCTCCGGCCCGGTGCTGGTGGAAGCCATCACTACCGGCGGCGTGGAAAAGACCGCCTGCCGCGCCTCCTCTTCTCCCCTGTACCGGGAAGAAAAGGGGAAATTCGCCCCCCTGGGCACCATCAATATGATGGTCCTCTTCCATGGCAGCCTACCTGATGGCATCATGGCCCGGGTCCTTATTACTCTCACCGAAGGAAAAACGGCTGCCCTGAATGACCTGGGTATTGCGGACGTAAATAACGGGAAGCCCGCCACCGGTACCGGTACCGACGGCATTACCTTCATCACGGACCCAAAGGGTCCTGCCTTCACCGACGCCGGTCCTTTCTCCGAGCTCGGCGCTTCCCTGGCAAAGGCAGCCTACGAATCGGTGACGGAATGCATCCAAACCTTCGACCATCCCTGGAACGCTTCCCCCCTCCTCGCCACCCCAAAAGCGGTGGACCTGGAGGAACTGCGGAAAAAAGAAAGAATTGAGATTTGAGTGAAGAGAATTGAGGTGGCCAGGCCCTTCGGGCCAATCCTGTTGGCTAACCTCTGTCCGGCGGTGTCACCTTGGAGGACGGAGCAAAGCAGCGCGCAAATTTTCGAACCCCTTTCCAGCGGGGTGAGATGTCAGCAAATCTGACAGGGAGTGAATCTGCAGCGAAGCCGCGGAACCTCAATTCTCAAAACTCAATTCTCAATTCTTTCTTTTTCCGCAGGCGGACCAGCTCTCCTGGTTGCCAGCAGCCAGCAGCTAGAAGCCCCCGCCCGTTCGCACGCTCACTTCCCCACCCGACCCCGGCCCGCAGGGCCTGATCACCTCAACTCTCAAATCTCAACTCTCAACTCTGCATTGTATTCTCGACAAAACCGGCAGTCTCTGATATGATAAAGCCAAGTGTATACAGATGAATTAGCAAAGGAGTTGGTCAGGCTATGCCCTATGACGAGCGGACAGTAGAAGAATTAAGTGAATCAGCGGAAATTACCCCTCCCGGAATCCAGCTGGAAGTGAATGGAGAAATCTTTACCACCATCCACAACCTGCTTTGGACCATGAAGGGGGACGTGGAAATCGACCGGGCCGATGAAGCCCGCCTGTACAGCCTGTGGCGTACCACCATCCGTGAGATGTCGCTTATAGAGCTCCGCAAAGGACAGGGCCTCCCCATGTCTACCCAGGTAAGCATGCTCCGGGAAGCATACAATATCGAAACGAAGTACATGGCAGACCAGATCTTCCGTCCTGTGAACGGGAAACTGACCCGCCAGCTCATTGCCAAAGAAAGTGCATTTGACCGGGCGGAAATGGATGACCTCTTTGAACGGACCGTATGGCCTTCCATCAAAGAAAATAAAACCGGTAACCAGAAGCACCCCATGGCCTTCATCATTGCCGGCCAGCCGGGCTCCGGGAAAACCCGCATGTCCTCCATGATCATTGAAGAGTACAATGGAAATATCGTCCAGTCCATGGGCGACAATTTCCGGGGCTTCCATCCCCGGTACAAAAAGCTCATGAAGAAATACGGCCAGTACTGTGCCTACTTCTCCATGGAACAGGGCCGGTATCTTTCAGACCTTACCATGAAAAAGGCGGCAGAAGGGCGGTACCACATCCTCCAGGAAGGTTCCCTGGAAAACGTATCCCACACCATGGAATACATTTCCTACCTGAAAGACATGGGCTACGAAATCTGCGTACTCCTCCGGGCCTGCCCGAAAAAGGAAAGCTGGAAAGCCATTCACCAGCTCTTCCTCCAGCAGCGGCTGAAAGCGCCGGGCCTGTCCCGTCTCATCACGAAAGATTACCACGACAAAGCCTGCATGGCATTCCTTTCCGCCACCAACGACCTCATCAGCCAGAACCTTATGGACCGGCTCATTATCAAGAGCCCCAAGGGCCTTCTCTATGACAGCGATGATATGCCCACGGAACGGGTAAGCGAACTTCTGGCAAAACGAATGGTCAAATAACCGATCAATGGCAGCGCTCCGGCGCCGCCATTTTTTTCTGTAAAGGATGTGAAACTGTGGACCCGAAAGAGGAATTTGCCAAAGCCGCCCGGTCCCTGGGCCTTGACGCCTGTGGCGCCTGCAGCGCCGTTTTCGAAGATACCCTCAAAAGAAATCTTTCCGAAACCGGTCCGGTCCCCTTTGCGCCGCCGGAAATCGACAGGCGCCTCGCCCCGGAGGAGCTTCTCCCCGGAGCCCGGTCCTTTTTCGTCATCCTTTTCCCCTACAAGACGGAGGATGAAGGAATGGCAAACATTGCCCTCTACGCCCGGCCAAAGGACTACCACCGCATCAATCACCGGTACATGGAAAAAATGGTGGAGAAAATGAAAGCCCTCTACCCCGGGGACTCCTTCCTGCCCCTCACCGATACCTCCCCCATGGTGGACCGGTGGCTCGCCTACGCTGCGGGCCTCGGCTTCTTCGGAAGGAACCACTGCCTCATCAACCCCACCTACGGCTCCTATGTCACCATCGGCACCATACTGACCACCCTTTCCCTTGCCCCCGACAGGCCCCTTTCCCTATCCTGCGGCAGCTGCCATGCCTGCATCGGCGCCTGCCCCGGCAGGGTGTTGGGCGGGAAGACCTTCAACCCCTGGCACTGCAAGTCCTACCTTACCCAGAAAAAGGAGGACCTCACGGAGGAGGAAGAAGAAATCCTCCAAAGAACCCCCTACATCTTCGGCTGTGATGAATGCCAGCGCTGCTGCCCCTGGAACCGCAGGGCCAAACCGTCCCCGCTCCCGGAAATCCGGGAATCCCGGATCCCCTTCCTTTCTCAAGAGGCCCTCCAATCCCTCTCTAACCGGGCCTTTGACCGGACATACAAAGAATACGCCTTCGCCTGGCGGGGAAAAAAGGTGCTGCTGAGGAATTGGGAAGTACTGAAAAAGAAGTGAGCGGCGGACAGATTTGCTACAACCGTGCGGGGCCTTGAGCCTTCAGCCTTGTGCAGATCAGGCCCTGCGGGCCGGGAGATATGTGGCTGAGCGGCGTGCGAACAGGTGGGGGCTTTTAGCTGCTGGCTTCTAGCGGCTAGGAAAACCGGTCCGCCTGCGGCGCTCCATCAGCTAACCTCCGTCAGATGAGATTGAGATTGAGACCGAGATTGAGGGAGACATCGGCTCCGCCGCCGTTGGGGCCCTAAAGACTCTGTCCCTATGACGTGCAATTGACACCGCAGCAGGCGCCTTCCTTGGAAGGCGGAGGTACTTCGGCCGGCCTCTAAGGTGCTCGCTTAGTGTGCAGGCTATGTGCGAGTCCTGCAGAGGACTCGCACGCCAGTCGCAAGTTGGCGCTTGTTCTGCACATAAAAGAGCCTTCCTTTTGTCGCCCGGCCGGAGCTGCCCAACGGGCTGGGGTTAGCCATAGGAAACTGACCAAAGCGCCGCAGGCCGATCAGCTTTCCTAGCCGCTAACAGCTAGAAGCTAGAAGCCCCCGCCCGTACGCACAGTAACTTACACACCCGTCACCGGCCCGCAGGGCCTGACCAGCTCAAGGCCCAAGGCTGAAAGCTCAATGCTCACACCTGTTCGCATACCGTATAATCGAAAAAAGGACTGATGAGAAAATCTCACCAGTCCTTCTTTTATTTCTGTACCACCGTTTCGTGGAGCTTTGTACCATCCGGCAGGTAGCCCGTAAGAACGAGGCGGTCATCGCTGGCCTCCAGCACCGAGTAATTGTCCGTTTCCGGCTGGGGTGCCACGTATTCGTCGAGGGCATGCCGCTTCCAGAGTCCCGGGTAACGCACATTGCCCGAGAGCCCGTCGATCACGTATACCGGACCCCTGCCGGAACGCTGGAAATCGTAAATCCGTCCCCGGTCCCGGTACGTATGGAGGTGGGCGGAAATGACCAGGTCCACTCCGTTTGCATCAAAGATGGGCATGAAAGCCTTCCCTTCCTCGGAGAATCCCTCTTCCCGGTGGGGCCGATTCTCGTCGGCAAATCCGTACTGCAGGGGATCCTTGTGCATGAGCACCACTTTCCACTTCTGCTTCGTCCCCTTCAGGTCCTTTTCCAGCCAGGCCTTCTGTTTTTCGAAAAGATCCGGAAGCCATTCCCCCTCTTCCGTGAGAGACGTATCAAGCACCGCAAAGTGCACGTTTCCCCAGTCGAAGGAGTAGTAATGGTTCTGCATCTTCTCGTCCCCATTGCCAGGAAGGGAAAAATGGGTAAGGAAACGGTCAGGCATATGGTTCTTCCAGTCCAGGGAGTAAGCTTCATGGTTGCCGAGAGCCGGGGCCACGGGGATCTGGGAAATAGCCGGTTCCACATCTTCCATCCAGGTCTGCCACTGGTATTCATCGTCCCCGTTGTCCACCAGGTCTCCCAGTGCGATAAAGAAGGCCGCATCTTCATTGGCCTTTGTGGCGTTGGCAAAAAGCTTCTTCCAGTCACTATAATCGGAGCTCTGGGAATCGGAAGTAACGATGGCTTTGAAGGATTTCCCGTCATCCGTCTTCAGGGGATACCAGGTGCTCACCTCATTGCCCTCCCGGGTCCGGTATTCGTAGGCCTTTCCCTTTTCCAGGTTTTCCAGCACCGCCGTATAAATGGTACCGTCTTTGATGCCCTTATTCCCTTTCAGGTTCTTCCGGGATGTGGGCACGGTGTAAATCGTGCTCCCTCCCTGTTCCCTGTATTCCAGGGACTCCTCATTGGCAGAGGGCATTTCCCACATGATGGTCCTGCCCTTTGTATTGTCCGACGCCACCACCTGCCGCACATCAAAGGGCTTCATAGTCTCCTTCACCGGCCCGGACTGTGCCTGCTTCGAAGCGGGCCGGGCACTGCCGCCGCATCCGGCCAGGGAAAGTACCAGCGCCGCTGCAGCCGCCAGGGCTGCCCATTTCTTATTTATCATAATGTCTCCTTACTTTGAATTCAAAAAATACGATATTCATTGGTCCTATTGTAAAAGTTAAAGTAAGGTTGAAGTCAAGGAATTTTACGTACAAATATTGTGGCAGAGCCGTTTTTCCCAGGAAGCGTGACAGATCGAGGCTCATGGGGATGAGACCAAAGGCCCAGGGAATGAGGAATGGTGGTGCGCCGCAACAGAATAATAGGGCGGCGCGGAGTTTATATTCACGGCTGGGAGCTTGCGTGTGGCCGTGTGGGGGCTTCTAGCTTCTAGCGGCTAGCTTTTAGAAAAACTGATCAGCCTGCGGCGCTTCGATCAGTTTCCGACAGCTAACCCCACCCCGTTGGAGTGGCAAGCGAACGGGGTTCGCAGGGAGCCGAAGGCGACTGAGAACTCCGTGAGACGCTTCCCACCGGGAGCCCCTGCCCGACTTCGCTGGGAAAGGGTTCACTGGATTTTCGCTCGCTGACGCTCACTACAGCACGGCTATCAGCGACTCACAACAATTTGAGCGTCGCTTCGCTCCTCCAAATTGTGTTCGCTGCTGTAACTCCAGTTCGCTTGCTTCCCCGAGGAAGGGGCCTGCTGCAGAGTCAATTGCACGTTATTTGTGCAGAGTCATTAGGGTTCCATCTGCGGCGGAGCCGCTGTCAACAGTCCCCCTTTTTCAAAGGGGGATGTCACGTAGTGACAGAGGGATTCTGATGGGCCCTGCAGGCCAATTCCATTACCATCTCTCAGCCCGGTGGGCAGCTCTCTTCTGGGAAGAGAGCCTGCTGCAGAGTCAATTGCACGTTATTTGTGCAGAGTCATTAGGGTTCCATTTGCGGCGAAGCCGCTGGACCTCAGTTCTCAACTCTCAAATCTCAAATTCTTTCTTTTTCGCCGCAGGCGGACCATCTTTCCTGGTCGCTAGCAGCTAGAAGCTAATAGCCCCCACCCGTTCATACGTTCACACAGCCACCCGTCACCCGGCCCGCAGGGCCTGTCCAGCTCAATGCTCAAGGCTGAAGGCTCAAGGCCCCATCCGTTCGCACGCCGCCCAGCCACGACAGCACCGCAGGCGGACCATCTTTCCTGGCCGCCAGCAGCTGGAAGCTAAAAGCCCCCACCCGTACGTACAATCACTCAGTCACACGACGCCCGCCGCAAAGCGGCTGACCAGCTCAAGGCTCAAGGCCCTTATACGTTCGCACGCCGCCTGGCCACCCCTCAGAGCCGCAGGCTGACCACCTGGATCCAGGCCATCCGGGCCTACGGCCCTATTCCTCTCGATCTCGATCTCAGTCTCGATCTCATTTTCCCTCCAGCCCCTTCAGGTCCAGGTCCTGCGCATTATAGGTATCCGCCATTTCTGTGAGATAGGCCCAGTACTTCTTCGGGATGAAATTCTGCCGTTCCTGCGGATTCCGCCGGGCTTTGATGCTCAGGTGCCGGTAGTAGTCCATCCAGAGCTTCCGGTAATCCTTTTCCTCTTTTTTATATTTCAGGTTCTTTTCTACGTGCTCCACAGCCACAATGGACACCTTGCCGTTTCCGTACACCGCCGCCTCGTGGCGGTTCACATCGTAAATGGCCCACCACAGGGTGGACAGGCGGTCCTTGAAATGGGTGGCCAGCACCGGCAGGATATGGTGGGTAGGATTGATAGCGGCATAGAGGAAACCGTCCTCCAGTTCGCTGAACCGGAGGATACCTCGAAATTTTTCCGTTTCATTTCCCACTTCCCGGCACATGGCAATGATGTCGGACACCCAGGGCTCCTTCTCATGGGCATAAATCCGTTTCTTCAGCTTGAATCCGTCCCTCATGAAAATGAAAAGCTTCATTTCCCGTCCCCTGTCGTCGGAAAGGAAGGCCCGGTACAGCCACCGCATGGCCCGTCTTCCGCAGCTCTTTTCAAAGGCCGCCGCCACCTTTTCCGCCTTCAGGTAGTTCGTCTCCACCAGGTATTCCTGGCCGAACAGGTGGGATTCTCCCACGAAGGGAGCGATACTCTCCAGATGGCTGGTGCCGTAATGGTAAATCTCGTAAACCGACGTCAGGAAACCGGGATAGGTTCCATCGTATAAGTAGTGCATAGAACTCCTGTCTCCTTTCGAGAAATGAATTTCATGGGTATAGAGGTTGGTGAAGAACAGGTTGGATGGGTTGGATGGGTTGGATGGCTTGAATAGCTTGATTTGTATTGGTGGATTTCAACCCTTCCAACCTATTCAACCCTTCCAACCTCTCCCCTCACGTCTGGCCGTCGAAGAGGCTCATTTCCCGCACTTCCCGGGCGGCGGTGCGGGAGATGAGGCGGTTCCGGAGGTGTGCGTTGTCCAGGGAAATATTTCCATAGTACCGCCCTCCTACGGTGATGAAGTAGGAGGCCCGCTTCATGACCACCCCTATGCGCCGGAGGTCGTCGAAGGACAGGAATCCCAGCCGCCGGAGGCGGACGATGCGGAGGGCGCTCTTCACGCCGATGCCCGGCACCCGGAGGATCATTTCATAGGAAGCCCGGTTGATTTCCACCGGAAACAGCTCCCGGTGCCGGAGAGCCCAGTTGCATTTCGGGTCCAGTTCCTCATCGAAGTCCGGCTCTTCGGGAGTCAGGATTTCCTCCGCCCGGAACTTGTAGAAACGAAGCAGCCAGTCAGCCTGGTACAGCCGGTTCTCCCGGTTCAGCGGCGGCCGTTTGATGGCGGGCAGGTTCTTCCCCCTCATCACCGGCACGTAGGCCGAGTAGTACACCCGCTTCAGGGACGCCGCCCGGTACAGTCCCTCCGTAAGGAGAAGGATCTGCCGGTCGCTTTCCCCGCTGGCCCCCACGATGAGCTGGGTGGTCTGGCCTGCGGGCACAAAGGAGGGCGCCCTTTTGAAATGCTTCTTCTCCTCCCGGTGAGCTGCAATGGAATCCCGGAAAAACTTCATCGGCGCTATGATGGCTTTCTTCGTCTTCTGGGGCGCCAGGAGATGGAGGGACCGTTCCGAAGGGAGCTCGATATTCACGCTCACCCGGTCCACGTACCGCCCCAGTTCGTCCAGCAGGGCCGGATCCGTACCGGGGATGCCTTTCATGTGGATGTACCCGTTGAAATGTTCCTGTTCCCGGAGAATCTTCGCCGTCCGGATCAGGAGCTCCGTGGTGTAGTCCGGAGATTTGAGAATGCCGGAGGACAGGAAAAGGCCTTCGATGTAATTTCTCTTGTAAAACTCCACCGTCAGATGGGCGATTTCCTCCGGCGTCAGCATGGCCCGGGCCGTATCGTGGCTTCGGCGGTTCACGCAGTACTCACAATCATAGATACAGGAATTGGTCATGAGAATCTTCAGGAGGGAAACGCAGCGCCCATCGGCGGTCCAGGTGTGGCAGATCCCGCTTTTGTGGGCATTCCCCAGGCCCCCCTTATTCGCCCGGGCAGACCCGCTCGACGAGCAGGACACATCATACTTCGCCGCATCCGCCAGTATATCCAGCTTTTCTCCAATATCCATGGCAGCCTCCTCTAGAACATTTTTTCTTGTCCTATTATACCACAAAAGAGAAAAAATGTTCTCAGAGAAAGAGTTGGGAGTTGAGTTAAGAGAGTTGAGATCCAGCCGCTTCGCGGCAGATGATGAGTGGTTAAGAGCCGTATGAACGTATGGGGGCTCCTGGCTGCCAGCTATTAGCATTTAGAAAGCTGACTAGCCTGCGGCGCTTCCATCAGCTAACCTCCATCAGATGAGATTGAGGAGAATAGCGGCGTCGCCGCAAATGGAGCCCTGATGACTCTGCACAAATAACATGGAAATGCATCAGCACGAGGCTCTCTTCCCAGAAGAGAGCTGCCCACCGGGCTGAGAGATGGTGATGGAAACTGGCCCGCATGACCCAACCAGCTCAAAGCTCAATGCCCCGCTCCCGGTGACTCCAACCGTACCCTGACCTGCGCCGCAGGTTGGCCAGCTTTCCTGGCCGCTAACAGCCAGCAGCTAGAAGCCCCCACCCTTTCATAAGCTCACTCAGCCACCTGTCCCCCGGCCCGCAGGGCCTGTCCAGCTCAATGCTCAAGGCTGAAGGCTCAATGCCCCCACCCGTTCGCAAGCACACTCAGCCACAAGACCCCCGCGGCAAAGCCGCTGGATACAAACTCTGCGCCGCCATATTATTCTGATGCGGCGCACCACCACTCCTCCCTCCTCACTCCTAACTCCTCATTTCTCACTTTTCCAACCTCACCCGTTCACACGCCTCTCAGCCACTGAAAAAGACGGGCCTTCCAGCCCGCCTTTCTTATTTCTTATCTTCTTCCTTTTTCTCCACCTTTTTCAGGACCACCGAAGCCCCTTCTTTTTCGGCTTCGAATTTATCTTCCTCCGACAGGTGCTCCGAATCCAGTACGATTTTTACGCCCATCCGGTCCAGCATTTCATCGATGGTATGCTGGGTCTTGTAAAGTTCTCCCATAGGATTTCCTCCTTTATACTACAATCAGATATGGTCTTTCCATTCGTAAACTTCTTTTCTCCGGCACATGCGCCAGATGAAGGAGCCCAGGGTCCACACGAAGGCCACCACCAGCAGTGCCGTTCCCGGCATGCCGTCCATGGCGTTCTTCAGGGATTCCACTTCCACCGGGTACACCTGGGGAATCACCGCTGCGTAGGCGGAGAGGTAAATGGCGATGGCAAAGAACGAAGACAGGTACACCGCCGCCAGGCCGGCGCCCACGTGACGCATACGGGTGAAGAAGAAAGCAATGACGAAGAGAATGGCCGTTGCCACAAGGCTGATCCAGAAAAAGCTGCCGTACATGTGGGATTCCCCGATGTGGCTCTTCAGAAGGATGGCCAGGATAATGTACACCACCACCGTAATGACGCTGGAGATGAGAAATGCCGCCCGGAACCGTTCACCCAGGGGATTCACCACTTTCACCGCCCCGTAGAGGGTGCCCAGCTGGAACGCCGCCAGCACCATCCACAGTGCGCAGAAAATACCGAGCACCGAGAAAACGGACCCGTCCCGCATGAGGAAGGAAGATCCCGTCAGTCCCATGGCCACCATGGCCACAAGGGAAAAGAGGGACATGAGCTTCATCACCACCGGTCTTCCGAAGGCATTTTTAGCTACGCAGGCCGCCAGCCGGAGCAGGGCGCCCGACACGATGAAGACGATAAGAGCCAGGCTCCCGGTCTGGGACAGGTTCTTCATGGCCTCCGGCACCGCGGCCCCCATCATGAAGAAGCCCAGGAAATACCACAGTTCATTGCCGTCCAGTCCCGGCTTCAGAAGGCCCAGGATGGCCCGGTTTTCATCGTTGTTCCGGCTCACCAGCGGTGCCGCCAGGCAGAGCCCCCAGTCCGCGGCCTCCAGGATCATGTAGAGGCCGAAAAAACATAATGGCAATAGCAATACATTCGAATCTGCGTTCATATAGTCCTCCAGAGTCAGTTGATTTCACGGGAAAAGATGACCCCCTGCCCTTCGGAGCATTGTTTTTCCAAAGGATTGGGTCATACCCTTTAAAAGTATACCACAATATGAGGATATTGGCATGGCCTGGAAGAGATTGCACGCGTTCGTGCGGGGGCTTCTGGCAGCTAGCAGCTAGAAGCCCCCACCCATTTGCACGCCGCTCAGTTACATACCGCCCGGCCCGCAGGGCCTGACCGCCTGGCCACCAGCTACTAGGGAAGCGCTGATTAATTCGCAGAGTCAGATTTCATAAGGATTTTTATGCACTGCTTCGTCATAACTCGGCCAAGGATAAAAGGAAGGCGCTTTTATGTGCAGAAAAAGCGCCAACTTACCTTGGCTCAGCAGTCCTATGCAGGACTGCTGCCTTAAATAGCTCGCTATTCGCGTCGAGTTATTCCTTGCATTGCATAAAAATCCAAGAATGAAATCTGACAACGATTTAATCAGTGCTTCCCTAGCCACTCGCCACTGATTCTGCTATCATTAAGAAAACAAAGGAGGCATTCCTATGAATAATAAACTGGCGAAAATCCTTCTTCTCATCCTGGCCGCCGCTTTTGCGTCCAGGGGATTTAAGAAAAATAAGGCTCCCAAGCTGCCGAAAAAGGAAGCGGACCTGGAGCCGCCGGAAATCCTGAAGCCCCTGGCGCCCATTACGAAGGCCTACTGGCTCTTCCATCCGAAGAAAGCCTTCAGCCTCT
Organism: Dialister sp.; assembly: GCF_047832375.1. Classification (NCBI taxonomy): domain Bacteria; kingdom Bacillati; phylum Bacillota; class Negativicutes; order Veillonellales; family Veillonellaceae; genus Dialister; species Dialister sp. The sequence goes on along the minus strand of NZ_CP181256.1, from coordinate 886,038 downwards.
ACCTGTTCCAGAAGGCCGCCGGCATTACCTGGAACCTGGCCCGCCGGTATTTCCGGGGATAAGTCCCTTTCTCCAAAGCCTCCGGCCTTCATCCATGGCGGAAAGGAAAGAGTCTCTCCTACCGGCGCTGTGGATCATAAGCCCCGTATACACCAGGGACAGGGTTCTTTCTACCATGGGATTTCCATGGCCTTCTGCCAGGTCCCTGTCCGAAATGGCAGGGAAGGCCCAGTCCCCCGTCTGCACCAGGGTCGATTGGAAATGGCCATTGCCGAAGGTGGTGATTACGTTTCTCCTGGCAAGGCTCACGCCAAAGTCCGTTCCCCCGTAGACCACGTCCCCCGAAATCCCCATAGAAGAGGCCTTGAGGGCCAGCTGCCCCGTTTCTTCCAGGGTCTTCACAAAGGCCAGCAGGTGGAAGGGTCCCCTTTCGCCTTCCGTGAGAGAGTCCCGAAAAAGAAGGTCCACCGGCTGCCCCGCCTGGCGGAGGACTTCCGCAGACCTCCGGAGGCATTCCCCGATGGCCTCCTGTCTGAATGGAAAAAGGACCACCACCGGCCCCGGTTCCTTACTATGTTTATCCATTTGATTTCCTTTCAAAAAAAGCATCCTTTCGGATGCTTTTTTAATATGACCGCCTTTTTCCGTATACCGAGCCCGACAGTTCCCCAAAGGTCAGGGGTCTGCCTTCCATGGCGGCGATTCTCTGTCTACGTTCCAGTTCATCGGACTCACGAAGGCTCTGGGTAGCCGTACCCCAGATGAGGCCCAGGGCGGCGATATTCATGAGCAGCGACGTACCGCCAAAGGAAATGAAGGGAAGCGGAATGCCGGTGACCGGGAAAAGACCGATGACCATGGCTATATTGATGAGGGCCTGCACTGAAATGAGCAGGGTGAGCCCATATACGAGGAGTGCCGGATAGGTCTGCTTCAGCTTCCGCCCCACTGACAGGCCGTACCACATGAAAGCCAGGTACAGCACAAGAAGAGCCACGGAGCCGATGAATCCATACTCCTGGCTGAATACGGCGTAGGCAAAGTCCGTATACTGTTCCGGCAGGTACAGGAATTTCGACAGTCCTTCCCCCATGCCCTGGCCCAGGAGGCCGCCGGACCCCACGGCGATAAGGCTCTGCATGGTCTGGTACCCGATGCCCTGGGCGTATTTTTCCGGTTCAAAGAGAATGATAATACGCTGCATGCGGTAGGGCATGGCAAAAGCCAGGACCACGAAAACCGCAAAAGCCCCTGCGGCACCCAGAAGGATTTCCAGCACCGGCATGCCCGCAATCACGTAGAGCAGCGCCGGGAAGAGGAGTATCATGCCGGCAGTGCCCATATCCGGCTGCTTCAGCACCAGCACCGCCATGATGAAGGGAAACAGGAGCGGCGCAAAATACCGGAACATGGCGCCGAAGGAATCCCCCTTTTTATGGCTCCCCATGTGGACGAAGGGCTTCAGGACATGCCAGATAATGGACATGCTCATATTGGCGTCCACCTTCTTCGCCAGGGACGACGCCGCCCAGATGAGACCCGTTACCTTTGCGATTTCCGAAGGCTGCAGGGAGATGGGTCCCAGGGCGATCCACCGGGTGGCCCCGTTCACCGTGCGGCCTGCCACCATGACAAGTCCTAAAAGCAGCAGCGTCAGGACGCACCAGAGAAAGGCCCCCTTCCGGATGATGTGGTAATTCACCCTGGACAGGATGAATGCGAAAACCACGCTCACCGCCAGGAACACCAGATGCCGCAGGATGTGGCTGTAGGGGCTCACGCCGGATTCCATATTCATATAATAGGTCGAACTGTATACGTTAAAGGTCCCCAGGATGATCAGTATGCCCGCCACGATGAACATTTTCTGCAACGCTTTGGGCGCATACTTCATATCGATCAGGGACGTCTCGCCACGAGACGACATACCGGATTCCCCTTTCTGGAGAACTTTTCCTCGTACTCCGTCTCCACATCCCCCTCCACCGGGGCGGCATGGAGATCATAGGTCACGTCGGAAAGCTCCCATCCCATTGCACGAAATTCTTCAATGGAAAAATCAAAAAGGTCCTTATTGTCTGTTTTGAAACGGATTTCTCCGCCTTCTTTCAGGATAAGGGCGTAACGCTTCAGGAAATCCCTGTACGTGAGCCGCCGCTTGGCGTGCCGCTTCTTCGGCCAGGGATCGCTGAAATTCAGGTAAATCACATCCACTTCCCCTTCACCGAAGATGTTCAGGATTTCACTCACATCTCCCAGGATAAGCCGCACATTATTCAGGGGAGGGTCCTTTTCCGCCACCTTCTTGGCGGCATAGTAAATGACCCCCTCCTGCACTTCCATGCCGATGTAATTCACATCGGGGTGGATGGCAGCCATACCGGAAATGAACTGCCCCTTCCCGGTGCCGAACTCCACATGGAGCTCATTGTCCGGATGGGGAAACAGGGTCCTCCACTTTCCTTTGAAATCGGTAGGTTCCTCCAAAAAGAGAATGGACGTATATTCTTTGATTGCTTCATCAATCCAGGGTTTTCTTCGAAGCCTCATAATTCCTCCTGATGAAATGGATTACTCCTGTATAGTATCACAAGTGCCGCAGGTATGACAAACCGCCGCAAAGCGGCGGAAGTTGTCGGATGGCTGACGGGTGGCTGGGTTGCGTGCATTCTTGCGGGAGCTTCCAGCTGCTAGCGGCTAGCTGTTAGGAAAGCCGGTCCGCGGCTTCGCCGCAAATACACCCCCATCCCCGCTTCGCGGGACTTCCCGCACAGGGAAGCGTGTCACTGGATTCTCAGTCGCCTACGGCTCCCTACGAATCCAGTTCCCTTGCCACCCCGGAGGGGGAAGCGAGTCCTAAGCCTGCGGCGCTGACGTCAGCGGCTTCGCCGCAGTTGGAATCCTGATGACTCCGCCCCCATAACGTGCCATTGCCTCTACAGCAGGCTCTCTTCTCAGAAGAGAGCTGCCACCGGGCTGAGAGATGGTGATGGAATCTGATGGGTCCGACCCGCAGGGCCTGTTCAACTAGCCACCAGATACCAGCCACTAGCTACTGATTCGCCCCAGGCGAATCACCCCGCAGGGCCCATCAGAATCCCTCTGTCACTGGCGTGACATCCCCCTTTGAAAAAGGGGGCCTCCCCTTTAGCCTGCGGCGCTTCCATAGGCTAACCTCCGTCGCCTACGGCGCCACCTCCTTCCCGAGGAAGGAGGCTAACGAATAACGGCTTCGCCGCTATTGGAATCCTAACGACTCTGCACCTTAAATGTGCAATTGACTCTACAGTAGGCTCTCTTCTCAGAAGAGAGCTCCCCACCGGGGTGAGAGATGGTGATGGAAACAGCCCGCAGGGCCCATCAGAATCCCTCTGTCTGCTGTCGCAGACATCCCTCTTTGGAAAAGGGGGACTGTTGACAACGGCTGAGCCGCTGAAGATCTAGACCTAGACCTAGATCTAGACCTTCAGGGCCTCCGGCCCCATCCCCCTCGATCTCGACCTCGGCCTCGATCTCATCCAGGGGGCTCTCGCTGAAGTCGCTCCAACCGTTTCCTGCCAATCCCACCAGCCGCCTCGCGGCCACCCACCCACCGCAAGCGGTCCCCCCTCCCTCTAAAGAGGGAGGGTTGGTGGGTGTATCATAAGGCGGCGCTTCCAAAATCTGTGCGCCGCCACCTTTGCGGCGAAGCCGCGGACCGTCAGCGCCGCAGGCTGGCCAGCTTTCCTAGTTGCTAGCCGCTAAAAGCTAGAAGCCCCCGCCCGTTCGTACGCTAACTTACACACCCATCACCCGGCCCGCAGGGCCTGTCCAGCTCAAGGCTCAAGACTAAAGGCTCAATGCCTCCACCCGTTCGCACGCACACTCAGCCGCAGGACATCCGCGGCGGAGCCGCTGAAGACCTAGACCTAGACCTAGACCTAGATCTAGATCTAGACCTTCAGGGCCTCCGGCCCCATCCCCCTCGGCATCGATCTCATCCTTCCTGGCTTGTCCCGGAATTTTCCACTTCCGGCATGGGCTGGGCGGCGATGGGAACCTTGTGGAATGTGGTCCAGTCAAAGCTCCTGTATCCGTTGGCCGCCTCTCCGTCGGCGATCTTCTTGTCCCAGAGAGAATCCATGAAGTCCCGGTCAGACCCCAGCTGTTCCACATCGTTCCGGATCATCACGTTGCCGTACATGGTCATGAGGGTGGAAATATCCTTATCATACTTCGGCGAGAAAATATCGGCGGTAGGATCATAGTGGGCAGCAGTGAGGCCCATCATGCCCAGGAAAGTGTCATAGAGCATATCGTTGGAGAAGGGCATATTCCGTCTTGCCTCCATGGTGGCAATTTCCGCCGGATGGCTGGCCCGATAGGCGTCGGACGTATAGATCCAGAAAGGAATGTGAACCATGGTGTAATCGAACTGGTCCGCATTGTGCCCCGGCCGTTCCGTCACCTGTTCCCCGTGGTCCGAGAAATAGAGGACACTGTCGGCGTGGAGTGTATTTGTAGCCACGTTCATAATATTTTCCATGACATAATCATTGAAGAGCACAGAATTGTCGTACTCATCATTCATGATTTCCTCGGTGCTCCTTGTGACGCCGGGGTTCGTGGGCCAGTGGTAGAATTCGGAGGGATACCGGTCCCAGTAGCTTACGTGGCTGCCCATGAGGTGCACCACGATGAGCTGCCGCCGGTTGTTGGGATCCACCTTCTGGAGGTACGGAATGAGGGCGGTGTCGTAATCCTTCGTCACCACGTCGGTGCCCACGTACTGGTTGATCCAGTACTGGTCATCGCAGGCGGAGCCGATGGCGCCGATAGGCGTATCCCACACGCCGAACCGGGACTGGTTGGAAATCCAGGTCGTCCGGAATCCCGCTTCCCGGGCCATGTCGATAATGGAGTACGCATCGGCCAGGGTCATGTCGTTGTACTGGTTCTTCTCCGTCAGCGCCTCCGTCAGCACCTGCACCGTCTGGGTGTAGCTGGAATAGCCGTGGTTGAAAAATTCATAGTGGGGATCCAGGATGGCCGCCGACTGGAAGGGCGTATTTTCCCGCTGGTACCCGTACACATTCATGTGGTCCCTTGTCAGGGATTCGCCGATTACCAGCACATACACCCCGTCCGGCGCTGCCTTCAGGCGGTTCACGATATTTTTATCGGCAATGTGCATATGGCGGCGGGCATTGACCATCTTCTGGAAATCGGAGAAACTGTGGAGGGTCTCATAGGTTTCATAATACACATGGGCCAGCCTGGTGGCGCCGATGGAAAGGGCGCAGAGACCCACGTTCACGATGAAAAGGCCCAGCATGACGAACCAGGTCTTCCGGGACACCTGCTCCCGGTTGAAGCTGAACCGGCTGGCCTTGAAAATAAGCCATCCCAGGATCACCAGGGCCAGCACGCCCACCACAATTTCCGCATAGGGAATATTCACCTGGATATACTCCATGCTCTCCGCCAGGTTCGTCTGGGCCAGGGCCAGGAGCATATTAATGGAAATCAGGGAATGGGTAATGGCGTAATAGCCGATATAGGTAAACTGGATAAATACATAAAGGACAATGAGCACCACGCAGGCAATGCGGGCGATCATCCGCGCCTTTCCCGGCAGGATCCAGGCCGCCGACAGGCAGGAAATGAAGAGGTACAGCGGCGTGGAAAGTTCGCCAGACACATCGGACATATCAAGGAGCACATCGGTCTGGGTAGACAGATAGGGCACTACGAGTGATAATATCCACAGGAACCCGATAGTCAGCCACAGGTGGACAGCCGCCTTCTTCAGGTGGTGCCGGATGAAGTAAGCCGTCACGAACCCCACCTGCAGGAACAGGAGGAACACCTTCACCTGGGAGAAAGGCTCATAACCACCGGGAGCCCCGAAATACCAGGACAGGAAAAAGGCCAGGCAGAAAGGGACGAGGGTAGCAATGAGCCACCACCGCTTCCAGTGGCCGGGACTTTCTTTCTTAAGGGGCGAAGAAATATGGCTGTCCTTGTAGGCCTTCTTCATTTCTTCCTTTCCCACCGTTGTTTCTCTCTTGGACAATCTTCTTTTACGATTCTTCATAGAGTAAGCACCTTGTATTTACACGAATTCTATAGTCATTTGACAAAGCATTGAAATTAATGCAACTGATTTATTTTATCACAAAGTGCATGTAAATACATCTATATAGTGTAAAAGAGTTGAGGATTGAAATCCAGCGGCTTCGCCGCGGGAGCCATGTGGCTGAGAGGCGTGTGAACGGATGGGGGCTTCTAGCTGCTAGCGGCTAGCAGTTAGGAAAGCTGAACAGCCTGCGGCGCTTGAGTGGCTAAGCGGCTTGCGAACGGGTAGGGGCTTTTAGCTTCTAGCTGCTAGCGGCTAGGAAAGATCGGTCAGCGGCATAGCCGCTGTCAATAGTCCCCCTTTTCCAAAGGGGGATGTCACGTAGTGACAGAGGGATTCCGATGGGCCCTGCGAGCCGATGCCATCATTTTCCTACAGCTAACCCCAGCCCCGTGGGCAGCCCCTTCCCGAGGAGAGGCCACTGAAAAACTCAAAAGTACTGAATAATTATGCTCTACTATACATTTCAGCTTCGCATAAAAGCTGATCAGGTGGCTCCGCCACCCAATGCACCCCCTTGCCCGTTACGCGGGACTTCCCACACAGGGAAGCGTGTCACTGGATTCTCAGTCGCCTACGGCTCCCTGCGAATCCAGTTCCCTTGCCACCCCGGAGGGGGCAGCAAGTCTCGGCTCCCCCTCCGGGGGAGCTGGCGCCGCAGGCGACTGAGGGGGTGCATTTCCAAATGCATATATTTGCATAGTTATTTAGCTCAAATACACTTTTTCAGAGGCCTCTCCCGAGGAAGGGGCCTACTGCAGAGGCAACTGCACGTTATTTGTGCAGAGTCATTAGGATTCCATCTGCGGCGGAGCCGCGAGGCCTCAACTCTCAACTCTCAAATTTCAAATCTCAACTCTTTCTTTTTCGCCGCAGGCGATTCAGCTTTCCTAACAGCTAGCAGCTAGAAGCTAAAAGCCCCCACATGATCGCACGCCGCCCAGCCATATACCTCCCGGCCCGAAGGGCCTGTCCAGCTCAAGGCTCAAGGCTAAAGGCTCAAGGCCCCCATCCCTGTTCACACGCCGCTAAGCCACACAGCGCCGCAGGCTGACTTTAACCTCCCCCATCTATGGGGGAGGTGCCCGTAGGGCGGAGGGGGCTCTCGCTGAAGTTGCTCCTACCGTTTCCCGCAATCTCTTCCAGCCGCTTCGCGGCCACCCACCCACCGCAAGCGGTCCCCCCTCCCTCTAAAGAGGGAGGGTTGGTGGGTGTTTCATAAGGCGGCGCTTCCAAAATCTCTGCACCGCCACCTTTGCGGCGAAGCCGCGGACCGTCAGCGCCGCAGGCTGTTCAGCTTTCCTAGCCACTAGAAGCTAGCAGCTAGAAGCCCCCGTCCGTTCGTACGCTAACTTACACACCCGTCACCCGGCCCGAAGGGCCTGTTCAACTAGCCACCAGCTACTAGCCACTAGCTACTGATTCGCCGCTGGCGAATCCCCCCAAAGGAGCCCATCCATGATTCTATCCAACGACCTCACAAAAGGTCCCCTCTTTCCGAAAATGATGAAATTCGCCGTCCCCTACCTGGGGGCCTGCTTCCTCCAGACCTTCTATGGCATGGCGGACCTCTTCATCACCGGCCAGTACAACGGCGCCGCCCCGGTTACCGGCGTAGCCATCGGCAGCCAGGTCATGCACATGATGATTGTCATCATCGCCGGCCTCACTTTGGGCTGCGCCGTATCCATCGCCGGCTCCCTGGGGGCCCGGGACGAAAAGAAGGCCTTCCACTTCATGGGAAGCGCATCAGCCCTCTTTATCCCCTTTTCCTTCGTCATGGCGGCCATTCTCTTTGCCCTCATGCCTTTCATCCTGTCCGCCCTCCAGACACCCACGGAAGCCTGGGACGACACAAAAGCCTACCTTTCCATCTGCTTTGCCGGGATCCCCTTCATCGTCCTCTATAATATGGTGAGCGGATTCTTCCGGGGCATGGGAAATACAAGAATCCCCATGGTCATCGTGGCCCTGGCAGGCGTCGTCAATATCGGTCTCGATTTCCTTCTCATCGGCTCCTTCCACATGGGCGCTGCCGGCGCCGCCTGGGGCACCTTCGCCAGCGAAGGGGTGTCGGTGCTCCTCATCCTCCTCTGCCTGTGGCGGAAACTTTCGCCCCTCTCCCTTTCGGCCGCTGACTTCTCGCCCCACCGGCCGGAAATCTCCCAGATCCTCACCATCGGCGTCCCCATTTCCTGCCAGGACGGGCTCATCCAGATTTCCTTCCTCGTCATCACCGCCATCGCCGACGCCCGGGGCGTGGAAACGGCGGCGGCCGTGGGAATCGTGGAAAAAATCATCAGCTTCCTCTTCCTGGTGCCTTCAGCCATGATGTCCACCGTCTCCGCCACCACCGCCCAGAACATGGGTGCCGGAAAGCCGGAACGGGGGAAGAAAGCCCTTTTCTACGGCATTTCCGTCTGCGTCGCCTTTGGACTCCTCTGCATCGCCGTAGTCACGTTCAAAGCGGAGGAAATCGTATCCCTCTTCGTGCCGGGGGAAGAAGGAGTCATTGCCAGAGGGGCGGACTACTTCCACTCCTACGTTATAGACTGCGCCATCGCCGGCATCCACTTCTGCTTCTCCGGCTACTTCACGGCCTGCCGGAAATCCTACTTTTCCTTCCTTCACAACGTGATCTCCATCTTCACCGTCCGCATCCCCGGCACCTACGCCGCCGCCCTCCTGTTCCCGGACACCCTCTTCCCCATGGGCCTCGCCGCCCCCATGGGATCCCTGCTGTCGGTACTTATATGTGTGTATTTGTATCATCGGTATTTTGGGGAAAAGAAAGAGTTGAGAGTTGAGATTTGAGAGTTGAGTTCCAGCGGCTGACGCCGCAGATGACATGTGGCTAGGCGTCATGCGTTCATGCGGGGGCTTTTAGCTTCTAGCTGCTAGCAACCAGGAAAGCTGATTCGCCTGCGGCGCTGAGTTCCGCGGCTTCGCCGCAAAGGTGGCGGCGCGCAAATTGGGGAAGCGCCGCCTTATGGAACACCCACCAGCCCTCCCTCTTTAGAGGGAGGGGGGACCGCGTTAGCGGTGGGTGGGTGGCCGCGAAGCGGCGGGAGGGATAAGTGAAAAACGGTAGGAGCGACTTCAGCGAGAGCCCCCTCCGCCCTTCGGGCACCTCCCCCATAGATGGGGGGAGGTAAAGATAACCTATGACGCACCAATCAGCTAACCTCCGTCGCCTGACGGCGCCACCGACGGCCGGGCCCTAAAAGGAAGGCGCTTTGATGCGCAGTAAAAGTGTGCAGGTCCTGCATAGGACCTGCAAGCCAGCCGCAAGTTGGCGCTTTACCTGCCCATTAAACCTTAGATTTACACAAATGTAGAACTACACATCAATACCTAATATATCTTTTCTAAACTGGTCAACTTTCACATGGCCTGGAACCTCAACTCCGAGCAGTTTGTAATAATCTTTCACCTGTCGGGAAGGGGTTTCTATAGTAACCATCCCCGCATTATTACAGAAGCACATGAGCGATTGTGTCTTGCCGTATAGTTCTGAAGTAGATAGTCCGCTGTTGTCCATCTTCTTCCTTATCAATAAGAGTGCAATTGTATCTATGATGTCATGCAGGATCTTTCCCCGTACTGTTTCATCAGTCCATTTTGAAAGCGGAAGCATTTCCAGGTAGTCCTTGCTGGTTTTAAATACGGTCTCTATGTCGCAGCGGTTGAAATACAAAGTTAACAGCCGCTCTGGCGTGGTATCAATATTCGAAATCAGTACAAAATAGCCATATTTTACTTCCAACCAGTCCTTGTCCTTATCTTTCATGGATTCGAACCGGTCTTCGTGTTTCAACAGGAAGTCTCTGTACTTTTGCAATGCATTGTTCTTATCGACATACACATAGGCGTATTCATTATGACCAAATAGCTCAATATTCTTTCTATGCCCAAAATATACATGATGCTTACGTACAAAAGTATACTTGCCTTTAGTAAGAAGAGGTTTCACTTTATCATAAAGTTCTTTGAGTGGATATCCTTTTCTTACAGGCATGCGGCCAATCATTGTTTTCTCTGTGCCTATATGAAAAGCACCGATCAATTCCCGTGAAACGTAACCTGAATCGAGAACGAGTGAATCTATGACGATTCCAAGACTGTCTGCAACATCATTGACTACATTCATAATTGTGTTGATGTCCAGTACATTTCCGGGGATAATGTCATACCAGACCGGAAGTCCGGTCTTTTCATCCAATACCAGTATCAGACGTACCATAACATCAGAAGAACCGACGCCATGACAGGATAATGCATTGAAAGGATTATTTTCAATGTCATTCGGGAGTGGTGTTGAGTCAACATAGCACCCTTTCCCGAAATCCGGATTATCTTTCTGCATTGCTTTTACAAATGTACGGAAGAATGCCAGCCTGGTTGCATCACTTCCCATTTTTGCAAAGTAACGTGTATCGCAGCGGAGTGACTCCAGCGGTACATCAGACATCACATAGGAGGCGAATGATTTTATGATGAAATTGTCACAGGATATACGGGATCCGTCCCTCAGAACACCATGAAGGATATGACAGAGGACTCTTTCATAGTCAGATTTTTCTGAAAAAGCTGTGTGAAGGACCTTTATGAGACCTGTTTTTCGGAAAAATTCCAGAAGCAGGAAAACATCTCCGAATACAGTGTGGACCTGTGGCCGGGGGAAGACATTGGTGCCTTCCAGCCGTGGATCATCTTTATCCACCGGCGAAAATGTGTCATTTTTAGCACAATACTCAATCAGGCCACGGGTAGGAGACAGAAAAATGCCATCTTTTTTGTCAGCACTCAGCCAGATTACCTTGCCGAGACGTTCCCGAACGGTGTGCTTAGCGTGGTATGTGCCAAATTTTCCATATTCTGTGTCAATTATGGAAGCCGAGCCACTGATCACAACGCCATTGTCATCTAAAATAAGTCTTTGAGCTTTAATGAACGCCATTATGCTCCTCCCCAAGAACTTCAAGTTCTTGTTAGAACTACATATAATATAGTCCTAAATTTTAAGAGAAGCAATAGTTTATTGAATACATCGACGATTTCGGAATCAGTAGATATCAGTTAAGTGATGTAGTTCTACATTTTTGCTTATCTAAGGTTAAATCGCTTTCCTTTTGGCGGCTGGCCGATAAACTTGGGCCCGGCTCGAGAGTCCTCTGTGGGCATCCTGCAGAGGATGCCCAAGCCGGGCTCTTTTGCGAGCCGTTCCTGCACATTAAGCGAGCACCTTAGAGCCCGGCCGAAGCACCCTCGCCTTCCAAGGAAGGAGGCTGCCCATTAGCGGCTTCGCCGCTGTTGGGGTCCTAAAGACTCTGTATAAATAACGCGCAATTGACACTACAGCAGGCTCTCTTCCCAGAAGAGATCTGCCCACCGGGCTGAGAGATGGTGATGGAATCTGATGGGTCCGGCCCGCAGGGCCTGTTCAACTAGCCACCAGCTACTAGCTACTGATTCGCCCCAGGCGAATCACCCCGCAGGGCTCATCAGAATCCCTCTGTCTGCTTCGCAGACATCCCCCTTTGAAAAAGGGGGACTATCGCAGCCATTGGCTAACCTCCATCTGCTTCGCAGCCACCTCCTTCCCAAGGAAGGATGCTATCCATTAGCGGCTTTGCCGCAGTTGGAATCCTAAAGACTCTTCACAAATAACGTGAAATTGCCACTGCAATAGGCTCTCTTCCCAGAAGAGATCTGCCCACCGGGCTGAGAGATGGTGATGGAATCTGATGGGCCCGGCCCGCAGGGCCTGTTCAACTAGCCACCAGCTACTGATTCGCCCCAGGCGAATCACCCCGCAGGGCCCACCAGAATCCCTCTGTCTGCTTCGCAGACATCCCCCTTTGGAAAAGGGGGACTGTTAACAGCGGTTCCGCCGCAGATGGAATCCTAATGACTCTGCACAAAAAAGTGCAAATGACTATGCAGCAGGCTCCCTTCGGAGAAGGGAGCTCCCCACCGGGGTGAGGGATGGTGATGGAGCCGGCCCGCAGGGCCCATCAGAATCCCTCTGTCTGCTTCGCAGACATCCCCCTTTGAAAAAGGGGGACTGTTGTCAGCGGCTCCGCCGCAGATGAAGTTTATAAGGCGGCGCTTCCCAATCTGTGCGCCGCCACCTTTGCGGCAAAGCCGCGGATCGTCAGCGCCGCAGGCTGGCCAGCTTTCCTAGCCGCTAGCAGCTGGCAGCTAGAAGCCCCCACCTGTTCGAACGGCGCCCGGCCATCCGTCATCTGGCCCGAAGGGCCTGTCCACCCAGCCACCAGCTACCAGCCACTAGCTACTGATCTGCTCAATGCCCCCATCCGTTCACACGCCGCCCAGCCATAAAAAAAACTGTATCGGACAATCATCCGATACAGCTTTTCCATTGTATCATCAATTCGTGAGCGATCTCATCGGAGCCGGGATCTTGCCTCCCCGGTTAATGAAATCGTCCGCCCGGAACTGGTTGATCTTCATTACCGGTGCATAGCCCATGAGGCCGCCAAACTGCACCATGTCCCCCGGTTTCTTGCCCGGTACCGGGATGAGGCGGGTGGCGGTGGTCTTGTTATTGATCATGCCGATAGCCGCTTCGTCGGCGAGGATAGCGGAAATCGTGGAAGCCGGCGTGTCACCGGGGATGGCGATCATATCGAGGCCCACGGAGCACACGCAGGTCATGGCTTCCAGTTTCTCCAGGCAGAGACTCCCCTTTTCCACGGCCTGGATCATGCCCAGGTCTTCGCTCACCGGAATGAAGGCACCGGACAGGCCGCCGACACTGGAGGAGGCCATGAGGCCCCCCTTCTTTACCGCATCGTTCAGGAGGGCAAGGGCCGCCGTAGTTCCCGGGCCGCCGCAGCTTTCCAGGCCCATTTCTTCCAGCACCTGGGCCACGCTGTCGCCGACGGCAGAGGTGGGCGCCAGGGACAGGTCGATGATACCGAAGGGCGCATGGAGCCGTTCCGTCGCCGCTTCTGCCACCATCTGGCCGAGACGGGTAATCATGAAGGCCGTATTCTTGATGGTCCTTGCCACCACGTTGAGAGGCGCCCCTTTCACATCTTCCAGGGCCCGCTTCACCACGCCGGGACCGGAGACACCCACATGGATGGCCGTATCTCCCTGGGTCACCCCATGGAAAGCGCCGGCCATGAAGGGGTTATCTTCCACGGCGTTGCAGAATTCTACGAGTTTCGTGCATCCGTAGGCATCCTGGTCCTTCGTGAGTTCTGCCGTTTCCTTCACTACCTCACCCATCCGTTTCACCGCATCCATATTGATGCCGGCCTTCGTGGAACCCACGGCCACGGAGCTACAGATGCTCTTCGTGGAAGCCAGGGCTTCCGGGATAGAGTCAATGAGGATTTTATCGGAAGACGACATGCCCCGGTCCACCAGGGCCGAGAAACCGCCGAGGATATCGACGCCCACTTCGTCCGCCGCCTTCTGCAGTGTTTTGGCGATATTCACGTAGCTGGAAGTCTTAAGGCCCCCTGCCACCAGGGCAATGGGGGTGACGGAAATACGGCGGTTAATGATGGGCACCCCGTATTCCCGGGAAATATCATGGCTCACTTCGGTGAGATGTTCCGCCTTTGTGCAGATGGTGTCGTAAATCTTCCGGCACAGCGTCTTTTCATCGTCCGAAACGCAGCCCAGGAGGGAAATACCCATGGTAATGGTACGGACGTCCAGTTTGTTCTGGTCAAACATCCGCTCCGTAGCAAGGATTTCTTCAATATCGAGCATGGCTCCCCCTTTCAGATGCGGTGCATGGCGTAGAAAATATCAGCCAGCTGGGCCCGCACATCCACACCCAGTTCTTTGCCGAGCTGTCCCAGGTCATCCTGCACATCCTTCAGGGAACCCTTCGCCTTTTCCATATCACAGATGAGGACCATGTCGAAAATATCCCCCAGGATGGTCTGGGAAATATCGAGAATATTGATATTTTCCTTAGCCAAAGCTGCTGCCACGCCGGCTACAATGCCCACCCGGTCAGCGCCGATAACGGTAACCACGATTTTTTTCATAATTTTCTCCTTCCGATTCTACAGGATTCACACTGGCATCCCATTCAAGAGAAAGATTCATCTCCCTGCACAATGTTGTACTTATTATAACATACGAATGGATAGTATGAGCTCATAGGGATAGATAGATCGAGACCGAGACCGAGATCGAGGATGGCAATCCCAGGCCCTGCGGGCCGGGTGGCGGATGACTGAGTGGCGTGCGGACAGATGGGGCTTCCAGCTGCTAGCGGCTAGCTGTTAGGAAAATCGATCGAAGCACCGCAGGCTGATCAACTTTTCTGGCAGCTAGCGGCTAGAAGCTAGAAGCCCCCATCCGTTCACACGCCCCTCAGCCACAGGACAACCGCGGCAAAGCCGCTAAAGACCTAGACCTGGATCTAGATCTAGACCTTCAGGGCCTCCAGCCCAGAGCCTCAACTCTCAACTCTCAATTCTCAAATCTATCACCCTAATCAGCTAGCCACTCCCTCAGCCATCATGTATAATAATCATATAGATAAACATAAATTCAGAAAAAGGAGAACTCCCATGAAAAAACTGAAATATATTTCCTGGAACGTGAACGGCCTCCGGGCCTGCCTGAAGAAGGGCTTCATGGACGCCTTCAACGCCCTGGACGCAGACTGCTTCTGCCTCCAGGAGACAAAACTCCAGCCCCACCAGATCGAGCTGGACCTGCCGGGCTACCACCAGTACTGGAACAGTGCCGTGAAGAAAGGCTACAGCGGCACCGCCATTTTCACAAAAGAAGAGCCCCTCTCCGTCACCTATGGTCTCGGTATCGAAGAGCATGACCAGGAAGGCCGCCTCATTACAGCGGACTTCGGCACCCACTACCTCCTCTGCTGCTACACCCCCAACAGCCAGCGTGGCCTGGCAAGGCTCCCCTACCGCATGACCTGGGAAGAAGCCATGAAGGAATACATGACAAAACTGGCAGAAAAAAAGCCGGTGATCCTCTGTGGCGACCTGAACGTGGCCCACGAGGACATCGACATTGCCAATCCTGCTTCCAACCATAAAAACGCCGGCTTCACCGACGAAGAACGGGGTAAAATGACGGACCTTCTCTCCGCCGGCTTCACCGACTCCTTCCGCCACCTCCACCCCGACGAAAAAGAGGCCTACTCCTGGTGGAGCTACTTCGCCAAATCCCGGGAACGGAACATCGGCTGGAGAATCGACTACTTCCTGGTCTCCGACGCCTGGAAGGACCACATCAAAGGGGCCTCCATCCACCCGGAAATCCTCGGCAGCGACCACTGCCCGGTGGAGCTGGATTTAGAGTAAAAGCGGAGTGGGGGTGACTAAGTAACGTGCGTCCATGCGGGGGCTCCTAGCTGCTAGCTCTTATGAAATGACCTTTGTCAAGACCCCAAGCATGCCAAATATTCTTGCCAATAAGACTAGTTGCAAGATGTAATGGAATTAAATCGGTTTGGGAAAATTTGAACTTTACATGGAGCGGCTCATGTGATAGCCTGCTTCCTCTATGGCCATATTTTTTCGGCCCCTTGGCTTGGAAATCACATGAGCAGGGGCTCCATGTCAAGTTCAAATTGGTATGCGGGTTCCAGGCAATAGCTGCCTGGACAACATGGAGGAAGAGCTTTGCAGATTATTCCGGGGCTTGATCAGTCTCTTATACGTGGATTAACAGGTCAATGATTTCGCCGCGGGTTCCTTCAATCTTTTATTTGGAATCATGCCTATGCATGTCCTGCAAAGCTAGCACTAGGATAACCCAGCCTCTCTTAACTCAAAGCTCTCCCTTAATATTGTCCAAACCGCTATTCACCTTTTAATCATCTCCCTTCGGCTGTATTTTTATGCTTGTTGCCTAACTCAGAGAACTATGCGTGCGATGTCAAGCTTTTTTACGAATAACGTCAGCAGTGTGTCCAGTCATCATTCCCCAAATAAAGCCACTGAATTCCCGGGCAACGGCAGTAGCAGCAACATTACTGTTTTTCCCTTTCATAATCTTGTCTCTGAACCTTACGCGAAGTCTTCTGTTTGCTTTGTCCGCATAATGAATATCTGATGCACAGCATCCTTCCTGCCGTTTTCTCAAAGCCCTGCTCTTGTATCCGGGCCGCCCCCGTGAAAAGCCGGACCAGACTGCTTCAATCAGCTTCTTCCTCAAAACAATATTTCCGGCTTTTGAAATGCTGCCATAGTTGCCATCTTCATTACTGGAATGTTCAGTTGGGGTAAGTCCCAAAAAGGACGCAAAATGGCCTGCTGTAGGAAAGCGCTTGAAATCGCCAATAGTTACAATTAAACGAAGTGCAAAGCCATATTCTATTCCAAGGAAACAGCGCAGTTTATTGACATTAGCTGCATACTTTTTCTGCATTGCAAATGACTTAATCCTGACATCCAGATCTTCCAGCTTCTGCTGGAGGGTAAGCAGAGTTGTCATATACTCACTCAATGTTTCTTTATTCAATTCGCTCAGCGGGAGACTCATAATCCAATTCATATGTTTTTGGGTCCAGGTAGCTCCCTGGTTATAATGGAATCCCATCTGGTGCACAAAAGCAGTTATCCGCTGTTTAGTGACTTTAACCATATCCTGATGGTCGTCACGCATCCTGATATAGCGGAAAATGGATTCGTCTTCCTCATCGGGGACATAAATGGAAATACACTCACTTTTCGCCATGGCATTGGCAAGCGCTCTTGAATCAATATAATCATTTTTGAATTTTTTATCTCTGCTGCTTTTCTTCAAAGAAGAAGGAGCTATTACCATACAATCTACATTGGCTGCCATAAGCTTACGGTAAAGGCCATAACCGAATAACCCGGCTTCATAACCACAGATAACATGGCACTCTCTGTTAACGGCTTTTTTGCAATCACCAATGAACCGGAGCACATTCTTTACTGCAGGGCCAAGTTTACGAGGGGGAATAAGATCTAACGTAATAATTTCACCGGCAGGAGACATTTGATTAACGACAGCAGCCATCGTATAGTTTTCGGTATGGGTGTCGATACCAACATAAACGAATGGGATCGGGGACGTAAATGTGCTAGAATAAAACATGATGACCTCCTTGGTTGAGAAAATATGATCCTGTTCTCGTAAAATTGGCCTTGCAACTATATTTTACCGAAATTTGGGCATATACATCAAACTGGGGAGGTCATTTCATATTATCTTTTAGCTGCCAGAAAAGCCGATTGGGCCCTGCGGGCCAGAACCGTTCCGCGGCTCTCGCCGCAAAGGTGGCGGCGCACAATTCATATAGCGCCGCCTTATGATTGGACCCATCACCATACCTTCTGTCTCCAACCGTTCATCGTCATCTCGAGCGGTGGCAAGGGAACTGGAGTCACAGCAGCGAACATGATTTGAAGGAGCGTAGCGACGCGCAAATCATCGTGAGTCGCTGATAGCCGTGCTGTAGGGAGCCGTCAGGCGACTGAGAATCCAGTGACACGCTTCCCCTCGGGTGGCAGCATGCCAGATGCCTATTCAGTCAAGAATAGCTACAGCTTCGATGAGTCGAGAGATCACCCTGATAAATGACTATGACGGGGTTTTCAAAAAGAATTGAGATTTGAGTGAAGAGAATTGAGGTCCCGCCTGCGGCGCTTTCACCAGCTACCCTACGTCACCTACGGTTCCCTGCGAACCCCGTTTGCTTTCCACTGCACCGCGGTGGGGTTTGCTGATGGGGACTGATGGGTCCGGCCCGCAGGGCCTGTTCACCTAGCCACTAGATCTAGATACTAGCCACTGATTCGCCTCCGGCGAATCACCCCGCAGGGCCTGTCCAGCTCAAGGCTCAAGGCTGAAGGCTCAATGCCCCACACGCTCGCACGCCGCTTATCCACCCGTCACCCGGTCCGCTGGGCCTGATTACCAAGCTGCCAGACACTAGCCACCAGCTACCTATCCAGCAGCTTCTCTATCTCCTTTGCCACCCCGTCCTCTTCATTGGACAGGCAGAGATGGGAAGCTGCTTTTTTTGCGACCTCGTCAGCATTGGCCACAGCGTAGGACAGGCCCGCCATCTTCAGGAGGGGCACATCGTTTTCCGTATTGCCGAAAGCCATGACTTCATCCGTGGAAATGCCCTCCTTCTCACAGAGGAAACGCACCGCCTCTGCCTTATTGACCCCCTTCTTATGGACATCCACGAAATCATCCCCCGGGAACACCACATCCACATGGGGGCCGAACTTCTCCTCCACCGCCCGGCGGATTTCATTTCTTTTCTCCGCCGACGGATCCGCAAAGACGATACGGGTCACCAGCTTCTTTGGATGGTAAAATTCCTCTCCCACAAAGATGGGCTTCTTGGACCGGTACTTCGCGTACTTCACCTCCGTGCCGTTGGGGGCGTCCATATAAATGAGGTCATCCATGAAAGAAGTGGCCTGCCAGCCCTGGCGCTTCGACTCCAGCAGGATGTCCGAAGCCAGTTTCGGATCCAGTCCCTGCTGCAGGAGGGGCTCCCCGGTTTCGCTCATCATGATCCAGGCCCCGGTGTAGCAGATGAGAGGCACATTTCCCAGATGGAGGGACTTCACCTTCCTCTGCGCCGAATCCCACATGCGCCCCGTGGCCACCACCACCCGGTACCCCGCCTCAGAAGCGCGGCGGATGACCTGACGGGAATATTCGGAAATAGACATATCATCATGAAGAAGGGTGCCATCCAGGTCGATGGCGATCATACGAATGGACATAGGGAAGTTCCTTTCTGTAGAAAAGAGTTGAGAGTTGAGAATTGAGAGTTGAGTTCCAACGGCTTCGCCGCGGGTGCCCTTTGGCCAGCCACTGTGTGAGCGTACGAAGCCTTGAGCCTTGAGCGAATCCACCAGCGGCTTCGCCGCAAAGGTGGCGGCGCTGGTGAGATCGAGATTGAGACCGAGATCGAGATCGAGGGCATTTGCAACTTCGTTGCCATTCCAATCGACACTACCCATACCCCGGTCGGCCGGGCCCTGAAAGGAAGGCGCTTTGGTGTGCAGTAAAAGCGCCAACTTGGGCCCGGCTCAGCAGTCCTCTGCAGGACTGCTGCATCTCGAGCGGTGGCAGCATGCTAAATAAATCTGCATTTAAGAATCGCTACAGCTTCGATGAGTCGAGAGATCTCTCAGATAAATGACTATGACAGTGTTTTCAAAGACAGAGTTGAGGTCCCGCGGCTTCGCCGCTGTTAGAATCCTAATGACTCCACCCCAAAAACGTGCTACTGACACTACAGTAGGCTCTCTTCCCAGAAGAGAGCTGCCCACCGGGCTGAGAGATGGTGATGGAATCTGATGGGTCCGGCCCGAAGGGCTCAGTCGCCTAGCCACTAGCTACCAGCCACTGATTCGCCGCAGGCGAATCCGCCCGCAGGGCCTTTCCAGCTCAAGGCTGAAGGCTCAAGGCCCCACCCGTTCACACGCCCCTCAGCCACATACAGACCGGCCCGCAGGGCCTGTTCACCTAGCCACCAGCTACTAGCTACTAGCTACTAGCCACTGATCTGCTGGAAGCCCCCACACGTATGCTATAATAACTATTATACAACGTACACAAGGAGCATTCTCATGAAATACCGTCTTTTACTTCTCACCGCCGCCCTGATCTGGGGCTTTGCCTTTGTGGCCCAGGTGGTGGGTATGGACACCGTAGGGCCCTTTACCTTCAACGGCTTCCGCTTTATCCTGGGATCCGCCGCCCTCCTGCCCTACCTCTATTTCCACCCCGCCGGAGAAAGCCCGGCGAAAACGAAGATTCCCCTGTGGGCAGCGTTCCTCATGGTAGGGATTCCCCTGTTCCTGGGCGCCACCCTCCAGCAGGTGGGTCTCCAGTACACCACCGCCTCCAAGGCCAGCTTCCTCACGGCCAATTATATCCTCATGGTGCCTATTGCTGGCCTTTTCCTGGGAAATCCGCTCCACCGGAACCACCTCATCGGCGCCGTCCTTGCCATCATTGGGGTCTACTTCATGTCCATTACCGAAGACTTCACCATCAGTCTCGGCGACGGCCTCATGCTTCTCTGCGCCCTGTCCTTCACCGTGCAGATTCACATGTTGGACTATCTCACCCAACGGTTTTCCCCGGTTCTCCTGTCCTGCGGCCAGTTCCTCGTCACCGGCGTGCTGAACCTGATTTTAGCCTATACCTTTGAAACTCCCACCCTGTCTGGCCTGGAAGGCGCCCTGTGGCCCCTTCTTTACACCGGCATCCTTTCCACCAGCGTAGCCTACACCCTCCAGGCGGTGGGGCAGAAATACCTGCCTCCCACGGAGTCCTCCATGATTCTCAGTATGGAAATGGTCTTCGGCGGCCTGTCGGGTATCCTCTTCCTCGGTGAATCCTTCACGTTCCGCCAGTACATCGGCGTCTTCGCCATGACCGCCGGCGTCTTCCTGTCCCAGCTCCCCAGCCCGGTCCTTCTGAAAGGCCGGCGGTCAGGTAACTGAGCAGCGTGCGCACATGCGGGGGCTTCTAGCTTCTAGCGGCTAGCAGCTAGGAAGACAGGGCAGCCTACGGCATAATTACGTTTGGGCAAACCTGATGGGAAAGCGCCGCAGGCTGGCCAGCTTTCCTAACAGCTAGCAGCTAACAGCTAGAAGCCCCCATCTGGTCGCACACTTCTTAGCCACCCGTCACCCGGCCCGGAGGGCCTGATTACCTAGACCTAGATCTAGACCTAGACCTCCAGGGCCTTCGGCCCAGAACCTCAACTCTCAACTCTCAATTCTGTCTCATTCCGAAAGGAGCATCTCCTATGAAAGAAATCGTCATTGCCCAGCCCCTCGGTATTTCCAAAGAAACCCTGGACCCCCTCTCCGCCTCCCTGGTGAAAGAGGGATACCACATCACGCCTTACGATACCCTTCCCAAAGACCAGGAAGACCTGGGAAACCGCCTGGAAAAGGCGGATCTCGCGGTCATTGCGAACTACCCCCTGAAGAAAGAAGCCCTGGACAAGGCAAAGTCCCTGAAGTACCTCTGCGTAGCCTTCACAGGCGTGGACCACGTGGACATTGACTACTGCAGGGAAAAGGGCATCGCCGTTTCCAACTGCGCCGGCTACTCCACGGAATCCGTAGCGGAACTGACAATCGGCATGGTCCTTGCCCTCTACCGCAAACTGGCAGACGGCGATAAAGCCGCCAGGAACGGCGGCACCAACGCCACCCTCCGGGGCATTGAAATCAAAGGCCGCACCTTCGGCATCATCGGCACCGGCGCCATCGGCTCCCGGGTGGCAGAACTGGCGAAAGCCTTCGGCGCCCATGTCATCGGCTACAACCGGTCCCACAAAAATAAGGACATAGAGTACAGGGACCTGGACACCCTTCTCAAGACCGCAGACATCGTTTCCATCCACCTGCCCCTCACCCCGGAAACCAGGCATTTTCTGGACGCGAAAAAACTCTCCCTCATGAAGAAGAGCGCTATCCTCATCAACACCGCAAGAGGCGGCGTCATCGACAACAAAGCGTTGGCTGACTGCCTCACCAAAGGCACCATCGCCGGCGCCGGCATCGACGTCTTCGACGGCGAACCGCCCCTTCCGGAAGACTATCCCCTCCTGAAGGCACCAAACCTGGTCCTCACTCCCCACGTGGGCTTCGACACCGAAGAAGCCATGGAACGGAGAGCGGTCATCGTCTTCGACAACCTGGAAAGCTACCTGGCAGGAAACCAGAAAAATACGATCTGCTGATTGCATCGAGTAGGAGGCGGGCTTCGGCCCGCCGACCTCTCACACCACCGTACGTACCGTTCGGTATACGGCGGTTCTTTAGTTTTCGCATTCCTGCTTATGCAAGTCTGCGATGATGTTGTTGTTTTCAGCAATCCTCACATGGATGGGCACTCCGGCATATCCCTGCTGTTCCGCAGCTGCTTTCTGCCAGTAGTCTTCTTTCTGAAGTTGTCTGCCTTTAAGCCCATGGTTGGTTACTTTCATTGACTAACATCTCCTAAAGTTCGGCCCTTCCCAGATGCCTATGAGCCATCTGGTACTATGGCCTCTGCTGACTTCTCACGGCAAATCTTATTTCAACCACAGCACAGCCCAGTAAATACAGCCTTATTCTGCTGTGTCCGTGAGACCTCCCCAGGTAAGAACGCACTCTTTCTCTCCATATATCCGCCACATGTACTCTGCAGGATTCCGTACAGCTATGGGACTTCAGTTTGTCATGCAACCTTATCCATCCTGCCGTAGCCTTATGTGGTTCTTGTACATCGGACCGGAGATTTGCCTGCACCTTCCTTCAGATTCCACCTCACGATGGACACCCTTGGTGTTCGGCTATGACCTTCCCGCTGTCGGGCGGTCTAGGGACTTTCACCCTTAAGAGTGCGCCCATGCTGGGCGCACATGACATAAGCCTGCAGAATGGTGAACCCATTCTGCAGGCTTTTTTCGTGTGGCTAAGCGGTGCGTGAACGTGTGGGGGCATTGAGCCTTCAGCCTTGAGCATTGAGCTGATCAGGCCCTGCGGGCCAGGTGATGGGTGGCTGGGGAGCATGCGAACGGATGGGGGCTTTTAGCTTCTAGCTGCTAGCGGCTAGGAAAGCTGAACAGCCTGCGGCGCTGACAATCCGCGGCTTCGCCGCAAAGGTGGCGGCGCAAGTGAGATTGAGGTCGAGACCGAGATCGAGGGTATTTGCAACTTCGTTGCCATTCCAATCGACACTACCCCTAATACGTCGGCCGGGCCCTAAAAGGAAGGCGCTTTGGTGTGCAGTAAAAGCGCCAACTTGGGCCCGGCTCAGCAGTCCTCTGCAGGACTGCTGCATCTCGAGCGGTGGTTAGCGGAGTAGTGACACCACAGGCAAGAATCGCTACAGCTTCGATGAGTCGAGAGATCTCTCAGACAAATGACTATGACGGGAGCTTCAAAAAGAATTGAGTTCCAGCCTGCGACATTCCCACCAGCTAACCTCCGTCTGCTTCGCAGCCACCGCCGGGCCACAAAAGGAAGGCGCCTTGGTGTGCAGTAAAGGTGTGCAGGTCCTGCATAGGACCTGCAAGCCAGCCGCAAGTTGGCGCTTTGCCTGCCCATTAAAGCGCTTTCCTTTTAGCGGCTGGCCGATCAATTTGGGCCCGGCTCGAGGGTCCTATGCAGGACACCTCGCCTTCCCAAGGAAGGAGGCTAACGATCAGCGGCTTCGCCGCCGATGGGGTCCTAAAGACTCTGCACCCCAAACGTGCAATTGACTCTGCAGCAGGCTCTCTTCCCAGAAGAGAGCTGCCCACCGGGCTGAGAGATGGTGATGGAATCGGCCCGAAGGGCCTTTCCAGCTCAAGGCTCAAGGCCCCGCTCCTGATGACTCCAACTGTACCCTGCTCAGCGCCTGCGGCGGACCAGCCTTCCTAACAGCTAGCGGCTAGCAGCTAGAAGCCCCCACCCGTTCGCACGCCGCCCAGCCACACACCGCCGCAGTCGGGGCCTCAGCTCTCAACTCTTCGCCCCGAAGCGGCCGCATAACCTCTCCATATCCTCCGGTACCGGGGCTTCGAAGATCTTTCCGGAGAGGTGGGCGAGGCTCCCCTCCATGTCCGGAAACACCAGCCGACAGGCGTGGAGCATCTGCCTGTGGATGTGGAGCAACCCCGACGCCTTCCGGCTTTCTTCGCTGCCGTACTTCGGGTCTCCCAGGAGGGGATGCCCCATGTGGGCGAAGTGGACCCGGATCTGGTGGGATTTACCGGTCACCAGTTCCACTTCCACCAGGGAATAGAGGACGCCCTTTTTCAGGAAGATTTCTTTTCTTTTATACCGGGTTTCCACGGGGTACGCCCCTTCTTCTTCATGGTCCAGCCAGACCACCTTGTTTTCGGCGCTGTCCTTTTTCATGAATCCCCTGAGCACCCCCTCTTCCTCTGTCTTCCCATACACCAGGGCCCGGTAGTACTTCCGGATGGCCCGGGTACGGATGAGTGTATTCAGGTCCTGCAGGGCTTCCATGGTTTTCCCTGCCACCACCAGGCCGCTGGTGTTCCGGTCCAGCCGGTTGCAGATGGAAGGCCGGAAAGCAGGGGTGATTTCCTTTTCCAGCCACGAAAGTACGCCGTCATTGAGGGACGCCCCCTTTCCATCTCCCTGGGACAGGAAACCCGCCGGTTTATTGAGGATCAGCACCTGCCGGTCTTCATACACAATGAGGGACGAAAACCCCGGCACCGCCGGCTTCGTTTCTTCCACGGACTTGGGCACCATGAATTTCTGGAGCGTATCCTCCGAGAACCACACGGAAATCCGATCTCCTCCCTTCAGCTTTTCCTGGCCCGTCATTTTCTTCCCGTTCAGGGTAATATTCTTCTTCCGGAGGCTCTTCCTCAGCAGCCCCGCCGGCGCCCCCGGCAGGATCCGGGTGACGTAGCGGAAAGACCGGGTGCCGGACTCCGCCTCCGATACCAGCCACTCCTTCATAGTTCCTCCCTCCGATACAGAAATCCCGCTTTTCCAAGGGCCCCTTTGATTTTCTCCATGTGGGCCCGATCCTTCGTTTCGATGAGATGGCTGTGAATACCGCCGGAAAGGGCACTTAAAAGCACGAACCGGTCCCCCTCCATTTTCTGGATGAATGCACGCACATCCTCCATAGTCTCGATTTCCAGGTTTCCCGTCAGCATGCCGTACACCTCATGCTCCACGGACACATTGTGCACGATGCCACCCAGGGAAACGATGAGGGAAAGCTCCTCTCCCGTGCGGGCCCGATCGTGACAGCACACCAGGATTTCCCGGTACCCGGAAGGCTCCGCCCCTTCCCGCTTCAGGTAGTACCCCCGAGGCGTAGAAACCACAGGCACCCCCTCCACCTTCAGGAGAGCCACGTCCCCCACAATGATCTGCCGGCTCACAGAAAACCGCTTCGCCAGGTCCATGGCCCGGATCTTCTCCGGATCCGATTCCAAAAGTTTCCGTATTTCACTGCGCCGTTCCTGTCCGTTCATAAAATGCACCTCCTGATGGGAATGAAAAATTAAGAGTTGAGAGTTGAGAGTTGAGAGTTGAGGCCCAGCCTGCGGCGCTGATGAGTGGATAGACGGCATGTGTTCACGCGGGGGCTTCTAGCTGCTAGCTGTTAGCTACCAGGAAAGCTGGGCGGGCCCTTCGGGCCAGAACCGTTCCGCGGCTTAGCCGCCATACCTTCTTCCTCCAACCGTCCATCGTCATCTCGAGCGGTGGTAGCATGCAAGATGCCTATTCAGTCAAGAATAGCTACAGCTTCGATGAGTCGAGAGATCTCTCAGAGATATGACTATGACGGGGTCTTCAAAAAGAATTGAGATTTGACTGAAGAGAATTGAGTTCCCGCCTGCGGCGCTTTTAACAGAATCTATCCGCGGCTATTGCCGCAAAGGTGCGGCGCACAATTCATACAGCGCCGCTTTATGATAAGGGACAGCGGCTATCGCCGCCGTTGGGGCCCTAATGACTCCACCCCAAAAACGTGCTGCTGACACTACAGCAGGCTCTCTTCCCAGAAGAGAGCTGCCCACCGGGCTGAGAGATGGTGGTGGAAACTGATGGGTCCGGCCCGCAGGGCCTGTTCAACTAGCCACCAGCTACTGATTCGCCCCAGGCGAATCACCCCGCTAGGCCCACCAGAATCCCTCTGTCTGCTACGCAGACATCATTCCGGCCGGGCCACAAAAGGAAGGCGCCTTAATGTGCAGTAAAGGTGTGCAGGTCCTGCATAGGACCTGCAAGCCAGCCGTAAGTTGGCGCTTTGCCTGCCCATTAAAGCGCTTTCCTTTTGGCGGCTGGCCGATCAACTTGGGCCCGGCTCGAGGGTCCTATGCAGGACACCTCGCCTTCCAAGGAAGGAGGCTAACGATCAGCGGCTCCGCCGCCGACGGGGTCCTAATGACTCCGACCCCATAACGTGCAATTGACTCAACAGTAGGCCCCTTCCCCGGGAGAGGCCACTGAAAAACTCAAAAGTACTGAATAATTATGCTCTACCATACATTTCAGCTTCGCATAAAAGCTGATCAGGTGGCTCCGCCACCCAATGCACCCCCTTGCCCGCTACGCGGGACTTCCCCCGGAGGGGCAGCAAGTCTCGGCTCCCCCTCCGGGGGAGCTGGCGCCGCAGGCGACTGAGGGGGTGCATTTCCAAATGCATATATTTGCATAGTTATTTAGCTCAAATACACTTTTTCAGCGGCCCCTTCCCCGGGAAGGGGCTGCCCACGGGGCTGGGGTTAGCTGATGGGAACTGATAGGAACTGGCACAAAAGGGCCTGTCCAGCCTTCCTGGCCGCTAGCAGCTAGAAACTAGAAGCCCCCACCCGTTCGCATGCCGGTTCCTACACAATATGCCAGAAAAAATGGATGTTTCCCTTCCCCAGGAACATCCATTTTACGAATGATCTGTCAGTCTTTATTTCTTCAAAACCTCCTCGGCAAAAGGATTCCGGCTATTTAAGTCTCTCCTCTGCAGACGCCCATCATGAATATCTATTAATGATTCTATAGCCGCCAAATCCCAAAGGGGAACTTCTTCATAATAATATCGATCTTTTTTCTTATTAAAAAAACGTACCGGATAGTCGAAGGAATTATCATAAATATTACATACATCGGAGACCTGGACCACTTTTTTTACAAGTGAAAGTGATCGTTCATACCGGCTCTCTATCTTATCCACCGGGACATCATGCCCACCTGCCTCAACCCTGCCCTTGACCCGCTCCACATTGATAGAACTATCTACGGTAAGAACTATATAAATACGTATAAAAAAGCCCTGTTTCTTAGCTTCTTTTAAGAGATTCAGATTCCGTTCCGTAGACATTACCGTTTCAAAGCAGAAAGGAGCCTTCTCATGAATATGGTTCCATCTCATTCTTTCCGCCTGTTGTGCCGCTTCAAGATCCGAACAGCCTAAGACTTTCTTTATGTCATCCGCATTGATGTAGTCTACATTTCTTGGGCGAAGCAAACGGGTAATTGTACTTTTCCCCGATCCATTAGGGCCAGCAAAAACGATGGCCTCCACTGCTTTCTGTTTTGTCTCAGCTTCCATACATCTGGTTCCTCGAAATTTTTTTCAACTGCTTCTTCTTGCCATTACGCTCTTCAATGAGAAATCCATCTTCCACATAATATCGAGGCAATCCCAAAGCACGGGCTTCCTGGTGTGATAAATCCACAGCCTTCGCCGCCAGGTAGGATTCATCTTTTTCAGTGACTCTACTATTTTCCATCTTACAGCCTCCCTTCTGAAAAAATATATTCCTTTTTTCTCATTATACTATAAATCCACCTGCCCGGTGAATCATGACAAATCAGCGGCGCTGACAGGTGGATAGGCGCCGTGCGTCCGTACGGGGGCTTCCAGCTGCCAGCTGTTAGCTACCAGGAAAACTGAGCGGGCCCTTCGGGCCAAAACCGTTCCGCGGCTCTCGCCGCTGTTGGAATTCTAAGGACTCTGCACAAATAACATGAAATTGACTCAGCACGAGGCCCCTTCCTCGGGAGAGGCCGCTGAAGAACCCCCCTCAAAAATAATTTGGGAACCAACTGATTAGCAATGTGACAACATTTTCGGACAAGTGTTACCCCAAAATATGGGATAAAAAAAGAAAAAAGGGGATTCCCCCCCTTTTTTCACTTTTCTTTTTGGGCTATGAGAGTCATTATTCTTTTCATATTCGCTACAAACATGGCTGTAGCTCCTTGCAACGACATGGCAATAAGACGGGTGGATTCCGCTTTGTTCAATCCATACCGGTATTTAAGTTCACTATTTTTTGCTTCAATCTTGTACCGATGGTTCATCAGTTCTTTAAACTCATCTGACTCTTGGAATGCTTGTTGTTTTTGATTCAGCTCGGAAGGAATCACAACGGTATACACACGAGATTTCGTTCCGGGTTTATGGCATTTCCCATCGAGTGGACATCCAACGCATCCTGAAGCATCGAAACGGTAGGAACGTCTGCGGCTATCGTTATTTTTGGAAGCACTTTCTGTCCCTTTTTCAGACATTCGGCCACGAGGGCAGATAAACCGCCTTGCGTCCTTGTTGTACGTGAATCCATCACGCTCCTGATTCAACATAGCTGCAGAGATAACCGGATTTAATTTGCCAACCAGTTTGATGCCTTCCGCATCTGTAAACTCAAGGTTTTGCTTGCTTGCGTAAGCCATATCCCCAATAACAGAGTGTATGCTCAACCCGTTATTTTGGGCTTTTTTAACGAGTAACGGCAGTTGCCCACCGTCATTAATATGACCTGCGGTAAAAACCGCTGCAATAATGATTCTATTAAGGGTTAAGAGGTAATGATCTTTATATCCATAAAACGGGTTATATGCGGATTTGTATCCAATGCTGGCATCGGGATCCATCGGCGTTAAATATGTATGTTCTTCAGTTTCAGGCTGCTCAGCTTCAGCCAGAACTTCCGCCAGTAAATTCAGGTTTTCATGCACTTTAGCCTGGAATTTTAAAGACTCATCATTTTTGATTATGTCAATCAACTGGTAACAATACTGAATCAGTGCATCCAGCCCTTTTTTATCTGCCTTAGCCGGAAAGCGCTTTTTCCACTTTTCTGCATCCCCACTGTTGTAAACGCTTCGACGAACATTTCTGGCAAGCTCGGCAATGATCATTTCCGGAGTTTTCTGATTGTGTCTGGCGCCGATGTGCATGGAGTCGATAATAGTGTCAACTTCATCCTTTATAATGCCATTGGCTTTAGCGATATTGACAGACTCATTTAGAAGCAGGTCCAGGATATTGACATCCTTTAAGCGCTGCGTCCTAAACTTGGAGAGTGTGGATGGATGAATTACTTCGTCTTCCGGGCGATAGCCAAGAAACATTTTGAAGGACATGTCATACTTGCTTCTTTCAACAACATCGACATCAGAGAGGTGATACATGGCTTTCAGGATCAGATATTTGAAAAGAAGCACAGGAGAAATAGCTCCGGCGCCATTGTCAGGGCAGTACTTATCTTTAAGCTCATCATAAATTTTTGAAAAGTCACAAAGCTCCAGCATCTGGCGAAGGGGATGATCCTTTGGAACAACTACATAATAAATCCCTTCAAAGAGAGAAAGCTGCGTCTGGGTGTATTGGTATAACATAAGCATTACCTCTGATGAATCTAATTGATAATTTACATACTTACATTATACCATAATACGATGAATTATTCGATAAATACTGAGTATTTTCGTTCTCATTTACTGGCGGTTATTGGCTCTGCTGCAGGTAGAGAGCTCTCTGAGAAAAATAAGAGCGAATATCCATTTGGACTTTTTCAGTGGCCTCTCCTCGGGAAGGGGCTGCCCACCGGGCTGGGGTTAGCTGTAGGAAACTGATGGGAACTGGCCCAAAAGGGCCTGGTCCGCCTTCCTAGCCGCTAGTTGCTAGCAGCTAGAAGCCCCCACCCGTTCGCATGATCCCCAGCCACCGGTCCCCCGGCCCGCAGGGCCTGTCCAGCTCAAGGCTGAAGGCTGAAGGCTCAATGCCCCCATCCGTTCACACGCCGCTTACCCACACAAGCGCCGCAGGCGGACTTTAACCTCCCCCATCTATGGGGGAGGTGGCGCCGAAGGCGACGGAGGGGGCTCTCGCTAAAGTCGCTCCTACCGTTCTCTGCTTATCCCCCCAGCCGCTTCGCGGCCACCCACCCACCGCAAGCGGTCCCCCCTCCCTCTAAAGAGGGAGGGCTGGTGGGTGTTCCATAAGGCGGCGCTTCCAAAATCTGTGTGCCGCCACCTTTGCGGCGAAGCCGCGGGCCGTCAGCGCCGCAGGCGGACCAGCTTTCCTGGCCGCTAGCAGCTAAAAGCTAGAAGCCCCCGCCCGTTCGTACGCTAACTTACACACCGATTCCCCAGCCCGCAGGGCCCGATCCGCTCAAGGCTCAATGCCCCACACGGTCACACGCCCTTCATCCACAGGACACCTGCGGCAGAGCCGCTGGATATAAATTCCGCGCCGCCCTGTAATTTTGATGCGGCGCACCACCACTCCTCACTCCTAACTCCTCACTTCTAACTTTCCGGACCTCCGGTCCTATCTCCCTCGATCTTACACTCCTTTCCAGCCTCACACTCTCCCAGCCAGTTCAGCCAGCCTTCTCCTATCCGTCTTCCCGGTCGACGTCCTCGGTATGGCCTCCACCGTGATAAACCTCGACGGGATCTCCCAGGGCGACAGCTTTTCAGAGAGCGAATGCACCAGTTCCGCCGGCTCCCTGGGGCTCCCCACGAGGAACGCCGTCATCCGGTCGTCCCCGTTGTCCAGCTTTTCCGCCAGGATTTCCGCTTCCTCCACCCCCTCTTCCATGAGGAGGTGGGCCAGCACCTTCTGTTTCGACACGTGGTTTCCTTTGATATGGTACACGTCTTCCCGCCGTCCCAGGAAGTGGAGGTCCCCCTCCCCATCGATCTTTCCCAAATCGTGGCAGGTGAAGGGCCGGGAAATGCCTTCCACCCCGTAGGGAGTGTCCACCAGGATTTCTCCGTCCCTGATGGTGACCCCGATGCCCGGGAACGGGCGGCCCACGTCGTCCGGCTTTGCGAGGATGTCCTTCCCTTCGATATAGGACACGTAGGACAGTTCCGACGCCCCGTAATACAGGATCACCCGGGCCTTCGGGAAACGGTCCATGAGCCGGTGGTACAGGGAAGCCGTCATGAGCTGGGACCCCGTCAAGATATACTTGAGCCCCTCCGCGGTTCCTTTGCTCCTGGAAAGGGGCGAAAGTTTCGAAGGGATCATGTACACATGGGTCACCGCTTCCTCCGAAATCCTCCGCATCCATGTCCTCGGCAGGAGACGCCGGGACAGGTGGATGGAGGCACCGGCAGAGAGAAATCCCATGACCATGTTCAGGTTCCCCGTGAAGGCCAGAGACCCCTGCACGAAGAGGCGGGAATCCTTCCCCACCTCGAAGATTTCATTCTGGAGGGGAAAGAAATCGGTCCAGCTTTCGTCCCGCCGGAAGAGCACCTTCGGAAGGCCGCTGCTGCCGGAGGTGAGGACGCCGAAGTCCCCCGCTCCGCCCCCATGGTTTCCCGGGTGCCGGACATAGAAATCCCCGTCCTTCTGTAAAGACAGGGCCGGAATGTCCCTGTCCGAAAGGAAAAGGTCAATAGGCCGCTTTGCCAGGAGCTCCGAAAGATCCTTCTCCTTCAGGTATTCATGGAACAGCACCGGCCTTGCCCCCGCCATTTCCGCTCCCAGGAAGAAGAGGAGCTGGTCCTTCGGGTTATCCCCGTAGAAGGCGGCCACCTTTCCCTTCACCCCCTGGGCGTCCAGGAAATGGGCCCACCGCCGGGCTTCCCTAAGGGCTTCCCCATAGGAAAGGGCGCTGTCATCGTCCCGGTAAAAGGGACGGTCTCCCCCGGCCGCACCGTATTGGATGAGATATTCATAGAGTTTCATCGTACCGCCTCCGGTATAAAGGGAAAGGGTACGGAAATCGTCTTTTCTCCCTTTCCTGCCCAATCTTTGGGATCCACCCGGCCGATAAGGATGGCCTCCGCCACCGCTCCTGCCGCGGGGATAGCCGTCACGCCGAGGTTGCCCCCTTCGGTTTCCAGGATTTTCATGAGGTGGATCATGATTTCTGCGCCGCTGGCACCGTAGGGGTGCCCGTAGGCGAGGGCCCCGCCCCACCGGTTGAGGCGGTCCGCCACTTCCGGATGGTTTTTCCGGAAATGGGCGCTGATGACGGCGAAGGCTTCGTTGTA
Source organism: Dialister sp. (assembly GCF_047832375.1). Taxonomy (NCBI): domain Bacteria; kingdom Bacillati; phylum Bacillota; class Negativicutes; order Veillonellales; family Veillonellaceae; genus Dialister; species Dialister sp. Next base: position 854,166 of record NZ_CP181256.1, on the reverse strand, counting down.
CTCGAAATCATAAATATCTCCATAGGAAAGGTTCTTCTCTTCCAGCAGTGCCGACACCGCCTCATCCGCCGAAAGCGGCGGCACCAGGGGATCACTGGCATAAAGCTTAAGGCCCCTGATTTCCGCCGACGGCGTGAGATCATGGGCCCGGAGCCACTTTTCCGAAGCCACCACAACAAAAGCGGCGCCATCGTTGATGGTGCATGTATTGGCGGCAGTAAGGATGCCCTCCGGAAAATCGGTGACCCTGGGTGCCCGGGCGAGGAGCTTTTCACTCATCCGTTTCCGGATAGCCTCGTCCCGGGTGCTGCCGAAAAGGGGAAGGATCACATCGGAAAGGAGACCTTTCTCCTGTACCTCCCTCGCCCGCTGCTGGCTCAAGAGAGCCGCTTCGTCCGCCTCGTCCCGGGAGATGGCCGCCTTCTTCGCCGCCCGTTCCGCGCCAAGGAGCATGGCATCGTCGCTGTATTCCCCGGGAATGAACTGGGCGGCAGTAAACTCCGGATTCCTGAGCTGGCTTCGTTCATCGTTTTCCGGGTAAATCCGCCTTGGCTGGAGGGACGCGCTCTCTGCGCCTCCCGCAAACACCACATCCCATTCCCCCGTCATGACGCCAAGGGCCGCCATGTGGATGGCCGCCAGCCCCGACGCACACTGGAGGTCAAGGGTAAGAGCGGGCACAGAGTCCGGCAGTCCCCCTTCCAGGGCGAGGAGCCTTCCTATATTACCTCCAGGACCCACCGCATTTCCGCAGAGAAGGGCATCGGGCCCTTGGATTTCGTATTTCCGGCAGAGCTCCTTCACAATGGACCCGCCCAGAAGTTCAGGACGGACTTTCTTGAAAATGCCATACCGCACACCGATATGGCTGCGAAGACCGCCCAGTAAAAAGACCCGGTTCATAGTGCCTCCCATACAAAACACAACACATCCGTCATTCCGGACACCGTCTTCCCCTCACTCCGGAGGGACACCGCCTCCCCACTCCGCACGGGGTAGTGGAAACGGATCCGGAAATCCTGCTTTCCCTCCAGCCCTTCCATCGCCTCGGCGATCTGGAATCCGCTCACGATGGGATTTTCGGTCCGATGGATTTCATTGTGGTCCCCCACGGAAGCGCTGTACTGCCGCACCTCGTCGGCGGAAAAGGTATGCCAGTACGCACCGCCCTCCGCCTTCCGTCCGCCTCCCGCAAAGCCGGCCGCCGGGAAAAGCATGAGGTCCATCCGCTCCCCGGAGGGGGAAACGGCAGACACCCGCACAATCCGCCGCCCCGACGCAGACACCCGGTAGGGCCCGGATCCCCCGGAGCCTTTCCGATATTTCAGCTCCCCCATCACCATCCCCTGTCAGGAAGACCGCCAGAGGGAACAGAGGGATTTTATGATTGCATGCATGTGAATCTCCTTATGTACAAATGAGCGCAGGGTCGAGATTGAGGCCGAGATCGAGTGGACCAGCGGCTCCGCCGCCATACCTTCTGCCTCCAACCGTCCATCGTCATCTCGAGCGGTGGTAGTATTCTAAATAACTCTGCATTTAAGAATCGCTACAGCTACGATGAGTCGAGAGATCTCCCTGGTAAATGACTATGACGGGGTTTTCAAAGAGAATTGAGATTTGAGTGAAGAGATTTGAGGTCCAGCGGCTCCGCCGCGGGTGTCGCATGGCCAGCCGCCGTCCGAACAGGCGGGGGCTTCTAGCTGCTAGCCTTTAGCTGTTAGAAAAGCTGGCCGGGCCCTTCGGGCCAGAACCATTCCGCGGCTCCGCCGCTATTGGAACCCTAAAGACTCTGCACAAATAACGTGCTATTGTCTCTGCAGTAGGCTCTCTTCCCAGAAGAGAGCTGCCCACCGGGCTGAGAGATGGTGATGGAAACTGATGGGCCCGGCCCGCAGGGCCTATTCACCAAGCCACTAGCCACCAGCTACTAGCTACTGATTCGCCGCAGGCTGACTTTAACCTCCCCCATCTATGGGGGAGGTGCCCGGAGGGCGGAGAGGGCTCTCGCTAAAGTCGCTCCTACCGTTTCCTGCCAATCCCACCAGCCGCTTGCGCGGCCACCCACCCACCGCAAGCGGTCCCCCCTCCCTCTAAAGAGGGAGGGTTGGTGGGTGTTTCATAAGGCGGCGCTTTCAAAATCTGTGCGCCGCCACCTTTGCGGCGAAGCCGCGGACCGTCAGCGCCGCAGGCTGGTCAGCCTTCCTAGCCGCTAACAGCTAGCAGCTAAAAGCCCCCATATGGTCGCACGTCGCTTAGTCACATAGCCCCCGCCCGTTCGCACGCCGCCCAGCCATCCGGCGACAAAAAAGCGGAAAGCCACCGCTCTCCGCCTTTATCTTATACTGATCAATATTCCCCGACCAGCTTCTTGTGGTACTTATTCACCAGGAACGAAGCCAGCACCATTTTTGCGAAATCCCCGGGGAGGAAGGGGAACATACACATCACCAGGGACGCCCAGATACCGGTGCCCGTGAGGAACATGAACCATGCCAGACCCATGATGTAGCAGATCGCCGTGCCGCAGACCGTGGCGATAAACATATTCTTAAAGGAATACCCCAGCTTCTCCACCACCAGGCCCACAAGGAAAGCCATGGGAGCAAAGCCCACGATAAATCCGCCTCCCGGACCTGCCAGTACGGAAATACCGCCCCGCATCATGGAGAACACCGGCACCCCTGCCATACCGAGAAGCAGGTAAATGGCAATGGCCAGGAATCCATACCGCTTCCCAAGGAAGCCCCCCGCCATGAGCACCGCAAAGGTCCCCAGCGTAATGGGCACCGGCTGGATGGGAATGGTGATCTGCGAGCAAACCGCCGTCACCGCAGCAAACAGGGCACAGAGCACCTGCATACGTATAGAAGAATTCTGGTTCATAATGACCCCCTCCTGTTGTTTATGGATACATTATAAAATCGGAGGGGTTATTTGTCAACTGTTTATTTGTGAAGGTTAACATAGAGGTGACAGATGGATAAGCAGCGTGCGAACGGACGGGGGCTTCTAGCTGCTAGCTGTTAGCTTCTAGGAAAGCCGGTCGGGCCCTTCGGACCAGAACCGTTCCGCGGCTCCGCCGCAAAGGTGGCGGAGCAAGTGAGATCGAGGTCGAGACCGAGATCGAGGGCATTTGCAATTTCGTTGCCATTCCAATCGACACTACCCATACCCCGGTCGGCCGGGCCCTGAAAGGAAGGCGCTTTGGTGTGCAGTAAAAGCGCCAACTTGGGCCCGGCTCAGCAGTCCTCTGCAGGACTGCTGCATCTCGAGCGGTGGCAGCATGCTAAATAACTCTGCATCTAAGAATCGCTACAGCTTCGATGAGTCGAGAGATCTCCCTCGTAAATGACTATGACGGGGTTTTCAAAGAAAATTGAGATTTGAGTGAAGAGAATTGAGGCCCCGCGGCTTCGCCGCTGTTGGAATCCTAATGACTCCACCCCAAAACGTGCTACTGACACTACAGCAGGCTCTCTTCCCAGAAGAGAGCTGCCCACCGGGCTGAGAGATGGTGATGGAAACGGCCCGCAGGGCCTGTTCAACTAGCCACCAGCTACTGATTCGCCCCAGGCGGACTTTAACCTCCCCCATCTATGGGGGAGGTGGCGCCGAAGGCGACGGAGGGGGCTCTCGCTAAAGTCGCTCCTACCATTTCCTGCCAATCCCACCAGCCGCTTGCGCGGCCACCCACCCACCGCAAGCGGTCCCCCCTCCCTCTAAAGAGGGAGGGCTGGTGGGTGTTCCATAAGGCGGCGCTTCCCCAATTTGCACGCCGCCACCTTTGCGGCGAAGCCGCGGACCGTCAGCGCCGCAGGCCGACCAGCTTTCCTAGCCGCTAACAGCTAGTAGCTAGAAGCCCCCACACGTTCACACGCCCCTCGACCTCATTCCACCACCGGGATCCAGTACGCCTCGTTTCCTGCGATCTCTTCTTCGCTGAACCGGGCGTACAATGCCGACGGTTTATCTCCCAGCATGAAGCAGGACAGGGTCACGTAGCCCTGGAGGATGCCCACGTCCGTCTTGGTGACGATGGACTGCTGGTCTATGTACCGCTGCACCAGGGAGGACTCGCTGTCCCTCCGCACGATTTCATCGTCCTCTGCCACCTGTTTCCGGTGGATCACATGGCCCATGCCGTCGATGATGTCGATGCCCTTTCCTTCCCGGCCCCAGATGGGTTTCCGGATCCACTTCGAATCCTCCGGCATGTCCCCCAGCCGGAAGTCCCTCTGGAAGTAGCATTCCGGGATATATTTCCGGATGGTCTCCTTTTCCCGGCTGCTGAAGAAGGAGGCGTCCGCCTCCATGAGGGCGTAAAGGAGGGCCTGGAATCCCTTGGACTGCATGATAATGGACTCCGGCGGGTTCATCATGGCGTACCGGTCATGGATGTAGCCCTCCATCATGAGCTCGCCAAGAGACGACCCGTCCTGGTCCGCCGTCTCTTCGATGAGGATTTCCATGGGGTGCATGCGGTAGAGGAAGGACACGGTCCGCCCGTCGGGCAGCGCCACGTTGCCGTCTTCCATGACGGCGAGGTTATAGAAAGTATCGAAGAGGATATGTTCCCGCACGTCCTCCGGCACCGCCTCCTTCATGGCGTTCATGAGAAACAGGGTGGTGCCGTAGTCTTCGATGTAGTCGTGGAAACAGGAGAAAAGGATGGGATGCTCCGCCAGTTCTGCCGCCGACAGGTTCCCGCAACACCGGAGGTACACGTCCAGCAGGAAACTCCGGAGTTCGTTCATGCCGAAGGCGTTGGGATTTCTCTTGTCGAAATACTTCGCCGCCACCCCGTTGGCGTAGTACGCCTCGATTTCCGCGCAGGGCGTGTCCGCATTGATCTCCACCATGTGGAGGGCGCCCTTCCTGTCGATGACGAAATCAAACCTCGAAAGCCACGTGGGCAGGTCCTTCATGGGATTCCCGTGGTGCAGGTACTTCCGGAGCTTCTCCGGGATTTCCATGAGGTCCAGGAAATGGTCGTCCATGTCCTTCACCCGGGCCGTGGCTTTGGCAAAAATGCGGTACAGGTCGGAGCTCGCCTGCCGGATTTCCTCCACCTGCCGCCGGTCCATGACCAGGGGCAGGTGGGTGGGATACCGGAAGGGATACCCCGGATACTCTACGTAGGGGAAAATATTCCGGTCCAGTTCATCCATAAATGTCTTTTCCATCAGGACGCACCTCCCCTGGCGCCGGCGCCGCCAAATCCCGTCTTTCCGCCCGCCGGGGCGGTGACGGTGGTCTTCCCGGAGGACTTCCCGGACTGGTAGGTGCTGCCATTGGTGTTGCCGTAGTTCGGATTCTTCTTCTGCTCCGTATAGGCAGGCCGGTCGTTCAGCACGCTCCCCGTATTTCGGTCATAGTGGCCGGAATAGCCGTTGATGCCGTGGAAAAGGAAATAGCTCATCATGAGCATGGGAAGGAGGCTGGACATGCCGGACACGTACTGGAGATTGTCGTTGTCGTCCCGCCTGAAGGTGACCTCGTCGCCATTCTCATACTTCGCGGTTTCCGTGCCGTCGTCGTTTTTGATAAGCTCATACTTCCGGCCGTTCTCGTCGGTAAGCACGTCTTCCTGCTGGTCCTTCCGGTCCTTCTGCTGCTCCTGCCCGCAGCCCGCCATCATCACAGCGGCCCCGCTGACAGCCATAAAAGCCGCAAGAATAGCGGCGGTTTTAGCACTACGATACATGGGATAGGTACCTCCTGAGGAAAATACAGAGTTGAGACTTGAGAGTTGAGAGTTGAGGTCCCGCGGCTCCGCCGCAGGTGTCATGTGGCTGGGTTACCTGTGAACGTGCGGGGGCTTCTAGCTGCTAGCTGTTAGCTTCTAGGAAAGCTGGTCCGCCTGCGGCGCTTCGATCGCTCCCCGTCCGCGGCTCTCGCCGCAAAGGTGGCGGCGCACAAATAGAGAAGCGCCGCCTTATGAATGGACCCATCAGCGGTTCCACCGCCATACCTTCTGTCTCCAACCGTCCATCGTCATCTCGAGCGGTGGTAAGCGGAGTAGTGACACTACAAGAAAGAATAGCTACAGCTTCGATGAGTCGAGAGATCTCCCTGGTAAATGACTATGACGGGGTTTTCAAAGACAGAGTTGAGGTAAGAGAGTTGAGAATTGAGGTCCCGCGGCTTCGCCGCTGTTGGAATCCTAATGACTCCACCCCAAAAACGTGCTACTGACACTACAGTAGGCTCTCTTCCCTGAAGAGAGCTGCCCACCGGGCTGAGAGATGGTGATGGAAACGGCCCGCAGGGCCCATCAGAATCCCTCTGTCTGCTTCGCAGACATCCCCCTTTGGAAAAGGGGGACTACCTGACTGCGGCTCCGCCGCAGATGGAATCCTAATGGCTCTGCACAAATGACGTGCAGTTGCCACTGCAGCAGGCTCTCTTCCCAGAAGAGAGCTGCCCACCGGGCTGAGAGATGGTGATGGAAATGGCCCGCAGGGCCCATCAGAATCCCTCTGTCTGCTTCGCAGACATCCCCCTTTGGAAAAGGGGGACTGTTGACAGCGGCGACGCCGCAAATGCACCCCCATCCCCGCTTCGCGGGACTTCCCCCGAAGGGGGAAGCAAGTCCTAAGCCTGCGGCGCAACCAGCAGCTAACCTCCGTCGCCCGGCCGGGGCTGCCCACGGGGCTGGGGTTAGCTGTAGGAAACTGATGGGAACTGGCCCAAAGGGCCTGGCCAGCCTTCCTGGCCGCTAGCAGCTAAAAGCCCCCACCCGTTCGCACGCCCCTCAGCCACATACAGACCGGCCCGCAGGGCCTGTTCACCTGGCCACCAGCTACTAGCCACTAGCTACTGATCTGCTCAATGCCCCACCCGCTCGCACGCAAGCGCCCCCATACGTCACCTGGCCGCCAATTCAATATTCGATAAAAAAGTGCCGCCCATAATGGTAAGCGGCACTACGAATTGCCCAAGGAATATGTATTATCATGCAACGATATTCACCCCTTCATCCCGGATATTTCTGTAATAGGGAAGAATATCTTTGTATTCTTCATATTCAGCGTAAGGAATAACCGTAGGAGAAATCATGATTCCATACTCCAGCTCCAGGTCATCACACAAATCCCAGACTTTTTTCAGCTGCTGCTGGAGGCTGTAGCGCTCCCCTTTGACAATAGCCACAAGATCCACATCGGACTCAGAATCATAGTCCCCCCGGGCATAGGAGCCATACAGAATAACCGCTACCAGACGTTCACCAAAGACCTGCCTGTACGCCTTAGCCACATCCCCGGTAATTTTCTTCAACCTATCCATTATCCCGGCTTCTTTCCATGAAATCTTTTCTTCATTGTACTATAACCGGAAATCTCAATCAAATAAGATCAAGATAGGGGTATGTGTCAAGGTTTTCTCGGTACTTTATTTGACAGTCGATGTTATCAGGTTTCCCAGCCTCTGCTTTCTCAATAAATCTGTATCGCTTTAGCAAGCTGGCCCATCGGAGTTGAAGTCGCTCCGTATACGCCTATACGGCCTTCCAGGCACCCGGGACGGTAATTCCGTGCGTTCCTGTGCCATTTAGCGTCCCTGGCGGCTTTGCGGTTCGTTTTTACGGCTGCTACGACCGCCTTATGCATCTGCCGGTCCATCTTCTTGTAGGCTTTGCCTGCAGCACAGTAAATCAGGGCTTTTTCCAAAGTGTCATTCTGGGTAGCAGTAATCAGCGTGCCTATTGAATCCATACCTATCCTGCACCAGCTGCGCCCCTGCTTTTTCAGACGGTAGCTATAGCGTCGGTGGTCGCTTTCAGCTGCCCCCAGGTGGATATCGGTTCGGATTCCGCGCTCCCGGATGCCCGGGATATAGTCGGCGTTGCGGCTCAGATAGTCTGCCAGTCTCCGTACCTGCTCGGCCTGTTCTTCTGTTTCTGCGTAGCTGGCAGCCGTATCCAGATATGGCTTCATATCTGTGATGACATTTCTGCTCTTATTCAGTTCAAGCACGAATTTATCGATGAATCCACGTGGGCAGAAGCTGAGGCGGGTCCGCACTTTCTCATTCACATGGTATCTGTCCCGGAAATGGTAATGTGTCTTGCATCCCTCGACAATATTGTCGAAGTCATCGAAATTATATCCTGCTCCGCCATCCCCGTTGGAAAGTACTGTAATCTCGCTCAGATTGTACCGGCCATGCACCCACACCTTGACGAGTTCAAACAGCCTTTTCCTATCCGTTCCAGAGAAGCAGTGGTACCCTGTCAGTCTCGAACGTTTTCCATTCTTCTCGACGCCCTCATAGACCTGGATTCGGTGAAGTTCTATGTTCTGGCCGCCTTTGGTATCGGTGACGGGGTCCGCCTGCTGCTTCATTACAATCCCATCGCCCTCAATAGCCAGCAGCCCGTCCTCCGGTACTCTCTTCTCGGCCTGCTCCATGGCTGCATCTGCTGCTTCGTATTTTCTAACCATTTGGGCGGCAGTGCGGCTGAGATTTGAAACTGTCTGATGTGAAATATCCGTCTGGGTCAGAGTTTTCACGATATGGCTCACATTACGGAACTGGGTAACCTGGGCAGCCTGGGCAATGCGCAGAATCACTCCCATGCTATAGTGACGGGAAGGCAGAAATCCAAATTTCTTATCTAATGGGTAAAATCCCTGCTTTCCGGCCATCTCCAGCCGCCTCCGCTTGTAGGTGACAGGACCAAACAGGCAGTATATGGTTCTGGAATCCCGCCGGGAAATCCGCCACCCCTGAGGCTTGTAGACCCTCTCATACAGCTCCCCATCGATCATTTCGAAGGCCGTCGCCACAAGAAGGCCAAAGAGTTCCGTGAAGAGGTGCCAGAGAACCTGCTCCATGGCCAGTGAATCCTTGGAGTCCTTGATACTCTTGAGAATTTCCTCCTGAATAAAAGGTTTGAAAAGTTCGATATTCTCTGATAAAATGCTCATTGGGAAGAGTCCTTTCTTTTGATTTGTTGCAAGGAAATTATAACATTTCCATCAAAGGGGACTCTTCCCTTTTCTATCCAGCAGGGGAGAAATCCTCTACCGAGAAACATTTTACACTAAGCAAGATAGGGGGAGACAACGGCTCCGCCGCTATTGGAATCCTAATGACTCTGCACAAACAACGTGAAATTGCCACTACAGCAGGCTCTCTTCCCAGAAGAGAGCTGCCCACGGGGCTGAGAGATGGCGATGGAATCTGATGGGTCCGGCCCGCAGGGCCTGTTCACCTGGCCACCAGCTACTAGTGTCTAATTTCGTAAGTTTCCGATTGTATCCCTAAGTTGCGAACCCTTGACCTCACGTTTTTTCCAGCGGAACGGTTCTGCATGCTCATTGTAGGCAGCAATAAACTTTTTAATCGCTGACACAAGATCCGAAACAGAGTCAAAACTTGCCCCTCGGAGCACTTTTCGCGACATAATGTTAAACCATATTTCCACTTCATTCAGCCAGCTTGCTGACGTTGGTGTGTAATGAAAATGGACATTAGGATGCTTTTCCAGCCAGTCGTTTAAGCGCTTGTGCGTGCAGTAATTATCGACAATAATATGATATTGCACTTTGTCTCCACCCGGCTCACTTTTCAATAAGTCATCTAAAAATTCTTCAAAGTCCTCTCTGGTTTTTCTCTTTGTTGTCTTTCCATAAATTTGTCCGGTAGCTACCTCCAGTGCACCGAATAAATTTATTGTTCCATTCCTCCGATATGTGCTTTTCAACCCGCGCACAATTTTCTTGTTATGAGTAAGTACATATCCTTGGGCTCTACTTAAGGCCTGTATCGATGGTTTCTCATCAACGCTGATTACGACAGCATTCTCTGGCGGGTTCAAGTAAAGTCCCACGATATCAGCAGACTTTTTAGTAAACTCCGGATCAGTACTGACACACCAGGAACGCTGCCTTGCCAGCTGTATTCCTTCCTTTCTCATAAGTCGCCAAATGGCAGCCTTTGAGACATTCAGAACTCTTGCCAGTGTAGGACCATCCCAGTGTGCTAGCCCGTCTGGAGGCGCTTCCTTCAGCTTATTTAACACCATTTCGCGGAATTCCGGTCCATATTGAGCAGTACGGCCCCGCCTTTTCTTATCCTGTAGTCCAGGGATGCCCTGTTCAGCGAAACGATTCCGCCAAAGGCTAACGGTATTGGGGCGTTCCCCCAACTTAGCCGCGATATCCTTGATTTGCATTCCATCAAGACATAGAAGAACCATTTTTGCACGTCTTACAATGCGATGCTCTGTTTTTTGAGAGTTTACGATTTTATGCAGTTCTATGCGTTCGCTTTCGGAGCAGCGTATTTGCTTAGCAACTTTTGGCATAACGTTATCCCCCCCTGCAATTTGCATTTATCTGGAATAAGTATACCATTATTTGCTGTGTCCGGCAATACAATCTATTATTTATGAAATTAGACACTAGCTACTGATTCGCCGCAGGCTGACTTTAACCTCCCCCATCTATGGGGGAAAATCAAGCGAACGGGGCTCGCAGGGAGCCGAAGGCGACTGAGAGCCCCGTGAGACGCTTTCCCAGCGAAGTCGGGGGTGGGCGAGCATAGCGAGACGGAGGGGGCTCTCGCTAAAGTTGCTCCTACCGTTTTCCACCAATCCCCCCAGCCGCTTGCGCGGCCACCCACCCACCGCTGACGCGGTCCCCCCTCCCTCTAAAGAGGGAGGGCTGGTGGGTGTTTCATAAGGCGGCGCTTCCAAAATCTGTGCGCCGCCACCTTTGCGGCGAAGCCGCGGACCGTCAGCGCCGCAGGCTGTTCATCTTTCCTAGCCGCTAGAAGCTAGCAGCTAAAAGCCCCCATCCGTTCACACGCCCCTCAGCCACAGGACAACCGCGGCAAAGCCGCTAAAGACCTAGACCTAGACCTAGACCTAGATCTAGACCTAGACCTCCAGGACCTCCGGCCCAGGACCTCAACTCTCAACTCTCAAATCTCAACTCTCTAAAAAACAAGCCGCTCCCAACGGATGAAAGCGGCTTTTCTCACAAAACTATTTATGTTCCACAATATACTTCCGGAGATCCTCGTGGAGTATCTTCTTATAGTCCTCCACCCCCGGCTGGTCGTAGGGGTTCACATCTTCCAGCGCCCCTTCGTAGGCGATGGCGAGGAAGAAGAAGTACATGAGCGCCCCCACGTGGAAAGGGGTGAGCTCTTTCATGGCGATATGGCAGCTCATGCGCCCCTCGGAAGCCAGGGCCTCTTCGTTCGCCCGCCGGGCGGCGTCCAGCATGCGGCTCATGGGCACGGGGCCGGTGGCGTCTTTTTCATTGCACTCCACTTCCACGTCCCTTGCCGGTTCCTTCACCGAAATGAACTGGACCAGCTTATTCTTCTGTCCCTGCTGGTGTTCCTGGGTGAGGGAATGCATGTCCGTGGTCCCCACCGAAGCCACCGGAGTCCGGCCGTTGTACACTTCGTGGCCATCCATGTCATATTTCTTTCCCAGGGACTCCCCGAGGAGCTGGGCGTACCACCAGCCAAGGGACCGCAGCTTGTCGCCGTAGGGCATGATGATTTCCGTGGCAATGCCGTAGTCCTTCATGGCGATATACTTCAGCGCCCCCAGGAGGAGCGCCGGGTTCTTATCGATTTCCTCACTCCGACAGGCCTCTTCCACCATGGCCGCCCCCTGGAGGAAACTTTGGATATCCATGCCCGTGAGCATGCCAAAGACCAGGCCCACCTGGGAGAACACGCTGAACCGGCCGCCGATACCGTCAGGCACCGTGAAGCAGGGGAAATGGTTCTTTTCCGCCAGGGGACGGATCCGGCCTTTTTCTTTATCCGTAATGGCCATGAGATGGAGCTCACACTCTCCGCAGAGCAGCTTTTCCAGTCCCCGCACCGCAGACACCGGCTCGATGGTAGTACCGGACTTGGAAATTACCAGAAGCAGCACATGGAGCCTGCGGCCTGCCCGCTTCCCTTCCCGGTGGATGCAGTCCGCCAGTTCCACAAGGCTCACGGGATCCACATTCTGGCCGGCGAAGTACACCTTCGGATACCCCTTCCGCTCTTCCTTCGTCATTTCATTCCAGTAGGGTCCGCAGAAAAGGTCAAAGAGCGCCTGGTTCCCCAGGTACGACCCACCGACGCCGATGGAAATAAGGATATCAACGTCCTTCGCCTTTTCCCCGAGAGCCAGGAGCCACTCCTTCTCCTCCTTCGAAATGAGCAGGTCCTCCTCCAGAAGATAAGGCAGGTGCGGGAAAAGCACAGAGGACCCATCGGGCCCCTTCCCGGTGACCCGGATCCCCTCCACCGCCTCCGCCGCCCGGCGGATGTCCTCTCCATACCGCGAAAGGTCCCCGGCGGTCACATTCCACTTTTCTCCGAACATATGGCTTACATCTATATATAATTCATTATTGATGCTGTTACTCATGCATGGTCCTCAAAATTGTCACTAAAAAAACACCGCCACCCACACCCCGAAGAGCGGCAGATTCTCCCTCCAAACATATAGTATATTTATTTTATCATATTATAAAGGAGATTGGTAGCGATAACCGGTGGCCAGGCGACGTGCGAACGGGAGGAACTGACGGGTGGATAGGCGGCGTACGACCATGCGGGGGCTTCTAGCTCCTAGCTGTTAGCTTCTAGGAAAGCTGGCCCGCCTGCGGCGCTTCCATCAGTCCCCATCCGCGGCTCTCGCCGCGAAGGTGGCGGCGCACGAATTGGGACGCGCCGCCTTACTGATACACGCCAGCGGCTCCGCCGCAGTTGGGATCCTACTGACTCTGACCCAAACGCGAGAAAGTGACTCTGCACGAGGCTCCCTTCGCCGAAGGGAGCTCCCCACCGGGGTGAGGAATCGCGGTAGGGATTGAGGGAAATGGGCATTTAAGCCGTTAGTGAGAAAAAAACATCAGAATCCCTCTGTCTGCTTCGCAGACATCCCCCTTTGAAAAAGGGGGACTGTTGACAGCGGCAACGCCGCTGGCCAATCTTTCCTAGAAGCTAGCCGCTAAAAGCTAAAAGCCCCCATCCGTTCGCACGCCCCTCAGCCACACAAGCGCTGCAGGCTGACTTTAACCTCCCCCATCTATGGGGGAGGTGCCCGCAGGGCGGAGGGGGCTCTCGCTAAAGTCGCTCCTACCGTTTCCTGCCAATCCCCCAGCCGCTTCGCGGCCACCCACCCACCGCAAGCGGTCCCCCCTCCCTCTAAAGAGGGAGGGCTGGTGGGTGTTTCATAAGGCGGCGCTTCCAAAATCTGTGCGCCGCCACCTTTGCGGCGAAGCCGCGGACCGTCAGCGCCGCAGGCGGACCAGCTTTCCTAGTAGCTAGGAGCTAGAAGCTAAAAGCCCCCACCCGTTCGCACGCCCCTCAGCCACAACACCCCATCCGTTCACACGCCGCTCAGCAGCCCTTTTGCACACTGCAGCGCCCGGTCGATTACCGCGTCCATATCGTAGTACTTATACTCCCCGAGCCTTCCGCCGAAGGTGACTTTCATTTCCTGATCCGCCAATGCCCTGTACTTCTTATAGAGTTCCCCGTTCTTTACATCGTTCACGGGGTAGTAGGGTTCATCCCCCACTTTCCATTCCGACGAATATTCCCGGCTGATCACGGTCTTCGGCAGGTCATTTCCCTCTTCGTCCTTCCCGAATTCGAACCACTTATGCTCGATGATTCGGGTCCACGGGGTCTCCCTATCCGTATAGTTCACCGCCGCGTTGCCCTGGAAGTTCGGCATGTCCAGCACCTCCGTCTCGAACCGCACGCTCCGGTATTCGAGAGGTCCCAGGTCGTAGTGGAAGTAGGCGTCGATGGGTCCCGTGTAGATTACGTGGTCCGCGAGACCATCCAGCTCTTCCTTATTCTCCAGGTAATCCACGTTCAGCCGCACTTCGATACCTGCGAGCATATTAGCCACCATTTTCGTGTAGCCGCCGATGGGGATGCCCTGGTAAAGGGCGTTGAAATAGTTGTTATCAAAAGTAAGCCGCACCGGCAGCCGCTTGATGATAAACGCCGGCAGCTCCGTGCAGGGACGGCCCCACTGCTTTTCCGTGTACCCCTTGATGAGCTTCTCGTAAATGTCGGTACCCACGAGGGAAATGGCCTGCTCCTCCAGGTTCTTCGGGTTCGTGATGCCCGCCGCCTTCCGCTGCTCCTCGATCTTCGCCGCCGCTTCCTGTGGCGTCACCACGCCCCACATCTTGTTGAAGGTATACATATTAAAAGGAAGGGAATAGAGCTCCCCATGGTAATTGGCCACCGGCGAATTGGTGAACCGGTTAAAAGTGGCGAAACGGTTCACATAGTCCCATACGTGCTTCAGGTTCGTATGGAAAATGTGGGCGCCGTACTTGTGCACATGGATGCCTTCGATGTCTTCCGTGTACACATTCCCCCCGATCTGGGGCCGCCGGTCAATGACCAGCACCGACTTCCCCGCCTCCTTCGCCTCATGGGCAAAAACAGCCCCAAAGAGCCCGGCACCAACGACCAGATAATCATATTTCATGAGTTCCCATTCCCTTCCTGTGTAAATTGCATGATCGCGTTAAAATGCTAAGTCCATTATAACAGAAAAAGAGTTGAGATTTGAGAGTTGAGAGTTGAGGCCCAGCGGCTCCGCCGCAGGTGTCGCATGGCCAGCCGCCGTCCGAACAGGCGGGGGCTTCTAGCTGCTAGCTGTTAGCTTTCAGGAAAGCTGGTCGGGCCCTTCGGGCCAGAACCGTCCCGCGACTTCGCCGCCGTTGGGGCCCTAATAATTCCACCCCAAAAACGTGCTGCTGACACTGCAGTAGGCTCTCTTCCCAGAAGAGAGCTGCCCACCGGGCTGAGAGATGGTGATGGAATCTGATGGGTCCGGCCCGCAGGGCCTGTTCACCTAGCCACTAGCTACCAGCCACTAGCTACTGATTCGCCCCAGGCGAATCACCCTGCAGGGCCCATCAGAATCCCTCTGTCACTACGTGACATCCCCCTTTGAAAAAGGGGGACTGTTGATAGCGGCGAAGCCGCTGACCAATCTTTCCTAGAAGCTAGCCGCTAAAAGCTAGAAGCCCCCATCCGTTCGCACGCTCGCCCACCCAGCAAAGCGCCGCAGGCTGTTCAGCCTTCCTAGCCGCTAGAAGCTAGTGTCTAATTTCATAAATAATAGATTGTATTGCCGGACACAGCAAATAATGGTATACTTATTCCAGATAAATGCAAATTGCAGGGGGGGATAACGTTATGCCAAAAGTTGCTAAGCAAATACGCTGCTCCGAAAGCGAACGCATAGAACTGCATAAAATCGTAAACTCTCAAAAAACAGAGCATCGCATTGTAAGACGTGCAAAAATGGTTCTTCTATGTCTTGATGGAATGCAAATCAAGGATATCGCGGCTAAGTTGGGGGAACGCCCCAATACCGTTAGCCTTTGGCGGAATCGTTTCGCTGAACAGGGCATCCCTGGACTACAGGATAAGAAAAGGCGGGGCCGTACTGCTCAATATGGACCGGAATTCCGCGAAATGGTGTTAAATAAGCTGAAGGAAGCGCCTCCAGACGGGCTAGCACACTGGGATGGTCCTACACTGGCAAGAGTTCTGAATGTCTCAAAGGCTGCCATTTGGCGACTTATGAGAAAGGAAGGAATACAGCTGGCAAGGCAGCGTTCCTGGTGTGTCAGTACTGATCCGGAGTTTACTAAAAAGTCTGCTGATATCGTGGGACTTTACTTGAACCCGCCAGAGAATGCTGTCGTAATCAGCGTTGATGAGAAACCATCGATACAGGCCTTAAGTAGAGCCCAAGGATATGTACTTACTCATAACAAGAAAATTGTGCGCGGGTTGAAAAGCACATATCGGAGGAATGGAACAATAAATTTATTCGGTGCACTGGAGGTAGCTACCGGACAAATTTATGGAAAGACAACAAAGAGAAAAACCAGAGAGGACTTTGAAGAATTTTTAGATGACTTATTGAAAAGTGAGCCGGGTGGAGACAAAGTGCAATATCATATTATTGTCGATAATTACTGCACGCACAAGCGCTTAAACGACTGGCTGGAAAAGCATCCTAATGTCCATTTTCATTACACACCAACGTCAGCAAGCTGGCTGAATGAAGTGGAAATATGGTTTAACATTATGTCGCGAAAAGTGCTCCGAGGGGCAAGTTTTGACTCTGTTTCGGATCTTGTGTCAGCGATTAAAAAGTTTATTGCTGCCTACAATGAGCATGCAGAACCGTTCCGCTGGAAAAAACGTGAGGTCAAGGGTTCGCAACTTAGGGATACAATCGGAAACTTACGAAATTAGACACTAGAAGTCCTCGCCCGTTCGCATGCTCCCCAGCCACCGGTCCCCCGGCCCGGAGGGCCTATCCACCTGGCCACCAGCTACTAGCCACTGATTTCCCCCAGATTCTCAAAACCTGCTGTTTCTTTCGAACAGCTTCCCAAAAATCCGTATTTCATGATTTGGTACTCTATATTGATCTGCCAGCCCAGCATACTGCTTCAATACCATATCCACGAGAATGCGGACTTCCTCTTTTCCCTCCCGGATTCCATAGTAAGGAGCCATTTCTATAGCATTGGTAAGGCTGGGATAGAAATCATTCTCTGTAATAGACAGGGCCATCTCCTTTTGAAAAGGACTGGGATTCATATCATAGGCCGGTGAAAGATGCCATCCCTTATTTCCAAGGAGAAACCCATGATTTCTTAAATGGCAATCCGTATTATTGACGATGATACTGAAGACCATCCGCTTCCAGAGCTCCTGCAGGTCTTTTTCCGGCTGGCAGCCATGGGAACTGATCCACTCAGCAATATCAAGAAAAGAGGCCGCCTCTCCATCCTTTTTCCCTGTCATAGTCATGGCAGAGGCAAAGTGTATTCTCTTTTTGCCCTCCCTGTCAAAACGACGAATCAGGAAAGCCTCGTTTTTTCCCAACTTTTCCAGCCGTGCATCCGGCACTTCTATACCACAGGAAACAGCCAGATCATGAAGTACCATTTCCCAGCACTCTGTATGAAAATCATCATGGAGAGAAGTAAACTTGGCTATCCACAGGTTCCCCTTCTCATCAACCACATTGACCTTCGGCCGGGCGCCGCCAAGAGATGACCCGGTAGAAACCAGGTACTCCAGGTCTGTCAGCTTAAGTATATCTCCACCCCTCTCAAAGGACCGGGATGTGTCTTCCAGGGCTCTGAGCCTTGCCAGCGGTGGGACGGCCATAGGGCTTTCCGCCAGAAAGACTCCATTGGCTGAGAGCCTGAGTCCCCCGGTACGCAGAGTATCGTCTACGCCAAGAAGATAGTCGGAATCGGTAAGATTTGAAGAAACCCGCTTTTCCCTGTCCGCCAGCTCCATTTCCCTCCTCTTCATCAGCATACGTCCCCAACGGTCCGGAGCAGCATCAGAAAAGCATCCCCAAAGCCCATTTTCCGCAAACTGCCTGCCAGGCCAGGGCTGTAAGAACGGATCAAGCATGAGGTTACCATGATCAGAGAGCCAGTCATTGGAAAAAGAGAAGGAAATCATTTCCTTTCCCCTGTTTTTCTCAATAGACAATGTTCCGACAGGCCGGTCTTCTTCCCAGCCCGCATGGACGGTATAATTCATATTCTCCTTCATTCCCCCCTCTTCCTCCTTTCCCTGGTTGGCAGATCGCTATCCTGCATGAGACGGCCCAACGGATCGTCCGCCAGGACCCGGTCCAATTCCCCTGCCATACCGATAGCCATGAGGACATTCAGATAAATACCGATAGCCACAGAAGGGGACCCTTTTTCCACTTCCCATACAGAGCTGCGGGACACCTTCGCCCTTTCCGCCACAGTGGCCACGGAAAGCTTCCTCCTGAGCCGGGCCAGCTTGATGCGCCAACCCAAATCCTCCAGATGCTTCAACACCTGGGGATAAATGATCGTCTTATTTCGTCCCATTGTTCATATTCACCGCCATATCTGCCATTTTGTTCCTAAATAAAAACATCTAAAGATATTTTAGCAGATATAGGGGAAATATGTAAACAGATGGGTGAAAGGGCAGAATTGAGATTTGAGTGAAGAGAATTGAGGTCCAGCGGCTCCGCCGCAGGTGTCGCATGGCCAGCCACCGTCCGAACAGGCGGGGGCTTCTAGCTGCTAGCTGTTAGCTTTCAGGAAAGCTGGTCGGGCCCTTCGGGCCAGAACCGTTCCGCGGCTGACGCCGCAAAGGTGGCGGCGCACGAATTGGAAAGCGCCGCCTTATGATTGGACCCATCAGCGGTTCCACCGCCATACCTTCTGTCTCCAACCGTTTATCGTCATCTCGAGCGGTGGCAGCATGCTAAATAACTCTGCATGTAAGAATCGCTACAGCTACGATGAGTCGAGAGATCTCCCTGGTAAATGACTATGACGGGGTTTTCAAAGACAGAGTTGAGGTAAGAGAGTTGAGAGTTGAGAGTTGAGATCCCGCAGCTCCGCCGCTATTGGAAACCTAAAGACTCTACACAACTAACGTGCAATTGCCACTACAGCAGGCTCTCTTCCCAGAAGAGAGCTGCCCACGGGGCTGAGAGATGGTGATGAGAACTGATGGGTCCGGCCCGCAGGGCCTGTTCAACTAGCCACCAGCTACCAGCCACTAGCTACTGATTCGCCCCAGGCGAATCCCCCCGCAGGGCAATGCTATTCAGTTAAGCGTTTTACACAAGCATACGTTATAACGACGTGTGCTTTTTTTGTGTCTAAAAAAAGCTTAGGTTTACAAAAAAATATAAAAACATCAAAAAAAGGCTTGACAAATCCTCAAAAATTTGAGGCTCCGCCTGTTAGTAAGGGAACCACCCCAATTGTTAACAAGGAGGATTTGTTATGATCAATTTTGAAAAGCAAGTCAGAAAAATTTTTAGGAGCCACGTTCAACATGTTATTGACAATCCCAAGTTGTATGGGATTAACCCCAGATTTTTTACCCGGGTACGGAAATGGCCTATTGCACGTATTCTTTTAGTTATGTATAAGATGCAGACCGGCACCTTGCCAGATATCCTTTTCAAGAATTTCATTGAGATGGATGAATTTGGTGACTCAACTCCTTCTGCGTTCATTCAGCAGCGGCAGAAACTCACGACGGAAGTTTTTACCACCATTTTCAGGAATGTCCTCAAGGACCTGCACCGGTTACTTGAGCTTAAGAGATACCATGGCAAATTCCTTATCGCCTGCGATGGCTCAGATTCGCCCATGCCTACTCCAGTGTTACCTGTTCCAGATGACTGCAGTCCATTTGGGAGGCCACAGTACCATATGGATCATGTAAATGCTTTTTATGACGTTCTAAACCATCTCTATCTGGCAATTACGACTAAACCAAAGCTGTCATGCAATGAGCAGCGCGAACTTCTGGAGCTGGCCCAAATACTGTCCCAAGAGCATCCTATCTATAAACCCGAGGATACGGTCATCATCAGTGACCGTGGTTATGAAGGCTATCAGGTCCTGTGTCTGCTTACTCAAATGGGTTTTGGATACGTCATCCGGGCAAAAGGTCCGAGTGCAGGCATTCTTTCAGCCAAAGGGCTTAATCTCCCGGATGGCATCACCAACAAAGAAATAACAATCAATGTCCATGTAAGGCGCAGTGCCAAAGGAATCTATCATAAGGAATCCAGTGAAAAGTTCCGGCCTGAGACAGATATGATGCTGAGAATCCGCATCGTGTCCTCGGTTTCGCCAAGTGGGGATGTCCAGTATTACCTTACCAACCTGGATATCCGGTCATTTTCTGCCTCAGAGATTGGATGTATTTACAGAAAGCGCTGGCAGGTTGAAACAGCTTTCCGCCATTTGAAATATGGAGTAGGAGCCATCGTATTTCACTCCAAGTTCCTGCTCTATCAGGAAATGGAACTGTATGCGGCACTTACGTTGTATAACTGTGTTGCAGCCATCATAAACCATATTCCTATTCAGGAAATTGATGCACACCACAAGTACCGGTACAAGGTTAATTTCAAAGCAGGAGTTCTGCCCTGCCTGCACTATTTATTCTGTACGGAAGAGCAGGCGAATTCTTTCAATTTGACTAAGCGACTCGAGGCCTACAAAGTAGCTATCATTCACAACAGGCATTACGACCGTGGAAGAATTGAAAAGAAGGTCCATGCCTTCGAGGGAAAACCTACCGGATTCTAAGGAATATTGTCAACTAAGATATCCAAGCTATTAACACGGATAAATCCGAAAAAAATCTGCAATTTTCGGTTCTTTTCGCATGCAATAATCTAACTTGTAAAAATAACTGATGTAAAAAAGATTGTTTAGGCAAAGCAAAAATGGCGAATTTATGGCAAGTTCACAATAATATTGCATCCCTAAAAGACATATTTTGCTCGTTTTTCTCTTAACTTAATAGCATTGCCCCGCAGGGCCCATCGGAATCCCTCTGTCTGCTTCGCAGACATCCCCCTTTGGAAAAGGGGGACTACCTGACAGCGGCTAGCGCCGCAGGCTGACTTTAACCTCCCCCATCTATGGGGGAGGTGCCCGCAGGGCGGAGGGGGCTTTTGCTGAAGTCACTCTGAACGTTTCCCGCATTCCCCAGCCGCTTCGCGGCCACCCACCCACCGCAAGCGGTCCCCCCTCCCTCTAAAGAGGGAGGGTTGGTGGGTGTTTCATAAGGCGGCGCTTCCAAAATCTGTGCGTCGCCACCTTTGCGGCGAAGCCGCGGACCGTCAGCGCCGCAGGCCGACCAGCTTTCCTAGCCGCTAGCAGCTAGCAGCTAAAAAGCCCCCACCCGTTCACAAGCCCCTCAGCCACAAATCACACGGCCCGCAGGGCCTGTCCAGCTCAAAGCTCAAGGCTGAAGGCTCAAAGCTCCATCCGTTCGAACGCTCGCCCACCCAGCAAAGCGCCGCAGGCTGATTTTAACCTCCCCCATCTATGGGGGAGGTGGCGAGCGCAGCGAGACGGAGGGGGCTCTCGCTAAAGTCGCTCCTACCGTTTTCTGCCAATTCTCCAGCCGCTAACGCGGCCACCCACCAGACACCCCTCCACCGCAAGCGGTCCCCCTCCCCTCTAAAGAGGGGCGGTTGGGGTGTCTTTGCGGCGCAGCCGCTTTCCAGCCTTCCTAGCCGCTAACAGCTAGAAGCTAGAAGCCCCCGCCCATTCGCACGCCGCTCAGCCACCCGTCCCCCACTTCCCACTTCTCTCCCCATCCATTACAATACAAGTAACACCAATCCCAATTCCCCAAGGAGGCCCCCATGACCATTCTCGTTACCGGCGGCGCCGGATTTATCGGCGCCCACTTTATTCTCTATATGATGAAAGTCCACAAAGACCTCCGAATCCTGTGCCTGGACAAACTCACCTACGCCGCGGACCTGTCCTACCTCGCCCCGGTGATGGACAGCCCCCGATTCCGCTTCGTGAAAGGCGACATCTGCGACCGGGAGACGGTGTACCGCCTCTTCGAGGAAGAGCACCCGGACATGGTGGTAAACTTCGCCGCCGAATCCCACGTGGACCGGTCCATCGAAGACCCTGCCCTGTTCCTGGAGACAAACATCCTGGGCACCGGCGTCCTATTAGACGGTTGCCGGACATACGGCATCCAGCGCTTCCACCAGGTCTCCACCGACGAAGTCTACGGCGACCTCCCCCTGGACCGGCCGGACCTTCTTTTCACCGAAGAGTCCCCTTTGGACCCCCACTCCCCCTACAGCAGCTCCAAGGCCAGCGCCGACCTCCTCACCCTCGCCTGCCGCAGGACCTACGGCATCCCGGTCACCATCTCCCGCTGCAGCAACAACTACGGCCCCTTCCAGTACCCCGAAAAGCTCATCCCCCTCACCATCCAGAGGGCCCTGACCGACCAGCCCATCCCCCTCTACGGCGACGGGAAAAACGTGCGGGACTGGCTCTACGTGGAAGACCACTGCAGAGCCATCGACCTGATCCTCCAAAAGGGCAAAGACGGAGAGATCTACAACATCGGCGGCCACTGTGAGATATCCAATAGAGACCTCATCCGCCGCATCCTCCACATCCTCGGAAAGCCGGACACCCTCATCACCCCGGTCAAAGACCGCCCCGGCCACGACCGGAGATACGGCATGGACACGAAAAAAATCCGCTCCCAGTTAGGCTGGCAGCGGGAAACGGAATTCGAGGAAGGGCTGATGCGGACGGTTAAATGGTACGTGGAGAAATATAAAGGGCTGTAGGGTAACTGAGGGCCGTGCGTCCGTATGGGGGCTTCTAGCTGTTAGCTTCTAGCTCCTAGGAAAGCTGATTTGGCCCTTCGGGCCCGAACCGTTCCGCGGCTCTCGCCGCAAAGGTGGCGGCGCACAAATAGGGAAGCGCCGCCTTACTGATACACGCCAGCGGCTTCGCCGCTATTGGAATCCTAATGACTCTACACAAATAACATGAAATTGACTCTACAGTAGGCCCCTTCCTCGGGAAGGGGCTGCCCACCGGGCTGGGGTTAGCTGTAGGGAATCGACCGAAGCGCCGCAGGCGGACAAGCTTTCCTAGTAACTAGAAGCTAGAAGCTAAAAGCCCCCACCCGCTTGCACGCATACTCAGCTACAGGACATCCGCGGCAAAGCCGCTAAAGATCTAGACCTAGATCTAGATCTAGACCTTCAGGGCCTCCGGCCCCATCCCACTCGATCTCGGTCTCGGCCTCAATCTCATTCAGGGGGCTCTCGCTAAAGTTGCTCCTACCGTTCTCTGCTTATCCCCCCAGCCGCTTGCGCGGCCACCCACCCACCGCAAGCGGTCTCCCCGATCTAAGCCAGTCGACAAAAGGAAGGCGCTTTAATGTGCAGTAAAAGCGCCAATTTGCGACTGGCTTGCGAGTCTTCTGCAGGACTCGCACCTTCGCGATGAAAGTGTCTCACTGCATTCTCAGTCGCCTGACGGCTCCCTACAGCACGGCTATCAGCGACTCACGACAATTTGAGCGTCGCTTCGCTCCTCCGCTACGGCTGTCACCGACTCACAATGATTTGTGCGTCGCTAACGCTCCTTCAAATCATGTTCGCTGGTGCAACTTGTGTTCGCTGCTGTGACTGCAGTTCACTTACTTTTCCCTCTAAAGAGGGAGGGTTGGTGGGTGGTCCGTAAGGCGGCGCTTCCTAATTTGTGCGCCGCCACCTTTGCGGCGAAGCCGCGGATGGGAACTGATGGAAGCGCCGCAGGCCGTCCAGCTTTCCTGGCTGCTAACAGCCAGCAGCTAGAAGCCCCCATACGGACGCACGACTCTCACCCATTCGTCACTCGGCCCGCAGGGCCTGTCCATCTCAAGGCTCAAGGCTGAAGGCTCAAGGCCCCTATACGTTCGCACGCCCCTCAGCCACATGCGGACCGGCCCGCAGGGCCTGTCCGCCCAGCTGACAGCTGCCTTGTCTCTAACCACATTAAATACCTGCTGCAACCAAACCGTAAACACGCCAATAAGACCCGGTGTCCGTATACTGCAAGAATTTGTCCAGTGAATCAGGCGCCGGCGTAAGGATGGAAACCGAAGTTTCTCCAAAAGCCGAACTAGTCGTCAAAGAGGCAAAAGCATGAGCCAGTATAAAGTCCTTGGGTCTTATGGTGTTTTTTTGCATTTCATTGTCATGAATCCGGATTACATAACATGGTGCGAGGATCGAGATCGAGAGGAATTGCGGCAGAGCCACTGGCCTGCTCGGTCTCGGTACAGGCCCCACTTCCCTATTCAGCTGAATCGGTGAGAAGCGTTCAGGGTGATATCCATATCCGGCCGGTCTTGGCAGCTGCTTCCCTTTTGCTAGCACTGGGGAATATACTGACCGTCCTTCTATGCTGCAGGTCCCTGATTTACTTCTCTACTATATACATACCGCGAAGTTGCATTTTGTGAACATGAAAATATAAATTTTATCATTAGAATTTTATGAGATGAAATTGTAAACCTTAAGTGTGTAATAGCTAGTGGACCTGGAACAGAAAATCCAGCACTATTTGCTATACGTAACAATACCCGCAAAACCGGACCTCCAGCTCTTTGCCCTCACCCCCGGTTCCTTCAACGTCCAGCTGGGCTCCCGCAATGATAGTGACTCCCTCTTTTACGGCAGCGGAGAGGAATGAAAGGTCAATGTACTCTATAAGTCGGGCATCCGCCTTCTTCATATCATGGACTCCCTCCATAAGAAAGAAGATCCCACCCGGCATCTGGCAGAAGAGAATGATGAAATTCTGGAATCCATCAAGTCCATATATGAGACCATGGACACCGCCAACCTGTCCCTGGATATCAGCTGGAACTACCACCCCATATATGACACCTTCTCCATTTCCCATGAAGAAACGGCCCCCATCGCCAGGGCCATAGAGGCCTACGTAGAGCACCGACAGGATACAGCAACAGAGCAGCTCTTCACCGGCATCATCACCGGCGTGGACGTGAAAAAATACATCATCCGCCTCCAGAAAAAGGATGGTACCCCATTGCCCATTAAATTCCGAAAAGAAGACCTCCCCGCCCTCATGGCCCAGGACGTGAATCCATTATATCCCAGAGAATACAGGATTCACGTACGCTGCGAGACGAAACCCATGAAAAAATGTACATGGCAGTTTAAGGGATTTGAGGAGACCTGAACATAAATGCAAAAAGTCCGAATGGCTATAGAGTAATGACTTCATAGCTTTCGAACTTTTGGGGTGTATATGGTTCCATTGCTATTTGGAATAGGCTAAAGCAGGAAGAAAAGACATGCAATTGGGGGAACTTTTTATTTATACAATGAAAAAGCAACCCTATTTCATCCCATAGCTGCTAGCATTCCTATCGAATTCTTCAACACTTTTAAACTGAATCTCATCAAAGAATTGCAACCAATTACAGTCATTTTTTGCAACTTTTAGTTTTTCATCTATGGGGCTTGCCTTTTTAGCCCAACTATTAATCCCCGTATTGATTTTTTGATAGCTATCAGGACCATTCTTTAATTTTTGCGGATTATAGACAAGTATAAAACGCGTACGTATGCCAAGCTTATCAAAATATTGAGAATTAAGGACTATCTTTTCAAAATAACGATAACTGTGAGCAATCTTTGCATACAAGTTATATTTTACTTTATCATCCAGCCTTGAATTTTTAAACTCTATAAAGTTTACATACCCGTCACGGAAAGAAATAGCGTCTACACTGCAAAAAGGATGTCCGCCTCTTTTCCTGGACAGTTTTTGAATAATACTGTCAAAGCAATAGGCTATTTCTTCCGATTTAGAAATATATATCACTTTCCCGGGTATAGAATTATCTTTTGAAATTACCGAAAATGTCTGTTTATACGAAGAATGAATGCAAAATGCACTTTCCAACTCTTGATAGGAGCTTATAGTACCATAATCAACTATACTTGCATTATTCATGATTATCACTACCTATGTTATCATCCATTTGGTTCAAGATGCTAAACGGCTTAGCCATTTCACTATAAATGCTTTCTAACCTGTCATTTACATGATTGAATTCTGCATAACCCCTGTCATTGAGACTAGCTAAATAATAGTCGCACAACTCTTCCATACCATATTTTCTTGAGTACATTTCAATGGCACGAAGGAAATAAGGACTATGCGTTGTAAGCAGGACTGTAAGATCAAAGATTTTCTCCAAAAGGACCACAAGCTCAGCATATTTCAATTGCCATTCCGGATGCAAATGCACCTCGGGTTCGTCCAGTATTAAAACATCTTTTTCGGAAAGAGCACCACGACTGAGAAGGAGCGAAAGCAACGCAAAAGATTTTAAGCCGGTAGACAGGTTATCGACAGCCAGCTCCTCACTATATCCCTTTTCCTGATAGCTAAACCCACCGCGTTCATTTGATAGAATTTCTCCCGGAATCACCTCATCTAAAAGTGCATTCACACGAGTTAGTTTCTTACGTGTCAAAGCCTCCGCCACGGCAGATTGTTTTGCACCCTCTCGCAGGAATTTGCATAAATAATCTTCCGGCGTTGAATGCGCCCCCATATAGGCTGGCCGGTAGTTTAATGCTTTGATGCTTTCCGGTGTCTGTATAAGCAAGGATTTATTCAACAAAACCAAGGGCACCTCTTGATTAGTGCACTGATTTTTATCAAAGCCAATACGAATCTTCTTATCTTTTATAGTTAACTCTATTTCTGCGGGCTCATTGCTGAGTAATGAGTTAACCTGATCCTTAAAGACCGGTAAAAATGTACGTTCAATAAGAATAGAAATAATATCAGACTCCGGAACATCATCAACCTGACTGATCTCGTGCCAAACATCGGAGACGACTTGTTCAGGCGCATCAGTTGATACCCCTGGCATTTGTAATAATTCCATGAGTTTCTGAGTAAATTCTTTTCGAAAAGAATCCTGATTTGCAAGATCTATATTCTGACCCCAATTAAACCATCTTCCTAATGGAATCGCTGTCAGCTTTCTTCCTGACTCTGTATTGAATTCGATATGCCCTATCGCATGCGAAAAAGCCTCTCGTTTTTCCTTCAACCGTTCATCTTCAATCTTTCCCGTAAGTCCATATAAAGAGTTAAATACGGAAAAAAGTGTCTTTCCAACTGTACTTTTCCCCGTATTATTGTTCCCGGCAATGACCGTCATTCCCCGGAATTCAAAATCTCCATGCTCTATTTTCCCCACATGGTCAATTTTTAACCTCATGATGTATCTCCTATATTTTCACTATAGCAGCAAAATATCAATATTATACTTATACATTATAAGCCTATTTTAGCACACCTCATGTTGTAGAATCTATAAATAAGCAAGCACACCAAGGCAGCAGGAAATGGGGTAACTAACCCGGAAAACGCAAACTTTCTAACTTGCATCCATCAAGCGGCAGGCTAGACCAGCAGATATGTGCGAAATTCACCCCTCCAAGCCGAGTAATCATCTCAATGAGATCTTGGGACCAACAGCTAAAACGAGTAAGTCAAGCTTTCCAGGCTCAGCAATCAAGCCTGCAGGAAATTACTGCCAATAGATATAAGCTAGGACTCAACCTTTCCAAGCTATTTAATCCATCCCACCAACGCGCCAACCCACTATCCGCAAGCGCCGAGGTAAGCGACGAACACAAAAACACACCAATCAGGCCCAGGGTCCGTAGATTGCAAGAATTCGTCCAATGAATCAGACGCCAGCGTGAAGGGCTCGGAACGAAGCCGGCCCCAAACTGAACTTGTCGTCAGAGGATCAAAAGCATGAGCTAATCTAAAGTCTTAAGCCCTATGGTGTTTTTGTTGTTTGTATTCAGCAAACATTGTTGTGACATATCCGGATAGTCGGGGTAGCTGGTAGCTTGTGGCCAGCAGCTGGGTGATTGGCGGCGATGCCGCAAACCATTCGATCGCGATCTGTCTTTTCGAGAAGCTTTCAGGGTGATATCCATATCCGGCCGGTCGTGGCAGCTGCTTCCCTTTTGCTAGCACTGGGGAATATACTGACCGGCCGTCTACGCTGCAGGTCCCTGATTGACCTCTCTACTATATACATAACGGGAAGTTGCATTTTGTGAACATGGAATGACATTAAATTTTAGTGAGAAAGTGTGGAACCCATTGCGGTGATAGGGAAGAGGGAAGAGGGAAGAGGGAAGAGGGAAGAGAGTCTTTCAGCGTCATTTGCGGCGCTTACCGGTAGAGTCACGAGACGGCAGACTGGGAGACTTCAGACTCTAACAGGCGGCTCTGCCGCCGGGTGCACTCTTCACTCTGCGCTCTTCTCTCTTCTCTGTTTTTACCGATATAGGCACGAGATGTCAGACGGTCAGACTGCAGACGTCAGACTGAAAAGGCGGCCAGGCCGCCAGTCCCACTCTTCTCTCTTCTCTATTTTCCACACAGTTATAAAAAATATTTCTTTTCATCTTTTCCTAAATATCCGGCCAACTCCTTTACGAGCTTATGAACTGTAGTAGCTGGCACAACTTCTGAAGGCTTATGAAGCAATAATTCTTTACCATATTGTTTTTCCAGATAATCCAGCTGCTTTTCCGCATTTCTAATCGCATTTTTTGGACTTCCAGCCTTCAATATATCTTCGTAGAGCAAAGGGTATCCACTCTCCGATAATGACAGGCAAGCTGATTTTTCTTTACTGTATTTTTTGTGCAATAGTTTCTGGAACTGTTCATTCAATATCTCCGTATAGGCCTCCCGGCCATTATTACTTCTGTATAGTATGAAATGCAGCACCAGCCAATACTCGAAGCATTCATTCGACCATCCTGCATACTATTCAATTCCGGTATGGCCTTTATTCAAGGCATCCATACTCTGTAAAACATTATTAAAATGATCACGAGGAAATTCATCTTTGTCGTATAAGCACCATACTTGGCAATGTCTGGGATGGCTAATGCTGACCCATTGCCGGGCCGCCTCCAGAACCCGTTGTGTTTCACGGCCGGTCCCCTTTACATAAATCATATTTCTATAGGCTGCGTTCTTTTCTATGGCAATCTTCATTCCTGTAAAATAAGCAGGTTCTGTCACAGTGCCTTCCGAAAAAATGGCATATCTATAGTTCCTGGGTTCCAAAAATCCGTTTCTTCTCCGCTTCACACCATGGGCCATATCAATTCACCCAGCCTTCCATTTTCTTAAAGAAAGGATCCGCCCCATACCTTCCTTCCATGTATTGTTTACTGTAGGAAGCATCTTTCCTTGGTTTTCCTCCGTTCTCACCTCGAAAATCGGATAAAGAATACATCTGCCCTTCTTCATCCCCATTTTTAGCGGCAAACCAGATTTCATCCCTTCTGAAATTCTGGGAGTTCATGGTCATGACATTCTGGGAAGTAAAAATCAGCTGCGCTCCATTTTTATTGATCCCCGGATCTGCATACAATCCGATCATATATTGCAGAAGGGCCGGATGTAGCTTTGCATCCAATTCATCCACCACCAGGGCTGCACCATGAAGCAATGAGGAAATAATAAATGGCAGGCTGTTGAATATCTTAATGGTCCCACTGGACTCTTGATGGAGTTCCAATTCATAGGATTTTCTCTTCACCAGATGTTTTGTAAAAATCCGAAACCGCTTCTGGTCTGTAGATGAGTTGTCAATCTCCTCCAATCGATAATCCGTAATATTGGTATCCATGGCATCCAGGAAATGGAGGATAGAATTCTTCATTTCTCCATTCTCCGGTAAGTTCATAAAATGTTCCTGAAAAGAATCCTTGTAATCCAAAAACAGGATCTTTTCTTTGAACCATGAAATGACATCCTGTATAATATCATTTCGACTGTTCACGATTCCAAAATAAGACAGCAGAGGCAGTTTTGGAGAAATGGTAAACTTCTCTTCCTTCCCCAAAAGTTTCTTCAAAGGCTGAATCAGGGAAAAGTTCTTGACTCCTTCCCTGGAAAACACCTTCGTATACCGTCCATGACGAATACTCTTATGATACAGACTCTCAGAAACAACTACATCATTCAATACAGATAAATTATACTCATACTCATACATGGCGGTCCTGAAGACAAGAGAAAAATCAGTCGGCCGATTTCTTGTATCCTTATCAAATAAATAGGGGATAATAAACCGGCTGAACGAATCCGATTGCTGTGGCCGTAAATCATCGGTAGCAACAATTACCGGATTGATCACCTTATAGCATACGCTATACAGAGCATCCAATACAGTAGACTTGCCGCCGCCATTGGGTCCATAAATGACGGATAGGGGTAAGAAAGAGTTGCCATCCCCATCTACAATCAAAGAATCCCTATGCTCCGATAAACTTTCAACCGCTGCTAACGACAGCATCGCTTCATTCTTAATGCATCTGTAATTTTTTACAGTAAACTGACATAACATAGACCCCACCTCTTTTTGCTGGAATCGTCTTCTAATTGAGATAAATTGAGATTTTTTATCATATTTTCCTGATAAGATCATCATATCACGATAGAAAGAAAGAGAAAAGAGGAATAGCGGAAAAAGTGAAGAAGGAAGAGAGCGCTCAGTGCGAAGCACCTGACGTCATTTGCGGCGCTTACCGGTATAGGCATGAGACGTCAGACTGGGAGACTTCAGACAACAGACCCTAACAGGCGGCTCTGCCGCCGGATGCACTCTTCACTCTGCGCTCTTCTCTCTTCACTGCTTTTACCGGTAGAGTCACGAGACGTCAGACGGTCAGACTGCAGACGTCAGACTGAAAAGGCGGCTTCGCCGCCGGATGCACTCTTCACTCTTCACTCTTCTCTACTCCCTTTCCCCCACTACAAAAACTCCTGATTCATCCCAATGCCGCTGCACGGTGGGGCTCGGGACACCGTCCCCAGGGGATGGGCCGGGAGGATCCCGTAAGGGGTTCCCGTGCTTCCGGTGAGATCCGGTGAACTGTCGCCACTCATGATTTCTGACAGGTCTTTCCTCAGGAGTTGTTGTGTTGATAGTATAGTGAAGAGTGAAGGGAGACGAGTGAAGAGAATTCCGCGGCTATGCCGCCGGATCCTCTCTTCCCTCTTTCCTCTTCTCTCTTCACTTTGTGATTTCTCGACGCGTCGGAGAGACAGGAATCATATGAAGAAGTCCTCCCTCTCTCCCGGTTCCATGGATTCAGCGCCTACGGGAAACGAAGAGATTTCTTCCGGCCTTTCCGCCTCCAGCTATATAGTAGGGGATAATGGATAAATGTCCCCGGCGAAAAGGCAGAATTGAGATTTGAGTGAAGAGAATTGAGGCCCAGCGGCTCTCGCCGCGAAGGTGGCGGCGCGCAATTCATACAGCGCCGCCTTATGATTGGACCCATCAGCGGTTCCACCGCCATACCTTCTGTCTCCAACCGTTCATCGTCATCTCGAGCGGTGGTTAGCGGAGTAGTGACACCACAGGCAAGAATCGCTACAGCTTCGATGAGTCGAGAGATCTCTCAGCTAAATGACTATGACGGGGTTTTCAAAGACAGAGTTGAGGTAAGAGAGTTGAGAGTTGAGGTCCCGCCTGCGGCGCTTCCATCGGTCCCCATCCGCGGCTCTCGCCGCAAAGGTGGCGGCGCACAGTTCATATAGCGCCGCCTTATAATTGGACCCATCAGCGGTTCCACCGCCATACCTTCTGTCTCCAACCGTTTACCGTCATCTCGAGCGGTGGCAGCATGCTAAATAACTCTGCATTTAAGAATCGCTACAGCTACGATGAGTCGAGAGATCTCTCAGCTAAATGCCTGTGACGGTGTTTTCAAAGAGAATTGAGGTCCAGCCTGCGGCGCTACCATCAGCTAACCTCCGTCTGCTTCGCAGCCACCTCCTTCCCAAGGAAGGAGGCTAACGAGCAGTGGCTTCGCCGCAGATGGAATCCTAATGACTCTACGCAAATAACGTGAAATTGACTCTGCAGCAGGCTCTCTTCCCAGAAGAGAGCTGCCCACGGGGCTGAGAGATGGTGATGGAAACGGCCCGCAGGGCCCATCGGAATCCCTCTGTCTGCTACGCAGACATCTCCCTTTTAAAAAGGGAGACTACCTGACAGCGGCTAGCGCCGCTGAACAATCTTTCCTAGAAGCTAGCCGCTAAAAGATAATATGAAATGACCTCCCCAGTTTGATGTATATGCCCAAATTTCGGTAAAATATAGTTGCAAGGCCAATTTTACGAGAACAGGATCATATTTTCTCAACCAAGGAGGTCATCATGTCTTATTCTAGCACATTTACGTCCCCGATCCCATTCGTTTATGTTGGTATCGACACCCATACCGAAAACTATACGATGGCTGCTGTCGTTAATCAAATGTCTCCTGCCGGTGAAATTATTACGTTAGATCTTATTCCCCCTCGTAAACTTGGCCCTGCAGTAAAGAATGTGCTCCGGTTCATTGGTGATTGCAAAAAAGCCGTTAACAGAGAGTGCCATGTTATCTGTGGTTATGAAGCCGGGTTATTCGGTTATGGCCTTTACCGTAAGCTTATGGCAGCCAATGTAGATTGTATGGTAATAGCTCCTTCTTCTTTGAAGAAAAGCAGCAGAGATAAAAAATTCAAAAATGATTATATTGATTCAAGAGCGCTTGCCAATGCCATGGCGAAAAGTGAGTGTATTTCCATTTATGTCCCCGATGAGGAAGACGAATCCATTTTCCGCTATATCAGGATGCGTGACGACCATCAGGATATGGTTAAAGTCACTAAACAGCGGATAACTGCTTTTGTGCACCAGATGGGATTCCATTATAACCAGGGAGCTACCTGGACCCAAAAACATATGAATTGGATTATGAGTCTCCCGCTGAGCGAATTGAATAAAGAAACATTGAGTGAGTATATGACAACTCTGCTTACCCTCCAGCAGAAGCTGGAAGATCTGGATGTCAGGATTAAGTCATTTGCAATGCAGAAAAAGTATGCAGCTAATGTCAATAAACTGCGCTGTTTCCTTGGAATAGAATATGGCTTTGCACTTCGTTTAATTGTAACTATTGGCGATTTCAAGCGCTTTCCTACAGCAGGCCATTTTGCGTCCTTTTTGGGACTTACCCCAACTGAACACTCCAGTAATGAAGATGGCAACTATGGCAGCATTTCAAAAGCCGGAAATATTGTTTTGAGGAAGAAGCTGATTGAAGCAGTCTGGTCCGGCTTTTCACGGGGGCGGCCCGGATACAAGAGCAGGGCTTTGAGAAAACGGCAGGAAGGATGCTGTGCATCAGATATTCATTATGCGGACAAAGCAAACAGAAGACTTCGCGTAAGGTTCAGAGACAAGATTATGAAAGGGAAAAACAGTAATGTTGCTGCTACTGCCGTTGCCCGGGAATTCAGTGGCTTTATTTGGGGAATGATGACTGGACACACTGCTGACGTTATTCGTAAGAAAGCTTGACATCGCACGCATAGTTCTCTGAGTTAGGCAGCAAGCATAAAAATACAGCCGAAGGGAGATGATTAAAAGGTGAATAGCGGTTTGGACAATATTAAGGGAGAGCTTTGAGTTAAGAGAGGCTGGGTTATCCTAGTGCTAGCTTTGCAGGACATGCATAGGCATGATTCCAAATAAAAGATTGAAGGAACCCGCGGCGAAATCATTGACCTGTTAATCCACGTATAAGAGACTGATCAAGCCCCGGAATAATCTGCAAAGCTCTTCCTCCATGTTGTCCAGGCAGCTATTGCCTGGAACCCGCATACCAATTTGAACTTGACATGGAGCCCCTGCTCATGTGATTTCCAAGCCAAGGGGCCGAAAAAATATGGCCATAGAGGAAGCAGGCTATCACATGAGCCGCTCCATGTAAAGTTCAAATTTTCCCAAACCGATTTAATTCCATTACATCTTGCAACTAGTCTTATTGGCAAGAATATTTGGCATGCTTGGGGTCTTGACAAAGGTCATTTCATAAGAGCTAGAAGCCCCCACCCGTTCGCACGCCGCCTAGCCACACAAGCGCCGCAGGCGGATCAGCTTTCCTAGCCGCTAGCAGCTAGAAGCTAAAAGCCCCCGCCCGTTCACACGCCTCTCAGCCGCGGACAGCGGATAGCGGTCAGCCGTCAACTGTCAGCCGTAAGCCGACAGCTGTAAGCCTTCTGTCCCACTAACCCACCAACCCACTATCTCACTAACTCACTATCATATATGTTAAAATAAAATCAAACATCATATCCCAGTGGTCACGGAAGAGAGGAGCAGCTATGACGGAAACACCGACCTCACCTTTTGATGAAAATGGATACCTGGCCCCGGCGGGGCCCCACTACGACACCCTTTGCCATGTGCGGATTACCCTTGTGGAAGGCATCATTCCCTACCGCCTCAGGGCACAGCTTTTCCGTTCCATGGTCCAAACGATTTACCACTTCATAGACCTTCTGGGCACGGACTGTATCAAAGTCTGGATCGGAGGTCATTTCGTTTCCAACATCCCCGAACCCACAGATACAGACATCTGCATCCTGGTGGCCCCGGAAATTCTTGACCATCTCGATACATACAGCCGGAAAGTAGTGGCCGCCTTCATCCATCCGGACCTGGACCGCCATCACCTGGCAAAGAGGATCTACGACCGGTGGCACTGCTCCGTCCACATCCTGCTGGACGAGGAAAATCCAGGGAATCCCTCCTACCCCCTGTACCAGCAGGCAAAGGACATGATGGAAAAGCTATACACCCGGGATGAAGCAGGCAAGCCCATGGGATACTACGTATGCAGCGCAGACAGGAAGAAAGGCCATGACCTATGAAAAGCGGGAAGAAACAAATCGCTAAGATCGAGCCACTCATAAGGTAACATATTTTCAATCTGTAAATTCGCGGACTATAGGGACTATAAAAAAGTAATATACAAAGGGCCCAAAGCTATAGCATGGTAAGTCTATGGCTTTGGGCTTTTTGTATGTGCTCAGTGTCCAAGGGATTCCAAAATCCGGAATGGCGGTTTCCATTTACCAGATTGGTAGAGACATGAGTTCCGGAATATTCAGTACTTTCTCGGAACAAGTGGAGATATCTCCACGAAACAATTATACAAGGACAATCAGTGGCTCCCTAAGTGCTGAATACTCATAAGGGGTGAGTAACTATCAGTTTCCAAAGGCCAGGCCCATGGTTTTCATTTTGCCAGAAAGGCGGTTCCATCGGACAGAAATATTCAAAATTGGCTATAATAAAAAGACTCCTTTCATAGAACCAAGGAAAATACTATGTCCCTGTTTTCATTCTATAGCAGGAAGCCTAATATTAATATATTTATTAAAAGAATTTAGAAGTATTTTAGCTGGTATGTACACCGATGGTCCAAGATATTACCTAAAAATGGCAAGCGGTACACCTCGGCGGACAAACGGTACACCTTGGCGTGAATAATACGCACCAAGTGAGCCACCCAATACGCTCCTCAGAGCCACCCAATACGCAGGTGAGAGCCACCTGCTTTTTTGTTTGAATACGCGCTAGAGAGCCACCAATTGTCCTTGTACAATGGACTTGTGGAGATATTCCCACTTGTTCTACGAAAGGATGTGGTTTCAATGGCTAATGAAAAAGAGATTTTAGTTCACTTTCTCCACGGTGAAAGCCAGCGCTCCATTTCCAGAACGCTCCAAGTATCCCGCAATACAGTTTCCAAAGTTGTTACGGCATACCAGGTACAGGGGTTGGATCCTGGCAAATTGCCGGAGCTGCCTGACGATGTGCTTCACCAGAAGTTATTCCCGGATGATGTAGCTGCATCTCTCCAAACACCTCCGGATTATGCCTTTGTGCATAAAGAACTTTTGAAAGACGGTGTTACGCTCAAACAGCTTTGGGAAGAGTATGTGATGGATTGTCGTGAAACGGGAAAGCTTTATTTCCGCTATACACAGTTCTGTAAGAAGTACCGGGATTACGTGAGTTCCAACCGCCTGACCATGCATATCCACCACAAACCTGGTGAGAGACTGATGGTGGATTGGGCCGGTACTACAATTCCTTTGTACAACCCTGTTACAGGAGCGATATCTAAGACATATATGTTTGTATGTACACTGCCTTTCAGTATGTACTGCTATGCCGAAGTATTTCCGGATATGAAAGAGGAATCATGGATTCAGGCACATATCCACGCATTGGCATTTTTCGGTGGCTCCACGCGGCTTCTTGTACCGGATAATCTTAAGACCGGAATCGTTTCTAACAGGAAATACGAAGACCCTGTGGTCAACAAGGCATACCAGGAATTGGCAGATCACTATGGCATGACGATTCTGCCAGCCCGTGTGTTAACGCCAAAGGATAAAGCTGCCGTTGAAGGAAGTGTTGGTCAGCTCACCACTCACATCATCGGAAAGCTACGCAACCATCATTTTTTCAGCCTGTATGAGATTAATTCAGCTGTGGACGGGCTGCTTAAGAAATTCAACAAAGCGCCTTTCCAAAAGAAGGATGGAAGCCGGTATTCCGTATTTCTTACCGAAGAGCTTCCTTTTCTCCAGCCGCTGCCCCGTTTCCCTTATGAGTATGCAGAATGGCGGAAAGCCACGGTGCAGCTTAATTACCATATAACCGTAGATCACCAGAATTATTCCGTATCTTTCCGCTATGTTCACAAAAGAGTCGATGTCCGGCTCACCAGCAAAGTAGTAGAAATTTACTATGAAGGGACCCGGATTGCCAGCCACAGACGTCTTACCGGTCGCTGGGGACAGTATGATACGATTACAGAGCACATGCCTCCCAATCATCAGCTGTACAGCCAGTGGGATGGAAACCGTTTCCGCCGTTGGGCTAAGAAATGCGGTCCATCTGCAGAAATAGTGGTAAACAGACTCTTAAGCAGCTACCGTGTAGAAGAACAGGCTTACAAAGGATGCATTGGGCTTTTGAAGCTCAGTGAAAAATACGGAACCGACCGTTTGGATAAGGCTTGCCGCCTTGCATTGGAGAAAATGCCGGTTCCCCGCTACAAGCTGGTCAAAGGCATTTTAGATGAAAAACTGGATATTGGACTTACACCGGAAGAATCCGAATGCCAGACGGCCCCGCAAAGTAATGCTGACGACAATTCCCATGCTTTCGTAAGAGGTGCCGCTTACTATGGAGGTGATCACCATGAAGAATGACACTATTCGTAAATTGCAGGAAATGAAATTGTCCGTCATGGCCAAAGCCTATATGGATCAGATTGAGAACCCCGAACAATATGCTGACATGACTTTTGATGAGCGCCTTACACTCATTGTCGACAAAGAATCCGATGCACGCCTCAACAATAAGCTGAAGCGGCTCATCAAGAATGCCCATTTTTCCGACAGCCAGGCTGATCTTTCCGGGATTCAGTATCTTCCTGACCGTCACCTGGATCGGAATCTCATCAACTATCTGAAAACCAATGCCTATATCGACAAACAGCGTAATGTAATCCTTTGCGGTGCCACCGGTTGCGGAAAGACGTTCATCGCCAATGCATTGGGCCTCAATGCCTGCCGTGCCGGATACAAAGTTCTGTATCTTCGGCTGCCGGATTTCTTCATGGATTATTCTTTGGCAGAATCCAAGAATAAGCAGAAAGACTATCTGAAGAAGCTTCAGAATGTTCGGCTCCTTATTCTTGATGATTTCTTGCTATTTCCCGTTAAAGCGAACGGAAGCGACAGCCTTCTGGAACTTCTGGAATACAGACTTGGAAAGGTATCTACGATTTTCTGCTCCCAGTTGTCCTATTCCGGATGGCATCAGCAGCTTGGTGGCGGAGCCGTGGCAGATGCCATTCTTGACCGGATTATCCCAGGCTCCTATAAACTCGAGATTCAAGGGCAAGTTTCCATGCGCCAACGGCTTGCTGAAGAAGAAATGAAGGGTTCAAAAGTAAAAGTTGCCGCTGACTAACAAATATAGATAATGCAGGAGAGCCGTCCACTGTCCACCGACTGCGGACGGCTCTCATCTGCGTATTTGCTTTTTTTACCAAGGCCACCAAGGTGGCTCTCAACCGCGTATTGGGTGGCTCTCAAACGGCGTAATATTCACCTTGGCGGACAGGCGGTACACCTACTGCGGAATACTCAGATAAAATCCATCATTTTATTTTGCGCTTACAAAAATTCAGTTGCCTAAAGTGTCTAATGTCTGTTCACTGTAAAGCTACACTAGAAAAAAAAGAATAGCACAAGTACTTTCAAGCAGCGAAGCCTCTTGAAAGTACTTGTGCTATTTTCAATAATTTCTACTTGGTTCTCAGCTGGATACCTGGCAGTTCTGAAAAATAAAGTCTCCCTATGCAGAATCCCAAACATTCTTCTATATCTCACCAGACAAAAGATACACTTTAGCGGATATACCAACTACTGTGAATCACTCACCACCAACTACCAACTATACTGGTAATTGATAATTGACTGAGATGAATCCCTATTTCCTGCATTCCAACACAATGTCGCAGATTTCATCCACATCCTTCAAATCCAGATCTGCATAGAGCGGGAGAGTCAGTACGTGACGACTCATATGAAGGGCTACAGGTGTCTGGTTTACATCAAATTCATTATGGAAACATTCAAATGTATTGGTAAGCGGATAGAAGTATTTTCTTGCACCTATACCGTGAGAAGCTAGTGCATCAAAAACTTCATTTCTTGTAGCTCCAAATTCCTTTTCTTCAAAAATAACAGGGAAATAGGCATAGTTAGGTTTTACATCTTTCTGGACCGGATTCAGAATAAGGCCATCCACATCCGAGAGACGCTCTCTATAGCGGTCTACTACCTTTTTACGCTTGGCAATTTCTTCTCCTACATGCCGCAGATTGCAAATACCCATAGCAGCACAGAATTCATTCATCTTTGCATTGGCACCCACAGCATCCACCGTCTCCGGTCCACGGATACCGAAATTTTTCAGGCCATACAGTTTCTTTCCAAATTCAGGATCCTTGAAGACCGCTGCACCGCCTTCAATCGAATGAAAGACTTTTGTTGCATGGAAGGAGAAGCAGGATACATCACCAAATGAAGCCGTACTTTTTCCTTTATAGGTAACTCCAAAGGTATGAGCCGCATCGTAAATGACTTTCAGCTCATACTTATGAGCAATCCGCTCGATTTCCTCTACATTGCACACATTGCCATACACATGTATGAGTATTCCGCAGTAGGTGTACCGCCTGTCCGCCAAGGTGTACCGTTTGTCCGCCGAGGTGTACCGCTTGCCATTTTTAGGTAACTTCTTGAACTATTGGTGTACATGCCAGCTGAAATACTCCTAAATTCTTTTAATAAATATATTAATATATGGCTTCCTGCCATAGAATGAAAACAGGGACGTAGTATTTCCCTTTGTTCTATGAAAGGAGGCCTTTTAATATGGCCAATTTTGCCAGGATCCGGCTCATCCTGGAGCTCCATGACCGCGGAATGTCTCAAGATGAGATTTCCCGCTCCCGTCACATGTCGAGGAGTACGATTACTACCGTACTGCGAACAGCGCGGAAGAAGGGCATCACTTATGCGGGCATCCGCAAGCTGGATGATGCAGCACTACAAAAGCTCTTCTTCCCTGACCGACCGGAAGGTTCAGACATGTACGAGCTGCCGGATTACGAATCCATCCATAAAGAGCTCAAGAAGCCGGGTGTGACTCTTTCATTGCTCTGGACGGAGTATCGTGACAGGTGTCACCAGAATGGAAACATTGCTGTAGGGCATACCAAGTTCTGTGAGGATTACGGCCGGTACTGCACAACCCATGACCTGACCAATCATCTGGAGCATAAGCCCGGAGCCCAGTGCGAGGTCGATTGGAGCGGGCCGACCATGCAGATCATCGACCGTGATACCGGCGCGACCATTTCCGTGCATCTCTTTGTTTCCTGCCTCACATACAGCAGGTATGCCTACGTGGAGGCCACGCTGGATATGAAGATGGATACATGGCTCCGGTGCCATGTTCACATGTACGAGGCATTTGGCGGCGTTCCTGTGCGGACAGTCTGTGACAATCTCAAAACCGGCGTTGTGAAGCATCCCAAAGAGGGTGAAGTGGTTCTCACCGATGCCTATGAGGCACTTGGGCTTCATTATTCAACTGCTATTATGCCTGCCGGTGTGCGGAAGCCCAAGCAGAAAGCATCCGTGGAGAATACGGTTGGAAATATTGCCACCGCTATCATCGCCCGTCTTCGCAATAAGGTTTACTTTACTCTTGGCGAGCTGCAGAAGGATGTAGTGACTGCTACAGATAAGTACAACCGGCAGCCCTTCCAGAAAAGGCAGGGAAGCCGCTATGAAGTATGGCTGGACGAGAAGAAATATCTCCGGGCTCTTCCACGAGCTCCTTATGAAATCGCCTCGGTTATTCTGGGAAGGAAAGTATATCCCAATTTCCACGTTTCCTTTAAGAAAAACTGGTACTCCGTTCCCTACGTATACCGCGGGCAGTCCGTGGATATCCGTTACACCGACAAACTTGTGGAAATCTACTGCGGAAACCGGCGTATTGCCTCCCATATCAGATTTCCTGACTACATGACCAACCACTATTCCACACGCCCGGGAGATATGCCGGATGCATTCAACCAGCCGGAAATGGACAAGGACCGCATCTGTGCCTGGGCAGAGAAGATCGGACCTTGTACGTCGGAAGTCATCAGGAGGATTTTTGACAGTGTAACCATAAAAGAGCAGGGCTATAATGCTGCATTGGCCGTTCTGCATCTCAGTCAGAAATATCCGAAGGACCGCTTCGAGAATGCCTGCCAGTATGCTTTAGCCCACACAACATCGCCCCGCTACAACTATCTTAAAGCTGTATTAGGGAACAATCAAGACAAAATCCTGGACGGCGTACATTCCGCCCGTTATGAAAATACCGGAAAACACAGTATTTCCGAAAAAGGCGCTTACATCCGCGGCGCAGACTATTATGGAGGAAAGACAAAATGATCAATGAAGAAACACAGCGGAAACTCCGCAACATGAAAATGGAACCTCTGGTAGAAGCCCTGCAGAACCAGCAGAGTGATCTGGAATCTTATGCCCCTTTGGACTTCGATTCGAGGCTGACACTGGCCATCGATGAATGCTATTCAGTAAAATTGGATGATCGCATCCGGAGGCTGACGCATATTGCTAAGTTTCGCTATCCTGATGCCGATGTTCACACCCTTATCCTGCAGGGCAGAGGTTTCAGCCGCGAAGAAATCCTGGGCTATGCCAGCTGCGGTTACATTGAACGCCATAAGAATCTGATCATCAACGGATTTACCGGAGTAGGAAAGACCCACCTCGCCTGTGCTTTAGGGAAAGAGGCCTGCCGCCATCTGTACAGGGTCAAGTATTTCCGCATGCCGGAGCTTATGGAACAGTTCAATTATGGAACCGAAGTCGGACGGAGCGTGGCCAGCATTGTAAAGAAGTTCTCCGGCTACGATCTCCTCATCATCGACGAATGGCTTCTCGAGATGCCGACGGAAGTGGAGCAGCAGTATCTTCTTGAAATCTTGGAAAACAGGTACGATGCCCATTCTACTATTTTCTGTTCCCAGTACAAAAGCTCAGAATGGTATCCACGCCTCGGTGATGGGGTTCTGGCCGATGCGATTATGGACAGAATCATTCACAATGCCTACCACATCAATTGCGGATCAATGAATATGAGAGAATATTTGAATAGCACCGATGCGAAAAATGACTAAATTATTTTAACATCATAACCTAAAGAATAAGCGGTACACCTTGGCGGATAAGCGGTACACTTTCCGCGGAAAGGCGGT
Source organism: Dialister sp. (assembly GCF_047832375.1). Lineage (NCBI taxonomy): Bacteria > Bacillati > Bacillota > Negativicutes > Veillonellales > Veillonellaceae > Dialister > Dialister sp. Next base: position 812,967 of record NZ_CP181256.1, on the reverse strand, counting down.
ACCGCTTTTTCGGATAGGCGGTACACCTGTTGCGGAATATTCACACATGTACCGGCATGATAGCGCAGGTCCGGTCAGTAATAAGTGATTCAATTTTTTCCACATCCATGGTGTAATCCACCGGATTAATATCACAAAAGACCGGAGTAAGTCCGTTACGGACAATGGCATGAGTCGTAGAAGCGAAAGTATACGGCGTCGTAATAACTTCCCCCTGGAGATTCATAGCCTGAAGAGAAAGTTCCAGTGCCATGTGTCCGTTGGTGAAAAGGTCCAAATTGTCTACTCCCCAATACTTCCGGAGTTCCTTCCGGAGTTCTTCATGCTTGACCCCCATATTAGTCAGCCAGCGAGAGTCCCAAATATCTTTGATTTCATTGACGTATTCCTCAAAAGGGGGCATACTGGATTTTGTTACATTAATCTTGTTGGTTGTCATGATTTTCTCCTATTATTATTTATAAATATGCTCTTTTGAATATGACATCATAATAGCATGGTTTTATTAAAAGAACAACTTATACAAAAAATATAAAAAGCCGGATTTACCCACCCAGTTTTTATATCTTACTAAATTTTACCGCTAATAAATTGCTTTATAAGGACCTATATCTTTCAAGTTCAATTATTATTTCATTTATAACTGCTTCATCAAAAACCACTGCCGTTTTGTCCCCTATTCCGGATCGTATATTTTATTCAATATCTTTTTTTACCCATATTTAATTACTATGCTTCATCATCTCTCTTTTCATATCTTTCAGCATCGAAATATAGTCATACTCTGGCTTGTATCCGAGATCATTCACAGCAGGAGTAATATCCATAATATATTGAGGTGCATTAGGCATATTCGGTGCAAAACTAATATGAGACTTCTTTTTTCCACAAAATACATCAACAATTCCCTTGATCTGATCTAGAAGTGAAATGCCAATACCTGTTCCGACGTTATAATATCCTTCCGATAGATTAACGAATAATGCTTTATACAGCATCTGGCAAAAATCTTTAACATAAACCATATCCTTTTTGCGATTCGGATCACCCCAAACCTGTATAGGCTCTCCGTTAATCGCTTTATCAATAAGAATTCTATAACCAATCTTATGGCGAACTCCATCTACATAGTAATGATCTTCGGGAGAATAAAGATAAATTGTAGGCAATCGGAAAATGAACCGTTTCAGCCCATACTGCTGATGATAATTTTCAATCATGTCTACAGCAAAGTTTTTAGTCATCACATAGATAGTATGATCAGTGGTATAACTGAATTTTCTAGGCATATTGACAGTAAGGATTGGGTCTTTTTCTGCATAGCTTTTGATATCGCCAAAGCTTTGGGCAAAAAGGATTCGATCTGCGTGCGTTTTACGGCAATATTCCAAGATATTTAAATTACCAGTTATGTTAACGTTGATATATTTATAAGGATCATAGCCTTTCATTCTTGCTGGCATAATACCAGCTAAATCTACAACACCATATATATCTTCATATGGGAGTTTAGCGAAATCTGCTATATTGGTAATATTAACAGCAACATAGCGTACACCCATAGAATCAAAATCATGGATATCACGCATACCCGAAGCGATAATTTCAAAATCATCTCCGCTATAATGGTTGCAGAAATATTTAACAAAATAGTGTCCAGTATCCCCGCTAGCGCCAAAAACTACAATTTTTTTCTTTCCCATACTTCCTCCCCTATTCCACACAAACTTTAACATAATTCCTTATATTTACAAGGACTTCCTCACATCTCGCATGAGACTCAAACTGCATAACCAGTGTCCCAATGGTCTGATTTGCTCCACTAAATACGTGAACCTCATCACCACGTTTCACCCATATGTTTTTTTGCTTTACAAAATTTTTTTCAAATTCAGAATCCAGTTTCACTTCTTTAAACTTACCCTCATCATAGCTATGTAGAATATATTCTGCCCAAACGCCTTGATACTCAGGCTTTTTCATAGGTAGAAGCGGCATGCCTAAAGCACCACGAATATTATTAGAAATAAGATCCTGCCCAGTAATGATTTTGAGCATCTCCGATAACCGATTTCCACCACCACGCGGTGAACATTCCATAATATATGCTTTCCCATCAGTACCTACACGAGTTTCTACATTATATATACTATAGTGAACGACAAAAATAACTTTATTTAAAGCTGCACAGGGTTCGAAGCTGATTATTTGGCTTTTTCCAAGCCTCGAATGCTTTTTCAACTGTTTCCATAAGTTCCATTAAGGTTGCAAAGAAACGATTGTGTGTATATTCTCTGCGGGTTTTTCTCCAAACCTGTTCGATTGGATTCAGATCAGGTGAATAGGGAGGAAGCATCAAAATTGTAATTTTATCTGATATATCCGCATATTCTGGCCGCTTTTCTACAGCAATTAGTCGATAGGCCTTTTTGTGCCAAGGGGCATTGTCCATTACCAGAACATAATGCTTGCCTTCCGGCAACGGTTTTGCAGCCAAGAACTCACGAATAGAGGCTATTGTGGTCTCATAGTTGAATTTCTCCGGCTTTGTCGTAAATAACTCTCCGGTTTCTGGGATAACAAACCCACTATAAGGAGACTTGAAACGTGCCGGGAATGATTTCACCTTAGGTGCACTGCCTTTTTCATACCATCCACGTGTAATTGTAGTCTGAATTTGGAAATGCACTTCGTCCTGAAATGTCAGAATTGCGGTACTGTCTGCTTTTACTTCGTCGATTTTTTTTTAAAGGCAATTCGTTCATCCGTATCTTCGTATCCCTTGGATGGATATAGTTGGGGGCGGATAAGGGAAAAGCCCAGACTGTGAAATAGACGTTGGCATTGTCTAACGCTTAGCGTAGTGTTGTACTTACTACTGATATAGTCAGACAAGCTCGGCCCATCCCAGACATTGTAGCCGTATTGTTTTGGCTCGGAAGTAAGGGCCTGCTTGATTTCTTTTAGCTGCCCGTTGGTAAGCTTTGAGGGCCGGCCTTTGTGCCCTTTTAATTTAAGTGCGTCAAAGCCCTTTTCATCAGCAATTTTTACCCAGGATGAAATTGTCATCTTGCTTACACCAGCTAATTTACTGATTTGGGAAGCAGACAAACCGGATAGAACCATGTTTACGGAGAATACTCTGAAATGGAACCTGGCGTCATCAGTAGACGACATAATCTCCTTACCTTGTCTCAAAAGTTCTTCCGGATCAGTGTGATACTTTCGATTGTTCATATGTACTGTACCTCCAATTGAAGTATAGCACATAGATACATCAATTTAAAGTAAAGTAATTAATGTCGTTTACTATAGCTTCTAGCGGCTAGCTGTCAGGAAAGCTGGTCAGGCCCTTGGGGCCGAAACCGTTCAGCGGCTTCGCCGCGGTGGTGGCGGCGCACAAATTGGGAAGCGCCGCCTTATGAATTTCATCTGCGGCGAAGCCGCGGGACCTCAACTCTCAACTCTCTTATCTCAACTCTGTCTTTGAAAATCCCGTCATAGTCATTTACCAGGGAGATCTACTACAATGGAGTTTGGTTAGGAGATGTCCAGCTAGCAGCTCTTAACTGCCTTGTTGTTGAAGCTGTACAATAGAGATGCAATGGATGGACCGGGAAGATATGGAACATCACCGTTCGCTCGAGAGCCCGTCTTCCGGCATCCTGGTACAGCGTCCGTTTTAAGCAGGCGGATCTGGTCATTTTATGACCAAGTTCATGTACCTTAGTAGATAGGATAGGCATCAGGGAATTGCTGGAGTCTGTACATTGTTCTTTTGTAGTAAAGAGGCGCATTATGATGGAATTATCTAAATGTAATGAAACTGTGAAAGTGTCTGTAGGTATCGATGTTTCAAAAGGACATAGCACGGTTTCTTTTTTTCGTGAAGGAGACAAGTCTCCGTCGAAGCCATTTACGATTAATCATGACTTACCGGGCCTCAGGTTTTTGGAGAGAAAGCTTGACCAGTATAAGGCTAATGGTACATTGAGAATCTACATGGAATGTACCGGTCGATACCACCTCGGCCTTGCGAGTAGTCTTCAGAAGGACGGATATACCGTGTATACGGTGAATCCGAAGCTTCTTGCAGACTTTCATGACGATTCTCTTCGTAAACCGAAGACAGACTCGATAGATGCGCAGAAAATTGCAAGCTATGGAATTCAATACTGGAATAAGGAGAGGAGGCCCTTTAGTCAGATGGATTCTAAAAGGGAATGCCTCAAAGAATGTGAGCGGCAGTACAAACTATATACTGATGAATGTGTGACATTTACCAATAATCTGCTGTCCCTTACCGATCTCACCTGCCCAGGAGTGAACAGGCTGTTCTCAAGCAACCCCAATCAGAATGGACACTTGAAATGGGTAGATTTTGTGAATACCTGGTGGCATGTTGACTGCATCAGAAAAATGTCTATGAATGCATTTTCTAACCGGTATTGCAAATGGTGTCAGAAGCATGGTTATGAATTCAGTGAAGATAAAGCTGAAGACATCATGAACTGGGCAAAAAAGGCACTGGCTGCTATGCCTAAGAGCATGAATATAAAGAAAACTATACAGATAGCCGTCAATGCAATAAATGAACTTCTTGAGACTATCCGAGATACCAAGGAGCATATGAACCAGCTGGCATCTCAGCTTCCGGAATATCCGGCAGTCATGAAGATGGACGGTGTTGGTGAGGTAACAGGGCCCATCATTATGGGAGAATTGGGAGATGTTACCAGATTCACCAAGCGCAGCCAGATAACTGCGTTCGCCGGTGTTGACCCCAAAAAGCATGAATCAGGTGACGACAAGCCGAAAAGCTCTCGAGCTACAAAAATCGGGTCACCGGAACTTCGGCGGGCATTATACCTTATCATGACATCAAAGCTGGCCAGAAAACCTCAAGGAGACCGGGTATATGACTTTATAGTGAAAAAGCGCAATGAAGGTAAGAAATATCTCGTTTATATGACAGCTGGTGCGAATAAATTTCTGAGGATCTATTACGGTACAGTACGTGATTATATGCAAAATAAACAGAATTCATCGTTTATTCAGGATAAGACGTCAGCAGGTCAGATGAATGTATCCAAAACTGCGTAAAAAGTCATATAGCACAGATTGGGTGAATCATGTAGTCTAAATCAGGTCAGGGCAGTTTTCCATGCTTTTATCTGATTTAGTCTCACATGGCCCCATGTAGTCCAAGATGGCGTAAGAGCCAGTTTAGCGGCATTAGGCTGAATTACTGTAGAAATTAATATAAGCTAAATTATTCCCACCTGAAATGGTGGGCTTTTGGCGTGTAGCAAACAGAGCCAAAAAAAATTACAAAAAAGGCTTGACTTTATGTTAGCAGGCTCTCGACTCATCGAAGCTGTAGCTATTCTGAACGATAGAATTACTTGGCATACTACCACCGCTCGAGATGACGATAAACGGTTGGAGACAGAAGGTATGGCGGCGGAACCGCTGTTGGGTCCAATCATAAGGCGGCGCTATATGAATTGTGCGCCGCCACCTTTGCGGCGGGATCCGCTATTTTCTCCTCGATTCTTCGCTATTTGACACCACATATGACACCATATTATAATATAGCAAAGGAGATGAAATAATGTCATCATGGGACAAACTGATTGCACGCCTGTATACAATACCGGCAGATATGCAATATAAGGAATTACAAAAAATACTTCTAAAATATGGATATCAGGAATACGGCCCCCACGGCGGAAGCAGCCATCATACTTTCCGCAAAGCAGGCTGTGCTCCTATTACAATTCCGGCTCACAGTCCCATCAAAAAAGTGTACGTTCGCATGGTGAAAGAATTAGTAAAAAAGGAGGATGAGGACAAATGAAAGATGTAAAGTACTACATGTCCCTTCCCTACAAGATTGAGATTGAGGAGGATAAAGAGGCCGGTGGGTATACCGCTTCTATCCCTGAGCTTCCGGGATGCCTGACCTGCGGGGAAACGGCGGAGGAGGCTCTGGAGCATATGGAGGATGCCAAAAGGGAATGGATCCTGGCCGCTTTGGATGAGTCCTACCCCATTCCGGAGCCCGATGAACCATCCTACTCTGGCCAGTTCAAGCTCCGGCTGCCTAAGTCCCTCCACAGGGCATTGGCGGAACGGGCAAAAAAAGAAGGCACCAGCCTGAACCAGTACTGCCTGTACCTGCTGTCAGAGAGAAACGCATTGCGGCGATAAAAGAGTTGACATTTATAAAAACATCACTTTTTATAAATGTCAACTCTTTTCATTTATAAAATTTCCGTTTTTTATAAATGTCAACTTGGCTTTTCATAGATAGACTGCTGAGAAATACGCGAACCGGCGGGGCTGGTGGATGGCTGGGCACCGTACGTACGAGTGGGGCATTGAGCCTTCAGCCTTGAGCTGGAAAGGCCCTGCGGGCCGGACGATATGTGGTTGAGCGGCGTGCGTACGGGTGGAGGCTGACGGATGGTCAAGTGGCGTACATACATGCGGGGGCTTCTAGCTGCTAGCGGCTAGCTGTCAGGAAAGCTGGTCAGCCTGCGGCGCTTATGTGATGAGCTTGCGTGCGTACGGGTGGAGGCTTTGAGCCTTGAGCCTTGAGCTGGACAGGCCCTGCGGGCCGGAACCGATCAGCGGCTTCGCCGCGGTGGTGGCGGCGCACTGATTAGGAAGCGCCGCCTTATGATACACGTCAGCCGCTGTATATATAGACCTCATCTGATAAATCAATATTTTCACGCATCCATTTATATGTGTATGCAGCTATACTTAAAATGGCTGCTTATAACAAAATTGTAAATAAAAAAGGCCCGACGCATCGAGCCTTTTTAGGGTTTAGTCCGAAGACATAGACCACTTTTATCGCTTATAGTATAACATAAAAATAAATTTGAACGCAAGAATATAATCTGGTAACGTATTCTTTTAATAGCATCATGTTATTACGTGTTCCTGATCCAAGAATTTGAATCCATACAGATGACGGTATTGCCTTGCGCAATGATTCTTTACTTGCTGTATATCCGGAAATCAGTTGTTTACATTCCTTCTTTGTCACTTGCATTTTCATTAATACATACACAATAAGAATGATATAAGCATCAATATATTGAAAATCTATTTGTCGGATAGAAGTTTCTTTCTGCAAAAGTTTCACAAGCCTTGGGCTAATTCGCTTTGTACGAAAGCGTGTATCAAAGATTACATTATTGTGGGCAATCGCATTTCGAAGATCCTTTAATGTGAAAATGATATCTCGTGTCAGCTCTCCATCGGCATCTAAATTAGATGGTAATTTTAGTAATCTGGAAGTATAAAGCTTCACATTTTTGTTACAACACCAGAAAAAATTTCCAAAATCACCCAAAGTCAGCGATTCAAATATAGCCCATATTGGAATATCTCTGTCCTGGTTAAAAAAAATGATCAACGATCTGATTATGCTGTTGATAGTCACGTTTGAGGGTATTATTGATAGATCCACGCAAATTCATTCTTTTGGTAAAAAAATTTGCATAATCACGACTGCCAGAAGCGAATGTTTTGTAATAAGTTAATGAACGATTGAATATGTCATTAATGTTTTCAGATTTACTGTCAGCAAGAACTGCTTCCAGCACATAGCTTTTGAGTGCTGTTTCAATAAACATCACTTTTGAATATAGCATAGATTTTAATTCCATATCAAATGCATTTACTGCCAAAAGTTCATCAAATGTATGAAAAGGGATTCTGTTCTGAGGTATACGGATAAAACGATACCCTTTGTAGCCATGATAGTAGCCAAGATTTCTTAATGCATGGGCCTGTTGACTTTTTATAGACATATTGTGAGTATTTCGCAGATAACGCATCATTTGTCGTATCGTCAGCATAAGTATCATCTCCCTCCCTATTTTCCAAATATGTTCGTTTTTCTTATTATACTGTATACAGGCTATAAATAAAACAGTATATTGATATGAAAGGGCGCCTGCTACTGTATCGTTTGCGCATTGCGAGGCAGAATCTTCAAGACCCCATCTGCTATGGGGCCGCCGATGAAGCCTTCCCCTTGAGGTGGCAGTGTACATGAGTTGCACCAGCGAACACACTTTAAAGGAGCAAAGCGGTGCACAAATTGTGTTCGCTGCTGTGACTCCAGTTCCCTTGCCACCACTCGAGATGACGATAAATGGTTGGAGGCAGATGGTATGGCGGTGGAACCGCTGTTGGGTCCAATCATAAGGCGGCGCTGTATGAATTGTGCGCCGCCACCTTTGCGGCGAAAGCCGCGGATGGGAACCAATGGAAGCGCCGCAGGCGGAACCTCAATTAGAGATTGGGCGCGGTGCGCCACTGAATATCAAAGAAACGGGAGTTGTCTAACATCACTTTCTATTGGTTTTATCCCCTATTTGGGTACATACTTATGGTGGATGGGCGGATATACTACATAAACCCGTGGAGCTGAGTGGTGGAGCTGTGGCAGCGACTACCCCGTTCAATTAAATATGGAGATCATTCTTTGGAATTGAAAATTGGTGCCGCCGGGTTTTGGCCCGGCAATAGAGCCCGTAAGCTTATATCTTTGTACAATCGTCTCGATTGATTCAGAATGATCAGTCAATGTCCGCTACATTCACCTTTACTTCTTTATTTATCCTTATTGTAGAAAGGAGGAAAGATGCAATGCATGAACGCATGGAAATTGGTGACAGAAATGAATATATTCATCCCATATGCTGTGGGCTCGATGTCCATAAGAAATCAGTATTTGCAGCCGTCTTTATCTATGACAATAGTGACAGTCCGGTTAAATATTATACCGCCCAGTTTACTACGTATCCCAAAGACCTGAAGAAAATGACTGATTGGATCATTTCCAAAAACTGTCATGATGTATGTATGGAGTCTACCGGACAATACTGGCATCCAATATATGATGCAGCGGAAGAAGCCGGATTACATCCCCTTGTGTCTCATCCCAAGTACACCAAACCATTAAAAGGTAAAAAGAGTGATCCCGCTGATGCAAAATGGATTGCAAAATCCTATGCCAGTGGACGTGTGGTTGCAAGTTTTATTCCATCAAAAGAATTCAGAATCATGAGGTCAACAATCCGGTACTGCCAGAAAATTCATAATGCAATGACTGGAGAGAAAAACCGCATACTGAATTGCTTAACCGGGGAAGGCATCAAGCTTGATGTTGTTTTTTCAGATGTATTTGGGAAGACATCAAGATCAATCATTGACTATATGCTTAATCATCCTGGTGAGAAATTTAATGTGGCCCCATTCATTGGAAAACGATGCAAGACGCCAATCCCTGTTATCCAAGAGGCAGTAGCAAAGGCATCATCTGTAGATATATCTTCTTTGTCCAAACTCAAAGTGGCCTTCAGCAGGTTAGACAGAACTGTGAAAGATGAAGCAGTGCTCAAGCAGGACGTTGCAGAGAGAATGAAACCCTATGCTCATCAGCTGGAGCTGATCAGGACGGTCCCAGGATTTGACAGGGACCCATTTACCGCTATGCGGGTGCTGGCAGAAATTGGTCCGGACATGAGTGTATTTCCTTCGGCCAGACATCTTTGTTCATGGGCAGGTGTATGTCCGAGCCACGATTCAAGTGCCCACAAGGTAAAAGGCAGAAAAATATCCCGGGCAGGGAAATATTTGAAACCGCTGCTGGTTAATATTGCCAGATCAGTTGTACGTTCAAAAGACCACCCGGAAATTACAAGTCGCTTTAACCGTATAAAAAGCAGACGTGGTTACATGAAAGCCATCATCGCAATCTGTAAGATGTTCCTGACTGCCATCTGGCACATCTTAAGTAAGGACGAGCCTTACAAAACTGACGGCTACATGACTGCGAAGAAGCCTAAAAAGGCTAAAAGGGTAATGACGAGGACTCAACTCGCTGAATACCTTGCTTCGCAGGGGATAACTGTTGTTGATTGACAGCAGCAATCCGTTAACCACGTCCGGTTCATAAAGAACCTAAAGTTATTATACAACAGCTTTAGGAGGGAATAACCCCGAAAAAAATTAGATTTTCCAGGGGCTTTATAAAGTTACCCCAAAAGTAAGCTTGTTGTCGGGAGCTTATGTTTCAAGCTTCTCAACTCTCAAATCTCAATTCTTTTTGAAAATCCCGTCATAGTCATTTACCAGGGAGATCTCTCGACTCATCGTAGCTGTAGCTATTCTGAACGATAGAATTACTTGGCATACTACCACCGCTCGAGATGACGATAAACGGTTGGAGACAGAAGGTATGGCGGCGAAGCCGCTGTTGGGTCCAATCATAAGGCGGCGCTATATGAATTGTGCGCCGCCTCCTTTTCAGCGAAAGCCGCGGATGGGATCAGTCGGAAGCGCTGCAGGCTGTCCAGCTTTCCTGGCTGCTAGTCGCTAGCAGCTAGAAGCCCCCGCTCGTTCGGACTCTCACTCCTCCATTCCTCACCCGGCCCGCAGGGCCTGATCAGCTCAAGGCTCCATACGTTCGGTGGGACTCAAATAAAATGGAAGCCCCGACTCAAGGGCTGCCTTAATTTTAAAATAAATCGGAATGGGAACCTGTGCGGAAAAGGAAAAGCTCCAGTGCATCTATATCTTGTCTATATACAAGAAGCCAATCCGGCTCGATATGGCATTCCCGAAAAGCACTGTAATTTCCGGAAAGGGCATGATCCCTGTATTTCGCATCCAGCGGGGCCAGATTGGCCAGACAGTCAACGACTGCCTCCAGTTTACCCAGTTTTAAGCCCCGTTTTTTAGCCATCTTCAGATCTTTTCGAAATCTGTTGGATGCCACAATGTCAAGGCTCATGGCTCACATCCTTTTCCAGGTCAGAAAAGCTGTGATACCGTTTATATTTTTCAGGATGGGACTTCATCTCATCGTATTCAGCCAGGGCTTCCCGGGTTTCCCCGTTGGGTATCCTGCGGCTGACATCGAAGGGAATGCCGTCGTACCTGACTGCGGTCTTCAGGAACATGGTAATGGCAGAAGACATATTCAGCCCCAGGTCGTTAAACAGGCTTTCCGCCTCTTTCTTCAGGCCGGCATCAACACGTACATTGATATTTGCAGTATCCATGGTGACTCACCTCTTTCCGGTTATATTATAGATGATTTATGGGATATCGGCAATACAATGTATGATATTTCTTTACATTGTAAGCACATTATAAATAAATATCTTATCCCTATGACTGAAGAGCTGACAGATGGCCAGGTGGTGTGAAGGGGCCTACTGTAGTGTCATTTTGACGTTATAGGTGCAGAGTCTTTTGGAATCCATCTGCGGCGGAGCCGCGGTTAACAGTCCCCCTTTTTCAAAGGGGGATGTCTGCGAAGCAGACAGAGGGATTCTGGTGGGTTCTTCTCACTAGCGGTTAAAATGCCCATTGTGCAGTAAACCCGTCACCATCTCTCAGCCCCGTGGGCAGCTCTCTTCTGGGAAGAGAGCCTGCTGTAGAGGAAATTGCACGTTATTTGTGCAGAGTCTTTAGGATCCCATCGGCGGCGGAGCCGCGGTTAACAGTCCCCCTTTTTCAAAGGGGGATGTCTGCGTCAGCAGACAGAGGGATTCTGGTGGGTTCTTCTCACTAGCGGTTAAAATGCCCATTGTGCAGTAAACCCGTCACCATCTCTCAGCCCCGTGGGCAGCTCTCTTCTGGGAAGAGAGCCTGCTGTAGAGGAAATTGCACGTTATTTGTGCAGAGTCGTTAGGATTCCAATTGCGGCGGAGCCGCGGGAACTCAACTCTCAACTCTCTTATCTCAACTCTGTCTTTGAAACCCCCGTCATAGTCATTTTTCAGGGAGATCTCTCGACTCTTCGTAGCTGTAGCGATTCTTAACTGCGGTGTCACCACTCCGCTTACCACCGCTCGAGATGACGGTAAACGGTTGGAGGCAGATGGTATGGTGGTGGAACCGCTGTTGGGTCCAATCATAAGGCGGCGCTATATGAGCTGTGCGCCGCCTCCTTCGCGGCGTCAGCCGCGGAACGGTTCTGGCCCGAAGGGCCCGTCCAGCTTTCCTAGCCACTAACAGCTAGCAGCTAGAAGCCCCCACACGTTCGCACGACGCTTAGCCATTCGTCACCCGGCCCGGAGGGCCTGATCAGCTCAAGGCTGAAGGCTGAAGGCTCAAGGCTTTCATATGTTCGCACGCCACCCAGCCATACATCCCATTATAAAGGCGGCGCTTTTGTTTATGCGCCGCCACCTTTGCGGCGAGAGCCGCGGATGGGAATCGATTGAGGCGCCGCAGGCGGGGCCTCAATTCTCAAATCTCAATTCTCAATTCTTTCTTTTTCGCCGCCTCCTTTGCGGCGTCAGCCGCAGATGGGAAACCTCAACTCTCAACTCTCAATGTTACTCTGCCATTACCGGATCAGATACACATTCACCGTAGGCTTCATGCCCCATTTCACGGCCTGGTCGTAGTTATCCACGCCCACGTCGATGATGTTTCCTTTAATGGCGCCGCCGATGTCATCGCAGATGGCGTAGCCGTAGCCTTCGATGTAGACTTCGCTGCCCAGGGGGATGATGCTCGGGTCCACTGCGGCGTGGCCTTTGCCGGCGTAGCCGCCCATGGCGGTTCTTCCCCGGCCGTCGCCGTCCCAGGGGGTGTAGGCGGTGGCTTTCATGTGGAAGACTTTCTTATAGTTTCCCGTAAATCCGGGGGCGCTGTCCAGGCGGTCCCAGACGTCGCTGTCGGCGATGCCGGTGGTGGCGAGGTTTTCTTCGGCCTGCAGTTCCCGCACCGCTTCTGCCGTGCCTTCTCCGTAAACGCCGTCTACGGATCCCGGGTTATAGCCGTGGAGGAGGAGCTTGTTCTGCAACTTTACCACGTTACTGCCGGAGTCTCCCGGTTCCAGTACGGACTCCCCGGACTGGGAGGCGTAGGCGGAGGTCAGGGCGGAGAGGGTGTCTCCATCCACCATGCCTGTGGCAGAGAGGCCCTGGTCCCGCTGGAAGGATTTCACGGCGGACGATGTATCGCTGCCGTAGATGCCGTCCACACTGCCGTCGAGGTAGCCCATTTTCTTCAGTTTCCTCTGGATAGAGGTCACCTGGGAGCCGCTGTCGCCGATGCTGTACATGGATCCTCCCGCTTCGTTATAGTCGGTGGAAGAGGAGGCTTCCGGCGCCGGAGCGCTGGAGGCGTTCACATTTCTCAAGGCAGCATAGGTCATTTCATCAATCACCCCGGACACGGGAATGCCGTGGTCCTTCTGGAAATTCCGGACAGCGCTGGTGGTATCGCCACCGTAGACGCCGTCAATGCCGCCTTTCAGGTACCCTGCTGCCTGGAGCCGGACCTGCATGTCGCTGATCATGCTGCCCCGGTTTCCTTCGGCGTACACTACGCCGCCGCCGGGACGGTATCCCTGTCCTGCTGCCCTTTCTATGGCAGCCCTTGTGGCATCATCGGCCTTCCCGGTCACCGGGAGTCCCTTGGCCTTCTGGAAGAGGGCCACCGCTTCTTTTGTGGTAGATCCGTAATCTCCGTCTACCGTACGTGCCAGATAGCCTGCCGCTACGAGGTCGTTCTGCAGGGAAGTGACTTCACTTCCCGACATGCCGACGGTGAGGGTAGAGGCAGACACAGTCATGGACGCCACCAGCCAGAGGGCGGCGGCGCATCCCCATGTATATAACGCACGCATTCTTATCACCTCCATGAACTCCTGTATTTTACCATTTTTTGTCGATTTTGTAAAAAAAGGGAGAAAACCCCATGGTTATATGGCCCAATTGCGTCGGATTTTCAGGTTCCTCGGCGGTGTGAAAATGGTAGTTTTTATGGTGGGAAATGGGTGGTGTGAGGGGTACGAAAATGAGGGTATTTGCCCAAAATAGTGAGAGAAGTGGCTAGGGGAAAGTAGCTAGTAGCTAGTAGCTAGTGGCTAGTGGCTAGTGGCTAGTGGCTAGGTCATTAGCGGCAAAGCCGCTGCTCACCTAGACACTAGATACCAGATACTAGCTACTTGCCACCTACATATGATATTGTAAATACAGTATGTAAAACGTTTTTTCCCCCCTATTCCCATAAGGAGGTCCTCCCTCATGAGCAGCTATCGTGATTTGCAGGTATTCCAGCTTTCCCGTAAATTAAACGTAATGACCTATGACCAGGTAATCGCTAAGCTTCCCAAAAGTGAAATGTTTGCCTTAGCTTCCCAAATGCGTCGTGCTGTCACATCCATTACTTTTAATATAGCTGAAGGCTATGGGAGAAAATCTATAAAAGACAGAATTCACTACCTGTACATCGCTCGTGGTTCCACTTACGAATTGGAAGCACAATTGATTACCTGTGTAGATCTTGGTTATCTCACAGAAGAGGAAATCACGCCGATTATGGAAATGGAAAAGAATGTGGCGAGAATGTTGATGGGGCTGATTAGAGTGAATGAGGGATGGTGATGAGGATAACTAGTAGCTAGTAGCTAGTGGCTAGTGGCTAGTGGCTAGGAGAATCGCGGCAAAGCCGCTGATCACCTAGATACTAGTGTCTAATTTCGTAAGTTTCCGATTGTATCCCTAAGTTGCGAACCCTTGACCTCACGTTTTTTCCAGCGGAACGGTTCTGCATGCTCATTGTAGGCAGCAATAAACTTTTTAATCGCTGACACAAGATCCGAAACAGAGTCAAAACTTGCCCCTCGGAGCACTTTTCGCGACATAATGTTAAACCATATTTCCACTTCATTCAGCCAGCTTGCTGACGTTGGTGTGTAATGAAAATGGACATTAGGATGCTTTTCCAGCCAGTCGTTTAAGCGCTTGTGCGTGCAGTAATTATCGACAATAATATGATATTGCACTTTGTCTCCACCCGGCTCACTTTTCAATAAGTCATCTAAAAATTCTTCAAAGTCCTCTCTGGTTTTTCTCTTTGTTGTCTTTCCATAAATTTGTCCGGTAGCTACCTCCAGTGCACCGAATAAATTTATTGTTCCATTCCTCCGATATGTGCTTTTCAACCCGCGCACAATTTTCTTGTTATGAGTAAGTACATATCCTTGGGCTCTACTTAAGGCCTGTATCGATGGTTTCTCATCAACGCTGATTACGACAGCATTCTCTGGCGGGTTCAAGTAAAGTCCCACGATATCAGCAGACTTTTTAGTAAACTCCGGATCAGTACTGACACACCAGGAACGCTGCCTTGCCAGCTGTATTCCTTCCTTTCTCATAAGTCGCCAAATGGCAGCCTTTGAGACATTCAGAACTCTTGCCAGTGTAGGACCATCCCAGTGTGCTAGCCCGTCTGGAGGCGCTTCCTTCAGCTTATTTAACACCATTTCGCGGAATTCCGGTCCATATTGAGCAGTACGGCCCCGCCTTTTCTTATCCTGTAGTCCAGGGATGCCCTGTTCAGCGAAACGATTCCGCCAAAGGCTAACGGTATTGGGGCGTTCCCCCAACTTAGCCGCGATATCCTTGATTTGCATTCCATCAAGACATAGAAGAACCATTTTTGCACGTCTTACAATGCGATGCTCTGTTTTTTGAGAGTTTACGATTTTATGCAGTTCTATGCGTTCGCTTTCGGAGCAGCGTATTTGCTTAGCAACTTTTGGCATAACGTTATCCCCCCTGCAATTTGCATTTATCTGGAATAAGTATACCATTATTTGCTGTGTCCGGCAATACAATCTATTATTTATGAAATTAGACACTAGCTACCAGCTACCAGATACTGCACATAAGTGGCTAGTGGCTAGGAGAATCGCGGCGAAGCCGCTGATCACCTAGACACTAGACACTAGACACTAGATACTAGATACCAGATACCAGATACCAGATACCAGATACTAGACACCAGCTGCTCCCCCCTCCCTCCTTAGTGTAAAATGTTTCTCGGTAGAGGATTTCTCCCCTGCTGGATAGAAAAGGGAAGAGTCCCCTTTGATGGAAATGTTATAATTTCCTTGCGACAAAATCAAAAGAAAGGACTCTTCCCAATGAGCATTTTATCAGAGAATATCGAACTTTTCAAACCTTTTATTCAGGAGGAAATTCTCAAGAGTATCAAGGATTCCAAGGATTCACTGGCCATGGAGCAGGTTCTCTGGCACCTCTTCACGGAACTCTTTGGCCTTCTTGTGGCGACGGCCTTCGAAATGATCGATGGCGAGCTGTACGATAGGGTCTACAAGCCTCAGGGGTGGCGGATTTCCCGGCGGGATTCCAGAACCATATACTGCCTGTTTGGTCCTGTCACCTACAAGCGGAGGCGGCTGGAGATGGCCGGAAAGCAGGGATTTTACCCGTTAGATAAGAAATTTGGATTTCTGCCTTCCCGTCACTATAGCATGGGAGTGATTCTGCGCATTGCGCAGGCTACCCAGGTTACCCAGTTCCGTAATGTGAGCCATATCGTGAAAATTCTGACCCAGACGGATATTTCACATCAGACAGTTTCAAATCTCAGCCGCGCTGCCGCCCAAATGGTCAGAAAATACGAAGCAGCAGATGCAGCTATGGAGCAGGCCGAGAAGAGAGTACCGGAGAACGGGCTGCTGGCTATTGAGGGCGATGGGATTGTAATGAAGCAGCAGGCGGACCCGGACACCGATACCAAAGGCGGCCAGAACATAGAACTTCACCGAATCCAGGTCTATGAGGGCGTCGAGAAGAATGGGAAACGTTCGAGACTGACAGGGTACCACTGCTTCTCTGGAACGGATAGGAAAAGGCTGGTTGAACTCGTCAAGGTGTGGGTGCATGGCCGGTACAATCTGAGCGAGATTACAGTACTTTCCAACGGGGATGGCGGAGCAGGATATAATTTCGGTGACTTCGACGATATAGTCGAGGGATGCAAGACACATTACCATTTCCGGGACAGATACCATGTGAATGAGAAAGTGCGGACCCGCCTCAGCTTCTGCCCACGTGGATTCATCGATAAATTCGTGCTTGAACTGAATAAGAGCAGAAATGTCATCACAGATATGAAGCCATATCTGGATACGGCTGCCAGCTACGCAGAAACAGAAGAACAGGCCGAGCAGGTACGGAGACTGGCAGACTATCTGAGTCGCAACGCCGACTATATCCCGGGCATCCGGGAGCGCGGAATCCGAACCGATATCCACCTGGGGGCAGCTGAAAGCAACCACCGACGCTATAGCTACCGTCTGAAAAAGCAGGGGCGCAGCTGGTGCAGGATAGGTATGGATTCAATAGGCACGCTGATTACTGCTACCCAGAATGACACTTTGGAAAAAGCCCTGATTTACTGTGCTGCAGGCAAAGCCTACAAGAAGATGGACCGGCAGATGCATAAGGCGGTCGTAGCAGCCGTAAAAACGAACCGCAAAGCCGCCAGGGACGCTAAATGGCACAGGAACGCACGGAATTACCGTCCCGGGTGCCTGGAAGGCCGTATAGGCGTATATGGAGCGACTTCAACTCCGATGGGCCAGCTTGCTAAAGCGATACAGATTTATTGAGAAAGCAGAGGCTGGGAAACCTGATAACGTCGACTGTCAAATAAAGTACCGAGAAAACCTTGACACATACCCCTCCCTCCTCATTTGTTGTATAATCCCCCAATAAAAGGTATAATAAGTAGACACACGTTTACTTTTACCAACCTATAAGGAGGAAAAAATGGAAGCTCTGAACAATGCGGTGTCCGCCATTAACGGGGTGCTGTGGTCCTCTGTGATCATTGTGCTCCTGGTGGGTGCCGGCTTTTACTTCACCGTCCGCACCCGGGGTGTGCAGGTCCGGTTCTTTGGCAGGATGTTTTCCCTCATCGCCCATACGGCGGGCCGGAAGACCGAAGGGAATGAGGTTTCCCCATTCCAGGCCTTCTGCGTCAGTACGGCGTCCCGCGTAGGGGTGGGCAACATCGCCGGCATCGCCATTGCCATCGTCACCGGCGGGCCGGGCGCTATTTTCTGGATGTGGTTCATCGCGGTCATCGGCTCTGCTACGGGCTTCGTGGAATCCACCCTCGCCCAGATCTACAAGGTGCCAAGGACCGACGGAAACGGTTTCCGCGGCGGCCCGGCGTACTATCTGCGCTACGGTCTCGGCCACAAGCTGTGGGCTGCGATTTTCGCCATCCTCATTTCCGTGACCTACGGTATGATTTACAACTCCGTCCAGTCCAACACCATCGCCCTTGCCCTGAACCATGCTCTCGGCGCTGACCGCATGATCGTAGGCGCCGTGGTGACGGTGCTGGCCATGCTGGTCATCTGCGGCGGCATGGGCCGTATCGCCCGGGTCACCGAATGGATGGTGCCCATCATGGCAGGTCTCTACATCGTGGTGGCCATTGGCATTATGCTGTATAACATTACGGAAATGCCCCACGTGATCTATGTGATCCTCCGGGATGCCTTCGACTGGAAAGCTGCCTTCGGCGGCGGCATGGGGGCTGCGGTACTGACGGGCTTCAAACGGGGCCTCTTCTCCAACGAAGCCGGCGAAGGTTCCGTACCGAACGCTGCAGCCACCGCTGATGCCACCCATCCGGTAGTACAGGGCCTGATCCAGGCATTCGGCGTATATGTGGATACCCTCTTCATCTGCTCCGCTTCCGCATTCATCGTCCTCCTCACCGGAGACTACGCCTCCACCGGCCTCACGGGCATCGAACTCATCCAGTGGGACCTGGCCCAGTACTTCGGCGACTGGGCTCCGAAGGCTGTTTCCTTCCTGATTTTCCTCTTCGCCTTCACCTCCCTCATCGGGAACTACTATTACGGGGAAATCAACATCGGCCACCTGACCCAGAAGAAATGGCCGCTGAACCTGTTCCGCGTATTCATTGCCATCATGATTTTCTGGGGCTCCATGGCGGACCTGCCGCTGGTATGGAACCTGGCTGACCTCTTCATGGCCTTCATGGTCCTCACCAACGTGACGGCTATCCTCCTCCTCTTCCCCCAGGCAAGGGCCTGCCTCCTGGACTACGAACGGCAGCTGAAGGAAGGCATCAGGATCCCCATCTTCCATCGGGACGTGCTTCCTTCTACGAAAGGCGTCGTTTGGTGGGATGAAGAAAATAACTCGAACCATATGAAACGGGAAGGGAAATAGTGAGCAATACAAAACGCTGTGATACGAAATCGTATCACAGCGTTTTGTATTGGCGAGATGGAGGCCGAGATCGAGGGGGACAGGGACCTGCGGGCGGATTCGCCTGGGGCGAATCCGTAGCTAGTGGCTGGTAGCTGGTGGCCAGGTGAACAGGCCCTGTGGGCCAGAACTGATCAGCGGCTTCGCCGCAGTGGTGGCGGCGCACAGATTGGGAAGTAGCGCCTTATGAACTTCATCTGCGGCAGAGCCGCTGTCAACAGTCCCCCTTTCTCAAAGGGGGATGTCTGCGTCAGCAGACAGAGGGATTCTGATGGGTTCTCTCACTGGCAGTTTAAAGTCCCTTGTGCAGTAAACCCATTACCATCTCTCAGCCCCGTGGGCAGCTCTCTTCTGGGAAGAGAGCCTACGTCTGTGTCATTTGCGATTTTTAGGTGTAGAGTCTTTAGGGTCCCATCTGCGGCGGAGCCGCTGACAACAGTCCCCCTTTTTCAAAGGGGGATGTCTGCGTCAGCAGACAGAGGGATTCTGATGGGTTCTTCACACTGGCAGTTTAAAGTCCCTTGTGCAGTAAACCCATTACCATCTCTCAGCCCCGTGGGCAGCTCTCTTCTGGGAAGAGAGCCTGCTGTAGTGCCATTTTCGCATTATGGGGTCAGAGTCTTTAGGATCCCATCTGCGGCTCTGCCGCGGGACCTCAATTCTCTTCACTCAATTCTCAATTCTTTTTGAAGGCCCCGTCATAGTCATTTTTCAGGGAGATCTCTCGACTCTTCGTAGCTGTAGCGATTCTGAAGGATAGATTCAATTAGCATGATGACATCGCTCGAGATGACGATAAACGGTTGGAGTCAGATGGTATGGTGGTGGAACCGCTGTTGGGTCCAATCATAAGGCGGCGCTATATGAACTGTGCGCCGCCACCTTCGCGGCGAGAGCCGCGGATGGGATCGGTCGTAAGCGCCGCAGGCGGGACCTCAATTCTCTTCACTCAAATCTCAATTCTTTATGAAACCCCCGTCATAGTCATTTTTCAGGGAGATCTCTCGACTCTTCGTAGCTGTAGCTATTCTTAGCTGTGGTGTCACTACTCCGCTTGCCACCGCTCGAGATGACGATAAACGGTTGGAGTCAAATGGTATGGCGGCGGAGCCGCTTATGGCATTACAAAAGGCGGCGCTACATAAGTTGTGCGCCGCCTCCTTTGCGGCGGGAGCCGCGAATGGGAACCGATGGAAGCGCCGCAGGCGGGACCTCAATTCTCAAATCTCAACTCTTTCTTATTCGCCGCAGGCGAACCGCCCGCGATCTCGATCTCGGCCTCGGTCTCAAAAGATCTTATCCTTATGGCCCACTTCTTTCTTGTTTCCCTTTTTCTCGTCCCGTTCTTCCATTTTTGCCATGATGTCGTAGAGGTCTACGCCGGCGTTTTCCCAGAGAACGAAGAGGTGGTACAGGAGGTCGCAGGATTCGTCGATGATTTCTTTCTTGTCTTCGTGCTGGTCGGCGATGATGACTTCCGACGCTTCTTCGCCGATTTTCTTGTCGATCTTGTTCTTCCCCTTCTGCTGGAGGTAGTTGGTATAGGACTTTTCCTGGGGGTGGATGCGGCGGTCTTTGATTTCGTCGTAGAGCACGTGGAGGATGGCGAGGTTTCCTTTGTCCTCTTTGTTCGCCCACTCCGTGAGACTCCGGTAGAAGCAGCTTCTATTATTCGTATGGCAGGCGGGGCCGTCGGGGATGACCTGGACCACCAGGGTGTCGGCGTCGCAGTCCACGTAGATCCTCTGCACGTGCTGGAAATGGGCGGATTCTTCGCCCTTGTGCCACAGTTTCTGGCGGCTCCGGCTCCAGAACCAGGTTTCTCCGGAGTCCACGGTCTTTTTCAGGGATTCCTCATTCATGTAGGCCACCATGAGTACTTCCCCGCTCCTTGCGTCCTGTACGACGGCGGGAATGAGGCCTTTTTCATCAAAATGTATGTCTTTTAAATCTACTGATTCCATAAAATCCTCCTCAGAGCCGTACGGGTACGCCGTTTTCGGCCAGGTATTTTTTCAGTTCCGGTATGGAAATTTCGCCGAAGTGGAACACCGACGCTGCCAGGGCTGCATCGGAGCCCGCTTCGAAGGCTTTCAGGAAGTCTTCCATCTTCCCGGCGCCGCCGGAGGCGATGATGGGAATGGACAGTTCTTCGGACAGGGTGCGCATGAGTTCCAGGTCGTAGCCGTCTTTTTCACCGTCGGCGTCGATGGAGTTCATGCAGATTTCCCCGGCCCCCAGTTCCATGCCCTTCCGGGCCCAGTCCACCACGGAGAGGCCCGTGTTCTTCCGGCCCCCTTCCAAGTATACGTCCCAGCCACCGTGGCCGTTCCGTTTGCCGTCGATGGAGAGTACTACGCACTGGTTGCCGAAGCGCTCCGCGCTTTCCCGGATAATTTCGGGGTTCATGACGGCGGCGGAGTTCACGGAGACCTTGTCCGCCCCGGCGAGAAGCATGGTGCGGAAGTCGTCGGCTTTACGGATGCCGCCGCCTACGGTGAAGGGAATGGTCAGTTCTTCGGCAATGGCTTTCACCGTGTCCACGAAGGTCTCTCGGCCTTCATGGGTGGCGGTGATGTCGTAGAAGACCAGTTCGTCGGCGCCGCTGTCGGAATAGAATTTTCCCAGGGCCACCGGGTCATCCACGTCTTTCAGGTGATGAAACTGTTTTCCTTTGACCACCCTGCCATGGTTCACATCGAGGCAGGGGATAATACGTTTTGCAAGCATAGGATGCTCCTTATGGGGTGTTTTACCCAATTACAGCGATGACAGTGATATGTACAATGTGTGAAAGACCGAGGTCGAGATCGAGGTCGAGGGGGACTGGACCGGAGGCCCTGGAGATCTAGGTCTAGGTCTAGGTCTAGATCTAGATCTTTAGCAGCTTCGCCGCGGGTATATGAATGAGCAGCGTGCGCACGGGCGGGGGCTTCTAGCTTTTAGCGGCTGGCTATCAGGAAAGATTGATTAGCGGCTTCGCCGCAAATGCACCCCCATTCCCGCTGCGCGGGACTTCCCCCAAGGGGGAAGCGAGTTTTGTTTCTTGGCTCCCCCTCCGGGGTGGCAGCGAACATGATTTGGAGGAGCGCCAGCGACGCTCAAATCATCGTGAGTCGCTTTCCCGTAGGGTGAGATGTCTGCGAAGCAGACTGAGGGGGTGCATTTGCGGCGTAGCCGCGGGACCTTAACTCTCTTATCTCAACTCTGTCTTTGAAAACCCTGTCATAGTCATTTGTCAGGGAGATCTCTCGACTCATCGTAGCTGTAGCGATTCTGAAGGATAGATTCAATCAGCATGCCCACACCGCTCGAGATGACGAGTTAAGGATAGTGTCAATTGGAATGGCAACGTAGTTGCGAATGTCCTCGATCTCGGCCTCGGCCTCGGTCTCTCCTATTCCCCTATCTCCACGATCTCCTTCATACTCACTTTGCCTTCGTACAGTGCTTTTCCGGTGATGGCGCCGTAGACGCCCATTTCTGCCAGTTTCCGGAGGTCTTCGGCGCCCGAGACGCCGCCGGAGGCGATGAGGTGGATGCCTTTCAGGGCCTGGAGTCTGGCCATCATGTCCATGTTTGGGCCCACCAGCATGCCGTCGCGGCTGATGTCGGTGTAGATGATGGTGTTTACCCCATGGGAGAGGAGGGTCTCGGCGAAGGTCATGACTTTCCGGCTGCTGCCGTCCACCCAGCCGTGGGTGGCTACCTCGTCGCCTTTGGCGTCGATGGATACGGCGATGTGGTCAGGACCATAATCCTTGGCCGCCTTGATGGCGAAGTAGGGGGATGCCACGGCTTTGGAGCCGATGATGACCCGGTACACCCCCATGTCCAGGTATTCTTTGATGGCCTGTTCCGTGCGGATGCCGCCGCCCACTTCGATGGGGATGGAGATGGCCTTTGCCATTTTTCCGATGATTTCCTTGTTCTCCCCATTTCCTTTGAAGGCGCCGTCCAGGTCCACCACGTGGAGCTGCTTTGCCCCTTCCTTTTCCCATTTCAGGGCCATTTTCACGGGGTCGTCGCCGTAGACCGTGAGGTCTTCGATTTTCCCCTGTTTCAGGCGGACGCAGTG
Source organism: Dialister sp. (assembly GCF_047832375.1). Taxonomy (NCBI): domain Bacteria; kingdom Bacillati; phylum Bacillota; class Negativicutes; order Veillonellales; family Veillonellaceae; genus Dialister; species Dialister sp. The sequence goes on along the minus strand of NZ_CP181256.1, from coordinate 789,771 downwards.
TCCGTCTTCTATATCAATTGCAGGAAATATTTTCATTTAACCAACCACTTTGCTAACCGGTCCCAGATGGCCATGCCCACTTTTCCGGATTTTTCGGGATGGAACTGGAACCCTAACACATTGTCCTTCCCCACCACCGCCGGAACGGTGACGCCGTAGTCCGCGGAGGCGATGACGTCTTCCGTGTCTCCGGGCACTTTGTAGTAGGAATGGACGAAATACACGTAGGAATGGGGCGGCAGGCCTTCCAGCACTTCGTGGGGCCTGTGGATGACGAGCTCGTTCCACCCCATGTGGGGCACCTTCAGCTTCCCTTCAGGGAAACGGACGATGCGCCCCGGCAGGAGGCCCAGGGCTTTGATATTTCCGTATTCTTCGGATTCTTCATAGAGAGCCTGCATGCCGAGGCAGATGCCGGCCAGTTTCTTGCCCTTCTTCACTTCTTCCCGGATCAGGTCCGTAAGGCCGTAGCCATCCAGATGGTCCATGGCGTCTTTCATGGCGCCGACCCCGGGAAGGACGAGGGCACCGGCATCCCGGATTTCTTTGGGATCCCTGGTCACCACCACGTCCAGCCCTGCCCTTGTGGCAGCCCGGACCACGTTGGCCAGGTTTCCTGCGTCGTAATCGATAATGGCTGTTTTCATCAGAGCACCCCCTTTGTGGAGAGGACGGTGTCCCCTTCCACGGTGACCGCTTCTTTCAGTGCGTGGCCTATGCCCTTGAAGAGGGACTCCACGATGTGGTGTCCATTTTCTCCGTACAGGCAGGCCATGTGGAGATTCATCATGCCGTGCACAGCGAAGGCCAGGAAAAATTCCCGGGTCATTTCTGTTTCAAAGCCGCCGATCCGTTCCACCGGGATATGGACGTCATAGACGAAGTAGGGCCGGCCGGAGAGGTCCAGCACGATCCGGGACAGGGTCTCGTCCATGGGGCAGAAGAAACAGCCGTACCGCCGGATGCCCTTCTTGTCCCCCAGGGCCTTCAGGAAGGCGTCGCCCAGGGTGATGCCCAGGTCCTCGATGGTGTGATGGTTGTCCACGTAAAGGTCCCCTTTGCAGGAGAGATGGATGTCCATACCGCTGTGCCGGGCGAGGAGGTTCATCATATGGTCGAAGAAACCGATGCCCGTGGTGCCTTCAAAGACGCCACGGCCGTCGATGGTGAGGGTAACGGAAATGTCGGTTTCCCCGGTTTTCCTGTGGATACTGGCGGTTCTCATTGGAGTTCCTCCCGGAATACGGAGAGCAGGGTGTCGTCCACGTCCTTCGTGGTGACGGAAATACGGAAGGCATTCGGCAGTTCCGCACTGTTCCGGTAGATCTTCACGAGGATGTCCTTCGCCTTCAGGGCTTTGAAGATTTCCTCATGCTTCCGTTCCACCTGGACCAGGAGGAAGTTCGTGCAGGAGGGGTATACGGTAAGTCCCGGAATCTTGACGAGTTCGTCGTAGAGGCGGGCCCGTTCTTTTACGATGTCGTCGCGGATCTTGAACAGTTCATCCTTGTGGCGCACCACGATGGGCGCGAAGAGCTGGGTGAAGGCGTTCAGGTTGTAGGGGGCCTTGATTTTCGCGATGGCTTCGATCATTTCTTTGTCCCCTACCAGGTAGCCGCAGCGCATGCCGGCAAAGGCAAAGGCCTTGGACAGGGTGCGGAGAACCACGAGGTTCGGGTACTTATTGATAAGGGAAACTACGCTTTCCTTCTGGGCAAATTCCATGTACGCTTCGTCCACGAAGACGATATTGTCCGCCTCCTTCAGCACTTCTTCGATGAAGGACGCCGGGAGCAGGTCGCCGGTGGGGTTATTTGGGTTGCAGATCACCGTCATCTTGGGCTGGTATTTCTTCACCGCTGCCAGGAGCCCTTCCTTGTCCCGCCGGTAGCCGGCGAGGTCCTTCACTTTGATGGTGGAGGCGCCCAGGGTTTCTGCCCCCAGTTCGTACATATCAAAGGTGGGGCTGTGGACCAGGAGCTGGTCCCCGGGGTTCAGGAATGTACCCAGGAGATAGGTAATCATTTCGTCGCCGCCGTTGCCGCAGATAATATTCTCCGGCTTCACGCCCATGTAGCCCGCCAGGGCTTCCCGGAGGCCGTCGGCCATAGGTTTCGGGTAAATCTGGGGCTGGAATGTATCCAGTGCTTCCAGCAGTTCTTTCTTCACCGCCGGAATAGACAGGACATTGAAATAGTTTTCATTGGCATTGATTACATGTTTTTCGGCAATGGGAGCCACAAAATAAGGCTCGAAATCCCGAATCGTCTTACGAAGCCATTCAGTCTTCATCGCGCACCTCCATAGCATTGGCATGAGCCGTGAGCCCTTCCGCTTTGGCGAAGAGCTGGACTTTCTTTGAAATCTTTCTGAATGCCTCTTCAGTATAACACTCCACGCTGCTGTGTTTCACGAAATCATAGACACCGAGTGGCGAAGAAAAGGCAGCGGTGCCGGAGGTGGGGAGGGTATGGTTCGGGCCGGCCATGTAGTCGCCGATAGGTTCGGAGGTGTATTTCCCGAGGAAAATGGCGCCGGCATTGTAAATGAGGGGCAGGTACTGCTTCGGATCCGGCAGTTCCACTTCCAGGTGTTCCGGAGCGATTTTGTTGACGATATCAAAGCACTGGGCGGCGTCTTTGCAGAGGAAGGCCTTGGCGTAGGTATCTACGGAGCTCTTCATGATTTCGTACCGGGAGAGTTCCTTCATCTGCCGTTCCATTTCTGCCTGCACCTTCAGGCCGAATGCCTTATCCGGGGTAATGAGGAATACGGCGGCCCTTGGATCGTGCTCTGCCTGGGACAGGAGATCTGCGGCAATCCAGGTGGGGTTGGCGCTGCCGTCAGCCACGCAGCACACTTCGGAGGGGCCGGCAATCATATCGATGCCCACGGTGCCGAAGACGAGCCGCTTTGCCATAGCCACGAAGGCGTTGCCGGGTCCTACGATCTTGAATACCGGTTCCACGGACTCCGTGCCGTAGGCCAGCATGGCAATGCCCTGGGCGCCGCCGACTTTATAGATTTCCTTCACCCCTGCCACGTAGGCAGCGGCGAGGATATTGGGGTTCACTTTCCCGTCTTTGCCGGGAGGGGTGGTCATGGCCACTTCCGGGCATCCTGCCACCATGGCAGGTACCGTGTCCATGAGCACCGTGGATGGGTAGGCAGCCCGGCCGCCGGGGACGTAGACGCCCACTCTCTGGATGGGGAGGAACCGTTCGCCCAGTTCTACGCCTTCCCGGAATTCCTTGGACCAGGATTTCAGGACCTGCTCTTTATGGAAGGCTTCGATGTTTTCCTTCGCTTCCTTCAGGACCGCCAGGAATTCGGGGCCCACTTCTTTCACGGCCTCTTCGATTTCTTCTTCGGTGACCCGGAAGTCCGAAAGTTCTACGCCGTCGAATTTCTTCGTCAGCGCCCGGACCGCTTCGTCGCCGCCGTCCTTCACCTGCTCGAGAATGGCGGATACCGCCTTCTCCACGTCGTCAGAAAGGTTCACGTTCCTGTTCGTCATCGTCCGCACTTCGCGGAGGGTCAATCCTTTTTCCGGTACTGTAATCCATTCCATTGTGTGTTTCCTTCTTTCCTGTATAGTTATATGGTATTTAATTGTTATGTGTAAAGATCGAGATCGAGGTCGAGATCGAGGGGAATCGGGCCGGAGGCCCTGGGGGTCTAGATCTAGATCCAGGTCTAGATCTTTAGCGGCTTTGCCGCGGGCCTTGAGCTTTCAGCCTTGAGCCTTGAGCTGACCAGGCCCTGCGGGCCGAGGGGTATGTGGCTGGGCGGCGTGCATTCAGGCGGGGGCTTTTAGCTTTTAGCGGCTAGCTGCTAGGAAAGATTGATCAGCCGCTTCGCGGCAAATGCTTATTGCTTAACCTCCCCCATCTATGGGGGAGGTGCCCGAAGGGCGGAGGGGGCTCTCGCTAAAGTAACTCCCTCCGTTTTCTTGCCCTTTCTCCCAAGCCGCTTCGCGGCCACCCCTCCACCGCTTACGCGGTCCCCCTCCCCTCTAAAGAGGGGAGGTTAAAGTGCATTTGCGGCGTTAGCCGCGGGACCTCAATTCTCAAATCTCAATTCTCAAATCTCTTTTTTCACCAGTCCTATAAACTCCTCCAGCTCGTCCTGTTTCATTTTATAGGATACCTTGTTGCAGATGAGGCGGGCGGAGAAGTCCATGAAGTAGTCGTAGGCCTCGAGGCCGTTTTCCCGAAGGGTGGTGCCGGTTTCCACGATATCCACGATCACGTCGGACAGGCCTACCAGGGGGGCCAGTTCCACGGAACCGTTCAGTTTGATGATATCGATGGGCTGGAACCGGTCGGCGAAGTACTTCCTCGCTATGGAGGGGTACTTGGAGGCCACCGTAAGGATCCGCTTGTTCATGACCGCCTTGTTTCCTTTGATACCGGAGACGGCCATGCGGCATTTGCCGATGCCCAGGTCTTCGATTTCGTAGACGTCCTCTTCCCCATCTTCCATGAGCACGTCCTTTCCTACGATGCCGGCATCTGCAGCGCCCCGGCGGACGTAAACCGCCACGTCCGGCGATTTCACCAGGGTCACCCGGATGCGGTCCTTGTCATCGGTGAAGATGAGTTTCCGGCTATCGTCGGAGTAATCGGGGAAATGGTAGCCGCCATTCGCCAGACTTTTCATGACTTTCTTTGCAATTCTTCCTTTGGCCAGTGCAATATGGAGCATCATTTCCCTCCTAACCGGGCTTCCAGTTCTTCCTTCGAAAGAAGGTCCGCCCCCACTTTGAATTTCCCATTTTCATAGACCGCGGTGATCCGGTAATCGCCGGTGACGATGCGGTTCTTTCCGGAAACCCCGAGCACCGAGTGCCCTTTCCGCCGCCAGTCCATGAGCGTCAGTACCAGGTCCCGGTCCGGCTTGTCGTAAATGACCGCCAGATCGCAGGACGGCACCATTTCTTCCAGCAGGTTTTCCTCCGCCATCACTTCGTAGAGAAGGTTCATGTTCATGCCGAAACCGCAGGCCGGCCGGGGCACCTGGAACTGGGCGGCCAGGGAATCGTAGCGGCCGCCGCTGATGAGGGAATAGAGGGCGCCGTCGGCGTAAATCTTGAAGACCATGTCCGTGTAGTAGCCCATGTGGGAGGTGAAGCCGAAGTCCAGCTGAACCCGGCCGCTGTAGCCTGCCACCTCCAGATATTCGTAAATCTTCTTCAGCCGCGCAAGGGCTGCCATCATCTTATGGTTCAGGCAGAGGTCCTCCGCCCGCTTCAGGGTGTCTTCGTAGCTGCCAAAGAGCTTCGGCAGCTCCAGGAGTACCTTCCGCTGGATGGTGGTAATGGGAAGGGTGTCCACCAGTTTCCCGAAGGAAACGAGATTTCTCTTTTCCATGTATTCCCGGACTTTGGAAAGCTCCTCGTCCGTGAGATGGAGTTCATCGAAGAGGGCGTCCATGTAGGCCACGGTGCCCAGGTCGATGCGCATGTCCCGGATTCCTACGGATTCCAGAAATTCCGCCGCCATCACCATCACTTCCCCGTCGCATTCCGGGGTCTCATCGCCCAGAACTTCCACGCCGCTCTGGAGAAAGTACTTGCCGTGGGTGGATTTCCCGTAGTATTCGCGGAATACCATGGACACGTAGCCAAACTTCAGGAGCTGGGCGGGGTCCGGATATTCCCGGGCCACCGTCTTCACCAGGGGCACCGTCACGTCGGGCCGCATGACAAGTACTTCGCCGCCGGGACCGATGGTCTTAATCATCTCCCGCTGGAGCTGGGGGAAGTATCGGCCGTAGGTGTCGTAGTCTTCGAACGTGGGGGTCTGGATGATTTTGCATCCGTGCCGCCGCATCACCGAAACTACGGAACCTTCGATGCGGTCATAATTTTTCATTTCTTCTTCATGGACCATTTTCAGGTCATCCATATCCTGTGCCATAGAGCCCTCCTTCATTCTCTGTTGTAGTTATACATTACCACGCTAAAGTAAAAAAGTAAAGGGGCTGGGTGAAAGTTTTCGAAGAATTTACAAGTGAGTAGCGAGATCGAGATCGAGACCGAGACCGAGATCGAGATCGAGAAAGACCGAGCCCATGGCCTTGGGGGTCTAGATCTGGATTCAGGTCCAGGTGATCAGCCTGCGGCGCTTATGTGACTAAACAGCGTGCGTACAGGTGGAGCCTTGAGCATTCAGCCTTGAGCCTTGAGCAAATCAGGCCCTTCGGGCCAGAACCAATCAGCGGCTTCGCCGCAGTTAACAGTCCCCCTTTCTCAAAGGGGGATGTCTGCGAAGCAGACAAAGGGATTCTGATGGGTTGTGGGTTCCTCATACATAGGAGTTTAAATGCTCCTTGTGCAGTAAACCCATTACCATCTCTCAGCCCCGTGGGCAGCTCTTTTCTGGGAAGAGAGCCTGCTGCTGAGTCATTTGCACGTTATTTGTGCAGAGTCTTTAGGATTCTATCGGCGGCGGAGCCGCTATAAACAGTCCCCCTTTTTCAAAGGGGGATGTCTGCGAAGCAGACAGAGGGATTCTGATGGGTTCTCTCACGCAACAGCTTAAATATCTGTTGTGCAATAATCCCATTACCATCTCTCAGCCCCGTGGGCAGCTCTCTTCTGGGAAGAGAGCCTGCTGCTGAGTCATTTGCACGTTTTTTGTGCAGAGTCTTTAGGATTCCATCGGCGGCGGAGCCGCTATAAACAGTCCCCCTTTCTCAAAGGGGGATGTCTGCGTCAGCAGACAGAGGGATTCTGATGGGTTCTTCTCACTGGCGGTCTAAATGCCCATTGTGCAGTAAACCCATCACCATCTCTCAGCCCCGTGGGCAGCTCTCTTCTGGGAAGAGAGCCTGCTGTAGAGTCATTTGCACGTTATGGGACAGAGTCTTCAGGGTTCCGCGGCTTCGCCGCAAATGGGAACCGATGGAAGCGCCGCAGGCGGGACCTCAACTCTCAATTCTCAAATCTCAACTCTTTCCCATTCGCCGCAGGCTGTCTTCCTCGACCTCAATCTCCGCACTAAAAAACGCTGCATTACGCAGCGTTTTTTAGTGCAGGGCCTTCAGGCCTTCAGTGTTCCAACGATTTCGCTTATATCTTTTACTCCGTTTTTATCGCACCATTCGTCCATTTCCCGCACAATCCGTTCCATGGCGGTGGGATCTGCCAGGTTTGCGGTGCCTACCTGGACGGTGGAGGCGCCGGCGATCATGAATTCGATGGCGTCGGTGCCGGTCATGATGCCGCCTAAGCCGCTGACGGGGATGGAGAGGGCTTTCGCCACCTGCCATACCATGCGGAGGGCTACGGGCTTAATAGCGGGGCCGGAAAGGCCGCCGGTGATGTTGCCCAGGATGGGGCGGCGGGTGCGGAGGTCGATGGCAATGCCCATCAGGGTATTGATGAGGGACACGGCGTCGGCGCCGGCCTGTTCTACGGCTTCGGCGATGGAAACCACGTCGGTCACGTTAGGGGACAGTTTCACGATCACCGGGAGGGTGGTGGCTTCTTTCACCGCTTTTGTGACGGCCGCGGCCTGGTGGTAGTCGGTACCGAAGGCGGCGCCCCCTTCTTTTACGTTGGGGCAGGAAATGTTGACTTCCAGGGCGGAAATGCCGGGGACCGTCAGCATTCTGGCGCATTCTGCGTATTCTTCCACGCTCTTGCCTACCATGTTGGCAATGAAGACAGTGGGGAGCTTTTTCACTTCCGGCAGGTAGTGCTCGATGAAGTAGGGAGCTCCGGGGTTTTCAAGGCCGATGCAGTTCAGCATGCCCGATGTGGTTTCGGCGATGCGGACGCCCTCATTTCCCTTCCAAGGAGTTGGGGCGAGGCCCTTGCCGGAGATGGCGCCGATTTTGTGATAATCGATGTAATCCGCCAGTTCCAGGCCGAAGCCTACGGTGCCGGAGGCGCCGATGACGGGGCTTGCCATGTGCATGCCGAGGAAATTGACAGAGAGATCACTCATAATACAACCTCCTCTGCATTGAATACGGGACCGTCGGCGCAGACTTTATAATGGCCTTTGCCGTCTTTCCGGTCGCACACGCAGCCCAGGCAGGTGCCGATGCCGCAGCCCATGCGCCGTTCCATGGATACTTCGCAGTACACGCCGGCGTCTTTTGCCATCTGGGCGGCGGTTTTCATCATGATGCCCGGTCCGCAGACGCAGGCTTCGTCCACGTCTCCCCTGCCGAAGAGCTCGGGCAGCACGGACACGGAAAATCCTTTGATACCGCAGGAGCCATCGTCGGTGGTGACGATGAGCTGGCGCACGGTCTTTGGGAACAGGTCTTTCCAGAAGACTTCTTCCTTATTTCTTCCGCCGATGACTACGGTCATCTGCTGCGGCTCTGCCACACGGGACATGAAGAGGATGGGCGCAATGCCTACGCCGCCGCCGATGCCTACGATGTGGTCTTTATCCATGGAGAAGGAGGTGCCCAGGGGTCCCAGGCAGTCGATGGTGTCCCCCACTTTCAGGTGGGACATGGCGTCGGTGCCCTTCCCTACGATGCGGTAAATGATTTCCACCCGTCCCTTGCCGGGGTTCGTGCCGGCGATGGAAATGGGACGGCGGAGAATGTACCGGGGGTCATTCACCTTCACATGGACGAACTGGCCCGGTTTCGCTTCTTTGGCAATCCGGGGGAGCTCGATCTGCATGAGCCAGATATCCGGACCCACATGGTCGTGGACACGGATGATTCCTTTTTCTACAAATCCTGACATGTCATTTCTCCTTCACATAGTCCTGGATGGCTTCTACGTGGTGTTCTGCGCCGCCGGTGGATGCCATGACGCGGAGCACTTCCTTCGCCGTATCCAGGGAGGTAATGCAGGGAATGGCCAGTTCCACCGCGATACGGCGGAGGTCATAGCCTTCCTGCTCGATCTGGCTGCCGTAGGAAATGGTATTCAGTACCATGTCCACTTTGCCGGACTTCAGATATTTCTCGCAGTTTTCGCCCTTTTCGTGGATCTTCTTGATGATTTCCACAGGGATGCCGAGGTTCTGGAAATAGGCGCCGGTGCCGGAGGTGCAGATGAGGTGGTACCCCAGCTTCACGAAGCCCTTCGCCAGTTCTGCAGTTTCCGGTTTATCCCGGTCGCTGACGGTGATGAGTACGTTGCCGCCGGCAGGAACCATGAGGTTCGCTGCCACTACGGCTTTATAGAGGGCTTCCTGGTAGGTGTGGCCGATGCCCATGACTTCGCCGGTGGATTTCATTTCCGGTCCCAGTTTGATTTCTACAAGGCCCAGTTTGGAGAAGGAGAACACCGGGGCCTTGATGGCTACGTAGCCCTTGTCCGGGCAGAGGCCCAGGGGCAGGCCCAGGGATTTCAGGGATTCACCGAGAGCTACACGGGTGGCGTATTCCACCATGTTGATGCCGGTGATCTTGCTCATGAAGGGCACCGTACGGCTGGCACGGGGGTTCACTTCGATGACGTAAACCTTGTCGTTCACCACGATGAACTGGATATTGACGAGGCCCTTGACGTTCATGGCGCAGGCAATGTCCTTCGTGTACTTTGTGAGGGTCTCAATGGCTTCTTTGGACAGGTGCTGCGGCGGGTACACGGCAATGGAGTCGCCGGAATGGACGCCGGACCGTTCGATCTGTTCCATGATGCCCGGAATGCAGACGTCCACGCCGTCGGAGATAGCATCGATTTCCACTTCCCGGCCCACCATGTACTGGTCAATGAGGACGGGGTGTTCATGGGAAGCCACTACTGCTTCCTTCAGGTACTGCCGGAGTTCGGACTGGTCGTAGACGATCTGCATGGCCCGGCCGCCTAATACGTAGCTCGGACGGACGATGAGCGGATAAGAGAGCTCTTCGGTCTTCTGCATGGCTTCTTCCACGCTTTCCACGAGGCAGCCCTTCGGACGGGGAATGCCCAGCTGACCGCAGAGGGTATCAAACCGTTCCCGGTCTTCCGCCATGTCGATGGATTCGTTGGAGGAACCGATGATGCGGATGCCCCGCTTTGCCATGGGGGTGGCCAGGTTGATGGCGGTCTGGCCGCCGAACTGGCAGATCACCCCTTCCGGTTTTTCCTTATTAATGACTTCCATCACGTCTTCTTCTGTGAGCGGTTCAAAGTACAGGGAATCGGAGGTATCAAAGTCGGTGGATACGGTTTCCGGGTTGTTATTGATGACGATGGATTTCTTTCCCGCCTTCCGGAGGGCCCAGGAAGCATGGACGGAGCAGTAGTCGAATTCAATGCCCTGGCCGATGCGGATCGGGCCGGAACCGAAGACTACGACGGACCCCTTGCCCTGGGGTTTCACTTCGTCTTCCGCGCCGTAGGTGGAATAGTAGTAAGGCGTATGGGCTTCAAATTCGGCGGCACAGGTATCGACCATCTTGAAGTCCGGATGGAAATCCAGCTTCTTCTTGAAGTTTTCCACTTCCTTCACCGTCACTTCGGCAAAGTGGGCGATGGCAGCGTCAGGCATCTGGATCCGTTTGGCGGCCTTCAGGGTCTCTTCGGTGAGCCCTTCCTTCAGGAGACGCCGTTCCATCTTAATGATGTTCTGGATCTTATAGATGAAGAAGAGGTCAATCCTTGTGATGCGGTTGATTTCTTCCGGTTCGATGCCGCGGCGCAGGGCTTCGGCCACCACGAAGATCCGTTCATTATCGATACGGCGGAGGAGGCAGCGGATATCGTAGAGGGACTGGTTGTCCAGTTTCTTCAGGTGCAGGTACCCCTCTCCCACTTCCAGGGACCGGAGGGCCTTCAGGAGTGCCCCTTCCAGGGTGCGGTCCAGTGCCATGACTTCGCCGGTGGCTTTCATCTGGGTGCCGATTTCCCGGTCCGCCAGAGTGAATTTTTCAAAGGGCCAACGGGGGAATTTGCAGACCACGTAGTCGATGGACGGTTCGAAGCAGGCCTTCGTGTTGCCGGTGATGGCATTGGTGATTTCGTCCAAGTGCATGCCCAGGGCCACTTTCGCCGCTACCTTGGCAATGGGGTAGCCTGTAGCTTTGGACGCCAGGGCGGAGGAACGGCTGACACGGGGGTTCACTTCGATGACGTAGTACTGGTTCGTCTTCGGGTCCAGGCCGTACTGCACGTTGCAGCCCCCTTCGATCTGGAGGTACCGGATAATATCGATGGATGCGGTGCGGAGCATCTGGTACTGGCCATCGGTCAGGGTCTGGGTGGGCGCCACGACGATGGAGTCGCCGGTGTGGACGCCTACGGGGTCGATGTTTTCCATGGCGCAGACGATGATGCAGTTGTCGGCGCTGTCCCGCATGACTTCGAATTCGATTTCCTTCCAGCCGGCAATGGACCGTTCCACGAGGATCTGGTTAATCGGGGACAGCTTGATGCCACGGTTGGCGATTTCTTCCATTTCATAGCGGTCATGGGCAATACCGCCGCCGGTGCCGCCTAAGGTGTAGGCAGGACGGATGATAACGGGGTAGCCGATTTTGTCGGCGAAGGCCACAGCCGGTTCCAGTTCTTCGAAAATTTCGGATTCCGGCACGGGCTGGTGGATTTCTTCCATGGCTTCCTTGAACAGTTCCCGGTCCTCCGCATGTTTGATGGCATGGAGGGAAGAGCCCAGAAGTTTCACGCCGTATTTATCAAGGACACCGGCATCGGAGAGCTGGACTGCCATATTGAGGCCCACCTGTCCCCCCAGGGTTGCCAGCAGGGCATCGGGCCGTTCTTTCTTGATGACTTCCGTCACAAAGGGCAGGGTAATCGGTTCGATGTAGACCCGGTCCGCAATGTCCACGTCCGTCATGATGGTGGAGGGGTTGCTGTTCACCAGGACCACTTCCACTCCCTCTTCCCGGAGGGACCGGCAGGCCTGGGTGCCGGCGTAGTCGAATTCTGCCGCCTGGCCGATGACGATAGGGCCGCTGCCGATGACAAGAACTTTTTTCACGTCTTTATTGATCATTTTTTGAATTCCTCCATGGCCCTGGTAAATTCTGCGAACAGATAGAAGTTATCCTTCGGTCCCGGAGAAGCTTCCGGATGGTACTGCACTGCCTGGATGGGGAGTGTCTTGTGGCGGATGCCTTCAATGGTGCCGTCGTTCACGCTGCGGTGGGTCACTTCGATGCAATCCGGGAGGCCGTCGTCAGAGATGGCGTAGCCATGGTTCTGGCTCGTAATGTACACCCGGCCGGTGCGAAGGTCCTTTACCGGATGGTTGGCGCCGCGGTGGCCGAAGGGCAGCTTGAATGTATGGCCCCCAAGGGCGGTGGCCAGCATCTGGATGCCGAGGCAGATACCGAAAATCGGGCGCTGTCCGATGAGTTTCTTTACCGTGTCCACCACGTAGGGCACATCCTGGGGATCCCCGGGTCCGGGGGAGAGGAAAATGCCGTCGGGATTGATGGCCATCATGTCTTCCGCCGATGTGTGGGCGGGGAATACGTGGACCGTGCAGTCATTGGCTGCCAGGCTCACGAGGATGTTCTTTTTCAGGCCGCAGTCCAGGAGGGAGACCTGGTACTTGCCATTTCCGTAGGTATAGGGGTAAGCCGTGGTGACCCGTTCCACCTGGTCCCGGTGGAGGGGCTTTGCCAGCTCTCCTTTAATGAAATCGTCGCTCCGTTCGGCGCTGACGATGACTGCCTTCATGACGCCCTGGGTGCGGACCATGCGGGTCACCGCACGGGTATCCACATTGTAGAGGCAGGGTACATGGTACCGCTCAATGAAGTCCGTAATCTTTTCCTTGCATTCCCAGTTGCTCGGGTGTTCGGCGATCTGGTCCAGCACATAGCCTGCAGCGGCAGGTTTCCTGTTCTGCATGAACAGGTCGTTGGCGCCGTAGTTGCCGATGAGGGGATAGGTAAGGGTCAGAATCTGCCCTTCATAGGAGGGGTCCGTAAAGCATTCCTGATAGCCCGTCATGCCGGTATTGAATACCAGTTCCCCCAGCCCTTCCACAGAGCCGAGAAGATCTCCTTCAAAACGGGCGCCGTTTTCCAGAACCAAGAGACCTTTCATTTCAGCACCTTTCCTTCTTTCATAACGATTTCCCCATCCACCACCGTGAGGACTGCCTTGCCTTTGAGGGTGATGTTTTCATAGGGGGTGAAGAGAGACTTTGTATAGAGGTCTTTGCCGTGGACTGTCCATTCTTTGTCCGGATCAAAGACCGTAATATCCGCCGGAGCCCCTTCTTCCAGGACGCCGCCGGTGATGCCCAGCAGCTTTGCGGGGTTCACGCTCATGAGCTCCACGATCCTGTCCAGGGTGAAGCCGTTTTCATGGTAAAGCACGGTCAGCGTGGAAGCCAGGGAGGTTTCCAGGCCGGCAATGCCATTGGGGGCGCAGTTGAAGGGCACGTCCTTTTCTTCGTTGCAGTGGGGCGCATGGTCCGTCATGATGGCGTCGATGGTGCCATCCTTCAGGCCTTCGATGAGGGCCTTCCGGTCATCTTCCGTCCGGATGGGCGGCGCCATCTTGAAGGCGGTGTCGTAATCTTTCAGCCATTCATCGGTGAAATAGAGATGCTGGGCTGTCACTTCGGTGGAGCAGTTCACCCCTTTTTTCTTTGCTGCCCGGATGAGGTCCACCGCTTTGCCGCTGGATACGTGGGCAATGTGGATGTGGCATCCGGTGAGTTCGGAAAGGAGCAGGTCCCGGGCTACGGCGATGTTTTCGCCGGCCGCCGGGCGGCCGGTAACGCCCATGGCATAGGAAACTTTTCCTTCATTCATGAATCCCTTGCCGCACATGGTCATGTCTTCCGCATGGTCGATGACCATCTTGTGGAGCATATCAGCGTATTCCATGGCCCGGCGCATGAAGTTTGCGCTTTCCACGTAGTGGCCGTCATCGGAGAAAGCTACGGCTCCTTCGGCCGCCATGTCTCCCATTTCGGAGAGCTGCTTTCCTTCCAGGTTTTTGGAAACGGAACCGATGACGCTGACTTTTACCACGCCCACTTCGTCTGCCCGGCGCAGTACGTCCCGAAGGACGGCAGCGTTGTCGATGACAGGCTTCGTGTTGGCCATGGTGGCCACGTGGGTAATGCCGCCGGCTGCGGCAGCCTGGGTGCCGGTGTGGATATCTTCCTTCGCTTCCTGTCCCGGTTCCCGGAGGTGTACATGCATATCGATGAGGCCCGGCGTTACGATGAGGCCTTTCGCATCAAAGACCTGAACATCACTGCCCAGGGTTAGAGCCTTACCGCCGACCTGGGTAATTTTTCCGTTTTCAACGAGAATATCTCCCACCTCGTGCTGGTGTTTGGCAGGGTTTACGATGGTTCCATTTTTAATTAAGAGCATCAATGTCTTTTCCCTCCGTCAGTGTTAAATATTCCAGTGCCATACGTACGGCTACGCCGTTTCTTACTTCTTCCTGGATCCAGGAAGATTCATCGTAGGCCACATCATATCCGATTTCAATGCCCCTGTTCATGGGACCCGGGTGGATAACTGCCACGTCGGGCTTGCAGAGGGCGAGGCGCTTCTTGTTGATACCGAAGAGCCGTGCGTATTCCCGGGTGGTGGGGATGAAGCCTGCTGCCGCCCGTTCCAGCTGGATGCGGAGGATGTTGATGGCGTCGGCCCCTTTCAATGCCGTTTCCAGGTCATCGTCCACAATGCAGCCCATGGCTTCCAGTTCCTTCGGAACCAAAGTGCGAGGTCCCACAAGGTGCACTTCGGCTCCCAGCTTCGTGAACCCGTAAATGTCGCTCCTGGCAACCCGGGAATGGAGAATATCGCCGATGATGACGTACTTCATACCTTTGATGTTCTTCCCTGCTTCCTTCAGTGTGAACAGTTCCAGCAGGGCCTGGCTGGGATGGGCATGGGCTCCGTCCCCTGCATTCAGTACCACCGGCACCTTCACCTTCGGGCTCATCACTTTGGATGCAAAAAGAGCGGCCCCCTCTGACGAATCACGAATAATCACTGCATCCACTCCCATTGCGGAAACGGTAAGCAATGTATCTCGCATGCTTTCACCTTTCGTCATCGAGCTGCCGCTCTTTGTAATATTAATAACATCGGCTCCCAAATACTTACCGGCAAGCTCGAAAGAACTGCGTGTTCTGGTAGATGCTTCGGAAAACACTGTTACAATGGATTTTCCTCTGAGGAAATCTTTCTTCTTGTTACCTGAAAGCACAATCTTTTTCATTTGTGCTGCTACTTGAAGGATCCGTTCAATTTCTTCGGCTGTAAAATCTTTCAGTCCAAGAACCGAACGACCTTGTAGTGAAATCGCGCTCATGCCGGCCTCCTGTAAAAATACCATCAAAATAGTTATCTCTATAATCATAAAGGGAACGGTTCCCTTTTTCAATAGACAGTAAATTAAAATTCCCTTATGGCCCTAGTCTCCCCTTTCTTTATGAAACTTTCCTTCCCTTTCTTACAGGTATAGTTCATATTTATTTTATCACAAAAAGGGGCTTCAAATTTTTCTTACTATGATTATAGAATAATTTTTGAATCCAAAAGTCCCGTATCCGTGGGCCTTCCGGAGCCTCCTGGATTTTCCCGCTTCCCGCCCTGTTTTTGACCGCTGTTCAATTTAGTATTAGAATATAAGTAGAAAGAGCGGTTTTCTTCCATGGTTTTTTCAGGGAAAGGCAGGTTGATTCATCATGTTAAGTTTCAAAAAGATTCTCGTTCCCTATGATGGTTCTTCCTACGCGAAAAAGGCTCTGGCCACCGCGGCGGATCTGGCCCTCCTGATTCCGGGAGCCAAGCTCTTCATCGCCACCGTCACCCCGGCTGAGCAGCCAAAGGAAAAAGTACGGCTCACTTCGGCCTCCGCCGATGACACGCCGAAGAAGAACCCCGGCACCATTCTTCTGGAAGAAGCGGAAGCCCTCCTGCCCAAGGGCGTTCCCCATGAAACGATTCTCCGCGCCGGCGATGCGGGGGATGAACTGGTCACCCTGACGCTGGAAAAGGAATTCGATCTCATCGTCATGGGCAGCCGCGGCCGGGGCGCACTGAAGAGCCTCCTCATGGGCTCTGTGTCCAGCCATCTGGCAAGCAATTCGAAATGCACCATTATGATTGTGAAATAGGGTAGTCACGAAAAAGGTGCCCGGGAAAAATGATACCATTTTTCCCGGGCACTTTTTTTAAGATCGAGATTGCGGTCGAGATCGAGGGAATCCGGGCCGTGGGCCCTGGGGATCTAGATCTAGACCTAGAGCTAGACCTTTAGCAGCTTCGCTGCAGGCCTTGAGCTGGCCAGGCCCTGCGGGCCGGGTGACGGGTGGCCAGGTGGCGTGTGTACGGGCGGGGGCTTCTAGCTGCTAGCGGCTAGCTTTTAGGAAAGCTCAACGGCCTGCGGCGCTGGCGGGTACGGTTGGAGTCACCAGGTGTAGGGCCTTGAGCCTTCAGCCTTGGGCCTTGAGCTGGCCAGGCCCTTTGGGCCGGGACCCAACAGCGCCGCAGGCGAATCAGCTTTCCTGGCAGCTAGCCGCTAGAAGCTAGAAGCCCCCATACGAACACACGACGCTTTGCTACATATGCTCCATGCGGGCGCACGGGGCTTACTTACTACTCCTCCCCGTCCGATACCTTCACCGCTGCTTCGATGACCCTGGCGAAGGCTTTGGGGATTTCTTTTTCCGTCAGCCGCTCCCCCAGGGCCCGGCCGATGATGACCCCCTTATTTCCATAGAGCCAGGCGAAGTAGTAGAACTCCAGGGCCTTTTCGTTCCGGGGATTGATGTTTTTCAGCTTCGTGGGGGGATAGAATCCCTTGGGAAGGCCCAGCTTCGCTCCCGCCTTCTTGATGAGGGACGCATTCACCGCATCCCCCGCTTCTTCCACGTCCCCGATGACCTGGTCCAGGAGCTTCCGGCTCCGGGCGGCCATGCAGGCTTTCACCACATCCATTTCATAGCAGATGTAGTCCGTGTAGAACACATGGGGCGAATGGGGCCTCTCCGCCATGACATCCCGGTCGTAGAGGCACACCGAAGGGATGTGGAACCGGCGGACCAGCTGGGAAATCTTGGAAATCGAGCTTTCACCCCGGGCATTGATGAGGCAGATGCCGTGGTAGTCGAAATTGACGCCCAGGGTCCTGGCGAAGTAGGCAAAGGAGCCATACTCCGTTTCCCCTTCCACCAGGATGGTGCACTTGGAGTAGAGGGCTTCCTTCACTTCCGGGAAGTGCATGATCAGGTGCTTTTCGATTTCACTGTCAAAATGGAAGGATGCACCGCAGGCGGCCTGGACTTTTTTCTTGTCGTCCCAGTACATGCGGATGATCTGGCGGTAGTCATTCACCAGGGCATCGGTGGAATGGGTGACCACGAAGAGCTGGCCATTGAGACCGTCGATGCCGAGAAGGTTCTGTACCAACCGCAGGAAGAAGGGTTCCTCGTTATTCAGGATGGACCGGGAAAAGGCCAGCATAGCCCGCTGGAGGTAGGGGTGCAGGTGGAGTTCCGGTTCATCGATGCTCACCGTCACCGGCAGGAACCGGCGGCCCTTCTTGTCAGTAATCACCATGGTATCAAAGGAAATGGCCCTGCTTTCCTTTTTGTCCAGCATTTTGATGAGGAATGCAATGCCTTCGGCAATCATGAGCTTAATGGTGGAATCGTAGGATGCACCTGCCGCAAAGGGCTGGAAAATCTCATTAATAAGGAGCACTGCCGCCTTGTGGGGATCATTTTCCGGCAGTTTCAGGTGGAATCCCCTCTCATCCAGCAGGGTTTCCACTTCCTTCACCGTTTCCGGTCCTGTGGACAGGTACCCTTCGAAAATGGAAAGAGTCTTCGCCATGTCCCCTTCGGAGAGCATGTTTCTTGGCACCTCATCCAGGGCAAAGTCAATATAAAAGAGGCAGCGCACGTACTCCAGGGGAAGCTGGGACCCATCGTCCCTGTTGTAAAGCTTCGGCACCACCTCCCGGATGGACTGGCGAAGTTCCAGGTGGGCCCGGTCCGTAAGGCCGTCGTCGGTTGAGGACAGGGTCATTTCAATCCGTATGGGCCGGTCAGGATCCATGAAATCATTTTCCTTGAATCCGTAGCCGTGGGTGGCGTATTTCAGGAGGGTAAGAAAATTACTTTTCCCGATGTTGTTATCCCCCACAATATAATTCACCCGGCTGTCAAAATGAAGCTCCACATGCCGGAAGGTCCGGTAGTTTTCTACCACCATATCGGAAATAAACATAGCGCTCCCCCTTTCACTTGAGGTACATGTCTGTATCCATTATACCATTTTGGGATGGAGGGATGAGCAGCTGGTGGCCAGTAGCTAGTAGCTAGTGGCTAGTGGCTAGTAGCTAGTGGCTTGTCTCAATCACATTTGTGCTAATGATAGCTTAATTATATGATAACTTAGTAATAGATTCGCAAGTGGAAACTACCCTCCATAACGTCATTTCGAGCGGTGGAAGCATGCAAAATGATTATACAGGTAAAAATCGCTACAGCTACAATGAGTCGAGAAATCTTCCTTGCTTTCGGGAATACAGGGCTTTTTAACCGTGCTTAACGTTGTAAGACCGCCAGAGACATCTATCTGGGAGATCTCTCGACTCTATCTCACATTCTATTTTTATGTATTACATCATTACGGCGCTTACCACCGGAGGAAGCGTGTCACTGGATTCTCAGTCACCTGCGGCTCCTTGCGAATCCAGTTCCCTAGCCACCGCTCGAGATGCAGAGGTCCTGCATAGGACCTCTGAGCCGGGCCCAAGTTGGCGCTGTTCCTGCCCATTAAAGCGCCTTCTATTTAGGGCCCGGCCGACCGAGTTAGATTCGGAGTATGAAGTATTTAAAACCGGTATGCAACAGTGGTGATTCTTTTTTCGCCAACATTAGTCATTATCCCAAATGTAATTGAGATACATCACTAATGGCTAGCAGTTGGTAGCTGGACCACCAGGCCCTGCGGGCCGAATGACGGGTGGCTTAGGGAAGCGCTGATTAATTCCCAGAGTCAGATTTCAGGAAGGATGGTCAGTCTGGACCTGGATCCAGCACTCCTCAGGGCCTTCGGCGGGGTTCTCCCGATCTTGATTTCGTCCTCCGTCTCGATGTGACTCACTCTTTCTCGAAAGGATCGTCTTCGGGGTTCCGGTTGTTCAGGATGGAGTCCAGGGTCTTCATGGGGCACATGGAGCCGCACATGGTGCAGGTGGCTTCGTCTTCAGGGATGGAGCTTTCCCTGTATTTTCTGGCTTTTTCCGGGTCAATGGCCAGGGGAATCATTTCCTTGAAGTCCACCTTCCGTCTGGCCCAGCTCATCTTTTCATCCCACAGGGCTGCCCCTTTCACCCCTTTGGCGAGGTCCGCCGCATGGCAGGCAATCTTGGAGGCCACGATGCCTTCGTGTACGTCATCCAGGTCCGGGAGCCGGAGGTGTTCGGCCGGCGTCACGTAGCAGAGGAAGTCGGCGCCGCAGGCAGCGGACAGGGTACCGCCGATGGCAGCGGTGATATGGTCATAGCCCGGTGCAATATCGGTGACAATGGGTCCCAGTACATAGAGCGGCGCCCCATGGCACAGTTTCTTTGCGATTTCCACGTTCATCCGGATATCGGAAACCGGCATGTGTCCCGGACCTTCCACCATGACCTGGACTCCCGCCTTCCGTGCTCGGAGGACCAGCTCTCCCAGGTTGATGAGTTCGGAAATCTGGATGGCATCGGTGGAATCGTGACCGCTGCCGCTGCGGCAGCCGTCCCCCAGGGACAGGGTGACATCGTATTTCTTCAGGAGTTCCAGAAGCCGGTCAAACTGTTCATAGAAGGGATTTTCTTTGCCGTGCATATACATCCAGGCGAAAAGAATGGAGCCGCCCCGGGAGACGAGGTTCGTGATTCTCTTGTTTCTCATGATGTGCTTCGCAGTTTCCCGGTTCAGGCCAGCATGGATGGTCATGAAGTCCACGCCGTCTTTCGCATGCTTTTCCACCACCGAGAACAGGTCATCGGCAGTCATATCTTTCAGTCCCTTGTGGAGCACCCCTTTCACGTCGTACATGGGGACAGTACCGATGGCGGAGGGGCTGTTCTTCACCAGCCATTCCCGGAAGGGCGCCGTTTCCCCGTAGCAGGAGAGGTCCATAATGGCTTCGGCCCCCATTTTCCAGGAAAGCTCTGCCTTCGCCTGTTCCGTATCGTAGTTGCAGACGTCGGAGGAAATCCCGAGGTTCACGTTCATCTTCGTCCGGAGTCCCTTGCCGATGGCGTAGGGATGGATGGATTTATGGTATATATTGTGGGGCAGTACGATGGTGCCATCCGCAATACCGGCGCGGATAAATTCTTCCGTCACCCCTTCTTCCCGGGCTGCCGTCTTCATTTCGTCTGTAATAATCCCATTTCTTGCTGCTTCCAGCTGTGTCATAGGTACCTCCTGAATGCAAAATAAAAAGAGCCCCCGCCGGGGACTCTCAAAGGCAAATCTTCCTGCTTCCTTCCGTCGGTATGATCCGCATCAAGTTCAAAGGGTCGGATAGCTCCTCTCAGTCCTCACTCCAGGACTCCCCCAGCATGAGCTTATTATACCATGGAAACAGAAAAGTGCCAAAGTGGGCATATATCAGACTTACAATCAGAGCCACAGGAAGCGGGTCTTCCAGCTGCCAGCTATCAGGAAAGACAGCCGGCCTGCGGCGCTTTAATCCGATTCCACCAAATAAAAAAAGTTGAAACATTTCGTTTCAACTGTAAATTCGATATGGTGCCGAGGACCGGAATCGAACCGGTACGAATCTCACGATTCGAGGGATTTTAAGTCCCTTGCGTCTGCCAGTTCCGCCACCCCGGCAGGTATATATAAATTGTATAATAGTTAAAATATGGAGGCGGCACCCAGAATCGAACTGGGGATAAAGGTTTTGCAGACCTCTGCCTTACCGCTTGGCTATGCCGCCATATGGAGCGGAAAACGGGACTCGAACCCGCGACCCCAACCTTGGCAAGGTTGTGCTCTACCACTGAGCTACTTCCGCACATGGCGACCCGGATCAGATTTGAACTGACGATCTCCGCCGTGACAGGGCGGCATGTTAGACCACTACACCACCGGGCCGCATGTAAGTTACTTGAATAGTATACCCATGTTTTCTGCATTTGTCAAGGGGATGTCAATGAATTGTGAAAGCGGCCTTCGGCGGGGGCTGTGACTTCGTCAGGGCTCTGCCCTTAGGGCAGGGCTGAGGCTTCCGCCTGGGCTCAAGGTGGGATTTTATATTTCGCGGCGCTATATGAATTGTGCGCCGCCCCCTCGCCGAAGGCGTTCCCCTTGAGCCACTTCGCCGCAGGCGTCACCCCTCAGCCACCTTTTCCCTAATCCATCTGTTCCAGGGCCCATTCCACTTCATCCAGAGGAATCCGTTCCTGTTCCAGCCGCCAGCCATGGTCGTGGATTTCTTTCCACGCCATTTTTTCGGTGACCGTAAGATTATCCGGTACTACAGACCTGTTTCCGGTGTCCTTAATCCTTTTATCCACATAGGCCAGAAGGGTATCCCTGTCCATGAGGAAGGAATGAACATTCGGCAGGATGTGGCGAAGGGATGAGAGAATATTGAAGCCGTCGGAGTCCAGGTCCCCCCAGTAGTAAACGTCCTTCTCCCCCAGCCACTTTGCTTCCTTGGCCAGTTCCAGTACCCCGTAGCCCATGCCGAAGAGGATAAGGCTGTCTTTTGCATGGGGGAAAGTGTAACCATTTACCTTGTTTTCTGTAATGAAAATCCGTTTCTGGGGCGGATGGAAGGACGCCACTTCATCGTTGGACAGGAAAAATTTCCGTACTCCAAAGAACCGGATGGACTCATCCAGGCTCCGGGCGCAGATGGTGGGTGCAGGTACCTCTTTAATGAAAAGGTGCTGTTTCATTTCTTCATTGCTTTCCACCTGTTTATCCGGGAAAAGGGCATTCCACAGGGTACGGACGAGGAAGCTGTGTCTTTCCATGAATTTCGTATCCACCCCGGGGATTGAAATCTCCCTGAGGTACCCACCCTTCTCTTCCTGCTCCCGGAAGAAATGGGCAATACCGAAGAAGAGAGGATAAAAACCTTCTTCCCGAATTCTCGGAAAATAATGGAGGAACCATTCCGTAAGGTCATCTGCTTTTTCTTCTACCTCCCCCAACATGGTGAGGAATTCCTTCTTTTCCTTTTTCATTCCCAGGATGGCAAAGGCATCTTCCGGCGTATCAACGAAAACCCGGACCGGCAGGGTCTGGCGGCCAAAGGATTTCGTATTTTTCCCTTTTTCTTCTATATGCCAGAGTGGCCGGCCATTGGTGTCTTTCACCGGGTGGTGCCAGTAGTCGGACCAGGAAAGAAGGGCATGCCAGTCGTTCTCCGTCTCTTCCGGCCGTTTCAGTGGCATTTTGAAATAGGGAGGCTCTATTTCCTTCGTCAGCGCTTCATAGAGTATCCCCCGCTCCTCCTGGCGCTTCAGTTTTTTGAGCAGTTCTTCATCGTACGATTTTCGACGCAATATGGGATTCCTCCTTTCATTAACTGTCAGCTGAGCCGGTATGTAAGTGTAGGGAGAGGTGGCTCAAGTGACTGAAGTGGCTCAGGGGTAACGAGCTTCGTTCGAGGGGGGGGACGCCGCTTCAAATTATAAAGGGCGCAGAATTTATATTCAGCGGCAGAGCCGCCAGGTATATATAATCTGCGGCGCTTTTGATTTTACGCGCCGCACCTTCCCCTTGGCCACTGGCCGTTCCCCCCTCAGCCGTCCGAATACCCAAAGGAAGGCGCCTTGATGTGCAGAATAGGCGCCAACTTATTCGGACTCGGAGGTCCTATGTAGGCATCCTGCAGAGGATGCCCAAGCCGGGCTCTTTTGCGAGCCGTGCCTGCACACCAGGCGAGCACCTTAGAGCCCGGCCGAAGCACACTCCGCCTCGCCGAAGGCGTTACCCCTCGGCTACCTGTCTTTCCGCCCTCTTCTCCCGTTCCAGGAATTCCTTTCGGTATTCGCCAATGGTCATATTCCGGAGTTCGGACTGCCTCTTTTCATTCTGGCTCACGTAGCCCAGGTTAGAAATGAAGGGTTCAATGGTGGGTATCTTGGCCAGCGGTGTCACCACAAGGAGCTGGAGGCCCATGCGGCGGAAGAGGGACAGGCCAAACCGGGCCGATTCGTCGGAGCTCTTCAGGAAGGCTTCATCGATCACAGTAAATCGGAAAGTTGGGAGCCTGCCGCCTCCGGCAATGCCAAAGCTGTATACGAAGCTGGCCGCCAGGATAGTGTAGGCCAGTTTTTCTTTCTGGCCGCCGGACTTTCCTGAGGAATCGGTGTAGTGTTCAAATTCCTCGCCCCGGGATCCATCGGATTTGCGGATCCGCTCGGACACGGCGAAGGTAAACCAGTTCCTGACATCGGTGACCAGGCTTGTCCACTTCCGGTCCTCCTCCGCCATGCCCGGGCGGCTGGCAGAAAAACGGTCCAGTATCTTTTCGATTTCCAGAAACTTTTCTTCGTTGTACTGGTCCTCGCTGCCGGAGAGGCTGCTGTCGGTACACTTCTTCAGCTGCTGCCGGAACTGGCGGATTTCATTATTCAGCGTTTCCACGCATTCGATTTCAATGTAGTGGCCCACGTTGTAATCGATATCGTAGAGGGACCGGTTGATTTCTTCAATCTTCTCCCGGATCCTGTCCCTGGCGGAGAAGAGTTTGGACTGGAAAATGGCCATATCCTGGATCGTGTTTTCCCGAAGCCGTTTCTTGAATTTCGGAAGCAGTTTCGGCAGGTCATCTTCCCGGATCCGCCGGAAAATTTCTTTATATTCATTCCGGTTCGCCCCGTTCAGCTCGGCGGTGAGGTTCGGGTCCGACTCATTGTGGAGAGTCAGGTACTGGAGGTAGTGGGTCATGCCCGTGGCCATGTCTGCTGATGCTTTCTCCTTGTCTGCATCATTGGCCGCCCGGTGATCCCGGATCCATTTATTGAAACTATTGTTTTTTTCGGTCATTGTCCCCAGGGTAAACATGCCCTTTTTACCGATGACCGCCGGCGTGATTCCCTCCAGCAGGGGAAAGGCCTTTGTCCGGATGAGGTCAGAGGCGCCGGCCAGGGTGCTCTCATCGGCTTTCTTTTTCTCCTCGTGCCGGCGGATTTCGTTGTCAAGGCCACCCTTTTCACCGCGGATGGTGCTCATGGCTTCCCGGGTGTCTTCCAGGTCCTTATTGAGCTTTTGGATTTCTTTCTCCAGCCGGGCCAGGATGTTATCGCTCCCCGTGAGGCTTCTGATGAGCTGCTTCTGCCGGTTCACCCTGTCTTCAAAAGAGGTGCGGTCGATGTCCTTGAAGTTATCGACTTTCAGGAGAGACTCGGCAGCATTGAGTTTTGCAATGTACAGATCTCTCTGTTTCTTGAGATTCCTGATCATCTCCTCCGCCTTTGCCTTATCCCTGGCAAGCTCATCCAGTTCTTTGGAAATGAGGACGATCTTTTCTTTATTGGAGAAACCCAGCACGTAGTGCCGGCGGTCATCAATGCGGTATCGGTCATCCTTCTTGTGCCATTTTCCCTGGGCCTTGATCTGTCCTTCCGGAGACAGGGCAAAAGAGGCTTTCCTGAATTCCGCCGCCGTTTCGGCGCAAATGTGGTCAAACCGGTGGTACAGTTCCGAAGCCAGCCAGGAGGCATAGGGGGAGTCTTTCTTGATATTCAGTTTTCGAGCCGCCGATTTTTCCGGCAGGTCTCCCATGGATACGGGGCGGGTATATTCGTCTACCCGGTAATAAACGATGCGCTGGTGGAGGAAATGGTTTTCCATCCAGCCGATCACCTTTTCATAAAGGGATTCCGGCACCAGTAGGGATACGCCAAATTCGGAGAGCAGCCGTTCCAGGGCCCCCTCCCATTTCTGCTCAGAAGGCTTTACTTCCATGATTTCGCCGGCAAAGGGCATATCCTTTTCCGGCACCATGAGGTCCCTTGCCATCTGCTTCCTCACCGCCACGAAACGTTCAGGAATATTGGAATCCCGCTTCTTCAAAGATTCCAGTTCCTGCCGGTCCTGGGCGATTTTGGCCACAATATCCCGCTCCCTGCTGTCGGCCTCCGACTTTTCTCCGTCCAGCCGGTCGTATTCTTTATGGAAGTCAGCGGCCAGTCCGGAAATCTGCTGCCGCCCTTTGATGAATTCATCCAAAGTAGAAGGAAGGGTAAGGCCGATGGACTCCGCCTGGAGCTGATAGGCCTCTGCATTTTTGCTGACAAGCCGGAGGTCCTTCTCATAGGCTGCCAGGTCCTTCTTCGCCCCATCCAGCCGAGCGCCGCCGTTTTCCCACATTTCCTTCTTTTTATTATCGATTTCTTCAGACAGATGGCCCGCCTCTTCTCCCAGGGCCCTGAGGCGGCTGTCCAGGTCCCCCATCCGGCGATGACACTTTTCCAGTTCCTCCGTGAGGATTTTGATTTCTTCCCTGGAGAGGTAGGCCCCAAGGCCTTCGGCCATGAGGGTAAGCTCCGACTCCTTCGTCAGGCAGGTATCATAGTCATCGGATGCCTTCACCAGGGGCTCCAGGATTTCCATTTTCTCCCGGTCCCGGATAATAGCGTCATGAATGCTTTTGAGGTCATGGAAACGGGAAAGAAGGTGCTGGATATTTTCCTCCATGGTCCCCATGTCCACTTCTCCCAGCATGTTGCGCCGTACAAAATCAGTGATGCCGTTCACCTTTTTCATGGACACGGTCTGCTGGAAGAGGTCCAGTGCGTTGTCCTGGGTAATGCCGAAGAGGGATTTGAATTTTCCCGCGTATTCCCCATAGTCATTGTAAAGATGGGCGTAGGGTATCCGCTTCAGCTTCTTTTTCAGGTCCGTTATATTGGTGCCGAAATTCCCGAAGTCCCTACGGATAGACATATCCCCTTCCCCTACCACAAAAAACCGGGTGGGCCGGTCGCTGCCGGGAGTGAAGTAGAAAACCTGGGCCAGGGATACGGCGCTTTCGCTGATGGCGTCATAGAAAACGCCCAAGATCACGGAGTACTGGTTTTTGTCACGGAGGGCCACCGGTTCCTCTTCCCCGTCGGCGTTGCTCCTCTTGGCATAGTAGCCCCGGACATAGGAATTGAGCGTCCGTTCCCGGCTGCCGGAATCAGCAGCCTTATTGTAATTGATCTTCTGCTGGGAAATGAGGAGTGTCAGTATAGCATCCACCAGGGTGGATTTCCCGGAACCGATTTCCCCGGTGAGAAGGGAGGTCTCACTGCCCACTTCAAAGGGCCAAACGGCGCCGTCAAAGGTACCCCAGTTGTAAACCTCCAGCCGCTTCATGCGGTATCCCTGGGGTGCATTCATGGTATCGGTTCCATCAAAGAGTCCCATGGTCTTCCTCCTCTTCCTTATCTTCCGTTTCTTTCACGGCTAACCCGTTTTCTTTCATGTACCTGTCCAGTTCCCTGTTGAATTCGGAAAGCCATTCCGCATCCACAAAACGGCGCAGCAGGGGCTCCACCTCGTATTCGTAGGCATTGTCCTTTACCGGCGTCAGAAGCTTCATGTCCACGGCCTTGGAAATACAACGGTCAATGGAATTGGCAAATTTCACTTCATCCGACACATCAGGGAAATAGGGTTTCATGCGACGCACCATTTCCTCTTCTTCCACCACCAGGGAGCCCTCCCCGCTGGCGCTGTCGTACTCATTGATCTCATTCCTGAGGAGCGCCAGGAAAAGGCTCATGCGGAAGGTCAATGGCTGCTTCTTCACCAGGTGCGGCAGTACCTCGTCCTCCCGCTGCTTCAGGTAGGCATAGCCCCCTTCTTCATCGATGGTGAGGGACAGGCCGATTTTCTCCATGTATTCGTCGATTCGGAACTGCTGGCTCATGATGGTATTCCAGATTTCCGGATTTCCTTCTTTTCTCACCACCCCCTGAAGGAGGCGGATAAGTGTAGTGGAAAATATGATGTCTCCCTTATCCATGGTTCTTTCCTTTCTCAAATACGATCCGATCCATTTCTACGTACCGCTCCCTTCCATCGATACTTTTGAAGGGAATCCTGTCCTTTTCCGGAAGGAAGGTATGGTGTTCGCTCTTCGCAATTTCCATGTATGCCAGAAGCTCGAAAAGTCCCTTTTCTAACGGATAGGCATCCAGTACATCCTTCAGGGTCACCCGGTCCCAGGTCTCCAGCATGTCTTCGATATGCTCCTTCAGCACTTTCTTGTCCACGTAGACCTGGTTGAAAATGGCATCGAGACTTCCATGGTGCTCACCGATTTCCAGAGCATGGGCATCGAGCTCCATTTTCGCCGGCGGCATGCGGAGAGTCCGCTCCATGGGCAGGCTGATGGTGGGTGCCCCATCGGAGAGGGTCATGAAATCCTTTTCCTTCGGCTCCCTGCCTTTCATGGCCATCGCCTTTTTCTCGATTTCCTTGATCTGGAAATAGATATTTTTCTTTTCCTGCAGGTTGTTTTCATTGACATACCAGCTGATCTGTTCCGAAAGCTTCGCAATGGTCTGCTGCACGTCCTCCGCTCCGTCCACCCAGGCCTGCTTGATATGGAGGGCATCGTAGCGGTTTGTCTCCTGGGACAGGGCTTTCAGCGTGAGGATCTTTCGCATGGTCTCATCAAAGTCCCGCTGCTGGGAAAAGGCCATGAGGTAATCGAAGAAGGCGGTGAAGCTCTTTCCCTGCTCTGATTCCTCGATGACCTCCCGGTCCGCGATAAACTGCTCCAGCAGTGCCCCTTTCCCATGTTCCCATTCGTTCACTTCATCCCGAAATTCTGTATAAATCTGGTGAAATTTATCCTTTACTTCCCGGAAATCGGAAAGAATGCCGCCGGCAATGTCCATGGCTTCCATGAATCGTTCCTTAATCTGCACGTCATCTAAGACGTCCACCTTGCCACCGGCTTTCAGGTCCTGGATTTTACGGTTGATTTCCTTCTTCTGGGCTGTAAGGTACTTCAGCCGTTCTTCCTTGTCCGGGTTTGCCTGGTGCTCGATTTCGTGGAGCAGGTGGAAGAACGTGTGGAGCCTGGACTCGGTGCCGATGAAGGAACGGCTCTTCAGGCTTTCCAGCCATTCCACCGCCTTCTGTCCCGCCGTGGTGAGGTCATAGAATGTCTGGTGGTCCCGATAAAACCGGCGAAGCCACCGATGGTCCTCGTCCGACCATTTCCGAAGGTAGAACCGTGCTTCTTCCCGGAGCTCCTCTTCATCTGGAATATCTTCTCCCGCCAGAGAATGCTTTTCAGACAGGGCAGACCGCATATCCAGGACCAGCCGGGCTTCGCTTAGATTTCTTACGTTATTTTCCAGAAATTCATGATAAAAAAAGGAACAGCAGAACGCCGCATCATCAGACGCAAGAAGCTTCCACGATGGGCTGCTGTTCCGTAAGAGGGCAAGTGAATCCAAATCCATAAACCCGTCTTTCGCCATGGGTTCCTTCCTCCTTGTTCTTTCAATTTACCACCGGAAATGATTTATATAAGGTAAAGAAATGCAATCCACATGAGCACCGTCACCGCCGCCCCCAAAAGGATTGCCTTCTGCCACTCTGTCTTCTTTCTGTCCCCCATCTCTTCCTCTGAAAGGACGGGAGCAGCATTTTTCTTTCCTGATTTTGCAGGGACCAGAACAAGTGCAAGAAGGGCTGCGATTTCTCCGTACACCATCTTTTGGAGGAGGTCCTCCGGCACAGGGTTCATGATGGTCAGAAGAAGGCAGGGCAAGAAAATCACCGCAAGGCATAAAAGTCGAAGAATCCTGTACCAGAGGGGATAGGAAACAGAGCCTGCCCCTTTCCCCGATGCCTTCCAGCCCCACAGGGTCATGAGAAGGCCAAGGGCCAGGAAAAGAAAATTGAATTCATCCATAAGGGCTCCCCAAAAGGTGCTGTGTAAAAAAAGCCTCATGCCGGATTAAGGCATGAGGCAATAACTTCTGGTGCGTCTAGAGGGATTCGAACTCTCGACACCTGGTTCCGGAGACCAGTGCTCTATCCACTGAGCTATAGACGCCTAACAGAAGGTATTATAGCATATAACGTCCGGAATGGGAAGAGGGTATTTTGCAGTACGACGAATAAGCGGCGTGCGCAGGTGTAGAGCTTCCAGCTGCCAGCCCCGCACTTTCACACGGCACCCATCTGCATAACATCGCTGCCGACGGATTACTTTTCTACAAATACCCTGGGGATTCTCTTCAGGTCGCAGGTGATTTCGTGGGGAATGGTGCCGGCGGTCTTGGCCACTTCGTCCAGGGTGATTTCTCCTTCTCCCTGTTTGCCCATGAGGATCACTTCATCCCCCGGTTTCACGGTGTCGTCTACGGCCACCATGAACTGGTCCATGCAGATACGGCCGACGATGGGGCAGCGTTTGCCACCGATGAGGACGGCGCCCTTATTGGAGAGGCACCGGGGGTAGCCGTCGGCGTAGCCGATGGGGACGGTGGCGGTCTTCATATCCCTATCTGCCACGAATGTGCCGCCGTAGCCGATGGCTTCGCCTTTGTGGAGGGTCTGCACGTGGGTGACGTGGCTCACGATGCGCATGACATACTGGAGGTCCAGCCTGTTTTCCATTTCATCGGAAGGCTGGGGTCCGTAGATGATGATGCCCGGGCGGGCCAGGTTGTGCCAGCTTCTGGGGATGTCGATGACGCCGGCGCTGTTGGCGGAGGAAATGACGAATTTATCGTCCACCGGCATTTTGGCGATGGCTTCGTCGAAGCGGTCCAGCTGCTTCAGGGCTGCGGACTTATCCTTGCAGTCGGCAGTGGCCATGTGGGTCCAGGTGCCATGGAGGTGCAGGTGGGGATAATGGGACAGCTTTTCCAGGAACGCCGGTACATCTTCGGGATGGGTGCCGATGCGGTTCATGCCGGTGTCAATAGGCATCATGACTTCTACCGTCTTTCCGGCGCCTCTGGCAATGTCTTCGAAGGCTTCCAGGTCCACCGTGTCATCCACCGGCAGGGTGAGGTCGTATTTCACGCCCATGAGCATGTCTTCTGGAAGCGGAAGGCCAAGGACGTACATGGGGCAGGTAAAGCCGGCTCTACGGAGTTCGGCCCCCTCTTCCACCCGGGCTACGGCGGCGGCGGTATATCCCTCTTCCATGGCGATGCGGAGCGTTTCCACAGCGCCGTGGCCATAGGCATTGGCCTTCACTACGGCCAGGACATTCACTTCCTTCGGCAGGTGCTGGCGGATGACTCTCAGATTGTGACGAAGTGCATTCAGATTGATTTCCATGTAAGAAACTGGCATAACAAATTCTCCCTCCAATAAAAAAGGCACTCCAGCAAAGGGGCACGGGATTTCCCGTCCCCGAAGCCGCAGTGCTTCCTTTTTCTTGTGAAATTGTGGATACTCTTATGATAATCCAACAGGAGGAAAAAGGAAAGGGGGAATGTGAAGTAAGTAGCTAGTAGCTAGTAGCTAGTAGCTAGTGGCTGGTGGCCAGGTGGCCTGGCCCTGCGGGCTAATGAGATTGAGACCGAGATCGAGATCGAGGGGATCTGGCCCTGCGGGCCCAGCCCTTCAGTTCCCTTCAGCTAACCCCATGGCCAGCCACAAAAGGAAGGCGCTTTAATGGGCAGGCTAAGCGCCAACTTGGGCTGGCCTCGCAGGTCCTATGCAGGACCTGTGCCCACGTGTGCAGCTCTCTTCGGGGAAGAGAGCCTACTGCTGAGTCATTTGCACTTTTTTGTGCAGAGTCTTCAGGATCCCATCTGCGGCGGAGCCGCGGTCAACAGTCCCCCTTTTTCAAAGGGGGATGTCTGCGCCAGCAGACAGAGGGATTCTTATGGGTTCTTCTCACTGGCGGTTTAAATGCCCATTGTGCAGTAAACCCATCACCATCTCTCAGCCCCGTGGGCAGCTCTCTTCGGGGAAGAGAGCCTACTGCTGAGTCATTTGCACTTTTTTGAACAGAGCCACCAGGGACCCATTGGCAGCGGAGCCGCTGGCCCTCAACTATCAACCTGCTTACTTCTTTCGATGTAGTTCGGTCATAGTCATTGACCGGAAAAATCTCTCGGCTCATCGAAGCTGCAGCTCAGAAATAGATTTGAAAATTGAGTGAAGAGAATTGAGGTACCGCCGCTTCGCGGCAATCAAATATCATAAGGCGGCGCTATCTGATTTGTGCGCCGCCACCACCACTCCTCACTCCTAACTCCTCACTTCTCACTACCTGCTCTTCTCCCCTACTCATCCCGCAGGAACTGTTCGAAGACATAGTTGCCCAGGGCGGCGCCGTGGAAGGTGAAGGAGAGGCGGCGGTTTTCTTCTTTCAAGAGTTTCTGCTTTTTGAGCATGGTGATTTTATCGCCGTACCAATAGCGGATGTCTTCTCCGTAGCGGCGGGCGAAGTCGTCTAAAGGGATGCCTTCTTTCATGCGGAGGTGGAGGAAGCAGTATTCCTCCATTTCGTCTTTTTCCGACAGGTTTTCCACGTCCATGGACGGCGGGCTGCCGGTGAGCAGTTCTTTTTCATAGAGCCGGACGCCGGGGCTCACTTCGAAGCGCTGCCTTCCGATGCGGGAGGCGGCGGCAGGCCCGAGGCCCAGGTAGTCTTTCAGTTCCCAGTACTTTTGGTTGTGCCGGCTGCGGAATCCTCTCCGGGCGAAGCTGGAGATTTCGTACCGCTCGAAGCCGTAGTGCGGCAGGATCCGGCACATGTCCCGGTACATGAGCCAGCTGTCGTTTTCTGTGGGCCTCATGAGCGCTCCCCGGTCCGCCAGCTGCTTGAACCTTGTCCCCTCTTCCAGGATGAGACTGTACACGGAGACGTGGGTAATGGGAAGGTGCACCGCCCAGAGGAGGGATTTCCGGAAGTCCTCCACACTCTGACCCGGCAGTTCGTACATGAGGTCGATGCTCATGTTGTGAAATCCCGCTTTATAGGCCCGTTTCACCGCCTTTTCCGCTTCCGATGCGGTATGGAGGCGGCCGATGGCGCGAAGGAGCCTGTCGTCATGGCTCTGGACGCCGATGGAAATGCGGTTGATGCCCAGGGCCCTGGCATTTTGCAGGTAGGACTCGGTCATATCGCAGGGGTTCATTTCCATGGTGATTTCCGCCGTTTCTGAAAGGTGGAAATAGTGCCTCACCCCTTCCATGACCTGTGCAAGCTGGTCTTCAGTCAGGGAGGAGGGGGTGCCGCCGCCCAGATAGAGGGTGTCGCAGGTACGGCTGGCAAAGGCGGGGCTCCGCATTTCCATTTCCTTCAGGAGGGCGGAAAGGAAGCGGCCATCCGGTTTCCTTCCAATCGAATAGAAGCCGCAGTAATCACAGCGGCTTCTACAGAAGGGTATATGAATATATAATCCCAGGTCAGTCATCTTTCAGGACCGCCATGAACGCTTCCTGGGGGATTTCCACGCTGCCTACCTGCTTCATGCGCTTCTTCCCTTCCTTCTGCTTTTCCAGCAGTTTCTTCTTACGGGTCACGTCGCCGCCGTAGCACTTGGCCAGCACATCCTTCTTGTAGGCCTTGATGGTTTCCCGGGCAATGATCTTGCTGCCGATGGCGGCCTGGATGGGCACTTCAAACTGCTGGCGGGGAATGATATCCTTCAGCTTCAGTGCCAGGGCCCGGCCCCGGGCGGGGGCGTTGCTCCGGTGGACGATGATGGACAGGGCGTCCACGAGGTCCCCATTCAGGAGGATATCCAGCTTCACGGCGTCGGTCTTCTGGTAGCCGTCCACCTGGTAGTCCAGGGAGGCGTAGCCCTTGGTGCAGGATTTCAGCTTGTCAAAGAAATCGAAGATGATTTCCGAAAGGGGCACGTGGTAGGTGAGGTCTACCCGGGTCTCGTCGAGGTATTCCATATTTTCGAAGACGCCACGGCGGTTCTGGACCAGTTCCATCACATTCCCCACCATGCCGGAGGGGACGAGGATGCTCACTTTCGCCACCGGTTCTTCGATGTGCTCGATCTTCGTCATCGGCGGCAGTTCCGCCGGATTGTCCACGGCCACCATGGTGCCGTCGGTCTTATAGACGTGGTAAATGACAGAGGGGGCTGTGGTGATGAGCTTCAGGTGGTATTCCCGTTCCAGCCGTTCCTGGACCACGTCCATGTGGAGGAGTCCCAGGAAGCCGCAGCGGAAACCAAATCCCAGGGCCTGGGAGGTTTCGGGCTGGAATTCCAGGGCCGCGTCGTTGAGTTTCAGCTTTTCCAGGGCGTCCTTCAGGTTGTCATAGTCCTTGCTGTCGATGGGGTACATGCCGCAGAATACCATGGGCAATGCCTTCCGGTAGCCCGGGAGGGCCTCGGCGGCGCCGTTTTCGGCGGTGGTGATGGTATCCCCCACTTCGCAGTCCTGGACGTTCTTGATGCTGGCAGCCACGTAGCCCACGGAACCGCAGGTGAGGACGTCGGCAGGTTTCGGAAGGGGCGAGAAATAGCCCACTTCTGTCACCGTGTACACCTTGCCGGAAGCCATCATTTTGATGTTCATGCCCGGTTTGATTTCCCCGTCCATCACCCGGACGTAGGCAATGGCTCCTTTGTAGGAATCGAAAATGGAATCGAAAATAAGGCAGCGCAGGGGCTTCTTCGAATTATCCGGAGGCGGCGGTACCTGCTCCACGATGCGCTTCAGTACTTCTTCCACGTTCTGGCCGGTCTTGGCGGAAACGGGAATGGCATCGGACATGTCAAGGCCAATGATATTTTCCACTTCCTTCTTCACCCGGTCCACGTCGGCGCTGGGAAGGTCGATCTTATTGATGACGGGGATGATTTCCAGGTCATGGTCCAGGGCGAGGTACACGTTAGCCAGGGTCTGGGCCTGGACCCCCTGGGTGGCGTCGATGATGAGGATAGCCCCTTCGCAGGCGGAAAGGCTCCGGGACACTTCGTAATTGAAATCCACGTGCCCTGGGGTGTCGATGAGGTTCAGCTCGTAGGTGTCGCCGTCTTCATACTTGTACATGAGGCGGACGGACTGCTCCTTGATGGTGATGCCCCTCTCTCTTTCCAGGTCCATGGTGTCCAGGATCTGGGCTTCCATGTCCCTCTTCTTCACAGTGCCTGTGAGCTCGATGAGCCGGTCGGCGAGGGTGGACTTCCCATGGTCGATGTGGGCGATGATTGAAAAGTTTCTGATATGTTCTGTATCCATAGGTGCTCCTGTATATAATGCAAAATTTTCATCTGCTCTATTGTACTATATGAGGGAAATGGGAGTAAAGGATAATGAGGTCGGGATCGAGGGGTCTAGGTCTAGGTCTAGGGCTAGATCTAGGTCTAGCCCTAGGTCATCAGGCCCTGCGGGCCGGGTAACCGGTGGCTGAACGGCGTGTGAACCGGTGTGGGCTTTCAGCCTTTAGCCTTTAGCCTTTAGCTGGTCAGGCCCTGCGGGCTGAACCGGCCAGCGGCTTCGCCGCGGTGGTGGCGGCGCACAAATTGGGAAGCGCCGCATTATGAATTTCATCTGCGGCGGAGCCGCTATAAACAGTCTCCCTTTCTCAAAGGCGAGGGTCCTGCAGAGGACCCTCGAGCCGGGCCCAAGTTGGCGCTTTTTCTGCCCATTAAAGCGCCTTCCTTTCAGGGCCCGGCCGGAATGATGTCTGCGCCAGCAGACAGAGGGATTCTGGTGGGTTCTTCTCACATAGGAGTTTAAATGCCCATTGTGCAGTAAACCCGTTACCATCTCTCAGCCCCGTGGGCAGCTCTCTTCGGGGAAGAGAGCCTACTGCAGTGTCATTTACACGTTAAAGGTGCAGAGTCTTTAGGGATCCCATCGGCGGCGGAGCCGCTATAAACAGTCTCCCTTTCTCAAAGGCGAGGGTCCTGCAGAGGACTCTCGAACCGGGCCCAAGTTGATCGGCCAGCCGCTTACGGATCGTCCCCCTTTTTCAAAGGGGGATATCTGCGCAGCAGACAGAGGAATTCTAGTGGGACCAGCGCCCTATGGCGTTGTATCACCGTCATAGGCATCTTCCAGAGAGATCTCTCGACTCATCGTAGCTGTAGCAATTTTTAACGGCTGAGTCATACAACATGCTGCCATCGCTCGAGATGACGGGTTAGGGGTAGTGTCACAGAGTGCGGCGGAGATGCGGATGGGTTCTGTAGGGACAGCCGCAGGCTGACAACCTAGATCTAGATCTAGACCTAGACCTGGACCTGAATCCAGGGAAGCGCTGATTAATTCGCAGAGTCAGATTTCATAGCTTTCCTTTCTCCCCTATCACTCCCGGCGCTGCTATGGCCAGGAGGACCATGACGATGCCGACGGCCTGGATCCAGTCGAAGCGGACGTTGAAGAGGAAGAAGGAGGCGATGACGGATACCGCCGGTTCTACGGTGGCGGTGACGGAGGCCTGGGATGCGCTGAGGTAATGGAGGCCTGCGTTGTAGCAGGTGAAGGCTACCACGGTGCCGCAGACTACGATCCAGATGGAGTCGAAGAGTACGTTCCTTGCGAAGAAGCCGGAGAAGTCGGTGACCGGGTCCAGGAGCCAGGCTGCTGTGGCGCCGGTAAACATGCCGATGGTGAGGATGAAGGAGTTGTCCAGGATGCCCATGAGGTGTTTCGGGTATATGGCGCAGACGGCAAAGAAGAAGGCCGATATGAGGCCCAGGTATACGCAGTCTGCGGGCACGGCGATTTTATGGATGTCCCCGCCGGTGACGAGGAGGAAGACTCCAAGAATGGCAAGAATCACAGCCGCGAGCTCCCCTTTTCCGGGAAACCGGCGATGACGGAGAGATACCCAGATGATGACGATGGCGGGGCAGGTGTACTGGATCACCGTGGCGGCGGCAGCATTGCCGGCGGCGATGGAGGCAAAGTAGGTGTAGTGCATGAGCATGAGACCCACGATGCCGTAAAAGATAAGGCCCAGCCAGAGGACGGGCTGCTTCTTCATTTCCCGGATGGCCGGCTTCCATTTCCCCCGGATGCAGCAGACGCAGAACATGATGAAGCCGGCGGAGAACATGCGGAACACCGTGAGGTCCATGGAGTCCAGCGTGCTTTTTCGGAAGAAATCCTGGGCCGCCAGGCCGCAGCCGGCCCACATGGTGCCGGCGATCAATACCATGAGTACCGCAAAGAGTTTCATGGAATCCCCTTCTTTCCGGGTCTTTTGGAAAACACAAAAACCCGCCTTTTCGGCGGGTTATGAATTCTGGTGGGACTATTTGGATTCGAACCAAAGACCTCTTCGATGTCAACGAAGCGCTCTGACCAACTGAGCTATAACCCCGAATGTTAATGTAATTATATCATGGGACAGGGAAATTGTGCAAGGCTTTGTTAACGGTTGGATTCACCGGAGCAGGGCTTTGAGCCTTCAGCCTTGAGCCTTGAGCTGTACAGCCACTCTTGCGACAGATGTCGGATAGCTGGGTGTATGGCTGCGCGGGTGGGGGCTTCCAGCTCCTGGCTGCCAGCGGCCAGGGTATCTGGGCAGGCCCTTGGGGCCAAAACCGGACAGGATTCTCCTGCACAGCTAAGCCGCTGGCTGAAATTGGCAGAAGCGCCGTAGGCTGACCAGCTTTCCTGAAAGCCAGCAGCTAACAGCCAGAAGCTCCACACGGTCGCATGGCAGCTTTAATATGCAAACGAGAACAGCGACATCTGCTCTTCGTCGGGCAGGTCTTTCAGGATGCCCATGTCGTCCATGGTGTCGATGATGGACTGGCTCACCTTGCCCCGTTTCTTCAGGTCTTCCTTGGAGGTGAAGCGGTGCTCGTCCCTTGCTTTCACGATTTCCTTGGCCACCGCGTCTCCCAGGGCAGGGATGCAATTGAAGGGAGGACGGAGCTTCCCGTCTTCCATCTTGAATTCGGAGGCGTCCGACTTCTCGAGGCTGATGGGCAGGAATTCCAGGCCCCGGAGGTACATTTCCGCTGCCACTTCGATGACCGTGGCGTTGCCCTTTTCCACGGCCGTGGGGTGTTCCAGGGAGGCGATGCGGGCCAGTTCCTGTTTCTGGGATTCCAGGCCCCGGAGGATCACCGGCGCATTGAAGGAGCCTTCGGCGCGGATGGTGAAGTAGGCGGCGTAGTAGGCCAGGGGCTGGTACACCTTGAACCAGGCGATGCGGAAGGCCATCATAACGTAGGCCACGGCGTGGGCCCGCGGGAAGAGGTAGCCGATCTTGAGGCAGGAGTCGATGAACCACTGGGGAATGTGGGCGGCGTCGAGCTCTGCCCGGTTGTTGGAGCCATTCTTTTCGAGGCCCTTTCCTTTACGGACGTTTTCCATGACCTTGAAGGCGGTGAGGGGCTTCACCCCGTGGTGAATGAGGTAGTTCATCACGTCGTCTCGGGTGGAAATGGCGTCTTCCAGTTTCACGGTGCCGTTCTTGATGAGGTCCTGGGCGTTATTCAGCCACACATCGGTGCCGTGGGAAAATCCGGAAATTCGTACGAGTTCGGAGAAGTTCTTCGGCCTCGTGTCTTCCAGCATGCCCCGGACGAAGGGGGTACCGTATTCCGGGAGCCCCAGGGTCCCTACAGTGACTCCCTTGTTGCCGATGACCGATGCCAGCTGCTGGGGCGTGATGCCCAGGGCTTCGGTGGAGGAAAAGAGGGACAAGGTCTTCTTATCATCGAAGGGGATGGTCATGGGGTCGATGCCGGTGATATCCTGGAGCATGCGGATGACCTTCGGATCATCGTGGCCCAGAATATCCAGCTTCAGCATACGGCCGGAGATGGAGTGGTAATCGAAGTGGGTGGTGATGGTGCCGGGAATCTGGTTTCCCTCTTCATCTTTCAGATATTTCTTGTTTGCCGCGTACTGGAGGGGCGTGAAATTGTGGATGTCCATATCCCTCGGACAGACCATGATGCCTGCCGGATGCTGGCCGGTGGTGCGCTTCACCCCTGCCACGCCGGCGGACAGTTTTTCTATGAAAATATCGTTGAACGAGAGTCCCCGGTTTTCGGCGTATTTCTTCACGAAACCGTAGGCCGTCTTGTCCTGGATGCCGGCGATGGTGCCGGCCCGGAATACATTGTCCCGTCCGAAGAGTTCTTCGGTGTACTTATGGGCCACGCCCTGGTCGTCGCCGGAGGAGAAGTTCAGGTCGATATCAGGGACCTTGTCCCCGTCGAATCCCAGGAATACGGCAAACGGAATGTTATGGCCGTTCTTGTGGAGCGGAGTACCGCATTTCGGGCATTTCTTATCTGGCAGGTCGAAACCGCCGCCTACGGAGCCGTCGGTGAAGAATTCTGTCCAGTGGCACTTGGGGCACACGTAATGGGGCGGCAGCGGATTTACTTCCGTAATGCCGGACATGGTGGCGACGAAGGAGGACCCTACGGATCCTCGGGAGCCTACGAGGTAGCCCCGGTCGTTGGAGTGCTTCACCAGCTTGTGGGCGATGTAGTACAGGACGCCGTAGCCGTGCTTGATGATCGGCGTCAGTTCCAGGGTGAGCCGGTCCTCCACGATTTTCGGCAGCGGGTCCCCGTAAATGGCGTGGGCATTGTCATAGCACATTTTCACCAGCTTGTCATCGGCGCCGGCGATTTTCGGGTTGTAGGACTTCCATTCCTCCGCCAGGGGCTTCAGCACTTCACACTGCTCCGCGATTTTTCTCGTATTGGTGATGACGATTTCGATGGCCTTTTCCTTGGGCAGGTAGGAAAATTCATCCAGCATTTCCTGGGTGGTCCGGATGTAGACGGGCGGATGGGACTCGATTTTCCCCGGCTTTTCCCAGTTCGAAAGGAGGATATCCCGGTTCCGCTGGTCTTCGGCAAACATGTAGTGGGCGTCGGAGGTGGCGCACACCGGGCGGCCCGCTTTCTCTCCGATTTCTATGACCTTCCGGTTCAGGTCCTCCAGGTCCTTCTTCGAATTCACGTTGCCGAATTTATCTTCGTTGATAAGGAATTCGTTATTTCCCAGGGGCTGCACTTCCAGGTAATCGTAGAACTTTGCTTTTTGGATGAGTTCCTCGTCGCTTTCTCCCTTCAGGACGGCCCGGAAAAATTCGCCCATCACGCAGGCGGATCCGTAGATGAGGCCTTCATGGAGCTCTTCCAGGATGGGCTTCGGAATGAGGGGCCGCTTCCGGTAGTACTTCAGGTGGGACAGGGTCACCATGCGGTAGAGGTT
Source organism: Dialister sp. (assembly GCF_047832375.1). Taxonomy (NCBI): domain Bacteria; kingdom Bacillati; phylum Bacillota; class Negativicutes; order Veillonellales; family Veillonellaceae; genus Dialister; species Dialister sp. Next base: position 750,736 of record NZ_CP181256.1, on the reverse strand, counting down.
CCGGAGGCCGGTGATGTTCTTTGCCAGGATGATGATGTGGTTGTACTGCTGCCGGTCGGTGTCCGGATTTTCCGGGATCTTGTCGATCATGTACCCTTCCATGCCGTAGATCACCTTCTGGTGGTATTTCTCCGCCAGGTCCTGGATCTTCGGGAAGGCCTGGATGACGCCGTGGTCCGTAATGGCCACGGCAGGATGGTGCCACTTGGCAGCGGTTTTGATGATTTCCTCATTGTCGATAAGGCCGTCCAGGCTCATTTTCGTGTGGAGATGGAGCTCCACCCGGGGGGTGGGATAGTTGTCTTCATGGTCGATGACCTGGGCTTCCCCCTTCTCCATCTGCTGGATTTCCAGGGTGAGGCCGTTGGTGTACTTGTCAAACCGCACGTTTCCCCGCACCTTTACCACGGTGCCGGGCTTCAGGGATTCTACCCCCGCCGCTTCTTCGGGCTTGTCGAAGAATTTCTTGCAGGCAATGCCGTTCGTATCGTCGGCAAGGCTCATGATGAAAAGCTTCTTCTTACTCCGGAGTTCCCGGACCTCCGCATTGATGACGGTGCCGTTGAAAATGACGCCATCCGCTTCGTCCGTGATGGTCCGGATATCCACGGGGTCCCCGGAAATATGTTTCCTGCCGATGAAAATGCCATTGGCCGGTCCCCCCTTCTTCCCCTTCGCCGGGGCGGACGGGGTGAGGGCACTCTTGGGGAGCACACTGGAAAGGGAGGGCAGGATGTCGGGCATATCCATTTCCGGCGCCTCCGGCAAGGGAGGCATCTCTTCCGGCCGGGACGCTGCCTGCTCTATGGAATCCAGGGAGGGCAGGGAAATATCGTCGGGCGGGAGGGAAAAGTTTTCCATGGGTTCCTCGTCAGGCAGGGGAATGTCTTCTCCCCCGAAGCCTGCATAGGACGCCGGCGCCTCCGGCTGGGAAGCCAGGGGAATTCCCTGGGCCTGGCCCTGCTTCATGGCGATTTTAGAAAATACTTCATCCGTCACGTCGTCCCCATTGATGTAGATGGACTCGATGGACAGGATTTCTTTCCCCATGTCCTGGAGGGCTTTGATGGCGGCCTCTTTGTGGTCCGCCCTGATATACCAGGCCCGGCATTCTGTATCCACCTCCATCAGGGGGATGGCGGAATTCTTATTCCGTGATTGCAGACGGTATTTTCCCATGGTTTACTCCTTTATAAATGAAAATGTATAGTCCAAACCTGCGGGGCCTTGGGCCTTCAGCCTTGAGCCTTGAGCTCATCAGCTGCTCCGCAGCGGGGTGTCGTAAAGTTAAGCGCCGTGCGAATAGGCGGGGCTTCTAGCTTCTAGCTGCTAGCTTCTAGAAAAGCCGGCCAGCCTGCGGCGCTGGTGAAAAGTGGCTAAGGGGGCTGAAGTGACTCAAGGGGAACGGGCTTCACCTGAGGGGGAAGTGCGGCGAAGCCACCAAGATCAAATCACTATGTTACTTTATTTCTAAACAGGCAGCCCATTAGAGAAGGTGCAGGGGGTATTCATTTTAACCATAAGCAGCAGGATGTAAGATAACCAATGTTTATTCCATCCTCTACTTTGCAGATTCCGCCTCTACGAGGCGGATCCATCCCCTGCCCTTCGGGCTGCCCCCTTCTCTAAGGGGGCACGTGCTGACTACTATAATAAAAAGTGAGATGATGGCCAGCAGGCACTCCTGACCTCAAACCTGAATCCATATTCCTTTTTTGCGCCCGGGCAAAGCCGCTGGATTCATCATGCGGCGCTATTTAACCTGTGCGCCGCACCTTCCCCTCGGGCGCAGCCCGTTACCCTTCAGCCACCTTTCCATCAGGTCAGCCTGCAGTCGGCCACATTATGTAACTCACTCCTTCGGCACATCCTCCGGGTTCTTATAGGTCACCACCGTATCTACGGCTTCGTAGTCCGATTCGAAGAGGTCGTGGTACACCCGGCCGTCGGCCCATTTGACGCTCTGTTTGATGGTCACATTCCGGCCTTCGTGGCCTTCGTCCACCTTTTTGTCTTCCTTCTGGGCGGGATCCACTTTATTCACCGTCTTGAAGGGCAGGGTGTCATCCTTTGTTTTAGACAGGTCCACGTAGGAGGGCCGGTCCTCCTTATTTCCCAGGATGAAGACGGTGACGGACCCCGGGGCATATTCGGTGTAAATGTAAATGCCGTGCTTCAGGTGGTTCCGGAAGCGGAAATCGATGATTCCTTCCGCCACCGTGGCGTCACGGCCCAGGGGGACGTAGGACACCGGCGAGAAATGGCTGGTCCGCTGTGTCACTTCGAGTCCCGAGAGAAGGACCGCATTGAATAAGGTGGAGCTCACCTGGCACACGCCTCCCCCGCTACCCGGTTCCAGTTTCCCATTGATAATGACCGGCGCCTCTTTGTACCCATTGGCGGCGGACCGGGATCCCGTGGTGCCGTTGTAGGAGAAATCTCCCCCCGGCTTCAGGTAGGTGCCGCTGATTTTTTCGGCGGCCAGGTGAATATTGTCACTCCTGTTCCGATCAGGGCCGAAGTGGGTGGTGTATTTCCCGAGGATGCTGTTGATTTCCTTCGCATCGGCGGGAGACATGTTCGGCTTCTTCTCTTCGGACGCCGGGATTTCGATGGTCTTCCCTTCTCCTGCTGCCAGAGTCTCCCGGACGTCCTCTTTCAGGGCGTCTCCGTCCACCTTCAGGTACGGCCGGCCTTCGGAGAAAGTAATGGAGCCGTCGTTATGGAAACGGGGGTACGCATTCTGTGCCGGTTTCCCGTACTTGGCCGTGAGGGATGCCACTTTGCTGTCCACCGCCTTTTCGTCAAAGGCGGCATCCACATGGGCCGATTTGCCGGAGAGGAGGGCCTTCCACCGTTCTTCCCACCGGGCAAAGAGGCTGCCGGTGCGGCCGATGGCCATGGCTTCGTCCAGGCTTTTCTCATCATAGCGGACGCCGAGGTCCCTGAATGTCCACTCTTCCTGGGCCGTATCCTTCGTGAGGGCCAGTTTTTCCCCTGCCAGTTCCTCGTTCTTCTGCCGGAAGAGTTCCGTGAGCTCTGCCCTGGTCTTGCCGCCGGCGGCGATGCCGTTCACCCGGACTCCCGGGATGACAGCGTCCCCTTTCACCCATATAAAAGGAGCCACTGCCCCCGCTGCTATGACAGCCAGCGAGAGCATGGCTGCGATCCGTTTCACCCTGAGCTTCAATGATCCGTTACCTTCGTTTCATACAATATTTCAAAAGCAGGTCCTTCAGTTCCATTTCTGACGCTCCCTGCCGGGTTTTCATCTGGTACCTGAAGATTTCGAGGAGGAACCATTCCGCTTCCCCTTCGCTCACCTTCCGGGCTTCGTTCTTCATATTCCGCCACATCCAGGAGGACCGGACGGCGAGGACCTTCTGGATCTCCTTCTCGGGGATCCGGTTCCGTTCCATTTCGTGGAGAATCTTGATTTTCCTGAATTTCGACGACAGGAAACCGAGGTTCTTAATGGTGGTGGGAATATCGGTGAATACCCGGTCCGCACTGGCAAGGACCACATCCGCCTTCCTGTCCAGCAGGGCGTCGGTGAATTTGAAGATACCCTGGTTCATATAGTCGGGCAGGGCGATTTCCAGAAGCTTCTGGGTCACCGTGTCCCGGCTGCCGCACATCAGCACAATTTTATCACATTCCGTCTGCAGAAGGGGGGCGGAAATTTCGTTCCATGAGGAAAGGACGGTCTCCAGGTACTCCCTGGCCCCGTAGTCCACCCGCTTTCCCGCGTCCGCCAGCATGCGGATCATGGTGCCCGCCGCGTCCCGGGGATTCAGGAGGCTCATTTCCTCGCTGTAGCAGAGAGAGAGCAGGTTCTTCACGAATTTCGTCCGCTTGTCCGGCTTCCCTTCGAAGAGGATGATGAGGAGGGTCTCCGGAGGAAGGTCCGCGAGGAGCTGCAGGAATTCGACCTGCTTCTTCTCTTCCTTCTCCGAGTGGGACGGCCGTTTCAGCATGGGGGGATTCTTGATGATCACCGCCGTGTCCGTGCTGAAGAGGGACTGCCCCTCCAGGGCATTCCGGTACTCCTCATAGCTTCCATTGCCATCGAACTGGGTGATGTCGGGACTCCTTCCCCGGAAATAGGCCCGGATGATCCCATCCTTTCGTATATTGGCGGAAACGCTGTCATCGCCATAGAGGAAACAGCAGTTATTCTTCTTTACCTTTCCCGATACCATAGACCATGTCCTTCCAGTGTCCAATCTTTCCGAAACGAAGCGGCCTGCATGCCCTTTTCATACACATTGGCTGCAGGGTAATGTTCCGACTCAATCAAATCCATGTCTTCCCAAGAGGAGGCCAGCCGGCTGCCTCCATAAATAATGGCTTCTCCCCGGACCCGCCGGATTTCTTCCACCGGGATGCCTGCGCTGTTTTTCCTGTTTCCCGCCACCCACAGGGTGTGTTCCGGGAAAGAGGAAAGGGAGAGTCCCTTCCGGCCGGAGAAGTAGACCGCCCGGTCCCGTTCGGTGAGGAGAAAGCTGCTGCCATTGGTGATGGCCGCCATGTTTCCCATGGTAAGCCGGGCGGCCTTTACATTCCGCAGTGTCCCCTTGAAATCCTTCAGCACCTGGGGTGCCTTTTTCTCCACCGGGCCCCCAGCCACCCAGATTTCCCGGACCGGGATGGACAGGGACAGGGGAATCGGCTCTTTTACTTCTTCCAGGTTCAGCAGCAGCAGGTCTGCCTCCGTAAGGCCCACGTAACCAAGGAAGGAGTTCCATTCCCAATTGGATGTATGGGAAGGAATGCTGCCGCCCCGGTAATACAGAATCCGATGGCCGCCGGAAAGAAGGACGGTCCCCTGGTCCGGCCCCAGTTCCGGGGCATAGAGACGGGCCTTTGGGGCCAGCAGGAACAGCGTAAAGCACCCCAGGGCCAGAAGACACCAGCAGCCTCCCGCCGCCATAAGCCGCCGGGGCCGCTGAAAGAGATATTTTTTGAAATACAGGATCCCTACGGTGCTGTAATAAAGAAGGATTTCCATGACTGTCATAGCTCCGGTCCGCAAAGAGGCGCCGGGCCGGGACGACAGGGTGAGGTTCAGGCGGATGGAAAACCAGAGGAGGTAATCCGCCAGCTGCAGGATCCCGCCGGCCAGGGGCAGGAAAATAAATGACACCACCGCCGCAAGAAGGCCTGCAATAATCACCCATTCCAGCACCGGCGTCACGAACAGGTTGGCCGGGATGAAATAGAAGGGGAAACTGTGGAAGTCGTAAAGTACCAGGGGAATCGTCAGCACCTGGGCCGCCGTGGAAAGGGCGATACCCTCGCCAATCCAATGGGGCAGGTGGGAAAAGCGGCTGAAAAATCGGGATAATGGCCGGTAAAAAATGAGGATTCCCGCCGAAGCACCTACGGAAAGCTGGAAGCTCACGTCATAGAGATAAAAGGGATCCCAGAGCAGCATTCCCGTCACCGCGGCCCCCAAAAGGTTCAATGACGATTTCTCCCGGTCCAGAAACACCCCTCCCACCGACAGGATCCCCATGGCCGCCGCCCGGATGACCGGAGGCACCAGTCCCGACAGGAAGGAATAGAAAAGAACCAGGAGGATAGCCAAAGAAATGACCACCCTTTCCGGCAGATGTATCCATTTCCCCAGAAAATAGAGAAATCCGAAAAGAAGAGCCACATGGGAACCGGACACCGACAGGATGTGGACAATGCCGGTTGCGGAAAATGAATTCATGATCTGCGCCGGTATATCGTTATAATTTCCACCGAAGAGGAGCGTTCCCAATATATGAAGCCGCACCGGATCCATATAGGGAGCAAAGGCATGGGAAATCCGATTTCTCGTATCCTCCGCCCAACGCTGGATGCGGAATTCGCCGCTGTCCCCGGAAAAGCGGAGTGTCTCCCCCTTCTCCGGATAAATCCGTCCCAGGAGCCGCTGGCTACGGTACCGACCTTCCAGATCGATCTTCCCGGGATTTTTATAAATGCGGACTGCCGTCATTTTCCCGGAAACCGAAATCCGGTCTCCCGGCCGGTAGAGCTGCTTCGGATTGGTTTCATAGATATAGGCCGTGCCGGCTATGTTCTTTTCGTCTCCATCCTCATAGCGGATGGTTTCCAGCTCCACCGGATACCGGGCATAGGGTTCCCCCTCCCGGTTCACCGAGGGAGATTCCCTCACGATTCCCGTCCAAAGGCCGGTGCTTCCCACAGCCCAGGAGGACTGCCGGCTCCAGGCTTCGTCGGACAGGGCCATCCGCCCCATGCCGCAGGCTACAAGAAACAGGACTGCCCCCAGAAGGACAAGTTCCTTCCGTCCTTTCTTCCAGAAAAGGGGAAGGAAGGAAAATACCCCCACCACCGGGATGAGCCACAGCCGGTGCATCCAAAAGGAAGACATCCCATCATAAAGGATGATTCCCAGCGCCAGGCACAGGGCACTCCGGATTAAAGGGGTACGGGTATTCATAATGTGATCTTATCCGCCAGTTTCTTATACTTTCCATCGCTGATGGAAGGAACGTGCTTCAGGTCTTCCAACCGGTTGAACTGTCCATGTTCTTCCCGGTAGGTGATAATCTTTTCTGCAGTCATCTTGCCTACCCCCGGCAGGGTTTCCAGCTCTTTCTGGCCGGCGGTATTGATATTGACAAGGCCTCTGGCGCCAGGGTCCTTCTGGTACGGGTCCAGGGGAATATAGATTTTCATGCTCTCCGTCACCGGCTCCGCCATATTCACCGCATTCATGTCCGCATAGGGCAGTACATCCCCCGCTGCCTTGACGGCGTCGTAGAAATGGCTGCCCTCCGGGATCTCGTAGACCCCCGGATTTTTCACGGCTCCCACCACGTAGACCAGGATCTTCCCTGTCCCCTCTTCCCCGGTTTTCGCTGTTTCTACAGGCGCCGGCGGCACTTCTTCCCGGCGGAGGGAAAAGGGATCCAATACAAAAAGAGACAAACCTAAAAGAAGGAATGCGATGCAAAGGCAGAGAAGCTTCACTCTCCTCCTGTTTCCATCCGGTTCCATAGGCCTGTCCCCCTGTTGTTCAAGCGATAGAAGAAAGGGCTTACGGCTTTTCTTTGAAAAAGCCCCTTTTATTTCTTGCTGTTATCCTGGGCCTGCTGCTGTTCCTGTTCCTGCTGCTGGCGGGCAGCGGCGGAGTTGGAGTCGATGAGGCTCTGGCGGTTCTTTTTCAGGCTGTCCAGCACGTTTTCCATGTTCGTCTCCACGTACTTCAGCACGTCCGTAGCGTAGGTGACAGAGCTGGTCCGCAGTTCATCGGCGGACTTGTTGGCAGAGGAAATGATCTCATTCGCCCGTTCCTGGGCCTGCTTCACCAGTTCGCTCTCTTCGGTAATCCGGGCGATGTAGTCCTTCGCCTGGGCCACGGTGTCTTCCGCCTTTTTTTCGGCGTCCAGCATGATCCGTTCCTTGTCGGCTACAATGCGCCGTGCGCTTTCCAGCTCGTTCGGCAGGGACTGGTTGATGGCATCGATGAGCCGTTCCACTTCATCCTTGTCCACCATTTTCTTATTGGTGAAAGGAACCTCGCTGGCATTATTAATCACATTTTCCAATTCTTCCAGAAGTTTTCTCGTATCCATAACAGAAGCCTCATTTCTCCATAGATTTTATCTTCTTCTCGATCATTTCCTGTACAAAAGGCGGCACCATCTGGGTCACATCCCCATTGAAATGGGCCAGTTCCCGGACGCCGGTAGAAGAAAGATAAGAATAGCGGCCGTCCGTCATAAAGAATGCGGTTTCCAGGGTGGGATCGATCTTCTTCAGCATCAATGCCCGCTGGAATTCATATTCAAAGTCACTGAAAGCCCGCAGTCCGCGGATCAGGAGGTGGCAGTGTTTCTTCGCTGCATATTCATTGATGAGGCCATCGAAGGCGTCTACTTCCACATTGGGAATGTCCTTCGTCGCTTCCTTCAGCATGGCCAACCGTTCCTCCGTGGAAAACATGTAATGTTTCGTGGGATTCAGGAAAGCCGCCACAATGAGCTTATCCACCAGGCAGGCACTTCTTTTGATAATATCCAGATGACCATAGGTGACCGGGTCAAAGCTTCCCGGACAGATTGCTAATTTCATTCCATACACTCCTGTTTACCTGCAGAGCAGGTAGCTGACTACAATGGCTCCCAGTTTTTTCTCTTTCCACAGTGTGCACTGCTCCCGGAAACGAGATAAATCCGGAGACTCTGACACAGAGTGCTCTGCGATGATCACCGCTTCCTTCGCCGGAAGACCCAGGGAAAAGACCATGGCAAGCACTTCATTGATATATCCCTTTCGGTAGGGAGGATCCATAAAAATATAGTCGAACTGCTGTCCCTGTAAAGAACGAAGGGACGAAGATACATCCCCTTTCAGGATTTTCATCCTGCCTTCCATGTGGCAGCGCTTGCCGTTCTCCCGGATGATGGAGCCCGTCGCCTTGTCGAGGAAGACGGCTTCCGCCGCTCCCCTGGACAGGGCTTCCAGCCCCATGGCCCCGGTGCCGGCGAAGATGTCCAGCACCTTCGTCTCCAGGAGGCCCACATTGGCCAGTACATTGAAGATACTCTCCCGCACTCGCCCCAGGGTGGGCCTGGTATTCTTCCCGCTTGGGGAAAGGAGGACGGTTCCTTTCGCGCTTCCACCAATAATATTCATAGATAACTCCTTACGGCGTGACTGAAATCACACCTGATTTCATTATAGCATAAATAGGGAAAAACAGGGGATGGGAAAGTGGAAAATCCTGTCACGAGAAATAAAAAGAAGAGGCGCCGGAGAGGGCTTCCTCTTCTTACCAATTCTTTCATCCGCAGCATTACATGGGATAGGTCTCGGACTCCGCTTTCTTGGCCCGGGTCATGAGGATTTCCAGGGCTTCCCGGGCGTTGTGGTCCCCTTTGATGAGGTGGCATACTTCTTCGGTGATGGGCATGTCGATGTGCTCTCTCAGGGCAATCTCGTGGACGAGACGGGCGGTGCGGATGCCTTCTACCACCATGTTTGTGCTCTTCCGGATGTCGTCGGCTGTCATGCCTTTGGCCATCATCATGCCGGCCCGGTGGTTGCGGCTGTGGACGCTGGTGCAGGTGCAGACCAGGTCCCCCATGCCGGAGAGGCCGAAGAAGGTGGTCATCTTCGCACCGAAGTGGACGCCGAACCGGGTCATTTCCACGAGGCCCCGGGTCATGAGGGCAGCCCGGCAGTTGTCGCCGAGGCCGATGCCGTCCAGCACGCCGCAGGCCAGGGCCATGATGTTCTTCAGGGCACCGCCGTACTCTACGCCCCGGATGTCGTCACTCCGGTAGACCCGGAAGACGGGGCTCATGTAGAGGTCCTGCACCATCTGTACCGCTTCCGGCACTTCGGAGGCCGCCACGGTGGCACAGGGGAGGCCGATGCCCACTTCTTCGGCGTGGTTCGGTCCCGAGAGGGCGACGATGTTCTTTGTGATGGAGGAGATTTCTTTCGTAATGCCTTCGGAAAGGCGGTGGCCTTCGTTATCGGCAAGGCCCTTGGAGGCGCAGACCACGATGGCGTCTTTCGTGAGCCAGGGGGCAATGCGGGCGGCCATTTCCTGGACCACCTGGGAGGGGGTGCAGATGATGACGCAGCCTGCCCCGCTCACCGCTTCTTCGAGGTTGCTGGTAATGCGGATCTTGTCGGGGATCCGGGCGCCGGGCAGGTATTCTTCGTTCACCCGGGTGGTCCGTATTTTATCGGCGGTGGCCGGTTTCCGGCAGTACATGACGAGGTCGTCGTGCCGCCCGGAGAGTTCGATCATCATGGCGGTTCCCCAGCCGCCGGCTCCTATCATGGCAATTTTCAAAGGTATTACCTCTTTTCCCTGGAAATGGGCTTCTCTTCTCCCCGGAGAAGCCGTCTGATATTGTCTTTGTGTTTCCCGATGACGATCACCGCTGCGAGGGCCCCGAAGGCCACGTATTCCATCGGTTCTCCCACCACCAGCATGACGATGGGTACCACCGGCGCTGCCAGGATGGAGCCCAGGGAAACGATGTGTTTCCACTTGAAGAGGACGAGCCATACGAGGAAGGCTGCCAGGACGGCAGGAAAGCAGATGTAGGTGAAGGCTCCGACGCCGCAGGCCACGCCTTTGCCGCTCTTGAAGTGGAGGAAGACGGACCAGTCGTTGCCGATGATGGCAAAAACGGCGCAGGCCAGGACGATGGTGGGGTCCGGCATGCCCAGGTGGACGGCGATGAATCCTTTGAGGAAGTCGCAGATGAATACGGCGGCTCCTGCCTTTGCTCCCAGTTCCCGGTAGGCATTGGTGGCGCCGATATTTCCGCTGCCCACTTTTTTCAGGTTCACCCCGTAGAAGACACGGCCTATGATGTAGCCGCTGGGGATGGCGCCGATGAGGTAGGCCAGTACAATCCAGACGATGGACATCATCAGTCGTCGCCTCCGTCCTTCTTGCTCCGCACCACGATACGGATGGGGGTGCCCTGGAAGCTGAAGGATTCCCGGAGCTTGTTTTCTATGAACCGAACGTAGGAGAAATGGATGAGGTTCGCATCATTCACGAACATGACGAACGTTGGCGGCCGGATGCCGACCTGGGTCATGTAGTAGATCTTCGCTACCCTGCCGGAATGGGCGGGCGGCGGGTTCACCATTTTCGCATCTTCCAGGAGGTCGTTCAGCACGGCGGTGGGAATGCGGAGGCTCTGCTGTTCGGCGACGCTGTAGATCATATCGCCCAGCTTGTGAATCCGCTGCTTGGTGAGGGCGGAGCCGAAGAGCATGGGGGCATAGGAAGCGAAGGGCAGGCCATCCATGATTTCTTTTTCGAAGGCATTGATGGTATGCTCGTCTTTTTCTACGGAATCCCATTTATTGACGAAGAGGATGAGTCCCTTCCCCGCTTCATGGATGTAGCCGATGATTTTCTTGTCCTGTTCCGTGAGTTTGTCCACGGCGTCGATGACGAAGATGGCCACGTCGCAGTTATCGATGGCCCGGATGGAGCGGATGACGCTGTACCGTTCCAGGGGTTCGTCGATTTTGCTTTTTTTCCGCATGCCTGCGGTGTCTACGAGGATGAAGGTCTTGCCTTTATAGGTCCACACGGAATCCACGGCGTCCCGGGTGGTGCCCATTTCATCGGCCACCAGGGACCGTTCATAGCCCAGGAGGGAATTGATGAGGGTGGATTTCCCTACATTCGGCCGGCCTACGATGGCGGTGCGGATGATGTCTTCCGATTCTTCTTCCTTCATATCCGGGAAGCCTTCGGTAATGCGGTCCAGAAGGTCCCCGAAGCCCAGGCGGTTCACGGCGGAAATACCGATGGGGTCGCCGAGGCCCAGGGAGTAAAACTCATAGACCTCCATTTCCTGGTTTTCGCTGTCCACTTTATTGACAGCCACCACCACCGGCTTTCCGGTCTTCCGGAGGAGGCCGGCGATGATTTCATCGTCCCCGGTCATGCCGGTCCGGGCGTCCACCACAAAGAGGATGACGTCCGCTTCTTCCACCGCCAGTTCCGCCTGCTGCCGGATGCCGCTGGAGATCTGGTCTTTCTCGTTCCGGAATTCGATGCCTCCGGTGTCGATCAGTGTAAATTCTTTGTCCAGCCACTTCACGTCGCAGTAAATTCTATCACGGGTAACCCCGGGAATGTCCTCTACAATGGACACGCGGCGCTGGGCCAGCCCATTAATCAGAGTAGATTTGCCAACGTTCGGCCTGCCCACAATGGCTACGAGAGGTTTGCTCATAGGTTCCTGTCCTTTCTATTTTAAGTCATGTTTCATGAAATATGGAGGCTATCCTTGGGATAGCAACACTTTTCCATTTTTATTCATACTGTATTAAAATTGTATGACGGAAGGGGAGGGATGTCAAGTTTGGTGGAAAGCGTAAACCGCAGTCCACTGGAACTGGGGATGGCTGCTAGTGAGGAGGGAGGAGTGAGGAGTGAGGAGTGAGGAGTGGTTGGGCGGCGCACAAATAAGATAGCGCCGGGAGCTTGTATAGATGCTGACAGCTGTCAGCTTACAGTTTACCGAGGATGGGGCATAACAGATGGCTGGCATTCTGGCTGTTAGACGATAGAAGATAGTGGATAGTGGATAGATACTTCCTGCAACGGAGTTGCTATGGGAAGGCCCCGTTTTCTGAATGTCTGCATGCTGGAGATGGGCCCACACTTTGCCGCTTATCGCTCCGGGAATCCATCCTGCGGCTTTGCCGCGGCCCTTATCCCTAGGCCTGCATGGCTGCGGTTATCTCAATCCCGCAAGAATATCGCCATCCCAGTGTCTTCTTAACGGTCAGGAAGAGATCCGCCGCGAAGCGGCTGGCCTGCTCAAGGCTGAAGGCTCAAAGCTCCACCGGTTCGGACGCACTCCCCCAACTGGGGCAATAAAAAACTGCCTCTTTCGAGGCAGTTTCTTTTGGGCTGTTATTCTTCAGCCGGAGCTTCGTCGTGGGAAGGAGCTTCTTCCAGGGCGAAGGAGATTCTTCTGCGGCCTTCATCGATATTGATGATGCGAACCTTGAGGATATCGCCCAGCTGGCAGATATCGCCCGGTTTTTTGTTGTGGTCGTCAGTCATTTCGTTGATGTGGAGGAGACCGGTGAGGCCGTCGTCCAGTTCTACGATGACGCCGAATTCGAGGATCTTTACAACCTTGGCATCCACAATGTCGTCGACCTGGTGGTCATGGATGGCTGTTTCCCAGGGGTTGGGCAGGCAGTCTTTGTGGCTGAAGGAGATTCTCTGTTTTTCACGGTCGAAGGATTTGATCTTTACGTCGATTTCCTGTTCCGGTTTCAGTACGTCTTCTACTTTGCCGATCTTCTTCCAGGAAATATCGGAAATGTGGAGGAGGCCTTCTACGCCATTGATGCCGACGAATGTGCCGTAAGGCATAATCTTCTTGACGGTGCCTTTGAGTACGTCGCCGTTTTCATAGGCCTTTTCAATGACGTCCATTTCTGCGTTTCTTTCATCTTCCAGTACAGCTTTGCGGGAGAGGACGAGACGGTTCTTTGCGCGGTCTACTTCGAGGATCTTTGCTTTGAATGTTTTGCCTACGAGGTTCTGCAGGGAGTGTACAAAGCGGAGATCGCCCTGGGACAGGGGGATGAATCCGCGGAGAGATTTAATCTGAACCAGCAGGCCAACTTTAATAGCTTCGATGCCTTCGCATTCAACGGCTTCGCCTTTTTCGAAGGCTTCTTCTACTACATCCCAGTCTGCCAGACGGTCTACTTTAATCTTGGATACGTAAATGGTGCTGTCTTCTTTTACTGCACTTACAATCTGGACGCGGAGCGTATCACCAATCTTCAGCACGTCCTTCAGGGATGCCGGTGCGGGATAGGAATATTCATGTGCCAGAAGAACAGCTTCGGTCTTATATCCGAAAGAGATATAAGCTTTGTCGTCGTAGAGGTCTACTACTTTGCCTTCTACAACGCTGCCCTTGTGTACATCCAGGTTCATTTCCTCCTGATCCAGCATTTCCTTCATGTTTTCCATAATAAAAACTACCTCCTCTATGATCCAGTCCGGTGTGGATGCACCGGCGGTGATGCCAATCTTGTCCCGACTGTGGAACCAGCTCGGTTTTAGTTCCCCAGCCGTTTCGATATGATGGGTCACGGTTCCTTCTTCCCTGCAGATTTCTGCAAGCCTTGTGGTGTTGGCGCTGTTGCGCCCGCCGATGACGATCATCACATCTACTCTATCCGCCAGCTCACGAGCTGCCTGCTGCCGCTGCATGGTGGCGTCACAAATGGATTTGTTGACGTGAAGGTCTTTCACCTTCTTACCTATTGCAGCAATCAGCCGGTCAGCCAAAGCAGCCGAGAATGTTGTCTGTATGACAATGTGGGCTTCCTGCATTGGTGGAAGTGCATCTACATCTTCCATGGTTTCTACCATGTAAGAATGTCCCACCGCCCACTCAGCCACACTTTTCATTTCGGGATGCTTTTTTTCACCGATGAGTATAACCTGCTTTCCGTCTGCCACCAGCCGTTTTGTGGTCTCCTGGTTGCGTCTGACGAATGGGCAGGTTGCGTCCATTAGGGCCAGATTTTTGCACTTAAGCATATTATAGCACGAAGGTCCCACTCCGTGCGAGCGAATTATCACAGTTTCGTCGGTGAGGTCTTCCAGTGTATCCACCGGAGGAATGCCGCGGTCTGCCAGTTTCCCCACCACCTGGGGGTTATGGATGATAGGTCCGTAGGTGACCGCTTTTATGCCGGAATCAGCGGCTTTCTCGGCGATTTTCATAGCCCGCCGGACGCCGTAGCAGAATCCCATGACCTTTGCTTTGTATATTTCCATTGAGATTTATTCCTGTCTTTTCTTTTGGTATAGTCTGGGTTTAAATTATTTTATAAAAAAGTTCAATAGCCATGAATGTTTGAAATAAAGTTCCTGCGACCTCATGGAGAGGCCGGGGAGATCGAGATTGAGACCGAGGTCGAGGGGATCCGCCTGCGGCGCTTGTGTGACTGTGCAGCATGCGATCCCGTGGAGCTTTGAGCCTTCAGCCTTGAGCCTTGAGCAGATCTGCCGCTCCGCGGCGCCCCATGGCTGGGCCGGCGTTTGAACGGGCGAAGCTTCTGGCTGCCAGCTGTTAGCTGCCCGGAAATCTCGACAGCCTACGGCATGAATGACTGGTGAAAGCCACAGATAAGAAGCGCCGCAGGCGGAACAGCTTTCCTGGCAGCTAGAAACTAAAAGCTAGAAGCCTCCACACGTTCGCACACCGTCTGGCCACACGACCGCCGCGAAGCGGCAGTGGACTTGGAGACCTGGATCCTTGGGACCTTCAGCCTTTCACTCTCTTCATATAATCATCCATGAGGCCCTGGATTTTTCCTTTGATGACCTCATTGAGTTCAGCCACCTTTTCATCGGTGGGGCGCTGTTTCTTTACGGGCACCGGCTTGCCGATGAGCACCGCCAGGGGTCCTTTCCTGTGAGGAAGCCAGCGGGAGCCGATGACTGCCACCGGTACCACCGGGGTGCCGGTCATGAGGGCCAGGGAGGCCATGCCGGAGTGGAAGCGGCCGAGGCCATCTCTCCGGATTCTCGTGCCCTCGGGGAATATGCCCAGGGGATTGCCTGCCTTCAGTTCCCGGATGGCCCGGCGGATGGCGGCCCTGTCCACGGTGCCCCGCTTCACGGGGAATGTGCCGAACTGCCGGATGAGCCAGCCCAGGAAGGGGTTCTTGAAAAGTTCTTCCTTCGCCATGTAGTGGATGATTCTTGTATTGAAGGCCACGCCGATGAGGGGCGGGTCCCAGTCGCTTTTGTGGTTCGGCGCCACGATGATGGCCCCGGTCTGGGGCACGTTTTCCCGGCCCTCCACGTGGAGCCGGAATATGCCGAAGAAGAGGAAGTCCAGTACCGCCCTTACGATTGTATATCCCATAATGACACCTCTTTACGCTTTGTCAAAGTCCGGATATTTCCTGCGGCAGATGGAAATAATGGCTTCTGCCGTGCCTTCCAGGGTGAGGTCCCCGTTGTCCAGGAGCACCGCGTCTTCTGCCTGTTTCAGGGGGGAAATGTCCCGGTGGCTGTCCAGGTAATCCCGGCGGCTGATTTCTTTTTCCACGTCTTCCATGGTCATATCCGGATGACCTTCGGTGAGTTCCTTGAACCGCCGGACCGCTCTCGTATGGACGGAGGCGGTGAGGAAGATTTTCACGTCTGCATGGGGCAGGACGGTGGTGCCGATGTCCCGGCCGTCCAGAACGATGCCGCCCTTCTCCCCCAGCCTGCGCTGGATGGCGGTCATGGCGGACCGGACACCGGCGATGGCGGACACCGCAGACACGTGGGAAGAGACTTCGGGAGTCCGGATATAGGCGGTGACGTCGCTGCCGTCTACGATGACGTGCATGGTGTCTTCTTCAGGAATCACTTCCATGTCCAGCTTTTCTGCCATGGAGGCAATGGCGGTCTCATCGGACAATTTCCTTTGGAGGGCTTCATAGGTTACGGCCCGGTACATGGCGCCGGTATCGAGGTAGGCATAGCCCAGGCGGGCTGCCAGGATTTTGGAAACGCTGCTTTTTCCTGCGCCTGCAGGGCCATCAATGGCAATGGATAATTTCTTCATTCTGACTCTAACTCCTTTACTGCGGACAGGGCTGCCAGGTGGCCCGTAGAGAATGCGGCCTGCAGGTTGTATCCGCCGGTGTAGGCATGGATATCCAGCACTTCGCCGGCCAGATAAAGATGCCTTATGATTTTCGACTCCATGGTGGAGGGGTTCACTTCTTTCACGGAAACGCCGCCGGCCGTGACGATGGCTTCCGAAATGGGCCGGGTGCCGACAATGGTAAGGGGCATGTTCTTCATGGCCTCTACCAGCGCCAGCCGCTGTCCTTTTTTCAGCTCGCTCACCGGCAGGTCCCCGGGGATTCCCGCCAGTTCAAGAATCGTATCGATCATGCGGTGGGGCATGAGGTCCGTGAGGGCCCCGGCCATCTGCTTCAGGTGGTATTTCTCCAGGTCCCGGAGCACCCGCCGGTCCAGGACTTCCCGGGTCAGGGCAGGCTTCAGGTCGATAGTCCCTTTCACCCCGCGGCCCTGGGAAATCCAGAGGGATACTTTATCGGACAGGGAAAGGACGATGGGCCCGGAAATACCGAAGGGGGTGAATGACATTTCCCCGAATTCTTCGGCTTTCCGCCTGCCCCCGGCATCCACGGAAAGGGTGACGTTCTTCAGGGACAGGCCCTGGAGGTCTTTGCAGTACACCTCGCTGCAGACGAGAGGAATGAGGGCAGGCCGGATGGTGGTCACCTTATGGCCCAGTTCCCGGGCCATGGCATAGCCATCGCCGGTGGAACCGGTCCGGGGATAGGAGGCGCCGCCGGTGGTCAATATGACGGCGTCCACATTGTAGCGGCCTTTATCCGTCACCACCCCTGCCGCCCTGCCATCTGCCGCGGTGATATGGCGCACCGGCTCTTCCAGGTGGAGCTCCACTTTTTCTTTCTTCAGCCGGTCCATGAAGAGGTGCCGCACTTCCTGGGCGTCATCGCTCTGGGGGAATACCCGGCCTCCTCTTTCCACCTTCGTGGCCAGTCCCCAGCTGTGAAGGAGAGACAGGAGGTCTTCGTTATCGAATTTTTCATAGGCACTGTAGAGGAATTTCCCGTTCCCCGGGGTTTTGGCAATGAAATCCATGATGGGTGCGCTGTTTGTGAGGTTGCAGCGGCCCTTGCCGGTGATGCCCATTTTCAGGCCCACCTTCGGCATTTTCTCAAAGAGCAGGACCTTCGCCCCTTCATGGGCCGCCGTGAGGGATGCCAGGAGCCCGGCCACACCGCCGCCGATGACGGCGATTCGCTTAGCGGTAGAGTTCATAGAGTTTCCTGACCTCCTCCGACGTGAGGCGGCGGTAGCCGCCCCGGGACAGTCCGTCCATGGTCAAAAATCCGTACTTTGTCCGTACCAGGCCAAAGACCGGGTAATGGTAGGCCGCCATCATTTTGCGGATTTCCCGGTTCTTTCCTTCATGGAGTACCATGCGAATCTTTGTCTTATTCTTTTCCTTATTGTATTCCAACACTTCGATTTCACAGGGAGCGGTGATTCCCGTATCGATGCGGACGCCTCTGGACATTTTGTCCGCCAGTTTCATGGAATACCGGCCCCGCACAGTGACTTCGTAGGTCTTTTCCACTTCGTGGCTCGGATGGGTGAGGATGTAGTCCAGGTCCCCGTCATTTGTCATGATGAGGAGCCCTTCGGAATGGTAATCCAGCCGCCCCACCGGGAAGAGCCGCTCCCGAACCGTACGGAAATAGTCCATCACCGTCCGTCGGCCCTGGGGGTCGGATACCGAGGTAATCACATTATCGGGCTTGTAAAAGAGGAAATATCTCTTCCTTTCCGGCTTCACCGTTTCCCCGTTCACTTCGATGCGGTCCTTCACCGGATCCGCCTCGCTGCCCAGTTCCCGGATCACCTGCCCGTTCACTTTCACTTTCCCGGCTTCGATCATTTCTTCCGCCTTCCTGCGGGAGCAGATGCCGGCCTGGCTCAATATTTTCTGTAACCGTTCTTTCAAAATAAGTCTCCTTCGTCCAGTTTTTCTGACCACCGGGTCTTCAGTTCACTCACATCGGTGAGGCCGGTGCACTGCAGGAACCGCTTCGTGGTGCCATAGAGAATCGGCCTGCCCGGCACGTCGAGCCGTCCTCTCTCTTCGATGAGGTCCTTATCCATGAGGAGGGAAATGACCCGGCCCGCAGATACGCCCCTGATTTTTTCGATTTCCGCCCTGGTCACCGGTTCCCGGCAGGCCACCACCGCCAGTGTCTCCATGGCCGCCGGAGACAGGGGTGTCTGTTTCCCCAGGAGCGAGGACAGCCAGGAATCATAGATTTTCTTCGTCGCCAGCGAATAACCGGCGCCCGTATGGTGCAGAGTAATTCCTGAGTCTTCCCTGCTGTATTTTTCTTCCAGCAGATGCAGTGCCTTTTCCACGGTCACCGTATCTTCTCCCAGGGCCTCCCCCAGTTCCGAGAGGGAAACCGGAATGCCCCGGGCAAACAGAAATGCTTCTATCGATGCAGAAAGGCCCGTAAGCCCCTTCATAAACTGCCTCCTTGCACTATAAAACCACCGGCACTGTCCATGATCCTGGCCTGTCCCAGCCGGATGAGCTCCAGCAGGGCCAGAAAAGCCACGGCCAGCTGAAGCCTGGTCTTTTTCTTCTTCAGGTACTCCGTAAAAGAGACCGTCCCTTTCCGGAGCGCTTCCCGCCACCGGCTGATTTCCTCATCCAGGGACACTTCCTCCGACGGCAGCCACCGCTCTTCTTCCTGGTGAATGGAATCGTAGAGGGAGAAAAAGGCGGCCTGCAGCCGGGACAGGGAAATGCGGCCCCGATAGGCGCCGCTCTTGAAAACCTCGGGCTCCCGCATGTGGTAGGGCCTCTCTTCGTCCATGAGGTACTCAATGCGGGCCTTGATTTCCTTCATCTTTTTGAATTCCTCCAGGGACCGGGACAGTTCCTGCCGGGGATCTTCGGAGTCGTCCACCTCTTCCTGCCGCTTCTTCGGCAGGAGCATGCGGGACTTGATGAGAATCAGGGTGGAGGCCATGGCAAAGAAGCTGCTCCCCAGTTCCAGGTTGAACTCCTTCGCCCTGTCCAGATAGGCCAGGTACTGGTCCGTGATGAGGTGGATCGGAATGTCGTGGATGTCAATCCGATTCTTCGTGACCAGGTGGAGCAGAAGGTCCAGGGGCCCTTCGAAGAGGGGAATATTGACCTGGTATTCACCGTTCCCGTTTTCCGCCATAGGTCCTCCTTTCCCGTCATGGGCACACTCACCCATCATGTCTTATACATAGTAACATAAGTAGGCCCTGACGGGTAGTGTATGGATGGATATCCGACTGAACATATGGATGGGGCATAAGGGTTGTGGCTTTGCCGGAGGCAAAGCGGGTGCATAAGGTGGAACAGCGGCTTCGCCGCTAAGAGAAACGTAAGCCGCCTTTGGCGGCCAATCAACCAACGATCCCTCAACGAATGAAGCGGCGTACGACCTGCAGCCCTTATGCCCCATCCATTCGAGTGGCCAGCCCCCTCGCAGACCTTCCCCTCTTCCCCCAACTCACGATATAATAGGCGGAAAGGAGACAACTATGAAAAAGCACAATGACTACAGCAGCCTTCCCCCATTTACGAAAGCCCTTCTCCAGGAAGCGGAAAAGAAGAGGGAAGACTTCGATACCCCCGGCCACCACAGCGGGGAATTTTACTATCTCACGAAAGAAGGAAAGATTTTCACAAAGACCCTGGGAAAAGGGGCCTTCCGGGCAGACATTTCCGACTCCTCCGATGCCATCGGCGATCCATCGTCCCATGAAGGAGTGTCCGGGGAAGCGGAACGGCTGGCGGCCTCGGTGTGGGGCAGCGATGCCTGTTTCTTCGTCCTCGGCGGCACGTCCACGTCCAACCGCATCGCTGCCAATGCCCTCCTGGCGGAGGGGGACGCGGTGCTCTTCGACCGGAACAACCACAAATCCACCTGGCAGGGGGCCCTCATCCAGGCCGGCGCCATTCCGGTGTACCTGTCCTCCGGCCGCAATGATTCCGGCGTCATCGGCCCCCTGACGGAAGACTCCCTTTCGGAGGAATTGATACGGGCATCCCTGGCCCAGGCCTGTCCCAAGGCCCTCACCCGGAAGCGTCCTTTCCGGCTGGCCTGCCTCCAGCTGGTGACCTACGACGGCCTCTTCCTCAATGCGGAATATATCCTTTCCCGGCTGGGCCACCTCTGTGACTACATTCTCTTCGACGATGCCTGGGGCGGGTACGAGAATTTCATCCCCCTTCTCCAAAAGTCTGCGGTCCTCGCATTCCCTTTGGATGAAAAGGCGCCGGGCACCCTGGTAACCCAGTCCGTCCATAAGCAGCTTGCCGGGTTCTCCATGACCTCCCAGATTCACAAAAAAGACAGCCACATCAGAGAGCAAGCCCGGTACGTACCGGACGATGTGTTCCAGGATACCTTCCTCATGCACATTTCCACCTCCCCCTACTATCCCCTCTTCGCAGGACTGGAAATGAATGCTTTCCTCCACAGCCGGAGAGGGGCGGCCCTCTGGGAAAAGGCCTTCCGGAGCTCCGTGAACCTCCGGAAGAGGCTTCTTACGGAAACGTCCCTGTTCCGCCCTTTCCTGCCGCCAACTGTCCATGGAAAGCGGTGGGAAGAGGCGGATACTTCGGAAATCATGAAGGACAAAGCCTTCTTCACCCTGGACCCGAAAGAGGCGTGGCATGGATTCCGAGATTTTGCGAAGGACGCCTACCTTCTGGACCCCTGCAAAGTCCTCGTCACCACCGGCACCTTTTCCGATAGCCGGGCCGACTCCATACCTGCGCCCCTTGTATCCCTCTATCTGCAGGGAGAGGGTATTACTCCGGAAAAGTCGGATTTCTATACCCTCCTCTTCCTGGTGGAACCGGGAGACAGCGAAAAGAAAATGAGCCACCTGGTCAAGGCCCTTCGTACATTCGAAAAAGCCTGGCAGGACAACCGGAAAGTGAAGGACTTCCTGCCCTCTGTCCCCTGCCTTCCGGAAGAGGGGCTCCGGGACTTCTGCACCCGGTACCATACTTTCCTTTCTAAGCACCATGCAGGATCCCTTCTGGAATCCCTTTTCCACAAAGAAGATTTCCCTGCCGCCCCGCTTTCGGGCCATGAAGCCCACCAGCACTTTCTCCGGGGCCACCGGGAAGCCATCCCTTTGGAGGAGGCAGAAGGCCGGATTGCCCTGGAAAATCTCATGCCCTATCCCCCTGGCATCTGCGCCCTGGCCGCCGGAGAACGGTGGACAAGAAATGTTCTCTCCTACTTCCTCTTCCTCGAAGACTACGGAAAGGAATTTCCCGCCTTCACCCCTGAAATCCTCGGCGTCCACCACGATGAAAAGGGGCAGCCCTATGTATGGGTAATGAAGGAATGAGATCGAGGCCGAGATTAAAAAGTGAGGAGTTAGGAATGAGGAGTGAGGAGTGAGGAATGGTGGTGCGCCGCCTCAAAATTATAAAGCGGCGCGAGTTTTTATTTTTTAGGCCAAATTGCAGGCAGCCCCCACATGTGCAGGTCCTTACTTATACATTTATTATCCGGCCCGCTCAAGGCATCGCCCGTTCGAACGCCGGGCCAGCCGGTCAATCCCAATTTCCATCTTGACAAACGGGGCCGAAGGATATACTCTTTTAGTCAAGAAAACCGTTGAAGCGGAGATCAAAGCAAAAGATGCGCGCAAAGAGAGTCCTACCTGGTGAGAATGGACCGAGATGCAGTTTGCCAAATGGACCGCTGAGGGTGCGGCGAACCCCGAAATCCGGGAAGTATACCGCAACGCAGGGCATGCGTCAGTTGCCGGAGATATGTCTGTATCTCGCTAAGAGCACGAACTTCGTGAAACAAGGTGGCACCGCGGAATCCAATCCGTCCTTGACAGAAAGTTTTTTCTGCCGGGACGGATTTTTTGTTTCCGGCACAGTGAAGGAGGTCAAATATGTATCCATCCCTGGAAGAAGTAAAAGAACTGAGCCATACGGGCCTCTACAAACGAATTCCCCTATGCCGCGAAATCATGGCTGACCGTTTCACCACCGTAGAGGTCATGCGGACCCTTCGGGCTGCCAGCCACCACTGTTTCATCCTGGAAAGTGCGGAGAACAACCAGCCCTGGAGCCGGTATTCCTTCCTGGGCTACGACCCGTCCATGGAAATCACCTGCCTCAACGGAAAGCTCACCATTAAAAAAGGCGAAGAAAATGAAATGGTGGAAACCGTAGAAAAAACCGTGGCCCATCCGGGAGATGACATCCGCCGGATTCTGGCGGAATATAAAAGTCCGAAGCTCCCGGGGCTTCCTCCCTTCACCGGCGGCCTAGTGGGCTATTTCTCCTACGACTACATCAAGTACGCAGAGCCCACGCTGAAACTGACAAGTGAGGAAAACAGCGATTTCAAAGATGTGGACCTCATGCTCTTTGACAAGCTCATCATCTTTGATGCCTACAAGCAGAAAATCATCCTTGTCGCCGGTGTTTCCACGGAGGATCCCGAAAAGTCCTACCAGGAAGCCGGCGAGAAACTGGAGGACATGGTGAAACTTCTGAAAAGCGGTGCCAAAGCAGCCTTCAAGCCCCTGAAACTGGAAACACCCCTCACCCCGGCCCACAACGAGAAGGAATACGCCGGCATGGTGGAAAAGGCAAGGCACTATATTTATGAAGGGGACATTTTCCAGGTGGTCCTCTCGAATCCATTGACCGCAAAAGCAAGCGGCAGCATGTTTGACGTATACCGGGTCCTCCGGGTGCTGAACCCCTCCCCCTACATGTTCTATTTCGTCAGCGACAACATCGAAATCGCCGGCGCCTCCCCGGAAACCCTGGCGAAGCTGGTGGACGGGAAGCTATACACCTTCCCCCTGGCCGGCACACGCCCCCGGGGCAAGACGGAGACAGAAGACAAAGCCCTGGAAAAGAACCTCCTCTCCGATGAAAAGGAACTGGCAGAGCACAACATGCTGGTAGACCTGGGGCGCAACGACCTGGGGAAAATCAGCCGCATCGGTACGGTGAAAGTGGACCGGTACCTCGATATCCTCCGCTTCTCCCACGTCATGCACATCGGTTCCACGGTGGAAGGGGAAATCCGGGATGACAAAGACGCGGTGGATGCCATCGACGCGGTGCTCCCGGCAGGCACCCTCTCCGGCGCCCCGAAGCTCCGGGCCTGTGAAATCATAGAAGAAGAGGAATCGAGAAAGCGGGGCATTTACGGTGGGGCCATCGGATACCTGGACTTCTCAGGAAACATGGATACCTGCATCGGCATCCGCCTGGCCTACAAGAAAAACGGGGTTCTCTGCGTCCAGTCCGGTGCCGGCATCGTAGCCCACAGCGTACCGGAAAACGAATACCATGAATGCATCAATAAGGCGAAAGCCCTGGTCACCGCCATCAGGGAAGCGGAAGGAGGATTAGAATGATTATTCTCATCGATAACTACGACAGTTTTTCCTACAACCTCTACCAGCTGGCAGGAAGCCTGTATCCGGACATCAAAGTCGTCAGAAATGACGCTTACACAGTAGATGAGCTGGCCGCCATGAAACCGGAGGCCATCCTCATTTCCCCGGGCCCCGGCCGTCCCGAAGATGCGGGAGTCTCCATCGACGCCATCCGCCGTTTCGCCGGAATCTGCCCGATCCTTGGCGTATGCCTGGGGCACCAGGCCATCTGCAAATGCTTCGGCGCCACCGTTTCCTACGCCAAGGAACTGGTCCACGGCAAAGCCTACGACGTGACCCTGGATACGGAAAGCCCCCTCTTCCGTGGCATGCCGAAGACCATCAAAGCAGCCCGTTACCACTCCCTGGCGGCCATCGAATCCACCATGCCGGCATGCCTGAAAATCACGGCCCGCACAGAGGACGGGGAAATCATGGCCGTGGAGCACAGGGACTACCCCATCTACGGCCTCCAGTTCCACCCGGAATCCATTATGACCCCGGAGGGGCACAAAATACTGGAAAACTTCTTCGCCATCGCTAAAAGCCTGAAAGGCTGACGGGCCGGCGTATGGGGATGTTCCCCAACTGCGTGAATGGGGCATAAGGGTGGTGGGTGAACATCGCTTCGCTTGTTCACCGGGTTGTGGGCGCTTCGCGCCGGGGGGATAAGGTTGATTAGCCGCCTTTGGCGGCGGGACTACCTTATGCCCCCGCTTTGATAAGGCGCCAGCCTTACCAAAGCCACCACCCGGTTGACGAGCGCAGCGATGCCAACCCACAACCCTTAGCCCCATCCATATGAGCAGCCCGACAGTCGGCCCAAAGTCACACATAAAATTTCATTGACACCGGACGGAATATCTTTTATAATAATAAAGCTGTTTCATATCGAGCAGCGAAATTTTTAGAGAGGTGATTTACACAATGGCAACAAACAGAAATCTCCGTTTTAAGACAAGCAGACGTTTCGGCGTAAACATTTACGGCCATCCGAAAGCGTTAAAACGGCAGGTCGCTGACGCTCGTCAGAAAAAACAGTCTGAATATGGCGTACAGCTGGCCGAAAAGCAGAAGGTTAAAGCGATGTACAACCTGCTGGAAAAGCAGTTCTACCGCTATTATGATAAAGCAAGGAGAATGTCCGGCGTCGTAGGCGAAAACCTGCTGTTCCTGCTGGAAACCAGACTGGATAACCTGGTATACCGTGCAGGCTTTGCCCGTTCCATCCGTCAGGCTCGCCAGATGGTTACCCACGGCCTCATCACCGTTAACGGCAAGAGAGTGGACATTCCTTCCTATCCGGTACGCCCGGGACAGGTCATTTCCCTGAAGGAAGCTTACAGAACCAATGAAATGTTCAAACAGTCCTTCCAGGAACTGAAGACCTTCGATCTTCCTTACATCGAAAAGTCCTTCGACAACTGGACCGCAACCCTGACCCGTTTCCCCCAGAGAGACGAACTCCCCTACAAAGACGAAGTCAACGAAACCAACATCGTCGAACTGTACTCCAAGTAATCGGAAGAATCAGAAGAATTCAAAAAGAGGAAATATCCTTCACCGGGTATTTCCTCTTTTTTCGCGTTCAATTTTCAGGGAGATCCATTACCGCGAATACTGTCTACATCACCAATATACCTGTGCCACGATTTTCTCCAAATATCCTATATGGATAAAAGCCTGCCAGCGAATCACAGATTCAATCGATGCCAGGGAAGCACTGATTTAACCTTAGATAAGCAAAAATGTAGAACTACATCACTTAACTGATATCTACTGATTCCGAAATCGTCGATGTATTCAATAAACTATTGCTTCTCTTAAAATTTAGGACTATATTATATGTAGTTCTAACAAGAACTTGAAGTTCTTGGGGAGGAGCATAATGGCGTTCATTAAAGCTCAAAGACTTATTTTAGATGACAATGGCGTTGTGATCAGTGGCTCGGCTTCCATAATTGACACAGAATATGGAAAATTTGGCACATACCACGCTAAGCACACCGTTCGGGAACGTCTCGGCAAGGTAATCTGGCTGAGTGCTGACAAAAAAGATGGCATTTTTCTGTCTCCTACCCGTGGCCTGATTGAGTATTGTGCTAAAAATGACACATTTTCGCCGGTGGATAAAGATGATCCACGGCTGGAAGGCACCAATGTCTTCCCCCGGCCACAGGTCCACACTGTATTCGGAGATGTTTTCCTGCTTCTGGAATTTTTCCGAAAAACAGGTCTCATAAAGGTCCTTCACACAGCTTTTTCAGAAAAATCTGACTATGAAAGAGTCCTCTGTCATATCCTTCATGGTGTTCTGAGGGACGGATCCCGTATATCCTGTGACAATTTCATCATAAAATCATTCGCCTCCTATGTGATGTCTGATGTACCGCTGGAGTCACTCCGCTGCGATACACGTTACTTTGCAAAAATGGGAAGTGATGCAACCAGGCTGGCATTCTTCCGTACATTTGTAAAAGCAATGCAGAAAGATAATCCGGATTTCGGGAAAGGGTGCTATGTTGACTCAACACCACTCCCGAATGACATTGAAAATAATCCTTTCAATGCATTATCCTGTCATGGCGTCGGTTCTTCTGATGTTATGGTACGTCTGATACTGGTATTGGATGAAAAGACCGGACTTCCGGTCTGGTATGACATTATCCCCGGAAATGTACTGGACATCAACACAATTATGAATGTAGTCAATGATGTTGCAGACAGTCTTGGAATCGTCATAGATTCACTCGTTCTCGATTCAGGTTACGTTTCACGGGAATTGATCGGTGCTTTTCATATAGGCACAGAGAAAACAATGATTGGCCGCATGCCTGTAAGAAAAGGATATCCACTCAAAGAACTTTATGATAAAGTGAAACCTCTTCTTACTAAAGGCAAGTATACTTTTGTACGTAAGCATCATGTATATTTTGGGCATAGAAAGAATATTGAGCTATTTGGTCATAATGAATACGCCTATGTGTATGTCGATAAGAACAATGCATTGCAAAAGTACAGAGACTTCCTGTTGAAACACGAAGACCGGTTCGAATCCATGAAAGATAAGGACAAGGACTGGTTGGAAGTAAAATATGGCTATTTTGTACTGATTTCGAATATTGATACCACGCCAGAGCGGCTGTTAACTTTGTATTTCAACCGCTGCGACATAGAGACCGTATTTAAAACCAGCAAGGACTACCTGGAAATGCTTCCGCTTTCAAAATGGACTGATGAAACAGTACGGGGAAAGATCCTGCATGACATCATAGATACAATTGCACTCTTATTGATAAGGAAGAAGATGGACAACAGCGGACTATCTACTTCAGAACTATACGGCAAGACACAATCGCTCATGTGCTTCTGTAATAATGCGGGGATGGTTACTATAGAAACCCCTTCCCGACAGGTGAAAGATTATTACAAACTGCTCGGAGTTGAGGTTCCAGGCCATGTGAAAGTTGACCAGTTTAGAAAAGATATATTAGGTATTGATGTGTAGTTCTACATTTGTGTAAATCTAAGGTTAAATCGTTGTCGGATTTCATTCTTGGATTTTTATGCAATACGAGGAATAGCTCGACCCAAATAGCGAGCTATTTAAGGCAGTAGTCCTGCATAGGACTGCTGAGCCAAGGTAAGTTGGCGCTTTCTCTGCACATAAAAGCGCCTTCCTTTTGTCCTTGGCCGAGCTATGACGAAGCAGTGCATAAAAATCCTTATGAAATCTGACTCTGCGAATTAATCAGCGCTTCCCTAGATTTTATTTGAGCACATCGACCCCACATGAAGTGCAGCACCTGAATAGATATTGCCGGAGATGCAATTGCATGAACAATGGGCATTTTTCATAGATTTCGAACCAGTATCTATTTATTCTTTTGGCAACGGATGTTTTTTTCTCCATGCTCTAACCATACGGGAACCGGGTGTCCCCCTTTTCGTGACATCCCATACGAGATTCATCACATATTCCACCAGGTTATCGGAAAACCCTTCCAGATCATCCAATGACGTGATAGCACCGGTGAGGATCAGTCTCCTCAAGTCATAGGGTACATTCCATTTATCCAGGGTTAGTTGGACGCCCGGCAATTTCTTATCCTTGTGTATCCGCTCTTCGAGCCACCAGAATTTTCCGGAAGGATTTCCTTCCCCCTGCATGTGGGCCATGTACTCCCATATGAGTTTTCCCATATACCTTTCCTGCCATTCCGGCACTTTTTCCTGGAATAGTTTCCAGTCTTTTTTGCTGACTCCTTCAAACATACGATGCACCTCCACTTCTTCATTATACCTGTGCCGTGATTTCTCTTCTTCTGTTCCTGTTCTTTACGGATGAATACCAACCAGTAAACCGTTTTTTTAAAAGTCAGACCATTTAAAATCAGGATGTTTCTTTAACCATTCCAGGGCCAGCCGGACAGCGCCAGAGTCTTTTTCCCCAAAGTGCTTCGCACATTGGACCAGGTCCGCCACCAGGGGTTCGGAAAAGCCATCCAGATCGTCTAAGGAGGTAATGGCATCGGTGAGCAGGAGATTTTCCATGATCATCACCATGCGGCTCCGGCTCACGCGGTCCACCACTACTCCAGGCATTTTCTTATCTTCTTTCATGTGGTCCCAGAGCCACCAGAATTTTTTTGACGCCAGATCTTCCCCCTGCAGGTGGGCTTCATATTCCTCTATGAGCCTTCCCATATACCGTTCCTGCCACAGAGGCAGCTTCTTGCGAAACAGTTTCCAGTCCGATTCCTTAAATTCGTAAGGCATAGCCATCGTCCTCCTTTATGTCGTTTTCCTATATCCTACCCAAAGGCAGGAGAAAAGCAAATCGACCATAGGTCTGAAATGGATTGGTGCTGCCATATTTCAGTTTGTCGAGCTGATGGGCAACGCTGGTGGGTAGAATCATTCGGGCGGGAGCTTCTAGCTGCTAGCTCCTAGCTTCCAGGAAAGCTGGCCAGCCTACAGCACGAATGACTGACGGGAATACCGGGCGGAAGCGCCGCAGGCGGATCAGCCTTCCTAACAGCTAGCCGCTAGAAGCCAGGAGCTCCATGCGAGTGACTCTATCCGCAAGCATTCCAAACCGTTTGCTCCAACAGCTCTACAAACCGCAATTTGGTGAATGCTCGACAACTTGGCAAAAAAGCCACCTCCCAGAGGAGATGGCTCTTTTATTACTGTTTGAACTTGTCGATAATCTTGTCCAGGAAGGAGCTCTTCCCTTTATACTGGGAACAGTCTTCCCCCATTTCATTGGCATAGTGGAGAAGAGCATTCTTCTGGTCCTCATTGAGCCGTTTCGGAACGGTCACATTGACTTCCACATAGAGATTGCCTTTCCGGCTGGACTGGAGGTGGGGCATGCCTTCTCCGGAAATGCGGAACCTGGTACCATTCTGGGTGCCTGCCGGGATCTTCAGTTCCACTTCCTTGTCCAGAGTCTTCACCTTGATGGTGGAGCCCAGGGCTGCCACGGGATAGGAAATATTGACGGTCCGATAGAGGTCGTCCCCTTCCCGTTCGAAGTCCGGATCTTCCTTTACGTAAATGTATACGTACAGGTCTCCTTTCGGACCTCCCCGGCGTCCCGGTTCCCCTTCACCGGCTACCCGCATGCGGACGCCATTATCTGCACCGGCGGGGATATTGACTTCGATGGTCTTGGAAGCCCGCACCGTACCGATGCCATGGCATTTGCTGCACTTGTTTTTAATGATTTTCCCGGTGCCGCCACACTGCTGGCAGGTCACGATATTCACCATCTGGCCAAAGGGGCCATTCCTTACGATTCTCTGCTGGCCGGTCCCATGGCAGGCGGGGCAGGTATCTACGGAAGAGCCCGGTTCTGCGCCATTGCCATGGCAGTGATCGCAGACTTCATTCTTTGTGACGGTGAACTTCTTTTTCACCCCTGTAAAGGCTTCCCGAAGGGTAATGGTCATGTCGTAGCGAAGGTCTGCACCCTGTTCCGGACCATTATTCCTGCGGCGGCTGCCACCGGTGAACATGTCGAAAATGTCGCCCATGTCGAAGCCGCCGAAGTCGAAGCCCTGGCCGTTGAATCCGCCCTGGCCGAATCCGCCGAAGCCTCCGGCACCGGCGCCGCCGCGGGAGGCCTGCTGGAAGGCATCATGGCCAAGCTGGTCATACTGGGCTCTCTTGTCGGTATCGGAAAGCACATGGTAGGCTTCATTGACCTCCTTGAATTTTTCCTCTGCCGCCTTGGGATTGTCCTTGTTCAGATCCGGATGGTATTTGCGGGCAAGTCTTCTGTATGCTTTTTTGATTTCATCATCGGTGGCGTTCTTACTTACGCCAAGGATGTCATAATAATCCTTGCTGTCTGCCATAAAGAAATCACACTATTCCTTATTTCTTATCGTCGTCATTGACAACTTTATAGTCTGCGTCTACTACATTGTCCTTGTCTTTTTTAGCTCCGGCCTGGGGTCCCTGCTGAGCGCCGGCATTCTGGGCCTGCTGCTGTGCCTGCTGAGCCTGCTGTGCCTGCTGGTACAGTTTTTCAGTCAGTTCATGGAGCGGTTTGGTGAGAGCTTCTGCATCGGCTTTGATCTTTTCGGTGTCGTCGCCTTTCAGGGTTTCTTTCAGTTTGGCAATGGCATCATTGACTTCTTTCACTTTGCCCTGGTCTGCTTTGTCTCCCAGTTCCTTCACTGTCTTTTCAGCCTGGTAAATGAGGGCTTCTGCATTGTTCTTGGCAGTAATGGCTTCTTTGCGTTTCTTGTCTTCTGCTTCATGGGCTTTGGCATCATCCTGCATTCTCTTGATTTCTTCATCAGAGAGGCCGGAGGAAGAGGTAATATCAATCTTCTGTTCCTTGCCGGTGCCCAGATCTTTGGCGGAAACATGAACAATGCCATTGGCATCGATATCGAAGGTGACCTGAATCTGAGGAACTCCCCGCGGAGCCGGCGGAATATCGCTCAGTTCGAAGCGGCCCAGTGTCTTGTTATCGGCAGCCATGGGCCGTTCACCCTGGAGGACATGGATATCAACGGAAGGCTGGTTATCGACAGCGGTGGAGAATACCTGGGTCTTGGATGTAGGAATGGTGGTATTTCTCTTAATCATAGTGGTGAATACACCGCCCAGGGTTTCAATGCCCAGGGACAGCGGAGTCACATCGAGAAGCAGTACATCTTTGACTTCGCCTTTGAGAACGCCGGCCTGAATAGCAGCACCAACTGCTACGGATTCATCAGGGTTTACACCCTTGGATGGTTCTTTATGGAATTTGTTGCGAATCAGGGTCTGTACGGCCGGAATACGGGAAGAACCGCCTACCAGAAGGATCTTATCAATGTCGTCAATGGTGAGGTTGGCATCCTTCATGGCTCTTTCCATAGGTTCTACGGTAGCCTGTACCAGGTCTTCCGTAATCTGGTCGAATACGGCACGGGTCAGGGTTGCATCGAAGTGGACCGGCTGTCCGTTGGAATCAATGGTAATGAAAGGCAGGTTGATGTCGGTAGACATAACAGAGGACAGTTCGATCTTTGCCTTTTCAGCAGCTTCCTTCAGTCTCTGATTGGTCATGGGATCCCGTTTCAGTTCAAAGCCATTCTGGTTCTTGAAGGTATCTGCAATCCAGTCCATCACGCGAGCATCGAAATCATCGCCGCCCAGATGGCCGTTGCCGCTGGAAGCTTCGACTTCAAATACGCCGTCTGCCAGATCAAGGATGGACACATCGAAAGTGCCGCCGCCCAGATCGTAAACCAGGAAACGATGTTCTTTGCCGTCTTTAATCTTATCAAGGCCATAAGCCAGGGCAGATGCGGTCGGTTCGTTGATGATACGCAGAACCTTGAGTCCTGCAATGGCGCCGGCATCCTTGGTAGCCTGACGCTGGCTGTCGGTGAAGTATGCCGGGCAGGTAATAACAGCTTCTGTGACTTTTTCACCCAGATAAGCTTCTGCATCCACCTTCAGTTTCTGCAGAATCATGGCGGAGATTTCCTGGGGAGTATAGGATTTTCCGTCAATGGTTACCTTGTAGTCGCTGCCCATATGACGTTTAATGGAAACGATGGTGCGGTCCGGGTTGGATACGGCCTGGCGCTTTGCCAGCTGGCCTACCAGCCTTTCTCCATTCTTGGAGAAGCCTACCACGGAAGGGGTAAGACGGGAGCCTTCGGCGTTAGGAATGACGACAGGTTCGCCGCCTTCCATGACAGCTACTACGGAGTTTGTTGTACCTAAATCAATACCAATTACTTTTGACATTTAAAATGTCTCCTTTCCAATGTATTTCTAAAACTGAAATTCTATATTTAACCGCCAATGTCAGCTGTTTTTCACAACCTGGACCTTGGCAGGGCGAATCACTGTATCTTTATAGAGATAGCCTTTCTGGAAAACCATGGCAACGGTTTCATCATCCATTTCATCAGATGCGACCATCTTCACCGCTTCGTGGAAATGGGGATCAAAGGTCTTGCCTTTGGCTTCGATTTCCTTGACGCCGAAGTCCGCCATGATTTTCATCATCTGCTTCTGGAGCAGTTCAAAGCCCTTCAGGTAGGCCTCGCCGGATGCATCCTTCTTCATATGGGATAGAGCCAGTTCGAAATTATCCAGTACCGGAAGGAAGGATTTCAGGGTTTCCGCCTTGTAGGTATCGGCCGCTTTGGCTTCGCTTTCCTTTGTGCGGCGGCGGAAATTGTCGAAGTCCGCCTGAAGTCTTACATACTGGGAAAGGGCGGTCTCCAGCTTTGTCTCTTCCGACTTGGCCTTATCTTCCGCTTCCCTTGCCTTCTTCTGGGCATCCGCTGCCTGTTTGGTGAGGAAAATGACCTGCTGCTGCAGTTCCTCTATTGTAGGCTTCGGCATTTCCTCCGCCTTTTTTCCCTTTTCCTTCGGTTCCTCCGTATTCACTTTTACTTTGATTTCTTCTTTTTTTGCCATTGGGGAGCCTCCTCATTTTTACTCTTTATTCTTCAAAAGCTGATCCAGCCTGTCCTGCATGAACCGCATCATGCCGATAATCCTGCTGTACTGCATGCGCGTCGGTCCCAGCACTGCCACAGAACCGATGACCCTGCCGCCGGAGGAAAACTGGGCCCTCACGATGGATAAATCGGACAGGGACTTCATGGGGTTTTCCGTGCCGATGTGGACGGCAATGGGCTGGTCGGAACTGGAGAGAAGCATGCTTTCCAGCATATCCCGCTGCTCCAGAAGATTTAGGATATCCTGCATTTTTTCTACATTTTTGAATTCCGGCTGCTCAATCAGCTGGGATGCGCCGCCGGAATAAACTTCCTGCTGCGGTGTCAGCACACGCTGGAGGGTTTGGAACACATTCATATAGGGGCTTAAATTCTTTTCTACATCCTTCCGGAAGGAAAGGATTTCCTTCTCATCCATACTATCAACGTCCCGGCCATGGAGGAAATGGTTCATCCTGTCCGCCAGGAGCTGCATTTCATCAAAGGTGCTGCCTTTAGGAATATCCACCACTGCGTTGGAAACGTCTCCCCGGTCTGTCACCACCAGGAGAATGGCCCTGGCTCCGTCAAGGGGAAGGAAACGGACATAGTTGAATTTCTTCTTAATACCAGCGGACGTGGCGACGGAAAGGTTATGGGTCAGGGATGAAACAGCCTTTGCCATATTGCGGAAAATTTCATCCACCTTCGTCACATGATCCAGAAGCATGCTGTCAATCATGGACTTTTCTTCATTGGAAACCGGCGCCGGCTGCATGAGCCAGTCCACGTAAAAACGATATCCCTTGATAGAAGGGATACGTCCCGCCGAAGTATGGGGCTGCTCCAGATACCCTTCGTCTTCCAGGTCCTGCATTTCATTGCGGATGGTGGCACTGCTGACACCAAGATTGTATTTTTTCGCAATGGTCCGGGAACCTACAGGCTCCGCAGTATCCGCATAATCCTGGACAACGGCCCAGAGCACCTTCCTTTTTCTCTCATTCAGTTCATCCCCGCCATAATGGCGGCTATCTTTGTTATTGATTTTTCGAGCTGCCATAATATCACCCTTTTATTAGCACTCATGCTCTTCGAGTGCTAACTTACGATATTAGAATAGCATTCGTGCCAGTAATTGTCAAGGCTTTACAGGGATTTTAGACAGACTGCACGGGGTGCCGATTGTTGAAGTCACTCTTCCGGGTCATTTAACTTCCGGCTGCCGGAAAATGAATCCGCCTGAAGCGCTTTCCTCTGAAATTTCTGCCGTTCATTCATGTCATGGTTGTATCGCTTTTCCGGAAGGTCCCACTCGAATAAATCTACCTATAAAGGTGCAGCCCCATGAGCCCGGCAGCGAAACAGACTGAATGATCTCCCTCTTTCTTTGCAGCGGCGCACAAAAAAAGCTGTGAAAGCGATTTCCCGCGTCCACAGCTTTCGAGTCAAAGCCTTATCCCACATATCCCAGCCAGTGCCAGTAGGTCAGGCTGAAGAGAAGGATGGCGCCATAGGAAATAATGGTAAACGGAATCCCGGTCTTGAGGAAATCCTTTGATGTAATGTAGCCTGTGGAATAGGCAATCATATTCTGTGGCGCATTCACCGGCAGGATGTAGCCGAAACTGATGGTGTACTGGAGAATCATGGTCATGCCGATGACATTGATTCCCGGTGTATTCACATTTTGCAACACCGCAATGACGATTGGAATCATAGCCGAAGCGAGGCCTGTGGCGCTGGCAAAGCCCAGATGGATGACGATCAGGAAGAATGCCAGGATAGCCATGACCATGATGGGCGCCATATTTTCCATGCCGAAGAGGGCAATGAAATGGTTGGCCAGCCAGGTAGCGGCGCCCGATTTCAGGATGGCACTGCCAAGGCTGATGCCTACGCCGAAGAGGGCAATGGTTCCCCAGTTAATGCGGGATGCCGCATCTTTCCAGGTCATGACCCCCACCCCCGGAAGCATCATCAGCATGATGCCGGTGATGGTGACGGTGGTGGTATCAAAGGGATGAAGCTTTTTTTCTGTGACCCAGAAGAAGAGGAGAAGGCAGGAAATGATGAGCAGCTTCTTTTCCCCTCCTGTAATCGGTCCCAATTCGGCCCGCATCTTTTCCAGCGCCTCTTTACCGCCGGGCAGTTCTTTCACTTCCGGAGGCATGGTATAGACCAGGAGGAAATAAAGGACCACCGACATGATGGCGGCATAAGGGAATGCCGCAATGAACCAGTCAATCCAGCTGATATCCTGTCCCAGGACCTGCTGGATGAAGCCGATGGCCACCATGTTCTGGGCCGCTGCGGTCTTAATGCCTACATTCCACAGGGAGTCCGCCTGGGCCACTGCCATCATCAGCACGCCGGCAAAGGTGGATCCCGCTTTCAATCCAAAGGTACGGATGATGCCGACCACGATAGGAACGAGGCAAGATACCCGGGCCGTAGTAGAAGGTACAAAGAAGGAAAGCAGGAATCCAACGAAAATGACGCCTGCGATGAGGTGGCTGGACTTGATGCCCACACGGCTCATGACAAAGAGGGCTATCCGCTTGTCAAGTCCCGTAATCATCATAGCCGCCGACAGGAACATGGCCCCCGCCACCAGCGCCCAGGCGCTGGACGAGAAACCGGAAAGGGCCATGCCCAGAGCCTTACTCGTTCCCAGAAGCTTATCAGGACTCGCCGGGTTCGGCGCCATCCCCAGGGTATAACACATAAGGGTAATAATCACAAATGAACTGACCGGATAAGAAACCCCTTCCGTCATCCACACGATAACCGCAAATACAAGAATCCCGATCAGCCGATGACCCTGGGTGGGCAGGTCCGCCGGCGTGGGCAGCATATACACCGCCGCCATGGCAATAATTGCAAGAAGAAGTCCGAACCTCTTGCCAAATCCCCCGGTTTTACTCATAAAATTCCCTCCTTAAAGGACAAAAAAGCACACTCCTTTCCCGGGGGAAAGAAATGTGCTACATTGCATGAATATTAATTAATATGTGTATATATATTATACGAACCGGTCTTTTGCCTGTCAAGGAGTGGACCTATGACAAGAGGGGATGGACCTATGACAAGAGGGGATATTGCGGTTTAGCGAGCTGATGGGGGTGGTTGGTATGCTTGTGGATAGAGTCACTCGCATGGAGCTCCTAGCTTCTAGCTGTTAGCTGCCAGGAAAGTTGGCCCGCCTGCGGCGCTTCCTACCTGTTTCCATCAGTCATTCGTGCCGTAGGCTGTTGATCCTTCCTAAAAGCCAGGAGCTAGCAGCTAGAAGCTCCGCACGAATGACTCTACCCATCAGCGCCAAACCCAACAGCTCACTGAAATTGGGCTCTCCCGCTCCATTTTCCACGCAGCAAAAAAGAGCTGTGACGGTGATTTCTCACTTTCACAGCTCTTTGTTCATTCAATCAGTCAGCGCTGAAAGGAAGCAGGGCAATAGCTCTTGCTCTCTTAATAGCGAGGTTGATCTTACGCTGATGCTTTGCGCATGTTCCGGTTACGCGGCGGGGAAGAATCTTTCCTCTTTCGGAAACGAAACGGCGCAGGGCCTGAACGTTCTTATAATCAATGGTGTCTACGTGATCTACGCAGCACTGGCAGACCTTTCTTCTCGGTCTTCTTACTCTGTCTCTTCTAATCATGCTTTCTATATCCTCCAAAATCAATGCACATCAGAAAGGAATATCTTCATCTTTTCCTTTAGGACCAAATTGACCAAAATTGCCTCCCGGCTGGCTGTTCTGTCCGGAGGGAGCATTGTTGTTAAAGCCGTTTCCTCCAAAACTGCCATTGTTTCCACCGTTTCCGCCGAAATTATTATTTCCGCCGAAACCGTTTCCGCCGAAAGAATTACCCTGAGGCTGCTGCGGTGCGTAGGAAGAAGAACTGTTTGTTCCTAAAGGAATGGCGACAAAATTGGCCACCACTTCAGTGACATACTTTCTCGTTCCATCCTGTGCATCGTAAGAGCGGGTAGAATAGCGTCCCTCTACAAAGACACGCATTCCCTTTCTCAGCTGATTGCCTACGGCTTCAGCCAGGGAGCCCCAGGCAACCACATTAATCCAGTCTGTCAGCTCCCGCTGTTCGCCTTGGGGAGTCACGTAGTTACGATTGACTGCCACGGTGAAAGATGCTACGGAACGACCGGTTTTCGTTGCGCGAACGACCGGATCCCGTGCCAGGTTACCCATAACTTGAACTGAATTCATTGTGCTACCTCTTAGTCATCCTGTTTTACAATGATATGACGGATAATTTCTTCATGAATCTTGATAACGCGGTCAAGTTCTTTAATCTGCGCCGGATCAGCCTGGAAATCTACTACTACGTAGTAGCCTTCACTCTGATGCTTTACTTCGTACGCAAGATGACGTTTGCCCCATTCATCAACTTTGTCAATGGTACCACCGATTCTGGTGATGGTGTCCTGTACCAGTTTGACAGCAGCCTTAATGACTTCATCATCAGCTGCGTTCACAATGAACATAACTTCATACTTTTTCACGAAATTCGCCTCCTTTTCGGACCTATGTCCCGCACTCGCTACGGGCCAGGAAGTTGCCTGCGGAATAGCAAGCTTTTATATTATACAAGAAGCAGGGATGAATTGCAAATAAAAATTTACCAACATCGAATTGACTATGAACCACAAGTGATATTGTCTCAAGTAACCACAAATGAAAATGTCCCAGTCATGGTATAATCTCATCACAATCTTAACGCAAGTGATGGGAGGAATTTTTATCAGAAAGGTTGAATTAACGATGGACGAGCAGTTCAAATATGAAACAATCAAATCTCTTGTTGCTCATCCAGATGGCAACAAGCTTGCAGCAGCAGTCCGGCTGGGGTGCACTGTCCGCACCGTGAACCGGTTAATCCTGCGCTATCGTCAGGAAGGTAAAGCAGCATTTGTCCACGGGAACAGGGGTAGACAACCCGTAACAACACTTCCAGCCTCACTCAGAGAAAAAATTGTGGCTCTTTACCAGAATGAGTACTATGGCGCCAATTTTACCCACTTTACCGAACTTCTGGACAGACATGAGAATATCCATGTCTCTGTTTCCTCTGTAGC
Source organism: Dialister sp. (assembly GCF_047832375.1). Taxonomy (NCBI): domain Bacteria; kingdom Bacillati; phylum Bacillota; class Negativicutes; order Veillonellales; family Veillonellaceae; genus Dialister; species Dialister sp. The sequence goes on along the minus strand of NZ_CP181256.1, from coordinate 713,103 downwards.
CTCCATTCTTGAGGCAGCCTTTATTCTCTCTCCTAAGGCTACACGGGCCAAAAGAAAACGGATCAGGAGGAAATTGGAAGCAATGAAAAGCAACACGAAATCCAGAAAAAAGCAGATGGAAATACAAGTCAATCTTGTGGCTGCTGAAGATGCCCACAGCCGGCGTCCACGGCATGCTTACTTTGGGGAACAGCTGCAGGGTGATGCCACTCCATATGAATGGGTCCCCGGGAAGATCTGGCATCTCCACCTCTTCATTGATGATGCTACTGGCATCGTGACTGGCGGCTATTTTGACACCCAGGAGACCCTGAACGGCTATTACCATGTCCTCTGGCAGACTCTCAAAGATTACGGAATCCCTGTGGAAATCTTCACGGATAAACGCACTGTGTTCATTTACAAACAAAAAGGATCCCCGTCCATCGACGAGGATACCTATACGCAGTTCGGTTACGCTTGCAGGCAACTGGGGATACACCTTGAGTCAAGCAGCGTACCACAGGCCAAAGGCCGGGTTGAGCGGCTCAATGAGACGCTGCAGTCGCGCCTGCCGATTGAGCTGAGACAGGCAGGCATCACGACTATTGCAGACGCCAATGAATTCCTCAAGTCCTACCTAAAAGAATTCAATGCGAAGTTTGCACTTCCCCCCAATAGTACCAAATCAGCTTTTGTGACGCAACCGTCAGATGAGAGGATCAACCTGATACTGGCTGTACTTACAGGCCGTACGGTAGACAGAGGCCACTGCATCCGTTTCCAGCGTCAGTACTATCGTATGCTTGATTCAGAAGGCCATCAGGTGCATTATGCCAGCGGAACCAAAGTACTAGTCATACGGGCTTTCAACGGCGAACTCTACTGCAGTGTTAACGATACCAGTATCTACGCGCTGGAAGCCATCCCTTTGCGCCAGAAGAAATCTCCTGAGCTTGATGCTGACTATACCAAACCAAAGCCTCAGAAACACTGGATTCCACCGATGAGTCACCCATGGAAGCAGGCATCTTTCCGTCATTACGTCCTTACAAGACCGCATCATTCCAGACAAGATCCAGAAGAACTTGCATCGCGTAACATATTTTAGTAACATACTGGCCTAACCACTCAAAATAGCCCCACTATTGCGGGGCTATTAAATGACAATTCTCGGGACATTTTCAAAAATGCTTGACAATAAAAATTTACCAACATCGAATTGACAGATGAAGCACGTTAATATGCAGAAAGTGGCTGAAGGGTAACGCCTTCGGCGAAGTGGCTGAAGGAAAATGGCCTCCGGCCAAGGGGAAGGAGCGGCGCACAATTCATATAGCGCCGCCAATTTTGTAATCAGCGACGAAGCCGCGAAATACATATTCTGCGGTGCCTCTAAATATTGTGCGCCGCTCCTCCCCCCAGGCGTTGCCCTTTCCCCTTGAGCCACTTTTCCCATGCCTTGACCGCCCGGTTGATAGGTAAACTGTGTTACTTTTTCTTTTTACTTACCATGAACCCTGTGGCCTGCTGGTTGGCCATGATGACCACATCACTGATCTGTACCCGTTTCGGCTGGTCCACCACAAATGCGATCACATTGGCAATATCTTCCGCCTGGAGGGCATCAATGCCTTCATACACCGCATCCGCCCGCTTCTTATCTCCATGGAAACGAACTTCGCTGAATGGGGTTTCCACGATACCCGGCTGAATGGTAGTCACTTTGATATCACTGTCAATCACATCGATACGGATTCCATCGCTGAATGTCTTTACAGCGGCCTTGGTGGCACAGTACACCGCTGCACCGGCGTAAGCATAGAGCCCTGCAGTGGATCCGAGATTGATGATGTGGCCTTCATTCTTTTCCAGCATGGACGGAAGGAATGCCCGGGTGACAAGGAAAAGGCCTTTGATATTGGTATCCACCATCTGGAGTGTATCTTCCTCTGCTGTTTCTCCATAAGGTTCAAGCCCCCTGGCAAGGCCCGCATCGTTCAGGAGAATATAAGGGGTTCCCACATGTTTGAGGCAGTCCTCCGCCACCCGGTGAATTTCTTCCGGATTACGGACGTCGAGCTTATAGGTGGTCACTTTTACTTTTTCCTGCTCTTCTATGTCCTTTTTGGCCTGCTCCAGTTTCTCCCCGTTTCTGGCTGCAATGACGAGGTCATATCCTTTTCTTGCCAATGCATGGGCAGAGGCCAGTCCAATCCCGCTGGTGGCGCCGGTAATAAAAGCAAATCGACTCATAACGTTCCTCCTTTGGTATAATAGGTATGTTGTATGTCGTACATCCAATTGCGGTTTGTCGAGCTGTTGGGGTTTGGCGGTTGGCATGCTTGCGGATAGAGCCACTCGCATGGAGCTCCTAGCTTCTAGCGGCTAGCAGCCAGGAAGGCTGATCCGCCTGCGGCGCTTCCACCCGGTATTTCCGTCAGTCATTCGTGCCGTAGGCTGGCCAGCTTTCCTAAAAGCCAGGAGCTAGCAGCTATAGTAAACGACATTAATTACTTTACTTTAAATTGATGTATCTATGTGCTATACTTCAATTGGAGGTACAGTACATATGAACAATCGAAAGTATCACACTGATCCGGAAGAACTTTTGAGACAAGGTAAGGAGATTATGTCGTCTACTGATGACGCCAGGTTCCATTTCAGAGTATTCTCCGTAAACATGGTTCTATCCGGTTTGTCTGCTTCCCAAATCAGTAAATTAGCTGGTGTAAGCAAGATGACAATTTCATCCTGGGTAAAAATTGCTGATGAAAAGGGCTTTGACGCACTTAAATTAAAAGGGCACAAAGGCCGGCCCTCAAAGCTTACCAACGGGCAGCTAAAAGAAATCAAGCAGGCCCTTACTTCCGAGCCAAAACAATACGGCTACAATGTCTGGGATGGGCCGAGCTTGTCTGACTATATCAGTAGTAAGTACAACACTACGCTAAGCGTTAGACAATGCCAACGTCTATTTCACAGTCTGGGCTTTTCCCTTATCCGCCCCCAACTATATCCATCCAAGGGATACGAAGATACGGATGAACGAATTGCCTTTAAAAAAAAATCGACGAAGTAAAAGCAGACAGTACCGCAATTCTGACATTTCAGGACGAAGTGCATTTCCAAATTCAGACTACAATTACACGTGGATGGTATGAAAAAGGCAGTGCACCTAAGGTGAAATCATTCCCGGCACGTTTCAAGTCTCCTTATAGTGGGTTTGTTATCCCAGAAACCGGAGAGTTATTTACGACAAAGCCGGAGAAATTCAACTATGAGACCACAATAGCCTCTATTCGTGAGTTCTTGGCTGCAAAACCGTTGCCGGAAGGCAAGCATTATGTTCTGGTAATGGACAATGCCCCTTGGCACAAAAAGGCCTATCGACTAATTGCTGTAGAAAAGCGGCCAGAATATGCGGATATATCAGATAAAATTACAATTTTGATGCTTCCTCCCTATTCACCTGATCTGAATCCAATCGAACAGGTTTGGAGAAAAACCCGCAGAGAATATACACACAATCGTTTCTTTGCAACCTTAATGGAACTTATGGAAACAGTTGAAAAAGCATTCGAGGCTTGGAAAAAGCCAAATAATCAGCTTCGAACCCTGTGCAGCTTTAAATAAAGTTATTTTTGTCGTTCACTATAGAAGCCCCCACTCGAATGACTCTACCTTCCAGTGTCGAACTTAACAGCTCGACAAACTGAAATATTCTTCACCCATTATACTAAAATCCCTGCCCTGGCGCAGGGAAAAAAGGAGATTCCATGAAAGTTCTTCCCATCTGCTGTCTCATTGCCATTACCCTGATTTCTGCCGGCTGCGGCACAGGAAAGCCGCCGGCTTCCTCTGCTCCTGCCCTGTCCCAATCGGCTCCCCAGATCCATGTCATTGCAAAGGAATCAGAGGATATTTACCGTAAAGCGGTGACGGCCTATGGAAAAGGGGACCATCTCACCGCCCTGCAGCTGGCCAATGATGCCCTGGCGAAAGATGAAGAAAACTATAAAGCCCTGTCTCTCAAGGGCATTATCCAGGCCTTTGACGTGTCCCCGGAAGAAGGAATCGTCACCATCCAAAAGTCCTTATCCATCAACCCGGACTATGTGCAGGCCTTCTTCGACATGGCCATGGCCCAGAAGCTGGGGAAACACTACGACGAATCCATCACCTTTTTCCAGAAAGTCCTTGCCAAAGACCCCAAGAATACCTGGTCCTACTATGGTATCGCCACGGACTATGCCGATAAAAGGGACAAGCCCAAGGCCCTGGAATATCTCAAAAAGGCTATCGACCTGGACCCCCAGAATGTAAAGCCCCAGGCCCGGGTACAGGATCACTTCACCTGGCTCCACGGGGACAAAGACTTCGAGCAGCTGGTCAAATAGGTCTGGCCGTACGGTCTATTGCGGTTTGTAGAGCTGTTGGGATTTGGCGGTTGGCATGCTTGCGGATAGAGCCACTCGCATGGAGCTCCTAGCTTCTAGCGGCTAGCAGCCAGGAAGGCTGATCCGCCTGCGGCGCTTCCACCCGGTATTTCCGTCAGTCATTCGTGCCGTAAGCTGGCCAGCTTTCCTAAAAGCCAGGAGCTGGCAGCTAGAAGCCCCCGCTCGAATGACTCTACCCTCCATTGTCGAACTTAACAGCTCGACAAATTGAAATTGGCAATACATCCAGCAAAGAAAGGAGTTTTCATTGAAATACGCATTCATTCTTTCCATCGTCTCCCTTGTTCTCTACCACGACGATATGCTTTCCGCTGCCGGCATAGCCGGTTACATAGCAGGGATCTGTTTTCTATTTACCTACCGGGAAAAGCCGACCATCCTCGCCATAGGCTGCATTGCCGCCGCCATACTGACCATCATGTACTTCACCTGGGACTTCTCCTTTGAAGGATACATGCACTTCGGCATCGCTTGGTCCATGACAATCACTGCTTTCACCGTTATTCTTGCCATTACAGGACTGGTGTATAAAATAAAGAATCGCTGATACACAGGGTTGACTGTCCTATCCTTTTGAGTGACCATCCCACTACTTGTCACTTCTTCCTTTACCGAGATTTTACAATTTCCAAATGATGGGGATTTCTTCTTTTCAAGCTCTTTCTGTTGTAAAATAAGGATAATAAATAATAATAAGCAGCTAGATTTTATGTAGCTGCTATAAAGGAGATACCATGGAGCGAATTGCAATCATTGACCTGGGTTCAAACTCTATCCGTTTTGTCATTATGCAGATTGGAGCCCACGGTGCTTACCGGTTGGTCTACCAGGAAAAGAAGTCTATCCGTCTGGCAGAAGGAATGACCATGGATTCCCGGCAGCTGACGGAAGAGGCCCAGCAGCGGGCATTAAAATGCCTTGCCGTTTATTCCCATATCATCGCGGTACAGAAGGTCAAAAAAGTCATGGCCGTAGCCACAGCGGCGGTTCGAAATGCCATTAACGGAGCTTCTTTCCTGAAGCGGGTCCGGCTGACCACCGGCATTCCCATGACCATCATCAGCGGAAAAGCGGAGGCGGCACTCGGTTTTTCAGGGGTCATCCACACCATAGACCGGAAGAATTTTCTCCTTTTCGATTTGGGCGGAGCCAGCGTGGAAATTTCCCTTGTGAAAGACAAAAAGCGGATCCATTCCGTCAGCATCCCCATGGGCGCTGTTACCCTGACGGAGATGTTCCAGTCCTCCGGCGATGTGGGATACAATAAAATCAATGAAATCCGGGACTTTATCCAGAAGAAACTCGATGAAATTCCCTGGCTTCCCAAAGAGCCCATGGAAGTCATCGGTGTCGGCGGCACCGTCCGAAACCTGGCGAAAGTACACCAGCGGGCCTCTTCCTATCCCCTGCCAAAGCTGCACAATTACAATCTCCCTGTGGAAAATCTCTTTTCCATGGTGAAATCCATCTGTTCCAAGACCTACGAAGAGCGTCAGAAGATTTCCGGTCTCTCTTCGGAACGGGCGGATATCATCATTGCGGGAGCCCTGGTGGTCCAGGAAATCGTGCGGAAAGCCAAATCTTCGTACCTCACTATTTCCGGCTGCGGCCTCCGGGAAGGACTGTTCTTCCATTACTACGATCCCCTATATGATAAAGAAAACCACTGGCGCAATGATATGCTCTTTTCTTCTGTAAAGAACTATCTCTACACCTTGCCGGTGGAATATGATTTCCATACCTCCTACGTCACGGCCATGGCTCTCTCCATGTTTGACCAGTGGAAAAAGATGCACCATCTCAATGACCGGATGCGGAGAATTCTGGCAGCCGCCGGTCTTCTTCACGATACGGGTACTATCGTCAACTACTACAGTCATGCCCGGCACAGTGCCTACATCACCGCCAATGCCCACATATTCGGCTGGTCCCACAGGGAACAGATCATGTGCGCCCTCATCTGCGCTTTCCACCATGGCTATTCCAGTAAGTTCCTGAAATCCAATACCCATGTCCGCATTCTTTCGGACCTGCAGATGAAGGAAGTCCGTATGATGGCCCTGTTCCTGGCCGTGGCGGAAGGGCTCGATGAAAGCCATGAGCAGTGTATTACGAAACTCATCTGCACCTCTTCCCGGCAGGCCATGGATCTTCGCATTTACACGAGCCGGGATAATTTCGATGTCCCTGCCCATGCGGTGCAGAACCTGATTAAGGATTTTGAAAAGACCTTCCGTCTCCCCCTACGCATCCAGTGGTTCCCGGGAAGCACAAACAAGAATGAACTGAAAGAAGAAGCGGAAGCCCTGGAATTTGCGGAGAAGAATTAAGGGTAGATGATAAGATACGAGGACCTGCCAATTGCGGTTTGTAGAGCTGTTGGAGCGAACGGTTTGGCATACTTGCGGATAGAGTCACTCGCATGGAGCTCCTAGCTTCTAGCGGCTAGCTGTTAGGAAGGCTGATCCGCCTGCGGCGCTTCTACCCGGTATTTCCGTCAGTCATTCGTGCCGTAGGCTGGCCCGCTTTCCTAGGAGCTAGCAGCTAGAAGCTAGAAGCCCCCGCCCGAATAACTCTACCCACCAGTATCAAACTCAACAGCTCGACAAACTGAAATATTCCTTCCCACCCAAAAAGACCTGCCTTCCGGCAGGTCTTTTTCACTTCCATTTATTATTCAGCGGCGCCGCATTTTCTGCTCTTCTTTGCATCTGCAAAGAGCTCATTCACATAGTCCCAGTTGATGATGCGAAAGAAAGATGCTACGAAGTCCGGCCTCCGGTTCTGGTACTGAAGGTAGTAAGCATGTTCCCAAACATCCAGGGCCAGGAGCGGTTTCTTCCCTTCGGTAAGAGGATTATCCTGGTTGGCGGTGGACAGGACTTCCAGATGATCTCCGTTCCACACGAGCCATGCCCAGCCGCTTCCGAACTGGGATACCGCAGCAGCGGAGAATTTCTTTTTGAATTCTTCATAGGAACCAAAGTCCTTTGCAATCTGCTCAGCTACAGGGCCGCCAAAGGATGTGCTGCCTTCCGGAGCCATCATATCCCAGAACAGGGCGTGATTGAAATAACCGCCTCCGTTATTTCTGACAGCTCCCCGGATGTCTTCCGGAAGATGGTTCAGATGGGCAATGAGGTAACGGATGGATTTTTCAGCCAGTTCCGGATGCGATTCCAGCGCCTTGTTCAGGTTTGCTGTATAGGTAGCATGGTGTTTGTCATGATGGAAATGGAGGGTTGCTTCATCCATCACCGGTTCAAGGGCATTATAGGCATAGGGCAGTTCAGGTAATGTAAACATAATATTTCTCCTTTTTCTTGTACAAAATCTATAGTATTAATAATACAACGATATTTATCGATTTATTCTGGCTGTATTATATCGTATATTTTCGAATTAGTCAAGCCTATCCATGATGCTGTTTCCATGGTCTATATTATATATTGCATAAAATTCCATAAATAAGCGCCCAATAAAAAGAGGCTCTCCTCCATTAACTGGAGGAGAGTCTTACACTTCATATTAATAAAGAAATTTATTTCTTTGCTTCATCGCCGAACCATTTCTTATAAATCTTATCGTAGGTGCCGTTGTCCTTCAACTCTTTCAGAGCCTTATTCACCGCTGCCTGCAGTTCTTTATTGTCTTTCTTCATGGCAAATACCATACCCTGGGCATCCTTGGCGGTTCCTACAATCTTCAGGTCCTTATCCGCCCCCTGTTTCAGGTAGTACATGCCTACCGGCTGGTCGATGACTACGGCATCCAGCGTCTTAGCCTGCAGTTCCATGAAAGCCTGGGAGTTGGAATCCAGCTGTTTTACATTGGCTGCTTTCGCTTCCTGGGCCAGTTTTACCTGCTGTGTACCTACCTGGGCGCCTACGTTCTTGCCTTCCAGGTCAGCCCAGTCTTTGATGCTGTCATTGTCTTTATTGACGATGATGATGAAGCCATCCTGGGTGAAATAGGGATCAGAGAAAGCCACCTGCTTTGCCCGTTCCGGAGTTGCATTGAGGCCGGCAGCAATGAGATCGATCTGACCGGACTGTACGGCCGGGATAAGGGCATCAAAGCCCATGCTCTTGAATTCCATCTTGCTGCCCATCTGTTTAATGACCGCATCGGCCAGGTCCAGATCAAAGCCCACATACTTATCATCTTTCGTAAATTCGAAAGGCGGGAATGTGGTTTCTGATCCTACCCGAATGACGGAAGGAATGCCATTCTTAGAAGCGGAAGCGCTGTTCTTGGAACTGCCGCCGCAGCCGGCTGCCAGGAATGTAGCAGCCATAGCCCCCAATGCCAATGCGATTTTCAATTTTTTACCCATCATGACAATCATCTCCACATAGTCTGTTTTACATTACCGGAAGCCTCTATGAATTTTTATTCAGGCTCCCCTTTGTCTTCCCCATAAAGAATAGCCGAAAACCTGGTCCTTATCTCACGATTTCAAGAGAATATTCTTGAAATTCGTTTTTTGATTTCCAGTATCTTTATGCAATCTATGCATATTTTATCAACTTGTTACATAAATGTCAAATTTTCATTTTTTCCCATGGGACTTTTGACTGCCCCATGAATCATTTTCTCCGATAAAAAGGGAAAAAAATAATATAAAATTTCTTTGCAGCTTCCCGCTGTATGGTATAGAATAGAGTACGCTGCAGGCAGTACAAACTGCGTTTTTCATGCATAAAAATACCTGCTGGACCCATTCTGCCCGGTCCTGTCTTCGAAGCTGGAACAGCTTCCTGTTTTTTCTCAAAAAGAGGAAGTCCCAGAGAGAAAATTCGCCGGGCTGTCGAATGTCCGATTTCATATATACCATGACTAAGAAGGAATCTCTGAATGAAATATTTTTATCCCGCCGTTTTTACCTATAATCCTAAAAGCCGGATCTATTCCGCCTTTTTCCCGGATCTTCCCGGCTGCCGGGCCGAAGGCAGCTCCATGGATATTGCGGAAAAGGCCCGGGAAGCGCTGGCCCAATTCCTGCAGGACCGGGAAAAGGAGGATATACCCCTCCCTGCTCCTTCCGATGAGAGAGTTTTGGAAAAGGAGTATCCCGATGCACGCATCTGCATCATACTGGCAGATACGAGCAATTACAGTGCCTACTGCGCCCGCTGCATCTCCTGCCCAAAAAACTTTTACCATACAGCCCGGGAGGGGCTGGGCGGCCACATCCGCGGACTGGACGGTCTCCGGGCCCTGGCCATTATCGGCATTACCCTGTTCCACATGTTTCCACAGACCATCCGGGGCGGCTACCTGGGGGTATCCCTCTTTTTCGTCCTTTCCGGATGCCTCCTGGCTTATACCTGTGAGAAAAAAGGGGATGCCGGCTCTTTCCCCCTGCTGTCCTACTACAGGAAGAGGATTGCCCGGATTTATCCATCCCTTCTCATTATGATGCTCGTCACCATCGGGGCCTACTCTTTCTTTGCGCCGCCGGTGATTTCCGCCATTCGACCCGAGGCCCTTTCTGTTCTATTGGGATTCAACAACTGGTGGCAGATTTCCCAGAGCGCCGACTATTTCACCCGTCTCACAAACCAGTCCCCCTTTACCCATCTCTGGTTTCTTGGGATAGAGCTGGAATATTATCTCATCTGGCCTCTTCTCTATTGCCTCTATGCGGGGGTCCGTTATTTTTACGGGAGAAAGGCAGGAATCGCTTTCTTTTTGGCATCAGGCCTCCTCTCTGCCCTGTGGATGCCTGTCTTCTATAACGAAGGCGCCGACATCACCCGTCTCTATTACGGAACTGATACCCGGGTCTATGCCCTTCTTTTGGGCGCTGCCCTTGGATTTTTCCTGTACCATTATCCGGTATCCAACACTCATTCCCATGGATACAAGCATCTGGCCACCTTACTGTTTCTGGCTTCCCTGGGACTCACAGGATACGGATATGTGTACCTGTCAGGGGACATGCCCTTTATGTATGAAGCGGGTCTCTTCCTCTATACGCTCCTCTTCTGCCTTCTTATATTCCTGACCTCCGACAGGCACCTGCCCTTCGGCCACCTCCTCAATGCGCCCCTCCTCCAATGGATCGGCAAGTACAGCTATGGCATTTTTCTCTGGCAGTACCCGGTCATCTTTCTCTGCCAGTACATGAGATGGAATGAAATTTCTCCCCTCATGCCGGTGGCAGAAATGGCGGCCATCGTCCTTCTCTCGGTGTGGACCGAACTCCTGGTGCAGGGACTGAAAGCCCTCTTTTCCCGTCATCTGAAGCCGAAAATGGCGATGATCAAGATTCTTGTACTCCTGTTCCTCTCTCTGCCCGGTTTCACTCTCATGGTCTATGGGGCCCGGGGCATCTGGACTTCCTCTGATGTGAAAGTATCGGATACGGATGAAATGAAAGCACGGTTCGCAGAAAATGAAGAAGCCCTGAAGCACCAGGATGAAAAGAAGCCTGCAGCGCCGGTGATTGATGAAAATAATCCGAATCTCCGGGATGCCGCCTGCATTGGGGACTCCGTCATGCTGGGCTCCGCCATGGCCATCCGGGATGTACTTCCGAACTGCTACATCGATGCCAAGGTATCCCGCTACGTAGGGGCCGGCCTGGATGTGGCCCGTCAGATGGATTCTATGGGGAAACTGGGCCACACCGTGGTCATCGCCCTCGGCACCAATGGCCCCATTGACGGACAGTATGAAAAACAGACAAAGGCCCTCCTGGAATACCTGGGACCGGACCGCCTGATTTTCTGGGTGAACGTATACTGCCCGGCCACCAGCTGGCAGGACAGCAATAACCGGTATATCCAAAAAATTGCCAAAGAACATCCCAATGTAACCATTGTAGACTGGTACAGCGTAGCTTCCACCCATCCGGAATGGCTGAGCGGTGACCGGATTCATCCGAATCCGGAAGGCACAAAGGTCTACGCCCGGCTCATTCACGACGCCATCGCCGCCAGCCGGTAAGAAAAAGACCGGACTATGGGACGGGCAGCAGCTTCGCCAGGGACATCACTATATTCCGGGTCCCCTGCATCAAGGGAAAAGCTTTCCCTGGGTTCCTTATTTTCTCGAACCCGGTTGTCATCTCCATCCATGCCAAAGGGCTGTGCAATAATCGCTGATATTATGACTTTCTGTTCATCTGGCAAAGATGATTCTAGGGTTCTGAAGGTTCCGTGTACGGCAGAACCTTTAGAACCTGAAAAACGGTGTGCAAGAAGCGTCAGAAAACCGCATTATTTTACAGCCCCTCTTTTTATTGCCTTCTTATTTGACCCTGCCCCTTGTATCATGCTATAGTTAAAAGTGCGAATATCTACATGTATTTTCAATACCTGCAGAAAAATACCTTCTGCCGGCAGCCATAGATATGTCGTTTAAAATCCGAAAGTATCGCAGGATTGAATTCGTTGACCTGTGCCCCACTTTTTAACCGGAGTTTTTTCCCGTTTATATTTTCTATAACATTTACCTATATAATAAAAATCAGGAGCAATCCTGTTACCCATATACTGTATTGAAGTCCTGCAGGGCAGGCAAAGGATTATTATGGAAATTATCATTACATTCCTCTCAGACTGGGGCTATCTGGCACTCTTTGTCTGTATGGTGCTGGAAAATATGAATATTCCCATTCCCAGTGAAATCATCCTGGGCTTTGCGGGATTTCTTGTATCCCAGAATATTTTTTCCTTCTGGCCCACCGTGCTCATCGGAACCGTAGCCGGCATTACCGGTTCCCTCCTGTCCTATTACATGGGGTATAAAGGAGGCCGCGGCCTCATTCTGAAGCACACTTCCAAAGGCGGCCTTGGTGCCAGGAAACTCATTGCCGCCAAGGACTGGTTTGAAAACTATGGCGCCATTGCCATTCTTACAGGCCGTCTTCTTCCCGGTGTTCGTACTTTTATTTCCCTGCCCGCTGGAATCGCCCAGTTCCCACTGCCGGAATTCCTGATCCTTACACTGGCCGGCACTATTCCCTGGACCATATTTCTCGTTTATGCCGGTTCCGTACTCGGCCACAACTGGAAGCTCCTCCTTGATTATAAATGGGAAATCGCCGGTGTCTGCTTTGTCATTGTCATTCTTATCGCTGTGGGCTATCATTTCTACCTGAAGAGTAAGCATCATGAAAATCAATAAAAACTGTCTTTTCCTGTTTCTGTTCTGCCTTGTGCTCTACGGTGCCGGTGTGGGCCTCATCCCTCTCCTGGATCCTGATGAACCGGTCTATGGGGAAACGGCCAAAGAAATGATTGCCACGAGAGACTGGATTTCTCCCCGGATTTATGGTGATTTCTGGTATGATAAGCCGCCGCTTTTCTACTGGCTGGAAGCGGTGTCTTTTTCTATTTTCGGCGTATCTACCTGGGCTGCCCGGCTTCCCTCGGTCCTTCTGGGGGCCCTGACCCCAGTGTATCTGTATCTGGCTTCCCGCCGGCTTATCGGTGAGAAAGCGGCCCTCCGGGGTGCTTTCATCTGCGCTTCTTCCCTGGAAATCATCGTTCTGGCTAGAAGCAGCGTTACCGATACCCTTCTTACATTGACCCTCACCGCAGCTCTCCTGTCATTTCTCAGGAAAGACTACGTCATTGCCTATATAGCCTGCGGCCTGGCGCTCCTCACGAAGGGGCCCATCGGATTTGGATTTCCTGCCCTCATCGTAGGGCTCTGGATGATTTTCACAAAGCGTTTTACCCTGGAGAATGTGATGGCCCTCAAGTGGTATTGGGGCATTCCCCTGGCCTGCCTTGTAGGCCTTCCCTGGTACATAGACATGGCCATGATCCATGGAAACGCTTTCATCGATACCTTCCTGGGGTACCACAATATTACCCGTTTCGTGAGCCCGGAGCATGCAGGGCAGAATCATTACTGGCTCTACCTTGTGGTGGTACTCGTCGGATTTTATCCCTGGGTTGGCACCATTCCCGGCCTTTTCCGCCGGGCAAAAACATGGATGAAGGACCGCAATGCCTCCTATTTCCTGGTGTGGACCCTCTTCATCTTCCTGTTCTTCTCTTTCTCGTCCACCCAGCTCTTTTCCTACATTCTTCCCCTGTTCCCGCCGCTGTCCCTGCTGGCGGGGATGTATATCACGGATTGCGAGAAATCGGGCCACATTCCGAAGACCTTCCTTCTCGGCCATGTGATTTTCGGCCTTCTTATTGCCGGAGCCATTGCCTTCGTGCCCTTTATTCCTGCCGGCGGACCTGCCGTCCGCTATGGCGCCGCCCTTTTCATGGCCGCCATATCCCTGCTGGCCGCGGAAAGATTGAAATCCGGCCGCATTCATGGATTCTTCGTTTCCCAGGCCCTATTGATGGTTGGATTTGTCTTTTCCATCTGGTGCCTCTTTGCAGCCCCTGTTTCCTCCCTTTTTACATCAAAAGCCATTGCAGAAGAATTGGTGCACACAAAGACTGACAGCTCCATTCCTCTTTACATCGATACCTTCTACCGTCCTTCCATTGCATTCTATACAGACATCTATGGAAAGGCGCTTCCGGAATTTGACAAGAAGAAATTGTCCGTAGATGAAAAGAATGCGGAAAATGGAGTTCTTCTCCCCGGGAAAGACGAAGAAACTTCTCTCCCGCCAAAGGCTTACATCCTTGTGCAGGACAAGGTCTACAACAAATGGCCAAAGGATCAGAAACAAGGCCTCACCGTCCTTTGGAAAAAGGATACGGCCTCTTTGTATTTGAAAGATGAGGTTTCCCAGTGAGCAGAAAACAGAAAAAAAATCACACAATCCCAAAGGAACCGGAATCCCATAATGGCCAGTGGAAGACACTCCTCTTCTTTTTCCTTGCGGCCTTCCTTTTCCTGCTCTGGGGATCCTGGCTCCTGCCGGTGACGGATCCCGTAGAGTCCAATTACGCCCTGACGGCAAAAGAAATGGTACAGTCCGGCAACTGGATGTCCCCCCAGATTTACGGCACCTACTGGTATGATAAGCCTATCATGGTGTACTGGCTTCTTTCCCTGAGCTACTCCCTCCTTGGGTTTACGGACCTGGCCTCCCGGCTTCCGGCGGTGGCCTGCGGCTCCCTCTCCGTGACTCTCCTTATCTGGTATATCCAAAAGATTCGGAGAGATTCGGTCATCGCCATCTGGTCCGGCGCCATGATGGCCCTGTCCCTGGAATTCTGGGTAATTTCCCACGCCATCATTACGGACAGCATGCTCCTCCTCTTTACCATTCCCACCATGCTCTCCGGATACCTGGGTGTCATGGAAAATAATAAGAAACATCTGATTATCGCCTACGGTGCAGCGGGCCTTGCCTGCCTCACCAAGGGGCCTGTGGGTCTCGTCCTGCCAGGCGCCCTGCTGCTCCTGTGGTGCCTTTCCATGAAATCGGGAAAAATGGCGGTCCGCCTTTTCCCCTGGCAGGGAATTCTCGTTTTCCTTGCGGTGACCCTGCCCTGGTATCTGGGCATGTATATGATCCATGGCAGCGACTTTGTGAACCAGTTCCTGGGGCTCCACAATATCGTCCGTGCTACATCATCGGAACACCCGGAAGATAACCATTGGTACTATTACCTCCTCATTCTCCCTGCCGCCCTCCTTCCCTGGACTTTCGCCTCCTTCTATGAAATGGTGAAAGGATGGAAAGAGAAGACGCCGTTCTATCGATTCCTCATGGTCTGGTGCTGGGGGACCGTTCTCTTCTATACCCTCATGGCCACCAAGTACGTGACCTACACCTACATCGCCATCGTCCCCGCCATCATCCTGTCCGCCTTTGCGGCGCCGGGAATCCGGAACGGAGAAAAGCAGCCTTTCCTCTGGAGTGCCCTTGGCTTCCTGCTTTTTGCAGCAGCCGCCCTGGGTGGTTCCTTCTATATCAAAGAGGGCAGCTGGTGGATTCTCTATGCCGTTATCGCTTATGCTTTCTGGGTACTCGTGATCCGCTATAAAAAGAGCAGCGGCAAACGGCTCACCACCATGGCCGCCGTAACCGCTTCCATTTTCCTCTGCCTCATCATGGAAGGCCTTCCCCATTACCTGCCCCGGCGCTCTGCCGTGGAAGCAGGACAGGAACTGAAAGCGGCTCCGGGAGAGCACTATTTCTTCCGCTCCTATCCCGCCGGCTACACTTTCTATACCGGCGAAGTGGCTGCCCGCATCGTCCCGCCGCCGGTAGGGGATGACGAAGAAAAAGAGCGGAATCCCCTGTGGGATGAAAAATACGTGATGCCTTCCATTTCGGATAAAGATTTCATGGAGGACCACCGCCATTCCGATACCCCCGTATTCCTCTTCGTTTCGAAGAGCGATAAGAAGTACTTCGACCAGTGGGGTCTCAAGTACCATTTCCGCCAGGTCAAGCAGCTCCTGAATGGCACCATCTATGTAATGACACAGGAAGATGACCTGCCGGAGTCCTTCAAAGAAGCCCGGGAACAGATGAAAGAGGAATACCGGGAGAGCCATCCTGCTGAACAGACTGAGAACGATTAAAACTGCCGAGGATCGTCCAATTGCGGTTTGTAGAGCTGATGGGTTTTGCATGCTGACGGGTAAAGTCACTCGCATGGAGCTCCTAGCTTCTAGCTGTTAGCTGCTAAGGAAGCTGGTCCGCCTGCGGCGCTTCCTACCTGTTTCCATCAGTCATTCGTGCCGTAGGCTGTTGATCTTTCCTAGAAGCTAGGAGCTAGCAGCTAGAAGCTCCGCACGAATGACTCTACCCATCAGCGCAAAACCCAACAGCTCGACAAACTGAAATTGGCAAAGCCCTTTATACACATCCGGAGGATACTTACCATGACCATTTCTTCCTTTATGAAACACCTCATTGCCTTCCATGGAGAAAACGCCTTCAATCCCTGGAACGATACCGACCCCGACTATGACGTGGAAGGGGCCGTTGTCATCCGTCGGAGGAACCTTACTGACTACCTGTCCCTCCGCCTGGGGAAGGCGAAAATTCTTCTTGTGGCAGAAGCCTGCGGCTACCAGGGCGGTCAGTTCTCCGGCATCGCCATGACCTGCGAGCGTATGCTGCTGGACTGCCATCCGGTGGTTACATCGGACATGATTCTCCACCGTCCTGGAGAACGGACGAGCCGCGTGGACAGCCCCTTCATCACAAAGCCAACCCAGCGGGAAAAAGGGTTCAACGAACCTACGGACTCGGTAGTCTGGAAAGCCTGTCTTGACGCCGGGCTTTCGCCGGAGGAATTCCTTCTGTGGAATATTTTCCCCTTCCATCCCTATAAAAAAGGAAATCTCCTCACGAACCGCACTCCCGATGACCGGGAACTGGCTATTGGTCTTGCCTATACGAAGGAACTTTGGGACATGGCCGGTGCGCTTCCCCTCTTTGCCATTGGAAAGAAAAGTGAAACTACCCTGACCGAAGCCGGCTTTTCCGTCACCGGCCTCAGGCACCCCGCCAACGGCGGGGCTAATATCTTCAGGGCCCAACTGAAAGAGGCACTTTCCTGAATTCAAAAAGCGGCATCCAATGGAATGGTCCCATTGGATACCGCTTTTTGAATAAATTTTTACATGTGCCCGTGAAGCACATATCTTTTGGTAAAGTAGTTCCATATCATTACAATGGCTGACGCAATCACCTTGGCGAACATATACCAGATGCCCACGATATCAATGAAAAACCACATGACCACCTGATTGATGCCAAGACCTATAATCGACGTAAGTGCAAAGAGAACCATCTGCTTTTTAGTTTGCTGCTTTGCATGGAACACCACGTACACACAGAGAATGTAGTTTACCACCAGAGACACGGTAAAAGCAATAGGAGCCGATACCAGGGGATTCAGCCCACCATATTCAGTCAATGTGAAAAGGAGGACATATTCCAGAAGAAAACAGCCCCCTCCTACAATAAGGAATCGAACGACTTCCCAGAATCGTTCCGTGGATGGAAAGAATTTACGAATTAAAGAATCAAACATAGTTCACCTGTTTAGTAAATAAGTAAGTCATCAAATTGCGGTTTATCGAGCTGTTGGGGTTTGGCGGTTGGCATGCTTGCGGATAGAGTCACTCGCATGGAGCTCCTAGCTTCTAGCGACTAGCAGCCAGGAAGGATGATCCGCCTGCGGCGCTTCCACCCGGTATCCCCGTCAGTCATTCGTGCCGTAGGCTGGCCAGCTTTCCTGGAAGCTAGCAGCTAACAGCTAGAAGCCCCCGCCCGAATGACTCTACCCATCAGCGTCACCCCAACAGCTCGACAAACTGAAACTGGCCCGGAAAATGCGGGCCCTATTTGTGTTCCATACCCTGAGTGCTGTTCTGTTTCTACTTTTTTTTCAGCATCATCCGGATTATATTCATCTGGATTTCAAAATTCTTACGGCTGTTCTTTACTTCCGTATCCAACATAAGCCCGGTTCCAAGAAAAACCACGGCACTCATCATGAAAAAGCCTGACGTCACAAGAGTTGGCAGTTTTGGTACCAATCCGGTGACCATGTATTCATGAAATACTGGGATAAAAAGACACAGGGAAATCAAAGCCATGAGTAATGCAGCGAATGTAAAGAATCGAAGGGGCCGATAATCTTTATAAAGCATAAATATGGTCCGAAGCACCCGAGCCCCATCACGAAACGTATGGAGTTTACTCACACTGCCGGCCGGTCTGTCCCGATAAGAGACAGGTACATTCGCCAGAAGGAGATTCTTATCCAGTGCATGGATGGTCATTTCCGTCTCGATTTCAAATCCCTTGGACAGGATGGGGAATGTCTTCACAAACATAGGAGAAAAAGCACGGTAACCTGTCATGACATCCTTAATTTCATGACTGTTTTCTCCCCAAAACATATTGATAAATCGACGAACCAACATGTTTCCGGAATTATGAAAAGGTCTTTTATTTTCTTCAAAATATGTGGAAGATAGACGGTCACCGATGACCATATCCGCTCTTCCTTCCAAAATGAGATTCACCATTTCCCGGGCATTTTCCGCCGGATAAGTATCATCTCCATCCACCATGACATAGCAGTCTGCATCGATATCCCGAAACATGGAGCGAATCACATTGCCCTTCCCTTGCCGGTATTCATGACGAACAACAGCTCCTTCCCGTTCAGCAATTTCAGCAGTTCTGTCAGTGGAGTTGTTATCATATACATAAATCACTGCTTCAGGAAGAACTTTTCTAAAATCTCTGATGACTTTTCCTATAGTAAGTGCCTCATTCCAACAGGGAATGAGGACTGCAATTTTATCCAAACTATCCATCTCCAACTCATCGAAATACCATTCTATTGTACCCCATCTGTATAAGGATTTCATAAATTTTATATAAAAACACCAATACCAGATCTTATGGTATTGGTGTTAAACAAATCAAATATCGTTTTATCTTTTCAAACAGGAAAGAAAATGCGGAATAATTTCAACGTATTAAGGACAGGATGTATCCTATAATAAAATAAGCGTTTTCTTTCCTATTCTCGGAGCAGCGCCCCTTCCGCCGCTTCTCCCAGAGCCTCTTCCACCGACGGATGGGGGCGGATGACCTTCAGGAAATCTTCCAGAGACAGATGATTCGCGATGGCAAGGGAAAACTCGCTGATCAGGTTATCCGCATCGGCGCAGAAGAGTTGGGCCCCCCGGATACAGCCGGACCCATCGGAAAGAATCTTTATGTATCCTCCCTCATCGGCAATGAGGCTCTTCGCATTGCTCCCCATGACCATGCGGCTGGATTTCAAAGAGATCCCGTCCTTTTTCGCTTCCTCCTCCGTAAGGCCAATGGATGCAATTTCCGGCAAGGTATAGACGCACTGAGGCACCAGGTCCAGAGCTATGGAGCAGGGCTTTCCTGCAATAGCAGCAGCCGCTGCCTTTCCCTGGGCCTCCGCCGAGTGGGCCAGCTGCACCGCCCCATAGACAATATCCCCAATGGCATAGATCCCTTTCACTGAAGTCTCCATGGTTCCATCTACTTTGAAATATCCCCGTTCCATGGCTGCTTCCATAGGTAAAAGGTTCTTCGTCTCCGGATGCCGGCCGGTGGCAATCAGAACCGCATCGGCCGGAAGAGTTTCTTCTTTTCCTCCTTTTTCAAAGGAAACGGAAAGGCCTTCTTCCGTCTGTTCGATTTTCTTCACAGCGGCCCCGGTGAATACATGGATTCCCTTCTTACGGAAAAGGGCCGCCAGGTGCCGGGCAAGGTCCGTATCAAAGGGAGGCAGAAGGCGGGGCATCATTTCCACCACCGACACATCGGTGCCAAAAGCCCGATAGGCTTCCGCAAATTCCACGCCAATGACACCGCCCCCGATGATGACCAGTTTCTTTGCTTCTGGCAGTTCCGCAAGGAAACTGTCACTGGTATAGACGCCAGGCAGGCTGCTTCCTGGAATGGGTGGAATGGACGGAGCGCCACCCACAGCCAGCACGATATGGGACGTGGAAAGTTCCACCGGATTTTCTCCTTCCACCGATACCAGGGAAGGAGAGATTACCTGTCCCTTTCCCCGGTAAATATCCACTTTCTGCTGTTTCAGGAGCCTCTCCACCCCCTTACGCATGGTTTCGACCACATCCCGACACCGGGTACGAAGACCTGGGAAATCTGCCTTTCCTCCGGCATCCTTTATTCCAAAAAGAGCCGATTTATCTATATTTTCCAGGAGTCCCGCCGCATAGAGCAGTGTCTTTGTAGGAATGCACCCCCTGTTCAGGCAGGTGCCTCCAAGCTCCCCCTTTTCCACCAGTGCCGTCTTCAATCCATACCGGGCGCAGTGAATGGCACAGATATAACCTCCCGGTCCTCCGCCGATTACAACTACATCATATTTCATGAGAATCCTCCTTTGGAATAGAAAAGGACGCTGGCAATGCACAACGATATTTCAGTTTGTCGAGCTGATGGGGCGACGCTGGTGGGTAGAGTCATTCGTGCGGAGCTCCTAGCTGTTAGCTGCTAGCTTCTAGGAAAGCTGGCAAGCCTACGGCACGAATGACTGGCGGGAATACCGGGTGGAAGCGCCGCAGGCGGATCAGCCTTCCTAACAGCTAGCCGCTAGAAGCTAGAAGCTCCATGCGAGTGACTCTATCCGCAAGCATGACAAACCGTTCGCTCCAACAGCTCGACAAACCGCAATTGGCCACATCTAATACCTGAATTTCCTCGTTCTATTTCTTCCATCCCCACAGGCGGCTGAGACGCTTACGAAGGGGTTTCGGAAAGGCCTCTGCCATGGATTCAAGATTCTGCCTCATAACTGCAGGAATTTGCAGCAGCACGTCATCGGGCATCATGGACAGACTGTAGATAATCTGATGAATTTCCGGACTACCTCTGCCATCATCTATTTCCTCCGGTTCATCATCTTCATCGGGCATAGTATCCAGATCCATCTGTCGGAAAAACTCATTACTCATACCTTCGATGATATCCCTGCTTTTACCCATAACAAGGCGAATACCACTCTTTCGGCAAAAATCATCCAGCAGGTTTCTTGTCCGCTCATTGATGACATGGATTTCCCTGGGAACATAGTCCAGCCTGATCAGATTTTCTACGAGGGACTCTATAAGCTTCTCCTCCCAATCCCGGGAAAAAGCAGGATTCACGGTATGGTCATCGGTCTTCACTATACTGAGAAGAATCCAGGGGAAATAAGGGGTGTCTCCTTCATTGTCCTTTACAGGGGAAGGAAGCATAATCACATTGCAAGCCAGAATCCCCCTCTTTTTGGCTTCCCTCAGTCGATGAGCCAGCACTTCATTCGTAAAAGGCACTTGGGTAAATGTATATTCCTGAACGAGGGGCCTGTCTATTTCTGAACTCCTGTAAGTCTTTCCTGCCCGTGTAAAACAGGAAATCTTACCGCCCGACGCAGTGAGAAGTTTTCCTTCGGCCTGCCTGCTGAGCCAGTTCAGGAAATCCAAAGTCTCTTCCACATGAATCCGGTCTCCGGAATCCCGGAGAAGCTGGGGCAGCAGCTGTGGCGTATAGCGGGTAATATCAAAATATGCATTATTACCGGAAATGCGGATTCCCCTCTTTTTGCAGTATTTTCTTATGGCTTCAATAGACTGGTCATAGGTTTCCTCTTTTGTCCCAAATTCCAGCTGCAGACAGGACAGCACCCCCCGCCGCACCTGCATTTCTACATCGTCAATCTCCTGGGGCTCATTGTACATGAAATCATAGCCATAGAGCTCATCAGCCCGATACAGGGCAAAGCCTATGTCCTCCGGCATCCAGGGATCTTTAAAGCCAAAAACATTGACATATCCCAGACTGCCGTCAGAAAAGGTAAGGGCCATAAGATTACCGGATTCCAACCGTTCCCAAATCCTGTTTTTCTTAAACGCCAGAGCTCCTGCAATCATTTTGTCCGTCAATACTCCCATAGAAATCTCCTTTTCAACGACCATTAAACACTTCCACTTCATTGTATTAAAAAATTCCTCTCCCTGTAAAGGGAACGGAATAGCTGAATCCAGAGAGTACTGCCAGTTTCAGTGAGCTATTGGGGCTACGGTTAGCGGGCGGCCACCCAGGGCATACAAAAAAGCAGCCCAAAGGCTGCTTTTTCCTCTATCCATTTTATTCCCTTATTTATCTTCCGGGAATGGAGGCCATCCCAGTTCCTTGCCTCCGATAATGTGGGCGTGGAAATGGAAGACCGACTGCCCTGCTTTTTCGCCGGTGTTGATGACCAGACGGAAGCCGCTTTCCTTCAGGCCTGCTTCGAGAGCGATTTTTTTCACCACCAGGAAGAAATCGGCGAAGTCTTTATTGTGATCTTCATCGAGAGCGAGGATATTATCCACGTGTTTCTTCGGAATCACAAGGATATGTACCGGTGCGCAGGGCTCGATATCCTTGAAGGCATACCAGTGTTCATCTTCATAAACCTTGGTGCTCGGAATTTCACCGGCAGCGATTTTGCAGAAAATACAATCAGCCATAATTATTCCTCCTCTGCTAAGGTTCCCGTCATACCATCTTCTGTGATTTCGTCGATGAGTACAGGATACATGTGACCTCTTTCTATATGTGAATTTCTGATGGACACCCGGATATACTCGTCGGTGAGTCCTTCAAAAAATCCATTCTTTTCTTCCTCCGCCAATACCCGGACCACTTTTCCCAAAAACTGTTTCCGATAATCCAAGGCGATTCCCTTTTCCAGTTCCTGTACCCGATGGACTCTCTCTTTTTTCACTTCATTAGATACCTGGTTTGGATAGGAAGCTGCCGGCGTACCGGTACGGCGGGAGTATGGGAATACGTGGATACCGGAAAATCGGATTTCTTTCAATGTATCCAGGGTTTCCTCAAAGTTTTCTTCCGTCTCACCGGGGAATCCCACAATGAGATCTGTGGTCAGCGCAATGCCCGGTACCTTTTCCCGAAGTTCGGAAATCAGCTTTTTAAACTGGGGTAGCCGATAATGGCGGTTCATTCCCTTCAGCACGGCATCGGAGCCGGACTGGATCGGTAAATGGAGATGGCGGCATACCTTCGGTTCATGCTGCATGATAGAAATCAGGTCTTCCGACAGTTCCACGGACTCCACGGAGCCTAGACGGATGCGAAGAAGTTCAGGAATCTTGACCAGTTCCGCCACCAGGGTAGCCAGAGACGTACCGTCGTGAAGATCCTTTCCGTAATTTCCAAGGTGGATACCGGTCAGTACCACTTCCCGATATCCTTCGGACACCAGACGGCGGATTTCACGGACCGCGTCTGCCTGGAGCCGGGACTTCAGTTTTCCCCGGGCGTAGGGGATGATACAGAAGGTACAGTAATTGTCGCACCCCTCCTGAACTTTGACAAAAGCCCTGGTCCTCACTTCGCCTGCCACGTCGACTTCCATATTTTCGAAGCGGTCCACCTTCATAATGTCCACGGTCTCATTGAGCGGTTTCTTATCGCTGCGGTGCATGGCTTGTTCCACATAGTCCACGATATGGGTCCTGTTCTGGAGACCCACAATCACATCTACGTCTCCCATCTTCTCGAAGACCTCCGGCGCTAGCTGGGCATAACATCCGGCCACCGCAATCACCGCTTTGGGATGGGCCCGGCGGATACGGCGCACCATCTGCCGGGATTTCCTGTCACCAATGCTGGTAACAGAGCAGGTATTGACGACATACACATCGGCATCGTCATTTTCTCCTGCCTGAGCATACCCGTTTCGTACAAAAAGGGTACGCATGGCATCGCTGTCATACTGGTTGACCTTGCAGCCAAGGGTAATGAAGGATACCTTTTTCTGAGTGTTATTTTCTATAGTTTCCATGTGACTTATTATATCATAGATTTTTATAAATAGGATGGTCTATATGCGGCCAATTGCGGTTTGGCGAGCTGATGGGGTTTGGCGGTTGGCATGATTGCAGATAGAGTCACTCGCATGGAACTCCTAGCTTCTAGCGGCTAGCAGCTAGGAAGGATGATCCGCCTGCGGCGCTTCCACCCGGTATTCCCGTCAGTCATTCGTGCCGTAGGCTGGCCAGCTTTCCTAGAAGCTAGCAGCTAACAGCTAGAAGCTCCGCACGAATGACTCTACCCATCAGCATCGCCCCATTAGCTCAACAAACTGAAATATTTCCAACCAGGCTGCCAGCGTCCCTGCATTTCCCACGCGAAAAGGCCCCGCTGGAGACGGAGCCTTTTCGCGGACCAGAGTGATGGAGAAATCACACCGGCCAATCTACAAAGTCTTGTAATCCGGAGTAAGGGCTCCCGTAAAAGGGGTTGGAAGCGGAAACTTAAGATTACCCAAGTATTTTATCATGACCCTATCTATTTAACAAGAAACTATTGAAAACTCCCTTCCGGATATTCTCATTGCATTATAAAAACAGGATTTCTATAGTACAGAAATCCTGCTTTTATAAATTTCAGGCTTTTACAGTCTTCAATTTCTTCTCTGTGCCCCGCTTTTCATTCCGTTCGCTGTGGAGGTGTTCATGCCAGGTCACCCAGATGCTGGATGCCACGCAGATGGAAGAGTACGCACCGGAGATGAATCCGATGAGCATGACCAGGGCGAAGTTCTTTGTGGTGTCCCCACCGAAGAAGTAAAGGGATGCCACGCAGAAGAGGGTGGTGGT
Organism: Dialister sp.; assembly: GCF_047832375.1. Taxonomy (NCBI): domain Bacteria; kingdom Bacillati; phylum Bacillota; class Negativicutes; order Veillonellales; family Veillonellaceae; genus Dialister; species Dialister sp. The sequence goes on along the minus strand of NZ_CP181256.1, from coordinate 688,588 downwards.
CAGCGTGTAGAGAGAACGGCGGATGGTCTGGTGGATAGAGTCATTCGCCAGCGTAGCGAAGCTGTCTGTCCGCCGGTGGGTGTGAAGGTTTTCACGGATTCGGTCGAAAATAACGACCGATTCGTTCATGGAGTAGCCCAGAACCGTCAGGATGGCAGCCAGGAAGGAGGCGTCCACTTCCAGGTGGAAGAAGGCAAAGACCCCGAGCACCATGAGGATATCGTGGCAGATGGCTACGATGGCGGAAATGGCGATGCGGTGTTCAAACCGGATAGATATGTAGAGAATCATGGCGCCGAAGGAGATGAGCACGTTGAGGAGGGTACTCTTAGTGACTTCAGAACCGATGACAGCGCCTACGGTTTCAATACGTTTCACTTCCGCGCCGCCCACTTTGTCATTCACGTGGGCCACCACGGTCTGTGCTTCTTCGGAGGACAGGTTCCGGGTACGGATGATCACGTCGTCACCGGATTCGCCGGAAATGTTGCCGGAGAGCTGGATGGTGGATGTCTGGAGGCCATCTTCCCGAAGGCCGTCACGGACTTCTTCCACCGTTACATTCTTGTTGAATCCCAGTTCCAGAATGGTTCCGCCGGTGAAGTCGATGCCCCAGTTGAAGCGGAACAGGATGATGGAAATGATGGAGAGAAGGATCATGATTCCCGAGAAGGTGAACCAGATCTTCTTATGGCCGATAAAATCAAAGTTCTTAAACATTATCTGTCATACCCCCTTTTCCCGCCAAACCACCAGGGATTATGGATCCAGCTGGCATCGATGAGGAGCATGAGGAGGGTACGGCTCACCGTAATGGCGGTGAACATGGATACCGCGACGCCAAGGCCCAGGGAGAAGGCGAAGCCTTTTACCGTGGCACTTCCCAGGAAGAAGAGAATGCAGGAGGTAATGATGACGGTCATGTTGGCATCAAAAATGGTGACAAAGGCCCGTTTGAATCCGGCCTGCACCGCAAGGCGGAGAATCTTGCCCGCCGCGATTTCTTCCTTGAATCGTTCAAATATGAGGACGTTGGCGTCCACCGCCATGCCGACGGACAATATGACGCCGGCGATACTGGGCAGGGTGAGGGTTGCATGGAGCAGGTTCAGCACGCCCAGCAGAATGAGCACATACACAAGGAGGGCTGTATCTGCCACGAAGCCCGCCATACGGTACACGGCCATCATGAACAGTACAACCAGGGAAATACCGATGGTAAAGGCTACGATGGATTTATCCTTAGAATCCTGGCCCAGGGACGGTCCTACGGTACGGACTTCCAGTACGGACACCTTGACAGGCAGGGCGCCGCTTCGAAGGAGGATAGCCAGGTCCTTGGCTTCTTCCAGGGTCCGCTGGCCGGTAATGACTGCCTGGCCTCCGGTGATGGCTTCATTAACCACCGGGTTTGTCAGGAGTTCTCCATCCAGGTAAATACCGATGTGGCGGCCGATATTCTGGGAAGTGAGGTCCCCGAATTTCTTGCCCCCTTCGTCGGTGAACTGAAGTGCTACGAGGGGCTGCTTGTTCTGGCCCATCTGTTCTTTCGCATTTTTCAGGTCTTCGCCGGTGAGCTTTACATTGCCCTCTTCATCCTTGAATTCCAGTACTGCCGTCTTGCCGATGGTTTCGATGGCTTTCTGGGGATCCCTTTCGCCGGGGAGTTCGATAATGATGCGGTTTGCACCTTCCCGCTGGATGATCGGTTCTGTCAGGCCCATTTCATTGACACGCTTCTGCATGATATTGATGACCTGGGTAATAGCTTCCGGAGTGACCTTGTTCTGCTCCGTATCTTCCGCCTGCATGACGATGTGGGTACCGCCCTGCAGGTCCAGGCCCTGCCGGATATGGCCGGCCAGGGGTCCTACGGCAGCCGCAAAGACGCCGATAATGGCGAAGATAACCACCCAAAACCGGAGCAGTGCTCCCTTACGGAGGGAGCTTGTCCTTTTCTTTTCCAAAACTTCAACCTCTTTTCGTTAATATGAATCCCCTATCCGTCACAATGCCCGCGACAGGTTCGTCGAAAGGCTCCGACGGTATGGCTTCCACCACCTGGAAATCCCAGAGGGCGGCAATCCGTTTCTCCACAGGCACCCGGGACAGGTAGCGGTCATAGTACCCCGCTCCCATGCCAAGACGGTTGCCTTCCCGGTCACAGGCCACGGCCGGTATGAGCACCAGGTCCATGGCTTCCGGTTCTTCCACATCATAGCCCTTTGGAAGATTCCGAAGGCCCAGGGGGCCTCTTTCGAAATGGTCCATGGAAAGGAGCCGTCCTGCTTCCATCTTCCTCTCCGGAAGGCACACAGGAATGTAGACTTCCTTTCCCTCCGCCAGGGCGCGGGTAATGAGTTCGTCAAGGTTCGACTCCCCTTTCATGGCCAGAAATGCCATGATCCGCTTTGCCTTTTTGTACCGGGGAAGGGCCAGGATTTCTTTGGTGAGGAGGTGGCTTTTCTTTTCTACCTCATCATCAGAAAGAGCCCGCCGTAAGGCGAGCATCTCCCTTCGGAGCTCCTTTTTTCTTTCGAAATCAGTCAGTTCCGAATCACTCATTTCTTTTCCTCTTTCTGAGGTTTGCTGTCCTTGTCTGCGGGCTTCTTGTCATCATCGACTTCCACTTCTTCTTCGATGACTTCGGTGCCTGCATCCTTCGGATCATCCACTTCAACCACTTCTTCTACCACTTCGGTTTCCGGTTCATCCTTCTTTCCTTCGAAGGCTTTGCCATCCACCGGGCGGCCATCTTTCTGGGCTTCTGCTGCTTCCCCTACTTCCTGGGCGCCCTTCTTGATAGCTTCCTTTTCATCCATAAGCTTTGTATCGCCATGCTGGATGCCGGACTTTTCTACTTTAATGATGACCTTCGGCGCGATTTCCAGTTCCACGTACTTGTCGCGAAGGACCTTAATGGTACCATGGATACCGCCGGACGTTACTACGTGGTCCCCTTTCTTCAGGGACAGGAGAAAACGTCCTCTTTCCAGTTTCATTTTCTTGGTAGGACGGTACATGAAAAAGTACATAATCCCTACCAGAATGAGGAAAGGCCATGCAAGGCTCAGTAAATTCATTGCTTCTTCCACTTCATTCACCTCCAGTGTATACATAGAAATATTTTAGCATAAATCAAAAGGTCTGTCTGTATTATCTTTTGTAATTTGCCATGAAATTCTCACGGAATTCTGTAAAATTTCCGTCAATAATGGCCTGCCTCATGTCCCGCATGAACTGGAGCAGGAAATAGAGGTTATGGATGGTGACGAGACGGAATGCCAAAAGCTCCTCCGATTTGTAGAGGTGCCGGATATAGGCGCGGCTGTAATGGCGGCAGGTATAGCACTGGCAGCCCTCTTCCAGGGGACCCCAGTCCTTTTCATACTGCTTGTTTTTCATATTGAGCCGGCCCGTATGGACCATGGCCATGCCGTTCCTGGCTACCCTTGTGGGGAAAACGCAGTCAAACATGTCGATACCCCGGGCCACCCCTTCCACAAGGCAGTCCGGCGTGCCCACGCCCATGAGATACCGCGCCTTGTTTACAGGCAGGAACTGGGTGGTGTATTCCAGGATTTCATACATCAGTTCATGGGGCTCCCCTACGGAAAGGCCACCGATGGCCATGCCGTCGAAGGGCATGGAGGAAATCTCTTCGGCGCTCCGTTTCCGGAGGTCCTTGTACATACCGCCCTGCACGATGCCGAACATGCCCCGGTCCTTCCGGGTATGGGCCTTGATGCAGCGCTCCGCCCACCGGGTGGTGCGGGCGGTGGAGTGGTCCGCATAGGCATAGTCCGCCGGATAGGGAATGCATTCATCAAAGGCCATGGCGATGTCGCTTCCCAGGTCTTCCTGGGCATGGATAGATACTTCCGGTGACAGGAACTGCTTCGAACCATCGAGGAAAGACCGGAAATGGACTCCCTCTTCCGTAATTTTCCGCATGGCCCCCAGGCTGAAGACCTGGAATCCACCGCTGTCGGTGAGGATGCCTTTGTGCCAGTTCATGAAATCATGAAGGCCGCCGGCTTCCCGGATCAGTTCCGTTCCCGGGCGGAGGAAGAGGTGGTACGTGTTGGACAGGATAATCTGTGCCCCCACTTCTTCCAGTTCCTCCGGCGTCACCGTCTTCACGGTGGCCTGGGTGCCTACGGGCATGAACATGGGGGTCTTGAATGTACCGTGGGGCGTATGGAGGAGGCCGGCCCGGGCGCCGGTCTTTTTATCCTCCGCCACCAGTTCGTAGTTGATGACCATAACTATTCCTTATCTGATAAACATGGCATCGCCGAAGGAGAAGAACCGGTATTTCTGCCGTACCGCTTCTTCATAGGCTGCCAGGATGTGTTCCCTTCCTGCGAAGGAAGCCATCATCATGATGAGTGTGGATTCGGGAAGGTGGAAATTGGTGACGATGGCGTCTACCATGTGCCACTGGTAACCCGGATAAATATAGAGCTGTGTCCAGTCGCTGCCGCTCACAAGGGTGCCGGACTGACCGGCAGATTCCAGTGTCCGGACGGAGGTAGTTCCTACAGCAATGATGCGGCGGCCTTCGGACCGGGCCTTATTGATCTCATCAGCCACCGGCTGGCTCACGGTGTACCATTCCTTATGCATTTCATGGTCTTCGATATTTTCTTCGTTCACCGGGCGGAAGGTTCCGATACCCACATGGAGGGTGACGAAGAGAAGTTCTGCCCCCTTCTTCTTCATTTCTTCCATGAGTTCCGGCGTGAAATGGAGGCCTGCCGTAGGAGCGGCTGCGGATCCCTTATACTTGGCGTATACCGTCTGGTATTCGTCCTTGTTTTCCAGTTTCTTATGAATGTAGGGAGGCGTCGGCATTTCACCGATCTGGTCCAGGAGGCTGTCGAAATTACCGTCGTAATGGAATTCCACCACCCGGCCGCCAAATTCTGTCTTGTCCAGCACCTTGCACCAGCAGTGGTCGGAGAATTCAATTTCCGTACCGGGGAGGGCTTTTCTTCCCGGGTTCACCAGGACTTCCCACACATCATTTCCCTTGGGCGTAAGGAGCAGCATTTCCACCTTGCCGCCGGTGTCCCGCTTCTTGCCATAAAGCCTTGCCGGAATGACCTTCGTATTGTTGAAAACGAATACATCCCCCGGACGGATTTCATCCAGGATATCCCGGAAATGGTGATGGGACCATTCCCCGGTCTTTTTGTCCAGCATCATGAGGCGGCAGGAATCGCGAGGTTCCGCCGGCTCCTGGGCAATCAATTCCTTGGGAAGGTCATAGTTGAATTCTTCAAGTTTCATTGTTTTTCTGTATCTCCTGTAATTTAAATACCAGTGTCTAAGCTATTGTCCAACGTTGTGGCTCCTATGTTGGCAAGTCACCTACCCGTATATATAGGGCTAAGGGTTGTGGATGAACATCGCTTCGCTCGTTCACCGGGTGGTGGCTTCAGTGAGGCTGTCGTCCCACTGAAGCGGGGGCATAAGGTGGAACAGCCGCCTTCGGCGGCAAAAACATAAGCGACCTTTGGTCGCGTTACATAAGGTTCCCTTTCCTCTTAAGCGCAGCGCTAGGGAAGCACTGATTAAATCGTTGTCAGATTTCATTCTTGGATTTTTATGTAATGCAAGGAATAACTCGACGCAAATAGCGAGCTATTTAAGGAGAGTTATGACGAAGCAGTGCATAAAAATCCTTATGAAATCTAACTCTGCGAATTAATCAGCGCTTCCCTGGAACCCGCTTCAACAAGCGAAGCGATGTTGAAGCTGCCAACCCACAACCCTTAGCCCCATTCACCGGATATGGGGCATTCAAACCTGCTCCAGCCAATCCTTATTACTTTAATCCTAAATAAAAGCATCGTCAAGAAAATCAGTAAATTTTCTCGACTTTTGTTCCTGTATAATAGTGGGTCAGGATAGTTTTGTAGAAATCCTTTGTATTTCCCTGCTTTTCAGCCATTTCTTCAGCCCCCCACTGGGACAGGCCCAGGCCATGGCCATAGCCGTAGCCCGTAATCACCAGGTTTGACCCCTTCACTGACAGGTCGAAGAGGGTGCTGTCCAGGCCATAGAGAGAGGCCATCCGCTCACCGGTCACTGTCTTTGTCCCGTTCTTTCCGATAAGGGTGATCGTCTTCACCCGTCCGGAAATGCCCCGGTCCGCGGTATGATGGGCTTCGCCGATATGCAGTTTCGACAGTTTGATGCCCTTCAGCTTTCCCACATTATAACCCGCATTGTTCATGGTCTGGAGGAAGGAGGAAAGGGACACCGTCTTTGTCCAGGGATTTCCGACATAGTACTCCTTCACCCCCCGAAGGTAGGGCACTGCAGTCCCCCATACGTTTTCACTGTTTTCCGTATAACCGCCGCCGGAAGAATGGAAAAGGGCATCGATAGGCTTTCCGCCATAGGTAATGATTTCCCCCGCCGTGTCCTTCACGGCCCGGTTTGTGGACTCCGTTTCCACCGTGGCACCGCCGTAGACCTGGGACCTCGTATCATCGGTGACGTCATAGCCGGAGGACCGATAACCGTTCTTGTGGAAGGCGGCGTAAGTCCTGGCCGCCACGGCCTGGGCCCGGATGGCATCGGCCCTCCAGGACGGCACAATTTCACTGGGCACCACGCCCTGCACGTAGAGCTCCATGGGCACCACGTTCACCAGGGTCACGCCGCTGCCCCAGGTGGAGGGAATCGCTTTCATGACGCCGCGGTAATGGTTTCCTTTCACCGCAAAGGCAGGAGCCGTATTTCCTGTGGTGAGATACACCTTGTCCCCCGCCTTTTTCCCATTAAGGAGGAGGGTATTGCCGCTTCTCGTAATGGACAGGCGGGTGCCGGTGCCATACTTGCCGACCACCTTTCCGGCTGACTCCGCTTTAAATTCTGAAAGCCCCGTCAGTGTCACTTCGCCGCCGGAGAGGAGTCCCACTTCCACATCGGGGCCCAAACTGCCGGTCTTTTTCTCCGTGGGAGCATTGCTTTTTGCCGCCGGTTTCCGGACTGCCGCCCTGGGAGCCGGCTTTTTTACAGCACCATTCCGAATGACCGCTTTCCGCTGGACAGGAATGGATTCCGCCCAGGCCTCTGTCACAGACAGGGAAAGGGCAAGGGGAAGAAGAAGGAGGGCCCATGCTTTTTTATTCATCGTTTTTTACCTTCTGAAAAAAATGTTAAGAAGAATCGTCCCCACCACACTGACAAGGATGCAGGTGACAACGGGAAAATAAAATTCCGTATTTCCTTTAATGAAATGGATATCTCCCGGCAGGTGGCCCAGAAAGGGCAGCTTACCGCCAATGAGGAAAAGCACCCCGGCGAGAATGAAGAGAACCCCTATGGCAATGAGCAGCTTACCGGTCTCCATTGTCCCCTCCAAAGAGGCTTCCTTCCGCCTCCTGCGGGTTCCAGGGTGCTCCGATATGGTCATAGGCCGCCTTCGTGGCGATCCGTCCCCGGGGGGTCCTTGAAATGAATCCGATCTGCATGAGATAGGGTTCGCATACATCTTCGATGGTGGCCCGTTCCTCGCTCACCGCTGCGGAAATGGTATCAATTCCCACGGGGCCTCCATTGAACTTGTAAATAATGGCTTTCAGTATTTCATTATCCAGGTCGTCCAGGCCGATTTCATCCACATGGAGAGCTGCCAGGGCGTCCGATGCGATGTCGGCGGTAATGGCACTTCCCTGGACCTGGGCGAAGTCCCGGATTCTCTTCAGCAGGCGGTTGGCGATACGGGGTGTACCCCGGCTTCTCCTGGCGATTTCTTCCGCCCCGCTGTCTTCGATGTCGATACCAAGGATATGGGCCGCCCGGATAATAATTTTCTTCAGCTCCTGGGGCTCATAGAACTGCATGTGGTTCGTGATAAGGAAACGGTCCCGAAGAGGCGCCGACAGGGATCCGGCCCTGGTGGTGGCGCCGATAAGGGTAAAATGGGCGAGATCAATGCGGATGGAACTGGCACCGGTCCCCTTTCCCATGACAATGTCCAGGGCAAAATCTTCCATGGCGGAATAGAGAATTTCCTCCACATTCCGGTTCAGCCGGTGAATTTCATCGATAAAAAGGACATCATGATCCTGGAGGGTAGTCAATATGGACGCCAGTTCCCCCGGCCGTCCGATGGCAGGGCCGCTGGTGACCTTGAACTGGGCTCCCAGCTCGTTTGCAATGATTTTGGCCATGGTGGTCTTTCCCAGGCCCGGAGGGCCGTAGAGAAGCACATGGTCCAACGCTTCATTTCTGGACTTCGCCGCCGCTATATAGACTTTCAGGTTCTTCTTGAAGGACTCCTGCCCGATGTAATCGTCCAGCCGCTGGGGGCGGAGGGAATTCTGCCATTCATCCTTCGGCGTTTCTTCCGTAGAAACGATGCGGCCCTTGCTGCCAAGGACCTCTTCCTCCTCTTCGCCCCCCAGGCTTTTGATATATTTATTGTTCATCCATTACTCCCGGTTTCTTGCAAATTCACGAAGCGCCGCACTTACCAGCGCCGATACAGTAGTATAGGAACCGGCCAGTTTTCTGAGAACCGGCGTGATTTCTTCCATTTCATAGCCAAGGCTCATGAGGGCCCTCACCGCTTCTCCGGTGATTCCGTCGTCCTTCGGCGTTTCCGTTTCCACAGCGCCCTCCATATCCTCAGACGCAAAGGCACCCACCTTGTCCTTCAGCTCCACCAAAAGCCGCTCCGCCGTTTTCTTGCCGATGCCCGGCAGTTTCGTGAGGCGGCTCACATTCTGTGCCTTCACGGCTCCCACAAACTGGGCGGGATCCATGGAAGAAAGAATGCCCATGGCCACCTTGGGCCCAATTTTGGAAACAGAAAGGAGCACCAGAAACAGGTCATACTCCTCCTGCCCCAGGAAGCCATAAAGGAGGATGGCATCTTCCCGGACCGCCATGTAGGTCAAAAGCTTCGCCTCTTCCCCATTGGAAAGGCGCTGCCTGGTTTTGTCTGAAATAAAAATCCTGTATCCGATGCCGCCGGCTTCCAGAAAGCAGGCATCTTTGAACAAGGCTGTCACTTTTCCTCTGATATATCCAATCATTTCATTTCCTCACCAAAGAGCTGACGGTGTTCCACATGATAAATCGCGGTCAGACCGATAGCCAGGGCATCGGCGGCATCATCGGGATCAATTTTCTTCGTAATTCCCATCATGCGCTTCACCATTTCTATGACCTGCTTCTTTCCTGCCCGGCCATAGCCGGTCATCTGCTGCTTCACCTGCAGCGGCGTCACCGGCACCACCGGAATATTCTGCCGGTAGGAAGCCAGGAGAATGACCCCCCTGGCCTGGGCCACCTTAATGCCTGTGGTGATATTGGTATTGAAATAGAGGGTCTCCACCCCCATGAACCGGGGCCGGTACCGGGCAATGAGTTCCCCGATACCTTCATAAACGATATTCAGCCGTTCCATATCGCTCTGGTCCTTGTAGGTCTCGATGACTCCGTAATTCACAGGAGTAATCTTCGTCCCCACCTTGTCGACCACCCCAAACCCGCACCGTCCGGTGCCCGGGTCTATTCCCAAAACACGCATGTTTCTCTCCGAAAAATCATAAGAACACTTATTTTGTACATACAGTTTTATTATACCATATTGCGGTTTGTCGAGCTGATGGGGGCTGTGATTGGCGGGCGGTTGAACGTATGAATGGGGCTAAGGGTTGTGGGTGAACATCGCTGCGCTCGTTCACCGGGTTGTAGGTGCTTCGCACCGGGGGCATAAGGTGGCACGGCCTGCGGCGCTTCCTACAGCTAACCTCCGTCGCCTACGGCGCCACCCTCTTCCCAAGGAAGGGTGCTGCCGGTCAGCGGTTTCACCGCAGTGAAATCCTAATGGCACTATTCATAAAACGTGCAAGTGTCTCTACAGTAGGCTCCCTTTTCCAAAGGGAGCTCCCCACCGGGGTGAGGGATTCTGTTGAAAGCGCCGCAGGCGGAACTACCTCACGCCCCCGCTTTGGGAAGGCGTAAGCCTTCCCAAAGCCACAACCCCACGGGGAAAGCGACTCACTGGATGCTCAGTCGCCTAACGGCTCCTTGCGCTCCAGTTCGCTGCGCACCGGTCGGGCCAGCGAAGCGGCGACCGATCCACAACCCTTAGCCCCATCCATCCGAACAGCCCAACAGCCAGCAACCAACAGCTCGACAAACTGAAATTGGCAGAGTACACCCATATCGTTTATACAAAGAAGCATTGGTACTTCAAAAATATTACTGATTTCCCTGTAATCCGCCTGCACTGATAGAGGCTCCAAGACTGGCGCCGCTGGATTTGATGTTTTCACTGGTCGAATGGCTATTCTCTGCAGCAGAAATAGTAATATCTTTCTTGGCATCCAAAGTGACATTGTCGCCAGTTACCTGACTGCCTTTGATATAGATATCATTTTGGGTTGCTTTGATCGTCACGTCTCCTGCAGCACTGACGTGGCTTCCTGCCGCCTCTTTGGTTTCGCTATAAAATACCAATTTAAGATACACGCAGAGCAGTGTAAGTCATTAAACCAAATATACTTGAGACGAGTCACTAGCTTTGAGGAAATATGGTCTGCCTTTTTGATCTTCTATATTTGTGATAAACTTATGAATGCTAACATTATTCCTAAAAACAACCATGCACCTAATCTTATATCAACTTTGACATTATCGCGGTTCATATAAATTGTTCTATTTTTCTTCAGCAAATATAAAAGAAATAGAATCCAAATCCATCCGCTCCATATTACTATAGTCATTATCAAAAACCTATTTAAATATGTATCCAGCCCTCCGTCTATCAGTATAAGAATCCCCATCAACACATCTATGTAAAGGGTAAAAAGAATACGAATAAATACAGGTATGTTCCCAATGACTACTTTCACCTCGTTTTTTGTTGACTTATTTAATATAAAAATTCTAAAGTTCCATATTATTAATAAAATTAGCGCTAAATCGATTATATATTTATCATTAATATATTTCATTTTTTTATCTCCCTTTCCGAGATAAGAGCCTTATTACCTTTAGATGCCGATTCTCTCTCATTTTTTTCCATGCTGTCCTTTTCTTTACGTACATAGTCTTCAGAATAGACCCCTACAATTATTCCACTCGCTAAACCTAACATCGGATTTATACTTCCTGCAACTGCACCGGTTATTATCCCTCCAGCCAAAGGCACTACATCCAAAGCATCTGCCTTAAAGGCATCATATGAAGAGTTAAATCTTTCATGATTTTTCTGAGCTCCATATATATAATTTCCTAATATAACATAAGGACCTGCTCTCTTAATCAAAGATCTCCCAGCTATTTCCGCTTCTTCTCGTGTCATATATGGATAATGACTTTCAAACCAATTAGATGCTACCCAGCCTGCAGTTCCCTTTACTGCTATTTCCTTTGATTTGCTTATTACTTCTTCTCGCAAAGGCTCTACATGAGTTGTTGACTGGTCGGTTTCACTATTGTAGTTATAATTTGGAGCATCTGAAAAAGTTGTATGACCACTCGATTGATCGTCTTCATTTACATATGGTGACTCCGCTATGGCCTCGTCAGACGCAGACAATAACTGGGATACCGGTTGTGAAGATGAATCGCCTTCTCCTTCGCCACCTCCCTCTGCTGTTCCCTCCTCCTGTTCTTTCGGTACGGTCATCTGCGCGGCATCCGTCACCTGTTCCGCCGCTTCAGCCATATCAACAGATCCCCCCTCTATGAATTGATTTCGAATTTCAGCAAGAAGTTCATCTGCATCCAGTTCATCATTCCACTTTGTTCCCATCTGTGGTGTATAGGCGCCTACGCCACCATTTCCAGTCACCTTTCCCACTGCTGCCCCCCAGGACGACACTGATGCCCTGTACCACACAACGATATACTAGTGCTTGATATAGGACATCAGTACTAATGCAAAGAACTGCACAAACAACTTGCCTTCGATATTTTCTCTGATGATCATATTACCGTAACATAGATATAAAAAATACGGACTTCAGGTTGTAATTTTCTCAAACATACTCTGCAATTGATAATACTATATCCATTGCCAACCATAATGCTAATCACAATCATTTACCAACGATTTGTGTTTAGAATACCGCTGACTATAAAGAAAAATATCGCTATGCATGCCAAATAATATGAGTCTACAATAAATGCTGCAGTTCCTGATAATAACCCAATTAGCCCCAAAACAAAGCTTGGCCCAATATATTTCTTCATCGGAAAACTCCTTAGTCTTATAAAGAAATCAATCTTGTATCGTTCGTTTTATCCATTCATCATAACCAATATAGTAGGGACCATTATTATACTGAGTTTCTGCATACCATTTTATTGCCACCGCAATTGAATAGGCTTGATTAACGTGTCCTAAAAATCGAATTCCTTCAAATAATCCCGGATAATCTTTAACAAGCTCCGGATAGTTCATAATAGTGTATTTAGCCAATATACTAATACCATTTCTTGTTACATATGATGTCCCACTCTGAATCACTTGTTGTCTGATATTTTCAGGTAAATTTTCTATAAAATCCCTTGCTTCATCAGAGCTAGAATTTGTAATATTTTCGATAATAGATTCTTCGTTATTCCACCTCGCCCCCATTCCGGATACATATCCACCAATCTTACTATCTCCAGTAATACTTCCAACCAGCGTTCCTACTGCAGTTACCACATTCTGTACCACATCCGGATGCTTAGCGAGCCAGCCTTTAGGCATATTCTTTTCCATACATCCAATGACATACTCATGAATTCCCCCAGCCAACATACCGCTGATGGCTTTACCGCCGGCGTTCTTATCCGTAATAGCCCCCAGGATGCTATGAAGAGCCATTTTCTCTGGAGACCCTTCTTTCCAGCCCCTCTGAGCAGCTATTTCATGGATGGCTTCATTTCCTACTATACTGATTTCTTCTACCAGCTTCTGCTTTTCTTCTACTTTTGCTTTATCAAAAATCTGCTGCAGTGCCCGCAGGCTGTTCCGGGTGTTGCGGTCCAGATCTTTTAAGTCCTGTTTTTGTTCATCCGGATGAGTAATTACTATCTTTCCCGGTGATACGGCGGACTTTGTCACAGTGGAATCTTTACCTTTATCCGGTGCTACGGATACGGGTAAAAGTCCCCTTTCATTCAGGGGAATACGATTTCCATCTGCGGTGCTGACGATCTTATCGCCTCTATTATGATAATCGGTCCCCGGTTCCCTGCTGAATCTGCTGTTATCTTCGGATGTGGGTTTATCGTTATTCACATTCCCGCCAAGTCTGACAGTAAAAGATATTCCGCTTCCTCCAGCTCTGTAATCTGCCTTATTACCTACATTTTCCCATTCTAAAGTTCCCGTGGACAGATGGTTTTTATCTTCGTCAGCTTCACCGGATATTACGGCCCCTTTGAGTTGAGTTTTATCTTTTACTGTAATGTCATATCCCTCTTTACCGACATAGATTCCTGCCTGATTGGTCACCGACGAATAGACCGAATCCATATATCCCTTTTCAGTTTCGGTAGAAAGATAGGGTTTATCCAAGCCATCTGGTTTCCTTATCCTTTTAACGATAGCACTGTCCAAAGCAAAGCCATTACTGCTTGATCTTTCTCTATAATCGTCAGTGTCTTGCAGGCTTTCAATGGAAAGATGGCCTCCTGATTCTACAGTCACCTTTCCTCCTTCCATTCGGCTTCCCCGGATGACCGTATCTTCCCCACTGGCCGTATAAAGATGATTTTCAGCGGATATAAGACCGGCATCATGGCTGACTGCTTTTTCTGTCTCTATTCCCTTACCTGCACTTCCGTAAATTTTCACATCCTGCAGCCCTCCAATGCCCCAGGATGTAGAGATTCCACCAGCTTTGGATGTTTCATGTGATTCCATGGTATATTTATTTTCCGCTGCCTCCAGATGGATATCCTTTCCTGCCTCCAGGACAATATCTTTTCCTGTCACCATAGCTCCATGGAAAGTCATATCTTCCCGGCTCTCCATGTGAACCGTATTTTTAGCAGCTATACGGCTTTTCTCCATTTCAGTATGGACAGATGATACATCGACATGATAAGACATACCGGAAATCCCAATATCCATGGAGAGTCCTCTCTTCCTTCCGGATAATGTATCATACTGCTTAAACACATGGGTTCCATTGAACGCAGCATCAGCCGTGTATAGTCCTTTCAGGGCATTATCACGGCTTTCGGCTGCATTTTTCAATGGCGGATAGACGCTGCCGATTCCCTGCATAAGACCCCCGCCTAAAGATACAGTAAGTCCGCTTCGTTTGTATTCGTGGTCTTCCTTTGTTGTATAAATGTTGTCTTTCCCGGATACCAGGATATTCTTCCCGGCCACGATCATGTTTTTCCCGGCGGCCAGGTCTGAGGATTCTATGGTCATTGCGTTTCCTGAAGAGAGGGATACATTTCCTTCCGTGCTTCCCAGGAGGCTTCCCTTTTGCGAGATGCCCGCTTCCTCATAGTGGTCTTTTCTCTTTTCACTTCCGATGGTGAAACCGAAACCGCCACCGCCCAAGAACCCGCTCTTCTGCACTTTCTTCTCAAAGTCATGGCCTTCCCGCTCTTCAGCGCTGGTAATAGTCGCATTTCCGCCTGCCGCTACTTTCACGTCATGATTGGCAATGACCTGGGAGCCGGAGATGCGAGTGTCCTTTCCGGAAAGGATGGATATGGTGTCTCCGGAAATAATGGCAGGAGATGCTTTCTTCTCTTCGTCATGGCTTTTGATGGCGGTACTCTTTGAGGACAGGAGCCCCTTTTCTTTGTATTTCAGACCATAGTCGTCCCCGGCTTCATTATATCCGTTCGTGACTGTCACGTCACTCTTAGCTGCTGCATCAGTGAATGCAATAACTATAGCAAAGGACTCACTTCCCCTCCACATAAGTATCCGCAAAAATGTTACAGATTTATTTTACTATATTTATCCCCAGGTCTTGCAAACTCCTAGAATGAAGAAAAATATGGCCGGCCCACCTAATATAATGGGACCGATATAAGACATCCCGATATTTTTATCAATCTTTTCCTTTATTTCCTTAGTCTGAGGATTTTTCTTATATAAAATTCTATTTTCCATAGTATAATAAGTTCTACAGCTGATAGCTGCAATAATAGAAAAAACGCTAGCTAAGAAATTCTCGAAGACTAAATCTACTCTAAATAGTAAGCAAAAATAAGTTAAGCCCATAAAAATGACCGATATCTTTTCATACGCTTTATAGTTAATTCTTATCATTCTAATAGCCCTTTTCGTATCCGTTATAAATATATTCAATTTATAATTTTAATCAAATCCATTTTTCCCCATATCTTCAATATATTCATCATTTTTTTGCGCAGCTTGTTCTTTTGTCATAGGCGGAGCAATCGTATTTTTGATACTATTTAGCCATAAATCCGTTACGGATGAGTATACAATTCCTCTGAATAATCCTGCATTACGAAATACATATAATTCTCCTCCTGCCGTGACTAAGTCGAATAAAATTCTCTTTTCGACCCCGTAATAACTATATGTCTCTATATCAGAATCACCTAATATAGACGAAATTGTATTCATCAATGTTCCTATTGGAGATGTTTTACCCGTAGCTTGTGATACCCGATAATCCAATCCACCGGTAAATGCATCCTGAGCAAAAGTACTTCCAGCATAGAGTGTATCCTTTGCATTAACCAATACATACCAATGCAAGTCCCCGTAATTTCCAAAAATATTTTCATAAACTCCACTTTCTTGTTGCTTAAGCCACTGTTCATCTTGTTTTCTATCAAGTGCTTCATATTCAGCGTCTACAGCCGCTTTTTCCGCTGGAGTTTTGGCTTTTTCTCTAGCAGCTCTGTACTCCTCCACTTGCTCATGACTAAGCCAATTAAATCTTGTCCCACTCCAAGCGGCAGCTGCGCCCACTTTGCCATCCTCCCCAACGAGTTGACCTGCAGCATATCCAATTACCGCCGCCACTTCTTCTCGCATATCAGGATGGTCTTTCAAGAATTGGTCCAATAATGGTTGCAAACGTTCCATACTTCCTTCTGCCACGGCTCCCGAGAGAATACTGTTTCCTCCAAGACCAGCAGTAATACCACCCAGAAGTCCATGAAGCAGCATTCTTCTCGGATCATCTTTACTCCAATTCTTCTCATTGGCGATATCACCAATCTTTTCTGCACCCAATTTTGCAAATTCGGTGGCCAGTTCCTGCCTTTCCTGTACTTTTTCCTTGTCAAAAATCTTTTCCAATCGGTTCAGTGCATTCTTTGTCTGGCGATTGAGATCAGATACATTCTGCTTCTGGTGTTCTGCGTCTGTAATGTTAATGGTTCCTTCCGAAACAGCTGATTCGGTTATGCTATCCGCCTTACCTTTTACAGGCTGCAGCTTAACAGGACTGGTGCCACCGGTAAGGCCGCCTCTTTTCTTTCCATTTATGGCTCTATCCGATGTCCAGGCAGCGCTATAGTTCCTACCTTCTGCGGTGGCTTTATAGTTCGCCTTATTTTCTATATCTTCCCATGTTAATGTTCCTGTTGTAAGAGTATTTTTACCCTTTGTGGCACTAATGTCAATAATGCCACCTTTCAGATGGGTATTACCCTGGACAGCGATATCATACCCCTTTTGTCCGGCAGCAATCCCAGCCTGCTTCGTCACGCTTGTATAAGTGGAATTTGTATGACCTGTAGAAGTTCCTATAGATATTCCACCATATCCGGCACCCCCTTTACCGATTCCGGTTGTCATCTCCATGCCTTTATTTTCAACATGGGATGTATATTTCTCTTTATCCTGTACACTTTCAATGATAAGGTTGGCTCCTGCCCTCATGGCAACTTTGTCTCCATAAACATTGCTTCCACGAAGAATCGTATCTTTCCCACTTTCCACAGCCAGATTCTCTCTGGCAGTTACCTGACTGGCGGTATGTATCAGGGTTTCTTCTCTTTCGTTGCCTTGGCCTTTGCTGGCATTGGCGTAGAAGCTATTCCCCGTTGGAGCAAAATTCATACCGGCCTGACTGCCCCTGCCGCTTTCATCCGTGTCACTGATGCTTCTATTTTCAGCCGCCTCAAGGGCAATATTTCCTCCGGCTTTCATCGAAATGGTATTTCCAACCGCTTGAGACCCCTTCATGGCAATATCTTTCTTTCCAATGATTTGAATGTCGTTATTTGCCAATAGATTACTGCCTACCGCTTCTGTAGTTTCTGTGTGTTTTTCTGCTTTGAAAGAACCGGAACCGACCCCCACGCTGATGCCTGGCATCCCTTGCCCTCTTATATTCTTGAGTGCTTCTTTGTTTTTGGCAATAGTCTCATAGACTTCGCCACCATAGAGGACTTTCAGCTGCTTATCCCTGGCACGGGAAGCCTTTTGGATATTGTTCACGGTACCACTCAATACATCCGCTGTGCCGCCACTGACGGAAACAGTAAGCCCACTCTTCTTATACTCATGCTTTTCGTCACTATGATACACATTGTCTTTACTGGAAATGTCTACATTCTCGCCAGTCAGTGAAATGTCTTTCCCGGCGATAATATCCGAGGCATTCACATGTACGTCTTTATTCGCTTCGATGGTCACATTACCAGCAATGCTACCAATAGTAGAACCCTTCTGCGTAATGTCTGCATCTTTATATTGATCATTCCGCTTTTCACTGCCGATGGTGAAACCTAATCCACCGCCCAGGAGCCCGCTCTTCCTGACACGTTTTTCATAGTCATGCTGTTCCACTTCTTCTGCACTGGTGATGGTGGTATCTTTGCCGGAGGCGATAGATACACCATTTGTCCCCACGATGTTAGAAGCAGTCACTTCGTTATTACCGGCGGAAACAATGGTTACCGTATCACCGGAAAACAGACTGCCCATCGCAGTCTTATTTTCATCGTGGCTCTTAATATCGGTGGTCTTGTGAGAAAGAAAACCGCTTTCTTTGTATTTCAAGCCATAGTCGTCTGCCGCTTCCTGGTAGCCGTTTTCTATTGTCACATCATTACCTGCTTTGACGGCAATCGCACCACTTTCACTGGATACAGATGTATTTCTGGCTTTGATGTTATTGCCCGCTGTCATGGTCACATCTTTTCCGGCGGCCAAGGTATTGGCAGTTTCCGTCTTGCGATAAGTACGAATATAGTTGTCACTGTCTTCGGTCATATCTTTCCTGGCTTCGAGAGCGTCTGTATCCATGGTGAGATTGTGCCCGGCAGAAAGAATCATGGAACCATTTTCTCCGAGTGCTGACAAAGTGGCACCGGTGAGGTGGATATCTCTCCCCGACTCCATGAGGAGAACTCCCTCGTTCCCCTTTACCGCAATACCGGCGGTGGTATCCAGGATGTCCTGGTTTTTCCCGTGGAGAATGGTATTTCCCATAGAGATATCCCTGCCCGCCGTAAGGGCTGCCCGGTCTTCGCCGGTGATGAGCCCCTTCTGGATCACGTCATTCTCTGCTTTTAGAGTAATATCTTTCCCCAGAATGCTCCCCAGGTTGACCACATCATTCCCTTTCAGGACTACCGTATTTCCGAGGATGGATGCTTTATTCTCCAGTGTCTCTTTCGTCTCTGCCACCAAAGTGTCGGCACTGATGAGGCTGCCATCAGACGTGAGTGTCATTGTCCCCGGCTTCAGGTATACCTTCGGATAGAGGACCTCATAGGTCTTTCCATGCACGGTGACCGTGGTTGGTTCCAGCCAGACCATGTCACTGGTAAGACTTGCCATCTGTTCTTTTGTAAGGGAAATGCCGGGCTTCAGGTTGTACTCTTTGGCAAAAGCCAGGCCCCTGTCCATCAGAGCTTTGTATTCCTCTTCATCGTCCGTATAGCCATTGAGATACCGCATGCCCGTAAGGCCTGCAATCTGCTGTCTCACCAGTTCCTGTTCATAGAATCCGTCTCCCAGCCGTTTGGTGACCCGGTCCGGGTCCCAGGTCATCTGTCTGTACATGTAGTCTGAAGAAAGGAATCGGTGTTTATTGGTAAAGGCGGGGTCTGTCTCTACGAGATATGTGGCTGTTTCTTCCGGATAGAGCCTGTAGAGGGCGCTTTCAGAAAGGAAGGGGATGGATGTCCCTTTATCTCCTGTTACTGTGCCCGGATGGGTTTCCTTGCCGCTTTGGAAGGGATTCAGATAGCTATGTACATTCTCTCTCTCCGCTTTGGTTATGTCCATAGAATCGGATGTGTCACTGCTGTTTTCTTTTGTCTCCGTCACGCCAAAAGAGGTAGGATTCTCCAGGTCCTTTTGGGGTGTCATGAAGACTTCACTCCGGTAGTGGCGGCGGTGGGCCTTATGGGGGAAATGCTTTTTCTTTGTGTAACTTTCCTGGGTGGTGCCGAAGGTTACTTTCTCCACTTGGTTCTTCGTTTCTTCATTGGTAAGGTTCCCTTGGACCGCCAGTGTCTTTCCTGCGGTAATCCGGCTGTTTTCGTTTGTCACATTCCCCACAAGGGTCATATCCTTTCCACCGGAAAGGATACCCGCCTTTGTCTCGGTTACTTTCTTTTCGGACGTATGGGTATTGGTGCGGATGATGGTGTAGTTCTTGATCTTGGCTCCCTCTATGGCGCCGATGGAGTTGTTGTAGGCTTCCACTTCCCGGTTGTATTCCCGGATTTTCACATTGAGGGCGTCGAGGATCTTCCGGTAGGACTCATCCCAGGCCTTTTGGGCGGGATCCCCGTTCTTCGGCCGGGCGGTGGTCATGGAGGTTATGCCAAACTGCTGGAAAATGGGGTCATCATAGGCATAGTTCGGCGCCAGGGTACCCACGAGGGAAGGATCCACCGGGTCTTCCCCTTCCGCCAGTTCTTCCTCCGTAGGTGCTGTGATGATGCCATAGGCCGCTTCTTCCAACGGTTCCTTAGGGGTAATGCCTTTATTATGGTAAGCCCCGTAGCCGCTGGAAAGACGGCTGAACTCGCTTTCCGGGAAGGCCTGTCCCCTTTCAGGATGGCCGTCCTGGTCGATGCGGATGAGTTTGGGATTCGTCACGTGGCTTGTCCATACACGCTCCGATGAGAAGGATTCGTTTTCATTGGAAATAACGGGTGCCGTGATGGAGAAATTTCCCTGGGCATTGATGGTGCCTCCCCGGTTGATGACACTTTCTTTTTCTGTAATGGCCATATCGCCGCCGCTGTAGAGGAGGGCGCCGGAGCTGTTGAGGAGGGTATTTCCTGTCATGGTCAGGCTGCCCCGGGCTGCGAGGGCCGCCGACGGATGGCCTTCCATTTCCTTCCGTATGCCATCAACTGTACTCTTTGCCTTTTCATAGTCCAAAATCTTTTCTTCTATGGTCTTGAAGAAGGCTTCCTTTTCCCCATCCGAATGGAAGGCGGTCACGTCGACGCCATAGGCATCATCCAGGGCTTTTTCCTTGTCCTGCAGTGTTTTCATGGCAGCGGTAAGGCTTTCTTCCAGACTCTTATCCTTCCTGTTTTCCAGGCGGCTGGCATTGACAGAAATGTCTTCTCCATAGATCCGTCCTGTTTCCAGGTTCAGGAGGGTGCCGGTTTCGATGGACAGGTCCCTGTCTCCATTCACAAGGCCCCGGTTCATCATGGTTTGTGTCTTCAGAGAGAGGCTCTTCCCATTGAGCTCCCCTTCCGTCCTGTTTTCTATCTGCGCCGCTTCTATAGAAAGCGTCTTTCCGGCTTCTATCTTTTTGCTGTTGGTAAGCGTTCCTGTGGTCTCAATAGATAGATTTTCTCCGGCCCGGGTGATGCCGTAGGAAGATTCCGCATTATCATTGGTCATGGAGTCCCCGGTATGGAGGGTCATATCCTTTCCGGCTGCCAGGGTGCCGTCAAGCTGGAGGGCAGCGGCCGTCACGGTGAGGCTGCCTCCCGCATCCATGGTGCCATTGTGGTTATCTACCACATTTCCTGCAATAACTGTATCTCCATGACTGTCTAAAGAACCGGACCGGTTATTGAGCTTTTCTTTCTCCGTGATTTGGCTGTTTCCAAAGGCGGTGATTTTTCCTTCTTCGTTCGTAAGGGTATTTCCTTCCAGGACAAGATCTGCCCCCGAGGAGAGGGTGCCTTTGGTATTGTCCAGGGAATTAGTCCTTACCTGCGTGGTTCCATTGGACAGGATCTTCCCTTCCCGGTTGGAAAGGGAGGTCATCCCTTTTCTTGTTGTTTCCATGGAAAGGCTGCCTTCTGACGCTATAACCGCCTGGTCATTGGTAATGGCATCGGCATGGACAGCCAATTCTTTCCCTGCTCCCAGGGTACCCGTATTCACCAGGTTTCCGTCTGACTGGATTTTTAGTTTTCCTTCAGACACCAGGGCGCCCTGGTTTTCCATGGAAGATATTTCCAGGTCCGCTTCCCTGGCTGCATGGATGGTACCGCTATGGTACAGGTGCCCGTCCGCATCCAGTATGAGGTCATCGGTATTCACATTGCCATCCATGTGGAAGCCAAGGCCCTTCTCCGTACCCACGAGGAAAATGCGGCCCGCATACATGCCGCCTACAGCGGATACGTCCAGCGCCACTTCCGGTTTCTTCCCTTCCGGAGTGATTGGCACAGCTTTCCCTGTTTCAGCCTCTATGGTATTGGCGCCGGTAGTGACTTGGAGGGTATTGGCCCAGATGGCCGCATTGACCCTGGCCGCCCGGGTGTAGATGGCAAGGGAATCGGCTTTTCTTCCGTCCAGTCCTTTCCCGTCAATGAGGACGGTGCCGTTTCCGTTCACCCTGAGGTCCTCCAGGTTTTCTTTGGCGCCAAACTCCGGCTTCCCCGTGGTGAGGATGGCCCGGCCGGTATTGATGAATCCGCCGCCATTGACGGTGATGCCGTTGGGATTGGCAATGACCACGTCCGCCCTGTTCCCTGCCACTTCCAGAAAGCCATTCATGGCGGTGGCACTGCTTCCGGTGACCTGGTTCACGATGATTCTGGCCGGGCCTTTGGCCATGTTAGGATTCCCCTGTACGTAACCTGCCAGCTCCGTTTTGGAAAGGGTATAGGAATTATTCAGGATGGCCCCTTTTTCCGGGACATTGAACCGGTCATAGTCATTCCGGGATACACCGGAGGCAGAGGGCGCAGCGATATGAACCAGGGGAATCCCATTGGCCGTCTCCTGCACCAAGGGATGGCGGGAAGCGGGAGCCCCGGCATCGGGCATAATGGGTGCTGCGGCGAAAACAGCTGAGTCCGCCATGAAAAGCCCTGCCATCAGGGCGGCCCCTATTTTCCGTGCCAGTGTTCTTCCTGCTTTCCGGTTCATGGTATGCCTTCTTTCGGATATTCAATAATAAAGGTTAAATGGGTTCAATGGGTTCAATGGATTCAGTAGGTTCAGCAGGTTCAGAGAATGCAGCGTTTCAAAAGTTTCTGAATGTTCCCGCAGTTCGGAGGGATCAGGGGATCCGGGATTTTGAGATACAAGGATTCCCACGGGCTTCCTAAAACCGCCAGCTCACTGTGAATCCCGGAACCCACCTTCTGGTGTGGTAACCTTCGGGCCGGTAAATACTCCGGCTGATAAACCCGTCATAGGAAAGGCCGCTGGGAAAGGTGCCCCTGAGCCCCAGGGCCATGCCGGAAAGAGTCCTTCCCACCAGCATATCCGTGGAGGGCCCATAGACAGCTCCTACATCGAGTCCTACATAGGCTTCGCTGTGAAGACGGGGAATAGAGGATGCCAGTTCATTCCTGAGATACCATCCGCTTTCTCCCATAAGAGTGTATTCCCCGTCAAATCCCCATACTGTATAGCGGTTTCCGATGCTCACCATGTCCACCCCATAGAGCCGGTTTCCTGCTGTATTCCACTGGCCATGGAAGGATGCACTCCATGAGGCGGGCCGCCTGTCCAGGGTGAAGAGCTTTTTATAGTCCATATCCACCAGCCACATTTTGTATCTTGTCTTCGGGCCATCGGTATAGGGGCTTTCTTTCTGTGCTCCCAGCCAGCCCATGCCCTGGCGGTGGGCAAGCCGCAGGTACAGTGTACTGTTTCCCAGATAGATACGGTCAGACAGACCCACTTCCAGGGAAGTCGTATCCATGGCCTGCACAGGGATTTCCATGTGATTGATATAGTAATGGGAATCCCTCTTTGCAACGGTGATATCCCAGTCTCTTTTCTCCGTGGCGCTCCGGGAAATTTCATGGTCGAAGGTGAAACGGGTAATCCTCGTCTTTCCTTCGCTGTTAAAATCATAGGGAATGGATGAGACTGTCTGGTGATAGTGGTACCGGTTATGGCGGATGGTAAAGGTATCTTTTCCGAAAGGTATGGAATAATAGAGCCCCAGGTCCCTGGTGCTCCTGTCATAACCGTCACGACTGCCATCGAGTCCCACCGACAGGACGAGGATGTCATTGCTGTTCGTGGGCCTGTCTATGCCAAGGGTACCGGTCCACTGGTACTTTCCCGTTTCCTTCATGCCTGAATCGTCCAGGGAGATGAGACCCCAAACCTGTTTCCTGCTCCTGATGGAAAGTTCCACATCCGTCTCCTGGCCCTCTCCCGGGAGAAGTTTCATGGATACGTCCAGGGACTGCAGCCGCTTCATCTGCTCCAATCCCTGTTCCAGAAGACGGATATTCAAAAGGTCCCCTTCCCTCAGGGGAAAGGCATTCCGCCAGGGCAGTCTTTCGCTTCCCTCTGCATACCGCACATGTCCCAGCCTGCCAGGGAATATGGAAAGCCGCAGGACGCCGCCGGAAAGATTCTGCTCCGGCACCATCACCCGGCTTGTGATGTACCCTTTATCCATAAGCTTTCTGTTCATCCGGGATACAAGGCGCTCCACATCTTCTGCTGTCATATTGTGGCCAGTACTTTGGGAAGCCATGTCATCCAAAAAGGAAAACTCTTCCGGAGGATTATCCAATACCACCTGTTTCACATAAAAAGAGACAGAAGAAACAGGCGGCACTTCACCGCTCTTTTCTTCTGTCTCCATCGGCTTCAAGGTATCCTGGAATATACGATTTCTGAATGCTTCCCGCTCCCTGCTCCGGGCCGCCTGCTCCTGACGGACGAAGGTCACATCCTCCATGGCAGCAGCATGGAAAGAGCAGGAAATGCCCATAAGCGCCAAAGCCAGAAAAAGCACTCTCTCCGTTTTCATAGGAACCCCCGAATTTATGAAAACAATTATAAATCCTATGCGTTTCTTTACAGGCATTATATCCCCTGAGGGTGATCCTGTAAAGGCCGGCATTCCAATGGATAACGGAGTGCTCTCCCAAAGTCACGAGATACAGAGAAGGATTGCTTATCCTCTATCACCAATCCTCTCCTTTGCTAAAGTGCTGATGCCTGATTCATGGCGGCTTTCGATGCAAGAGAAGGCACGGCAAAGGGTTCCGTTTTTTTGTGATGTCCGGATACGGTATAGTTTTACAATGTCCAAGTTATGTGTATTCCCGAAGATGATAGATACGGACAGGCCCTGCGGGCCGAATCCATCAGCTTCCATCACCATCTCTCAGCCCCGTGGGCAGCTCTCTTCAGAGAAGAGAGCCTCCTGCAGAGGCAATTGCACGATTTTTGTGCAGAGTCTTCAGGATTCCAACAGCGGCTCCGCCGTAAATTACAATCATGATGGGGGCTATATGAATGGTGCGCCGCCACCTCCCCCTCAGTCACCTCAGCCATTCCGCCGTAGGCTGATCCTCTCCCATCTATCGTCTATCTTCTATCATCTCCGCAGCGAAGCTGCTGACCCACTCGATCTCGACCTCGACCTCGATCTGTCCTCTATCCGCAAATATCGAAATAGCACAAACGAAAAACACCACAATAAGACCCGGTGTCCGTAAGATGCAGGAATTTGTCCAGTGAATCAGGCGCCGGCGTAAGGATGGAAACCGAAGTTTCCCCAAAAACCGAACTAGTCGTCAAAGAGGCAAAAGCATGAGCTATCAGAAAGTCCTTGGGTCCTATGGTGTTGTGAATCATTTTCCGCTATCCGGATTGCGTAACATTGTGCGGGGATCGAGGCCGAGGTCGAGATCGAGGGGATTCGCGGCAGAGCCGCTGTCCTACTCGATCTCGGTCTCGCCACTCGACCTCACACTCCCTTTCGGCCGAATGGGTGAGGGACGATTCAGGCGGTACCCTATGTCCGTTGGACTCCCGGGGTTCTTTCCACAGCGCGCACTCAGGAAAACGGGGAATCCACTTTTCAACCCGCGGGCCTTTTTCATCCCTCTACTATATACATAACGGGAACTTCGATTTTGTGAACATGGAAAGTGAAATTTTTTCAAAATGATGGAAAAGTAAGTATCCCCATGCCGGTGATAGACCGAGATTGAGACCGAGGTCGAGGGCATCCATCTGCGGCAGTTGTGTGACTAAGCCTGCGTGCGAATGGGCGGTGGCTTCTGGCTGCTGGCTCCTGGCTTTCAGGAAAGATCAATGACCTACGGCGCAAAAGAAAAACGGAAATACCGGGAGGAAACGCCGCAGGCAGATCAGTCTTCCTGACAGCTAGCCGCTAGAAGCTCCATGCGAATGACTCTAACCACCAGCACCGGACAAAACAGCTAGATAAATGGAAATTGGCCTTTTCACTCCCAAAAGAAAAACAGCAGTCCGAAGACTGCTGTTTTTCTCTTGCCTACAACCGATTACGGCAAACCATCGGTCATGAGATGGGCATAGTGCTGCTGGATCTTTCTGGTAACTGTACCTGGTTTTCCATCGCCAATGGGCTTTCCATCGATGGAAAGGACAGGAATGATGCCATCCTGGGTATTGGTGAGGAATACTTCTTCCGCATTCATCATATCCGTCAGCTTTACCGGTTCTGCGCCGTCGTCAATGGAGGTAACCCCGGCCGTCGGTGCTACGCGGGAGAGAACGAGGGAACGGGTAATACCGGGAATCATGTATTCATTCTTCGGGGATGTCCAGATAACGCCCGCCTTTACAATGCATACGTTAGAATGGGTGGCTTCCGTAACGATACCATCTTTAATGTAAATCCCATCGTAGCATCCTTTTTTCTGTGCTTCCGCCCGGGCCATCATATTATTCAGCTGGTTCAGGGACAGGATATCGCAGTGGTGGCCACGATCATCAGCCATGGTGATGCACTTGACACCGTCCTGGACTTTGGCAATGGCATCCAGGTCAATGGGTTTTGCATAGACCAGTACGTTCGGACGAAGTGCATTCCGGGAAGGAATGGTGAAGTCATGGTCCCCTTCACCCCGGGTGACGATGATTTTCACATAGCCTTCAGTGACGCCGGTTTCTTCGATGACCACTTCCACGATTTCCGTGAATTCATCGGGTGCTGTCACCGGACGGATACCCAGGAGACGCATGGAACGGTACAGACGGTCCACATGGTAGGAGAGGGCAAAGGGGTGTCCGTGGAATACACGGATCCATTCATAGCAGCCGTCTCCGAACTGGAGTCCCCGGTCATCGGCACTGATGATTTTGGAGAAATCATAGTAGAAATTGTAATTGTAGTATATGGTAGTTTTTCCTGCCATACTGTTCACCTCCTGAAAAAGTAGATGATGTATATATTTATTATATCAATCGAATGGATTGGGCTTCGCCGGGCTTTGGCCTTTGGCCAGGGCTGTGCGCAGCAGGGCTTGTGGTCGGCGCACAATTCTATAGAGCACCGCGAATTATAATTTTTTTCTTCCTCGATCCCAGGCGTAAGCCTCGGCCCCGGCCTTCAGGCCGCAGCCATGCCAAAGGCAAAGCCTTGTCCGCAGGACACAACCCAGGCCAAAAGCCTATCTACTCTCATGCCTGCTTTTCTGCCTTCCATTCTTTTATCTTGTCAATCAGTCGAGGCATGAAATCCTTCAGGTCCGCCACGATGGCGTAGTCCGCCATTTCCATGATGGGCGCCTTGGGGTCTTTATTGACTGCGATGATGATATCCGCATTCACGGCGCACATGTGCTGCATGGCACCGGAAATGCCAAGGGCGAAATAGACCCGGGGCGATACGCCTTTCCCGGTCTGTCCGATCTGCCGACTGTGTGGTTCCCAGCCCAGTTCGGAAATGGGACGGCTGCAGCCCACGGCGGCGCCGAGGAGATCTGCCAGTTCATGGACTCTTTCCCAGTCTTCCTTTGTATGGAATCCCCGGCCGCCGGCCACGATGACCTTCGCTGTCTCTACGGGGTTTTCTTCTTTTTCCGCCGGAATGATTTTCTTGAGGATGGTACCGAAGTCCTCTTCTTCCAGGGCCACAGGGACAGGGATAACTTCACCGGTTCTTGCGGTATCGGGCTTCGGATACTTGAAGATCCCCGGCCGTACGGTTCCTACCTGGGGACGGAACAGGGGGCTCACGATATCTGCCATGATATTTCCATCCATGGCAGGACGGGACCAGATGACGAGCTTCTTTTCCTTATCCGCAGAAAGTTCCGTCACATCGGCGGTAACACCGCAGACCAGTTCTGCCGCCAGCCGGGGTGCCAGGTCCCTGCCGAAGGGGGTAGCCGCAAAGATGATGGTGTCCGGTTTCTTTCCTTCAAAGAAAGAAGCCAGTACTTTCTGGTAGGCCTTGCCGTCATAATGGGAAAGCTTTTTATCCGTCAAAACATAGACTTTATCTGCGCCAAGGGCAATGAGGTCTTCCGGCTTATCGGTCAGCGTTTCTCCCACCAGCACCACATTGACGTCTTCTCCCAGTACATCGGCCAGCTGCCTGGCTTCCCCGGTGAGTTCGCCGGTCACCCGCTGCAGTCTGCCACCCACCAGGGCACCGATGACATAAATTCCTTTATATTCAGAAAAATCCATAATCCGCCTCCTACACCAGTTTCAATATCTGCATGGCTCCGAAGAGTGCATCCACCGCTTTCTGGGCTGTCTTGCCTTCTATGCGGAGATTTTCCTTTTTCGGAGGCACCACCGGGCGCACCTGGCGGACCTGGGTAGGAGAGCCTTTCATGCCGATGCGGCCGGCATCCACATCCATATCCTGGGCCGTAATATTATGGATTTCCACTTCATCCTTCCGTAGAATCCCACGAATGCTGGGATACCGGGGACGGTTCAGTTCCGCGGTGCAGGTAATCACGCCGGGAAGCTTCATATCCAGCACTTCCTGGTCATCCCCCATCTGCCGGGTCACTGTAATGAATCCTTCCTTTTCAAAGGAAAGATTCGTGGCACCGCTCACATCGGAAATGCCAAGGGTTGCCGCGATTTCCGGTCCAATCTGGGCCGTATTGCTGTCGATGGATTCCTGACCGCAGAAAATCAGGTCAAAGCTGCCGATTTTCCGGATCGCCATGGAAAGGGTGTAGCTGGTGGCCAGGGTATCAGCGCCGCCAAAGGCCCGGTCCGTCACCAGGTACGCCTCATCGGCTCCCATGGAAATGGCTTCCTTCAGTGCCGTTCCCGCCTGGGGCGGTCCCATGGAAATCACCGTCACCGTGCCGCCTTTTTCATCTTTAAGGGCCAGCGCCGCTTCCAGGGCATTCCGATCCAGAGGATTCATGATGCTGTTGGCATTATTCCTCTTCAGTCTTCCTGTGGCCGGGTCCACTTCCATCTGTGATGTGTCCACGACCTGTTTTATACAAACTAAGAACTTCATAATAACCCCCTTTGGTACACTTTCACCGGTTGAATTCTGAAAGTCTTATTCTGTTTCAGTATACCATACGGAAGGCACCTGCGGCACACAATAATTCACGATTCGTCCATGCTATCCGTCAAATTGCGGTTTGTAGAGCTGTTGAGGGGGCTGATGGATAGAGTCATTCGTGCGGGGGCTTCTAGCTACTAGCGGCTAGCAACTAGGAAAGCTCTACAGCCTACGGCACGAATGACTGGCGAAAATACCGGATGGGAAGCGCCGCAGGCTGGCCAGCTTTCCTGGCAGCTAGAAGCTAAAAGCTAACAGCCCCGTGTGAGTGACTCTACACGCAAGCATACTAACCGCCAAACCCAACAGCTCGACAAACTGAAATTGGCCGTTTTTCTTTAATTCCTTCTTCCCTCTACGCAGGCGTTGCCCAGGAGGCCTTTCAGGGATTCTTCCGCTTCTTCCGAAAAATCGAGGTAGAACTTGGGAATCATCCGGATTTCCTGTCCCGTCCGCTGCATGTGGAGGAACACCGGCGTATTCCCGTGGTACTTCAGGAGAATCCTTGCCAGGCCGTCGCTCACCATATTGGTCTCATGCCGTTCATCCACGTAGAGATGGACGGCGCTCACCGGGGGACGAACGGCCTTGTGGAATGTGGAAAGGGGAATGATATCTTCCGCCAGGATTTTCACTTCCCTTTCGTTGGACTGTACCCGGCCCCGGAGGCAGATGGCCGCATCTTCCACGAGAAGGGGTCTTGCCTTTTCCCAGACCGACGGGAATACCACGGACTCCAGGTCCCCGTCGTAGTCTTCCAGGGTCACATAGCCCATGGGGGCCCCTTTCTTTGTCATGGTACTCTTCACCCGGGTCACGGTGCCGCCGATGGTCACCATTCTTCCATCGTAGCGGCTGTTTTCAGCCATGAGTTTATAAATAGGCGTGCAATGGGCCATCTGCTCTTTAAAGGCATCCAGGGGATGGCCGCTCACGTAGAAGCCCAGAAGTTTTCTTTCCCACTCGATTTTCTCGCTTTTCGGCATGTCCGGAAGGTCCGGGTACGCCATGGCTTCCGCCTCTTCTTCCTCCCCGAAGAGGCTCATCTGGCCGGAAGCCCGGTCCGCCCGCACGGACTGGGCATGACTCAGGGCTTCCGGCAGGACCGCCAGGAGCTGGGACCGGTTGGCCCCCATGGAGTCCAGGGCACCGCAGCGGATCAGGCTCTCGCAGGCCCGGCTGTTCAGTCCCTTGCTGTCCACCCGCTCCAGGAAATCATTGAGGTTCTTGAAAGGTCCCCCTTTCCTCCGGGCTTCGATGATCCCGTTCACCGCATTTTCCCCTACGTTCTGAATGCCGTCCAGGCCGAAGAGGATCTTATTTCCCTTTACGGAGAAATAGGCCTCCGACAGGTTCACGTCGGGCGCCGCGATTTCCACTCCCGCCTTCCGGGTATCGGAAATATAGCGGCTCACCTTGTCCCGGTCACTGTTATAGCAGGTCATCATGGCCGCCATGAATTCCGGCCGATAGTGGGCCTTCAGGTACGCCGTCTGCCAGGCAATCCACCCATAGCAGACACTGTGGGATTTATTGAACCCGTATCCTGCAAAGTGGACCATGAGGTCAAAGACATAGTTTGCCGTCTTCTTGTCCACTCCATTCTTCACTGCCCCTTCCACGAAGGTATCCCGGTTCTTCTGCAGGATTTCCGGTTCCTTATGACCCATGGCACGGCGCAGCATATCTGCCTGTCCAAGGCTGAATCCACCCATGACGGAGGCGATCTGCATGACCTGTTCCTGGTAGAGAATGACCCCGTAGGTTTCCTTCAGGATCGGTTCCAACGACGGATGGGGGTATTCCACCGGGATTTCCCCATGTTTTCTTTTGATGAAATCTTCCGCCATGCCGCTTCCCAGGGGGCCCGGGCGGTACAGGGCCACCATGGGGATGAGGTCTTCGAACCGGTCCGGATGAAGCTGCATGAGGAGGGATGTAAATCCGGCAGATTCCGACTGGAAGACACCGATGGTATCCCCTTCGCAGAGCATTTTGCAGGTGGCTTCATCTTCCGTAGGTATCTTATTGATATCCAGATGGATGCCCCGGTTGGCTTCAATCATTTCCAGTGCATCATGGATGACCGTAAGGTTTCGAAGGCCCAGAAGGTCCATCTTCAGAAGGCCCAGCTGTTCGACCTGGTCTTTTTCATACTGGGTCTGGATGAACCCATCCTGGGTGAGCTGGATGGGCACGTAGTCATCGACAGGCTTAGAGCAGATCACCACCCCCGCCGCATGGGTGCCGGAATTTCGGGAAAGCCCTTCCAGATCCAGGCAGTGGTCGATGAGGCTGTGGACCTGGGGGTTCGATTCGTAAAGTTCCTTGAACTCCGTACTGCCGTCCAATGTCTTTTTGAGGGTTACTCCCGGACCGCCGGGTACCATTTTCGCAATTTTATCCACATCCCGGAGGGGCATATTGGTGACCCGGCCCACATCCCGGATCACCGCCCGGGCTGCCAAGGTGCCGAAGGTAATAATCTGGGCCACCTGATCCTTCCCGTATTTCCGGGCCAGGTAATCAATGACCTCGCCCCGGCGGCGATAGCAGATATCCGTATCAATATCCGGCATGGATACACGCTCCGGGTTCAGGAATCGTTCAAAGAGGAGATCGAAACGGAGGGGATCGATTTCCGTAATATGGAGAAGATAGGCCACGATACTGCCGGCGGCGCTGCCACGGCCAGGGCCAATGGGAATGCCGTGGGATTTCGCATAATGGATGAAATCCATGACGATGAGGAAGTAATCGGAAAATCCCATGTGTTCGATGACACCGAGCTCATAGTCCAGCCGTTTCTTTTCTTCTCCCGTAGGATGGGGATACCGCTCCGGCAGGGCAGCCTCACAGAGTTTACGGAGATAGGACTTCGACGTCTCCCCTTCCGGCACGTCAAAGGAGGGGAGTTTATGTTCCCCAAAGGTGAGAGTCACATGGCAGCGGTCCGCTATTTTTTTCGTATTCTCAATGGCCCCCGGATACTGGCCCAGAATTTCTTCCATTTCCTTTCCGCTCTTGCAGTAGAATTCATTGTTAGCGAAATGGAAATGATAGGGGTCGTCCAACGTTTTTCCTGTGGAAATGCAGAGTTTGATTTCCTGGCTCCCGGCATCTTCCTTTTTCGTATAATGGAAATCGTTGGTGGCCACGAGGCCCAGACCGTATTCTTCCGCCAGCCTGGCCAGTACCGGCCGTACCGCCGCTTCTTCCGGCAGGCCGTGGTTCTGGAGCTCGATGAAATAATTATCCTTTCCGAAGGTGTCGATATAGAACTCGATCACCTTCCGGGCTTCGTCCATATTCCGGTTCAGGATAGCCTGGGGCAGTTCTCCCCCCACGCAGGCGGACATGGCAATGAGGCCCTTGTGGTACTGCCGAAGGAGCTCATGGTCCGCCCGGGGCTTGAAATAATACCCTTCCGTCCAGGCCTTGGAGCAGATCTTGATGAGGTTCTGGTATCCCTCATTGGTTTCCGCCAGCAGGATGAGATGGGCCAGTTTCTCCTTTTCCCCGCCGGTTTTCTTTTCAAACCGGCTCCCTCGGGTCACGTAAATTTCGCAGCCGATGATGGGTTTGATGCCCTGGGCCATGCATTCTTTATAGAGATACACGGCGCCGTACATGACGCCGTGGTCCGTGATGGCAATGGCGGTCTGCCCCATTTCTTTCACATGGGATACGAGCTCCTTAATCCGGCAGGTCCCATCGAAGAGGCTGTATTCTGTATGGGTATGAAGATGAACGAATGGATCCATTGTTCCTCCTGATGAAATATGGTAAAGTGAGTTTTCTTTATTTTAGCACAAACGGCAGGGCTCTATCGTTCCTCATGCAAGTGTTGGTATTCACGGCCAGCTGATTGCCCAAACGGGATGCATGGGGCTAAGGGTGGCAGGTTGGCATCGCTTCGCTCGCCAACCGGGTTGTGGCTGCATGCCAAGGCTGACGCCCTGGTGCAGCAGGGACTGTTGGCAGGGCAGCCTGTGGCGGTCCATACGGAATCCTTCACACGACGGCGACAAAGCCGCTGTTCCATTTTATGCCCCCGGCGTGAAGCGCCCACAACCCGGTGAACGAGCAAAGCGATGTTCACCCACCACCCTTAGCCACATGCAGTCGGATGTATTCCTTATCCCCCAATACCACCTCCATCCAATCAAAAAAAGCCGGAAGAGGTATCCTCTCCCGGCCTTCTGCCAGTGTTTTTTACTGTTCCATGCCCTTTTTCAGGCCGCCAATGTAGGCCATGAGGTCTTCACCGGCCCTGCTGCCTTCCTTATTGATGATATCCACCACGCCGCTGCCGGTGATGACGCCATCCGCCAGGGCTGCCATTTCGTGGGCCTGCTCCGGTGTATGGATGCCGAATCCGATGGCCACGGGGGTATCGGTGGTTTCTTTCACCACTTTGATAATATCCTTCAGGTCCGTCTTGATGTTCCCTCTCATGCCGGTGACGCCCATGGAGGACACCACGTATACAAAGCCCGTGGCATCTTTCACATTGGCCCGGATCCGCTCTTCTGATGTGGGAGCTACCATCTGGATAATATCTACCCCGTTTTCATCGGCCAGGGGGCGGATTTCCTGCTGCTCTTCATGGGGCATGTCGGGGATGATGACGCCATCGATGCCGATTTCCTTTGCGTCCCGGAAGAACTTATCCGCCGGATACCGGAAGACCGGGTTGTAATAGGTGAGGAGAACAATGGGAATGGACGTATGTTTTCGGAGTTCCTTCACCGTTTCCATGACCTGGGGCAGGTGTACATGGTTGGCCAAAGCCTTTACGTCGGCCTCCATGATTACCGGACCGTCAGCAATGGGGTCGGAGAAAGGTACACCCAGCTCGATGAGGGTGGCCCCTGCTTTTTCCATATCCAGTACATACCGCACCGTATCTTCAATGGATGGGACACCGGTGGTCAGAAATGCGATCAATGCTTTACCGTTCTTGAATGCTTCATTAATATGGCTCATAGTACGTTCCTCCTCAGTCGTGCAGGTTTTCACCGCGGTAGCGGGCAATAGCGGCCACATCTTTATCTCCGCGGCCGGACAGTGTGATGACGACGATATCATCTTTTGTCATGTTTTTAGCTTCTTTCATAGCCCCTGCAACGGCATGGGCCGATTCAATGGCGCAGATAATGCCTTCCGTCTTTGCCAGGTATTCGAAGGCCTGTACCGCTTCTTCATCGGTAATGGCGATATAGCGGGCCCGGCCGATATCATTGAGATAGGCATGTTCAGGGCTTACACCCGGATAGTCGAGGCCGGCGGAAATGGAATAGACTTCCGTAATGTTTCCATCCTTGTCCTGGCAGAAGAGGGACTTCATGCCGTGGAATACGCCGAGGCTCCCCCGGTTTACGGTAGCTGCATGGTAAGGGGTATCGATACCTTTGCCACCGGCTTCACAGCCGATGAGTTCTACCCCTGCATCCTGGATGAATGGATAGAAGGTACCGGCTGAATTGGAGCCGCCGCCGACGCAGGCATAGACCTTCGTGGGAAGACGGCCTGTCCGTTCCAGCACCTGGGCCCGGGCTTCCCGGCCGATGCAGCTCTGGAAATAGCGGACCATTTCCGGGAACGGTGCGGGGCCGGTGGTAGATCCGATGATATAGTGGGTATCATCACAGCGGCGGCTCCATTCCTGCATGGCTGCATTCACCGCATCCTTCAGCACCCGGGATCCCGTCTTCACTACATTTACCTTGGCTCCCAGAAGTTTCATGCGGTACACGTTCAGCGCCTGCCGTTCCGTATCGATTTCACCCATGAATACTTCGCATTCCATGCCGAAGAGAGCAGCGATGGTGGCTGCGGCCACACCGTGCTGGCCGGCACCGGTTTCCGCAATAATTCTTGTCTTACCCATCCGCTTTGCCAGGAGGGCCTGGCCGATGCAGTTATTGATCTTGTGGGCGCCGGTATGGTTCAGGTCTTCCCTCTTCAGGAAAATGCGGGGGCCGCCGAGGTCCTTTTCCATATTTTCAGCTTCGTAGAGCATGGAAGGACGGCCGGTGTAGTTTACAAAGAGACGATGGAGTTCGTCCTGGAAAGAACGGTCCTTCTTGCATTCTTCAAAAGCCTCTGCCACCCGGTTTACTTCATTCATCAGTACTTCCGGCACATACTGTCCGCCATATTCGCCAAATCTTGTTTTCATATCTGTTTCCATCCTTTGTTTATGAATTTTCATGGACCAGTTCCTTTAAGAGCTCTGTCCTGTTACTTGCTTTCATGAGCATTTCACCGATCAATACCGCATCGGCACCGGCTTCTTTCATCCGATGGACCTTTTCCTTGTCCGTCATGC
The DNA here is from genome assembly GCF_047832375.1 of Dialister sp. Taxonomy (NCBI): domain Bacteria; kingdom Bacillati; phylum Bacillota; class Negativicutes; order Veillonellales; family Veillonellaceae; genus Dialister; species Dialister sp. The sequence goes on along the minus strand of NZ_CP181256.1, from coordinate 653,587 downwards.
CGCTTTCGGAAACGAGAAGCACATTCTCCGGCACCAGCTTTGCCAGTTTTTCCGTATTTTCCATCTTTATGGTGAAATCCCTGAGGTCCCGGTTGTTGACCCCTGCTATCTTTGCACCATCCCGGAGGAGCCGCTCCATTTCCCTTTCATCGTGGGCTTCCGCCAGCACATCCATTCCCAGGTCATCGGCCAGTTTCATGAAGGAGCGGATTTTTGTATCATCCAGAATCGCCGCGATAAGGAGGATGGCCGATGCTCCGGCCAGGGCCGCCTCTTCGATCTGGCACTCATCGATGATGAAATCCTTCCGAAGTACCGGGAGCGTTACCTCTGCCGCCACCTTTTTGAGGTAGCCGATATCTCCCTTGAACCATTTCGGTTCCGTGAGACAGGAGATAGCCGATGCTCCGGCTGCTTCATATTCCTTTGCTATATCCTCGAAAGGGAAATCCTCACTGATAAGCCCTTTGGAAGGAGACGCTTTTTTCAGTTCACAGATGAAGGAAAGGCCGGGGGCTGAAAGATTTTTATAAAAGCGGTGGCTTCCTGAAGGTTCGAAATGAAGAATCTTTGTATGAATTTCTTCATAATACCCGTTCCCCTTCAGCTCTTTCAGTCTTCTTTCCGTTTCCCTGGCTATATCGTCCAGAATCATGGGGCACCTGTCATTCATTAGATACTTTGATGTAATCTTCCATGGTAGCAAGGGCTTTGCCGCTGTCGATAAATTCTGCCGCTTTCTTTACGCCCTCTGCCATGGTTTCTGCTGCCTTGGCCGCATAGAGCGCAAGGCCCGCATTGAGGAGCACCGCATTCCGCTTCGTCCCCTGGATCTTTCCGGAAAGAATGCCCTTTGTGATTTCCGCATTTTCTTCCGGTGTGCCTCCGACAATGTCTTCCTTTTTGCCCCGGGTGAGGCCGAAGTCTTCCGGTTTGATTTCGCTGGTCCGGTAGTAGCCGCCTTTCAGCTCGCAGACCAGTGTCGGAGCACTGGGGGAAACTTCATCGAGGCAATCTTCCCCGTGAACAACCACCGCACTCTTGACGCCCAGTTTATCGAGGACCTTGGCCACCGGCTCCACCAGGTATCCGTCGTAGACGCCGAGGAGGAAGTAATCCGGGTTCGCCGGGTTGGTAAGGGGGCCCAGGATATTGAATACAGTGCGGAATCCCAGTTCCTTCCGGATGGGCCCTACGTACTTCATGGCTGCGTGGTACTTCTGGGCGAAGAGGAAGCACATGCCCACCTTTTGGAGCATTTCCAGTGCTTTCTTCGGGTCCTGGTTAATGTTGGCCCCCAGTGCTTCCTGTACATCGGCGGTACCGCACTTGGAAGAAGCCGCCCGGTTGCCGTGTTTGGCTACCTTTACCCCCGCTGCTGCCACTACGAAGGCTGCGGTGGTGGAAATATTGAAGCTGTTGGAGCGGTCACCGCCGGTACCTACGATTTCAAGGACCTTCATGCCCGGATGGGGAACAGGGATGGCATGTTCCCTCATGGCTACGGCACAGCCGGAAATCTCATCGATTGTTTCTGCCCGGGTGCTCTTGGTGGAAAGGGCTGCCAGGAAGGCGGCATTCTGGGTGGGAGTGGTTTCCCCATTCATAATTTCATTCATCACATCATAGGCTTCTTTGTAGGAGAGATCTCCTTTTCTGACGATTTTCTGGATTGCTTCTTTAATCATGGTATATACCTCCTGAATGTACATGGTTTCATTTTCTTAGAATCTGATGAAATCGGCCTCCTGCCATCGTCTGATTGTGTCCATGGTTTCCTCCTTCAGGGAAGGTATAAAAAAATCCGTCCCTGACAAATACTTGTCAAGGACGGATATCTATTCCGCGGTGCCACCTTGCTTCAGGGTATGACCCCTGCTCTTAGCGAGATACCAGCATATCTCCGGCAACTGACGTATGCCCTACGTCGCTGGCTACTAAGTTCCCTTTTCACCGCGCCCTCAGCGGTCCATTTAATAACCTGCGTCCTGCCGGCTTCTCAATACCCCGGCTCCCTGTGAGTGCACAATTATTTTTATCTCCGCTTCAACGGTTTGTTTCTGAAGTTGTGATAATCATAATACCGGAATTCTTTTCTGTCAAGAGGAGAATTTGAGTATACCCCCAAAATGAATAAATGGGGCTAAAGGTGGTGGGTGAACATCGCTTCGCTTGCTCACCCACCACCCTTAGCCCCATATACATGTACGGTCAGTCGACCATAGCACAGGCTTAACGACGAAGCATGCGGTACTTGAACTTAATTCCTTTGAATCCCGTAACCTTCCGGAAGTACCGGGCCATGTATTCGGAAATAATGTAGAACGCCGGAATCAGGAGGAGCCCGCAGATGGTGGCAAAGGTCATGCCCCCTACTACGGCGACCCCCATACCGCAGCGGGCACCGGCACCGGCGCCGGTGGCCATGGCCAGGGGCAGGCAGCCGATGATGGCGGTGAAGGCGGTCATCAGGATAGGACGCAGACGGAGCTTGGCGGCGATAACCACAGCCTTCATGGGATCCATACCCTTATCCACCCGTTCCTTCGCAAATTCTACGATAAGGATGGCGTTCTTTGCGGCGAGGCCGATAATCATGATGATACCGATCTGCATGTACACGCTGTTCATATACCCGCTCGTATTGGCACCCAGGATGGTTCCCAGCTTACGGACCACATATTCTGTAGCCACGGCGCCGAAGATACCGGTCGGTACCGTAAAGAGTACGGCAAATGGCATGGACCAGCTTTCATAGAGAGCTGCCAGGCAGAGGAACGCAAAGACGAGAGCCATGACGAGGATCTTCATGGTGGAGCTGGACGAAGAATTTTCTTCGCGGCTCTGGCCGGACCATTCGATGGTGAATCCGGAAGGCATGACGCTCTTGGCCGCCGCTTCCGCCGCCTGCATGGCTTCACCGGAGCTGTAGCCGTTGGCTGCACTGCCCTGGATAGCCACGCTCCGTACGCCGTTAAACCGGGTAATGGAGGAAGGTCCTGTGGTTATAGAACTGGTGAGAATGGTATCCAGAGGTACCATCTTACCGGAAGAAGATTTCACGGAAATGAACTTCAGGCTGTCTGCCTGGGAACGGTACTGGGTATCGGCCTGTACAATGACCTTGTAGGAACGGCCGAACTGGTTGAAATCATTCACCTGGGACCCGCCGAAGTTGGCCTGGAGAGCGGTAAATACGTCGGACAGGCTGATGCCCAGGTTCTTGACTTTTTCACGGTCCACAGAATACTGGACACTTGGCGTATTGGTGGCGTAGGAAGTGCGGACACCGGCCAGTTCCGGCCGCTGGTTGCAGGCTGCTACCACCTTATTGGCCACATCCCCCAGTTCCGTATCTGAAAGGCCTACATTATCCTGGAGCTGCATGGACCATCCGCCTTCCATGCCAAGACCCGGAAGAGATGGCATATTGAAAGCAGACACCTGGGCCTCCGGATGCTTCGGCACAATGGTGCTGTTGAATTTGGCAATAATGGAATTGACACTGAGGTCAGCGGATTTTCGTTTACTCCAGTCGTCCAGTGCGATATACACATTGCCCGAATTGGAGGAAGAACCGCCGGCGTGGGTCATAATATCGGTGACCCCCTTCAGTTCCTTCGATTCATTGGCAATGGCGTCAACCGTTTTGATGGTCTGGTTCAGGGACGTGCCTTCCGGCATGATCACACTGACCGCAAAGAATCCCTGGTCCTCATCGGGGACGAAGGTAGAGGGCAGCATTTTGTAAAATACGCCCATGAGACCTGTCACCAGGATAAGGAAAACCGCCGCATACTTCAGGTGGTAAATCATCCATCCCACCTTGCCGGTATATTTTTCCCGGAAAGAATCAAAGGACCTGTTAAACCACCGGAAGAAAGCACCCAACGGTCCTTTCTGGATTCCCTTGTCATCGGGCTTCAGGAGAAGGCCGCAGAGGGCCGGCGTCAGAGTCAGGGCCACGAATGCGGAAATGGCAACAGAAATCGTAATCGTTACGGCAAACTGCTTGTAAAGGACACCGGTCATGCCGCCCACAAAGGCTACCGGGATGAAGATGGACGCCAGCACAGCGGTGGTGGCGATAATCGGTCCCTGGACTTCGCCCATGGCTTTTTCCGTGGCTTCCTTTGCAGGGAGCCCGTCTTTCGCCATGTGCTCTTCCACGTTTTCAATAACCACGATGGCATCATCCACCACGAGGCCGATGGCCAGTACCATGGCGAAGAGGGTGAGCGTGTTGATTGTGAAATCAAGGACAATGAAGCTGGCAAAGGTCCCCACAATGGACACCGGTACCGCCAGTACCGGGATGAGGGTGGTCCGCCACTTCTGGAGGAATATGAATACCACAAGAATGACAAGAAGAAGGGATTCGACGAAGGTATCCCGGACTTCACTGATGGATGCATTGATGAAGTTCGTATTATCCATGATAATGGTGTAATCCAGGTCCGGCGGGAAAGTTTCCTTCGCTTCCTGGAGCACCTTCTTCACCTGGCTCACCGTCTCCAGTGCATTGGCATCATTCGTCAGCTGCACGCCGAAACCAACACCGGTCTTGCCATTGATCTTGGAATCACTGCTCTGGTTCTGGGTGCCGGTCTGGATCTTGGCCACATCCTTCAGGTAGACAAACTGGCCATTGGATTCGGACTTCAGGATAATATTGCCGAACTGTTCCGGTGTGGAAAGACGGCCTTCCACCTTGGCGCTGTACTGCTTTTCCTGGGTTTCCGGTGCAGGCTGGGCGCCGATCGTACCAGCCGGGGCAGAAGTATTCTGCTCCTTGATAGCAGAAATGACATCGGATACCGTCAGGTTTCTTTCCGCCAGCTTATCCGGATTCAGCCACACCCGCATGGCATAGCTGGAACCGAAGGTATTGACATTACCTACCCCATCGATACGCTGGATTTTATCGAGCAGGTAAATATCCGCATAGTTTTTAAGGAATGCCTGGTCATAGGTGCCGTTTGGAGAATAGAGATTCGCCATGAGCACCATATCGCCGGAAGATTTACGTACGGTGAGGCCCGTGGTCTGTACATCACTGGGCAGGCTGTTCTTCGCCAGGTTTGCATCATTCTGTACATTGACAGAGTCCATGTCCCCATCACTGGAGAGGTCGAATACAATGGACAGGCTGTAGGACCCATCGTTGCTGGACGTAGAAGACATGTAAGACATATTTTCCACGCCATTCAGATCTTCCTCGATCACCTGGGCCACCGTCTGGTTCACAATGGTCGCATTGGCGCCGGTATAATTAGCGCTGAGGCTGATGGTGGGTGGAGAAATCTGGGGATACTGGGCTATCGGCAGGGAAAACAGGGACGCTGCCCCCAGAATCACAATAATAATGGAAATAACGATAGCAAAAATAGGACGCCGAATGAAAAATTTAGACATAAGGGCCTCCTTACTTTGCAGATGAAGAAGCGGCAGCCGTCGTGGAAGCAGTGGTATCAGAGGTGGTCAGGGAAAGACCCAGTTCTTCCGGCGTCGTTTCCGTTACGGAAAGCTCCTGTCCTTCCTTCAGGTTCGTCAGGCCTTCTACCACCACGTTATCACCGGCAGAAAGACCGCTCTTGACAATGTAGTAGCTTCCCACCTGGTCACCAAGGGTTACGATCTTGGAAACGGACTTGTTGTCCGGTCCTACCACAATGACAAAGGATTTATTCAATACCTGCTGCACCGCCTTCTGCGGGACAAGAATGGCATCCTTCAAAGTCTGGCCTTCCAGTGTCACCCGGGCAAACATGCCGGGGAGCAGCACACCATCATCATTATTAAAGATAGCCTTCATAGTAAGAGTACCCGTACTTTCCGAAAGTTCCCGGTCTGCCACATAATTGGTAGATACTTCGTCATACTTGGTACCATTGCTCAAAGTCAGGGTAGCCTTCGGCGGATGGTGTTCCGCATGCTCCAATGTTTTCTGGTCAGCCGCAGTACGGAAATTCAGGTATTCATTTTCACTGACAGAGAACTGGACATAAATCGGATTAATGGAACCGATAGATACAAGGGAGGTATTACCGGCAGCTGCATAGGTACCGACTGCCACATCATCCACGGAAAGACGGCCGGAAATGGGCGCCCGGATTACTGTATCATCCAGATTCTCCTGGGCCTTCTTCAGCATGGCCACCGCATCATCGAGACTGGACTGGTTCGAATCCACCGTAGCCTGCTGGGTAGTCAGCGTCTGCTCCGCAATAGCGCCGGAAGAGGCCAGCTTCTGGTACCGCCCCAGATCAATCATGGAGTTATTAAGATTGGTCTGCGCCTTATCCACATTAGAACGGGCCGAAAGAACTTCCGACTCATACTGCCGGTCGTCCAGCTTATAGAGAGGGGTCCCCTCCGATACAAACTGACCGCTCTTGAAATACTTTTCCGTAATAGAACCGGACACCTTCGGTTTAATAATGACAGCATCCGTAGATTTCACCTGGCCTGAATAATCGTGGGTCACTTTCGTATCCTGCTGCAGCACCTTCATGGCCTTCACAGATACGGCAGCCGACTTCGTCTGTGCAGATGATCCACATCCCCCTGCAAACATGGCAGTTCCCACACATAAACAAGCCACCAGGGCTGCCATTGCCTTTTTCGCATTTTTTCCGTGCATGTTACTATTCCCTTCCCCTGACAGTGGACTCCATGGTAAACCACAAAGCTGAATCAGGATAAATTCAAACATAGTGTACCACAAACAGAGGTAAATGAAAAACAGATAATTATGTGAAATAACAGATAACAGAGAATATACTGTAAACAGAAGGGAATAAAACAGATGGTTATTACACCGTAAGAAACACCGGATTTCAGGTAGGAGGGAGCTTTCAGCTTTCAGCTTACGGCTTACGGCTTACAGCTATCAGCTGTCAGCTCACCGCTTACAGAGCATCAGCCACTTCGCAGCATCCATCCTGCGGCTTTGCCGCGGCCCTTCTCTAAGGGCCTGCATAATTACGACTGCCTCTCGTTATTGTAAATACGTTCGTAATGATTTATCCGCGGCGAAGCCGCTGCTCTACCTTACGCCCCGGTGCGAAGCACCCACAACCCGGTTGGCGAGCGCAGCGATGCCAACCCACCCCCCTTATGCCCCATCCATACGCCTGGGCCATTCCCATATAAAAAAGGCGGCGCTTCCCAATCTGTGCGCCGCCACCTCCCCCTCAGCCACCTCGCGAAGCGTTACCCCTCAGTCACCTCAATGCTTGCAGCTGTCAGCTTACTGCTTACAGAACTTTAGCCGCTCCGCGGCAATCCATCCTGCGGCTTTGCCGCGGCCCTTCTCTAAGGGCCTGCATAATTACGACTGCCTCACGTTATTGTAAATACGTTCGTAATGATTTATCCGCGGCGAAGCCGCTGCTCTACCTTACGCCCCGGTGCGAAGCACCCACAACCCGGTTGGCGAGCGCAGCGATGCCAACCCACCACCTTTACGCCCCATCCATACGATTAGCCGGAACCATATACACATACTCCTCAGCCACCTGGATGCTTACAGCTGTCAGCTTACCGCTTACAGAGCTTCAGCCGCTTCGCGGCATCCATCCTGCGGCTTTGCCGCGGCCCTTCTCCAAGGGCCTGCATGCTGGGGTTACCCGTATTTTATCAGATAACCTTTCCGGTAGTTCCTCCTGCGGCGAAGCCGCTGATCCACCTCATGCCCCCGGTGCGAAACACCCACAACCCGGTTGGCGAGCGCAGCGATGCCAACCTACAACCTTTAGCCCCATCCATCCGATTGGACAGACGTAAGCGCAAAATAAAATGATGGATTTTATCTATCCATTGGAAATGAGATAATACCTACAAGTTCAACGACTGGAGGTATTACTCATGGATATTCAACTAACTGCCGACCGGGTTTACCTGGCCGGCGGCTACACGGACATGCGGAAATCCATTGACGGATTATCCGCTGTGGTTTCACAACAATATGATCTGAATCCGTTCCTTCCATCACTGTTCCTGTTCTGTGGAAGAAGACGGGACCGGATCAAAGGTCTCCTCTGGCAGGGTGATGGTTTCGTTCTACTTTACAAGCGTATTGAGAGCGGAAGCTTTCAGTGGCCAAGGGAATCGGCTTCCCTGATTGAGCTTTCCCCACAGCAATACCGCTGGCTTATGGAGGGGCTTGCCATCATCCAACCTCGGGCCGTGAAGGTCATTCACCCCCGCTGCAGCGTATGAAATCTGCATGCTAAAACAGTCGAAAAAGCTAGATTTTATCGAGCTTTTTCGGCTGTTTTATGGTATAATAAATACATGAAATTTCGGTTGTTTTTATAGAATTGAGTGTACCCATGACAGACCGCCGTGAGCAGGAATTACTAGATAGAATTGCAAAACTGGAAAAGGACAAAGCGGCTTTATTAGCTACAGTGAAATTACTTCAGCAGGCCCGTTTTGGTTCTAAATCGGAACGCCGGACTGATCCGGATAAAGATGCCGCCTATCCCAGCATCTTTAATGAGGCGGAAACAGAGGCCAAGCCCAGTGTCAAGGAACCGGAGCTTGAAACGACTGCGGTTAAAGGCTATGAACGAAAGAAAAAGAGCAAGTCAGCATCTGTTAAGAACTTGCTGGAATCCCTTCCTGAAGACTGCATTGAGAACATAGACATTGACCTGGATGCGGACCAGAAAGTCTGTGACATCTGTGGAAATAAGCTGTCTCCTATAGGCAGGGAGCTTGTTAATACTCAGATTGAGTTTGTTCCGCCAAAGCTTATCTGCAGGCGTTACTTCCAGATATCTTATGAATGCAGGAATTGCCGGAAGAATGACGAACCGCATATTGTGAAGCCGGCAGTGCCCAAGCCTCCGATTCCCCATTCCTTTGCTTCACCTTCTGCCATTGCCCATGTGATGATGCAGAAGTACGGATTAGCCGTACCGCTGAATCGTCAGGAGCGGGAGTGGAAGCAGCTGGGATTGCCTCTCAGCAGGGCAACTCTGGCCAACTGGATTATTATTTCTTCAAATGAGTACCTGAAACCCTTGTGGAACTACATGCATGGTCTCCTTCTCAAAGAAGCCTGTCTGCATGCAGATGAGACTCCGGTACAGGTACTCAATGAAAAAGGACGTAAGAATACCAGCAAATCCTATATGTGGGTCTTTACCAGTGGAGAGTATGAACCATTACATAATATCCGCCTGTTCCAGTACAGCCCGACCAGAAAAGGATCCAATGCCTCGGAATTCCTTAAAGGATTTACCGGTTACCTCCAAACGGATGACTATTCCGGATACAACCAGGTAACAGGAGTTACCCGCTGCCTCTGCTGGGCCCATGCAAGACGAAAGTATGTAGAAACCGAAACGGCAAAGCAGGATGAACCCTCAGTAAACCTGGCTTCTGAAGGGCTGCGGTACATACGTGAGCTATTTAAAATTGAAAAGGGACTGCATGACCTTACTCCTGAAGAGAGAAAGTCACAAAGACTTGAAAAGGAGAAGCCGGTGCTTGATGCCTATTGGAAGTGGGTAGAAAGCAGCCGTGATAAAGTTCTTCCAAAATCTAAGATCAGCCAGGCTTTGAACTACTCCCTGACTAACAAGGAACAGCTTGAAACCTATTTGCAAGATGGCAGGTGTGCTATATCCAACAACATTGCGGAAAACAGCATACGTCCTTTTACCGTGGGCCGGAAAAACTGGCTCTTTTCAGCGAGCCCGAAAGGCGCTGAAGCCAGTGCCTGTGTATACAGTATTATTGAAACCTGCAAGGCCAATAATATAGATCCGGAGAAATACCTGATCTACATACTCACCGGGATGCCCAATGAAGAGCGTCTCAAAGGTGAGGCGGTATTAGAGAAGTACATGCCCTGGAACACTATAGTTCAGGAATCCTGCAAATAACATAAAGCCCGAAAGCTTATAGTATGATTATTCTATAACTTTCGGGCTTTTTCAATACACTCTTTTATTTGGCGCTTACGGACAGACAAATAAAACTGCGGCGCTTCCACATCTGTGCGCCGCCACCACCCCTTCAGCCACCCCAGCCACCTCGCCGTCAGGCGTTACCCCTCAGCCACTTATCACACACATGAAAAAAGCCCCAATCCTACAATTGGAGCTTTCATCGCTTAATCAGCAGCTTCCTATCCTCCCAGGCCGCTTCCAGCCAAGTACTTTCGGCGTTTGTGAGCTTAACTACCGTGTTCGGCATGGGTACGGGTGTATCCTCACAGCTGTCGCCACTGAATCTCTGAGGGCCTGTTCCCTCAAAACTGCACAGAAGAAACTCCGAAGGCTTTCGCCACGGTCGCGCTTTCGTGAAATCTAAGTCAAGACCTCGACCTATTAGTACTGCGTCGCTCCATGCCTTGCGGCACTTCCACTCACAGCCTATCAACCTCATCGTCTTTAAGGGGTCTTACTCATTGCTGATGAGAAGTCTCATCTCGAGACGGGCTTCACGCTTAGATGCTTTCAGCGTTTATCCTTTCCGGATGCGGCTTTCCAGCCGTGCCACTGGCGTGACAACTGGTACACCGTTGATCCGTCCACTCCGGTCCTCTCGTACTAGGAGCAGCCTCCCTCAAACTTCTTACGCCCGCGATGGATATGAACCAAACTGTCTCACGACGTTTTGAACCCAGCTCGCGTACCACTTTAATGGGCGAACAGCCCAACCCTTGGAACCTACTCCAGCTCCAGGATGTGATGAGCCGACATCGAGGTGCCAAACCTCCCCGTCGATATGAACTCTTGGGAGAGATTAGCCTGTTATCCCCAGGGTAGCTTTTATCCGTTGAGCGATGGCCTTTCCACTCAGAACCACCGGATCACTAAGCCCGACTTTCGTCTCTGCTCGACTTGTAGGTCTCGCAGTCAAGCTCCCTTCTGCCTTTGCACTCTTCGGCCGGTTTCTGTCCGGCCTGAGGGAACCTTTGGGCGCCTCCGTTACACTTTAGGAGGCGACCGCCCCAGTCAAACCGCCTGCCTGAGATGGTCCGCGAGGTCGTTACTCTCCGCGTTAGAATCTCAGCAACACAAGGGTGGTATCCCAACAACGGCTCGACAACATCCGAAGACATTGTT
>NZ_CP181256.1:317500-637500 GCF_047832375.1 Dialister sp. | reverse complement strand
TGTCCCTTTTCGGCAGTTGGCCAGTTCGTGTACCTTCCATTCCGGTATTTTGTATTGCCGTATCATTCGGTACTTTGTCCTGACCTTTTTCCACTGTGTCCAGTAGATGGCTCGTATTCGCCTTCTCACCCATTCATCCATCTCACGAAGCATTCCTGTCATATCTGCCAACTTAAAGTAGTTCACCCATCCTTTGGCTATCTGATTGAACCTTACTGGGCGCATTTCATTACTAATCGCTTTATTGCGGTTGGTAATAGCCCTCAGGTTTTCTTTCAGTTTGCTCTTGGCCTTCGGATGTACTCTGAAGTGGCATTTTCCTTTCTTGCGATAGAATCCGTATCCCAGATATTTTACCTTGGATATGGATTCCACGCTGGTTTTCTCCCTGTTCACTTTGAGGAACAGCTTCCCTTCAATGAACGGGATGATGTGGACTAAGGTTCTTTCTGCACTTTTCCTGCTTTTACACAGTATCATGCAGTCGTCTGCGTAGCGCACAAACTTATGCCCCCGCTTTTCCAGTTCCTTGTCCAGTTCATTCAGCATGACATTCGCAAGTAGAGGGCTGAGTGGTCCTCCTTGTGGTACGCCTTTCTCACTCTTTTCAAATATCCCGTGAGACATTACGCCTGCATTGAGAAATTTATGTATGAGCGAGATGTCTCTGCCATCTTTTACAGTACGCGAAAGAATCTCGATGAGCTTGCTTTGGCACACCGTGTCAAAGAATTTCTCAAGATCCATGCTTACCGCATAGACATATCCTTCCTCCGCATACTTTTGGCATTGTCTTAAGGCATCATGGGCTCCCCGCTTTGGACGAAATCCCAAACTGGAATCTGAGAATTGCGGCTCATAGATAGGCATAAGTACTTGGGCTATGGCCTGTTGCACTACCCTGTCTACTACCGTCGGTATTCCCAACTTACGAAATTTGCCTTTTTCTGCCTTGGGTATTTCTACCCTGCGGACCGGTTCAGGGGTATATTCCCCTGCCACTATCTCCTCAAGCAGGTCCAAGCGGTGCTCGCTAAGATACGGTAGAAGTTCATCTACACTCATCCTGTCGACTCCGCCTGCCCCTTTGTTGGATTTCACTTTCCTGTAGGCAGCATTCATGTTGTCACGGGATAAAATCCGCTTAAGGAGACTGTCCGTTGGCAAGTCTGCAATGATGTTGTTGTGTTCAGCAATCCCCACATGGATGGGCACTCCGGCATATCCCTGCTGTTCCGCAGCTGCTTTCTGCCAGTAATCTTCTTTCTGAAGTTGTCTGCCTTTAAGCCCATGGTTGGTTACTTTCATTGACTAACATCTCCTAAAGTTCGGCCCTTCCCAGATATCTATAGGTCATCTGGTACTATGGCTTCTGCTGACTTCTCACGACAAATCTTATTTCAACCACAGCACAGCCCAATAAATACAGCCTTATTCTGCTGTGTCCGTGAGACCTCCCCAGGTAAGAACGCACTCTTTCTCTCCATATATCCGCCACATTTACTCTACAGGATTCCGTACAGCTATGGGACTTCAGTTTGTATGGCAACCTTATCCATCCTGCCGTAGCCTTATGTGATTCTTGTACATCGGACCGGAGATTTGCCTGCACCTTCCTTCAGATTCCACCTCACGATGGACACCCTTGGTGTTCGGCTATGACCTTCCCGCTGTCGGGCAGTCTAGGGACTTTCACCCTCAAGAGTGCACCCATGCTGGGCGCACCATAAAAAAATGGCGTCCCGGAGGGAACGCCATTTTTTATCGTTACGATTTCAGGGTACCGATAAAGGTATTCGTTTTACTGTCATATTTCAGGTCATAGTCTTCTTTAGTTCCACCTGTGGTAAGATGAAGAATCAGTTCCTTTTTGCCTACCTCAAAGGAAGCGCCGTCGGCGGTTTCCTTGAGAGAAGAAGCGGTGAAGAGGGTAGAAAAATTGCCCTTACTGTAAGAAATGATCTGCGTCCCTGCGGGTGTACCTGTTTCTACCAGGTAATATCTTCTTCCCGTATCCGTATTGACCAGCGGCGTCACGGTAAGTTTCGCATCGGTATAGCTATGGCCATCGCTGCTGGTACCGGAGGTTACCTTGACCGGAATGGAGGAAAGGGTCAGTTTATTCTCTGACGAATTCATGGAGAATATAATATCGGCGCTGCCGGACTCGCCGGATGTCATTCCCACGTCAAGCCGCTGTTCTGAGGAGAGGGATGTGTGGAAAGCTGCTTCTCCCTGGTTCACAGCCAGGATGGTACTGTCCCCGGTGGCCCAGTTGGCCGATACGCCGGCGGACAGAAGAATAGAAAATAATGCTGCCGAGATCCATACTTTTTTCATCATAGAGTCCTCCTTGGTCATACAGTGTTTTTCTTTATTATACGTGAAAAGAGGGCTCTCTGCCAATTGCGGTTTGGCGAGCTGTTGGAGCGAACGGTTTGGCATGCTTGCGGATAGAGTCACTCGCATGGAGCTCCTAGTGTCTAATTTCGTAAGTTTCCGATTGTATCCCTAAGTTGCGAACCCTTGACCTCACGTTTTTTCCAGCGGAACGGTTCTGCATGCTCATTGTAGGCAGCAATAAACTTTTTAATCGCTGACACAAGATCCGAAACAGAGTCAAAACTTGCCCCTCGGAGCACTTTTCGCGACATAATGTTAAACCATATTTCCACTTCATTCAGCCAGCTTGCTGACGTTGGTGTGTAATGAAAATGGACATTAGGATGCTTTTCCAGCCAGTCGTTTAAGCGCTTGTGCGTGCAGTAATTATCGACAATAATATGATATTGCACTTTGTCTCCACCCGGCTCACTTTTCAATAAGTCATCTAAAAATTCTTCAAAGTCCTCTCTGGTTTTTCTCTTTGTTGTCTTTCCATAAATTTGTCCGGTAGCTACCTCCAGTGCACCGAATAAATTTATTGTTCCATTCCTCCGATATGTGCTTTTCAACCCGCGCACAATTTTCTTGTTATGAGTAAGTACATATCCTTGGGCTCTACTTAAGGCCTGTATCGATGGTTTCTCATCAACGCTGATTACGACAGCATTCTCTGGCGGGTTCAAGTAAAGTCCCACGATATCAGCAGACTTTTTAGTAAACTCCGGATCAGTACTGACACACCAGGAACGCTGCCTTGCCAGCTGTATTCCTTCCTTTCTCATAAGTCGCCAAATGGCAGCCTTTGAGACATTCAGAACTCTTGCCAGTGTAGGACCATCCCAGTGTGCTAGCCCGTCTGGAGGCGCTTCCTTCAGCTTATTTAACACCATTTCGCGGAATTCCGGTCCATATTGAGCAGTACGGCCCCGCCTTTTCTTATCCTGTAGTCCAGGGATGCCCTGTTCAGCGAAACGATTCCGCCAAAGGCTAACGGTATTGGGGCGTTCCCCCAACTTAGCCGCGATATCCTTGATTTGCATTCCATCAAGACATAGAAGAACCATTTTTGCACGTCTTACAATGCGATGCTCTGTTTTTTGAGAGTTTACGATTTTATGCAGTTCTATGCGTTCGCTTTCGGAGCAGCGTATTTGCTTAGCAACTTTTGGCATAACGTTATCCCCCCCTGCAATTTGCATTTATCTGGAATAAGTATACCATTATTTGCTGTGTCCGGCAATACAATCTATTATTTATGAAATTAGACACTAGCTTCTAGCGGCTAGCTGTTAGGAAGGCTGATCCGCCTACGGCGCTTCTACCCGGTATTTCCGTCAGTCATTCGTGCCATAGGCTGGCCAGCTTTCCTAGGAGCTAGCAGCTAGAAGCCCCCGCCCGAATGACTCTACCCATCAGCGCCAAACCAAACAGCTCGACAAGCTGAAATATCGCGATGAGTTAACTGCTGCTTTTCGGGAAATCTACGGTGAAACCATTCCAGGTGTAAGTTTCCCTTTCACCGGGAAGAGTCTTTTCCGGACTGACAGTGGCGCTGTCGCCGGGGCGCACGCGGCCGCGGTCATAGATGACGGTATCTGAACCGGTAGATGCCGCCCGTTTGGGACCATTCGATGAAGTAGAGGGTTCATAGGAAAGATCCGGCATAATGCCCCTCATGGCTGCCTCATAATACGCATCAAAGACGGATCCGTCCTTTTCCCCCGGTCCTCCGTACATGGTATCGAACAGGGGCCGCACCGTTTCCAGATGTTTCATGTTTTCCGCAAATTCAGGAAGCGTGATATTGAGCACGATTCTATTGGGGAAAAGAAATTCATCCCCCGTGAAGAGAATCCGGCTCGTGGGGTCCAGAATGGCAATGCCACCCTGGGCATGGTTTGGATGGGGGAAAGCCAGAATGGTCAGTTCCCGATTCCAAAGATTCAGCTTGTATCCGTCCTTCACCGTAATCACAGGATAGTCTCTTAGGAAATCGATACCGGAAAAGCTGGCATAGGGCCGGGTCGCATAGGGCACACTGATGGGCGACATGAAAGCGGCATCAAAATAGGCATCGTTGGCGGTATGGTCGAAGTGATAGTGGGTATTGATGACGTATTTCACCGGTTTTCCTGCAATTTTCTCTGCTTCCTTCCGGATGTTGCCGGCACCATATCCGCAGTCAATCATGACGGCCATGGTATCTCCCGCAAGGAGGTAGCAGTAGTCCCCATCACTCCGGATCTGCCAGGTATCGGGGGCAATCTGCTTTACCTCATACCAGGCTTCATCCATGGGAACCGTAGTGCCGTCGCTGTTGCGAATCAGTACATTGTGATGGGATGAAAAATCAATGGATTCCACAGGCTTCCAGATATGGCTCACGTCGATATCTGTCACCCCGTCTGCCAGATCCCGGCTGCTGCCTTCAGAGACCTGCTCCGTCACCACTCTTGGCGTATGGACATCCGGGACTTTTCCCAGGAGAGCCGTGAGTGCAGCATGGGCCGGTGCGTAGCCGGCGGTATCTGCCAATTCATACAGTTCTACGGCGTTTTCGCGGCTTTCCGGAACTCCCTTTCCTTCTGCATAGAGCCGTGCGAGGGCTGTAAGAGCCGGAGCCCCGATGAAGTCGGTACGGTAAGAGGATTTCTTATACCAGGCAGCAGCTTTTGCATCATCCACCGGTACCCCTTCCCCCTTTTCGTACATCTGTCCCAGCCGGTACATGGAAGTAATATCATCATTATTTGCCGATTTTTCGTACCATTCCCTGGCTTTCCGGTAATCCTTCGGGAGGCCTTGACCATTTTCGTAGCAGAGACCGATGTAGCGCCCTGCCTTTTTATGACCCATACTGTCGGCCATGTAGAAATAGGACAGTGCCTTCTCGTAGTCCCCCTGACGGTAGGCTTTCACCCCCTTAGGCTCCCAGGAATGCCAGCCCCAAAACTATGGAATTACGCTTTTTCATTTGGCCGCCTCCTTTTTCTGTTCAAAGAGCCAGTCTCTCACGGTTTCCAGGTTATAGGCCACGGACCAGGTATACATATGGTTCCCATCCTTGAAAACCGTGAAATGCATAGGATAACCCGTATCTTCCAAAGCCTTTGCCTTCGCTTCCAGGTCGGTCCAGGAGCCCTTGGTGTCCCAGAAGGTGCCGTCTTCTACCACCTTCGTCCCCAGGGATTTCCAGAGAGATACGGCGGAACTCATGCCGGGGTAGGCCTTGTTGTCCCCCTGGGACACGATGATCCAGAGTTTCTTATCCTTCATAGCCTTCATTTCCTCCACATTCCACTGGCATGCCACCAGCAGCTGGGCTGCGAAGAAATCAGGATATTTATCGCTGATAGCAATATTGGCCATGCCGCCCTGGGACTGGCCCATGCCGTAGATACGGTCCGTGTCCACCGCATATTTTTTCGTCACATCGAAAATGAGGTCCCATGTCAGGGTAAGGCCCGGGGTCCACACGTTGGAGTCCGTGGTCATCATGCCGAGCTCATTGATCAGGTCATCGGTGTAGTGGGGAATAAGGATAATGCATTCATGCTTTGCCTGTTCCGCCGGTTCAGCCCAGATGGTGCCTCCGTTGCCCTGGTAGAGAGAGGTTTTGGGATCATTCGTATCTACGCTGGCATCACCGATGAAGACCACCATGGGGTACTTCTTCGCCGGGTCATAATTCTTCGGCAGGTACAGGTTATAGGGCATGGAATAGCCGGTGGAAGGATCGGTATACACATACTGTTTGAAGGAATTCAGTACCGGTTCCTCCGTCCTGGTGCTCTTTACGAATTCGCCGGGGGTATACAGATTATCCTTTGCTGAAAGGATATAGCCCTTCTGCCTTACGGAAATGGAAAGATCCGGTGCCACCCGGTCCGAATGCATAGGAGCGTCACCACCGGGAGCAGGGCCCCTGTTATCTTCTCCGTTTTCATTCTTATTATCCTTCTTTGCCCGGGATGCCAGGTCGCCGTAGAAAGATTCATTCACGTATTTAAACTTCAGCACCACATAGGGTCCCGCTTTTTCCTCCCCGTTCACCGAGTTTTCATCACTTACGTAAGCCTTCTCTATGGTCTTTCCGGTAACCTCAAAGCTATCAGCGGACACGGATCGAGGCATAAGTTTTTCCGGATATGTCAGGATGGCAGCAGCCGTTTTCTCTCCATCCCCATAGACATGGGCTACACCGGTTACTGACTGAATCCCCTCAGAGGAAACCGCAGCCTCTGCTTCAAAAGGTATAACGCCGCCGCAAAGGGCAGTTCCCAGGAGAGACAGAATACATAATTTCTTCCAGCATTTCATGGTTTTCACCTCAAAAAAATAAAAAACGCCATGCTAAAAAGCAAAGCGTTGATTTTGCTGAACCCAGCGGGCTCCAAACACAGCCCCTATTCAGTTGGCGTCATTTTACCACACCCATGACTTCGGGTCAAGAAGGGACTATTGGGGTTTGACGGGCTGATGGAGGCTGTGGTTGGCGAGCGGCCCAAACGGGGTGAATGGTTCATAAGGGTTGTGGGTTGGCATCGCTGCGCTCGCCAACCGGGTGGTGGCTGCATGCCAAGGCTGCCGCCTTGGCGCAGCAGGGGCCGTTGGTTGGACAGCGGCTTCGCCGCTATTGGTTAGCCTCCTTCCTTGGGAAGGAGGTGGCGCCGAAGGCGATGGAGGTTAGCTATTGGAAGCGCCGCAGGCTGGTCCACCTCACGCCCCCGCTTTGGGAAGGCGTCAGCCTTCCCAAAGCCACAACCCGGTTGGGCCAGCGAAGCGGCGCCCGACCCACAACCCTTAGCCCCATCCATCCGAGTGGCCCAACAGCCAGCTACCATCAGCTCGCGATACTGAAACATCCCAGTTCCCGCCAGAAAGGCCCGGGAAAGGTCTGTCCTTTTCCCGGGCTCATGATTACTTTTTCTTCTTTTCTTCTTTTACCGTCTTCTTGTCCGGTTTCTCCCGTTTCTTATCATCCGGGGAATCGGCGTGGCTGTGGCCGGAGGACTTTTTCTTTCCTTTCTTGTCCTTTTTCATTTTCTTCGTCTTATGGCCGTTTTTCTCTTCCCTCTCCGGGAGGTCTTGTTTTGTTTCTTCCTGCGCTGCGGCCCGGTCTTCCTCCGCTTCCTTCTGCGCCAGGAGTCCCGATTCCGCTTCTTCCGCTTCTTCTTTAGCCGTCAGGGCTTCACTGTGTTCTTTGGATACATCAGCGTCGCTCATGCGGGGAAGAATCACGGTCACTGCGGTTCCTTTTCCTTCCTCACTGGAAATGGAAAGGGTGCCCTTATGCTTTTCTACGATGTGCTTACAGATGGCAAGACCCAGTCCGCTTCCGCCGGTGGCTTTGTTCCGGCTTTCTTCGGCCCGATAGAACCGTTCGAAGACCCGGCCCTGCTTGTCCTTGGGGATGCCGATGCCCGTATCGGAAATGACGAGTTTCATCTTGTCTTCCCCTTCCGGCGTCAGAACCGCGTGGACACTGCCATCCTGATTATTGTATTTCACCGCATTATCCAGGAGGTTCATGATGAGTTCCGACAAGAGCGCCGCATTGCCATAGGTATAGAGGGGCTGCGTATCTACAGAAATAGTAACTCCCTTTGCTTTGGCCTGGGGCATGATGAGGTCCGCCGCGTAATGGACAAGGCTGTCTACAGACACCGTTTTCCAGGTAATGGTGGTTTCTGTTTCTTCAATCTTCGACAGGTGCATAATGGTGTCGATGAGAGTCAGCATACGCTGGGATTCATTCACAATGCGGCTGCCGAAAAGTTTCACATCATCCGGATTCTGGTACATACCGTTGGCAATCATTTCCGCAAATCCGCTGATGGAGGTGAGTGGCGTCTTCAGTTCATGGGATACGTTGGCGGAAAATTCCCGTCTCATTTTTTCAGCCATGTAGGAAGCCGTCATATCCCGGAGCACGATGAGGAGGCCGGTCTCTCCATTGGACAGTTCCGTCTTGTGCATGACCATGCGGTACGGTTTGCCGAAGAGGTTCATGGTATATTCCTGGCGGCCTTCGATCCGGTAGGCCTTCCCGATGACCCTGAGCCAGTCCTGGTCATGGTAAAGGCTGGCGATGCGGCGGAACCTTTTATCCTCGGCAGGCTTGAATATCTCTTCAATCCGCCGGTTGTAGTCCAGAATTTCCTTGCGTTCATTCAAAAGGATAATGCCGTCGGAAATCGTATCGATGACAGTACGGATGGTATTTCTTTCATCTTCGATATCTTCCAGGTAGCTTTCGATTTCATTGTGCTGTTCTTCCACTTTACGGATGAGCGGGTTCAGTTCCTTGTAGTCCGAAGGAACTTCACTCACCTTTTTGCCTTCCATGATCTGCTGCACAAGGTCACCGAGGAGATGGAAGGGTTTCAGGATTTTTTCCGTTTCCCTTTCTGCTGCAAAAAGACACCCTACCACGAAAACAATGAGGAACAGCAGGATTTCAGGAAGGTAGGCAGAGAAGCCCTTATAGGAAACGACCCGGGCACTGGAAAGGCGGAGAATACTTCCGTCCGGTGCCTTCTGGGCGTAGTAGCTCTTTGGGTTGTCATTGGCGTCCCGGTGAACCGCTTCCCCAGTCCCTTTATCCATGGCTTCTTTGACTTCCTGGCCCGCTGCATAGTCTTCGTCAGTGATATTGTCACTGTCGTAGATGACGGAGCCATCCTTATCGAGCCATACGATATGGATAATTCCATGGTTATCGTCATACACCTGCTTCAGGTAGTCCCTGGTGCTTTCTTCATGATCCAGGGATACCGCCATGGCCATGGTGCGGTTCAAATGCTGCAGCTCGTGGCTGAACTGTTCCTGCATGCCCTGGTAATAAAGGACAGCGGAAAGGATGAACGTAATCACCACGGAAAGGATGCCCATGAGCAAAAGGCTTCTGTAAATGCGAACTTTCATAGATGAATGACTCCTGTTTACGATTTTCTGTCGCCCAGGCGATAGCCCACTCCCCTCACGGTGCGGATGCAGGAACCTTCGCTGCCCAGTTTCTGCCGTAAACTCATAATGTGCATATCGATGGTCCTGCTTTCCATTTCAAAGGGAGAATCCCAGACGGCCTGCATGATCTGGTCCCGGGATAAAACGATGCCCTTATTTAATAACAAATAGCACAATAAGTCAAATTCTTTTAATGTAAGCTGTACTTCTTTTCCATCGGAGGTGACGCTGTGCTGCTCCTGGTCCACCACGATGCCGTTGAAAGAAAGGAGCCTGCTCTTCGATTCCTGGGGCTTTTTTGCGCGGCGGAGAACAGAACGGATCCGGGAAAGAAGCTCCATGATACCAAAAGGCTTCGTCACATAATCGTCGGCCCCCAGGTCCAGTCCCTTGACGATATCAAATTCGCTGGTCTTAGCGGTCATCATGATGACAGGGATTTCCTGGATCTTTCCGGAAGCCCGGATTTTTTTCAGGATCGTCAGTCCATCTTCCCCGGGAAGCATGATATCCAGGAGTACCAGGTCCGGCGTGTTCTTCTGGAGGGCTTCGTAAAATTCCGGAGCATCTCCGAATCCTTCTACTTTATACCCCTGTCCCCGCAATGCATAACTTACCAGTTCACGAATGCTTTCATCATCTTCCACACAGTAAATAAGCGGCATGTCCGTCCTCCTCAGGAAACAACTAAAGCCGGTACAGTACGGGGATTCCGCACTGACCGGTCATATTCTGTAGGGCTGCGATATGAGACTATTTCAGTTTGTCGAGCTGTTGGGAATTGGCGGTTGGCATGCTTGCGGATAAAGTCACTCGCATGGAGCTCCTAGCTGTTAGCGGCTAGCAGCTAGGAAGGATGATCCGCCTGCGGCGCTTCCACCCAGTATTCCCGTCAGTCATTCGTGCCGTAGGCTGGCCAGCTTTCCTAGAAGCTAGCAGCTAACAGCTAGAAGCTCCGCACGAATGACTCTACCCACCAGCGGCGCCCCATCAGCTCATCAAACCGCAATAGTCATATCTGATTCAATTGTATCATACTCTGTCCGTATCAGCCGAAATTGCCGGATACGTAACGGATGGTTCTTTCCTTCTTCGGATTTTCGAAAATCTGCCTTGTATCGCCGTATTCCACCATTTCGCCGAGGTAGAAGAAAGCGGTCTTATCAGCGATACGCTGGGCCTGCTGCATGTTATGGGTAACCATGACTACGGTGTAGTCTTCCTTCAGCTTCACAGCCAGTTCTTCGATGTGGGCTGTGGAAATGGGGTCCAGTGCAGAGGTGGCTTCATCCATGAGAAGCACTTCCGGTTCCACAGCCAGGGCTCTGGCAATGCAGAGACGCTGCTGCTGGCCGCCGGAAAGGCCGAGGGCGGACTTATGGAGACGGTCTTTCAGTTCGTCCCAGATGGCTGCCTGTTTCAGGCTTCTTTCAACGATTTCATCGAGGTCGCTCTTTTTGGTGATGCCCTTCAGACGGGGACCATAAGCGACATTATCATAAATGCTCTTCGGGAAGGGGTTCGGCTGCTGGAATACCATGCCCACATGGCGGCGAAGGACGATAGGATCGATTTCCTTGTAAATATCGACGCCGGAGAGAAGGACCTGTCCTTCCACGCGGCAGCCGGGAACCAGGTCATTCATGCGGTTCAGGGTGCGGAGGAATGTGGATTTGCCGCAGCCGGAAGGTCCGATGAGGGCGGTGATCTGGTTCTTTTCAATGCGCATGGAAATCTTCTTCAGCGCCTGGAAAGCGCCATAGTAAAGGTCCAGTCCCTTGCAGTCAAAAATGATATTGGAATAGACGGAAATGGACGGTGCCTGGGCGGAGGCCTGGACGGCCATGGAATTGTTATTTGTCATCATGAATTTTCTCCTTCAGTTTTTCTGGAAATATAACGGCTCACAAGTCTGGCTCCGATACTGAATACCAGAACCATAATCATTAATACGGCAGAGGCGGCAGCGGCTGTATCCACAGCGCTGGGGCCAAGGCCTTCCGTACGGGATGCCCATACCTGGAGGGACAGGGTCTCGCCGGGGCGGAAAGGATTCAATGGACAGGTAGGGGATGTGATATCCCATACATTCCAGTTAATATCAGTACTCATACCGGCGGTGTACAGAAGGGCGGCGGCTTCGCCGAAACCTCTTCCTGCTGCCAGGATGACGCCGGTCACGATAGGTCCCACTGTCGCAGGAAGCATAACGTGCCAGATGGTTTCAAAATGGGTAGCCCCCAATGCCAGGCTGCCTTCCTTATACCCACTGGGAAGCGCTTTGAACGCATCGTAGGTGGTGGAAGTGATAAGCGGCAGGGACAGCACCGATACCGCCAGGGCGCCGGAGAACAGGTTCCACTGGCTGTGAACCATGATGATAAATACGAGGTAACCAAAGAGGCCGACTACGATGGAAGGAAGGGAAGACAGGGTCTCGATGGCAATGCGGAGACTGTTTGTCACTCTTCCTGGCGGTGCATATTCCGCCATATACACACCGGCCATGACGCCGATGGGTACGGAAATAATGAGGGACAGGACAACGAGGTAAACGGTATTGAAAAACTGGTTTCCAATACCCTCGGGCCCGAAGGAAAAGATTTCCGGTTTGAATGCTTTCACGCCGCCCCATACCACATAGAGGGTAAAGGCAATGAGCAGCAGCACGAAGGCAGCGGAAATAAAATAAAAGAAGAAAGTGGCCACATGGTCCATGAAACGGGCTCTTTTCAGGCCGCTGTCGATGAGGCGAAGATCGGAAGCGCCGCCTTTGATTGAATGGGATGGTTCCATTGTCATGCCAGGGACTCCTTTCTCGCCGCAATGAGGTGAATAATCAGAATGAAGATAAGAGAAATAATGAAGAGCAGGAGAGCCATGGTCCACAGGGCGGAATTCAGTTCGCCGCCATCCATGGCGCCGCCCATATCAGAAGCAATGGCAGCGGTGAGGCTGTTCGTCGGAGCCAGGAGGCTTGTGGGGAATGCTTTCATCTTGCCGATGACCATGGAAACTGCCAGGGCTTCCCCGAAGGCACGGGCCAGGCCCAGCACAATGGCCGTGAGGATTCCCGGCAGCGCTGCCGGAAGGAGGACTTTGTAAATCATCTGCCACCGGGTGGATCCAAGGCCGTAGGCCCCTTCGATGTACTTCTTATTGACGCTGCGGATGGCATCGGCGGAAACGGAAGTAATGGTGGGGTAAATCATGACGGAAAGAACGATGGACGCCGCCAGCACGGACTGCCCATGGGGCAGTTTGAACAGTTTCTGCAGGAACGGTACCAGCACCACCAGGCCAACCCAGCCATAGACGACGGAAGGGATGCCGACGAAGATTTCTACCGCCGGACGGATGATTTTTTCACCGATCTTTGGGGAAATCTGTGTCATGAACACCGCCGTGGACAGACTGAAGGGAATGGCAATCACCAGGGCCAGGAAGCAGGTGAGGATGGAGCCGTAAATAAAGATGGCCGCCCCGACCTTGCCGCCGCCTACGTCCGTATCCGAAGGCTTCCAGGCGGAGGAAAACAGGAATTCACCGATACTGTGATGGAACTCCGTAAAAGTAAGCATGCCCTTTGCCAGAAGGAAGCAGCCGATGGCAATAGTAAGGACAATCAGAAACAGGCCGCATATGGTGGATACGCTTTTACCCAGAATTTCACGCCGGAACATATGCTGCTGGCGCGTATTGCTTTCCATTCATTTCTCCTTTTTTTAAAGACGGGAAAGGCAGCCGCACTTTCATACGGCCGCTTTTCCCGCAAACTATTCTGTATACCTTTGTCAGAAAGGATTATTTTGTCTTCATTTTGGAGGATACGCCGTAGCCCTGTTTTTCAATTTCTACGCCGTATTCATCGGAGAGAACATAGTCCAGGTAAGCTTTTACCGCACCGGTAGCTTCACCCTTGGTGTACATGTGTTCATAACCCCATACTTTGTACTTGCCGTTGTAGGTGTTTTCCAGTGTCGGTTCTACGCCGTCGATGGCAACTGCAGCTACATCCTTATTGTTGACGAGGTAAGGAAGTGCTACATAGCCGATGGCGCCTTTGGTCTGGGCAACGCTCTGGATCAGTGTGCCGCTATCATCGGTTTCAAGAGACTTGTTGGAAGCTTCTTCCTTGCCAGCCAGTGCCAGTTCAGTGAAGAGAGCACGGGTGCCGGAAGTGGTCGGCCTGGTTACCAGAACGATTGGTTCATCCGGGCCGCCAACGTCTTTCCAGTTGGTTGTCTTTGCAGTGAAGATATCCTGCAGCTGCTGGGAAGTAAGGCTCTTTACCTTTTCGGCGATGTCCTTATTCACAATGGTTGCTACGGTCATGGTGCAGACTTTGTGGTCCACAAGGCCCTTTGCCTTATCAGCGGGGAGCTTCTTTTCTGCCGGAACATCGGAGTTGCCGATATTGACAGAACCTTCAGCTACCTGTTTCAGACCTGTACCGGAACCGCCGGCATTCAGGGTGATGGAAACATCCGGATTCTTTGTTTTGAACTTAGCTGCCGCATCTTTAGCCAGCGGAAGCAGTGCGGATGAACCGGAAACGGTTACCTGGCCGGATACCTTTGCGCCGGAAGCGGCACCGCTTTTTGCCGGAGCTGCGTTACCACCGCAGCCTGCTGCTGCTACGAGTGCTGCAGAAGAAAGAGCCAGAGCCATCCACTTTTTAAGATTCATGTTAATCCTCCCTTGAAACGAATGATGATTTATTCTTTTTGTTTCGATGATTCTAGTTTACGGGATGGATGTAAAATGCATAACTGTAAAAGAGTATAGTTTCCGTTTACTTTGTAAGTTTTATGTAAATTTTTCAAAAAGACAAAAAGAGGTTTGGAAAATCGATTTTCCAAACCTCTTCATATTTTATGAATATAATATTGGCTGTCTCAATTTTTGCAGTATTCCTCCGCCGCGTCACGGACCCAGTTGAACCGCTGGGAATCGATATCCTTGGGCACCGTGCAGTCGGCACCGAGGATGACCCCCTTTGTGCCGGCATGGTCCAGAAGCCGTCTCGTTTCCGCCTGTACCTCTTCCTTCGTGCCGGAGTAGAGAACCCCTTCCGGGTTATTGTCGAAGCCGCCGATGACGCAGCAGTGATCGAAGATTTCCTCTCCCTTCTCCAAAGGCACCCCTTCGAAGGCCACGGCCCAGTTCACCGCCTTGAAGGGATAATCCCTATACCAGGTGAGGTCATTGTGGCAGCCCATGTAACCGCAGATATGGAGGAGATTGTAATCGGACACGGAATTGGCGGCCTCCAGCACCGCCACCTCCGACGGCGTGATGAATTCCCTGTATTTTTCCTTCGTCATGGCAGGATGGGGAATATTCTGCACGGACAGGTAAATGCCATCGGCATGGCCATCGGTGATGACTGCCTTCGCCAGGGTGGCAATGTCCTCCGTCAGCACCGCCATCACTTCCTTCAGTGCCTCCGGGTCCTCCTTCATGAAATCGGTGATTACGGTCTTCGCATTGCTTCCGGTCTGCTGGAATTCGATGCACCGGGTGGGGGCAAAGAGATTGTAGAATACCATGACCTCTTTCCCGTACCGCTCCGTCAGGATGCCGCAGAGTTCCACCTGCTTCTGCACCCATTCCGAATCCCGGCCCAGGGGCTTTATATGTTCCGCATCCCTGATGGATTTCAGGTCGTGCAGCTGCTCATGGGGATAGAGGAAAAATCCATCCGTCATGATTTTCACGAAATCCGGATGCCAGGAATGATAAAATCTGTCATGCCCCGCCAGGTTATCCACCCAGGCGGAATGATCGGCCAGTGCGTCTGCGTGTCTCTGATCTGCCAGGAAATGATGCCAGAAACCTACCGGTACACGATCTACCGGTCTGCAGTCAAGAGCTGCCTTAACGAGTTCTCTCTTAGTCTGTGCCATAATGCCCCTCCTTTAGAAGCAATACTATATATAGGATATGGTTACATGGTACTTGAAGGAAATCGGAAAAGCAAGAGGGAGGAATTGAGCTTCACCGATAGTACTACACGAGCTGATGGGTTTGGCGCTGATGGGTAGAGTCATTCGTGCGTAGGCTTCTAGCTTCTAGCTGTTAGCACCTAGGAAAGCTGGTCCGCCTGCGACGCTTCCTACATTTCCCATCAGCTAACCTCAGCCCCGTGGGCAGCTCCTTCTCGAGGAAGGAGCCTCCTGCAGAGTCAATTGTTCGTTTTATGGTCAAAGTCTTTAGGGTTCCAACGGCGGCGGAGCCGCTAATGATTAGCCTCCTTCCTTGGGAAGGCGAGGTGTCCTGCATAGGACCCTCGAGCCGGGCCCAAGTTTGCGCTTTACCTGCCCATAAAAGCGCCTTCCTTTCTGGGCCCGGCCGTCGGTGGCTGCGAAGCAGACGGAGGTTAGCTGTTGGGAAGCGCCGCAGGCTGTGGAGCATTCCTAACAGCTAGAAGCTAGCAGCTAACAGCCCCGCTCCTAATGGCTCTGCACATCAGCATACCAACCTCCAACAGCTCTACAAACCGCAATTTGACGGCATCGGAATCATCCCATCCAAAAAGGAGCGGCGCTATATGAATTGTGCGCCGCACCACCCCCTCGGGCGAAGCCCGTTCCCCTTGAGCCACTTTGCCGAAGGCATTACCCCTCAGCCACTTCTGGCCGCAGGCCAGTCACTCCTCCCCATTCATCTTCTTGATTTCCGCCAGCAGGTCCTCCGCCTCTTTCCGGGACTCCGCCTCCCTTTCCGGGTTCTCCGTGAATTCCATGTCAATGGCCATGCCTTCATGGATATTCTTGAACCATTTCGCCGGGAGGATCACCGTCTCCTCTTCTTCTGTCAGGAGGACCGCTTTTTTCCCTTCGATTCTGTCTACAATGGCTTCTTTTTTCATTATGCCCGCTCCTTTGTAATCTGATACTTGCTGCCGTCGGTGGTCAGGGTGACCGTACCATTCCGGTCGGTACGATAAATATTGATCTTTGCCTTTTCCAGTTTCTGCAGGGTCACCTTGTGGGGATGGCCGTAGTCATTGCCCTGGCCGCAGGAAATGAAGGCGTCCTTCGGGGATACGGCCTTCAGGAAAGTGGGGGAACTGCTGGTACGGCTGCCGTGGTGGCCCACTTTCAGTACATCACTCTTCAGGGTACCTCCCTGTTTCAGTATGGTGGCTTCTTCTTCCTTCTCTGCATCTCCCGTGAAGAGCATGGAGAAGGTGCCGTAGGTCAGGCGGCCTACGATGGAATTGTTATTGAAATCGGAATTGCCTTTCTGGTCCTTGATTACGGAAACAGGTCCCAGCACATGGAATTTCACGCCGTCAAAGAACTCCAGGTCCTCCCCTGCCTTCAGCACGTGGTAGGGAATCTTACGGCTCTTGATCTGCTGGAGGTAATTCTTGTAGGACCCCGTATTGGCAGGCATGCCGTCATCGTAAATGGCGTCTACCTTGAAGTTCTTGAAAATCGCATTCATGCCTCCCAGATGGTCTGCATGGGGATGGGTGATGATGATCTTGGAAATTTCTTTTACCTTATATTTATGGAGAAGCGCGACGATCTGGTCCCGGTGCTCAATATCCCCGGTATCGATCATCACAAACTTTCCGTCCTTCTCCAGAAGAAACGCATCTCCCTGGCCGATATCCAGCATCCGGACCGTGAGCCCGCTGCCCTGAGCGGCTTTGGCAGTCTTGGCGGCCGCCGCCTTCGACCCGGAAGAAGCGGCGCTTCCGCCTCCCCCGCAACCCGCAAGGGCCAGGCCCACAGAGAGGAACAGCACCAGGGCCATCAGTATTTTAAGTATCTTTTTAAATAAGTTCATGGACTACTCCTTTGCAAATTGCGGTTTGTCGAGCTGTTGGAGCGAACGGTTTGGCACGCTTGCGGATAGAGTCACTCGCATGGAGCTCCTAGCTTCTAGCGGCTAGCTGCTAGGATGGCTGATCCGCCTGCGGCGCTTCTACCCGGTATTTCCGTCAGTCATTCGTGCCGTAGGCTGGCCAGCTTTCCTCAAAGCTAGCAGCTAGAAGCTAGAAGCTCCGCACGAATGACTCTACCCATCAGCGCCAAACCCAACAGCTCGACAAACTGAAATATCGCCCCCAAACGTTACTTTCCTTCCATCACCCGTTCCCGGGCCAGGGGGACAAGCCTTGCCAGGTCACTGGCCCGGTAGCCTACGGAAGCCTTCTCCGCCGCCAGGTCTCCTGCCAGGCCATGGAGGTAGACACCGGCCATGGCGGCGCAGGACCCATTCATGTCCTGTCCGGCGAGGGCCGTGATGATGCCGGTCAGCGTATCGCCCATGCCGCCGGTGGCCATGCCCGGATTGCCGGTGGTATTCACCCAGGCTGCCCCGTCGGGCAGGGCCGTCACCGTAGGCGCCCCCTTCAGCACCAGGACCACATGGTTTTCCACGGCATACCGGATGGCTTCATCGATGCGTCCCTTTTCCACCTCCGCCGGAGAGAGGCCGGTGAGATGGGCAAATTCCCCTACATGGGGCGTCAGGATAAGGCGTCCCGGACATTTCGCAAGGTCCACCTGCTGCTCCTTCAGGGCATAGAGGCCGTCGGCGTCGATGAGAATGGTCTTATCCCAGTTGGTCACCATCTGTTTCACGAATTTTTGGGTTTCTTCCGCCCGGCCCAGTCCGGGACCGATGGCGATGACATCGTAGGCCTTCGCCTTTTCCAGGGCCGCCTCGCTGTCCTTTTCAGAAAAGCAGGAGCCTTCGCCGACGGAAGAAACCATGAGTTCCGGGATGTTCCCCGCCACCAGGGACGCCGTTTTCTTCGTAGTTACCAGGGCCACCTTGCCGCCGCCGGCGTAGAGAGCCCCCTGGCCGGCCAGAAGCGCCGCCCCTTCCATGCCGTCGGACCCGGCGAAGATACCGATGAATCCATTCTTCCCTTTATGGCTCACCCGATTTCTTACGGGAAGCACATTGAATACATCCTCCCGTTCCACCAGACGCACCGGGAAATCCACCCGGGCCTCCTCCGGAATCCCGATAGGGGAATACAGGAGGCATCCCGTATAGGAAGAGCCGGGATAGAGCACATGGCCCCGCTTGATGGACCCAAGGGCCACGGTGTAGTCGGCATCCACCACCACCCCTGCCGGTTTCCCGGTATCCGTAATCATGCCGCTGGGCACGTCGACGGAAATGATGATGCCCTGGGCCTCGTTCATGAGGGAAATGAGCACCGCCTTTTCCCCTTTCACTTCACTGGAAAGGCCGGTGCCGATCAAAGCATCCACAATGATGTCCGCATCATGGATGTAGGGCGCCCCTTCTTCCGCCTTTTCGATAGGAATGACGGGAATCCCCATCTTTTCCACCACCGACTTGTAGAGCTTCGATGAATCGCTCATGTGGGCTTCATTTCCCATAAGGAGCACCATCACCCGGGCTCCCTTCCCGGCGGCATACCGGGCTGTCACGAAACCGTCGCCCCCGTTGTTTCCGGTGCCGCAGACAATGACCGTAAATGCACCGTCCCAGTGGACTTTGTCTTCCGTGAGGCGTACGACAGCACTCCCTGCGTTCTCCATGAGCACCATTTCCGGAATGCCATAGTCCTTCATGGCCATGGCATCCAGAAGCCTTGATTCTTCAGTCTTTGTGAGTATCATCACTGCCTCCCGCCATAACGACCACCGCTATGGCCATATTGTCTTCATGGGAAATAGAAATAGACATGTCCCGGATTCCCAGTTCCTCCGCCCTCTTCCGGAAGGTACCCTGGATATGGAGAATCGGAGCCCCCCACTTCGTCCAGGTCACAAAGGCATCCTGCCAGGCAGAGCCGAAAATCCCGATGCCCAGGGCCTTGCCCGCCGCCTCCCGGGCACCCCAGAGGGCTGCATAGGACTCGGCCCGTTTCTTTCCCTTCTTTTCACAATGGGCAATTTCCTCTGCCGTGAAAATTTTCTCCGCCCGGGCCGGAAACTTATCCAGAATCCGCTGCCACCGTTCTATCTTCACCAGATCCACGCCGACATACATAGAGGATCTCCTTTCTATATAGAATATATGTAGTATCTTTCTTTATTGTACAGGAGAGGGAAAGGAGATTCAAATGATGGAAAAAGAAGGAAGCCAATATCAGCAGGCAGCACATCAAATTGCGGTTTGTAGAGCTGATGGGTTTTGCATGCTGACGGGTAGAGTCACTCGCATGGAGTTCCTAGCTTCTAGCTGTTAGCTGCCAGGGAAGCTGGCCCGCCTGCGGCGCTTCCTGCCTGTTTCCATCAGTCATTCGTGCCGTAGGCTGTTGATCTTTCCTGGAAGCCAGGAGCTAGCAGCTAGAAGCCTCCGCACGAATGACTCTACCCATCAGCGTCGCCCCAACAGCTCGACAAATTGAAATTGGCGAGTTTCCCCGGTTCCGGCTTATCATGTGGCATTCCCTGTGGAAAAGGACTATAATAAAGGCAGGAGATAAATAGAAGATTAGCAGAGTGTAAAAATACAAAAAGGAGCGATTATTATGCTTTCGTCAGCACTATTGTTAATCGGCAGTATTCTTTTCATCGGCGCCGGTATTTTCTGTATAGTACAGCCAGCCGAATCACTTTTAGCCGTTGGATATTACATCGGATTTGTCATCGTGCTGGGCGGTGTTTGCCAGTTGCTCCGTTTCTTACGGGCTGATTCGGAAGAAAGAACCCTCTGGCACCTTCTTATTTCTATTCTTGATATTGCTTTCGGTCTCTGGATGGTCGTATCCGTGGGATTTGCAGCAGTGGCTTACCTGCTGCCCCTGCTCTTTGCCCTCTATATCCTCATCCGGGGCCTGTTCATGATTATCCTTCGCACAAAGAAGAAAGCAGCCCTGAAGAATCCGGATCTCTACATGGGCGCCGCCATTGTCCAGATTATCCTGGGCATCGTCCTCATCCTCCGTCCCGATGCGGCGGGACTTCTCTTCATGTACATGGTCGCCCTGGCCCTCATCTGGACCGGTATCAGTACCTTCCTCACCTGGCGGAAGAAAGAAAACCTGGATGAATAATGACAGTAAAAACCTGCAGTCCTAATTCCTGGGACTGCAGGTTTTTTATGCATAAAACAGAACCCTGCCAATTTCAGTATATCGAGCTGTTGAGTTCGACACGGGTGGGTAGAGTCATTCGTGCGGGTGCTTCTAGCTGCTAGTGTCTAATTTCGTAAGTTTCCGATTGTATCCCTAAGTTGCGAACCCTTGACCTCACGTTTTTTCCAGCGGAACGGTTCTGCATGCTCATTGTAGGCAGCAATAAACTTTTTAATCGCTGACACAAGATCCGAAACAGAGTCAAAACTTGCCCCTCGGAGCACTTTTCGCGACATAATGTTAAACCATATTTCCACTTCATTCAGCCAGCTTGCTGACGTTGGTGTGTAATGAAAATGGACATTAGGATGCTTTTCCAGCCAGTCGTTTAAGCGCTTGTGCGTGCAGTAATTATCGACAATAATATGATATTGCACTTTGTCTCCACCCGGCTCACTTTTCAATAAGTCATCTAAAAATTCTTCAAAGTCCTCTCTGGTTTTTCTCTTTGTTGTCTTTCCATAAATTTGTCCGGTAGCTACCTCCAGTGCACCGAATAAATTTATTGTTCCATTCCTCCGATATGTGCTTTTCAACCCGCGCACAATTTTCTTGTTATGAGTAAGTACATATCCTTGGGCTCTACTTAAGGCCTGTATCGATGGTTTCTCATCAACGCTGATTACGACAGCATTCTCTGGCGGGTTCAAGTAAAGTCCCACGATATCAGCAGACTTTTTAGTAAACTCCGGATCAGTACTGACACACCAGGAACGCTGCCTTGCCAGCTGTATTCCTTCCTTTCTCATAAGTCGCCAAATGGCAGCCTTTGAGACATTCAGAACTCTTGCCAGTGTAGGACCATCCCAGTGTGCTAGCCCGTCTGGAGGCGCTTCCTTCAGCTTATTTAACACCATTTCGCGGAATTCCGGTCCATATTGAGCAGTACGGCCCCGCCTTTTCTTATCCTGTAGTCCAGGGATGCCCTGTTCAGCGAAACGATTCCGCCAAAGGCTAACGGTATTGGGGCGTTCCCCCAACTTAGCCGCGATATCCTTGATTTGCATTCCATCAAGACATAGAAGAACCATTTTTGCACGTCTTACAATGCGATGCTCTGTTTTTTGAGAGTTTACGATTTTATGCAGTTCTATGCGTTCGCTTTCGGAGCAGCGTATTTGCTTAGCAACTTTTGGCATAACGTTATCCCCCCCTGCAATTTGCATTTATCTGGAATAAGTATACCATTATTTGCTGTGTCCGGCAATACAATCTATTATTTATGAAATTAGACACTAGCTCCTGGCTTCCAGGAAAGCTGGCCAGCCTACAGCACGAATGACTGACGGGAATACGGGGTGGAAGCGCTGCAGGCGGATCAGCCTTCCTAACAGCTAGCCGCCAGAAGCTAGAAGCTCCATTCGGATGACTCTACCCACCAGCACCGAACACCAACAGCTCGACAAACCGCAATTTGGCACTCTATTCCCGCCCTTTTGCAAAAAAAAAGAACCGCAGCGATAAAATCGTTACAGTTCCTTTAAAAAGTCTCATTAAGCCTTTTCTTCCATCTTTTCCTTGTAAGCTTCCTTTGCTTCTTCCTTAGCTTCTTCAGCCTTTTCCTTAGCTTCAGCAGCCTTAGCTTTCGCAATAGCAGCGTTTACGTTTGCGTTCAGACGGGATTTTTTACGAGCAGCTGCATTCTTATGAATGACGCCCTTCTGAGCAGCACTATCAATGATGCTTACAGCGGCGCGAAAAGCTTCATCCTTGTTTTCAGAGGTAGCAGCAGCTACAGCTTTCTTCATAGCGCCGTGAATCTGGGATTTAACAGCAGCGTTGGCAGCTCTTTTAGCAGCGTCCTGTCTCATGCTTTTCATATTAGCTTTAATCTGTGGCAATGTATTTCACCTCCCGTCTGCATTATTCATACCATGTCATTTTATCATATTTCGCAGGCCATGGCAAGAAACTTTCTGTAGAAGTTTTATTAAAGCAGCTCACCTATGGACAATCATCCACTAAATTTTATTCCGTCAGTTTCAGCATGCTCTCCAGGTCCACTTTGTGGAAAGATGGAGTCTTCGGTTTTTCTTTCAGAACCGCCGTCACATAGGACAGGGCAGCTGCCACGCCGGTGATAAGGCCCTCTTCGGCAATATCAAATTTCGGCGTATGGTGAGGGCTCCCACTCCCTACCGCGGGATCATTGATACCGGTAAAGAAGAAGACTCCCGGCCAGGTGGATTCGGTAATAGAGAAGGTTTCTGTGGCCATCCACATGGGGCAGTCCCTGTCCAGTGCTCCTTCTCCCAGGTTTTCCACTACCGCTTTTCGTGCCAGGTCTACGCATTCCTTTGTATTTACGGTAACCGGGAAATACTGGTCTTCCACCACTTCTACGGTGCAGCCATGGAGGGCCGCCGTGTTCTTTGCAAGGTCCAGCAGGGTCTTCCGGAAGGCCAGGCCATCATCGTTCTTTGTGCAGCGGGCAGTGCCTGCAAATTCGAGAACTTCCGGAATGATATTCGGTTCATGGCCGGCCTGGACCGATCCGAAGGAATAGGTGAAGCTATCTGTCGGTGCGGTCATACGCATACGGTAAGATCGGAGTTCGGATGCAATGGAAATGAAGCATTCGATGGGGCTCACTGCCATATCCGGACGGCTGCCGTGACCACTCTTTCCATGGAGCCGGATTCGGAAGAAATAGGCTCCAGCCATGGCGGTACCATAGAGAATTCCTACTTTTCCTGCCGGGAGGCTCCACATGACGTGGGTACCAAAGCAGGTGTCCACATGGATATGATGGTCCCGGATGTAGCGGAGAAGCGGCGCAATGCCTCGTTCTCCCATTTCCTCCGCCTCTTCAAACATGAGTACCACTTTGCCTTCCCAGCCCTCTGTATGCCCAGAAAGAATTTTAGCCTCTGTCAGGAGCATAGCCGTATGACCATCATGGCCGCAGGCATGCATAACCCCATCATTTTTCGAAAGGCAGACTTTCTCCTTCGTCAGATTGATGGGATCTTCCTTAATGGGAAGTGCATCGATGTCAGCCCGCATGAGGACCGTCCATCCCGGTTTCCCGCTGTCTATAAAACCGAGAACCCCGCCATGGGGTACCCGTACAGTCTCGATACCCAGATCATGAAGAAATTTTTCAATGAAATCCATGGTCTTGAACTCTTTCTGTGAGAGTTCCGGATTTTCATGGAAATGACGGCGCAGTGCGATGACCGTGTCTCTTTCCTTTTCTGCCAATTGCTTTATCTGCAAAAGAATCCCTCCTTATAGATCTATATATGATAAATGACCTTTTATTTCCGATTCCGCCATACATAGAGCGCAGACAGCACAAATGCCGCTACCACGATGGTTGTGGCACAGAGCGAAAGAAAATCCCTGTGCTCATACAGGCGGGACAGACTGAAAAGGGCCAGTATCCCCAGCAGTACCAGTTTAATATGCAAAGTATCATCTCCTGTAATAGGATATGTATAATCATAACACAACCATTCACAAAGAATCATAAATTTCCTGCAAAACGTAGAAAATAATTCTATGTACTTTCAAAAATATTGACGGTTGCTTCTTTTCTGTGCTAAAATGGTTACCGATATGCCGGAGTGGCGGAATGGCAGACGCACCAGACTCAAAATCTGGCGATGGCAACATCGTGCGGGTTCAAGTCCCGCCTCCGGCACCAGTAAAAACGCTTTCACAATCTGAAAATGATTGTGGAAGCGTTTTTTATTTATATCTGCCCCTGCCATGAATCAGCATCACAATAAATTCCTCCCATAAAATGTCAATAATTTGACAATAAAGCGGTCTTCTGCTACAATGCAAACAGTCAATTTATTGACATTCAAGGAGGTTCTATGATGGAAATGAAATTTTCCACCCTATACAACCTGGTAAACAGCATGAACTCTGTCTACCAGAAAATCCAGAAAGCCAGTGGTCTTCCGTCTTCGGAGTACTGGGTCATGTTTTCTGTCTACAAGGACGGCAGCCGGTTTGCCCATGAAATCTGCCTTTCCACCTTTATGAGCCGGCAGACCGCAAGCCTGGCCATTAAAAACCTTGTCAGGAAAGGCTGGCTCACGGTGGAAGTGTCCCCGGAGAATCGGAGGACTAAAGAACTTCACACCACCGAAGAAGGAATGATCTTTGCCAAACAGTTTATTTTCCCCGTAGGGCAGCTCGAAGAGAAGGCCTGGTCCCGGCTTTCTCCGGAAGAAAAGGAATCTTCCATCACCATCATGTCCCGGTTCCGGTCTTTCTTTATCGAAGAAGCGGAGCCTCTCTTGAAGGAGGTAACGCCTTGAATTCCCTTTCTACCCATCTGAGCGTCGTAAAACTTCTTCGCCTTGTCACGCCTACCGTGCTTATGATGGTTTTTATTTCTATCTACTACATGGCCGATGGATTCTTCGTGTCTAATTTTGTAGGGAAGACTCCTTTCGCCGGGCTGAATATCATTTTCCCGGCACTCATGATGTTCTCTTCCCTGGGATTCATGTTCTCCACCGGAGGAAGCGCCTACGTTTCCAAACTTCTGGGTGAAAAGAAGGAAGACGAAGGCCGGGCTGCCTTTACCACGATTGTCCTTGCCTGCCTGGGCCTCAGTATGGTTCTCGCCATGCTGGGCTATTTCCTGACCCCCGCCATTTCCTCCTTGCTCGGTGCAGAAGGAGATCTTTTATCATATAGCGTTCTTTATGGCCACATTCTCTTTCCTGCTATCCCCTTTTTCGTCATGCAGAACATGCTGCAGGGATTTCTCCTTACCTCCAGAAAAGGCGCCCTGGGATTTTCGTTCATGTTCATTGCAGGTATGATGAACATCCTCCTGGATGCCCTGTTCGTTGTCTTTTTTCAGTGGGGACTGCCGGGAGCCGCCTATGCCACAGTGCTCTCACAAATGACCGGCGCCCTGCTGCCGATCCTGTATTTTTCCCGTACCCCTGACAAGGTGCTGTACTTCACAAAGCCCCTTGTTTCCCTCCACCCTGTATCCCGGTCCATGGCTAATGGTCTTTCCGGCCTGATGACCTATGTATCCGCCCCCCTTGTCACCATGCTCTATAACTATGAACTTCTTACCTGGCTCGGTGAAGACGGACTGGCCGCATACAGTGTTATTTCCTACATTTCCTTCCTCTTTGATGCGGTCTATATGGGCTACTCCGATGCCCTCATCCCGGTCACCGCCTACCAGTACGGTGCCCGAAACCGGCAGGAACTATCCCACCTGCTCCATAGCAGTCTGAAAATTCTCTCGGTTGCGGGACTCATCCTATCCTTTACTGCCTTTGCCGCAGCCCCATATCTGGCATCCTTCTTCGTGGGCTATGACCGGAGCCTCACAGAGCTCACCACCCATGCCTTCCGGCTTTACTGTCTCTGCTACCTGCTCTCCGGTTTTTCAAAATACGGAGATGCCTTCTTTACCGCACTGAATAACGGCACAGTGTCAGCGGTCATTTCCTTTTCCCACACCCTTATTTTCGAAGTGGCGGCTATTCTCCTGCTCCCTGCTCTTCTGGGCCCTGACGGTCTCTGGCTCTCCCTCACCGCCGCAGAAATAGGCTCAGTAGCAGTGGTGGCAGCTTTTTTGAAAGGCTTGAAGGGGGAATATGGGTACTGATGGGTAACGGGCTAAGGAGGCATACAGGCTGCAGGTCGGCATCGCTGCGCTCGCTAACCGGTTTGTGGTTTTTGGAAGGCTGGCGCCTTCCCGAAGAAAGTGGCTGCTTATCCGCGGCGGGGCCGCTGTTCTACCTTATATCACCGCTTCAGCGAACTGGGCCGCTGACTTATATCACTACGAAAAAAGGGGCTGTGAAATAATTGAATTAAAACAGTCGCCAAAAAAGGTGTCTGACTCAAGCGAGCCGGACACCTTTTTCAGTGGTATTATAGTGTTATGATGAAATGCAAAAATACCAGTTATCATTGTACCCCACGGCAGGGCTTTTTGCCACTGTCTATTGCATCTTATCTGCCAATTGATGACCCTGTTTTTGAATTTGACCATTTAATGGAGGCTATAGGATTAAGAAAATATCTTCCGGTACAGTCCCACTGCTCTGCAGGCCGCATCGGATACAATCCGGTCATTTTACTTAAACTCGTGCTTTTCGGATTTATGCTGGGGTATTGTTCTTTACGCAGCCTGGAGAAGGCCTGCCGTACAGATCTGCGATTTATTTACCTCTCAGACGGTCAGGCTCCCAGTTACCGCACTTTTGCAAACTTTATCAACAAAGTTCTAGCCAATTGTATTGAGGACATTTTCAATGCGGTTAATGCAGAAATCTTCAAGGAAGACCACGTCGATCTCAACCATCTTTATATCGATGGCACCAAAATGGAGGCCAACGCCAATAAATACAGCTGGGTGTGGAAAAAAACAACTATAAAATCCCGGTATCACCTGTATGAGAAGATTACGTCACTGCTGAATGAAATTAACTGCGAGCTGGCAACAGAAGGAGCAACAATAGAAACGAGCACCGAATACGTTCCGGATTATCTGGAGGAAAAGCTGGAAGCTCTTGAACGCTTCTGGAATCTGGATGAAAAGGAATTTGTCCATGGTCCGGGACATCGCAAGACTCCACACCAGCGTATGTGTGAAAAGCTAAAGCAATATACGGATAAACTCAGGGAATATGGAGAAAAGATAAGGATCTGCGGCCCTAATCGAAACAGCTACTCGAAAACTGATCCTTCAGCTACATTTATGCGGGTAAAGAAGGATTATGTAGGTAATGACCAGCTTCTTCCTGCATACAACGTGCAGTTTGGCATCGCCGACGAATATATTGCCGTTTTGGATGTCAGCCAGTGCCGGTCAGATATGAACTGCTTCATTCCCCTGATAGAAAAGTTCCATAAGACCTATCATTTTTATCCGAAATACCCGGTAGCAGATGCGGGATATGGCTCATTTAACAACTATATCTACTGCGAACAGCATGGCATGAAAAAATTCATGAAATTCCCCATGTTTAAGAAACAGACAAGCGATGCCAAGTACAGGGATAACCCATTCCGGGCGGAGAATTTTACAATTGATGCCAACGGAATCATGCGCTGCCCCTTCGGCAGGGCATTCAGGCTCCAATACAGAAAGTCGATTCCAGGTAACCACTACGGGCGCCAGGAAGAGATTTACCAGTGTGAAGACTGTAGCGGATGCCCCTATGCCGAGAAATGTAAAAGGACACCAAGAAACCGGACAGTTCAGATTAATCAGGAACTGACTTCCATGCATAAAGAAGTCATCGCCAACCTGGAAAGTATTCAGGGAGCCCTGCTCAGAATGAACCGTTCCATCCAGTCGGAAGGTACTTTTGGAATCATAAAAAACGACCACGGATACAAGAGAATCGTCAGAAGAGGTACGAATCCTGTAAAAGTAGAGATTTACCTCATGGCGATAGGCCAAAATCTGAATAAACATTACCATAAACGCATGAGAATGCGAAGAGCAGCATAAAATAAAATAATTGGGATGACTGGGGAAAGGGGGAAGTATACTCAATTTCAGCAAAATAAATGGATATTTAACTGGAATACAAAAAAGGAGGCTGTGAATAAAAATGATTTCTCATTTTTTCACAGCCCCTTTTTATTGCCGCTTATACTTTATACTTATTTCTTGGAATCAGCAAGATAAGCCTTCAGGGCATCGGCCAGTCTCTTTACCCCTTCTTCAATGACATCATCATCATTGTAGGAGAAGTTCAGACGGAAGTAGTTCTTCTTCTTGGATTCCGGGAAGAAGGCATCACCCGGTACGTAAGCAACCTTGCGGTCCAGTGCGTACTTGAAGAGGTCACGGGAGTTGCAGCCTTCCGGCAGTTCTACCCACAGGAAGAGGCCGCCATGGGGATAAGTGCATTTTACATCGGAGGGGAAGTACTTCTTGATGGCATTGCACATTACATCCCGGCGATGGCCGTAAAGTTTGCAGTTATCTTTGATGTGTCCTTCGAAGTCGTAGTTCTTCATGTACATAGCCACTTCACGCTGGGTAACAGAAGGAGTAGCCAGGTCCGTGGAACCTTTGACCAGGTCGAACTTCGGCAGCATTTCATCGTTGACCACCATCCATGCCAGTCTCATGCCGGGAGCCAGGGTCTTGGAGAAGGTGCCGGAATACATGACGAGATGTTTCGGATCCATGGTGATGAGCGGAGCAATTTCTTCACCTTCGAAACGGAGATCACCGTAGGGGTTATCTTCGAATACGGGGATTTCGAATTTCGTTACGATTTCCATGAATTTCTTGCGCCGTTCCAGGCTCATGCAGCGGCCGGTGGGGTTCTGGTAGTTCGGAATAACGTAAATGAATTTTACGTTGTCGTTATTTTCCAGTACCTTTTCCAGTTCTTCCGGAATGATGCCGTCATCATCGGTAGGAACTTCGATGTATCTTGGCTGTTCGAAATCAAAAGCACCGATAGCGCCCAGGTATGTCGGGCTTTCGCAGAGTACCACATCTCCCTTGTTCAGGAAGACACGGCCTGTGATATCGAGGCCCTGCTGGGAACCGGTGACGATCATGATGTTCTTCGGATCCACCTTGTACATGCCCATGGGCTGGTACATGCGGTTCATACGGTCCGCAATGGCCTGGCGGAGTCCCATGAAGCCGAGGGACGGGCCATACTGCATGGCGCCGGCGCCATCTTCTTCTCTTACTTTGATAGCAACTTCAGTCAGTTCCTTCAGGGGGAATGTCTTCGGAGCAGGAAGGCCGCCTGCAAAGGAAATGATATCCGGCTGTGCGGTGAGCGCCAGAAGGGGACCCAGGTCAGACGGTTTCATATTAGCCAGTACATCAGAAAAACGAATTGCCATAAATATCTCTCCTTTACTCTCGAAAACAGAATGAACTCATTCCGTTTTCATGGATTTTTATAAATGCTCCGGTGGCTGTGGTAAGGAAGCACTGACGAAATCCGACGGAGCGAATGGGTCAGGAATCCGTAAAAACCATGGAGTCCGCAAGCAAATATAAATACTACAGGAAATCCCCGGGCCATCTGCCAATAGCCTGAAAGTCCTTAGTACTATTATTTTAAAACGGACGCCATGGGATGTCAATGAAAAGGAATATTGCGGTTTGACGAGCTGTTGAGGGAGCTGATGGATAGAGTCATTCGCGCAGGGGCTTCTAGCTGCTAGCGGCTAGCAACTAGGAAAGCTCTACAGCCTACGGCACGAATGACTGGCGGAAATACCGGGTGGGAAGCGCCGCAGGCGGATCAGCTTTCCTAGCAGCTAGAAGCTAAAAGCCAGCAGCCCCATGTGAGTGACTCTACACGTAAGCATACTAACCGCTAACCCCAACAGCTCGACAAACTGAAATATCGTAGCAATCCCATTTTGTGAAATTAAAAAGCCGCCTTTCGGCGGCCCACAGGTACGAAGTTATTTCTTTTTCATCGATTCAATTTCCAGTAATGCCCAGCAAACAGTTTCCTGTTTTTCTTCTTCAACCATAACTTCTTTTTCAACCTGCTGTTCTTTCATGTCTGTTTCTGCCTCCATCAAAAAAGCCCGCATCATCACGAGCCACATAGAAGAATATTTTGTATGGTTATAATATATATCTTTTATAACTACTTATCCAATATTTCTTTTACAGATTTCCATTTTTTACTTGAAATTTTATTCATAGATTGAGTAGCTTGAATCGGCTATAAAATTGATTCATTTTTGTATTGATTCCAGGGTATCCTTTTTAAAAGGTTCCCGCAAATTACATAGTATGCATGATTATTTTATTTCTGTTCAGTCTTCCCGTATATTATAACCTGTAAGTTATGTAATAATCTGATAAAAGTGGGAATTTATATAGAGCTTCCACCAAACTCCGGAAATTTTTCCTGAAGCCATGCAAAAAAACAGCCGGGGAATGTCAATACCGACTTTCAGAGACCGGTTACATTCTCAGGCTGTTTTTTATGCAGGAAATATTTCACAGGCAGTCTTCAATACTGCAGGAGGCATCCGGGACGGTACTTCGAATACTCCCTAATCCAACGTGCCCAATACTTTCTTCGCTTCCAATACGTCTTTTTCTATCTGTTCCCGCAGGGCAGAGGTCGAGGGGAATCGGATTTCTCCCCGAAGCCGCCGGATCCATCGGAGCGTAAAGGGGCTGCCGTAGATGGATTCGTCGAAATGGAAGATAAAGGTTTCTATGGTTCTTTCTTCGTTGCCAAAGGTGGGATTGGTGCCCACGTTAGTAATGGCAGGATAAGTCCGGCCGCCGATGATGGCTTCTGTGGCATAAACGCCGTCGGCGGGGCAGACACGGTTTTCCGGAAGCTCCAAGTTCGCCGTGGGAAATCCCAGGATGTCAGTGCCCCTGTGAAATCCATGGACAATATCACCGGATGTGGTATAGGGCCGTCCCAGAAGGCGGGCCGCCTCTTCCATATTTCCATGCTGGATGAGCCGGCGGATGGCGGTACTGGAGACGATTTTCCCGTCCTCAGAAATAAGGCGGACTACTTCTGCCTTCACCGGCCTGTTCCGGAAGAAATCCAGAAGCAGGGAACTCTTTCCGAGAGCGCCGTGGCCGAAGGTAAAGTTTTCTCCTGTCACTATGCCCGCCAGTCCCGGCAGGGCTGCCAGTTCTTCCAGAAACGTTTCCGCCGGTTTCTGCAGGAATTCCCGATTCGGTTCCAGAAAAAGGGCCAGTTTCATGCCCGCCGCTTCGAAGGATCGTTCCTTTTCTATCCGATCCTGGAGGAGGGGCACATGGATATCCGGTGAAAGGACAGCCATAGGATGGGGCCAGAAGGTGAGGACTCCCGGCAGTGCGGTAAGGGAATGGGCCATTTCCTTCGTTTTAGCAAAGACCTGCCGGTGTCCCCTGTGGCAGCCGTCAAAAAATCCCAGTGCCAGCACGTATTTCTGCCCTTTCGGCAGTTCCTTCAATGAATGATAGATAACCATAGCTCAGGAAAACACTTTCTTTGGATGAATAATTCCCTTTTCAATGGAAGCTATACCCAGAAAACGGGAGCCCGAGAAAATAGCCGCCCGTTCCCGGTCCCCTTCTTTTGTGCGGAGCCTCTTCCCCTGGAGAAAGCCTGTCGCTTGCTCTTCAGGAATGTCCACCTGGTCCAGGGCAGAAAGGATGGGGTGCAGGTCTTCTATCACCGCCCCCGCCGGATCCTTTTCAATCTCTTCCAGGGTACAGGCATCCTTCAGGGAAAAGGGTCCCATTTCCGTGCGGGTAAGAGCGCTCATGGTAAGAAGACAGCCAGCCTTTTTCCCCAAGTCCCGCCCCAGGGCCCGGATATAGGTACCGGCACTGCAGGTAACGGACAAATGAATGAGCGGTGGCTGAATGTCCTCTATGGTCAATTCGTAAATGGTGACAGGACGGGGGGGCAGGTCCACTTTCTTTCCTTTCCTTGCCAGTTTATAGGCCCGCTCTCCGTGGACTTTCAGTGCCGAGTAGGCAGAGGGCACCTGCATGATGGGCCCCCGCATGGTTTCGGCCGCCTTTTCAAAGACCGAAAGATCTTCAGGAATGGGGCCCTTTTCAAGGACCCTGCCGGTCATATCTTCCGTGTCCGTGGCGATGCCCATGGTAAATTCCGCTTCGTAGGTCTTTCTGTGGATGGGGGCATACTCGATAAGCCTTGCAGCCCGTCCGAGAAATACGGGAAGAACCCCGGAGGCCATGGGATCCAGGGTGCCGCCATGGCCGATTTTCTTCTGGTGGTAAATCTTTCGAAGTTTCGCAATTACGTCGAAGGAGGTCCACCCCTTCGGTTTCACCACATTGATGACGCCATCCATCAGAGGTATTTCTCCGCTGCCTTTACGAAGAGAGGCTCTGCTCCTTCAAAAGAGTCATGGATGGTGCAGCCCGAAGCTTTCCAGTGGCCGCCGCCGCCGAATTCCGCTGCCAGTTCTCCCACATTGGCATAATCCTTGGAACGGAGGGAAATCCGGGTTTCCTTGTCTCCTTTGTACTTGAAGAGGGCCGCAATTTCACAGCCCCTGATGCACCGGGGAATGGAGGCATAGGCATCGGAATTTTCCCCGTCCAGGTCCATGGCTTCTTTGCCCATGTAGGCAATCACGATTTTCCCATTATCGTAGGAATGGACCGTACCTGCCACGAGCTGGTAGCATTTCATGGCTTCCTCCGTCTTTTCATCGAGACGGTTGGAGATATAGGAAGGATCCGCTCCCATGGCTACAAGCTGGCTGGCCATGAGCAGGGTGTGGGGGGAAGTACAGCTGAACTTGAAGAAACCGCTGTCCGTACCGATGGCCATGTAGAGGGCATTGCAGG
This sequence comes from Dialister sp., assembly GCF_047832375.1. Classification (NCBI taxonomy): domain Bacteria; kingdom Bacillati; phylum Bacillota; class Negativicutes; order Veillonellales; family Veillonellaceae; genus Dialister; species Dialister sp. The sequence continues at coordinate 604,777 of NZ_CP181256.1, read as the reverse complement.
TGTCCTTATCCATCTGTATATTCGCATCAAAGAACATTTCCGCCAGCATTTCTGCGGTGGCCGCATACTTGTACTGCAGGTACAGGTAGTCCGTGTATCGTTCATTGGACCGATGATGGTCGATGCAGAGGCTGTCTACGTCGGGGAAATCAAAGTTTCCTCCCCGTTCCAGGTTTCCCAGGTCCGTGAAGACAAGGGCATCATAGTCTCTTCCTTCCGGAATAGACGTATGTACCAGTTCCGTGGTCTTGATGAGCCGGTACACCTGGGGCACCGGATCCGGCAGCACCATGTCCGCTTCCTTTCCCATGGAGAGGAGCACATTGTGGAGGGCACAGATAGAGCCTACATCATCACCGTCCGGATGTTCATGGCCTACAAGGAGAAAACGGTTATGGGATTTCAGAAAGGCCATGGCCTCTTCTTTGGTGATTTCTTTGGCATGATTCAGGGCAAGGCTCATTTGTCTTCCTCCTTATGAATTTTTTTCAGAAGGCCATCGATATGCATCCCATAGTCCAGGGATGTATCTTCTTCAAAAGAAATTTCCGGGGTGTAGTAAATCTTGAGCCGCTGCCCAAGTTCCCGGCGGATGAATCCTTTCCCCCGGTTCAAAGCTTCCAGGGATGCCGCCTTTTCTTCGTCTTTTCCGAAGAGGGAGACGAAGATTTTCGCTTCCCGAAGATCCCCGGTCACTTCGACGCCGGTGACGGTGACAAATCCGATGCGGGGATCCTTCAGGTCATGGAGCAGCATGCTGCTCACTTCCTGTTTAATAAATTCCTGTACTTTCCGTACGCGTAATTCAGACATGGTACACCTCCTATGGGGTATAGAGTAAAACATCCGCCCTTTATGCAATTGAAAAAGGCGGATGGGAATGGTGAAAAAATGTGAGATAAAGTATTAAGAATGAGGCCAAACCAGTGAATGGGGCTGAGGGTGGTGGGTTGGGCAAGGCTGACGCCCTGCCAAAGCGGGGACGTAAGGAAGAAAAGCCGCCTTCGGCGGCAAATCTTCCTTATGCCCCCGGTGCGGAGCACCCACCACCTGGTTGACGAGCGTCAGCGATGCCAACCTACAACCTTTAGCCCCATGTATACGTCTGGAATATCAGCCCTCTCGGACGAGGGAGCCCAATCATTCCAGCTTTGCTGCTTCTTCTTTCAGCTCGAAGGCTTCCAGCTGGTCTCCTTCTTTCACGTCCCGGTAGCTGTCGATGGCAATGCCGCATTCGAAGCCCGCTGCCACTTCTTTCACATCGTCCTTGAAGCGGCGCAGCGATGCAATCTTACCTTCATGAATAACGATGCCGTCACGGATGAGGCGGAGCTGGCAGGTACTGGTGACCTTGCCGTCCTGTACGTAGGAACCGGCAACGATGACTTTCGGGGTATGGATGACCTGGCGAACTTCCGCATGGCCCAGGAGGACTTCGCGGATGGTGGGTTCCAGCATGCCCGCCATAGCGGCTTTCACATCATCGATGCAGTCATAAATGACGCGGTAGAGACGGATATCGACGCCGTCTTTTTCCGCCATGGCTCTTGCATTGGCATCAGGCCGGACATTGAACCCGATAATGAGAGCATGGGAGGCAGAGGCCAGCATAACATCGGATTCATTGATGGCACCGACGGCGGAATGGACGATGGAAATACGGACTTCATCGCTCTTGATGGCGGTCAGGGACTGTACCAGTGCTTCTACGGAGCCCTGGACATCGGCTTTGATGATAATATCCAGTTCCTTCATTTCCCCTTCCTTGATCTTTTCGAAGATGTTGTCCAGGGTGACTTTCTGTACGCTTCTCTGTTCCTCTTCCTTTGCCTTCGATGCACGGAGTTCCGCAATGGCTCTGGCTTTCTTTTCATCCATGACGTAGAAGTGGTCCCCCGCTTCCGGCACGCTGTCCATACCGAGGATTTCCGCGGGAGCTGAAGGTTCGGCGCTCTTCATTTTCCGTCCGTTTTCATTGGTCATGGCACGGACACGGCCCCAGCACTTGCCGGCCAGGATACCGTCGCCTACATGGAGGGTGCCATTCTGTACGAGGACGCTCATGACAGGGCCCCGGCCCTTATCGAGCTGGGCTTCGACTACGACGCCGTAGGCTTCGCGGTTCGGGTTGGCCTTCAGTTCCTGCATTTCTGCTACGAGGAGGATGTTTTCCAGCAGGTCATCAAGGCCGATTTTCTTCTTGGCGGAAATCGGAGTCATAATGACATCGCCGCCCCAGTCTTCTGCCAGAAGTCCTTCCTTGGACAGTTCTTCCTTGATGCGGTCCGGGTTGGCACCGGGTTTATCGATCTTATTGATGGCCACCATAATCGGCACCTTCGCATTCTTTGCGTGGTGGATAGCTTCGATGGTCTGCGGCATGACGCCGTCGTCCGCTGCTACGATAAGTACAGCGATATCGGTGATCTGGGCGCCTCTGGAACGCATGGCCGTGAATGCCTCGTGGCCAGGGGTATCGAGGAATGTAATCTTGTGTCCCTTGTAACGGATCTGGTAAGCACCGATTCTCTGGGTAATGCCGCCGGCTTCGTGCATGGCCACATTCGTCTGGCGCAGGGCATCGAGGAGGGTGGTCTTACCATGGTCTACGTGGCCCATGATAGTAACCACGGCAGGCCGGGGTTTCAGGAACCGGGGATCATCGGGAGCCGGTGTATATTCGGTGGGATCAGCCGCTTCCTTCGGTTCCAGCAGTTTCACGCCGAATTCTTCCGCCAGGATTTCCACGGTATCCCGGTCCAGGTTCTGGTTGATGGTGGCCATGACGCCATCCATCATGAGGTGCTTAATGATTTCGCTGACTTCCCGTCCGAAGAGGTCTGCCAGTTCTTTAACGGTAACGCTGGGCGGAAGTTCCACTTCCGTCGGATAGGTAACCGCTTTCTTTTCGGCCATATGCTTCTTTTTCTTCGTCTGGTTCAGGGAACGGGCCATGAGGGAGCCCCCTTCCTTTTCCCTGCGGCTTCTTTCCCAGTCCTTCTTCGTCTTCTTCTTTGCCGGTTTTTCTCTTCTCTGGGTGGCTGCCGGCTTTTCTTCTACCGGAGCGGGGCGGCTGTTCCTGTCGGATGGCCGTCGATCCTGGTGGGGACGGTCATTTCTGTCGCTGCGGCCGTTTCCATTCCGATCATTTCTGCCCTGGGAAGTCCGGCCGGATTCATTCCGGTTCCGATTATCCCGCTGGGGACGGTCGTTCCGGTCATTCCAGTTTCTTTCACCCTGCCGTTCGCTGCGGTTGTCCCGGGAGTGGAAATTCTTTTCATCCCTCGGACGGTTTTCTTTCCGTTCCTGTCTCGATTCTTCTCCCTTCCGGGCCGGTTTTGCTTCCGCCTTCAGAGCCGGCTTCGGTTCTTCCGCCTTCTTTATCGGTTTCGGAGCCGGTTTCGGTGCTTCCGGCACTTCGATGGAGGAATAGGATGCCTGCTGGCCGGATTCCTTATTCTTCCGGTCCGTAGGCCGTCCCTGCTGGTCAAACCGTACGGTACGAATCACCGGTCGGCGGGCCGGTTTCTTCTTTGCCGCAAAGGCCTTCGCCAGCACGGCGTGGCCATTATCATCCACGCTGCTCAGGCGGCTCGTCACATCAATATTATTCTTCTTCAGTACTTCCAGTACCTCTTTATCGGTCTTTCCGAATTCCCTGGCTAATTCATAAACTCTCTTTTTCTTCTGCATAAGCAGCCTCCCAACCTTTATGTTTTCCAACGGTCAATTTTCTCTGCAATTGCCCTGCCGAATCCTTTATCTGTAATCAGCGCTGCTGTCCTGACCCCTTTCCCGAGAGCCTGTCCCAGCCGTTCTTTCTCTCCGAACAGCCTGTATGACAGGTGGAGCCGTTCAGCAGCCTTTATATATTCGTCCTTTGTGCGCGGGGAGCTGTCTTCTGTAACAATCAGCAGGACGGCCTGCTTCTTTTTTAATCCTTCTGACACCTGTTCATTCCCGGAAAGCAGTTTTCCTGCTTTCATGCAAAGGCCAAGCATCCTGTAAATCGGCTCATCCATTTTCGATCTGTGATTTCAGTGCTTCATACACTTCTTTGGAAACCGGACGCTTCAGGGATTTCTCCAGGCCATGGGATTCATAGGCCTTGGTGAAGCAATCCATGTTGTCACACACATATACGCCGCGGCCCGATTTCTTTCCTGTCCGGTCCACTTCGATGATGCCCGTAGGAAGCGCCACAATGCGGACAAGCTCTTTTTTCGGCTTCAGTTCCTTGCATCCTACGCACATGCGCATGGGAATCTTTTTTACTTTCATTCCTTATCTTCCTCCGTATCTCCGCCAGCTTCGATATCTCCAAGGATATCATCGTCCTCTGCGCCCTCTTCAAGCTGGTCGAATCCTTCTTCCTGGGCCTGGGTTTCGCTCTTGATGTCGATCTTCCAGCCCGTCAGCTTGGCAGCGAGCCTTGCATTCTGTCCGGACTTGCCGATGGCCAGGGACAGCTGGTAATCAGGAACCACGACGAAGGAAGACTTTTCTTCTTCCCATACGGACACGGTAACCACCTTTGCCGGAGACAGGGCATTGGCGATATAAACGGCCGGATCTTCATCCCAGCGGACAATATCGATCTTTTCATCGTGGAGTTCGTCCACAATGTTCTGGACGCGCTGTCCCTTGGGGCCTACGCAGGCACCGACAGGGTCGATATTCGGGTCCATGGCATATACGGCGATTTTGGCGCGGGAGCCCGGTTCACGGACAACATTCTTGATTTCCACGGAACCACTGTAAATTTCCGGTACTTCCAGTTCAAAGAGCCTCTTCAGGAGGTTCGGATGGGTCCTGGAGAGGATGATTTCCGGTCCCTTCGTGGTCTTCCGTACTTCCAGCACGTAGCATTTGATTTTGTCGTTGGTATGGAAAACTTCCCCTTCAATCTGTTCCGCATAGGGAAGGATACCTTCCACCCGGCCCAAATCTACGAAAATGGTGCGGGATTCACTCCACTTTACAGTGCCCGTGATGATATCCCCTTCGCGGCCGGAGAATTCATTATAAATGGAACCTCTCTCCGCTTCCCGCAGCTTCTGGATCATCACCTGCTTAGCAGTCTGGGCAGCGACACGGCCGAAATTCTTCGGGGTCACGTCGATCTGCAGCATATCACCGGCTTCATAGGACTTATCAATTTTCTTCGCATCTTCCACGGTAATTTCGTTCACCGCATTTTCCGAAGCGGGATCAATGGTTTCTACCACCGTTTTTTCTGCATAAATATGATAGTCTCCGGTTTCCCGGTTCAGGGAAACCGAGGTCTTGGCGTTGCTGCCGGTCTCTTTCTTGTAAGCGGTGAGAAGCATCATTTCCAATGCGTCAAAAACTACGTTCTCATCCACTTTCTTGGCCTTTACAAGACCCTTGACTGCTTCTATTAAATTGCCATTCACGATGAATATTTCCTCCTGCTTTAAAATGAAAAATGCAGCCTTACCTGCGAAATCTTATCCCTGTCTACCGATGTCTTCCCGCCATCCTCCATTTCAAGGAGAAGGGCTCCCTCTTCAGAAAGCCCCAGAAGCTTTGCTGTGAAGGATTTCACCTTCGTCCCCTCCAGGGGTGCAAAGAGCTTCACGTCCACATCACTGCCGGTGTACCGGATAAAGTCCTTATCCTTCTTCAGTACCCGGTCCAATCCCGGGGAAGAAACTTCCAGCATGTAATTATCGGGAATCAGGTCTTCCTCATCCAGAAGGGCACCGGCCTTTTCACTGACCGCCTGGCAGTCAGAAAGATCCACGCCGCCTTCCTTGTCAATGAAAATGCGGAGAATCCAATTTCTCTCCCGCACATACTCCACATCCACAAGCTCGATGCCTTCCGCTTCCAGACGGGATTCCAGCAGTTTTTCCACTGCCTCTTCGATTTCCCTGCGTGCCATATGCCCTCCCTTATGCAAACATCCTACTATAAGAAAAAGTGAGCCGAAGCTCACTCCACAGGAAATTCTATAAACACACTTACCGAAGACATTATATCACATCTTGTAAAGCGTGGGAAGGGCCGCCGGGAAAGGCTGCGGCTAAGGGAAAGAGGGAAAGAGGCGATGCTGATAGATCGAATCATTCGTGCGGAGACTTCTGGCTCCTGTCTGGGCATCGTGCGAACCTGTGGGTCCTTGAGCCATGAGCATTGAGCTGATTGGGCCCTTTGAGCCATTACCTTATCAGTCCCTGTGAGCTCATCCTGGTGACTCTATCAACAAGCACCGCACCCCCAAAGCCCCCTGCGTCCCTTTCTCCTATGATGCACCGAATGCTCTCCTCTCATCCTCCATCAAACAGCTCCGGATACACTGCCCGGGCGCTGGCTTCCATGGCGTCGGTGATATGCTGGGACATGACGTACTTGTACTTCTCCGGAAAGGGTACCAGTTTCCCGTTTTTCACGGCCTTTACATCCTGGTAGGCCGGATTTTCCTTAAGCTCCCTGGCAAATTCCGCCTCATCGTCCCCTTCCTTTACCTTCCATACCGGCATGAGAATCACATCGGGGTCAATTTCCGGGAGAAGTTCCGTGGACAGGTAGGCATTGATCCCCTTCGGCACATCGTACCGGGCCGCCCCGTCTTTCACATGGGCCATGGACAGAATCTCACTGAAAAGGGTCCCTTTCTTACCCAGGATTCCCCGGAAGGACAGGGCCAGGGCGGTGCGCTCTTTATCCTCTGTAATGGGGGCCAGTTTTTCTTCCAGCGCTGCTTTTTTAGCCTTCATATCATTGACCATGGCTTTCCCCTTTTCTTCCTCGTCCACCGCTTTTGCCACGCCCATGACCTTCGTCTCCATTTCATCCCAGGTGGCAGGAATGAGGGATACATACACCGGTACCCCGGACTGCCGAAGGAGGTTCACCACATTCCCGGAAATGGCGGTGGACGCAATGACCAGGTCCGGCTTCATGGCCATGATGGACTCCACATTGGTATCGGTGGTCTTCCCCACCGCATCCCGCTCTTCCGGAGTGACAAAGGTGATGTCCTCGTTGCCCGCATACTTCGAGAGTGCCTCTACCCGGGAAGTTTCCACAAGGCCCAGGAGGATTTCATCGGTGCCGTAGGTGAGAGATACAATCCGGGACGGATGGCTGGGGACAGAGAGGGTATATCCTGTATCGTCCTTTATCGTACGGGATGAGGAGCCAGCATGTTTCACACTCCCGCAGCCTGTGGTAAGGGACAGGATGAAGGTGAGAATAATGGATAAAAAGATGGTGGTCAGATGTTTCAAAGATACCTCCCTGGGTGTAATGCAAAAGACAGCGATATTTCAGTATTGCGAGCTGTTGGGGCGACGCTGGTGGGTAGAGTCATTCGTGCGGAGCTTCTAGCTGTTAGCTGCTAGCTTCTAGGAAAGCTGGCAAGCCTACGGCACGAATGACTGGCGGGAATACCGGGTGGAAGCGCCGCAGGCGGATCAGCCTTCCTAACAGCTAGCCGCTAGAAGCCAGGAGCTCCATGCGAGTGACTCTATCCGCAAGCGTGCCAAACCGTTCGCTCCAACAGCTCGTCAAACCGCAATTGGCTGAAATAAACAAGCGCCTTTACCGGAAGTAAAAGCGCCCATTTCATCAGAATTTATATTCATAGCCAAACATGAAATTCCTGCCCAGATCGTAGAAGGTGGAACTGGAGGTGGAAATGATGTCGCGGCGGTTGAAGAGATTATCGATGTTCAGGAAGAACCGGTTTGTTTCATTGGCTTTATAGGAAAAATTGAGGTCCGACAGCCACTGGGATTTCATGGACTCATAGGGATCGGTATCCCGGATACGCCGGCCCAGATAGCTGATGTTGAATGCGGTGGTCAGCTTGCCGGATACGTAGTTGATTCCCAGGTTCCCGCCAATTTTACCGTAGTAATCGTGCCAGCCAATGCTGGTTTCATTCCCTGCGGATCTGACTTTCTTCTCCTGCTTTTCCGGGTGGCTGTATGTGAGGCCTGCATGCCAGGAAAGGTTTTCACTCTGGTTTCTGATCCATTCCAGTTCAATGCCGGTGTTTCTGATATTTTCATTAGCATAATGGATGGAATAGGTCCCGTCTTTCTCAGGAATCCATTTGGCTTCCTGGCTGTCGTCGATTTTATAATGGTACAGGGCAGCGCGCCATGCATTTTTGCCAACGTTCTTTTTCCAACCCAGTTCGTAAGGATCTGTGCATTATTAAGCTATTCATATGATGGCCTGATGACATAATTCCAATCAGGATGAAATTCATTTCTTAGCAGATTAATGCCAGCAAATTCCTTGTCAGAAACTTTAGTGCCTTTAGGGTAGACTGCGGTATCCGCTTTACACCGAACCACAAGCCCATTATCGGTAGTTGTTGAAGCGATCAGATTAACGATAATTTCAAGCGTTTCCAAAGGACGGCCTCGCCAGTTCTTTGTAATTTGGCTGAATAGTCGATGCTCTATTTTATTCCATTTGGATGTTCCGGGCGGGAAGTGGCAGACTTCGATTTCAAGGCCACTTTCATCAGCAAATTTTTGCAGCTCAAATTTCCAAAGCCGGCTATGGCTTCCATTGCTTCCACCACCATCTGCCGTAATTAACAGACGGGTTGCTTCAGGATATCGTGGTTTACCCATCTCATCCCACCAGGAGCGGATCGAATTCACTGCGAACTGCGCAGTATCTGAGCCTACTCCCACATTCACAAACCCTTCATTGGCTGCAATATCGTAAACGCCGTAAGGAGCAGCTTTTCCCTTGTCAGGAAGAGGAAAGTCATGGTCAAGAACGTTTACCGGATTTCCTTTTTTGGCATATTCGGCTCCGCTATTTTTGAAATTTCCAATGTTTTCCTTTTTCTTACAGTCTATGGAAATAACAGGAAACCCGTTTTCCATGTATTCTTCAGCAGTTTCGTTGATGTGCCGGAACTGTGCGTCCCTGTCTGGGTGCTGACTTCCAACCTGGTTCATTTTTTGATTGATTTGGAGGCTGTAACCCATATCTTTCAAGAGGTATCCGATTTTACGATATTTAATCTTATAACCACGGGCATTCATTTCCGCTTCGAGGTTACGCAGGCTCTTTGTCGTCCAACGCAAAGGTCCTTGGGGATCTCCAAAAGTGGAATTTTCCATAAGGCTTTCAAGTGCTTCTATAATTCCCGGCTGAGTAACCTCTATGGGCTTACGACCGCCGCCTTCCCTTCGGATACGAGGGGAAGGTGCATCTTGAGATAAATAGGGATGTTCAGAATTCAGATCTTTTATGCCATTCGTTATGGTTACCCGGGATACGCCAGTGGCTTTGCTGATAGCAGTAATTCCACCGTGGCCGAGTGCTTCGGCTTCAGAGGCCAGATATACTCGTTTCTGCGCCTCGTTAAGCAGTGGAAGCATCTTATTGATTTTATCTACAGGGACTTCTTTAACCATGCTGATTTCCTCCTTGGCATCAGCATAGCATTTTTTACACTTTTAATCAATTAAAATGTAAATATTGTTTGTGCACAATTCCTAATGGGTACCGTTGGATGGTTTCAGGTCAGCAGCTCCCCGGATATTGCCGCCTCCATAGAGCTGGGTAAAGGTAGGCATCATGAAGGACTTGCCCACTTTGCCGTAAATCATGGTATTCTCATCCAGGTCATGCATGAGTATGAATTCCGGCGTGAATTTATCATACTTGTTTCCTGCTCCATCGGACTCTGTCCAGGTCTCCCGAAGGTTCAGGTTTGCCCTTGTGGCTTTCGTGAAGTCATAGGCCAGTTGTCCATAGATGGAATGCATGTTTCTCGTGTAGTGATGGAATGATCCTTTCGTCAGTTTTCCCATGGATATTCTGTCACTGACAGTTGCATCTTCCATTTCCCGCTGAAAGTCATAGCCCACCATGAAAGAGCCTTTGCTGAAATGCCAGCGGTTGGACACATCCATGCCTATAGTCTCATCCAGATAGGATGAAGAATCGTAATTTTTTTTATTGTAATTATACTTCTTTCCCATATAGGGATAGGTGGTCGCATTGTTGTTATTGGACTTCTGGTCCCGGCGGTTATAGTACAGGGTGGCCTTCAGGTCTCCATCATCGTAGTGAAGGGTGGTCAGGTTTTCGTCCGTGCTGTGAAGTTCATTCTTGTAGGGAGCCCCCGCATTGGTCGGCGGATATACTGTGGTCTCATGGGTCTTAGAATTCACAGAGCTATAAGAGCGTCCATCCCAGCGGTACAGGTAGTGGTCGCTGTTCCTCCCATAGCTGTGGCTGATGAAAAGCTTATCGTTAAAATCATAACGGGCGTTGAAGTTGGCATGTTCTCCACGGCGGATGTTGAAATACATGCCCTGGGGCCTGCCGCCTTCCGGACTGGAGACGTTATCAATCTTTCCTGTATGGTCATAGGTGGCAGTAAATCCAAACTTACCGGCCTGGGTAGAAAGGGCATAATTCTGGATGCCGTAATTGCCGAATCCTGCCCGCACCAGGTTGGGCCGTTTTCCCTTTGTAATGATATTGACTACGCCCCCATTGGCTTCGGAGCCATAGAGCACGGCACCACCGCCGCGGACCACTTCGATTTTTTCGATCGATTCCACCGGGATATCTTCCAGATTGTACCGGCCCGCCTGGTTGATAGGCACTCCATCTACCAGGACCAGGGTTCCTTTTTCCACGCCCCGGATGACCACTTTATTAGTCATGGTCCCCTGGGAAATATTCCGAGGTCCCTGGGCATGGGCAATAACACCGGTGGTAAACTTCAGTGCTTCCTGTACGCTGGTGGCCCCGGTCTTTTGGATATCGGAAGATGTCAGCACATCCACGGCAGACGGCGTTGTTAAGGAAGCACCGATTAAATCGTTGTCAGATTTCATTCTTGGATTTTTATGCAATGCGAGGAATAACTCGACGCGAATAGCGAGCTATTTAAGGAGAGTTATGACGAAGCAGTGCATAAAAATCCTTATGAAATCTGACTCTGCGAATTAATCAGCGCTTCCTTAAATCGGCTGCTTTACTGCGCTGGGCCGTTACGGTAACCGGATTCAGCTCATAGACCTGGCCCGCAAAAGCAGTTTCCCCACCTGCCAGTGTACAAGCCAGCAGCGCCAGTGAAATACCATACTTTACCTTATTATTCATACTCTCTCCTCCTGCATTTAATGTATATAAATAAAAAAAGAGAACACGAAAAGACTTTTGCCTTTGTGTTCTCATATTTCCCCTCTGTTGGTGAATAAAGGATGACTTTTTGTTTTTATTATATGAAAATCATCTTTTCTTATTATCTCTTAATGGAATTCTCCTGTCAAACGTTAATTTTTATCTATGATTCGTAACAATGCTCCCCTGCTTTTATAGTGCCGATTCTGCGCCTTTGGGGCGTCCCTTCGTCAAGGAGCTGCATGACAGGGAGATTCATATCTATATTAAAAATTGGCAAAGTCGGATCAATCAGTCCAACCTTGCCAACTGTTCCTATATATTATCCTTCGAACCCAGGCGAAGCCTTTGCCCTGGCCCCGGGCCACAGGCAGAGTCCTTTCTATCAGTCCGGTATATCCGGATTGTTATACAGATCTTCCAGGTCCTTTTCCAGATGGTGGCGGATGGCCGTCTCCAGGGCCTGGATGGTCTTGGAATCGTACTGGTGAATGATGCCGGGAATGCCTTTCGCCCGGAGTTCGCCGTAATATTCTTCACGGTATATGTTATAGAAGAAAAGGATGCCCGTATCCTTTTCTTTGCATTCGTAGGCAGCGATAATATAGGAACCATTCAGTCCCAGAAGGGGAGCTGCCGGTTCTATGATCCGCTCGTAATGGCCAATGGTCGGCGGGAAACAGGTACTGTAGTCCCAGGCCATGAAGCCCTTTCCGCGGACCAGGACGGAGACCTGGTCCCGGTGAATCAGTTCTTTTTCAATGTACTTCGGCGTGAGGAGTTTCATATTTCTTTTGAATTCTTCAAAGTCCCCGGTGATCAGTTCGATTTCCGTCATGGTCATCATGTGAACGTCCGCTTTCACCATGTAGTCCATGGTTTCCTCATCGAAAAGAGCCCGCACCTGCCAGCCTGTTTTTTCACCTTCCCAGCAGAAGGCATAATAAATGCGTCCTTCCTGCTTGTCTAGCCGTTTCAGCTTGTATTCGCCGATTTCCGTGGGCAGTTCCTTTTCTATATCCCAGTCCAGAAATTTCTGCCGTCTTTCGGCCCTTTCTTTCTCCAGTTTATCGTCTGCCATTTATTTTCCCTTCTTTTCCGCTTCCAGCCTGTCCCGGGCGATAACCACGGATTTCACGAATTCCCTGGTTTCCGGGAACGGGATTTTTTCCATGTCCGAAAAACCTTCGGGCCATTTATTCTTTTCAATCCACTCATCCACATTGCCCCGGCCTGCATTGTAGGCAGCAAGGGCAAAAACCTCGTTGTTGTGGTACTTTTTCAGGAGGTAGTTCAGGTACCAGGCACCGAGGGGGATGTTCTGGTCCGGGCTCGCCAGGTTATCCGAGGGCAGTCCGCTTTCTTCGGAAATCCAGTGGGCCGTATCCGGCATGAGCTGCATCATGCCTACGGCGCCCACATGGGACACCGCTTTTTCGTCAAATTTACTCTCTGTGAGAATCACTGCCTCCAGGAGGGAGGGGGAAATATTTTCTTCCTCCGCACACTGGATGATGATGTGGGATACCTGCTCGCTGGGGCGGAGCAGTTTGATATTATCCACGGTAAAGAGGAAAATCACGCAAAAAACCGCAAGCAAAAGAGTGAATACCATGGCGCCGGTATTGCCCTGGTGCCGCTGCACCTCTTTCTTCCTGCGTTTCAATGCGATTCTCATTCTGCCTCTTCCATTCCCTTTGGAAACTTAAATCCCGGTACGTGCTTCAGCGCTTCCCGCACCTGCCGTCTCGTATCCTCCACGGAATGGCTGTTATCAATCACCACATCCGCGTAATTCACCTTATTGGCCGTGGGCATCTGCTTATGGATCCGTTCCAGCACCTGCTCCCGGGTAAAGCCATCCCGGGAAATGACCCGGTCAATCTGCACTTCCAGGGGCACTTCCACGATCCATACCTCTTCTACCCGGAGCTGCCAGCTGATTTCCAGAAGCAGCGGCATGTCGAGGACCACCACGTTCTTTCCCTTATTCTGGGCACGGATGAGTTCTTCCTGGGTGCGGAGCCAGATAAAGGGGTGGATAATGCCATTCAGCTTCTGCCGTTTTTCTTCGTCGTTAAATACGATTTCTCCCATCTTCAGCCGGTCCAGTCGGCCTTCAGGGAGGAATATGGAAGGGCCGAAGGCCTTCCGTATCTGTTCCATGGCCCGGCTTCCGGGAATGACTGCTTCCCGGGCCAGCTTATCCCCATCGATGACAGGGATTCCCAGTTCATGCATGTAGGAGGAGACAGTGCTTTTCCCACTGCCCACGCCTCCCGTGAGTCCAATACGATACATTATTACTCCTGAAAATTCTATCCAATTAAGCAAGTGATGCGTTTTGAAACAAAGGGATGGCAGGTGGCTAAGGTGGCTTAAGTGACTCAAGGGTAACGGGCTTCGCCCGAGGGGATGGTGTGCCGCATCGAAATGATATAGCGGCACGAATTTCATATCCAGCCGCTTGCGCCCACCCTTCCACCGCTCCGCGGTCCCCCTCCCTTCTAAAGAGGGGAGGTAGGATACTCAATAATCCAGGAAGAGGGTCTTTTCAGTATCCATGCGGCGCTATATGAATTGTGCGCCGCGCCTTCCCCTTGGCCGCAGGCTATTCCCCTTAAGCCACCTCGCCCGCAGGGCGTTCCCCTTCAGTCACTTTGACCATAAACTGCTCCACAGTCATGAGGAGACAGCCGTCCATTCCCATTTATTTCGTTTCCGCCCAGTTCTTTCCTTCGTTCACGTCGGCCACGAGGGGCACTTTCAGGGTGACCACCGATTCCATGGCGTCCTTCAGGAGAGCGGCGATTTCTTCTTTTTCTTCCTTCACCACTTCCGCCACCAGTTCATCGTGGACCTGGAGGAGGACCCGGCTCTTATAGCCGCCCTTCTTGAGGCGGTTATAGACCTCGATCATGGCCATTTTCATGATGTCCGCTGCGGTCCCCTGGATAGGAGTATTCATGGCCGTCCGTTCGGCGAAGGACCGGCGGTTGAAATTCTTGCTGTTAATATCCGGCAGTTCCCGATACCGGCCGAAGAGGGTGACCGCCCGGCCCGTTTTCTTTGCTTCTTCCACCATGGAATTCATGAATTCATGGATCCGGGGATACCGTTCGAAATAGGTCTTGATATAATCAGCCGCTTCTTTTCTGGGGATACCGAGCTGCCGGGCCAGGCCAAAATCACTGATGCCGTAGATGATACCGAAGTTCACGGCCTTTGCATGGGACCGCTGCTCCGGCGTCACGTCTTCAAAGGAGATCCCCAGTACTTCCGCCGCCGTTCTCCGGTGGATATCTTCCTTATTGATGAAAGCGCGGATCAGGCTTTCATCGCCGGACATATGGGCCAGTACCCGGAGTTCCACCTGGGAATAATCGGAGGAAATGAAACAGTCGTACCCCTCTCCCGGTACGAAGAGGGACCGGATTTTCCTGCCCTCTTCCGTACGAACCGGAATATTCTGCAGGTTCGGGTCGGAACTGGAGAGCCGCCCGGTGGCAGTGACGGTCTGGTTGAAGGACGTATGGATGCGTCCCGTTTCCTTCCGAATCAGCTGGGGCAGAGCTTCCAGGTACGTGGAAACCAGCTTCGACAGGGTCCGGTAACGGAGGATATTTTTCACCATGGGGTAGGACACCGCCAGTTCCTCCAGCACATCGGCGGCTGTGGAGTAACCGGTCTTCGTTTTCTTGCCGGCGGGCATGCCCATTTTTTCAAAGAGAATATGGCCCAGCTGCTTGGGGGAATTGATGTTGAAGGACTCTCCGGCTTCCGTGTAGATTTCCTTCACCAGGAGCCGCTCTTCCTTCTCCATGTCCTCCCGGACTTCCTTCCACCGTTTCTGGTCCGTGGCGATGCCCGCCTTTTCCATGGCTGCCAGCACCTTTACCAGGGGCTGCTCCACTTCATCATAGAGTTTCCACACCCCATTTTCTTCCAGTTTCTTTTTCGCCTCGTCATAGAGGGAAAGGAGGAACAGCGTGATGCAGCAGCCCTTTTCCTCCGGGCTGTCCAGGTCATCGGGATAAATGACGGGCTTTCCGAAAAGTCCCGCCATGTAGGACAGGGGATAGGTGACCCGGGTGGGATCCAGCAGGTACGCCGCCAGGGACATGTCAAAGAATGGCAATCCCTCGGAGGGAAAATCAGATTCCATGATGGCCTTGCTGTCTTCCACCACAATGGCCTTTGCTTCCTTCAAAGCCCGGGAAGCGTCCCCATAGGAGGCAGGGTCCACCTTGTAAGCGTGATTGTCAGAAGCAATGACCACTTCTTCCGCTGTAAGGAATGGCGCCTTACCGGACAGGGAGGCCCACAGGGCCGTCACCTTTCCTTTGAGGGACAGTCCTTCTTTCCAGGGTTCCACCGGCGGGAGGGCCTTTTCGCTTTCCTCCTTCTTCACCTGGGACAGTTCCTGGAACCGGGGCAGCGCTGCAAACTGGGGCAGGAGATTGATGCCGAGTCGGCTGAAGAGTTCTCTCATTTCCTCGATATGGACAGGCTGCTTCATATCGGAAAGGGGCGCCTCAATGGGCACATCCCTTTTGATGGTAGCCAGTTTATAGGAAAGATAGGCCAGATCCTTATTGGCCGTCAGTTTCTTGCCCTTGGCCCCCTTGATTTCATCCACATGGGCGTAAAGGTTGTCCAGGTCCTTGTATTCCGTGAGGAGGCCGAGGGCCGTCTTTTCCCCTACCCCCGGAACGCCGGGGATGTTGTCCGCCGTATCCCCCATGAGGGCCTTCATGTCGATCACCTGGGACGGGGTAATATGGTATTTCTCAAAAATAGCTTCCGGCGTCATGGCGGCCATATTGGTAATACCCTTCTGGGTGAGGAGCACCGTGGTCCTGTCGCTGGACAGCTGCAGGACGTCCCGGTCACCGGTGACGATGTCTACGGGAAGTTCCTTTTCATACCGGGCAGAAAGGGTGCCCAGGATATCGTCCCCCTCATAGCCGGGGATGCTGTATACCGCAACCCCCATGACCCGGAGTACATCGAGGATCAGGTCAAACTGGGGCACCAGTTCCGGCGGCGCCGGCTTTCTTGTGGCCTTATAGCCATCGTACATATCGGTGCGGAATGTGTGCCGGTCCTTATCAAAGGTGACGGCCATGTATTCCGGATCCAGGTCCCGGTACAGGCCCAGAAGCATCCGCAGGAATCCATACACCGCATTGGTGGGAATCCCATCGGGCGAAGTCATGGTAGGCGGCAGGGCAAAAAAAGCGCGGTACAGAAGGCTGCTGCCATCAATAATTACAAGTTTCTTTTTCATAGTTCCTCCCTGCCGCAGCAAGCGGGAATCGCCCCGGCGGCAAAAGAAAAAATGCAGTACGTTGTTCTTTATTATACCATAGATAGGATAGCAGGCTGAAATGGACTGGCCCTACGTAGTCAAATTGCGGTTTGTCGAGCTATTGAGGGGGGCTGATGGATAGAGTCATTCGCACGAGGGCTTCTAGCTACTAGCGGCTAGCAACTAGGAAAGCTCTACAGCCTACGGCACGAATGACTGACGGAAATAATGGAAAGAAAGCACCGCAGGCGGATCAGCCTTTCTAACAGCTAGCCGCTAGAAGCTAGCAGCCCCGTGTGAGTGACTCTACACGCAAACATACTAACCGCCAAGCCCTAACAGCTCACTGAAATTGGCAGTACCCACACCATTTTATAAAAAGAGAAAAGGGACAGATTGCTCTGTCCCTTTTCTCCGGATCGTGTTACAACCTGAACGGTTGTTATATTGGTCACTGTTTCTTCTTGCCGCCCAGATATGCCGCCATGACATCCGGGTTGCTTGCCACTTCCTGCGCCGGTCCTTCCATGACGATTTTCCCTGTCTCCATGACATAGGCATAATCGGCAATCTGGAGGGCTTTTCGCGCATTCTGTTCTACAAGAAGAACAGTAGTACCCATTTTGTTAATATCTTTGATGACGTCAAAGATCTGCTGGACCACCAGGGGAGCGAGCCCCATGGATGGTTCATCGAGAAGCATGACTTCCGGCTTTGCCATCACCGCACGGCCAATAGCCAGCATCTGCTGTTCGCCACCGGAGAGGGTGCCGCCGAACTGGTTCTGCCGTTCGAAAAGCCGTGGGAACCGTTCAAAGACCTTGGCCAGGTCTTCTTTGATTCCTTCCGGATCCTTTCTCTGGTAAGCTCCCATTTCAAGGTTTTCACGGACCGACATGTTCTGGAGAATCTGACGGCCCTCCGGAACAAGGACGACCCCTTTTCTGACGATATTATGGGGTTTCAGTCCCACAATGGACTCCCCTTTGAAGAGGATATCCCCGGCTACCGGTTTCATGATGCCCATAATAGTTTTCATGGTGGTCGATTTACCGGCGCCGTTGGCACCAATCAGGGTGACGATCTTGCCTTCCGGTACGGAAAGGTTGATGCCTTTCAGTGCTTTAATGTTGCCGTAAGCGGCTTCTACGTTTTTCAGTTCAAGCAGCATCAGTCTTCCTCCTTCCCAAGGTAAGCTTCGATAACCTGCGGATTGTTCTGTACTTCTTCCGGTACCCCTTCTGCCAGTTTCTTACCGAAATTGACAACCATCACATGGTCGCAGAGGCTCATGACCAGATGCATATCATGTTCAATGAGGATAATGGTGGTACCGTATTTTTCACGAATATTATGGATCAGTTCGGTGAGGGCAGCGGTTTCACTGTCGTTCATGCCGGCTGCCGGTTCATCGAGAAGAATCAGTTTCGGCTGGGTAGCCAGAGCTCTGGCGATTTCCAGCTTTCTCTGTTTGCCATAGGGAAGTTCTGTAGCCAGGCGGTCTGCGTCCTGGGCAAGGCCTACGAAATCCAGAAGTTCCATGGCTTCATCCCTTGCTTCCTTCTCTTCCTTCTTTTGGGAAGAGGTACGGAGGAAGCTGGCCAGAAGGCCGGACTTCAGGCGGTCATGATGGCCAACGAGGATATTTTCCAGCACCGTCATGCCGGAGAAAAGACGAATATTCTGGAACGTACGGGCAATGCCCATGTTGATGATCTGGTACGGTTTCTTCCCTTCAATGGACTGGCCGTCGAAAAGGATATCTCCTTCCGTCACCTGGTATACGCCGGTGATGAGGTTGAAAATGGTAGTCTTGCCGGCGCCGTTTGGTCCGATGACCCCGAAAATTTCTCCCTTTTCCACGGAGAAGGACATATTGGAAACAGCGGTAAGGCCGCCGAACTGTTTCACCACATTTTTCATTTCAAGAAGCATTACTGGTTCCCTCCTTCTGCAGAAGCTTTCTGCTTTTTGCTGAATTTACGGGAAATCCATTTCACCGCATCATAGGACAGGATGCCATCGGGACGGAATGCCATGAGAGCTACCAGCATGAGGCCGTAGATGATATCTCTATATTCAGCCATGGCACGGAGAGATTCCGGAATGATGGTAAGCACCGCAGCACCAAGGATGGAGCCCCAGAGCACGTTGCTGCCGCCGAATACGGTATAAACCAGGATATCCACCACTTTGCCCCAGGAGAAATCGGTGGGGCTGATGAAGAAGGTGGCATGGGCGTAAAGAGCGCCAGCCATACCGGCAAAGAAAGCACTGAAGAGGAATGCCATCATCTTGTATTCCACCACGTTGATACCGGTGAGGGATGCTGCATATTCATCAGCTTTGATGGCAGCCCAGGCACGGCCGATGCGGGAATGTTCCAGGCGATACCAGAAGAAGACAACCGCCACTACGATGATGAGGAGTACGATATTCATGACCAGCTGGCCACCGGTCTGGGAGTCGATTTCCAAAGCATCCAGGAGGCCCATGTCGCTGGCATAGTCAGCAAGGACACTGGCCATGGAAGGAATGCCGGAGAAACCCAAAGCGCCGTGGGTGATGTCCAGGTTCAGCGCAATAACCCGGACCACTTCACCAAAGCCCATGGTAGCAATAGCCAGGTACAGGCCCCGGAGACGAATGGTCGGAAGACCGATAATTAACGCAATCAGTGTAGCAAAGAGACCGCCTAAAACAATTCCCACCGGCATAGGCACGCCATAGGATGTGGTAACAATAGCGGAAGTGTAAGCCCCAAGGCTCATGAAACCTGCATTGCCCAGGGAAAGAATACCGGTGCACACAGTCATATAGACGGTGAGAGCCAGGATGATATTAATACATACAAAGGTGAAAACCTGCAGGAAGTAGCCATTTAACAGTTCGTCCATTACGGTCTGCCTCCTTTCCCAGCCTTGGAGAACAAGCCTTCAGGGCGAATAAAGAGAATCAGGATGATAATGCCGAATGCTACAGCATCACGGTAGGTGGAAGATCCATAGGCCACGGCGAATACTTCCGCAATGCCCAGGATGAAGCCGCCTGCCATGGCGCCTTCCACGTTGCCCAGGCCCCCCATGATGAGGACTGCCAGACCCTTAAGGCCCATGGATGTACCCATGGTCGGTTCGATGGCGTTGAAGGACAGACCAATCAGCACGCCGGCAGCAGCGCCAAGGGCGGAAGCCAGCATGACGGTGAATGTAATGATACGGCTCGTATTGATACCGAGGAGTCCGGCGGTTTCTGCGTTTTCGGAAGTAGCTCTGACTGCTTTGCCGATTTTTGTCTTGTTCAGCATGACCGTGAGGAGAGCCATGAGAACAACGGCGGTGCCCAGGGAAATAATCTGGATACCGGAAATTTTAAAGATGCCGAAGTCCATAAGACCGTTCCCGAAGGTTGCCGGGAAAGAACGGGTCTGCGGGCCCCACACCATAAGTGCCACACTTTCGAGAAATGTGGACACGCCGATGGTACTGATGAGTGGTGCCAGATGGGTGACTTTGCGGCGGCGAAGCGGACGGAGTGCAAAGATTTCCAGTCCATACCCTAATACCGCGCCGCCAATCATGGCGCCGATGAGTGCCGGGAAAATTCCGAATCCCGCTTCCGTTACGAGAAGCAGGCCGATGTAAGCGCCGATCATAAAGATGCCGCCGTGTGCCATGTTGACGATGTTCAATACGCCGAATACCAGCGTATAGCCGATGGCAATGACCGCATAGGCGCTTCCCAGCGTTAAACCGTTGACAAGCTGTTGAAAAAACACGATCTTCAATCCCCTTTCCAAAATGTGAAGGCCCTTGCCTTCATTTCTTCTGAAAGAACAAATGGCATTAAAAACGCCCCTGCTGCAATCTGGCGTCATTGCAGCAGGGGCGAATTGGATTCCGCGGTACCACCCTGTATTTATCACTCATAGAACGGAGAGTACATTGGGAAGACCATCCATAAGAAAAACCCCTATTTCCTTTTGGAAATAGGGGCGACATGCGCGGTACCACCCTACATTATACTCTGGTGTTCATCAATCCGTAACGTGGATCAGCGCCTTTGTTTACTACGTTCAACCAAGGGGCTCACAGGTGATAGTCAATAATGGAATGCACCGGCTTGCACCATCCGCCGGCTCTCTATGCCATGGACCACTATATTCCTTGTCCCGATCATCGCTTTTCAATGCCCGTAACGCAGGCTGCGTCAGAAGCTACTTGGTTCACTCCTGAAACTCCCGGGTGAGCTTGCATCCTCTTCCGTACCGGCTTACACCAGCCGCCGGCTCTCTGAAACTTTATGCCGGATGCTTATCCCGATCCTTGCCATTCGTTCTTTCGTTATGGTAGATATTATACAGCCTCCATGAAAAAAGTCAATAGAAAGTTGGAAATATTTTTGTAAACATGCGAATGAATGACTCTTTCCCCATGCGTGTGGCTGGGACTAAGGGTAGTAGGTTGGGCAACGCTTCGCTGGCCCGACCGGGTTGTGGCTGCAGACCAAGGCTGACGCCTTGGTGCAGCGGGGTCGTAAGGGCGAAAAGCTGCCAAAGGCGGCAAATCCACCTTATGCCCCCGCTTCAACGAGCGAAGCGACGTTGAAGCCACAACCCGGTTGGCGAACGCAGCGATGCCAACCCACCACCCTTAGCCCCATTCATCCGTTTGGGTTATCCGACACCCCCTTCTCAGCTCCCCAGCTGGTTCTGGCCGAACTCCAGCAGGGTCTCATTGATTTCGTAGATATCATACTTTCCATGTTCCATGTACCAGCGGACGATCATGTCCATTTTCCGGCTGCGGGACAGGCTGTAGCCGGCGCTCTCCAGAAGCTCTTCCGTCTCCTCCACATCCAGATGGAGAGCTACGGCCAGGGCCAGGATGGTCTTTTTCTTCGGCGTATAGTCTACGTGGGTGCGGATTTTGGAGAACAGGCGGCGGTCAATATTGGCCTCTTTATACACTTCGGTATCCGTCTTCCCTTCAGCGTCGATATAGTGAAAAAGGACCTTTTGGAAAGGATCCCCCAGCTGGAGAACAAACCCCTTCACTCCGCCCCTGATCGGCGGCGGTGCGCAGGGGGCCTCCGGTGCCAGGTCCGGCAGCATCAGCGACGCTTCTTCCTGTACCCCGGCGCCGCAGTTCCATTCCAGGAACGACCGGATGGCCTCGGTAATCCGGGTCCTTTTCTTTTGGCCGAAGAGGACAAGGGTCACTTTCATATCCTTCTTTGCCAGGAAATCAAAGATAGCCTTTCCGGCAACAGCCTTCGCAATAGACCGGGGACATCCGTAGATTCCGCTGGAAATCAGGGGAAAAACAATGCTTTTGGCATGAAGCGTCTCCGCCAGGATAAGACTTTCCGAATAGCAGTGGTAAAGAAGTTCCTTTTCCCCCGCTTTCCCCTTCCACACAGGCCCCGCCGTGTGGATTACGTATTTGGCAGGAAGAGCGAAGGCCGGCGTCGCCACCGCTTCCCCGGTCCCGATGGGTGCGAGCTTGCGGCAGGCTTCTTCCATTTTTTCCCGGCCCGCCTTTTCAAAAATAGCACCGCATACGCCACCGCCCATGCGAAGGGATGTGTTGGCCGCATTCACAATAACGTCCGCTTTAATGGTGGTAATGTCTTTGTGGGATAGGTAAAATGGCATGGTCCCACCTCCTTATCTCTATTATAACCGAGGCGAACATAAGGCCATACGCATGAATGGGACTAAAGGTGGTGGGTTGGCATCGCTGCGCTCGCCAACCGGGTTGTGGGTGCTTCGCACCGGGGGCTGTTGGTGGATTCGCCGCCAAAGGCGGCTATTCAACCTTATGACCCTGCTTTTGTAAGGCGTAAGCCTTAAAAAGCCACAACCCGGTCGAACCAGCGCAGCGGCGCCCGACCCACAACCCTTAGCCCCATATACACGCATGAGGCATCACTCACTTCCTCCGTCTGATTCCCCGGCAGCCGGTAACCATGTCACAGGCGCATTCCAGGTTCCGGGCAATACCATCCGGGGTCCGTTCATAACTGTAGGCCTTGTCCTCGTCGATATTCATTTCCCTGGCCGCTTCCTTCACGTCGATACCGGCGCCGGAGAAAATGAAATCCCAGTGGTATTTTTCCTTTTCCACGCTGATCATATGCTGGATCTTCCGCCGGCTGTAATGGGTGCTGGCGTTTTCCATGCCATCGGTGGTAATGAAGAAAATCACATGGTCCGGGGCGAACTCCGGATGAATGGATTTCACATACTTCACGGTCTTATCGATGCCCATGCCCACTGCATCCAGCAGGGCCGTGCATCCTCCTGCCACATAGTCATGGGCAGTCATCTTTTTCATTGCCCTGATGTCCACCCGATCATGGAGAAGATAGAGGGAACCATCAAAAAGGATGGTGGTCACATGGCACTCCCCGGGGAGCTCCTTCTGTTTTTTGATGAAACCGTTAAATCCGCCAATGGTATCGTCCTCATACCCCGACATGGATCCGCTCTTATCAATGATGCATACCAGTTCCGTCCTGTCTTTTCCGCTTTCCATAATAGCCTCCTGTCTGAAGCCGTAGGGCTTCGTACCACTTTGTAACTATCTCTGCCTCTAGGGTAGCAGAAAGAAAGCCCCCCGTGGTCGCCTGTAAAGAGACAAATCGGACTGGTGTCTTATCTCAAGCATATTGGGGATAATCCTATCCTGGCTGAAAAGTGGCTAAAGGGTAACGCCTTCGGCGAGGTGGCTTAAGGGGGGACGGGCTTCGCCCGAGAGGAAGGAGCGGCGCACAATTCATAAAGCGCCGCAGATTATGTAATTATGTATTTTTCAGCTTCGCTGCGGCTGCGTCCTGAATACTCTGCCCCAAACCATGAGAATGACCTATATACAAGGCTCCTTATAGCATGACTATCAGCGACTTCTGTCCGTTTACTTTTCCCCTCTAAAGAGGGAAGGTTTGGGTGCCTTTAGCGGCTTCGCCGCTGGGTTCTGTCTTTACCTCCCCCATCTATGGGGGAGGTGGCGAGCGAAGCGAGTCGGAGGGGGCTCCCGCTAAAGCCGCTCAGAACGTTTACTGCCATATCCCAAGCCGCTTGGCGGCCATCCACTGGTCCCAAGAGCCTGACCAAACTCAAGGCTAAAGGCTCAAATGCTCACATACGTTCACAGGACACGCAGCTCCTCCTTAACCAGCGCCAATAGCCAGAAAATTTTATTGACCCAGAGAAATCTTCTTCCCTGCCATTTCCATTTATGATAAAATCTCTATAATTAGATAAACAGGAGGACAGACTATGTTACACCAGGTATCCATTTTCGCCGCCAATACAAAAGGCGCACTCAGCCGGATGACCACCATCCTGGCAAAGAACAACATCAATATTTACACCATGCTGGCTACGGACAGCGCAGAATTCGGTATCATCCGACTCATCGTGGATAAATCCGATGACGCCCTGAAGGCCCTGGAAGAAGCGGGTTACCAGTGCCGGGTGGACCTGGTCCTGGCAGTGGACATGAAATCCGATAAGCCCGGCACCCTGGACCATATTCTCTCGGACCTCCAGAATGCAAACGTCATGATCCGGTACCTCTATATTTCCTTCGACCGCCAGAGCGGCTCCCCTATCGCCGTCTTCAGCACCACCGAATCGGAAACGGAAGCCTTTCTCAAAGGCAAGGGATACCACCTGCTGGATCGGTTCTAATAGCATAAGAAAAGCCCGGAAAAGTGTTTTCTCACTTTTCCGGGTTTTTTAAGTGGCTAATGGGATCCGATGTTGATGGACAGAGTCAACCGCATGGAGCTTCTAGCTTCTAGCTGTCAGCAGCCAGGAAAGCTCGGCAGCCTACGGCACAAGTGACTGTTGGAACATGAATTGGAAAGTGCCACAGGCGGACCAGCTTTCCTAACAGCTAGCGGCTAGAAGCCCCGCACAAACGACTCTATCCACCAGCATGCAAATCCGCCGCATAGCGGCTGTACAGTCCAAGGCCCAGGGCTCACTGCGCAAGGCTCGTGACCCACCCCAACGCATGCCTGGCATCCTCGCTTACCTCCAGCTCAGAACTCATCCTGATGGTCCAGCAGCCAGCCACCGGCGGTGCAGGCCGGGCAGATGCAGTACTTGACCCCTTTATCCTTTGCTTCATGGGCAGCCTTGGAGAGTGCCTTTGCCTGGTCGGCGCCAAAAACTTTGGTTCCCTCTTCAGACTCGAAGAACGGAATTACATGGTCAATGGAGCACACATCTTCCTTCAATTCCGCCTTCAGTTTCTTAGATACCCCAGCCTCCTGCGCCGTCCCGGCAGCTGCCAGGTATTCATCGCAGACCTTCTTCAGTCCTTCATAGCAGCTTGGTGCATTTCTGACTTCCTTCACTTTTTCCAGAATTTCTTCTTTTGCCATAGGGATCATCCTTTCTTCGGTCTTTCAAACATCATATGGGACAGGGCTTCTGCTGCCACCGTCCCGTCTTCATGCATCACTTCGGCCTCCATCACTGCCAGGGGGCCCTTCCGTTTTACTTCCCGGCACACCACCTTCACCGTTTCGCCGATGAGAATAGGCGAACGGAAACGGGACTCCATCTTTCCCGTATACGCAGGGATACCGGTTTTCAGGAACAGGTAGTTTCCCATGACCTCATCCATAAGAGTCATAATAAGTCCCCCATGCATGCGGTCATTGTAGCTCTGGTGCTCGTGGGAAGGAGTAAAAAAGGAAATGCAGCCGTCAGCGGTTTCAAAGAAATGGAGATGGAGGCCGATGGGATTCTTCTCCCCGCAGGCAAAGCACATGCCATACTCCGGACCCCCATGGATTTCCTCCAGCCGGTGCCCCACCTCTTCCTCCTCCCTTTTGAGAAGTTCTTTTTCTTTATCATTCATAGGAAACAGTTCGTCCTGTATCATGGAATCCTCCTGGGAAATGAAATGGTTGTGGTTACATAGTTATTATACCATCTGCTGAAACAGGAGGCTCATAGGCAGCAAAGTTCGGTATGTGACCTGGGATGAACTTTGGAGCATTGAGCTCAGGCCCTGAGGACCAGATGACTGATGGTTGAATGATCGTTCACACTTGTGGGGGCTTCTAGCTGCCAGGAAGCCAGCCAGCCTGCGGCGCATCCATTATTTTCCGTCAGCCAACCTCAGCCCCGTGGGCAGCGTCTAGTAACTAAAAAGACGGCGCCTTGTGTAGTGGCATTTGCACGCTTTTGAGTCAGAGCCTTTAGGGGCCCAACTGCGGCGAAGCCGCTATACGTCAGCCGTCTTCCTCGGAAAGAGAGGTTTTTAGCAGAGAACCCTCGAGTTTTCACTAAATTGGTATCTATACTGCACAACAGGACACCTTCCTTTTGAGTGACACCGAAGGCGACGGAGGTTAGCTGATAGACTCGACGCAGGCCAGACTCCAAATCTCAATTTTCCTTGAAAGCCCCATCATAATCATTTTTCTGAGAAATCTCAGGGCTCATCGTTGCTGTGGCTATTTTTAAGTGTTGAATCAATCAGCATGCTCACACCGCTCGAGATGTGCGTGTCCTGCAGAGGATACGCAGGGCAGGCGTACATTGGTATTTTTGCTGCACACTAAAGTGCTTTCCTTTTGTCGCCTGCCCGATCGCATTGCGGATAGTGCAATATTTCAAGAAAATGGTTATTACTATTCTACATGCGGCAAAGCTGCAATCCATTTTCATAATGGGCGCTGCAAGAACCGTGCTACAGCAGCTGCTGGATTTCGGTAAGCTGTCAGCTGATAGCTGTAAGCCTGACTATCATCTATCATCTCTGCAGCATAGCCGCTGAACAACAAAAATTCCCTTTATTCCACTACAAAAACTCCTGATTCATCCCAATGCCGATGCAGAGTGGGGCCTGTACCATCTTCTTCCATGATCCGCCAGGGGTAACCGCAAAGCGGGATGTCTGTGTCGTCAGGGAAGAGCGAGGTGGTCAAACGGCCGCTCATAATTTCTGACAGGTCTTTCTTCAGGAGTTTCTGTGTAGTTGTGTAGAAACCTGCGGCAAAGCCGCTGGAAATCTAGACCTGGATCTAGACCTTTAACCGCTTCGCGGCCGATTTCTTTTCAGCGCGCTGGAGGGGCAGAATCATATGAAGACGTCCTTTTTCCCTTTTCCGGTCCCATGGGCTGAGTACCACCGGCAGGGGAGAAATTCCATCCGGCCTTTCCGCTTCTCACCTGTATAGTCCAAAAGAAAGTAAAATTGTCCCATCTAATTTAGGAACAAAAATGGCGTTCACGGCTTCGAGCTCTCAGCTTTAAGCAGTAAGCCAGTCCGGCCCTGCAGGTAACTGAGATCGAGATCGAGATTGAGGTCGAGATCGAGGGGATTCGCCTGCGGCGCTGCCATCCCCATCTCTCAGCCCCGTGGGCAGCTCTCTTCAGAGAAGAGAGCCTACTGCAGAGACAATTACACGATTTTTGTGCAGAGTCTTTAGGATTCCAACTGCGGCACAGCCGCTAAATGCAACATAAAAGGCAACGCTACATGATTTGCGCCGCTATCTTTGCGGCAACGCCGCCGACCAGTTCAAGGCTCAAGGCAAAAGGCTCAAGGCCCCGCCGGTTCACACTCACGGCTTACCATGGCAAAATAAAAAACACCAACAAGACCCGGTGTCCGTAAGATGCAGGAATTTGTCCAGTGAATCAGGCGCCGGCGTAAGGATGGAAACCGAAGTTTCCCCAAAAGCCGAACTAGTCGTCAAAGAGGCAAAAGCATGAGCTATCGAAAAGTCCTTGGGTCTTATGGTGTTGTGAATCATTTTCCGCTATCCGGATTGTGGCAAGGTGGCTAGTGGCTAGATCTAGTGGCTAGTCGATTCGCCGCCGTCGCGGCTATCCGCCTAGATCTAGACCTGGACCTGGACCTGGATCCTCGCCATCCTCGATGGCCATTGAGGGAGGGACTTCCAAAGGCGGTACCGATGTCCGTTGGATTCCCAGGGTTCTTTCCACAGCGCGCACTCAGGAAAACGGGGAATCCACTTTTCAACCCGCGGGCCTTTTTCATCCCTCTACTATATACATAACGGGAAAGCACCAAATGTCTAAATCATTTCATAAATTTAATGAAAAATCAACATGCGGTGTTTGCTGGCCTTTCGGCCAGTCAGGAGAAGAACTCAAGTCGACGTCCATAGAGACATCCTTCATCAATTCTTCCCGCAGCCGGCACTTGGGAAATCAGAAGGAAAAATCTATCCATCCAAAAACTTTTTGTTCCTCTACTATATACATTGCAAAAAGTCCCATTTTGTGAACATGGAAAGTGAAATTTTTTCAAATAAATTGAAAAGTAAGTGTCCCCATGCAGGTAATAGATTGAGATCGAGGTCGAGATTGAGGGGATTGCTTTCCGCTATCCGCTAACAGCTTGCGGGGAATCAGCCGCTGACAGATACCGGGAAAATGCCGCAGGCTGTCCCTCTTCTATTTATCATCTATCATCTATCATCTATTTTCTATCGTCTCTGCGGCGGCAGCCGCGGGGCCTCTGTCAGCGGATAGCTGTAAGCTATCAGCCCAATAATCAGGGCAATAAAA
Organism: Dialister sp.; assembly: GCF_047832375.1. Classification (NCBI taxonomy): domain Bacteria; kingdom Bacillati; phylum Bacillota; class Negativicutes; order Veillonellales; family Veillonellaceae; genus Dialister; species Dialister sp. Next base: position 576,758 of record NZ_CP181256.1, on the reverse strand, counting down.
AAACTGTGAAGACGGACATCCATCTTCACAGTTTTTATCTCTCCGTTATTTACCTTCGATGGCGCTGACCAGGGCCTTAGCCAGGGCGATATCGGAGGCCGGGTTCTGTCCGGTAATCAGTTCCCGATCCTTTACCACGTGGCTCTGGTAAAGGGCCCCTTCTTCCATGTAGCCGCCGGCAATCTGGAGGGCCTGTTCCACATGGAAAGGCATTTCCGTACCCTTAGCCAGTTCTCCCGGCCATTCTTCGCCGTCAGAAAGGACTGTCATGTGGTAGCCGCTATAAATCCAGTCTTTGGAATCTTCCTGGGCTTTGGCAAAGTCACCATCCACCAGGTCTTTCCGATAGGCTGCTGCATTGGGAAGGGCTGCCAGCGCTGCCACCGGTCCATGGCAGATCATGGCTGTGGGCTTTCCTTCTTCATGGAAGGTGCGGAGCATAGTTCCAAGGTCCTTGCTCTGCATGAGGTCCGTCATGGGCGCATGGCCGCCGGGGATGAAGATGGCCTTGTAGTCATTGAGGTGGGCCAGGGCTTCCTTGAAGGAAATAGGAGTCAGGTTGTCGGTGAATGCTTTTGCAGAAGCTCTTCTTTCTTCGCTGCCATTGAAGAATGCCTTATCGTTGGAGCTGGCATCCATCACCGGTTTCTTGCCTTCCGGGGTAGCCAGTACGATTTCATAGCCTTCGCCGGCTAGGTACTGGGAGGGCACTGCAAATTCATTGAGGAAGAATCCTACGTTCATAATGGAGCCATTTTTGAGGGTCATCTGGTCCTCGCCGGAAGCAATGACGAGAATCTTGCCTTTTGTATCGGCTGCATTGGCAGTTACGGTTCCCAGTAATGCAGAAGCAATCATCATGCCCGCTGCGGCCAGTTTCATTTTTGTCAGTTTCATCTTATTTTCTCCTTTTTTATTTTTTATGTGCTTTCAGTACGGTAGCTGCCAGGCCTTTCACCCAGTCCTGGTGGCCAATGTTCATGGTGTCCGGATGAGTATTGAAGAGGTCCTTGGCGGGCTTACCCTTCTGGGATTCCTGGGTCAGGATGCGTACGCGGCCTTTGGGCATGTCCTCAATGAGCCAGGCATGAACCACATCGAGACGATGGTCCGCATCACCTTCGGACCATCCATGCCATGCCAGGCGGCCCGGCTTTCCATCTGCCGGTTTTTCGAATTCAATGATCTGTGCTTCCACAGGGAATCCGAAGGTCTTGAAGCGGAAACGGGTATTTTCTTTCAGTACCGGGCCATCATGGTCGTAGAAATAGACATCCGCCACGTTGTCGTAGTAGGTGGGCCAGATGGAGGTATCCAGCAGGTTTTCGAATACTTCTTTAGCCGTAATGCCGGGAACGATGATTTCATTGGAAGCAAAGTTGTCTGTAAAGCCGGGGAGGTAATCTTCCGGCCAGTTGATTTCGTTTAACATGGGGTTATAATCTCCTTATGGAAAAATTTATGAAATATATCACAGTATCTGACGGGAAGCGTCCTTCCCCTGAACCGGTTCCATGGAACAGGAGGCCATACTCCCAAAGGCTGGCTCCCTGCTTCCTTAAGTCTGGGTGTATTATAGCGTAGTATTTGCTTTTTCGTAAGAATGCACTTTAAAGTCAGATAGTTACTTTTTGTATATTCCATAAAACAGGAATAATGATCTCTTTGTCTGCAGACGATCAAATGGTATTTCAGTTTCATAACTGTAGCAAAACAGACATCACGAAATGCACCCCCTCAGCCTTCGGCAGCTAGCCCGATGGGGGGAGCCAGGATCCTTCCCCCCATCGGGAAAAATCCAATACAGCAGGCAAGGGTGTGTAATTGGCAGCCAACCAGCTTTTTCAAGGAAGCCAGATTCGCCTCATTACACTCTATAACCGGACACAGCGCTTCCTGCTAAAGAGCATCAAAAAAGAGCCATGGTTTTCCATGGCTCCAGGGTCACTTGAGTTCCACCGGATGGATCTGGTCTTTCATATAGGTATTTCCCCAGTCACACATGGCATTTACGATGGGGGAAAGGGTTTTGCCGAATTCCGTGAGGCTATATTCTGTTTTCGGTGGCACTACGGGATAGATTTCTTTATGAATCAGTCCCCGGTCCTCCAGGTCATGAAGCTGCTGGGACAGCATCTTGGCAGTGACGTGGGGGATGATATGCTGCAGCTGGCTGAAACGGAGGGTCTCGTGGGACAAGTGATAAAGGATGACACATTTGTACTTGCCACCGATAACGGAGAGTGTCGCTTCTACAGGGCAATTGAATACTTTAATTTCTTCCATACTGGCTCCTTTCAAAGGTAATGAACTTTCTTACTATCAAACCGGCTTCCCGCTTTTCCTTTACGTTTCGGATAGCCAAAGGGAATCACCGTAAAGGCCCCTTCATTGGCCGACATCCGGAGAATGGTATGAACTGCGTCCATTCTCTCCCGGATAGGCGCTATGCCCAGCATGACTCCTCCAAGGTCCAGACCTTCAATAGCCAGGAGCACATTTTCTGAGGCAATGGCACAGTCGATTTCTCCAAATTCCGGGAACCGGAGGGATTCCCGGTCCCAGGAAATCACCAGTGCCGCCGGAGCATGGGCCGCCGGAGAGGCATAGGGGCTGGCCTTGGAAAGTTTTTCCAGCATATCCCTGTCCGTCACTACATAAAACCGCCAGGCCTCTTCATCACCGGCAGAGGGTGACTGCATGGCGGCAGAAAGTATTTTATCTATCTTATCCTTTTCCACAGGCCGGTCTTCAAACTGCCGGACACTGACTCTTGTATAAATTTCATCCATTTCGTTTTCCTTTCCGGAGTCCGCAGGGGACGGTCTCCTTTTCTTCATCAGCTACATTTTAAGCTAAAACTGATTTTTATGTAAGAATGTACTTTGGAGTGAGTCACTTACTTTTTCCATACTTACCGTCCTTGCAGTTTCTATTTTCTCACTTCGTGACTTATAAGTGCATTCTTCCCAATTCGTCCCTATATCCCTATAATGTAGTTCATTCAATCCCTGTAACAAGGAAAGGAGACTATTATGGCAAATATTTTAATCATTTCCGGCCACCCGGACCTGAAGTCCTCCCTGGCCAATAAAACCATTCTGGAAACTTTGGGCAAATCGGATCTTTCCTGCACCCTCCGGCGCCTGGACCTTCTGGGCTGGGATCTGGACGTGGAAGAAGAACAGAAATATGTAAAGCAGGCAGATGTCATCGTATTCCAGTTTCCCCTCTACTGGTATTCCTATCCTGCCATCATCAAAAACTGGGTAGAAAAGGTCTTTGCCCACGGCTTTGCTTACGGTTCCAAAGGCACCGCCCTCACCGGCAAGCATCTCATGTTATCCTTCACCGTAGGCGGCGGCAGTGACCATTACCGGAGGGGAGGCCAGAACAGGCATCCGGTGGAAGAATTCCTCTACAACTTCGAACAGATGGCAGAGCTCTGCCACATGGTCTACGAACCCCCGGTATACAGCTTCGGCAGCGCCTATATTCCCGGCGTCAGCACTGAAGAAGACCGCCGGCGGGTCATCGAAAACTCCAAAGACCATGGCCGCCGCCTTCTGGAAAGGCTGAAACAATTCTGAATCATTCTGATAAAAAACATGTAAAAAGGAGCTGTGAATGAAGAAATTTTCATTCACAGCTCCTTTTTAGGATGCCATCCGCAGTTCCGCTGCGGATCCTCAACTTTCACAATATTTTCCTCAAACCTATATCTGTCATACCGTCACAGTCATTGATCGGCGAGATCTCTCGACTCCTCGAAGCTGTAGCATTTCTTAGGAAGCACTGATTAAATCGTTGTCAGATTTCATTCTTGGATTTTTATGCAATGCGAGGAATAGCTCGACCCAAATAGCGAGCTATTTAAGGCAGCAGTCCTGCATAGGACTGCTGAGCCAAGGTAAGTTGATCGGCCAGCCGCTAAAAGGAGAGCGCTTTAATGGGCAGGTAAAGCGCCAATGTGCGGCTGGCTTGCAGGTCCTATGCAGGACCTGCACACTTTCTCTGCACATAAAAGCGCCTTCCTTTTATCCTTGGCCGATTTATGACGAAGCAGTGCATAAAAATCCTTATGAAATCTGACTCTGCGAATTAATCAGCGCTTCCCTTACTATCACAGATAACCAGCCTGCTGCCACCGCTCGAGATGACGAGTCGAGGTTAACAGAATATATTCTGAAGACAATATGTAGGATTTCCATATACGGTGCCAGCCGCAAACGGATACTGCAGAAAGCGCCGGCAACTGACCGGCCAGTTGCCGGCAGCTAAAAGCTCCCGCCCGTTCACACGCATGCCCAGCCGCCGTTCCACCGGACATCGGTCCTATTTCACGTAGGGCACTTCCCCCGGTTTCACGAGGCCCAGTTCATCCCGTGCTTTCTTTTCAAGTTTGGAAGGATCCTGCAGGTCCTCCTTCTGGGTTTCCAGGTTTTCTTTCTCCTGCTCCAGCCGGGCCTTTTCTTGTACCAGTTCCGCTTCCTGCTGCTGCACCTTGACGAAGTGGTATACATTCTGCACCACCACGTAAGACGTAATCACCATGACGATGACGAAGATGATGCGAAGGAGGGGACTGTGGGGGAAGAGCCGCTTCAGGAGAGGTGTCTTTTTCTTACGCATGGGACTCCTTTGGTTCCTTTCCCAGCACCCGGTTCACGAACTTATAAATGCCCGGTTCTGCCGCCAGTGCTGCCCGGTACTCATCTTCCGCCTGGGCTGCCGCAAAGCCGTAGTCCAGCCAGGTCTTCACATCCTGCCACCGTTTCGGGTCATTATAGAGGCCGACAATAATGAGCTTTCCGTTTCTTTCTGCCGATGCTACGAGGCAGTCCCCGGCGGCTTCGGTCATTCCGGTCTTGATGCCGTTTGCTCCTTCATAGCCGCTGGAAAGGAATTCATTCCGGTTCTGTACATTCCGATAAATGCCATTTCTGTAGGTCATGGGATAGGTCTTCCATTTCACGATATCCCGAAAATCGGGATTTTTCATGGCGTAGGCTGCAATCTTCACCATATCCTCGGCGGTGGTGTAATGGTTTGGGTCCGTGAGGCCATTGGGATTGGCGAAATGGGAATCATGGGCCCCGATGGCTGCGGCCTTCTCATTCATCATTTCCACGAAGCGATCATAGGAACCGCCTACGGTCTCCGCTGTAGCCACGGCCGCATCGTTGCCGGAGATGAGCATCATGCCATAGAGCATCTGGTGCAGGGAAATGGGCATATCCTTGCGGATACCCAGGTTCGTGCCGTCCTGTTTGATGGCCCGATCCGAAATCACCGCATTCTGTTCCAGCTTGTCCTTTCCTTCTTCCAGGGCAATGATGGTGGTCAGGATTTTAGTGGTGCTGGCCGGATACACTCGAAGGGTTCCTTCCTTATCTGCCAGCATTTCTCCCGTATTTCCATCAATGAGAGCCGCCGACACGGCTCCGGTAGCCGGCGGAGGTGGGAGCTCCGGCTTCTTCGGCGGCTCCGGCGTAATGAGGGCCAGGATGCCGAAAGCCACGCCTGCACATACAATAAACAAAACAACCAGGGCCAGTAATTTCTTCATAATCTTGATAATAACTTTCCTTTCTTAGTGATGCCTGCCGACCAGGCTCGATTCAATCGGCCGATACAGTGGCGGCCTGTTTTTCCGCCTTTGCCTGATCTGCCGCTACCTTGGCCTTCCGGGAATCAATAGCAAATTTTTCATTCACCTTTTCTCCCCGATCTTTAGCAATCCCCTTATTCAGGTTATCCACGTAGAGTTTCCCGTTTTCCGAAGAAGACAGACTGTAGACCGCGGTGCTTCCACAGTAGATGGTATTATCCTCCAGCACTGCGTCCGGTACCTGCCCTGCATGGTATAATTTGTCCAGCTTGCCGGCGGTGAGGCAGGTTCTCTCCTTATCCGTATACCGGCCGGCCGCTTCCGGCTGGAATGCCTTTTCCCCATTGACAAGAATCCACCCGTCCTTCACGTCCACATGGCCGCCGGAATAGGTTTTCATCCATTTCAGGTTCTTATTGATGCGGTCGCTGGTTTTCGGATGGTTGCCGGGAGCCAGTACCGACTTGATGCCGGAAGGAGAACTCTCGCCATACTTGTCATAGAGCACCTGCATGGCCGCTGCCCCGGCGCCGGGATTATACCCCGCTTCCACCAGGTACTGGAATCCCCAGTCATCGGCTTCCTTTTCCTGGTCCTTCGTAAATACGGCATTGGAAACATAGTTGGCCGCGATATTTCCCAGAAGGTACTCTCCATAGGACGCATCGCTTCCCAGATAAATATCCAGGGCCGTAATGAGTCCCACCCGCTTTTTGACACCGTTCACGCTGTGCCGTTTCTCGCCGTGGGAAATTTCATGGGCCATGACATAGGCCAGTTCATCGTCGTCGAAGGCATCGAGGGAGCCCTTATTGACACAGAGCACGCCGCCCAGGCTCATGGATGCATTGATGTCTTCATCAGGGGCCACATAGACTTTGTAATCCCGATCCACGGCCCCCGTATCACGGAGATTCCGATAAATATCCTGCACCCGGTTATCCGCTTCCGCTGAGTCGTAGACGCCGGTCTGCTGCTGGCACTGGGCCAGGAACTGCTGTCCCCCATGGTCATCCAGGCGTTGGTAATAGTTGGAAATGAAAAGGAGTGCCGCCGCCCCATAGAGAATCTTCTGGGTTGTTGTGGCCGCTTCCACTTCTACCGGCGCCGCCAGGCCGCTGATGCAGGCCACCGCCAGCAGGGCAGCCGTCATTTTTTTCTTCCATTGTTTCATATTCTCATGCCTCCCGGGGGAATACAGGTAAGTCTCGTATATTGTATCATTTTTACGGGTCCCGTGGTATGAGGTTTTTGAAATAGATGGATATGGACTATTTCAGTATTGCGAGCTGATGGGGCGACGCTGGTGGGTAGAGTCATTCGTGCGGAGCTTCTAGCTGTTAGCTGCTAGTGTCTAATTTCATAAATAATAGATTGTATTGCCGGACACAGCAAATAATGGTATACTTATTCCAGATAAATGCAAATTGCAGGGGGGGATAACGTTATGCCAAAAGTTGCTAAGCAAATACGCTGCTCCGAAAGCGAACGCATAGAACTGCATAAAATCGTAAACTCTCAAAAAACAGAGCATCGCATTGTAAGACGTGCAAAAATGGTTCTTCTATGTCTTGATGGAATGCAAATCAAGGATATCGCGGCTAAGTTGGGGGAACGCCCCAATACCGTTAGCCTTTGGCGGAATCGTTTCGCTGAACAGGGCATCCCTGGACTACAGGATAAGAAAAGGCGGGGCCGTACTGCTCAATATGGACCGGAATTCCGCGAAATGGTGTTAAATAAGCTGAAGGAAGCGCCTCCAGACGGGCTAGCACACTGGGATGGTCCTACACTGGCAAGAGTTCTGAATGTCTCAAAGGCTGCCATTTGGCGACTTATGAGAAAGGAAGGAATACAGCTGGCAAGGCAGCGTTCCTGGTGTGTCAGTACTGATCCGGAGTTTACTAAAAAGTCTGCTGATATCGTGGGACTTTACTTGAACCCGCCAGAGAATGCTGTCGTAATCAGCGTTGATGAGAAACCATCGATACAGGCCTTAAGTAGAGCCCAAGGATATGTACTTACTCATAACAAGAAAATTGTGCGCGGGTTGAAAAGCACATATCGGAGGAATGGAACAATAAATTTATTCGGTGCACTGGAGGTAGCTACCGGACAAATTTATGGAAAGACAACAAAGAGAAAAACCAGAGAGGACTTTGAAGAATTTTTAGATGACTTATTGAAAAGTGAGCCGGGTGGAGACAAAGTGCAATATCATATTATTGTCGATAATTACTGCACGCACAAGCGCTTAAACGACTGGCTGGAAAAGCATCCTAATGTCCATTTTCATTACACACCAACGTCAGCAAGCTGGCTGAATGAAGTGGAAATATGGTTTAACATTATGTCGCGAAAAGTGCTCCGAGGGGCAAGTTTTGACTCTGTTTCGGATCTTGTGTCAGCGATTAAAAAGTTTATTGCTGCCTACAATGAGCATGCAGAACCGTTCCGCTGGAAAAAACGTGAGGTCAAGGGTTCGCAACTTAGGGATACAATCGGAAACTTACGAAATTAGACACTAGCTTCTAGGAAAGCTGGCAAGCCTACGGCACGAATGACTGGCGGGAATACCGGGTGGAAGCGCCGCAGGCGGATCAGCCTTCCTAACAGCTAGCCGCTAGAAGCTAGGAGCTCCATGCGAGTGACTCTACCCGTCAGCATGCAAAACCCATCAGCTCTACAAACCGAAATAGCCCTCATTCGACTTCTCTCGATTTACTTGTGCTCATCTGTTATAATAGAAGAGAATCAATGTGAGATGATGACTTCCACCATGGGAAGTCTTTTGAAAGGAGTTTTTTATGACAGCAGATAACCTGACCTTTTCCCTGGAAATTGATTTCATTCCTGATATCCAGGAAGGGAGAAGTGAATTCAAGAAAAAGATGAAAGAAGTGGCCGACAAACATGAGGGCACTTACATTCTGGACCCCAAAGGCCGTCCCATCATTTCCGGTCTGGCAAAGGATGACGTGGAAGACACCCTGAAAGACCTGGGCCTCCTGGCCTTCGGTTCCTGGCCTTCCTGCATTCTCACCTGCACCATGACTACGCCTCTCCCCATCCGGGCCGTAGGCATGTCCGACGGCTGGGATATTTACACCGGCAAGAAAACATTCTTTGCCTTCGCCCAGTTCCCCGCCGATGCCCTGGCCATCATGACCAAAGCCTGCACTTACTACCTGGAACATGAAAATTACCAGTCCCTGGAAGAATTCATCGACCACATGGGCTACGAAGCCTTCCGGGATGCGGTGCTTGGAAACACCATGCCCGGCGCTTCCAATGAAGGCACCGCCGATTACTACGGCGGATTCGGCGCCTCCGACGTACCGCCGCTGCAGGAAGGAGACTTTGTCCGTCCGGAAAACAACATCATGCAGATCATCCAGGTTTACCCGGAAATGGGACCATTCCTCATGGAATACGGCATGTCCTGCGTGGGCTGCTTTGTTTCCTACGATGAAAATCTCTGGCAGGCAGCCCAGTCCCACGGGATGGATGTCTTTGAAATCATCGGCGAAATGAATGAGTTCATTGCGGACAAGTACAAGAAACCTCTCCTCACCAAGGATACGCCCATGGAAACGATCCTGACCCTGTACCCCCAGCTGCTTCCTGTATTCCAGAATAAAAATATCGCCATGCCTACGGACATGAAGACCACCATCGGCACCATGTGCCAGGATGCGGGAGTCGACACGAACGCTCTCATCGCCCAGTGCGATGAACGTCTCCGTGGCAAGGATGAAATGTAATTCGAATATCCGTTAACGCAAGAGCATCGCAGGAATGGAAGTCCATTCCTGCGATGCTCTTTTGCTTGTGCACGAAATGTATGAAATATTTCAGTATTGCGAGCTGTCAGATGAGGTTGGTGAGTGGCCCAAACGGGGTCAATGGAGCTAAGGGTTGTGGGTGAACATCGCTGCGCTCGTTCACCGGGTTGTAGGTGCTTCGCACCAGGGGCATAAGGTGTTACAGCCTCCTTCCCTGGAAGGCGAGGTGTCCTGCAGAGGACCCTCGAGCCGGGCCCAAGTTTGCGCCTTTACTGCACACTAAGGCGCTTTCCTTTTGCGGCCCGGCAGTGGCGCCGAAGGCGACGGAGGTTAGCTGTAGGAAGCGCCGCAGGTTGGCCCACAACCCTTAGCCCCATCCATCCGAGTGGCCCACCGACCCACCTCTCGTTACCATCAGCTCGACAAGCCGCAATAGTTTCAAGCCTCCGTTATGTTCTGTAAGAACAGAGACAGCCGCTCGAAGAATAGCCGATTCGCTTCTTTTTCTCTCTTTCGGGGTTCCTTCAGGTGATGCTTGGCTGATTTCCTTGCTTTCTTCGCCTCGTACCGTTCCATAAGGAGCCGGTCTATATTATCCTTCGTATACTGCCAGCCATCCTGATGGAATACGAAGGCTCCCTTTGCCAGCGCCATGGCCGCCAGGCCATAGTCCTGGGTCACCACCACATCGCCTTTAGAGATATGGGAAGTGAGCGCAAAGTCAGCGGCATCTGCGCCTTTGTCCACCAGGAAGACCTGACTCCTGTCGGATATGATCCGGTGGCTGGTATCGCAGAAAATCATCGTCTCCAATCCATAAAGGGAAGCGGCCTCTTCGGTTTCCCTGATCACCGGGCAGCCATCGCCGTCGATAAGAATCTTCATAGCTCTCCTTCCTGATGTGATAATGATGAAGATATGCCAATTTCAGTTTGTCGAGCTGTTGGGTTTGGCGCTGATGGGTAGAGTCATTCGTGCGGAGCTTCTAGCTGCTAGCTCCTGGCTTCTAGGAAAGATCAACAGCCTACGGCACGAATGACTGATGGAAACAGGTAGGAAGCGCCGCAGGCGGGCCAGATTTCCTAGCAGCTAACAGCTAGAAGCTAGTAGCCCATTGCCAGTGACTCTGTCCAACAGCATGCCAAACCGCTCACTCTAACAGCTCGCCAAACCGCAATTGTCCGATTTTCTCCATCTACCCATGAAAAAAGCCGTGAAAAATGGACATCCATTTTTCACGACCCTTTGATGCAATACTCTTATTTCATTTTCCAGCCGGATTTCTTCAGCATGGTCACCACCGGAACGATGATAACGGCGGAAACGATTGCTTCCGGTACGCCATTTACACCGACAATACCAAGAATCGTTGCTCCTACTGCTTCTACGGAAATTCCCTTGGATGCTGCATAAGGAGCGCCCACCAGGAGGAAGAAGGAACCCAGGAAGAGGACCGTGTTGCAGAGGGATCCGCCGATGGCCGCTACGGCTGTACGGATACCTTCCCGACCGGGCATATGTTTATACAGGAACCAGGCAAAGAGTCCGATACAGATTCTTGGAACGATGCAGATAAAGGCATCGTAGAAAGGATTATACTGCAGCGCAAACTGCAGGAGCAGGCTCGGTGCCCGCAGACTCTGGATGAAAGAGAACAGGCCAAATAGGAAACCTACAAGGGCCCCTACTTTAGGGCCGCCGGCAATGGCGCCGATAATGGTAGGAATATGCAGGATTGTCGCATCCATGACCACCAGCGGAATGAATCCATATCCCGTAAGGCCGAGAAAAATAGTAATGCCCGCCAGAAGTCCTGACACCGTAAGCTGGCGGATACTCAAAAATACGTGACTTTCCTGGGGGGCATGATTGACTTTTTCCATTTTAAAAACCTCCGTTCTTACTCTCCATGAGATATAAGCCGTAAAATTTGGCGATATACTCACTCTGCGGTCCGGCTCCCACGACATATGATACCGGCAAAGCAGGGTCCCTTTATCTGCCAACTGTAATTATAGCGACAAAACGGTCCTTGTCAACCCTTACGCCTTAAAAATCCATGCCGTCAGCTTTTCCGCTCCCATGAGCGCAAGGCCCGTAAGCCAGAGATCAGAGAGATAAGGAAATACGGACAGGTACGACGGATCCAGGTAGGCTCTCCAGTTTCCATTTCCCGTAATCCTTGCGGAAATAACCACGGGAATAAAGAGCAGGAGCAGCCAGAAGATGGCGGTAAATACAGAAGTCACAATGCGGTGGCTCTTTTCTCCCTTCTGTGCGAGAAAGAGAAAAATACCGAAGGTCATCATGGCGATAAGAATTTTCCCATAGAAAACGAAGCCAAAGATTTCCATCAGGAAAAAGGAGGCCGTAAAGGGATCGAGCCGCATCCCTCCGACATAATAGAGCCAGAGGAAAGCCGCCATGGCGGTACCGGGGATAAGGCCGCTGAAGTAGGAAGAGCCCAGCCAGAGGCTCCAGATGCCTCCTTTTTCTTTGAGGCTGTAATAGAGGCCTGTCACCTTCCGCACCAGTACAAAGTCAAGGATAATGAAGAAGGACAAGGCAATAAAAGCACCGATTCCCACAGGAACGGGAGTGGTCTTCCAGGCTCTGTCAATGGCAGGCAGATAGTTCCAGAAAACCACCATTTCCACAAGGACCAGAGACAGCCAGAGAGGAAGGTGCGCCGCCGCCCGGGCCGCCCCAAGTTCACTGCCCCATCCCTTCGTCTGGACCAGGTAAAATATAAAAGGCACCAGAAGTCCCATGACCCAGTAGGCAATGATTCCGGCGGAAAGGGAAAAAGCCGTGTGCACCACGAATCCCCCCAGCCCCCAGGGCACTGTCAGTGCCAGGAGCCAGAGGATCTGTTTTATGAAATCTTTATTTTTTAACATCCTATCACCTCAATGGTCTTATTGTATCACAACGGGCGTATGCCGTACTGCCAATTTCAGTTTGTCGTATGTGTCAAGGTTTTCTCGGTACTTTATTTGACAGTCGACGTTATCAGGTTTCCCAGCCTCTGCTTTCTCAATAAATCTGTATCGCTTTAGCAAGCTGGCCCATCGGAGTTGAAGTCGCTCCATATACGCCTATACGGCCTTCCAGGCACCCGGGACGGTAATTCCGTGCGTTCCTGTGCCATTTAGCGTCCCTGGCGGCTTTGCGGTTCGTTTTTACGGCTGCTACGACCGCCTTATGCATCTGCCGGTCCATCTTCTTGTAGGCTTTGCCTGCAGCACAGTAAATCAGGGCTTTTTCCAAAGTGTCATTCTGGGTAGCAGTAATCAGCGTGCCTATTGAATCCATACCTATCCTGCACCAGCTGCGCCCCTGCTTTTTCAGACGGTAGCTATAGCGTCGGTGGTTGCTTTCAGCTGCCCCCAGGTGGATATCGGTTCGGATTCCGCGCTCCCGGATGCCCGGGATATAGTCGGCGTTGCGACTCAGATAGTCTGCCAGTCTCCGTACCTGCTCGGCCTGTTCTTCTGTTTCTGCGTAGCTGGCAGCCGCATCCAGATATGGCTTCATATCTGTGATGACATTTCTGCTCTTATTCAGTTCAAGCACGAATTTATCGATGAATCCACGTGGGCAGAAGCTGAGGCGGGTCCGCACTTTCTCATTCACATGGTATCTGTCCCGGAAATGGTAATGTGTCTTGCATCCCTCGACTATATCGTCGAAGTCACCGAAATTATATCCTGCTCCGCCATCCCCGTTGGAAAGTACTGTAATCTCGCTCAGATTGTACCGGCCATGCACCCACACCTTGACGAGTTCAACCAGCCTTTTCCTATCCGTTCCAGAGAAGCAGTGGTACCCTGTCAGTCTCGAACGTTTCCCATTCTTCTCGACGCCCTCATAGACCTGGATTCGGTGAAGTTCTATGTTCTGGCCGCCTTTGGTATCGGTGTCGGGGTCCGCCTGCTGCTTCATTACAATCCCATCGCCCTCAATAGCCAGCAGCCCGTCCTCCGGTACTCTCTTCTCGGCCTGCTCCATAGCTGCATCTGCTGCTTCGTATTTTCTGACCATTTGGGCGGCAGCGCGGCTGAGATTTGAAACTGTCTGATGTGAAATATCCGTCTGGGTCAGAATTTTCACGATATGGCTCACATTACGGAACTGGGTAACCTGGGTAGCCTGCGCAATGCGCAGAATCACTCCCATGCTATAGTGACGGGAAGGCAGAAATCCAAATTTCTTATCTAACGGGTAAAATCCCTGCTTTCCGGCCATCTCCAGCCGCCTCCGCTTGTAGGTGACAGGACCAAACAGGCAGTATATGGTTCTGGAATCCCGCCGGGAAATCCGCCACCCCTGAGGCTTGTAGACCCTATCGTACAGCTCGCCATCGATCATTTCGAAGGCCGTCGCCACAAGAAGGCCAAAGAGTTCCGTGAAGAGGTGCCAGAGAACCTGCTCCATGGCCAGTGAATCCTTAGAATCCTTGATACTCTTGAGAATTTCCTCCTGAATAAAAGGTTTGAAAAGTTCGATATTCTCTGATAAAATGCTCATTGGGAAGAGTCCTTTCTTTTGATTTTGTCGCAAGGAAATTATAACATTTCCATCAAAGGGGACTCTTCCCTTTTCTATCCAGCAGGGGAGAAATCCTCTACCGAGAAACATTTTACACTAAGCAGTTTGTCGAGCTGATGGGGCGACGCTGGTGGGTAGAGTCATTCGTGCGGAGCTTCTAGCTGTTAGCTGCTAGCTTCTAGGAAAGCTGGCAAGCCTACGGCACGAATGACTGGCGGGAATACCGGGTGGAAGCGCCGCAGGCGGATCAGCCTTCCTAACAGCTAGCCGCTAGAAGCCAGGAGCTCCATGCGAGTGACTCTATACGCAAGCATGCCAAACCGTTCGCTCCAACAGCTCGTCAAACGTAAGCGCCAAATAAAAGAGTGTATTGAAAAAGCCCGAAAGTTATAGAATAATCATACTATAAGCTTTCGGGCTTTATGTTATTTGCAGGATTCCTGAACTACAGTGTTCCAGGGCATGTACTTCTCTAATACTGCCTCACCTTTGAGACGCTCTTCATTGGGCATCCCGGTGAGTATGTAGATCAGGTACTTCTCCGGATCTATATTATTGGCCTTGCAGGTTTCAATAATACTGTATACGCAGGCACTGGCTTCAGCACCTTTCGGGCTCGCTGAAAAGAGCCAGTTTTTCCGGCCCACGGTAAAAGGACGTATGCTGTTTTCCGCAATGTTGTTGGATATAGCACACCTGCCATCTTGCAAATAGGTTTCAAGCTGCTCCTTGTTAGTCAGGGAGTAGTTCAAAGCCTGGCTGATCTTGGATTTTGGAAGGACTTTGTCCCGGCTGCTTTCTACCCACTTCCAGTAGGCGTCGAGCACCGGCTTTTCCTTTTCAAGTCTTTGTGCCTTTCTCTCCTCAGGAGTAAGGTCACGCAGTTCTTTTTCAATTTTAAACAGTTCGCGTATGCAGCCCAGCCCTTCGCCAGCCAGACTTACGGAAGATTCATCCTGCTTTGCTGTTTCTGCTTCTACATACTTTCGTCTTGCATGGGCCCAGCAGAGGCAGCGGGTAACTTCGGTTACCTGGTTGTATCCGGAATAGTCATCCGTTTGGAGGTAACCGGTAAATCCTTTAAGGAATTCCGAGGCATTGGATCCTTTTCTGGTCGGGCTGTACTGGAACAGGCGGATATTATGTAATGGTTCATACTCTCCACTGGTAAAGACCCACATATAGGATTTGCTGGTATTCTTACGTCCTTTTTCATTGAGTACCTGTACCGGAGTCTCATCTGCATGCAGACAGGCTTCTTTGAGAAGGAGACCATGCATGTAGTCCCACAAGGGTTTCAGGTACTCATTTGAAGAAATAATAATCCAGTTGGCCAGAGTTGCCCTGCTGAGAGGCAATCCCAGCTGCTTCCACTCCCGCTCCTGACGATTCAGCGGTACGGCTAATCCGTACTTCTGCATCATCACATGGGCAATGGCAGAAGGTGAAGCAAAGGAATGGGGAATCGGAGGCTTGGGCACTGCCGGCTTCACAATATGCGGTTCGTCATTCTTCCGGCAATTCCTGCATTCATAAGATATTTGGAAGTAACGCCTGCAGATAAGCTTTGGCGGAACAAACTCAATCTGAGTATTAACAAGCTCCCTGCCTATAGGAGACAGCTTATTTCCACAGATGTCACAGACTTTCTGGTCCGCATCCAGGTCAATATCTATGTTCTCAATGCAGTCTTCAGGAAGGGATTCCAGCAAGTTCTTAACAGATGCTGACTTGCTCTTTTTCTTTCGTTCATAGCCTTTAACCGCAGTCGTTTCAAGCTCCGGTTCCTTGACACTGGGCTTGGCCTCTGTTTCCGCCTCATTAAAGATGCTGGGATAGGCGGCATCCATATCCGGATCAGTCCGGCGTTCCGATTTAGAACCAAAACGGGCCTGCTGAAGTAATTTCACTGTAGCTAATAAAGCCGCTTTGTCCTTTTCCAGTTTTGCAATTCTATCTAGTAATTCCTGCTCACGGCGGTCTGTCATGGGTACACTCAATTCTATAAAAACAACCGAAATTTCATGTATTTATTATACCATAAAACAGTCGAAAAAGCTCGATAAAATCTAGCTTTTTCGACTGTTTTAGCATGCAGATTTCATACGCTGCAGCGGGGGTGAATGACCTTCACGGCCCGAGGTTGGATGATGGCAAGCCCCTCCATAAGCCAGCGGTATTGCTGTGGGGAAAGCTCAATCAGGGAAGCCGATTCCCTTGGCCACTGAAAGCTTCCGCTCTCAATACGCTTGTAAAGTAGAACGAAACCATCACCCTGCCAGAGGAGACCTTTGATCCGGTCCCGTCTTCTTCCACAGAACAGGAACAGTGATGGAAGGAACGGATTCAGATCATATTGTTGTGAAACCACAGCGGATAATCCGTCAATGGATTTCCGCATGTCCGTGTAGCCGCCGGCCAGGTAAACCCGGTCGGCAGTTAGTTGAATATCCATGAGTAATACCTCCATTCGTTGAACTTGTAGGTATTATCTCATTTCCAATGGATAGATAAAATCCATCATTTTATTTTGCGCTTACCGTCAAACCGCAATTTGACTTCCGGCCACGCAAAAACCGCTCCTGAGAGCGGTTTTTGTCATACTTATTTCTTCTTTCCTTTTTTGGCAGGGCCATCTTTCTTCCGTTTCTGGCGCATATTCTTTCCCTTGTGCCCCAGAGCCTTATGTTCCTTCTTCTTAGTGGGCTTGTACATGCCAGGAGTGACCACATTCTTCTTCGGTTTTCCCTTCCGTACTTTCCGGATATTTCCCTTTTCATCATACCGGGTAATGGTCTCGGAAATGGATTTTTCCAGCTTCCTGAGGAGGAGGCCATCTTCCGGTGTGGCGTAGGTAATGGCGATGCCCTTTGTGCCGGCCCGGCCGGTACGGCCGATGCGGTGGACATAGTATTCCAGATTTCTTGGAATATCGTAATTGAACACGTGGGTAATGCCCTCTACGTCCAGTCCCCGCGCAGCAATGTCCGAAGCCACAAGAATCTGGATTTTCGCCTTTTCAAATTCGCGGATTACCTGGTTCCGCTGACCCTGGCTCATGTCTCCATGGATCTCATCCACCACAAAATCCGTCTCTTCCTGAAGTTTCCCTGCAACATCATGGGCTTCCTCCCGGGTATTGCAGAAGACAACGGCCATGTAAGGGTTCATTTCCGTCAGCTGCTTCACGAGGAGCTTGAATTTCCGGGGCTTTGTGGTTTCATAAACCCGCTGTTCCACGGTGGAAGCAGCCACTTTTTCGGAGACATCCACCACCGCCGGGTGGCGCATGTATTTCCTGGCCAGCCGCACCGCTTCCTCCGGCATGGTGGCAGAGAAGAGGAGGAGCTGCCTGTTTTTCGGCGTTTCATCTACCAGTGCTTCGATATCTTCCCGAAACCCATTGGCCAGCATCTGGTCCGCTTCATCCAGGATGACCGTCTTTATCTGGGATAAGCCAAGGCTCTTCCTGCGGATGTGGTCCAGAAGACGGCCAGGGGTACCGATAATCACCTGGGGATCCCGTTTCAGCTTCTGGAGCTGGTTTTCTATGGTCCTGCCACCGATGATATCCACTCCGTCCAGCCCCAGTTCCAGGGCAAAGGGACGGAACACGTCAAAGACCTGTTTGGAAAGTTCCCGGGTCGGTGTCATAATGAGGACCTGGGTAGCTCCCTTTTCCTTATCCACCCGCTGCATAGTGGGGAGAAGATAAGCCAATGTCTTGCCGGTACCGGTCTGGGCACGGCCGATGAAATCTTTTCCTTTAAATATGGATGGGATAGCTGCCTGCTGGATAGGTGTAGGCACCTTGATTCCCTGCATTTTTAAAAGGGACGTCAGCTTGTCTCCTACCCCAAGTGCTGCAAAAGCGTTCATAGTTCCTCCTGTAGTCAAAATCATCATTTTCTTGGAATCATTATATCATACGAAATTCATTTCCAAAGCCTGAAGGGTATTAAAAAAGCTCTCAAGGCATTAGCCTTAAGAGCTTACATTTTAGTGGTGCGGTCGGAGAGATTTGAACTCTCACGGATTACTCCACTACCGCCTGAAGATAGCGCGTCTGCCAGTTCCGCCACGACCGCATATAAAATTGAACAACGAGGAAATTAAGGAAATTGTGGTGCGGCTGGTGAGACTTGAACTCACACGATCGAAAGATCACTACCCCCTCAAAGTAGCGCGTCTGCCATTCCGCCACAGCCGCATATATGGTGCCTCAGAACGGAATCGAACCGTTGACACAAGGATTTTCAGTCCTTTGCTCTACCAACTGAGCTACCGAGGCAAAAATGTGGCGACCCGGATCAGATTTGAACTGACGATCTCCGCCGTGACAGGGCGGCATGTTAGACCACTACACCACCGGGCCGTTTGGTGGGCGATAACAGGATCGAACTGCTGACATTCTGCTTGTAAGGCAGACGCTCTCCCAGCTGAGCTAATCGCCCACATTGGTGACCTGTGCGAGATTCGAACTCGCGAACCCGCCGTGAAAGGGCGGTGTCTTAACCACTTGACGAACAGGCCACATATGGTGATCCATCCGCGACTCGAACGCGGGACACCTTGATTAAAAGTCAAGTGCTCTACCGACTGAGCTAATGGATCGTTGGCAGGGGTAGTAGGATTCGAACCTACGCATGACGGAGTCAGAGTCCGTTGCCTTACCGCTTGGCGATACCCCTATGGCTCCTGAAGCAGGGTTCGAACCTGCGACATCGTGATTAACAGTCACGCGCTCTACCGGCTGAGCTATTCAGGAATCTATAGCATATCCTTTCGGATAATACTAACAAATGGAGCGGAAAACGGGACTCGAACCCGCGACCCCAACCTTGGCAAGGTTGTGCTCTACCACTGAGCTACTTCCGCATGTGTTAGCAACGATATTATTATATCATTACTTTTTGATTTGTCAAGTCTGCTTTCAAAATTTCTTTTTGAATCAGATTTAACTCTCAATGTCACGACCTATAATTTATCACATTGTGATATTTCTGTCAACAGGAAGTTTTGAATCCGTCAGGATTTTCATTTCCCGCCGCCAGCCTTTGCCGTGCGACGGAAATGATTATACCCTATCCCGATGAATTTGGCAAGTACTTTTTTAGAATTTTTCACCTATATGGCACTGCAGGTTGTATGAGAGTCTTATAAATTCATCTGTTTTTGACAAATTGCGGTTTGTAGAGCTGTTGGAGTTTGGCGGTTGGCATGCTTGCAGATAGAGTCACGCGCATGGAGCTCCTAGCTTCTAGCGGCTAGCAGCTAGGAAGGATGATCCGCCTGCGGCGCTTCTACCCGGTATTTCCGTCAGTCATTCGTGCCGTAGGCTGTTGATCTTTCCTAGAAGCCAGGAGCTAGAAGCTAGAAGCCTCCGCACGAATGACTCTATCCATTAGCGCCAAACCCAACAGCTCGACAAACTGAAATTGGCAATACTCCAAAGTCCCTGTTACAGATCCAGGCCGGAGTCCATGCCGAAGACCTTCATATGACGGCTGAAGATGGATTCTCCCCGGTCCGTGAAGTAGCCGAGGTATTCCGCCACCGTATTGTCTCCGGTAGGCTTCTCTGCGCTGGAGCTTCCATAGGCCGTCCGGTCCGCCAGGAAACGGCTGTCCATGGGCATGAAGGAGGCAGAGAGTCCTTCCAGCATGGCTGCTGCGAAAGGCGCAATTTCTTCCGTTGAAATCGGTTTACCCACAGTAGAGACGGCGTCCGTCAGGATAGCGGCCGACGCTTTTCCTGCTTCCGTCTTTCCTGGAATCACAGAGAAAGGACAGGTAAAGAGGGTCTCCACTTCCAGATAGTCCAAGGCTGCCAGAAACAGGTACAGGGATGACAGATTTTCTTCTGATACCCCTACCCTTCTGAGATCCACAATATTCCCGGGAATATCATCCACTGCATCTGAAGCACCGGCGGTGAGGACGGAAAAGACCTTCCACCCGATTTCTTCCCATTCCGGGTTCCCTTTGCTGCATATATCCTTCCATATCCGGAAAAGGTCCGCTTCCTTCAGGAGCAGCGGCTTGTTTCCACTGGGGGGAATATGAAAATAATGGGCCGATATCTGGGCTTTGGGATTTGGTTTTTCAATGAAATTTTCAGGAAGTCCTGCGTCTTTCAGCTTTGATTTCAGGTATACCGGTGGCACGCCCATATCAATGAGTCCTCCCACCATCATATCAGCCGTCAGTTTCCCATAGCATTTAACAAAAAGAGCCTTCATTATCTGATCTCCTTTCTCTGCCTTCCGCTGCCTGCCCCGTCGATAGCCACATCCACGTCGGCGGTGCCGAATGTTTTCATCTGGTTCAGCATGTCAATGGCTGCATCCAGAAGAGACAGCCCCAGGGCAGATCCAAATCCTTCGGCTTCCGTAAAATCATAATGAAGATAGGCATGCATACCGAGTTTCTGCATCTGCATCTTATGTACCGGTTCTTCGTAATAGACAGAGGGAAATACAAAATTCTGTATTTCCGGATACACTGTCACCGCTGCCAGCACCGCCGCACCGGTTACCGCATTATCGAAGACCACAATCATGCCGTTTCGAGCGGCCTCTACCACGAATCCAAAAAGCGCAGCAATTTCCGCCGAACCCACTTCCGCCAGGTTTCCAATAGGATTTTCTGCAAAGTTGCCAATGCCTGCCAGACGGATACTGTATCCGCCCTTCGCAGATACCTTCAGCAGGTCTTCCTTCATGATAGCCGCCGTCACCGCCAGTGCGGAAAGGAGGGACCGTTCCCCTATATTTCCTATACCTGCAGCCTCGACGCCCTGGGTTGCCAGGGTCTTCGCCACGGACATGCCAAGGGAAACAGCCCCATTCACCACTTCATCATCCATGGCAGGATGACCATGGTGGGTGCCGCTGATCATCTTCTTCGTCAAAACCCCTTCAATATCAGTGGTATCTTTTTCCAGTCCCACATCCATGAGATAGACCGGTGCCTCCAGGTTCCGGGCAATCACATTCACCGGACCGGCGCCCTGGGCCACCAGTTTCATTTCATCGTGGGAGAGCTGTCCCCTCGTCCGGTTTTCTCCATCCACCGCCGTATCGCCGCCAAAGATGACGATGGCCTTATTCAGGTAAGATGGTTTCACCTCCCCTGTGATTCCCGCAATGCGGACAGCCATTTCTTCCAGTTTTCCCAGAGAATGGATCGGCTTGATCAGGTTATCCACGTAAAGCTGGCAGGCTTTCATGATATCTTCATTCAGTTTCGGAATCCGGCTCATGCTTTCACCCCCGCTTCTTCTTTCGTCACACATTCCCGATACACCGAAAGGGCCAGATCAAACATCTTCGTCTGGATACCGGCCCCTACCGCTTCACCGAGACGGAAATCCAGATCCACATACTCTGTCAGTCCCAGGGCAGCCAGGGATTTCTTATGAGCCTGCTCCAGGGACAGATGGGACGCCATGAGGTAATGGACAGACTCCGGTGCCAGGGCCTTGGCAATGAAAGCACTGGCAGTGGTATTGAAGCCATCAATAATCGTCATACCCCGGCCTGCAGCGGCGCCCAGAATGACGCCGGTCATGCAGCCGAATTCAAATCCCCCTACCTTGGACAGCACATCCAGGCCATCCTTGGGGTCCGGATGGTTCACATCCATGGCGGTCTGTACCACCTCCACCTTGTGCCTGAGCCGTTCATCGGAAATATTGGTTCCCCGGCCTGTGACTTCCAGGGCATTCCAGTGATTGAAAGCGCCCAGGATACAGGCAGAGGAGGTGGTATTGGAAATTCCCATCTCTCCGATAGTAAAAAGACGATAGCCCTCTTTCAGTTTTTCTTCTGCGATTTCGATTCCCGTTTCAATGGACCGGATAGCCTCGCCCCGGGTCATGGCAGGGCCTTCGGCGATATCCTTCGTGCCCCAGGCAATCTTGCGGTCTAGAAGTCCCGGTACGCCGGACATGTCCGCATTAATGCCCATGTCCACCACCACCATGTCAGAGCCCCCATAATAGGCCATGGCATTGACTGCGGCCCCTTTCGTTTCCACATAGGCCCTCGTCATCCCCACCGTAGTAGACTGGGGATAGGCAGAAACCCCTTCTTTATATACCCCATGGTCTGCACAGGCAATGACCGTGCAGCATTTAGGGATGGAAGGAATCGCCTCTCCCGTAATTCCTGCAAACTGGGTGACCATGGTTTCCATTTTTCCCAGGTCCCCCATGCCCAGATAGAGGTCTTTCCACCGCCGGGCCGCTTCCTCCATGGTCCCTTCATCCAGCGGCCGGATCTGCGCCAGTGTTTCGTCCAATAATCCCATGCAATCCTCCTTATTATATATGTATTAACGTTTTGTTAATTTTGAAAATATATTCTTTTTTATTATACCATACCGGGCTGGATGAAAAGGGAATAGGAATGGGCAATGCCAATTTCAGTTTGTCGAGTTGTTAGGGCAACGCTGATGGGTAGAGTCATTCGTGCGGAGCTTCTAGCTGCTAGCTCCTGGCTTCCAGGAAAGATCAACAGCCTACGGCACGAATGACTGATGGAAACAGGTAGGAAGCGCCGCAGGCGGGCCAGCTTTCCTAGCAGCTAACAGCTAGAAGCTAGCAGCCCCGTGCCAGTGACTCTGTCCAACCACATGCCAAACCGTTCGCTTCAACAGCTCTACAAACCGCAATATTCCCTGCATTGTATATTTTCCCTTTCGCGGTATAATAGGGAGAGAAATATACAATTTCATAATTCTGTCCAACAAGGGGAAACAGGGGTTGATGCCTCTTTTTCCCTTTTCTTTTCCAAAGGAGGTCTTACCTGTGAATTTTGAAAAGCTCTACATCAATGGAGAATGGATAGATGGGGCATCAGGAACATTCATTGACGTGGAAAACCCGGCTACCCGAAAAATATTTGCCCGTGTCCCCGCCGGAAACGAAGTGGACGTGGACAAAGCGGCTAAAGCCGCCCATGCCGCTCTTCCCGAATGGGCTGCCCTTCCCCTCTCCGTGCGGATCAATTTCATGGAAAAATTCCTCACCATCTTCAGGTCCCAGGAAAAGGATCTGATTGACATCACCATCAAAGAACTGGGCTCCCCCTGGGCGTTCACGAAATCTTCCCAGGTGGAATACCAGTATGTCCGTACCCGTTCCTACATCGACCTGGCACCGGACGTTCCTATGGTTGAAAAAATGCCTCTTTCCACCACCTACAGGGAACCGGTGGGCGTAGTGGGCTGTATCACTCCCTGGAACTACCCCCTGGGACAGGTTATCCAGAAAATCATTCCCGCCATGCTCATGGGAAATACGGTGATTCTGAAGCCAAGCCAGCACACTCCCCTTTCTTCCTACTATCTAGCCGATGCCTTTGAAAAAGCAGGCTTCCCCAAGGGCGTATTTAACCTGGTCACCGGCCGGGGCGGCGAAGTGGGTAATGCCATGTCCGCCCATCCCCTGGTAGATATGATTTCCTTCACCGGCTCCACCTCCGGCGGCATCACCGTAGGCAAGAAAGCTCTGGAATCGGTGAAGCACATCAGCCTGGAGCTGGGCGGCAAATCGCCCTATGTAATCCTGCCCAATGAGAGCCACGACTATACAGAGCCCATTCACCTCTGCTTCAACAGTATCTTCCTGAATTCCGGGCAGACCTGCACCGCCTTCTCCCGTCTCCTCATCCCGGAAGCGGAAAAAGAAACCATAGAAAAACAGCTGGTGGAAATCGCCAAAGAATATACGGTCGGCGACCCCACGGACCATACAGTTAAACTGGGACCCGTATCTTCTATGCAGCAGTACAGAAAGATTTCTGAATACATTCAGAAGGGATTGGACGAAGGAGCCCGTCTCCTCATCGGCGGCCTGCCGGAAACTCCGGACCACGGATACTACATCCATCCCACCATTTTCATGGATGTCAAGAACGACATGTCCATTGCCAAAGATGAAATCTTTGGGCCGGTGCTCTGCGTCATCACTTACAAAGATGAAAAAGAAGCCCTTGCTATTGCCAATGATACCCGCTATGGCCTCAATGCCGGTGTCTACGGACCTAAGGAGAAAGCCATCGCCCTGGCCAAGAGAATCCAGGCCGGGAACGTCTATATCAACAGCAGTCCCAGAGATACGGCAGCCCCCTTCGGCGGCTACAAGGAAAGCGGCCTCGGTCGGGAAGGCGGCATTTACGGCATGATTGAATTCACCCAGCAGAAAGCCCTTTTTGATACAGGAAAATAGGTGGAAAGTTTTTAATAAAGAATAATCGAGTAGGAGGCGGGCACTTACCCGCCGACCTCTCACACCACCGTACGTACCGTTCGGTATACGGCGGTTCTCTAGTTTTCGCATACTTGCTTATAGTAGCTCGTTAGGGACACATATCCCTGGCGGGCTATTTCTTTATTGCTAAGGATTTGGTTCAGCATAAGTGCCGCCCTCCATGTCCCTTTTCGGCAGTTGGCCAGTTCGTGTACCTTCCATTCCGGTATTTTGTATTGCCGTATCATTCGGTACTTTGTCCTGACCTTTTTCCACTGTGTCCAGTAGATGGCTCGTATTCGCCTTCTCACCCATTCATCCATCTCACGAAGCATTCCTGTCATATCTGCCAACTTAAAGTAGTTCACCCATCCTTTGGCTATCTGATTGAACCTTACTGGGCGCATTTCATTACTAATCGCTTTATTGCGGTTGGTAATAGCCCTCAGGTTTTCTTTCAGTTTGCTCTTGGCCTTCGGATGTACTCTGAAGTGGCATTTTCCTTTCTTGCGATAGAATCCGTATCCCAGATATTTTACCTTGGATATGGATTCCACGCTGGTTTTCTCCCTGTTCACTTTGAGGAACAGCTTCCCTTCAATGAACGGGATGATGTGGACTAAGGTTCTTTCTGCACTTTTCCTGCTTTTACACAGTATCATGCAGTCGTCTGCGTAGCGCACAAACTTATGCCCCCGCTTTTCCAGTTCCTTGTCCAGTTCATTCAGCATGACATTCGCAAGTAGAGGGCTGAGTGGTCCTCCTTGTGGTACGCCTTTCTCACTCTTTTCAAATATCCCGTGAGACATTACGCCTGCATTGAGAAATTTATGTATGAGCGAGATAACTCTGCCATCTTTTACAGTACGCGAAAGAATCTCGATGAGCTTGCTTTGGCACACCGTGTCAAAGAATTTCTCAAGATCCATGCTTACCGCATAGACATATCCTTCCTCCGCATACTTTTGGCATTGTCTTAAGGCATCATGGGCTCCCCGCTTTGGACGAAATCCAAAACTGGAATCTGAGAATTGCGGCTCATAGATAGGCATAAGTACTTGGGCTATGGCCTGTTGCACTACCCTGTCTACTACCGTCGGTATTCCCAACTTACGAAATTTGCCTTTTTCTGCCTTGGGTATTTCTACCCTGCGGACCGGTTCAGGGGTATATTCCCCTGCCACTATCTCCTCAAGCAGGTCCAAGCGGTGCTCGCTAAGATACGGTAGAAGTTCATCTACACTCATCCTGTCGACTCCGCCTGCCCCTTTGTTGGATTTCACTTTCCTGTAGGCAGCATTCATGTTGTCACGGGATAAAATCCGCTTAAGGAGACTGTCCGTTGGCAAGTCTGCAATGATGTTGTTGTGTTCAGCAATCCTCACATGGATGGGCACTCCGGCATATCCCTGCTGTTCCGCAGCTGCTTTCTGCCAGTAATCTTCTTTCTGAAGTTGTCTGCCTTTAAGCCCATGGTTGGTTACTTTCATTGACTAACATCTCCTAAAGTTCGGCCCTTCCCAGATATCTATAGGTCATCTGGTACTATGGCTTCTGCTGACTTCTCACGACAAATCTTATTTCAACCACAGCACAGCCCAATAAATACAGCCTTATTCTGCTGTGTCCGTGAGACCTCCCCAGGTAAGAACGCACTCTTTCTCTCCATATATCCGCCACATTTACTCTACAGGATTCCGTACAGCTATGGGACTTCAGTTTGTATGGCAATCTTATCCATCCTGCCGTAGCCTTATGTGATTCTTGTACATCGGACCGGAGATTTGCCTGCACCTTCCTTCAGATTCCACCTCACGATGGACACCCTTGGTGTTCGGCTATGACCTTCCCGCTGTCGGGCAGTCTAGGGACTTTCACCCTCAAGAGTGCACCCATGCTGGGCGCACCATAAAAGGAAGCATGACCATGGGCCTGCTTCCTTTTTCTTTCTCTTCTTTTTGCTATAATAAAAAGAATGATTTACAGAAAGGGAGAACTTCCATGAACCATTCTATCATACAGAAAATCATCATCATCCTGCTTCTCCTGGCTGCCGGCCTGGGAGGATGGTACTTTTTCTACTGGTCAAAGACCCCGGCCTATGCGGCGGGAGAAATCCAGCAGGCAGTGCAGAAAAGGGACCTCCAGCTTTTTAAAGAACGGGTGGACATGGAAAAAGTCTATTCTGCTGCTGTCGATGACACCGCCTCCTATCTGGCAGGAGACGGAAAACCGGACCACGCCCTGGCTGCCTCCATCCTCAAAATGCTGAAGAAGCAGGCAGTGGATGAACTCGTCCGGCAGACGGAGCTGAAATTCCAGGATAAAGGAGACAAAGATCCTTCCGGCAAAGCAGGAAAAATCATGTCCGCTTACCTGGGTTCTGCCGCCCTCTCCATGACTGACATGCTGGACGTCAGGTCGGAAGGTGACAAAGCCATTGCCAGCGTCAGAATTCACGATAAAAAGCTGGACAAAGACTTCACCTGGCAGGTACAGATGGAAAAGGACGTCAACGGAAACTGGACCGCCACAAGGATTCTGAACCTGAAGGACTACCTGAAAGAACGGGAAGAAGCAGGAAAGTAGCCCGCGATATTTCAGTTTGTCGAGCTGTTGGGTTTGGCGGTTAGTATGCTTGCGTGTAGAGTCACTCACACGGGGCTGCTAGCTTCTAGCGGCTAGCTGTTAGGAAGGCTGATCCGCCTGCGGCGCTTTCTTTCCGTTATTTCCGCCAGTCATTCGTGCCGTAGGCTGGCCAACTTTCCTAGAAGCTAGCAGCTCCGTGCGAATGACGCTACCAATCAGCGCACGATACAACAGCTCGATAAACCGCAATTGGCTGCACCATAAAAGAGCTGTGACAATGGACACTCCCATGTCACGGCTCTTTTCCTTACACAATCTGGAACAGGAAAAACTTCAGATAATAGGTTTCCGGTACCGTCATGAGAATGGGATGGTCCGGTGCCTGCTGGCGGAATTCGATCTGTCGGAGTGTGACTCCTGCATCCCGGGCCGCTTCTTTTACCATTTTCACGAACAGTTCCTCCCCCATGAAATGGGAACAGGAACAGGTGGCCAGGTACCCGCCCCTGGGGAGGATCTTCATGGCCCGGTAATTGATTTCCTTATATCCCCGGAACGCTTCATGCACCGTTTTTCCGGACTTCGTAAAGGCCGGCGGGTCCAGGATAATGTAATCGTAGTCATGATTTTTCGTTTTATCCAGGTTTGTAAGATACTCGAAGACATCGGCCTTCACCGCATGAATGGGAAGATGGTTGATTTCTCCGTTATGGCTGGCCATATCCACGGCCTCCTGGGAAATATCAAGAGCCGTCACGGAAGCAGCGCCCCCTTTGGCCGCATTCAGAGCAAAGGCGCCGGTATGGGTAAAGCAGTCCAGGACGTGCCTGCCCCTTGCAATCTGCGCTGCGGCGAGGCGATTAAATTTCTGGTCCAGGAAGAAACCGGTTTTCTGCCCATTCTCCACATCCACCGTATAGCGGATGCCATTTTCTACAATGTCTACCAGGGTCTTTTCCTCTTCCGGAGCAAGAAGAGGGGAATGGTAAAATCCCTTGTACTGCTCCATGCCCTCCAGATCCCTGATTTTCACATCATTTCTTTCATAAATGCAGGATACGGGAAGATTTCTTTCCCGAAGCACTTCGATAAGACCGTCAAGAAAAAGGTGCTTCCTTTTTTCCATGCCCAGGGACAGCACCTGCACCGACAGCACATCGCCGAAACGGTCCACCGTCATGCCCGGCAGCTGATCCGCTTCGCCAAACACCAGACGGCAGCAGTCATAATCTTCCTTCCTCATTACCTGGAGGCGGTAATCAACGGCATAGGCAGCCCGTCTTTTCCAGAAAGCATCATCGAACCGGTCATTGGCATTGGTGGAGAAGATGCGGATGGTGATTTTGGAATGAGGATTGTAAAACCCAGTCCCCACAAATTTTCCTTTGGAAGAAAGGACCTTCACCATGTCTCCTGGCGCTATGCCTTCCTCCATATCTTTGATTTCAGAGCCGTAAATCCAGGGATGTCCTCCCCTGGCCGCCAGTTCCGCCCGTTTGCTGATGGTTACCGTTTTCAGTGCTTCCATGTGTGTCTCCTGTCATAAAAATAGAAATCATATGTCTGTTATTTTACCACAGGAAGCCCCGGGGCTTCAAAGCAGGGAGAAAGAGGAAAATGGCTGCTTCCCTCCCCCTGATTTCTCTGCGCTTTTCATCACCCCAGGTACTTGTGGAAGAAGGCGGCGATTTTGTCGAAGGGAATCTTGTCCATGTTGTCATAGAGGTCTGTGTGGCTGGCACCAGGAACGATAAGGAGTTCCTTGTTATTTCCTTTAAGCTTCTTGAAAGCATCTTCGGAGAAATAGCGGGAATGGGCCTTTTCACCATGAATCATGAGGACAGGGCTTTCGATTTCGTCCGCATAGGTCAGAAGAGGCATATTCATGAAGGACAGGGCACTGGTCAGGTTCCATCCGTCATTGGAGTTAGGAGACCGGGGATGATAGCCTCTCTTTGTTTTGTAATAGTCATAGTAATCTTTCACAAACTGAGGCGCATCTGCCGGAAGGGGATCTACCACACCGCCGTCTCTTTTGTAGTTTCCCTTCTTATAATCAATGGTTCTCTCTTCATTAAGGACCTTCCGTCTTTTCATTCTTTCCTTCTTCAGGGTGTCCTCATCCTTTGTGTAATCAAAGTATTCATTGGAAATGACACGGCTCATATCGTACATGGTGGATGTAACGGTGGCTTTGATTCTTGTATCCATAGCCGCGGCATTCAATGCCATGCCGCCAAAGCCGCAGATGCCTGCAATACCGATTTTATCCGGATTCACATCGTCGCGGCTGGTAAGATAATCCACCGCTGCCGAGAAGTCTTCCGTGTTGATGTCCGGGCTGGCTGCATTTCTGGCCCTGCCGCCGCTTTCGCCGATAAAGGATGGGTCAAAAGCCATGGTTAAAAATCCCATTTCCGCCAGCTTCTGGGCATAGAGGCCTGCCGCCTGTTCTTTAACGGCGCCGAAGGGGCCTGCCACAGCAAGCGCTGCCATTTTCCCTGCCCTGTTTTTCGGCATGTATACATCTGCTGCCAGGGTAATGCCGTAGCGGTTATGGAAGGTGACCTTGGAATGGTCTACCTTGTCACTTTTGGGAAAGGTTTTGTCCCAGGTATCAGTGAGCTTCAGCGGTTCCTCTCCCTGCCAGGGAGTCGTAGAAATCCGGCGCACCCCGTTTCCCTTTTCTCCCTGGCTGTTCACATCGGCAGCCTCCGCCGTCATTACAGAGCCTGCCAGAGCAAGACCGGCCAAAGCAAGAATCATCCATTTTATTCTCTTTACATTTTTCATTCTGTTTTCACCCTTGATTCATTGCACATGCATGCCAGCTACGAAGGCTTCATGAAGCTCTTTATGATTTTCAATATCTTCTGCCTCCGTCACGCCGCCGGCAAATACCACACCTGCCAGGCGGGACTTGGGGAAACAGTCAATCCAGCCGGTCAATCCGGAAATGGCTCTTTCCGGTGTATGGGGATTGTCATCAGCTGCAGCCATCAGAAGGTATACATCCCGGAAATGGTATTCCTGAGGAAACAGGGGATTGCACCGATCTAGCAGAGTCTTCAGCTGTCCGCTGATTCCGTAGTAATAGATGGGCGTAGCAAATACCACCACATCGGCATTCCCTATTTTTTCGCAGAGAACCGCCCCATCGTCCTTCTGGTAACAGTGAAATGTTTTCTGGCAGGACAGACATCCGGTGCAGAATCCCAGCTTCCTGCCTGCCAGGGAAATCAATTCCGTTTCACTTCCTGCCTTTTCTGCTCCCTGTGCAAAAGCAGCTGCCAGCCTTTCTGAATTGCTGTTCCTTCGCAGACTGGATGATATAATGATTACCTTTTTACCCACAAAAATACCTCCTGCCTTATCATGAAATCCATAGACTTTCTACAATTTCATTATAAGCAGGAGGTTTTTCAATAGCTAATGCCTGTTTATTTCAGTTAACCATGCCCATAAAGCATTATGAAAAGCAGCTTTCCATCCTCTCTTTCAGCAATTCCGCTGCTTTGGAAAGAAGGCGTCCTTTTTTCCATATGATGAAGTTACCGCTGAATAAAGCGGGAATAAAGGGGCGGAATACAAGGTTCGAACGGAAATCGGTACCACAGGGGACGAGCCCTTCAAAAGTGATCATGCTTCCCAGCCCCTGCTCCACGAGAAACGCCGCATTATAAGCCAGATTGTAAGTAGCTGCCACGGTGAGGGCGCTGTAATCCCCCATCCACCGCTGGATCTCATTTCGAGAGGTAAGCTGGGCTGACACAATCAGCGGTTCCTTCTTGAGATCCACTGCCCGGATGCCCGGTTTGGCTGCCAGCGGATTATCTTTCCTCATAATCAGGCCCCATGTATCCCGATGAGGCAGCTGGATATAGTTATAATCTTCCGGAGGCTGACTGCGGCAGAGAAGGGCAAAATCCAGGAGTCCCCTTTCCAGATAATCCAGTGACTGTTCACCGTTTCCACTTAAAAGATGCAGATGGATATCCCTGTACTGCTGAAGTACCGGCGCCAGAGCCGATATGACATCACTCACCGCTTCCGTTTCGCCGCTTCCCACATACACATCGCCGGCTATGGTCTCCCCCAGGTGGGAAAACTCATAAACCGTCCGTTTTTCCAGCGCCATGATTTCCTCAGCCCTGGCTTTAAAAAGAACGCCCGCCTCGGTCAGTGCAATCCTTCTCTTCCCCCGTACAAAAAGGGGTGCTCCCATCTCCTCCTCCAGCTCCCGCAGCTGCCGGGATAGGGTGGGCTGGGTCAAATGCAGCCGGTCTGCGGCCTTTGTAATATTTCCTTCCTCCGCCACTGCCAGGAAGTACTTCATAACCCTTAATTCCATGGTATCTCCTCATCCTGTATTTTACGAAAGGGCCTTTTCCAGAAAATGGTGCAGTACCACCGCCTGGTTGTGTTCCCTGTCCCTGGCTCCATAGAGAAGAGTCACTCTCCCCTCCTTCAGATGGCTTTTCACCAGGGAAAGGAAATCCTCCTTTCCCGGATTATGATCCAGCTCCTGCAGATACTTTTCCCTGAATGTTTCATATTTTTCCGGATCATGGCCGAACCATTTCCGAAGCTCCGAAGAGGGAGCCATGTCTTTGGCCCAAAGGTCCAGTGCCGCTTTTTCCCTGGAAATGCCCCTCGGCCACAGCCGGTCCGTCAGAATCCTGTATCCATCCGATTCTTCCGGACTTTCATATACCCGTTTCAACTGTATGTCCATAGTCAAGACTTCCTTTCATGCCCCTATTGTATCATGGTTTATAAAAGGAAAATGTGACGGCCGCAAAATTTTCATTTTTTCAAAAATCCGGTTACAAAAAGACTGTGAAACCATAGGGTCATGATTTCACAGTCTTTTTTACATACTACATGGTCTGATGATGAATCAGATTACATCATTCCGCCCTGGGGCATAGGAGGCATAGCCGGTTTTTCTTCCGGGAGATCGCCTACTACCGCTTCGGTGGTGAGAACGAGGGCCGCGATGGAAGCTGCGTTCTGCAGTGCGCTTCTGGTGACTTTGGCCGGATCTACGATGCCTGCTGCCAGCATGTCTTCATACTTGTCATCTGCTGCGTTGTAGCCGATGCCGTCGCCTGCTTCTTTTACCTTTTCAGCAACGATAGCGCCTTCCAGGCCTGCGTTGTCAGCAATCTGGCGTACAGGAGCTTCGATGGCATGGCGAACCAGGTTGACACCGGTCTTTACATCGCCTTCAGCCTGGATGGAATCAAGGCTCTTCTGGATGTCCAGGAAAGTGGTGCCGCCGCCGGCAACGATGCCTTCTTCCACAGCTGCTCTGGTCGCATTCAGGGCATCTTCAATGCGGAGTCTCTTATCTTTCATTTCAACTTCAGTAGCTGCGCCTACTTCGATGACAGCAATGCCGCCGGACATCTTAGCCAGACGTTCCTGGAGTTTGTCTTTATCAAACTGGGAAACAGCGTCTTTGTACTGTTCGCGGATCTGTTCCACTCTGTGTTTGATTTCATCCTTGTCCCCTGCACCGCCTACGATGGTGGTGTTGTCTTTGGTAATGCGTACCTGATGAGCGGTGCCCAGGTCATCCAGGGTTACGCTCTGGAGCTTGCGGCCCATATCATCGGAAATCACATGGCCGCCGGTAAGGATGGCAATGTCTTCCAGCATAGCCTTGCGGCGGTCGCCAAAGCCCGGAGCCTTGACAGCAGCGCATTTAAGGGTGCCACGGAGTCTGTTCACTACCAGGGTAGCCAGTGCTTCGCCTTCCACATCTTCAGCGATAATCAAGAGTTCCTTGCCGGAACGGGCAACCTGTTCCAGAAGCTGGAGCATATCCTGCAGCATGTTGATCTTCTTGTCGGTGATGAGGATGAATGGATTTTCCATGACGCATTCCATCTTATCCGGATCGGTGACCATGTATGGGGAGAGGTAGCCGCGGTCAAACTGCATGCCTTCTACAACCTTCAGGCTGGTGCCCATGGTCTTGGAGTCTTCTACCGTGATAACGCCATCGTTACCGACTTTTTCCATGGCGTCAGCAATGAGGCCGCCGATGGTCTTATCAGCAGAGGAAATGGAAGCAACCTGGGCAATGGCTTCCTTGGTCTTTACAGGAATAGCCTTCTTCTTGATTTCATCTACAAGAACTTTCACTGCTTCTTCAATGCCCTTCTTCAGGACCATGGGGTTGGCACCGGCAGCTACGTTTCTCATGCCTTCATGAATCATGGACTGAGCCAGCAGGGTAGCGGTGGTGGTGCCGTCGCCGGCTACATCATTGGTCTTGGTGGCTACTTCTTTAACGAGCTGGGCACCCATGTTTTCAAATGGATCCTTCAGTTCAATTTCACGGGCAATGGAAACACCATCATTGACGATGTTCGGAGCGCCGAATTTCTTATCAAGAACAACGTTGCGGCCTTTCGGTCCCAGGGTAATCTTTACTGCATTGGCCAGCTGGTCCACGCCTCTCAGCAGGGCAGCACGGGCTTCTTCATTATAAAGTACTTTTTTAGCCATTTATGTCACTCCTATATGAACGAAATGTAAAAATTAAAGAATAGCGAGGATATCTCTTTCGGAGAGAAGCAGGTACTTTTCTCCGTTTTCATCAATATCTACGCCGGAATATTTAGCAAAGAGTACATGGTCTCCGACTTTGACTTCGAAAGGAAGACGGGTGCCGTTGTCCAGCACTTTGCCGGAACCGATAGCCATAACGGTACCTTTCTGGGATTTTTTCTGAGCTGTATCCGGAATCAGGATTCCGCCTTTAGTCTTGGTTTCTTCTTCATCAACTTTAACGAGAACACGATCTGCCAATGGTTTTAACATGTCTATTCCTCCTTTGACTATTAGCACTCACTTACATCCTTTGACTATTAGCACTCACTTACATCGAGTGCTAACTTACGTTTCTATAATACATAACTTTCTTCAAAAATGCAAGTGTTTTATTGAAAAAAATCATTATGAAAAGGGAAGGCCTGAAATGTCCTGCCACGGTTCAGAGGATTCAGAGGGTGTGGATTGGGGCTGTGAAAATAGAAATGACACAGATTCCACTCCGCCTCACTGTCATTTCGACGGTCGCCGGTCAGCCGACAATAGGAAAGCCTCTTATTGGGCAGGCTAGGGATGCACTGATTAATTCATAGAGTCTGCTTTTATAAGAATTTTTATGCACTGCTTCGTCATGGGACTCCTTAAATAGCTCGCTATTCGCGTCGTCCCATTCCTTGCATTGCATAAAAATTCAAGAATAAAAGCAGACAGTGATTGAATCAGCGCTTCCCTAGAGGCCAACTTCGGCTGACTTGGAGGTCCTATGCAGGACCTCCACAGAGTGGAGAAATCTCATTCCACGATAGTATAAACCTCATTGCGGCGGGAGATTTCGGGGCTCAGAGCCTCAATAGAACAAAAGGCATTATCATCCATAACTACATGCAGCATCGCTCGAAATGACGCAGAGGCAAGAGGCAGACTGTCATTTGACCAATTTCCGTGAAAATTTATATATACAAAAAGGGCTGTGAAAAAATGATTTATATTTTTTTCACAGCCTCAATGAATTTTTTATGCCGCCTGCGGCGGCGTTTGTTACGGGAATGACCTTTCTGCCGAATATGGGCATTCTGAGTGAAGAATCTCAGCACATGCCGATAGTGACTCATCTACAGGTAAATACCGGCCGGCGGGAAGAAGCCTCCTTTCCACAGTCTGATAGTTTCTTAAAAACAAAAAAGCCTTGAAGAAACGATTTCCATTTCTTCAAAGCTCTTTTTTTATCTTTCCTGTTTGACCCCTTCACCAAGAATCCGCACATCCAGGGGTACATGGATATGGTAATTGGCCATAATCCGCTTCTGCACTTCATGGAGCACTGCCAGTACATCCTTGCAGGAAGCGTGGCCGTTATTCACCACAAAATCCGGATGTTTGGTGGATACCTGGGCATCTCCGACGGAGAAGCCGATGAGACCGCAGTCCTTAATCATAGGTCCCACATGGTATCCCGGCGGACGGAGGTACATGGTGCCGGCGCTCCTCTTCTCCAGAGGCTGCTTGGTCCTTCTGGAAATCTGGTGTTCCGTCATGTTCCGCTTGATTTCATCCGCATTTCCGGGAGCCAGATGGAGTTTCGCCCCCACAATAATATCCCCATTGTGCATGAAAACGCTGTCACTGTCACCGTAGTGAAGGTCATCCCACCCATAGGTTTTCTCTTCTTTCCCGTCACCGGTAATGGTATAGACTTCTTCCACCACGTTTTTCATCTGGCTGCCATAGCCATTGGCATTCATGAAAACCGCACCGCAGAGGGTCCCCGGAATGCCCACGGCCCATTCGAATCCTTTGAGGCTGTTCTTTTCAGCAAACCGTGACACCGTACCCGTACCTGCCCCGCCATGGACAGTGATCCAGGTCTCTTTGCATTCCATTTCCGGCTTCAGCCGGTTGGTGCAAAGCGTAATCCCCCGAATGCCCAGGTCAGAAACGAGAAGGTTGGAGCCACCGCCGATAAATGTTACCGGGATGCCCTCATCGTGAGCTTTGGAAAGAAGGGCTTTCAGTTCTTCCTTTGTCTGGGGCGTTGCAAAGCAGTCTGCCGGACCGCCAATACCATAGGTGGTATGCCGGCTCATAGGTTCATCCAGCTTGTACTGCCGTTCATTCAGAATTCCATCGAGAAATGCTTTCCAGTCTGTCATTGTTTATCCAATTCCAATACATCCATACCCTGCGCCATTGCATCGGATACAATCTTCTGCAAATCCGCAGCTACCTGATTCCAGCGGATAAATGCCTGGAGATATTCCTGGGCATTGCTGTTATTGCTGACGAGGACCGCCAGTTCCTGGAGGTGTTTATATCCTTCTTCGTCTTCTTTCTGGCCCGCCAGCTTGGCATAATCTGCCTTCATCTGGGCCATGATGTATTCTTTCACCATTTTCTTGGCTTCCTCATCGCCCTTGATTTTCTCAGCTGCTGCCGTAAGACGTTTCATTTCATCACTTTCCTTGATGGCCCTTGCCAGGTCATAGGCTGCATCATAAGTATTCATGAGTGTCCTTACCTCCTTTAAATAACCGGCCGCTTTCTTTCAAAAGATGGGGGAACCCGGTCTGTCTCAGTGCTTCCAGTGCCACGATGGCCACCGCATTGGATAGATTGAGGGATCTTGCTTCCTCAATCATGGGAATACGGATACAGTCTTCCTTATGGGAAAGAAGCATATCCTCCGGCAGTCCCTTTGTTTCCTTGCCAAATACAAGCACATCATCCTCATGGAAAGAGACTTCCGTATAGGATTTCACTGCTTTCGTCGTATTATAGTAGAAATGGTGCCCCTTCAGCATCCTTTGGACCGATTCGAAATTCGGATGCACGTGAACTTCCAGCAGGTCCCAGTAATCGAGGCCTGCCCTTTTCAGGTGCTTGTCATCAATGGAGAACCCCAAAGGTTCCACCAGATGGAGCGTCAGGTGCTCCGCTGCGCAGAGTCGGGAAATGTTGCCCGTGTTTCCCGGTATTTCCGGTTCTACCAATACTATATGCATAGTGTTCCTTCCAAATATCAGAAATAGCTGCCGTACCTGTCCCGGTACCGATCTGTCTGTTCCCGGCCTTCATAAAACTTGAAAGTCTTCGGCTTCTGTCCCAGGTAAGAAATCTGGTAAATCGGCCCCGCCGTCAGTCCGTTGACCGGTATGCGGTAAATATTGTCGTGGAACCCGTCACTTTTCTGGGGAATAGGAAGACCCGTAGCCTCCACGCCCTCATTAAAGGTAAATTCCGGCTGATAGCCTGGGGCGGAGAAATTGGAGGGCATGAGCTCCTCCTTTGTCAGGGGATCCGCCATTTCCACTTCCACCGTAAGCTCATCCACCACGAAAACATTCTTAATTTTATTGGCAGAAACAGGAATGATCATTCCTAAAGATAATAGAAACGCCGGAATGATATACTTATATTTCATAGGCTCCTCACTTATAAAATGATAAAATCTGCCTTCTCCCGCACTTTTACTATTCTAACACATTTACGCAAAGAGAAACATAGCGAGCCCCATAATTGTACACGTATTTCTATGATCCGTCTATTTCTGGTGGTATAAATCAAAGCGAAAAGCCGGACCTGTTTCAGGGATCGAGTAGGAGGCGGGCATCGGCCCGCCGACCTCTCACACCACCGTACGTACCGTTCGGTATACGGCGGTTCTTTAGTTTTCGCATTCCTGCTTATGCAAGTCTGCGATGATGTTGTTGTTTTCAGCAATCCTCACATGGATGGGCACTCCGGCATATCCTTGCTGTTCCGCAGCTGCTTTCTGCCAGTAGTCTTCTTTCTGAAGTTGTCTGCCTTTAAGCCCATGGTTGGTTACTTTCATTGACTAACATCTCCTAAAGTTCGGCCCTTCCCAGATGCCCATGAGCCATCTGGTACTATGGCCTCTGCTGACTTCTCACGGCAAATCTTATTTCAACCACAGCACAGCCCAGTAAATACAGCCTTATTCTGCTGTGTCCGTGAGACCTCCCCAGGTAAGAACGTATTCTTTCTCTCCATCTATCCGCCACATCTACTCTACAGGATTCCGTACAGCTATGGGACTTCAGTTTGTTTGGCAACCTTATCCACCCTGTATTAGCCTTATGTGGTTCTTGTACATCGGACCGGAGATTTGCCTGCACCTTCCTTCAGATTCCACCTCACGATGGACACCCTTGGTGTTCAGCTATGACCTTCCCGCTGTCGGGTAGTCTTGGGACTTTCACCCTTGAGAATACGCCCATGTTGGGCGCACCAATAAAAAACTGCAGCTTCCGCTGCAGTTTTTTATAATTATTTTCTTTCCTTAATTCTGGCTGCTTTACCGGACAGGCCACGCAGATAGAAGAGTTTTGCACGACGAACAATGCCGCGGCGTTTAACTTCAATCTTTTCCAGACGGGGAGAATGAACCAGGAATGTTCTTTCTACGCCTACGCCGTAGGAAATACGACGAACGGTGAAAGTTTCTCTTACGCCTGCATTCTTTCTGGCGATGACGATACCTTCAAATACCTGTACACGTTCAGTCTTGCCTTCGATGACCTTTACGTGAACCCTTACAGTATCTCCCGGACGGAATTCAGGAATGTCTTTTCTGAGCTGTTCATTTTCCAGTGTTTCAATAATATTCACGATCTTTTCCTCCTTCTCACAAGACATTCATGCCGATCGCTTTTGGCAGAGGACTGTCCAGACTAACAGTAGCATTGTATCATAAGTCTTTTCCGTTTGCAACAAAAAAGAACCGGATACGGTGATGCTGAATGCTTGACTATTATACTATATGGGAAAAGAAAATGCCAGTAGAATTCAAAAGATATTTCTTCCTTACCTGTTGCAGGGACATTCATTCAAATTGCGGTTTGTAGCGCTGTTGGGGGCGGTTGGTATGCTTGCGGATAGAGTCACTCGCATGGAGCTCCTGGCTTCTAGCGGCTAGCTGTTAGGAAGGCTGATCCGCCTGCGGCGCTCCCATCCGGTATTTCCGTTAGTCATTCGTGCCGTAGTCTGGCCAGCTTTCCTGGAAGCTAGCAGCTAGCAGCTAGAAGCTCCGCACGAATGACTCTCTCCACCAGCGTCGTCCCATTAGCGCGACAAACTGAAATATCGCTTATCTCCGCCCATCGAGTAGGAGGCGGGCTTCGGCCCGCCGACCTCTCACACCACCGTACGTACCGTTCGGTATACGGCGGTTCTTTAGTTTTCGCATTCCTGCTTATGCAAGTCTGCGATGATGTTGTTGTTTTCAGCAATCCTCACATGGATGGGCACTCCGGCATATCCTTGCTGTTCTGCAGCTGCTTTCTGCCAGTAGTCTTCTTTCTGAAGTTGTCTGCCTTTAAGCCCATGGTTGGTTACTTTCATTGACTAACATCTCCTAAAGTTCGGCCCTTCCCAGATGCCTATGAGCCATCTGGTACTATGGCCTCTGCTGACTTCTCACGGCAAATCTTATTTCAACCACAGCACAGCCCAGTAAATACAGCCTTATTCTGCTGTGTCCGTGAGACCTCCCCAGGTAAGAACGCACTCTTTCTCTCCATATATCCGCCACATGTACTCTGCAGGATTCCGTACAGCTATGGGACTTCAGTTTGTCATGCAACCTTATCCATCCTGCCGTAGCCTTATGTGGTTCTTGTACATCGGACCGGAGATTTGCCTGCACCTTCCTTCAGATTCCACCTCACGATGGACACCCTTGGTGTTCGGCTATGACCTTCCCGCTGTCGGGCGGTCTAGGGACTTTCACCTTTAAGAGTGCGCCCATGCTGGGCGCACAAGTAAAAGGCTGTGAAGCGCTTCCGCTTCACAGCCTCTTCTTACTTTACAGTCCAGCCATAGGCATGGCCTGCTTTTTAAGCTTTTTCAGTGCCTTTCCTTCAATCTGGCGGATACGTTCACGGGTAACGCCGAAATGCTTGCCCACTTCTTCCAGGGTACGAGGCGTGCCATCATCCATACCAAAGCGGAGAGCCAGCACTCCCTTTTCCCTGTCCGTCAGGGTATCGAGCATCTTATAAACCTGTTCCCTTCTCATGGTAGCCGCTGCTTCATCCTCCGGGGACGCGGTCTTCTGGTCCTCGATGAAATCGCCTAAATGGGAATCTTCCTTTTCCCCGATCGGCGTTTCCAGGGAAATCGGATCCTGGGCCGCCTTCTTGGCTTCCCGAATCTTTTCTACGCTGATTCCCATTTCCCGGGACAATTCTTCATTCGTCGCTTCCCTGCCATGTTCCTGCAGGAAACGGCGGCCCACGCGGTTCATCTTGTTAATGGTTTCCACCATGTGTACCGGCACGCG
The DNA here is from genome assembly GCF_047832375.1 of Dialister sp. Lineage (NCBI taxonomy): Bacteria > Bacillati > Bacillota > Negativicutes > Veillonellales > Veillonellaceae > Dialister > Dialister sp. The sequence continues at coordinate 537,106 of NZ_CP181256.1, read as the reverse complement.
GATGGTCCTTGCCTGGTCCGCAATGGAGCGGGTAATGGCCTGGCGAATCCACCAGGTGGCATAGGTAGAAAACTTATAGCCCTTAGTGTAGTCAAATTTATCCACTGCCTTCAGGAGACCGATATTTCCTTCCTGGATCAGGTCCAGGAAAGGCATACCCCGACCCGGATATTTCTTGGCAATGGAAACAACCAGACGAAGGTTGGCATTGGCCATTTCTTTCTTGGCTTCCTTTGCCGCTTCCTTTTCTTCCGGTGTGGCGTCTTCCTTCTTGCCTTTTTCAATAATCTTGGCCAGGTTCATTTCCTGCTCTGCGCTGAGCAAGGGATTGGCCCCGCATTCCCGAAGATACAGGCGTACAGGATCGCTGACCCCGCCGGCTGCTCCATAATCGGCTTCTTCCGATTCCGGGGAGCTGCTGGCGCTCCAGTCCTTATCTTCCTCCACGCCGTCTTCGTCGTTTTCGAGAATCATGTCATCGGAAAGGGAATCCGAATCTTCTCCATCGAAATCCGCTTCGTCCGGTTCTTCATCCTCTTCATCTTCATCATAAACAAGATCAATATTGTGTTCATGAAGAAGATTGAAAATCCCATCCAACTGTTTTTGTGTCAGCGATTTTTCCTTAGTAAAACGGACAAGTTCATTATAGGGAAGATTGCCATCCTCGTTGACCCGTTCCTGCAGTTCTTTTAGCCACTGTGCAAGCTGTGCTGCCTTAGTTGCCAAATTAGGGACACCTCCTCAAAGTATCAGTTACAGTATGGTAAAGTAAAATATGACAGGAAGCCGTCATATATGTATTGTTTCCTGCTCTTTCCGAGCCTGTCAGAATCGGTCTTCCTGTTCCTTTAAGTCAGATTCCAATCATACTCCAGTACCAAGGAAAAATCAATACCGAAAGTACGTTTGTAATCTTATCATCGTTATATATAGTATATAAAAACTGTGAGAAAACGATTACTCATCTTCCCACAGCTCCTTTGCATGGTGACCCAGGAGGGATTCGAACCCACGACCCACCGCTTAGAAGGCGGTTGCTCTATCCAGCTGAGCTACTGAGCCATACAATTTGGTCGGGGCAGCCGGACTCGAACTGGCGACCCCCTGCTCCCAAAGCAGGTGCGCTACCAACTGCGCTATGCCCCGTGACACTTAGATATTTTATTACATACCGGCCCTTTCGTCAAGGGGAAAATTTCTTTTCCCCCACTGCGGCTTGCCAGACTGTACGTTGAAGCGGCCGAACGTCCCAAACACTTTTCCCTCCCCAGTCACAGTCCGCTATACTTTTTTATGGCCTACATCTTCTGCCTTCACATAGCCCAGATAGATATTACCTATAATCCAGGCTACATAATCATCAATAGGTACAGGCACGGTCCGCATGCCTTTGGGAATGAGCCGGGTAAGACCGCGGGCGGGATGGTCTTTCCAGTACCAGGCTTCCCCCATTTCCGTCGTATATTTCTCGTCCACCAGGACCACCCGGAAAGGCCTCTCCATGATTTGTAGAAGGCGATTGCTCCGGTCTTCCAGTTCCCTGTGGCGGGTGCCATTTCCCATAACGAAAGCACGCACCGGGTATTCCGAAAGGAGTGCGGCCATTTTCTTTTCATATTGGACTGTGGGGATGACCTTTTTTTCCACAAGGCTGCCATCTTCTTCCACAACGGCACAGCCGGTCTTATCTTTGCCGGGATCCACTGCCAGTATCATAGGCTCCCCGCTTTCCGTTCCACCTTGACATCAATGACCAAAGGCCCCTGGGAATAGACATCTCTTCTGGCAGTAACGGTGAGTTCACACTGGCCGCCATATTCCTTGACTTTCTGGATTACGTCAATCAGTTCCTGCCCCTCCAGGACGCCTACATTTCCTGTAATAGGATCCGGCAGGACTCCCTTGGACTGGGCATAGTGGTTCAGGTCCTTCAGGAAACGAAGCACCTGGAGTTCATAGTTCTTAATATTCTGGTAAGCATCCAGGTTTCCTTTGTAAATCACATCTCCCTTATTGAAAATCAGGAGGTTATCGTGAATATCAAAGTCCACAATCAGCCGTTCCCCGCGAATCAGGTTCTGGGCAGCTACGATGCGGACCAGCTTCTTATGTTTGGCGCCGGTGAGCTGCTGGACAGCTTCATCAAAGTCAGACTGGCTCACGCGGATCAGGTTCACATTATCATCGTTAATATTCATCTGCTGCTTCAGCATGGTATTGATATCATTCAGTACGCTTTCCAACACCTTCACGGACTGGTCCTTTGTCATTTTTTCATCCACCGTAACACTGGTCAGTACCTGTCCGGCCTGCATGACCACCTGGCCTTCCCGGAGGGCATAAATATTGTCCAGAAGCGTCTTTTTTTCATTATTCAGCACCGTAATATTGCTGTTCAATTCTTCCTTCGTTTTTTCCAGGTCCCTGATTTCCTGGGCCGACTGTTCCACGCCGGCCTGGGCTTCATCGTAGGCACTCTGGACGGATGTCAGTTCCCGTTCCATATAGATACGCTGACTTTCTACGCGGTCCAGTTCCCGGGATGTTTCTTCCGATTTTTTTGTTACATCTTCATATTCCTTATTTCTGGCTTCCAGCTGGCTTTTGCCTTTTTCCAGTTCCCTGTTTTTGACTTTGATTTCCTGGTTCAGGTCATTCATCTGGGCCTGCAGCTTAGACAAGCCAAAAAGAGCCACCCGCACATTTTCATTCACCACCGCCATAACAGCAACGGTGGAAAAAGAAATGAGCACGCCGGAAATAATGGTCACAATGACCGATGTATATTTGGGGCGGAGACCGAAAAGGGTCATTCTCTTCTTGCCTACTTTGGACCCGATACGGTCCCCAAGAAAAGCTATAATCCCGCCCATGACAATGAGGACAAGAAATATGGCCGCTCCGATGAACATAGGCATCCCCCTTTTAATGAAACAGTCATTTCAATTAAAGAATCAAAGTGTGTTTACATTCATTATACCGTTTTTCCCCGGTAAGTGCCATGGAGGGATGCGGGATATTTCTGCGTTAATTTTCACAGTTCATCAAATTGCGGTTTGTAGAGCTGTTGAAGCGAACGGTTTGGCATGTGGTTGGACAGAGTCACTGGCACGGGGCTGCTAGCTTCTAGCTGTTAGCTGCTAGGAAAGCTGGCCCGCCTGCGGCGCTTCCTACCTGTTTCCATCAGTCATTCGTGCCGTAGGCTGTTGATTTTTCCTAGAAGCCAGGAGCTAGCAGCTAGAAGCTCCGCACGAATGACTCTACCCATCAGCGTTGCCCTAACAACTCGACAAACTGAAATATCGCAGGCCTCTTTACACTGCGCCAATCTAAAACCGCGGAGGATATGCACTCCGCGGTTTTAATTTATTTATCTACTTTTCTAATCAGAATACATCCGGTAACGAAAGCGATGATATTCGGCAGCCACACCGCCAGTATCGCCGGCATGACGTGGCCCTTCCCCAAGGCTTCAAGGAACGTCATGATGGCATAATAGAGGAAAATGATGACCACCGACAGGCCAAAGCCGATGGAGGAAGAAGATCTCTGTTTCTGCACTCCCAAGGGAGCCCCCACGATGGCAAATACAAAACTGGCCATAGGCAGGGAGAACCGCCGGTGCACTTCCATCATAATAGGCGTTATGTCCGCATGGGCTGCGGCATAGGCCTTCTTCGTCAGGAGCAGTTCCCGAATCGTCATTTCATCGTAATTCTTCTTTTCCTTCGGAATATCTTCCGGTGACTGGGCATAGGGGATTTCCTGCCGCTCGAAATGCATCATCCGGTCCACGCCGTCTCCGGTGAGGTCATAGATGACGCCATCCGTCATAACCCATACGCCGTTCTGCCAGATAGCCTTCGGTGCATTTTCTACCCGGGTCACTTCTTCATTCTGGAACTCCTGGACCGTAATATTTTCCAGTTCTTTGGTTTCCGGGTTGTACCGCCTTGCGTAAAGGAGATGGAGAATCTTCCCGTTCTGTACATCCCGCGCCACCACGTGGTCCGTGACGCCGGGGTTGAAGTTTTTCTTGATTTCCGTATTCAATACGTATTCATATTCCCTGTTTGTCCAGGGCACCACGTATTCATTGAATGCCACCGCGCAGAGGCTGATGATAAGGGAAAGGATAAAGACCGGCGTCGCCAACCGGAGGAAACTCTGGCCAGAGGAACGCATGACGATGAGTTCGCTGGAGCCGGAAAGCCTTGAAAAGCACATGAGCGCTCCCAGGAGCACCGCCATGGGGAACGTATAAACCACGATACGAGGCAGTGCCAGCACAAATATTTTCAGGGCTGACACCGGAGAAGCGCCGTATTTCGTTACGTAACTTGCAATTTTAAGCAGTGTATCGGCTCCAAGAAATATGGCCGTAAAGGCAGCAACGCCAAATAAGAAAGGGCCCAGGAATTCTTTTAATGTATATTTATCAAGAAGTCGCATCAGAATTCCCCTCCCCTGCTTTCATATGATTCATAAACTGAAATTTTCTCCTAAATAGAACTTCTTAGCCACCGGATTCACGGCGATTTCATTGGCATTGCCGGACAGAAGGATTTTCCCTTCTGACAGGATATAGGCTTTATCTACAATACGAAGGGTTTCTCTTACATTGTGATCCGTAATCAGGATACCGATGCCCCTCGTCTTCAGGTGCAGCACCACACTCTGGATATCTTCCACCGCCAGCGGATCTACGCCAGCAAAGGGTTCATCCAGAAGGATAAAAGAAGGGTCCAGTGTCAGGGACCGGGCAATTTCTACACGCCGCCGCTCGCCGCCGGAGAGGGCATCACCCCGGGTATCGCGGACGTGGCTGATATGGAATTCCTCCAGCAGGGCCTCCGCCTTCTGCGTTCTTTCTTCAGAAGACAAATCCTTCCGTGTTTCCAGAAGAGACATCAGGTTCTCCCATACCGTCATTTTCCGGAAAACCGAAGCTTCCTGGGGCAGGTACCCGATGCCGAACTGGTGCCGCTTATAAATGGGCATTCCCACGAGAGACGTGCCATCTACCGTCACATCCCCTTCATCGGGCTGGATAATTCCGACAATCATGTAGAAAGTCGTCGTCTTTCCGGCACCATTGGGGCCAAGGAGACCCACAATGGTCCCCTGTTCCACTTCCACATTTACGTGGTCCACTACGGTTCTTGCTCCGTACCGTTTAATGAGATTATGAGTTTCTATCTTCATTTGCTGTCCTTAATTTCCAGCGGGCTTCCCGCTTCTTCCGGCCGTCCGGCTATGGGCGTCGCTGCTGTGACCGGTCCCTGGGGCGCTGCGCTGCCGCCTCCGGAAGAGGAGCTTCCGCTGTCACTTCCGGTATTGCCGGTATTTGTAATCACAATGGTGCTTCGTCCTGTGGTTTCCACGACCTTATCTTCATCCCGGAGCACCAGTTCCGGGCCATTGAAGGAGTTTCCGTTCTGGTTGACCCAAGCATTTCCGGTAAGCACCAGTTTCCCATCGGTGCCGTTAGCTCCGGTTCTTGTATAAACGGCCTGATCCCCATAGCCCACAGCATTGTGAAGGCTGCTGGAAAGATTTACACCGCCGGTAGCTACCACTTTGACCTGCTTCATGTTTCCTTCAATGTGCGGTGCCTGTAGGATGCCGTCCGGGGATTCCAGATATCCGTTTCCTTCAATCTTGCCGAAGCCTGTATCCGGATTGTACATGACATCGTCCCCCTTCAGGGTTCTCTTTTCCAGTCCGTCATGGAAATTGACGCTGCCTATGCCCCGAGCGGTCTTGTCCTGGTAGAGATACATCTTATCCGCATAGAGGGTAGTCTGGTCTTTTACATAGTGGACTCCACCTTCCAGAAAGGCACTCCGGTCTTCAAAATGGTATTCCCCATTGCTGCCGGTAATGGTTGCCCCCTGGTTAGCATGAATCACCACATCCCCCTTAGCGGTGACCACCTTCGTATTTCCATCATAGGTCAGTACATCCGCTGTAATATCATCGGCCATTGCCGCCCCCTGCACGCCAAGAGCGATGGCCAAAGCCGCCAGTGCCGTATAGAAAGTTCTCACTGTGCATCCTCCTTGTCTGTCAGCTTAGCATGACCTTTGGCCGTAATTTTCTTCAGTACCCGGTCTGCATCAAATGTATCCGCTGTCAATACTTTACCATCCTTCTTCACCACAAACGCCTTGTCCGTGGAGAGGATTTCCTTATTGCCATCGTAAGTCAGGTTCTCTGCATAGAGTTCTTCTCCATCTTTGGAATTGCCCTGTACATTGCCTTCAATATAAACCGTTTTTGTCTTTCGGTCAATGCGGCCTTTATCGGCAGTCAGGTGGAGATCGTCCTCATCCTTCATGAAGTCCCCTTCGACCCCTTCCATGTCCACATGGTTCTGGTCCTTGCTGATTGTCACATGTTTAGCCTTAAACCGCCATGTAATCTTTCCGTCTTTGGTTTCCTTCATGTCAATATTATTGAACTCCATGGAGGAAGTGGATGAAGAAGCGGCATTCATATTTTTACTGTCATCTTTAAAGAGGAAATAGATACCGACTCCAATAGCCAGAATCAGCACAACCGCCAATATCAGGTTCCGGTTCTTTTTCATTCCTTTCCTCCTTTGGTTTCATTCCAGTTCTCATCCATGCCGGATGCAAAGCGCTTCTTTTCTTCCGGACTCAGTGCGTTATACATTTTTATCTTTCCCGGCCTTGTCCAGAACAGGTGCTGGAACCAGAGCCAGTCTGCCGGATGGGCCTTAATGAAATCTTCCATGATCGTGGCCATTTTTTGGGAATTCCGCAGGAGATCCTTATCCTTATCTCCCGTATTCTCATAGTAAAAGTGTTTTCCCACGCAAATGGTATGACCTCGTCCTCCTTCATTGCGGACAATAAAGATAGGAACTATGGGTGCCTTGAATTTCTTAGCAAACACCGCCGGCCCCTGGGGAAAGGAAAATACCCGGTTCATAAACAGTACCGGCACCCCAACCTTGTTTCCATCCTTATCGGAAAGGAAACCAAGAATATGGTTTTTCTTCATGGAACGGGCTGCTGCTATCATTTCATAGCCACCGGTGCCGGTAAGGTAAATGTGCTGTCCCGCCATGGCCCGGTAGGAATTGATCATCTTCATGAGTACATCGTCGGACTGCTTCTTCCCAATGGCAGAAGTATCGTAGCCGTGGAGGGCAAGACCGGCACCCAGCCATTCCCAGTTCCCCATGTGGGCGGTAAGGCCGACAATTCCCTTTCCTTCCGCATAGGCCGCCTCCAGATACTCCGGATGGTCAATCTTCACATAATCATTGATATGGTCTTTTTCCCGGCACAGCCTTGGCATGTAGAGCATTTCCATGGCCGACATGCCGATATTTTCATACACCCTCTGCAGCAGGGCCTCCGCTTCCGGACGGGAGACGGAGAGTCCTATCATTATCTGCCGGATTCCACGGTTTTTCTGTTTGGCTATGCGGTTCATGATGAGGGGGCCCAGTGTCCGCCCTATAGACAGGATATGGTCATAGGACATGGAGCAGAGCAGGCTGCTGATGCCCTTCAATATCCCGTAACGTACCTTGAATAACATGGCTTTCTCTTCTTTCCGGTATGGATAATTACTGCGCCTGGCTTTCATCAGTAGGACTTCATGAAAGCACAATACAAATTAAAAACTGAAAGATGAAAGAAAATGAATCATCCAGAAAATCACTGACGCCAGTATCACTGGCTTACCGGTTTTCCCTTGTAGGAATTGACCGCTTTTTTCCAGCAGTGCTGGGACTTCAGGATGGTCTCTATGAAATCCCGGGCAGCCCCTCTTCCTCCGGGTAAAGCAGATATGAAATCAGCTGCCTTCCGGACTTCCCAGGCCCCATCAGCGGGCGTTCCGGAGAACCCCACCTTCTTCAGAAGCGGGAGGTCATTCAGGTCATCTCCCATATAGGCTGCTTCTTTCCATGTGAGCCCATGCCTTTCCAGTATGCTTTCCATGGCTTCTACCTTATTGGAAACACCCATAAGGATAAAGTCCACCTGCAGCTCTTTGCCCCTGTTTTCCACAAGCTTCGATTTCCTGCCGGTGATAAATCCGGTCACATATCCCATGCGGTGGGCCAGGGAAATACCCAGCCCGTCCCGAGCATGGAACAGCTTCAATGCTTCGCCATTGGGCCCCATCACAAGGGTGCCATCAGTCAGCGTACCATCCACATCAAAGGCTATGAGCTTTACGGTACCTGCATTTCCCATCATACAACCCCCTGCCGCAGGAGGTCGGTGATATGGATCATGCCGATGGCCCTGCCCGTTTCATCGGTCACTGGAAGGACAGTAATGGGATGGGGCTTATGCTGCTCCATGATATGGAGCCCCTCGGCTGCCAGTCTTTCCCTGTGAATCACCTGGGGATGGAGCGTCATCACATCTTTAACAGGGCGGGACAGGAAATCCATGCCCCTTTCCAGACCCCGGCGGACATCGCCATCGGTCATCAGACCCTTGAGAACCCCTGCATCGTCCACCACAGAAACAGCGCCGAGCCCTTTGTCTGTCATCACGAAAAGGGCATCTTTTACTGTAGAAATTTCCGAAATCACCGGATTGTCTTCTCCCTTGTGCATCACCATTTCCACAGTCAGGAGAAGCCTTTTCCCCAAAGAACCGCCGGGATGGAATACAGCGAAGTTATCGGCCGTAAAATGGTGCCGTTCCATCAGGCATACGGCCAATGCATCTCCCAACGCCAGGGCGGCAGTGGTGGAACTGGTGGGTGCCAGTCCCAGGCTGTCTGCCTCTTTTTCCACCCCCGCATCCAGTACGGCATCCGCATTCTTTGCCAGAGTAGATTTTGTATTTCCTACCACCGCCACCAGTTTGGCACCGATCCGTTTCAGGGAAGGAAGAATATTCAGGATTTCCGCAGTTTCGCCACTATTCGAGTAAGCCACCACCACATCGTCCGCTGTCACCATGCCCAGGTCCCCATGAATGCCTTCAGCAGGATGGAGAAAAAAAGCAGGAGTCCCGGTGCTGGCCATGGTGGCCGCCACCTTGCGGGCAATATGGCCGGACTTTCCCATGCCTGTCAGAACCACCCGGCCCTTTGCACTTTCAATGAGTTTCACAGCTTCTTCAAACTGGCCATCCAGCTTATCCACTAGAGATAACACCGCCGCCGCTTCGTCTTTCAGTACCCGTGTGGCTGTTTCAATGACTGACATAGTGCCTCCCATTTCTACAGAACACAAAAATTTCCTAAAGAACCATATATTATTTCTATTATACAATAATTATCCCCTGAGGGGGTGACTTATGAAGGGGCTTTTATTTCCCTTTCACCAGTCCCTGTTCCTTATCCTTTTTCACCACATTATTAATAGCGATGAGATCCTTCAAGAGGTCCTCCAGGGAAGACAGGTAAAGCATATTGGTGGAATCGGACAAGCCTTCCGGCGGGTTGTCATGGACTTCCATAAAGAAACCGTCCACTCCCGATGCTGCAGCCGCCCTTGCGAGGTACGGAATAAATTCCCGCTGTCCCCCGGTGGAGCCGCCCATGCCCCCCGGCAGCTGTACGCTGTGGGTGGCATCGAAAATGACAGGGTACCCAAACTGGCGCATAATGGGGAAAGACCGCATATCCACTACCAGGTTATGGTAACCGAAGGAAGCCCCCCGTTCCGTAACAGCCAGGTTCGGATTCCCCGCTTCTTCCATTTTCTCAATCACATTTTTCATATCTTCCGGTGCCATGAACTGGCCTTTCTTTACATTCACCGGCTTACCGGTCTTGGCAGCCCCATAGACCAGGTCCGTCTGCCGGCAGAGAAATGCAGGAATCTGCAGCATATCCAGCACCTTCGCTGCCGGTGCCAGCTGCGTCACATCGTGTACATCAGACAATACCGGTACCTGGAGTTCTCTCTTGATATCCGCCAGGATTTCCAGCCCCTTTTCCAGTCCCGGTCCACGGAAAGAATGGAAGGAAGAACGGTTTGCCTTGTCATAGGAGGCCTTGAAAATATACTGCACTCCCAGCCGTTCACAGATTTTTTTGATTTCCCTGCCGATCATCAGGGTGCGGTCATACCCCTCAATGACACAGGGTCCTGCAATCAGGAACAGCCTGCTTCCGTCGATGGTCAGATTTCCTACGTGAATTGTTTTCATAAGTGGTTCCTTTCAAAATACTCATTGGCCTTCTTCAGGTCCGCTTCCGTATCAATACCGATATCCTCCGTTTCCACCGGAATGACACCGATTTTATATCCCATTTCCAGAGCCCGGAGCTGTTCCAGGGATTCCGTTTTTTCCAGTGGCGTCTGTTCCATCTTTGCATAGGCCAGGAGAAAATCCCGGCGGTATGCATAGATTCCCACATGCTTCAGGGGAGGTACAGAAAATTCATGACGGGGATAGGGAATGAGGGACCGGGAAAAATAGAGAGCTTCCCCTTTCCGGTTCACAACTACCTTCACCGCCGATGGATCCTCATACTCCTCTTTTTTCAAAGGGGTAGCTACAGTAGCCATATCCAGGTCTTCATGATCCATGAGATCCCTGGCCAGACGGTCAATCACATCGGGATCAATAAGAGGCTCATCCCCCTGTACATTGACAATAATATCATACTGAGGAAGTTTTTCTGCTACCTCCGCCAGCCGGTCCGTTCCGGTGGGATGGTTAACGGAAGTCATCACCACGTGGCCGCCGAAACTTTTGACTTCTTTCTCGATGTCTTCATGGTCCGTAGCCACGATGACCGTATCCGGCACTTTAGCAAGGCAGGCCCTTTCATAGACCCGATGGACCAGTGTTTTGCCGGCGATCATGCGAAGCGGTTTTCCCGGAAGCCTGGTGGAGGCATAGCGGGAAGGAATAATACAGGCTGCTTTCATCATAAATCCTCCCATTGTTTTTTTAAAAGTGCGAGGCCTTCAGGGAAGGTCATCTCTATTTCAAGGACATAGAACGGTACCGTCGACTTTTCCATACTGGTAAGATTCATCATTTTGACGGCATCTTTTTCCGTGACAACAATCATATCCGCCCCATACCTGCGGGCTTCGGATTCCGCATTCCGGATATCCTCCTCTTCATAGGCATGGTGGTCATCAAAAGCCATCTCTCCCGTGAGAAACAGCCCGGCTTCCTGCGCCGTTTCCGCAAAGGCGCCAGGGTTTCCTATACCGGAAACAAGATAGGCCCGTTTGCCTTTTGTCTCGGGCCTTGGTTTCCTGGGATTCCTGCTTTTCCATGCGCCGTATGCCACAACGCCGGAGGGGCTGTGGCAGGAAGAAATGACCGGCCTGTTCCCGGCAATTTTCCGGAGGATCCTTTTGATTTCCTCTATTTTGGATGGAGCTGCCTGGTCACTCTTGGTCAGTATAAAGAGACTAGCCCTTCTAAGAGCTTCCAGGGGCTCCCTGAGAAGTCCCCGAGGCAGGGCGTGGCCATAGCCAAAGGGATTCGTACAATCCAAAAGGACTATATCCCTGTCCCGTTTCATAGACCAGTATTGGAAGCCATCATCCATGAGCAGAATATCTGCTCCCAATTCTTTTGCCTTTTCCGCGGACCGGAATCGGTCCTTTCCCACCAGCACCGGCACTCCCGGAAGCTTCAAGGCCATCATATAGGGTTCGTCCCCTGCCATTTTCTGGGAAACAAGGATGGATCGGCCATCGGATACGATGCCTCCCTCCTTTTCGAGCCCGCTCTTATAGCCCCGGCTGATAATGGCAGGTCGATGCCCTTCTGCCTTCAGGAGCTCCGCAATCCGGATAATACAGGGGGTCTTTCCCGTACCACCGGCCGTAATATTCCCTACAGAAATGACAGGTACCCCCACACTTTCAGCAGCGGCCAGGGCTTTGTCCCTCTTTTTTACGACCTGGGACAGATAAAGGGACTCCAGCTTTTCCAGGAAAAACAGGGCCACCCGGTCCTTTCCCCGGGGTTTCGGATTCTTCATGAGTCCCGTCACATAGTCTTCAAGGCTCATTTTTCCCTCTCAAATGGATACCATACTCTGCCACCAGTTCTTCAAAGGCATGGATATTGCGGCCCGTGGCTCCCTGGTTTTCCCGGACCACTTCCAACGCCGCCTCTCCCATACGCTTCATTTTTTCCGGATGGTCCAAAAGGTCCAGCAATGTTGTTTCAAAAGATTTCTCATCCGGCGTCATGATACATACGCCCCGACTTGAAAGAAGTTCAAAGATTTCCTGGAAATTGAACATGTAGGGCCCCACAAGAACCGGCTTGCCATGGGCCGCGGGTTCCAGGATATTGTGTCCCCCCACCTTTACAAAACTGCCGCCCACAAAGACCACATCCGCCAGGCTGTAGAGCCGTCCCAGTTCGCCGATGGTATCCAGAATAACAATCTGGGCACTTTTCCCATCATCCTCTTCCGTTCCCATCTTGGACCGGCGAAGCACGGTAAATCCATGGTGTTTGATCATAAACCGGACAGAAGGAGCCCTTGTAATTTCCCGCACCGCCAGAAGAAGCCGGGCATCCGGATACTTCTCGAGCACTTTTTTAAAGGTACGGACAATGATTTCCTCTTCTCCCCCGTGGGTGGAACCGGCAACGATGATCGGTCCTTTTCCGTCAAACCGAAATTCCTTACGGAGCCGGTTTCTTTCTTCTTCCGAAACTTCCGCATAGGTCTGGTCATACTTCGTATTTCCCGTAATCGTCACCCTATCCGGAATGGCTCCCATGGAAATAATCCTCTCCTGGTCGATTTTCGACTGCATGCAGAACTTCCGGATCTGGAAAAGCATTTTCGTCGTAAACCGCCGGATCAGGGAATACCGCTTCATAGAGCGGCCGCTGATACGGCCGTTCATCATCATGACCGGAATCTTTTTCCGCCAGGCAAGGCGGAGGAAATTCGGCCACAATTCCGTTTCTATGAGAATAATGGCTTTGGGATTTACGATGTTCACGATTCGTTCCGTAATAACCGGGAGGTCAAAGGGAAAGAATATATGCCCGTCCGCTTCCGGAATGATGCGCTGGGCCATGCGGTGTCCCGTAGCGGTAACTACAGATACCACCACCATTTCATCGGGGTATTTTTCCTTCAGTTCCCTCACAATAGGGCTGGCAGCCACCACTTCCCCCACCGATGCGGCATGGACCCAAATAGCATTATGGTCAGCAATCTGCAGCAGCGTAGGAGTAGGCATAATGCCGGCGCTCTGCTTCAGCCTGTCATAAAATCCCTCTTCAAACACAAGGCGGTAAATGAGGATCGGTATCTGGAGGATCCAGTAAGCCACCAGGCATATGTTGTAAAACCAGTACAATGGGTATCTCCTTTTCCGGAAAACAAACTGTAACTTTGGGGAGTGGGAGAAAGGATTTATCCTTCCTTTTCCTCATCCTCCGCATCCTCTTCCGCCTCCGCCACTTTGGCGCTCATGGTGTAGAGGTCATAATAGAGGCCGCCCTTCGACATGAGTTCATCATGGGTCCCCCGTTCTGCAATGACACCGTCATTGAGAACAAGGATCTGGTCCGCGTTCTTAATCGTGGAAAGCCGGTGGGCAATAACAAAGGATGTACGGCCAACCATGAGCTTATCCAACGCATCCTGTACGATTTTTTCACTTTCCGTATCCAGAGCCGACGTGGCTTCGTCGAGAATGAGGATTTTCGGATTCTTCAGAATTGCCCTGGCGATAGCGATACGCTGCCGCTGGCCGCCGGAAAGAATGAGTCCCCGGTCTCCCACTTTTGTATCAATGCCATTGGGAAGTTCCTTAATAAATTTCTCCGCATTCGCCGCCCGGATAGCCGCCCAGACTTCTTCGTCCGTCGCATCCAGCCGCCCATAGAGGACGTTATCCTTGATGGACGTATTGAAGAGAAGCGTGTCCTGGGGTACCAGACCGATCTGGTCTCGAAGGGATCCCAGGGTGGCCTTGCGGATGTCTGTACCGTCAATGTCGATTTCCCCGCCGGTTACTTCATAGAACCGGGGAAGAAGGTTCGCAATCGTCGATTTACCGGCTCCCGAAGGCCCTACAATGGCGATGGTCTCTCCGGGGTTGGCCTTGAAATTCAGGTCTTTCAACACCGGATGCCCTTCTTCATAATAGAAAGCCACGTGCTTGGCTTCCACAGCCCCTTCTGTCACCACCAGAGGCTTTTCTTCCGCCCGGTTCTGTTCCTCTTCCTTTTCATCGAGAATATCAAATACCCGGTCGGCAGCAGCCAGGGACTTCTGGATATTGCCATAGCTGTCGGCAATACGCTTGATGGGATTTGCCAGGTTAATGGCATAAATCAGGAACGCTATCAGTTCGCCTGCGGTCATAATGCCGTCAATGACGGAAACCCCGCCGTACCAGATAATGACTGTAATCGCCAGGGCCGCCAGGAATTCCACCACCGGCGTGAGCTGGCTCTGCTGGCGGATGGAGCGGACCGTGGCTTTGAAGTTATCCTGGTTTACTTTATTGAACCGCTTCATTTCATAATCAGAACGGTTAAAGCTTCTGATGATGCGGACCCCCGATATAGTTTCCTGGAGCATGGCCGTCACATCAGCCAGCCGCTCCTGCACATTCCGTCCGGAGGAGTGAAGTTTCTTACCAAAGAACTTAATGGTCACCGAAACCAGTGGCACAATGACCAGGCAGAGGATGGTGAGTTTCCACTGCAGGTAAATCATGGCCGCAAAGGAGCCGATAAAAATAGCTCCTTCCTGCACCAGCATGATAAAGTCAGATGTCATGGCAGTCTGCAGGGCACTGATGTCATTGGTGAGATTACTCATGATTTCCCCAGTCCGCCGCTTATCGAAATAGGCAATAGGCAGTTTCTGCAGATGGTCATAGAGTTTGTTCCGGAGATCCCGAATCACGGACTGCCCGATATAGCCCATAAGGTAGCGGTGGGCAAATGTAGTGGCCCCGCGGATAAAGAATACGATAATAATGGAAACGATGATAAGGTACAGCATGGTGATGTCCTTATCCTCCAGTACCTTATCGATAACGTCCTTGATAATCCACGGAACGTACAGATTCGTCGCCGATACCGATATCATACAGATAATGGATACGATGAGCAGCTTGATATAGGGCTTCAGGTATTTCAGCAGCCTGCGATAACTGTTTAATTTACTTCTCTTTTCTGCCATGGACAGCTCCTGCCGTGTCAACTATAAGACGGGCCACGCGATGGACAGCTCCACCGGAGCCCAGCGCTTTCCGCACTTCTTTGATTTCTTCTATATTTTTCTTTCTCTTTTCCTCATCCTCTATCCAGGGAAGGAGGATGGACGTGATATTTTCCGCATTGGCCCTGTCCTGCAGGAGTTCCGGCGTCACTTCCCTGCCCATGAGGAGATTGGGTAGACCCGCATATTTGACATGGACCAGGAGATTTGCCAGGAACCAGGTCACCGGAGCCAGCTTATAGACCAATACCGTAGGCAGCTCCATCAGCGCCGTTTCCAGGGTAGCCGTACCGGAAGACGCTACGCAGGCCGTGCAGATCTGCATGAGGTCGTACTGGTGGCCTTCTGTGATTTCAATGGACAAAGGAGAATTTCCAATCAGGGACTTAAGAAAACTTTCCGGGATGGTGGATGCCCGGGGAATGAAAAACTGGCATCTTTCCTTTTTTGCCAGCTTTTCCGCCGCTCCCAGCATAATGGGAAGAAGGCCGGTAACCTCATTTTTCCGGCTCCCCGGCATGAGGAGAATCCGCTTCCTGTCCCAGTCCCCATGGAAATAGTCCATAGCCTCATTAAAGGACATGGAAGGCTTTACCGTATCTGCCAAAGGGTGGCCTACAAAGGTTACTGGTGCCCCGGCTTCCTTATAAGCCTTGGCTTCAAAGGGAAATATGGAGGCCACCATGGTCACATCCCTGACAATATTCTTTGCCCTGCCCTTGTTCCATGCCCAGATGGTGGGGGCAATGTAATAGACCACGGGAATGCCCAGTTCCTTTGCCACATGGGCCAGCTTCATATTAAAGCCCGGATAATCCACACAGACCAGCACATCCGGTTTCTCCCGGACCATGGCTTCCTTCAGAAAGCTCCGGAGACGGAAGAAAAAGGGAATATGTTTGATGACTTCCACAACACCGATGATTCCCAGGTTTTCTATATCATAGATAATACGGACGCCGCTTTTCTTCATGTCTGCGCCGCCCATGCCAAAGATTTCCACATCCGGCATCATGCGCTTGAGCTCTGCTGCCACTGCAGCAGCATGCATATCGCCGGAAGCCTCTCCGGCGGACATCATAATTTTCATACTTAATCCTGTTCTACGGCAAGAATAACGATGCCCTTCTCATTGGCCTCCTTCAGCACTGCATCCTTTTCCGCAAAAAGGGTATGCCAGGCCTCTATGGCCAACACAGCGCAGCCGCTTTCTTCCATGGAATGAAGTGTCTGGAGTCCCACGGCAGGCATATCGAAGCGGGTATCCTGGGATGGTTTTGCCGTCTTCACCACCACTGCACCGCCCCGGGCCAGGGCACCGCCTCGTTTGATGCAGGCATCGGTACCTTCGATGGCTTCCACTGCCATGACGGCCTGGTTCTTTACTACCACCGTCTGCCCCAGGTCCATGGCCCCGATGGCCTTGGCTGCCTTGAATCCAAAAAGCACATCCGCCATCTGGGCGTCGGTGGGCTTTTTCTTCGTGAAAACCTGGGGGCCCGGCATGAGGGGCTTCAGGTACTTCGTCTGGTCCAGCACGGAAATCCCGTCCTTTGCCAGCTCCTCTACAATAGCCAGTGTCACTGTATCATCCTTAAAATCCTTCTTCCGGAGACGGTTCAGCACCTTGATGGCCCTAAGGTCCGGGAAGGGATGGTTCTTAAAGAGCCACTCCTTCGTCACTTTGCCGATCATGGTGACTTCCTTCACATGTTCATTGACCAGTGTTTTTATTACTTTATTTAACTTGAACGCACTGATTTCATAATAGGCATCTGCCATGTCTTTCAGCCGACCATCGATGCCGGGAATCACAGCGATACATACTACCCGGTATCCCTGGGATTTCACCGCTTCCGTAAACTCCACAGGAAGGGTCCCTATCCCTGCCAGCAGTCCGATTGTTTCCATACAAACCTCCACTATACAACTCTTCTTATTTTATCATTTCCAGGGGCATATCGCACTATGGGGACAGGAAACAAATTGCGGTTTGTAGAGCTGATGGGTTTTGCATGCTGACGGGTAGAGTCACTCGCATGGAGCTCCTAGCTTCTAGCTGTTAGCTGCCAGGAAAGCTGGCCCGCCTGCGGCGCTTCCTACCTGTTTCCATCAGTCATTCGTGCCGTAGGCTGTTGATCTTTCCTAGAAGCTAGGAGCTAGCAGCTAGAAGCTCCGCACGAATGACTCTACCCATCAGCGCCAAACCAAACAGCTCGACAAACTGAAATATCTCATCCAACAAAAAGGAGCCATGTAAATATACACAGCTCCCATTTTATGCTTTTTTACATGGAAAGGCAAGAAAAAATATACTGACGGTCAATTTTGCATTTCAAGCATGGGGCACCATATCCGAAGCCTTCAGGGTTCCGTTCTTTCTTCTTTCCCCAAATTCAGCAGCTGCCGTGAAAAGGACATCGCTGGAACTGTTCAGTGCCGTTTCGCAGGCATCTTCCAGTACGGAGATAATGAAACCTACGCCTACCACCTGCATGGAAATATCATTGCCTATACCAAAGGATGCGCAGGCCACCGGAATGAGAAGAAGGGATCCCCCCGCCACGCCGCTGGTACCGCAGGCACCAATGGCCGAAACGATACAGAGGAGGAAGGCCGTAGGAAGGTCGATAGCAAGGCCCAATGTATGGGCAGCCGCCAGGGCCAGCACAGAAATGGTGATGGACGCACCGGACATATTGATCGTAGCCCCAAGGGGAATAGAAATGGTGTACGTATCCGGATCCAGTCCCAGCCGTTTGCAGAGAGAAAGGTTCACCGGAATATTGGCAGCGGAACTTCTTGTAAAGAACGCATAGACCCCGCTTTCCCGAAGGGTGGTAAGCACCAGGGGATAGGGATTTTTATGGACCTTCAGGAACACAATGAAAGGATTCATGACCAGGGCCACCAGACAATAGGAACCGATAAGTACCCCAAGAAGCTGGGCATAACCCAGGAGAGCCCCCAGACCGGCAGTGCCTACGGAGTCCGCCACAAGGCCCATAATGCCAAGAGGAGCAAAGTGGATGACCCAGGTCACCACTTTCGTAATGGCCGCCGCAATATCATCGAGACAGACCCTCGTAGATTCGCTGGCAGTCTGCTTCAGGGCAATCCCCAGGATCACGGCCCATGCCAGAATGCCGATGTAATTGGCATTCATGAGCGCGGATACCGGGTTATCCACGATACTGAGGACGAGAGAGTGAAGTACCGCCACAATGCCGCTTGGCGGTGCCAGTTTCGTATCCGGCGCCACCTGGAGCTGGAGAAACGTAGGAAACAGGAAGGACATGGCCACCCCCACCAGGGAAGCACAGAACGTGGCAATCATGTACAGTTCAATGACCGGCTTAATCCTTCCCCCCGGACCCTCTTTCTTCTGGGCCATGGCATTCATGACCAGGAAGAATACGAGAACCGGCGCCACCCCTTTCAAAGCCTTCACGAAAAGATCGCCGAAAATTTTCACCACCGGAATAGCCGGCGGGAAAAAGACGGCGATAATGATGCCAATAACCAGGCCGATGGCAATCTGCTTGATCAGAGCCACCCGGGTAACCCATTCCTTTATTTTTTTCATAAAATCCTCCTAACCCCATATAAAAATCCCGGAATCCCCTTTCCCGAGCCAAACCAAAACCCATTCCTCCCAGACAGGAATGGGTCCCAATAATAGAATCAGTATACTGCCCTTATATGTATAATGCAACATTTTTATGCTTGAATGACTTTTTTGTATAAATATGGGAAGTTATGATAAAACAGAATCATAGGTCTCCCTTTTCGGAGCAATAAAAAACTGTAAACCCATGTATCAGATACAGGGTTCACAGTTTTCTTTACAACAAATTACCGTTCATCCTTTGGAACCATGTCAGCCGCATCGAGGGTCCCGTTCTTCCGACGTTCTGCAAATTCTGCAGTAGCCGTAAAGAGCACATCGCTGGAGCTGTTCAGGGCCGTTTCGCAGGCATCTTCCAGTACGGAGATGATGAAGCCTACGCCTACCACCTGCATGGAAATGTCATTGCCGATACCAAAGGAAGCGCAGGCTACCGGAATGAGGAGCAGGGAACCGCCGGCTACGCCGGAAGCACCACAGGCGCCCACTGTAGACACGATGCACAGGAGAAGGGCCGTACCCATATCTACGTTGATGCCGAGAGTATGGGCGGCTGCCAGGGCCAGTACGGAAATGGTGATGGATGCGCCGGCCATATTAATGGTAGCGCCCAGGGGAATGGAAATGGTGAAGGTATCCGGATTCAGTCCCAGCCGTTTGCAGAGGGACAGGTTCACCGGAATGTTAGCTGCGGAGCTTCTGGTGAAGAACGCATAAACGCCGCTTTCACGGAGCGTAGTGAGAACCAGGGGATACGGGTTCTTACGAACCTTGGCAAAGACAATGAGCGGGTTCATCACGAGGGCAACGAGGAAATAGGATCCGATAAGCACGCCAAGGAGCTGTACATACCCCAGAAGAGCTCCCACACCGGCGGTGCCCACAGAATCAGCAACCAGGCCCATAATGCCCAGTGGTGCGAAGTGGATGACCCAGGTTACCACTTTCGTAATGCCTGCAGCAATATCATTGAGGCAGGTCTTGGTTGTATCACCGGCACAGGTCTTCAGCGCAATCCCCAGAATGATTGCCCAGCCAAGGATACCGATGTAATTGGCGTTCATCAGTGCAGCCACCGGGTTGTCCACGATGCTAAGGATCAGGTTATGGAGCACCTGAATAATGCCGCTTGGCGGTGCCAGCTTTGTATCCGGTGCTACCTGGAGAGCCAGGTCTGTCGGAAACAGGAAAGACATGGTCACGCCCACGATGGAGGCAAAGAATGTACCAATCACATAGAGTTCAATAATCGGCTTCATGCTGCCGCCGGAGCCTTCTTTTCTCTGGGCCATGGCATTCATGACCAGGAAGAAGACCAGGATTGGCGCAACGCCCTTCAAAGCTTTAACAAAAAGATCCCCAAAAATCTTGACCACCGGAATGGCCGGCGGGAAAAACACCGCAATGCAGATACCGATGACAAGTCCCACCGCAATCTGCTTGATAAGGGACACCTTGGACAGGATATCCTTAATCTTACTAAACACGATAATACTCCTCCTCCACTGAAATAAAGTTCCCATTTATTCCCATTTATTTCTACTAGTATACCTGCTCCAAGAAAATGGTGCAAGGCGTTTTATTTATCAGGAAAAGAACATATGAACCACAAGTGATATTGTCTCAAGTAACCACAAATGAAAATGTCCCAGTCATGGTATAATCTCATCACAATCTTAACGCAAGTGATGGGAGGAATTTTTATCAGAAAGGTTGAATTAACGATGGACGAGCAGTTCAAATATGAAACAATCAAATCTCTTGTTAATCATCCAGATGGCAACAAGCTCGCAGCAGCTGTCCGGCTGGAGTGCACTGTCCGCACCGTGAACCGGTTAATCCTGCGCTATCGTCAGGAAGGTAAAGCAGCATTTGTCCACGGGAACAGGGGTAGACAGCCCGTAACAACACTTCCAGCCTCACTCAGAGAAAAAATTGTGGCCCTTTACCAGAATGAGTACTATGGCGCCAATTTTACCCACTTTACCGAACTTCTGGACAGACATGAGAATATCCATGTCTCCGTTTCCTCTGTAGCCTCCATTCTTGAGGCAGCCTTTATTCTCTCTCCTAAGGCTACACGGGCCAAAAGAAAACGGATCAGGAGAAAATTGGAAGCAATGAAAAGCAACACGAAATCCAAGAAAAAGCAGATGGAAATACAAGTCAATCTTGTGGCTGCTGAAGATGCCCACAGCCGGCGTCCACGGCATGCTTACTTTGGGGAACAGCTGCAGGGTGATGCCACTCCATATGAATGGGTTCCCGGGAAGATCCGGCATCTCCACCTCTTCATTGATGATGCCACTGGCATCGTGACTGGCGGCTATTTTGACACCCAGGAGACCCTGAACGGCTATTACCATGTCCTCTGGCAGACTCTCAAAGATTACGGAATCCCTGTGGAAATCTTCACGGATAAACGCACTGTGTTCATTTACAAACAAAAAGGATCCCCGTCCATCGACGAGGATACCTATACGCAGTTCGGTTACGCTTGCAGGCAACTGGGGATACACCTTGAGTCAAGCAGCGTACCACAGGCCAAAGGCCGGGTTGAGCGGCTCAATGAGACGCTGCAGTCGCGCCTGCCGATTGAGCTGAGACAGGCAGGCATCACGACTATTGCAGACGCCAATGAATTCCTCAAGTCCTACCTAAAAGAATTCAATGCGAAGTTTGCACTTCCCCCCAATAGTACCAAATCAGCTTTTGTGACGCAACCGTCAGATGAGAGGATCAACCTGATACTGGCTGTACTTACAGGCCGTACGGTAGACAGAGGCCACTGCATCCGTTTCCAGCGTCAGTACTATCGTATGCTTGATTCAGAAGGCCATCAGGTGCATTATGCCAGCGGAACCAAAGTACTAGTCATACGGGCTTTCAACGGCGAACTCTACTGCAGTGTTAACGATACCAGTATCTACGCGCTGGAAGCCATCCCTTTGCGCCAGAAGAAATCTCCTGAGCTTGATGCTGACTATACCAAACCAAAGCCTCAGAAACACTGGATTCCACCGATGAGTCACCCATGGAAGCAGGCATCTTTCCGTCATTACGTCCTTACAAGACCGCATCATTCCAGACAAGATCCAGAAGAACTTGCATCGCGTAACATATTTTAGTAACATACTGGCCTAACCACTCAAAATAGCCCCACTATTGCGGGGCTATTAAATGACAATTCTCGGGACATTTTCAAAAATGCTTGACAGGCGTTTTATTTATCAGGAAAAGAACATCTCCCGCTTTTCTTTGAGAGAAAACATTCTCCGGCAGCCCATCTGTAAAAGAGACCCGGATGCCGGAGAAAGCGGTGAAAACCCTATTTCCCTACTATCCTGCGCAGCTGATTGCTGTATAAATTATTCGATAACCATGAGCAGATCGCCGGATTCGATGCGCTGGCCTGCTTTCACGTGGATTTCCGATACAATGCCGTCCACCGGAGCGGTGATAGTGGTCTCCATCTTCATGGCTTCCGTCACGATGACCGGATCCCCCTTCTTCACGGAGGAGCCTTTGTCCACAAGCAGTTTCACCACGGAACCGGAGAGGGTAGCACCCACTTCGCCGATCACATCTTTGTCTGCCTTCCGGGCAGTAACTGCGGATTCCGCCACGTGTTTATCATGGACTTTGATCTCCCGGGGCATACCGTTCAGTTCGAACTGGATTTCCCGGTTTCCTTCACCATCAGGCTTTGTGATGTTATCCAGCCGTACGAGGAGCATCTTGCCTTCATCGATATCCACCCGCACTTCTTCTCCCGGTTTCATGCCGAAGAAATAGGTGGGTGTATCGAGGATGGAAAGGTCGCCGTACTTATGATACCGTTCCATATAATCGGAGAATACCTTCGGATAGATGCAGTAGGAAGACACATCTTCTTCCCTTGTGGGAATGTGTTTTTCTTTCATTTCCATCTTGACCTTCTCGAAGTCCACATCTTCCGGATGGCTTTCCAGGTGCGGTTTCTGGCCGCGGAGGATGACCTTCTGCAGTTTTTCCGGGAATCCGCCGTAAGGAATGCCCAGTTTCCCGTCGAAGAAATCGACAACGGACTGCGGGAAGTCCAGGGTATCTCCCTTTTCATAGATATCTTTCTCCGTCAGATGGTTCTGCACCATGAAGAGGGTCATATCGCCTACCACTTTGGAGGACGGTGTAACTTTGATGATATCGCCGAACATCATATTCACTTTGGCGTACATGCGGCACACTTCAGGCCACTGATCGCCAAGGCCCACTGCCGTAGCCTGCTGCCGCAGGTTGCTGTACTGTCCGCCAGGCATTTCATGCTGGAAGAGGGTGGTGTTCGGGCTGGCCATTCTGGAATCAACGCCCGCATAGTAGGGACGGACCCCCTGCCAGTAGCGGTCGATAGTTTCGAGGGCATCAATATCCAGTTTCGGCTGCCTCGGGTTATTCTGGAGCGCATAGTACATGGCTGTCATGGAAGGCTGGCTCGTGCCGTTGGACAGGGCGCTGGTAGCCACATCCACAATATCCACGCCCGCATCGATGGCTTTGGCATAGGAGTACAGGGTGCAGCCGCCGCCTTCATGGCTATGCAGGTGAATCGGCAGGTCCACCGCATCCTTCAGGGCGGAAATCAGGGCATAGGCTGCTTCCGGCTTCAGGAGGCCCGCCATATCCTTGATAGCAATGATATTGGCACCGGCATTCTTCATTTCCTTTGCCAGGTCCGTATAGTACTTGAGGGAATATTTCTGGCGGTTCGGATCCATGATGTCGCCGGTATAACAGAAGCAGGCTTCGGCGATCTTATTCTTCTTCCGAACTTCATCAATGGAAATGGTCATGTGGTTCAGCTGGTTCAGGCAGTCAAAGATACGGAATACATCGATACCGTTGTCCGCCGCCTGGTCAATGAAGTGGCGTACCACATTTTCCGGATAGTTCGTATAACCTACGGTATTGGCACCGCGGGTGAGCATCTGGAACAGGATATTCGGAGCAGCCTTACGCATCTGCCGGAGCCGGTCCCAGGGGCTTTCATCCAGGAAACGGTAAGCCACATCAAAGGTCGCGCCGCCCCAGTTTTCAAAGGAGAACAGCTGTGGTACATGGACAGCGGTATAATGGATGGCTTTCATAATATCATGGGTCCTGATGCGGGTAGCCAGCAGGGACTGATGGGCATCGCGGTATGTGGTGTCCATGAACATGACTTCCTTCTGGTCCATCACCCATTTGGCAAATTTTTCCGGTCCCAGTTTGTCCAAAAGCTGCCGGGTTCCTTCCGGTACGTCCTCATGGGAGGCATCCAGCACCGGGAGTTCCGCAAAGTCCGGTTTTTCCTGGTGTCCGGCACCGGCATAACCGTTCACCGTAATATCAGCAATGTAGGAAAGGAGCTTCGTGCCCCGATCGGAAATAAGGTCCGGTTCCTGGAGGAGCCAGGGGTTGCGGTCGATATAGTTTACATCGCATTTTCCTTCCTGGAAATCCCGGGTACGAAGCATGTTCTGGAGGAAGTAAATATTGGTCTTCACACCGGAAATACGGAATTCATCCAGGCAGCGGAGCATCTTGTGGATGGTATCCTTCGCATGGAGGGCATGGGCGGTAACTTTGACGAGGAGAGAATCATAATAGGGTGTAATGACTGCGCCCGTGTAGGCTGTGCCTGCATCGAGTCGGATGCCCGGGCCGCCGCCGCTCCGGTAGGCAATGATTTTGCCCGTATCCGGCATGAAATTATTCTGCGGATCTTCGGTGGTAATACGGCACTGGATTGCCACGCCCTTGTACCAGATGTCCTTCTGCTGGCCAATGGCGATTTCCGGTCCGTCCAGGGCATAGCCTTCGGCAATGAGGATCTGGCTCTTCACGATATCCACATCCGTAATCATTTCTGTTACCGTATGTTCCACCTGGACACGGGGGTTTACTTCGATGAAGTAGAAATGCTTTTCATCCTGGTCTACCAGGAATTCTACGGTGCCCGCATTCACATAATGAACGTGCTTCATGAGTTTCACCGCAGCATCGCAGATTCTCTGGCGCAGTTCCACAGGCAGGGACCAGGCCGGAGCCATTTCAATAACCTTCTGGTGACGGCGCTGGATAGAGCAGTCCCGTTCAAAGAGGTGAACCACATTGCCCTGTTCATCGCCCATGATCTGTACTTCAATGTGCTTCGGGTTCATGATGCACTTTTCTACGTACACATCTTCATCACCGAAGGCCATCTTTGCTTCGGATTTAGCCCGGTTATAGGCTTCTTCCAGGTCTTCCATGCGGTCTACGTTCCGGATTCCCCGTCCGCCGCCGCCATTGACAGCCTTGATCATGATGGGGAAACCGTTCTTTTCAGCGAAGGCCTTCACTTCTTCAAAGCTCTTCACCGCCCCGTTGGTACCGGGGATCATGGGGATGCCCGCTTTTTCCGCCTGGATACGGGAATTGACCTTATCGCCGAACATCTGGAGATGTTCCACTCTCGGCCCGATGAAAATAATGCCCTCTTCTTCGCACCGTTTTGCCAGTTTCGCATTTTCAGCCAGGAAACCGTAGCCCGGATGGATGGCATCTACGCCGTGCTCCTTGCAGATGCGGATAATATCTTCAATATCGAGATAGGCATCAATCGGTTTATCCCCTTCGCCCACCAGGTACGCTTCATCGGCCCGGTTGCGATGGAGGGAAAGAATATCTTCCTTGGAATAAATGGCTACAGTGCGAATTCCCAGTTCACTGCAGGCACGGAATACACGAATAGCAATTTCGCCTCTGTTGGCAACAAGGACCTTGCGAATACGTCTCATAAAATCCTCCCTCAACAACATGGTACCGGGCCCCGGTCTTTCCGACAGCTCCCGTTACCATTAAATCAGAATCAACAGCAGGGACAGGGCGGGTTATTATATTTATATACGGAACGCCCTGTTTCGTTGCATGAATCCATTGTACTAAGGGGATTCCCCAAAATCAATAGCCTACTGTAAATTAGTATCGATTTACTTATTGATTCATAAAACTAATAAGTAATCATTTCGAGTTAAAATATGAATTGATACGATTTTAGAGTATTTTATCTATGTATTTAACGATTAATGTATTTACGTGCATGATATGTTCTCCATCAAATTGCGGTTTGTAGAGCTGTTGGAGCGAACGGTTTGGCATGTGGTTGGACAGAGTCACTGGCACGGGGCTGCTAGCTTCTAGCTGTTAGCTGCCAGGAAAGCTGGCCCGCCTGCGGCGCTTCCTACCTGTTTCCATCAGTCATTCGTGCCGTAGGCTGTTGATCTTTCCTAGAAGCCAGGAGCTAGCAGCTAGAAGCTCCGCACGAATGACTCTACCCATCAGCGCCAAACCAAACAGCTCGACAAACTGAAATATCGCAATATATGACCTTACCATCAAAACGCAAAAGCACCGGCCCCATGACAGAGCCGGTGTTCCTCTTATTTCTTTAAAAACAGGTTTCCTCTTTCAATGTTCCGATGAATCGTATCGATGCAATTTTGGAACCGCTTTCTTTCCTCCTCCGTGAGCTGGTACTCCAGCACTTCTTCCACGCCATTGATACCGATAATTGCCGGAACACCACAAAAGACATCTTTCTCCCCATACTCTCCATCCAGTTCCACGGAACAGGGAAGGATCCGTTTCTCATCGTGAAGGATGGTGCGAACCAGTGTTGCCCCCGCAGAGGCAATGCCATATTCCGTGCACTGTTTACCCTGGTAGGTCACCCAGCCCCCTTTGATGGCCTTTTCTTCCACCCTGTCCTTGTCGAAGACAAAGCGGGGATCCTTTTCCATCTGGGAAAGTGTCTGGCCGTAGAAATTCACCTGGGACCAGGGAACCATCTGGGCATTTCCGTGTTCCCCCATCATAAAGGCAAAGAATCCCCTGGCATCCAGGCCTGTCTGGTCAGAAATGGCATGGACC
Organism: Dialister sp.; assembly: GCF_047832375.1. Taxonomy (NCBI): domain Bacteria; kingdom Bacillati; phylum Bacillota; class Negativicutes; order Veillonellales; family Veillonellaceae; genus Dialister; species Dialister sp. Next base: position 510,357 of record NZ_CP181256.1, on the reverse strand, counting down.
AGCCGGGAAGAATCCAGAAGGGTTCCTGTCCCCACAACCCGCCCCCGGGGAAGACCGGATAATTTTGCAATCAGGTGGGCAATCACATCGCAAGGATTTGTGATGGTTACGAAAATGCCATTGAAACCGGCTGCCATGACTTTCGGAATGTAGTCTGCCACCTGGCGAACACTGTTTCCCAATTCATCGTCCCGGTTGCCGGTAGCACAAAGGCTGACGTCCCCTACGGCATTCACAATAATGTCTGCATTTTTCAGTCCCCTGTAGTCTACGACCCGGTAGACAGAATGATTCGGCATATACATGACCGCATCGTTCAAATCCTGGCATTCACTGATGGCCTTCTGTTCATTCACATCGCAAAGGAGAATTTCATCGGCCACCCCCATCATACCCAGACAAAATGCCACATGGGCGCCAACGTGCCCCAGGCCCACGACTCCGACTGTTCTTTTTTCTGCCATAGGAAACCCTCCTTTTAAACATCTATCCAAAAGATAGTTAATTAGAGGAAATATATCATATGTGTTATGAAATTGTCAAGACGGTCCGCTAAAGGCACTTTACATCAAATTGCGGTTTGTAGAGCTGTTGGAGCGAACGGTTTGGCATACTTGCGGATAGAGTCACTCGCATGGAGCTTCTAGCTTCTAGCGGCTAGCTGTTAGGAAGGCTGATCCGCCTGCGGCGCTTCCGCCCGGTATTCCCGTCAGTCATTCGTGCTGTAGGCTGGCCAGCTTTCCTAGAAGCTAGGAGCTAGCAGCTATAGTGAACGACAAAAATAACTTTATTTAAAGCTGCACAGGGTTCGAAGCTGATCATTTGGCTTTTTCCAAGCCTCGAATGCTTTTTCAACTGTTTCCATAAGTTCCATTAAGGTTGCAAAGAAACGATTGTGTGTATATTCTCTGCGGGTTTTTCTCCAAACCTGTTCGATTGGATTCAGATCAGGTGAATAGGGAGGAAGCATCAAAATTGTAATTTTATCTGATATATCCGCATATTCTGGCCGCTTTTCTACAGCAATTAGTCGATAGGCCTTTTTGTGCCAAGGGGCATTGTCCATTACCAGAACATAATGCTTGCCTTCCGGCAACGGTTTTGCAGCCAAGAACTCACGAATAGAGGCTATTGTGGTCTCATAGTTGAATTTCTCCGGCTTTGTCGTAAATAACTCTCCGGTTTCTGGGATAACAAACCCACTATAAGGAGACTTGAAACGTGCCGGGAATGATTTCACCTTAGGTGCACTGCCTTTTTCATACCATCCACGTGTAATTGTAGTCTGAATTTGGAAATGCACTTCGTCCTGAAATGTCAGAATTGCGGTACTGTCTGCTTTTACTTCGTCGATTTTTTTTAAAGGCAATTCGTGCATCCGTATCTTCGTATCCCTTGGATGGATATAGTTGGGGGCGGATAAGGGAAAAGCCCAGACTGTGAAATAGACGTTGGCATTGTCTAACGCTTAGCGTAGTGTTGTACTTACTACTGATATAGTCAGACAAGCTCGGCCCATCCCAGACATTGTAGCCGTATTGTTTTGGCTCGGAAGTAAGGGCCTGCTTGATTTCTTTTAGCTGCCCGTTGGTAAGCTTTGAGGGCCGGCCTTTGTGCCCTTTTAATTTAAGTGCGTCAAAGCCCTTTTCATCAGCAATTTTTACCCAGGATGAAATTGTCATCTTGCTTACACCAGCTAATTTACTGATTTGGGAAGCAGACAAACCGGATAGAACCATGTTTACGGAGAATACTCTGAAATGGAACCTGGCGTCATCAGTAGACGACATAATCTCCTTACCTTGTCTCAAAAGTTCTTCCGGATCAGTGTGATACTTTCGATTGTTCATATGTACTGTACCTCCAATTGAAGTATAGCACATAGATACATCAATTTAAAGTAAAGTAATTAATGTCGTTTACTATAGAAGCCCCCGCTCGAATGACTCTACCCTCCAGTGTCGAACTCAACAGCTCGACAAACTGAAATATTCCGCACTCCTCGGTTCTCTTCCCCTTGAGTTCAGCAGTAAATCATGATATATTGTTATAAAAATTATAATTCCTTTATATGAGAGAGGAGTCCTTCTTTTATGGGTATGCTCAAAGAATTCAAAGATTTTGCCCTTCGGGGAAATGTGGTGGACATGGCTGTGGGTGTTGTCATTGGCGCCGCTTTTGGGAAAATCGTTTCATCCCTGGTCAGCGACATCATTATGCCTCCCCTGGGTTATATTTTGGGAGGCATCGATTTCTCCAACCTTTTCCTGCCTCTGTCCCGCATTCCCGTTTCTTCCCTGGCAGAAGCCAAGGAAATGGGAATCCCTGTCATTGCCTATGGCCAGTTTCTGAATAACGTCATTGATTTCCTGATTGTGGCCTTTGCCATTTTTATCGTGGTGAAGCAGATCAACCGGTTCTTCCCCAAAGCGCCGGCCAAGGAACCGAGAAAATGTCCCTACTGCCGGGAAGCCATTGCTGACGATGCGACCCGATGCCCCCATTGCACAGCTGAATTGAAATAGTAAAAATCTGCCGGAAAGAAAATTCTTCCGGCAGATTTTTTGCTGCTGTCCAAAGCCAGGGCATGGATCTTCCGATTAAAAAGAAGAACCGCCACGTCTAAAGCCTCCCTTTTGCGGGAGGCTTTTTTGGAGACGTTGGAGTTGTTGAGAAAGATTGGTAACAATGAGTGGAACCGCCACGGCCAATGGCGGTTTCCTTTTGTTTACGTATTTATAATACCGCGGTTTACTATTATTGTCAAGTATATTTTTCCGCGAAAATGACAATTGATAACAATGAAGATAGCAACAAAAAAGCACGGAACGGAGCCCATGCTTTTCCATAACCCAATGTTTTTATCCGACAATACCGGATTACCCTTCATACACTTCAAATTCGTCCTTGCCGGCGCCGCACATGGGGCATACATAATCGGCAGGGAGGTCTTCGAATTTGGTGCCCGGCGCAATTCCATTATCCGGATCACCCTGTGCTTCATCATAAATCCATCCGCAGATTTTGCACACATATTTCTTCATAATTTCCTCCGTTCTCCCAACTGCTCTAGCGGGAACTTCCCCTGGCCGGGGATGTAAACTCTACATTTATTATATCATAAGAAAAAAGCACTCGCATAAAAAAGAGTCCCCTTTCCGTCAACCCATTGTTCATTCCTCGAATGACATTTAGTCATAGCGAACCGTTGATTTATACGGATTTGGAAAGATTTACCGTACTCCGGCAAAAGCAGGTTATACTATAGGTGAAGCAAAAATATCAGGAATCTGTTGAAATAAAGCGGATGCCCTGTTTTTGTGAAAAAGGAGGAGATTTTCATGTTCCGTTTTACGCTTCCAAGAGATATTTATGTAGGCTATGGCGCCATTGAAAAGCTCGCAGTACTGAAAGGCCACAAGAAAGCATTTATCTGTACTGGTGGCCATTCCATGCGACGCGGCGGTTTCCTTCAGAAAGTTGAAAAAGTACTTCATGATACGGGCATAGAGACCTATACCATGGAAGGCATCGCCCCGGATCCGTCCATTGAGAAAGTCAGGGAAGGGGCCAAGGCCATGGAAGAATTCCAGCCGGATGTCATCGTTGCCATCGGCGGCGGTTCTCCCATCGATGCAGCGAAGGCCATGTGGGTATTCTATGAACATCCGGAATTGACATTTGATGAGGTCAAGAAACCTTTTTCCCTTCCGCCCCTTCGCCGGAAAGCGATTTTCGTAGCCATCCCTTCTACATCCGGTACGGCTACAGAAGTCACTTCCTTCTCTGTCATCACAGACTATTCCACAGGCATCAAGTATCCCCTGGCAGATTTCAACCTGACACCGGATTTGGCAATTCTGGATTTGGACATTCCTCTCACCATGCCGCCGAAGCTGACTTCCTACACTGGCATGGATGCCCTCACACACGCTACGGAGGCCTATGTTTCCACCTGCGCCAACGGGTTTACAGATCCCCTGGCCAAGCAGGCAGTGTCTGATATTTTTGATAATATTCTCGAATCCTACCACGGCGATAAACAGGCCCGGGGCAAAATGCATATTGCCCAGTGCCTCGCGGGCATGGCCTTTTCCAATGGCCTTCTCGGCATCACCCATTCCCTGGCCCATAAGATTGGCGCTATTTTCCATATTCCCCATGGCTGCGCCAACGCTATACTCATGCCCTATGTGATCCAGTTCAATAAGAAAGCCTGCATGAGCCGGTATGCGGATCTGGCCAAAACGGTAGGACTGCCTGGCCATACAGATGCCCAGCTGGTGCTTTCCTATGAAGATGCCATCCGCCACTTCGACCGGATGATGGATATCCCCCTGTCTCTCAAGGACTATGGGGTGCCGGAAGAATTATACCTGCAGAAGAAAGAGTCCATCGCCCACAATGCGGTTCTCGATGCCTGCACGCCGGAGAACCCGCGGAAAGTGGATGATGAAACCATGGGCCGCATCCTGGAATGTGCTTACTACGGCAAGCCCGTGACCTTCTGATTTCTAAGTGGCATTAGTAAAATTTCAGGCTATTAAAAAAAGAGTGGAAAACGAAATTCTCGTTTTCCGCTCTTTTTTGATGGTGCGAGCGAAGGGACTCGAACCCTTATGCATAAAGCGCAGGATCCTAAATCCTGTGCGTCTACCAGTTCCGCCACGCTCGCATGAACAGTAATTATTATATAGGAGCCATGAAGATTGGTCAATGGGAAGGAATATGTGAATAAAAGATTTGCCCCACTATATAGGGGAATCTGAACCTTTTAATCAGGAGTGAGGAGTGAGGAGTGAGGAGTGAGGAGTAAACTGGATCCCGAGGAGTGGACACGTCCGAAAGTGAGGCCCCCATATTTTGGACACGTCCTCACAGTTTTCCTCCCCACTCCAGGCGCCTTTAGGCGTGACGCAGGTCTGGATGGCGCGCCAACCATGGTCCGGCCTGTTAGACACAACCTCGGTGCCTATGGTATGCTCAATCTACATCATTTCAAGGAGGATGCACATGAGCAAACAACTATTTACCGACAAACAGATAGCCGATTTAATCCTGAACCCCAACGTTTTCAGCGTTACAAGGTCAACATTGATGCTGACTAAGAGTTTCAAAGAAAAATTCTATGCCGAGTACCAAAAGGGCGCATTGCCAAGGGACATTCTGAAGCACCATGGCTTTTCAGCCGACGTTATTGGGCAGAGAAGGATTTGGAGTATTACTCAGCACATCAAGGATGAGTACGCCAAATACGGCGAATTCCACGAGGGGCGCAAGCCGCCGGGCCCCTCCAAAGGCCCGGCGGCTGTCAGCGGGCAAGATCCTCTAAGCCGTCTCGAAAGCAGGGTGGAATACCTGCAGCAACAGGTGGAGTTTTTAAAAAAAATTACATCTGTAGGGATTTCGAGAAAATAGGTGCAGTGCTCATGAATGACTCCTCCAGTATATTTGAAATCATCTACGAAACTACGCAGGCGTCGGGGAATCGGCTCAACATCAAAGATCTCTGCAATATAGCCGGTGTCTCCCGCAGCGGATACTATGCATGGCTGAACGCCGCACCACTCCGTGCAGCCCGTGAAGAAAGAGACCGTCGGGACTTTGACCTCATTCTGCGTGCATACAACATGGATGAATATCCCAAGGGGGCCCGGGAAATCCATATGACCCTGCTGCATATGACCCCGCCGATCATTATGAACCGGAAGAAAGTTTTACGGCTGATGAACAAGTACAATCTCATATGCCCTCTCAGAAAGCTGAACCCACGAAGAAAGATTCTGCGGGATTTGCAGACAGGAAATGTGGTTGCAAACCTGTTGAAGAGACGGTTTGAGGAATTTGGCCCCAGAACGGTTCTACTGACGGACATTACCTACCTGCCATACAATGGAATTTTTGCCTACTTATCTACTATTTTGGATGCCTTTACCAAGCAGATTCTGGCCTACGTGGTCAGCTGAATAATACGCACCAAGTGAGCCACCCAATACGCTCCTCAGAGCCACCCAATACGCAGGTGAGAGCCACCTGCTTTTTTGTTTGAATACGCGCTAGAGAGCCACCAATTGTCCTTGTACAATGGACTTGTGGAGATATTCCCACTTGTTCTACGAAAGGATGTGGTTTCAATGGCTAATGAAAAAGAGATTTTAGTTCACTTTCTCCACGGTGAAAGCCAGCGCTCCATTTCCAGAACGCTCCAAGTATCCCGCAATACAGTTTCCAAAGTTGTTACGGCATACCAGGTACAGGGGTTGGATCCTGGCAAATTGCCGGAGCTGCCTGACGATGTGCTTCACCAGAAGTTATTCCCGGATGATGTAGCTGCATCTCTCCAAACACCTCCGGATTATGCCTTTGTGCATAAAGAACTTTTGAAAGACGGTGTTACGCTCAAACAGCTTTGGGAAGAGTATGTGATGGATTGTCGTGAAACGGGAAAGCTTTATTTCCGCTATACACAGTTCTGTAAGAAGTACCGGGATTACGTGAGTTCCAACCGCCTGACCATGCATATCCACCACAAACCTGGTGAGAGACTGATGGTGGATTGGGCCGGTACTACAATTCCTTTGTACAACCCTGTTACAGGAGCGATATCTAAGACATATATGTTTGTATGTACACTGCCTTTCAGTATGTACTGCTATGCCGAAGTATTTCCGGATATGAAAGAGGAATCATGGATTCAGGCACATATCCACGCATTGGCATTTTTCGGTGGCTCCACGCGGCTTCTTGTACCGGATAATCTTAAGACCGGAATCGTTTCTAACAGGAAATACGAAGACCCTGTGGTCAACAAGGCATACCAGGAATTGGCAGATCACTATGGCATGACGATTCTGCCAGCCCGTGTGTTAACGCCAAAGGATAAAGCTGCCGTTGAAGGAAGTGTTGGTCAGCTCACCACTCACATCATCGGAAAGCTACGCAACCATCATTTTTTCAGCCTGTATGAGATTAATTCAGCTGTGGACGGGCTGCTTAAGAAATTCAACAAAGCGCCTTTCCAAAAGAAGGATGGAAGCCGGTATTCCGTATTTCTTACCGAAGAGCTTCCTTTTCTCCAGCCGCTGCCCCGTTTCCCTTATGAGTATGCAGAATGGCGGAAAGCCACGGTGCAGCTTAATTACCATATAACCGTAGATCACCAGAATTATTCCGTATCTTTCCGCTATGTTCACAAAAGAGTCGATGTCCGGCTCACCAGCAAAGTAGTAGAAATTTACTATGAAGGGACCCGGATTGCCAGCCACAGACGTCTTACCGGTCGCTGGGGACAGTATGATACGATTACAGAGCACATGCCTCCCAATCATCAGCTGTACAGCCAGTGGGATGGAAACCGTTTCCGCCGTTGGGCTAAGAAATGCGGTCCATCTGCAGAAATAGTGGTAAACAGACTCTTAAGCAGCTACCGTGTAGAAGAACAGGCTTACAAAGGATGCATTGGGCTTTTGAAGCTCAGTGAAAAATACGGAACCGACCGTTTGGATAAGGCTTGCCGCCTTGCATTGGAGAAAATGCCGGTTCCCCGCTACAAGCTGGTCAAAGGCATTTTAGATGAAAAACTGGATATTGGACTTACACCGGAAGAATCCGAATGCCAGACGGCCCCGCAAAGTAATGCTGACGACAATTCCCATGCTTTCGTAAGAGGTGCCGCTTACTATGGAGGTGATCACCATGAAGAATGACACTATTCGTAAATTGCAGGAAATGAAATTGTCCGTCATGGCCAAAGCCTATATGGATCAGATTGAGAACCCCGAACAATATGCTGACATGACTTTTGATGAGCGCCTTACACTCATTGTCGACAAAGAATCCGATGCACGCCTCAACAATAAGCTGAAGCGGCTCATCAAGAATGCCCATTTTTCCGACAGCCAGGCTGATCTTTCCGGGATTCAGTATCTTCCTGACCGTCACCTGGATCGGAATCTCATCAACTATCTGAAAACCAATGCCTATATCGACAAACAGCGTAATGTAATCCTTTGCGGTGCCACCGGTTGCGGAAAGACGTTCATCGCCAATGCATTGGGCCTCAATGCCTGCCGTGCCGGATACAAAGTTCTGTATCTTCGGCTGCCGGATTTCTTCATGGATTATTCTTTGGCAGAATCCAAGAATAAGCAGAAAGACTATCTGAAGAAGCTTCAGAATGTTCGGCTCCTTATTCTTGATGATTTCTTGCTATTTCCCGTTAAAGCGAACGGAAGCGACAGCCTTCTGGAACTTCTGGAATACAGACTTGGAAAGGTATCTACGATTTTCTGCTCCCAGTTGTCCTATTCCGGATGGCATCAGCAGCTTGGTGGCGGAGCCGTGGCAGATGCCATTCTTGACCGGATTATCCCAGGCTCCTATAAACTCGAGATTCAAGGGCAAGTTTCCATGCGCCAACGGCTTGCTGAAGAAGAAATGAAGGGTTCAAAAGTAAAAGTTGCCGCTGACTAACAAATATAGATAATGCAGGAGAGCCGTCCACTGTCCACCGACTGCGGACGGCTCTCATCTGCGTATTTGCTTTTTTTACCAAGGCCACCAAGGTGGCTCTCAACCGCGTATTGGGTGGCTCTCAAACGGCGTAATATTCAGTCAGCGATTCCCTGGAGGTTGACTTTGTACTAGATACAGTCAAAGCTCTACTACGGGACCACCCTATAGCATTGAATACAATGACCATTATCCATTCAGATCAGGGCAGCCACTATACAAGCTATGATTTTGTCGATCTTCTTCGAAAAAGTAACCTTCGCCGGTCTATGTCAAGAAGAGGAAACTGCTGGGACAATGCACCACAGGAAAGTTTCTTTGGCCACATGAAGGACTGCATCAGAGACAAGTTGGCCGTTGCTACCAGCTTCGAGGAGGTGAAAACCATCATTGATGATTATATTGACTATTACAATAACCGTCGCTACCAGTGGGATCTGGCAAAGCTTTCCCCAAATGAATTCTACAATTTCGTAACTACCGGAAAACACCCTTTGGACGTCCCCTACGTGCCCGCTCCTCCTGAAATTACCAGGGATCCTTGCGAGCTGGCCGTAGATGCCGTTATTGGGAGCTTATTTGGGCAAATACCGTAGCAAATGAGGCAAACCAGCACAGGCACTTGTGTTGGAGCCTATACGACGCCAATGCGTGGAAATGTCAGGGTGGACGTGAGCAGGTGCCCCTCTTTGGGGTTCAAACTACACTTTTAATTGTGTCCTTGACAAGGGGGCCAGTTCAGAGTGAGGAGTGGTTGTGCGGCGCTCAGATTATATAGCGCCGCATTTTTATATTTTCCCTTCGGTCAATAGCAAGCCAATAATCATTCGAGGCATAGAAAAACAGTTCCCAAAATTGGAGGAGGATGAAAAAACAAGATCTGTCTTTCAAAGGGAACTGTTTTTGAACTGTGGAAAGGGCTTCCGGCTTTCCGCATCTTTATTGTACACCTTTTTTGAGAAAATTTATCAAAATGGAGGTACTGGAATTTTTAATAAAGAGGTATAAATTTTTTGTCAGTCTCCGGTATAGTCGGGGAAAGTGCCCATCTGTCCCTATGATAGAAAACAGTCAGTTCTGCATGCTTGCGGGCAAGGGCACTTGTACGGAATCTTTCAGCTAACATCTTTCAGGAAAACCAATCCGACTGCGATGCTTTCCACCAGATATCTCCGCCAATTATTCATGCCGTAGGCCATTGAGCTTACCAGGGGCCAGCATCCGGAAGCCCCTGCACTACTGGTCAGTTCTACACACCAGCACCGCCTCCTGATACACAGGGGACGAAGATCCCGGCTATTCCATGTCTCCCAGCACATCCTGCAGGGTGTAAGAAGCCAGCTTGTCTTCGAAGGCCTTCTGCACTTCCGCCAGCTTATCATCCAGGGCGTGATGGATATCCCGACCCACCGGGCAGGCGGGATTCGGATGCTCATGAAAATGGAAGAGGCCCTCTTCCTTCAAGTTTTCCACGGCATCATAGACATCAAGGAATGTGATTTCCGAAGGCTTCCTGGCGAGGAACGTACCGCCGGTCCCACGATGGACCGTAATCATACCGTGATTTTTCAACCGGGAAAGAAGACGGCGGATGATGACCGGGTTCACCTGGATACTTCCCGACAGGACATCGCTGGTTACTTTCTGCTTATCCTGATAAAGGGCTACATAGGCCAGAATATGGATGGATATGGTAAACTGGGTAGATACCTGCATAAAAGTCATACTCCTTTAGACAAATCAATCACGGATAGTATACCACAAGGGAGCGAAACAGACAAAAATGACCTGTCTTCTATGGAAACAGGTCATTCTGCTGGTCAGGTCACCCCGAAAACTGCCATATCCTTATCCGATCACTGCAAATCCATCGGTCCAGCTGAACTGGCCCCGGGCTGCCAGGGTAATCTGCAGGAATCCCATGGCTTCCAGTTCCCGGGCCCGTTTCAGGGAGCCCGCATCCTTAACGGCAAGGGGACTTCCTTCCAGTGCTTCTTTCACAGTCTTCTTGGCGTCTTCAGAGTCCGATGCCAGGAGAACCGTGGTCTTTTCTTTGCCTCCCACCAGTCCGGAAGCAAGGGTGGCTGCAAAGGTGGTATTGAATGCTTTCACCACAGAAGTATTCGGCAGCTTCTTCTGGATTTCTGCTGCCGCAGAAGAGTCCGCCGGTACCACCAGGGAGTCAAAGGTATCAAAGTCCACGGGGTTCGTGATATCAATGAGCACTTTCCCCTTCAGTTCATCCCTGTGGGCATCGATAATACTGTCCACCGCTCCGTAAGGGACTGCCAACACAACGATGTCGCCCAGGGCATCCTTGAAATCGTGGCCTGTATAGGTCACCTGCTGTCCTGCCTTTTCAAAATTTCCGCCAATGGCCTTACCCATATTGCCTTTACCAAAAATTGTAATTTCCATAGTTATCATCCTTTCCATATATTATATGTAACTGTTCGTGTTACATATAATATAGCATAAGGCCATTGTAATGTCAAGAATTACATCTTGGCTATGTGGTGACCAATTTCAGTTTGTCGAGCTGTTGGGTTTGGTGGTTAGTATGCTTGCGTGTAGAGTCACTCACACGGGGCTGTTAGCTTTTAGCTTCTAGCTGCTAGGAAAGCTGGCCAGCCTGCGGCGCTTCCCATCCGGTATTTTCGCCAGTCATTCGTGCCGTAGGCTGTAGAGCTTTCCTAGTTGCTAGCCGCTAGTAGCTAGAAGCCCCCGCACGAATGACTCTATCCATCAGCACCGCTCCAATAGCTCTACAAACCGCAATAGTCCGAGTATACTCTTCCTGCCAATAAAAAAAACTCCCCGCAGGGAGTTTTTTTATTGGCATTATTCAGCGTCTTCCGGAAGTTCTGCGTTCGTGTACACTTCCTGTACATCGTCCAGGTCTTCCAGTTCAGCGGTGAGGTGAGCCATGGTCTGGGCTGCATCGCCTTCCAGCTTTACATAGTTATCCGGAACCATAGCTACTTCAGAAGCTTCTACGGGGATACCGGCCTTTTCCAGGGCTTCCGATACGGTGAGGAAGTCTTCCGGAGAAGTGGTGATTTCAAAGCTGTCTTCGTTGGTTGCCACATCATCAGCACCGGCATCAAGGGCTGTCATCATGACAGTATCTTCATCGGAAGCATCCTTGCTGACTACGATGGTGCCCTTCTTCTTGAACATCCAGGATACGCATCCCGGTGTTCCGACGGAACCGCCGTGATGGGTGAAGGCATGACGGATATCGGCAGCTGCACGGTTGCGGTTATCCGTATTGCATTCCACGATGACTGCAGCGCCTCCGGGACCGTAGCCTTCGTAGGTCACTTCATCAAAGCCGGCACCGCTGGCAGCGCCAACGCCTTTGGCAATAGCTCTCTGGATATTTTCCTTCGGCACATTGTTCTGCTTCGCTTTGGTGAGAGCCAGTTTCAGGCGCATGTTGCCTACCGGGTCTCCGCCGCCCATACGGGCTGCAATGGTAATTTCTTTGGAAATCTTGGTGGTAATTCTTGCGCGGATGGCATCGGTTTTGCCTTTCTTGCGCTTAATGTTTTCCCACTTGGAATGTCCGGACATAGTAAATTATTCCTCCTTTTTATTCCACCAGGGTTCGCCCAGAAGGCGGTCGAGGATGATGGCCACCGCACTTCTCACGCAGAGGTGGTTGTAAGTGCCGGCGCCATAAATCGGTTCCACAATATAATCAAATTTCTTCATCATTTCCTTGGTCATGCCGAAGCCTGTACCGAAGAGAATGAATATGGGCGTGTCCTCTTCATGGATTTTCCTGCGCATGGCAGCGTAGGATACAGTATTAGGATACACCCTGGCGTCGGTGGTGACAATAGCCGGTTTCTTTCCCGTCTCTTTTTCGATCTGGGAAATCGCATCTTCCAGTGAAGGAACCAGTTCTGTTTCTTCAAAGGCTTCTTTGCGGTTGGCATTGTAATGGACGCCGCCACCTGTTTTCCAGTGGTTCATGATGCGAAGGGCCATTTCACGCTGTGCTTCCACGGGATGCACGATGAAATACCGTTTCACATCATAGGTTTTTGCCGTTCTGGCAATGTCATGGAGGTCATAGTTCGTAAGAGCCGTAGTGACCACTTCCATGTGCTTGTTGTAAATAGGATAGTGTATGAGACCTATATAGACAGGTGCCACTTTCACTCCTCCTTTTCTTCATCCCGGATTTCCGCCATCAGCTTTTTATCCTCTCCGGAAAGGGTGAGCTTTTCGAAAAGGTCCGGCCGATGATGGAGCGTGCGCCGAAGGGCTTCTTTCCTCCGCCATCTGGCAATATTGGCATGATGGCCGGACAGGAGCACATCCGGTACTTTCCACCCATTGTAATCGTAGGGCTTTGTGTACTGCGGATACTCCAGAATCGGTTCGTAGAAAGAATCGGTGGCAGCACTGCCTGCATCTCCCAGGACCCCCGGCACCATTCGGGCCACGGCATCGCTGATAACCATGGCGCCCAGTTCTCCCCCGGTGAGCACGTAATCACCAATGGAAATCAGTTCATCCGCCAGATGTTCTTCCACCCGATGGTCCACGCCCTCATAGTGCCCGCAGATGAGAACAAGATGGTCATAATTCCGGTACAGTTCCTTCGCCTTATCCTGGGTAAACGTCTCGCCGGCGGGGGACAGGAAAATGACCCGATCCCGCTTTCCCTTCTCCGGAAGTACATGATGGCAGGCATCAAAAAGGGGCTGGCACATCATCAGCATGCCTGCTCCACCACCATAAATCGTATCATCTACCTGACGATGGCGGCTTTTGGTAAAATCCCGGGGATTGGTGACCGCCATTTCCATAAGGCCTGCTTCCAGGGCCCTTTTAATCATGCTCTGGTTAAAAAAGGCTTCCACAAATTCAGGAAACAGGGATAGAATATCAATCTTCAAGTTAACCTCTGGTTGAAACAGGAACCTGCAGGACTGCACGAAAAGGGGCCCCATGGACTGCTTTCTGAATTCCCGTGCCCCTGCCCGTTCCTTTATACAACTATTCCCACTCCGGCAGGCGTACCGTCATCTGTCCTGCCTCAGTATCCACGGAGAGAACACAGGACGGTATGGCCGGAATCAGGATTTCCTTGTGGTCCGGCGTACCAATGACATAGACATTGTTGGCACCGGTTTCCATGATTTCCTTCAGCGTCCCTACGGGGCTGCCATCTTCCTTCACCACTTTGAGCCCGATAAGCTGGAAGTAGTAATAGGTCCCTTTCCTGCGGGGTGGCAGTTCCGAAAACGGCACTTCCACCTCTTTGGAAATGAGGGTCTCCGCCCTGTTCCTGTCGTCCACGCCTTCCACATGAAGGATATACACATTCTTGTGGGGACGGGCCGATACAAGATGAAAGGCCTTCCCTCCGATATAAATCGTTTTGAGCTTTTTGAAAATCTCCGGCCGGTCCGTATCGGGAAGAATACGCAAATCACCCCGCACACCATGCGGGGCTACGATTCGGCCGACGACTATTTTCTCATCGGGATTCATATCAGTTGCGGAAAGCGATAATCTTTCCATCCTCAACCAGGATTTCACCGCCGGTGAGTTCATTCATATCGTCTCCGACATGGACGGTTACAAGACGGCTCATGGGTGCACGGTTGAGTTCTGCACCAATGGCAAGCTTTTCCAGGTGTTCCTTATCAGCATTCAGCTTATCCTTCACCTGCTGCATACGGGCCTTCTGGGCCTCATACTGGGCGCGGAGTGGAGCGACGGCCTGGATGTTGATCTTCGCCTGTTCAGCCAGTTTCCCATTTGCTTCAAAATCAAGCTGTGCCATATCATGTTCGACACGGCTGATATTCTGCCCGATTTCATTGAGCAGTGTAGTCTTTAAAGCCTCAGTGAGCTTGGATTTCACAGCCACCGGGACAATAATCTGCATTTCTTCCATTTGGCACCCCTCAGATAATATCGACAGCCACTTTCCGGTTTTCCCGGAGAGCCCCTGCCTTGACTACGGTGCGAATTGCATTGGCAATGCGGCCTTTCCTGCCGATGACCTTCCCCATGTCTTCCGGGGCAACATGGACCTGATAGATCTCCAGGCTGCCCTTTTGGACTACGGTGACAGAGACGGCGTCAGGGTTCTTTACCAGAGCCCTTACCAGTGTTTCCACTAATTCTTTCATACGCGGCCCCCATTATTTCTTTGCTTCTGCAAACTTAGCAAGGATGCCATTCTTTCTAAGGATAGAACGAACGGTGTCGGTCGGCTGTGCGCCTTTTCCCAGCCAGGAAAGAACCTTTTCTTCATCGATCTTTACCGGAGCGTCCAGTTTAGCAGGGTCGTACCAGCCGATGGTATCGGTGGGAGCGCCGTTTCTTGCTTCTCTGGAATCGATAACTACGATACGGTAGAACGGATTCTTCTTGGCACCCATACGGGTCAAACGAATTTTTAACATGAAATTCACCTCCTTGAATTGGTCTCGATTATTTATGGAACATCCCGGGGAAGCCGCCAAGGCCTCCCAGCTTGGATGGATTTATTTTCTTGCCCTTCATTTTCTTCATGGTCTTCTGCATTTCAGCAAACTGCTTCATCATGCGGTTTACATCCTGGATTTTCACGCCGGCGCCGTTAGCGATACGCTTACGGCGGCTGCCGTTCAGGATTTTCACATTAGCCCTTTCGGCAGGAGTCATGGAAAGGATAATAGCCTCTATATGCTTGACTTCTTTACCGTCAAGGTCGATATCCTTGAGCTGGTCCTTGAATTTGCCCATGCCCGGAAGCATGCCAAGGATTGACTGGAAGGAACCCAGCTTTCTCACCTGTTTCAGCTGCTTCAGGAAATCATCGAGAGTGAATTCTCCTTTTCTGATTTTCCCTGCAGCATCCTTCAGTGAATCTGCATCCATGTTCCTCTGGGCCGTCTCAATGAGGGTCTCCAGGTCTCCTAAATCAAGGATGCGACCTGCCATACGGTCAGGATGGAAATCTTCCAATCCCCCATCCAGCTTTTCTGAAACGCCGATCATCTTGATCGGCTTTCCGGTGACTGACTTGATGGAAAGTGCAGCACCGCCTCTGGCATCGCCGTCCATCTTGGTAAGGATGGTCCCGTCGATGCCAAGGTTTTCATCAAAGGCCTTGGCCGTAGTTACGGCATCCTGGCCGGTCATGGAGTCCAGGACCAGGAGGATTTCATGGGGATGGACCTCGGCCTTGATATTCCGAAGTTCCGCCATCAGCTTTTCATCGATGGTGAGGCGGCCGGCGGTATCGAGGATGACAATATCCCGGTTATAGGCCTTCGCCGTATCGATGGCGTATTTGGCGATGTGGACAGGATCCACATTGGGCGGCATCCGGTATACCGGTACATCCGTCTGCTGGCCTAATACTTCCAGCTGCTTGATAGCTGCCGGACGGTACACGTCGCAGGCTGCCATCAGTGGACGGTGGCCCTTTTTCTTGAACATGAGGGCCAGCTTGCCGGCGGTGGTGGTCTTGCCGGCGCCCTGGAGCCCCACCAGCATGATAATGGTCAGTCCCGAAGGGGACAGGGTGATCTTGCTCTGGGTACCACCAAGGAGATCCGTCAATTCATCCCGGACAATCTTGATCACCGTCTGGTCCGGTTTCAGGCTGCCGAAGACCTCTTCCCCCATGGCCTTTTCCCGGACATGGGCAATGAAATCCTTAGCCACCTTGAAATTGACATCTGCCTCCAGAAGGGCCCGCCGGACTTCCCGGAGAGCGCCGTCGATATCACTTTCCGAAAGCTTTCCTTTACCCCGGAGGTCCTTGAAGGCAGACTGCAGTTTATCGCCTAAACTTTCAAATGGCATAGGGTCACCTCATTCCGATAAAAAGTCGATGAGCCGCTCCGCTTTCCTGCGATGCTCATCAGGAATCATTTCCATGAGCTCCCGGGCCGCTTTTTCTTTCTTTGGTCTCTCCGCCACCAGGTGGAGCGCCGACTCATAGGCCAGGAGCTGTTCCTCCCCGTGCCGCATGGCATCATGGACAGCCTGCCGGGAAATATGGAAATGGCCGGCGATCTCCGCCAGCGTCAGATTTTCATTATAGTACAGGTCCAGGCAGTCTCGCTGCCGGTCCGTCAGAAGGGCTCCGTACTGATCCAGGAGCTCCCCCTTTTCTACAATATTTTCGATAGACATAGGAATCACCACGACGATTGTCATTATACAGGATAGGTAATGGCTTGTCAAGGAAATTTGCTTTACACCAGCATGATGACGGTTGTAGTTAAAATGGCTGAAGGGTAATAGCCTGTGGCCAAGGGTGGAAAGCGACTCACTGGATGCTCAGTTGCTACCACTCCTTGCGCTCCAGTTCGCTGCGCACAAAATTTGGAAGCGCCGCAGATTATATATTTTACGGCTTTGCCGTTGAATAAAAACTTGTGCCGCTATATAATTTGACGCGGCACACCATCCCCTTGGCCGCAGTCCATTCCCCTTGAGCCACTTCGCCGAAGGCGTCCCCCCTCTCAGCCACTATGACGAAGGCCGCTAACGTGCTTATTAATATCTAACCAATACCTCGCAATACTGAAATTGGCAATCACGGATATAACCCCTGCTCTTTCAGCTTTGCAATTCGGGGCTGCGCTTTATCTTTCAAGCGATTATAAGCCTTCCGCTCCTCCCAGGTTAACCCTGATTCATCGTTTATTACTGTAAACTGATTTCCATTGGTATTATACTTGGCAATGGTCTCATCCAATTTCTCTGCATCCCTGGCGGGGATATTTTGATTGCGTAACAGCCTGATATGAAAAGGGTCCGCCTGGATCATCCAGAAACCATTTCGTCCATATATATAAAACATTTTATACTGGTAAAATAACCCCATCTCAATTTCATAATCATATACATTTTCATCAAGACCAGTTAATCTAAATCCAGATACATCTGGTTGTTGTTTTTCAGGTTGCGTGTCTCTTAATACCCATTTATCACTTCCCTCAGGCAATGAAAATATTGCACTTCTTAGATTCATTCCAAACGCCACTACCGTATTACTGCTCGATCCATTAGGATATTTCAAATCAACGAGCATCCGTATTGTGCCGAAGAGAATATGATATGCCACCCAAAGCATTAAAATAACTATAATTGCTTTTTTGGAAAATAACTTTTTAATCATTAACTGCCTCCATGAACGAATCCTTTTATTGAAGCTATCCAGTTAAATGGTTGTAATGCTCCAATCTCCTGATAAAATACAGCGCCATTGTTCATGATCAGCTTTATATATTCATTTTTATAGCTCGATTGAGTTACCTTGTGCCAATCAAAATTATAGGTATCGCCAACTTCTCCACTATAAGATATATTCCTCCTAGTATTTTTATCAACACAAATAGCCAGTTTAACCTTTCCATAAGCCCACTGCTGGTCTTTAGATGGTGAGTTATCATCACTTTTATTAAAATCTATTGATGAATAGAAGTATTTCTTTTCACCCGGTTTTAGATTTCGGGATAATTTCCTGACCTTGGCCGCCAATACATCAGAGTGTTCCAAGTCTCTTGATACATCCGAACCATGTGCAAATGACAATGATTTACCGCTGCCTTCCAGACTATGTCGCAAGAACTTCGATGCAATAGGCGTATCTGCTATCTTTTCTGAAACATCAGCCCCAACAAACCCGATCGCTTTTAATCCGCCATAATTTTTGTTTGCCCATTCCGGCCATTCCGCAGCTATCTCAGTCCCCGGTTCCCGTCTGGACGCAATTAATTCTGCCTCCAGATTTCGCCGCAAATCCTTTTCCGCTTCATACATATCAGAATGTTCACATTCCTCTGACAATGGATAAATTTTATCCGCTGTGACATAAATAGCAGGCAATTTAAAAGTTTCTTTTCCAATCTCAGGACTGGGTGAGTACCTGTCTAAATCGATACCGGTCCTCTTCTTGAATGTTGCTGAGTCTTCCGCAGCCGCTTCCTGATATATTTTTTTATACTCATACATAAACGCAGTGGAGTTTTCATCTGAAATACCATGTTCTTTTAAACATTCTTTGACCGCATTTTCTGTTTCTACATTGCCATATTCCCAGTATTTCGACTGTGCTGCTTTGGGATCAAGTTCATTTACCATGTCAATAATATCGCTCAATAATCCTTCAATTTCTTTGTCAGTCATCTGCTTACCATTCGTCTTACGTAATAAACCTTTAATATCAGTTTTTGTTATTCTTTCATAGGCTAACCTGTTCCATCTCGCAGCATCCAAAGCTACATTAACGGTATCTGTCATATTTCTATCTGTCAATTTTTCTAGTGCCATACCCACACCAACACTAATCCATTGTACCGTATCAGGATGATTCTGTACCCATTCTTCCCCCTTTGTCCTTGTCAGATAGCCCATGACATATTCATTTACACTACCAGCTAAAGCACCTGCTGTCACATTACCGCCGGCCATATCATCCATAAGAGCTCCAAAGGCACCGTGAAGCAGCATTTCTTCTGTAGAGCCATCCTTCCACCCTTTGCGTTCGGCATATTTATAGATGGCTTGATTGCCATACTTTTCCAGCATACCGACCAGTTCCTGCTTCTCTTGTACTTTGGCTTTATCAAAGATTTCCTGCAGCCGGTTAAGACTGTTCCCGGTATCCCGATTCAAACCGGAAATAGTCTGCTTCTGCTGTTCCTTATTGGTAATATGGATGGTCCCTTCTGCTATAGCAGATTTCGTCGTACTATTTGCTTTATCTTTGACCATAGGACTTAAATCAGGCAGCAGTCCTCTCCGGTTCAGTGCATTTCCCTTATCATTGGGAGAATAGGCCAGCCCCATACCGCCGGCTTTATAATCTGTTTTGTTTTCAGTATCTTCCCATGTCAACGTACCTGTGGTCAGGTTATTCTTATCTTTTGAGGCATCACTACCAATTACTCCGCCTTTCAGGCCAGTATTATTTTTAACGGTAATGTGAAAGCCTCTTCTACCGGCATGGATTCCCGCCTGGTTAGCAGCACTTTCATAACTGCTCTGGATGGTATCTTTGCTCGCACCACCGCCAGCACCGGTTTTACCATTCTTCACGCCATAGTTGATGGTTAATCCTGCCCTGGTATTCTTTTCCTCATAGCTCTTTTTATCCTGTTTGGTTTCAATAGAAAGATTGCTTCCTACATCGCCAATTACCTTGTTACCTTTCATCTCGCTTCCTACGATGGTAGTATCTTTACGACTGGTAAATGTCAGGTCTTGCTCAGCCGTGACCTGGCTCTTTTCATAGGTTGTTTCGTTTTCCTGTATATTACTTTTTACTTTGCTATAGGACGCACTTATTCCCTGTAATCCGCCTACACCGATGGAAGCACTAATGCTGGAACCGCTAGATTTGGTAGTTTCTTTGGTCCTGTTGCCATTTTTATTGGCAGAAATATTTATGCTTATCTTAGCATTTAACATGGTAATTTTCTCATTTGAAAAATGTTAATAACGTTAGAAATGATAATATAAACGTAAATAGATTCATGAGAATTTCTCTTTGCTCCCAAAACTTTATCGTACTCCTAGTTGCCATTGTTTCCATTTTGCTTCCTATCTTTTTTAAACATCTAAACCGTACATTTAGTAAAATAGAAAAAATTATAATTCCAAATCGCCAATAAATATTATCAAAATATAAACTACAGATAATTGCTCCAAATACGACACAAATCATCAAGTTAATTGCTATAACTTTAGGGCTTGGTTTAATAGGGAAATCTAATCCAATCAACTTTTCATCATGCATAGATAAAAACAGGCTGGCAATTATATAAAAAAATCCTATAATCACATACATCATAGGTATATCTCCTATTCTATTGAATTTTTAGCCTCGTTATATATTTTTTGATCTTCTTTGTTCCTCTTTGATTCTGGTAATTCAGGAAAATAATAATCTTTTAATTTAGAAATACTCACTCCCATTGCTGCACCAGCAATAATCCCAGCATACTTACCTGATGGTAAATATCCAGAAAGTGATGCTCCTGTTGCAATAAAGTCCATACGAATTCGTCCCGCTGAACCACCTACTCCATACAAATCGGTTCTTGCATCATTTAAAATATCCCACGTAGTTGTTAAAGTTGTACCTACTGGCAATACTTTGCCTGTAACTGACATAGACTTATTATCTAAAGCACTCCCCATCATACCTTCCCAAGCACTAAATGCATCATCACTGGTAGGTCCATTTTCATGAGGCAATTGCGGCGTTTCATCAAAGGATTCATTATTCGATTCATATTCTTCCTCATCCATGCTGTCAGACAAGGGCTCCCCATATGTTTCAGCTGCCTTATCTTCTATATTTTTGGCTATATCGGTCGTATTTACCTCAACATCACCTGTTTCACGCATAGTACTTTCTTCTTCACCAGCTCCACTTTCATATATATCATCTGATATTTTTTGATGGTCGTCTGCTTTTGCTTCTTCGTACGCTTCATTGGCATCAAATATCCCGTTTATCGCATCAATAGCATCTCTAAGACTATTATTTTTAGTGGCACTACTTGCTACACTAGCACCGATTAAACTATTTCCAGATACCAATTCTGTGGTGATACCGCCCACTATTGCACTCATCCATTCCATGGTAGCAGGATCACCTTTAGAAGCTTTTTTTATTTCATCCATAAGCATCTTATTCACTGTAGCAGAAGTGGCCCCAGCCAGAAAATTCCCATTGCTTAACTTACTCATAATACCGCTTGTTAGTGCATGCATAGCGGTCTTTTTTGTACCATCTTTCATATCATGAATTGCATTATAAGCGATTCTTCCAAAGAGTCCTGCCATTTCTTCTCGTTCTTCTATTTTTTGATTATCAAAGATTTCACCTAATTGATGCAGGCTGTTTTTAGCATTTCGATTCAAATCTGCTAGTTTCTGTTTTTGCTTATCCAGGTCAGTAATTTTAATGGTACCTGCTGCAACCGCAGAATTAGTCGTAGAGTTTGACTTTCCTTTAGCACCACTGGAAATAGACGGAGTCAATCCTTTTTTATTGTATACTTCATTTTTCTGCTTTTGTGTCATTTGGTCATAATCACCATAATGGCTATGAGATACGCCCATTCCTATAGAAGAATAATCTGCTTTGTTGTCCATATCTTCCCACGTCAATGTACCCGTAGTAAGAGTATTCTTATCTTTTGTTGCATCGCTATCAATAATACCACCTTTGAGATTTGTATTTTCTTTGACAGAAATATCAAAACCATCTCCACCAGCGCGAATAGCAGCCTGATCAGTAACGCTTTCGTAATTGCTCTTCATGTTCCCTTTGGACGCACTACCACCGTAGCTGGTTTTATCTGCCGATGTACCAAAGCTCATACCGGCTGATGCGTTTTCCTCGTTATACTCTTTCTTAGTCTGCACGCTTTCAATATCCAGATTCCTGCCTACATCGGCTTTTACTTTGTTTCCGCTAGCGGTACTGCCAATAAAGCTGATATCTTTTCCGCTCTTCATCGTCAGCGTATCATTGGCCGTTACAGTGCTCTCTTTGTAGCTAGTGGTACTGCTATTTTCTTTGCCTTTACCAGCATAGAATTTACTATCTACAGAAACTACCGAACCAGCGGAAAGGCTGACGCCGAGACTTCCACCTTTACTGCTTTGACTAATCTTCTGTTTTTCTTTTTCTTTGGTAGCAGAAATACGGATATCTTTGCCTGCGTCCAGAGTAACGTTATTACCTAAAATGTCAGAGCCTATGACACTCAAACCCTCTTTCGTCTTAATAGTCACGTCTTGTCCAGTCTGCAATGAGCTGCCTTGTGCTTCAGTGATGGTACTATGTCTTTCGGATTTGCTAGAGCTACTACCGATACCGATAGAAATCGTAGGAAAAAGCTTTCCCTTGACGATATTTTTTAATGCATCTCCATTTTTCTTTATCTTTTCAGCCGTCTCATAGCCATAGAGGGCTTTCAAACGATTATCTGAGACTTGTGTCATACGAGTGGCTGGTGCTGCGACAGATTCTATAGCATTGATTCCAGCACCGCCAACAGCGACAGTAAGCCCACTCTTCTTATACTCATGCTTTTCGTCACTATGATACACATTGTCTTTACTGGAAATGTCTACATTCTCGCCAGTCAGCGAAATATCTTTCCCGGCGATAATATCCGAGGCATTCACATGTACGTCTTTATTCGCTTCGATGGTCACATTACCAGCAATGCTACCAATAGTAGAACCCTTCTGCGTAATGTCTTCATCTTTATATTGATCATTTCGCTTTTCACTGCCGATGGTGAAACCTAATCCGCCACCTAAAAGGCCGCTCTTCTTGACACGTTTTTCATAATCATGCTTCTCCACTTCTTCTGCACTGGTGATGGTGGTATCTTTGCCGGAAACGATAGATACATCATTTGTCCCCACGATGTTAGATGCAGTCACTTCGGTATTACCGGCGGAAACAATGGTTACCGTATCACCGGAAAGCAGACTGCCTGTCACGGCCTTACTTTCATCGTGGCTCTTGAACCCGGTATTCTTGTGGGAGAGGAAGCCGCTTTCCTTGTACTTCAAGCCATAGTCGTCTGCCGCTTTCTGGAAACCGTTTTCTACAGTCACATCATTGCCTGCTTTGACGCCAATTGTGCCACTTTCACTGGATACAGATGTATTTCTGGCTTTGATGTTATTGCCCGCTGTCATGGTCACATCTTTTCCGGCGGCCAAGGTATTGGCAGTTTCCGTCTTGCGATAAGTACGAATATAGTTGTCACTGTCTTCGGTCATATCTTTCCTGGCTTCGAGAGCGTCTGTATCCATGGTGAGATTGTGACCGGTAGAAAGGATCATGGAGCCTTTATCTCCCAAAGCTGCCAGAGTGGCACCGGTGAGGTGGATATCTCTGCCCGACTCCATGAGGAGGACTCCCTCTTTCCCCTTTACCGCGATACCGGCAGTAGTATCCAAAATGTCCTGGTTCTTTCCGTGGAAGATGGTATTTCCCATGGAGATATCCCGGCCTGCCGTAAGGGCTGCCCGGTCTTCGCCGGTGATGAGGCCCTTCTGGGTTATGTCTCTTTCTGCCCTGAGGCTAATGTCTTTGCCCAGAATTTTCCCTAAATTGACTACGTCATTTCCCTTCAGGACTACCGTATTTCCGAGGATGGATGCGTTATTCTCCAGTGTCTCTTTCGTCTCTGCCACCAGTGTGTCGGCGCTGATGAGGCTGCCATCAGCGGTAAGGGTCATATTTCCCGGCTTCAGATACACTTTAGGATAGAGAACTTCATAGGTCTTTCCATGCACAGTGACTGTAGTGGTCTCCAGCCAGACCATGTCACTGGTGAGACTTGCCATCTGTTCTTTGGTGAGGGAAATGCCGGGTTTCAGGTTATATTCTTTTGCATAGGCTATACCTGCATCCATCAGGGCTTTGTATTCTTCTTCGTCGTCCGTATAGCCATTGAGGTACCGTATGCCCGTAAGGCCTGCAATCTGCTGTCTTACCAGTTCCTGTTCATAGAATCCGTCTCCCAGCCGTTTGGTGACCCGGTCCGGATCCCAGGTCATCTGTCTGTACATGTAGTCTGAAGAAAGGAAGCAATGCTTATTGGTAAAGGCGGGGTCTGTCTCTACGAGGTATGTGGCTGTCTCTTCCGGATGGAGACTGTAGAGGGCACTCTCGGAAAGGAAGGGAATAGATGTCCCTTTATCTCCTGCCACGGTGCCCGGATGGGTTTCATTGCCGCTTTGGAAGGGATTCAGATAGCTCTGTATATTCTCCCTCCCCGCTTTGGTTATGTCCATAGAATCGGACATGTCACTGCTGTTTTCTTTTGTCTCCGCCACGCCAAAAGATGCGGGGTTCTCCAGATCCTTCTGGGGCGTCATAAAGATTTCACTCCGGTAGTGGCGGCGGTGGGCCTTATGGGGGAAATGCTTTTTCTTTGTGTAACTTTCCTGGGTGGTGCCGAAGGTTACTTTCTCCACTTGGTTCTTCGTTTCTTCATTGGTAAGGTTCCCTTGGACCGCCAGTGTCTTTCCTGCGGTAATCCGGCTGTTTTCGTTTGTCACATTCCCCACAAGGGTCATATCCTTTCCACCGGAAAGGATACCCGCCTTTGTCTCGGTTACTTTCTTTTCGGACGTATGGGTATTGGTGCGGATGATGGTGTAGTTCTTGATCTTGGCTCCCTCTATGGCGCCGATGGAGTTGTTGTAGGCTTCCACTTCCCGGTTGTATTCCCGGATTTTCACATTGAGGGCGTCGAGGATCTTCCGGTAGGACTCATCCCAGGCCTTTTGGGCGGGATCCCCGTTCTTCGGCCGGGCGGTGGTCATGGAGGTTATGCCAAACTGCTGGAAAATGGGGTCATCATAGGCATAGTTCGGCGCCAGGGTACCCACGAGGGAAGGATCCACCGGGTCTTCCCCTTCCGCCAGTTCTTCTTCCGTAGGTGCTGTGATGATGCCATAGGCCGCTTCTTCCAACGGTTCCTTAGGGGTAATGCCTTTATTATGGTAAGCCCCGTAGCCGCTGGAAAGGCGGCTGAACTCGCTTTCCGGGAAGGCCTGTCCCTTTTCAGGATGGCCGTCCTGGTCGATGCGGATGAGTTTGGGATTTGTCACGTGGCTTGTCCATACACGCTCCGATGAGAAGGATTCGTTTTCATTGGAAATAACGGGCGCCGTGATGGAGAGATTTCCCTGGGCATTGATGGTGCCTCCCCGATTGATGACGCTTCCTTTTTCTGTAAGGGTCATATCGCCACCGCTGTAGAGGAGGGCGCCGGAGCTGTTGAGGAGGGTATTTCCTGTCATGGTCAGGCTGCCCCGGGCTGCGAGGGCCGCCGACGGATGGCTTTCCATTTCCTTCCGTATGCCATCGACTTCCGCCTTGGCCTTTTCGTAGTCCCCGGTCTTTTCTTCTATGGTCTTGAAGAAGGCTTCCTTTTCCTCATCTGAATGGAAGGCTGTCACGTCGACGCCATAGGCATCATCCAGTGCTTTTTCCTTGTTCTGCAGTGTTTTCATGGCAGCGGCAAGGCTTTCTTCCAGGGCTTTATCCTTCCTGTTTTCCAGGCGGCCGGCGTTGATAGAAATATCCTCTCCATAGATCCGTCCTGTTTCCAGGTTCAGGAGGGTGCCGGTTTCGATGGACAAGTCCCTGTCTCCATTCACAAGGCCCCGGTTCGTCATGGTTTGTGTCTTCAGGGAGAGGCTCTTTCCATTGAGCTCCCCTTCCGCCCTGTTTTCTATCTGCGCCGCTTCTATAGAAAGCGTCTTTCCGGCTTCTATCTTTTTGCTGTTGGTAAGCGTTCCTGTGGTCTCAATAGAAAGGTTCTCTCCGGCCCGGGTGATGCCGTAGGAAGATCCCGCATTGTCATTGGTCATGGAGTCCCCGGTATGGAGGGTCATATCCTTTCCGGCTGCCAGGGTACCGTCAAGCTGGAGGGTAGCAGCCGTCACGGTGAGGCTGCCTCCCGCATCCATAGTACCATTGTGGTTGTCCACTTCCAATGTATTCTTAGAAACACCGGCATCGTTTCCGGAAATATTGGCACTATCCCCAGAAATGTCTGCCTGATTTCCGGATAGGCTGATGTCTCCATGAGCCTCGATGGAACCGGACCGGTTATTGACTTTTTCTTTCTCCGTGATTTGGCTGTTTCCAAAGGCGGTAATTTTTCCTTCTTCGTTCGTAAGGGTATTTCCTTTCAGGACAAGGTCTACCCCTGAGGAGAGGGTGCCTTTGGTATTATCCAGGGAATTAGTCCTTACCTGCAGGGTTCCATTGGACAGGATCTTCCCCTCCCGGTTGGAGAGAGTATCCTTTCCTTTTTTCGTAGTTTCTATAGAAAGAGTCCCTTCCGAAGCAATGGTTGCTCTATCGTTGGTAATACCGGCGGCTTGGACAGCCAGTTCTTTTCCCGCTCCCAGGGTACCCGTATTCACCAGGTTCCCATCTGACTGGATCTTGAGTTTCCCTTCAGACACCAGGGTGCCCTGGTGTTCCAGGGAAGATACTTCCAGGTCCGCTTCCCTGGCTGCATGGATGGTGCCGCTATGGTACAGGTGTCCGTCCGCATCCAGTATGAGGTCATCGGTATTCATATGGCCATCCATGCGGAAGCCAAGGCCCTTTTCCGTACCCACGAGGAAAATACGGCCTGCATACATGCCGCCAACAGCGGATACGTCCAGCGCCACTTCCGGTTTCTTTCCTTCCGGAGTGATTGGCACAGCTTTCCCTGTTTCAGCCTCTATGGTATTGGCGCCGGTAGTGACTTGGAGGGTATTGGCCCAGATGGCCGCATTGACCCTGGCCGCCCGGGTATAGATAGCCAGGGAATCGGCTTTTCTTCCGTCCAGTCCTTTCCCGTCAATGAGGATGGTGCCGTTCCCGTTCACCCTGAGGTCCTCCAGGTTTTCTCCGGCGTCAAATTCCGGTTTCCCCGTGGCGAGGATGGCACGGCCGGTATTGATGAATCCGCCGCCATTAACGGTGATGCCGTTGGGATTGGCTATGACCACGTCCGCCTTGTTCCCTGCCACTTCCAGGAAGCCATTCATGGCGGTGGCGCTGCTTCCGGTGACCTGGTTCACGATGATCCTGGCCGGGCCTTTGGCCATGTTTGGATTTCCCTGTACGTAACCTGCCAATTCCGTTTTGGAAAGGGTATAGGAATTATTCAGGATGGCCCCTTTTTCCGGGACATTGAACCGGTCATAGTCATTTCGGAATACACCGGAAGCAGAGGGAGCTGCGATATGAACCAGGGGAATCCCATTGGCTGTCTCCTGCACCAGGGGATGGCGGGAAGCGGGAGCCCCGGCATCGGGCATAATGGGTGCTGCGGCGAAAACAGCTGAGTCCGCCATGAAAAGCCCTGCCATCATAGCGGCCCCTATTTTCCGTGCCAGTGTTCTTCCTGCTTTCCGGTTCATGGTATGCCTTCTTTCGGATGTTTAATACTAAAGGGTTCAGAGCGTTCAATTGGTTCAAGGGATTCAAGGGAATAAGATTCAAAGGTTCTCACAGGCTCCTTAGAACCGCCAGCTCACCGTGAATCCCGGAACCCATCTCCTGGTGTGGTAACCTTCGGGCCGGTAAATACTCCGGCTGATAAACCCGTCATAGGAAAGGCCGCTGGAAAAGGTGCCCCTGAGCCCCAGGGCCATGCCGGAAAGAGTCCTTCCCACCAGCATATCCGTGGAGGGCCCATAGACAGCTCCCACGTCGAGTCCCACATAGGCTTCGCTGTGAAAACGGGAAATGGCGGAGGACAGTTCATTCCTGAGATACCATCCGCTTTCTCCCATGAGGGTGTATTCCCCGTCAAATCCCCATACCGTATAGCGGTTTCCGATGCTCACCATGTCCACCCCATAGAGCCGGTTTCCTGCTGTATTCCACTGGCCATGGAAAGATGCCGTCCATGAGGCGGGCCGCCTGCCCAGGGTGAAGGGCTTTTTATAGTCCATATCCACCAGCCACATTTTGTATCTTGTCTTCGGGCCATCGGAATAGGGGCTTTCTTTCTGCGCTCCCAGCCAGCCCATGCCCTGGCGGTGGGCAAGCCGCAGGTACAGTGTGCTGTTTCCCAGATAGATACGGTCAGACAGACCCACTTCCAGGGAAGTCGTATCCATGGCCTGCACCGGGATCTCCATGTGATTGATGTAGTAATGGGAATCCCTCTTGGCAACGGTGATGTCCCAGTCCCTTTTCTCCGTGGCGCTTCTGGATATTTCATGGTCGAAGGTGAAACGGGTAATCCTCGTCTTTCCTTCACTGTTGAACTCATAAGGAATGGATGTGACGGTCTGGTGATAGTGGTACCGGTTATGGCGGATGGTAAAGGTATCTTTTCCGAAGGGTATGGAATAATAGAGCCCCAGGTCCCTGGTGCTCCTGTCATAACCGTCACGGCTGCCATCGAGTCCCGCCGACAGGACGAGGATGTCATTGCTGTTCGTGGGCCTGTCTATGCCAAGGGTACCGGTCCACTGGTACTTTCCCGTTTCCTTCATGCCTGAATCGTCCAGGGAGATGAGGCCCCAGACCTGTTTCCTGCGCCTGATGGAAAGTTCTACATCCGTCTCCTGTTCCGCTCCCGGGAGAAGTTTCATGGATACGTCCAGGGACTGCAGCCGCTTCATCTGCTCCAGTCCCTGTTCCAGAAGACGGATATTCAAAAGGTCCCCTTCCCTCAGGGGAACGGCATTCCGCCAGGGCAGCCTTTCACTTCCCTCTGCATACCGCACATGTCCCAGCCTGCCGGGAAATATGGAAAGCCGCAGGACGCCGCCGGAAAGATTCTGCTCCGGCACCATCACCCGGCTTGTGATGTACCCTTTATCCATAAGCTTTCTGTTCATCCGGGATACAAGGCGCTCCACGTCTCCCGCTGTCATATTGTGGCCAGTATCCCGGGAAGCTATGTCATCCAGAAAGGATAACTCTTCCGAAGGATTATCCAATACTACCTGTTTCACATAAAAAGAGACAGAAGAAACAGGCGGCACTTCACCGCTCTTTTCTTCTGTCTCTATCGGTTTGAAGGTATCCCGGAATAACCGGTCCCTGAATGCTTCCCGCTCCCTGCTCCGGGCTGCCTGCTCCTGACGGACGAAGGTCACATCCTCCATGGCAGCGGCATGGAAAGAGCAGAAAGTACCCATAAGGATCTGTGCATTATTAAGCTATTCATATGATGGCCTGATGACATAATTCCAATCAGGATGAAATTCATTTCTTAGCAGATTAATGCCAGCAAATTCCTTGTCAGAAACTTTAGTGCCTTTAGGGTAGACTGCGGTATCCGCTTTACACCGAACCACAAGCCCATTATCGGTAGTTGTTGAAGCGATCAGATTAACGATAATTTCAAGCGTTTCCAAAGGACGGCCTCGCCAGTTCTTTGTAATTTGGCTGAATAGTCGATGCTCTATTTTATTCCATTTGGATGTTCCGGGCGGGAAGTGGCAGACTTCGATTTCAAGGCCACTTTCATCAGCAAATTTTTGCAGCTCAAATTTCCAAAGCCGGCTATGGCTTCCATTGCTTCCACCACCATCTGCCGTAATTAACAGACGGGTTGCTTCAGGATATCGTGGTTTACCCATCTCATCCCACCAGGAGCGGATCGAATTCACTGCGAACTGCGCAGTATCTGAGCTTACTCCCACATTCACAAACCCTTCATTGGCTGCAATATCGTAAACGCCGTAAGGAGCAGCTTTTCCCTTGTCAGGAAGAGGAAAGTCATGGTCAAGAACGTTTACCGGATTTCCTTTTTTGGCATATTCGGCTCCGCTATTTTTGAAATTTCCAATGTTTTCCTTTTTCTTACAGTCTATGGAAATAACAGGAAACCCGTTTTCCATGTATTCTTCAGCAGTTTCGTTGATGTGCCGGAACTGTGCGTCCCTGTCTGGGTGCTGACTTCCAACCTGGTTCATTTTTTGATTGATTTGGAGGCTGTAACCCATATCTTTCAAGAGGTATCCGATTTTACGATATTTAATCTTATAACCACGGGCATTCATTTCCGCTTCGAGGTTACGCAGGCTCTTTGTCGTCCAACGCAAAGGTCCCTGGGGATCTCCAAAAGTGGAATTTTCCATAAGGCTTTCAAGTGCTTCTATAATTCCCGGCTGAGTAACCTCTATGGGTTTACGACCGCCGCCTTCCCTTCGGATACGAGGGGAAGGTGCATCTTGAGATAAATAGGGATGTTCAGAATTCAGATCTTTTATGCCATTCGTTATGGTTACCCGGGATACGCCAGTGGCTTTGCTGATAGCAGTAATTCCACCGTGGCCGAGTGCTTCGGCTTCAGAGGCCAGATATACTCGTTTCTGCGCCTCGTTAAGCAGTGGAAGCATCTTATTGATTTTATCTACAGGGACTTCTTTAACCATGCTGATTTCCTCCTTGGCATCAGCATAGCATTTTTTACACTTTTAATCAATTAAAATGTAAATATTGTTTGCGCACAATTCCTAAGGACCAAAGCCAGGAAAAGCACTCTCTCCGTTTTCATAGGAACCCCCGAAATTTATGAAAGCAATGATAAATCCTATGCGTTTCTTTACAGGCATTATATTCCCTGGCGAAGATCCTGTAAAGGCCGGCATTTCAATTTGTAACGGAGTGCTCTTCCAGAGTCACGGGATGCAGAGAAGGATGGCGCATCCTCTATCATCAATCTTCTCCCTTGCTAATGCGCTGATGCCTGATTCATGGCGGCCTTCGATGCATGGAAGATACCGGCAAAGGGTTCCGTGTTTTTGTGGTGCCCGGATACAGTATAGCTTTACCTTGTCCTGGTCATATGTATTCCCGAAGATGATAGAAAATAGAAGATAGAAGATAGATACGGCCAGGTCCTGCGGGCAGAATCAATCAGTTTCCATCACCATCTCTCAGCCCCGTGGGCAGCTCTCTTCAGAGAAGAGAGCCTCCTGCAGAGGCAATTGCACGATTTTTGTACAGAGTCTTTAGGATTCCAACAGCGGCATAGCCGCAAACTACAATCTTGATTCGGCGCTATATAAATGGTGCGCCGCCACCTCCCCCTCAGTCACCTCAGCCACTTAAGCCTATAGCCACTTCTCCACAATCTGACTCAGTAAGCTGTCAGCTGATAGCCGTAAGCCTGACTATATTCTATCGTCTCTGCAGCATAGCCACTGAACCGTAAAATATCCTTTATTCCACTACAAAAACTCCTGATTCATCCCAATGCCGATGCAGAGTGGGGCCTGTACCATCTTCTTCCATGAATCGGCCAGGGGTAACCGCAGTGCGGGATGTCTGTGTCGTCAGGGAAGAGCGAGGTGGTCAAACGGCCGCTCATGATTTCTGACAGGTCTTTCCTCAGGAGCTTCTGTGTAGTTATTCCGGATCAGCGGCAAAGTCGCTGTAGGTCTAGACCTAGATCTAGACCCTTAGCCGCTTCGCGGCCATCCCATTTTCAGCGCGCTGGAGGGGCAGAATCATATGAAGACGTCCTTTCTCCCTTTCCCGGTCCCATGGGCTGAGCACCACCGGCAGGGAAGAAATTACATCCGGCCTTTCCGCCTCTCAACTGTATAGTCCAACGGCAAGAAAGAATGTCCCATCTGGTTTGGGCGCAATAATAGCGTGCACTGCTTCGAACCTTCAGCCTTGAGAGTGCGCCGGTCAGGTCCTGCGGGCCTTTTCCATTAGCTAACCTCAACCCCGTGGGCAGCTCCTTCCCAAGGAAGGAGCCTACTGCAGAGGCAATTGCACGATTTTTGTACAGAGTCTTTAGGATTCCAACTGCGGCTTCGCCGCTAAAAAACAATATAAAAAAAGCAGCGCTATTTGATTTGCGCGCCGCTACCTTTGCGGCAGAGCCGCCGACCAGCTCAAGGCAAAAGGCTCAAGGCCCCGCCGGTTCGCACGCACGGCTTATCATAGCAAAACAAAAAACACCAACAAGACCCGGTGTCCGTAAGATGCAAGAATTTGTCCAGTGAATACGGCGCCGGCGTAAGGATGGAAACCGAGGTTTCTCCAAATTCCGGACTAGTCGTCAAAGTGGCAAAAGCATGAGCTATCAAAAAGTCCTGGGCCTTATGGTGTTGTGAATCTTTTTCCGCTATCCGAATTGCGTAACATTGTGCGGGGATCGAGGCCGAGGTCGAGATCGAGGGGATTTGCGGCAGAGCCGCTGTCCTACTCGATCTCGGTCTCGCCACTCGACCTTACACTCCCTTTCGGCCGAATGGGCGAGGGACGATTCAGGCGGTACCCTATGTCCATTGGACTCCCGGGATTCTTTCCACAGCGCGCACTCAGGAAAACGGGGAATCCACTTTTCATACCGCGGGCCTTTTTCATCCCTCTACTATATACATAACGGAAAAGCGTTTGATGTGCAAAAATTTCCAAAAATTTTTTGAAAAATTTTGACATCCTTGGTCTGGAGGGGCTTACGTTGGCAGATTTTCCATTTTCCCATCAAAGCTTCCCACTGCCGGCTGGCGGAAAAGCAGGATAAGAGCCTGTCTAATCCCCGGAACTTTTTGCCCCTCTACTATATACATTGCAAAAAGTGTGATTTTGTGAACATGGAAAGTGAAGTTTTTCAAAAAATTTGCTTTTCTCTATCCGCTTACAGCTTACCGGACGTCAGCCTGGAGCATTGGTGTGGTTGTGCGTACGAATGAGTGAAGACTTTGTACCTTGCACTGAGCAGGCCCTGCGAGCCGAATCCATTGCCATCTCTCAGCCCGTTATGGGGCTAGAGTCTTTAGGATTCCATCTGCGGCTTTGCCGCTTTTCATCCCGATCTCCATATCATCAGCGCCGCCACCTTTTCCTCAGTCACCTCAGCACCCCCGCCGTAAGCTGATCCTCTTTAATCTATCTTCTATCGTCTATCTTCTTCACGGCAACAGTCTCTTAATTAGACATTAGGCGCTGCGCGCCATTGACCAGCAAGGAAACCATTGATAGTAACGTCAATTAACGCTGGTTTTGTTGCCCCACTCGTGCCATACTGACATTGAATGTGCGGATACACTACATAAACCCGTGGAGCTGAATGGCGGAGTCATGGCGGTGACTACCCCGTCTAATTAAATAGGAGATCATTCTTTGGAATTGACCAGTGGTGCGGCCAGGTTTCGACCTGACATTAGAGCCCGTAAACTTATATCTTTGTACAATCGTCTCGATTGATTCAGAATGGTCAGTCAATGTCCGTTACATTTATTCTTATACTTTCTGTCTTTTAACGAAAGGAGTTGAGTAAAATGCACGAACAGCTAGAAATCGGCGATAAAAACGAGTATATTCATCCTATATGCAGTGGCATTGATGTACACAAGAAGATGTTATTCGCAGCAATCCATATCTATGACAAGAACAGGGATCAGGTCCGCTATATAACTGCCCGCTTTACTACATTTCCAAAAGGTTTGCAGGAAATGGTGAATTGGCATATTGTCAATGGATGCAGCGAGATATGTATGGAATCCACTGGGCAGTATTGGCATCCTGTTTTCGATGCTTTTGAAGAAGCCGGGCTGCATCCTGTTATTGCTCATCCAAAGTATACCAAGCCATTAAAAGGGAAAAAGAGTGACCCGGCCGACGCCAAGTGGATTGCCAAATCCTATGCTGGAGGACATGTAGTTCCAAGCTTATTCCTCCTAAAAAGATCCGGCTTATTAGATCAGTTATCCGTTACTGTCTTAAGATTCACAATTCGATAACAGGAGAGAAAAACCGTATATTGAATTGTCTGACAGGAGAAGGCATTAAACTGGATGATGTGTTTACAGATCCATTTGGTACATCTTCAATGGATATCTTTAAATATATGATTCAACATCCTGGAGAAGCATTCGATGTGACCCCGTTCATTCGGAAAGGCTGCAAGACGCCCATCCCTGTCATTCAAGAAGCAGTAGAAAAAGCGGCATCCATTGATTTATCTGCTTTATCCAAGCTTAGAGTCGCCCTCGACAGGATGGTAAGGACAATCGGAAATGAAACAACCCTTAAGCAAGACATTTCTGAGAAAATGAAGCCCTATGCCCATCAATTGGAACTGATCAGAACTGTTCCGGGGTTTGATAAAGATCCTTTCACTGCTGAACGTGTACTGGCGGAAATCGGACCGGACATGAGTGTATTTCCTTCAGCAAAACACCTTTGCTCATGGGCCGGTGTATGTCCAAGCCATGACTCAAGTGCCCGTAAAGTAAAAGGGCGGAAAATATCCAAAGCAGGGACATACATCAAGCCGTTACTGGTTAATATTGCCAGAGCAGTTGTACGGTCCAAAATTCACCCGGAAATTACACTTCGGTTCAACAGGATAAAAAATAGACGTGGTTACATGAAAGCCATCATTGCAATCTGCAAGATGTTCCTGACCGCCATCTGGCACATCTTACATAAGGACGAACCTTACAAAGCTGATGGATACATGACTGCAAAGAAGCCAAAAAAGGCTAAAAAGGTAATGACTCGTGCTCAACTTGCCGAATACCTTGCTTCGCAGGGGATAACTGTCGTTGATTGACAACTGCAACCCGTTAACCACGTCTGGTTCATAGAGAACCTAAAGCTATTATACACTAGCTTTAGGCAGAGCAACTCCGAAAAAATTGATTTTTCCAGGGGGCTTGTTAAAGTTGCCCCCAAAACCTGTCACTTAGTAATGAAGATGGTTTCAAACTTATCTCGCTCCAAACAAAGCCCATCCATTCCACATGCCCATGTTCACCTAATTTTCCTTTTCCTGCAGTATAATGCAGTATAATAAGGAAAAAGATAATAAGGAGGAACTACTATGCCCTGTACAACTATACTTGTTGGAAAGAACGCAACCTATGACGGGTCCACCATGATGGCCCGGAATGAGGATTCCCCTTCCGGCAGTTTTACGCCGAAAAAGTGGATTGTGGTGAATCCGAAGGACCAGCCCCGGAAGTATCAGTCGGTGCTGACGAAGTTCCATATGGACCTGCCGGAGGAACCTCTCCGGTATACGGCCATGCCCAATGCGCTCCCGGAGGAAGGATTCTGGGGAGAGGCAGGCATCAATGAAGCCAATGTGGCCATGTCGGAGACCGAGACCATCACCTCCAATGACCGGGTGCTTGGGGCGGACCCTCTCGTGAAAGACGGCATTGGGGAGGAGGATATGCTTCTTCTTGTGCTCCCCTATATCCGTAGTGCCCGGGAAGGGGTGCTTCGTCTCGGAAAACTTCTGGAAACCTGCGGTACCTGCGAACTGAACGGTATCGGCTTCCAGGATGTTCATGAAATCTGGTGGTTCGAATCCATCGGCGGCCACCACTGGATGGCGAAACGGGTACCCGATGACGCCTATGTGGTCATGCCGAACCAGCTGGGCATCGATACCCTGGACCTTGCCGATGCCCTGGGGGAAGGGAAAAACTACATGTGCTCCTCTGACCTGGCCGATTTCATTTCGGAGAACCACCTGGACCTCTCCATGACAAAGGAAGGCCCCTTTGACAGCCGCAGCGCCTTCGGCAGCCGCAGTGATTCAGACCACACCTACAACACCCCCAGGGCCTGGTACATGCTGTCCTATTTCAATCCCCACGCTTTCCAGAAGGATGGCGTCCTCTCTTCCATGACGCCGGAATCGGACGACCTTCCCTGGAGCTATGTGCCGGAAAAGAAAATTACTGTGGACGACGTGAAGTACGTCCTCAGCAGCCATTACCAGGGAACCCCCTACGACTGCTATGGAGGAAGGGGCGATGAACACAGCCGGAACCGGTACCGCCCCATCGGTATCAATCGGAATAATTTCCTCGCCCTCACCCAGCTTCGTCCCTATATGCCGCCGGAAAAGATGGCAGTGGAATGGCTTGCAGTGAGCTGCAACGTATTTAATTCCTTCATCCCCTTCTACGCCAACGTCACAAAGACGCCATCCTACATTTCAGAAACAGGAAAAATTCCGGACAGCCAGCAGTTCTACTGGGCTATCCGCTTCATTTCCGCCCTGGCGGACTCCCACTTCGGCTCCACCTCTTCTTCCATCGAACGGTATATCGCAGCCACCTCGAACAGGGCCTGCGCCCTTCTTGCCGCCTCCGATAAAGCACCAGTAGAAGGCGACATTCACAGCTTCCTGGAGTCCTGCAACGAGAAGATGGCGGCCATGGCAAAAGAAGAAACAAACAAGTGCCTGGACCAGGTCCTCTATACCGCCAGTCTGGAAATGAAGAACTCCTTCGCCAGGTCGGACTCTTAAGGCTGGTACAAGTGCCTGCCCATCTACGCGTTTGTGGATAAAAGTATATCAGGCAGCGGCCTGCGGCCGGGGCTATGCATGGCATGGCTCTGCCTGACGGCAAGGCTATGGCCTTCGGCCAGGGAAGGAGCGGCGCACAAATTTTGAAGCGCCGCGAAATATATATACTTCCTTAAGCCCAGGCGATAGCCTTTGCCCTGACGCAGTCACCGCCCTATCCGCAGGACAGAGCCCCGGCCACAGGCCGCTGCCCGGGGCCGAAGGCCCCTATTTCCAAAAGGAGAACTACCATGAGAAAATCTATCCTTACTCTTGCCCTCTGTGCCATGATTTCTGCCGGATCCCTGCCGGCCTTTGCGAAAGAAACGCCGCGGGACAACTTTTTCTGGCTCGGCCAGATCAATAAAGCCTCGGACGTCATCAATACGGACGAAGGGCTCCTGACTCCGGAAGAGGGCCATGCCTTTGCCAAAGGCATCGATAGGGTGCTGAAAGAAGGGAGTCTCCCCAATGCGCCCCGCCCCAGGAATGTGGTGGCCTTCGAGCCTTACCTCATCAAAGCCGCCGGACCGGATGTGACGAAGATTCATGCCGGCCGTTCTTCCCAGGACATGCTCACCACCGTGGGCATTATGGAACAGAGGGAACACCTCATTGCCATGGCGAAGGAACTGAACCGTGTACAGGAAGATCTTATCCGGCTGGCGGAAGAAAATAAGGATACCCTCATTCCGAACTACACCAACGGCGTAGCCGCCCAGCCGAACAGCATGGCCCATTACCTCATCGCCTACGCCAATGCCTACAGCCGGGACATGGACAGGACAGAGGAATATTACAAGCGTCTCAACCGCTCCCCCATGGGTTCCACAGTCCTCAACGGCACCGGCTGGCCATTGGACCGGGACCGCATGGCTTCCTACCTCGGTTTCGACGGACTTGCCTACAACACCTACGATGCGGGGCAGATTTTCCCCCAGGAAGCGCCCATTGAAACCGGGGGCATTACGAACTGCATCGCCATCCACACCACCAGCTTCATTGAAGAAATCATGCAGCAGTACGCCCAGCCCCGGCCCTGGGTACTTCTGAAAGAGGGAGGCGGCAATACCTATGTTTCCTCCGCCATGCCCCAGAAGAGGAACCCTGGCATCCTGAACAGCTGCCGCACCGATGCGTCTACGCTTCTCGGCATGTCGGTGGAAGCCATGTTCCGCTCCCACAACATCCCCGCCGGCATGGCGGACGGCCGCCTGAACGGGGCCCGGGACATCATGCCCCAGGCTGCGAAGGTCCTTTCCGGCATGGACCGGATCCTCAATAACCTCGTCATCCATCCGGACCGGTCCCTGGAGGAACTGGACCTGGACTGGACCTGTTCCCAGGAAATCGCCGATGAGCTCATGAAGAACCACGGCATCCCTTTCCGGGAAGGCCACCACTTTGCCAGTGAAATCGTCACCTACGCAAGGGCTCACAACATTACACCGAAGAATTTCACCTGGGAAACGGCCAATGAAGTTTACAAGGCCACTGCAGAAAAGGACCCGAACCTGCCGCCCGCATTCCCCATGACCGAAGAGGAATGGAACCACGCCAAAGATCCGGCTTCCATCGTGAGAAACCGGAAAGTCAAAGGGGGCCCCCAGTCGGCGGAGCTGGATAAAATGATCCGGATGGCCAAAGATGACCTCGCCCGCCATGAGTCCTGGGTGGAGAACACGGAAAGTCACCTGAAGGAAGCAGAAGACCGACTGAACCGGGACTTTGAAAAGCTGCTGTGATATTTCAGTATTGCGAGCTGATGGGGCGACGCTGGTGGGTAGAGTCATTCGTGCGGAGCTTCTAGCTGTTAGCTGCTAGTGTCTAATTTCATAAATAATAGATTGTATTGCCGGACACAGCAAATAATGGTATACTTATTCCAGATAAATGCAAATTGCAGGGGGGGATAACGTTATGCCAAAAGTTGCTAAGCAAATACGCTGCTCCGAAAGCGAACGCATAGAACTGCATAAAATCGTAAACTCTCAAAAAACAGAGCATCGCATTGTAAGACGTGCAAAAATGGTTCTTCTATGTCTTGATGGAATGCAAATCAAGGATATCGCGGCTAAGTTGGGGGAACGCCCCAATACCGTTAGCCTTTGGCGGAATCGTTTCGCTGAACAGGGCATCCCTGGACTACAGGATAAGAAAAGGCGGGGCCGTACTGCTCAATATGGACCGGAATTCCGCGAAATGGTGTTAAATAAGCTGAAGGAAGCGCCTCCAGACGGGCTAGCACACTGGGATGGTCCTACACTGGCAAGAGTTCTGAATGTCTCAAAGGCTGCCATTTGGCGACTTATGAGAAAGGAAGGAATACAGCTGGCAAGGCAGCGTTCCTGGTGTGTCAGTACTGATCCGGAGTTTACTAAAAAGTCTGCTGATATCGTGGGACTTTACTTGAACCCGCCAGAGAATGCTGTCGTAATCAGCGTTGATGAGAAACCATCGATACAGGCCTTAAGTAGAGCCCAAGGATATGTACTTACTCATAACAAGAAAATTGTGCGCGGGTTGAAAAGCACATATCGGAGGAATGGAACAATAAATTTATTCGGTGCACTGGAGGTAGCTACCGGACAAATTTATGGAAAGACAACAAAGAGAAAAACCAGAGAGGACTTTGAAGAATTTTTAGATGACTTATTGAAAAGTGAGCCGGGTGGAGACAAAGTGCAATATCATATTATTGTCGATAATTACTGCACGCACAAGCGCTTAAACGACTGGCTGGAAAAGCATCCTAATGTCCATTTTCATTACACACCAACGTCAGCAAGCTGGCTGAATGAAGTGGAAATATGGTTTAACATTATGTCGCGAAAAGTGCTCCGAGGGGCAAGTTTTGACTCTGTTTCGGATCTTGTGTCAGCGATTAAAAAGTTTATTGCTGCCTACAATGAGCATGCAGAACCGTTCCGCTGGAAAAAACGTGAGGTCAAGGGTTCGCAACTTAGGGATACAATCGGAAACTTACGAAATTAGACACTAGCTTCTAGGAAAGCTGGCAAGCCTACGGCACGAATGACTGGCGGGAATACCGGGTGGAAGCGCCGCAGGCGGATCAGCCTTCCTAACAGCTAGCCGCTAGAAACTAGGAGCTCCATGCGAGTGACTCTATCCGCAAGCATGACAAACCGTTCGCTCCAACAGCTCGACAAACCGCAATTGGCCCCGTTCTTTCAAAAAAAGTACAGGAATCTATCCATGATGCCTGTACTTTTTTCTTACAGCCCGCAGGCGGACCAGCCGCATTCTTCGCAGGTAGTGCAGTGGCCTTCCACGTGGAGGTGGTGGGAATGGCATTTCGGGCATTCCGGAATATTTTCCGTCTCTTTCACGTCCGGTGTTTTCTTTTCTTCTTCTTTTTTGGACGTATCCACGCCAAGGATATTGCCCCGGCGGCAGCCGTCCCGGAATACGGTAATCCCTTTGCATCCCTTTTCCCAGGCCGACATGTAAATGTGGTAGATATCATCCACCGTGGCCTCATTTTTAAGGTTCACGGTACTGGAAATGGAATTGTCCACGTATTTCTGCATGGCCGCCTGCATGTCCACCCGATTCATGAAGGGGATTTCATGGCTTTCCACCACCCAGGGGAACCGGGCCCGGATTTCCTCATCCGTCAGAGTAAGGGGCAGGTGATGGTATTCCAGGAGGTCCTTCACGCTGTGGGCGAAAACCCGGAAATGGCCATGGACCGTTTCCATTTTGTGGGTGGTTCGCTCGTAGGAAATCTTGTACAGCGGTTCACAGCCGCCGGAGAAGCTGCCCATAAGAAGGGAAATGGTTCCTGTAGGCGCCACGGCAAGAAGGGTACCGTTCCGGAGGCCATTCTGATGGATGTCCTCATAGAGGGCAGGGTCCAGGTCCTTCACCAGGTCCAGGATGGGAGACTTCTTCGCAGCTTCCCAGCGGTAATGGCCGAAGGTGCCCTCGACTTTTGCCCGGTCGCAGGAGGAGCGAAGGGCTGTGAGGAGCATGACCTTCATCACATGGGCCATGAAATCATTGGCCTCTTTGCTTCCGTAGGTGAGCTTCATGGCCACCAGGGCATCGGCTACGCCGAAGAGGCCAAGGCCCAGGGACCGCCAGTCATCGATGCATTTCCTGTTTTCATCCAGTGGCTGGGTATCATAACCGTAATCCACGATTTCATCGAGGGCTGTGATGCCGTCGTACACCACCTGTTTGAACCGTTCTTCGTTAAATACGGGATGGTCACTGAACTTGTCATCGATCATCTCATAGAGGTTCACGCTGCCCAGGTTGCAGGCGTTATAGGCATTGCCACCGAATTCGCCGCAGGGATTGGTAATCTCGATATTGTATTCATCGTATCCCGCCAGGAGGTGGTTATGATTGAGCCGGTCCACGAAGAGGGCTCCCGGATCCCCCCAGTCCCACTGGGTCTCGCAGAATTCCCGAAAGAACTCCCGGGCCCGGATGGTCCTTCTGATTTCCTCTCCCGTAGCCTTCACGGTGAAATGGAGGGTGTAGTTCCGGTCGTCCTTTACAGCTTCCATGAATTCATCGGTGAAGAGGATGGAAATATTCATGGAAGACAGTTTCTCCTCATTCTGCTTGATGTGGAGGAACTCATAAATATCCGGATGGTCGCAGTTGAGACCCACCATCATGGCGCCCCGGCGTCCATTTTGGCTGATGACCTCGCCGGTGACATTGAAAATCTTCAGGAAGGAAACGGCTCCCGTGGAAGTGCGGGCCACATTTCTCACCACGCTTCCCTTCGGGCGGAGGTTGGAAATATTGATGCCGATGCCGCCGCCATAGGAAAAAATGCGGGCGATTTCATAGTTGGCCCGGAAGATGGATTCCAGATTATCCTCCGGCGATGGCAGAATATAGCAGTTGGACATGGATACCTTGAATTTTCCTTTGGCCCCTGCCGCATAGAGAGTACGGCCTGCGGGGCAGAAGGAGGTATCTTCCAGATAACCTCTGACCCTCTTTTTCAGCTCCGGGTCAAAGATGGAACTCACCCGGTCCATAAATTCCTGAGGAGTCTTTTCTCCTTTATGATAATATTTTTCTTTCAGGATGCCCTGACTGATTGTATTGTCGTACCAGTGGTTCATAAGAATCCCTCGTTTCCGTAATTTTGATAAACCCATGGTAGCACATACTATGTATTGAGTCAAATACCATAAAGGCATACAATATATTGTATTTCACATGAGATATAGAAATATAGCGATATAGTGAGAATAAAGAAGAAAACAGCGAAAAAGGGGTATGAAGGCCTCTTTGAAACGCTGTCAGATGGTCAGACAATCAGACTTCAGACGCTCCCATGTCATTTCGACCGCAGCGAAGTGAAGTGGAGAAATCTCACTGCTCTATGGCACATGGCTGTTATGCCTCTTCCGCCTTCCTGTTCATCGGTATTTAAGGAAGCACTGATTAATTCATAGAGTTTTCTTTTATAAGAATTTTTATGCACTGTTTCGTCATGGGCTTCCTTAAATAGCTCGCTATTCGCGTCAGCCCATTCCTCACATTGCATAAAAATTCAAGAATAAAAGCAAACAATGATTTAATCAGCGCTTCCTTAACGACATAATTCCCACTAACATCAGGCACCGAGATTCTTCACTGCGTTCAGAATGACCGTCCCCGCAGGAAGGCTCCGCAGCGGCTGTCGTCTGTCCGTTTCCATGTCTGACTGTCTTTTTTCCCCCTCCACTGTCATTTTGGAATGTTTACTCTAAAATCTCAGGCAGCGCAAAAGAGACAGTGAAGAAATATCGTCATTTCTTCACTGTCTCTTTATTTCATCAAAGGATTTCTATTTATTCTTCCTCTTCGTTTTCCGTATCGCCGGAAAGAACGTCGATGGATGCGATGCGGTCGCCCTCTTCCAATCTCTGGAGGATGACGCCCTGTCCTGCCTTGGCTTTTTTGCTGGTAATCTGGCTGGCCTTGGTCTTGATGGTGATGCCTTGTTCGGAAACCCCTACCAGTTCATCGTTGTCGTCGGCTGCCACCAGGGCTACCACTTCGAAGCCTTTCTTGAAGTTGCGGACGCCCATGCCGTTTCTTCCCTGGATGCGGTAGGCATCGGCTTTGTTTCTCTTGGCATTGCCGTCGGCGGAAATAGTGAAAATGTCCTTGTCTGCCGCAATGACTACGCCTACCACTTCATCTTCCTTGCCGTCCACTTCGCCAAGGCGGATGCCGTGGACGCCGGCTGCGGCGCGGCCCATGGATCTTACTTCGCCGTCGTTGATGGAGAAGCGGATGGCCATGCCAAAGCGGGTGCCCAGGATGACGTCTTCGTCTCCCTTCACCCGGAGCACCGTCACCAGTTCATCCCCGTCGTTCAGGCGGATGGCAATGAGACCATTCTTATTGATGTTCTTGTATTCGGAAATGGCGGTTTTCTTCACGAAGCCCTTCTTCGTCACCATGAGGAGATACTTCGTATCTTCCCCGGCAGCGTCGATGTCGAGGAGCTCCGTCACCCGTTCGCCCGGAGAGAGGCTGGGGATGTAGTTAATGAGAGCGCTGCCTCTGGCTGTGCGGCCGGACTTGGGCAGGTCGATGGCGGTCTTCATGTACACTTTGCCGTAGTTGGTGAAGAAGAGGATGCGGTTATGGGTGGAGGTGTTCAGTATCTTCCATACATAGTCCTCGTCCTTCATCTTCATGCCGGATACGCCGCGGCCGCCCTTTCTCTGTACCCGGATGTCGGCGGAGTCCATGCGTTTGATGTAGTTCTGCTTGGTGAGGGTAATGGTCATGGGTTCGTCGGGCACCAGGTCGGTAATGGTAAACTCTTCCTGGGCGTCGGTGATTTCGGTTCTCCTGTCGTCGCCGAAGTTCTTCTTTTCATCCTGCAGTTCTTCCTTCACCACATTCATGATTTTGTCCCTGCTGGAGAGGAGGTCTTCCAGGTAAGCGATGGTCTCTTTCACGTCCTTGTAGTCAGCTTCCAGTTTGTCTCTTTCCAGTCCGGTGAGGCGGCGCAGGCGCATATCCAGAATAGCGGTGGACTGCTTGTCGGACAGGTCAAACTTGCTCATTAATGCATTCTTTGCAATCTCGTCGGTTCTGGATTCGCGGATGGTACGGATGACTTCATCAATATGGTCCAGTGCAATGAGCAGACCTTCCAGGATATGGGCCTTAGCTTTGGCCTTATCCAGTTCGAAGCGGCTTCTTCTGGTAATCACTTCTTCCTGATGCTTCAGGTAGTAGTAGAGAATCTGCTTCAGGTTCAGAATGCGGGGATGGCCGTCCACCAGGGCCAGCATGATGGCACCGAAATTAATCTGCATCTGGGTATGCTTGAAGAGGTTGTTCAGCATGATTTCCGGGCTTACATCAGCACGGAGTTCAATGGCAATGCGCATGCCCGTGCGGTCCGATTCATCCCGAAGCATGGTGATGCCGTCAAGCACCTTCTGCCGCTGCAGGTCTGCAATGGAGGAGATGAGGCGGGCTTTGTTCACCTGGTAAGGAAGTTCAGTCACCACGATAC
Source organism: Dialister sp. (assembly GCF_047832375.1). Taxonomy (NCBI): domain Bacteria; kingdom Bacillati; phylum Bacillota; class Negativicutes; order Veillonellales; family Veillonellaceae; genus Dialister; species Dialister sp. Next base: position 466,509 of record NZ_CP181256.1, on the reverse strand, counting down.
GGTGCTTGCCCTTCGGCATATCTTCGATGGCGGTTTTGGCACGGACGGTAATGGAACCGCGGCCAGTGCGGTAGGCATCTTCGATACCCTTCCGGCCCATGATAATGCCGGCAGTCGGGAAATCAGGGCCTTTGATGTATTTCATGAGTCCTTCGATGGAAATATCGGGATCGTCAATCATGGCGGAAAGGCCATCCACCACTTCCGACAGGTTGTGGGGCGGAATATTCGTAGCCATGCCTACGGCAATGCCGTAGGAGCCGTTCACCAGAAGGTTGGGGATACGGGAAGGAAGCACCACCGGTTCCTGCAGGGAACCGTCGTAGTTGGGCATGAAGTCCACGGTGTTCTTGTCAATATCCCGAAGCATTTCCAGAGTGATTTTGGACATACGCATTTCCGTATAACGCATAGCCGCCGGAGAGTCGCCATCCACGGAGCCGAAGTTGCCGTGGCCGTCTACCAGGGGGTAGCGGGTAGAGAAATCCTGGGCCATGCGGACGGCCGATTCATATACCGCAGAATCGCCATGGGGATGAAATTTACCGAGTACATCGCCCACGATACGGGCCGATTTCTTGTAAGGCTTATTCGGAAGCATGCCGGCTTCACTCATGGCATAGAGAATGCGGCGGTGCACCGGTTTCAGACCATCCCGCACATCCGGCAGCGCACGGGTGACGATGACGGACATGGCATAATCAATGTAGGAATTTTTCATCTGCCCTTCCAGAGGGGTATTGATGATTTTTCCTTCCTTCCATTCAATGGAATCCATAGGTCCTCCTTTGATGAGGCATAAAAATAAGGACTTCAGGAAGCCCTGTCAGTCCTTTGGGAACTTACTTTGCTTATAGATATTATACCATAAAATGGCTTCCAGGGCCATTTAAATGCGTTTACAGGCCCTTTTCCATTTTTATCACACGGATGGTGAAATCCGTTTAAGATACTGGAAGCCCTATTTCAGCCATTTCAAGGAAATGAAAATTTCTCTCTTTTATTCATTCATGTTTTTTTATATAATAAGGCATAGACTCTTTTTATCTGAAGGATGTGGAATCATGAAGAAATACCTGGCAGCCATTGTGATTGCCATCGTACTCCTGGCGGGCGGCGGCTTTTTCGCCTACGTTCATTTTCTCAGCGGCGGTCCCTGGCAGGGCACCTGGTGGGGCGTGCAGGACGCCGGCGTGAACTGGTCCGGCGATCATATCCGGAACCTGGAAACAGTCACCTTTACCCGGAATGATGATAAGACAATCACCGTAGAGCACAAGGTGCAGCAGGGCAGCAAGGAAGTGGATGGCTCCCTGTCCGGTACCGGCGTGGTGGATGGCGGCCGTCTGGTGGTGACTCCCAACAAAGGCGGCAAGGATGTGGCCCTTTCCTACAACACCATGTCCAAGACCATCGAGCTCCCCCTGACCAATGCGGATAAATCAGCGGTAACCCTGCAGGTCCTCACTTCCGATAATAACGATGAAATGGAACAGATCCGGAGCGAAATCGTCCAGATTTCCCAGAAACCGGAAAATAAAATCGACACCACCCTGTCCTCTTCCAAGAGTTGACAGGAGGTGTCGGTAGAGACACGGATATTCGTATCCGTGTCTTTTTATGTGCAGAAGATAGAAGATTACGGATAGCAGGCTGATTTGTAGAGTCATTTGCGCGGGGGCTTCTAGTGTCTAATTTCGTAAGTTTCCGATTGTATCCCTAAGTTGCGAACCCTTGACCTCACGTTTTTTCCAGCGGAACGGTTCTGCATGCTCATTGTAGGCAGCAATAAACTTTTTAATCGCTGACACAAGATCCGAAACAGAGTCAAAACTTGCCCCTCGGAGCACTTTTCGCGACATAATGTTAAACCATATTTCCACTTCATTCAGCCAGCTTGCTGACGTTGGTGTGTAATGAAAATGGACATTAGGATGCTTTTCCAGCCAGTCGTTTAAGCGCTTGTGCGTGCAGTAATTATCGACAATAATATGATATTGCACTTTGTCTCCACCCGGCTCACTTTTCAATAAGTCATCTAAAAATTCTTCAAAGTCCTCTCTGGTTTTTCTCTTTGTTGTCTTTCCATAAATTTGTCCGGTAGCTACCTCCAGTGCACCGAATAAATTTATTGTTCCATTCCTCCGATATGTGCTTTTCAACCCGCGCACAATTTTCTTGTTATGAGTAAGTACATATCCTTGGGCTCTACTTAAGGCCTGTATCGATGGTTTCTCATCAACGCTGATTACGACAGCATTCTCTGGCGGGTTCAAGTAAAGTCCCACGATATCAGCAGACTTTTTAGTAAACTCCGGATCAGTACTGACACACCAGGAACGCTGCCTTGCCAGCTGTATTCCTTCCTTTCTCATAAGTCGCCAAATGGCAGCCTTTGAGACATTCAGAACTCTTGCCAGTGTAGGACCATCCCAGTGTGCTAGCCCGTCTGGAGGCGCTTCCTTCAGCTTATTTAACACCATTTCGCGGAATTCCGGTCCATATTGAGCAGTACGGCCCCGCCTTTTCTTATCCTGTAGTCCAGGGATGCCCTGTTCAGCGAAACGATTCCGCCAAAGGCTAACGGTATTGGGGCGTTCCCCCAACTTAGCCGCGATATCCTTGATTTGCATTCCATCAAGACATAGAAGAACCATTTTTGCACGTCTTACAATGCGATGCTCTGTTTTTTGAGAGTTTACGATTTTATGCAGTTCTATGCGTTCGCTTTCGGAGCAGCGTATTTGCTTAGCAACTTTTGGCATAACGTTATCCCCCCCTGCAATTTGCATTTATCTGGAATAAGTATACCATTATTTGCTGTGTCCGGCAATACAATCTATTATTTATGAAATTAGACACTAGCTTCTAGCTTCTAGCTGTTAGAAAACTGATTTGCCTGCGGCGCTTCCGATCCGGTATTCCGTCAGTCATTCGTGCCGTAGGCTGTCCAGTTTTCCTGGAAGCCAGCAGCTAGAAGCCCTCGCTCGAATGGCCCTCACCATCATACATACTATCCCACCGCCTCATTTCCGATGGAGTGTAAAGATCACCAATTCTCTCTCGCAGCTGAAGCGGAAGGGAAACCAGCTGGCATCGCCACGGGAAACGTAGCCCAGGTGGCTGCCGTCGCTGTAGGCACCCCGGGTGTAGGTGAAGGGCGTCCACAAAGGCTTCCCGAAGAGGCCGAACTGGGTGCCATGGGTGTGGCCGGTCAAAGTGAGTATGGCTCCCTTTTTGAATCCCTTGTCGAGAAAATCGGAATGGTGGGCAAGAAGGATCACCGGTGCCCCGGAAGGAATGCCCTGCCAGGCATCTTCCGTCATTTCATCCATTTCTTCCTTCATGGCTTCTCCCCGGGCCCAGGGATAGTCCACGCCTGCCACATACAGGACCTGTCCCTTTCGTATAATGGCGGTATGGTCATCGGCCAGGATCCTCACCGGCGTCTTTTCCAGTTCTTCTTCGATATACCCTTTCCCCCGATAGTATTCGTGGTTGCCCCAGACGTAGATGATGCCATCCGGAAAATCACCGCTGAAGGCGGAAAGGGTCCTTGCTGTTTCCGGCATGTACCGGATATCGTCAATGAGATCACCGGTGAAGAAGAGGACATGGGCTCCTTCTTTCCAGGCCCGCTGGATTTCCGCCGGAAGGTCGGTGTACCGGAAATAGGGACCGATGTGGGTGTCCGTCATCTGGGCCGCCTTGTACCCGTCAAAGGCCGGCGGCAGTCCATCCACGTACACATCCACATGGGCCACTTCTTCCCTGGTATTACCATCTATGGCTCCGTAGACACCAATACCAAAGGCGAGAACCATGAAAAGAACCGCTCCTGCCCGGACGATGCTTCGAATTCTCCGAAAGAAAGACAGGATGGTACAGGCAAAAAGGGGAATGACAGCGATAATCTCCGCCACCATGATGCCGCACATGACATACCCCAAAGAAAGGGACCAGCTGCCAAGGCCGTCGTAGCCCCGGGCGTACCAGAGAAAGAAGCCGGCCGCTGCCAGGCTGATTCCAAGGCTCAGGGCCAGGGGAATATAGAATTTTCTTTTCCTGAAGATGATAGAAAAAAAGGCTCCATTCAAAAGTCCCAGAATGGAGAAGACGGTCAGTATCATCCGTTCAAACATGGCTGCTCCTTTCTCTAAAATGGCCTGGCGGCAAGGGCGGCGGCCTGATGGCCGGGGCGGTGGCTGCGTCAGAGCTCTGCCCTGCGGGCATGGCTAAGGCTTCCGCCTGGGCTTGAGGAAAGAAAATATATTCCCGGCGCTTCTATATTATGTACGCCGCTCCACCCTTCCCAATTTCTCATTTTTTCGCGCCACACTTTCAATCCTCGCCTAAGACCGCTACCTGATCAGATCAGCTGTTCCACAAAGGCCGCCAGTCTGGCGTGGGGGCCGGCCAGGGGGAGTTCCCTGTATTCTTCAGGGCTGTACCAGCCATATTCCCCTTCCGGGATATGGCTGGCTTCCATCCGGTAGGCTTTCATGTGCCATATGCGGTGAGTGAAGACGTGGCGGTACTGCCAGAGGCATTCTCCTGCCTTTCCGGACAGGGCGGTTTCCAGTACGGTCCTGGCTTTTTCCGCACTGCCGGAAAGAACCATGGGAAATTCCCACATAGACGCCAGCATGCCTTTGGAAGGCCGTTTATGGAGGAGCACTTTTCCCTCCCTTACTACAATGGCGCAGGCCGCTTCTTCCTCTTTCTGCGGCTTCTTCGGCGTCCTTTTGGGCAGTTCCTTTTCCTTCCCTTCATGGAAAGCACGGCACCGGGACAGGAGGGGGCACGATTCACAGCGGGGACTTTTAGGAATACAGATTTCTGCTCCCAGGTCCATGAGGGCCTCGTTGAAGTCACCGGCCCGGTCCGGAAGGGTTTCCTTCACCAGGGACTCGATGGTTTTCCGTCCCCTGCTCTTCAGGATATCCTCTTCCACCGCGTAAAGCCGAGCATAGACCCGAAGCACGTTTCCGTCAATGGCACCTTCCTTTTTTCCGTAGGCCATGGAAAGGATGGCTCCTGCCGTATAGCCGCCAATGCCGGGAAGAGAGAGGATTTCTTCTCTATTCTCCGGCAGGTGGCCGCCGTATTTCTCTTCCATTTCCCGGGCGGCACGATGGATATTGCGGGCCCTGGTATAGTAGCCCAGTCCCTGCCACTGGTGGAGCACATCGGCTTCGTCAGCCTTTGCCAGGTCATGGATGGTGGGAAAATGTTCCATCCAGCTTACGAAATAGGGCTTCACCGCTTCGGTCCTCGTCTGCTGCAGCATGATTTCAGAAATCCATACATGGTAGGGATTTCTGGGCTTATCTTCCCGCCAGGGAAGGTCCCTTTTATTCCTGTCAAACCAGGACAGAAGAATGGCTGGCCAATTTTTTCCCGGCAGTTCCTCTTTCGTCATGCTCACCGGTCACTCCATTTCCTGAAATTCATAATCGTACACAGTCTCCCCGTCTTCCGCAAAATAAATGGTGCCCCGGATCTTTTTCCTTGCCAGGATCATGGGCAGCCATACCCGGTCCGCCATCCACATATCACTGTAGGGGAAATCTTGCGGATCAAACCACCGGGGATCCATCTCGTCCGACAGACGGGGTTCTCCCGTCCAGTTTCTGGCAAAATAAACGATACCTGCATGGGACCAGGTGGGATCCGAGGGCTGGTGGAAATAGAGGTCCCCCACCATTTCCAGTTTCTCCGGTGCCATAAGAAGGCCGCATTCTTCCCGAAGTTCCCGGGCCGCACACTCCCGCATGGTCTCTCCGGCTTCGATTTTTCCACCGAAGCCGTTCCACTTTCCATAGCCCATGCCCCGCCGTTTCCGACCAAGAAGGATAGCCCCATCCCTGCGGACGGGATACACAAGGGAAGTATCTCTCATTTGTTTCCCGGCTTATATTCTTCAAAATAGAGTTCTTCAAACATCCGCTTTCCCGCAGCAGTCTTGTAGAGCCGGTGATAGAGGGCTTCGTTCTGCTTCCTCTGGGCCCCGTCCTCATACTGGTTCACCAGCATGTCCGCTTCCGCCAGAATCTGGGTGTCCGGGCCATCGATGCTGCCGTAGGAATGGTGATGGGCCACGAGCCAGCAGATCCGTTCCACATCATCCCTGTCAAATCCCAGTGTTTCCAGCATAGGCCGTGCTTCGTCCGGTCCCAGTTCCTGCTGGATCTGGCCGTCGTTCCTGCCGAAGCGCCTTTCCCCTTCGTGGATACCGATATCGTGGACGTAGGCCGCCGCTTCCAGACGGAAGAGGGTCTTCTCGTCCAGTCCTTCTTCCATGCCGATCTGACGGGCAAAGGCATGAACTTTCAGAAAATGGTGAATCCTCCGGGGATCCCCCTTGTCATAGGTAATCATGGCTTTGCATAAAGCGGTTAATTTATCCATAATGGTTGTCTCCTTTAATAAATATATGGTTAGGATCTGTGCATTATTAAGCTATTCATATGATGGCCTGATGACATAATTCCAATCAGGATGAAATTCATTTCTTAGCAGATTAATGCCAGCAAATTCCTTGTCAGAAACTTTAGTGCCTTTAGGGTAGACTGCGGTATCCGCTTTACACCGAACCACAAGCCCATTATCGGTAGTTGTTGAAGCGATCAGATTAACGATAATTTCAAGCGTTTCCAAAGGACGGCCTCGCCAGTTCTTTGTAATTTGGCTGAATAGTCGATGCTCTATTTTATTCCATTTGGATGTTCCGGGCGGGAAGTGGCAGACTTCGATTTCAAGGCCACTTTCATCAGCAAATTTTTGCAGCTCAAATTTCCAAAGCCGGCTATGGCTTCCATTGCTTCCACCACCATCTGCCGTAATTAACAGACGGGTTGCTTCAGGATATCGTGGTTTACCCATCTCATCCCACCAGGAGCGGATCGAATTCACTGCGAACTGCGCAGTATCTGAGCTTACTCCCACATTCACAAACCCTTCATTGGCTGCAATATCGTAAACGCCGTAAGGAGCAGCTTTTCCCTTGTCAGGAAGAGGAAAGTCATGCTCAAGAACGTTTACCGGATTTCCTTTTTTGGCATATTCGGCTCCGCTATTTTTGAAATTTCCAATGTTTTCCTTTTTCTTACAGTCTATGGAAATAACAGGAAACCCGTTTTCCATGTATTCTTCAGCAGTTTCGTTGATGTGCCGGAACTGTGCGTCCCTGTCTGGGTGCTGACTTCCAACCTGGTTCATTTTTTGATTGATTTGGAGGCTGTAACCCATATCTTTCAAGAGGTATCCGATTTTACGATATTTAATCTTATAACCACGGGCATTCATTTCCGCTTCGAGGTTACGCAGGCTCTTTGTCGTCCAACGCAAAGGTCCTTGGGGATCTCCAAAAGTGGAATTTTCCATAAGGCTTTCAAGTGCTTCTATAATTCCCGGCTGAGTAACCTCTATGGGCTTACGACCGCCGCCTTCCCTTCGGATACGAGGGGAAGGTGCATCTTGAGATAAATAGGGATGTTCAGAATTCAGATCTTTTATGCCATTCGTTATGGTTACCCGGGATACGCCAGTGGCTTTGCTGATAGCAGTAATTCCACCGTGGCCGAGTGCTTCGGCTTCAGAGGCCAGATATACTCGTTTCTGCGCCTCGTTAAGCAGTGGAAGCATCTTATTGATTTTATCTACAGGGACTTCTTTAACCATGCTGATTTCCTCCTTGGCATCAGCATAGCATTTTTTACACTTTTAATCAATTAAAATGTAAATATTGTTTGCGCACAATTCCTTAGTGTCACTCGCACGGGGCCTCTAGCTATTAGCTTTCAGGAAAACTGATTTGCCGCCGGCGGTATCCATCCGATACATCCGGTAATCATTTACGCCGTAGGCTGCAGAGCTTTCCTAGCTGCTAAAAGCCAGGAGCTAAAAGCCCCCGCACGATTGAACGATTACTAATCCACACAAGCCTTCTTTGATTCCATGTTCCTATTATAACGAAACTTTTCGAAAATAAAAATACCGCAGCCAAAGGGCTTGCGGTATTTTTTCATTCCATATGACTTATTTGGAAAGCTTCTGGGCTACAGCGGAAGTGACATCTACGCCGCCGTCTACGACAGCACCCTGTTCAAGGATGACATCCAGTCCCTTTTCCTGGCGAACCTGCTGGATTGCTTTCATGATATCGGAAAGGATGGGCTGCATGGTGGACTTTTCCTTCTGGTCCATTTCTTTCTGGAGTTCCGTAGCGATCTGCTGCTTTTCCTGGTCCGTCTTACCGGCAGAACGGCTCTTGAAAGTTTCTTCAGCCTTCTGGGCAGCTGCTCTCATATCGAGCTGTGCCTTCTGCATCTTCGGATGGGCTGCGAGAAGGGCATTGGAATTTACATAGCCGATTCCGGCTGCGGAAACGGAAAACATAGCGCCAAATGCGATCATACCAGCAGCTACTGCTGCTACTGCTTTATTCATCTTCATATGTTCCTCCTAACAAGGCTCTTAAATGAGAGAGTCTTAAGTAAGCATGTATTTATTCTAATCAAAGAAGAGGCAGGTGTCAATGGTAAACGGGGTAAATTTCTTGTAGCCATCGTTTCTCACAGGTTTTTAATGACCGACAGTCAATTGGGATTGACAGGGTTATGGACTTCGGTCTTGGGCTATGTACTGCGGACAAGGTCTGCCTGCGGCGTAGCTGCCAGGCCCACATCCGTATTTTCTTCCTTGAGCCCAGACGGCAGCCTTAGCCTTGACGAAATCACAGCCCTGTCCGAAGGACAGAGCTCCGGCCGCCGGCCGATGCCCGTCCTTATTCCCCTTTCGCCTCGATAGCCGCTGTTTCCGCCTCTTCTGCCATGGCTTCTTTTGCTTCCTTCAGGGCCGCTTCCCGGACTTCTTCTTTCTTTTCTTTCTTCTTTGTAAAGTGGGAAATCACTTCCGGCACCATGTTCAGCACCTTATCGATAGTTCCATTGCCGGAGGCGTTCTTGATGGAGAAGAGTTCCACCCGTTCCCCCTTCATGATGAGCACCGCCGTAGGGGTGACCTTACCGCCGCCGGCGCCGCCGGTGGCGGTGGTTCCATGGGCTCCGGTACCGAAGCCGAAGGAAATATCCACGAAGGGAACGATAGTGGCATCGCCCAGGTATATGGGCTGTCCCACCACGGACTCAGTGGTAATCATTTTCTTGAAATCATCAAAAATCTGTTTTCTTACTTCATCATCCATTGTCATTTCCCCCTTGTCTGAAATGCCAGAATTCTCTTGCCGGCTTGGATGCCGCAAGCCGTAATGCTATATAAAGGACATATAAAGGGATAATCCTCCCTCGAATATTTCCTTTTAATGTACATACTTTTTCAATATAGTCCCATTGGATAGATAGAGCTGCTCCCGGAAGAAGTGCATAGGCCAGGCCGCAGAGCATTCCGGTATCCATGGGGTCTCCCAGTCCCAGGGCCCCTTCCACATGGTACTGCCGGGGAAAACTGTGGGACAGGAGGCGGTTCACGGCAGAGAGGAGTTCCTCCGCCAGTCCATTCCCCAGGGCAAACCGGATCTGGCCCCAGAGGGATACTTCCTGTGAGGATTCCGGTTCCCCAGATGCCTGTTCCGGTCCTGCCGAACCTGTGGGATTTCCTTCGGCCGGAATTTCTTCTCCTGCCGATATTTCTTCCATGGCACCTGTCTCAATGGTTTCCGATTCTATGGGCGGTTCCTGTTCCGACTCCTCTCCCTCTTCTACTTTGTCGAAGGAAGCTGCTGTTTCTCCCTTTTCCTCTTCTCCTTCATGAAAGGCGACTCCCTTTTCTTTTCTCCAAAGGCCGAAGAAAAATCCAATTTTCAGGGTCGCCTTCCATTTTTCAAAACGGAGGGAATAGGTCACAGGAACCAGGAGAAAGAAGAGAATAAAGGCAGCCAGACCCCCCAGAATCTTCAGGACTATCATGGCGACCCATAAAGGCGGTACAGGCCATCAGCCGCCTCCTTGACCTCCTTCACAAGATAGGACGGAGCCGTCACCTTCACCAGGGGCGCATGTTTCAGTACCCAGGCTTTCATGGCAGAGGGCGGAATCACTACCTCCACCACCACCAGGTCCTGCCGGGCTGAAAGGATATGGGCCGATTTTCCGAAATCCTCCACTATATTCGTCATCAGGTGCCAGTCCGCTTCGAAAGTGCAGGATACCGGAGCCCCGCTGTACAGTTCCTCATGGGCGAAGAGATAGTCCGAAAGCTTTCCTCCCTGGTCCGGACTCCGGAGAGATTTCTGGGGCCGCAGGGGCTCATCCAAAAGGGATACGTCCGAGAGGAGGGACAGGGAGAAGGCAGAGATATCTTCCCTGTCATCGAGACTGCAGAGGAGCACATATTCCCCATCGGATGCGGTAATCTGGTAGGGACTGGCTTTGAAGAGGCGGTCTTCACCGGATACCGTATAATCATGGTGCCTCTTCCCATCCACCTCATAATGGTCATGGTAAAAGGAGACTTTCTTCTTTTCTGTGAGTGCCCGGGAAAGGACCGCCACTATTTCATCCACATCCGCCGGTTTCCGGAGGGATGGAAGATTTCGAACATTTTCCCTGCCATCTTCAAAGCTGTGGCTCTGGAGCCGTTTCAGCCTCTCCGAGAGCTGGCGGACCTGCTGGTAGGGAATATGGGAAAAATACAGAAGGTCAATGAGTACCTTTAAATCTTCCCGGGACAATTCGTGGTCCCAGTACCAGTCCAGGGAAAGGGAACTTTCCTTCCCGTTCACCACCCGGCTCACTTCCCTGCACATGACGGGAAGCCCCGCTTCCTTCAGGCGGGAAAGATTCCGTCCCACCGACTTCCGGCTCACCGTCATGCCGTACTTTTCTTCCATGTAGTCCAGTATTTCCTGCTGGGTCAGGGGATGCTCCTGATCCGATTCCCGGATAAGGACCTGTACAATCCGCATGATGGACATTTTGCGTCCTGTTTCACTGTGTTCTCCGGCCATCCCAATCACCGCCCTCTGATTCTGCGAATAGCTTCATCACTGATGAGAGAAGAAATCACGGTGAGAAAGCGGATAAAAGGAGAATGGGCTATGGACTGCAGGGCGCGGTGTACCAGGAAAGCCACGGCCGTGCCGCCCAGAAGATCGCTGGGATAGTGAACCCCTGCAAAAAGTCTGGAAAAGGCAAGAATCATGGCCATGAGGGTCATCAGCCTGGACCCCTTCATGTGCATGGATAGAAGCTCCATCACCACCACTGCACCGTTCATGGTATGGTTGCTGGGGAAAGACGCATTGGCCTTATGGCCTGTAAAGTTCCATATCCGGTAATCCCGGGTAAACGGCCGTTTTCTGAACCATATTTTACCAAGGGCAAATGAAATCAGAGACGCCACGCATACGCCCAGGAACGAAAGAATGCAGCAGCGCCGCCGCACCTCCCGATCCTTCCCCGGGGTAAACCAGAGAAACAGGCCGTAAATCACAAATGCCCAATGCCCGTAGCGGGCAATCAGATCCATCATCAGGTCAAAGGGCCGCACCCTGCCGGCCAGCCCATTGATTTTTCTTACTATGTCTAAATCCGGATTCATGAAAAAGCACCTCTTTCCGGGAGAAGCCGCCGCCTCTGCCGCTTTCCTATGTTTTTAATTTTATCATAATCCCCACTGTTTGACAAAAAGGGCAGGCCTCCGGGTAAGTATACATCAGAGGGAGGCGCCCAAATCAAAGGCTCCCCTGTGGAGGGCCATGTGGTGAAATCAGAATTCTTTCATGACCTGCTTTCCTTTGGATTTTCTATCCTTATTTTACAGGAATCCGGGAAATGGGCCTCACGCTGTGCATGATTCGCAAAAGGGACGGTGAAGACATGATTTGCATTTTTTCACAGCCCTTTCCGGTTTCAGTCTATTTTCCTTTTTCTATGAGAGTCACCGTTTCCACATGGCACGAGACAAGCACCTGAATGTCTAGATTCCATACACATTTCCGTCCGTTCGCGGGAACTGCTCTAAGCCGAAAATCGGCGCTTTTACAGGTGCTCTCCGTTTGTGGGAACTTGTCCACGTGCTTTTTCTACCTATAATACGGCGGGCAGGAGGGATGCCATCGTCTCGACCTGCTCTCCTCTGCCCAATCAGTTTATGATCAAGGTCTCAACCCAGTATGCCGTTAACTTGGTCGGTATCTTGGTCGCTTATCTTGGTCGGCCACCAATCAAGTTGCTCTCTTCTTGAACCGGTTCCGACATGACTCCAATGTACGGTTTTCTATTTGAATGTCCGGTTTTCTACCGTCGCAGATTCTCGGCTGGCATTCTGCCACTGGCTCCGCGACACCCATCGTTAAAAGATTCAAGCTGTACATGACATCTAATCCCGACACTCGCGCCGTATCTATTAAGGCCTCATCTTTGATATAATGCCGTATGTGCTTTTAGCCCGGAAACCGCGCTGTATCTGGGCTTTTCTGCGTTTCAGGGCATAGAGCGGGATCTCACTTCCGACTCTGTATTCGTATGCTGCTGCGGTTGCTGTTGCCAAAAACGACACCCCAATCTGCAATCGTTAAAAAGTATGGCTATCGTTGAAAGGTTTAATCAGCGTCACCATGCTTTCTCAAGTTGCGACGCGTCGTAGGAATCCACATGTTTTCCTTCATCAAGGGAGACCATTATCAGGTTCCCATTGATGTTAATTATCGTTCCTTCTTGGCCGCAATACTTCACTCGCACATGATCACCAACTCTGAAACTGGAGGACGACTTGGCTCCGTTTGAATCTCCAAGCACACCGAGAAAAGCAACCAGTCCTGATTTTTTCTTTCGTTTCTGCTTTTCGAGATTCTTGTTAATCCGGTTCAGTTTGTCCGCCAGCCGTCCGGCACTTTCCGCGAGGTCGTCGATCTGTTTCTGAAGAACACCTGGCTACCAGATAGCACCTTCATTCGGATCGTGCAGGTTGTAATGCTTAGCGATGTCCGTTATCACATCGTCCTGAATCTCGTTATTATTCAGTTCTTCCAGATTCTCCTGCGTACAAGGACCCGTCGCCGCTATCGCAAGAGCATTCAAAAGCTCCTCGTCACTGATAAATACAGCAAGCTCCACAACTTGAGCATAGGTGAAGGAAAGCGGTGCCTTCTCTGCCTTGCGAAGAAGGCGGCAGGCAAGAGCCTCATCTATGCATTGACAGCAATCTACAATCTCGGCCGTATCCGCATTTTGTAGGTCGGATATCTGTGAAAGTCTGGAAGAGACGGTGCTATCCGACCAGCCGAGATAACCGTCATAGAACGGTTCCCAAGTCATCATAAGCTTGCCGTCAGGCTCACCATCATTTCGCCGCCGATGTTCGTGATGGTAAACGTATCATTCATCATAAGCATTTCCCTCTCAATTTGGTATTTGAACGGGAACATGTAGCTCATTTTGCGTAAGTCCTGAAGGGTAAAGCTTCCTTTATCCTCGACGGTCATACCGGCACTTACCAGAAGTGCATTTACTTTATCGTCTCGCACTTCATGCTTTATGATAGTATAGCGACCCGGTTTCTCAGCTTTCAAAGCGCCTATCGCCTTCATTGTTGCGATGATCTTGTCGATGGAGTGGAACAATGTGGCGCGTTCACCCCATTCATCAAAAATCTTCTGCTTTAGTTGCTGGATCGTAAACTCCTCTTCAAATTCGGAGAGCTTACCAATGATCCTCGATACATCTACAAATATCGGATAATTGGCGAGGATAATACACCAGTGTGCTGCAAGCGAATTATCAGCATCCTTTTCGATAAGAGCCCGTGCCTGTGTACGTAGAGATTTCGTCTCCGGATTCTCGTAATACCACAAGTTCATTAGAATTTCTCTGGTTTTACGCAGGTTCGTAGGACTCTTGATTTCAAAGCTGAGGTATTCATTCAGCCTATCCTTATAATCTTGTTCTGGCAGATTCTCGGATAATAGCTCGACGGCCTTGTTAAGCCACGTCATCTTCAAATTTCTCGAAAGTCCGACCATCTTACCCATTGTTATCCACCGCCTTTATTTTAATAAATGGCACGATCACCTCGTCCACTGTTATGCCTCCGTGTGTCATCACCTTGTCACCTTTCGTATCAAAGGATTTCCCAATGTTGCAGATCAAGTAATCGTACTGCTTGTCAAGAAAATACTTCGGATACTCGATCATGTCATATTGTTCCTTCATTTTCTCTTTGTCTGCAAACTTCTCCAGAACCAACATACGATGGCTCTTTGTTTCTGTCTCGACGCCAAGCTTCATCAGTCTCCCCTGACCGACGCATGGAGTATTACCGTGATCAGCTGATATATAGATATCAAAGCCTTTACTGAGTAGTTTCCGGACAAGTGTCGCGAGCTTTCCGGTACTGGACAGGTATTCCACATCACGATACATGCCAGAGCGACCCTGCTGTTGACCATGAACCATATCATCTATGTCATTGATGATGATGCAACCACACCGAATCGTCGGCCCAAAGTCGGCATCGTATCCTCGATGATATTCAATCTGCTCTTTACGCAGGCCAAAGCTTATGGCGCAATCAGTGAATTCCTTACTCTCCTTGCTGGTACTCCACGGGCTCAAAAGCTGAAGTGGATATTTGCCTGAAACAAGGCTCTGCCGAGAAAGTGATGTGATCGTCGGAATCATGGCAAAAGCCGCAGATCGTTCGTACTTTATGTCTGCGAAGCTTTGCGACAATATGGTCCAGTCGAACTCCGACATTCCGTCCATGACAATGATCACGAACTTGTCGCTGTGATTATGCATGTAATCCATCGCGCCCTTGACGAGCACCGGCGTTTCCCGATCTGAAGTAATCTTTCCTGAAAGCTTGCCGAAGCCTTCAAGTATGAATTTCAAGAATGGTTCCTGTACGAACTCGGCATCCGCGTCGATCTCATAAGCTGCACAGAAGACATCAATATCGGATTTTGTCTCCGCGACCTTGATCCAATCTCTATAGCTTTGAGCCTTTTCTGCCAGAACAGAGACATCTTTGATACGCAGCTTCACATATTCGCGAACATTGTCTCTGCCGTATACAACATTGTCTATGAATTCTTCCGTCTTATCGTGTGTGCAGCAATCGTCATAGAGGCTTTTATACGCCATACAGAGAAGGTCGAAATTCAGATCAGCTTTTTCCCGAATGCACTGTGTCTGCAGACGCGGGAAGAGATTCATCAAAGAAATATGAAATATGTAAGAGCCACAAGCCTTCAGAATATCATATGGTATATAAACCTTTGGCGCTGCGAGAATCAGGTACTTATCCTGGCCGCCTTTGAACTCGTCTTCCCACTTAATTCTAAAGCTCAGGTCATCTTTGTAACGAATGATCTGGAAACCTCTGTGCTCAAACTCATCTGTATAGTGCGCCTGTTCTTCAAGGCCGTCCTCATCAATGAATAGCATGCGTGAAGTGTTGGAAGCATAAGTTTTTTCATATATATATTGCCCGAACATTATCACGCCTCCAATCTGACAAGTAGGCACAACTTAAATTCCGGATAGACCTCTTGTCCTTTTCTATATCGCTCCTCTACAGTTTCTTTTTCTTTTTCCAGTCGCTGCAGCCGGGATTTTCTGATGTTATCTATGCCCACATGCTCTGTCGCTTCTGTCCGCAGTTTCAGGGCATACATGTATTTGTCGTAGCTTTCCTTATTTCTTTTTAGCTGCTGATCCTTTAATTTAAGAAACGAATCATACGCAAATTCTGTGCTCAGCTTTTCGAGTCGCTGATACTCGTCTCCAGTTAAGTTCGGTACGGAATGGACAGAAAGTTGTGACGTTCCATCAAGGAACACATCCATAATCCGCTTCCCAGCCATTGGCCGCAGCACAAAATCCTTATTAACAAATACAGGGAGTATTCTCTGATCCATTTCTTCATCGGTTACAGACAGATCCCAAAGCATGAAGTAGCCTTCTTCGTTCGGGAAATCCTGAATCGAAACCGACAATATCGGGGAGAATCGATCCTGAATCACGTCTGCATTGAGATGCCGCGTAATACTTTCGTCATTGATACTGATATCCATAATGAGCCGCGGGTCCAATCCCTGCCATGCATCATAATAGGTGAGCATCTGGCGCAGAGCGGAATCCACATCAAAGTTCGATTCCTTCCCGACGAGCTTCGTCAGGTCTTTGTCTTCATGAAGCAGGCTCTTGTATTTCTGCGAGTTTTTCAGCTCCTGCCGCAGCTCAGATTCTACCGGATACAGATTCTCATCGGATTTTCTATGCGGCCTGCTGATCGAACGCATATAGACATCGGTAAAATCAACTTCTGCAACTTCGCTATCAAGGACATCAGAATACTTATCGACGCCCATTTCTTTGAGGATCACAGAGAGCTTTTCTTCCAGCACTTCCCGTACACGGTTTTCAATCGTATCTGTTACGATGAAATTGAAAATCTGCACATCTCGCGTTTGCCCGATACGATCTACACGACCGCAGCGCTGCTCGATTTTCATCGGATTCCACGGCAGATCGTAGTTGATGATGATATTCGAGAATTGTAAGTTCAGGCCTTCACCACCGGCATCGGTAGAAATAAAGACGTTCGTATTGTCGCGGAATTCCCGAAGTGCCTCGTTACGCTCCTCAATGCTCATTCGGCCATTCAGGATTGTCACAGAATATCCCATAGCCGTCAGCAATCGCTGGAGATATTCCTGCGTAGCAACAAATTCCGTAAAGATAATGATTTTCTGGTTTCTATCTGCGTTCAGGAGTGTGTCTATCGTGTTCTCCAGCGTTTCGACTTTTACATCCGGGTGCTGGAACTCTGCCTGCTTGGCGACTGCGATGATATTCTCCAGCTCGCTGATTTCTTCTTCCACGTCAAGAGACATTGCATGAAGGGCATCCTTGACGCCATCCTCAATATCAAGTTCGGCAAGATCCTCCTCAGTAAGAGAACCCAGTTTTGTATTCTGGGTTCTCAGGATTTCAAGCCGTCTTTCTAGGCTTTGACGGATTGCTGCTGTGCTGCTCGTCACCATGCGCTGCATGATGATAAGCAGGAAAATCAGGCACATATTTTTCTTGCGGTTCCGGAGTGCCTTGTTATAGGTCTTCGAAACGTAGGACGTGACCATCTCATAGAGATGTCTCTGATAGGTATGCCGTTCGTCCCAGGTCAGCTCGACCAGATGTGTTAAGCGGTTCTTAAACAGCAGATTTCCGTTATTGTCTATAGCCTCGCGCTTCTCTGTACGGATCAGGAACGGAGCAACCTGCTCCTTGACCACAGATTTTGCGTTCGGAAAGGCATCTTCGTCGAGTAGACGAACCAGACGCAGAAACGGCTCGGTTTTACCATTGTGTGGTGTTGCTGTCAAAAGAAGCAGATATGGACTTGCCTGTGAAAGTAAATACCCGAGCTTATATCGAGCCACTTCGCCGGAAGAACCAGCGACGCGATGTGCCTCATCGATGATGATCAGGTCCCAGCCGCTGTTAATGATGGAATAAATACGTTCTTGGTTATATTGTTCGACGCGCTCCTCTGTCCACCCGGCATGTTTTTCGAGAGGCTTGATGGAATCCATCGGCGAGATGACTTGATCGTACTGCCCATAGACATCATCGCTGTCCGTAAGCCTGCGAATCGTATCGTAATCCGACGGGAGAATCACCTGAAACTTCTCGTGGAATTTCTCCTGCATTTCCGCAGACCACTGCGTTACAAGACCAGTCGGGCAGACTACAAGCGTCCGCCTGACAAGTCCTCTTGCTTTCAGTTCCTTGATGACCATGCCAGCCTCGATCGTTTTCCCGAGGCCGACCTCATCCGCCAGAATATAGCGGATATTGTTCGTAGACATCACACGGTTCAAAACATGCAGCTGATGAGGCAGCGGAATGACACCACTGGCAAGAGAAGTCAGGAGTCCTCCCGCAGTTTCGTTTTTAATCTTTGACAGCAGCGAAACATAGCGCAGATAATTCTCGTCGTAAGTATTCGAGCCGGACGAATCGCTCAAGCTGTCCTCCATTACCTTGTAGACACGTCCTGTAGACGGGTCGAAGACACGATAGGATACATATCCCCACACTTCGAGGCGTTCAAGAACCTGTACACTTTTTCCCGTATTCCTGTCAAAGGCGAATTCACCTGCCTTCAGCATGCATTGCCACCTCCCAAAATATGCAGTTCAAAGCCTCACTGCACGCGGCTCAAACTGATGTCGTAGTACATCAGCAGCTTATCGTCTTCCTGAATGGTCTGCTCCGGCAGCCGCTCAGCCATGTCGACAATGGCCTGATAGTTCTTATCCTTCCAGAGCCTTGAGAAACCTACCCGGATCGCCTCGGAGCGGAACAGCTTCAGTTTTCCTTTGCTGTTCATGTAGCTCTCGAACTCCTTCCAGAGGTTCTTCTCTCGGAGCTTGGCGACGTCGCCTTCTTTTGTGCGATCTGGAATATACCAGCGGCCTTTATCATCTTGAATGAAGTTCTCATCCAGCATGACGGAAAGCTCCGGCATATCTTCATGGCGGTCGACAGACTTCACTTCCTGCATAAACTTCGGCTGGAGTTCTGCGTACGTCTGCGGTGTATCGAGCTGCTGATAAAGCCATGCAATAGCAGACTTCTCATTCGTTACGAACAGTTCGAACTGGATCGGCTCAACATCCATCTTGATGCGGGCAATATCATATTCGTTCAACTGATCTGGCAGGAAATACATGCCGTCGCGCTTCAGGAACTTCTCATCCAGTCCCTTATAGAAATCCGACGCGTCAATCGGCACCGGAATACCATTCATGATGTGGTAGGCAACCATACGGTCAAAGAGCAGGTAAGCCTGACGCTCTGCAATAATGTCGATCTTGCCGTCGTGATCTGCATCAACTACAACAGGCAGATTGGCAAGGTGTTGACGAACGAAAGCCCATACAGTTTCTTCTGAACCAGCGTTATCCTCAAACTCTTTACGGAACTTTTCTTTAGGTTTGTATGCGGAAATAACAAGGTCTTGCTTAACCGTGCCCTGTGCTGTAGTTTGCTGAAATGTGCCCTGTTTTTTGTTAAGGGTTCTAATATCCGCAACTATAAAACCGGCTCTTAGCAAAGATTCTTGAATAGCATTCCATACCGAATTCTGTGAATTGTGAAATTCCACAGTCATCCAATGATTCGGTTTTAATGCGTCATAATATGCTTTAAAGCAATTCGTCATCAGCTGTTGGTACTCAACTAAACTCTTGCCTTGCGAGTCATTAATAATTGCTTCCTCGGAATTGTTAGTTTTTACCTTTAACCACGCCTCCCAAAGAAAAGATAACTCAGAATAGCTGAGATTTGCACCAAAAGGCGGATCTGTGAATATATAATCAACACTATTCGGCGCAATAGGAAGATGGGCCAAATCTCCACAGCTTATCAAAACATCATTATTAAAAGTAGATGCTGTAGACAACCATTCACTAAATTTATTAACACGTCTTCTGAGAACGTCAAAAATTGCATATTCATGTGTTACCGAGGGCATGTATAAGGTTCCCGGCATGCCTGCCGTGCACTTCCCATGCGGAGCCCATCGATACATTTTTGTCAGTATTTTTGTAATAGCAGTCAAAGCAAACATCGCTCGACTGTTCTTCGCCTCTTCAACAGCTACAGCATAAGTTATTAGGTTTCTTTTTGTCATGAATTGATGTATATGGGTAATACCATACTTATCGTTTCTTCTACTTTCACCGCCTTTTGGCATACGTTCTGCTGGCACCCATTCCTCTATAGGTAGTTCGTTTATTTTTTTGAGAAGTTCAAAGTCAGACTCCTGGGGCCGCTTTTCAGCTCTTTTCCCATGTACGAAGTAGCATATTTTCACAGGCGCTTGCTTTTTCATAGTTACAGGCTGGTTAAGCAAAGTGTCAAAAAAAGTTTCTTGCGCATAATCACAATCCTTTTTCTGCAAACTTTGCCCACAGTGCGGGCATTTGAATGTCTTTAAAACTTTATCAGCCACTTGATCGACAGCAACGTCCCAATAAACCATTTCATGAGAACAATGTGGGCAAACCAATACGTCTGACCACACGGTATAACTAATATCTCCCAGAACTTTATTCCCGAGCACATCAGTAACCGGCTTACCCTTCTCATCAACGTGCTCCGTCTTATACATCCACGCACATTTTTCTTTGCAAACTTGAAGAACAGATTCTATCTGACGTGAAAATTCCACGGGATCGATTCTCGTATTGTAGTTATACGAGATAAATGAAGCTGCTGGAGAGAGATCATTTATAATCGCCTTTCTAATCCCCCACTTGACGTTGTCCTTGCCAAGTTCAGCTTCTATTTTGTATTTTGTTTTTGCATCTGGACGTTCGCACATCTGAGCAGCAAAGCCAGTCATTCCAGTGCCACAAAAACCGTCAAAGACAATATCCCCCGGCTTCGTATAGTGCAAGATATAACGCATTATGGCTTTATACGGTACTTTTGTATGATAGGTGTGAGCCATATAAATCGGATCATTTTTCCCCTCGCTCACGTCTGCTGCAAACGGCTCACAATGATAATCATCCGTCTCCTCATCATACGGAGTCCCATTTTCTTCTATGAACTCCTTGATAAACGGATTCGGGCAAGCCGTGTAATAAGGCGCATCGGAAAGCGCAATAATGTCCTCGTCCGTGCCGATCGGGAAGCCTTCTATATCACGAACCTTGTCAAGATCTTCCTTGGTCAGTTTTCTCTTCTCCATGGTTTAATTCTCCTTACGCTTTACGACGATACGCAGCTTGCTTTCGTCCTTGCCTTTTGTGTAGGAAGCGATGATGTCGTTCAGTTTCTTGCGGAAGTTATCTTCACTGAGCGGCTGCAGCTGTTCGAGCTTTTCCACCAGCGTTTCCGCGTCGATGACCACCGGCTCGAATCCTTTCAGAAGCGCGGTAATACTCTCTACAAAGAAATCATCCACTCGTTTCGGTAGTTCCTTGGTAGAGACGAAGTCGTCGATGACTTTCTGCTGGTCGTCATTCAGGTACTGCTTCTGTGCGAGCACGAGCGGATCAGTGACGGTCTCCAACAGCTTCTTCGTCCATTCCTTTGTCAGCTCATCAATGTCGTCATCGATCTGATCCAGCAGCCCATGCACATTTCTCTCGTGGCTGCTCATGTCAAAGTGGCAGTGCGGGCAGATCGGATTCTTTTTCAGTTCATTCGGTGTCAGCTCATAGCAGACTTTAATATTTGCCATCGAGGTTTCGAGGTCAGACAGCTTTGCGCCGGGCAGGATTGTGATGCTATGCAGTTTCCGGAGATTCTTGAGCGCAAGACTCTCCTGAATCTTGCCTTTGCGCTGTGCGTCCTCAATGCCGAGGCGTTTTTTCGAATGCGCATCGTAGTAGAGATTGATGTACTGCTGCTGAACCGGCTCTAGCGCATCCTTCACGGCGCGGGCAGCATCTGTTCCACTGGTGCCTTCAGCAATACTGTCTCTGGCTGTACGGAAAGCTGCACGCGCGTCCTCGATGGAAGCTTTCAGTTCGTCAATATCGAAATTTTGGACACTGGCAATGTAGCTGACGAGATCTCCGCATTCGCTTTTGAAATCGAGATACTCCGGAATACGGCGCAATGTCCAGATCTGCTTTTCAATTTCCTGAATTTCATCCATTGTGTGGCGGAAATTATTCAGCTTCGCGAAGGTGTTAAACTTCGCTGAGTAGTTGCTGAATTCCTCTTTGACCTTGTCGCAAGCGCTCTGTATCCTCGCCTTCATCTGCGAATCCGCGAGCGGCTCTCCCCACAGCTCGAAGCCGTCAGAAAGTTTTCTCGTTCCGAGAACCGCATCATTGCAGAGATTCTGTGCGGCCTGAATAAGCTGCTTGACACTATTGTCTCGGTCCTTCGGAAGATCCAGGAGCGCAGGATTGAGGCCAATCACCTCGAACATCTTCTTGAGCTCAGCAAGGGCCATCTTTGCCGGGCGGGAGATATACTTGAACTCATAGAGATCAAGCGCATTTATGCTCGGGATCTCGTCCAGATTAGATGCCGTGATTGTCTTACCATTGTTCAGTGTAATAACTGCGTATCCCGCGTAGATAAGCGATAGGAAGATGATCGGTGTAAACAAGAAGCTGATCTTAAATTGCTTGTCGATATACGCACCCATGAACTGCTCTTCAAACAGGTCTGTATAGTTCAGCACGCCCTGTGGCGGCAGCTCCTGCAGGCGATCGATATAGTATCTGGCATACTTCGAGTTTTCAGGTTTGATCTTGTCATCCTCGAGCACACCAAAGCTCTCGAGCATCATCCGTGCCTGCTGCGTCTTCCGGCCTGCAAAATAGTCAAAGGAATCCCGTGCCAGTCCTGCCATGTTCTTTCTGGTGACTCTGGTCTTCATGACCGGGAAGTCAGTGTACTTGCCCGTGAAATATTCATCAAGGCAGATCGAGGCTGCGAGGTCGATGGTATCTTTGAAAGTCAGGTCTGGACGATACTTGCCTTTCAAAACCTCGATCAGCTGTCTCATCTGAGCTTTGTAGGTCACGTTGAAGCAGGTGTTCTTGTTATTGCTCAGATATTTTACGAGCTGGCGGTTGAACATTTTCGCCTTGTTCAGATAGGCTTCCTTATCCTTGCCCTCGCTGATTTCAGCCAGCTGATTTGCAGCAGCATAAAGTTCAAGATTCTTCTTGAACTCATCCGCAGAGCGAAAGAAGAAGTATACCTCGTCCGGGAGATTAGCAATATCCACATTACCGTTGTCATAAGGCGGCATGATGTGAATATAGAAATCACGCTCCGGCTGGGCAGTGCTGCGCTCTCCCGGAAGTCCCATAAAGAGATAGCCTTCCCGGAAGATATTGTGGCTGTTCCAGTTCAGGTCGTATTCGTAAATCTTAAAGTTCGTGACGTATTCCTTCGCGTCCCATTCGAGGCAGTTGTAGACGACCGTATAGAAGTAGCGGTTCAGTTCTGCCGGAGCTATAGTAAACGACATTAATTACTTTACTTTAAATTGATGTATCTATGTGCTATACTTCAATTGGAGGTACAGTACATATGAACAATCGAAAGTATCACACTGATCCGGAAGAACTTTTGAGACAAGGTAAGGAGATTATGTCGTCTACTGATGACGCCAGGTTCCATTTCAGAGTATTCTCCGTAAACATGGTTCTATCCGGTTTGTCTGCTTCCCAAATCAGTAAATTAGCTGGTGTAAGCAAGATGACAATTTCATCCTGGGTAAAAATTGCTGATGAAAAGGGCTTTGATGCACTTAAATTAAAAGGGCACAAAGGCCGGCCCTCAAAGCTTACCGACGGGCAGTTAAAAGAAATCAAACAGATCCTTACTTCCGAGCCAAAACAATACGGCTACAATGTCTGGGATGGACCGAGCTTGTCTGACTATATCAGTAGTAAATACAACATTACGTTAAGCGTTAGACAATGCCAACGTCTATTTCACAGTCTGGGCTTTTCCCTTATCCGCCCCCCAACTATATCCATCCAAGGGATACGAAGATACGGATGCACGAATTGCCTTTAAAAAAAAAATCGACGAAGTAAAAGCAGACAGTACCGCAATTCTGACATTTCAGGACGAAGTGCATTTCCAAATTCAGATTACAATTACACGTGGATGGTATGAAAAAGGCAGTGCACCTAAGGTGAAATCATTCCCGGCACGTTTCAAGTCTCCTTATAGTGGGTTTGTTATCCCAGAAACCGGAGAGTTATTTACGACAAAGCCGGAGAAATTCAACTATGAGACCACAATAGCCTCTATTCGTGAGTTCTTGGCTGCAAAACCGTTGCCGGAAGGCAAGCATTATGTTCTGGTAATGGACAATGCCCCTTGGCACAAAAAGGCCTATCGACTAATTGCTGTAGAAAAGCGGCCAGAATATGCGGATATATCAGATAAAATTACAATTTTGATGCTTCCTCCCTATTCACCTGATCTGAATCCAATCGAACAGGTTTGGAGAAAAACCCGCAGAGAATATACACACAATCGTTTCTTTGCAACCTTAATGGAACTTATGGAAACAGTTGAAAAAGCATTCGAGGCTTGGAAAAAGCCAAATAATCAGCTTCGAACCCTGTGCAGCTTTAAATAAAGTTATTTTTGTCGTTCACTATAGGAGCGATGCCTTCTGGTTGATCTTCTCGTCGTAGTCGACGATTTTGTCGACATCGATGTAGTACTGATTGTTGGCATCGTTGTGGATGATGAACTGTCCAGAGACCGTTGTCATAATGTTCTTGAGCGTGGTGTTAACAACGCCAAGGAGAAAGTCTGCGTCGTTTTCCGGCATAGAGTCCAGATAAAGGCAGAGGTCATCTTTAAGGTTTTCTGCCGTCAGTCCGAACTGCACATCGAGGCCGTTTGTCGTCAGCCTGTGCACGCTAAGTGCATAAATGATCTGAATCGCCAATGGCTTATAAACCTTGTGCGGGAAGGAGCGATTGATGATTTCCTCCAGCTGTGTGCTGGCATTAACGACCTTGCTGATTGTAACGTCGCTCTTCAGAAGCCCATTTCCCTTGATAGCGGGCCAATAGGTATCGAAGGAATAGATTCCAGGTGCATCTTCCGGTACGTCTTTATCAAAGATATCACGAATGACTCTGGAGATGTTTTTCAAGATATGGCGGTTCTCCACAAGATAGACTTTATTGAATACATCAATATAAGCCGGGTGAATCGGAAACAGATCCACAAATTCATCCATGCGGGTAGACATGCCACTGTAAAGGCTGGAGAACTTCTCGAGGTGATTCCGGATCAGCGCCTTCTGTTCCGGATTCTTCTTCAGAATCCTTTCTGAAACAACGTACTCCGTATCTTCCTTTGTAATCTCCATCTGTGTAAAACGATCGCTGACGTGTTTCAGCGTTTCGGAGACGAAGCTGAATTTTGGATTGTCGAAGATTTTCTCCTGAATGCCAAGAATGATACGGAGATTGCTCTTTGAGCACATTTCTCCGAAAGCACGCAACACTTCCAGGTCAAGAACCAGCTGGCGCTCGTCTCTGGATGTAAGGTAGGCAAGGAACTCGTCTACGACGATCAGATATCCCTTGTCCGGGTATTTGGAATTGAAGGCTTCCATCATCTGACGGATGACTTTCTTGTTGTCGCGGACCGTCGAATAGTCTGGTTTCTTGAAGTCAATGCCACGACGCTGGAAATCCTCTTCAATGTAGTCGAAGAGAATATCGTAGAGCGTCATGGTCACTCCACCAATTTCCAACCGTAGAATCTCAAATTTGCCTGCAACAGGCTCCATGCGCTTTGCAAAGTTCTGGTTCTGTAAATATTGGAGATTGTCTGCGTCATTAGCCACAGCAGAAATCACACTCATCAGGTGAGATTTACCGGTACCATAGTTACCTACGATGAAAACGCCTTTGTTGTCGACTACCTCATCCATCTGGAGCTGGTCGATAACGGGAGCCTGCAGACTTTCCGCCATGCTATCCGACATGACATAGGTCTGCACGAGTTCCTTGACTCCGCTTTCTGTTTTTGTGCCCTCAACAAGCTGTATCGTCGATTCAATTGGCTTGAAGCTTATTAGCTCCGAATACTTCATTTAGCGTTTCCTCCTTAAATGACACAGATGATATCATAGTTCTTTACTTCATATGTTTTATAGTCCAGATACCCTTGTTCGCTGTAATAAAGTGTTCCGTTTTCATATCGTCCCGGCCAGATCACGCTGTACGGTTTGCTTTTCCGGGCCTCGATGAGAATCTTCAAAACGTCGACCTGATAGGCAGGATTGAACATCACATCGATATCCTTGATGACCACGTTGTCCGGATACTGTGCGAGCACGCTTTGAAAACACGAGGCAAGCCTCATCGTCCTGCTCCGCGGTGATACGTCCTGCAGTTTTTCCGAGAGAGGTTTGCTGACTGAAACCGGCTGTGAAGAAAGCTCTCTCATTCGTGCCCAGTAAACAAGCAATCGGGAAATGGTGTCCTTTTGCCTTTGGAGATTTTCGCATTTAATAATCTCGCCCATTTCAATCTGCCTTTCTCATTTTGCCTCTTCGCTCGTCATTTCCATTATGTCGCTGACATCACAATCCAAGGCAATACATATCTTTTCTATGATCTCTGTATTCACATTTTCATTTTTTCCAAGTTTGGTTATTGACGCCGAACTGATACCGGCAGCCTTCTGTAAGTCCTTCTTTTTCATATCGCGATCTATCAGTAGTTTCCACAATTTTTTATAGCTAATGGCCATGACGCTTACCTCGCTTTCCGCCAAAATCAGACTTGTAAACCCATTATGCACATTATTCGACGCAAAATCAAGATTAAATCAAGTGTTCGCATGAAATTTTCCACTGAATTCTTAATTTATACACAAGTTTTTGATATGCTGTACTTAATCTATCTTTCTTAGCCATGCAGAGCACTTAGGAGGTGGTCCTATGATCTTTATCAGTGGCATTTATGCGGTCGGCAAAGGCTACTTCTGTGGCCTTGTAAAAAAGGAACTGGGTATCGAGGCGTATTCGGCAAGTGATCTGATTGCCAATGCACGTAATGCCGGTTTCAGTAGTGACAAGCTGGTCGCCTCCGGGCTGGGACGATTCAAAGCGGAAAGGTTGACGGAGCTTCGCGCCAGAGCTTTACGGCCCTGCCAGACACAGTTATTCCAATCGCTTCGAAGGATCCCGGTACGCATCGATGGAAACTCTAAGGCCCTACATACCAGCCGGCCAAAAAGCATTGCAGTCCATACCATAAGCGATGCAGGACCAGACCGCCAGGCCGCCAGAAATCTCCTCCGGCCATACGGCACTGCTCTCATGGTATAATGAATCCACAAGAAAGGACTACCATGAGAAAAGTACTGATTACCCTGGCTTCCATCCTGGCAGTGGCAGGTATTATCCTCCTGAACGCTCTCACCTTTTCCGGTCGATACGCCAGAATGATGGAGACCTCCATCACCGTCACCTCTGCGGACGACAGCTTTATAGGAAAAAAAATGAAAGAATTCTTTGCCCGGGAGGATTTGGAAGAAAAACTGGCCCATGAAATGGAATCGCTTCCCCTTTTCCCTGATCATCCGGAATACCATGAAGAGCTGGCTTCCCTTGCAGTCTCCCTGGGCCGTGATACATCCCTGGAGCAGGTACGCTGCCAGGGCCGCCGCTACTACGGCGGCTACCGCGTCTCACTCTCCCTGCCCAAAGAAGAATTTCAATTATGGAAAGACCGCTTTAAGGAAAATCTTCCAGAAGATAGGCTCTCATCCATCACCAATAGGGACAGCTCCCACATCCGCCTCCGCAAATTCACCGGCTGGGAGGAAAAATCGGAAGATGGTGACATTCCCTACGTACAGGGCAGTGCCAGCTTTCTCCTCACCGGGGGCGGCATGACCCAGCTGGTCTACATAACCGCTGTCATCATAGAAAAAGAAGAGGATGTTCTCCTTGCCCTTTTCATTTCCGACCATAAACAGGATACCAGAGGCATCCCCTTTGGGAAAATGGCGGAGCTGCCCCCTGCAGGTGCAGAGGATTCATAGGGGAATGGATAACGGGCCCCAGGTTCTTAATACTCTCAGGTTTGAGAGTATTTGGGCCAGAGAGTTGCGGATTGCCCTCAGCGCGGCGATGATGTAAAGCCAGCGTCACGGGACTGGCCAATGACTCATCAGTGAAAAGCCGCCCGGCGGATAGCAAACATCGGGTAGCGGACAACCGATAGCCGACAGCCGACAGCTGATAGCCGATAGCCGATAACGGCTATCCCTCCTATTTCCCATGAAAAAAGAGCCTTGCCGGCTCTTTTTTAGTCTTCCTTATTTTCCTCTTTTTTCTTCATAGCCTCATCCCTCTGCTTGTGGGCCCTGTCATAGGCACCGCTCCGTTTGAGGGCCATGGAAATGACCGCCACCACAGCACAGAGAAGGATGAAAAGGTTCACCGTAGTGACGCCTTCTCCGAAGCCGATACGGTAAATGGAGTAGAAGAGAACCACCACCAGAAGAAAATCCTGAAATTTTGAGAACATACTGCCTTCCTCCGCTTCCTAAAGACTTATCCTTACAATAGCGGAAAGGAGAGGCTTCGTCAAGTCCGTTTCTATTACAGCCCCTTCACTGTATCTGCAATTTCCGCAATCGAATACAGCGCCGCCCTGCCGCCAAGGCGGACCCGACTTCCTTCCATCCGGCAATGCAGGATGCCGCTCCGCCGGGAAGCCTGATAGGCAAGGATTTCCTTTTTGCCCATTTTTTCGACCAGTAGGGCACGATATGGCAGTGTCCGCTTCCGCACACCGGGTCTTCCGGTACCAGGAGCTTGGGAGCAAAGCTTCTGGATACAGAGTCCCATTTTTTCCCTCTTGCCGTAATGTGCAGGAGAAGACCGTCCAGTTTTTTCACTTTCTCCTGGTCCACTTCTGCATTTCTTACGTCTTCTTCCGTCGGAAGTACGCAAAGAAGGTCCCTTCCCATCCAGGCTTCCAGCGGTCTTACGCCGATAGCTTCTTCCATTTCATCTGTCACCGGTACCTGCTTCAGTTCATAGGCCGGGAAATCCATGACGTAGAGATCCTCCTTCCTGGCCACGGTGAGTGGTCCGCTCATGGTATCGAATACTACTTCTTCCTTATCCTTTTCATAGAAACGGAAAAGAATATATCCCGATGCCAGGGTGGCGTGGCCGCAGAGATCAATTTCTCCGCCCGGTGTGAACCAGCGCAGACGGTAATGTCCATTTTCCTCCTTCACCATGAAAGCGGTTTCGGAAAAATTATTTTCCATCGTAATATGCATCATGGTATCTTCGGAAGGCCACTTGTCCATGACGCAGACTGCCGCCTGGTTTCCTTTAAAGATTTCGTCTGTAAATGCATCTGCTATGTACTGTTTCATAGTCTGTCATCCTTTCTGTATCCATTCTGCTGCCGTCTGAACCCTTTGTTCATTGACAATATCATAGCGCCGTCGTACTATGAATACAATTCTGGAATTGTATGTATAGCAATTTGTGTACCTGCCTCTATCATCATTCTTTTCAAAGGAAATGCCATGCCCATTAATTCCTTCGACCACTATCCCCTTTCCTGGAAACCGGATTTGTCCCGGCTCTCCAGGCCCTACTATCTTTCCCTAGCCCGGGATTTGGAGGAGAAAATCCTGACCGGTGAACTGCCGGAAGGCACCAGGCTCCCACCGCAGCGTGAACTGGCTGATTATCTGGATTTGAATTATTCCACCATCACCAGAGTCTATAATGCCTGCCGCCGGAAAGGGCTGGTGTACGGCGTCACCGGACGGGGCACTTTTGTGGCGCCCCACCCCGGCGCATCCATTGCCATTGAGCAGCCCTTTGCCCGGAAGGACATTATAGAAATGGGATTTATCAGTGGGTTTCCGGAGCTGGCGTCACCGGTGGAAGAAGCCATGGAGAAAGTCCTCCGCCGCAGCTATGTACGAAATCTTCTTTCCTATGACCACCCCTTCGGCTTTCCCCACCAGCGGCTGCAGGCAGCAGAATGGATGGCCATGCTGGGCACCCATACCGATGCAGAACACATCATCCTGTTCCAGGGAGCGGAAAATGCTTTGACCACCGCCCTCTTTTCCCTTTTCCATCCAGGGGACCGCATTGCCGTGGATACCTACACCTACTCCAATTTCATACTTCTTGCCAAAATGAAAGGACTTTTACTCATCCCCATAGCCGGCGACAAAGACGGCATGATGGCAGAAGAATTGGACAGGGCCTGCAGCAAATTGAAAATCCAAGGTATTTATCTCATGCCTTCCTGCTCCAATCCCACCAATATCATCATTTCCCCTGCCCGGAAAGAGGAACTGGCCCGCGTAATCAAAAAGAATCAACTGGTATTGATTGAAGACGACCTCTACGGCTGGCTTCGGGCAGAAGAAGGCGGGGACATGATATCCCTGCATGACCTGATTGGCTGCCGCTCTTTCTATATTGCAAGCCTTACCAAATGCCTTTGTCCGGGGCTCCGTATAGCCTATGGCGCTGTGACCGATGACATAAAAGATGTCATACAGGAAGGCTTTTCCAATATCAGCATAAAAACCTCTTCTCTTGATGCGGAAATCATGACGGAACTGCTTCTGTCCGGCTCTGCCCAAAAACTGCTTCATCAAAAAGCGGCCCTGGCCAGAAAAGCGTCCGCCCTCTTTGATGCCCTTTTCCCCGACCTGCCGCCTCAGCCTCCCAGCTACTTCCGCTGGCTTCCCATTTCTGACGGCCGCCCCTTTGACCAGGTGGAAAAAGACCTCCTCCGGCAGGGCATCCATATTTACCACTCCGGCCGTTTTATGACTTCAAACCACGAAGAAAACAGTTTTCTCCGCGTATCCCTGTGCTCCGCCGGAAATACAGCCCGTCTTCGCAAAGGGCTGATGATTATAAAGAACTACATAAACCCATAAAAAAACTGACTTCCTGGCAGAATCACATTCCACCATGAAGTCAGTTTTTTCTTAAAGCTCCACCCTTCAGCAGGTATGGCAGTCCTCGTAAATGCCCTTTTCCTTCAGCAGTTGGATGACCGTTTCTCCGATATCCGCTACAGTCCTGGCCACCGGAATGCCTACAGCGTTCAAGGCAGCAATCTTCTCAGCCGCCGTGCCCTTGCCGCCGGAAATGATGGCCCCCGCATGACCCATGCGCTTTCCTGGAGGCGCCATGCGGCCTGCGATGAAAGCAGCCACAGGCTTCTTCATATGTTTCTTGATCCACTGAGCCGCCCTTTCCTCTGCATTACCGCCGATTTCACCGATCATAAGCACTGCTTCCGTTTCCGGGTCCTCATTGAAAAGGGTCAGGGTGTCAATGAAATCCATGCCCTTGATAGGATCGCCGCCAATGCCGATGGCCGTGGTCTGGCCAATGCCGGCCTCTGTGAGCTGGTAGGTGGCTTCGTAGGTCAATGTACCGGATTTGGATACGACGCCTACATGGCCTTTTTTATAAATCTGGGAGGGAATGATGCCAATATTGGCTTCATCCACAGAGATGATGCCGGGACAGTTCGGCCCGATGAGACGGGTCTTTTTCCCTTCCATATAACGATGCACCTTCACCATGTCCTCCACTGGGATATGCTCTGTAATACATACCACCAGGTCAAGACCTGCTTCTACCGCTTCCAGGATGGCGTCAGCCGCAAAGGGAGCGGGAACGAAAATGACAGAAGCCGTAGCACCGGTAACCTGGACGGCATCCCGCACCGTATTGAATACGGGTACCCCGTTGCATACCTGGCCTGCCTTGCCGGGGGCCGTGCCGCCTACGATATTCGTGCCGTAGGCCTGCATCTGTTCTGTATGGAAACGGGCTGCCTTGCCGGTGATGCCCTGTACAATGACCTTTGTATCTTTATGAATTAAAATACTCATTTGCCCCTCCTTATTTTCCTTCCCGCTGTTCTTTAGCCAGACGGATAGCCGCTTTCGCACCTTTATCCATATCCGCTGCAGGGAACAGGTTCTTTATATTCGCTTCATGGAGAATTTCCCGTCCCCTTTCCACATTTCGTCCCTCCAGACGAACGATGACAGGAATGGGGAATTCTTCTTTTCCACCGGAAAGTTCTGCTGCCGCTTCCACGATTCCCGTGGCAATGACATCGCATTTATTGATGCCGCCGAAAATATTGATCAGGATACTGTGGGCCTGGCTGCCTTCCAGCATAATCTTAAAGGCTGCCACAATTTTTTCCGGCGTGGAATCGCCGCCTACGTCCAGGAAGTTGGCCGGATCTCCGCCATTTTCCTTGATAATGTCCACCGTAGCCATGGCGAGGCCGGCACCGTTGACCATGCAGGCCACGTCGCCGCCCAGGTTCACGTAGTTCAGGCCTTCCGCCGCCGCTTCCCGTTCTTTCGGGTCCTCTTCCGTAATATCACGGAGGGCCATGATATCCGGATGGCGGGTAAGGGTGCTGTCATCGAAATTCAGTTTCGCATCCAGCGCCAGCACGTCGTTTTCTTCGGTCACCACCAATGGGTTGCATTCAGCAAGGGAGCAGTCCTTATCCACAAAGAGTTTATAGAGGTACTTCATGAAAGTCGCCGCTTTTCTGACCACCGCCGGTTCCATATGGAGATCATAGGCCATGCGGTTTGCCTGGAAATCAGCAAGACCGATGGCGGGGTCAATGTATTCCTTCAGGATAGCCTCCGGGTTTTCCGCCGCCACATCTTCGATAGACATGCCGCCACATTCAGAAGCCATCATGACCACGCCCCGGGATTCCCGGTCCACCAGGAAGGAAATATAGTATTCCTTCTTAATGTGGGCACCTGCTTCGATGAGGAGGCGGTTCACCTTCTTCCCCTGGGGCCCGGTCTGACGGGTGACGAGGGTGCTTCCCAAAAGTTCCTTCGCATATTTCCGCACTTCCTCCACGGAATGGGCCAGCTTCACGCCTCCCGCTTCCCCGCGGCCGCCGGCATGGATCTGGGCCTTTACGACCACCACCGGTGTATCGAGGCGCTTGGCATTGGCCACCGCTTCTTCCACGGAAAATGCCGGATATCCTTCCGGTACATGGATGCCATATTGCTTCATAATGGCTTTACTCTGGTATTCATGGATATTCATGAAAATTCTCCTTTCGGAAACAGAAGAACCCTTTCTTCTATGGTTCATTCCTCATGACAGCGTATAGAATTACAATTCCTATCATATCACTTTATGTATCCGCAAAAAAGACAATGCCCTCCTATAAGAGTACCATTTGCAAAATTAGCATAGCCTTATTGAAAACTGTTGCGAAAAAGGTATAGATAAAAATTCAGAAGATATCTTTTCCTTCCAATGTATGGTACCGGCCCGTCATGTCATCCAGGATAAAATCGTTGGCAAAGAAAGCAGTGCTCCGAAAACCTGAAATATTTTCGATTACCTGGCCCTCATTAACCCCTTCATACAGCCCGTTTTTCCTGGTAAGAAGGACCCAGGCCGGGCGGGCACCGCCACCATACCGTCTCACCAGCAGTCCCGAGGGTTTCCCACTTTCTCCCTTCACCACGATAAGGGGGCTGTGGATGAGAGTTAAAATCTGGGATACGTGCCACCGGTCTTTTCCATCGGACGTCAGGATGGCCAGGGTACTGCCGCCGGTACCGGAGGTCCAGGGCCCCCGGAGAAGAACCAGAACCTCCCGTTCCCCATTTTCCCCTTCCGCATAGTTATAGCTGTACTTCGTGGCCCGCCAGGCCTCTTCCGGAATATCCAGGTCCCGGATTACGGACTTTCGAATAGATTCGGCCGGCTTATCCTCTGCCAGCACCTTTTGGAAACCGCTCCCCAAAGACAGAGCCTCCAGAGAGATATAACTCTGCCCCAGAAGGTCCGATGCGCCGGACGGAGCCATACTGCCTGTACAAAGGACAGCCACCAGGGCTGCCACCATCAGTCTGTGATTCATAGAATACCTCCGTAAAGAAGAAAATGCCGGTCCCCATACCTGCGGATATAAAAGCCGATTTTCCCCCTCTTTCATAAACAAACTTTTGATGTTCCCTTTACATCCTCATGGTATCATAAAAACAGGATCAATACTTTCCTTTTATAATAGAATAAAACCTGGTAAGGAAGGAGCATCCCCATGAAAAAGACCTATGTGGTAGATACGAATGTACTGGTACAGTCCCCCTATGGGCTCTATGCGTTCGAGGAGAATGAGGTAGTCATTCCCCTGGTGGTGGTGGAAGAGCTGGATGGGCTGAAGAAGGCGGAAGGCGAAAAAGGCGCCAACGCCCGCAAGGCCATCCGCCTCCTGGACAGCCTCCGGCAGCGGGGCAACCTTCTTTCCGGCGTACCCATACAGAACGGCGGCACCGTGCGGGTGGAAACGAACTGCGTGGACGTCACCCTTCCCCGGGACCTGCCGGAAAATGAATCGGACAACCGGATTCTCATGGTCTGCAAGGGGCTGAAGGAATCAGACCCCTGTCGGGACGTGGTACTGGTGACAAAGGACATCGTACTCCGTATCAAAGCCCAGCTCCTCTCCATCCGGGCCGAAGACTTCGAAGCGGAGCAGGTTTCCCGGCAGGAAGCCAACTACACCGGCCGAGGCCACGCCTACCTTCCCCAGAACGCCGTGGGGGACTTCAAAAATGGAGGCGTTCCCCTTTCTATCCTTTACAGCACCGACGAGAATGGGGACCCCCTGCCCCTGTCATTCACGGAAAATGAATTTTTCCTTCTCACCCCTGATGAGTCGGCCGGCGTCACCCTCCTGGGCCGGGTGGAAGGGCAGCAGATGGTGCCCCTCCGCTATCGGAAGCAGCGTCCCTACGGCGTGACCCCGAGAAATGTGGGGCAGTACTTCCTCCAGGAAGCCCTCATGGAAAGCGCGGAAAAGGCGCCCCTGGTCATTGTGAAGGGCATGGCAGGTACGGCAAAAACCTTCTACTCCATCGCCGTGGGGCTGGAAAAGGTCTTCAACAATCCCACCGGCGAATACCGGCGCATTATCGTATCCCGGCCTAACGCCCAGTTTGACGATGACATCGGTTTCCTTCCGGGGACGGAACAGGAAAAAATTTCTCCCCTCATGCGGCCGGTGGTGGATGCGTTAGAGCAGCTCCTGGACTCCGATGAAGCCGGCCGCTACGAAGATGAATCCCTCCTCACCGACAAGGTCCAGGAAATCTTCGACCGGGACATCATAGAGACGGAAGCATTGAACTTCATCCCAGGCCGGTCCATCGTGAAGACCTACCTCATCATCGATGAAGCCCAGAATATCACCCCCAGCCAGGCGAAGGGCATCATCACCAGGGCCGGGAAAGGGACAAAAATCATCCTTCTCGGCGACCCCCAGCAGATCGACCGCCCCTTCCTGGACGAACGGACCAACGGTCTCTCCTACGCCGCCAAGTGCATGAGGGGAAGCCCCCTCTGCTGGCAGATCACCATGGGCAGGGACGAATGCGAACGGTCGAAACTGGCTATGGATGCTATACAGAGGTTGTGATATTCATTGGTATGGCTTTTGTTTCGTCTACAAACGGTGAATAGTGAGGAGTGAGGAGTGAATGTGGCGGCGCATCAAATAGGGAAGCGCCGCCATTTTTATGAACTATCGGTTCCCATGCTGACAGATAGAGTCAATGGTACGGGAGCTGCCAGCTTCTAGCTTCTAGCTGTCAGGAAAGATCAATGGCCTGCAGCGCTTCCTTCTGCCTGTTCTCATCAGTTACCCAAGCCGTAGGCTGGCCAGCTTTCCTAAAAGCTAACAGCTAGAAGCTAGTGTCCTGTCTCAATCACATTTGTGCTAATGATAGTTTAATTATGTGGTAACTTGGTAATAGATTCGCAAGTAGAAACTACCCCCATATCGTCATTTCGAGCGGTGGTAGCATGCAATGTGATTGTGCAGGTAAAAATCGCTACAGCTACGATGAGTCGAGAAATCTTTCTTGCGTTCGAGAATACAGGGCTTTTTAACCATGGCTAGCGTTGTAAGACCGTCAGAGGTATCTATCTGGGAGATCTCTCGACTCTCTCTCACATTCTATTTTTATGTGTTACATCATTACGGCGCTTACCACCGCTCGAGATGACGAGTTAAATTCAGAGTCTACAGCATTTAAAATCGGTACATAACAGTAGTGATTTTTCTTCCGCCAACATTAATCATTATCCCAAATGTGATTGAGACGCATCACCAGGAGCCCCCACACTTTTGACCGTCCACTCAGCCGCATACGGAAAAGCCCCCGCCGGAGCGGGGGTTTTCCTGTGAAATTGTCTATACCAAGCGCAGTGCGCTATGGCTTCCTTTTATCCCAGGAAGGCCATGGACTCTTTCCATGACTCTGCCTGTTTCTTCATGGCTTTGATCACTTCTTCGCCATGGGCCTGCTGGCGGGCTACGGACTTTGGTCCTGTGCCGCCGTAGCTTTCCCGGTTTTTCACGCAGTTTTCTATCTTCAGTGCATCCATGATATCTTCCTCAAAGAGGGGGCTCATGGATTTCAGTTCTTCCATGGTGAGGTCGTGGAGCACTTTGTGGTGCTCGATGCAGTAATGTACAGCGCCCCCTACCACCGCATGGGCCTGGCGGAAAGGGAGGCCCTTCTTGGCCAGGTAGTCCGCCATGTCCGTAGCGTTGGAGAAATCGTGTTCCAGCACTTCCCTTGTATGTTTCCCGTTCACCGTCATGGTATTGATCATGCCGGCGTAGATATCCAAGGCAAAGTAAAGGGTATCGATGGCATCGAAAACCCCTTCCTTGTCTTCCTGCATGTCCTTGTCATAGGCCAGGGGCAGTCCTTTCATCACCGTGAGGAGACCCACCAGGTCCCCGTACACCCGGCCCGTCTTGCCGCGGATCAGTTCACACATGTCCGGATTTTTCTTCTGGGGCATAATGGAACTTCCCGTGGAGTAGCCGTCGTCCAGCTCGATGAACTGGAATTCACTGGTGCTCCAGTAAATGAATTCTTCCGACAGCCGGGACAGGTGCATGGCGCAGATGGAGGCAAAGGACAGGAACTGCAGGAGGTAGTCCCGGTCCGATACGGCATCGAGACTGTTTCCATAGACCTTGGAGAAATGGAGATCCTCCGCTTCTTCCAGGGGATCCGTGGGATATGTGGTTCCCGCCAGGGCGCAGGCGCCGATGGGGGACATATCCGCCATATCATAGGCCTCTTCCAGCCGTTTGAAATCCCTTTCCATCATGGCAAAATACGCCAGCATATGGTGGGCAAAGAGCACCGGCTGGGCCCGCTGCATGTGGGTGTAGCCCGGCAGGATGACGTCTTTGTACTTTTTCGAAGCGTTAAGGAGCGCCTCTTCCAGGGCGATGAGCTTTTCCGCAATGCGGCCCATCTGCCGTTTCATATACATATGGAGGTCCAGGGCGCACTGGTCGTTACGGCTCCGGGCCGTATGGAGCCGGGCGCCGGCATCACCGATGTCGTCGGTGAGCCGCTTTTCCACATTCATGTGGATATCTTCCAGTTCCACGGAGAAATCGAAATTTCCATCGTCGATTTCTTTCTTGATCTTCTTGAGACCTTCGGTAATCTTCCGGCAGTCCTCTTCTGAAATGATGCCGTGGCGGGCAAGCATCTTCGCATGGGCCATGGACCCGGCAATGTCTTCTTTATACATCCGGCAGTCGTAGGAAATGGATGCGTTGAAATCGAGGGCCGTTTTTTCCTCCGCTTTCGTGAAGCGTCCGCCCCACATCATATCACTCATTTTGCATTCTTCTCCTTCATAAGAGCCCGGATGGTGAGGGGCAGGCCGAAGAGGTTGATAAATCCTTCTGCATCGGCCTGGTTGTATACATCGTCTTCACCGAAGGTCACGAATTCCTCATTGTACAGGGAGTACGGGCTTTCTGCGCCGTGGGACATGATGTTGCCCTTGTAGAGCCGCAGGGTGACTTTGCCCGTTACGGTTTCGGAAGTCTTTTCTGCGAATACCTGCAGTGCTTCACGAAGGGGTGCGAACCACATGCCGTCATAAACCAGTTCGGAATATTTTACAGCTGCCACTTCCTTGAAGTGGAATGTAGCCTGGTCCAGGCAGAGCCGTTCCAGTTCTGTATGGGCGTAGAAGAGGATAGAGCCGCAGGGATTTTCATAGACCCCTCTGGACTTCATGCCTACCAGTCTGTTTTCTACGAGGTCATCGATGCCGATGCCGTTTCTGGCGCCGATGGCATTCAGCGTATTCACCAGTTCCACGCCATCCATCTTCTTGCCGTTCACAGCCACCGGTACGCCCTTTTCGAAATCGATGGTCACGATTTCCGATTTGTCCGGAGCATCTTCAGGATCGCAGGTGACAAGGTACATATCCTTGTGGGGCGGATTGGCCGGATTTTCCAGGTCGTCCCCTTCATGGGACAGGTGCCACATATTCCAGTCCATGGAATAGGGGTACTTCTGGGCAGCCTTTTCTTCATCTGTCTGTTTTTCGTCGTATTTATCGATGGGCACGCCATGAGCTTCAGCATACTTCATCTCATCTTCTCTGGATTTCATATCCCAGATTCTCCAGGGAGCAATGATCTTCATGTGGGGAGCCAGAGCCTTGATGGTCAGTTCGAAACGGACCTGGTCATTGCCCTTGCCCGTAGCACCATGGCAGATGGCATCAGCGCCGTACTTCTTTGCCATGTCCACCAGGCATTTGCCGATGAGGGGACGGGCGAAAGAGGTACCGAGAAGGTATTTTCCTTCATACTTGCCATCGGCCTGGAGTACTTTGTAGGCATACTGTTCAATGAATTCCTTTCTCACATCCAGTGTTTCCGCATAGGAAGCGCCGGAAGCAAGAGCCTTTTTATGGATAGCATCGAAATCTTCAGGCTGCCCCAGGTTCACGGTGCAGGCAATGACTTCGCAGCCATAATTTTCTTTCAGCCAGGGAATGATAACGGAAGTATCCAGTCCGCCGGAATAAGCAAGAACTACTTTTTTTACATTTTTTACATCAGCCATAGGAATGCCGCCTTTCTGTTTGAACATAGACAATTTCACAGGCCCTTCACGGGGGCTTTTCTTAAGATGTGATAATTATACATCTGCTTGCATAAATGTGCAATAGCAAAAGTGAATCTTCTTGCAATTTTATGAAATATTTTTCAAATGTATCGTGGTTTATTCGATATTATCGAGTAATTACAATCGTGTCCAATTTATGTGCTGTATGCAGGATATGCAGAAAAGGATGCATATAGCAGCCAGGTTGATGGAATGAATGGCTGATGGCCCAAAGGGGTGAATGGGGCTAAGGGTGGTGGGTTGGCATCGCTACGCTCGCCAACCAGGTTGTAGGTGCTTCGCACCAGGGGCATAAAGTGGATCTGCCGCCTTCGGCGGCTAATACCCTTTATGCCACCGCTTCAACGAGCAACGAGAGTTGAAGCCACAACTCGATGAACGAGCGGCGGCTATGTTCATCCACCGCCCTTAGCCCCATCCACCCAAGCAGACTCCGCCGAAGTCCGCATTCCGGGCAAATACCATGTATTTCGTTTCGCGGCGCTTCTAAACTTTATGTGCCACACCAGCCCATCGCCCGCAGGGCGTTCCCCCCTGAGCCACTTTAGCCACTTCAGCCACCTTTCATTTCCCATTCCCCCGCCCCTGGAGTTCGAGTATAATAGTATATAAGATGAATCATAATTAAAGGAGGTCATTCCCATGAAATTAGAACTGAAAAAGCCATCCCTGCTCCGGCCTGGTCCCAAAACGGAAGGATATCTCTTATCCGCCATGAACCTCTGGAATACGCCCCTTTCCCTGTGGGGGCTCTCCCAGGTCAATGCGCCGAAGGATGCAGAAATTCTGGACATCGGCTGCGGCGGTGGCAAGACCATTTCCCGTCTTCTGAAAAAAGTTCCGGAAGGCCACGTTTATGGCATTGATTCTTCCTTCCGGGCCGTCGATTTTTCCTGGCGCCTCAATGAGAAGGCCATTCGGGAAGGGCGCTGTCAGATCGTAGAGGGCACCGCCGAAGCCCTTCCCTTTGATGACAACCGTTTTGACCTGGTCATTGCGGAGGAGACCTTCTATTTCTGGAAAGACCCTGCCGCCTGCCTGAAGGAAATCTATCGGGTCCTGAAACCGGGAGGCCGGTTCCTCCTTCTCCATTCCAAGGGCGCCCTGCCGCCGGATAAGATTTATGAAAAACTGATTCCCCATATGAAGGTGTACGGCAAAAAGGAATTGAAAGAATACCTGGAAGATGCGGGATTCCGGAACGTATCGGCAAAATCAAGGCTGAGCGCCCTGGCGGTGACATCGGTGAAACCTCTCTCCGTACTGGACCAGGCAAAGAAGAGGCTGAAACTTTCTTCCTCCCTTCCCTATGGCAAACTCACGGCCATCGCCGTCAGCGCCGCCGCCCTGGGTCTCGCCGCCTACGGTGCTTCGAGAAGGAAAAAATAAATGGACATCCTGCCTCGCAGGAAATGGAGATCGAAGCCTATGCATAAACCACCATTTTATTAATGTTCTATAACTTTTATGATACAGGCTCAATTTTCTGATTGACATCCGTCCCAAAATTTTCTATAATATGTTTATTCTAGAATCTGTTTCGCAGGTTCTGGAATAAGGTATTCTCCATTGGCGATTCCGGTTCCCGGGATTAGCGCGCCCAATCACCACTGGGGGAAATGAAGGAGCGGGATCCCCCTAAGTCCCGCTCCTTTCCTTTATATTGTTCACTATTGCAAACGACTTGCCTGTCCTCACAATTTATAAACAGAAATTTTTGATTGTATAAATAAGAAACCCGGTCTTTCCCCAATGGGAAGTACCGATTGGTTCCCCAGGGGCATTTCCCTTTGTCACGACAGAATGGGCCTCTTTCTATTGCCCCTTTACCAATGGAGCAATACCATTTACATCACT
The DNA here is from genome assembly GCF_047832375.1 of Dialister sp. NCBI lineage: Bacteria > Bacillati > Bacillota > Negativicutes > Veillonellales > Veillonellaceae > Dialister > Dialister sp. The sequence goes on along the minus strand of NZ_CP181256.1, from coordinate 426,097 downwards.
TTTTAGTACATTTTGTGTTTGACAATGGGGGTAATAGTCTTTTATAATAGTCCTAAGTTAGGGTTATATTTTTATGCATCCTGCAATATAGGGTACACAAATCAATAGGCCACGATGATTCGATTTCCTGAGATTCATGGCAGTTCAGGGCCTCTGCAGCAGATGCAGATGGTTTGCCTCATCTTATTGGATAAATCTATCGCTAATGGTTTCAGGTCCCTGTATACCTGCTGTTTCTCTGTTTCCCAATATTCAGGGGAGATGGGAAACAGGAAAAACGAAGAAACCCCTGTCCCGCCGTGACTCGTTCGAGCGGCCGATAAGCAGGTACACCGGCAGGAACAAAATTTTTAGGGGAAAAGCGAGGTTACTATGGCTAAAGCAGAAAAAAGAGCTGTACACATGAAAGGAATCCGCAGCCGGATCCTCAAAACTGCGGAAAACCTGTTTTTAGAACAGGGATATAAGACCACCACCATACGCCAGATTGTACAGGATTCCGGTATCACTTCCGGAAGTATCTATAATATATATGAAGACAAGGAACACCTCTTTGCAGCACTGATTGATGAATTCCTTAACGATGCCGCAAACCGTGTAGGTGAAGCACTGGAAGACAGGACACCGGAGCAGCGTCTCGTCGGTTTCATCGCCATGGAACTCTATTCTGTGGAAAAGAGCCCGGTCATCCGGGAAATGATGTATGCCGCCCATTCATCGCCCCTGATCATGGAAAGCGTCATTGAAAACCATGCCTACCTGGCACGGGAAATCTGGGATGCCCGCCGGCATACAAAGATTGAAAGCCTTTCCACCGCTCTTCTCCTTTCTGAAGGAGCTGTGGCTTCCTATGTACTCTGCTTCGCCTTTTCTGAAAAGCTGGACTACAGTGCCATCCGGAAACGGGTCATGTTCTCCATCCTTCGTACACTGGGACTGGATACCAGGGAAACCAATAAGCTCATTGCCTACATGGAAGAAAACAAGGATCTCTGGCTCAGCCTGGCAGACCAGGTCCTGCACCATTCCGAAGAGATCAAGGCATGAGCCCCTATTCACAGGATATAAAAAAGAAGCCGTAACCCCAAGTGGTTTATGGCTTCTTTTTTAGTATACACAGCCAGCGCTTTCCCGTACAGATATGCTCTTTCCTTTTCCAAGTGGGGCACTTGCTTACTATGATTCTCGATATGCAAGCCAGACGGCCCACAGCAAAGCCGCAGGATGGATGGTCATAATGGCCAGCGGTGTAATATAAGACACAACCTATCCGGTTTCTTCTTTACCGGACTCATCTGCTTCGCAGATCTCATCTTTTCCATTCTCCGCTTTTTTCCAAGCTTACTTACCAAGATTCTCGATATGTGAAACAATCGATAGCATGCAGGCCCTTAGAGAAGGGCCGCGGCAAAGCCGCAGGATGGATTACCGCAATAGTAAGCGGCGGAGTATAAGACATAGCCAATCTCTGCTTAGCAGACTCCACTTCTGTGAGGGGAAATCTATCTCTCCCTCTTCAGTCTGCCAAAACGGCGGTGGCAGCATGCCCTGTGACTCTACAGTCAAGAACCGCTACAGCTTCGTTGAGCCCCGAAATCTTTCTTACTGCAGGTTTTTTACCTCCATTTCAGGAATATTACATGGGCAGAAGCATTTTTTGGGGAGATTTTTCGACTCTTCCTGACCACTATCCCCTTTTTATTCGAATGATTCCCTGTTCCTTTCTATTTCATTACACCGCTCTTCCCATGGCTTCTGCTTCCGCCAGTTCCTGGTGGCCCCGGATGGAGCCGTCAGTCGTAGTTCTTCCGGCAAAGATGACGCCCCGGAGTTTCGCCTTGTTGAAGACCTTGAGCCATCCTTCCACACCGCCTATGGCATGCTGGGGTGTATCCCTTTCTCCGGACTCCGCCGTGGTGAGGAGGTACACATCCCGGAAATCATAGTCCGCCGTGTAGAGGCAGTTCGTCCTGTCCAAAAGGGTTTTCATCTGGCCGCTCATTTCGTAGTAATAGATGGGCGTAGCAAAGACCACCACGTCGGCCCTGCGGATTTTCTGTACCACCTCTTCCGCATCATCATGGTTCACCACGCAGGTCTTTGTTTTCAGGCAACCCCAGCAGCCGATGCAGAAGCCGATCCGCTTCCCCGCCATGGGCACAAATTCCACTTCATTTCCCGCTTCCTCCGCCCCTTTGGCAAAGGACTGGGCCAGGATATTGGGAATTTCCATGAAGCCTTGGGCTGGTGCCGATAATCAATACTTTTTTAGCCATACGATTTACCTCCCATTCTGGGATGCCGCCATGCGATGGAACCGGCGGAACCCGAAATCTGCCATAAGAATAATGGAAATAAGGAGCCCGGAAATGCTGAAATACACCGGCATGCTCGAAAGCTCGGGCATGGTGATATACCGGAGGGCCTCATTGGCGTAGACCAGGGGATTCAGGAGAACCAGCACCTGGAAAACGGGTACCGAAGAGAGGGCGCCCCAGCTGAAGAAAATGGCTCCCGTAAAGACCATGGGCATGAGGAATCCTGGAAACATGGCTGCGATTTCCATGGGCTTCACAATGGTTCCCACCAAAAGGCCCAAAGAAGCGGAAGCCAGGGCGATGAGCAGAAGCACCGGCACAAGGGCCAATGCCGTTTCTACTGTCAGCGCCAGATGGAGCCCATTACCCATGAAGAGGAGAGACACCGGCAGCACCAGGAGACCGCCGATGAATGCCTCGATAATGCCCACCGCCATCTTGGCCAGAGCGATAAGATTCACCGGCACCGGCGCCTGCAGGCGGTCTTCGATTTCATGGCGGTTATTGAAATCCATGGTAAAGGGAATGGCGGTACCATGGATGCCGGTGATGAGGATACTCATACCCACCATGCCCCAGAACATCTGGGACTGGAAGGTGTCCGGCATCATGCCGATGGCCGGAAGGATATAGCCGTAAATCACGATCAGTACCGCCGGCAGCATCATCACCCGGAAAACGAATTCCCATTTATTCCGCCACTGGGCCAGGAGATCCCTTTCCACCATGGCCATAAAAACGGACCTGTAAAAACTGTTACTGTACATCTGCATTGAGCCCCTTTCCTGTGAGATACACAAATACATCGTTCAGGTTGATTCTGCTCTCTCCATCCGAAGCAGCCGCTGCCGCCTCATGGGAAAGAATCACCTCATCCTTCGGGACCAGGGCCTTCAACTCCCGGCTCGTGCCGAAAGCTTCGATGGTCCCATGGTTTACGATGGCAATGTGGCGGCAGAACTTTTCCGGTTCCTCCATGTAGTGGGTGGTGAGGAAAATGGTGGTCCCCTCCCGGTTCAGCTCCACCATCTGTTCCCAGAGGATTTCCCGGTAATTGGGGTCCAGACCCGTAGTCGGTTCATCGAGGAATAAGATGGATGGCCTGTGCATGATGGCCCTGGCGATTTTAAGGCGCTGGCTCATGCCGCCGGAGAAAGAAGATACCCGGTCATTCCTCCGTTCCCAGAGGCCGAATTTCTTCAGCAGTTCATCGGCCCTGCGGGCTGCATCCTTCCGGTCCATGCCGAAATAGCGGCCATGGAAAAGTAGATTTTCCCTTGCCGTGAGGCTCCGGTCCAGGTTATTGTGCTGGGCCACCACCCCGATTTTGCCCCGGGCTGCTGCGGGATTTTCCAGGATGGACCGGCCATCCAGAATGATGTCTCCCCCATCCGCCGCCAGCCCTGTGGTGAGCATGGCAATGGTGGTACTCTTTCCGGCTCCGTTGGGCCCCAGGAATCCAAAGATTTCTCCCCTTTCCACCCGGAAAGAAATCCCCTTCACCGCCTCCAGGAGGTTCCCGTTCTTCTCACGAAAGGTTTTCCTCAGATTTCTCACATCCAGTATTACATCATTCATGGTCTTTCTCCTTCCCTTCCAGCGGGCCCATAGGGGCCCTGTCTATTCTATATTTCGCTTATTATAGATATGATATTTCGAAAATTAAGGCTTCCCAAGGGATAAATCCCCGGAAGCCATCGGCAGGACCAATCATCGGTCCCCGGTTCTGTATTCTTATTTTCGCGATATATCAATTGATTTTATAGTAGGATAGTGGGAAAGTGGATTGGTGGGTTAGTGGGTTAGTGGGTTAGTGGGTTAGTGGGTTAGTGGGTTAGTGGAATGGCTCAATAGGTTGGAAAGGTTGGATGGGTTTATTTCGGACTATCTACGATTTCTCCAGACAGTGAAAAAGGAAGCTTCCCAGTCATAGTGAGCTTCCTATTTCTGCCTTCAGGCATATGGTGTTTATTCATCTCCCTGACTTCCCTGGTCCTTTATGTCCAGCAGAGTGAAGGATCCCTCCGGCCGGAAGGACAGGGCAATGTCAGTCATTTGTGCAGGTGTTTCCTTCATGCCGTGATCCATCCATAGACAGAGGTTATTATAGATACCGCCGATATGATAGGAAATCATGAACTCTTCCTTTGCCGGGATCTTACGCCCCGGTTCCTTGAGCCGAAAGCACCGGTTCAGCACATCCAACAGGAGATAGGAGAGCCCATTCCTGTGAATCAGGAGCAGGTCATCGCGGTGGGCATAAAAGGTATCAAAAATCTGCCTCGTATAGGCATGGAAGGTCCGGTCGGGCCCCTTCCGGTAGGTCTCCTGATATTCCCTCATAATGGTCATGAGGTAGAATCGCAGGATGTCCTCTTTACAGGAAAAATGGCGGTAATAGCTGGAACGGTTCACCCCCGCCTTTTCCGCGATTTCTCCGATAGAAATATAGTCGTAGTCCTTTGTCTCCATCAGAATCAGCAGCGCCTCCACCAAGTACTGCCGGATCTGCTGCCCCGCCAATCCTTTGATCCGCATAGCAACAAAACTCCCTTCCTGTTGCATCTACCCTCCCGGGCCTTGATATAAGAAACAACTGTTGCTATCATGATAGCGTAATCAACGAACTAAGACAAGCAGTACCCAATGGAGGCCAGACTATGAAAAAAATCCGAAAAAATCTCTACCAGTTTTCCCAGTACATTCCGCCCATGGACTTCACGATTCATCAGTATCTCCTGAACGTGGACCCGGCCATCCTCTTTGCCGCCGGTACGATGCAGCAGGCAGCGGCTATGCTGCCGGAGCTGAAGGCCATCCTCGGAGAAAAGCCCCTCAAATACGTCTTTGTGTCCCACATGGAATCCGATGAAGCCGGCGGCCTCTGGTTACTGCAGAAGGAATATCCCCAGCTCACCGTCATTGCCGGCCCCATTACATCCCGGGAACTCCCAGGCTACGGCTACACCGGAAACATCATCACCCGCCGCGGCGGCGAACCCCTGAAGGATAGAGACCTCTCCCTCTCCTTCCTGGATTACCCCTCTGAAGTACACCTGCAGGATGGCCTCCTGGCCTATGAAGAAAACAGCCGCCTCCTCTACTCGGCGGACCTTTTCCTTCGTTTCGGCAACGGCGTCGGTCAAGTTATCAGAGAAGACTGGCAAAGCGAAGTCGCCCGCATTGACGACCAGCGGGTCCCCAATGAAGAAGCCCGGAAAAAACTGCAGCAGCGCCTGGAATTCCTGAATCCCGCCTTTCTGGCCGTAGGTCACGGCTATTGCATAGACTGTATCGGATAAGGAGAAAAGCCCTACGATGGACCACCGCTGTACGGCATGTGTCCGGTGGCTGAGCAGCGTGTGAACAGGCATGAGCATTGAGCACCTTTAGCTGATCCGGCCCTGTGAGCTACTCCCCTTAGTAATGCCTCAATACGGGGCTCCCTTTGTTGAAGGAAGCCCCGTATTGAGGCACTTTCACGTTTTGGGAGCAGAGTCATAAGGATTCCAATTGCGGCTACGCCGCTGATGTATAGGCTCCTTTTCTGGAAGGCGAAGGACCTGCAGAAGGACCTTTGGGCCAAATCCACATTGGCGTCTATGCTGCACAATGAGACACCTTCCTTTTGTGGCCCAGCGGTGGCGCCGAAGGCAACGGAGGTTAGCTGATGGGAGTACCGCAGGCTGGACCTCTATTCTCTTTCCTCAAATCTCAATTCTTCTTAAAAATCCCGTCGCACTCATTTTTCTGAGAAATCTCAGGGCTCATCGCAGCTGTAGCGATTTTTATATGTTGAATCACTCGGCATGCTCACACCGCTCGAGATGACGAGTGAGTGTAGAGTCAGTGGAGAAAGTGGTGAAGCGGTAATCAGTCTTCATAATGCGGTGCTATATGAATTGTGCGCCGCCACCTCCCCCTCAGTCACCTCAGTCACCTCAGCCACTTCCTATAGTGCATGTACCAATTTATTAGCAAAACATTATATATTCCAAAAGTTGGTTGTGATTTTACCCTCGAAACGGCCTTTTAATATATGGAGGGGTAAATCAGGAGCCCTCTTAAGAGCAGGTGATTTTCACAAAAGTATGATCTTATTTCCAAATCCTAGGCAGGAAACGATGTCAGAAAAGAAAATCTCCTGTCTGCGCAGGGGCTCCTCCTTTACCCGCCCCGCTCCCGTCCGGAAGAAAGCGGTAAGCAGGATCCTGCAACCGGCAAGACAAAGTTTCACAAATACGAAAACACGGAATATAGCCACTACTATCTCTACACGGAACGGCAGGCTTTGACGACCAATCCTAGAGCAGCCTTCGGCAGAGAGGGAAAGCTTTGCTTATCCCACCAATCTTCCGCTGAGCTAATGCGCTGATGCCTGATTCATGGCGGCCTTCGATGCATGGGAGATACCGGCATAGGGTTCCGTGTTTTTGTGGTGTCTGAATAATACAGAGTTGAGAGTTGAGAGTTGAGAGTTGAGGTCCAGCCTGCGGCGCTTTTGTGGCTGAGCGGCGTGCGAACGTACGGGAGCTTTTAGCTGCTAGCAGCCAGCTTTTAGGAAAGATGGTCCGCTTGCGGCGCTTCCATTGCTTTCCATCAGCTCTCCACCCTGGCGGGTGGCAAGTGAACTGGGTTCGCTTACTTCCCCGAGGAAGGGGCCTACTGCAGTGGTATTCTTACATTTTGTGAACAGAGTCATCAGGTTTCCTACGGCGGCAGAGCCGCTTTCCACCTCAGTCTCGGCTTCGTTCTCGCTCTCATTTAACGGAGGCCGACCGATGGAAGCGCCGCAGGCCGGGCTTCAATTCTCTTTTCTCAAATCTCAATTCTTTTTTTAAAACCGTCACAGCCACTTTTCAGAAAGATTTCTCGACTCTTTCTCACATACTATTCTTACAATTTTTACTCACTTTGGCGCTTGCCACCGCTCGAAATGACGGGAAAGGGATGGAGTCATCATGACGATTACGGTATTCCAGAAAATACCCCTTCCCGCCTCACGTCATTTCGAGCGGTGCCAGCATGCTCTATGACTCTACTGCCAAAATCGCTACAGCTGCGATGAGTCGAGAAATCTTTCTTGTGTTCGGGAATACACGCTTTTCACACCGGCGTCAGCGTTGTAACACCGTCATAGTCATTTTTCTCGGAGATTTCTCGACTCTCTCTCACATTCTATCCTTACAATTTTTACTTACTTCGGCGCTTGCCACCGCTCGAAATGACGGGAAAGGGATGGAGTCATCATGACGATTACGGTATTCCAGAAAATACCCCTTCCCGCCTCACGTCATTTCGAGCGGTGCCAGCATGCTCTATGACTCTACTGCCAAAATCGCTACAGCTGCGATGAGTCGAGAAATCTTTCTTGTGTTCGGGAATACACGCTTTTCACACCGGCGTCAGCGTTGTAACACCGTCATAGTCATTTTTCTCGGAGATTTCTCGACTCTCTCTCACATTCTATCCTTACAATTTTTACTTACTTCGGCGCTTGCCACCGCTCGAAATGACGGGAAAGGGATGGAGTCACCGTCACGATTACAGTATTCCAGAAAATGCCCCTTTCCGCCTCACGTCATTTCGAGCGGTGCCAGCATACTCTATGACTCTACTGCCAAAATCGCTACAGCTACGATGAGTCGAGAAATCTTTCTTGTGTTCAGGAATACACGCTTTTCACACCGGCGTCAGCGTTGTAACACCGTCACAGTCATTTTTCTCGGAGATCTCCCGACGCTTTCTCACATACTATTCTTACAATTTTTACTCACTTCGGCGCTTGCCACTGCTCGAGATGACGAATCAGGGATAGTGAATTTTTTCAGGAAATGATTAGCAGCATTTCTGCATGCGGCAAAGCTTCGATACAGTTTCATAATGGATATCAAGAGCCGTCCGGCTGCAGCCGCTGGGTTTCAGTAAGCTGTCAGCTGATAGCTGTAAGCCTGACTATCAGCTTCAATTTCACCGCAAGCCCCTTCCCCTCTTCCATCTATCGTCTCTGCAGCGAAGCTGCTGACTCACTCGATCTCGACCTCGATCTCAATCTGTCCTCTATCCACAAATATCGAAATGACGCAAAACAAAAAAACACCAACAAGACCCGGTGTCCGTAAGATGCAGGAATTTGTCCAGTGAATCAGGCGCCGGCGTAAGGATGGAAACCGAAGTTTCTCCAAAAACCGAACTAGTCGTCAAAGAGGCAAAAGCATGAGCTATCAGAAAGTCCTTGGGTCTTATGGTGTTGTATTGCGTAACATTGTCCGTTATCCGGACGGTGGATCATTGCGTGAAGATCGAGATCGAGATTGAGATTGAGGCAATTCGCGGCTTCGCCGCTGTCCTATTCGATCTTGGTCTCGCTACTCAATCTCACCTTCTCGTTGGCCATCGAGTCGAGGAACTCAAGTGGACATCCATGGCTGCATCCTTTTTCATAGAATCTTCCCTTTGCCGGCTAATGGGGAAATATGAAATGGAATCTCGCCATACCTGGTACTATTTTGTCCCTCTACTATATACATACCGCGAACTTCAATTTTGTGAACATGGAAAGTGAAATTTTTTCAAAAAATTTTTAGGGTGACTGGTCAGTTGCGAATGACCGGTCGAGACCGAGGTCGAGATCGAGGGGAGCAGGCTATCAGCTATCCGCTTACAGCTTACCGGTAAACTAATAGCTCGTGGCCAGGCGTTCAGGCCCCTTGGGCCAATCCCATCTGTTCCCATCAGACTTCCATCTGCGGCAAAGTCGCTGACTATAAGGCAAACCATGACGCAGGGCACGCAGGATTGGTAATCCTGGATAGATTAGATAGGTTGCGTGGGTTGAATGGACACCACTCAATCCTGCCAACCTGTCCCACTAATCCACTAATTCACTAACTCACCAATCCACTATCTCACTTTCCCACTAACCCACTCACTCCCCCATTTACCAGTTTTCCTTCGGTGATGCGGAGACCCGGATAGGCCTTCTGCAGGTCCTTTACCGCTTTTCCGATGCCGCTGCCGCCGCTGGTGGCGAAGAGGATGATTTCTGCCTGGCCGAAGTCATTTTCTTCCAGGAAGCTGTTGATGATGCGGGGCGCCGTATACCACCAGATGGGAAAGCCCACGTACACCCTGTCATATTCCTTCATAGAAATGGACGTTTTCTCCAGTGCCGGACGGCACGCGGGGTCATCCCTTTCCACAGAAGTCCGGGATTTCCGGTTTGTCCAGTCCAGATCTGTTGCCGTATATTTTTCTTTGGGAACGATTTCATAGAGGTCTGCTCCCAGGGCCTTTGCCAGTTCTTCTGCCCTTTTAGCAGTGGTGCCGCTGGCGGAAAAATAAGTAACCAATGATTCAGACATAAAAACATCTCCTTGTGGAATACTCTATACATCCTTCACCGCTTCTGCCAGGGTAATGGGCCTGCTGCCGTTGTCCATATCCAGCAGGACGCAGCGGTCACAACCCATGCCCAGTTCCTTCATGTAGGACAGCTGCCTGAGGCCATGGCGGCTTTCCATGCGCTCCACCAGGTCATGGTGCTTTCCTTCCGGCAGGGCATAGACCAGGTCCACTGAAGCCTGGTCAACGGCCAGGATGTCCGTGGATGCCAGGATACCGATGTCCGGTGTCACCACCGGCTGGGCGGAGGTACCTTCGCAGTCACAGGATACGGACATGTTGCGGAGCACATTGATATAGGCAATATGGTTTCCGAAATGGTCCACCGTGGCCTTCGTAGACTCCGTGAGCCGTTCCATGAATTCTTCCTCTATAGCGCTCCACTGGCCGCCGGAATCACCGGTATGGACCATCTTCTTACCGATGCGCCCGTCGGCGCAACCGATACCGATATTCTTGTCGGACCCGCCGAATCCGCCCATGGTGTGGCCTTTGAAATGGGTCAGGACCAGGAGGGAATCGTAATTCATCATATGGGAACCTACAGACATTTCCGTGAACCACTTGCCCCCATTCACCGGCAGCATGGTGGTTCCCTCTTCATCCATAATATCCACCGGCGCAAAATCCCAGCCGTTAATGGCCAGGGTTCTCCGATGGTCTTCCGTGGTATACCTTGCACCCTGGTAGTAGGTATTGGTTTCCACGATATGGGCATCCGGGAGGACTTCTGCCATCAGCGTCTTCACCCAGGACCTTGGGATAATGTTTGGCCCATGGGGCTCCCCGGTGTGCAGCTTGATGCCCACCCTTCCGGTCATATTGCCCGCAATGGTACTGTATACCTTGAGAAGTCCCGCAGACGACAGGTCCCTTGTGAAATAGACCACCGATTCTCCGCCTTGTCTTTCTCCCGGCGGCACGTAGTGGTTGCCGCCACTGCCCGGTTTTCTCTCTTTTTCTGCTGCCGGAATACCGGACGCGGCCGGGGCTCCCTGGGAACTGGCCTGGGAAGTCAGGCCGCAGCCTGCCAGTAGGATGGAAAGGGCCCCCCATACCTGAAACTTTCAAAAATTCCCTGCGGTTCATGGCCCTTCCTCCTATTTTTTATCCAGAAGCATGACCCCCTGGGGCGGGTTATGGTCAATGGCTCCTACAATCTTATGGGGTACATAGGGTTCCTCCATATAGTCGATTTCTTCTTTTGTCAGATGGAGGTCCAAAGCCTTCAGGGCATCATCGAAATTTCTTGTCTTCGTGCCGCCGATGATGGGAGCTGTCACCCCTTTGGCCCACTGCCAGGCGATGGCCACCTGGGCCATGGAGACCCCGTGGTTGTCAGCCACTTTTTCTACTCTATTTATAATTTCCATATCATTGGCTTCATAGTTATCATACTTTCCCATGGCCACCCTGTCCGTTCTTCCCCGGAGGGAATCGGACTTCCAGGTTGGCCGGGCCAGGTGTCCTGCGGCCAGGGGACTGTAGGGCATGAGAGATACCCCCATCTGTTTGCAGATAGGAATCAGTTCCCGTTCATCTTCCCGGTATAGCAGGTTATAGTGGTTTTCCATGGTTTCAAACCGGGCCCAGCCATGGTCCCGGGCAATGAGCTGCATGTTGTAGAACTGGTAGCCGTACATGGCGGAGGCACCTATGGCCCGCACCTTGCCCGCTTTCACCAGATCATTCAGGGCTTCCATGGTTTCCTCCATGGGAGTCTCATAATCGAAGCGGTGGATAATGTAAAGGTCCAGGTAATCGGTGCCAAGCCGCTTCAGGGTACCGTCGATTTCCCGATGGACAGCTTCTTTAGAAAGGCGGCCGGGATTGAAATAGACCTTCGATGCAATGACCACCCGGTCCCGGGGGATATATCCCTTCAGCGCTTTCCCCAGGTATTCTTCGCTCGTACCGGCGGAGTATCCGTTGGCAGTATCAAAGAAGTTGATGCCCAGGTCCAGGGCATGGTGAATCACTTCCGCGCTCTTTTCCTCGTCCAAAGTCCAGTCATGCATGGTGCCAGCCTTGCCGAAGCTCATGCATCCCACGCAGAGCCGGGATACTCTGATATCCGTATGTCCAAGATTTACATATTCCATGGATTTCCTCCTTATCTTATTGTCTGAAAGGGAAAATCGCCGGGCCATGCACAGCAAAGCCCGGCCTTTCCTTACAGGTTCTTCTTGAAAAACTGTTCGATTTTATCAAAAGGGATGACGTCCATCTTATCATAGAGGTCCGTATGGACGGCGCCGGGGACGATGTAGAGTTCCTTATTCGTACCCTTCAGCCTTTTGAAGGCGTCTTCACTGAAGTAGCGGGAATGGGCCTTTTCGCCATGGATCATCAGCACCGGCGTATCGATTTCATCGATATAGGAATTGATGGGCATGACGGCGAAATCCAAAAGGGAGCTTAAGGTGGCACCGGTGGTAGAACCGAAGGACCGGGGATGGTAGCCCCTCCTGGTCTGGTAAAAATCATGGTAATCTTTCACGAATTGGGGTGTGTTCTTATTCACTTCCGTAGGAACGCCGCCGGCCATCTTATAGGTACCGTTTTTGTAATCCAGTGTCCGCTGGGCACTGATGGACTGGCGCATAGCCTTTCTTTCCTTCACCAAATCCTCCGGTTTCCTGTTGTAGTCGAAGTAGCCATTGGCAATGACCCGGCTCATGTCATACATGGTAGAGGTCACGGTGGCCCTGATCCGGGGATCCAGGGATGCCGCATTCAGGGCAAAGCCGCCCCATCCGCAGATGCCAAGGATGCCTATTTTTCCTGGTTCCACCTGGTCATTATTGGAAAGATAGTCCACGGCGGCGATAAAGTCTTCCGTCGCCATATCGGGGGACGTGGTGTTTCTTGGTTCACCGGCGCTTTCCCCGGTGAAGGAGGGGTCAAAGGCAATGGTGAGGAAGCCCCGGGCAGCCAGCTCCTGGGCATAACGGCCGGAGACCTGCTCCTTCACCGCCCCATAGGGGCAATGCTATTCAGTTAAGCGTTTTACACAAGCATACGTTATAACGACGTGTGCTTTTTTTGTGTCTAAAAAAAGCTTAGGTTTACAAAAAAATATAAAAACATCAAAAAAAGGCTTGACAAATCCTCAAAAATTTGAGGCTCCGCCTGTTAGTAAGGGAACCACCCCAATTGTTAACAAGGAGGATTTGTTATGATCAATTTTGAAAAGCAAGTCAGAAAAATTTTTAGGAGCCACGTTCAACATGTTATTGACAATCCCAAGTTGTATGGGATTAACCCCAGATTTTTTACCCGGGTACGGAAATGGCCTATTGCACGTATTCTTTTAGTTATGTATAAGATGCAGACCGGCACCTTGCCAGATATCCTTTTCAAGAATTTCATTGAGATGGATGAATTTGGTGACTCAACTCCTTCTGCGTTCATTCAGCAGCGGCAGAAACTCACGACGGAAGTTTTTACCACCATTTTCAGGAATGTCCTCAAGGACCTGCACCGGTTACTTGAGCTTAAGAGATACCATGGCAAATTCCTTATCGCCTGCGATGGCTCAGATTCGCCCATGCCTACTCCAGTGTTACCTGTTCCAGATGACTGCAGTCCATTTGGGAGGCCACAGTACCATATGGATCATGTAAATGCTTTTTATGACGTTCTAAACCATCTCTATCTGGCAATTACGACTAAACCAAAGCTGTCATGCAATGAGCAGCGCGAACTTCTGGAGCTGGCCCAAATACTGTCCCAAGAGCATCCTATCTATAAACCCGAGGATACGGTCATCATCAGTGACCGTGGTTATGAAGGCTATCAGGTCCTGTGTCTGCTTACTCAAATGGGTTTTGGATACGTCATCCGGGCAAAAGGTCCGAGTGCAGGCATTCTTTCAGCCAAAGGGCTTAATCTCCCGGATGGCATCACCAACAAAGAAATAACAATCAATGTCCATGTAAGGCGCAGTGCCAAAGGAATCTATCATAAGGAATCCAGTGAAAAGTTCCGGCCTGAGACAGATATGATGCTGAGAATCCGCATCGTGTCCTCGGTTTCGCCAAGTGGGGATGTCCAGTATTACCTTACCAACCTGGATATCCGGTCATTTTCTGCCTCGGAGATTGGATGTATTTACAGAAAGCGCTGGCAGGTTGAAACAGCTTTCCGCCATTTGAAATATGGAGTAGGAGCCATCGTATTTCACTCCAAGTTCCTGCTCTATCAGGAAATGGAACTGTATGCGGCACTTACGTTGTATAACTGTGTTGCAGCCATCATAAACCATATTCCTATTCAGGAAATTGATGCACACCACAAGTACCGGTACAAGGTTAATTTCAAAGCAGGAGTCCTGCCCTGCCTGCACTATTTATTCTGTACGGAAGAGCAGGCGAATTCTTTCAATTTGACTAAGCGACTCGAGGCCTACAAAGTAGCTATCATTCACAACAGGCATTACGACCGTGGAAGAATTGAAAAGAAGGTCCATGCCTTCGAGGGAAAACCTACCGGATTCTAAGGAATATTGTCAACTAAGATACCCAAGCTATTATCACGGATAAATCCGAAAAAAATCCGCAATTTTCGGTTCTTTTCGCATGCAAAAATCTAACTTGTAAAAATAACTGATGTAAAAATGGTTGTTTAGGCAAAGCAAAAATGGAGAATTTATGGCAAGTTCACAATAATATTGCATCCCTAAAAGACATATTTTGCTCGTTTTTCTCTTAACTTAATAGCATTGCCCATAGGGGCCGGCCAGGGCAATGGCTGGCAGCTTCTCGCCGGGCTTCAGGTTCTTCGGAGTATACTGGTCTGCCACCAGGGTAATGCCGTAGCGGTTGTGGAATACCACCTTGTGATGGGCAACGGCCGGATTCTCCGGAAATACCTTGTCCCAGGCATTGGACAGTTTGCCTGCATCAATCGTTTCTTTCGGCGCCACGGAATCCTGTACTTTCGACGGATCCGGAATGGGACCCGGCACCGCCGCTTCCGCGGTAATCATCCCACCGCCCATAAGGAGCAGGCACGCAAGGCCCAGAACCATTTTCTTCACTGCAGTTTTTCTCATCATAGATCCCCTCTTCCATTACATAGCTTTTTCAAAAATTTTCCGGATTTCTTCCTTCGTGAGCACCTTGTAACCGCCGTCCAGGATCAGGGTTCCCTTCACCAGGTCATCCATCATATCCTCCGTGGCCCCCAGGTCCTTCAAGTGAAGCGCCAGACCCAGTTCCTTCATCCAGGACTCCATCCGTTTCAGTCCTTCCTTTGCCACTTCTTCGTCGGTCTTGTGGGCACTGTCTACATTCCAGACTGCCTTCGCAAAGCGGACAAACTTCGGCAGTCCCCATTTCATAATAAACCGGTAATAAGGAAGGGAAACGGCAGCCAGTGTCATACCATGGGTGGCATTGGTGCAGGCCCCCACAGACTGGCCCAGCATGTGGACCATCCAGTCCGTGGTCTTGCCTTTGGCAATGAGCGTATTCAGGGCCCATGTAGCATCCCACATGAGGTTGGAACGGGCTTCATAGTTCTTCGGGTCCTCTGCCGCCTTGCGGCCGGACTCGATGACGTTCCTCATGAGGCCCTCTGCCAGGTAATCGCTGGTATTATCGTCTTCTCCGGAGAAGTACTGTTCACAGATGTGGTTGAACATATCATAGATGCCGGCCACCATCTGGTACTTCGGCAGAGTCATGGTGTAAAGAGGATTCATGATGGAAAACCGGGGCATGATTTTCTCGTCCGCAAAGACATGTCCGATTTTCAGTTTCTTCTCAGGATAGGTGATGACGGAGCCCGCATTCATTTCTGAACCCGTTCCCACCATGGTGAGTACGGCTCCCACAGGAATGGTTTCACAGGCAGGTTCTTCCATCCTGATGAAATACTTTTCCCAGGGATCCTCCTCACAGTATACGGATACGGACAGAGCCTTGGCATAATCGATGACGGATCCGCCGCCCACGGCCAGGATGAAATCGGTCCCCGCCTTTCTGGCGATGTCCATGCCTTCATGGAGCTTATGGATGGTGGGGTTCGGCATGACGCCAGCAACCTCAGTTACCTCTTTCCCTTCTTCCCGGAGAATCCGGGTCACGTCGCCGTAAATGCCATTCTTCTTAATGGAACCACCGCCATAGACGAGAAGGACCTTCTTTCCATATTTCTTCAGTTCCCCGTGAAGGTTATCCAGGGCATGTTCCCCAAAATACAGTTTTGTCGGGTTGCAGTATGTAAAATCTCCTAACATGTTTTTTCTCCTTTGATCGCAAAAATAACGGTTTCATACCAGATTTATGCTCTAAAAAGTCATCTTCTCCTTCGGCTTGCCATGCGCCAGAGAATCCAGCCCACTTCCGTAAAAAGCAGGAATATCCCCAGCTGCACCAGTATGTAGCCCTGGGTATGGTACTTCAGGGCCGGCGTCATAAAGACCGGCATCCCCATGAGCCGCTGCCAGAGCCTGTCCTGGTAAGCCGCAAAGAGTCCGCCTGCGCCAATGAAAGGCACAAGAATTCCTGCGGCCATGCGGGCCACTTGGGAGCGGCGGGGAATGTGGAATACCTGGAGCAGCCGCTTCCACCAGCTTTCCACATGCTGCCCCATATGGATGCCCGCAAAAATCAGGAATCCCCGGGCCCCCAAGCTGTGGAGCTGGTAAAGCATGGGGCTTGTGCGGATGGCAGAGGGCACCAGATCCGAAAAGAGATTGGAAATAAGACAGCCGCTGATTATCGTAGTGAAGCAGGCAATGGCCAGAAGGAGGTCAATCAATGCCCCCATAATTCGGGGAATCGGCCAACGTCCCCGGGGAAGGGATTTCAGAAAATACCGGTTTTTCCAGACGTGGAAAATAATGGGTACCAGAAAAGCCACGCCCAATATTTCATGGAAAGGCCGGGGCATAAATAGAAAGCTCATTTCCAGAACCAGAATTGCCATCATCGCAAGGTCCAGTGCATATCTCACCGTACTTCCTCCTTCCCCCAGCGATATCATTTCTTCTCAATGGTTACCATACCCGGTCTCAGTTGGGAAATCCTGTCCCCATTTTCCAATACCCGGCCCAATTCATAGAGCTCCTCATTTTCCCTGTAGGGGCCATAGAAGAGAACCACATCTTTCCAGGGGCCGTAGTAGGCTAGTGTGCCTTCCCTGTTCTTCGCCCTTGGCGTATCTGATACATCCAGGGCGCCGGGATAAAAAATTTTTTCATTATCGCTGTAGTCTTTCAGTTCTATCTTGAGCGGAAGCCGCTGGTACAGGTCCATGGCTGCGGTGCTGTCATTCAGTCCATAGGACACCTCTCTTGTACCATCGCTGATGGTAATAATTCTTGGCTCCGCCACAGGGTTCAGGCTTTCTCCGTCTGCCACCGGAGACGGCGCGGGAGCAGGTGCCGCTCCTGCAGAAAAGGCAAAATGCCACGCCCCTGCTGCCAGGATAACCGCTGCCAGGACCCAGATTCCTTTTTTCATGATGTATCTCCTCTAATGAATCAGTCTTTGCTATCCTGGTTCGTTTCATTCTGCAGGGAAGTCACCACCGGATGTTCCAGGAAATCGTAGCACCGGTTCACTTCCACCGGATTTTCGGTATCCAGCATCTGGGGCTTGTGAAGGTCAAGGGCAGAAATGGCTCCTGTTTCTTCATCGGAAAGAGTAAAGTCCCAGATATCAAAGTTCTCCCGGATTCTTTCTTCATGGACACTTTTGGCGATGGCTGCCCAGCCGGTCTGTATTTCCCAGCGGAGAATCACCTGGCCCACCGTTTTCCCATGGGCCAAAGCAATCCGTTTCAGCAGGGGATTGGTAAACATGCCGTTCATTCCTTCCGCAAAGGGAGCCCAGGCCTGGGGCTGCACCCTCAGCTTCTTCATCCATTTCTCCTCTTCCTGCCTCACGTAGAAAGGATACCGTTCCACCTGGTCCACCTGAGGCATGGTATCCACATTCCTGCTGAAGTCCACCAGTTTCGCACTGCTGAAATTGCAGACTCCCAGAACCCGGATCCACCCTTCCCGGTAAAATTCTTCCATAGCCCGCCAGGCGCCGTAATAGTCAGCAAAGGGCATGTGGATCATGTACATATCCACGTACTCCAGTCCCAGCCGCTCCAGGGCCTCTTCGAAGGCCTTCCTCGTATAGCTGTAGCCATCGGGGCCCATCATGTATACCTTGGTGGAAACGAAAATGTCTTCCCAAGGAATACCGGACTCCCGGATGGCCTTCCCAACGGCCTCTTCATTCTGGTAGGACCAGGCCGTATCGATGAGCCGATACCCCGCATCCAGTGCCATTCTCACCGCTCCTTCGCAGGAAGCGGCGGGAATCTGGAATGTACCAAACCCGAAGGATAGCATTTTCACACCATTAGCCAGCGTAACATATTCCATAGGCATTCATTCCTTTCTGAATGAAATAGAGGGTATCATTAGAATCCCGCTTTCTGCAGCCAGGGGTCAATGACGTTGTAATCCGTATCTTTATCCAGCGTAAGGCCCTGGAAAATCTTCGCTCCCGGAGCCGCATGGGCAATGGCCGGCAGGCTTACCTCGATGGGGCTCGTAAAGGAGCACATATAGGGGACAATCAGCTTTCCATCCAGATGCTGCTTTTCAAGGAACGAGGGGATAATCATGGGCGCCGTAAACCACCAGGCCGGATAGCCGAGGATAATGACATCGTATTTGGAAAGGTCCGGCATTTCACCGGCAATCTTCGGCCGGGCATTTTCATCGACTTCCTTCGCCGCCACGTCCAGGATGCTGTCGTAGTCCGCCGGATAATCCGGGTCCCTTACGATTTCGTAAACATCGCCACCCACCTTCTGGTGGATCATCTGGGCTACTTCGCCGGAACGGCCGCCCCAGGTGAAGTAGGCAATCATCACTTTCTTATCCTTATTGGACCCCGCCGGAAGTTCTTTAATGAGAGGAATGGACTTCGCTTCCTCCTTGTGCTTCATCTCCAGTACATCCTTCAGGTCCTCGGACATGGGCTTTCCCGTGGGATTCGGCACATAGGCCCCAGCCTCCGCCTTTGGCTCCGGTGATGCGGAGGTACTGGCAGTGCTGCTCTGTCCGCCGCAGGCAGAAATCCCAAGGACAACCATACCTGCCACCGCACATCCCAGTAAACGAAGAATCATCTTTTTCATATTTTTCTCCTTTCTTCCATGGAACATTATCTTTCATCTAAAAGATTACGCTTTTCTTCTATTAATAGCCAATACTTATAATAAATGGAATCCCATAGACAGAAAGCATGAAAGTGCAACGAAATAGAGGAGTATAGCTGACGGCTTACAGCTTACGGCTAACCGCTTTCCGCCATTTCTCGCGGTGACCCTATCCATAAAAAAAGAGCCCCTCCAGAGAAGGGGCTGCCCAAAGGGCGGGGGATGGATCTGCCTCGCAGAAGCGGTATTTGTAAAGCAAATACGTCCTGCAGTAAGAGAGCCGGATTGGCTATGCATTATTTGTACTGATTCCCATTTTGCCGGTCTTCCTGCTATCCCCATCAGATGAGCTGTTTTGTCTCCCATGCCCCTTCCTGCCACCGTTTCACCATGAGGAGGGCCCGGAAGAGCCAGTCCAGGCACATGGCCAGTGTGACTCCTACCACCCCCCCATATCCAGCCAGATACCGAGGATGACGGACAACGCCACCCGGCAGAAGGTGCCGAAAATAGTAATGTACATGGGCACCTTCACGTCCCCCGCCGCCCGGAGACCGAAGGCCAGGGGCTGGGAGAAGGGGAAGAAAAAGGCGTTGCACAGGTTGTGAAGTACCACCAGCACCAACACCAGCTGCCGGGTTTCTTCGGTGAGAGGGTACCACTGCAGGGCGAGGAATGCGGCTATAAGGACGAGGAGGTTCCAGAATACCGATAGCCCCAGCGTCATATGGCTGAGCTTTCTGAAATAGTAGGCCGCCGCCTCCTTCATACCTGCCCCCATACACCGTCCGATGACCGTCACATAGACATATCCCATGGTGACGCCGAACATGGCTGCCAGGCTCC
Organism: Dialister sp.; assembly: GCF_047832375.1. Taxonomy (NCBI): domain Bacteria; kingdom Bacillati; phylum Bacillota; class Negativicutes; order Veillonellales; family Veillonellaceae; genus Dialister; species Dialister sp. The sequence goes on along the minus strand of NZ_CP181256.1, from coordinate 406,355 downwards.
AGATGCTCTGGGCCACGCCATTGGCCGCCATCTGGGATGTGCCAAAGAGGGCCACAATGCCCACCAGCAGTACCTTCATGAGCTGGAAAAAGCCATTCTCAATGGCATTGGGGATGGCCACTGCAAGAATCCGGCGAATCATATCCCGATGACAGGAGAAAATCATTTTCCATTCATAATAGACCGGCCTTTCCTGGCTGAAGGTCAGCATGGTCACCACAATGGCAGAGAACCATCGGGCCAATACTGTTGGCACCGCTACACCGGCAATGCCGGCATGGAATACAAAGAGTCCCAGAATATTGCCGATGATATTGATGCCGTTGCTTGCGGCTGATATCTTCATGGTGCAGGACGTATTTCCCAGACTCCGCTGGATAGCGGCGCCGGCATGGTAAATACCGAGAGCGGGATAGGAGAAGAGGCAGATTTTCATATATTCTGCAGCAGCCGCCATGACAGGGGGCTCCACATTTCCGAAAAGGAGGGAGAAGAAAGGCTCGTAAAACAGGCCGGCCAAAGCGGCCAGAGATATTCCGGTAAAGGCGGCGCAGGAAAGGAGCTGCCCTGCCCCACAATTTCCATTTTCCCGGTCACCGGCTCCCAGGTACTGGCTCACAATGACAGCACCGCAGGAGGAAAGGGCAATGAGGATATAGAGGAAAATCAGGTTGACCTGGTCCACCAGGGCCACTCCGGAGACCTCGGCCTCCCCCAGAAAGCTCACCATGAAGGTATCCGCAATTCCCAGGGCCACTACAAGGATCTGCTCGATGAAAAGGGGAACCATCATCTGCCACAGCTGGCTGTCAGAAAAGAGCCGTTCCTTTTGGGAAAGCGGCTTTTGCGCGGCCGGAATGACCAGCGACTTCCAGAAAAGAGCAGACGATTGTCCCATACTATCCTCCGTTATAGATTGGCACCCAGTTTTTCAGCCTGGTTTCCGAAATCCGACCGTTCCACAAGGGGCCGGGATCCACAGCCGATACCAAGAATCTTTCCGCAGTCCTGCCATCCCATGTAGCGGACCAGGGTGTCGTAGTGGTCCACCAGGGCACTCATGGTCCAGTCGTCACTGTTGTAGGCCGTAGCCATGAGAATGGACTTCTTTCCATGGAGCCGGCCTGTGCGGGAATAGAACCGGTCCACAATGGTCTTCAGCTGGGCAGACATGCCGAAGTAGTACAAAGGGGTGGTGAGGACCAGAAGGTCCGCCTCCAGCATTTTTGGCATCAGCGTCTTTTCGATATCATCCTGGAAAATGCAGGGCCCATTCATATGGCAGTGGTCGCATCCCCGGCAGGGATGGGTGTCGCTGTTTGCTGCATCGAAGAGAAACACTTCATGCCCCGCCGATTCAGCACCTTTGGCAAACCGTTCTGCCAGATAAATAGAAGTTGACTCATCTCTGGGATGGGGACTGCTTGTAATGACGACGATTTTCATTTTCTTACCTCCTGAAACCTGCCCTGGAACAGCACTGGCAGCAGAACCGCCATTTTGACCGGATGCTATGAATGTACTGCAGCCGCTGAGAAACAGTGTCAGCATGCCGAAGCCGGTGACCTTTAAAAACTCTCGCCTGTTCATTTTCTTTCTCCTTCAAAATCACAGGGAAAATAAATTCCCAGGCCCCATTCTACTTTCACAGTGCCGCTGCGATGAAAATACAGCTTCCCTCATAGAGAAGGAGCAGAGGCACCGCCAGAAGGCACTGGGAAAAAATGTCGGTGGTGGGCGTAATGAGTGCGGCCAGGATAAAAGAGGCCAATACCACGTACTTTCTGATACGCCTGAGTTTTGCCGATGTAACGAGCCCAGTCTCTGCCAAAAGCACAAGGAACAGAGGCAGGTTGAAGAGAATGCCGAAGGGAATGGTCATAAAAAACACGAAATCCATATAACTTTCCATAGAAAAGAGAGGCCTGATCCCATCGGATGTGAAATTCATCAGAAACGTCAGTCCCCGAGGCAGCACGATACCGTAAGAAAAGGCGATACCTCCCAGAAAGAGCAGCAGGGAGAGAGGAACCACCACGGCCAGGACCTTCTTTTCATGGGTCGTAAAAGCGGGCAGCAGGAATGCCCAGAGCTGGTAAAACCAGAAGGGTGACGCCACAATGGTGCCGGCGCAGAAGACAATCTTGAAGTAAATCATGAAGGCCTCGGCGGGCCTCATGAAATACAGGGTGCCCACATAGGATGTAAGGAAGGCCATGATTTCGTCCATGAAGAGGAAGGATACCCCCATGCCCATGACAATGGCCAGAAGGGACTTCAGGATCCTCTGCCGGAGCTCTTCCATATGGTCTGTCCAGCTCATGTTATTTCTCCTTTTCTTCTACCGGAGCGGCCTCCTTTTTGGGACTCTCTTTTACTTCCACCGGCGCGTTCAAGGCATCCTTGAATTCCTTCATACTCTTGCCCAGGGCACTTCCAATCATGGGAAGCTTTCCCGGTCCGAAAACAATGAGCCCGATCACCAGGATCAGCAGCAGTTCCGGTACTCCTAATCCAAACATAACAGACATCCTCCTTTCGAATTATTATCCTTGCGGGCCCCTGTTTCTTATCCCAGTGCCGGCAATGTTATTCATGGGGTAATAAAAAGGTCCAAAGGGAAGATTCCCAGGCTTTGCAATGAAATCTTCCCAGCAGCCCCATGAACCCACGAACCCTTTGAACCTTAAGAACCTTTAACCTTAGTACTTCTTCACCCAGTCAATGACGTCTTTTTCATTGAATCCGCCGGAGAACCGGGTGCCTCCCATCCAGTCGCCCTTGCCTGCTACCTGGTGGAGGTGTTCCGCACTGTCTCCCACTCCGCTGGATGCGGAGGTACAGAAAGGAATGACCCGTTTCCCGGAGAAATCATGGTTCTCTACGAAGGTGTACATAATGTTCGGCGCCTCTCCCCACCAGATGGGGTATCCCAGATATACGGTGCTGTAGGAATCCCAGGCCGGTACGTTGCCGCTGATAGCAGGGCGGATGGAGGGATCATTGTGTTCCTTCACGCTGCGGCTGTTGTCATCCAGGTAATCCAGGTCTGCTTTAGAATAAGGCTTTTCCGGTTTGATTTCCCAGATATCTCCCTTCGATTCCCGGGCAATTACATTGGCTGCCTTTCCCGTATTGCCGGTGGCAGAGAAATAGACCACAATGGTCTTGCCATTGCCGGCGGGATTTTTGACCGACTGGGAAGCGGCGGACGAATTGGCCGGCGCTGATGCCTGCTGGGTTCCATTGCTGCTGCCGCAGGCAGAAATTCCCATGATTGCTGCTGCTGCCATTCCCAATACTGCTGCTTTTTTCCAGATCATAGTTTCCTCCTTCAATCGGCCTTTCCGCCGATTTTTTCCTTTTTAAAAATTACATAATCCATCTGGTCCAGTAATTCCTGCTGTTTATGAATTTCCTCCAGAAGCTGCATCCTTCTTTTTTTCAGTTCCTTCAGATTCATTCCTTCTATAGACTGTGCTGAACATTCCACCATGGGGTTTCCTCTCTTTCCGGGCTGCCGGAAAATTATTTCTCTTCCAGCCTGTTGTATTCTTCATCTCCCACTTCTTCCACCCATTCGTTGGAAAGACCGGTGCCCGGGATTTCCAAGGCCAGGTGGCTGAACCAGCTGTCCTTCTTTGCCCCGTGCCAGTGTTTCACTTCCGGTGGGATTTCCACGATGTCCCCGGCCCTGAGACTCACCGGTTCCTGTCCTTCTGCCTGGTACCAGCCTTCCCCATCCACACAGATGAGGACCTGGCCGCCACCGGAAGCGGCGTGGTGGATGTGCCACCAGTTCCGACATCCCGGTTCGAAGGTCACGTTGCAGATGGTCATAGGATCTTCCGGTTTCGTGAGAACCTTCAGGTAGGAGGTGCCGGTGAAATATTTCGCATATCCCACATTTACTCCTCCCTGTCCGAAGAAGCCTCCATGCGCCGCGTCTCCCGTTTCATAGACCTCCTTTGCCATCCGGAAGGCCGCCCAGGCATTGGGCCAGCCTGCATAAAAGGCGATGTGGGTGAGGATTTCCGCCATTTCTTCCTGGGTCACCCCGTTCTTCTTCGCCGTTTCCAGATGGTACTTGAGGGAAGAATCCACAATACCCTTGCCGATGAGGGCGCTGATAGTGACAATGGAGCGGAGCTTCAGGGAAAGCTTTCCATCCCGGCTCCATACTTCGCCAAACAGCACGTCATCATTGAGTTTCGCAAATTCCGGTGCAAACTTTCCTAATACATCATGTCCTGCGATCTGTACAATCTTAGTCATTTTTTACTTCCTTCTTCCTGTAAATAAGTTGTCCTGTAGGGATATATATGACTTCCATTTCTCACTATCAGTATATCTGCGATGCTTTTTGATGGCCAATACTTATAATAAATCGCTATCCATACGGGCAAAGCATGATAGTTATCTTAGAAATAGAGTTCTGCCAATTTCAGTTTGTCGAGCTAATAGGGCGAAGCTGGTGGAGAGAGTCAAACGCGTGAGAGCTTCTATAGTAAACGACATTAATTACTTTACTTTAAATTGATGTATCTATGTGCTATACTTCAATTGGAGGTACAGTACATATGAACAATCGAAAGTATCACACTGATCCGGAAGAACTTTTGAGACAAGGTAAGGAGATTATGTCGTCTACTGATGACGCCAGGTTCCATTTCAGAGTATTCTCCGTAAACATGGTTCTATCCGGTTTGTCTGCTTCCCAAATCAGTAAATTAGCTGGTGTAAGCAAGATGACAATTTCATCCTGGGTAAAAATTGCTGATGAAAAGGGCTTTGACGCACTTAAATTAAAAGGGCACAAAGGCCGGCCCTCAAAGCTTACCAACGGGCAGCTAAAAGAAATCAAGCAGGCCCTTACTTCCGAGCCAAAACAATACGGCTACAATGTCTGGGATGGGCCGAGCTTGTCTGACTATATCAGTAGTAAGTACAACACTACGCTAAGCGTTAGACAATGCCAACGTCTATTTCACAGTCTGGGCTTTTCCCTTATCCGCCCCCAACTATATCCATCCAAGGGATACGAAGATACGGATGAACGAATTGCCTTTAAAAAAAATCGACGAAGTAAAAGCAGACAGTACCGCAATTCTGACATTTCAGGACGAAGTGCATTTCCAAATTCAGACTACAATTACACGTGGATGGTATGAAAAAGGCAGTGCACCTAAGGTGAAATCATTCCCGGCACGTTTCAAGTCTCCTTATAGTGGGTTTGTTATCCCAGAAACCGGAGAGTTATTTACGACAAAGCCGGAGAAATTCAACTATGAGACCACAATAGCCTCTATTCGTGAGTTCTTGGCTGCAAAACTGTTGCCGGAAGGCAAGCATTATGTTCTGGTAATGGACAATGCCCCTTGGCACAAAAAGGCCTATCGACTAATTGCTGTAGAAAAGCGGCCAGAATATGCGGATATATCAGATAAAATTACAATTTTGATGCTTCCTCCCTATTCACCTGATCTGAATCCAATCGAACAGGTTTGGAGAAAAACCCGCAGAGAATATACACACAATCGTTTCTTTGCAACCTTAATGGAACTTATGGAAACAGTTGAAAAAGCATTCGAGGCTTGGAAAAAGCCAAATAATCAGCTTCGAACCCTGTGCAGCTTTAAATAAAGTTATTTTTGTCGTTCACTATAGCTGTTAGCTGCTAGCTTCTAGGAAAGCTGGCCAGACTACGGCACGAATGACTGACGGAAATACCGGGTAGAAGCGCCGCAGGCGGATCAGCCTTCCTAACAGCTAGCCGCTAGAAGCTAGGAGCTCCATGCGAGTGACTCTACCCGTCAGCATGCAAAACCCATCAGCTCTACAAACCGCAATTTCGGCATGTGGATTGCGTTCTCCAACTTCTTAAAACGAATACTCCCCACCTCCGATGAACCGGGGCATTTCCCTGTTAATCACAGAAGCCATGATCCGTTTCATGTTCCAGTCCCCGTGGAGCCCATCCAGTGCCAGCCATTCCGGAATCTCATCCATCTGGGCAAAGGGGGCTGCCGTATCGATATGGGGCTGGGTCCGGATGAAATCATTGACCTGGGCAAAAGAATCCCGCCATCCTTCATAGGTTGGTTCCTGGAAAGCCTTTTCTATGCTGGCCGGATTGATGGGAGGAAGTGTCATGAGGATGGGTGTCATCCCATGGTCACGGGCTTCCTTCTGGATTTCTTTCAGGTCCGAGATCACGGAGTCCGGGGAAACGCCGGCCCGGAGGCTGTTGGTGCCTCCCATGACAAGAAGATAATCGGGATGGAAGGGAACCACGTCCTTTTGGAACCGGTCCACCATCATTTTACTGGTGTCCCCGCTTTCCGACAGGTTGATAGACGGGAAGTCCAAATAGGACTCGTAGCTGTAAGAGAAATCGGCAGGGCTGAAAGACAGATGGCCTCCGCCATGGGAAATGCTGTCTCCGAAGACCGCCACTTTCCAATGGTCCGAGGGGGCGGTGTGCATTTCCTGGGGCAGACTCCATTCGACCACCGGATTTCCTGCCCGATCCATGCCTCTCACACGCCAGTAGTAGGTACCGGTACGGGGTCTCTTGTCATAGAGGTCCGTGAGCTCCGTTACATCGGCGTAAACCCGGTATTTCGATGGCGCCCAGCCATCCAGTTTTTCCGGATAATGGTCAAGCACTTCTACTTCAAACTTTTCGGCCCCCGGGTTTGGGGTATAGGCATATACCGGATACAGCAGCACCGTACCATTTCCCTTATTGAAGGGATTGTGGGGCATCGGCGCATTCCGTCCTGCCTTTGTGAGAGAGCTCGTGAGCTCCGCCGGCTGGGACCAGTGGCCCACAGGGTTCCCATCCAGGTCGTAGGGCCGCACTCGGAAAAACAGGGGCTCTCCCTGGGGAAGGGCAGTGGTATCCAGCCTGACACTGTTCATATAGATATGTTCATTCCGATATACTGCACCTGATACAGGCGCTTCGTCATCCAGCCCTGTCGGCACTCCTGCAAAAACCTCCAGTTCCCAGCGCACGGCGTTCAGGTTCTGGGGCCAGCCGAGAACACCAAGGCCGCTGCTCTCTTTCCATGTCACCGCTTCTGCCGCCCGTACATTGGCGCACCGGTAATGGCTGATACCAAGGGCTGCCGCCGGTACCAGGGCAAGTACCATACCTGCCAGAATGACTTTGCCAAGAACATGCCGTTTCATTTGTTTTCTCCTTTCACCAGACTTCGCAGGGATCTTCCCTCTTTCTGTACACAGTATACTTGCAGATCCTAACAATAGCCAATACTTATAATAAATAGGAAATCATACTTATAAAGCATTGTATTTGAAAGGAAGATAGCATCTTTGCTCAGACGCAGATATTGCGATATTTCAGTTTGTCGAGCTGTTGGGTTTGGCGGTTAGTATGCTTGCGTGTAGAGTCATTCACACGGGGCTGCTAGCTTCTAGCGGCTAGCTGTTAGGAAGGCTGATCCGCCTGCGGCGCTTTCTTTCCGTTATTTCCGTCAGTCATTCGTGCCGTAGGCTGGCCAGCTTTCCTAGAAGCCAGGAGCTAGCAGCTAGAAGCTCCGTGCGAATGACGCTACCTATCAGCGCATGATACAACAGCCCTGCAACCGCAAATTGACAAAACGGAATGAACTATACACCACAAAAAAAGGTACCGGCCCATAAGGGTACAGTACCTTTCTGTTTTTCCTTTCTTCTCTTTTCCAGTCTCTACGGATGCGAAATGAATGGAGTAACTTCCGATTGGAAGACTCACAGCCTTTTTCCGGGCTCCTATGCCTCCACGGTTTCCCGCTTCTCTCCGTGGTCCTTCAGGTATTCAATGAACGCCGCTGCCGCCCGGCTGAAGGGCTGGTTTCTCCTCCAGGCCAGGGCCGGCGGCGCCAGCATGACCGGAGTGAGCGGCCGGAAAACGATACGGGATTCATCGAGGAATGGCAGGGCTCCTTCAGAACCCATGAAGTATCCCATTCCCTCTTCCACCATGAGAACCGCATTGCTGGGAAGGTTCGTAATGATGGGAACATGGTTCAGATGAACACCCTGGCCGGACAGGGAAAAATAGCGGGATAGGATATCGCTTCGGCTGGATGCGATAACCGGCTCATTTTTCAGGGCCTTTATATTGACCATTTTTTCTGCAGCCAAAGGAGCATCGGCTCTCATGTAAATGCCCCACCGTCCGGGACGGCCAAAGGGAAGGGCCTCATATTTCTCCATGTCAAAGGGCTGCACCAGGAGGGACACGTCAATAAGCCCCCGGTCCATCCTTTCGCAGAGGATATCAGTCACCGCCGTAAGGAAACGGAATTCCACCAAAGGATGGGCCACTTGGAATTCGTGGATGAGGCGGATGAAGTCCCGACTCGCCGGAAGGTCACCGCCTCCCACGCTGACGGTGCCTTCCAGTTTTTCTTCGGACTCCGTCACCTCCCGCTCCGTCCGCTCTACGAGAGACAGGATTTCCTCCGCCCGGCGCCGCAGGAGGAATCCCTCTTCGGTGAGGGTAATTTTCCGCTTTCCCCGGATCAGGAGTTTGACTCCCAGTTCCTCCTCCAGCTCCGAAAGCTGCCGGGACAGGGTGGGCTGGGTCAGGTGAAGCCGCTCGGCGGCCCTGGTAATATTCCCTTCCCGGGCTACCATGAGGAAGTAATTCAAAACACGAAGTTCCATAGATTTTCTCCCTGTTACATAGAAAGTGATAAATAGGATACCGCTCTAATCGGGTGAATGGTTCGTAAGGGTGGTGGGTTGGCATCGCTGCGCTCGCCAACCGGGTTGTGGCTTCAATATCGCTGCGCTCATTGAAGCGGGGGCATAGGGTAAACAAGCTTCGCCAAAATTGCTGTCTTTTGGAAGCCCAGTCACACAGACAAATTTCCGGTTGGTAAGTCGCTCCCCCTGGCCGCAGGCCCATTCCACATTATGCCGCCGGCGCGAAGCGCCCATAACCCGGTCGGGCCAGCGAAGCGGCGCCCGGCCTACAACCTTTACCGATTGGTGCGCCCACCAGCCACATTTCCAACAATTTAGACAAAAAGAGCTTTACCAAAATGGCAAAGCTCAATACATCAGAAACTCCTGACTCCCTTATAGAGCAGTTCCTTCACGAAATTGGGAAGGACGAAGCAGCTCTTCTGGATGCCCGGGTTGTAATACTTCATGGGCTGGGGCATATCTTTGCGGATATCCGCCGTCAGGGGATCGTATTTCTTGGACGCCAGCATGAAAGAATGCATGCAGGCCGGGTAAATGGGGACGTGGGAATAGTACATGCGGACGATGGGGAATACATCATTCATGGCTTCAAACACGTCGTGCACTGTCTGCTGCTGCACAATGGGAGACTCCGTCTGCTGCACGATGAGTCCATCTTCCCGAAGGGCAGAAAAAGCACTCCGGTAGAAATCCCTCGTGAAGAGTCCCTCCCCCGGACCGATGGGGTCGGAGCAGTCGATGATGATGACATCGTAAAAATCTTTTACCTGTTTCGCAAAAGCGATGCCGTCTCCCACATGGACGTGGAGCTTTTCCGGAGGATTGTTCAGTACTTTGGAAATGGTGGGGAAATACTCCTTCGAAAGATCAATGACCCTGCCATCGATGTCGCAGAGATCCACCTGTTTCACGCAATCATGGCGGCATACTTCCCGGGCCACGCCGCCGTCGCCGCCACCGATAATGAGCACCCGTTCCGGATGGGGATGCATCATGAGTGGCACGTGGGAAATCATTTCATGGTAGGTCCATTCGTCCTTTACGGAAGTCTGGAATACGCCGTCCAGAATAAGGATCCGTCCATACTGGAGGGTATCGGCGATCTGGATATGCTGGAACGGGGTCTGTTCTTCGTGGACCATTTTCGTGATTTTCAAAGTAAGCCCCAGATTTTCATTGGCCCATTCCGTGACATACTGCTTTTCTTCCATAGTTTTATTCCTTAGTTTCTTCAGGAGCGGCTTCTTCGGAAGGCGCTGCCTTCTCTTCTGCCGGAGCTACGGTAGCTGCGGCCTGGTCGAAAAGATTGCCGCCTGCTGCCTGTTCTTCCTCCTTATCAGCAGGGGCTTCCTTTTCTTCTTCGGCCGGTTCCGCTTCCGGTGCTGCCGCTTCGGAAGGCGCTGCTTCTGCTGCGGAAGTTTCAGCCGGTGCTGCTTCCGGAGCCGGAGCTGCCTTCGGCGCTGTGCCGTCTTCTACGGGCTGGGGAGCCTGGGCTGCCTTGGCTGCTTCGATGAGGGACAGGGCGGACTTGAAATTGGACAACAGTTTTTCAATGTACAGGTTCATGTCGCCCTGGGTCTTCAGGATATCTGCATTCATCCTGCGGCGGGCAGTCTCTGCGTCGGATACAATCTTATGGGCTTCATTCTGGGCTTCCCGGATGGAGAGTTCCGCTTCCTTGTGGGCATTCTTCTTTACATTGTCTGCGGTTTCCTGGGCCATGACCAGGGTATTGGACATGGTGGCTTCCATCTTTTCGTAGTTACGAAGCTTCGTCTTGATGGTATCCATTTCTTCTTCCATCTCACGATGTTCCCGATAAATCCGTTCATAATCCTGGGCCAGTTCTTCCAGGAAGGAATTCACTTCATCCTGGGAATAGCCGCGAATCTGGCGGGAAAATGTCTTATTATGTATATCCATCGGTGTAATCATACAAATTATCTCCTTTAAAAAAGATACTTCAGAGGCTGTGAAATAATTTTAACTTTTGGTTCATTCGTCCAAGTATGTTCGAGAAGTTCCGGGGATGTTAATGTGTCTCTGATGCTCGCCACCGCAGGTTCAAAAGGGAAGATGACGGCTTCGCCGCTATATGCATCATTTGCGGCGCTATATAATCTGTGCGCCGCTCCTTCCCCTCGGGCAAAGCCCGTTTCCCCTGAGCCACTTTGGCCGCAGGCCATTCCCCTTCAGCCACTTTCCAAACAATGTAGGATTAGCCCAAATGTGCTAAAAAAGGATCCTATTCTTCACAGGCCTTACTTAAATCTATGAATCAGGAGGCCCGTCCGGCCTTTACGGCTCATACCGGTCTCTTCCACGATTTCAATGCGCCCTCGGCCGCGGATGCTGATAATATCTCCTGCTTTCACGGTCTGGGACGGGCTCTTGGCGAGCTGCCAGTTCACTTCTGCCCGCTCATCTTCCACGGCCTGTACCATTTTTGACCGGGAAATGCCAAATCCTGCAGCTCCCACCGCATCGAGGCGAAGGGAAGCCACCGTAGCCCGCACTTCCTTGGCGGTCTGCTTGGGCGGCTGGATTTCGGAAAGGGGGATTTCCTCTACCTTCACCGGCACCATGGCCACTTTATGGAAATTATCCATGAGCCAGTCCTTCATGGTGCTGTCCACCACCACCTGGCAGCCGGCGCCCTGCATGAGGATATCCCCCAGCACAGAGCGGTCAATGCCAAGACCCATGAGGGAGCCCAGCACATCCCGGTGGCCGATGAGGCGGTACCGGCCGTCCCAGGTCACCGACAGGAGGCTCACCCCGAAATCCACGGGGCCATCGTAATCGCTTCTGGCAAAGCCGATTTTCACCCGTTCCGCCTCGTGGTAGCCACCGTAACTTTTCGCCACCACCGTCTTCATGTGGGCTGCAATGGTCTGGCCGATCTGCCGGGAAAAGGGTACCATAAAGGGTCCCACTGCAAAGGGCCTGCCCCGATCTACGGAGTCGGCGATATCCAGGAGCCGGATAGCCATATCTTTGGCTTCCTCCCCGGAAGCTGCAAAATAACGAAGAATTTTTTCTCTATCTTTCATCTCATTCTCTTCTCTATGACAGGGATCAAATGGACTATCTCTTACTTTCCTGCCATTTGATCCGATTTGTCCAGGCACGCTTTCACGCCGTCCATGAGAGCTCCCCGGAGCCCCTTCTGTTCCATGGCGTAAATACCGGCAATGGTGGTGCCGCCGGGGCTTGTGACCTGGTCCCGAAGTTCATCCGGATGCTTTCCTGTTTCCAGTACCATCTTTGCCGCACCGTAAAGAGTCTGGGCCGCCGCTTCGATGGCCAGTTTGCGGGGAAGTCCAATGAGGACACCGGCGTCTGCCAGGGCATCAATAATGACAAAGGCATATCCCGGGCCTGCCCCGGAGAGGGCCCCCAGTTCGTCCAGCTGCCGCTCCGTCACCACCGCTTCCCTGCCGAGGGCAGAGAAAATCTCTTCCGCCTCTTTAATAAAGGCAGGGGACGCTTTCGTCCCAGGGGCAATGGCTGCCATGCCTTCTCCCACGGAAGCGGGGGTATTCGGCATGACACGGATTACCTCCGTATTCTCCGGAAGTCCCTTTTCCAGAGACTCCAGTGTCACAGCCGCCGCAATTGAAAGAACCCGGGATGGATGGTACCGGGATATTTCTTCGAGCACCCCGGGCACCACGTTCGGTTTCACAGCGATGAGGACAAGGTCTGCCTCTCCCGCTTCTTTCCCATCCAATGATGCCTGCACGCCGTATCGGGCTGCTTTTTCCCGGGACGCTTCCTCGGAATGCTCTTTCACATATACATTTTCTTTTTCCCAAAGCCCTTTAGCAAGGCAGCCGGAGAGGATGGCTCCTCCCATGGCCCCGCAGCCGATGATCAGAATCTTCTTCATTCCTACGGTCCTTTCCAGGTCGGAATGCCTGATACAAATGCCAGTCTGTCTTCATGGATATCCACAGTAGAAGGCACGCAGATGAGCACATCATCATTCAGGAGCATCACATCCCCGTGGGCCATGTAGACGGCGCCGCTCATGAAATCCACAAAACGGCTGGCCACTTCATCATCCACATTATCATTCAGCACGACCATGACGGTCATCCCCCGTTCCAGGGCGTCCACCGCATGGCGGGCATCTCCATAGGATCCCGGAACAATAATATCTACTTCAAGAGGCCGGATAGTCCTAGCGGGCACCGCGCCTGGCCCGGGGACATCCTCCCCCTCTTCTCTTTCCGGTTCCTCGTAGCTTTCCTCTTCTACCGGGTCGTCCATCTGGCTTTTAAGCCAGCGGATTCCCTTAGAAAGAAAGGACATCAGCCTTCGTGGGCCTCAGGTCCCTGGCCCTGGGGAGCTCCCGCGTTCCACTGCGGAGCCGCCGGAGCCTGCTGGTCTCCCTGGTAGGCCGCAAAATTCTCGCGGGAAACGCTCATATTATTTGGCGCGCAGAGATAAATGCTTTCGGAAATCTGGTCAATCCGTCCATCAAGGGCATACATGATTCCCTGTACGAAATCCACAATCCGCTGGGCTTCATCGGCATCGGTCTTTTCCATATTCATCACCACCGGACGCATAGCCTTCAGATGGTCGCCGATTTTTTCTGCATCCCCATAGCTTTTGGGGTTCACCACCACCATGGTATAGGGTTTGGCTGCCTGACGGGGAGCTGCCGTACGGCCGATACCTCTCACCGGATTATTGACAGCATTGGTGCGGGGTGGAACGGGAGCTGCCGGATTCACCGGTGCTTCTTCTTCCTCTCCCAGGTCTTCTTCTCTTTCGTCCTCGTCACGATCTACGAACTGGTCTTTAAATTTATCAAGTAAGCTCATGCTTTGCTCTCCTCCTGATGGTACTGTCTCTCACCAAAAATAGCTGTGCCAATACGAACCATATTGGCTCCTTCTTCGATTGCAATCTCAAAATCATGGGTCATCCCCATGGACAGAAGGGAAATCTGTCCTTCCGGGAACTCTTTCTTCATTTCATTCCACATGGTATGGGCCTTCCGGAATACGGGACGCGTCTTTTCCACGTCCTCATAGTTCGGAGCCATGCACATGAGTCCTTTCACCCGGATATGGGGGAGTTCTTTGACCGTCCGGATGGTTTCTTCCATTTTCTCCGGTGGAATGCCATGCTTCGATGCTTCTCCGGAAATATTGAATTCCAGAAGCGCATCCTGCACTTTCCCGATTTCTCCGGCCCTTCGGTCGATTTCCTGGAGAATCTCCACCGAATCGCCGGACTGGATCAGGTCCGCCATGGCCACCGCTTTTTTCACCTTATTTTTCTGTAAATGGCCCTGCAGGTTCCAGGTCACCGGAAGCGTAAGGGCTTTATACTTCTGTTCCATTTCCTGGACCCGGTTCTCTCCCACCTGGGTGACCCCCAGTCGGATGGCTTCTTCCATATCCTCCAGAGGATGGAATTTCGTTACCGCCACCAGAGTCACTTTCTGGTGCCAGGGAGACCGTTTTCTGGCCTCTTCAATCCGGTCCATTACATGGGCTAATCTTTCTTTGATTTCTGACATAGCCCCGCCTTCTTTACAGTATTTTCGGTACATTTCCCTATTTTCGAAAAAAAGGATATACCTGTGTAATAGTATAACAAATTTTCCTGTATAATGCATTAGTTTTTATGATTTTCTGCGGGAAAATAGCGGCTGGCCAACTCGGGTAAATTGGCCCAACCTGCAGCAAATACCCCCCGCTGCATGCAGCATCTTCCCACTGCCGGTCGTCTCTTCCCAGCCCCGTTATGCTGCAACATCATCATAGTCATTAACCAGGGAGATCTCTCGACTCTTCCTCACATACGATTCTTATGTTTATAGGCAATTCGGCGCTGACCACTGCTCGAGATGACGGCGAGAGGGGGAGCGTCAGATAGCAGCAAACGGCTTTTCCGAAATTCGCCTCTCTCAAAACCCGTCATTTCGACCGGTGGTACACATGCCTGATGTCTCCTATCGGTTAAAGCTCCTAAAGCTTAGAGGAGTGGAGAAATCTTTCTTGCGAACGGGAATAGTGGGCTTTATGTTTCGTAAGCGCAAAATAAAATGATGGATTTTATCTTCCTGATGAACATGAGATAATACCTACAAGTTCAACGACGGGAGGTATTACTCATGGAAATTATATTAACTGCTGACCGCATATATCTGGCGGGTGGCTATACGGATATGCGGAAATCTATCGACGGATTATCTGCTGTGGTTTCACAACAGTATGATCTGGATCCGTTTCTTCCCTCACTGTTCCTGTTCTGTGGAAGGCGGCGTGATCGAATCAAAGGCCTTCTCTGGCAAGGCGATGGATTTGTTCTTCTGTACAAACGGATTGAAAGCGGGAGCTTCCAGTGGCCCAGGAAATCGTCCTCTCTGGTTGAGCTTTCTCCACAGCAATACCGCTGGCTTATGGAGGGGCTTGCCATCATCCAACCCCGTGCAGTAAAGGTCATCCACCCCTGCTGCAGCGTATGAAATCTGCATGCTAAAACAGGCGAAAAAGCTAGATTTTATCGAGCTTTTTCGCCTGTTTTATGGTATAATAAATACATGAAATTTCGGTTGTTTTTATAGAATTGAGTGTACCCATGACAGACCGCCGTGAGCAGGAATTACTAGATAGAATTGCAAAACTGGAAAAGGACAAAGCGGCTTTATTAGCTACAGTGAAATTACTTCAGCAGGCCCGTTTTGGTTCTAAATCGGAACGCCGGACTGATCCGGATATGGATGCCGCCTATCCCAGCATCTTTAATGAGGCGGAAACAGAGGCCAAGCCCAGTGTCAAGGAACCGGAGCTTGAAACGACTGCGGTTAAAGGCTATGAACGAAAGAAAAAGAGCAAGTCAGCATCTGTTAAGAACTTGCTGGAATCCCTTCCTGAAGACTGCATTGAGAACATAGATATTGACCTGGATGCGGACCAGAAAGTCTGTGACATCTGTGGAAATAAGCTGTCTCCTATAGGCAGGGAGCTTGTTAATACTCAGATTGAGTTTGTTCCGCCAAAGCTTATCTGCAGGCGTTACTTCCAAATATCTTATGAATGCAGGAATTGCCGGAAGAATGACGAACCGCATATTGTGAAGCCGGCAGTGCCCAAGCCTCCGATTCCCCATTCCTTTGCTTCACCTTCTGCCATTGCCCATGTGATGATGCAGAAGTACGGATTAGCCGTACCGCTGAATCGTCAGGAGCGGGAGTGGAAGCAGCTGGGATTGCCTCTCAGCAGGGCAACTCTGGCCAACTGGATTATTATTTCTTCAAATGAGTACCTGAAACCCTTGTGGGACTACATGCATGGTCTCCTTCTCAAAGAAGCCTGTCTGCATGCAGATGAGACTCCGGTACAGGTACTCAATGAAAAAGGACGTAAGAATACCAGCAAATCCTATATGTGGGTCTTTACCAGTGGAGAGTATGAACCATTACATAATATCCGCCTGTTCCAGTACAGCCCGACCAGAAAAGGATCCAATGCCTCGGAATTCCTTAAAGGATTTACCGGTTACCTCCAAACGGATGACTATTCCGGATACAACCAGGTAACCGAAGTTACCCGCTGCCTCTGCTGGGCCCATGCAAGACGAAAGTATGTAGAAGCAGAAACAGCAAAGCAGGATGAATCTTCCGTAAGTCTGGCTGGCGAAGGGCTGGGCTGCATACGTGAACTGTTTAAAATTGAAAAAGGACTGCGTGACCTTACTCCTGAGGAGAGAAAGGCGCAAAGACTTGAAAAGGAAAAGCCGGTGCTCGACGCCTACTGGAAGTGGGTAGAAAGCAGCCGGGACAAAGTCCTTCCAAAATCCAAGATCAGCCAGGCTTTGAACTACTCCCTGACTAACAAGGAGCAGCTTGAAACCTATTTGCAAGATGGCAGGTGTGCTATATCCAACAACATTGCGGAAAACAGCATACGTCCTTTTACCGTGGGCCGGAAAAACTGGCTCTTTTCAGCGAGCCCGAAAGGTGCTGAAGCCAGTGCCTGCGTATACAGTATTATTGAAACCTGCAAGGCCAATAATATAGATCCGGAGAAATACCTGATCTACATACTCACCGGGATGCCCAATGAAGAGCGTCTCAAAGGTGAGGCAGTATTAGAGAAGTACATGCCTTGGAACACTGTAGTTCAGGAATCCTGCAAATAACATAAAGCCCGAAAGCTTATAGTATGATTATTCTATAACTTTCGGGCTTTTTCAATACACTCTTTTATTTTGCGCTTACTATGTTTCAGTCCCTGCCCGACCTGCAGCAAATGCACCCCCGCTGCCTGCGGCATCTCCCCCAAAAGGGGCGGCAAGGAAAACCCACAGATTCCCCGAATGCCCAAAATCCCCCTCACTCAATGCCGGATTCAGCTCCAATAAAAAAACAGCAGCCGAAGCTGCTGTTTTTTATTGTCCATTACACGAGCTGTGCTTTCTTTGCAATTTCATCGGGAATCTTGATGCCCAGGATATCTGCATCCTTCTTATTGATAACGATGGTATATTCCTTCTGGTGCTGGATGGCTGCGGTCTCCGGCTTGATCTTGCCATCCAGGATATCCGCTGCCATGTGGCCGGTCTGGACGCCGAGCTTGTAGTAATCCACGGAAAGCGCTGCCAGAGCCCCATCCTTTGCCATAATATCCGCCCCTACGATGACAGGGATCTTATTGGCATCGGTAATCTTCATGAGGGTAGGAATGGAGGAAGCCAGGGTATTATCGGTGGGGACATAAATGAAGTCCACCTTGCCCACCAGGGATTCTGCCACCTGCTGGATATCGTTGACGCTGTTCACCGTCCGCTCTTCTACGGCCAGGTTGTTCTTCTTGCAGTAGTCCTTCATCATGTTTGCCTGGACTTCGCTGTTTACTTCGCTGGAGCTGTAAATAAGGCCCACCGTCTTTGCATTGGGAACCAGCTGCCGTCCCAGGTCCATCTGGGCATCAATGGATGCCAGATCGCTGACACCGGTCACATTGCCGCCGGGCTGCTCATCGTTCTTGACGAGCTTAGCGGTGGTATAGTCCGTAATGGCGGTGCCCACAATGGGGATATCTTTGATTTCATTGGCCACAGCCTGGGCCGCCGGCGTAGCGATGGCGCAGATGAGTTTCGGTTTTTCTGATTTGAACCGGGATGCAATGGTCTTCAGGTTGGACTGGTCACCCTGGGCATTCTGCTGGTCAAACTGGACCTTGTCTTCCCCGTAGCCCCGTTCTTTCAGGCCATCTACGAAGCCCTTATTCGCCTGGTCCAGGGACCCGTGCTGTACGATCTGTACCACACCGATGACCATCTTTCCATTGGAAGAGCCAGCTGCCTGTTTCGTTGCGCTGCTGCCGCATCCACCGTAAAGAAGTGCCGCTGCTGCCAATGCCGCTGCCATACCGATTTTCATCCACTGTTTCATATGATTTTCCTCCCTTAATCCTCTGCTTCTATATATTCTTTAACGGATATATTTATCTTCCAGCTGTTCCATGGTCCCATTCGTTTCCATTTCCGCCAGGAAGAAATTGACATAATTCAGAAATTCCTGGTCTCCCTTCGCCATGAGAGCGCCGAACCGGCTCTTTGTAAAAGGAGAATCCACCAGGGGTGCTGCCAGTTTCTTATTCATTTTCACGTACCGCCTGGCTTCCATGGTTTCGGTGATCATGATATCCGCTTTCCCTTCCGCTATGAGCGAAGGAATTTCGGCATTCTTCTCATGGACGAGAAGGGTAGCGTGGGGCAGCTCTGCCTTGGCAAACTTTTCATTCGTTCCGCCCGGATTCACCATGACCTTTACCTCCGGCCGGTCCAGGTCCTTCAGGGATTGGTATTTTCCCTCTTCCCCTTTTCGGCAGAGAATAGTCTTCCCGAAGAGAAGGTACCCATCGGACATGGCCATCACCCGTTCCCGGTCAAAGGTCCTCGTAATCCCACAGAGGGCCAGATCAAACTTTCCTGCCTCCGTATCGGCGGTCAGTGTCTTCCATGTGGTGGGCACGTATTCTACCTTCACGTGAAGGCTGTCCGCCAGCTTTTGTGACAGTTCTGTATCGAAGCCCTCATAGGTCCCGGTGGCGGGATCCCTGTAGGACATGGGCCGATAATCGCCGGTGGTACCGATGCGAATGGTTCCCCTCGCTGCAATATCCTCCAGATGTGCCGCCCAGGCGCTTCCGCCTCCTGCCATCAGAAGGGCTGCCGCCAGAAGGCCGGCTCCCCATTTCATTGCTTTTTTCATATTCCCATCCTCCTATGCTCAACTGCCCGTGAGCAAATCTTCCAAAACAAAAGTCCCCTGTCCATTTCGGACAAGGGACGACGGGACGCATCGCGGTACCACCCTTTTTATCTGGATAAACACAAAAGGGTGGTACCCAAGGGACGGATTATCCGTGGTACCACCCAAATTATCTTCACCAGATCAGCTCAAAGCCCATAACGGAGGCCACCGTCACAACCTACTCTGCGTTCAGCCATGCAGTTCAGGAAAGAACTTCCCTGCCCCTCCGCTGCCGGTTCTCACCACAGGCCGGCTCTCTTTGAAACTTCAGGACACGTACTTTTTTCCATCAGCACTTTTTTGTATTGAGTCCATTGTAGCCAATGGGTTATGGATTGTCAAGAGAAAAGCTGATGGAAGAATGAATATGTGCAATCAAACTGAAAAATGGGGCTAAAGGTGGTGGGTGAACATCGCTTCGCTCGTTCACCGGGTTGTGGGCGCTTCGCGCCGGGGCCATAAGGTACAACAGCCGCCTTCGGCGGCGAGACTACCTTATCCCCCGCTTTACCGGGGCCCCAGCCCCAGGTAAAGTCACACCCCGGTCGGCAAGCACAGCAATGCCCCACCACCTTTAGCCCCATTCAGATGATACGGATCTATTTTATCTCAGAAATTCCAGCAGCCAGCTCTTTGGCCGGTTCCGGTTCTTCCCGGAGACCGCCTTTTCTTTCCATCTTGCCTCTATGCTTTTCGATGAAATGATACCCGATGAGAAGAATGGCAAACCAGATGGGCGTTACATAGAGGGCCACCCGGGTATCATCCCGGAACCCGGAAGCCACCACCACCGCTGCCAGGAAGAGCATGGTTATATAACCGGACCAGGGAGCAAAGGGCATTTTATAGGTGAGAAGTTTCTTTTCATCCACCGACAGGGAAGCCCGGAACTTCTGCTGGGTCCGAAGAATCACAAACCAGGTCCACAGGGCTGCAAAGGAGCCTACGCTGGTGACATAGACAAAGAGCTGGGACGGGACCACATAGTTCAAAGCCACGGCAATGAGGAGGATGCAGGAAGAAAAGGCAATGCCCACCCAGGGAAGGCGATGGCGGTTCAGTGTCTGGAAGCACTTCGGCGCATTGCCCTGGAGAGACAGGTTGTACAGCATGCGGCCGGAACTGAAGAGGCCGCTGTTACATGAAGAAAGGACAGCTGTAATCACCACGATATTGATCAGGTCAGCAGCGCTGGAAATGCCAAGTTTCTGGAATGTGAGGACAAAGGGGCTCCCCATGTGTCCGATTTCATTCCAGGGATAAATGGCCATGATTACGCCAAGAGAAAGAACATAGAAAATCAGGATACGCCAGAAGACTTCGTCAATGGCTTTCTTGATGGTGGATTTCGGATCATGGGCTTCGCCGGCAGTGACGCCGATAATTTCAATGCCCAGATAGGAATACATAACCATCACCAGGGCCATCAGGGTTCCTCCGAAACCATTGGGGAAGAATCCGCCCTGGCTCCAGAGATTGGTAATGCCCACCGGTTCCCAGTCATTTCCGAGGCCAAAGAGAATCATAGCGCCACCGGTAACAATCATGAATATGATGGTGAGGATCTTCACCAGGGCAAACCAGAATTCAAATTCTCCATACGCCGATACGGCGATAAAATTGACGGCCGTCATAATGGCCAGCGCCGCCAGGGCCGGAATCCACCGCGGCAGGTCAGGGAACCAGAAGTTCATATAAATCCCTACGGCCGTTAATTCCGCCATACAGGTGACCATCCACATATACCAGTAAGTCCAGCCGGTGAGATATCCCCATTTCGGTCCCAGGAAGCGGGCAGCGTGGGCACTGAAAGCACCGGACACCGGGTAAGCCACAGACAGTTCGCCCAGTGCTCGCATAATGAAATAAATAGCAATGCCGCCGATGATATAGGTCAGGAGCACCGAAGGGCCCGCCAGTTCAATGGCTGTGGCGGATCCTAAGAAAAGACCGACTCCGATGGCCCCGCCAAGGCCGATGAGCTGGATGTGGCGGTTCTTCAGCCCCCGCTCCAGATTTTCATGCATTTCCTGATTCTGTTCTGCCATAAAAAGCTCCCATTTCCCCGATTCCACCCGCGACTTTTATATTTCCGCAGGAAATGGAGAACGGCCTGCTGCCGCCTCCAGTAAAACAAACTACGTTTTTTATTTTATACAGAGATTTTATAAACATCAAGATGGATTTTTACAATTTCCATACTTTTTAAATTATATGTATAAATGGTCTGGTTTTACTGTTTATAAAAGCAAAAGAATCATACCCTGTTGAGCATGATTCTTGCGGTCTGTAACTTCCTGTACAGGCGAAGACTTATTTCTTTTTGGCTTTGATTCCATTCATGAGCACATCATAGGCCTGGTTCATATAGGAGGCTTCAGAAATATCTTCCTTCACATCGAACCGTTTCTTGATTTCATTCATCAGGTAGTAGTAGGCCACCATACCGGCCCAGGAAATGCAGACTTCCGTTGGCTTCAGGTCTTTCCGGAAACACCCTTCTTCCATGCCCTCCGTCAAAGCTGCCCGGAGTACCACCAGTACCATGGCAAACCGTTCCTTCCCAATGGACGCAAAGACTTCGGTAGGATGGATCATTTCCCAGGAAAAAATACGGAGAATATAGGGGTGCTCCTTCATGAGTCGAAAGAAGAAATGGGAATACATTTCCATGATTTCTGTGGGGCTGTGCGTCCCATCGGCTGCACTTTTCACGAAATCCACCAGCAGCGCCGAGCCCCGTTCCAGGATGGAAGCATAGAGCTCTTTTTTCCCTCCAAAGTAATAGGAAATGGCCGCACTGTTCACGCCGGCCTCTTTTCCGATATCCCGGATGGATACATCCGAATACCCTCGAAAAGCAAAGAGCCGAATCGCCGCATTTTCGATCTGTTCCTTCGTGTCCGGTTCCTTTTCTTTCTCCCCTTCCGGGAACAATTCCCTGTATAACGCTTCTTTCGTGCCGAAATAATAGGAAATGGAAGATACATTGACCTTTGCTTCCCGACTGATGTCCCTGAGAGATGTGCCGGTATATCCCTTCTCTTTAAACAGTCTGGCTGCCGCTCTTCCAATCCGCTCCTTTTTATCCGGAACCATGGTTCTCATTACCTCCTGCAGGATTATTGTTGTCATTTTTATTCCTGCTCTCTGTCCCTATTATATACGATTTTCATCCCGATTGGAACATAAGAGGTAAAACGATTGAAACGTTTAAATGTCAGTGTATCAAGAGAGCTGTACAAGCATAAAAATGGAATCCACCAAGGCATCTGGGGCTATGCACGCCGGCAAAGGTATGGTCTTCAGTTAAGAACCGCAGGCGAAGTCCATATCTCTTCCTTGAACCCAGGTGCCCGCCTTAGCCTTGGACGTCAGGCCATAGCCATGTCCGAAGGACACTTCCCAGGCAAAGCCTCTGCCCGGCCGCAGGCCCTATCACAGACACCAGGGATAGAGAGGCCTATGCAGCGTCTCGTCCACGTCTTCCTTTGTTATGGGCCTGAAATAGACCCGAAGGAGGCAGAGACCTTCCGCCGGGGCTGTCATCCCCAGCTGCCGCCGGTCCCTGGCTGCCATGATCCGCTCTATATCTGCCGGCGTCAGGGCGCCGGTTCCCGCATCCACCAGGGCACCGGCGATGTTGCGCACCATGTGGTACAGGAATCCTTCTCCCGTCACGTAGATACGGAAAAGGGGGCCATCCTTCAGAATCCGTATTTCGTGAATTTTGCGGACCGGGTCTGAGGGTACCGAGTTATTCCCCCGGAAAGAAGTAAAGTCATGGGTTCCTTCCAGCACCTGGGCCGCCGATTCCATGAGAGAAAGGTCCAGCTTCTTCCCCGTCCGCCACACATAGGGCTTCAGAAAGGGAGAGGCCTCCCGCTCTTCTGAAAGAAGGTACCCATAGGTCTTGCCGAAATTCCTGCGGCGCACAGAGAAGTCCATATCCACTTCCCGGCTGGCGGTGACCCGGATGGTATAGGGCAGGTGGGCATTCATGGCATAGATGAACCGGCCGCCAGGAATGGTGGATTCCGTATAAAACGTGCATTCCTGCCCGTAAGCATGGACGCCGGCGTCCGTACGGGCCACGAAGTAGAGGGTCGTCTTTTTCCCGGTCAGTTCCAGAAGGCAGTTTTCCACCATTTCCTGTACCGTCATCCGGTTCTCCTGCCGCTGGAAGCCGCCGAAAGTGGTGCCATCGTAGGAAAGGGTAATCCAGATATTTTTCATAATTCTCCTTATAAAAAAAGAATTGAGATTTGAGGTCCTGCGCCCTATGGCAGTTGTATAGGAGAATGCCATAGAACCCATGGGGCTTACAACTTACAGCCCCCAGCGGCCAGAGAGGCTAACCTGCCTGCGGCACTTTCCTACAGGCAGCTCGACAGCCTCTTCATGCTGTAGGCGGCTGAGCTTTCCTGAAAGCTGACAGCCAGCAGTCAGTGTCTCCTCTCAAGCATATTTGCGTTAATCCAACATAGTAAATTTCGATGGAATCGTATGTGAAACTAACCCCAGTATGCGGGTCTTTAAAGAATGACCGCAGCAAAGCCGCAGGATGGATTGATAGATAATGGGGACCGCCACCGTTCCGCAGGTACCGCCTCTTCGAGGCGGATCCATCCCCTGCCCTTCGGGCTGCCCCCTTCTCTAAGGGGGCACGCATCTAGCGAATAGATGCAATTGTCGTTTAAAACATCCAGTAGTTCTCTCGCCAATTGTAGTTGGCACCATGATTCCAAATGTGATTAAAACCCATCACTTGAAGTCCCACGCCAGGGACTGTAACCATATTTCCTCTTAAAAAAGCCTGTGAAAAAATTTCACAGACTTTTTCGTCAATCACAGGTTTACCTGAAAAGAATGTACAGCACCAGCAGGGCCGCCGTCACCAGGATGACTGCCAGGAATGCGTTCCTGTCCCGCCAGGTGTACTTCAGCTGGTGCATCTTTGTCCGGCCTTCGCCACCACGGTAACAGCGGGCTTCCATGGCCGTTGCCAGGTCATCGGCCCGGCGGAAGGCAGAAATGAAGAGCGGTACCAGCAGCGGAATCATATTCTTCGCCCGCTGCCAGAGATTGCCGTTCACAAAGTCCGCGCCCTGGAAGACTGGGCCTTCATGATGCGGTCCGTTTCTTCCAGAAGTGTAGGAATGAAGCGGAGAGCAATGGTCATCATCATAGCCAGTTCATGGGCCGGTACGCCGAAGCGGCGGAAGGGCATGAGCAGGGCTTCAATGCCATCGGTGAGAACAATAGGACTCGTCGTATAAGTAAGGAGCGAAGAAAAGGCAATGAGGAATACGAGGCGCAGTGTCATGATGATACCGTTTCGTATACCCTCTTCACTGATATGGATAAATTTCCAGCTGAACAGTTCCGTTCCCGGTGTAGTAAAAATATGGATGGCCAGTGTAAACACAAGGATAATCCACAATGGCTTGATGGCTTTCCAGATGAGGGAAACGGGGACGCCGGACATGGCAATGGCAGCGAAGGTAAAGCCGGCTACCAGGATATAGGACCAGAGATTATTCGCCAGGAAAATGGCCACAATGAAAATCATGGTGCACAGGATCTTAGCTCTTGGGTCCATCCTGTGCAGGAAGGAATCTCCCGGATAATACTGGCCGAGGGTGATATCGGTTAACATGATTTCTTACCTCCCAGCATCCTGCTCATTTTATCGACTGCTTCTTCCACGGTCTTCGCTTCTTCCGGCACCGGAATGCCCATATCCTTCAGGTGGAGAAGGGTCTGGGTGAGGGGCGGCGCATCGACGCCGCATTCCTGCAGCTCCTTCCGGTGGTGAAGGAAAATATCCATAGGCTTTCCGTCCATGACAAGATGCCCCTTATGCATGACAAGGAGTCTCGTCGCCAGCCGGGCAATATCATCCATATTGTGGGAAACAAGGATAACGGAAAATACGCCTTTCTGATACCAGCTCTGGATACGGGAGAAAATTTCCCGCCGTCCGATGGGATCCAGTCCTGCCGACGGTTCATCGAGGATCAGAAAATTCGGGTGCATGGCGATGACCCCCGCAATGGCCACCCGCCGCTGCTGGCCTCCGGAAAGGCGGAATGGGGAACGTCCTCCATAGGTATCATAATCGAGGCCGGCGAACTTCATGGCACTCTTTACCCGCTTTTCCGTTTCTTCCTCATCGCAGCCCAGATTCTTCGGGCCGAAGCCAATATCCTTGGCCACAGTCTCCTCGAAGAGCTGGTGCTCCGGATACTGAAAAACCATACCCACCGAGTGGCGCTTCGCCACCGCTTCCTTCGTCTTGGCCGCCAGGTCTACCCCATCGATGGTGACCTTGCCTGTGGTAGGATGGATGAGCCCGTTCAGGTGCTGGATGAGCGTAGATTTCCCGCTGCCCGTGTGGCCGATGATACCCACAAACTCTCCCGGCTCTATGGTGAGATTGATATTTTCCAGAGCCACCTTTTCAAAAGGAGAGCCTTTGCTGTATACACAGCTTACATTTTCGACACATATGGACATAATGCCTCTCCCAGCTCCTCATCAGTCAAACAATCTTCAGGAATGGAAAATCCCTTTTTCCGAAGGCCATAGGCCAGGTCAGCCGCCACCGGCACATCGAGGCCAAGGGCCCTCAGTTTCTCCGCCTGGGAAAATACCTCACGGGCAGTCCCTTCCATGCGAAGATGGCCTTTGTCGATGACCATCACGTGATCTGCCGTCACCGCTTCTTCCATGAAATGGGTAATGAGAACAATGGTGATGCCTTCGTTTTCATTCAGGTCATGCACCGTATCCATGACCTCTTTCCGGCCCTTCGGATCCAGCATGGCCGTCGGTTCATCGAGAACGATGCAGTCCGGATGCATGGCAAGGATTCCCGCAATGGCCACCCGCTGTTTCTGGCCACCGGAAAGCATGGCAGGAGAATGGGTGCGGTAGGCCGTCATGCCCACCTTTTCCAATGCCACATCCACCCGCTTCCTGATTTCATCAGGGGGCACACCGATATTTTCCGGACCGAAGGCTACATCTTCTTCCACGATAGCCGCTACCAGCTGGTTATCGGGGTTCTGGAAAACCATGCCCACCTTCTGGCGGATATCCCAGATATGGGAGAAATCGGAAGTATTCATGCCTTCCACATAAAGTTCTCCGTCCGTGGGAATAAGCAGGGCATTCAGATGCCTGGCCAGCGTAGATTTCCCACTGCCGTTGGTCCCGATGATGGCCGTAAAGGACCCCTTCTTTATGGTGGCCGTCACATCGGAGAGGGCATCAAATTTCTTTCCTTCCTCTGTCTCAAAGGTATGTGTCAAATGACGGATGTCAAACAGAATCTCTCCGCCCTGTTTTTCATCCTTCACCGGTTCTGTATCCATGATTCCTCTTTCCTGCAATGATAAGAATAAAACAATGATACTTTATGATAGCAGAATCAAGACCCTGCCGTCAATGGAAAGGGTCCGTTCAGCCTCTTATAATCATATCATGAGAAGCGCATTTGTCAATTTATATATTTGCATTCGTTTACAATATTCATAGATGGTGCTAAGGGTTGCAGGTGAACATCGCTGTAGTCGTTCACTAGCGCATAGCGAACTGCGGTCACACCAGCGAACACAATTTGCCGAAACCCATCGACACTCAAATTGTGGTAAGTCGCTGGATAGCCGTGCTGTAGGGAGCCTGACAGGTGACTGAGAATGAAGTGAATCGTATTTCCCATAGGCTGTTGAGCGCTATCGCACCAGAGGCACGAAGCTTTCCGTGTCCACCGAAGGCAGCTGAAGCTATAGCTGCCTTTAGGTATCGAGGGAGTAAATATAAATATTGCGGCGCTTCCAAATTCTGTGCGCCGCACCTTCCCCTCGGGCGAAGCCCGTTCCCCCTGAGCCACTTCAGCCACCTAAGCCACCTAAGGAAAATCACACCCAGAAAGATGGGAATACCGATTTTACATACATCTCACCGTAATCATTACAATTTCCGGCTTCGGGCCCAGGCGGAACGGAGTACCCCACATGCCGTAACCGCTGGTGACATAGGCCGTCATATTTCCATATTTCTTTGCCCCGTAGTCCAGGTCAAAGGCCTTCTTTGTAAAATAACGGTTTGGCCAAAACTGGCCGGCGTGGGTATGGCCCGCCAGGAACAGATCATGACCTGCCCTTGCCGCCTCCTTCATGGACACCGGCTCATGTTCCATGACTATGGAAAAATGAGCATCCGAAGGAGGGACCTCCGACAGGGGATGGTACAGGAAGTCTCCCATGCCGTTCACCATAACCCCTTCGTCCGTCAGGAAGCCTTCATTCAGGAGCACCCGGATGCCGAGGTGTTCCAGCATGTCCTTTTCCCTCTCCGTATGGCCGCTGTAATGGTCATGATTTCCCAGGACCGCCAATGTCCCTTTTTTCGGTTCCAGGTTTCTCAGTTCCTCAAAAATATGGCTTTTCTCCACCACGTGAAGATTGCCATCAATAATATCGCCGCCCATGAGAATATAGTCCGGTGAGAGTCGGTTCAGGTCCCTCACGAAACGCCGGGCAAACCAGGGGCCCAGAAGGATACCGAAATGAATATCGCTCACAAAGGCAAAAGTCACCGGTCCCCCCACAGGCTTATGGGTAGTCAGGTCCAGATGCACCACCTGGGGATGGAAGGCCCGCCAACTGCCGAAAACGATCAGGATAAAAAGGGCTGCCAGGACCAGTCGGCTATACAGGGAAATCCAGTTTTCAAGACCGTTCCATCCCGTAATCCACCAGGCTCCTTTCATCAGCAGGAAAGGAACCGCCGCCATGGTGGCATAATAGGTAAATATAAATCCATAGCCTCCGGCCCATGCGCAAAGACGTACCAGGGAAAGGGGCATGTATTTCTCCGCCAGGTTTGGCAGGGTATATATAAGGGGTTCCAGCAGGAATAAAAGAACCCACGCCGGATTTCTAAGGAAATCAAAACCGCTTCGGAAGAGCAGCCACTGCAGCAGGGCACAGAGAATCCCCAGACCCCCCTGGAATAGATAAAACCGATTCCGTTCTTTCATGGTTGTTTCTCCTGTATGGCAAAAAGCCCCTGACAGACAGAGGCTGATTTCTGTAATATGTGAGGGCCATACGTCTGATGATTAACAGGATAATCAGGATCAGGAGATGGCAATTTGGACATTGCTCCGCCTGGCTGACCAGCAGTCCCTTTGGAATTATGGTTTTGGCAAAGTCATAATGTGGATTCGCAGCCCCTGGCAAAATTTCGTACCTTATGCCCCCATCGCAAAACGTTCACCTGCCACTTTGCGCTCTATTCAATCTGCCTGCCACACACTATATACCATCAGATCCAACCGAAATGGCGGCATGCGTTATAAATGCCATCCTCATCAGCCCGGTCCGTAATGTAGCGGGCTTTTGCTTTCAGCTGGGGTTTGGCATTTCCCATGGCAATGGTCATCCATTCCTTCCGAAACATGGTGAGATCATTCATGCCATCGCCAAAAACCACGATATCCTCATCAGGTATGTGGAATTTCTTTTGGATTTCCATGATACCCCGTTCCTTGTGCACCGGCTCAATAAGCATGGTATCTGCGCTGAACCATACATGGGGCAGCCCATGGAGGGGAACTTCATGGACCTCCGCTTTCGTGCAGGCCACAAAAATCTTGTGAATCGCTTCTACCCTACGGAAATCAAAGTCCCGGTCCACCTTTGTCTCATAGTATCGGTCCTTCACTTTTTCCAGGTACAGCGGTGTCCGGGTGATGCGATACTTTCTGTTATAAGGAGCCGCGGCCCAGGGATGTTTCTCTTCATCCGTTTCCGCCAGCATTTGGAAGCAGTCCGAAAGAGGCAGTCCCTCATCGTACAGAATTTTCCCGTCAATGGTCACCGCATTACCGCCATCTGACACCACCGCCGGAATGCCCAGGGTCTTTGCCACTTCCCAGGCGTCCGCCTGCATGCGGCCTGTGGCGATGGATACAAAATGGCCATTCCTGATAAGAAGGCGAATGGCCTCCCTGGTGCTTTCAGGATAGTCCGCCGTCAGCGGTGTAGTCAGGGTCCCATCAATATCAAAGAAAAAGTATTTTTTCATGTCCTCTCCTCCATAGGGTCTTCTGCTTACCATTATACTATGATTTCAGACATGAAAATACCGCCGAAAAGGAAAGGATTCTTCCGACGGTATAGCATGGTTATGGATAGAGTCATCTGCACAGGGCTTCCAGCTTCAAGCTGCCAGGAAAGCTGGCCAGACCCTTTAGGCCAGAAATATGAGTTTCTGCCAACTTCGATTTCCACTGTAAGCAACAGGAATCAGACGATTGGAATGCGCCGCAGGCGGGCCAGATTTCCTGGTTGCTAAAAGCCCCTTTACGTGTGGACGTGCACTCACTCCCTGCTTACAGCAGCTTTTCAATTTCCGGAGCAATGGCTTCCGGTGTCTTTGTGGGTTCGAACCGTGCCACCACGTTGCCATCCCGGTCAATGAGGAACTTCGTGAAATTCCATTTAATGGAATCATCCTTCAGGAAATCAGGATAGTTCTTCCTGATGAAATTCAAGAGATTCTGGGCATTGGGATGGTCCATGTCCAGGCCCTTGAACCCCTTTTCCTTCACCAGATACTTGAAAAGAGGCTGGGCTGTCTCGCCGCGGACATCGCCCTTCTGGAACATGGGGAATGTGACGCCGTAGTTCAGGCGGCAGAATTCCTGGATTTCCCCATTGCTGGCCGGATCCTGCTCTGCAAACTGGTTGCAGGGGAATCCCAGCACCGCAAATCCCTTATCTTTATAGGTGGTATATAACTTTTCCAACCCTTCAAACTGCGGTGTAAACCCACATTTGCTGGCGGTATTCACGATAAGGAGTACCTTTCCTTTGAATTCCGAAAGGGAAATTTCCTTTCCGTTCATGGTAGTCGCTTTGAAATCATATACGTTCATTGTTTCCTCCTTCTGCAGTCCCCAGGGGCCGCAAAAACGATTTATCTATTACATCGGTTGCATAAAACGATATTTCTCCATCTGCATTAATTATATTTATTTTTATCGAAGTAGTCAAGTAAAAAAAGAAGCGACCGGAAGCCGCTTCAAAAGGGGTTGGAGCTATTGCTCCTATGAGAACCTGTATAATAACATCCTTTCGGAATGCTATTACCAAAAAGAGTGAGATGAGGGATGATAACATTCCCTGTTATCACCATCCCTCAAATAGAGGAAATTGGACCAGAAGAAAACTTCTGTATAGGAACTTCCATAAAGGAAGGATCTGTAAAAAGGGGAGGCGATGATTCTATTTCCCTGTTAAAACCATCGCCTGAAAGGGAGGTGAACCATGGGGGCCAAGCCCCCGGCGCGGTATAGATACCGCCGTATATAGGAACTTCTTTGCAGAAGCATCTGTAAAAGGTATGGGTGATGATGATATTTCCCTGTTACCGCCATCACCCGAAAGGAGATGAACCATGGAGAAACCCCCACAGGACTATGTAAAACCCCAAAGGAGTATTACATCGATATTGACAAGAACGATTCATACCGCAATCACCGGGAAGGGGAGAATCATGTTCCCTGCCATCATCCTCCGGGCATATACGGCAGGAAATCCTCATTTCCGCGCCGAATAAAAAATCCACCTTTCCGAAAAAGGATAAGGTGGTCCCACCCATGCTAAAAGCATGTATATAGAACACCTTCCCATCGCTCGTAGGTCAAACGGTGATTACAAAACAGGCAGTTCTCCTGACTCTGCTTCCCTGCTCCTCCAGCCTTCCCAATGCACTCAGTGACTTTTGTTGGATTCGCTCCGCATTACAGTGGCGGGACCGTGCCGGCCTTTCACCGGTCTTCCCTATTAAGCCCTTAAGGGCACCTGTTTCCTTATGAAATTGTTCTCCTCATAACCGAATGGCCGCCATTAAAAAATCCCTTTACCCAAGCGTAAAGAGACATCCATAAGACATCCCCTTCCCATCGCTCGTGGGTATTAACGGTGACATAAGAGAGGCAGTTCTCCTGACTTTGCTTCCTCGCTCCTCCGTCTTCCCGGTTTCCCAGTGACATTTCTGGATTCGCTCTGCATTACAGTGGCGGGACCGTGCCGGCTTTTCACCGGTCTTCCCTATTAAGCCCTTAAGGGCACCTTTCTTTTCCTGTTCGGTTGTATTTATAGTAGCACCATATAAGGACCGTGTCAAATGGAAATTTAAGAATACTTTGCACATATAATCGAACTATTGCAGTTTGTCGAGCTATTGTATCATGCGCTGATGGGTAACGTCATTCGCACGGAGCTTCTAGCTGCTAGCTCCTGGCTTCTAGGAAAGCTGGCCAGCCTACGGCACGAATGACTGACGGAAATAACGCAAAGAAAGCGCCGCAGGCAAATCAGCTTTCCTAACAGCTAGCCGCTAGAAGCTAGCTGCCCCGTATGAGTGACTCTATACGCAAGCATATTAACCGCCAAGCCCTAACAGCTCGACAAACTGAAATTGGTGAGTTTATTTCCGATTCTTTCTCTGCTCCAGCATATAGCCCGCCACGCAGACGAAGACAGCCAGGAATCCCGGAAGGGCCCAGGTAACCCAATCCCCCGTCATGCCAAGAATCACAGGACCCAGGGCCTTGTCGTGAAGGAACATGGTTCCCGAAGTCCAGCCGATCATGGCTGCGCCGGCATACATGAGGAAAGGAAATTTGTCCAGCACTTTACCAATGAGCTGGCTGCCCATGACAATGATGGGGATGCTCACCATAAGGCCGAAAACTACGAGCAGGAAATCCCCGTTTGCAGCCCCTGCTACGGAGAGGATATTGTCAATGGACATGAGAAAATCCGCCAAAATAATCGTCTTCACAGCTGACCAAAGATTATCCGCTGCCTTCACATGGGGATTCTCATCGCCCGGAGCAATGAGGCGAATAGCAATAGGGATAAGAAGCAGGCCCCCTGCCACTTGCAGGTAAGGAATAGTGAGCAGCCATACCGCAAAAAATGTGAGCACCATCCGAAGCCCCACGGCCCCGATGGTACCGATGAGAATGGCCTTTTTTCGTTCCTTATGGGGCAGCCGGTTTGAAGCCATGGCAATAACCACCGCATTGTCCCCTCCCAGGGACAGGTCCATCAGTATAATAGATCCTACGCCGATCCAGAATTGCAGGGAAAACAGTTCCATAAATACCACTCCAATAAAAAAATCCGTCCCGCGGATCATGAACTCTATCGAAATTCATTATATACCGCAGAACGGATTTAGAAAAGATGAAATGTAACTGTGCCTATTGCGGTTTGACGAGCTGCTGGAGCGGTACTGATGGATAGAGTCATTCGTGCGGGCTTCTAGCTTCTAGCTGCTAGCTTCTAGGAAGGCTCTACAGCCTACGGCACGAATGACTGACGGAAATAAGCGCCGCAGGCGGATCAGCCTTCCTAACAGCTAGCCGCTAGGAGCTAGTGTCTAATTTCATAAATAATAGATTGTATTGCCGGACACAGCAAATAATGGTATACTTATTCCAGATAAATGCAAATTGCAGGGGGGGATAACGTTATGCCAAAAGTTGCTAAGCAAATACGCTGCTCCGAAAGCGAACGCATAGAACTGCATAAAATCGTAAACTCTCAAAAAACAGAGCATCGCATTGTAAGACGTGCAAAAATGGTTCTTCTATGTCTTGATGGAATGCAAATCAAGGATATCGCGGCTAAGTTGGGGGAACGCCCCAATACCGTTAGCCTTTGGCGGAATCGTTTCGCTGAACAGGGCATCCCTGGACTACAGGATAAGAAAAGGCGGGGCCGTACTGCTCAATATGGACCGGAATTCCGCGAAATGGTGTTAAATAAGCTGAAGGAAGCGCCTCCAGACGGGCTAGCACACTGGGATGGTCCTACACTGGCAAGAGTTCTGAATGTCTCAAAGGCTGCCATTTGGCGACTTATGAGAAAGGAAGGAATACAGCTGGCAAGGCAGCGTTCCTGGTGTGTCAGTACTGATCCGGAGTTTACTAAAAAGTCTGCTGATATCGTGGGACTTTACTTGAACCCGCCAGAGAATGCTGTCGTAATCAGCGTTGATGAGAAACCATCGATACAGGCCTTAAGTAGAGCCCAAGGATATGTACTTACTCATAACAAGAAAATTGTGCGCGGGTTGAAAAGCACATATCGGAGGAATGGAACAATAAATTTATTCGGTGCACTGGAGGTAGCTACCGGACAAATTTATGGAAAGACAACAAAGAGAAAAACCAGAGAGGACTTTGAAGAATTTTTAGATGACTTATTGAAAAGTGAGCCGGGTGGAGACAAAGTGCAATATCATATTATTGTCGATAATTACTGCACGCACAAGCGCTTAAACGACTGGCTGGAAAAGCATCCTAATGTCCATTTTCATTACACACCAACGTCAGCAAGCTGGCTGAATGAAGTGGAAATATGGTTTAACATTATGTCGCGAAAAGTGCTCCGAGGGGCAAGTTTTGACTCTGTTTCGGATCTTGTGTCAGCGATTAAAAAGTTTATTGCTGCCTACAATGAGCATGCAGAACCGTTCCGCTGGAAAAAACGTGAGGTCAAGGGTTCGCAACTTAGGGATACAATCGGAAACTTACGAAATTAGACACTAGCAGCCCCGTGTGAGTGACTCTACACGCAAGCATACTAACCGCCAAACCCATCAGCTCGACAAACTGAAATATTCCTTTTCTTCCCGGACTATTCCACTATCGGTCCGATGGAGCCCAACTTTTCCAGGAGAGGAATATTGATTGGCGTATAGGCATCAGGGTGCTTCCGCAGGTAATACTGTTCCTCCTCCGGTGCTTCATAGAAATTTTCCAGCCCCTTCATTTCCGTCCGGACCTTCGGTGGTTTCCGTCCTTCTCCTTCGAATTCATTGAACACGATAGCGGCGTCGGTCATTTTCCTCGAGACTCCCCGATTCTGGAGAAACAGGAGGTAGTAGCTGATCTGCATAGTATCCTCGTGGGAAGTATAATAGACACCGCTTCTGTATTGGGGTCCCACAGCCTTCCCCTGGATGCCATCGGTATAGGGATTGATGATGGTGAAAAACAGGGCAAGAAGGCTCACAATATCAATCTTCTTGGGATTGTATACAATTCTGATGCATTCCCGGCCTTCCACTCTGCCACTATAAATGTCCTCTTTGGAAGGATTCGGACTGCTGCAGTTGGCAAAACCGGCGGTTACCTGAGCCACACCTTTGACCCGGGAAAACACTTCCTGCAACCCGTAATAAGGACCGCCGGCCAGGTACAGTTCTTTCATGAACGCTCCATTCATGTACATGGCGGTTCCTCCTTTCTAATAAAAACGCTTGGAATACAAGAAACAGGAGCTGCGATGAAAAGATTCACCACAGCCCCGGTTCCTGCGCATATTGACTTATTTACCGGTCGTTTCCCGCTGCCGCGCAGCAGCCCGATCGATATCAAATGTCCTGATAAGTTCCGCCACGGCCTGGCTGGGCGATACAACTCCCGCCAATACGGCAGCCTTCACTTCCGGAAGCCTGCCTTTAATGACAGGATCTTCATAGAAGAGGTTGTGGAGATGTTCGTCAATCATGGTATGAACCCAGGAAATGATCTGCCGTTTTCTGCGGTTTTCAAAGGCGCCGGATTTCTTCGTGACCTTCTCAAATTCCCGCATCACCGCCCAGAGCTCGAGGAGCCCCGTTTTTTTCAGGGCAGAGCATCGATAGGCATGGGTTTTCCATCCTTCCGTGGCAGGACGGATGAACTCTACCATCCGTTCATATTCGCCCTGGGTGACTTTGGCCCTTTCCAGGTTGTCACCGTCAGCCTTATTGACTACGATGGCGTCTGCCAGTTCCATGATTCCCTTCTTGATCCCCTGGAGGTCATCGCCGGCACCGGTCAGGACTACCAGCATGAAGAAATCGACCATGGAGCGGACCGTGGTTTCCGACTGGCCTACGCCCACCGTTTCCACCAGGATGACGTCGCAGCCTGCCGCTTCGCAGAGCATCATGGTTTCACGGCTTTTCCGGGCCACACCGCCCAGGGTGCCGCCGGAGGGAGAAGGTCTGATGAAACAGTTCGGCTCCCGGGACAGCTTCTGCATCCTGGTCTTATCTCCCAGAATGGATCCGCCGGTAATGGAACTGGTAGGATCCACCGCCAGCACGGCTACCTTGTAGCCCTGCTGGCAGAGGAGCTGTCCGAAAGCCTCGATGAACGTACTTTTACCAGCCCCTGGGACACCGGTAATTCCGATACGGAGGGAATGGCCGGTTCTGGGAAGTAATGCCTGTAATACACGCTGGGCCTTATCGAAATCCTTTGGCGCATTGCTCTCGATCAGGGTAATGGCTTTGGCAAGAATCATCCGGTCTCCCCGTTTTACACCTTCCACATACTCCTCTACGGAAAGTTTCTTACGAAGAGGTACGCGGCGCAGAGGTTCTTTCGGATAGTACTTGGTGTCAGTAACACTGTTTACCGCACTGTCAATGCCACGCATCACAGAGCAGGCAAACTCGGGATTCTTTTCTTTAGGTACCCAGCTTGGCCGGAGGTCATCATCATTTTCAGGCATAAGCGCACCTTTAACCTTCCTTGGCTTCAGCTTTGGCGCGGTCTACAAGAATCTGCAGAAGTTCAATGCAGCACTTCGGGATGTTGGTGCCCGGCCCAAAGATTGCCGTAGCTCCATGATCATAGAGGAACTGGTAATCCTGGGGAGGAATGACGCCGCCGATGCAGACAAGGATATCATCGCGGCCCCGTTTCTTAAGTTCTTCTACCAGGGCAGGGAGCAGAGTCTTATGGCCTGCAGCCAAAGAGGAGAAACCAACAATATGAACATCGTTATCTACGGCATCCTGCGCCGCTTCTTCCGGTGTCTGGAAGAGCGGGCCCACATCGACATCCCAGCCCATATCGGCAAAGGAGGATGCCAGTACTTTCTGGCCTCTATCGTGGCCATCCTGGCCCATCTTGCAGAAGAAGATACGGGGACGGCGGCCTTCCAGCTGTTCAAATTCATCGATCAGCTTTTTAGCCTTTTCAAACTGGCCGTTGTCCTGGAATTCACTGGAATAAACGCCGGATACGGTGTGGATGGTGGCATTGTAACGGCCGGAAACCTTTTCGACGGCATCGGAGATTTCGCCAAGGGAGCAGCGGTCATGGGCAGCCTGGACAGCAGCGTCCAGAAGGTTGCCGTTTTCACGGCTCTCTGCGCACTTGGTGATATGTTCCAGATCCCGGCGGACTTTTTCCGGATCCCGGATAGAGCGGAGTTTTTCCAGTCTCTTGATCTGGGCATTACGTACAGCGGTGTTATCAATGGACAGAACGTTCAGCGGATCTTCCTTGGCCAGGCGGTACTTGTTCAGGCCCACAATGGTTTCCCTGCCGGAGTCGATGTCCGCCTGGCGGCGGGCAGCGCATTCCTCGATGCGCATCTTCGGAAGGCCAGTGGCAATGGCCTTGGCCATGCCGCCCAGAGATTCCACTTCCTGGATATGGGCCCAGGACCGTTTAATCATTTCATTGGTCAGGTATTCCAGGTAGTAGGAACCGCCCCAGGGGTCGATAATCTTGCAGACCTTCGTTTCATCCTGGATATAAAGCTGGGTATTTCTTGCCAGACGGGCGGAGAAGTCTGTTGGCAGGGCGATGGCTTCATCCAGCGCATTGGTATGGAGGGACTGGGTGTGACCCAGGGCTGCGGACATGGCTTCCATGCAGGTTCTGGTGATGTTGTTGAAGGGATCCTGTTCGGTGAGGGACCAGCCGGAGGTCTGGGAATGGGTGCGGAGGGCCATGGATTTCGGATTCTTGGCGCCGAAGCCCTTCAGAATCTTCGCCCACAGCACTCTGGCAGCCCTCATCTTGGCCACTTCCATGAAATAGTTCTTGCCCTGGTCCCAGAAGAAGGAGAGGCGCTTGGCAAAGGCATCTACCGGAAGTCCTGCTTTTTCGCCGCAGCGGATGTATTCCATGCCGTCGGCCAGGGTGTAGCCCAGTTCCAGGTCACAGGTGGCGCCGCATTCCTGGATGTGGTAGCCGGAAATGGAAATGGAGTTGAATTTCGGCATATACTTGGTGGTGTATTCGAAAATATCACCGATGATACGCATGGACATGGCCGGCGGATAAATGTAGGTATTACGGACCATGAATTCCTTCAGGATATCATTCTGAATGGTGCCCTGGAGAATCTTTCTGTCTACGCCCTGTTCAATGCCGGCGCAGATGAAGAATGCCAGAATCGGAAGTACGGCGCCGTTCATGGTCATGGATACGGACATCTGGTCCAGCGGGATCCCATCAAAAAGGATGTTCATGTCCAGCATGGAACATACAGATACGCCTGCTTTACCGACATCGCCGACTACACGGGGGTTATCGGCATCATAGCCGCGGTGGGTCGGAAGGTCGAATGCAATGGACAACCCTTTCTGTCCGGCTGCCAGGTTTCTTTTGTAGAATGCATTGGATTCTTCAGCAGTGGAGAACCCTGCATACTGACGGACTGTCCATGGACGGAATACGTACATGGTGGAGTAAGGTCCGCGAAGGAATGGAGGAATGCCGCTCATGAAATCCAGGTGATTGCATTCTTTATAAATATCCTTCGTATAGAGCGGTGCTACCGGAATACGTTCCAGTGTGGTGTCATAAAGGTCATCATATTTCTTGCCCGTGGTTTTTTCCAGATCGTCCTTCCAGACATTGTAGTCACATCTCGGATGGTCTTCCAGATTCAGTTTTGTAAAGTCAGGATTCATTGCCATATTATTTTACCTCCTCTTCCGTAATCTTCATGCCTTTGGCTCTCTGAAGTTCACGGATGATCTCATAGCAATTTGCTTTCACACTGATGAAATCATCAACACCGGCATCCCGGTATTTCTGTTCCAGATCCTTTGGTGCTGCACCGGCGAGGAATACTTTCCCTTTGCCAAGCACTTCTTTCAGCCGTGGTGCCAGTGCCGGTACATCTTCCGGATAGGTATCATCCTTGGAGCAGATAACAGCGCAGTCATAGGGGGTACCCTTATCATCGCAGCCTTTCTTCAGTGCTTCTACGCACTTATCCCAACGGGAGCCCGGTTTTCCTTCATCATCCTGGAAGCCGTTGTTGAGGTGGACATTGAATTCACCGACCTGCAGGAAGGAAGTGGAGAAGTCGGCTCTTGCTTTATGCTGCGGAATACGGCCCATATTTGCCAGGAATACTTCCACATTTTTACCGGTTTCTTTCTTGTAATTTTCTGTATCGAAGCGGAGCCGTTCAAACCGTTCGGTCCAGCGATGTTCCGTAATCTTTCTGACCTTTTCCGGTTCGCCATCCGGAGTGATGGCCTTGTAAACTTCATTCTGGGTTGCGCCGGCAGAAAAGGCTTCGATGGCTTTAGCCAGCTTTTCCTCAGCTGGAGCTGCTTCCAGTTCTTCCAGCTTCTTGCCCAGATATTCTTTATCAATATCCTTGCGGTAAGTTTCTACGCCGTCAGACAGCATCTTTTTCAGGGTCTTCGTATCTTCCGGCCTCGGTTCGATCAGTTCTTCCGCCATGTTCGGGTACATGTTATTGCCTACAGCACGGTCTTTACGGAAGTCCAGAGCCTTGAAACGCTGTTTGAGGATATCCAGGATCTGTTCCTGCGGATACTCTGCCTTAAGAGCTGCCGTAAAGCCTCCCATGGATTCAATCTTCTGGAATTCCGCCCAGATCTTCTGGGCCATTTCAATGGTCAGGTGTTCCAGTGCCCAGGAGCCGCCGGACGGGTCGATTGGACGAAGCATACCGAATTCTTCCTGGAGAATAATGTGCGCATTTCTGGCAATACGACGGGAGAATTCATCGCCCTTTCTTACTGTCTCATCGTACGGTTCATTTTCGTAGGTATCTACACCGCCTACTACAGCGGAGAACATGGCCGTAGTATTTCTAAGCATATTAACACCGGCATCGAAAATGGTGCGGTAGAAATAAGCGGGGCGGGAATGGATCTTGCAGCTTCTATCTGCTTCTTCCGCACCGAAGGCTTTCATGATATTCGCCCACACTTCACGGGCAGCCCGAAGTTTCGCAATTTCAATGAAGAAAATAGTTCCCACGTTGAAGCCGAAATTGATGGACTGGGCAATATCGTGAATAGAAATTCCTCTTTTTTCCATTTCCCGAATATATTCCACAGCCATGGCAAAAGTATATGCTACTTCCTGTACCGCATTGGCACCGCCACGGGAGAAGACTTCACTTCTTGGCATAATGGTACGAAGACCCGGTGCGTTTTTCCTTGCCCAACGGATAGAATCAGCCATGTCATCGTAGCAGGCAGAAAGAGGTTTTGGCAGGGTGCCGTTCTTTGCCAGCTGGGACAGGGGGTTGGCACCAATCACGCCATGGAGTTTGCTGGTATCTTTTCCCTTAGCTTTTAACGCAGCAGCTACCAGCGCAATCATGCGGACCGATGTGGCACCGCAGTACATCATGAATGGATATTTATCCAGGTCAAGGCCATCAAGAAGCTGGGCCATATCTTCCAGTGTCGTAATGGATACACCGGTGTCCCCTGGTTTTTCTGCATCCTTTACATCAACGCCATCGGTGGAAGCACTGTCGAGACGGACGTTATATACAGTGGAACCTTTATCGATTTCATGTTTAAGAAGTTCGTTATTTTCTTTAGGAAGAGTTTCATCACAGGCCTGGGCAATTCCCCAAGGAGCTTCCTTATATCCATTCACCGTAGCGCCGCGGAGATAATCTCCCATGCCCGGATAATCATCGGTAGGCAGCTTGTCGTCCATAGCTACCGGACCGGTTCTCCATGTATAAATAGGATCGAAAGTGATACCTTCATAAGTCTTGGTATACATGAGTTTATCAAAAGGCTTGCCCTTCAGCAGGACATTGCAGGCCTCCACCCATTCATCCCATGTTGGTGGCGTAAATTCATCAAATTTAACAGCGGGAAAATCCGTATTCCCTTCTGATTTTTTAAGGATCTCCTCCAGCTCTTTATCAGTCAGCTGTTTTACCGGTTCCTGGGATTTCTGTTCATCCATGAATATATCCTCCTTTGAAATATTGACGGAGCAGCCAATTCAATGAAATCAAATCCTGCGCAGTCCTGTGTTCTAAAACTTCAAATTTGCACGGTATAAAATGATGAACACCGATAGCGCAAAAGAACATGATGGCAAAAATTGGTGCTTCCTTAGACAATTTCACAGCTTACAGGGATTCACCTCCTCCAGGATTTAAGATGATTGCAAGAAAAAAGCCGGCACCTGAAAATGGCAGCCGGTAATATGGGATCCTGCATCCCAAATCCCCTCCCCATCGCTCGCAGGTTTAACGGTGATTCATTGACAGATAGTTCTCCTGGCTCGGGATCACCATTCCTGCTCGCCTTCCCAGGTTTCCCCAGTGACATATATGAACAGAAACTCCCCCTTACAGTGGCGGGACCGCTCCGGCTTATACCGGATTCTCTTTTATGCTTACGCATCTGTCAGAAATATGAAATTGTCTAAGTGACTACAGTTACAGTATAATTCATTATTCTCTAACTGTCAATTATTTAATAATAATGTAGATGTTATCTTTCTATTACCATTTAATTGCTATTTCCAATTTCTAATGGACTCATCACATATTCGCTGGTATAATAAAGCTATAATTAATATCAGGCAAGGCTAGAGTTAATAAATATAAGAGGAGGAAAACATGGATAAATTGCAGGAAAAGGACAGAGAAGAATCTGTAACCTTAAGCCGCCAGTTTGCAGAAATAGAAGGACGACGTCCTCGCATTTACATACCGGAAATGGAAGACGATGGGGAACACGAAAAGCGAAAGGAAGCGGCAACCACCTTTGCCGATGCAGGATGGGATGTGGACGTAGGCTCTCCTGAACCACCGGAAGATGCGGCGCAGAATGCGGCAGACAACGACGTCCATTTTATCTACTACTATTCCACCGCCAAAAGCAGGACTAGCCTTCTGGTGAAACTCATCCAATATCTTACCATGCTGGGAAGAGATGATATCCTGGTAGCCGCTGCTCCGGTTACAGAGTCCGAGAGACCTGTACTTTTCCATTATGGAATTACCGCCGCCTTTGATAAAAACTACACGATCGATAAATCAAGCCTTACCATGCTGAGACTGCTCATTACAAGAAGCAGGGAAGAAGACTCAGACCTCTAAGTATAATAAAAAAAAGACCACCTTCCAGAACATGGAAAGTGGGCTTTTTTACTGGTAGGACAAGAAAAAGGAGTGATGCGCAGGCATCACTCCTTTTAGTGTCAAGCCGGAATCCTGTAAGGATTAGCCAACTGTGAACAGGGGATCGCCGCCCTGTACGCTCTGGCCTTCAGAAACCTGCATAGAGGTTACTTTGCCATCGCAAGGAGCCATGATCGGGTTGCCCATCTTCATAGCTTCGAGGACGAGGACTTCGTCGCCTGCTGCTACAGCGTCGCCAACATGTTTTTCAATGCGGATGACTTTACCAGGCATTGGAGCTTCAACAGATTCACCTGCGCCTGCAGGAGCTGCTGCCGGAGCCGGAGCCGGTGCGGGAGCCGGAGCCGGAGCTGCTGCCGGAGCCGGAGCTGCTGCCGGAGCCGGAGCTGCT
The DNA here is from genome assembly GCF_047832375.1 of Dialister sp. Taxonomy (NCBI): domain Bacteria; kingdom Bacillati; phylum Bacillota; class Negativicutes; order Veillonellales; family Veillonellaceae; genus Dialister; species Dialister sp. The sequence goes on along the minus strand of NZ_CP181256.1, from coordinate 364,681 downwards.
TTCGGAGCTGCTGCCGGAGCCGGAGCTGCTGCTGCAGCGCCGCCGTCTTTAACTACAACATCGTAATCCTGGCCGTTAACTGTTACAGTAAATTTTCTCATTGTCTTTCCTCCTAAATGATGATAAGTTCAACTTTCAATTAGAACTGCTGGTTGGACTGAACGCCTGCAATGCGGGCTGCGGTTGTCCAGCCGGGTCTAGCTGCCGGGCGGATGGAGACGACTTCGCCGCCACCCATAGCAACGATAGCAGCAGCGATTGCTGCTACAACTGCACCATTGTCAGCGGCTTTAGGAGCTGCTGCTCTAGGAGCTGCAGCTTTCTTAGGAGCTGCAGCCGGTGCCGGTGCTGCGGACTGATTGAGAGATGAACGTACCTGCCAGATCATGATCAGGGCAATTACTGCAACAACAGCAGCAAATACCGCGATATACATAACTGTACTGTTATCCATCTGTACCCATCCTTTCAATTAAAGTATTTAAGCGGCAAATATTAGAGCGGAATGTTTCCGTGTTTCTTTGCCGGATGTACTTCGTGCTTGGAAGCAAGCATCTTCAGTGCATTGATGATTGTCGGACGAGTGTTGTGCGGATCGATAACTGCATCTACATAGCCACGTTCTGCAGCTTTGTAAGGAGTAGCGAATTCTTCCACATATTCCTTTGTGCGTTCTTCTTTGTTCGGATCCTTCTTGAAGATGATGTTTGCAGCGCCTGCAGGTCCCATAACTGCAATTTCAGCGGTCGGCCAAGCAAATACCTGGTCAGCGCCCTGTTCACGGGAGCACATAGCGATGTAGGAACCGCCGTAAGCTTTACGGAGAATCATGGTGATCTTCGGAACAGTAGCTTCGCAGTAAGCGAACAGCATCTTAGCGCCGTGACGAATTACGCCGGCGTATTCCTGCTGTTTGCCGGGCAGGAACCCAGGAACATCGACGAGGTTAACTACAGGAATATTGAAGCAGTCGCAGAAACGAATGAAACGAGCTGCTTTATCGGAAGCGTTATAGTCAAGGCAGCCTGCCATGAAGGACGGCTGGTTAGCAATGATACCAATGGTCTGTCCGTCCATACGAGCGAAGCAGGTGATGATATTCTTTGCGAATTCCTTAGCTACATCGTAGTATTCACCGTTATCAACGATGGATTTAATGACATCGTACATGTTGTACGGTGCATTGGAGCTTTCAGGCATAATCTTATCGAGAGCCGGATCGGTTCTTGTGGGATCATCACCGGTTTCAACGATAGGAGCATCTTCCATGTTGTTGGAAGGCAGGAAGGAGAGCAGGTAACGAATCTGTTTAATGCAGTCTTCGTCGTTTTCAGCAGCGAACTGAGCTACACCGGATGTACGGTTGTGGGTCATTGCGCCACCGAGTGCTTCAGCGGTGATAACTTCACCGGTTACAGATTTAACTACAGCCGGGCCGGTCAGGAACATCTGGGATGTTTTCTTAACCATGTAAATGAAGTCGGTCAGAGCCGGGGAATAAACTGCGCCGCCTGCGGATGGTCCCATGATTGCGGAAATCTGGGGAATTACGCCGGAAGCAATGGTGTTGCACCAGAAAATCTTGCCGTAGCCGGAGAGAGCATCGACAGCTTCCTGAATACGAGCGCCGCCGGAATCGTTCAGGCCTACGCAAGGTGCACCGACTTTCAGAGCCAGTTCATTTACGTGAACGATCTTAGCTGCATGCATTTCACCAAGGGAACCACCTTCAACGGTGAAGTCCTGAGCGAATGCAAATACAAGTCTTCCATCAACAGTGCCGTAGCCTGTTACAACGCCTTCACCAGGGAGATCTTTCTTTTCCTGGCCGAAGTTGTGGCAGCGGGATTTAACGAGCGCATTGACTTCTACGAAAGTGCCTTCATCAAACAGAAGAGCAAGTCTTTCACGAGCAGTCAGCTTGCCTTTTGCATGCTGTTTTTCAATACGTTTTTCGCCACCCATAGCCTCTACATGAGCGAGGTTTTTATGGAGAAGTTCAATTCTTTCTTCAACAGTTGCCATTCTTACACCTCCAAAAATATTAGGGTCCCCCACAGGGGGGATGACCTGCCCGAAGACAGGTCATATGCCATCGTTCAGATTATTTCTTGAAGGATGGGCCGCCGGGGCGTTCTGTCAGTTCAAGCAGAAGGCCAGTAGCCTTTGGATGCAAGAATGCGATATGACAGCCACCTGCACCGACACGGAACTTCTTGTCGATGAGCGGAACTTCTTTAGCCTGCAGATCAGCGAGAGCAGCTTCGATGTCATCAACACGAAGTGCTACATGCTGGAAGCCGTTTTTGCCATTGTTAGCTTTTTCAATGAAGCGGGCAATCGGGCCGTCCGGAGTTGTAGAACCCAGGAATTCGAGTTCGCAAGCTTCGGTCTGAGCGGACGGTTTGAAGAAGCTTGTTGTTACATGCTGTTCTTCAACGGTTTCATCCGGCAGAGAAGGTTCAAGTCCGAAAATGTCTTTCATCTGCTGTTTAATCTTTGCAAGATCTTTAACAGCTACACCAACATGGTCGACAGTTAAAACTTTGAATGCCATAATAACTCCTCCTTTAAAATTATTTGAATATTTTGCCCACAATGGAATCAACGACTGTGTACGGATCAGTTTTCCGTTCAAAGACTTGTTCCACGTAGTCACTAAATTCACCCGTCTTGGAGATGTTCTCTTCAATATGACGGGAAATGCGATCGTGAATCATCTCAAGCATTTCGGATCTAGCGCGTTCGCGTCTCCGTTCTTCAAGAAGTCCGGATTCTTCGAGATACTTACGATGATCACCCAGGGCTGCTACTACATCATCTACACCCTGGTCTTTGTTCGCGATCGTCCGTTCAATCGGAGGACGCCAGTTCTGGGCTTCGCCCAGGTCGAGCATCATTTCGATTTCTACATTCAGACGATCAGCGCCGTCGCGGTCACATTTGTTGATGACGAATACGTCACCAATTTCAAGGATACCTGCTTTTATAGCCTGAATATCGTCACCAAGTCCAGGTACGAGCACAACAAGTGTTGTATCCGCATTTTTGACGATATCGACTTCTGACTGTCCTACGCCTACTGTTTCGATTAACACAACATCGAGACCGAAAGCATCCATCAGTTTTACCGCATCAGCTGTCTTACGGGAAAGTCCCCCAAGGCTGCCGCGCGTGCCCATACTACGGATATAAACACCCTTATCCAAGGTCAGATCATTCATACGGATACGATCGCCAAGAATGGCGCCGCCGGAGAATGGACTTGTAGGATCGACTGCTACAATACCTACCGTTTTACCCTGAGAGCGGAACTTCTTGATCAGGGCATCTGACAGTGTGCTCTTACCCGCACCAGGTGCACCAGTGATACCGATGACCTGTGCACGACCGGTATGATGATAGATATCTTTCATGATATCTTCAAATCCATCCCGTTCGTCTTCAACGATGGTAATTGCTCTCGCTAAGGCACGTCTGTTTCCATTCCAAAAATCTTTCATTGAGAATTCCATGGATAAGCCGCCTTTTCGAAGAGTAAATAAATAATATAGTTGCAAGGGGGCTGGGACTCCTCCCAGCCCCCTGCAGCTAAATTATACAACACTAATGAACGTCAATGGTAATCGTCAGGGACGAATTATTTCTTAACGTTTTCCTTAATGAAGTCAATAACTTTCTTGGTTGGTGTGCCAGGAGTGAAGATAGCTTTTACGCCAGCTTTTTCGAGGCCAGGAATATCGGATTCAGGAATTACGCCGCCGCCGATTACGAGAACGTCGCCCATTCCTTTAGCTTTCAGAGCTTCAACAACTTCCGGGAACAGAGTGTTGTGAGCGCCGGAGAGCAGGGACAGAGCTACAACATCAACGTCTTCTGCGTCTGCTGCTTCAACGATCTGTTCAACGGTCTGACGAAGGCCGGTGTAAATTACTTCCATGCCTGCATCGCGAAGTGCACGGGCAATAACCTTTGCACCACGATCATGTCCATCAAGGCCCGGTTTAGCTACGAGTACTCTGATACGTTTGTCTGCCATTGTAAATTACCTCCAGAAATATTTGAGTAATATTATTATTCTCTTGTTTCAGGCTGCCCTACAATTAAAGGGTGTTGTGCGGTTTGTATTCGCCGAATACTTTACGGAGAACGCCGCAGATTTCACCTTCGGTGCAGTAAGCACGTACGCAGTCGAGGATGACTGGCATAAGGTTAACATGATCTGGACCTTCAGCCGGAGTCTGAGCTGCTTTTTCAAGTTTAGCCAGTTCTTCAGCAACTTTAGCCTGGTCACGGTTTGCCTTATCCTTAGCGAGCTGTGCTTTCTTCTTTTCGCCGACGGAAGCATCAATCTTCAGCAGGCCGGTAACCGGTGGTTCTTCCATTGTGAACTTGTTAACGCCAACAATGGTCTTTTCGCCGGATTCAACAGCCATCTGCCAAGCATAAGCGGAATCCTGAATTTCTTTCTGGATGTAGCCTTTATCAATAGCTTCAACAGCGCCGCCCATTTCATCAATCTTCTTGATGTAGTTCATAACTTCTTCTTCGATCTGGTTGGTCAGTGCTTCAACATAGTAGGAGCCGCCGAGCGGGTCAACTACATCAGCCAGGCCGGATTCGTAAGCTACGATCTGCTGGGTACGGAGAGCGATGGTTACGGATTCAGTGGTCGGAAGAGCCAGAGCTTCATCGCGGGAGTTGGTGTGCAGGGACTGGGTGCCGCCCATAACTGCTGCTGCGGTCTGGAGAGCAACACGGATGATGTTGTTGTTCGGCTGCTGAGCGGTCAGCATGGAGCCTGCGGTCTGGGTGTGGAAACGGAGTTTCATGGACTTCGGGTTTTCAGCATGGAATCTTTCTTTCAGGATTCTAGCCCAGATACGACGGGAAGCACGGAATTTAGCAACTTCTTCGAGTACGTTGTTGTGAGCGTTCCAGAAGAAGGAAAGTCTTGGAGCGAAATCATCGATCTTCATGCCAGCTTTCAGTGCTGCTTCGATGTATGCAATACCATCGGCAATGGTGAATGCAACTTCCTGAACAGCAGTGGAACCAGCTTCACGGATATGATAACCGGAAATGGAAATGGTGTTCCACTTCGGTACGTTCTGATGGCAGAATTCGAAGATATCGGTAATCAGACGCATGGACGGTTTAACCGGGAAAATGTAGGTGCCACGTGCGGAGTATTCCTTCAGAATATCGTTCTGAATGGTGCCGCGGAGTGCGCTCATCGGTACACCCTGTTTTTCAGCTACTGCAATGTACATAGCCAGCAGGATGGAAGCAGGAGCATTGATGGTCATGGAAGTGGAAACTTTACCAAGATCGATGCCGTCGAACAGTCTTTCCATATCGTAAAGGGAGTCGATAGCAACGCCTACTTTACCAACTTCGCCAGCGGACATCTTATCATCGGAGTCGTAGCCGATCTGGGTTGGCAGGTCGAATGCTACGGACAGACCGGTGCCGCCGTTAGCAATCAGGTATTTATAACGCTTGTTGGATTCTTCTGCTGTGGAGAAGCCAGCGTACATACGCATGGTCCACAGACGGCCACGATACATGGTGGGCTGTACACCACGGGTGTAAGGATATTCGCCCGGGAAGCCGAGGTCTTTTTCATAATCGAAACCTTCGAGATCGAGTGGTGTGTACAGATTCTTGTGTTTCAGACCAACTCTTTCCGGATGTTTAGCGCACTGAGCATCGTATTCTTTGTTGTAAGCGTCAAGTTTTGCTTTCAGGGATTCGTTAGACATGAGTTCATCTTCCTCCTAAAAAAGTAAGTATGTAACTATCTGGAACCCGCATTCCTTCGTATTCTGCAGCGGCGGCTTTGTGCTCTTCTCGATGCATTTCAGGAATTCGTTTTCCGTCAGGGTTCCGCAAAGCCTTTCGCTGCTGCAGCGATCGTTTGAATCTTCTTGCAGCAGCTTTCGGACTCTTGCGAGACCCATGTATATGACTCTGCCATTGGCAGCTGTCACCATAGGTTATTATACATTATTTGTATTATTTGTAAAGCATTAACGCAGTTCTTGAAATATTAAATTATTTCTTGAAATGCATATCTCCGGTTTCAGCCAGGCTTTCATGGAATTTGAAAGCTTCTTTGAGGAGATGCGGGGTCTGGCTGTTGCCGCAGGCAGCGCATGCTCTTTCGTAGTAATCCATGAGCTGGTCTCTGTAGGACGGATGAGCAACGTTGTTGATGATAACCTTTGCTCTTTCCTTCGGGGTCAGGCCACGAACATCTGCAACACCCTGTTCGGAAATGAATACGTGGGTATCATGTTCGGTGTGGTCAACATGGGAGCACATCGGAACGACGGCAGAAATCTTGCCGCCCTTTGTGGTGCTGTGGCAGAAGAAGCAGGACAGGAATGCGTTACGTGCGAAGTCGCCGGATCCGCCGATACCATTCATCAGCTTGGTGCCGGTGATATGGGTGGAGTTTACATGACCGTAAATATCCATTTCCAGAGCGGTGTTCATGCCGATAACGCCGATACGGCGAACGACTTCACCGTTGTTGGAAATTTCCTGCGGACGAAGAACGATCTTCTTGTTGTATTTCTGGATGTTTGCATAGAACCGTTTCAGTCCATCCGGGGATGGGGACAGGGAAGTACCGGAAATCATATCGATCTTATCTTTATCAATCAGATCGAACATGCCATCCTGAATAACTTCGGTGTATACAGAGAGGTTCCGGAAATCAGATTCAACGAGGCCATGGATAACGGCGTTTGCTACGTTGCCTACGCCGGACTGCAACGGCAGCAGGTTTTCCGGCAGTCTGCCGTGTTTGACTTCGTTCTTCAGGAAGTCTACCAGGTTGTTGCCCATAGCTTCTGCATCGTCATCGAGGGGAGCCAGTGTACGGGTTACATCAGGCATATCGCAGGGAACGATAGCAACGATCTTGGACGGATCGCAGGGGATGTACGGTGTGCCGATACGGTCGCCTGCATGGAGAATCGGAATCGGTTCACAGAATGGCGGATTCTTACGCATGTAAATATCAGCCATGCCTACCAGGTCCAGAGGCTGGGTGGTGTTGACTTCAACGATGACTTTCTTTGCGGTATCTACGTATACCGGGGAGTTACCGATAGCGGTTGTCGGATAGAGTTCGCCGTTCGGTCCGATCTTGCAGACTTCAACAACAGCGTAATCCGGGCCGGTTACATGTTCACCCTTAACGTTGGTGAAGAATCCGGCGCGAACCTGCTGGGCAACGTGGGACAGATGCAGATCGTAGTAGTTAACTTTGCCTGCGTTGATGGCTTTTCTCAGGTTGGCATTGGTCTGGTAAGGCATACGGTTTCTAACGCCGTTGACTGCTACCAGTTCCGTATCAATCTGGGAACCGGTGGAAGCGCCGGTCCAGATATCAACCTGGAATGGGGTCTGTTTCATACGTTCTGCGAGTTCATGCATTGTAATTTTCGGATAGCCGCAGGGCGTAAATCCGGAAATACCAATGATGTCGCCGCCCTTGAACATGGCAGCAGCGGTTTTTGCATCGCATACCTTGGAGAGAAGACCTTTGTCTTCAATTCTGCTAAGGAATTCACTATCATTGGTGTCGATCATTACTATCATCCTCCCAAAAATAAAAATAATTATATAAAAGTCCGCAGCGTCGAAATCCGATTGCTCTCCTCCGCATGGCCGCAGAACTTTTTACCCTCAAAAAAAGCAGCCGCAAACTATATATGGAATGAATTTAGCTTAAGATTATGTATAGCCGCTTTGTGTAATACTATAATCATTAGACCAAACCCTCCAATCAATAGATTTGCTGACTGCATTTTGGTTCATTCAATCATCAGTTATATTATAGCACACTTTGAACTGATGGAACCCCTCAAATGGGCGGTTTGTTGCTTAAAATCCTTAGTAGTGGTTATAAATAATTCCTATTAGACAAATTATGATTTCCGTGACCTATAACCCTTTATTTACAAATCTACCTATTCATGTATCATTTCTTTACGCGCTTTCCCTACTTTATACACTCCAATCACAGTTATATAGAAATTTATGAATCAGGTAAATAATTACCCCATTTCCTGTATGATTCCCGAACCGGGCTTCCAATTTACCGATAAACCGGAAATAACTTCTCACCGTCTACTTCCTTTTCCACAGGATACACAGAGAGCAGACAGACTCCAGAAGCAGAAAGAAACGGACCGGCTGAAGAGCACATGATCTCCCATTCCTATCACCGCCAGGGCCATGACCATGAGAACCCCGCCAAGGCCCATGGACCGGTCGAAACTGTCCTGGCCATGCTTGTAAATCCCCCATGACAGCACCGCCTGGGCGAAGAAGGCAGCCAGAAATGCCAGGCCTCCGGGTATCCCCACTTCCGCCAGCATATTCAGGTACATGTTGTGGGCATGGAATATGAGCACTCCCTCGTCCTGGATGAAAAAATTATAATCCGGATAGGCAAGGAAATAGGTCCCCCAACCGATTCCCAGAAGCGGATGTTCCTCAATCATGGCCATCGTGCTTTCCCACAGGGCAAAACGGAGGTCCACCGACGTATCTTCCCCGGAAAACAGGGAAAGGAAACGCTCTGCAATCTGGCCATGGTATACAGCCAGTATGAGGGGCACCAGAAGAAAGAGCAGGCCAAACCGCTTATCATAGAAAAGGGTCAGCCCCAGCACAATGGCTGCCAGGCTCACCCAGGCTCCCCGGGAATAGGTCAGGGCAAGGCATAAAAGGAGCACAAGGAGAATCACCGCAAAAGCTGTCTTACGCCGCTTTTCCTTTTCCCGCAGGAAAAAGGCAGTAAGGATACTGATAATCATCAGAAGATAGGCACCAAAGAGATTCGGATTTTCCAGTGTGGAATACATGCGGCGCCGAAGGAGGGGAAACCTTTCCGGATCCACCCAGCTCTGGGCTTCCATATCCGCCGCCATACCTGCCGCATTGGCATACTGGAAGAATCCATAGGCTGCTGTTACCACTGCCCCCGCCAGAAAGGCATAGAGTGCCTTTTCCTTCTCCCTTTCCGAAGAAATGGTGGTATATACCAGAAGATAAAGAAAAGCATACATGAAAGGCTGGAACAGCCAGTTCATCAGGGAAAAACCGATGTTTTTCGACACAAATCCCGACAGGAATGCGCACAGAAGAAACAGGGCCCCCGGCTGCCATAAGGAAGGCAGCACAAAAGAAACCTCCCCTTCCTTCTTGTAATTGACCAGCCAGCAGATAACAGCCGGCACCAGGGTCACATAGAAAAAGAAAGGATGAAGAGGCAGCAGAAATAAGGTACCATATATGAGATATAAAATATGCTTTCGGGAACAAATCCGCCCAGTGAAGCTTTTCCCCATTTTCACCCTCCGGCATGGAATCACAGGAATCATCTTTCTTATTATAAAGGACCCCATGACCGGGAGCAATGGGAAGAACACAAATTGCGGTTTGTCGAGCTGTTGTATCGTGCGCTGATGAGGAGCGTCATTCGCACGGAGCTTCTAGCTGCTAGCTTCTGGCTTCTAGGAAAGCTGGCCAGCCTACGGCACGAATGACTGGCGGAAATAGCGGAAAGAAAGGCGCCGCAGGCGGATCAGCCTTCCTAACAGCTAGCCGCTAGAAGCCAGCAGCCCCGTGTGAGTGACTCTACACGCAAGCATACTAACGGCCAAACCCAACAGCTCGCAATACTGAAATATTCCAATCTGTTTTCTCTCCCAATATGGTAAAATATAGAAAACTGTGAATCTGAAGGAGGCTTATCATGAATAAACGGATCGTCGTGGATGTGGGCATGCTTCTGTCATTTCTAGTCCTTTTGGACTACCGGTATGTAAGAAATGTGGGCCACGAGGGATTTGCCCTTGTATTCTTTATCCTCTTCCTTCTCCATACCTGGTTTAACAGGCAATGGTACCGGTCCCTGCCCCGGGGACGTTGGAACAGGGATCGAAAATTGACTTTTCTGGCAGATATCCTGCTCCTCGGTTCCTTCGCAGCGGTCATTGTAACGGGAATACTGATTTCCCATACCCTGCCACACATTTTCGGCTCTGCTCCCCGCCTGGTACACCAGATTCACCATGTAGCAGGCTATCTCATGGTCCCGGCTATCGGTTTCCATCTCGGCCTTCACTGGAGCGCTATCCTTCCCCGAATGGAACGGGCCATGGGATTCTCAAAAATTTCCTTCCTGCCCCTTCTCTATAAATTGCTTCTCGTCCTGCTTGCTGTCGGAGGCATTTATTTTTCCTTCTACTACAGTGTAGGAAGCCGGATCCTCCTGAAGTCTATCCCCAATGCCCGGAGTATTCCTGTCACCCTGTGGACTTTCACGTTCGGTCACCTGCTCATCATTTCTCTCTATGCGGCTATGGCCTACTACGTCCAAAAACTGGTACGGAAAAGAAGATAGGGCTATCTGTATTCTGACACCACTCATATTTACTATAAAAAAACTGTGAAGAATTTTTCATTCCTCACAGTTTTTTCATGGATAGAAAAGAGGTCTATTTCTCTTTTCCGTCCCAATAGTCAGTCCGGATACCCAGCACCTTTTCAGAGTCAAAGGATGCTTCCGTATCTTTGCTGTATTGGGCTGCCGCTTTCTTCACATATTTCAGCCCCAGGTACAGCATAGGCACGTTGCAGTACACCATGATGATATTACCCAGGTCTGAGAATGCCCAAAGGTTAGACAGATCATAGCCCGCAATGTTGCAGGCGATACCGAATGCTGCCACAAATATGCAGAGGCAGCGGATGAAGTTAATAAATCCCCTGGAAGAGGAAATGCGGTTGGCTGAAATTTCCGAGAAGGAAACAAAGCCGATGACGCAGGTATAGGCAAAAAGGCAGAAGCAGACAGAAACCATAATCTGGATGAGCACCTGCATCATTTCCGGAGACAGGCCATTCACCGATGTCAGGAATTTCGCATAAGTGCCGGCTGCCTTCCATGCCGCCGGATCCACTGCCCATTCGTGGGCCATGACGATGATAAAGCCGGTCATGGTGCAGATAACGTGGGTATCAAGGAAGACCCCCAGGGCAGAAATGATTCCCTGTTCACAGGGATGATGGGCTTCTGCAGAAGCGGCGGCCATGGTAATGGTGCCCTGGCCAGCCTCATTGGACATAAGTCCCCGTTTGACCCCCTGGAGAAGGGCGGTACCGAAGAATCCTCCAAAAATAGCTTCCGGTTTGAAAGCCCCCTCGAAGACAGCTTTGAAGAACCAGGGAACGCTCCCCAGATTAGAGATAATAAGGAGGAGAGCGGTCACAACATAAATAACCGCCATCACCGGCACCAGGATATCAGCCCAGTGGGAGCCCCGGCGGATACCGCCGAATGCCATGAATGCCACAAGCACAATGACCAGTACCGATACCACATAGGTAAATGTAGACTGCAGCGGGATTTTTACATTTTCCGCCAGTCCCGCAATGGCACCAATAGAGGTAACTACATTGAATCCCTGGGCAGGCAGGCACATAAGGGCATAGATAATATAAACCAGGGACAGAATGGTACCAACCCATACCTTGTTGCCGCATAACTTTCTTGCATAGAACGGAAGGCCACCGACAAAGGTATTCCCCCGCTTTTCCTTAAAGAGCTGGGCCAGCGTCCCTTCCGTGAATGCCGTAGCCATACCGAAAAAGGCGGATATCCACATCCAGAAAAGAGCCCCCGGACCGCCGGCAGCAATGGCGCCGGTGACGCCGATCATATTACCCGGACCCACCCGCATGGCCGTACTGAGGAGAAAGGCTGCCAATGGAGATATCCCGGTCTTAATGCTTCTTTTCGCAGCCAGCGTATGGACTCCCGCCTTGAAAAGCCGTACCTGGACAAAGCCAAGGCGGAAAGTGAAATAGATACCGGAACCCACCAGTACGATAATGGCCAGTGAGAAAGAGCCCAGTACGGGGATATTCTTCCAGAAGCTGAACATTTTGGGAAAGTCCCAGAAGAAGTCAGAAACCGGAGTGACGAAACTCAAGACCGCATTCAGTGCGGCGAATAAGTTTTCCATAGCTCTTTTTCCTTTCTGTTACAACAAATTTTACACAGTGAATATGAATAATGGCTTTCAGGTTTCAGATCCATCTGTGCCCTGAAGCTTCCATTCCCCAGTGCCACAAAGGAAGAAGCCACAGGTATATGGCCGCCGGAATGGCAGCAGCCGGTACTCCCACAGATTCCAATGGCATAGCGCAGGCAATGGACCAGGGAACCAGGGCTGCCATGACCACTACAGAGTCCTCCATGGCCAGTGCTATTTCTTCCCTGTCCTCCATAAGCGTTTTTCCCAGTTCCCAGGTCACCATGATAGCCAGAGTCTGGTTGCAGGCTGTAACGGCAGCAGCGGCTGATACCAGAACCAAAGCCCCAAAGGGTCCCGTCCTCTCCGATAAATCCATTATTTTGTCCCGGATCCGGTCCAGCATGCCGGTTCCCTGGAAAATGCCGGCAAAGGAAGAAGAAAGGCAGACAATGGCAGCCACTTTTACCATGGATACCAGTCCACCGCCCCCAAGAACGGAGTCCAATTCTCCATGAGCCGGATGATATCCAAACAGGGCCATATGGAAAAGAGATGACAATGGTACGTGCTGGAAACAGACTGCACAGATTCCGGCCAAAAGAATACTGATGGCCATGGTCTTTTTCACAGCCACATGGAAAAATCCAAGGGCCAGAATGGCCACAGCAGGAAGAAGCACCGGAAATCCCAAATAGAAGTAGGAGGAGAAATCGACGATTTCCCTCTGCCCACCTACAGCCGTTTCGCCCCTTCCCAGACAGAGATAAAAAAGGATAGAACCTGCCACCGGCACCAGGGCACTTCGAAACATATGACGGATATTATGATAGATATCGGTCTTTGTCAGTTCACTCACCAGAAGGGCACTGGTGGACACCGGCGAACATCGATCGCCAAAATAAATGCCGCCCAGCATGGCCCCGCCTGTCAGGATGGGTGAAGCCCCAAGTCCCTGGGCCATGGTCATGGAAATGACTCCCATGGTGGCGGCGGTGGCAAAGGAACTGCCGAGAAGGAAAGAAACGGCGCCATTCATCACGAAAGTCAGCGCCACCACCAAAGATGGTGAAATCCATTCCGCTGCCTGCCCTACGATGGCAGGTATGGTTCCACTGGCTCTCCAGAATGCGGTAAGTACCCCGATAAACATAAAGGTCATGAGAATATTTCTGGCTGCCATGATTCCATGGATTGTCATCCGAAGTAGAGAAATCGGCGCCATTCTCCGGCAGAGTCCATAGCCCCAGAAAAGAAGCAGTCCCCCAAAAAGAGCCAAGACCAGGGAGCCTTTGAAAAAAACAGTCCCCAGGAGAAGAAGGCAGAACAGGCCCAAAACAAGGATTTCCAAGATACCGTGAGTATTCCGCAGTAGGTGTACCGCCTGTCCGCCAAGGTGTACCGTTTGTCCGCCGAGGTGTACCGCTTGCCATTTTTAGGTAACTTCTTGAACTATTGGTGTACATGCCAGCTGAAATACTCCTAAATTCTTTTAATAAATATATTAATATATGGCTTCCTGCCATAGAATGAAAACAGGGACGTAGTATTTCCCTTTGTTCTATGAAAGGAGGCCTTTTAATATGGCTAATTTTGCCAGGATCCGGCTCATCCTGGAGCTCCATGACCGCGGAATGTCTCAAGATGAGATTTCCCGCTCCCGTCACATGTCGAGGAGTACGATTACTACCGTACTGCGAACAGCGCGGAAGAAGGGCATCACTTATGCGGGCATCCGCAAGCTGGATGATGCAGCACTACAAAAGCTCTTCTTCCCTGACCGACCGGAAGGTTCAGACATGTACGAGCTGCCGGATTACGAATCCATCCATAAAGAGCTCAAGAAGCCGAGTGTGACTCTTTCATTGCTCTGGACGGAGTATCGTGACAGGTGTCACCAGAATGGAAACATTGCTGTAGGGCATACCAAGTTCTGTGAGGATTACGGCCGGTACTGCACAACCCATGACCTGACCAATCATCTGGAGCATAAGCCCGGAGCCCAGTGCGAGGTCGATTGGAGCGGGCCGACCATGCAGATCATCGACCGTGATACCGGCGCGACCATTTCCGTGCATCTCTTTGTTTCCTGCCTCACATACAGCAGGTATGCCTACGTGGAGGCCACGCTGGATATGAAGATGGATACATGGCTCCGGTGCCATGTTCACATGTACGAGGCATTTGGCGGCGTTCCTGTGCGGACAGTCTGTGACAATCTCAAAACCGGCGTTGTGAAGCATCCCAAAGAGGGTGAAGTGGTTCTCACCGATGCCTATGAGGCACTTGGGCTTCATTATTCAACTGCTATTATGCCTGCCGGTGTGCGGAAGCCCAAGCAGAAAGCATCCGTGGAGAATACGGTTGGAAATATTGCCACCGCTATCATCGCCCGTCTTCGCAATAAGGTTTACTTTACTCTTGGCGAGCTGCAGAAGGATGTAGTGACTGCTACAGATAAGTACAACCGGCAGCCCTTCCAGAAAAGGCAGGGAAGCCGCTATGAAGTATGGCTGGACGAGAAGAAATATCTCCGGGCTCTTCCACGAGCTCCTTATGAAATCGCCTCGGTTATTCTGGGAAGGAAAGTATATCCCAATTTCCACGTTTCCTTTAAGAAAAACTGGTACTCCGTTCCCTACGTATACCGCGGGCAGTCCGTGGATATCCGTTACACCGACAAACTTGTGGAAATCTACTGCGGAAACCGGCGTATTGCCTCCCATATCAGATTTCCTGACTACATGACCAACCACTATTCCACACGCCCGGGAGATATGCCGGATACATTCAACCAGCCGGAAATGGACAAGGACCGCATCTGTGCCTGGGCAGAGAAGATCGGACCTTGTACGTCGGAAGTCATCAGGAGGATTTTTGACAGTGTAACCATAAAAGAGCAGGGCTATAATGCTGCATTGGCCGTTCTGCATCTCAGTCAGAAATATCCGAAGGACCGCTTCGAGAATGCCTGCCAGTATGCTTTAGCCCACACAACATCGCCCCGCTACAACTATCTTAAAGCTGTATTAGGGAACAATCAAGACAAAATCCTGGACAGCGTACATTCCGCCCGTTATGAAAATACCGGAAAACACAGTATTTCCGAAAAAGGCGCTTACATCCGCGGCGCAGACTATTATGGAGGAAAGACAAAATGATCAATGAAGAAACACAGCGGAAACTCCGCAACATGAAAATGGAACCTCTGGTAGAAGCCCTGCAGAACCAGCAGAGTGATCTGGAATCTTATGCCCCTTTGGACTTCGATTCGAGGCTGACACTGGCCATCGATGAATGCTATTCAGTAAAATTGGATGATCGCATCCGGAGGCTGACGCATATTGCTAAGTTTCGCTATCCTGATGCCGATGTTCACACCCTTATCATGCAGGGCAGAGGTTTCAGCCGCGAAGAAATCCTGGGCTATGCCAGCTGCGGTTACATTGAACGCCATAAGAATCTGATCATCAACGGATTTACCGGAGTAGGAAAGACCCACCTCGCCTGTGCTTTAGGGAAAGAGGCCTGCCGCCATCTGTACAGGGTCAAGTATTTCCGCATGCCGGAGCTTATGGAACAGTTCAATTATGGAACCGAAGTCGGACGGAGCGTGGCCAGCATTGTAAAGAAGTTCTCCGGCTACGATCTCCTCATCATCGACGAATGGCTTCTCGAGATGCCGACGGAAGTGGAGCAGCAGTATCTTCTTGAAATCTTGGAAAACAGGTACGATGCCCATTCTACTATTTTCTGTTCCCAGTACAAAAGCTCAGAATGGTATCCGCGCCTCGGTGATGGGGTTCTGGCCGATGCGATTATGGACAGAATCATTCACAATGCCTACCACATCAATTGCGGATCAATGAATATGAGAGAATATTTGAATAGCACCGATGCGAAAAATGACTAAATTATTTTAACATCATAACCTAAAGAATAAGCGGTACACCTTGGCGGATAAGCGGTACACTTTCCGCGGAAAGGCGGTACCGCTTTTTCGGATAGGCGGTACACCTGTTGCGGAATATTCAATACCGCCTTCCTCCCTGAGGTTCTTTGCCGGGAATACTGCCGATCATAGACCCGTAATTTCATCCTGCCAGAACCGGATTTTTACTGTTTGGCTCCGGCTGCTTTGATGGCGAGGGCCAGTTTATGGGCAAGGCCTTCCATTTTTGCCTTGGATACGGAGCAGACTGCCAGGCGGATGCCCTTCTTCAAGGGAACCAGGAATACGTGCTGTTTTTCCAGGTCATCACAGACCGCCTGGGAGTTTGTGACCGGAATGGTAATGAAGAAACCGGAAATATAGGGAACAAACTTCACTCCCTCTTCCTTTGCTTCCTTCATGAAGATGGCGGCCCTTTCCTGAATCAGCCGGAAGTACCGGGCGCGGTCCGCATCCAGTTCCTTGATTTTTTCCGGATCTTCACAGATGCGGATCATTGCATTCTGGGCCGCACTGTTGCAGTTGGACCAGGTAGCCCGGCTGCTATACTGGTTGATATCCACAAATTCCTTAATAACATCCTTATCGGAAGTAATGCCGATCATGGCACCCATGCGCTGGCCATACATGGTAAATCCCTTGGACAGGGTATAGGCACAAACCACAAGAATGTTTTTCGGAAGTCCGCCAAAGACTTTGAAGAACTTGCGGCACTCCTGCTTTTCACCGCTGTAGTCAAGATAAGCTACATCGGGAACAAGGATCGCATTCTTATCACCACCTTTGGTGGCCTCTTTCAGCACATCCACAGCGGCTTGCCATTCATCCACAGACATGCAGTAGCCCGTAGGGTTATTGGCAATACCATTCAGAATGATGACGATATTATCCTGTCTGGAAAGGATATCCGTTACCGCATCCCGGAAAGCGGATGTATTGAAATGTCCATCCTCTGTCAGGAAGGAAAAGCTTCTGACTTTCCGGTTGTTATCATCAATGAGGCTGTCATAAGCGCCCCAGTGCCAATCCGTAATCAGTACTTCGTCTCCCACTTCCGAATAGTTGTGGATAACATGATGAAGTACGCCGGTACCGCCGGGAGTGGAGCAGGCATCAATATATCCTTCCGGACGGGATTCACCAAAGCACTGGTCGATGCAGTCGTCCAGGAATTTTCGGTATCCCTGGATAGGCGCATAGGCACAGATTTCCTTTGGTGTCAGTTCCTTGAATGCATTTTTGACGACATCCAGTACCACCAGATTTCCATCTTCATCCAGAATGGAACCTACGGTACCGTTGATTACCTGGTCATTGCCGATTTTCTCTGCCAGTGCAATAGCCCTGTTATTGGCTGCGAAAATATTATCTTCTGCACTTTTACCCTTTGCATGGGGTGCTGCCAGACTGAACATAAATAAATCCCCCTTCATGAATTAAAGAAGCCTCTTGGCTCTTTTGACCGGAAAATACACAAAAAGCCCGCAGCAAAGCTGTGCTGCAGGCCCCGTTGCCCATTTTTCCATGAAATTGACGTTTTTATTATAATCCATGAGAAATAAAAAGGGAAGCAGGAAGAATGACCAAGCCATCTCATCTCTTCTCTCCGCCCGCCGATATATTCCGGAAAATCTGCTGATTCTCGTATGCATACAAAAAGCCCTGATGAAATGGAGTTGCCATTTCACCAGGGCTTTGTACTATCATTTTACATTCTTTGTCCCCCGGGCCTGTATGGATGTACCATCATCTATATGCCACGTCGTATTGACCCGGACCCGACCATCCACGCTGCTGCCATCGCTGTAGCGGATGCGGCCATCGCCGGAAAAATCTATGCCTTTTCTGGGGGAAAGATCTTTAGCCTCTTTGTATCCCAGGGATTCCAATTCCCGGGCATAGTCCTTTTTCAATTTCATCAGTGCTTCATGGTCCCTGTCTTTCTCATCATGGTGTTCCAGCATATTTTTGATCACGCTGGCCAGTTCATACCGGGTAATACCACCGCGGCTGAAAAAATCTTTCGTATAAGAAGGAGCTTTTCCTTCTTCCGTCAGGGTATACACAGTCCGGTAATCCCAGGACTTCGGACTCACCGGGTCAAAAGAATTCGGCGCATACACGTTATAGGCAAAGCCGGTAATCGATGCCGCTGCAAAGAGGGCTGCAAGAAATGCTGTTTTTTTCATATCAGTCACAAATCTTTCCTTCAATGACCCGGAGCAGCTCATTCCGACCGTCTCCATTTAAAGAGGAATAGGCAATAGCCGGACCATCGCCGGGGAAATACTTATCCAGAAGCTTCTTATTCTTTACCAGTTCATTCCGCTTCAATTTATCCCCCTTCGTCCCGATAATCTGGAGGCAGGGAGCAATGCGGCGAAGCCACTCATAGGCCTTCATATCTATAGGCAGGCCCGGATGGCGAATATCGATCAGCAGCCCGATCATCATCAGGCTCTTTGAGTTTTCCAGGTAGTCACCGATAAAGTCGGACCAGCTGTCCTTATTCTGCTGGCTGGTTTTTGCAAACCCATACCCTGGAAGGTCCACAAGATACCAGTCCTGCCGTTCTTCCTTTGCTTCTTCTATCCGCCTTGACTGAATAGCATAATAATTAATGGTCCTCGTCTTTCCCGGCTCCCGGCTCACAAAGGCCAGTTTCCGCCTTCCGCAGAGAGAATTGATGAGAGAAGACTTTCCTACGTTGGACCGGCCGATAAAGGCTATTTCCTTTTTCCCATCCTTTACATACTGGCTCCGATTCACGGCAGCGCTGAAGTAAGCGGAAGAAAATATATGAAATTCATCCATTTCTTTAACTTCTGCCACAGGGATACCTCCTTTTACTCCGGGAGAGGACGCCGCCCCCTCCCGGACATACAGCAGCTCAACTTAGACTCCTGCCGCTGGTCCGCTTCTTACTTCACCAATGCATGGGCCAGCACGTCGTCTACATTCTTTACATATACAAAATGAAGTTTATTTTTCACCGATTCCGGCAGCTCTTCCAGGTCCCTCTTATTCTTTTCCGGCAGAAGAATCTGTTTAATGCCCAGCCGGTTGGCAGCAAGTACCTTCTCTTTGACACCGCCAATGGGAAGGACCTCTCCGGTGAGCGTAATCTCCCCGGTCATGGCTGTATCGCCTCTCACTTTCCTTCCGGTATAGGCAGATGCCATGGCTGTAGCCATGGTGACGCCGGCAGAGGGCCCATCCTTAGGAACTGCCCCTTCCGGGAAATGGATATGGGTATCCAGGGATTCATAGAAATCCTCTTTCAGCCCCAGTTCCTTTGCCCGGCTGCGGATGCAGGTATAGGCAGTTTCCGCCGATTCCTTCATCACATCTCCCAGCTGCCCTGTCAGGATGAGATGGCCTTTGCCTTTAATAGTGACTGCTTCTGTATCCAGCACTTCACCGCCAGCCATGGTCCAGGCCAGTCCATTCACCCGGCCCACCGCATCGGGATGCTCTTCCGCCATGGGCATGAATTTCACCGGCCCCAGGTATTTTTCCAGGGTCTTTGCAGAAAGGGCAGGCAGGGACTCGTCATCCATGACGATTTTTTTGCCAACCTTCCGGCACAGAGCACCGATGGTTCTCTCCAGTTCCCTGACTCCCGCTTCTCTGGTGTATCCCTCGATAATCTTGCGAATCATGAGGTCCGTAAAGCGGATATCACCAGCCTTGAGACCGTTTCTTTCCCTCTGCCGGGGAATGAGGTACTGCTTGGCGATTTTCAGTTTTTCCTCTTCCGTGTATCCCGTCAGTTCAATGAGTTCCATACGGTCAAGCAGGGCCGGTGGAATGGTGGACACCGTGTTGGCGGTAGCCAGGAAAAAGACTTTTGACAGGTCAAAGGGGATATCAATGTAGTTATCATGGAATGCCTTATTCTGTTCCGGATCCAGGGCTTCCAGCAGGGCAGACGCAGGGTCTCCTCGGAAATCAGCTCCCACTTTATCGATTTCATCCAGCAGGATAAGGGGATTCTTTGTCCCGGCCTGTCCGATGGCTTCAATAAAGCGGCCCGGCATGGCGCCGATATAGGTACGGCGGTGGCCCCGGATTTCCGCTTCATCATGGATGCCACCCAGGGAAATCCTGGCAAACTTCCGGCCCATGGCATTGGCAATGGACTGGGCCAGGGAAGTCTTGCCTACGCCAGGAGGGCCGACAAAACAGATAATAGGTGCCTTGGCATCAGGAGCCAGCACACGGACTGCCAGATATTCCAGAATCCGTTCCTTGATTTTTTCCAGTCCGAAATGGTCATGGTCCAGTACCTTTTTGGCCTGTTTCAGGTCTAGCTTATCCTGGCTTTCTTTGTTCCAAGGCAGGCTGAATATCCAGTCCAGATAATTCCGGGCCACCGCGGTCTCTGCCATCATAGGCGGCATGGCGGCCAGGTGATTGATTTCCTTTTCCAGTTTATCTTTGTATTCCTTCGGAATATTCGTTTCCTGAAGTTTTTTCCTGTATCCATCGGCCTCTTTCTCCTGGCTCACCGTATCTCCCAGGCGATCGTGGATACTCTTGATTTTCTGGCGCAGGTAGTAGTCCTGCTGTTCCTTGTCCATTTTGGCACGGACATCCCCATTGATTTCCGCTTCCAGCCGGCCAATCTGGATTTCCTGGTCAAGAAGCCGCTGCACCATCTGCAGGCGGGTCATGATATCAGTCTCTTCCAGCAGGTCCTGCCGCCGTTTCGGCGTAATCAGAAGCTGGGCAGAAATAAAATCCGCCATCTCACCGGGATCGGTGATGAGCTTCAGCTGTTCCATCTGGTCATCGGGAAGCCCCTGTTTTGTATTCCGGAGCCATTCAAAGAAATTTTTAAGAATGGTCCTCCGATAGGCCTCTGCTTTAAGCTCATCGGCAGCCGGTGTTTCTTTCAGGTCATCTACCTCTGCCGAAAAACCATGGTCCGTATTTGTAATAGAAAGAATATCTACCCGGGATACCCCTTCTGCAAGGATCCGGATGAGCCCGCCCGGGAGCTGCAGCATCTGGTTAATCTTTACCACAGTCCCTACCCGATATAAATCATCGGGGTCCGGATTCTCTATGGCTCCATTCTTCTGCATGGCCGTCACAATATAGCGATCTCCTTTGCCGGCGAACCGTACGGCGGCAATGGAGTCTTTCCGTCCTATATCAAGATTTACCGTCATACGAGGGTAAATCACTATATCCCTCAGCGCCACCAGCGGCAGGGTGAGGGCACTGTTTTCTTTTACCATTTCAGTCATATATGATTCCTCCATAACATATATTGTATCACATGGAAGAGTATGAATTTAATAGATTTTTTACAAACTACCGCCGAAGGGGGAAGAAGAATCGGCTTTTTTAAAAGAAAGAAAAAGGAGCTGTAAATAGATGAAACCATCTTTTTACAGTCCCTTTCTTTTTCTCTGTTTCCGGGAGAATTCCGATTATTCCTTCGTCCCGCTCCGTGTCAGGATCGGATCAGAATGGTGGAGTACCACATCTTCCGTAACGGTGCACTTCGTCACATCTTTCATGCTTGGAATCTCGTACATAACCTTCTGCATGATTTTTTCAATGATGGCACGAAGTCCCCGGGCACCGGTATTCCGTTCGATAGCCTGTTTGGCGATGGCATGGATGGCCTTCTCATCAAATTCCAGGTCCACATGGTCCATGGCCAGCAGTTTCTGGTATTGCTTGACCAGTGCATTCTTTGGTTCCGTCAGGATTTTGACCAATGCATCTTCATTGAGTGGATGAAGGGGAACGATAACCGGCAGGCGGCCGATGAATTCAGGAATCAGGCCGTATTTCAGGAGATCCTCCGGCTGTACCTGCTGCAGCAGTTCCTCCATGTCCTTTTCATCTTTCTTTTCAATGTCCGCGCCAAATCCCATGACACTCTTCGTAAGACGGCGGTCGATGACTTTGTCAATGCCTGCAAAGGCGCCACCGCAGATAAAGAGGATATTCGTCGTATCGATCTGGATCATTTCCTGGTTCGGATGCTTCCGTCCTCCCTGGGGCGGTACGCTGGCTACGGTACCTTCCAGAATTTTCAGGAGAGCCTGCTGCACTCCTTCACCGGATACATCCCGGGTGATGGAGGGGTTCTCAGACTTTCTGGCAATCTTATCGATTTCATCGATATAGACAATACCCCGTTCTGCTTTATCGATATCATAGTCCGCTGCCTGGATCAGGCGGAGAAGGATATTTTCCACATCTTCCCCTACGTAGCCTGCTTCAGTCAGCGTCGTAGCATCGGAAATGGCAAAGGGAACATCCAGGAACCGGGCCAGGGTCTGGGCCAGAAGTGTTTTCCCGCTGCCCGTAGGTCCAAGCATGATGATATTGGACTTCTGCAGTTCCACACCATCGTCTTCCCCTTCATGTTCGATTCGTTTGTAATGGTTGTACACCGCCACGGCCAATGCCATTTTGGCATCATCCTGTTCGATGACATACTGGTCCATGTACTTTTTGATTTCTTCCGGCGTAGGCAGCTTGAACTTAGGAAGTGATTTCTTCTTGTCCGCCTTCAGTTCCTCCCGGAGGATATTGGAGCATACTTCAATGCATTCGTTGCAGATATAGACTCCCGGGCCGGCAATCAGTTTTTCTACCTCATCCCCGGAGCGGCCGCAGAAACTGCAGACCGGAGTTCCTTCTGTTTTTCTATCCAATGGGAGCCTCCTTTATTTGGCAGTTAACTTATGAAGATCATTGCGGGTCAGGATCTTATCGATGAGCCCGTAATTCTTAGCCATTTCAGCGGTCATGAAGTTATCCCGTTCCGTATCCTTCTGGATCGTTTCCAGGGGCTGTCCGCTGTGCTTGGACAGGATGCCATTCAGTTCGCTGCGGAGGCGGAGAATTTCACGGGCGTGAATTTCAATTTCCGTAGCCTGGCCCTGTACGCCGCCCAGGGGCTGGTGAATCATAATATTGGAATGGGGCAGTGCATAGCGCTTGCCTGCGGCACCGGCCGTCAGGAGTACCGCCGCCATGCTGGCGCAGGATCCGATACAGATGGTAGAAACATCGGGGCGGATATACTGCATGGTGTCATAAATAGCAAGGCCTGCGGTCACCACGCCACCGGGGCTGTTGATGTAAAGATGGATATCCTTGGAGGGATCTTCTGCTTCCAGGAACAGGAGCTGGGCAATAATGACATTGGCCATGTGGTCTTCAATCTGTCCGTCCAGGAAAATAATGCGATCCTTCAGGAGTCGGGAGTAAATGTCGTAGGACCGTTCTCCCTGTGCTGTCTGTTCAACTACAATCGGTACATATGCCATATGTGTAACACCCTTTCTTTATGGGTACACTCTTTTCCGATCGGAAAAGTAGGGTAAACAGGAAATACAGTATATGGGCGAAAGAGACGCCGGTTATCCCCGCGTCTCTTTTAACCACATCATCAGCTGTCTGATGCTGCATTCAAATGGATTGTATGCCGAAAAGCAGGTTATTTTGCTTCTGCTTTACGGATAGTTTCGATGATTTCAGCTTTCTTGGCTTTGGATTCCAATGCAATGCCTTTTTCTGCGGCATAGGCTTTGAGATCCTTCACTGTCATGGATTCATAGTCATCGGTCTTCGGAGCTTCCGCCGCTTTCGGTGCCTCCTCGGCCTTTTCTTCAGCCTTCGGAGCTTCCGCAGCAGCTTCTGCTTCCTTCTTGTCAGCTTCTGCTTTCTTTGCAGCGCCATAGATGAACGCAGCAGCCTTCTTGCGGAGTACGGAGTTCACCAGCATGCCTACGCGGTTTTCATCCCTGATGATCTTCATTACATCGTTGGGGTCAGCATTGAACTGGTGAGCCATGCTGTAGATTTCCATGGACAGGTCTTCATTGGTAACTTCCAGGCCTTCCTTGTCAGCAATGGTTTCAAGAACCAGGCCCTGGCGAACCTGTTCTTCTGCTGTCTTTTCATAGTCCTTGCGGAAATCGTCCATGGTCTTGCCGATGCTCTTCAGGTAATCTTCCATGGTAGAATTTCTGGATTCCATATTCAGCTTGATTTCATCTACGATTTCATCGATGCGCTGTTCAACCATTTCCTTAGGAATATCAACTTTAGCGTTGGCTACAGCCTGGTTTACGAGAGCTTCATGATAAGCTTCTTCTGCCTGCTGGATAGCGGAAAGCTGCATCTGCTGTTTGACAGCAGCCTTCAGGTCATCCATGGTTTCAAACTGGCTGATAGATTTTGCAAATGCATCATCCAGAGCCGGGAGCTGTTTCCGCTTTACATCACTGATATGAACGGTAAATTCTGCTTCTTTGCCTTTGAGGGCATCCACGAAATAGTTTTCCGGGAATGTGACTTTTACAACCACATCATCACCGGCCTTATGTCCTTCCAGCTGTTCTTCAAAGCCGGGAATAAAACTCTGGGAACCGATTTCGAGAGGATAGGTCTTGCCTTCGCCGCCTTCAAAAGGTTTTCCATCAACGGTGCCTTTGAAGTCGATAATAGCAAAGTCACCTTTTTTCAGTTCAGCGCCGTCTTCTGCTTTTTCCAGTCTTGCATTCTGTTCAGCAGCTGCCTTGAGCTGGTCCAGAACCTGGTCATCGGTGATTTCCGGGTTATCTCTCTTGGCTTCCAGGCCCTTGTATTCGCCCAGTTCCACTTCCGGACGTTTTACAAAGGAAGCAGTGAAATCAGCACCATCGGTTTCGGAGAACTTGCCTTCCTTCACGTCCGGTGTGGTTACAGGAATCAGTTTTTCCTGGGAAAGAGCCTGCTGCAGGGATTCATTGATGACAATGTCCTTAGCTTCTGCTTCTACAGCGGCCTTGCCGAAATGCATTTCCAGGATCTTGCGGCTTGCTTTGCCCTTACGGAAACCGGGGATTTTCACCTGGTTCGCAATGCGGGATACAGCTCTCTTGAATCCCTTCTGTACAACTTCAGCCGGCAATTCAATGCTCACAGAAACCTTGTGCTGATCCAGTGCCTCAACTTTTACGTTCATAAAAAATATTCCTCCTTAAGTCGGCTAACCGACAAATTGATACCTTTTTCAGGGTCCTACAATGCACGATAAATCGCAAGTTATATTTTAGCACAAAAGGTCTTAAAAAACAAATATCTACAGAATAATTATTATTTGCCCCTGCTTTGCAGCAATTTCGCAAAGTAAGTTCCAGCTCTGAAGGTCATTCTGGAATTTACTTTGAGAACTGACATTTGGTAGAATTTAACTTGAGAAATACTCGTGGAATATGAGGTTAACTATGAGCAACATTGTCAATTCTACAAGGAAGAACAAACATCTCACCTTTGATGACCGACTCACCATCGAAGCGATGCTCAAATCCCAATCTACTTTCTCCGAGATTGCACGTACTATTGGAAAGGATGCCAGCACAATATCTAAGGAAGTACGTAAACATCGGGAATTGGCTGCAAACAACTGGACTCGCCGCGATGACAGTGGCCGTGTCTTAAACGACGAATGTCCCAAACTCACCCATTCGCCTTATGTCTGCAATGGCTGTAAGCAAAAGCCATACTGTCATCTTAAACGTCTGGTCTATAGAGCCAAATCTGCCCAAAAAGATTATGAGGCCCTCAGGTCAGAATCCAGAACCGGTATTGCACTTAATAAAGCCAGTTTCTGGGATACTGACAGGAAGCTCCGGGAAGGGATAAAGAAAGGGCAGCATATTTACCACATTATGCAGACCGAGGAAATTCAGGCGTCGCAGGCTACTGTTTACCGCTATATCAAGAAAGGATACTGCTCTTTCAGCCCGATCGAACTTCCCCGTATGGTCAAATTCAGATCCCGCAAGCCCCGTCAGCTTGAATATGTGCCGTATGGAGCAAAGAAAGGCCGCGCATATGAAGATTTCCAGCAGCATATCGCTGCAAATCATATTACGCACTGGGTTGAGATGGACACTGTAATTGGACGTGTCGGAGGCAAGGTACTGCTTACAATGCTCTTTACCAACAGCAATTTCATGTTTGGCAGGCTGCTGCCCAACAAGACGGCCCAGGCTGTAACGGAGCAGTTTCAAACCCTCCGTCAGAAATTCACCGATGCCGGCATTCCCTTTGCCAGTTGTTTCTCTCTTATCCTTACAGATAACGGGGGAGAATTCGCCAATATAGATGGCATCGAGATGAATGCGGCCGGAACGAGGGAAACACGCCTCTTTTATTGCGATCCTATGCGCTCCAGCCAAAAGCCCCGCGTGGAGAAGAATCACACACTCCTCCGTGACATCCTGCCGAAAGGAGCCAACTTCGACAATCTGACGCAGGAAAAAGTAGATATAATCTTTTCCCACATAAATTCAACCAAAAGGGCAGTCTTTAATGGCAAAACCGCCTACGAAATGTTTACCCACATCTATGGTACGGAGGCTGCCCACATTTTAGGAATCTGCAAAGTTCCTGCTGAAAACGTTGTGCAGACGACAAAGCTGCTCCAGATACTTGGAGTTGTAGCATTCTAATCCATTTCCGGACTGGCCAGCTGACCGCCTGTTCTCCAATGCTTGTCAAGACATGTCTTTCGTCTTGACAAGCATTGGAGAACAGGCGAAAATCAGCAGCCCCGGAATGGATATTGTCAACTGCTTGCTTTTACCAGCAACAAATTCAACAGCATCTTCTTGTTTTAGAGCCAGGAGTATTTCTCAAAGCAACTTCATGTCAACCGGAATTTACTTTGAAAAATAACAATTCAAAGTTTCTTTTAGCATGCGCTGAAACAGTCTTATTGCTCTAAAATTCACAATTAACAACGAAAATTAAGGCGATTTTTACAATTTCCCAAACTAACTTCCAGCAAATTTCTCGAACTTATCGCCAGTTTCAGGCGACCGGAAGTTACTTTGAGAATTTACGGTCCCTGCTTTGCTGCCATACAGAAATGACTGCTTATGATTACATCCGTTCAGGATAATCCGCTGCCCCTTCCATCTCACGAGCCATCCGGAACAGGAGCCGGCCGCTCTGGGATTCTCCGTTCCCCTTTCTCCGGGCCAGACAGAGGGTGGAAAAAAGGGCATCTTCTTTCAGTATCCCCACCGACAGGCGGGAACTTTCCTGAAGGACAGACATCGGTGCCAGTGCCAATCCCAGTCCCGCTTCTGCCCATTCCCTGCAGGTCCTTGCATCATCAGCCACACAGTACACATTAGGCCGGAATTTTTCCTTTTCGCATTCCCCCAGAATGATCTTTTCCCACCGCCTGTACAGGATAAGAGGACTATCCCCCAAATCCTTAAGGAACACCTCTCCCTTCCATGGTCTCAGGATACCGACACCCATAGGAGATTTGTCCAGTACCACCATTTCCAGCCCATAGGTAGAAAAGGGGGAACGAAGAAGGGAAACATCAAGCTTTCCTTTCCTCAGCTTATCCAGAAGTTCATAACTGTTTCCTTCCACCACCTTAATCTGTATATGGGGATACCGGTCTTCATACTGTTTGAGCAGCCGGTACAGCTTCCTATGACCGCCGGATGACACCAGCCCAAGACGGAGCACTCCCTGGTGACCCGTCTTCAACGTACTGATTTCTTCCCTGGCCGCAGTCTCCAGATCCAGCATCTCCAGGGTATACCGGTACAGTCGGCTGCCGGCTTCCGTAGGCGTCACCTGCCGGGCTCCCCTTTCTAACAGGGACGTGCCAAGTTCCTTTTCAAGAAGATGCATCTGGCTCGAAAGGGGCGGCTGGGATATGTGAAGCTTCCTGGCTGCCCCGGTAATAGTTCCTTCCTCTATAATGGTTTTAAAATATCTCAGCTGCCTCAAGTCCATATATATCTTCTCCATATGCTTATTGATGAAATAAATATTTTTCATATATCTCTCCACCTGTTATGATACATATATTCCTTAAAGAGTGCAACAGTTAGCTGCTGACAGGATGCTAAGGATAACACTGTTGGGGTTTATGTGTTTCCATAAGTGGATGGTCCGAAGTACTGCCAACTTCAGTATTGCAAACTGTTGCGACAGGTAGTTTGGCATGCTGATGGTTGTAGTCATAGCCTTTAGCCTTGAGCCTTGAGCTGAATAGCCGCTACGCGGCAGATGCACCCCCCTCGCCCGCTACGCGGGACTTCCCGCACAGGGAAGCGTGTCACTGGATTCTCAGTCGCCTACGGCTCCCTGCGAATCCAGTTCCCTTGCCACCCCGGAGGGGGTAGCAAGTCTTGGCTCCCCCACCGGGGTGGCAGCGAACATGATTTGGAGGAGCAACGCGACGCTCAAATCATCGTGAGTCGCTTTCCCGTAGGGTGAGCTGCCGAAGGCTGAGGGGGTGCATTTGCGTCGAAGACGCCGAACAGCTCAAGGCCCAAGGCTCACTGCTCAAGGCTCGTGACTACGACCGGAATCATGCGAGTCAAATTCCAACCACCAAACATATCTACAAACCGCAATAGTCTGAAATCCTGCTAAGCCATTTTCGGAGGTAAAAAACAATGAAACTATTAATCCAGCTGTTCCTGATATTTGCCAAGATGGGCGCTATCACTTTTGGCGGCGGTTATGCCATGCTTCCCATCCTGCAGCGGGAAGTGGTAGATAACCACCACTGGGCCACTGACGAAGAACTTATGGACTATTATGCCCTTGGCCAGGTAACTCCCGGCATGATTGCCGTCAATGTAGCCACCTTTATAGGCCTCAAACTGAAAGGATTCTGGGGCGGCCTCTTTGCTACCATCGGTGTCATTACCCCCTCCATGATCATCATTACTGTGATTGCCATGTTCCTCACCCAGTTTGAGGAGAATCCCTACGTGGTCCATGCATTCACCGGCATCCGCGCCTGCGTATGCATACTGATTCTCGATGCCGTCATAAAATTGGGAAAGAAATCGGTACGGGACAAAAGAACGCTTGCCATATTCCTGCTTATACTGGCCGTCGCCCTCTTTGCTCCGGTCTCTCCGGTATTCTCCGTAGTACTTGCCGGTGTTGTGGGTTTCTTCCTGAAACCCTCGGATAAGAAAGAAGGTGCTTCCAAATGATCTGGCTCCAGATGTTCTGGGAATTTTTTAAAGCCGGCCTTTTTGCTGTAGGCGGCGGCCTGGCAACCCTTCCTTTCCTGTATGATATTTCCCAGCGTACCGGATGGTTCACTGCAGAAGATATAGCCAATATGATTGCCATTTCCGAATCCACCCCAGGGCCCTTGGGAGTCAACATGGCTACCTATGCCGGATTCCAGGCCCTGGGCATCCCGGGCGGCATCTACACCACCCTTTCCCTCACCGCTCCCGCCCTTATTGTCATCAGCATCGTATATGCGGTTCTTAAGAAATTCAAGGAATCCGATGCCATGGCCCGCATCTTTTACGGACTTCGCCCTGCTTCCACGGCTCTCATCGCGGCTGCCGGTCTGGGTGTTGCCAAGATTTCCCTCCTGAATCTTCCCCTCTTCTCTTCCACCGGTTCTCTCATGAGCCTCTTCCGCTGGCCCTCCCTCCTCCTTGCCGTAATCATTTATGTGGGGCTTGTGAAATTCCGCTGGCATCCGGTTATCTACATTGCTATTTCTGCCGTAGTCGGAGTGGTATTGGGACTCTAAGGAACCCTTACATCTTATGGTTCCCACGTTGATACCCTTTCGCCAATCGATATGCTCTTCGTTTTCCAAAGGGTGAAAATTCTCAAGGCCAGCATATGGATGACTGTTTCATTGAGGCAATAAAAAACTGCGCAAAAGCGCAGTTTTTTGTTTTGATTTATGCCCGGAGAATAGATTTCAGGAATGCTTTGGTCCGTTCATTTTGTGGATGGTCAAAGACTTCCTCACTGGTACCTTCTTCTTCCACCCTGCCATCTACCATAAAGAGCACTTTGTCGGAAACGGATTTGGCAAAGGCCATTTCATGGGTCACAATGGCCATAGTCATATTTTCATCGGCCAGCTGCTGGATGGTTTTCAGCACTTCTCCGGTGAGTTCCGGATCCAGTGCCGATGTAGGTTCATCGAAGAGCATGATGTCCGGATTCATGGCCAGGGCACGGGCAATAGCTACCCGCTGCTTCTGCCCGCCGGAAAGACTGCCCGGATACACATCTTTCTTGTTCAGAAGTCCCACTTTATTCAGGAGGTCTTCTGCTACCGGGAGGATTTCCTCCTTTTTCATGCCCTTTACATAAATGGGGGCCGCCATCACATTATCAATCACTGTCATATGGGGAAACAGATTAAAGGACTGGAAAACCATGCCCATTTTCCCAAGGATTTCTTTCTGTTTCTTTTCATCCGCATAGACCACTGTTCCATTCTTTTCTTCCGCCAGTGTATCGCCATCTACCCGTATAGATCCCCCCTGGATGGTCTCCAGATGGATCAGGCACCGGAGCAGCGTACTTTTTCCTGCACCGGAGGGACCGATAATAGAAAGGACTTCGCCCTTTTCCAGATTCATATTTACACCGTGAAGGATGGTCAGTTTCCCAAAGTCCTTACGGATATCTTTCATTTCAATAAAACTCATGCCTTCACCTCATCATTCTTCATAAACGGCATACCGCTTTTCTACATATGCCAGAATCTTCGTCAGTATAGCCGTGCATACAAGGTAGAATACAGCGGCCACCAGGAACGGGGTGGTATCGAAATCCCGCTGTACAAAGGCACGGGTAACACGCATGAGATCATTCATGGCAAGGATGTACACCAGGGATGTATCCTTCAGGAGGGTAATGGTTTCATTGCCCAGTGGCGGGATAACCCTCTTTACTACCTGGGGAAGGATAATGTGCCACATGGTCTGGCGATAGGAAAAACCAAGGACCTTGGCCCCTTCATACTGCCCTTTGCTGATGGACTGGATGCCGCCCCTGAAAATTTCTGCAAAATAGGCTGCATAGTTGGCCACAAAGGCAATAATAGCTGCGGGAAAATCGCTCACCTGTACATGAAGCATAAGCGGCAGGCCATAATAAATAAACATGATCTGCAGCATGAGCGGCGTTCCCCGCATCACATAGATGTACATGGCCGCCAGCTTCCGAAAAATGGTCACATGGGAAATGCGGACCATGGCCAGCAGGATCCCTATGGGCAGTGCTAATACAAAGGTCAGAATAAAAATCTTTGCCGATACGCCAAGACCGGAAAACATATTCGGCAGAATGTGAAGAATATAATCCATCAGTGACTCCTTACAAAAATCCGGAAAATGCCGGGCAGGCACTTCCTTTATACACGTATGAATATCATACACTGACTTCAATCATTTAACAAGATAGAGAAACAGAATTTATAAAACTTATAGGTGTCAATTTCGGTTTGTCGAGCTATTGGGGCGACGCTGGTGGAGAGAATCAAACGCGTGAGAGCTTCTAGCTGTTAGCTGCTAGCTTCAAGGAAAGCTGGCCAGCCTACAGCACGAATGACTGACGGAAATACCGGGTGGAAGCACCGCAGGCGGATCAGCCTTCCTAACAGCTAGCCGCCAGAAGCCAGGAGCTCCATGCGAGTGACTCTATCCGCAAACATGCCAACCACCAAACCCCAACAGCTCGTCAAACCGCAATTGTCCATTCAATCGAAAATCACCGGAGCGCAGCCTGCCCCGGTGATTTTCTGATTCCCGCTCAAAGGGGCAGGAATGGATGATTCCGTTTCTCAGTTCTTAAGAACAACGTCCTTGCCAAACCATTTTTCAGAAATCTTTGCCGCTTCCCCACTGGCGATGACTTTATCAATGCCCTGGTTCAGGAGATCCACCAGTGCCTGGTTGTCCTTCTTAATGCCGATGGCAAATGTATCCTTCGATACCTGGTCCGGCAATTCACGGAACTGATCCGGTTTCTTTGTCATGTAGTATTCATTCAGCACCGTATCTGCCAGTACGGCATCGCAGCGGCCGGATTCCAGATCCATATATGCAGCCGTAAGATCCGGGTAAGCTTTAACTTCCGCGAAAGAGGCCTTCAGCTGGGGATCCCTGTTCAGTGCAGTTTCCGCTGTGGAAGCTTCCTGAATGGTAATTTTCTTTCCCTTCAGGTCTGCCATGGACTGGTAAGGAGAATCTTTCAGCACCACAAATTCCTGAATATTATCCATATAGGGCTTTGTGAAAGCCAGTTTCTTCTGCCGTTCCGGAGTCATGGTGAAGCCATTCCAGATGCAGTCGATACGGCCGGAGTTCAGTTCCGTTTCCTTGGAAGCCCAGTCAATCGGTTTGAATTCAATTTCTACGCCGATTTCTTTAGAAATAGCCTTGGCCATATCGATATCAAAACCCACAATGTTGCCATTATCATCACGGAAGCCCATGGGCGCAAAGGTATCATCCATACCGGCAATAATCTTGGTGGGCTTAGCACCGGCAGCAGCTGATTTTGCCGTGCTGGCAGCTTTCTGATTCCCACCGCCGCATCCGGCAATCAGACCAACCGCACCCAGTGCCAGAACTCCTGCAATAACCATTTTCTTCAGATTCATAATCTTTACCCCTCTCTTTATTACTTTATTTCGTTAAAGAATTGCTATGACAATATATTACTCAATTTTTCTTCCGTTGTCAAGAGGGAAAGGCTATAAAATCCCGACCGAAGAGTTCTTTCATTCTGCCTCATATTACGGATATTTTACATTGAGAGTACTCTATTTCCTGCTTTTCCCTGTGATATAATAAGAGGGAAAGCTGAGGATAAAATTATGAATACACCAATCACATTCAACCTATCCATCGGAAGCAGGAAACCCCATTCCGGGACCCAGAAGGTATGTCCCTTCTGCCATCCGGAGAAATTGACGGGCATACTGGAACAAAAAGGGGATATTATCTGGCTCATGAATAAATTCCCCGTTTTTGAAAAAACCTGGCCCACGGTCATTATTGAAACCGCTGACCACAATGCAGAACTCACCACCTATGAGCCCCAGAAGCTGCATGATGTCATTTCTTTCGGCCTTTCCCACTGGCTGGAGCTGGAAAAGGACCACCGCTTCAAATCAGTCATTTATTTCAAGAATTATGGCCCCGGTTCCGGTGGTTCCCAGCGGCACCCCCACTCCCAGATCATCGGATTGGAAGATTACGATTACCGGGATAATCTGTTGGGTGAAAACTTCTTTGGCCCCGTGGTCCATGAAGATGAAGACTGCTATGCCACCATTTCTGACTATCCCTTAAGCTGCATGGGGGAACTGAATGTAACCCTGAAAAAGGATGCTTCTCCGGAAAAATTCGCAGATACCATCCAGAAGCTGGCCCGGTTCGTACTGAATGATTTTCCCCTGCCCTGCACCAGTTATAATATTTTCTTTTATCATGTCAAACACCATATCAATGCCAAGATATTCCCCCGTTATTCGGCAAGTCCCCTGTACATGGGATACCGCATTACCCATGTCATGGACAGTGAAAGCCAAAAACGGATGATGGATATGCTGGCATCGGATAAATATTTTGGAGAACCCGCAATTCGATGAAATTATACGCATTCAGCGATTTTCACCTGTCCGGAGATCCCCCCACGAAGCCCATGGATATTTTTGGGGATCACTGGAAAAACCACAGAGAAAAAATCATTAACGCCTGGCTCGATACAATTCGTGAAGATGATGTGGTCATCATGGCCGGTGACCTGTCCTGGGCCATGAATATGAGCGATGCCATTGCCGACCTGAAGATGCTGGGGACCCTTCCTGGCCGTAAAATAGTGGGCCGTGGAAATCATGACTACTGGTGGGATACGGTAACGAAAATGACCCGTATGACCGATGGAGCCTTTGAATTCCTTTTTAATTCCGCCATCAATGTTGGCGGCGTAGCCCTGGCAGGGACCAGAGGCTGGATTTCTGAAACTTCCCCAAAACTGACGGAAGCTGACAAACCGATTATTGCCAGAGAAGAAGGCCGCATGGAGCGTTCCCTGGAGCTGGCTGAGAAAATGGGGACTCCCCGTATTATGGCCGTCCTTCATTATCCCCCCTTTGACGAGATGAAAAGGCCAAACCATATGCTGGAAATCATGAAAGCCCATCACGTAACAGACTGTATTTATGGCCATATCCACGGGGCATCCAATTTTGTTAATCTTCCGGAGGAACTGGATGGAATCCATCTCCATCTGACCTCTGCCGATTATCTCGATTTCAAGCCCCACTTTATTTGTGATCTGGAGGATTCCCATGCATAAACTGGTAGAAAGCCGGCTGCTGGCCGGCTTTATTTATGGTGATAGCCGGACTGAGGAATATGTCTATCTGCCGGGAAGTGAACTAGGTTCCTCTTCCCCTGTGCTTGTCTATGAACAAAACGGCAGCAGGGAAGATATTCCCATGGAAAAAGCGTTAGAAATCATAGAAAAACGAAGCCTTCGGCAGACCACACATCCCCTGTTTGGAAGAAATACACTGCAATAAAAAATTCCTGTTTCCACAATTGGAAACAGGAATTTTCTTATTTCATGCATGGAATATCTTTTTCATGAACAGGAGGAAAGAGAGCGGGAGGAAACGGCCTCCCAGAAAGGTCAATTTTCCCATAACCCCGGGAATGGAAAGGCTCCTGCCTCGGCAGCAGTCCCGAAGCGCTGCTTTCGCAGTCCCGGCGGCCGTAAGGAGCCCCGCCGGATGATTTTCTACACCTGCCTTTTCCATGAATTCCGTGTCCCCTATCCAGTAAGGACAGAGGGCGGTTACGGTGATATGTCTTTCGGTTAATTCTTTTCCCAAAGACCGGCTGAAAGAAAGGAGAAAGCTTTTGGAAGCGCTGTAAATAGAAAGCCCCGGAAGCGGTACAAAAGCAGCCGCAGAAGAAACATTCAGGATGTGGGACCCGCTATCCATAAAGGGCAGGCAATGCTTGGCCATTTTCACGGGGGCCTCCATATCAAGCCGCATCATATCTACGACATCTTTTTCCGATTCATTTTCAAATGAAATATGTTTTCCCCGGCCCGCATTATTCACCAGAAAAGCAATAACCGGTCTCTCCTGCTGAAGCGCCCTGTCCAGCTTCTCAAAAGTATCCTCCTCGAGCAGGTCCCCGGAAAGAATACGAATAACTTTGGGAATACGCTCTGCCAGGGTTTCCAGATTTTTTCTCCTCCTGGCAAGTATCCATATTTCATCTATATTACTTTGAAGAGAGAGTTCTTTCACGAATTCCATACCCAATCCTGAAGAGGCGCCGGTAACAATGGCAATGGATTTTTTCATGGTTCCATCATAAGCACAGCCATGTGTCGCCCGGTCTGTCCTTTCTCCCTGCGGTAGGAATAAAAAAGATCATTCCTTTCCCATGTATCTATATGGCAGTCTTCGATATGTTCCTCCATGAGCCCTGCTTTCTTCATAAGGACGTAGTTGGCGTCAGCCAGCGCAAAAAGGTATTTTCCATTTTGCTTTTGCCTATAAAGCCTGGAAAATTCCTCTTCCTTAAAAAGCAGCCTCATGGCATCAATGACCTCTTCTCCTACCTCAAAGTTTGACAGGCCGATAGCCGGTCCGATGGCCCCCAATATATCTTCCCGGTGGCAGCCAAAGGATTGAACCATGAAATCCACCGTTTTTCCCACAATATTTCCGGCAGTTCCCCGCCATCCACCATGGGAAAGGGCGGCCACCTTTTTCAGCGGGTCATAGAAAAAGAGGGGCGTACAGTCCGCATAATTCATGGTAAGCGGCACTCCAAAGTCTCCCGTAACCAGACCATCGGTATCTGGAATGGCTGTATCCAACGACAATGCCCCGCGGCCGCAGTCCTTTTCTGATACTTTTTCCAGATGGGTACCATGTACCTGGCAGCAATTGATCAGCCGTTCCGCCTCTATTCCAAGGGCATGGAAATAACGTCTCCTGTTTTCAAGCACATCTTCCACGCAGTCTCCCACATGAAGCCCCATATTCAGACTCGTAAAAGGGTACCGGCTTACACCGCCGGTCCTGCAGGAAACAGCTGCTTTTAATGGAAATCCACTAAAGATAGAAAATGTAAGAAAAGCAATACCCTCCTTCGTTTCAATCATTTTCTGTATCCTCCTTGATCATATCCAACGAACCCCAGAACCTGCGGACCAGGGTTTCCATATCTTTCGGCATGGGCGCTGTAAAATGCATGGCCTTTCCAGTAAGGGGATGGGTAAAAGAAAGAGAAAAGGCATGGAGAGCCTGCCTGCCGATTTCTGACAGAGATCCCCCATATAGATCATCCCCCAGGAGAGGATGGCCCAAATAAGAGAAATGGACACGAATCTGATGAGTCCTGCCGGAGAGTAAATGAATCCGCAGTAGACTTACTTGGGGAGTAGAGGCCAATACACGGTACTCTGTCCCCGCCCATTTCCCATCTTCCCGGACCATCCACTCCACGATGCTCCCCGGTTTCCGTCCTATGGGAAGCTCAATGGTCCCCTTAGACGGTTCCACCACCCCTTCCACAAGAGCCAGGTACTCCCGATATATGGAATCATGGCTTTTAGAAAGGCCATACTGCCCAATGGCCGATTTCGCTACCACCACCAGGCCTGTAGTATTTCGATCCAGCCGATACACCGGGTGGATGCCTGCTTCTTCACCAGTACGTTGAAAGTATCCGGCCACCGCATTCACAAGAGTATCATGGGCCTCCCGGGACGTGGGATGAATAATCATGCCCGGTCCCTTATTCACCACCAGAATGTCCGGGTCCTCATAAACGATGGAAAGGGGAATATCGGAAGGCACGATATCGTTGTCTTCGGACCACCGGAAAAGAATCTCATCCCCCTCATGGAGTACCAGGCGGGCATTATGGACAATTTCCCCATTGACCAGGGTCTCTCCGGTCCATTTGATCTTCTTCCAGAGCGAAGAAGACAGCTCCCTTCGTCCCTTCACAAATCCCTTGAGCTGCTGCCCCTCATGGGGCGCAGTCACGGTATACCGTAATTCCATAGGTATCCTTTCTTCCGAAAGCACAATAAACGGAAAACTACACATCCATTGTACCATCAATGGCACCGGGACTAAAAGAGAGTCATCGGTTCTGATGATAGCATCATCTTCCACACCAATCTCTTGAACAGGCCAAAAAACGGCTATCCGCTAACAGCTATCAGCTTACTGCTTACAGGGAAACTTCCGCTTCGCGGCAATCCATCCTGCGGCTTTGCCGCGCCCCTTCTCCAAGGGGCTGCATGGTTGCGATTAACTCACTTTAAGACAGATAAACACACGGTGTTTATCTGCGGCGAAACCACTGATCTACCTCACGCCGCTGTGCATAACACCCACATGTCAGGCACAAAAGGAAGGCGCTTTGATATACAGAAAAAGTGTGCAGGTCCTACAGAGGACCTGCACGCCAGCCGCAAGTTAGCTCTTATACTGCACACCAAAAAGCTTTCCCTTTGGCGGCTGGCCGATCAACTTACGCCCGACCCACCACCTTTATTTCCATCCACCCTATCAGGCACCCCACCCCCGAGGGGAAAGGGACTCACTGGTTCCCAGTCGCCTATGGCTCCCTGCAAAATCAGTTTACTGCGTACCGCTGATACAGTCCTCCCCTCTCTAAAGAGGAGAAGTTTTCTATATAAATCAGCGGCACTTCCCATTTATGCACCGCCTCCACCATCCCAAGCCTTGACGCCATTCAATATTTAAATTATAATTAAAATAATTCTACTGAATTTTAAAATTCAGTGTTTTTTTTTTAGAGGAGAGTAGGGATTGTAATGAAGAAAAAGGTTCAGGCTTTAATTCTGGCATCTTTGGGGATTTGTTCACTCTGTTCAACCACCTATGCCGCCAACGTGTATGATTTGAATCCAGTAACGGTGACGGCACAGCGTGTAGCCAGCCACGATCTGGATACGCCGGCTTCTGTAGAAGTCGTCAGCCGTGAGAAGATCGAACAGACCGGTGGTGGAAATGCCTTCGAAGTATTAAGGAATACATTGGGCGTATTTGCCAGCACCCAGCTTCCAAACGGAGTCAGCATGGGTTCCATGACAAGTAAAATCAATATTCGCGGTGTAGACAAGGGGACTCTGGTTCTGGTAGATGGGGTACCGATAAACCAGGACGGCAAGTACAATCTGGAAGATATCGGTGCCGAAGCCATTGACCACATCGAAATCGTAAGAGGCGGCGGTTCTGTCCTTTACGGCTCAGAAGCCACCGGCGGGGTGATCAATATTATTACCCGCTCTCATCTGAAAAACAGCGTAAAGGTTTCTGCAGGCAATTATGACCGCCAGAGATACGCAGTCACCGCTGGTACCGACCGGTTCAATATTTCTGCCTATGCGGAAAACCGGGGCGCTATCAATCACGCCACCAGTACGGTCCTCGTGACTGCCATGAAAAAAACATCTAACCGCTGGTATAACTATAAAGAAGGTCAGGACCGGGGCGTATACTGGAATTATCAACTGACAGACAAATTGAAATTCAGCCATAATTATGTTCACACCAAGAACACCGCCACCCTTTCTGATGATTCTTATAAAGGCGGCCTCTATCAGGCAAAGAAATATGAAGACCACAATAATACATTCCTGCTGAATTATGATGATCATGACGGCCTCACCGCTTTTGCTTCCTATGGCACGCAGGAAAGGAATTACGATCAGGACACCTATAATAAAAAGACCGGCGCGATTTCTGAATCTGGTCTCTACAGCTGGCGTAAATCTCACAGTACCAATCTGAATATTCAGAAAGAATTTGATCTCGCCGGAGAGAACAAGTTCCTCATCGGTGCCTCCTTTAACCGGGAAGACCTGGATATAAAGTCTGCAGGTACCAAAAAGATGGGATCCCGCCCTGCCCAGCCACCAAAGAAAGGGGCTTATGAAAGAGATGTATACTCCCTCTATACTTCCTATAACTGGAAGATGAATGAAAGGGACCGCCTCATCTTCAATGCCCGGGAAACCTTCGTACGCCGAGCTGACGGTTCTTCCACCAATATGACTGATGGTACGGTCACCGATTCTGTCCAGAAAAATCAGAATAAATTTACTCCGGAAATCCAATACCTCAGAAAGCTGAACGACAATGCGTCCTTCTATGCAAAAGCAGGAAAATCCTTCCGCCTCCCCGAACTGACAAAACTGTTCGGCGGCGCTGCCATGCTCCCCAGCCTAGATTTGAAACCGGAACACGGCACCCACTATGAAATGGGCTATAAACTGAACCGGGGCAATATTTCCTGGCGTGCGGCCATCTTCCACTATGACATTAAAGACTCCATCCAGAGCATCAAAGGGGTATCACCGCTCACCGGCGATATGCAGTATATTAATACGGACAGCAAAAATACAGGTATTGAACTTTCCGCTGAAATCCGTCACAACGAAAACTGGAACAGCACCTGGGGAATTTCTTACAGCAACCCGCAGGAAAGAACAGTGGATGAAAATGGAATGGCCGGCGGTTGGATACATACCAATAACCGTATCCAATTCACTTCCGGTATTAACTATCACAAGGACAAATGGAGCAGTTCCCTCACTGCCAACTATCTGGGTTGCCGCTACAATAAAGAGGATGATGGAAAAACAAAAGTAAAGCCGGCGCTTTTCACTGATCTGGATATTTCCTATAAACCAGGCGAAGCACATCGTATCTTCCTTCACATCAACAATGTACTTGACCGGGATGATTACACCACTGCCACCGCCCCCAATGAAACCACCTACGCTTACATCGCGCAGGGAAGGAACTTCATGCTGGGCTACGAATTCCAATTTTAAAATTAAAAAGGAGAGCCCCCAAAAGGCTCTTCTTTTTAATTCCAATTAGCGATGCTTCCGCTTTTCACTAGAGCGATATAGAATAAGCGACACGAGAGCCCCGCAAAGGGAAAAAGTACTGACTTTAATTTGAAAGCCATACGGTAAGCAAAAAACGAATGTATTGAAAAAGACCGAAGGTAATAGAATAATCTTGCCATACAACAACATACTACAGGTAAAAGTATAACCTGAAGTCCGCACATTTTATATCTATGCTGCGGCAGGACAAGCTTAATTGATTCGATAAATACTGCCTTTTCTATCTTCTATAGCACTTGACTGCCTTATGCTCTAGATATAAAATATGTCTAGAGGTGGACAGCTATGGACTATAAAACACAAGTCATTAATGGCACAACATATGCTTTCATAGATAAATCACACTGGAATTCAGAGAAAAAACGCGGTGAGCATAAACGCAAGTACATCGGCAAGGTAATTGAAGGCAAACTGGTCTTCAATAAGAAGTATCTCTTGGAAAAGCAACTGGAAACGCAGAAAACATCAAAGCCTGGGCCGGTTCCGGTTACTTCGTGCAAACGGTCTTTCTACGGCGCTGTTTATCTGCTTTCCTGCATTGCCGAGAAGATCGGGCTTCGTGATGACCTGAAAGCCTGCTTTGGTGATATTTACAAAGAACTTATGTCGCTTGCCTTCTATCTCGTACTGGAGGAGGGTCAGGCGATGTATCGATTCAAGAAATGGGGACACACCCATGTGCACCCATTTGGAGCGGATATTCCGTCCCAACGCATCAGCAGGCTCTTTGGGATGATTACGGAGGATGCGAAGATGGCCTATTTCAAAAGGCAGGCCAAGAGGCGCTGTGAAACGGAATATCTGGCTTTTGACACAACGTCTATTTCCTCATTTTCGGAGTTGCTGAAGCAAGTGAAATATGGCAAGAACAAAGAAGGAGATGACCTTCCCCAAATCAATCTGGCACTCCTCTTTGGCGAAGTTTCCATGCTGCCGGTGTATTACCGAAAACTGCCGGGCAATATTGCGGATGTAAAAACCATTGACAACCTGATCAAGGACGTGGATTTTCTCGACCTCGTAAAACTGCAGCTCTGCATGGACCGAGGGTTCTTTAGCCAGAAGAACATCAACGAGCTGATGAAGCACCACCATAAGTTTCTCATTGGAGCCAGAACCGGCTTGAAACTGGTAAAAACACACCTGGACGATATCCGTGACAGCTTTGTCACATGTCAAGCATTTTTGAAAATGTCCCGAGAATTGTCATTTAATAGCCCCGCAATAGTGGGGCTATTTTGAGTGGTTAGGCCAGTATGTTACTAAAATATGTTACGCGATGCAAGTTCTTCTGGATCTTGTCTGGAATGATGCGGTCTTGTAAGGACGTAATGACGGAAAGATGCCTGCTTCCATGGGTGACTCATCGGTGGAATCCAGTGTTTCTGAGGCTTTGGTTTGGTATAGTCAGCATCAAGCTCAGGAGATTTCTTCTGGCGCAAAGGGATGGCTTCCAGCGCGTAGATACTGGTATCGTTAACACTGCAGTAGAGTTCGCCGTTGAAAGCCCGTATGACTAGTACTTTGGTTCCGCTGGCATAATGCACCTGATGGCCTTCTGAATCAAGCATACGATAGTACTGACGCTGGAAACGGATGCAGTGGCCTCTGTCTACCGTACGGCCTGTAAGTACAGCCAGTATCAGGTTGATCCTCTCATCTGACGGTTGCGTCACAAAAGCTGATTTGGTACTATTGGGGGGAAGTGCAAACTTCGCATTGAATTCTTTTAGGTAGGACTTGAGGAATTCATTGGCGTCTGCAATAGTCGTGATGCCTGCCTGTCTCAGCTCAATCGGCAGGCGCGACTGCAGCGTCTCATTGAGCCGCTCAACCCGGCCTTTGGCCTGTGGTACGCTGCTTGACTCAAGGTGTATCCCCAGTTGCCTGCAAGCGTAACCGAACTGCGTATAGGTATCCTCGTCGATGGACGGGGATCCTTTTTGTTTGTAAATGAACACAGTGCGTTTATCCGTGAAGATTTCCACAGGGATTCCGTAATCTTTGAGAGTCTGCCAGAGGACATGGTAATAGCCGTTCAGGGTCTCCTGGGTGTCAAAATAGCCGCCAGTCACGATGCCAGTGGCATCATCAATGAAGAGGTGGAGATGCCAGATCTTCCCGGGAACCCATTCATATGGAGTGGCATCACCCTGCAGCTGTTCCCCAAAGTAAGCATGCCGTGGACGCCGGCTGTGGGCATCTTCAGCAGCCACAAGATTGACTTGTATTTCCATCTGCTTTTTCTTGGATTTCGTGTTGCTTTTCATTGCTTCCAATTTTCTCCTGATCCGTTTTCTTTTGGCCCGTGTAGCCTTAGGAGAGAGAATAAAGGCTGCCTCAAGAATGGAGGCTACAGAGGAAACGGAGACATGGATATTCTCATGTCTGTCCAGAAGTTCGGTAAAGTGGGTAAAATTGGCGCCATAGTACTCATTCTGGTAAAGGGCCACAATTTTTTCTCTGAGTGAGGCTGGAAGTGTTGTTACGGGCTGTCTACCCCTGTTCCCGTGGACAAATGCTGCTTTACCTTCCTGACGATAGCGCAGGATTAACCGGTTCACGGTGCGGACAGTGCACCCCAGCCGGACAGCTGCTGCGAGCTTGTTGCCATCTGGATGATTAACAAGAGATTTGATTGTTTCATATTTGAACTGCTCGTCCATCGTTAATTCAACCTTTCTGATAAAAATTCCTCCCATCACTTGCGTTAAGATTGTGATGAGATTATACCATGACTGGGACATTTTCATTTGTGGTTACTTGAGACAATATCACTTGTGGTTCATAGGACGATATCCGTGACAGCTTTGTCACACGGTCAAACTACAATCCTGCATTGCAGCTGTATGTATGCACATTCACAGAACAGTGGGATTATGAAGAAGAGAAGCCGCGTCTTGGAACAATTAAAACGGGAAAGCGTCGGGTATACCTGCATATTTACTATAATGATCAGCACTG
Organism: Dialister sp.; assembly: GCF_047832375.1. NCBI lineage: Bacteria > Bacillati > Bacillota > Negativicutes > Veillonellales > Veillonellaceae > Dialister > Dialister sp. Next base: position 321,928 of record NZ_CP181256.1, on the reverse strand, counting down.
TACAGATGACCGTAACCGTTTTAACCATATGCTTGACCGGTATGAAGAAGAGCTGCAGACCGGAAAACGCAAACGGGAACATGAGGGTGCCTATGCCAAGTATTTCATTGTCCACGAAACACCGGCAAGAGGCATAGCCATCGCATATAATGACAAAGCTATCCGCGAAGCCGAAAAAGACTTTGGCTATTTTGCCCTCCTGACCAACTCCATTAAGGATCCGGTCGAGGCAATCCGTATTTACCGCATGCGGGATCTGATAGAAAAGTCCTTTGGAAACCTTAAAGAGCGTTTAGATATGCGGAGAATGTCCGTATCGTCAGAGGAAAATCTCGAAGGCAAGCTGTTTGTACAATTCCTTGCACTGGAGCTGATGTCTTACATCAAACGCCAAATGGAAATCCATGACCTCTACAGGAATTACACCATGCAGGAATTCTTGGATGAACTGGATACCATCGAGTATTACCAGCAACCCGGCAGGGCTCACCATCTGTCCGAAATTACAGAGAAACAGCGCAAGCTGTATGAGATGATGGGCGTGGATGTACCAACCTAGATATAAAATGACAGGACTTCAGGGTATAAGTGTTGATATAAACCAAAAAGCCCTGACCAAATCGGTCAAGGCTTTTCCTTAATCAGCAGCTTCTTATCCTCCCAGGCCGCTTCCAGCCAAGTACTTTCAGCGTTTGTGAGCTTAACTACCGTGTTCGGCATGGGTACGGGTGTGACCTCACAGCTATCACCACTGATTTTTATATAGTATCACATGGATACAACGATGTAAAGGAAAATTTACAGATTTGATGAGCCACCTTGCCCGCAAGGTATTTTTTTCCCCCTCAGCTATTTAAAGGCTTAGAGCTATCCGCTTACCGCTTACAGAGAATCAGCCGATCCGCGGCATCTATTCTAGCCTTTGCTGCGCGCCGTTTGGCATAAAAGGAAGGCGCTTTTATGGGCAGGCTAAGCGCCTTTTGTATTTCAGGCCAAACTTGGAAGTCCTCTGCAGGACTTCCATCTCCAAGGGGCTGCATGGTTATGGAATAGTTCACACTGGGCAAAATACCTTCACAGTAATTTATTCTGCGGCGACGCCGCTAAACCACCTTACGTCCCCGGTGCGAAGCACCCACAACCCCGTTGGCGGGCAAAGCGAAAGAGCTCATCACCCTTAGCTCCATCCATACGAGCAGACCCCCCACCACCGCTGACGCGGTCCCCCTCCCCTCTAAAGAGGGGAGGTCTACAACCTGTAAATCGGTTAGGGCTTTAAGTTAATCAGCAGCTTGTTCCTCCCAGCCATTCCAGCCAAAATCACAAGAATGAGGATAACGTAAAAAGCCCAACCTTTCGGTTAGGGCTTTTGGTTAATCAGCAGCTTGTTCCTCCCAGCCATTCCGGCCAATAGCATCGGAATGAGGATAAAGTAAAAAGCCCCAACCTTTCGGTTAGGGCTTTTATCTTAATCAGCAGCTTCCTATCCTCCCAGGCCGCTTCCAGCCAAGTACTTTCGGCGTTTGTGAGCTTAACTACCGTGTTCGGCATGGGTACGGGTGTATCCTCACAGCTGTCGCCACTGAATCTCTGAGGGCCTGTTCCCTCAAAACTGCGCAGAAGAAACTCCGAAGGCTTTCGCCACGGTCGCGTTTCGTGAAATCTAAGTCAAGACCTCGACCTATTAGTACTGCGTCGCTCCATGCCTTGCGGCACTTCCACTCACAGCCTATCAACCTCATCGTCTTTAAGGGGTCTTACTCATTGCTGATGAGAAGTCTCATCTCGGGACGGGCTTCACGCTTAGATGCTTTCAGCGTTTATCCTTTCCGGATGCGGCTTTCCAGCCGTGCCACTGGCGTGACAACTGGTACACCGTTGATCCGTCCACTCCGGTCCTCTCGTACTAGGAGCAGCCTCCCTCAAACTTCTTACGCCCGCGATGGATATGAACCAAACTGTCTCACGACGTTTTGAACCCAGCTCGCGTACCACTTTAATGGGCGAACAGCCCAACCCTTGGAACCTACTCCAGCTCCAGGATGTGATGAGCCGACATCGAGGTGCCAAACCTCCCCGTCGATATGAACTCTTGGGAGAGATTAGCCTGTTATCCCCAGGGTAGCTTTTATCCGTTGAGCGATGGCCTTTCCACTCAGAACCACCGGATCACTAAGCCCGACTTTCGTCTCTGCTCGACTTGTAGGTCTCGCAGTCAAGCTCCCTTCTGCCTTTGCACTCTTCGGCCGGTTTCTGTCCGGCCTGAGGGAACCTTTGGGCGCCTCCGTTACACTTTAGGAGGCGACCGCCCCAGTCAAACCGCCTGCCTGAGATGGTCCGCGAGGTCGTTACTCTCCGCGTTAGAATCTCAGCAACACAAGGGTGGTATCCCAACAACGGCTCGACAACATCCGAAGACATTGTTTCAAAGCCTCCCACCTATCCTGTGCATGTATCACCGGGATTCAATCTCAAGCTGCAGTGAAGCTCCATGGGGTCTTTCTGTCCAGTCGCGGGTAACCTGCATCTTCACAGGTATTTCAATTTCACCGGGCCCCTCGTTGAGACAGTGCCCAAATCATTACGCCTTTCATGCGGGTCGGAACTTACCCGACAAGGAATTTCGCTACCTTAGGACCGTTATAGTTACGGCCGCCGTTCACTGGGGCTTCAGTTCGAAGCTTCGCTTGCGCTGACCTCTCTCCTTAACCTTCCAGCACCGGGCAGGCGTCAGCACCTATACTTCAGCTTTCGCTTTCGCAGGCACCTGTGTTTTTGGTAAACAGTTGCTTGGGCCTCTTTTCTGCCACCCTTTTCTGTTCCGGGGGTTTCTCCCTTTCGCCTACTCAGGGTCATCCTTCTCCCGAAGTTACGGATGCAATTTGCCGAGTTCCTTAACGAGGGTTTTCCCGCGCACCTTAGGATTCTCTCCCCGCCTACCTGTGTCGGTTTACGGTACGGGCGGATAATCGCTCGCCAGGAGTTTTTCTTGGCAGTGTGGGATCCATGAGTTCGTCAAAGTCGCCTTTAACTCCCCATCATGTCTCTGCTTCTGTAAAGGGGGATTTGCCTCCCTCCACGCATACGCACTTGGACGCGCTCTTCCAGCCGCGCGATCATGTACCCTCCTGCGTCGCTCCTTCACTCAAACGCTCTTATCCGGTACAGGAATTTCAACCTGTTGTCCATCGCCTACGCGTCTCCGCCTCGGCTTAGGTCCCGACTTACCCTGAGTCGACGATCGTTGCTCAGGAACCCTCGGGCTTTCGGTGGAAAGGATTCTCACCTTTCTTTTCGATACTCATACCGGCATTCTCACTTCTTACATGTCCACATCTCCTTACGGTAATGCTTCTTCCCTGTAAGAACGCTCCCCTACCCATTGACTTTCGTCAATGCCATAGCTTCGGTTCCGTGCTTGAGCCCCGGACATTTTCGGCGCAGCGTCTCTCGACCAGTGAGCTATTACGCACTCTTTGAATGGTGGCTGCTTCTGAGCCAACATCCTGGTTGTTTATGAAACGCCACATCCTTCGCCACTTAGCACGGCATTTGGGACCTTAGCTGATGGTCTGGGCTGTTTCCCTTTTGACCACGGCCCTTATAAGTCGTAGTCTGACTCCCGAGTATAATTGCAGCCATTCGCAGTTTGACTGGGTTTGGTAACCGGGTAGGTCCCTCTCCTGATCAGTGCTCTACCGCCTGCAATCTCTACCTCGAGGCTAGCCCTAAAGCTATTTCGGGGAGAACCAGCTATCTCCACGTTCGATTGGAATTTCACCCCTACCCACACCTCATCCTAACCCTTTTCAACGGATATAGGTTCGGCCCTCCGCACATTTTTACCTGTGTTTCAGCCTGGACATAGGTAGATCACTGTGGTTTCGGGTCTATGCAGTCCAACTTTTCGCCCTATTAAGACTCGCTTTCGCTTCGGCTCCGCATTTCCTGCTTAACCTTGCTGGACCTCATAACTCGCCGGTTCATTCTTCAATAGGCACGCCGTCGACCTTATTATTAAGCGGTCTCCGACTGCTTGTAAACATACGGTTTCAGGTTCTCTTTCATTCCCCTCCCGGGGTGCTTTTCACCTTTCCCTCATGGTACTATGCGCTATCGGTCGATATCTGTGTTTTGCCTTGGAGGGTGGTCCCCCCGGCTTCCCACGGGGTTTCTCGTGTCCCGCGGTACTCTGGTGCCGTCTGTCCTTATCCGCCTTTCGCCTACAGGGCTTTCACCTCCTGCGGCTCTCCTTCCCAGGAGATTCGGCTAGGCTTCCTTATCGTATGACGGTCCTCAACCCCTGCGGAGTTTCCTCCTCAGGTTTGGGCTTATGCCCCGTTCGCTCGCCGCTACTTGGGGTATCTCGTTTGATTACTTCTCCTCGGGCTACTTAGATGTTTCAGTTCGCCCGGTTCCCTCCCATAC
>NZ_CP181256.1:0-315000 GCF_047832375.1 Dialister sp. | reverse complement strand
TTACCTTGTCAACAGTTTGTTTTCTCTTGTCTTGGTTCAGCGTATTTAATTATAGCAACCGTTTCTGCTTCTGTCAATTCCTTATTTTTATATCAGAACAGACTGATTTCCCTGTCAATCCAACTGACTTGCCTGGCATCTGTTATAATGTCCCCTTCTTCTTCATGGCCTATCAGAAACGGAGATAGAGGATCATGTCGTTTTCTGTTTTCCATTACCCTTCTCCTGTCATAGTTGGCATAGCAGTATCGGCAGAAATGGGCACAGGAATTATAGGCCCCTATATCGTGTCCCAATAAGCAGTGACACCCTGGTCTGGCCTCTTTAGCCGACGCAGGCACAATGAGCGATATTCCCAAGGCTTTTTCTATTTTTGGTTGGGAGAGGCAGCCACCTATATCGACTCCCAGCGGTCCCAGACGCGGATCCTCGTGGCAGGCAGCCAGATTCATTCCATTTCGATTGGCTATGAATCTCATTTCCCGGACAAGAATCTGCTGTTTTTCATAGGATACGCGACGGGCTTCCGGGAAATTCCGGATTGTCTTGGCATAGAGGTCAATAAAGCTGAATACGCAGTTTTCTGTGTATCCCTTCAGGGCATCGGCAATGTGTGAAAACGCAGACAGGTGTTTTTCTACTGTGTAGATGGGAGATAGAAAAGTGGGATCATATCTCCAGGTCACCCGATGTTTCCCCAGAGATGCAGAAAGTTTCTGAAAGGCCCTGATGGCCTCATCCACAGAAGGCACATTGGGCTCAATTTCCCTGCCATAGGGTGTAATGGTAACATGCCATACCTGCCGAAATGGAGAAAGGTTATCCAGAAAGGGAATCATGGGAGCCGGATTTTTCGTGCAGAAACAAATGGCATCCACCACAGCAGGATCCAGTCTGTATCGTGTCACCTGGTGAGGATTAAAAGGGTTTCTGACCATCACAATTCCTTCTTTTATACGGTTGATGAACCATTCTGGATAAAAGGCGGGAATATCCGTCCGCTGCCCTGTATTTAAAATCATAATAAACTTCCTTCACAAAAGTTGTACAATAGATGTATCAGAATCCGGTTCATGGTTATGGGAAAGAGTGAAAAGCTTATGTTCAATCATACAAAAAAGATGGCTGCCTCTATTCTTTTGGGATTGGCAGCGGGATTTTCCATTTGTCCCTATCCTGCCATGCCGCAGGCAGAGGCCGCCGATGTTGCCGGTATGATCGGCTCCCTCATCTATGGCGCTGCAGCTTACAAGCAGATGGATGAATACCTGGATACCGTTAATAATACGGAAGAAGGCCGGCAAAAATACTTTGAAGAGCTGAAGAAAAGCCAGGGAGTCTCCTATGATTCCTACTACAATAGCATGCTTGACAGTATTATGACAAACCTCTCCGCCGGAATAGCCGCTTCTGACCCTTCCATCAGGCAGAAGCCTTTCCTCTATTTTCTGAATCCGAGTACCGAATTCAACGCAGCCTGCGGTTTGGGCCATGTAATGACAGTTAATATAGGCCTTTTTAAAATTTCTGACAATACCGATGAGGTAGCCTTTGTACTGGGCCATGAGATGGGGCATGGTATGAAAAATCACGCCATGAACGGTACCAAAAAGAAACTCCGCACCATCATCGGCGGCAGTGTAGCTGCCAGCGCCATGGGCGGTGGCGTACTGGCCAACCTTACCATGTCAGCCCTGGTAGGCCAGATTAACAATGTACAGATTACCAAAAAGCAGGAATGGGAAGCGGATAACCTGGCCTTCGACTATTGTTACCAGGCCGGTTATAATCCTGGTGCCGGAGCAGCCCTCTGGGAACGGGTCGAAGAAAAGCAGGGAGAATTCAAAAACAGTCTGGTAGGCGAAATCTTTTCTCCCGATGACCATCCCACTAACAGGGAACGAATGGAAAACTACGAGAAAAAACTGGTTAAACTGTCAGGTAATCATGTTACAATCAAAAAAGATTCCAACATGGTGCAGGTTAACGGCAAAGATTTCGTAACTCCCTCTGCCACATCCGGCATGAGCAGCGCCGAAAGGAAATACTTTGTCATGGGCAACCTGGCTGCCGCTTATAACCATGGGCAGAATGTAAAAGAAGCTTACGCTTCCGATGGCACGGTGTATCTGGGAAACCAGTCCATCCTGACTCCCACCGGATCGGATCCATCGGCTGAGGTCCTGGCAAAAAAGTTGAATGAAATTAAATAGAGCGCTTACAAATACAGCAGGGCTGTGAGGGAAAAAATTCCCTACAGCCCTGCTTTTTCCCTGCTTCCGTTTCTTATCGGGAAACAGGAAATACCGACGGAAAGGCGTCAGGACTCCGATTCCTCAATGATTTTTCTCGCTTCCTGAATCCATTTGTTCCGAAGCCCTTCCGGTGACAGGACTTTCACCCGACTTCCCTGGCTTAAAAGCCACATCAGTATGCCATCGCCCTGTATCTTGTCGGTAATCAGGAAACTGCCGTCCTCCAGCTGTTCCTGGTGGGCCGTTGGCAGCCGATCAAGGACCGCTTCTACACTGGGACCGGTATAGAGGAACCGGATTCGTTCCGGCTCGCCGCCATACATATACTGGACACTGTTTTTAAAGGCCCCTTCCCTGAGACGGCTGCTGTAGCTCACATCGAAACCGGCTCCTGTATCTTTAAGGTGAAACATGCGGTCCACCCGGTAAACCCTGGTTTCCTTTTCCCCGGACTGCCATTCCTTTTCCGGCACACCGAGCATGTAAAAGTAATACTCTGAAAAAAGGACTCCTTCCGGGCATACCTTATGGGGCACACTTTCATTAGATCCCTGCTTCTTATATCCAAAAGACAGAATATGGTGCGTATGGACAGCCCTGGCTATGGTCCATAGGACATGGATATCCGGTTTCCGGTGCTTTGGATTCAGATAGTCAAAGAGTTCACTTTTGATATAGTCCTCCACTTCCTTTTTTCCTTTTCCCACTACCGCAGACTGGAGGAGCCTCCCAAGCAGGGATTCAAGCTCTTTTTTATGAAAAGCCCGGCTGGCCAGAAGGATTTTCCCGATGGCAAAGAGCTCACCGGAAGAAATCATTTCATTTTCCAGGTCACGGATCCGGTAGCTTCCATCGGTCCTGTCGTAGTAAAGTTCACGGCGGATCCCATCCCGTTCTTCTTTCTTTTCCAGATATTTCCTGATTTCCGCTATATAACGGCTGGCTGTTCTGATATTAACGCCAAACATTTCCGTCAGCTCCTCCCTGCTGACAGAACCGCCGCGGCCCAATATATCCCATAGAAAAAGAACACGCTCCGTCTTCTTATCATCCCTGTCCTTGCTTTCTTTTGCCATAGAATTCCCGCCTTTCCATGAAATCCCATCCATACCTGCTGCCAGCCATTGGCGGCCAGGATCTCCATTTTCCTTCATTATAGCAGAAAGTAAGAAAAAGGCTGTTGAATTTACCAATCAAGACATTATGAATGGTCTCATAGGCCATTCTGCTGCTATCGAGTGAAAACAGAAATATAGTCCTGATTCAGGGAAGCACCGATGATTTTTCTGAAAGCAGGGACTCCCCATCTCTTTCAGCAGTAAAGACCGGTATTCGAGAAAAGCACAGGTTCCACAGATAGTCTAAGCAGTTCCTGCTTCTTCCAAATACCGGTCTATCATGAAAATAGTGAAATACCAATATATAAACGGAATCTTTGACTACTTACAGGAAAGGAGCCGCTCCAAACGGTGGGACCGGGTCCCTGTTCCGGCGGTAAGGGTCTCCTTTACCGCCAGTTTCATTCTCCATGCTGTTTCCCAGGGGACAGGCAATAAAGCCTGCATTCACTTCAGTGAAATACTTTTTCTGCCCATCCTGCCCTTCATAGGAACGGGTGGTATACCGCCCCATCACGAAGACCCGGCTTCCTTTCTTCAGGTAATTGCCTACACTCTCCGCCATGCGCTCCCAGGCCACGATGTTAATAAAGTCCACCAGCGTTTTTTCTTCTCCCGCCGGAGTCCTGTAAGTCCGATTCACAGCGACACTGAAACGGGCCATGGTTTTCCCGGTACTGGTAGCACGAATGATGGGGTCCCTTGTAAGGTTTCCAAGAATTTCTACCTGGTTCATCCTGCACGCCTCCCTTCACATAGCCTGCCATGCGCCGTCCGCATTGGGTTTTTTCGGCATGGCCGCCCGTGCATAGATGTCGCAGCGGTTGATAAAGTCCGGTTCCATGGAGGCATCATCCGGCACCCACAGTTTGAATTTCTTTTCTCTCACCATGCGGGAAACAAGACGCCAGAGATCCTGGTTTTTCACCGGGCTGCCGGCCTTTGTTTTCCAGCCGTTCTCATTCCACCGGCTCCACCAGCGGTAGCGGACGCCGGAGCTTACAAAGTCTTCATCCGTCACAATCCGGACTGACTGCACTCCTTCATCCCGGATCAGGATTTTCAACGCTTCAATGAGTCCCATAAGGTACATACGGTTTACCGTGGTCCCCATCTGTCCGCCGGAAATGGCAAGCACCGTCTTTTTCCCTTCATTCAGGATGACCACCGTATAAGCTCCGGTTTTTTCCTCATTTCCTTCGCAGCATCCATGGATACATACAGTAGGAATACGGGGCATGCGGTCCGCATAGGCAGCATCCAGCACCTTTACGGACGCCTTCGGCATGGGACGGCAGTTTTTACGACCTTTCCTGTTTTCTTTTACGACTGTTTTCCCTGTAACAAAGGTATTCCGGTTTCTGATTTCATTTCTTTCCATGATTGTTTCTCCTTTCGGGGGGTAATCCCCTTCCTGTCACATTCCAGGTTCTCCGGAAACTGCTGACTGACCAATCAATTTCGGTTTCACAGGCTGCCGCTCCGGAAAACTTTCGTATCTCCATTTTCCTCAGATAATGGCAATTTCAAAAATCAACACTGCCTTATCCTTATCCAGGGGAACCTCCTTTCTATTTTCCCCCCTCACTATAAATATCGGCTTCAGAAAATTTTTATGGGGATGTTTTTCCAGAAAAAGTTATTTTATTTCTTCACCGTGAGAAAGCACGGTGAGATGAGCCATGGTTTTCTTTCATTCAAAAGTACAGGCCCATCGGCAGCGGCTGTTTCTCTGGTCAGTCCTTGACACAATAAAAAAGCTGTGAAGAAGATCACTCGTTCTTCACAGCTTTTTATTATTGGCCTGCTAAAGGGATTCCAACTTTTTCATGACCCCCGCAGCCCACTGGGAATTAATCACCACATCCCCTTCCGCGATTTCGCGGATTCTTGGTCCCAGCACCTCATCGATTCTCCGATACAAAGTTTTGTCAAAGGCATAGGCAGCTTCCACCGTTTCACCCCTGCTGAACCGGAAATAACAACTGCCATCCCCTCCCTGATCAAAAAGAACCGTATCCACTTCTATATCAGGATGTTTCTGCTTCAGGGAAATAAAGGCAAGGCCCTTCATAATTTCAATAATACGGTCATCCAGCCTGCAGTCAAGAATCAGCAGCTTCTCCAGGAGGTCCCTCCTGGATGTCACCACCCGCCGATTCCAGGTCCGAATGGCTTCAAAGTCGCTGCCGCCATTTCTTCCAATCATGCGATAATAGGCCGCTTCGTAAAATTCCCGGGAATTGGCATAGTAAATGAGGGTATGTGTATCTTCTTCCCTGTAAAGGAAGGAATAATCGAAATGGGTATGCCACCCGCAAGAAGGGCAGGAAGCATAAAAGGTCTCTCCATTCCTCACTTTTTCCTTCATTTCCGGTTGTTTGCCCGTATCGATGATATCATACCGGATAAAGGAAAATCGTTTTCCGCACTGGGGACAGGTATACCGCTCTTCCATTACAGATGCTCCCTCTTTCTACCGAAATGACAGTACTTCTTTCAGCGGTTTCCGCTCATTGGCCGCCGGAATAACCGCCGGGTGCCCAATGGCAATAATGGCGGATACATCATACTCAGCGGGGAGGTCCAAAATTTCTTTGATTTTTTCCTCATCGTATCGTCCCATGATGAGCGTCCCCAGATCCAGTGCTGTAGCCGCCAGGCAGAAATGGGCTGCCGCCACGCCAGCATCAAAAGACTGCCAGTGGGTTCCCTTGGATGTGGAAGCCCGGCCATCAGGCTCATAGCCCGAAAGGCCTTTGATGGCACACAAAACAACCAGTGCCGGTGCTGCATGGATATTTTCTGTATTCCATGGGAATTTCTTTGTGCAGTCATCGGCAATCCGGTTCTTCAGTTCCCTGTCCAGCACTGCTACATATCGGATGGGCTGGGTATTTTCCCAACATGATGCCATCTGGGAAATTTCTACCACATTTTCTACATCCTGCCGGGAAATCGGTTCATCCGTATATTCCCTGATACTTCTTCTTGAAATCAGACACTGTATTGCATCCATTTTTTCCTCCTGAAGGACTGGTGCTTCCCCTTGCACCGGAATCAGATTCACCTCATTTTACCACAATTTTCGAAATCTCTCTTCCCCAGAATCATTTTTCCCCAGGAAAGAGGTCCTTTCCTTCCAACTGGTACACGTCTTCCCTTCCTCTGTCTTCCGGTGAATACCGTATTTTCACAAAAATATCCGGTTTCCCTCCGTCATGGAGCCACAGGCCGACAGAAGCCAGGGTTTCATCGGACCGTGCTCCACTCCCTGTTCTCCATATACTGTCATCCGGTCCATCATGCTGATCCTGGGAAAAGGCCATAAGATCATCAAGCACATAGGGCTTATGTCCTCTCCCAAGAAGTTCTTCTATCCTGGAGAGGCGGGTCATGCTTGAATGACCGACATGCCTGTTCAGTGAGGAAAAATCAGGCCAAAGGTAATGGTTCGTATGGGCCAGGGGTCCATTTCTCACTTTTTTCACCCGGTATTCTCCATGATCCCCTATTTCCACAGAGGCCATTTCCCTGGCATCGGCTATAACCAGAAATTTCGGTCCCCTGAAATACCGATTCATGGCCAGCGCTTCCTCAACAGTAGCACAGCTTCCAAGTATTTCCCGGATACTGCTTTTGTTGGAATGATCCATGGCCATCCGTTTCCTTTTGGGAATAGAACTGGCGGCTGCAGAAAAAATGGCCAGCCCCGCTTCATTAACGCCGCCCTTCAGGGCCATCTTCTTTTCATTTCCTCCATAGAGGCCATAAAAGCGGTAACGGGGCCCCATTTCATATCGCATTTCCTGGTACTGGGGCCGCCAATCCCTGTTTTTGACAAGGATTGTTCCTCCTCCTTCCACTTCACTTCCATTAGCGCCGAACAGGGTACAAGCCCCGGCCGATGAAAGAGGAAGGAAAGCCGCCATCACTATGGCCACTATCTTTTTTTGGACTTCCATAAAACCTCCTGCAGGATTTGACCGGAAAATAACATTACCGGATTGCCTTATCTGTATAATTATATAATAAAGCTAAAAGTAAAAGGAGACCCACTATGATGCAGGATATTTTCCCCCACCATTTTGATAACCATTATGATTCCTTAAAAAAGCCTGACAAAAACAGCAGAATCCTTTATTTCAGCGATGAAAACCTGCTTCTTTGCCCGGGGATAGATCCCTTCCCCCGACAGGAGGAGCTTCCCGCCGGAAAAGTGACCTATCTGTTTACCATGGATAGTACTGCCTACTTCCTGGCCAATGAAAACCCTTCCCATATACCGGCAGGAGCCCTATATTTCCCGGTAAAAAAACTTCGTTTCCATTCCCGCCTTGTTCAAAAGGATATTTTTATAGCTTGGACTGCACTGCAGATTGTCCGGTGGATGAGAGATAACCAATTCTGCGGCTCCTGTGGGGAAAAGACAATCCCCTCACCCCTGGAGCGTGCCTTACTCTGCCCCCATTGCGGGAGAACCATATATCCACGGCTGAATCCTGCCATCATTGCCGGGGTGACCTGGAATGACAAGCTGCTTCTCACCCGCTATGCGGACCACCATATTTCCTTCTATGCACTGATCGCCGGCTTTACGGAAATCGGTGAAACCCTGGAAGGCACAGTACGAAGGGAAGTAAAGGAAGAAACCGGTCTTTCCGTAAAAAACATCCGCTACTATAAATCCCAGCCCTGGGCCAGTGCCAGTGACATTCTTGCCGGTTTTTTCTGCGAGGTGGATGGGAATCCCCACATTACCAGGGACCCTGCAGAATTGTCGGAAGCTTTCTGGGCAGAAAAAAAGGATATCATTCTCCAGCCCGATGATTACTCGCTGACCAATGAAATGATGCGGGTATTTAAAGAAGGTCAAATATAACCCATACTTTCGCCCCAGTTCGGCAGCCCTCCATAGAAAAAGAGCGCTGAAAATAAAGAATCATCTTTCAGCGCTCTTTTTGCTTTATTCCGTTATTTATGTTCACACCATGGTTTTACTTATCCCACAACCCAATAATCCAAAGGGACAGCTCGTAGAGGAAAATCGCAGGTAATGCCAGCAGGGACTGGGTGAGGATATCCGGTGTCGGCGTAATGACGGCAGCCAGAATGAAGGCCCCCAGAATGACGAACTTTCTTCCCTTTTTCAGGATTCGCCCGCTCACAAGGCCCGCCCGGGACAGGGCAATCAGCACGAGTGGCAGGTTGAAAAGGAGTCCAAAGGGCAGGATCATGAGAATCACAAATTCCAGGTAGTTCTCCATGGACAGGAGGGGCGTAAAGTTATCTCCCCCGAAACCCATGAGGAAATGAAGGCTCTGTGGCATGACGAAGAACCAGGAAAATCCGATGCCCCCCAGGAAAAGGCCCACCGAGAGGGGTACGAATACCGCCGTCCACGTCCGTTCCCGGTCTGTCATGGCAGGAAGCACGAAACGCCAGAATTCGAAGAAAACCACCGGGGATGCCAGGATGAATCCGGCAATGAGGGCGGTCTTCATATAAATGACAAAGACCTCCGCCGGCCGGGCGAAGTAGAGATGCCCCGCCGGAGCCATGAGGAAGGAAATCAGGTTTTCTATAAAGAAAAGACTCACTGCCGTCCCCACCAGCACGGCGCCGATGGAAAAAATGAGACGTTTCCGCAGTTCCGACAGATGGGCAGTGAGGGGCATATCACCCGCTCCTCCGCCTGCTGTCATTTCTTTTCTCCTGCCTTCACTTCTGCCGGTTCCGCTTTCACCACAGTCACCGTCTTCGGTTCATCCGTATTCACGGCCTCTTTGAATTCATGCATGCTCTTTCCCAGGGCCTTGCCGATATCCGGAAGTTTACCAGGTCCGAAAACAATAAGACCAATGACAAGGATCAGAAGCAATTCCGGAATGCCGATACCAAACATAGTAAAACCTCCTGTAATACACTTTCACCATGGTGAACAGAAAGCAGGGTCTTGCCCTATGCATCCTGTCCGCCGTTTCTACGCTTTCTATAAGCATATCTTCTCACTTCACAGGTTTTGTCAAATTTCTTTAAAAGTTCTGTCAGCTTTGGAAAATTCCTGCAAATTTACGAGATTTTGACGGAATTTGTCTTCTTATTTTCCAAATCGTGGTTTTTCCTTTTCTTTCGCTTTCTACACTGAAATCATCCGCATGAGAAAAAGCCCGTCCTCTTTAACAGGATTCCCCCCAACCCCTTTTTCTGATGCGAATGCCAATAATAAAAAGGAAACATAGCCTCTTCGGCACCGTTTCCCATTTCCACATTCTGATCGGAGGATGAACCATGAGTCAATCTATGCTGAAAGAACCGATTTCCAGAAGAACGTTCCTGAAACTTGCCGCCGGAAGTGCTGCAGGGGCCCTGCTGTTCCGCTTCCCCTTCCAGGCTTCTGCCGCTGAAGAGGTGAGCCACTCCCTCACCATTGCGCCGATTTCCGTTTCCGCCCTTCCCAATGCGGAAACCTCCGCCAGAAGTTCTGCCCTCGTCAGGAAATCCTATGATGATATTCTCCGTATCGTGAATACCATCAGCGACAGCGGACTCAAATCCTCCGTTCTTTCCATGATCCGGGACCCCCGCCCCACGTTCATGGCCAACTTCACCTCTTCCGCCGCTATTACCCGGGTATACAACCGGCTGGTGGACATGAAACTGGCGGACCCTGCTAAAATTTCCGCCGACACCCTCCTTCCTGCCCTTCCTTCCCATAACCAGCCATTCCTGACAGCCCCCGGCAGCGGCTACATGAGCCATCATCCCTACCCCGGCGGCCTCTGCACCCACGTATGCAGCAACCTCCACATTACCCAGGGCATCTGCCGGACCTATAAAGATGTATTCGGCTACGATGTAGACTATGACACCGCCATTGCCGGTGAAGCTCTCCATGACATCGAAAAGCCCTTCGTCTTCCAGTGGCAGAAAGACGGAAGCTCCCTGAAGGAATATACCCTGGCCGGCCAGGGTGCCCATCATGTCATCAGTATCGCTGAGTCCATGTACCGCGGCATTCCTGCAGAAGTGGTGGTGGCCCAGGCCTGCGCCCACGGCGCTCCCACCGGGGCTAAGGGCGAAGCCGACGTGGTGGGCTGGATCAAGGCAGCCTCCCTCCTGGCCGGAAAAGACCCCGTCCGTTACGGCGTGCTCCGGAAAGATGGGGAAGGCCTGCCGGCTCCCCACAAGCAGGAAGGCTATATCGTCCACCTTGGTGACCACGACTGGGTCCTCACGTCCCCGGCCTCCCAGAAATCCATTGCCATCCTGAAGGACATCGCCAAGTCCCTCTACGGTATCGATGCCGCTTCGGATGCAAAGAAGTTCAACGATTTCCGCAACTACATCGGCTCCCAGGTCTCCTTCATGTACATCAACCACCTGTCTTCCTTCCCGGACGGCCGGAAACAGATCGAGTCCCTGGTACAGCAGATTATCCTGAAATAACCCTCTCCCCATTGAAAATTTCCACGAAGAAAAATCCCTGTGAGATACGATCTCACAGGGATTTTTCGCAGGTACCCTGCCGGAGCGGAACCATCGGGGCAGGAAAAGAAACAGCACTGCCAATTTCAGTTTGTCGAGCTGATGGGTTTGGCGCTGATGGATAGAGTCATTCGTGCGAAGCTTCTAGCTGTTAGCTGCTAGCTTCTAGGAAAGCTGGCCAGCCTACGGCACGAATGACTGACGGGAATACCGGTTGGAAGCGCCGCAGGCGGATCATCCTTCCTAGCTGCTAGTCGCTAGAAGCTAGGAGCTCCATGCGAGTGACTCTATCCGCAAGCATGCCAACCGCCAAACCCCAACAGCTCGACAAACCGCAATTTGACGAACTGTCTGGCCTCCACCTTTTCTACTGATTCTAATTCCCCGTTTCATTGACCTGTTCGAACAAAAATTCTATACTTCTATGTAGAAAGTTTGTTTGTATTCAGGATGGAAAGGCGGAGGACTTATGAAAGATAAGGTATACATGTGCATTGACCTCAAAAGTTTCTATGCCTCCGTGGAGTGCGCCGCCCGGGGACTGGATCCCTTTACCACGGACCTGGTAGTGGCAGACCCTTCCCGGGGCCCCGGCGCTCTCTGCCTGGCCGTAAGTCCTTCGCTGAAAGAGAAGGGCGTGCGGAACCGGTGCCGGATTTACGAGATTCCTCCTTCCCTTCCCTATCTCGTGGCCCTGCCCCACATGGAACTGTACATGGATGTGTCCGCCGATATCTACAGCACCTACCTTTCCCTGTTCTCCGCGGAAGATGTGTACGCCTACTCCATTGATGAATGCTTCATCGATGTGACCCCCTACCTCACATTCTACGGAAGAGACGGCCCCGGCATCGCGCGGATGGCCATGGATGCCGTCTATAAACGGACCGGCATCTGCGCCACCGCCGGCGTGGGGACCAACCTTTTCCTGGCCAAGGTGGGCATGGATATCCTGGCCAAGCACCTGCCGACACACATTGCCTATCTCGATGAACCCCGATTTCAGGAGACGATCCGGAACCACCGGCCCATTACGGATATCTGGAATATCGGCCCCGGCATCGCCCGGAGGCTGGCAAAATACGGAGTCCATGACCTCTATGGAGTGTCCCTGCTGCCGGAGAAGCTGCTGTACCGTGAATTCGGGGTAAACGCAAAGTATCTCATCGACCATGCCCATGGCCGGGAGTCCTGCACCATTGCCGATATCCACAGCTACCGCCCGTCGGAGCGGTCCATCAGCAACGGTCAGGTGCTCTTCGAGGACTACACCTGGGAAGAAGGGGAACTCCTCCTTTTTGAAATGGTGGAAATCCTGGTGCAGCAGCTGCTGGAAGAAGGCCTCGTGGCCCGGGGTATTTCCCTGTACGCCGGATATTCCGATAAAAACAGGCGGGGCAGCCGAGGTTCAAAAAGGCTGGCCCACCATACCGATATTCCCTCGGACCTGTGGCATGCCTTCCGGCAGCTTTACAGGGATAAGGTCCTCCGGGGCCATGGCATCCGGGTCATCCGGATCAGTCTGGACAACGTGCTCCCATCCCACCGGGTTCCCCATTTCTTTTCCCTTTTCCGGTCGCCGGAAGAAGAAAGGCGGCAGAAAAATGTGGAACTTGCCATGGTGGAGGTCAAGAAAAGATTTGGAAAAAATGCACTGCTTCGGGGCATCGACTATTTCCCGAAAGCCACGCTCCGCGAAAGGAACAGTCTCATAGGAGGTCATCATGGATAACGAAAAACGGGCCAGGCAGTTTCTCCCTTTCAACGGCCTTAAGGGATATGGAGAACTCCTGGCAGAAGCAAAAGAAACGGAAGAAAAAGAACGGCCCCTCTCCGAAGACCGGGCCCGGAAGCTCGATGTCCTGCTGGGCTGTATAAAGAAAGGGGACCTTCTCCGCATCACTTTCTACGAAGCAGGCCATTATCGGGCTTTGGAAGGAGCGCTGGAATCCATAGACCTTCCTTTCCGTTTTCTTCGGATAGAAGGGAAGAATATCCCCTTCCGCCACATCTGGGAAATCCAAAAAGAATGATTTTTTCCAAAGTAAAAGAGCAGTGCGTAGGGATGCACTGCTCTTTTACTTTGGGAAAAACTACCAGGTGGGCAGGGAAAAGAATGGACTGTGGCAGCAGTCTATTCCTTCCTGCCCTGCCCACAGGCGGCAGTCTTCCCGCCGGAATCCTGTTCCGGCAAAGGGGGAATCGAAGGCTAAGCTTATATCAGGAATGCCCTTACGGTCCCCCTGCTGAGGGTCATACTATGCGGCCATGAAATCCCTGTGGAATGGTTCACAGCCTCTACCTGTGATTCGCCGATTAAGCGAAAGGAACCCATTTACCATCTTTGGCTTCCATGATGGAGAGGTCCATCTTCGGATCACGATGGTCATCGAACTGGAATTTGCCGGTAGCTCCTTCGAAGTCTTTGATCTTGGCCAGGGCATCGCGGAACTTCTTGCGGTCCGTGGTGGTGCCGGACTGTTCAGCAGCCTGGTGCATAACGTACATGGCATCATAGGCCTGGGCAGCGAACTGGTCCGGTTCATGACCGTACTTGGCAACGAAGGCTTTACGGAAGTTCTGTGCCTTTTCAGACTTGCTTTCTGCGTTCCACGGAGTAGCTACGAGGGTGCCGTTAGCTGCTTCGCCGGCCTGCTGGATGTAAGCCGGGCTGTTGAAGCCGTTGTTTGCCAGAATCGGCTGGTTCATACCCATTTCACGGGCCTTCTTCACGATGAGGGCGCCTTCCTGGTACAGGCCTGCTACAGCGATGACATCGGGGTTAGCCGCCTGGATCTTGGTGAGCTGTGCGGAGAAGTCCGTATCCTTATCAGCAAAGGTTTCGGTGGCTACGACTTCGATGCCCATATCTTTGAACAGTTCCTGGTAAATCTTGTTTTCGCCGACCATCTGGTCATTGTTGTTGGAATAGAGGATAGCTACTTTCTTGAAGCCCAGTTTTTCCTGTGCTTTCTTTACGGTGATCGGAATAGCCATCTTGCCGGGGATTGCGTTACGGAAAATATAATCGCCGATATCGGTGATTCCGGGAGCCGTGGTGCCGGTACCAAAGGCAACGACCTTGGACTGCTGGGCAATCGGGCCGGCAGCAAACATTTCGCCGGAGGTCATCGGGCCTTCGATAGCCAGGACCTTATCCTGTTCAATGCACTTCTTGAATGCATTGATGGCTTCTGCCTTCACCAGTTTGGTGTCGTATTCCTTAAGGTCAATCTTCATCTTGGTGTTCGGGTTGTTGTTGATTTCTTCAACAGCCAGATCCACGCCTTCCTTCATAGCGGTGCCATAAGCAGCGCCAGGGCCGGTCCAGCCGGTAACGAAACCGAATTTTACGGTCTGCTGTCCTTTTGCGCCGCCTTTGTCAGACTTCTGTCCGCCGCAGCCTGCAAATGCTCCTGCCAATACTGCTGCAGCTGCTACTGCTGCCATTCCTTTTAACCATTTTTTCTGCATAGTTTCTCCCTCTTTCAAAAATAATACTGTGACCCGAATGACTGAAATAAGCAAAAGAAAACCTCCGCCCCTGGTTTCCCAAAGGCGGAGGCGCATATGCGCGGTACCACTCCCACTTATCACTTGCGGACCATAAGTAAACTGATACCCCTGCCATAAGAAAAGCCCCTATCTTCCAAAGAAGATAGGGGCGATGTATCGCGGTACCACCCTACATTATACTCTGTAGTCCTATTCGTAACGTGAATGAACGCCTTCATCTACTTGGTTCGACGAAAGAGCTCTCGAGGGATAGTATGAATGCTGCCATCTACCGGTTCACACCATACACCGGCTCTCTGAAGATTAAACAACAAACCTTTTGTCTCGATCCTGGCTTTTCTCAAGTCATTCGTTTGTCTGAAGATGTGTATATAATAATCCCCCATCTCCATCCTGTCAAGCACTTTTTTTATCTTTTTGAAAAAGTGTATTCCCAGGCCAGGGGAAAGAAACGGAAACCAGTCAGGAGTGAGGAGTGAGGAGTGAGGAGTGGTGGTGGCGGCGCACAAGTTATAAAGCGCCGCAAAATATATGCTCCCACTTTACTCCAAAGCTGCTAACTTGCACTCTCTTCACGGGTCGTGGGTCTGTGGAAGGCAAGCAATCCGGTCATAAGTTGGCATTTTTACTGAACGATAAAACGCTTTCCTTTTATGATTGTCCCGTTGGAGAGGGCAATGAAATGATAATGAATATTTCTTAACTCGTCATCTCGAGCGATGGTAAGTGCCGTAGTGGGGATAATCGTAAAAATAGCATGTGAGAAAGAGTCGAGAGATCTCCGGGATATATGACTATGAAGGTATTACAATACTGATACTGGACTGATACTGGTGCGGAAAGTCCTGTAATCCCAAACGCAAGACAGATTTCTCCACTCCTCTAAGCTTCAGGAGTGCCAGGCAGTAGAGCTATATGGTTTGTATACTACCGGTCCAAATGACGGGGATAGGTATTCAAAAAGCGGCGCTTTATAACTTGTGCGCCGCCACCACCACTCCTAACTCCTCCTCACTCCTCACTTCTCACTTCTCACTCTTCATTTCTAACTTTCCCTCGGCTGTCAGGCCGCTGCCCTTTTTCCACTTCTACGCCAGAAGAAATAATACACAAGCCCCAAAACCGCCGATGCCAGGCATACCACGCCGTACATGAAGGGATAGCCCAGGCTGTCGGATACCACGCCCAGCACGGCCGCCGCCAGGCCTACGGAAATATCCAGGGACCAGAAATAGGTGGACGTAGCGACACCGGCCCGGGAAGGCGGCGCACTCTGCACTGCCAGTGTCTGGAAAGCCGGTGCCAGAGCGCCGAAACCGATACCCAGGACCCCCGCCGACAGGAGGAGCAGCGGTACACCGCCCACCTGGCTGAACAGGACAAAGCCCAGGCAGAAGAAGGCGAATCCCGGATACACCGTGGCATCAGGGCCATGGTGGTCAAAGAGGTATCCCACGAAAGGCCGGGTCACCACGATGACCAGGGCAAAAACGAGGAAGAACAGGCTGGTGAAAGAGGACAGGCCGAGGGACCGGGTATACATGGGGATAAATGTGAGCACCCCGCCGTAGGCAAAGAACACGAGTCCCCCAAGGATGACAGAGGGGAGTGCTTTCTTTTCAAAGAAATCGGACAGGTGGAATCCCTGCTTCCGTTTCCCCGAAGGAAGGATGATGTCATCGGAAAGCTTCTTCCCATTTCCTCCATAAATGGCCCCCAAAGCCAGAAGAGCCAGAAAGATAAACAGCGGCCTTGGCCCCAGGAAATCAATAATCAGAAGTCCCACCAGGGGCCCGATAACCATGGCCAGGTTCCCGCTCACCGCGAAGTAGCCGATCCCCTCTCCTTTCCGGCTCTTCGGCAGCACCAGGGCTGCCATGGTGGCAGAGGCCGTGGTGCCCAGGGCAAAGACGATGCCGTGGACCAGCCGGAGCCCCCACACCATATGAAGACTCGACACAAAGTAAAAGCTCCCCATCACAAGGAAAAACACTGAGGAAGCTGCGAGTAGAAGCCGCTGCTTATTCACGCCGTCGATAATGCGCCCCGCCAGGGGACGGCACACCACCGTGCCGATCTGGAAGCAGGTCATCGCCATACCGGCTTCCCACTGCCCCTTCCCCAGGTCATCCATGATGAATACCGGAAGGGCTGCTATCAGAATATACTGGGACATGAAGTAAAAGAAATTGGTCATGCCCATGCCCAGGAACTCCCGGGTCCATATCTTAGCCTGCGCCATACTGCCGCCTTTCTATTCTATATAAAAAAACAAGTACATCTATTGTAGCACAAATAGGATAGCTCATGGGCATGATTCGCAGGCGGCTCAAACGTGTAAATTGGGGCTAAAGGTGGTAGGTCGGGCGCCGCTTCGCTGGCCCGACCGGGTTGTGGCTTCAACATCGCTTTGCTCGTTGAAGCGGGTGGAGCGCTACGCTTAAAAGGAAGGGAAAACTTAGGTAACGCCGCTAACGGCGGCTTATGTACCTTATGCCCCCGGTGCGAAGCACCTACAACCCGGTGAACAAGCGCAGCGACGTTCACCTGCCCCCCTTAGCCCCATTCATTCATTTGGGCCGTGCATGCAATGCATACAACTGCCACATTCTGTCCTTCCCCATAGTATAATGAATACAACAAAACGAAGGAGGACATGACCATGGGACTTCATTTCATTCTGGGCCGGGCGGGAACCGGCAAGACGGACCGGGTGTGCCGGGAAATCCGGGAATACGTACTGGGAGGCAAAGGGCGGAAGGCCTTCCTCCTGGTACCGGACCAGGGGACCTACACGGCAGAGTACCGGCTGGCCCGTTCTTTCCCTGGGGAAGGATTCACCGATGTCACGGTGTGCGGCTTTTCCAGGCTCGCCTATCGGGTATTCCAGGAGCTCCACTCCCCGGTGAGCGATGCCCTGTCCCCCTTGGGGCAGCAAATCATCATCCGGCGGCTCATGGAAGAGCACAAGAACGAACTCCGGATGGTGATGAAAGCCGCCTCCCATCCCCATTTTTCGGAAGAGCTCACCCGCTTTTTCCACCAGCTCGACATGTTCTGCGTGTCGGAAGAGGACCTTTCCTCCGCCGCTGAAGCCCAGGGCGATACGCCGCTGGGGAGAAAGATGGGAGACCTTTCCCTCCTTTACGGTGCCTATCACCGGTACCTGAAGGACCACTTCGCCTACGAAGGGAGCCTCTTTGACCTTCTGGCCCGGGAAATTCCCAAATCTCCCACACTTAAAGAGGCCCGGGTATGGATCGACGGGTTCAACGGCATGGCGCCCCAGAAAATCCGCATCGTCTCCGCCCTGGTCCATACAGCAAAAGAAGTGACCATGACCATCCAGATGGATAAGCCCGAAGAGGCTGTGGAAAATCCGAACTTTGCAAGGCCCTTCCATCTCTACCGTCTTCTTTCCCGGCAGGAAGGCGGCGATGCCGTCCTCCTTTCCGAAGACCTCCGCTTCCGTTCCTCCCAGCTGGCCGCCATGGCCCGCCATTTCTTCAACCGCCGCACCGAGCCCTCCCCGATAGAAGGACAAAAAGCGCCCTCGCTGGACGAGGGGCTCCACCTCATCCGGGCTGCCCACAAGGCGGAGGAAGTGGACTATATTTCCCGCCGCATCCTGACCCTGGTGAGGGACTGCCATTTCCGGTACCGGGATATTCTCGTCCTCATCCGGGACCCCGAAACCTATGGGGACCTCTTCGAGCGATGCTTTGCCCGCTATGAAATCCCCGGATTTATTGACCGGAAGCATCCCATGAATAACCATCCCCTGGTGGTCCTCATCAGCAGTCTCCTCCGTTTCCTCACCGCCGAATCCCTTCACCGGGGAAGCGGCTGGCAGCGGGAAACCCTGTTTCGCCTGCTGAAGACATCCCTCCTGCCCCAGTGGCCGGAAGAAGACGTGGACCGTCTGGAAAACTACGTCCTCTCCCATGGCATCCGGCCCTCCCAGTACCATGAAGAGTGGGCTTTCCGGGAATACCGGGATCTCGACGGTCCCCTTCCGGCGCCGACGGACGCAGAAAAAGAGGTACTGGCCGAGGCCAACGGATGGCGGATGCGGCTTACCTCCATGCTGGACCCCCTGGCGGAAAAATGGAAGAAATTTTCCCATGCCCGGGAGCGGTGCCAGCTCCTGTACCAGTGGATGGTAGATGAAAAGATACCGGAAACCATGGAAAAGCGGGACGAAAAAGAGGAACTCCGCACCAATCTCCGGCCGAACCTGCAGGTATGGAAAAAGATCCTCACCCTCCTCGATGAGATCGTCCATGCCGCCGGAGACGATGAAATCGGTGCCAAAGATTTCCAGTCCATCTTTGAAGATGGCCTGTCTTCCCTCACCTACTCCACCATCCCTCCCACCTTGGACCACGTGACCGTAACCGGCATGGACCGGGGCTACGGCATGGAGGCAGAAGTGGTCTTCATCCCCGGCGCCATTGAAGGGGAATTCCCGAAGCGGGTAGAAGAAGGGGGCTTCTTCACGGAGCCGGAAAAGCAGAAAATCTACCGGGACAGCCGGCTCCTCTTCGGCACGGATCTCCTGGAGGAAGTGCACAAGGAGCAGTTCTTCGTATACCTGGCCCTCACCCGGGCCCGCCGGGCACTCTACATTACCATGCCCTCGGTAAACGATGACCACAACGATACGGAGCCCTCCTTCCTCCTGTCCCAGCTGGCCAACCTGCACTATGCCTCCGAATACATCACCCTCTCCCCGTCGGACAGGGAAAATGACCGTTCCTTCTTTGATAATCCGAAGCAGGCCCTGTCCCTCCTTCCCTCCATTCTGAGAAGGGAAGTTCCTGCTCCCGATTCCCCCTGGTCCCAACTGGCAGCCTGGGCAAAGGCCATGGGCCATGAAGCAGACCTCACCCAGGCCCTTACGGGATTTCACTATAAGAATGAGGCTGCCCCCCTTCCAAGGGACCTGGCCGCCCGGCTTTTCAAACCCCAGGGCCGTTTCTTCGGCTCCGTCACCCGGTTCGAGAACTACCGGCGCTGCCCCTTTGCCTACTTTGTGCAGTACGGCCTCCACATCGAAAAGCGGGATGAAGGGGACATGGAGCCTTTGGACTTCGGCAATTACCTCCACGCCGGGCTTCACCAGTTCGGCAGCCGGCTGACGAAAGAAAACCGCCAGTGGCGGGATGCCACAGACGAGGACATTGAAAAGATTTCCGGAGAAATCGCCGGAACCCTGTCCAAAAAGATTCACTACGGCGCCCTCCATGCAGACGGCGCCTCCCGGTACACCGAGCGGGCATTGAATGAGACATTCCGCCGTTCCCTCAAGGCCCTCCGGAAATGGAGCCGGAACAGCCAATTCGATACGAAGGCACTGGAGAAGGAATTTTACCTCCACATCGCCGGAGACAGGGATACTTTCACCCTGAAGGGAAAAATTGACCGCATCGACATGGCAGGAAATGGGGTGGCCATCTATGACTACAAAACCGGCACTCCTGAAGCCTCTCTGCAGGAAGTGGTGGCAGGGCTGAAACTGCAGCTCCTGACCTACCTTCTGGCGGTGGAGGAAGAAGGGAAAGGGGGTCTCCTGCCGGCGGCCCTCATGTACATCTACCTTTCGGGGGATGTGAAAAACATGAAGACCGTCCCACCGGGCAGTAAGCCGCCCCTTCCGGATAAGGACAGCGGCTCCGGCTGGATATTGGACGACCCGGACATGGTAAAGGCCCTGGACAGCGCCGCAGGTACCGATGATTCCATTCTTCCCTTGAAATTCAAGAAAGACGGGGGTCTGGCCACGTCCACCTCTCTCCTGTCTGAGGAAGATTTCAGGAACCTTCTCACCATCGTAAAGAAGAATCTCCTGAAAATTTACAGATCCATGGAAGAGGGGCACATAGAAATCCGGCCGGTCAATTACAATAAGAAAATTCCCTGCACCTACTGTCCCTACCACAGCATCTGCCACTTCGACCCGAAGGCCGAAGGTGAAGGGTATGAATACATCCATCTTCCCGATAAAAAGACTCTGAAAAGTAATCTTGCCGAAATTGCCGCTGAAAAGGAGGAACACCATGAGTAACCACTGGACAAAAGAACAGGAAGAAGCCCTGGATGCCAGGGGGCAGAATCTCCTCCTTTCCGCTGCGGCAGGCAGCGGAAAGACGGCGGTCCTCACAGAGCGCATCGTCCGCCTGGTGGAGGATCCGGGCAGCCATACGAACATCAATGAACTTCTGGTCCTCACCTTCACGAAAGCCGCCGCCAGTGAAATGAAAGCCCGTGTGTCGAAGGCCCTGTCCGATGCCCTGAAGGAAGCGGACAAGGCAGACGATGAAAAGCGCATCCACCATCTGGAAAAGCAGATTTCCCTTCTGGGGAGCGCACAGATTTCCACGCTGGACTCCTATTTCCAGTCCATCATCCGCCAGTACTTCTACCTTCTGGACCTGGACCCGAAGGTGCGGATCCTGTCCGACGAAAATGAAGAATTCCTGTTGGAAGAAGAGGTGCTGTCGGAGGTGCTGGAGAAGTGGTATGCCGAAGGAAATCCGGATTTTCTGGATACCGTGGACCTCTTTGCCGACCGCTACCAGGACCGGACCCTGAAGCAGATGGTATCGAAGATTTTCCACTTTTCCTGCTCCCTCCCCTTCCCGGAGGACTGGCTCATCCATCTTCCCGACCGGTACACCATTCCGGAAGGGGCCTCCATGGACGACCTCCCCTGGGACCGGCCGGTGCTCCACCACCTCATCTCCCTTTCCCGGAAAATTGCAGACAGCTACCGGCAGATGTTTGCCATCATGGACAGGAACAAGGCGGCGCAAGCGGTGTACGGAGAGCAGCTCAGCAATGAGTACTCCTACTTTTCCGTAGTTTCCTCCATAAAGACATGGAAAGACTGGTTCAGCCTCCCTTCCTTCGCCTTTGGCCGTATGAACACCATGAAGCCAAAGCAGGCCGCCGCTTTCCATTACGCAAAGACCAGCGACTTTACAAAGTCCACCGATGCCCAAACAATCAGCGACCTCCGAAAAGCTTCCAAAGCTACCTGGACGGATGAAATTCTCCCCTTCACCCAGGTGCCGGAGGCCCAGTGGATTGCAGAAACCTCCGCCATGAAACCGGTAGTCACCGTTCTTTCCCAGCTGGCATTGGACTTTTCCAAAGCCCTCCGGGAGCGGAAGAAGCAGGAAGGCCTCATGGACTTCAATGACATGGAGCACTATGCCCTGGATATCCTGGTGGACCGGGAAAATCCGGCCTTCACGCCGGAAAAAGCGGCCCTCTTCCCCTCGGAGGCCGCCCTTTCCATCCGCCGGAAATACAAAGAAGTCATGATCGACGAATACCAGGACACCAACGGGGTCCAGGAACTCATCACCGCCCTCGTATCGAACGGAAAGAACCGGTTCATGGTGGGGGACATCAAGCAGAGCATCTACCGCTTCCGGCAGGCGGACCCCACCATTTTCATGGATAAGTACCTTCACTTCTCCCCGGAGAAAGACAGTCCCTCCCACCGCATCGACCTGAACCGCAATTTCCGGAGCGACGCGGCCATCCTTTCCTCCATCAACTTCATTTTCCGGCAGATCATGACACGGGATACCCTGGAACTGGACTACGGGGACCCCGAGGCCCTCTATGCCGGCCGCCACGAAGAGCAACGGCCCGACACCTATGCCGGCGGCTCCGTTTCCATTGAACTCATTGATAAAGCGGGCATCCGGGAAGGAGACGCACCGGATGAGCTGAAGGATATGGAAAATATCATGATGGAAGGGCGGCTCATTGCCAGAAGGATCCATGAAATCATGGACCACGGCACTGTGATGGAAAAGAGCGGCGCCTTCCGGCCTGCCCGATACGGAGACATGGTGATCCTCCTCCGTTCCATTGCAGGAAAAGGGCCTGTCCTCATGAAGGTGCTGGAAGAAAACGGCATACCCGCCATTTCCGACAAAGAAGAGGACTTCATGAAAAACGGGGACGTGGAAATCCTCTGGGCCCTGCTGAAACTGCTGGACAACCCCCTCCAGGACCTGGCCGCTGCCGCTGTGCTCCGTTCCTGCTTCGTAGGTCTCGATGAAAAGGACCTCACCCTCCTCCACCTGCGGCAGGAAGAAGAGAAACTTCCCCACCTTTGGCCGGTGCTTGCCATGCCCGGCGTACTGGAGGCGGGAAAAGAAGAAAAGGTCCGCCATTTCCTTGATTCCTTCAAGGCATGGCGGGAAGAAGCCATGCAGGATGGCACGGCTCCCCTCCTTCGGAGAATCCTCACGGACACCGAATACCTCACGTGGCTCTCCGGCCTTCCCGGCGGCGAGTGGCGGGTGAGCCACGTGCTTGCCTTCTACCAGCTCGCCCTCTCCCGGGACAGCGCTCCCAAAAGCGGCCTCTACTCCTTTCTGGAATACCTTTCCAAACTTCACAAGGAGGATAGGGAATTCAAATCCATTTCCACCAATGCCATGTCCGACGCCGTCCATATCATGACTATCCACAAGAGCAAGGGTCTCGAATTTCCGGTGGTCTTCCTGGCGGACACGAAAAAGGGCTTCAACCTCAGGGACACCCAGCAGACCGCTATCTGCCACAAGACACTGGGCCTTGGCATCCAGTACTACGACAAAAAGAACCGGGTCCGCTGGCCCAGCCTGTACTGGTACTCCGTGAAAGAAGCGTCAAAGGCGGAAAGTCTGGCCGAAGAGGCCCGGCTCCTCTACGTAGCCATGACCAGGGCCCGGGACAAACTCTTTATCATCGGCACCAGCGACAACCTTCACAATGACCTGGACCACTGGACTGCCTCCCTGGCCACCGCCGGCGAAGGGCCCATGGTTTCTCCCCTTCCCGGCCACATCGCAGCCAACGGTAAATGTTACTTGGACTGGATCATGCCCGCCGCCCTCCGGCACCGCACCATGAAAGAGGCCTGGGAATTGGCGGACAAAGTGCCCTCCTACCGGGATGATGCTCCCTCCGACCATTCCCACTTCCATTTCACCGATATAAAGCAGGAAGACCTCCTCACAGAAGACGAAAGAGCCAGTCTCCAGGCAGAAGGAAATGAAGCCATTCTCCCCCAAATGGATGAAAAAAAAGAGGGAGACCGGCTGGCGTCCTTCCTTTCCCACCTGCCCGAAAGCTGGCCGGACTGGATGGACCGCCAGCTCACCTGGACCTACGGCCACCGGGGCGCCCTCGCAACGCCAGCCAAACTCACCGCCACCGCCGCCGTGCACCTCCGGGAACTGGCGGAATACGCCGCCAGCGACGAACCGCCTATGGCCTCGGACATCCTGGCAGGCGATGAAACAGAAGGGCTCTCCGCCGATTATGCCGAGCCGCCGGCCTTTCTTTCCGGAGAAGAAGAAAAATATGAGGGCACCTCCTTCGGTACCCTCATGCACAAAGCCATGGAAATGATCGATTTTACCAAGCTCCCACCCACAGAAGAAACTATCCGCGCCGCCCTCAAGCAGCTGATAGAGGACAAAGTCTTCACCGAAGAAGAGGGCACCACTCTTCTCTCTACCAGGAGGAAAAATAATCCGGTCCGGTTCCTTCTCACTTTCGCCAAAGGGCCCCTGGCGGAAAAGATGAAGGAAGCGAAGGACATCAAAAAAGAAATGCCCTTCTCCATCCTCCTTCCTGCCCGCTCCTTCTACCCGGACTGCGAAGAGGGAGAAAAAATCTTCCTCCAGGGCGTCATGGACTGCCTTCTGGAATTCGACAAAGACTTCCTCATCATCGACTACAAGACCGACCACACCATGACCGAAGAAGAGCTGAAGAACCACTACAAAATCCAGCTCCAGGTCTACGGCGAAGCAGCCGAAAAACTTCTGGGCAAACCGGTATCCCACCTCTACCTCTGGTCATTTACCTATGGGAAAGCTATAGAGGTGGAAAAGAGGTCGAAAACTACGAGCGACAGGCAAATGGAGATATGACGTAGAAAGAGTTGAGATTTGAGAGTTGAGAGTTGAGATTCGAGGTCCTGCGGCTCCGCCGCAATGGTGACATCAGACGGTCAGACAATCAGAAGTCAGATGAAGCCGCGGCTGCGCCGCAGCCAGGGAAGCGCTGATTCTCAGTAAGCTGTAAGCCGATAGCTGTAAGCAGTCATTCCCAGCCACCTCCCACAGGGCATGCGCCAATTTGTTAGCAAAACATTAGATATTCCAAAATTGGTTGTGATTTTACCCTCGAAAAGGCATTTTAATATATGGAGGGGTAAATCAGGAGCCCTCTTAAGAGCAGGACATTTTCACAAAAAGTATGATCTCATTTCCAAATCCTAGGCAGGGAACGATGTCAGAAAAGAAAATCTCCTGTTTGCGCAGGGGCTTCTCCTTTACCCGCCCCGCTTTCGTCCGGAAGGAAGCGGTAAGCAGGATCCTGCAACCGGCAAGACAAAGTTTCACAAATACGAAAACACGGAATATAGCCACTACTATCTCTACACGGAACGGCAGGCTTTGACGACCAATCCTAGAGCAGCCTTCGGCAGAGAGGGAAAGCTTTGCTTATCCCACCAATCTTCCGCTGAGCTAATGCGCTGATGCCTGATTCATGGCGGCCTTCGATGCATGAGAGATTCCGGCATAAGGTTCCGTGTTTTTGTGGTGTCTGAATAATACAGAGTTGAGATTTGAGAGTTGAGGTCCGGCCTGCGGCGCTTCCATCACTTCCCATCAGCTCCCCACCCTGGCGGGTGGCAAGTGAACTGGGTTCGCTTACTTCCCCGAGGAAGGGGCCTACTGCAGCGGTATTCTTACATTTTATGAACAGAGTCATCAGGTTTCCTGCGGCGGCGGAGCTGCTTTCCACCTCAGTCTCGGCTTCGTTCTCGATCTCATTTAACGGAGGCCGGCCGATGGAGGCGCCGCAGGCCGGGCCTCAATTCTCTTTCCTCAAATCTCAATTCTTTTTTTAAGCCGTCACAGTCATTTCTCTGAGAGATCTCTCGACTCATCGCAGCTGTAGCGATTTTTGATTGTAGAGACACTACGGCACTTACCGCCGCTCGAGATGACGAGTGAGTGTAGAGTCAGTGGGGAAAGTGTTGAAGCGGTAATCACTCTTCATAAGGCGGCGCTATATGAATTGTGCGCCGCCACCTCCCCCCTCAGTCACCTCAGCCACTTAAGCCACTTCAGCCCCAGCCGCAAGCTCCTTCCCCTCTTCCATCTACCGTCTATTTTCTATTGTCTTTGCGGCAAAGACGCTGAACAGCAAAAATCCCCTTTATTCCACCACAAAAACTCCTGATTCATCCCAATGCCGATGCAGAGTGGGGCCTGTACCATCTTCTTCCGTGCTTCGGCCAGGGGTAACCGCAATGCGGGATGTCTGTGTCGTCAGGGAAGAGCGAAGTGGTCAAACGGCTGCTCATGATTTCTGACAGGTCTTTCCTCAGGAGTTTCTGTGTGATTGTGTTGTTGTGCAGGGACTAACGACAGAGCTGCTTCCGGTCTAGATCTAGATCTAGGTCTAGGCCTTTAGCCGCTTCGCGGCCGATTTCTTTTCAGCGCGCTGGAGGGGCAGAATCATATGAAGACGTCCTTTCTCCCTTTTCCGGTCCCATGGGCTGAGTACCCCCGGCAGGGGAGAAATTCCATCCGGCCTTTCCGCCTCTCACCTGTATAGTCCAAAACGAAGTAAAATTGTCCCATCTGATTTGGGGACAAAAATGGTGTACACAGCTTCGAGCTCTTAACTTTAAGCTTAAGCCAGTCCAGCCCTGTGGGTAAATGAGATCGAGATTGAGGCCGAGATTGAGGGAATTCGCCTGCGGCGCTGCCATCACCATCTCTCAGCCCGGTGGGCAGCTCTCTTCAGAGAAGAGAGCCTACAGCTGAGGCAATTGCACGATTTTTTTGCAGAGTCTTCAGGATTCCAACTGCGGCATAGCCGCTAAATACAATATAAAAGGCGGCGCTACATGATTTGCGCCGCTATCTTTGCGGCAACGCCGCTGACCAGCTCAAGGCTCAAGGCAAAAGGCTCAAGGCCCCGCCGGTTCGCACGCACGGCTTACCATGGCAAAACAAAAAACACCAACAAGACCCGGTGTCCGTAAAATGCAGGAATTTGTCCAGTGAATCAGGCGCCGGCGTAAGGTCAGAAACCGAAGTTTCCCCAAAAGCCGAACTAGTCGTCAAAGAGGCAAAAGCATGAGCTATCAGAAAGTCCTTGGGTCTTATGGTGTTGTGTGTTTCATTGTCCGTTATACGGATTGTGGCAAGGTAGCCAGTGACTAGATCTAGTGGCTAGTCGATTCGCCGCCGTCGCGGCTATCCGCCTAGACCTGGATCTAGACCTGGACCTGGATCCTCGCCATCCTCCATGGCCATTGAGGGAGGGACTTCCAAAGGCGGTACCGATGTCCGTTGGATTCCCGGGGGTTCTTTCCACAGCGCGCACTCAGGAAAACGGGGAATCCACTTTTCAACCCGCGGGCCTTTTTCATCCCTCTACTATATACATACCGCGAACTTCGATTTTGTGAACATGGAAAGTGAAATTTTTTCAAATTGATTGAAAAGTAAGTGCCCTCATGCAGGTAATAGATTGAGATCGAGGTCGAGATCGAGGAAATTGCTTTCCGCTATCCGCTATCAGCTTACCGTTTGCTGTTTCCTGCATGTTGACGAATATATAAAATTAGCGGCGCTATATGAATTGTGCGCCGCTACATTCACTCCTCACTCCTAACTCCTCACTCCTCACTTTTCCCTCCGCCACTGTCACACTGTCTTACTAACCTATTATCTCCAAATAAAAACCTCGCAGGAACGTTTTCCCATTCCTGCGAGATTTTATCATCAGATTCCCAGTGCCTCTTCTGCGGTAGCCGGCATGTCCGGCAGGGGCTGTTTGAACCATTTTTCATGGAGCTCATTCAGCGTTCCTTTCTGTTTCAGGTCCGCAATGGCTTTGTTTACCTGCTGCTGCAGTTCCTTGTTGTCCTTGTTGAAGCCGAAGGCAAAGTACTGGACCTTGGAGTCCGGCACGTCCACCACCCGGAACTGGTCTTTCCCGTCGGTGGCCACGAAATAGTCCGCCGCCGGTTTGTCGAGGATACCGGCCACGGCACCGCCGGCTTTAAGTTCCAT
The DNA here is from genome assembly GCF_047832375.1 of Dialister sp. Classification (NCBI taxonomy): domain Bacteria; kingdom Bacillati; phylum Bacillota; class Negativicutes; order Veillonellales; family Veillonellaceae; genus Dialister; species Dialister sp. The sequence continues at coordinate 287,508 of NZ_CP181256.1, read as the reverse complement.
GACGATGTCAGAAGAGTGGTCAAAGTTTCTCGTATGCATGCCCTTGTCCTGGGCGTAGTAGGCCGCTGTGGTCCCTACCTGCACGGCGATTTCCTGTCCATTGGTCATGTCATCTACGGAATGGATATTGCTGTCCGCCCGGGTCACCACGGCCAGCTTCGTTTCATAGAAGGGCGCTGCAAAGAGAATCTTCTGTGCCCTTTCTCTGGTCGCTGTCATGCCGGAGGCGGTCATGTCCACTTCCTTGGACTGGAGGGAGGGAATGAGTCCATCAAAGGCGATGTTCCGGAATTCCACGTCCTTCCCCATTTCCTTGGCCACTGCCCGGACCACATCGATTTCATAACCCGTGTAGTCGGAGCCGTCCTTTGTCTTGAATTCGAAGGGCACGTAGGTGGCATTGGTGGCCACTTTCAGCACATTCTTATTGGCAGAAGAGGCAGCGGCCTTCTTCTCCCCGCCGCATCCGGCCATCATTCCTGCCGCCAGCATCATGGCAGCCCCCAGAAGTATTCCCTTTTTCCACAGTTTCATCAGAGCACCTCATTTTTATGCAATTTATACAAATTATTGCAATAAGTTAGCAACCCCCATTTCAAATGGGGGTTTATTTATAACCCCTCCGGGGATATGATACTGGCACCTGCCATTGGCAGGTCTAGCAAATGCCCTGATACTGACTTACCGCCTAAAGGCGGCTATTCTTAATTGCTTATTTGCTTAAGTCCATTTGATCACTATTCTCCTGCTCGCGAATGTAATTTTGGATTGTCTCTTCATTCACATTCCCGACGGTGGACACATAGTATCCTCTTGCCCAGAGATGCCTTTCTCCCCATCTTGCACGGAGTTCCGGGTGGTTATCGAACACTATCAGCGCACTTTTCCCTTTCAAATATGCAGCAACTTCTGATACCGAAAGTTTTGGCGGGATTGCAATATACATATGAACGTGGTCAATGCAGACTGCGCCACCCAAGAGCTGGACTTTCTTCATCTCACACAACTTTCTAAGAATATCGATTAATTCCAAACGAATTTTGCTATACAGAATTTTCTTGCGATATTTTGGAATAAATACAATGTGATACGTGCAATTCCATCTCGTATGAGATATACTTTGGTTATCCATCTTGGATACCTCCTGTGTTTTATAAAGCGGATTTGCTAGACCCACTTTATTCTAACATAGGAGGTTTTTTGGTACTTTGGGTAACGCTACGGCTCCGCCGGTTCCCCCGTCTCAGACGGGGGTTTAGTATTTGGGGCAATTATACATTATAGTCAGGCGTTTGTCTATATGGAATAGGGGAATGCTGTCAGCAAAGGACCATTTACTATGCGTCCTGTGCGGGTGATGGGGCTAAAGATGACAGGCTATTATCTTTGACGTCCGGCAAGCAGGTTATGCTCTCCACTTTGCTGCGATCACTGAAACAGAGCCTGATGTGTCCCAGCCATCTGGCGGCAGACCTACCTTATGCCCCTGGCGCGGCAGCGCCCACAACCCGGTGAACGAGCGCAGCGATGTTCACCCACCACCTTTAGCCCCATGCGCCTCGCCTGAAGCAGTATACAATAACAAAAGAGCTGCGAAACAGAAAATCCCATTTCACAGCTCTTTACAGGCAAAATCACAGTTTATTTAATCGTAACGCCCTTGGTATCTTTGATGAAGAAGAGCACATTCAGTGCTGCCGCCAGATAGACGCAGGACAGGAGAACGAAGGCCGCATTGAAGCCATGGGCCTGGGCCAGGGCACCGATGATGGCCGGTGCAAAGCCGCCCACAGCGCGGCCGGTATTGAAGATAAAGTTCTGGGCCGTAGAGCGGGCATCGGTGGTATAGTTTTCAGAAAGGAGGGTACCATAGCCTGCCATCATGCCATTGCAGAAGAATCCCAGGAATGCACCGCCAAAGAGGAGGGCAATCGGCGTTCCGAGGTTTACATAGATATAAACCATGGCGGCGGCGCAGACGTAGAAAATGAGGTAAGGAATCTTCCGTCCCAGCCGGTCGCAGAGGTAACCGAATACGTAAATCCCGGCGATCATCCCCACAACGGTGACGATCATCCAGCCGGACATGGATTTCGTGGTGAGGCCGTGTTCCTTCAGAAGAATCATGGGCAGCCATACCATGATGCCGTAGTAACCGAAGTTCTGGACGCTGGTCATGATGGTGAGGGACACGGTGGTCAGCGTCTTGGATGGGCTGTCAAAAAGATGGGCCAGCGGGAATTTCTTCGCTTCCGTCAGTTCCGCTTCCTCTTCCGCCGTCAGCTGTTCCCCATTCGCTTTTCTGGCAAGAAGGGCTTTCTTCATTTCCTTACGCTTTACCCACATAGGCGGTTCCTTCAGGCCGTGACGGGCCCAGGCAGCCAGCAGCGCCGGTACCACACCCACCAGGAAGAGGCCTCTCCACCCGTAATCCGGGAGGACGAAAGCCGCCAGGATGGCCGCCAGCACAGCCCCTGCCTGCCAGCCCATGGCCACCCCTGCCGTAGCACGGGCACGCTTGGCGGCCGGCCAGGTTTCAGAAACAAGGGTCATACCGATACCGTATTCCCCGCCAAGGCCAAGGCCCGCCAGGAAACGGAGGATATCCAGATGGGTCACGTTATCCGCAAAGGCACAGGCGCCGGTGAAAATGGAGAAAATAATGATGGTCAGGGAAAAGGTATGGACCCGGCCAAAGTAGTCGGCAAAGATACCGAAGAGGTAACCGCCCAGTACCGTACCAATCAGTGTGTAGGTGGCGATAAGTCCCCCTTCCCCCAGGGACAGCCCAAACTCACTGACAATGGCCGCCATGGCAAAGGACAGGATCAGCACATCCAGCCCGTCCATGGCATAGCCGATGATGGAAGCCCACATGATCTTCCAACGCTCTTTCCGGGTGACCCCGGTTTCTTCAAATTCCTGTTCTTCCAAAGATTTTTCTGACATAGTTCCCCCTCTTAGAGATACGCACAAAAAACTCCTAAAAAACTCCCATGCCGATTCCGGCACAAATTGTTTTATTATACAATAGCTTTACATTCTTGAAAAGGGGATTTTGCAGAAAAATTTGTAAATCTATGAACCACAAGTGATATTGTCTCAAGTAACCACAAATGAAAATGTCCCAGTCATGGTATAATCTCATCACAATCTTAACGCAAGTGATGGGAGGAATTTTTATCAGAAAGGTTGAATTAACGATGGACGAGCAGTTCAAATATGAAACAATCAAATCTCTTGTTAATCATCCAGATGGCAACAAGCTCGCAGCAGCTGTCCGGCTGGGGTGCACTGTCCGCACCGTGAACCGGTTAATCCTGCGCTATCGTCAGGAAGGTAAAGCAGCATTTGTCCACGAGAACAGGGGTAGACAGCCCGTAACAACACTTCCAGCCTCACTCAGAGAAAAAATTGTGGCCCTTTACCAGAATGAGTACTATGGCGCCAATTTTACCCACTTTACCGAACTTCTGGACAGACATGAGAATATCCATGTCTCCGTTTCCTCTGTAGCCTCCATTCTTGAGGCAGCCTTTATTCTCTCTCCTAAGGCTACACGGGCCAAAAGAAAACGGATCAGGAGAAAATTGGAAGCAATGAAAAGCAACACGAAATCCAAGAAAAAGCAGATGGAAATACAAGTCAATCTTGTGGCTGCTGAAGATGCCCACAGCCGGCGTCCACGGCATGCTTACTTTGGGGAACAGCTGCAGGGTGATGCCACTCCATATGAATGGGTTCCCGGGAAGATCTGGCATCTCCACCTCTTCATTGATGATGCCACTGGCATCGTGACTGGCGGCTATTTTGACACCCAGGAGACCCTGAACGGCTATTACCATGTCCTCTGGCAGACTCTCAAAGATTACGGAATCCCTGTGGAAATCTTCACGGATAAACGCACTGTGTTCATTTACAAACAAAAAGGATCCCCGTCCATCGACGAGGATACCTATACGCAGTTCGGTTACGCTTGCAGGCAACTGGGGATACACCTTGAGTCAAGCAGCGTACCACAGGCCAAAGGCCGGGTTGAGCGGCTCAATGAGACGCTGCAGTCGCGCCTGCCGATTGAGCTGAGACAGGCAGGCATCACGACTATTGCAGACGCCAATGAATTCCTCAAGTCCTACCTAAAAGAATTCAATGCGAAGTTTGCACTTCCCCCCAATAGTACCAAATCAGCTTTTGTGACGCAACCGTCAGATGAGAGGATCAACCTGATACTGGCTGTACTTACAGGCCGTACGGTAGACAGAGGCCACTGCATCCGTTTCCAGCGTCAGTACTATCGTATGCTTGATTCAGAAGGCCATCAGGTGCATTATGCCAGCGGAACCAAAGTACTAGTCATACGGGCTTTCAACGGCGAACTCTACTGCAGTGTTAACGATACCAGTATCTACGCGCTGGAAGCCATCCCTTTGCGCCAGAAGAAATCTCCTGAGCTTGATGCTGACTATACCAAACCAAAGCCTCAGAAACACTGGATTCCACCGATGAGTCACCCATGGAAGCAGGCATCTTTCCGTCATTACGTCCTTACAAGACCGCATCATTCCAGACAAGATCCAGAAGAACTTGCATCGCGTAACATATTTTAGTAACATACTGGCCTAACCACTCAAAATAGCCCCACTATTGCGGGGCTATTAAATGACAATTCTCGGGACATTTTCAAAAATGCTTGACAGGGGATTTTGCAGAAAAATTTGTAAATCAGGCCTATAGAGGACCCGCCGAATATATCATCCGTGGCACTATATCATTTGTACACCACCTTTCCCCTAGCTGCAGGCCATTTCCCCTGAGCCGCCTCGCGAAGCATTACCCTTCCCACTTTCCACGCAATATAGGATTATGAATTCTCTGTAACCCCTGTCTACAGACCCCTATTTTTTTCTTTCTGTTTCTCCTCCACTCCATGACTTATAATGTAAGCAGATAACCTTCGAATATTACCCAAAACAGAAAGGAACACGCCATGATTGCATCCAACGGAAAAAGCAGTCCCATCATCCACCCAAGGGCCCATGTATTTGAAACAGCCGATGTCATCGGAAATGTGACGGTCGGTGAATTTGCAAGCATCTGGTACCATGCCACGGTCCGGGGTGACAAGGCCATCACCATCGGGGACTACACCAATGTACAGGACAATACGGTGATTCATGGAGAAAGCTATGAATGCCACATCGGAAACTTTGTGACCATCGGCCACAGTGCCCTTCTTCACTGCTGCCGGGTCGAAGACAACTGCCTTATCGGCATGGGCGCCTGCGTACTGGACCAGTCGGTCATCGGTGAAGGCTCGATCGTAGCTACCGGTGCCCTGGTCACCAAAGGTACCATCGTGCCGCCCCACTCCCTCATCATGGGCCGTCCCGCCAAAGTCGTCAAACAGCTGGACGAAAAAACGGTCGAAAAGATCCACCTCCAGGCTGTCCGCTATAAAACCTTGTGGACCGAAGAATACGGCCTCCTTCCCGATGCCGATGGAGAACGGTATGACAAAGACCGGATCTTCTCCTGATCACGGTCCCCACTTACCCCTTTGCTGTTACCTTTAGCAGATACGTAAAAAGCCCCTTAAACGGCAAGCCGTTCAAGGGGCTTTTTCTATGAGCCATTTCATGAAAAGTCATAGAAAATCAGATCCGCTAAAGAAATCATTGCTTTCTTATCTTCTCTTGGCTGCCCATTTCATGGCATAGTAACCAATGGCTGTATAGAGACCAATAATAGAAAGATGGGCCAGCAGAAAGAATCCCAGTGTCACCGGAGGCCGCTGGAGCTGGGAGGCCGGCACCAGAAGGATACGGCTTCCCAGATTGTAAAGGAAGGAACTGTAAACGCCAAATGCCGCAATCAGAAGTGCCGCTCCCTTCCATACCCATGAGGGTACCCGGCTGCTCTTACCGAATATTGCCCGTTTCATGCGAGGCCACAGGAACTGCCAGTGAATCCCAAGATGAAGCCCCATCACAAAAATCATGATAAATCCGGCTACTCGATGGAGCCGATGAACCCACAGGGGCTGCCTCATACCAAAAGGAAGGACAAACTGTGAAAACGACAATCCACTCACCATGATCGTCAGGAAAAGGAGAATCAGCACTCCATCGATGGCGGTCATCAGTTTCCGCTGCCGGTTCCATCGCCCCCGGGAAAGAGCAGCATACCAGGACCGATTCCAGATGGTATGGATAATAACGAGGATAGTAAAGAGAATCGCCAGTGTCTCATGCCCAGGCACATGGACCCATCGCAGGTCAAGAAGAAGGAGAAACACAAAAAGCATGACCGTATCAAGAACCATTCTCTTATTCATAGCATTTTTTCCCTTTCCTCGTTTACCATTAATTTCTTATTATTTATATTATAACATGAAAGAAGATAAGCCGCTGAGAGAAAAACACGTCCTACAGTCAAAGGCAAAAGGTGCGCAGTAAAAAAGCTCCTCCCATATCCCAGGGAAGGAGCGTCCTGTGTCTTTTATTTTTTCCCTTTAATCAGCCCGCCCTGGACTTCCTGCACGTCGAAGACAGAAAGGAAAGCGGAGGGGTCGATGTGGTGCACCACCTGTTTCAGCTTCGTCACTTCCAACCGGGTCACCACGCAGTAGAGCACGTCCTTATCATCCTTCAGGTAGCCCCCCTGCCCGTGGATCCGGGTGACAGCCCTGCCCATGTCGTGGACAATGGCATCCGCCACGGCATCGTAATCCGTGGTGACGATGAAGATGCCTTTGGAAGAATCGAGACCCGTGGACACCGCATCGATCATGCGGGAGCAGATGAAGTAGGCAATGAGGGAATACATGGCGCTGTTCCAGCTGAATACGAATCCCGCCGCCCCCAGGATGAAGAGGTTGAAGAACATGATGATTTCCCCCACGGAAAAGGAAGACTTGTTATCCAGCCATATGGCCACGATTTCCGTGCCATCCGTGGAGCCGCCGCTCTTGATGACGATGCCTACGCCGATACCGATAATGATGCCGCCGAAAATGGTGGACAGGAAGGGATCCGTGGTGGCGGGCGTCAGCGTTTCGAAATAGGAAGAGCAGAAAGAGAGCACCACGATGGCAAAGGTCGCCGATGCCGCCAGCCCCGCCCCCAGGCGCTTGTACCCCAGGTAGAAAAAGGGCAGGTTCAGTACCACGATAAGCACAGAAAAAGGAATCCCCGTCACCGCCTGCACCAGCAGGGAAATACCGGTGACCCCGCCATCGATGATGTGGTTCGGGATAAGAAACAGGTTCAGCCCTGCAGAATAAATAATGGCCCCAATGGCCAGTCCCACGATTCGTTTGAAAAGGGACCAGAAATCGATCGTTCTTCCGGCTACTGTCATACAGCCTCCATAGTACAAAAAATCCGCGGGTACCCCGCGGAATCATTTCTGGCGGAAGGGATGGGATTCGAACCCATGAACCTCTCACGAAGTTAACGGTTTTCAAGACCGCCTCCTTCAACCGCTCGGACACCCTTCCATAACGATACCTATTATAGAGGAAAAGATAGAGGATTGTCAAATAGGATTGTCAGAAAGGCAGCGGCCTGACGGCTGTAGCGATTCTTAACTGCAGAGTCACTTAGCATACTGCCACCGGCCGAAATGACGGGGTTGGGTAGAGCAGGGTTTCAGCGAAACGGTTTCCGTAAAATGACTCTTTCCCTATAACGTCATCTCGAGCGGTGGCAAGGGAACTGGATTCGTAGGGAGCCGCAGGCGACTGAGAATCCAGTGACACGCTTCCCCTTGGGTGGCAAGCACCGAAGTGAGTGTACTCATAAGAATCGTATGTGAGAAAGAGTCGAGAGATCTCTCTGGTCTATGTCTATGAAGGCCCTACAATGAAAGATGAGAAATCCAGCGGCGAAGCCGCAGTCAGGTCTCATAAGGCGGCGCTATATAATTTCTGCGCCGCCACACCCCCCTCAGCCACCTTAACCACCTCAATCACTTCAGCCACCTTTCCTTTCCCCTCCAATCCATCCTGCGGCTTTGCCGCGGCCCTTCTCCAAGGGCCTGCATGATAGGGAAAGAGTTGAGAGTTGAGGTTCAGCAGCTTCGCCGCAAAAAGCTGCATGCTATTGGTCATCTCACATGTTAAGGAAATTGGCAAGCACGTTCCCCCTTGGAGAAGGGGGACGGCCAAAGGCCGGGGGATGGATCCGCCTCGCAGAGGCGGGACCTGCGTAGCAGGGGGCAAAAGCAGAATTGAGATTTGAGGAAAGAGAGTTGAGGCTCCGCGGCATTGCCGCATCCATCCTGCGGCTTTGCCGCGGCCTTTCTCTAAGGGGCTGCATGCTTTGGGATAGATTTGAGAAGCTTGAAACATAAGCTCCCGACAACAAGCTTACTTTTGGGGTAACTTTATAAAGCCCCTGGAAAATCTAATTTTTTTCGGGGTTATTCCCTCCTAAAGCTGTTGTATAATAACTTTAGGTTCTTTATGAACCGGACGTGGTTAACGGATTGCTGCTGTCAATCAACAACAGTTATCCCCTGCGAAGCAAGGTATTCAGCGAGTTGAGTCCTCGTCATTACCCTTTTAGCCTTTTTAGGCTTCTTCGCAGTCATGTAGCCGTCAGTTTTGTAAGGCTCGTCCTTACTTAAGATGTGCCAGATGGCAGTCAGGAACATCTTACAGATTGCGATGATGGCTTTCATGTAACCACGTCTGCTTTTTATACGGTTAAAGCGACTTGTAATTTCCGGGTGGTCTTTTGAACGTACAACTGATCTGGCAATATTAACCAGCAGCGGTTTCAAATATTTCCCTGCCCGGGATATTTTTCTGCCTTTTACCTTGTGGGCACTTGAATCGTGGCTCGGACATACACCTGCCCATGAACAAAGATGTCTGGCCGAAGGAAATACACTCATGTCCGGACCAATTTCTGCCAGCACCCGCATAGCGGTAAATGGGTCCCTGTCAAATCCTGGGACCGTCCTGATCAGCTCCAGCTGATGAGCATAGGGTTTCATTCTCTCTGCAACGTCCTGCTTGAGCACTGCTTCATCTTTCACAGTTCTGTCTAACCTGCTGAAGGCCACTTTGAGTTTGGACAAAGAAGATATATCTACAGATGATGCCTTTGCTACTGCCTCTTGGATAACAGGGATTGGCGTCTTGCATCGTTTTCCAATGAATGGGGCCACATTAAATTTCTCACCAGGATGATTAAGCATATAGTCAATGATTGATCTTGATGTCTTCCCAAATACATCTGAAAAAACAACATCAAGCTTGATGCCTTCCCCGGTTAAGCAATTCAGTATGCGGTTTTTCTCTCCAGTCATTGCATTATGAATTTTCTGGCAGTACCGGATTGTTGACCTCATGATTCTGAATTCTTTTGATGGAATAAAACTTGCAACCACACGTCCACTGGCATAGGATTTTGCAATCCATTTTGCATCAGCGGGATCACTCTTTTTACCTTTTAATGGTTTGGTGTACTTGGGATGAGACACAAGGGGATGTAATCCGGCTTCTTCCGCTGCATCATATATTGGATGCCAGTATTGTCCGGTAGACTCCATACATACATCATGACAGTTTTTGGAAATGATCCAATCAGTCATTTTCTTCAGGTCTTTGGGATACGTAGTAAACTGGGCGGTATAATATTTAACCGGACTGTCACTATTGTCATAGATAAAGACGGCTGCAAATACTGATTTCTTATGGACATCGAGCCCACAGCATATGGGATGAATATATTCATTTCTGTCACCAATTTCCATGCGTTCATGCATTGCATCTTTCCTCCTTTCTACAATAAGGATAAATAAAGAAGTAAAGGTGAATGTAGCGGACATTGACTGATCATTCTGAATCAATCGAGACGATTGTACAAAGATATAAGCTTACGGGCTCTATTGCCGGGCCAAAACCCGGCGGCACCAATTTTCAATTCCAAAGAATGATCTCCATATTTAATTGAACGGGGTAGTCGCTGCCACAGCTCCACCACTCAGCTCCACGGGTTTATGTAGTATATCCGCCCATCCACCATAAGTATGTACCCAAATAGGGGATAAAACCAATAGAAAGTGATGTTAGACAACTCCCGTTTCTTTGATATTCAGTGGCGCACCGCGCCCAATCTCTAATTGAGAGTTGAGAGTTGAGTTCCAGCGGCTTCGCCGCCATTGGGAGAATCAGCCGCCGAAGGCGGCGTTATATAAGGTTTCCCTTCCTTTTAAGCGAAGCGTCCCACCCGGTTGGCCAGCGCAGCGCCGCCAACCTACAACCCGCTTCCACAAGCGAAGCGGCGTGGAAGCCACAACCCTTACGAACCCTCCGCATGATTGGGCCAGCCGGTTATTACAGATATATATCCTGCGGCGCTATATAATTTCTGCGCTGCCTCCCTCCCCTCGGCCGAAGGCCGTTCCCCTTGAGCCACCTTTTTACGATGCCTGCATTGTAACACCGTCACAGGCATTTACCAGGGAGATTTCTCGACTCTCTCTCACATACGATTCTTGCATTTACCTTCATTCCGGCGCTTACCACCGCTCGAAATGACGGTAGAGGGATAGAGGCACCACAGCAAGTACAGAGCTCTGAAAAGGTGCCTCTTCCCGCTCCCCGTCATTGCAAGTGGCGGCAACCGCTGGCAGAATTCAAAAGGCGGCGCTTCCCAATTTTGTGCGCCGCCACCTTCACTCCTCACTCCTAACTCCTCACTCCTAACTTTTTCAGCCCCCTCAGCCACTTTCCTTCCTCCCTTCCCATAAGGAGTATAATATAAAATATCAATCCTATATAGAGAAACCGAGGTACCTTTATGAATACAAAAGAAATGATCGATTCCATCCTGGCGGAAACCGGGAAGGCCGTACTGGGGAAGGAGGAAGTGCTTCGCCGGATTCTCTGTGCCATCCTGGCAGGCGGCCATATCCTCATCGACGACATTCCCGGCGTAGGCAAGACCACCATCGCCGTTTCCTTCACCCACGTACTGGGACTGGACTACAAGCGCATGCAGTTCACTCCGGACGTACTGCCGTCAGATATTACGGGGTTTTCCATGTACGACAAGGGAAGCGGCACCTTCCGTTACGTGCCGGGCAGCGCCATGACGAATTTCTTCCTGGCCGATGAAATCAACCGGGCCTCTCCGAAGACCCAGTCCGCCCTGCTGGAAGTCATGCAGGAAGGGCGGCTCACGGTGGACGGCAAGACCTACGCAGTGCCCCAGCCGTTCATCGTCATGGCCACCCAGAACCCCTTCGGTTCCTCCGGCACCCAGGAACTGCCGGAATCCCAGACAGACCGCTTCATGATCCGCATCACCGTAGGCTATCCGGCCCGGGAAGACGAGATCCATATTCTCTCCGGTGAAAGCCGGAATCCCGCCGAATCCCTGACCCCTGTCATTTCCCCCGCCCAGCTCCTGGCCCTCCGGGAAGAAGCCAGCCGCATCCACGTGGAAGACAGTCTCTATGGCTACATGGTGGACATCGCCAGGGCCACGAGAAACCATCCGGACATCCGCCTCGGTGTATCTCCCCGTGGTACCATGTGCCTTGCTTCCATGACGAAGGCCCATGCCCTCATGGAAGGCAGGACCTACGCCACCCCGGACGATGTGATGGCAGTGGCTTCCTACACCCTGTCCCACCGCATTTCCCTGTCCGGCGACGCCCGGTATGCAGGGAAAACGGCGGAGTCCGTTCTCTCGGATATCATTTCCTCCCTGCCCCTTCCGTCACTGAAGGAGGAATAAATGGGCCGCCTGTACTATATTTTCATCCTGGCCCTGGCCCTGCTCCTCATGATCATCTATGACCAGTACGATGCCTTTCTGCTGGCCCTGGTACTCATCCTGACGCCCCTTCCCCTGTACTTCTGGGGAAGATGGGCAGGAAAGCACCTTTCCCTCTCCGCCGCCGGTCCCTCCCATGCCAGCCGGGGAGACACCGTGGAAATCACGGTGACCGTGGCCGGCTCTTTTCTTTCCTTCCTTGGTTCCCCGGATCTCCTGCTGGATGGCAAGGCCTATGAGTCCTACGAGGAAACAAAGGAGGGCATCCGTTTCTATTTCACAAAGGATGCCCTCCACTGCGGAAGAGAGGCTCTGGGGAAGGCCGTCTTTTCCTGGACAGACCCCTTCGGTCTCTTCCACTTCCATCAGGTTCTTCCTACCTTGTCTTACCTTGTGTACCCAAGGGCCGTGGGAAATTACCATGCCGCCCTGGCCAGCCTCCGCCGGCTCACGGGAAGCGACGAGGTGGAATACTTCGGTGCCACCCCCTACAAGCCCGGTGACAATCCCCATCTCATCAACTGGAAAATCACTGCCCGGAAAGAGGACGTCTACGTGCGGGACTCCTATCCTGCGGACAGCGAGAAAATCGTACTGGCCGCGGACTACGAAAAAGAGCCGGCACTCCGGGATACGGTGGGCGATGCCCTCTACTCTCTGGGCCTCGCCCTCCTGTCCGCCCGCATTCCCTTCCGCTTTGCCTTTGCCACCGCCAAAGGGCCCATGACCGCCGCCATCCACAGCCGGGAAGAATGGATGGACAGTCTCTCCGGATTCCTCCGGGCCGGCACCGGCGATGCCCTTCGGGAAAGCGCCCTGTCTCCCTATATTCCCATCTGCTATATCACGGGAAATCCGAATCCCCCCATTTCTCCCATCCTCCATCCCGCCATCTGGTGTGCTTCTTCCGATGCGCCCCATGCAGCCCTTGCCGGACGGGATGCCATTTATGAAGCACTGGGAGGGAAGAAATAATGGATAAAGTGAAAATGCTTTCTTCCCTTATCGCTGGGGCCGGCGCAGCAGGCGCCGTTTCCCTCCTCTTTTCCTACTTCGGCGATGGCGCTCTCTCCTTTGGGCTGGCCGCCTTTATCATCACCCTTGTGGCGTCCTTCCTCCTGGGAAACCTTCCGGAAAAGCGGCGGTTTCCCCTGCTGGCGGTACTGTTCCTGCTTCTCGCAGCCATAGCCATCGTCTCCGGCAGCAGTTTCACGGAAAGCCTCCGCTCCCTGTCGGTGCCCTTCATCACCACCCTGAAAGAGCCCTATGATGTGGAAATGGAAGTGCCCCGCCTCACCCAACCCGCCAGTCCGGTGATGGCGGAGCTCTTCCTGCTGCTTCTTTCCTGCTGGGTCTTCCTGGCCGCCTTCCTTTCGAAAGCAGCCTCCCTGGCAGCCGGACTCCTTTCGTTCTTCCTCCTGCTCCTGGGCTTCTACTTCGGCATCAATCCGCCAGCACCGGCCCTTGTCCTTTCCGGTGCCTTCCTGGCGTCCCTGCCGGCCCGGCTCAAGGCAGGGGCCCTGTCCCATCCGGAGATTCCGGCCTTTGCGGTTTCCCTGGTTCTTGGACTCCTCATCTGCCTCGCCGTTCCGGAAAGCCGGTACCAGCAGCCGGCCCTGTTCTCCCGCCTCCAGGAAGATATCGTTTCCTTCATTGATCCCTATGACCCCATCTTCCACGCCGGCAATGCCTACACCGGCATGATGAAAGGCACCGCGGGCCACCAGAAACTGGGGACCGTGAACGGCATCCGCTACTCCGGCCGCATCATTGCGGATATCGAGACCGCGGATATTCCCCACCGCCTGTATCTTCGGAGCTGGAGCGGCGGGGACTATGGAAATAATGCCTGGAAGGACCTGCCGGACTCCGACTATGACAGTGTGAAAGAACTCTTCCGGGACAACCGGGGCGAATGGTACGACCAGGGCGCCTGGCTTATGGAAGTCATCGCCCGGAGCCCTGCCCTGTCCCAGAGCCTTTCCAACTACCTGGACGATGGCTCTGTGGAAGGACTGAAGAAGGATTTCTCCGTGAATGCAGTCTATGAAAAGACGAAATTCTTCCTTCTCCCCTACGATGCCAGCTTCGGTGCCCCCCTCTTCGCCTTTGACCGGTCCCCGGTGAGCGCAGAAGGGAAAGCCTACAGCACCTACCTCTGGAACCTGCCTTCCGGGGCCCTCCTTTCCATGATGGACCGGGAATCGTCGTCGGACCCCTACTACCGCACCTATACAGGCGCCGAGAAGCGGTACCGAGACTTCGTATACCGCCATTATCTGGATATCCCGGACTCCGTGAAAGAAGGACTTGCTGCCCTGGGGCCCGTAAGCAAGGTCACCACCCTGGCCGAGAAGCGGCAGCGGGTCGAGGAAATCCGGAATTTCCTCGCCAAAAATTATGAATACACCACGAATCCCGGAAAGACGCCGGTGGAGAAAGACTTCATTACTTACTTCCTCACGGAAAGCAGGAAGGGTTACTGCACCTCCTTCGCCTCTGCCGCCGTCATGCTTCTCCGGGAAAGCGGCATCCCCGCACGCTATGCCGCAGGGCTCACCGTGGGAAGCGATGAAATCCATGAAGCCCCTGTCTCCGCTGACGGACTCCACCAGCTTTCCATCAATGACCATCACGCCCACGCCTGGGCAGAAGTCTACGTAGATGGCCTCGGCTGGCGGCCCGTGGAAATGACTCCGGGTTACGAAGGCACGGACAACCCCTTCCCGGAACCTGCGGACAAAAAGAAAGACAACACCGGCGCCCCCGATGCGCCCCTGGACCCGAAGGACCGGGACAAAGGTGAGAATCCCTCCTCCCAGGAGCCAAAGAAGAATCCTTCCCAGCAGCCACAGAACCGGCCCCGGAACAATGCCCCAAGCCAGGGCCAGCCGCCTCGGCTCCAGCAGCAGGCTCCTTCTCCCAATGGAGAAAAGCCCTTCCCCAAGGGCCTCCTGGTACTGCCGCTCCTTCTCCTGGCAGCGATCCTGCTCCTTGCCCTCCGCCTCACCGCCGTAGGCCGGCTGATAGCCGCTGCCCCCAGGGACAAAGATTCCTTCAACCGGCTCCTCGACTACCTGGGCCGCCTCACCCGATGGGCGAAGATCCCGCTGAAAGGAAGCTACGAAGACCGGAAAGAAGCCTATCGGAAAGACGGACGGTTTGAAGGCTTTGACCGGCTCATCGACCTCCTGGTCTCCGCCAGATACTCCGGCCGTCCCCTCTCGGAAGACGAAAGGAAAGAAGCCGCCGCCATCGCCGGCAAAGCCCGCAAAGCCTGCCTCGCCCGACTGGGCCTGATGGAACGGATCCGCTTCCGGCTCCTCCGGAAACTCTGACAGCAATCAAAAAAGATGGTTCAATGGTTTTCCATTGGACCATCTTTTTGTGGTGCGCCCAGCATGGGCGCACATGCATAAAAAAGCTCTCCGTTTCAGGAGAGCCTTTTTTTAATGGATGCCGACAAGACGAAGTCCGGCCTGGCTGACCAGATCCTTTTCACTGTCTGGAGATGCCAACAGTAAAAATCGGTAGGAATTATCCACTTTCGCTGCATAGCCACGGAAAAACAGGGGAATAACCCATCCATCCACAGAAAACGCGGGGCGCAGGGAGAAGCTGTATACCTTAGGATGATCATTGACCTTATGGAGCTGCTCCACATGGAGCATATCTACCGCCAGGAAATCATAGGGGACCTGGGTTCCTGTATCTTTCCTTGCTTCCCCCACTGTTTTCAGAAATACATCATTCGTAATGCTTTCCAGTTTGAGCAGAGTCATATTAAAAGCAAGCATTTTCTCACCTGCCTGCCGGGAATAACCGCCGGGCAGGAACATACCGCCAAAATAAGCATCCGATTTCGGTCCTTTGAAAACAGCACTCACCGCCAGCGCACCAGCGGTGTATGATGTACCTTTTACCGTAAGGACGCCCCCGTAAGTTCCAAGGGACGGCCTGTCCTTCGATAGGGGCTGGTACTTCATGGTTTTTGGCAATACCTTCCCATTCAGGAAGGATTCCGTCATTTCATCGGAGGGAATCTCATCCACAGGTACCGAAGTCCCGCTTCCGGATATGGCAGGACTTTCCCCCGCCTGTCCACCAATTACCGGCCCTACGCCGGGAAATACACCGGGCAGAAGGCCAGAAGGAAGTGCAGTGCCGACAATTCCTGATGCGGAAACGTCCTCACTCCCCATACCTATCCCCGTGCCGGCTGACGGAGCAGATGCTGCAGCGCCTGTAGAGCCGGACAGCAGTATAAGGGACAAGGCCATCAGTGTGGCTGTCTTTTTTATACTCATTTCTTTGCTTCTTTCAATGCTTTATCAAAGAAGGGTTTGAAATAATTTCCGGAAGCCTGGTCTGATACAAAAGCGGTATACACGGTCTTCCCTTCCCCCTTGGTGATGATTCCCTTTACATAGAGTGGCAGGAGGAACCCATCTCTTGTAAGGGCTACTTTAGCGTCTGCGGTACGGTAAGCAAGACCTTTCCCGGAAACTCTGTTTTCCCAGGACGAGTGATCTTCTACATTCACCGTACCCCGGAGGGCAGCCAGTGCCAGATCCAGGGCCTCTTTTTTCTCAGTTCCCGTAAGATTCTCTGTCTTTCCCTCCTTGTCCAGGGCAGCACTGCCGGCCATGGCCATCTTCAGCATATCGCTGTCAGATACGGAAAGGGAGAGTACCATTCCCTGATAAAAAGTATCGTTCGCTGCTGCCCGGACCTGGTACACTTTTCCGGTCCGAAGAATCCCTACCGCCATTTCAGCCATTTCTTTTTCATAGCCCTTGTCCTTTGGGAAAAGATTTGCTCCTACCATGGCCTGTTCCAATGTGGAAGCGGCATCGGGTTTCATGAGCCAGTCATGGAACTGGCTGCCGAAGAAGGATCGTTCTCCAGGGTATACAGACACGGAGGAACCCATATCCAGTATTTCACCTCCGGACAGAGTCAGGGAATCCGCATGAACAGACATTCCACCCGCTGCCAGTACCAGTGCCATGGTAGAAACAGCCAGCCATTTTTTTATTTTCATATATATTCACCTTTCTTCATTGAAATCAGGGTCATTAAAAATATTATATCATTTTCAAATTAAAAAGGTGAAAAAAAGAAGCTCCACAAGGGAGCTCCTTTTCAACCAGCAAAAGCAGATTATTTTACAATCTTAGCTACAACGCCTGCGCCTACGGTACGGCCGCCTTCACGGATAGCGAAACGCTGGCCTTCTTCCATAGCGATCGGGGTAATGAGCTTAACGCCCATTTCTACGTTATCGCCAGGCATGCACATTTCAGTGCCTTCCGGCAGGGTGATGTCGCCGGTTACGTCGGTGGTTCTGAAGAAGAACTGCGGACGATAGCCGTTGAAGAACGGGGTATGACGGCCGCCTTCATCTTTGGTCAGTACGTAAACCTGGGCGGTGAATTCAGTGTGCGGATGTACGGTGCCCGGTTTAGCAAGAACCTGGCCGCGAACGATGTCTTTACGATCAATGCCGCGGAGCAGTGTGCCGATGTTATCACCAGCCAGTGCCTGGTCCAGTGTCTTTCTGAACATTTCAACGCCGGTAACGACAGTTTCAGTCGGTTTATCCTGGAGGCCGACGATTTCAGCCGGATCGCCTACTTTGACGGTACCACGTTCAACTCTGCCTGTAGCAACAGTGCCACGGCCGGTGATGGTGAATACGTCTTCGACAGGCATCAGGAACGGTTTATCCGTATCACGCTGAGGAGTCGGGATGTATTCGTCAACAGCCTTCATGAGGTCGCGGATCTTCTGTTCGTCTTCTTTGTTGCCATTCAGTGCACCAAGAGCAGAGCCAACGATAATCGGCACTTCATCGCCCGGGTAGTCATAGGAAGAGAGAAGATCTCTGATTTCCATTTCTACGAGGTCAATCAGTTCAGGATCATCGACCTGGTCAGCTTTGTTCAGGAATACTACGATTGCCGGAACGCCTACCTGTTTAGCCAGGAGGATGTGTTCACGGGTCTGGGGCATCGGGCCATCAGCTGCAGATACTACGAGGATAGCGCCATCCATCTGAGCTGCACCGGTGATCATGTTCTTTACATAGTCGGCATGCCCTGGGCAGTCAACGTGTGCATAGTGGCGGGTTTCGGTTTCATATTCAACAGTGGAGGTGTTGATTGTGATACCGCGGGCTCTTTCTTCCGGAGCTTTATCAATGGAAGCATAGTCGAGGAAGTTTGCTTTGCCTTCTTCAGCCAGTACTTTGGTGATAGCAGCGGTCAGAGTGGTTTTGCCGTGGTCGACATGGCCAATGGTGCCGATGTTAACATGGGGCTTTGTTCTTTCGTAATGAGCTTTTGCCATTTTGTTTCTCCTTAAAAATTATTTGTTTCCAAGTCTTTCTTCAGTAATCTTCTGAGAGATTGCTTTCGGAACTTCTTCGTAATGATCGAATGTCATGGTGAAGGTACCACGGCCCTGTGTGGAGCTGCGGAGAGCAGTCGCATAGCCGAACATTTCAGACAGCGGAACGAAACCTTTGATTCTGGATTCGCCGTTTTCTGTTTCCATACCTTCGATACGGCCACGGCGGGAGTTCAGGCCGCCGATTACGTCGCCCATGTAGTCTTCCGGAACATCGACTTCTACGCTCATGTATGGTTCGAGGAGGACAGGATCAGCTTTCTTGGCACCATCTTTGAATGCCATGGAACCTGCAACTTTGAAGGCCATTTCAGAGGAGTCGACATCATGGTAAGACCCATCATATACGGTAACTTTGATATCAACCATCGGATATCCGGCAACAACACCATCCTGCATGGCAGCTTCGACACCGGCCTGGATCGGGTTGATGAATTCCTTCGGAATTACGCCGCCCACGACTTCGTTATCGAATTCAAAGCCCTTGCCTGCTTCCATCGGTTCAAGACGGAGCCAGCAGTGGCCGTACTGACCATGACCGCCGGTCTGACGAATGAATTTACCTTCAGATTCAACAGACTTGCGGATGGTTTCACGGTAAGCAACCTGAGGTTTGCCTACGGTGCAGTCCACGTTGAATTCACGTCTCATACGATCGACGATGATATCCAGGTGGAGTTCGCCCATACCGGAAATAATGGTCTGGTTGGTTTCCGGATCGGTGTGTACTTTGAATGTCGGATCTTCTTCTGCCAGTCTCTGGAGGGCATTACCCATCTTTTCCTGGTCAGCTTTGGTCTTCGGTTCAACAGCAACAGAGATAACGGGATCCGGGAATTCCATTTTTTCAAGGACAATCGGATGGTCCGGATCGCAGAGTGTATCACCGGTGGTAACATCCTTGAAGCCTACAGCTGCAGCGATATCGCCGGTGTAAGCCACATCGATTTCCTTTCTGTGGTTGGCATGCATCAGGAGGATACGGCCAACACGTTCTTTCTTGTCCTTTGTGGAGTTCAGAACATAGGTGCCCTGGTGCATTTCACCGGAATAAACGCGGAAATATGCCAGTTTACCTACGAAGGGATCTGCCATGATCTTGAATGCCAGGGCTGCCAGCGGTGCGCTGTCGGATACCGGGCGTTCTTCTTCTTCGCCGTCCAGGGATGTGCCCTTGACAGGAGGAATGTCCAGAGGAGATGGCAGATAGTCAATAACAGCATCCAGAAGCATCTGGATACCTTTGTTCTTGTATGCGGAGCCGCAGAATACGGGGAACAGCTGGCATGCCAGTACCTGCTTACGGATGGAAGCCTTGATTTCAGGAATTGTGAGTTCTTCCCCCTCCAGGTATTTTTCAGCCAGTTCATCATCACCGTCGCAAGCAGCTTCGATGATCTTTTCACGATATTCTTCGACCATGTCTTTCATATCATCGGAAACAGGTTCCTTATGATACTGTTTGCCATCGTCACTGTCGTAAATTTCAGCTTCTCTTTCGAGCAGGTCGATGATGCCTTTGAAGGTATCCTGCTTGCCGATTGGGAGCTGCATAGGAATGGCTTTGGCATGAAGACGGGTGTCGATGGTTTTTACGGCATGCAGGAAGTCTGCGCCTACTGTATCCATCTTGTTGATGAATGCAATACGGGGAACATGGTAGTGGTCTGCCTGTCTCCAAACGGTTTCAGACTGGGTCTGAACGCCATCTTTTGCACTGAATACGGCAACGGAGCCATCCAATACGCGCAGGGAACGTTCAACTTCTACAGTGAAGTCTACGTGCCCTGGGGTATCGATGATGTTGACACGATAGCCTTTCCAGTGGCAGGTGGTAGCAGCAGACGTAATGGTAATACCGCGTTCCTGTTCCTGAGCCATCCAGTCCATGGTAGCTGCGCCATCATGAACTTCACCGATCTTGTGGTTTACACCGGTATAATACAGGATACGTTCCGTGGTTGTTGTCTTACCTGCATCAATGTGTGCCATGATGCCGATGTTTCTTGTTTTTTCAAGCGGAAATTCTCTGCCCACGATTTTTTCTCCTTATTAAAATTACCAGCGGTAATGAGCAAAAGCCTTGTTGGCTTCAGCCATTTTATGAGTATCTTCTTTCTTCTTTACTGCTGCGCCCGTATTGTTGTAAGCGTCCATGAGTTCTCCTGCAAGACGTTCTTCCATAGTACGTTCGCTGCGCTGGCGGGCATAGTTGACCATCCAGCGGATACCCAGAGTCAGACGGCGGTCTGCCCTGACTTCTACCGGCACCTGATAGTTGGCGCCGCCAACACGGCGAGCACGAACTTCAACAACCGGCATAACATTATTGAGAGCCTGTTCGAAAATTTCGATCGGTTCTTTGTTCAGCTTGCTGTGGCAGATATCGAATGCGCCATAGACGATAGATTCTGCGACACCCTTCTTGCCGTCCAGCATAACCTTATTGATGAAACGGGTTACTGTCTTATTTCCATACACGGGATCCGGCAGCACGTCACGTCTCGGAACAGCACCTTTTCTCGGCATTGTTAATTTCCTCCTTAAAACGTTGTTTGTTAGTCACATTAATTGGTAAAGTCTCGAATTATTTCTTTTCGCGCTTAGCGCCGTATTTGGAACGGCCCTGCTGACGTCCGGATACGCCTACGGTATCGAGAGCGCCGCGGATAATGTGGTAACGAACACCTGGAAGATCCTTAACACGGCCGCCTCTGATGAGGACGACGGAGTGTTCCTGCAGGTTGTGGCCTTCACCAGGAATGTAAGCAGAAACTTCGATTCCGTTGGTCAGGCGTACACGGGCTACTTTACGAAGAGCAGAGTTCGGCTTCTTCGGGGTAGCTGTGTAAACTCTTGTGCAGACACCACGTTTCTGTGGAGACTGTTTCAGAGCCGGGGTCTTCGCTTTGGTAGCCAGAGTCTGGCGTCCTTTACGAACCAGCTGATTGATTGTCGGCAAAATGGGCACCTCCTTTCTTCAATGGTAAATTTATAATTGATCTCCCGAAGCAGAGCTCCGGAAGATATTACCGGGATTTAAGAATGGCAGCGGATGCAGCTTTTACTTTGATGCCGCAGGCACGGCCGATTTCTTTTTTCGTGAATCCCTGTTCCACAGGAATTCCTGACGTCTGGCAGGCTTCCATCAGGGGGCGGGAAATTCTCTCATCGCAGTCAGAAGCAATAAATACACAGGCTGCTTCCTGCTTTTCAATAGCCCGCTCGGTCTCTTTCATACCTACCACATAAGTACCGGATTTCAAATCTTCCAGCGTCATTCTTCTCACCTGCTTTGCAGCACACTAAATCCACGCAACATTGGAATTATACCATCACCCGGGAAGGATGTCAAACATTTTTACACTCTTTTTTCTCCGTATTTATGCGCAACTTTTTTACCACGTATCCTGGCGTACCATTACTGCTGATTATGATTTTCTCCCCTATTAAAAAAGCGTTACTTTTTACCCAACTCGCCAGGGCAGAGATAGGGCCGCAGGCAGGTTCCTTCATCCCAAACCACACGACATGAACAGGGTCTGTCACTCTCCGATCCGACAGGATTCATGGTAAAATATTTCATATGTGTGTTCTTTACGTATCTAAAAGGAGATAGGAAATGGTCTATAAGAATATTGTTGTGTATTGTGGTTCCCATGCAGGAAATAACCCATCCTATGCCGCTCTGGCCGGACGTCTTGGTGAAGCACTTGGGAAAAACGGTTTTCATCTGATCTATGGAGGAGGCACCGTGGGCCTTATGGGTATTACAGCCGATGCTGCCATGGCTGCGGGCGGGCGCGTTACCGGAATCATTCCTGAAGTATTTATAGAAAAAGAGCAGGCCCACCGGGGACTGACAGAGCTCATAGAAGTACCTGATATGATGACAAGGAAAAAGAAACTGATGGAGTCTGGTGATGCCTTTATTGTTCTTCCCGGTGGCCCAGGTACGCTGGAAGAGCTGGCGGATACCCTGAGCCACTATCGAATTTACCGTGTTCCCGCGAATCGTCCCCCTATACTGGTCATGAACCCCGATGGAATTTATAATCCCCTGGAGGAATTATTTGATAATTGGGAGGAACGGGGATTTGCTGATAAAGAAGACCTTTCTTCCATCCGATTCTGCAAGACTCCTGAAGAAGCCATAGCTATCCTTGACTCCGGCAGACTGTAAGAAGACGCCGATTAAGCCATCGTCGGATGTCATTCGTGATGATGTAATGAAAAAACAATCCAACACGAACAGCAAGTCGTTCAAAGGAGGATTATGCATCCCCCTGCAGAGACTGCTGATCCAGAGGCAGGCTGGAACACTCATACATTAAGGCAGCTTCGTTTCAACTCCTGGCAGGTCCGGAGAGCGAAGCAGGGCATAAAAACTTACAAAATCTGATTCCGCAAACGGATCATCGCCTCCCTGATAAAAGAAGTCGAAAATCAAAGAATCCGTTGATTTTCGACTTTTTTTATTGAGGAAACCGTGATTTTTCATAGTATGCAGAAAAAGTTATAATCGCCCAGTGAAATATCGTATACTATGTTTTTCTCTATCGGATTCTTTCAAACCATGCATAAAAAAGCATGATTTTAAACGAACGTTTTAATGCTTAGTGTAAAATGTTTCTCGGTAGAGGATTTCTCCCCTGCTGGATAGAAAAGGGAAGAGTCCCCTTTGATGGAAATGTTATAATTTCCTTGCAACAAATCAAAAGAAAGGACTCTTCCCAATGAGCATTTTATCAGAGAATATCGAACTTTTCAAACCTTTTATTCAGGAGGAAATTCTCAAGAGTATCAAGGACTCCAAGGATTCACTGGCCATGGAGCAGGTTCTCTGGCACCTCTTCACGGAACTCTTTGGCCTTCTTGTGGCGACGGCCTTCGAAATGATCGATGGGGAGCTGTATGAGAGGGTCTACAAGCCTCAGGGGTGGCGGATTTCCCGGCGGGATTCCAGAACCATATACTGCCTGTTTGGTCCTGTCACCTACAAGCGGAGGCGGCTGGAGATGGCCGGAAAGCAGGGATTTTACCCATTAGATAAGAAATTTGGATTTCTGCCTTCCCGTCACTATAGCATGGGAGTGATTCTGCGCATTGCCCAGGCTGCCCAGGTTACCCAGTTCCGTAATGTGAGCCATATCGTGAAAACTCTGACCCAGACGGATATTTCACATCAGACAGTTTCAAATCTCAGCCGCACTGCCGCCCAAATGGTTAGAAAATACGAAGCAGCAGATGCAGCCATGGAGCAGGCCGAGAAGAGAGTACCGGAGGACGGGCTGCTGGCTATTGAGGGCGATGGGATTGTAATGAAGCAGCAGGCGGACCCCGTCACCGATACCAAAGGCGGCCAGAACATAGAACTTCACCGAATCCAGGTCTATGAGGGCGTCGAGAAGAATGGAAAACGTTCGAGACTGACAGGGTACCACTGCTTCTCTGGAACGGATAGGAAAAGGCTGTTTGAACTCGTCAAGGTGTGGGTGCATGGCCGGTACAATCTGAGCGAGATTACAGTACTTTCCAACGGGGATGGCGGAGCAGGATATAATTTCGATGACTTCGACAATATTGTCGAGGGATGCAAGACACATTACCATTTCCGGGACAGATACCATGTGAATGAGAAAGTGCGGACCCGCCTCAGCTTCTGCCCACGTGGATTCATCGATAAATTCGTGCTTGAACTGAATAAGAGCAGAAATGTCATCACAGATATGAAGCCATATCTGGATACGGCTGCCAGCTACGCAGAAACAGAAGAACAGGCCGAGCAGGTACGGAGACTGGCAGACTATCTGAGCCGCAACGCCGACTATATCCCGGGCATCCGGGAGCGCGGAATCCGAACCGATATCCACCTGGGGGCAGCTGAAAGCGACCACCGACGCTATAGCTACCGTCTGAAAAAGCAGGGGCGCAGCTGGTGCAGGATAGGTATGGATTCAATAGGCACGCTGATTACTGCTACCCAGAATGACACTTTGGAAAAAGCCCTGATTTACTGTGCTGCAGGCAAAGCCTACAAGAAGATGGACCGGCAGATGCATAAGGCGGTCGTAGCAGCCGTAAAAACGAACCGCAAAGCCGCCAGGGACGCTAAATGGCACAGGAACGCACGGAATTACCGTCCCGGGTGCCTGGAAGGCCGTATAGGCGTATACGGAGCGACTTCAACTCCGATGGGCCAGCTTGCTAAAGCGATACAGATTTATTGAGAAAGCAGAGGCTGGGAAACCTGATAACATCGACTGTCAAATAAAGTACCGAGAAAACCTTGACACATACCGTTTTAATGTATCGGCATTGTAGGATGCATCGAAGAGTGTTAAAATATAATCAAACAAATCAATCATATGATTATAAACAATCAGTTTATCTTTGTATATATCAAACCCCATGGATGGTCCATGGGATGGGAGGGTTTTTATGAAACCGGTTATTCATGTAGGAATTGATGTAGGGTCTACCACTGTCAAAGTGGCCGCCCTGTCACCTTACCTGAAGCTTCTTTTCGGCCGTTACCAGCGGCACATGTCCGATATCCGCACGGCCACGCTGAACCTGCTGAAGGAACTGCAGGAAAAATTCTCCGGATACCGCATTACCGCATCCATATCCGGAAGCGGCGGCATGGGACTTGCCAAAATGATGGGTCTCCCGTTCTGCCAGGAAATTCTGGCTGAGACAAAGGCCATCCGTACATTCCATCCTGACACCGATGTAATTATCGAGCTGGGCGGAGAAGATGAAAAGATCACTTACCTCCGGAATGGCGTGGACCAGCGGATGAATGGGGCCTGCGCCGGCGGCACCGGTGCCTTCATCGACCGCATGGCTTCCCTTCTTTCCGTGGATGCCGCCGGCCTTGGAAAGCTGGCAGAGAAGGCGAAACAGATTTATCCCATTGCTTCCCGGTGCGGCGTCTTTGCCAAAACCGATATTCAGGCGCTCCTGAATGAAGGGGTATCCCACGAAGACGTGGCCCTTTCCGTTTTCCAGGCAGTCGTAAACCAGACCATTTCCGGTCTCACCTGTGGACGTCCGGTCCATGGCAAGGTAGCCTTTCTCGGCGGCCCCCTCACATTCCAGCCAATCCTTCGGGAACGGTTCCAAAAGACCCTGGATCTCTCCGATGAAGACACCATTGTTCCGGAACATGGGGAACTGTACGTAGCCATCGGCGCTGCCGTTTCCGCCCGCCATGACCGTCCAATGGACCTGGACAGCTGGCTGGCCAAAGTGGAACAGGAAAAGGACGTAAGCCTTGGAACCTCCAAGACCCTGCCTCCCCTCTTCGCAAATGAAGAGGAATATAAAGAGTTCAAAGAACGGCACAGCCGTTTCCATGCGCCCCGGGGCGATATTTCCAAGGCCACCGGTTCCGTATGGCTCGGTATCGATGCCGGTTCTACGACCATCAAGGCAGTACTGCTGGATAAAGAAGGCCGTATCCTTTACGACTACTACGGCAGTAATAAAGGTACGCCGCTTGCTGGAGCCCGTAAAATCCTCACTGACCTTTATGAAAAGCTTCCCAAAGGCGTTACCATTGCCGGCGCCGGCGTCACGGGCTACGGAGAAGAATTGATTAAACGGGCCCTGCAGACCGATGTGGGAGAAGTGGAAACTATGGCCCACTACCGGGGTGCCAAACATTTCCTTCCCGATGTCACCACCATTCTGGATATCGGCGGCCAGGACATGAAATGCTGCCGCATCAAGGACGGTGCAGTGGATGATATCCTCCTGAACGAAGCCTGCTCTTCCGGCTGCGGTTCTTTCCTGGACACCTTCGCCCAGTCCCTGGGCATGGACATCGAAACATTCTCCCAGACTGCCCTGAAAGCTCCCCATCCGGTAGACCTGGGGTCCCGGTGTACGGTCTTCATGAACTCCCGGGTCCGGGAAGCCCAGAAAAATGGAGTCTCGGTGGCAGATATTTCCGCAGGCCTTTCTTATTCTGTCATCAAGAATGCCCTGTACAAAGTCATCCGCCTCCGCCGGGCAGAAGACCTGGGGAATAAAGTGGTGGTCCAGGGCGGTACATTTTACAATGACGCCGTTCTCCGGGCTTTGGAAAAACTGCTGGGCTGCCACGTCATCCGTCCTGATGTAGCAGGACTCATGGGAGCTTACGGCATTGCGCTCATCACAAAGGATTCCTGCCCCGAAGGCCATGTATCATCCCTGGTCACTCCGGAAGAGCTGAAATCCCTGTCCTATACCAATGAAATGAAACGGTGCCCTGGCTGCGGCAACCACTGCATGATTACCATTACCCGATTCAATGACGGCCGGGCCTTTGTATCCGGCAACCGCTGCGAACGGGGTGCTGCTATCATGCTCACCGGTAAGAGTGCTCCCCATTCCCTGCTCCCGAATATTTACCGCTGGAAATATGACAAGATCTGGCACAGAAGACCCCTTTCGCCGAAGCAGGCATACCGTGGTACCGTAGGCATTCCCCGTACCCTGAATATGTATGAAGACTATCCATTCTGGCATGCCTTCTTCTCCAAGCTGGGCTACCGGGTCCTTCTTTCCTCGGAACAGGTTCGGGACATTCCGACGGAAGCCATGGAAACTATCCCCTCTTACTCCGAATGCTTCCCGGCCAAACTGGCCCATGCCCATGTCTATGACCTGGCGAAACACCACCCTGACTTCATCTGGTATCCCTGCATTGATAAGGGTCCCGATGAAGGCAGCACGAACAGCTACAACTGTCCCATGGTGGCCTCTTACCCGGAAAACATCCAGGCCAATATGGACGAAGTACTGTCGAAGTACCATGCAAAGTTCTACCATCCCTTCCTGCCCCTCCATTCCGATGCCGTAGTGGGAAGATTGAAGAAATTCTTCAAGCCCTTCAAGATTTCCGGCAGTGAAATCGAATCTGCCATCCTCGCCGGAAGGGCCGCAGAGAAGCAGTACATGGACGAGCTGAAGCAGGAAACAAAGCGGGTTCTGAAAGAAATCAATGATAAACATCTCATCGGCATCGTCCTCGCCGGCCGCCCCTACCATGTAGATCCCACAGTAAACCATTCCATTCCGGATCTTATCAACCAGCTGGGTATG
Organism: Dialister sp.; assembly: GCF_047832375.1. Classification (NCBI taxonomy): domain Bacteria; kingdom Bacillati; phylum Bacillota; class Negativicutes; order Veillonellales; family Veillonellaceae; genus Dialister; species Dialister sp. Next base: position 260,209 of record NZ_CP181256.1, on the reverse strand, counting down.
GCCGTTCTTTCCGAAGACGGTGTGTCCATGGTGGGCGGAGAATTCCCGAATCTCCGAGTCATGAACCAGTGGACCTGGCACAGCCGCCTCTATAAAGCAGCGGACTATGTTACCCGCCATGATAACCTGGAACTGGTAGAGCTCAATTCCTTCGGCTGCGGTCTCGATGCCGTAGTCACCGACCAGGTCCAGGAAATCATGAACAAGAGAGGCCGCCTCTACACCTGCCTGAAAATTGACCAGAGCTTGAACCTCGGTGCGGTCCGCATCCGTCTGCGTTCCCTGAAATCAGCCATCCAGGAACGGGTGGAAGAAAATACGAAGGCCGCTCCTATCCTCTACCCGAAGTCCGTATTCACGGAAGACATGAAGAAAGACTTCACCATCCTGGTACCGGAAATGTCCCCCATTCACTTCCCCCTGATTGAAGCAGCAGCCAAAAGCGGCGGATACAACGTAAAGGTTCTCCCACCGATCCGGGCCGATATCGATGAAGGCCTGTCCTGTGTCAATAATGATGCCTGCTATCCGGCCATTATTACCATCGGTTCCCTTATGCGGGCCCTGAAATCCGGGGAATATGATCTGAACAAGACGGCCCTCATGATGTCCCAGACCGGCGGCATGTGCCGGGCATCGAACTACATCGGCTTTATCCATAAGGCCCTGGATGCAGAAGGGCTCTCCCAGATCCCTGTCATCTCCCTGAATACCCACGGTTTCGAACCACAGCCGGGATTCAAACTGACACCAGGACTTGCCATCAAGCTCATCCAGGCTGTAGTTTACGGTGATGCCCTGCAGCAGTGCCTCTACCGCACCCGTCCCTATGAAAAAGAGCCGGGCAGCGCTGAAACTCTCTATCGCCAGTGGCAGAAGAAAGCGGCGCAGGCAATCCTGAAAGGTGAGTCTTACCATGAATACAAGAAGAATGTTTCCGGCATCATCAAAGATTTCGACCGTCTCCCCCTTACAGATACACCACGCCGTCCGCGGATCGGCATTGTAGGAGAGATTTACGTCAAGTTCAGTCCTATTGCCAGCAACGACATCGTTCACGCCATTGAAGCAAACGGCGGGGAAGCAGAAACAAGCGGCATGTTGGATTTCTTCCTCTACGGATCCCTGGACAGCCATTTCCAGCACAAGGAAATGGACGGCAGCTTCAAAGATGACCTGAAAGGCACCTTTACCCGCTATATCATCGAATGGTACCGGAAACCTCTGGAAAAAGCGCTGAAAAACTCCAAACGGTTCCATGAAATCACGCCGATTGGAAAGCTGGCAAAACGGGCATCCCAATACCTGTCCCTGGGCAACCGGGCTGGCGAGGGCTGGTTCCTCACCGCCGATATGATTGACCTCCTCTACCATGAATGCCGTGGTGTGGTATGCCTGCAGCCCTTTGCCTGCCTGCCAAACCATATTACCGGCGAAGGAATGATTCATAAACTCCATTCTGCTTACCCGGAGGCGGTCTTCCTGGCATTGGACTGTGACGCCAGCGCCAGCGAAGTAAACCAGGCCAACCGGCTGAAGCTGATGATGAATGCACTCACAGAAAAAACGGAAGCACCGGAAGATATGTCGTTTATCAGAAAAACCATGAACATTAGAAAGGGCACCACATTATGAGTACGAAAAAATTGACGGGAAAAGGGGAAAAGGTTCGGGAGAAAATGATCGCCACCACGGTCCGTATTCTCCAGCAGCAGGGCTTCAAAAAAGCAACGGTCCGTACCATTGCCAAAGAGGCGGGCGTAAATATTGCCTCCGTGCGCTACTATTTCGGTTCCAAGGAAGAACTGATTGGCTGTGCATTGGAGTATATGATGGGAAATCTGGAGAATATAGTGGCTTATCTCGATGATCCCCGTTACAACGCCAGGGAACGGATGAAAAAGTACATTCTTTCCTATTTTCACCTGTCCCGCCAGTACCCGGCCCTGTTCCGTTCCATTTCCAATCCTTCCAGTGAAGAAGCTAAAGATACCTATTTTATTTACCTTTCTCTCCTCCACAGCCAGTGTTGGGAAAAGGTCATTCGAAATATTGCAGAAATCACCGGCTACACTGATGAAAAGGATCTGGAGCTCAAGGCTATGCAGATATTTTCTGCCGTTGAATTTCCAATTATTTTGGAAAACAATCGGAGCAATTCTTTCATTTCCGGCTACACCGATGAGGAAACCATAGAACGGTACGTAGACATCCTTTTGGATAACCTGGATGAGAAAAAAGAAACAAACCAGTACCTGAAGGAAATCCTGCAGGGAGCAAAATAAAGAATTGGCGGTACTCCAGTTAAAGAGCACCGCCAATTTCAGTATTGCGAGCTGTCAGGGCTTGGCAGTCAGCATGCTTGTGGTCAGAGTCACCGGCATAGAGACGCCAGTAGCTGGAAGCTGGAAGCTCCCGCACGAATGACTCTATCCGTCAGCACCACTCCAACATCTTATCAAAACCTCAATTGGATGAAAGGAACAGCATGAACCATTATAAATATCTTCTCTTCGACCTGGACGGCACCCTCTCTGAATCAGCCCCGGGGATTATCAAAGCCGTACAGTATGGGCTGGATGCCGTAGGTATTCATGAAAGGGACATGAAGAAACTCAGCACATTCATTGGACCGCCTTTGAACGTACAGATGAAAAAGCTGTACCATATGTCCGATGCGGATATCGTCACCGCAGTCACAAAATTCCGGGAGCTCTACGAAACGAAAGGCATTTTCGACTGCCGCCCCTATGATGGATTGGACAGGCTGCTTCCCCAGGCCGTGGAAGCAGGATATATTCTTGCTGTGGCTTCCAGCAAGCCGGAGCCCTTTGTAAAAGAAATCATCGGTCACTTTAGATTTGCCTCTTTCTTCTCTACCATCTGCGGCAGTGATATAGGTGATGAGCTGAAAAAACGGGCCGTTGCCAGCCAGAAAGCCCGAATCATCAAAAAAGCCATGGGTGAGCTGGAAGAACGGGGTTATGCCCATGATGACCTTTGGCAGCACACCGTAATGATAGGAGATACGGCCTACGACATTGAAGGCGCCAAAGAAAACCATCTGCCCTCCATTGGCTGTACCTATGGTTACGGTTCCCGGGAGGAACTGACAGCAGCCGGTGCAGACAGAATCGTTTCCTCCGTAAAAGAACTGATGACCGTCCTTCTGCCTTGAAAATAGATATAAAAAAGGGAGTCTGTGAAACTTCTCACAGGCTCCTTTTCATTATTTCTTTTTCAGGTCTTCTTCAATAATATGGCTCTTCAAATCCTGCAGTTTATCGGAAAGGTTGATTTCCATGACATTCGGATTGGTCAGCCTCTTATATTCCGGCCACAAAGTATCCATCTGCCGGTTGGCATAGGCAATAATTTCCGGAAGGGTCGGAAGCTTTACTGCCTTGCCGCCAAGGATAACGGGCTTCAGCATATCCACGCAGGTATAGGTACCTGCCTTCAGCTCCTTCTTCCTCCATTTGGCGGATTCTGTGACGAGAGTGAAATCACCGCCATTGGGGAAAGGTTCATCGTTCAGGCAGACCAGATCCGTAATCATTTTACCGGTGCCCTTTTTATAGAACCGGCGGACTCCCTTGATACCGGGGTTCGTCATTTTGCTCACATCATTGGAAATTTTCATCACCGGTTCAAAGGAATCACCCTTTTCCCTGGCGCTCATCTTGAAGACGCCACCCAGGGCAGAGGTGCCATCGGCAGTAATAATCTTGGTACCTACACCCCAGCTGGTCACAGTGCACCCCTGTTCTTTCAAAGACTGGATGATATATTCATCCAGGTCATTGGATCCGGAAATGATGGCATCCGGGAATCCCGCTTCCCGGAACATACGGCTTGCCTCCTGGGACAGGTACCCCAGGTCCCCGCTATCGATGCGGATACCATATTTCTTCGGAAGCTGTCCCTTGGCTTTCAGTTCCCTGAACACCTGGATGGCATGGGGTACCCCCAGCTCCAGCACGTTATAGGTATCAGCCAGGAGAATGAGATTGTCATGGTACTGCTTCACATATTCCTCGAAAGCTTCCAGTTCCGTGTCAAAGCTCATGACCCAGCTGTGGGCCATGGTACCCAGCACAGGAATACCAAAAAGCTTGCCCGCTTCCACATTGGAAGTGCCATTGAATCCACCGATCATGGAGGCCCGGGCTCCCCAGAGACCGGCGGAATGGCCCTGGGCACGGCGAAGGCCAAATTCCATGAGCGCATCATGGGGTGCCACGGTCCGCACCCGGCGGCACTTGGTTGCAATCAGACTCTCATGGTTCATGATCATGGAAAGCCCCGTCTCCAGCAGCATGGCCTCTGTGGTGGTCCCTTCGAACCGGAGAAGCAGCTCTCCCGGGAACGCTACGGTCCCTTCGGGCATGGCATAAATATTGCCAGTAAAATGGAAATGGGAAAGGTAGTCCAGAAATTCCGGATAGAAAATATGAAGGCTCCGAAGATACTCGATATCCTCCGGGCTATAGGTGAAGTCCTTTATGAAATCCACCAGATGGGAGAGTCCGGCCACCACCGTATATCCTCCATTAAATGGATTCTGCCGGTAAAAGCGGTCAAAGACCACCTTTCTCTCATGCATGCCCTTCTTGAAAAGGGCATTGGTCATAGTAAGCTGGTACAAATCTGTAATCAATCCATTGGAAGCCATAATATCCCCCTTATATTTTTATTGTCAAGACAGTGTCTTTGATTGTCTATTATAGCACGAAACGGTGGATAACGATAGGAGATGACAGGGCAGAGTGAGGAGAGAGGGGAGCGGCGCACAAATTACACAGCGCCGCAAATTATTATTCCCGCAGCTAATGGATAGGGCCACCAGTACTCAAAACTTTTGGAGATTCCCAGCCACTGCATGGCTCTCTCCACGGGGTCAGCGATAAAAGGGAAGCTTCTTAACCGGTAAGATATAGGCATAAATTGTCGGCTCTGCGGCTGAATATAAAATTCGTTCCGTTTTATAATTTGATGCGGCACACCGCCACTCCTCACTCCTCACTCCTAACTTTTCAGCCGCCCTTTCTCCTACAACTCCATATCCTTTTCCCTGCCATCATTCCTGTCTTCAATGCGAACGGTTCCCCCCTGGAGAGAAAGGACCGCCATGTCCTTATCGCCGATGAGGCCCATATCTTCAATATCATCCTTGCAGGCTTTTCTCATGGTATCCTTCACTTCCTGCGATGTTTCTTCCTTCAGCCAGCCCCGGATGGAAATCCAGGACTTGTCCGGATGCCGGGCGCTGATTTCTACCCGCCGGTTCACCATGATTTCATGGTACAGGTCTGAGTCCCGGCTCATGAAGAAGCAGAGCTTCCCCTCCGTCACGCAGACGCCGCTCATGGGGCGCACCCGGGGCTGGGTACCATCTTCCGTGGCCATATAAAATACTTCACATTCCCGTAAATATTCCAGGACAATCCTTACATTTTCCAATTGAAAGACCTCTTTCCCCGAAACATTTCTTTATTTTTTCAGTTCCCGCAGTGCTTCTTCCCTGTCAGGCAGGATTTTCACTTTCACATCCGGCAGGTGGGTCAGCACATCAATGACCGTATCCCTGGTGTCGGCGGTGGAATTGATCTGGCAGGTGGCCCTCTTCGCATCCAGCGTGGTGAGGACCCCTAAATATTCGTACCCTTCAATGATGCGGTTCACATAATTGACTTCCGCTGGCGGGATTTCGATATAGACCCTTGTGTCTTCACTGTCCATTTCTGACTCTCCTCCTTAAAATCGTAAAGGCCGGCAGGAGGACGTCCCCCTTCATGGTCAGTTCTTCCAGGGGATGCGGCGCCTTATCTACAGATACCCCGTCCCCATTTACCAGTCCTTCCACTTTCACGAGGCCCACCTGTCCCTTCGGTGTCAGGTATTCCAGGATTTCTCCTACCCGGAAATGGTTTCTCTGCTGCACCCGGTTCACCCGGTTTTCCCTGTCTTCTGCCTGGATGAGTCCCACAAAGTCATAGGGCTGTTCCGGCTGGGATTTCACATATTCCTGGGCGCTGTGGTCCGGATTCTGGAAGGCAAAGGCCGTAGTATAGGGACGGTGGGATACTTTTTCCAGTTCTTCCCGCCACTCCGAACGGACCCGGTAGGCCCCGCCTTCTGCATAGTAGGCATCAATGGCCTTCCGGTAAGCCGCCGTCACCGCAGCCACGTAGTATACGCTCTTCATGCGGCCCTCGATTTTCAGGGAAGAAGCGCCGCCTTCGATGAGTTCCGGAATGTGGTCAATCATACACAGGTCCTTACTGTTGAAAATATAGGTACCGTGGTCATCTTCTTCCACTGGCCAATACTGTCCGGGCCGGGATTCTTCCATCACCGAATACCGGAACCGGCAGGCCTGGATGCATTCGCCCCGGTTCGACTGGCGCCGGCCATTGGTGAAGAAATTGGACAGGAGGCACCTGCCGGACCAGGAAATGCACATGGCCCCGTGGCCGAATACTTCCAGTTCAATGTCCACTTTCTTGCGAATGTCTGCCATTTCTTTGACCGATACTTCCCGGGCCAGTACCACCCGAGAGGCGCCAAGGTCTTTCCATACCTTCACGGTCCGCCAGTTGGCAGAGCTGGCCTGGGTGGACACGTGGATAGGAAGATTCGGCGCCACTTCCCGGCAGAGCGAAAATACGCCGAGATCAGAAATAAGGGCCGCATCCACATGGATATCCTGCAGGAATTTCAGGTATTCGTCCATTCCGGCGAGATCTTCGTTCCTGGGGATAATATTCACGGTAACGTAAACCTTTTTCCCCAGACCATGGGCATATTTCACGGCCTCTTCCATTTCTTCCCGGCTGAAATTTCCGCCGTAAGCACGAAGACCGAATCCCTTTCCTGCGAGGTACACTGCATCCGCCCCGTAGAGCAGGGCCATTTTCATCTTTTCCATCGTCCCCGCCGGGGCGAGAAGCTCGAGTTTTTGAGTCATATTAAGTATGTTATCCTTTCGTAAAAACAGAGTAATAGTTAGGAGTGAGGAGGGAGGAGTGAGGAATGGTGGTGCGGCGCATCAAATTAATAAAGCGCCGCAAATAAATAATTATAGAAGCCATTGCCCACGGTAATCAGCCGAATTTACAGGCAGAATTCATGAATTTATCCGGCTTTTTGTTGTTCTCGTAATAGCGGCCAGCATCTTTTCGATTTCTACACATTGTTTTTTCATAAAATCATATTGCTCTTCGGAAATATAGCGGATTTCTTTCAATAAATCCAGCCAATATAAAGTCTCATTGCATTCTTTATAGGAAATATACATTTTAAGCAGAAAATCTTTTTTACTGATAGCATGTTCTGCTTCTACAATATTCGCACCGATACTCGTACCGATACTCGTACCGGATTTTCCAATCTGCTGAACAATAAAAAATGGACGCTTATTTCTTGCCAGGTATTCTACCAATTGCATTATATGAACAGCAAAACGCTTGCTTTTTTCCATGACCGTATCCTGTTTATTCATACCGTTCCACTCCTGCAGAACCATTTCTATTATAATGGAAATTTCCCTATTCATGGGCAATATAAAAAATTTTGCGGCGCTTTTTAATTTGTGCGCCGCACCTCCACTCCTTACTCCTCACTCCTCACTCCTAACTTTTTACTGACTGCCATTCCATCTCCTTCTTCATGGATGACAGTCTCATATCTGTCCGTGACATAGTCTATATATTCCCGAAGCCGCATGACCAGGGTCCGATACCGGTGAGGCACAGGACCTTCCGCCTTTACCAGTCCCCGAAAAAGGACGTTGTCCGCCGCAATCACCGCTTTTTCGGAAAGGAGAGGTTCTATGGCCTTCAGCTCCCGAAGATACTGCCCTTTAGGGCCATCGAGAAAGACAAAATCATAGGGCCCTTTAAGGTCAGGAATAATTCTGGCTGCATCCCCCAGATGGCAATGGACACGGCCTGCCAGTCCCGCCCGTTCCATGACCTTTTGGGCCAGGCCATGGCGTTTTTCATCCACTTCTATCGTATCGATTTCTGCGTCCTTAAACCGTTCTCCCAGAAGAAGGGATGAATAGCCTATGGCCGTCCCGATTTCCAGAATTTTTTGAGGATTTGCCTCAGCAGCTACAGCAAGAAGCAAGTCCCGCTCCGCTGCCCGGAGAATAGGTACCTGTTCCCTCTCTCCCAGTTCTTCCAGTTCTTTTTTTAAAAGATCTAAATCATTGTCCATAGATATTTGCTGTCTCCGCCTGGTGTTCTTCATAGGTTTTCGTAAATACATGGTGCCCATCGGGCTGGGCTACATAATAGAGATATTCCCCCGGCTTCGCATCGAGCACCGCCATGATAGCATCCATGCCGGGGCTGCCAATCGGTCCCGGCGGCAGGCCCTTATGGGTATAGGTATTATAGGGCGAATCAATTCGCGTATCCTCTACCGTGAGCTCTTCTTTCTGGTCGCCCAGGGCATACTGGATGGTGGCATCAATCTGGAGAGGCATTCCCACCTGGAGCCGCTTCAGCATAACCGAAGCAATGGGGACCTGGTCCTCTTTGAAACGGGCTTCCCGTTCCACCATGGATGCCAGGGTCAAAAGGTCATGGAGTGTCATATGTTTTTCTGCTGCCCGTTTTCGGATATCCGGCGTCAGCATGGTATCGGTCCGCTTATACATCATATCGCAAATCTGGCGGGCCGTATATTCTTTGGGAATATTATAGGTATCAGCAAAAAGGAACCCTTCCCCCTTCACCGGTGCCGCTACCGGGCCGTACTGGTACTTCAGGGGGCCGTAAGTAGAAGCTTCCTTTTCAAAATCAGCGGCTCCCTGTATGTCCGTCTTTTTCAAAAGTTCTCCGATCTGGTGAACCGTATATCCTTCGGGCACCGTAACAAAAGCGGATTCTGTTTCCCCGGATTGAAGCTTGGCCATGGCCTCTTTCACCGTAAGGCCCTGATTCATTTTGTAGGTACCACTCTGAAGGCTTTTCCCACTTCCCAGAATCCGGGCATAGAGGCGAAACAGGCTGGCACTGCGAATGATTCCTTTTTTCTCCAATGTATCCGCAATATCCCTGCCTGTAGCATTTTTGGGAACATCCACAGAGGCGGTCCCATGAAGGGCTACCCGGTCAAAGCTATAGAAATACAGGCCTCCCAGCACAAGGGCGATAATCACAATTCCCATGGCCACCAGGGCATAGAGCTTCCTCTTTTTCTCTACGGTCCAGGAAGAAATCCCTTTCCCCGAGCCCTCGGGCTCTCCTTTTTCTTTGTCTTCCATACAGCACCTCTGTCAGGTCAAACATCTTTATCTGCTAAAAGAATTCTTTATATTATAACATATTTATTACTATGTTTATCACTGTCCGCTTTCGGTGGCTGACAGTCCGGACTATTGCGGTTTATCGAGCTGTTGGGGTTTGGCGGTTGGCATGCTTGCGGATAGAGTCACTCGCATGGAGCTCCTGGCTTCTAGCGGCTGGCAGCCAGGAAGGATGATCCGCCTGCGGCGCTTCTACCCGGTATTTCCGTCAGTCATTCGTGCCGTAGGCTGGCCAGCTTTCCTGGAAGCTAACAGCTAGCAGCTAGAAGCTCCGCACGAATGACTCTACCCATCAGCGTCGCCCCAACAGCGGGGCAAACTGAAATTAGCAGTCGTTTCCCTTCTAAACAATCCATCCCACTCCCACCTGTATGATACAATGAAACTGCAAAGCATAGTCCAAGGAGGAACCATTATGATCATTAAAGGAATTACTGCCCAGATTTCACATGTTGTCACAGAAAAAGAAACCGCCGCCGTCGTCCGGAGCGGCTCCCTGCCTGTCCTGGCCACGCCGGTCCTGTCTGCTGTCATGGAAGAGGCAGCCTGCAAGGCCCTGGCTCCCTTCCTGAAAGGCGAAGAGACAACAGTAGGCGGATCCATGAACCTCATCCACAAAGCCCCTACCCTGCCGGGTCATACCATTACTGCCACCGCCACGGTGACGGAAGTGAAAGGAAAAAAGATTTCTTTCCATATCACCGCTGCCGATGAAAATGGGGATATCGGAGAATCGGACCATGACCGCTTCCTGGTAGACAGCAGCCGATTCATGGAAAAGGCGGAGAATCGAAATGGAGAAAATCGCTGATTCTGAAAGCATGGTCATGCGCAGCGCCAAAACAGAGGATGCGGAAGAAATTCTGGCCATCTATGGGCCCTATGTCAAAAAGACAGCCATTACTTTTGAATATGACATTCCCACTCTGCAGGATTTCAAGGAACGGATAGAAAATACGCTCACCCGGTATCCCTACCTTGTGGCTACCTGCAATGGTGTGATCATCGGATACGCCTATGCCGGCCCATTCCATCCCCGGGCTGCCTACCAGCACAGTGCAGAGCTTTCCATTTATTTATCTCCTGCATCCCGGGGCCAGGGACTGGGGAAAAAACTGTACAGTGCACTGGAAAGAATCCTTCTTTCCCAGCACGTGTATAATCTGGAAGCCTGCATCACCTGGGCCGGAGAGAATGACCCCTATGTTCCCCGGACAAGTCCCCTGTTCCATGAACATCTGGGATTTCGGCTGGTTGGCCGTTTCTCCAAATGCGGATACAAGTTCGGACAATGGTATGACATGGTATGGATGGAAAAACTTATCGGAAACCGTCCGGAGCACCCGGAGCCTTTCATTCCTTACTCCGAACTTGGGAAGAAATAAACCTGCCAATTGCGGTTTGTAGAGCTGTTGGAGCGAACGGTTTGGCATGCTTGCGGATAGAGTCACTCGCATGGAGCTCCTGGCTTCTAGCGGCTGGCAGCCAGGAAGGATGATCCGCCTGCGGCGCTTCTACCCGGTATTTCCGTCAGTCATCCGTGCCGTAGGCTGGCCAGCTTTCCTGGAAGCTAAGAGCCAGCAGCTAGAAGCTCTCACGCGTTTGACTCTCTCCACCAGCGTCGCCCTAACAGCTCGACAAACTGAAAAATTCCCACATCAAAAGACGGTACCCTTTTCCGGAGCGCCGCCTTTTGCCTTGCTTATTTCTTTAATACCCCCGTACCGTCAAAGGCGGGGATGAACATTTTATCGGAACTGGCCTTCTGCTGCACATAGCCCTCATCAATGCCGAGGGCTTCCATATAGCTTTCGCATTCCTCATATTCCTCGTCCGTAATGGTCCTGTTGATTTCCGGGAATTCCGATGCCCTTCCGCAGGGCACATACTGCCGCATGAGGCTGAACAGTACTTCACCCGGTGCAAAGGTCTCCGCTATATACTTCAGGACGCCCTTCGTGTTCTCCACCTGTCCCGGGAGAATCAGGTGCCGGATGAGCACCCCTTTCCGGAGGATCCCGTTTCCATCCAGTTCATAGGGCCCTGTCTGCCGGACCATCTGCTCTATGGCGGCCGTGGCTTTTTCGAAATAGTCCGGTGCATCGCTGTACCGGGCCGCCGCATGGCTGTCGCTGTACTTCAGGTCCGGCAGCCAGCACTGCACCTTTTTCCTGAGAAACGCCACGGTGTGGACGCTCTCATAGCCGCCGCAGTTATAGACCACCGGCACCGGCAATGGCTCCCAAAGGCTCTGGAATATGGCATGGGTATACTGGGTAGGGGTGACCAGGTCAATATTATGGGCTCCCTGGGCGATGAGCTCGAAATAAATTTCCCGAAGCCGTTCCACCGATACTTCGATGCCCTTCTGCATTTCGGAAATCTCATAGTTCTGGCAATATACGCAGGACAGGTTGCAGCCCGCAAAAAAGACGGTGCCTGCGCCCCGGGTGCCGGCAATGCAGGGCTCTTCCCAGTGATGGAGAGCGGCCCTGGCAATCACAGGAAGCATGCCGCAGCGGCAGTATCCTGTACTTCCTTTATCTTTGATAGAAATCTTTCTTTCCACTTTACATGCCCTGGGGCAAATATTGCATATGGTCATCATTTTTCCTCATTATATCAAATTGCGGTTTGTAGAGCTGTTGAGGGGGCTGATGGATAGAGTCATTCGCGCGGGGGCTTCTAGCTGCTAGCGGCTAGCAACTAGGAAAGCTCTACAGCCTACGGCACGAATGACTGATGGAAATAACGGAAAGAACGCGCCGCAGGCGGATCAGCCTTCCTAACAGCTATCCGCTAGAAGCCAGCAGCCCCATGTGAGTGACTCTACACGCAAGCATACTAACCGCCAAACCCAACAGCTCGACAAGCTGAAATATTCCATTCCATTGTACCACATAGGGTCCCTTCTATTTCCTCATGAAAGGATGCTATATTTTTATAACCGCCGGAGTCAAAATTCATTGATTCAATATTTTAAAAATCATATAATAATAAGGTAAATAATCATTCTTCGAAAACCTCTTCGGAGATGCTTTTCCAATGTGAAAGGAGTTTATTCATGGAAAACAATGCAGGTCTTCTGGAAAGGATATTCCACCTTTCCGAGAATAAGACCAACGTGAAGACCGAAATCATGGCGGGGATTACCACCTTCATGACCATGGCCTACATTTTGGCCGTAAACCCCAGCATCATGAGCACCACCGGCATGGATAAGGGAGCCGTCCTCACCGCCACCGCCCTGGCCGGTTTCCTGGGTACCATGTTCATGGCTATTTTTGCAAACTACCCCTTTGCCCTGGCACCGGGGATGGGGCTGAATGCTTTCTTCGCCTTCACCGTGGTGAAGCAGATGGGCTACTCCTGGGAGATGGCCCTGGCCGCCGTATTCGTAGAAGGGATTATCTTCATCATCCTTTCTTTAACAAATGTGCGGGAAGCCATATTCAATGCCATTCCTATTAACCTGAAGAAAGCGGTATCCGCCGGCATCGGCCTCTTCATTGCTTTCATCGGACTCGGCGGCGCCCAGATTATCGTTGCCAACCCGGCCACCAAGATTTCCCTGTTCTCCTTCAAACAGGCCATGGCTGCCGGCACATTCCATACCACCGGCATTACCGTAGTGCTTGCGATTATCGGTGTCCTTTTCACCGCCATTCTCATGGTGCGGAAAGTCCGGGGCAATATCCTCTGGGGCATCCTTTTCACCTGGATTCTCGGCGTGATCTGTGAACTGACAGGCCTTTATGTGCCGGATCCTTCCGTAGGCGCCTTCAGTACACTTCCCAATTTCTCCGGCGGCGTTGCTGCTTTTGAACCGAAGAGCATTGCGCCTATTTTCATGCAGCTCGATTTCTCCCAGATTGGCACATTTAACTTCGTAGTCGTCCTCCTGGCATTCCTCTTCGTCGATATCTTTGATACCATCGGCACTCTCATCGGCGTTTCTTCCAAGGCCAATATGCTGGATGAAAACAATAAGCTCCCCCACATAAAGGGGGCCCTCATGGCTGATGCCGTAGCTACTTCCGTCGGTGCCCTGCTCGGCGTTTCCACCACCACCACCTACGTAGAAAGTGCCTCCGGCGTTTCTGAAGGCGGCCGCACCGGCCTCACGGCAGTCACCGTGGCCGTGCTCTTCCTTCTTTCCATGTTCCTTTCCCCCATTTTCATGGCCATTCCTGCCTTTGCCACAGCACCGGCCCTCATTATCGTAGGGTTCCTCATGTTCACCGCCGTGACAGGCATCGAATTCAATGATCCCCGGGAAGCCATTCCCTGCTACTTTGCCATTATCGCCATGCCCTTTGCCTACAGCATTGCAGAAGGCATTTCCTTCGGCACCATCACCTATACCCTCATCAACATCCTCACCGGACGAAAAGATAAGGTCAGCATTCTTATGATGGTCCTCACGGTCATCTTTATTCTGAAGTACATATTCCTCTGATCACTGTAATGAAAAGGGCTGTGAACCTCTTTCACAGCCCTTTTTCATTGCCTGATCTTTCTTTATGACATTAAAGGAGCCCTACCCATGCTTCCCTATCTTCTCATGTTCTTTGCCATCGGCATGGAACTTTCCGGCACCACTTTCCTCAAAATGTCCCACGGCTTCACGGTGCTGGTCCCTACCATTCTCTGTCTTGGGTCCTATGGCCTCAGTTTCTTTTCCTTTTCCCGGGCCCTGAATTCCCTGAATCTGGCCCTGGCCTATGCCACCTGGAGCGCCGTAGGAATTCTCGCTACCACCTTCATTTCCTGGCATTTCTTTGGAGAGAAATTAACCACCATCGGCATGATTGCGGTGGTCCTCATCATCGTGGGCTGTGTACTCCTGAATCTCTATGGCGTAGATAAATAACAGAGGTCCCGGCAGCTGCCGGGATTTATTCCTTTGGAGGCTTATATGAAACTGAAATTACTTCTATGTACTCTGACGGCCGCCGTCCTTACCACCATTTCCGTAAAGGCAGCGCCGCCGGAAATTACGGCGGATGCAGCAGTCATTATGGACGAAAAAGACGGAGCTGTCCTCTATGAGAAAAATGGAAATAAAAAAGAATACCCCGCCAGCATGACAAAAATCATGACCTGTATCCTGTCCATTGAAAAAGGAAATCCCTACAAAACCATCAGTGTCAGCGCCAATGCGGCAAATGTGGAATCCACCGCCCTGAATGGCGGGGAATGGATTACCCTGGATAACCTTCGAAACCAGATGATGCTGATTTCCGATAACGGAGCCGCCACGGCCATTGCGGAAAACCTGGCCGGCAGCCTTCCTGCCTTTGCGAACGAGATGAATGCAAAGGCAAAGGAAATCGGTATGGACCATACCCATTTCGTCAATGCCAACGGCATGCCCGATGAAAATCACTACTCCACTGCCGAAGATATGGCCCGCCTTGCCCGGTATGCCATGGAAAACAGGACCTTCCGCCGCATTGTCTCCATGAAATATAAACAGATCCACTACGAAAGGCCCCGATATAACTTCCACTGTGAAAATTCCAATGAACTGCTGTATTCCTATCCCGGCGCCACCGGCATCAAAACCGGCTACACCCGTGCTGCCGGCGGGTGCCTCGCTGCCTCTGCCATCCGGGATAACCATGAACTCATTGTCATCGTCATGCATTCCCGGGATACGGACACCCGCTTCCGGGAAGGTGCAGAGCTTTTGGACTATGGCTTCGAACTGCTGGCAGGAAAGGAAACCGGCAGTCCGATTGTCCCGGGAAAGGCAGCGAAGAAACACTGATTTCTATCATTCCAGCAGTACCAGCCCATAGACAGATACCTGCTTCACAGGCCCTTTCAACAGGCGGGCAGAAAATCCATAATCCTTTGCCAGCGCAAGCACATCGATGCCGCAGGCTTCCATGGAAGGACGGGCAGACTCGGGATGGATACATTTCTTCAGGTTACATATCCGGCAGAGTCCGCAGCGGCCAGCCTTCAGGGCAAAGGCCTTGTAGTAATTTCTCATCATCCCTGATTTTTCGACTTTCAAAAGCACCATGAGAAGTTCATTGTTCAAAATGCGGTCAAACTCCTGCCAGTCTTTGATATCCCTGAGGTTCATGGCTTTGGTATACTGCACCAGAAGCCCCGTCCCATACTCATCCAGAAACCGGTTCATAAAAGAGATATCCGGTGTATAGGGCGGACAGCAGAGATTGCTGGCATACTGCTCGCAGCCATATTGGCATTTCAGCCGGGGCCAGACGCCCCGTTTTATTTTGGCCACGTCCACCACTTTCACCGCTGAAGCTCCTGCCTTTCTGGCAATTTCTTCCAGTGCCTGCAAATCTTCCTGGTTCATAGAAATCCCCCTTCCTGTCCGATTTCTACCGGTATTGTACCATACATTGGATATATCCCCCATTGCAAGGGCCAATCCATTCCGCTACAATAAGTAAATAATAAGGAATTGCAAATATTTTTATCATTTTCATGAAAGGAGTTTCCATGAAAAAAATCATTCTTTCCCTGTCCCTGCTGCTGGCCCTGGGAAACCTGTCCATGGCAGCCAGTCTTCCGGAAAATGGGGTCTACCTGAATAAAGACGGTACACCGGTCACTGCGGCGGAAGAGATTCCGCCATCCCTTACTTCTGCTAAAATGCTTCCCCAGACGAAAGACGTCCATGATGCCCTTTTAACCCTTCCCCATTCCTCCGCCACGGTTCTCCGAATTACGATCAATGAAGACGGTGCCGTGACCCATGCGGAAGTAGAGCAGAGTTCCACTTCCCTTATCCTGGACCAGTACGCCGCTTCCTGTGTAGAATCCTGGCGCTTCAAGCCTGCCATGCAGGGAGACCGGGCAGTCATTTCAACAGCAGCTGTTCCGGTCCGCTTCATTTCAAATATGGTTTCCCAGCCGGCAGCACCGAAAGAGGCTGTGATGAAGGACATGAATGAATCGGTCCACCAGGCCGCCGAGCGGAACGGCCATCCCCTGATTTCCGTGAAAGCATTCATCAAAGCCGATGGGAAAATGGACGGAAGGCCCACTGCCGTGAAAGAAGAAACCTCCTCCATACCGGCAGGGGACTACAAGATTCTCGCCGCCTATGCAGAAGACTGTGTCCGTCACTGGACCTTCACCCCCGCCCTGAACCCCGATGGGGAAGCCATCGCTTCTGAGGCCATTTTCCCGGTACAGCTGTAACGATCGTCAAAAACGCCGCCCCCAAAAGGTTCGGCGTTTTTCACATGCCGGAAAAAGGAACCGGCCTGGGAGCTCAACGGTTACGGGCAGTGGAGACTCCAGACATCAGACAGCCAGATTTCAGACAGGACCAGCGGCGTAGCCGCTTTCTTGCGCCTTCTCACAGGGGGAGAGGGCCACGGAGTGGTGGGGTACTGAACCTATTAAATACAGGTAACTATACACATCAAATGCGTTCCCCCTTAGAGAAGGGGGACGGCCAAAGGCCGGGGGATGGATCCGCCTCACAGAGGCGGGACCCTGCAAAGCAAATGAGCCTCACCATATCCCGCCAATCCATCCTGCGGCTTTGCCGCGGGCCGTTTGGCCTAAGAGGAAGGCGCTTTTATGGGCAGGCTAAGCGCCTTTTCTATTTCAGGCCAAACTTGAATGTCCTATGCAGGACATTCATCTCTAAGGGCCTGCATGCTTGCGATTAGAGTAACATGGCACAATGGAATTCTTCGGCGGAGCCGCGGTCAGTTTTCATAAGGCGGCGCTTCCTGATTTGTGCGCCGCCACCTTCCCCTCGGGCAAAGCCCGTTCCCCTTCAACCACCTTGCCGAAGGCATTCCCCTTCAGCCACTTCTCACCAATCCATCCTGCGGCTTTGCCGCGGCCCTTCTCTAAGGGCCTGCATGATTGCGGACAGTGGAGACACCAGACGTCAGACAGCCAGGCATCAGACAGGACCAGCGGCGGAGCCGCTTACTTGCGCCTTCTCACAAGGGGAGAGGGCCACGGAGTGGTGGGGTACTGAACCTATTGAATACAGGTAACTATACACATCAAATGCGTTCCCCCTTAGAGAAGGGGGACGGCCAAAGGCCGGGGGATGGATCCGCCTCGCAGAGGCGGGGCTCTGCAATGCAGATGAGCCTCACCATATCCCGCCAATCCATCCTGCGGCTTTGCCGCGGGCCGTTTGGCCTAAGAGGAAGGCGCTTTTATGGGCAGGCTAAGCGCCTTTTCTATTTCAGGCCAAACTTGAATGTCCTATGCAGGACATTCATCTCCAAGGGCCTGCATGCTTGCAATTAGAGTAACATGGCACAATGGAATTCTTCGGCGAAGCCGCAGTCAGTTTTCATAAGGCGGCGCTTCCTGATTTGTGCGCCGCCACCTTCCCCTCGGGCGAAGCCCGTTCCCCTTCAGCCACTTCGCCTTCAGACATTATCCTTCCACTGCCTTGTACTGTCCGTTCTCGATTTTGAGAAGTACCAGGTCCACTTCCGGATCCCCGGAATTATTGAAGGTCATGGGGCCTACGGCGCTTTCAAAGTTTTTGATATTGGCCAGGGCATCCCTGACTTTTTTGGAATCGGTGGTGGTCCCTGCATTTTCCATGGCCTTTGCCGCCAGCTTTCCGGATACATAGGCACAGGCAGCGAAATTGTCGGGGTCATGGCCGTATTTATCCTTGAAATTCCTGACAAACTCTTTGGTGGCTTCCGAGTTTCTATCCGGAGACCACATGGAAGATACATACACATTATCCGCTGCAGGACCTGCAATTTTGACGAGCTCCGGCGATACGAATCCATTATCTCCCAGGACCGGCTGGTTCATACCCATGTCTCTCATTTTCTTCAGGATGAGGCCCCCTTCCTGGTAATACCCTGCCACCACCACGGCGTCCGGGTTGGCATGCTGGATTCTGGTCAGCTGGGCCGAAAAATCAGTATCCTTATCCGCAAAGGTTTCTGTATCTACGATTTCTACCCCCGCCTCTTCCAGGGATTTTTTGAAGATTTTGTAAGCCGATACCTGGTGCTCATTATTATGGGAATAGAGGATTGCCACCTTTTTATATCCGAGGAGGGCCTGGGTTTTCTTCACGGTCTGGGGGATATTTTTAGATTCCGGCACGCAGTTGCGGAACATGTAATCTCCCATATCCATAAGCCCTTCCGCCGTGGTAGCTGCCCCGAGAAGAGGAATCTTTGCTTTCTGGAACAGGGGGCCCACTGCCTTATATTCCCCGGAAATCAGAGGACCGATGACCAGGACCTTCCTGGCGGAAATCATTTTCTGCGCCGCCGCCACAGCCTGCTGTACGCTGCCCTTTGTATCCACCATTTCCACTTCCATGTGAATCTTGCCTTCCCGGTTCACTTCTTCCACTGCCAGGTCGAGTCCCTCTTTTTCCGCCAGCCCATAGGAAGCCACGCCGCCGGAAACGCCATTGATAAACCCGACTTTTGCCGTTTTTTCTCCCCCTTTGCTTTCTCCCCTGCTCCCACAACCTGCCAGTCCTGCGCATGCCGCCGTCATCATGAGGCCAAAGGCCGCCGCTTTCAGAAGGTTCTTCCAGTTTTTCATAGTCATTTCTCCTTTGATGAATAGCACATGTGCAATCCTCACTCTCCGGAAACCAAAAGCGCCTCTGCCTGAAAATTCAGACAGAGGCGCTTGGCGCGGTACCACTCCGGTTTATCACTCAGCCGCCGGAGCATACAGGAAATGGAAACAGAAAAGCCCCTGTCCACCATGGGACAGGGACGAATTCGCGGTACCACCCTGCATTATACTCTGAAGGCCTGCCCTGTAACGGGGGCGTCCGTCCTGATTTACTGAATTCCTTCAATCAGGAAGCTCACGAGTGATAGTCCACAGATTTTCCGCACCGGCTTTCACCATACGCCGGCTCTCTGAAGCTTCCCATCTGTTTCCTTCTCGTTCACAGCATGTACTGGTTTGAATATGGTTATGATATTACACAAAATTTGCTGCGTGGTCAATAGGAAATGTAATCAATTGCAAAAATGGCAAATACATGTGCAAATATGAGGGCAAGTCATACATTTTGGGAGGACTATTGCGGTTTGTAGGGCTGTTGAGGGGGCTGATGGATAGAGTCATTCGCGCGGGGGCTTCTAGCTACTAGCTTCTAGCAACTAGGAAAGCTCTACAGCCTACGGCACGAATGACTGGCGGAAATACCGGATGGGAAGCGCCGCAGGCTGGCCAGCTTTCCTAGCAGCTAGAAGCTAAAAGCTAGCAGCCCTGTGCCAGTGACTCTGTCCAACAGCATGCCAAACCGCTCGCTCTAACAGCTCGACAAACTGAAATTGGCGATTCAAAAAAGTTCATCAAAACTTTAAATGGTACCTTGCATTGCAAAGTACTTTGTGATATATTGTTAGCAACAACAAATTGACCACAGGTTCAATTCCCAAAAGTGGAAAACCTGTCGTCCTTGTAAGAAAGGACATGCCATGAATATCCAGCTGAAGAAAGGGGTTATGGAAATTGTGGTCCTATCCATGCTGAGAAGGAAAGACTATTATGGCTATGAACTGGTCACGGACATTTCCAAATACATTGAAATGTCGGAGGGTACGATTTATCCCCTGCTGAACCGATTCAAAAAAGATGGCCTTGTAGACACCTATCTGGCAGAATCCCACAACGGGCCGCCCCGAAAATATTACCGGATTACCGATGCCGGACGGGAGGAATTCAAAGAATCCCTGAAGGAGTGGACGGAATTTACAAAAGCCGTCAAAAAAATACTGGCCGAAGGAGGCGATATCCATGAATGAAACAGAATTTTTAGATCTTCTCCGCTACTATTTCCGCAATGCGAAGACGGAGGAAGTGAATGAAATCCTTTCCGATTATGAATCCCACTTTGAAGAAGGGAAAAAACGGGGCCTTTCGGAGGAAGAAATTGCAAAAGAATTGGGCAGTCCAAAGGATATTTACGACTCCTACCAGTCCGAAGGGGTGGTGGATGAAAAGACGAAGGGTTCCCAGATGAAAGAGGCCGCCCGGATGATTGCTAAGGATACAGCGGCAGAAGCGGGCAAAGCCTGGTCCCAGGTAAGCCCGAAACTGCCGGAGGCCGCAGAAACGACGGTCCGCATTTCCGCCCGGCTTCTCACCGCTACCGGCATCATCATCAGTGTGGTGATCCTGGCTGCCACAGCCCTCGTCATTGCCCTTCTTACCATGAACTTTGCCCCCTTCCATGGCGTCCCGCCGCTGCCGCGGTTCAGTCCCCTCACCGTGGCTTCCATTACAGGATTTGGCATATTTACCGCCCTTTCCGTTTACTTCATTACGGAAGAAGGCAGCCGTGCCATCCGCGGTACCCTGGATAAATCACCGAACACGAAGGGTGGTGCGGATTCATGAAACGGATCATCCTCTGCGTGGTTCTTGCCATTATCTGTCTCATTGTTGGTGCCTTTTCTTTCCTGGTGAGTGACCTTCCCTCCTATCATCGATGGATGAATGACAACGGTCCCCGGATCATGGAAAATTTCAAATTTTCTGACAGGGATAAAGAAAAGAGGGACTTCCAGAAAGGCCCTTCCAATGAAGAAGACCATATGATTCATCGGGATAACCGGCCGGATACCATGAGAAATGGCGGCCCCATGGACGGAAACCACCGGGGTCCCATGATGGGCCCCCAGGATGGCCAGCAGACTCCATCTACTCCTTCCGATAAAGAAAAGTAAGGAGACAACTTCCCAGTCCATCCGCCGGAGGGAGTATCCTTTTCTCTCCGACTGATTTCATATAGATTACTTACAGCAGTATGACACAAAGAGCGGGCGTATTCCCCGCAGAATCGAGGTTATCATGAAAAAAATGAACATCCTTCTCACCGCATCCCTGGCAGCTCTCACCCTCATGAGTGGCGCCCTTGTTTCCTCCTCCGTTTCCGCTGCTGACTACGGCCAGCCCCCCAAGATGGAAGCCCGGCAGGGCCAGCCGCCTCAGTTCGAGAACGACAATGGCCAGCATCCCCAGTATAAAAAGGACCAGAAAAAGGCTCCCAAAGTAAAGAAAGATAAGTCCCACAAGGATAAGAACCAATGGGAAGAGCCAAAGCAGGAAAAGCAGGCTAAAAGCCAGAGAAAACTGAAGCCCTGGGAAGAAAAATACTATGAACAGCATCCGGAAGCCCGGGAACAGGATGAACATAAAGGAAATCCGGAAAAGAAACATTTCCAGGACGATGACGGAAATAACTGGCACCGCCTGTAATACACAGAAACGGGGATATCCCCATCCCTGAAGCACTGCAAAAGAGGTCATAATCGTGAGAAACCTGAAAAGACAACTACTGATGGCGGCTGTACTGCTGGCCTTCACCGCCGGTGCCTCTGCCCTGGGCAGCACCGCCGATGCAGCCTCCCTCTCCGCCAAAGATCCCTCCGGTCCCATTTCCAACGTGGGCCGTGATTACCGCATTTCTCTCATAGAAGCCGACAGGGCCGGCGGCCACGTGGTTCATAGAGCTGTGAATACAGAAGAACAGTCCTCGGTGCCAAAAGAGGAAGCAGCTCCTGAAGTCAATCCGGAACCTTCTGATGTAAGGCCGAATGGTCCGGAAGACCGGGGTCCCCGGATGGGCCGGAATGGTCCACCGGAAAGGCAGTACCGGGGCGGAGACGAAAATAACCGTCCTTCCTATGGTCCTGGTGAACACCGGCGATACAATGAAAGGGATAATGAAAATGGTGATCCCCATTTCCGCCATGACCGGGAGGAGCACCGCTTCCACCGGGATGGAGCACCCGGAGATCCCTCTTCCTGCCCTTGGGCAGGAGAACCTGAAAGACACCAGCACCACCGGGACTATCGTTTTGGTCCCAACGGAGAACGGCGCCACCATGGCGAATGGAAAGGCGGTGATAACAGCGAAATTCATGACAGAAACGGCTATGCCCGCCGTGACCGTGGAGATGAAACCCCTCCTCCTCCGCCACCGCAGGATACCCGGTTCTGATAACCTATCTATTTTTGTAAACCTTATAAATCATATCCAATCTCCCTACAAATAAAGAGGAGAGGAGGCCCCCTGAACCCTCCTCTCCTTTTTGTTGTACCGCTGGGCATATACCCACGCTGCCTCGCTGGGATATTTCAGTTTGTCGAGCTAATGGGGCGATGCTGATGGGTAGAGTCATTCGTGCGGAGCTTCTAGCTGTTAGCTGCTAGTGTCTAATTTCATAAATAATAGATTGTATTGCCGGACACAGCAAATAATGGTATACTTATTCCAGATAAATGCAAATTGCAGGGGGGGATAACGTTATGCCAAAAGTTGCTAAGCAAATACGCTGCTCCGAAAGCGAACGCATAGAACTGCATAAAATCGTAAACTCTCAAAAAACAGAGCATCGCATTGTAAGACGTGCAAAAATGGTTCTTCTATGTCTTGATGGAATGCAAATCAAGGATATCGCGGCTAAGTTGGGGGAACGCCCCAATACCGTTAGCCTTTGGCGGAATCGTTTCGCTGAACAGGGCATCCCTGGGCTACAGGATAAGAAAAGGCGGGGCCGTACTGCTCAATATGGACCGGAATTCCGCGAAATGGTGTTAAATAAGCTGAAGGAAGCGCCTCCAGACGGGTTAGCACACTGGGATGGTCCTACACTGGCAAGAGTTCTGAATGTCTCAAAGGCTGCCATTTGGCGACTTATGAGAAAGGAAGGAATACAGCTGGCAAGGCAGCGTTCCTGGTGTGTCAGTACTGATCCGGAGTTTACTAAAAAGTCTGCTGATATCGTGGGGCTTTACTTGGACCCGCCAGAGAATGCTGTCGTAATCAGCGTTGATGAGAAACCATCGATACAGGCCTTAAGTAGAGCCCAAGGATATGTACTTACTCATAACAAGAAAATTGTGCGCGGGTTGAAAAGCACATACCGGAGGAATGGAACAATAAATTTATTCGGTGCACTGGAGGTAGCTACCGGACAAATTTATGGAAAGGCAACAAAGAGAAAAACCAGAGAGGACTTTGAAGAATTTTTAAATGACTTATTGAAAAGTGAGCCGGGTGGAGACAAAGTGCAATATCATGTTATTGTCGATAATTACTGCACGCACAAGCGCTTAAACGACTGGCTGGAAAAGCATCCTAATGTCCATTTTCATTACACACCAACGTCAGCGAGCTGGCTGAATGAAGTGGAAATATGGTTTAACATTATGTCGCGAAAAGTGCTCCGAGGGGCAAGTTTTGACTCTGTTTCGGATCTCGTGTCAGCGATTAAAAAGTTTATTGCTGCCTACAATGAGCATGCAGAACCGTTCCGCTGGAAAAAACGTGAGGTCAAGGGTTCGCAACTTAGGGATACAATCGGAAACTTACGAAATTAGACACTAGCTTCCAGGAAAGCTGGCCAGCCTACGGCACGAATGACTGACGGGAATACCGGGTGGACGCGCCACAGGCGGATCATCCTTCCTAGCTGCTAGCCGCTAGAAGCTAGGAGCTCCATGCGAGTGACTCTATCCGCAAGCATGCCAACCGCCAACTCCCAACAGCTCGACAAACCGCAATTGTCTCACTTCTTGGCTTTCATCTGATGCTGTTTATAAAAATTTAATCTGTTGTTGAAAGAACCGCCGCATGGATTTCATACAATAAGATATCATAAAGTATCCGGAGATTGACGGCTTCGCGGGGAGGCCGCCTGTGCCAATTCCCGCCGTCCCTATCTCCAATATGCTATAATATACAGTGGTTCAAAACCAATAAGTGGAGGATATATATGATATCGATTGTGACACCCGTATACAATGAAGAAGGGAACGTGGTCTTCTTTCACGATGAAGTAACGAAGGTCATGGAAAACCTTGGCATGGACTATGAAATCATCTATGTCAATGATGGTTCCAGAGACAGGACCGATGAGCTCATCCACCAGCTGGCAGACCATGATCCCCATGTGCGGGCTCTCACGTTTGCCCGGAACTTCGGCCACCAGATTGCCATTACCTGCGGCATGGACTTCGCCCGGGGCGATGCAGTCATCACTATGGACGGGGACATGCAGCATCCGCCGGCCCTGATCCCGAAGCTCATCGAAAAGTGGCAGGAAGGCTATGACATTGTCCAGACCATACGCACCGCCACGGAAGATGCGGGATTTGTCAAGAAGCTCACATCCGCCGGCTATTATGCCGTCATCAATTCCATTTCCACCACAAAGGTGGTGCCGGGAGGTTCCGACTTCCGCCTCATGGACCGTAAGGCCCTGGACACATTCCTGAAATTCCGGGAACACAGCCGGTTTATCCGGGGCATCGTAGGTGGACTTGGATTCAAGCAGACCACCATTGAATTTGAAGCCCCCGCCCGGCATGCCGGGGTTTCCAAATTTTCCATGAAAAAAATGCTCCACTTTGCCATGGATGGCATCATTACCAATTCCACGGTTCCCCTGCGCATGTCATTTTATGTAGGACTTTTTGCAGCTTTTGCAGGATTCCTGCTTATCCTTCATGTACTGTACTGCGTCATCACAGGGCAGGCGGTCCCCGGCTGGGCAACCATGACCATCCTGATTTCCATCTTCGGCAGCCTGAACCTCATGGGCCTTGGCATCCTTGGGGAATACATAGGCCACATTTTTGAGGAATCAAGAAACCGCCCTCTCTACTGGCTTGCCGACGACACAGCCGCCCATCAGGACAATCCCTACAGGGAAACCCATGGAGCGGAAAAATAATATCATACCCTGTATACTAAAGCCAGCCCCTGAAAGAGGCCGGTTTTACGTGCTTTTATCTGTAAGTTAACCGGAAAGGAGTCATCCCCCTTGTCAGATATTCCATTTTTCCAAAGCGAGCTTTTTGCTGAGCTCAGCGAAGACCTGAAGCAGTCTTCCCGTTTTACCGCCACCTACCGCATTGCTGCGCCGGACTACGAAGAGGCGAAGAAGCTGGCCTTCGGTATCTGTGTGGAACAGACTGTGGAATGTCCCTACGAACTGGTAGAAGGCACTCCCATCGGCGATTCCATCGTCGGCCAGATTGAAGACCTGAAGAAGGCAGAACCTGGTGCCTACTATGCCACCATTTCCTATGACCCCGATGCGGTGGGCGATGAAATGGCGGAACTTCTGAATATGCTTTTCGGAAATACGAGTCTCCAGCCCGGTATCAAGCTCATGTCCTTTGACCTCCCGGAAGCCATGTATGACAATTATCCCGGTCCCCGCTTCGGCCGCACCGGCATCCGTGACCTCTGCGGCGTTCCCCGGGGACCCATCCTCATGTCCGCCATCAAACCCCTGGGCCGTTCTCCGAAGGAACTGGGAAAGATGGTCTACGACCTGGCCCTGGGCGGCTGCCCCATCATCAAAGATGACCACAGCCTCATGAACCAGGCCTATGCCCCCTTTGAAGAGCGGGTACTCCAGTGCGTCATGGCCCTGGCGGACGCGAAAGAAAAGACGGGCAAAAAGAGCATGTACATCGCCAACTGCACCGCCGATGGCCTCCAATTCCTGGACCGGGCCTACAAGGCCAAGGAAATCGGCGCCGATGGCATCATGGCCGCCCCTGCTATCACCGGGTTCACCCTCATTCGGGACCTGGCACGGGATCCGGAATTCGGCCTTCCTATTTTCCTCCATCCCTGCTTTTCCGGTCCCCAGGTACTGTCCCAGGAATCCGGCATTTCTCCCTTCTGCTACTATGGCCAGCTTTCCCGCCTGGCCGGTGCGGATGCGGTCATTTTCACCAGCTTCGGCGGCCGGTTCTCCTTCTCCCAGGATACCTGCCAGAAAATCTGCGAAGGGACCAATGAAAAAATGGCCTACCTCCGCCCCATATTCCCCATTCCGTCGGGCGGCATGAAATGGCAGCTCTTCAGGGAAATGTATCGGGTTTACGGTCCCGATTCCATATTCCTCGTGGGCGGTGCCCTGCAGACCCAGGGGCCGAATCTCACGGACAACGTAAAATTCTTCCTGGAAAAGCTGGAAGAAGCACAGCAGTGATACTCTATAAAAAAGGAGCAGTGAAGTGATCTTCACTGCTCCTTTTCATTGCGGCTGATGGGAATATTTCAGTTTGTCGAGCTGTTGGGTTTGGCGGTTAGTATGCTTGCGTGTAAGGTCACTCACACGGGGCTGCTAGCTTTTAGCTTCTAGCAACTAGGAAAGCTGGCCAGCCTGCGGTGCTTCCCATCCGGTATTTCCGCCAGTCATTCGTGCCGTAGGCTGTAGAGCTTTCCTAGAAGCTAGCGGCTAGAAGCTAGAAGCCCGCACGAATGACTCTATCCATCAGCACCGCTCCAACAGCTCGACAAACCGCAATAGTTTCAAGCCTTCGCTTCTGCCGTCTTCAGGACAGCAGCTTTCTTTTCATCTTCCATGGCCCATTTCTTCTTGTCCACTTCATTTCTCCAGCGGAGAATGGCGGCAATGAGGAAAGCCAGGGCCAGGAGGGCGGCGAAGAGATGGAGGGTCGCCGTATAGCCGCCGGTATGTTCCTTCATGAACGCCAGAATCGCCGGACCTGCTACGCCAGCCATGCCCCAGGCCGTGAGGATGGATCCGTGGATGGAAGAAAGCTGCTTCACCCCAAAAATATCAGAAAGGTAAGCAGGCATGCAGGAGAAACCGCCGCCGTAGCAGCTGATGATGAGAAGCACCAGTGCCTGGAAAATGAGGCCTTCCGTGGTAATGGAAAGATGATAGAATGCCCATACCTCCAGAGCGAAGAAGACCATGTACACCACGCCCCGGCCGATCCAGTCAGAAATGGTGGACCAGATAATCCGTCCGCCCCCATTGACGATGCCGATGATTCCTACCAGGGAAGCTGCCTGTACCGGCGTCATGCCAATGACTTCCTGGGCCATGGGAGACGCCACTGCCAGAAGGCCGATGCCACAGGTGATATTGGTAAAGAAAATCCACCAGAGCGCATACCACTTCCAGGTATGCATGGCTTCTTTCCGTGTCATCTGGGGTCCAAGGACAGTCCGCTTATGACCCTTTGCCGCTTCCCGTTTCAGCACATCTTCCAGCATCACCGGGATTTCTCCTTTCTTCGGCGGCCGGAGATAGGAGGCGGAGAGGGAAATAATGACAGCATAGGCCATGCCAAGGATAAGGAAATTGGGAACAAGCCCGTAATTGTCGGTAAGGAACCGCATGAGGGGACCTGCCACCAGGGCGGCAAAGCCAAAGCCCATGATAGCGAGGCCCGTGGCAAAGCCCCGATGTTCCGGAAACCACTTCACCAGGGTCGATACCGGCGTGATGTAGCCGGTGCCAAGACCGATGCCTCCGATCATGCCATAGAAAATATACAGGAGAAGAGCCGAATGCATATGGATAGCCAGGGCCGTCCCCAGAAGACCGCTTCCAAAGAAAGCTGCCGACAGCAGCCCTGACTTTGACGGTCCCATCCGTTCCACCACGCCCCCCAGAAGGCCGGCGGACATGCCGAGAAACAGGATAGCAATGGAAAAGGCCCAGGTAGTCTCCGAAAGGGTCATACCCATGGCCGCCATGACCGGTTTTGTCAGTACACTCCATGCATACACGCTGCCGATGCAGATATGGATTCCCACAGCTGCCAGGGCAATAAGCCAGCGATTTTTCTTTTTCATAAAAAATCCCTCCATAAAGCAAACGCTTACCATGAAGGGAAACCACAGACGCAAAGACCGCCTGGTCAGGTTTCCCTGCCCAGACGGTCGGCCGAATCAGAAAACACCGGTTCACGTGGTCCATTCCACATCATTTCCGTCAGTTCCGGTGCTTCTTTCAATTGTGTATTCAGAATACCATGGAATGATTTCCATGTCAAGGAGAAAAATACGCAATGGTATGTGCCTTCGGACTATTGCAGTTTATCGAGCTGTTGTATCATGCGCTGATAGGTAGCGTCATTCGTACGGAGCTTCTAGCTGCTAGCTCCTAGCTTCTAGGAAAGCTGGCCAGCCTACGGCACGAATGACTGACGGAAATATCGGGCGGGAAGCGCCGCAGGCGGATCAGCCTTTCTAACAGCTGGCCGCTAGAAGCTAGCAGCCCCGTGTGAGTGCCTCTACACGCAAGCATACTAACCGCCAAACCCAACAGCTCACTGAAATGGGCACAGTTCTCCATGCCCCTAGATTTTTGTCAACCTGGCACGGAAGGCGATTTCTCTCGGTGTATCCATGGAATCGAAACGGATGCGGTAGGAATTGGCCTTCTCATCCACCGACTCGATGGTTCCCATGCCAAAGACCGTGTGCCGCACCCGATCACCCTTTTGGAAATGGGAAGGGCCGCTGTCGTCTTTCAGGTAAGCGCTGGTCCGTTCCACGTAAGCCTTTCCCGCTTCAAAGAGGGATTCATTCACCGGCGAGTCAAAGCGGAGGTATTTCCTGTCTATGTCCAGGATAAACCGGGACGGGAAGCGGGGCGTACCATCCAGATTCGTCCCTTCTGCCTCCGTCAGGTACAGGGCCTCCTTTGCCCGGGTCAGGGCCACAAAGGCCAGCCGCCTTTCTTCTTCCATCCCGTTTTTCGTCCGGGTACGGCGGGAGGGGAAAATCCCCTCGTTCATGCCGCAGAGGAAGACCACCGGAAATTCAAGGCCCTTGGCCGTATGGATGGTCATGAGCAGCACCCGGTCCTTCCCCGGTTCCCTGTCAGCATTGGAGAAGAGGGCTGCATGTTCCAGATAGTCGGAAATACTCGTTTCCTCTCCTGCCGATGCTTCATATTCAAAAATGGACTGCTTCAGTTCCGCCAGGTTATCGAGACGCTCCTGGCTTCCTTCGGTGCGCAGCATTTTCTCATAGCCGCTTTCATCGAGCATGTAGGAAAGGATTTCAGATACCGGCTTTCCTTCACTGTTTTGGGAGTAGTATTCGATAAGTTCTATGAAATCGGAAGCCTTCGTCCTCTGGAACAGGGGGTCCTCCACATTCCGTTTCAGTGCTTCATAAAGGGTAATGCCCTCTTCTTCCGCCTTTTTCTGAAGAAATTCCATACGCCGCTGGCCGATATTCCGCTTTGGCCGGTTCACGATACGCCGGAAGGCCATATCATCCTTGTAGACAATCATGCGGAGATAGGACAGGGCATCCTTGATTTCCATGCGGTCAAAAAACTGGGTGCCGCTGTAAATGGTATAGGGAATGTCCGCCTTCAGCAGGGCCTCTTCCAGATTCCTCGTCACGAAATGGGCCCGGTACAGAAGGGCCATATCCCCATATTTCCTGCCCCCTTCGTGGAGTTTCTGGATTTCCTTCACCACGGCCTTCGCCTCTTCCTCCCCGTTGGCGGAAGGAATACAGGTCACCTTTGGCCCGTGGTCCTTATGGGAAATGAGGTTCTTCCGGATCCGATTTTCATTCTTGTCGATGAGAGAATTGGCAGCGTCCAGGATCTCCGGGGTGGACCGGTAGTTATCATCCATGATGATGGTTTTTACATTCGGAAATTCCCGGTCAAAGTGGAGGAGGTACCGGATATCGGCACCCCGCCAGGTGTAAATGGTCTGGTCCGGGTCCCCCACGACAAAAAGATTTTTGTGGTAGCCGCAGAGGACCTTCATGAGGCTGTACTGGAGCGGATCGATATCCTGAAATTCATCGATCATGATATATTCCAGCCGTTTCTGCCATTTCAGCCGGATGTCCTCGTTGTTTTCGAAGATATAGAGGGTAAATTTAATGAGGTCATTATAGTCCAGGGCAAAGCATTTCTTCTCCTGGTACAGGTACCCGTAGAAAATGATATCTTCCACCGTAAGGGCCTTGTGGTACTTCTCATAAAGCAGGGACAGGGGCATGGCAATCATATCCTTGTAATACTCCGGCTGCCAGACGCACTTTTTCATTTCAATCATGTCCCGGGCCTTGTTGAAGGGCATGTCCCGGAGGGTGAGCCCCATTTCCTCATAAATCATCTGCAGCATATCGTCGATATCAGCATTATCGATGACAAGGAAATTTTTCGGATAGGAAACGGCATGGCTGTCTTCCTGGAGCACGGATACGCAGAATCCATGGAATGTATTGATATAGCCCGTATCATTGTCCCCCGTGAGACTGTGGATGCGCCGCGCCATTTCCCGGGCGGACTTGTTCGTGAATGTAACGCAGAGGATATGCCCCGGCAGGATGCCCAGTTCATTCACCAGGTACGCAAACCGGTAGGCCAGGGCCCTGGTCTTCCCGGATCCCGCCCCCGCAATGACCCGTACGAACCCCTCCGTCGTGGAGACCGCTTCTTTCTGTTTCTCATTCAATCGCTCCCAGCTGTCCATGCTGCACCTCCGAACTGATATTCTCATTTCATTATACATCAGGCTGGAATCTTTGTCATGGGAGTGGCCAATTGCGGTTTGTCGAGCTGTTGAGGGGGCTGATGGATAGAGTCATTCGCGCGGGGGCTCCTAGCTACTAGCGGCTAGCAACTAGGAAAGCTCTACAGCCTACGGCACGAATGACTGGCGGAAATACCGGATGGGAAGCGCCGCAGGCTGGCCAGCTTTCCTAGCAGCTAGAAGCTAAAAGCTAGCAGCCCCGTGCCAGTGACTCTGTCCAACAGCATGCCAAACCGCTCACTCTAACAGCTCGCAATACTGAAATATTCCTCACCCTCCCCAGACGATACAGGCTATGCCGGAGAGGGCCATCACCATGCCCAGAAGCTGGCGCAGCTTCAGTTTTTCCCCATACACGAGGGCACCCACCACGAGAAGGGCCACCACGATGAGACTGTTACTGACAATGAAGGACGAATGGACCGACCATCCCACCCGGTACATGTAGACCGAGCCCATCTCTATGCCCACGATGGCCGCTCCCAGCCCCAGGGCCGATGGATTCCAGGAAAAAATTTCCTTCTTCCTGTCCTCCCCTTTCGGCGCCAGCAGGAAATAAAGGACAAAGGCGGTGAAGGATGCAGAAAGATAGGTCACCGCCAAGGCCGAAAGAGGATGCATGCCGCCGGAAATT
Organism: Dialister sp.; assembly: GCF_047832375.1. Classification (NCBI taxonomy): domain Bacteria; kingdom Bacillati; phylum Bacillota; class Negativicutes; order Veillonellales; family Veillonellaceae; genus Dialister; species Dialister sp. The sequence goes on along the minus strand of NZ_CP181256.1, from coordinate 228,932 downwards.
TCTTTAATCCCCAGCTGGTAGGCCACGCTGCAGGCTACGATAAGAAATACAGGCCACCAGAATTTCATAGGTCACCTCACGATACAGAACATGCCAACACTGGCAAGGATCAGGCCGAGGAGCTGGAGCGCCGAAAGGGATTCTCCATAGAAGAAACAGCCCGCCAGCAGGAGAGCTGCCGACGCCAGGGCTGTATAGACAATGAAACCAATATTCATGGCCCATCCTACTCGATACATATAAATCGATCCCACTTCCAGGCCTGTAATGGAAATCCCCACCAGAAAAGCTGCGGGATGGGCGGAAAGGATTTCTGCAAGAATATGGCCCTCCGGCACCAGGACTTCAAAAAGGAGGGCACAGAGAAAAGCACTCACCACATAGGTAATTCCTAAAGCGGCCAGAGGACTTTTATGGGACGACAGGGTTTTGGCACAAATCTGGTACGCCACGTCTGCTCCCACCACCAGAAATACAGGCCACCATAGAGTAAACAGTTCTTTCACGGGACCTCCCTCTAAAAAAGAGGTATTCCTTCCATTGCCACAGGGCAAGGGAGAAATACCTGAAGAATAACGAATAATAACGCCCAGGCCTATACCGGCGCAGGGTTTAGCTGTGGAGAGAACGGAGGCCTTCCTTTTCAAGAATCCGAAGGAAATCGCTGACATGGGCCAGACCCTCCGCCAGAAGGTCCGGATCATGGGCATAACCCACCCGGAAGGAATGGGGTTCATCGAAGCAGTCTCCGGGCACATTGAAAGCACCGGTTTCATAGTACATGCGGTGGCAGAAAAGGCGGGAAGAAATATCTGCATCATAATAAACAAGGGCCATGGTCCCTGCCTTCGGTTTCACAAAGGAAACGGCCTCCTCCCCTTCCACCCATTTTTCCAGGATAGGCAGATTGTGGCGCACAATCTGCCGATTCCGGTCCAGGATTTTCTCTTTATGGGCAAGGGCCAGTGCCGCCAGGGCTTCATCAAAGAGGCTGCAGCTCACGAGGTCATAGTCCCGGACCCGCCGGAACTGGGCCAGGGCTTCTTTATCCCTGGTGGCCAGCCAGCCCAGCCGGAGTCCCGCCAGGGAAAAGGCTTTGGACATGGAACCGGTGGCAATACCCTTCTCATACAGGTCCGCCACCGACGGGCATTCATCACCGTCCTCCTGGGACACCCCGGCATAAACCTCGTCACAGAAAAGGTAAGCCCCCGCACGGCGGGCAATATCCACGATTTCCTCCATCATGTTCCTTGGAATCAGGGACCCCGTGGGGTTATTGGGGTTGTTGAGGCAGATCATACGCACGCCCCTGGCGGCAGCCTTCCGAAGCTCCTCCAGATCCGGCAGGTAGCCATTTTCTCGCCGAAGATGAAGCACCGTCACCTGGGCTCCCAGGGATCGGGGTGCTGAATAGAACTGCTGGTAGCTTGGCGTAAAGGCGATGACCCGGTCCCCGGGGCGGATAAGGGAAAAGAAAATATGCTGGTTTCCGCCGGTGGCACCATGTTCCGTCAGGATTTCATCGGGGTCTATATGGTCATAGAGAGAGGAAATCTCCTCTTTCAGCGCCGGGCTTCCCCAGATGGGCCCATAGGTCTGCTCCCTTTGGAAAAAAGCCTCCATAAATGCATTCCTGTCTTCTCCTGTCATGGAAAAAAGCTCGTCCAGGGTCAGCGGTTTAGCACAGGTATCGGTAATATTATACCGGGCTCCTTCCTCGTACCGGTCCATCCAGTCTTCTACACCAAACTGTTCAACAATCATTGCACACTCCCATAAATCATCAATTACTGATTTTCGTTATCCTGCCAGTTTTTGCAAACATCCACCCATCCCTGGGACCGGGCATACCTTTCCAGTTCATCCACATGGAGCTTCACTGCGCTGTGGTCTGTGCCCGCCGCCGGATAGACGATGTCAAACCGCTTCAGGGACACATCCAGGTACACCGGCACCCCTTCCGGCAGGCAGAAAGGGCACATCCCGCCAGGCCGATGGCCAATATAACGCTCACATTCTGCGCCGGGAATCATCTTTGCCTTTTTGTGAAATGTTTCCTTGAACTTGTGGTTATCGATCCGGGCATCACCGGCTACCACCACAATCAAAGGCTTATCGTCGATGAGAAAGGACATGGTTTTCGCAATCCGTGCCTCCTCCGTTCCCAGGGCCTGGGCCGCCAGAGCCACGGTGGCACTGGACTCTGTAAGATCAATACAGCGGTCACCGAGGCCAAAAGAATCAAAATAGGCTTTTACTTTTTCAAAGGACAAAGAAATCCCCTCCTTTTTCCGTAATAATAATTTATTATACCACGGATAGGGAGAGGGGTGCAAGAAATAGAAAATGGGTGAGTTAGTGAGTTAGTGGGCTGGCGAACAGACTCTGCTTTCAGCGAGGCGGTAATTTCACCAAGGCAATGGGCTTTCTAATTTTTCTTCCTTGAGCCCAGATAGCAGCCTCAGCCTTGGCGCCAGCCATAGGCCTGCCGTCAGGCAGAGCCCCGGCTGAAGGCCGCTGCCTGTTTTATTTTTTCACCCGCCCAAAAGGCACCTTCATCTTCAGCCGTTCCGGGATGTAGTCATCTTCCGCCCATTTTGTAATTTTCATGGCTCCTCCATCATCCACATCCACCTCGCAGAGGGCACAGTTGCCGATGGGATGTTTCCAGAGATCATTCAATGGATATCCGGCGATCCGGAAGAGAATGGTACTGAGGCAGCCCATGTGGGAGACCAGGAGCACGGTCTTCCCTTTTTCCTTTTGCACAATCCGCCGGAAAGCAGCATAGGCCCGGTCCTGTACGTCTGCAAAGGTCTCTCCTCCATCGATATGGACTTCTCCCGGCTTCGTTCTCCACAGGTCGTACTGTCCAGGGTACAGGGTATCCATTTCCTCCGGCGTGTGGCCGTCCCAGCGGCCCAGGTTGATTTCAATGAGTCCCCTTTCCAAAGTCAGGGGTATGTTCCTCCCGCCCCGGATGATTGCCGCTGTATCCGCCGCTCTTTTGAGCGGACTTGTATAGATAGCATCCAGCGGTGTATGTTCAAACTTTTTGGCTGCAAAGGAAGCCTGTTCCCGTCCTTTTTCATTCAGAGGAATATCGCTCCACCCCTGCATGCGGTGGGCTGCATTCCACTCCGTTTCCCCGTGCCGTACCATATAGATTGTAGTCATAGTACCCTCCTTTTCCTTTATTGTACCATGAAGGGAAACGGAATATTTCAGTTCGTCGAGCTGTTGGGTTTGGCGGTTGGCATGCTTGCAGATAGAGTCACTCGCATGGAGCTCCTAGCTTCTAGCGACTAGCAGCTAGGAAGGATGATCCGCCTGCGGCGCTTCCACCCGGTATTCCCGTCAATCATTCGTGCCGTAGGCTGGCCAGCTTTCCTAGAAGCTAGCGGCTAACAGCTAGAAGCTCCGCACGAATGACTCTATCCATCAGCGCCAAACCCAACAGCTCGATAAACCGCAATTTGAACTGTTTCCTATTCCTTTATATTCCCATAATAAAAGCCTGCAGTAAAAATACATTACTGCAGGCCCCAAATCCTGTGTTACGACAGGAAAATTTCCAATCCTATCCCCATGAGGATGATGCCACCCACAATGGTGGCCTTATCTGCCAGACACATACCAAAGCGGCGCCCCAGAATAATCCCCAGAAGACAGATAAAAAATGTAACGATCCCTATGATGAAGGATGCCGCCACCGCCATTCCTCCATCATAGGAGGCAATGGTGAATCCAACGGACAGGGCGTCCATGGACGTAGCCAGCCCCTGGATGAGGAGGCACTTGAAATTCGTCTCCGGACATACCTCTTCTTCCTGCCCCAACAGGCCATCTTTTACCATGAGAATGCCGAGTGTCAGGAGAAGAATCAGGGAAATCCAGGGGATATAGGGAAGGACGCTTTGGAAAATATCGATAATCCAGTTCACGCAGGCCCAGCCGATGAGGGGCATGATGAACTGGAAAAAGCCAAAGGTTCCTGCAATGATACCCATCTTTTTCCATTTCATCGAAGGCTCATGAATGCCATTGGCCAGGGACACGGAAAAGGCATCCATCGCCAGGCCCACGCCCAGAAGGACACTGTTTACGAGAAATAGAAAATTCATGATAACCTCCTGTCCTATGCCCGGAAGCCATCAAAAAAGAGGCTCCGTGCACGAAAAAACATGCACGTGAGTCTCGCAATTTCAAGGAAAGCCAGGTAAGAACCAGTATGTTGACTTGCTCCACAGGGTGGCTGCTACTCCCTCACATATTGAGAATCATATCACGTTCCATTCCCGTTGTCAAAGGAAAAGTCGAGAAAATCCACAGCCATTACAGATGATATATATTCTCAATTAGAAATCCCTTCCAATTCCCTGCAGGCATCTTCCAGGGAGTCATACCAGCAGTCGGAAAGCGCCCTGATGGACTCCCCGTCATCCGCTGAATAGCGGTCGTAGACTGCCCCCACCGGTATACCTGCAGCCCGGGCCGCCCGGATGCCGGATAGGGAATCCTCAAGTATGAAGCAGTCCTCCCATTTCTTATGGAAATCATGGAGGATCTTCTCATGGACTTCCGGTGACGGCTTGATGGCCTTCACGTCTTCCCGGGTATAGATGGCCGTGAAATAGTCATCAAAAGCGGCCTTATCCATGATATTCCTGTTCTCCGTCCGGTAAATGAGGATATTCGGCCTCTTGGTGGTGGTCGCTATGACCAGGGTCTTTCCCAGGCTGTGGAGCTTTTTGATGAGCTCCGGCGCCCCAGGTTTGTAATCCACCTGGTTTCTGAGGAAATCTTTATCAATGGTATGGCGGAGATCCAGAATTTCCTCTTTGGTCAGGGAAGAACCATAAATCCGGCCCAGGGCACCGCAGTATTCTCCGTAGGGATTTTCTTTCCCGCTGAAACGGGCCAGCAGGGCATCCCGCCTCTTTCCCACCATCATTTCCTCTTCCCAGGGACCTCCCAACCGGTGAATCAGGATCCGGTCGATTTCATTCCATACCCCCATGGACTCCAGGAGGGTGCCATCCAGGTCAAAGATAATAGTGTCCGACGACAGGAGAAAGCTCTTACTCTTTACCAAAAGGTTTAACCCCTTTTACCGCTTCCTTCGCATCGATCCGCACGTCGCCGTGGTCCGTGTCGATGAGCACATACCGATCATTGCCCATGCCCATTTCCTTCATGTACGTCAGCTGGCGAAGGCCGTGGCGGGACTCCATCCGTTCCACCAGGTCATGGTGATCTTCTTCCTTCATAGCGTACACCATATCCACCGATGCCTGGTCAATGGCCAGGATATCCAGGGATGCCAGGATGCCCACATTCGGCGTCACCACAGGCATGGCGTTTACCCCTTCGCAGTCACAGGACACAGACATGTTCCGCATGACATTGATGAAGGCGATATGTTTTCCGAAATAATCTACCGTTGCCTTGGAGGATTCGGTGATTCGTTCCATGAATTCTTCCTTTGCAATGGACCACTGCCCCTGACCCGGGTAGGTATGGATCATGGCCTTGCCGATACGGCCATCGGCACATCCGATGCCGATATTCTTGTTGGACCCGCCGAAGCCGCCCTGCACGTGGCCCTTGAAATGGGTAAGCACCAGCATAGAGTCATAGCTGGTCTGGTGGCTGCCCACGGACATTTCGGTAAACCATTTCCCGCCTTTTACCGGAAGCATGGTGGTCCCTTCTTCATCCATAATATCCACCGGCGCAAAGGTCCAGCCGTTCACTTCCAGCGTTTTCCTGTGTTTTTCCGTAGTATACCGGTCACCATCGTAATAGGTATTCGTTTCCACGATATGGGCGCCGGGGATTTCCTTTGCCAGAAGCTCCTTCACCCAGGGCCGGGGGATGATATTCGGTCCATGCTGTTCCCCGGTATGGAGTTTCACTGCTACCTTGCCGGTCAGATTTTCCTTAATCCGTTCATACATGCGGATCAGTCCTTCTGCAGACAGGTCCCGGGTGAAATATACAATAGATTCATTGCCCCTTCTTTCTTCATAGGGCACATAATGGTCTCCGCCGATGCCGGCTTTCTTTTCTTCTGCCATGGTTACCTCCTGAATGTATGAAAATGAATAGTTGCCAATCGGACTATTGCGGTTTGTCGAGCTGTTGGGGTTTGGCGGTTGGCATGCTTGCGGATAGAGTCACTCGCATGGAGCTCCTAGTGTCTAATTTCGTAAGTTTCCGATTGTATCCCTAAGTTGCGAACCCTTGACCTCACGTTTTTTCCAGCGGAACGGTTCTGCATGCTCATTGTAGGCAGCAATAAACTTTTTAATCGCTGACACAAGATCCGAAACAGAGTCAAAACTTGCCCCTCGGAGCACTTTTCGCGACATAATGTTAAACCATATTTCCACTTCATTCAGCCAGCTTGCTGACGTTGGTGTGTAATGAAAATGGACATTAGGATGCTTTTCCAGCCAGTCGTTTAAGCGCTTGTGCGTGCAGTAATTATCGACAATAATATGATATTGCACTTTGTCTCCACCCGGCTCACTTTTCAATAAGTCATCTAAAAATTCTTCAAAGTCCTCTCTGGTTTTTCTCTTTGTTGTCTTTCCATAAATTTGTCCGGTAGCTACCTCCAGTGCACCGAATAAATTTATTGTTCCATTCCTCCGATATGTGCTTTTCAACCCGCGCACAATTTTCTTGTTATGAGTAAGTACATATCCTTGGGCTCTACTTAAGGCCTGTATCGATGGTTTCTCATCAACGCTGATTACGACAGCATTCTCTGGCGGGTTCAAGTAAAGTCCCACGATATCAGCAGACTTTTTAGTAAACTCCGGATCAGTACTGACACACCAGGAACGCTGCCTTGCCAGCTGTATTCCTTCCTTTCTCATAAGTCGCCAAATGGCAGCCTTTGAGACATTCAGAACTCTTGCCAGTGTAGGACCATCCCAGTGTGCTAGCCCGTCTGGAGGCGCTTCCTTCAGCTTATTTAACACCATTTCGCGGAATTCCGGTCCATATTGAGCAGTACGGCCCCGCCTTTTCTTATCCTGTAGTCCAGGGATGCCCTGTTCAGCGAAACGATTCCGCCAAAGGCTAACGGTATTGGGGCGTTCCCCCAACTTAGCCGCGATATCCTTGATTTGCATTCCATCAAGACATAGAAGAACCATTTTTGCACGTCTTACAATGCGATGCTCTGTTTTTTGAGAGTTTACGATTTTATGCAGTTCTATGCGTTCGCTTTCGGAGCAGCGTATTTGCTTAGCAACTTTTGGCATAACGTTATCCCCCCCTGCAATTTGCATTTATCTGGAATAAGTATACCATTATTTGCTGTGTCCGGCAATACAATCTATTATTTATGAAATTAGACACTAGCTTCTAGCGGCTAGCAGCTAGGAAGGATGATCCGCCTGCGGCGCTTCCACCCGGTATTCCCGTCAGTCATTCGTGCCGTAGGCTGGCCAGCTTTCCTGGAAGCTAGCAGCTAACAGCTAGGAGCTCTCACGCGTCTGACTCTATCCATCAGCGCCAAACCCATCAGCTCGACAAACTGAAATTCGCATGCCTATTCCGATTCCGCTCACATTATACAGCTTAAATCTTACTTCAAGGCAAAGCTATTTTTCATCCAAAAATGCAGCGGCTTCCGGATTTTTCCGAATTTCCTCTATATCCTTTTCCGTCGGATATACCGGGATATCCCGATCATGGTTCACAAGGCACAGGAAGCCAAGAATATCCCCCATGTCCGCCTTGAACTGGTGCCACTGCCAGGGTGGAATAGTCATGAAGTCTCCCTCATGCACTTCATATACCTCATTTCCAAGAAGCACATGGCCCTTCCCTTTGAAAATCATGACCACATGCATGTGGTGGTGATGCTCAAAGGAAGAAAATCCTCCCTTTTCCACCTGGAAATACCGGAACTGCACCGGCAGGTCCGCTTCATTATCAAAAAGGATCTGCTTCGTCACATCCCGGAATACGCCGGGGTTTTCTTTGTAAATGTGGGGCTCAATACCATCCCACCGGTTTTTCCCTTTATGGAAACGATGAATCATGACTGTATCCTCCTGTTTCTTCAGATTACTGATATTTTTATTTTAACATAAGGAACGGTCCCTGTTAAAAATCCAGATCATTTTGCATACTGAGTGATAGAGTCCCTGGTTCTAGACCCATAGCCCCAAGAGAAACGGCCGCTTCGTGGCGGATTTGCATGCTGATGGATAGAGTCACTCCCATAGGGCTTCCGGCTTTCAGGGGACCAGCCCGGGTTATAAATGACCGTCGGAAATAATCGGTATGGAGCGCCGCAGGCAGATCAGCCTTCCCAGGGAAGCGCTGATTAATTCGCAGAGTCAGATTTCATAAGGATTTTTATGCACTGCTTCGTCATAATCCTCCTTAAATAGCTCGCTATTCGCGTCGGATCATTCCTCGCATTGCATAAAAATCCAAGAATAAAATCTGACAACGATTTAATCAGTGCTTCCCTGGAGTCTCCATGCGAATGGCTATACCCAACAGCACCAAAAACCAACAGCTCCACCGGCTGAAATATCCTCACTACAAAAACCCGGCGCATGGCGCCGGGTTTTGTTATCCCTTATTTACTTTCAAAGAACGCTTTGTAGGCGAGGTAAGTCTCATAGGCATCAGCCTTGGACAGGAGGTCATAGGGGGAATGCATGGACAGCATGGCTGTGCCGCAATCCACCACTTCGGCGCCCCAGTCGGCCATCATGAAGGCGATGGTTCCGCCGCCGCCCTGGTCTACCTTCCCAAGTTCGCCGATCTGCCAGCATACACCGGCTTCGTTGAAAATGGTGCGGACCTTCTGGAGAAATTCAGCGCTGGCATCGTTGCTGCCGGCTTTGCCCCGTACACCGCCGTACTTGGTGAGGTTAATGCCATACCCCAGGAAAGACGCATTGTCCCTTTCTGATACTTCCGGGAACATGGGGTCCAGACAGGCATTTACGTCGGCAGAAAGCATCTCACTGTTTTCCATGGTTTCATAGAAATCAAGGAGCCCGCCCTGCCCCTGGAGAGAAAGAAGCTTCATGACAAACTTCACGAAATAGGAGGATTCCATGCCCGTATTGCCATAGGAACCGATTTCTTCCTTATCCGTCAGGAGTGCAGCCTGGGTCTTTTCTCCGGGTTTGGCATCCAGGATGGCTTCCAGGTTCGCATAGGAGCATACCCGGTCATCCTGGCCATAGGAAGCAATGAGGGAACGGTCAAATCCCACGTCCCTGCTCTTCGTGGCCGGTACCAGTTCCAGTTCCGCTGCGGCGAAGTCTTCCTCTTCGATGCCGTAAGTTTCTTTCAGCATATTCATGAATGCTTCCTTCGGCTTCATCTTTCCCTCTCCGTTTGTCCAGGCAATGGCCTGCAGCTGTTCGCCGGTCACTCCTTCAGCCAGGGGTTTCTTCATCTGGTCCTGGGCCATATGGATGAGGAGGTCCGATACGTAGAATATGGGATCATCCTCCTTCATGCCGATGTTGATTTCCACCTTTTTCCCGTCTTTTGTATAAATGACGCCGATCAGGGCAAGGGGGATGGTGGTCCACTGGTATTTCTTGATGCCCCCATAGTAATGGGTGCGGAAATAAACGACCCCCTCCTGTTCATGGACCGGGTTCGCTTTCAGGTCCAGCCGGGGCGAATCGATATGGGAACCCACGATTTTGATTCCTTCGTGGACCGGTTCTTTACCGATGACCGCCAGGATAACGGATTTTCCCTTCTGGTTCCAGTATACCTTATCCCCCGGTTCCAGTTTTTTCATGTCGTAGAGGGGCTTGAAGCCTTTTTCTTCCGCCTGGCGGATGATTTCTTTCGCCGCCAGCCGTTCCGTCCGGGCCGTATCAAGGAAGGTCTTATATTTTTCGCCATAATCCATGGCTGCCTTCCGTTCTTTCTTATTCATCCGCTGCCATACGGATTTTGTCCTGCTGTATGTCTCTTTCATTGTAACCTCCTATAGAGAATGATTATCATAAATCCATTATACTATACGGGAAAAGACTTTCCCACCGCTCCGGATTATTCGTCTTTAGAAGGCAGGGTCCCCAGCAGTTTCGTGAGCAGGGCAAAAAGGGCCATCACCACAAAAAGAAGGGGATAGGCAATGCCCATGAGAAGCAGTGCTGATTCTATACTTGTCATCTGATTTCCTCCTTACATGAGAACAGGAATGAGGGCCATCACCAGGCCCCCCGCCACCACTGAAGCCACCTGGCCTGCCACATTGACACCCATGGCATGCTGGATGATGTAGTTCGAACCATCTTCCTTCAAAGCCATGCGGGCAATCACCCGGCCGGACATGGGGAATGCGGAAATACCGCAGGCTCCGATCATGGGATTGATTTTCTTCTTCAGGAAAAGGTTCACCACCTTGGCAAAAAGAACGCCGCCCACCGTGTCAAATACAAAGGCCGCCGCTCCCAGGAGGAGGATTTTCAGTACATCCAAAGTCAGGATATTATCGGCAGTCATGGTGGCTCCCACCGTAATGCCAAGAAGGAGGGTCACCAGGTTGGCCAGTTCATTCTGGGCAGCATTGGACAGGGAGTCCGTGACGCCAGATACCTTGATGAGGTTCCCGAACATGAGGGCACCGATGAGGGGAACAGAAATGGGGGCCAGAATCCCCGCCACCAGCACCACCATGAGAGGAAAGAGGAACCGGGCTGTCCAGGACACCGGCTTCTCTGCCCGGAAGGGCATGCGGATCCGCCGTTCTTCTTTAGTAGTCAGCAGTTTCACGATGGGCGGCTGGATAATGGGAACCAGGGACATGTAACAGAAGGCGGTCACCGTCAGCGGTGCCAGCAGGTTCTGGGCAAATTTCTGGGCCACGAATATGGTGGTAGGCCCGTCTGCCGCCCCGATGATGCCGATGGCCGCAGCTTCATTAAAGGGAAAACCGAAGGCTGCCGCCAGCAGGGCCGCTGCAAAGATGCCAAAGTGCGCGGACGCTGCAAAGAGCATGACATAGGGCGCCCGGATGAGAGGGTCGAACTCGCACATGGCCCCTACAGCAATGAAAATGAGCACAGGAAACAGCTCATTGGCTATGCCTGCATTGTAAAGCACCGAAAGGAACCCCGGCTCCCCGCCGCCTGTGGGAATGACCGCAAAGTGGCCGGGGATATTGGCCAGGATACAGCCCACGCCCATGGGAAAAAGAAGGAGGGGTTCATAGTCCTTCTTCACGCCCAACCAGATGAGGAGTCCTCCAATCAAAAACATGAACCATACCCTGGGGTCTCCCATTCCCAAGACACCGCTGAACAGTTCTCTTGCAATACTTTCCCATGGGGTCATTCGTTTTCTCCTTTCCCATGAACCGGGCACAGACAGATTGGTTTAAAAAAAGGACCTGACATTTTTCAATGCCAGGTCCTTTGTAAGGATCATATGATTTTCCTGCCCCTGTGCCATACGCAGGAAATGAAATATGAAGTTATCTTTCTTATAAATTATAACCGAAAACAGGAAGAATGACAAATACCAGAAGCGCCCAGATGACACCGGAAGCAATAAAAATACCGGCAGTAATGGCAATGCCCTGCTTTGTATTCGGTACGCCCAAAAGGCTGAAGTTTCCGAAGACACCGCGGCGGACCATGAAGCCATTGGATTTTCTCTGCTTAAACCATTTCAGCTTATTTTCCTGGCCAATGCTGTAAGCCACAATGACGGCCACAATGGAAGCTACGAGCCAGTACAGGAGAAAACGGCCCGCATGGAAATCCTGGACCCCGGACAAATCAATCAATTTCATACTATCCATATATGCTGATGCACCATCCTTAAAAAGTATCTACCTTTACATCTTCCCTATTATATAGTAAGAATGAGTTTTTTGCAATTTGTTAGGCGGCGGATTTGCATGCTATGGATTGAGCCACTCGCACGGGGGCTTCTAGCTCCTAGCTATTAGCAACCAGGAAGGCTGGTCCGCCTGCGGCGCTTCCAATAGCACCCCTCCACCGCTAACGCGGTCCCCCTCCCCTCTATAGCAGTTTGCAAAATTGTTGCCTCTATTCAATTCCGTCATCTCGAGCGGTGGTAAGCACCGCAATGAGGTGAAACATAAAAATAGAATGTGAGAGAGAGTCGAGAGATCTCTCAGAATAATGCCTCTGGCGGTCTTACAACGCTGACGACGGTTGCAAAACCCTGTATTCCCAAACGCAAGAAAGATTTCTCGACTCATCGTAGCTGTAGCTATTCTAAGCTGCGTTGTCACTTAGCATGCTGCCACCGCTCGAAATGACGGCTGAGGTCAGCTATTCTTATTATTTTTGCAAACTGCTATAAAGAGGGGAGGTTGCGGTGCTTTGGCGGCTTTGCCGCTATTGGAAACCTAAAGACTCTGACCCAAAAACGTGAAGATGACACTGCACGAGGCTCCCTTTCCCAAAGGGAGCTCCCCACCGGGGTGAGGGATTCTGTTGGAAGCGCCGCAGGCTGGCCAGTTTTCCTAGAAGCTAGAAGCTACCAGCCCCGTGCGAGTGACTCTAACCAAGCTCTCACCAGCGCCGCAGGCGGACCAGCTTTCCTAGTTGCTAACAGCTAGGAGCTAGAAGCCCCCGCTCGAATGACTCTGCCCATCAGCGCCGTACACAACAGCTCGCCAAACCGCAATTTGACGAGCTGCCTGTTTCTATAATTGGCGGTGCTATATGATTTGTGCGCCGCCTCCTCCATTCCTCATCCCTCATTCCTCATTAACGTCCCTATCCTCACTCGCAAGAATGGCTCTATTTCAACATCGAGTAGGAGGCGGGCTTCGGCCCGCCGACCTCTCACACCACCGTACGTACCGTTCGGTATACGGCGGTTCTTTAGTTTTCGCATTCCTGCTTATGCAAGTCTGCGATGATGTTGTTGTGTTCAGCAATCCTCACATGGATGGGCACTCCGGCATATCCTTGCTGTTCTGCAGCTGCTTTCTGCCAGTAGTCTTCTTTCTGAAGTTGTCTGCCTTTAAGCCCATGGTTGGTTACTTTCATTGACTAACATCTCCTAAAGTTCGGCCCTTCCCAGATGCCTATGAGCCATCTGGTACTATGGCCTCTGCTGACTTCTCACGATAAATCTTATTTCAACCACAGCACAGCCCAGTAAATACAGCCTTATTCTGCTGTGTCCGTGAGACCTCCCCAGGTAAGAACGCACTCTTTCTCTCCATCTATCCGCCACATGTACTCTGCAGGATTCCGTACAGCTATGGGACTTCAGTTTGTGTGGCAACCTTATCCATCCTGCCGTAGCCTTATGTGATTCTTGTACATCGGACCGGAGATTTGCCTGCACCTTCCTTCAGATTCCACCTCACGATGGACACCCTTGGTGTTCAGCTATGACCTTCCCACTGTCGGGCAGTCTAGGGACTTTCACCCTTAAGAGTGCACCCATGCTGGGCGCACCACTAAAAAAGCACTCCCGAAGGAGTGCTTTTTTGTGAGCTCATTCCGTAAGGAATCAGCCTCCGAACTGTGCCAGCATGGTGCCTGCAGCTACTGCGGTACCAATTACGCCTGCCACGTTCGGGCCCATAGCCTGCATCAGCAGGTAGTTGGACGGGTTATCGCGAAGACCAACGACCTGGGATACGCGGGCTGCCATAGGAACTGCAGATACGCCTGCGGAACCAATCAGCGGGTTCACTTTGTTGCCGGATGCAATTCTCATGATCTGACCAAAGAGGACGCCACCTGCGGTGCCTGCTGCGAATGCTACGAGGCCCAGGCAGATGATTTCCAGTGTCTGTACACGAATGAACTTATCACCGGTCATGGTGAGGCCTGTGCCGGTTGCCAGGAAAATGGTAACAATGTTGCACAGTGCGTTCTGGGCAGTATCAGAAAGACGGGCGGTTACGCCGGATACTTCGAACAGGTTGCCCAGGCAGAGCATGCCCATCAGTGCTGCTACCGGCGGCAGGAGCAGGGATACGACAATAGCTACGACGATTGGGAATGCAACCTTTTCGAAATGGGATACCGGACGAAGGGTCTGCATTTTAATCTGGCGCTGTTTCTTGGTGGTGCAGAGCTTCATAATCGGTGGCTGGATCAGAGGAACCAGGGACATGTAGGAGTATGCTGCTACTGCAATGGCACCCAGAAGATGCGGAGCCAGTTTAGATGTCAGATAAATTGCGGTTGGGCCATCTGCACCACCGATGATACCGATGGATGCTGCTTCCTGGACATTGAATCCAAGAGCCATAGCACCGGCCAGTGCTACGAATACGCCGATCTGGGCAGCTGCGCCCAGAAGCATGGTCTTCGGGTTTGCAATCAGCGGACCAAAGTCGGTCATGGCACCTACACCCATGAAAATCAGCGGCGGGAAAATTTCGTACTTAATACCAAAACCAATAGCCATCATGACGCCCATATCGGTTTCAAAACCGGTATTCGGGAAGTTGGCCATAATATCACCAAATGCAATCGGCATCAGCAGAAGAGGTTCGTACTCTTTTGCGATTGCCAGATAGAGCAGGACAAGTCCTACCAGAATCATTACTACGTTTTCCCAGGTCAGAGCGGCAAAGCCGGAGTCTGTCCACACGGAAACGAGTGCTCTCAAAAAGCCATCCATTGTTTTGTACCTCCTATTTACAAGTTATCGATTATTTCTTTTTATTCTTGGTCGGATCCACGACGTGAATCAGCTGGATGATGAACTGAAGAACAATGAGAACGGCAAATACGATAACCATGTTAACGATACAAATGGAAATAGGGCTCGGAGTTTCCATGTATAAATCCACCTTTCTTTTTCATCCTGCCAAGGCAGGAATCAGGATTCCACAGTCCCGCCCCCTGGGAGAGACCATGGAACAATGAATCTGTTTTCCCTTTCCGCGATAATTATCCGGGGAAGAATGGCCAGAAAATCGGGATAATGATAACGCTTGCAATGAATGTAATCACGCAGAGCGGTACACCGACTTTGACATAGTCATTGAAAGAGAATCCGCCAGGTCCGAGAACCAGGGTGTTTGGCGGAGTAGCCATTGGTGTTGCGAAAGCCATGGATGCTGCGATACCGATAGCCATAAGTACCGGTTTCGGGTCAGCACCGATGGACTGGGCAATGGAAATGCCGATTGGTGCAAGAAGTGCAGCGGATGCGGTGTTGGACATGAACTGGGTGAGGACGTTAGAAATCAGGTACAACACAGCGCAGAGAACGATGGGGTTCGGATGTTCACCCATCATGTTAACTACGGTGTCCGCAATCAGTTTGCCTGCGCCTGTCTTATCCATAGCGGTAGCCACGGAAAGCATGCCGGCGAACAGGAAAATCGTTACCCAGTCGATACCTGCATAAGCTTCCTTTTCCTTCAGGCAGCCGGTGATGACGCAGAGAATGGCGCCGGTAACGGCAGCGGTCTGGAGAGGAACGGTCTTAAGGTTCAGGGCCATGCATACAACAACGCCGATGAGGATAAGACCGGAAATCCACATTTTTGTCTTGCTCTTCGGAGCGGAATCGTCAGAAGCACCTGCTTCTTCCTTAGCTGCTTTCACAGCGTCTTCATCCATGGCGCCTGCATCTTTAGCCGGAATGGTCTTGCGGCCAATGGTGAGCATGTAAGCGAGAACGATGATGGACAGCGGCACGCCGATGAGAGCGAATTCGAAGAATCCGAAGGACGGAAGACCGGCAGCGGAAAGAGCACCGGTAACGATGACGTTTGGCGGGGTACCGATCATGGTGATGGTGCCGCCTACGTTAGCAGCTACTGCCAGAGGCATCAGTTCCTTGGATGCCGGAATGTTGGCAGCCTTGGCAATACCGATGATAACCGGCATGAGGCATGCTACGGTACCGGTATTGGAAGACACGGAAGACAGGATAATGGTAACGAGCATAACGGCGCCCATCAGCTTCACTTCGCCGGTGCCTGCCTTATTAACAACGGCAAGACCTACAGCTTCAGCGAGGCCTGTCTTGAACATGGCAGCGCCGATGACGAACATACCGCCGAAAAGTACGACGGTGGAGTTAGAAAGACCTGCATACACCTGTTTAGCCGGGAGAACGCCCAGGATACCGAGTGCGGTGCAGGCTGCCATAGCGGTGACAGCCAGCGGAATCAGTTCGGTAACAAACAGGAATGCGGCCACGGCCAGTACACACAGTGTGATAATGGCTGGATCCATAAATTTTCACCTTCCTAGAATTATTTCTGCCTGGTTTCCCCTAATCAGTGCAAATCCGGTTCACACAGGCAGGGAGTCGGAGAGTGTAAGAACTCATATTCCTATGAAATTATTAAAGAATAATTGCTAAAAATCCGAATGATGAATTACAAAACTATCCGTAATCGATTCCCGGGTCAACCTTCTATCCTCCTCCGGTCACAGCCTGGGACAGGCTCACATCTATCCGATACAGCATATGCAAATCAAAGGCATCTGTAAAAGATAGGCACTTTGGCTATTTTAACCTGTCCTTATATACATTGCAAGCTATGTATTTTATAGCCGGCAGAAGATTTTAAAATCTTTTGCTTCCATATTCTCCAATTTTTTTAATTGAATTTCTTCGGAAATTCATTATTACCCATTCTTGAACCAGTGAGAATGCATATCATTTCTCCAAAGAGAACTTGGCGGCCACCCCTGTGGCCATTGAATTTATAAAAGATAGGCTGCTATGCATACATGCAGTTCAATTGCATTTGTATTTATATACTTTACATTTTAGGTCATCTGTATTTATAGCCTTCCCATTGTCCGAATTTTAATGGCTATTAATTTTTACGATAGCTCATATAAAAGAATACTATATATCACAACATCCTCTTTGTATGGCCAAAATCCGGATTGGCCAATTTCAGCGAGCTGTTATAGTGAACGTTTTAGCATGCTGTTGGACAGAGTCACTGGCACGGGGCTTCTAGCTTTTAGCTGCTAGCTGCCTGGAAAGCTGACCCGCCTGCGGCGCTTCCAACCAGGTATTTCCATTAATCATTCGCGCCGTAGGCTGTAGAAAGCTAGTGGCTAGCCCCTGCTCTAATGACTCTATCCATCAGCGCCGCTCCAACAGTTCGACAAACCGCAATAGGACAAAATAGACGATTTATAAAAAATGGCGGCGCTTCCCAATTTGTGCGCCGCCACCACCACTCCTAACTTCTCCCTCCTCCTTCCTCACTAACAGCTATCAACTTATACATCGGAATGTAGAGGTAATCGAGCCAATAAAAAAGCACCCCCCAAGGGAGTGCTTTTTTTGTTCAGACTATTCCGTAAGGAATCAGCCTCCGAACTGTGCCAGCATGGTGCCTGCTGCTACAGCGGTACCAATTACGCCTGCTACGTTCGGGCCCATAGCCTGCATCAGCAGGTAGTTGGACGGGTTATCGCGAAGGCCCACAACCTGGGATACACGGGCTGCCATCGGAACGGCAGATACGCCTGCAGAACCGATCAGCGGGTTCACTTTGTTGCCCGATGCAATTCTCATGATCTGGCCAAAGAGTACGCCGCCAGCGGTGCCGGCTGCGAATGCTACGAGGCCGAGGCAGATGATTTCAAGGGTCTGTACACGAATGAATTTATCACCGGTCATGGTCAGGCCTGTGCCGGTTGCCAGGAAAATGGTAACGATGTTGCAGAGGGCATTCTGGGCGGTATCAGAAAGACGGGCGGTTACGCCGGATACTTCGAACAGGTTGCCCAGGCAGAGCATGCCCATCAGTGCTGCTACCGGCGGCAGAAGCAGGGATACGACGATGGAAACGACGATTGGGAATGCTACTTTTTCGAAATGGGTAACCGGGCGAAGGTTGGTCATCCGGATCTGACGCTGTTTCTTCGTGGTGAAGAGCTTCATAATCGGCGGCTGGATCAGAGGAACCAGGGACATGTAGGAGTATGCAGCAACGGCTACAGCACCCAGAAGATGGGGAGCCAGTTTGGATGTCAGGTAAATGGAGGTCGGGCCGTCAGCACCACCGATGATACCGATGGATGCTGCTTCCTGGACATTGAATCCCAGGAGCATAGCGCCGGCGAGGGCTACGAATACGCCGATCTGGGCAGCTGCACCCAGAAGCATGGTCTTCGGGTTTGCAATGAGGGGACCAAAGTCGGTCATGGCACCTACGCCCATGAAAATCAGCGGTGGGAAAATTTCGTACTTAATACCAAATCCAATAGCCATCATTACGCCCATATCGGTTTCAAAACCGGTATTGGGGAAGTTGGCCATAATATCGCCAAAGGCAATGGGCATCAGCAGAAGAGGTTCATACTCTTTTGCAATTGCCAGATACAGCAGGACAATGCCCACCAGGATCATAATCAGGTTTTCGATGGTCAGAGCGGCAAAGCCGGAGTCTGTCCATACAGAGACAAGGGCTCTCATAAAGCCATCCATATTGTATACCTCCTGTGGTTTTCGTATTCTGGAAATACAGCAGAAATCTCTACTTCCTTATTTCTTTTTATTTTTGGTGGGATCCACCACGTGAATCAGCTGGATGACGCAGGCCAGCACGATCAGAACCGCAAATACGATGACCATATTGGTCAGGCAAATAGAAAGCGGGCTTGGAGATGCCATGTTTATCCACCTTTCTTTAAAAGAAATAACAGGAAGGGAGCCGGAAAATCAGTGTCCCGGCCCCCTTCTGTTTATGATACAGAAGCTCACCCGTTATCCGGGGAAGAAGGGCCAGAAAATCGGAATGATCAGTACGCTGGCAATGAATGTAATCAGGCAGAGCGGTACGCCGACTTTCACATAGTCATTGAAAGAGAATCCACCGGGTCCGAGAACCAGAGTGTTTGGCGGAGTAGCCATTGGAGTTGCGAAAGCCATGGATGCTGCGATACCGATGGACATAAGTACCGGTTTCGGGTCAGCACCGATGGACTGGGCAATAGAAATACCGATGGGAGCCAGAAGGGCTGCAGATGCAGTGTTGGACATGAACTGGGTGAGGACATTGGAAATCAGGTACAGCACAGCGCAGAGAACGATGGGGTTCGGGTTGGCACCCATCATGCTGACAACGGTATCCGCAATCAGCTTGCCTGCGCCGGTCTTATCCATGGCAGTTGCCACAGAAAGCATGCCGGCAAACAGGAAAATGGTGACCCAGTCAATGCCTGCGTAGGCTTCTTTTTCCTTCAGGCAGCCGGTAACAACGCAGAGGATAGCGCCGGTTACAGCAGCGGTCTGCAGCGGAACGGTCTTAAGATTCAGTGCCATGCAGACAACAACACCGATAAGGATAAGGCCGGAAATCCACATTTTTGTCTTGCTCTTCGGAGCGGAATCGTCAGAAGCACCGGCTTCTTTTTTCGCTGCTTCCACAGCTGCCGCGTCCATGGCACCTGCATTTTTCACCGGAATGGTCTTGCGGCCAATGGTAAGGGTATAGAGAAGAACGATAATGGAAAGAGGCACACCGATCAGAGCAAATTCAAAGAATCCGAAGGACGGAAGACCGGCAGCGGACAGAGCGCCGGTAACAATAACGTTTGGAGGAGTACCAATCATGGTAATGGTACCGCCTACGTTAGCCGCGATAGCCAGAGGCATCAGTTCCTTGGATGCCGGGATATTGGCTGCATTGGCAATACCGATGATAACCGGCATAAGGCATGCCACGGTGCCCGTATTGGACGATACGGAAGACAGGATAATGGTAACAACCATGATAGCTGCCATGAGCGGCACTTCATTGGTTCCTGCCTTCTTAACGACTGCCAGACCGATAGCTTCCGCCAGCCCGGTCTTAAACATAGCGGCGCCGATAACGAACATGCCGCCGAAGAGGACAACGGTAGAATTGGAGAGACCTGCATAGACCTGTTTGGATGGGAGAACGCCCAGGATACCGAGGGCCGTGCAGGCTGCCATAGCGGTGACAGCCAGCGGAATCAGTTCCGTTACAAACAGGAATGCAGCTACCGCCAGTACGCATAATGTAGTAATAGCTGGATCCATAAATTTTCACCTTCCTATGTAGTTTCTTCTGTCCCCAATTATCGGTGCCGGATAAAAGACAACAGAAAGGTCCGGAAATCCTATGAATTCATAGACATTAATAGATAAATAATGGCTGGATACAAATCAATTCCCATATAGAATCCGGATATCCCCAGTCAACCGCTATCCTCCTTTCCTACAGCCCCGGGGCGAGGCTCCCATCATGGGAAATGGCACATCCATTTCCCTGCGGAAAGGTCCTCATAAGGTACTGCTGATTGCCTGAGGCCCCTTTCCTAACACCTGTAATTATTGTAAAGGTAGTTAAATTCATAATCAAATCTGCATAAATATCTATATATTATGCTATGTAATTTCTATATATTAGCTTTGGCTATATCAATTTGCATTTAAGCAATAGCTAGTAATCTATGCAAATAAACAGGTAAATACTGGAATTCTCCTGTTTTCTTCATAAATTTCCATTTTTTACCTGTTTTCTATTTTTGCCGCTCTCCCATCGCCCCCCTGCTTTTGCAAATAGATTAATCCACGTTCTATTATGTCATAGCGTCAATTCTGTAATAGTTTTTTTATATTAGATGCTATAAGTATAATTTATAATGGCTTTCAACAAATGCACTGCCAATTTCAGTTTGTCGAGCTGATGGGTTTGGCGCTGATGGATAGAGTCATTCGTGCGAAGCTTCTAGCTGTTAGCTGCTAGCTTCTAGGAAAGCTGGCCAGCCTACGGCACGAATGACTGACGGGAATACCGGTTGGAAGCGCCGCAGGCGGATCATCCTTCCTAGCTGCTAGTCGCTAGAAGCTAGGAGCTCCATGCGAGTGACTCTATCCGCAAGCATGCCAACCGCCAAACCCCAACAGCTCGACAAACCGCAATTTGACGAGCTGCCTATTTTAAAATCTGCGGCGCTCTATGAATTTATGCGCCGCCACCACCACTCCTCACTTCTCCCTCCTCACTCCTAACTAACAGCCATCAACTTAAGCACCGTAATGGGAATGTGCTATTCCCAATAAAAAAAGCACTCCCCGAGGGAGTGCTTTTTTGTGAGCTCATTCCGTAAGGAATCAGCCTCCGAACTGTGCCAGCATGGTGCCTGCAGCTACTGCGGTACCAATTACGCCTGCCACGTTCGGGCCCATAGCCTGCATCAGCAGGTAGTTGGACGGGTTATCGCGAAGACCAACGACCTGGGATACACGGGCTGCCATAGGAACTGCAGATACGCCTGCGGAACCAATCAGCGGGTTCACTTTGTTGCCGGATGCAATTCTCATGATCTGACCAAAGAGGACGCCACCTGCGGTGCCTGCTGCGAATGCTACGAGGCCCAGGCAGATGATTTCCAGTGTCTGTACACGGAGGAATTTATCACCGGTCATGGTGAGGCCTGTGCCGGTTGCCAGGAAAATGGTAACGATGTTGCACAGTGCGTTCTGAGCGGTATCAGAAAGACGAGCGGTTACACCGGATACTTCGAACAGGTTGCCCAGGCAGAGCATGCCCATCAGTGCTGCTACCGGCGGCAGGAGCAGGGATACGACGATTGCTACGACGATCGGGAATGCAACCTTTTCAAAATGGGATACCGGACGAAGAGTCTTCATCTTAATCTGGCGCTGTTTCTTGGTGGTGCAGAGCTTCATAATCGGCGGCTGGATCAGAGGAACCAGGGACATGTAAGTATATGCTGCTACTGCTACAGCACCCAGAAGATGCGGAGCCAGTTTAGATGTCAGATAAATGGAAGTTGGGCCATCTGCACCACCGATGATACCGATGGATGCTGCTTCCTGGACATTGAAGCCCAGAAGCATAGCGCCGGCCAGTGCTACGAATACGCCGATCTGGGCAGCTGCGCCCAGAAGCATGGTCTTCGGGTTTGCAATCAGCGGACCAAAGTCGGTCATTGCACCTACGCCCATGAAAATCAGCGGCGGGAAAATTTCATACTTAATACCAAATCCAATAGCCATCATTACGCCCATATCGGTTTCAAAACCGGTATTGGGGAAGTTGGCCATAATATCACCAAATGCAATCGGCATCAGCAGAAGAGGTTCGTACTCTTTTGCGATTGCCAGATAGAGCAGGACAAGTCCTACCAGAATCATTACTACGTTTTCCCAGGTCAGAGCGGCAAAGCCGGAGTCTGTCCACACGGAAACGAGTGCTCTCATAAAGCCATCCATGTTTGTACCTCCTAATTTATCGGGTTATCGAAAATTATCTCTTCTTGCCTTTGTTCTTGGTCGGATCCACTACGTGAATCAGCTGGATAACGAAAGCCAGGACGATCAGAACGGCAAATACGATAACCATGTTAGTGATACAAATCGAAAGTGGGCTTGGAGTTGCCATGTGTAAATCCACCTTTCTTTGTAAGTACCTTTTCAAAAAGATACCCGTGAGGATTCTGCCTCACACAGTTTTATCAGGAAATGGGAACCATTCGGAAATGGTTCCCTCTCCTGACTGCAATTTTTTGACTATCCCCGGATGAGTAAATCAGCCTGGGAAGAATGGCCAGAAAATCGGAATGATGATAACGCTTGCAATGAATGCGATGACGCAGAGCGGTACACCGACTTTGACATAGTCGTTGAAAGAGAATCCGCCAGGTCCGAGGACCAGGGTGTTTGGCGGAGTAGCCATTGGTGTTGCGAAAGCCATGGATGCTGCGATACCGATGGACATCAGTACCGGTTTCGGGTCAGCGCCGATGGACTGGGCAATGGAAATGCCGATCGGTGCCAGCAGTGCTGCAGATGCAGTGTTGGACATGAACTGGGTCAGTACGTTGGAAATCAGGTACAGCACAGCGCAGAGAACGATCGGGTTTGGATGATCGCCCATCATGCCTACGACGGTGTCGGCAATCAGTTTGCCTGCGCCGGTCTTATCCATAGCGGTAGCTACAGAAAGCATGCCGGCGAACAGGAAAATCGTTACCCAGTCGATACCTGCATAAGCTTCCTTTTCTTTCAGGCAGCCGGTGATGACGCAGAGGATTGCGCCGGTAACGGCAGCGGTCTGAAGAGGAATGGTCGGGAGCTTCAGTGCCATGCAGACAACAACGCCGATCAGGATGAGACCGGAAATAACCATCTTGCTCTTGCTCTTCGGAGCTGCATCATCAGAAGCACCTGCTTCTTCCTTAGCTGCTTTCACAGCATCATCATCCATAGCGCCTGCATTCTTGATCGGAATGGTCTTGCGGCCAATGGTCAGCATGTAAACGAGAACGATGATGGACAGCGGAACACCGATCAGTGCGAATTCGAAGAATCCGAAAGACGGAAGTCCTGCTGCGGACAGTGCGCCGGTAACGATGACGTTTGGCGGAGTACCGATCATGGTGATGGTACCACCGACGTTAGCAGCGATGGCCAGAGGCATCAGTTCCTTAGAAGCCGGAATATTTGCAGCCTTGGCAATACCGATGATAACCGGCATTAAGCATGCTACGGTACCGGTATTGGAAGATACAGAAGACAATGCGATGGTTACCAGCATAACGGCGCCCATCAGTTTGACTTCGCCGGTGCCTGCTTTATGTACAACCCAGAGGCCGACTGCTTCAGCCAGGCCGGTCTTGAACATAGCGGCGCCGATGACGAACATACCACCGAAAAGTACGACGGTGGAGTTAGAAAGACCTGCATATACCTGTTTGGACGGAAGTACGCCCAGGATACCGAGTGCTGTGCAGGCTGCCATAGCGGTGACAGCCAGCGGGATCAGTTCGGTAACAAACAGGAATGCTGCTACTGCCAATACACACAGTGTGATAATGGCTGGATCCATAAAGTTCACCTTCCTTTTGATTTTTCTGTCCTTTCCCTGCTCTGGTGCATCACAGGAGTCGGGAACGGAAATCTCCGGAAAGTCATAAGGACTCATATGAAGTTATAAAAGAATAATTGCTGAATTCCAAACATGAATCCCGAATACAATCCGGAAGACAATTGAGTTTGCCCTGGTAAACCTTCTACCCTCCTTTTTCCAAAGCCCCGGGTACAGGGCTTCCATCCATGTAAATGCAATTTGTATGCACTTACATAGGCACCTATGTTCATTCTAGCCATCTATCTTTCCTTTCGCAAATTTACATAACTATCTATGTATCTACGCTTCTGTGGTCATTTTCAGTGATAATGGTTATTAATTCCATATAATTTCCACCATGAAATCCACAAAATAAAGGGTTAACAGATGCGAATCATATGCGTTAATGCAAATGGAAAATCTCCCCATTTCTCGATGGTATTCCCATTTCCAAGGCATCATTTTATTGCAAATAATACGCAGTTCCATGTATTAGATATGTATACATGGTTACTTTTATTAATATTTATTACTATATTTTCTGCAATCCCTAATCTTCCCAGTCTTAGTTTTTTTATATAGGGTACTATAAATTTTTATTATAGCGGTGAGCCTATACCTTTCCATCAGTCGGGATTGCATACTGTTATATAGAGTCATTCGCCTGGGACTTCCAGCTGCCCCGTGCCAATGACTCTGTCCAACCACATGCCAAACCGTTCGCTCCAACAGCTCGACAAACCGCAATAGGACAAATGGACGATTTATATAAAAATGGCGGCGCCTCCCAAATTGTACGCCGCCACCACCACTCCTCCCTCCTCATTCCTAACTCCTCACTAACAGCCATAAACTTCCACGGAAAAGTAAGACCCCAACTTTCCCAATAAAAAAGCACTCCACAAGGGAGTGCTTTTTTGTGAGCTCATTCCGTAAGGAATCAGCCTCCGAACTGTGCCAGCATGGTGCCTGCTGCTACGGCGGTACCAATGACGCCTGCTACGTTCGGGCCCATAGCCTGCATCAGCAGGTAGTTGGACGGGTTATCCTTCAGGCCGACAACCTGGGATACACGGGCTGCCATCGGTACTGCAGATACGCCTGCGGAACCGATCAGCGGGTTTACTTTGTTGCCCGATGCAATTCTCATGATCTGGCCAAAGAGTACGCCACCAGCGGTGCCGGCTGCGAATGCTACGAGGCCCAGGAAAATGATTTCCAGTGTCTGTACACGAATGAACTTATCACCGGTCATGGTGAGGCCTGTGCCGGTTGCCAGGAAAATGGTAACGATGTTGCACAGGGAGTTCTGGGCAGTATCAGAAAGACGAGCGGTTACGCCGGATACTTCGAACAGGTTGCCCAGGCACAGCATGCCCATCAGTGCTGCTACCGGCGGCAGGAGCAGGGATACGACAATAGCTACGACAATCGGGAATGCAATCTTTTCGAAACGGGATACCGGACGAAGGGTCTTCATCTTGATCTGGCGATGTTTCTTGGTGGTGCAGAGCTTCATAATCGGTGGCTGGATCAGAGGAACCAGGGACATGTAGGAGTATGCTGCTACTGCAATGGCACCCAGAAGATGCGGAGCCAGTTTAGATGTCAGATAAATTGCGGTTGGGCCATCTGCACCACCGATGATACCGATGGATGCTGCTTCCTGGACATTGAATCCAAGAGCCATAGCACCGGCCAGTGCTACGAATACGCCGATCTGGGCAGCCGCACCCAGAAGCATGGTCTTCGGGTTTGCAATCAGCGGACCAAAGTCGGTCATTGCACCTACGCCCATGAAAATCAGCGGCGGGAAAATTTCGTACTTAATACCAAAACCAATAGCCATCATGACGCCCATATCGGTTTCAAAACCGGTATTCGGGAAGTTGGCCATAATATCACCAAATGCAATCGGCATCAGCAGAAGAGGTTCGTACTCTTTTGCAATTGCCAGATACAGCAGGACAAGTCCTACCAGAATCATGACGATGTTCTGCCAGGTCAGTGCGGCAAAGCCGGAGTCTGTCCATACAGAAACAAGTGCTCTCATAAAGCCATCCATTGTTTGTACCTCCTATCCGTGGTTATCGATTATTTCTTCTTGCCTTTGTTCTTGGTCGGATCTACGACGTGAATCAGCTGAATGATGAACTGAAGAACAATCAGAACGGCGAATACGATGACCATGTTGACGATACAAATCGAAAGTGGGCTCGGAGTTTCCATGTAAAATCCACCTTTCTATTGAAGCGCCTTTGAATAAGGTGCCCGTGAGGAGTCTGCCTCACACAGTTGGATTCAGGAGAAAGCTGCCCGAAGGCAGCCCCTTCTGAAAAATACGAAATGATGACTTCCAATCATTCCATGCCGGGCAATCAGCCCGGGAAGAATGGCCAGAAAATCGGGATAATGATTACGCTTACGATGAAGCAGATTACGCACAGCGGTACGCCAACCTTTACATAATCATTGAATGTGAAGGAGCCAGGTCCGAGAACCAGGGTGTTTGGCGGAGTAGCCATTGGTGTTGCATATGCCATGGATGCTGCGATACCGATAGCCATAAGTACCGGTTTCGGGTCAGCACCGATGGACTGAGCAATGGAAATGCCGATCGGTGCAAGAAGTGCAGCGGATGCGGTGTTGGACATGAACTGGGTCAGTACGTTGGAAATCAGGTACAGTACAGCGCAGAGAACAACGGGGTTCGGATGTTCACCCATCATACCTACTACGGTGTCGGCAATCAGTTTGCCTGCGCCTGTCTTATCCATAGCGGTAGCTACGGAAAGCATGCCGGCGAACAGGAAAATCGTTACCCAGTCGATACCTGCATAAGCTTCCTTTTCTTTCAGGCAGCCGGTGATGACGCAGAGGATTGCGCCGGTAACGGCAGCGGTCTGAAGAGGAACGGTCTTGAGGTTCAGGGCCATAGCAGCTACTACGCCGCACATAATGAGACCGGAAATGATCATCTTGCTCTTGCTCTTCGGAGCGGAATCATCAGAAGCACCTGCTTCTTCCTTAGCTGCTTTTACAGCATCTTCATCCATGGAACCAACTTCATGAATCGGAATGGTCTTGCGGCCAATGGTCAGCATGTAAGCAAGAACTACGATGGACAGCGGAACACCGATCAGTGCGAATTCGAAGAATCCGAAGGACGGAAGTCCTGCAGCGGACAGTGCACCGGTAACGATGACGTTTGGCGGAGTACCAATCATGGTGATGGTACCACCGACGTTAGCGGCGATGGCCAGAGGCATCAGTTCCTTGGAAGGAGCTACATGAGCGGCATTAGCAATACCGATGATAACCGGCATGAGGCATGCCACGGTACCGGTATTGGAAGATACGGAAGACAGGATGATGGTTACCAGCATAACGGCACCCATCAGTTTGACTTCGCCGGTGCCTGCTTTATGTACAACCCAAAGGCCGATTGCTTCAGCCAGGCCGGTCTTGAACATAGCGGCGCCGATGACGAACATACCACCGAAAAGTACGACGGTGGAGTTAGAAAGACCTGCATATACCTGTTTGGACGGAAGTACGCCCAGGATACCGAGTGCTGTGCAGGCTGCCATAGCGGTGACAGCCAGCGGGATCAGTTCGGTAACAAACAGGAATGCTGCTACTGCCAATACACACAGTGTGATAATGGCTGGATCCATAAGGTTCACCTTCCTTTTGATTTTTCCCCCTTCAGTTCGGTTGGATGCAAATCAAACTTCTAAGGGAAACCTTCTCCGGAAGATTTTAGACTCATATGAAGTTATAAAAGAATAATTGCTGAATTCCAAATATGAATCCGAAACCTAATCCGGAAAATATTGAAATGTCCCTTGGCAAACCTGCTATCCTCCTTTTCACACAGCCCCAGGGTCGGGCTCCCATCTATGTAAATGCAATTGCCATGCACTTACATAGGCATCTATGTTTATTCTATCCATGGGCCTATAAAAATTCAATAGTACTCTATATGATAGATTGCTATGCATTTGCAGGTAGCTACATTATTAAAATAAAAATTTCCTGGTTCGTAAGGCTGATTAGAATTTATGTTTGCTAATTTATTAAGACTTGCATACTAAAAACCGGTAAGTGCAAATGACGTTCAAATGCTCGATAAAATCAAAGAACTTTACCCATGCAAACCATTCGCATCATCTGAATAATAGTAGAAGGAAATTTTGGAATCTATAAGTTGCAATTGCCTAAATTATTAAATGGTATTTTACCTAAATATCCTGCTTGCGATTTTTTCTATAATCACCTATAAGTTCCTGCTATATCCATTTGCATTTATCATGTATAGTGATGTATACGCTCGACAAATCAGCATTTTTTATTGCAAATCTATCTCTTGAAGTATAGATTTGAGAATTGAGTGAAGAGAATTGAGCTCCAGCGGCGGAGCCGCAGAATCAATAATACGCGGCGCTCTATGAATTGTGCGCCGCACCACCACTCCTAATTCCTCATTCCTAACTCCTCATTAACAGCCTTATACTTATTCAACGGGATGAGCAGGCAACTCTCCCAATAAAAAAGCACTCCCCAAGGGAGTGCTTTTTTGTGAGCTTATTCCGTAAGGAATCAGCCTCCGAACTGTGCCAGCATGGTGCCTGCTGCTACGGCGGTACCAATGACGCCTGCTACGTTCGGGCCCATAGCCTGCATCAGCAGGTAGTTGGACGGGTTATCCTTAATGCCAACGTTCTGGGATACACGAGCTGCCATAGGAACTGCAGATACGCCTGCGGAACCGATCAGCGGGTTGACTTTGTTGCCGGATGCAATTCTCATCACCTGGCCGAAGAGTACGCCGCCAGCGGTGCCGGCTGCGAATGCTACGAGGCCCAGGAAAATGATTTCCAGGGTCTGTACGCGGAGGAACTTATCACCGGTCATGGTGAGGCCTGTGCCGGTTGCCAGGAAAATGGTAACGATGTTGCACAGGGAGTTCTGGGCGGTATCAGAAAGACGATCAGTTACGCCGGATACTTCGAACAGGTTGCCCAGGCAGAGCATACCCATGAGGGCTGCTACCGGCGGCAGGAGCAGGGATACGACAATAGCTACGACAATCGGGAATGCAATCTTTTCGAAACGGGATACCGGACGAAGGGTCTTCATCTTGATCTGGCGATGTTTCTTGGTGGTGCAGAGCTTCATAATCGGCGGCTGGATCAGAGGAACCAGGGACATGTAGGAATATGCTGCTACTGCAATGGCACCCAGAAGATGCGGAGCCAGTTTAGATGTCAGATAAATTGCGGTTGGGCCATCTGCACCACCGATGATACCGATGGATGCTGCTTCCTGGACATTGAATCCAAGAGCCATAGCACCGGCCAGTGCTACGAATACGCCGATCTGGGCAGCCGCACCCAGAAGCATGGTCTTCGGGTTTGCAATCAGCGGACCAAAGTCGGTCATTGCACCTACGCCCATGAAAATCAGCGGCGGGAAAATTTCGTACTTAATACCATAACCAATAGCCATCATGACGCCCATATCGGTTTCAAAACCGGTATTCGGGAAGTTGGCCATAATATCACCAAATGCGATAGGCATCAGCAGAAGAGGTTCATAATCTTTTGCAATTGCCAGATACAGCAGAACCAGACCGACAAGGATCATGACCATGTTCTGCCATGTTAATGCTACGAATCCGGAATCTGTCCATACAGATACCAGAGCTCTCAAAAAGCCATCCATATTTGTACCTCCTATCCGTGGTTATCGATTATTTTTCCTTGTTCTTGTTCTTAGTGGGATCCACGACGTGAATCAGCTGGATGATCCACTGAAGAACGATAAGGACAGCGAATACGATGACCATGTTGACGATACAAATCGAAAGTGGGCTCGGAGTTTCCATGTAAAATCCACCTTTCTATTGAAGCGCCTTTGAATAAGGTGCCCGTGAGGAGTCTGCCTCACACAGTTGGATTCAGGAGAAAGCTGCCCGAAGGCAGCCCCTTCTGAAAAATACGAAATGATGACTTCCAATCATTCCATTCCGAGGCAATCAGCCCGGGAAGAATGGCCAGAAAATCGGGATAATGATTACGCTTACGATGAAGCAGATTACGCAGAGCGGCACGCCAACCTTTACATAATCATTGAATGTGAAGGAGCCAGGTCCGAGAACCAGGGTGTTTGGCGGAGTAGCCATTGGTGTTGCATATGCCATGGATGCTGCGATACCGATAGCCATAAGTACCGGTTTCGGGTCAGCGCCGATGGACTGGGCAATGGAAATACCAATTGGTGCAAGAAGTGCAGCTGCTGCAGTGTTGGACATGAACTGGGTCAGTACGTTGGAAATCAGGTACAGTACAGCGCAGAGAACGATGGGGTTTGGATGATCGCCCATCATGTTAACTACGGTATCGGCAATCAGTTTGCCTGCGCCTGTCTTATCCATAGCGGTAGCTACGGAAAGCATGCCGGCGAACAGGAAAATCGTTACCCAGTCGATACCTGCATAAGCTTCCTTTTCTTTCAGGCAGCCGGTGATGACGCAGAGGATTGCGCCGGTAACGGCAGCGGTCTGAAGAGGAACAGTCTTGAGGTTCAGGGCCATAGCAGCTACTACGCCGCACATAATGAGACCGGAAATGATCATCTTGCTCTTGCTCTTCGGAGCGGAATCATCAGAAGCACCTGCTTCTTCCTTTGCTGCCTGTACGGCTTCTTCATCCATCTCGCCAACTTCATGAATCGGAATGGTCTTGCGGCCAATGGTCAGCATGTAAGCGAGAACGATGATGGACAGCGGAATACCGATCAGTGCGAATTCGAAGAATCCGAAGGACGGGAGTCCGGCAGCGGACAGTGCACCGGTAACGATGACGTTTGGCGGAGTACCGATCATGGTGATGGTACCACCGACGTTAGCGGCGATAGCCAGAGGCATCAGTTCCTTAGACGGTGCTACATGAGCGGCATTAGCAATACCGATAACCACCGGCATGAGGCATGCTACGGTACCGGTATTGGAAGATACAGAAGACAGGCAGATGGTTACCAGCATAACGGCGCCCATCAGTTTGACTTCGCCGGTACCTGCTTTATGTACAACCGCAAGGCCGATTGTTTCAGCCAGGCCGGTCTTGAACATAGCGGCACCGATGACGAACATACCACCGAAAAGTACGACGGTGGAGTTAGAAAGACCTGCATATACCTGTTTGGACGGAAGTACGCCCAGGATACCGAGTGCTGTGCAGGCTGCCATAGCGGTGACAGCCAGCGGGATCAGTTCGGTAACAAACAGGAATGCTGCTACTGCCAATACACACAGTGTGATAATGGCTGGATCCATAAGGTTCACCTTCCTTTTGAGTTTTTCCCATTCAGTCCGGTTCGATGCACGCCGGGCTTCTAAGGAAACCTTCTCCGGAAGATTTTGGACTCATATGAAGTTATAAAAGAATAATTGCTGAATTCCATAGATGAATCCGAAAATGAATCCGGAAAAATGAAATATCCCTTGGCAAACCTGCTATCCTCCTTTTCACACAGCCCCAGGGTCGGGCTCCCATCTATGTAACGTTTCGGAAATTACATAGGCATCTATGTTTATTTTATCCACGTCCCTCGTTTTTCGCAATCTTGACCGATTTACGGCAATTTCAGGCCATTTGCTTCCTGTTTGCATTAAATACGATGTAATGCGTCCGATTTGCATATAATATTCCTGCAATTCGTATGCATTCCCTATAAAAATGACGGCTAAATGCATAGGGATTCCTCTCTCCACCATTGTCGTTTACATTGCACACTGTCTAACTATATAGCATACTATGTAAATACGTTGGCCTCTGATTTTATCTGTTCTTTTGCATTTTAGGTATGTTATCTATGTAAATTTTATGTAATTTTGTATGAGTAATTTATGTAATATCTAAAACTATGTAAATAATAATTTCTATATCTACTAATAGATTTTATTTATAGCAAGATGGAAAAAGCAGCGTCCGTCGGCTGAAGGGGAAGGTATGATGCGGCGAAATCGTATAGCAGCGGAATAGGAAGGCAAGGCTGTGGCCTCGCGGCCAGGGTGGAGACTTCGCCTGGGCATTGGGAATGGATTTGAGAGTTGAGAGTTGAGAGTTGAGGTCCAGCGGCTTTGCCGCGGCCCTTCTCCAAGGGCCTGCATGCTGGGAGTTGAACTCATGCTGACTGTTATCCTTCCTACTGACTCCACCGTAAAAAGCGTACCCCCTTGGAGAAGGGGGTGGCCGAAGGCCAGGGGATGGATGCCCCGCAGGGGCGGAATCTGGTGAGGATCAGTCCCACATTCGATACTTACCGCTACGGTGATCTATCCTCCGCCTTTGGCGCGCCCCTTTTCTAAGGGGCTGCATGCTGGGGATTGAACTCATGCTGACTGTTATCCTTCCTACTGACTCCACCGTAAAAAGCGTACCCCCTTAGAGAAGGGGGTGGCCGAAGGCCAGGGGATGGATGCCCCGCAGGGGCGGAATCTGGTGAGGATCAGTCCCACATTCGATACTTACCGCTACGGTGATCTATCCTCCGCCTTTGGCGCGCCCCTTTTCTAAGGGGCTGCATGCTGGGGATTGAACTCATGCTGACTGTTATCCTTCCTACTGACTCCACCGTAAAAAGCGTACCCCCTTGGAGAAGGGGGTGCCCGAAGGGCAGGGGATGGATGCCCCGCAGGGGCGGAATCTGATGAGGATCAGTCCCACATTCGATACTTACCGCTACGGTGATCTATCCTCCGCCTTTGGCGCGCCCCTTTTCTAAGGGGCTGCATGCTGGGGATTGAACTCATGCTGACCGTTATCCTTCCTACTGACTCCACCGTAAAAAGCGTACCCCCTTAGAGAAGGGGGTGGCCGAAGGCCAGGGGATGGATGCCCCGCAGGGGCGGAATCTGGTGAGGATCAGTCCCACATTCGATTCTTACCGCTACAGTGATCTATCCTCCGCCTTTGGCGCGCCCCTTTTCTAAGGGGCTGCATGCTGGGGATTGAACTCATGCTGACTGTTATCCTTCCTACTGACTCCACCGTAAAAAGCGTACCCCCTTGGAGAAGGGGGTGCCCGAAGGGCAGGGGATGGATGCCCCGAAGGGGCGGAATCTGGTGAGGATCAGTCCCACATTCGATACTTACCGCTACGGTGATCTATCCTCCGCCTTTGGCGCGCCCCTTTTCTAAGGGGCTGCATGCTGGGGATTGAACTCATGCTGACCGTTATCCTTCCTACTGACTCCACCGTAAAAAGCGTACCCCCTTAGAGAAGGGGGTGGCCGAAGGCCAGGGGATGGATGCCCCGCAGGGGCGGAATCTGGTGAGGATCAGTCCCACATTCGATTCTTACCGCTACAGTGATCTATCCTCCGCCTTTGGCGCGCCCCTTTTCTAAGGGGCTGCATGCTGGGGATTGAACTCATGCTGACTGTTATCCTTCCTACTGACTCCACCGTAAAAAGCGTACCCCCTTGGAGAAGGGGGGTGGCCGAAGGCCAGGGAATGGATGCCCCGAAGGGGCGGAATCTGGTGAGGATCAGTCCCACATTCGATTCTTACCGCTACAGTGATCTATCCTCCGCCTTTGGCGCGCCCCTTTTCTAAGGGGCTGCATGCTGGGGATTGAACTCATGCTGACCGTTATCCTTCCTACTGACTCCACCGTAAAAAGCGTACCCCCTTAGAGAAGGGGGTGGCCGAAGGCCAGGGGATGGATGCCCCGCAGGGGCGGAATCTGGTGAGGATCAGTCCCACATTCGATACTTACCGCTACGGTGATCTATCCTCCGCCTTTGGCGCGCCCCTTTTCTAAGGGGCTGCATGCTGGGGATTGAACTCATGCTGACTGTTATCCTTCCTACTGACTCCACCGTAAAAAGCGTACCCCCTTGGAGAAGGGGGTGGCCGAAGGCCAGGGGATAGATCCGCCTCGAAGAGGCGGAATTTTGTGAGAATCAGTCTCACATTCGATGCTTACCGCAAACGCCCCAAAAGGCCCGTACAGCCTTTAGTGAGCAGGATAGGGTATTCCCCTTCCATTCCTGTCTCCCATCAGCAGGAGGACCGTTTAAATGCATTCTACACAATATAAAAAGCTGCGGGACATGGTTTCCCATATCCCACAGCTTCTACTGCCATTCAAATTCAGGCTTTTTCTGTCTTGTCCGCCCGTTCCTTATTGGCCTCTTCCATTTTGCGGCGGGCGGTTTCCAGCGTTTCCTTGCTGGTCCCGTTTTCCAGTTCCACATGCTCCCCGTGGAAGTCAGCGCCCGTCAGTTCATCTTCACGGCCACCCATTTCGGTGCCCTTCTGGCGGAGCTGTTTGATCCCTTCTTCGAAGGACATTTCCGGATGTTCCTGGAAATAGCCCTGGTCCCGGAGTTTCTTTTCCATAGCCTTGTAGGTGAAAGTGATGACTTCTTCCTGGGGAATCCGGATCTGCCCCGGCATGCGCCGTTCGAATTCCTTCCAGAATTCCTCCGATGCCTTCATGAGCACCCGGCCTACCTTCTTATCGCTGTGGATATCATAGAGCAGGGACCAGATGGGACGGTTGTCCAGTTTCGCATATTCATGGAATGTATACCGATAGGTCACCGGCTTCATGAGCTGGTTCTTGAAATGGTGGACACCAAAAATTTCATCATAGGGAATGGACAGCTCCTTCTTGTGTCCCACGCCGGTTTTCAGCATGTAGAGCCGGTCCTTTTCCAGACGGTACACGGTCTTCGTGAGAGTGGTATCCAAAAGCCACCACAGGATGGCTGCCTGCATGCCCAGGTCAATCACCGGCACATGATGGTGGACGATCCCCCAGTACCCGGTCCAGCACACATAGGCTGCCCAGAGAATGAAAGCCAGGGTTACCAGTATCAGGTAGGGCTTATACAGATAGGAATGGTCCACGAAATCCTTCGTTTCATTTGTCTTTGCCATACATCAAACTCCTTAAAGCAAAAGCATCGAACTATAACAATGGTACCATTATACCATTTATTTTCTTCTATGTCAGTGAGAATTCTTATCCATTATACGTCCATGACAGCGGCGGGATGCCAATGTAGAAAAGGCCCATGCCCACGGCATACACAAAGACGCCGATGACGAAGAACTGGGCCCCCACGATGAGGACGCCCCGGGTGATTTCCAGGGGACCATGGTAATTGGGATCCATAAATGTGTAGGGATAGAGATGGGATTTCCCATGGGTCACAATGGTCACCCAGGCCCGGAAATAAACGAAGACCACATAGAAAGCGGGGTAAATCATCCAGGTGAAGATGCTGTACCAGTGCATATCGGTCTTATCCACGAAGAAGATATAGTCCACCGTCATGAGGATAGGGATGAAATAGTGGAAAATATAATTGTAAAAAGAGAAATGCTCATAGCTGATATCATTGAGCTTATGGGTACGGATGGCGCCGGGCCGGACGATGAGATGGTACATGAGGGACAGGGTCTCCAGGCTCGCCGCCACGATGTACCGGCAGTCCGCGGTATACAGGAATGGGATAGGCGCATTGAAGAGCGTCGCCCCCAGCCACACCAGGAACAGGGTGAATGTGGTGAATGTATAATACTGGATACGGGACCAGAACACAAAGGGCGTCAGCACCTTGTGCTTCATGAGAAGAATCAGACCCAGAATGAGCAGGATAAAGACAGCCCACCGATAAATCAGCGCAGCCGGCATAGGCACCTCCCGAAAAACAACAGAAAAAGGCCCGAAGGCCCTTATATGAAAACCGCCTGTACAAAAGAAAGGGAAAATCCCATTCCCCTTATTTTCTATGCTTCCGGTTTCTCCGGTTCTGCTTTCTCCTGGCTTCCGCCCTCATCTGGCGGACTTCCTCTTTTTCCCGTACTTCCGCCTCCGCTGCCTGCCGCTGCAGCTGCTTCTGGTGGTAATTATAAATATTCATTGCCAGGCATACCAGAATCATGACGCAGATAGCCACGGTCCGTACATTGATGCCATTCGTGAGAAGGTTCCATACGGAAAAGGCCACAGCCACGCCAAATAAAAGACCACGTGCTCTCATACTTGAAAAATCTCCTTTACCCTGCTCTGCAGGTACTTCATGAACAGTATATCGTTATTATTTTAAATGATTTCACTGTCAATGGCAATAGGGGGAATTTATACGTACGTATGACTTCCCCATTCCATAGAGAAAGCGCTCGGCCGGCAGTCAGGAGTGAGAAGTGAGGAGTGAGGAGTGAGGAGTGAGGAGTGAGGAGTGAGGAGTGAGGAGTGAGGAGTGAGGAGTGGTGGTGCGGCGCACAATTCATAGAGCGCCGCAGATTATATTTTATCATCGAAGAATCTCCCCGTGCATGCTTCCACCGCTCGAAATGACGAGATGGGAGTAGAGTAGATAGCGGAAATAACGTTTTCTCCTGAATATCACTATCCCCAACCCGTCATCTCGAGCGGCGGTATGCGCCGGGGTGAGGATGCTGTTAAAAATAGTATGTGAGAAAGAGTCGAGAGATCTCCGAGAATAATGGCTTTGGCGGGCTTTCAACTCCAGTATCGGTGTAAAAAGCCCTGTATTCCCGGATGCAAGGGAGATTTCTCGACTCATCGAAGCTGTAGCGATTCTAAACGGCAGAGTCATACCGCATACTTACACCGCTCGAAATGACGAGATGGGAGTAGAGTAGATAGCGGAAATAACATTTTCTCCTGAATATCTCTATCCCCAACCCGTCATCTCGAGCGGTGGTATGCGCCGGGGTGAGGATGCTGTTAAAAATAGTATGTGAGAAAGAGTCGAGAGATCTCCGAGAATAATGACTGTGGCGGGCTTTCAACTCCAGTACCGGTGTAAAAAGCCCTGTATTCCCGTATGCAAGGGAGATTTCTCGACTCATCAAAGCTGTAGCTATTCTTGGCTGTAATCTCATGCAGCATACTACCACCGCTCGAAATGACGGAGGGTGGGAAGTGACACATAACTTGATGTCCGTTTCCCATGATGGGAATAGTTCATTAGAAAGAGCCCGATACGATTTTATCAATCGCATCGGGCTCTTTCTGATTGGTATGGAACCAGAAAATTGATAGAAAGTCAGGTTGATGTGAAGCGGCGAAGCCGCGGAAACTCAACTCTCAAATCTCAACTCTCAACTCTTTTACTTCAGTACCTGTCCCAGCATCCAGATTTCTTTGTAGAACCTTTCGATGTAGTCGTCCATAAGAGCAGAAGTGAGGTAGTCTCCTTCTTCGTCGGCCGCTTTCTTTACGGCCAGTACGTCATCCCGGAGCACTTTGAAGTCTGCCAGGACGGAGGCGAAGGCTTCGGCGGAGGTAACTTCTTCATTTTCCGCTTCTTTGATGGCACTGATGGCGAGGAATCCTTTCAGTGTGGATTCCGGGGAGAGGGACAGCTTCAGCATGTCTTCCGCCACGTCATCCACCATGCCTGCCACCATGTCGTAGTAGCTTTCCAGTTTCGGATGGTCATCGAAGAAGTGATAACCCTTCAGGTACCAGTGATAGCTCTGGAGTTTGTGGTATTCCACCACCAGGTCCGCCAGCAGTTTGTTCAGTAATTTTTCCATGATTATTTCCTCCTTGTATAAGAATGATTTTTTATTGATCTTTTTCTCTAGAAACAATATTCATTTCTATCGATTTCTGATATAATTATATCGTGCAAGTATAGGTATAAATAGTAATATATTCCTTGTTTTTATAATTATATCGTTTACATAAAGGAGTTCTCGCCATGAAAAATACCTCCATTTCCCTGCCTGGGATTCCTGCCCTTCCCGGCAGCCCTACAAGGGATTTCTACGTATCTGAAGAAACCGCTTCCCATGCCCCCGGCGGCAGCCCCCTTGGTCATTACCACAAGGAGGCGGAATGTCTCTACGTACTGGAGGGCAATCTTTCTTTCCAGATCAATGAATCCCGGATGGTCCTCCATGAAGGGGACGTGCTCATCGTGCTCCCGGGAATTCTCCACCACGACCTCATCCGCGAAGAAGGGACCCGGCTCATCCGGATTCTCATGGACCCCGCCCTTCTCACCAGGGAAGCGGACATCCGCCGACGGTTCATCCATCCCTTCTTTGACAATATGGAAAAAGACTGTTTCCTCCTGCCCGCTTCCCATGCCCTTTCCGCCCCTGTCCGTGCCCTGGTCCTGGAAATAGAAAAAGAAGAGGCCTCTGCTGACCCTTTGAAGGGTCTCCGGATCGCCGCTTCCCTCCATCTCCTGCTGTACCATCTCTGCCAGGCCTTTCCGCCGGAAGAAACAAAAAAGCCCCTGCCCTCCAGGGAAGACCGGGAGACCCAGAAGCGCATGATTCACTATATCAACGAGAACTTTGGTGAGAAAATCACACTGGACGCCATAGCCGCCGCCGGACAGGTATCGAAGAGCAAGTGCAGCAGCCTCTTCAAGACCTACATCGGCCTCTCCCCCATTGATTACGTCAATGAATACCGTCTGGGCGTGAGCAAGAGCCTCCTGGAGAAAGAGGATACCGCCATATCCGACATTGCTTATACCTGCGGGTTCACCAGCCAGAGCTACTTTACGAAACTTTTCCGCCAGAGCTTCCACATGACACCCCGGGAATACCGGGCAGCAGCCAGGAAGATTTGAATGGAATGACGGGGAGCGGGAAGACGCATCTTTCCGGGACACTGTACTTGTGATGGTGCCTCTACCCCTCCTTCGTCATTTCGAGCGGTGGTAAGCGCCGTGGTGACTGTAACCGTAAAATCGTATGTGAGAGAGAGTCGAGAAATCTCCCAGAGAAATGACTATGACGGTGTTACCACTCCTGAATTCGGAAGGGAAAACCTGTATTCCCGAACGCAAGAAAGATTTCTCGACTCATCGAAGCTGTAGCGATTTTTGGCGGTAGAGTCATACAGCATGCTGTCACCGCTCGAAATGACAGGGAGCGGGAAGACGCATCTTTCCGGAACACTGTACTTGTGATGGTGCCTCTATCCCTCCTTCGTCATTTCGAGCGGTGGTAAGCGCCGTGGTGACTGTAACCGTAAAATCGTATGTGAGAGAGAGTCGAGAAATCTCCCAGAAAAATGACTATGACGATGTTACCACTCTTGAATTCGGAAGGGAAAACCTGTATTCCCGAATACAGGAAAGATTTCTCGACTCATCGAAGCTGTAGCGATTTTTGGCGGTAGAGTCATACAGCATGCTGTCACCGCTCGAAATGACGGGGAGCGGGAAGACGCATCTTTCCGGAATACTGTACTTGTGATGGTGCCTCTATCCCTCCTTCGTCATTTCGAGCGGTGGTAAGCGCCGTGGTGACTGTAACCGTAAAATCGTATGTGAGAGAGAGCCCCGAAATCTCCCAGAAAAATGACTATGACGATGTTACCACTCTTGAATTCGGAGGGGAAAACCTGTATTCCCGAACACAAGAAAGATTTCGGGGCTCATCGAAGCTGTAGCGATTTTGGGCGGTAGAGTCATACAGCATGCTGTCACCGCTCGAAATGACAGGGAGCGGGAAGACGCATCTTTCCGGAACACTGTACTTGTGATGGTGCCTCTATCCCTCCTTCGTCATTTCGAGCGGTGGTAAGCGCCGTAGTGACTGTAACCGCAAGAATCGTATGTGAGAGAGAGTCGAGAAATCTCCCAGAGAAATGACTATGACGGTGTTACAACGCTGGAGGCGGTGTGAAAAGCGTGTACTCCTAAACACAAGAAAGATTTCTCGGCTCCTCGCAGCTGTAGCGGTTTTGACAGCAGAGTCATAGAGCATGGTGCCACCGCTCGAAATGACGGGGAGCGGGAAGAGGCGTCTTTCCGGAACACTGTACTTGCAATGGTGACTCTATCCCTCCTTCGTCATTTCGAGCGGTGATAAGCGCCGTGGTGACTGTAACCGTAAAAATCGTATGTGAGAGAAAGCCCCGAAATCTCCCGGAGAAATGACTATGACGATGTTACCACTCTTGAATTCGGAAGGGAAAACCTGTATTCCCGAATACAGGAAAGATTTCGAGGCTCCTTGAAGCTGCAGTGATTTTTATCTGTATAGCCACTCTGCATACGGCCACTGCTCGAAGTGACAGGGAACAGGTATACGCAAAATAAACATTGACCCAGCAAAAAAGAGCAATGAAAATGGCTTTCCATTTCCATTGCCCTTTCTTTATCACAGGGTCACCATGAAGTGGCCTATAAGCATGGTAAGGGCCCGTTTCGCCACCTGCCGGAACCGCTTTTCTGCTTCTTCATAGACCTCATGGGGTGCCACGGCTTCGCTGTCCAGGCGCTTCGCCACTACGCCGCATACGGAGCCTGCGGAAAGGCCCATGACGGAGCACAGGGTGAAGAGGGTGGCATTTTCCATTTCAAAATTCGTACACCCCAGGTGCCTGTACTCCTCCAGGCTCCCCTGGAGGGACCGGCGCACGTAGCCGGAGAAACTGTCGTACCGCTCCTGCCCGGGCCAGAAGCTGTCGGTGGATACGGAAATGCCTGTCTTGAATGGCACATGGAGTGACCGGGCCGCCTCTTCCAGGGCCAGGGTCACCCGCATGTCCGCCATGGCCGGATACTCTGCCGGCGCATAGGCTTTGGACGCCCCGTCCCGGCGGACGGCGCCCTTATTGATGACCAGGTCCCCCAGGTTCAAATCTTCCTGTATGGATCCCGTAGTGCCCACGCGGATGAAGGTCTTCACCCCCAGCCGGGCCAGTTCCTCCACGGCAAAGGTGACGCAGGGGCCTCCCATGCCGGTGGACATGACAAGCACCGTCTCCCCGTTGACCTTTGCTTTCCAGGTAGTGAAATCCCGGTGGCTTGCCACAAAGGAAGCATCATCGTCCAGTGCCTTTGCCAGCCCTTCCACCCGTCCCGGGTCCCCGGGCACCAGGGCGTACCGGGCCCCGTCGATCATTTCGCCGGACAGGCCGGTATGATACATGACTTCCGTCTTTTCTGCATAATGGACCATAAATGGACCTCCTGGAATGGTATATTCCGGACTAATCGAATTCCCCTGCTGGATCTAAGGCGTGGAATTCTGCAAAATAGATTTGAGAATTGAGTGAAGAGAATTGAGGTCCAGCGGCTGCGCCGCCTTACCCGTCAATCCATCCTGCGCCTTTGGTGCGGCCCTTCTCCAAGCCTGCATGCTGATGGATATCCTCACCTGTTAAGAATACCGATAAGCAAGTGCCCCCTTGGAGATGGAGCTGCATATCAGGGGATCATCTTATCAGGTATCATTGATTGCCGGCGCCTTCCAAAGGCTCTCAGTCCTTCTTACTTTTCTTGCTCTTCTTTCCTTTTTTCGACTTCTTTCCCTTTTTGCCTTTTTTGCCCTTCTTTTCTTTTTTCGAGAGCAGTTCTTCTGCCTCCGGCAGGGATTCGGCTTCGCTGATGGGGATCATTTCCTTTTCATCGATATTCCAGTCCCCTTCGATATTGTCTTCTCCGTCCGGGTCTCCCAGGGTATGGGTCTTGTATTCCAGGTTCACATCTTCATCCATGCCTTCGTCTTCCTGGATTTCTTCGTCCACGTGGAGCAGCTCATCCAGCATGCCCATCATTTCATCGGCAAGCCGGGAAATCTCCCGGATCCGTTCTTCCTCGGCAGGGCGGAAATCGGGACTTGGGGACAGCATGTAGGTCTGCAGGAACCCCTGGTTCTCCTTCAGTTCCTCTTCCAGTTTTGCCAGCCGCTCCGGCAGGGTCAGTTTCTTATCTTCCGTATCCATGATTATTCTCCCTTCTTCTGCTTACGCTTCGTTACAAGCACCTTATCTACCCGGTGGTTATCGCAGTCCACGACCTCAAAGGTAAAGGGGCCGTACACTGCCTTCTCCGTTTCCTTCGGTATATAGCCAAGGAGGTACGTAATGAATCCTCCCAGTGTCTTATAGTAGCCTTCCGCTTCTCCCGGAAGTTCTTCTTCCATGTGGAAATATTCCCGAAAATCGTCGATAGAACAAAGCCCTTCCACGAGCCAGGAGTTTTCGGACCGCCGGATGAACTTGTTCTGTTCCTCCAACATATCTTCCTTGTCCCCCGGCATGTCGCCCACGATTTCCTCCAGCACGTCGTGAAGGGTGATGAGGCCGGAAAGGATGCCATATTCATCGATGACGATGGCCTCGTGGACCCCACGGGACTTGAAAAGCTTCAGCACCTTCGTGAGTGTCAATGTCTCCGGGATATAGACCGGGGCATGGACATTTTCCATGAGGGACTGCTTCAAGGGCTTTCCCGGATGGAGATGCTGGTCCATGAGCACCTCCGACAGGTCTGCGAGGCCCTTGAAATCATCCAGGGACCCCTTCCCCACGGGAAGGCGGAAATGGGAAGACTCCATCATGTCGGACCAGATTTTCTTCTCGCTGTCCTCCAGGTCGATCCAGGTGAGCTGGGGCCGGGCGGTCATGCAGTCCGCCGCGGTGCGGTCGTTCAGCTCGAATACATTATCAATGATCTCCGGCTCCTCCTTGTCGAAGGTCCCAAGCCTTGCGCCCTGCTGGAGGAGCACCTTGATTTCCTCTTCTGAAACCGGCTGTTCCCCGCCCATTTTGATACCAAGGAGGCCCACCACCATTTTCGTGGACCATGTGGAGAAAAGGACCAGGGGCTTACAGACGGTGGCCATGATGATCATGGGCCGC
The DNA here is from genome assembly GCF_047832375.1 of Dialister sp. Taxonomy (NCBI): domain Bacteria; kingdom Bacillati; phylum Bacillota; class Negativicutes; order Veillonellales; family Veillonellaceae; genus Dialister; species Dialister sp. Next base: position 186,412 of record NZ_CP181256.1, on the reverse strand, counting down.
GCCACAAAGCAGGCCGCCTTCTCCGGGATGGCGATGGCGATCCACTTCGGCGCCAGCTCCCCGATGATGAGGGAGAAGTAGGTGACCAGCACCATCACCACCACCACGCTCACCGCCTGGGCATAGGGAGCCAGCAGCGGAATCTTTGCCAGTTCCCGTCCCAAAGGGCCCGACAGGGAAGCACCGGAAAACATACCGGTAATGATGCTGATGGTGGTGATACCTACCTGGATGGTGGAGAAAAGCTCCTCCTTCCGCTCCGCCAGCATGAGGGCATAGGCGGCGTTCTTATTCCCCTCGTCAATCATCTCCTGGAGCTTCGTCTTCCTTGCTCCTACGATGGCGATTTCCGCCAGGGAACATACCCCATTCCCCAATACCAGCAAAACAATGATGCAAAGTTCAAGCCATATGTGGCCGTCGTCCATATCTGCTGCTTCCTCCTTATCAAAACAGAGCCTGTTACTGGCTTTATTATATCATAAGGGAGAGCAGGCGGTGGCTTGCATCAGGGCGGCTGGACATATGGAAGATTTGAGATTTGAGATTTGAGATTTGAGAGTTGAGGTCCAGCGGCGGAGCCGCAATAAAGACACATAAGTCGGCGATATCCAACTTGCGCGCCGCCACCACCATTCCTCATCCCTCATTCCTCATTAATACCGAAATTCCATATACCCACAATCGCCGGAATGACAAGAAAAAAGAAGCCCCCATAGGGAGCTTCTTTCTTGTATAGAACTGTATTCTGATTTCTTAGAAATTAGAATTTGTAGTTCAGGGAAACGGTCCATGCATCGTCCGGATCTTCGCCTTTGTCGAGGTCAGCAGCAAATGCATATTCACCATGGAGCTGTACGTTCTTAGCCAGGGTTACATCAGTGCCCAGGTTCCAGAATTTCAGTTCGTTATCAGCAGTAAGGTTCTTGAGAATATCAGTGCCAAGGCCGGTGCCGCCGAAGTAGGTTGCTCCACCGATGTCATTGTACATCAGGTTAACGTTGAAGGTACCTGGTTTCTTCCAGTTAGCTACGCCGTAGCCAATGCCTGCGTTCCAAGCATCATCGTTCTTGAAGTTGGTGGTTGTGTTCTTTACATATTCGCCGAGAACATAGAAATCGCCAACAGGAATGTTCAGGTCAATGCCATAGAGTTCATCACTGAGAACTTCATTGTTCTGGAATTTCAGGTAATCAGCACCCAGTTTTGCAAAACCGAAGTCATAGCCTGCTTTTGCATAGAATGCATCTTTATCATCAATCAGGGTCTTATCAGTATTTGCATCCTTGTTATAGTTTGTATCAAACTGGCCAAAGCCTACTTTTGCATTGAAAGCATTCTTTGCATAGGACAGTTCAGCGCCGTCGAAGTCGTGGGAATCACCAAAACGCCAGCCATATTCATTGCCGAAGTTGTTAGCATAACGGCCCAGGGTTACAGCGAAGTCGCCGAACTGATGTTTAGCATTGAGGATATCCATGTAAACGCCGTTGTCTTTAGTGTCAGAAGTCGAGTTATTGCCGTCAGCGTCCTTGAAGTTCATGTTGTAGGTCAGGCGGCCATTGATGGTGGTGGTGTCGTTTACCTGACCCTTTACATTGATTCTCATACGGCCATCCCAGGTATCAGATGCATTCTTAACACTGTTATCCTGATAACGCATACGAGCGTCGCCGGACCAGTAAATGTTGCCGACTTTCTTTTCCAGGTTGGAAACGCGAACGCCCAGGTTAGCCAGTTCGTCAGCGTATTCGCCAGCCAGTTTGTCAAGGGTTGCACGCTGTTCAGCGTTCAGCTGGTCTTCTTTAGCCATGAGGCGAGCGATGATCTGAGCCAGTTCGTAACGGGTCATGTTACGTTCACCTTTGAAGGTGCCGTCCGGATAGCCTTCTACGACGCCCTGGTCGGAGAGGTCGGATACTGCCTGGTAAGCCCAGTCATCCGGTGTAACATCAGAGAAAGGATTTGCAGCGTATGCGGATACGCCAGCGGTGAGTGCTGCTACAGCAGCGATTGCGAGAATCTTTTTCATAGTTCTTCGCTCCTTTAGAAAAAAATAAAAAGAATTGGTGTCCCTCTATTTTTCCTACCGGGAGTTCGGTGAATCGGCGTCCGCTCGAGTGACCGTGTTTCCTCTGCATGCTTCTTCACGTACTGACCCTGACTACCGTCCCGAGGGTGGGACCTTGGTCTAGTAAGAGATTAACATAAACATCGAGTAAAATCAAGATTACCCCATGTAAGTACCTCGTCATGCCCCTAACTTCAAAGTACACAATAAGTATACCCTTTTTAATTTTTTCTTTACCATTTCGTTAAATATTCCGATACCAGCGGATTTTCTACTTTGTCTGGTTCATGGACTCTTTCTAATAAATTGACTGCTATTCAATTTTATTAAGAGGAAGATATAGATAATTTCTATAAGCCTGTGAAGCTGAGCAGGGCCATAACAATGGATAGAGAAGTTAGGAGTTAGGAGTTAGGAGTTAGGAGTGAAGAGTGGTGGTGCGGCGCATCAATTCATATAGCGCCGCGAAGTATGTATGCCTGTTCCACGGCTAGCCGCTGTATACGCACTCCCCGGTCCCCGTCATTTCGAGCGGTGGCAGCATGCTCTATGGCTCTACTGTCCAAAATCGCTACAGCTTCGAGGAGTCGAGAAATCTTTCTTGCGTACGGGAATACAGGGCTTTTCACACCGGCGTCAGCGTTGTAACACCGTCACAGGCATCTTTCTCGGAGATCTCTCGACTCTCTCCCACATACGATTCTTACGACTCTCCTCACCTCGGCGCTTACCACCGCTCGAGATGACGAGGAAGGGATGGAGTCACCATTGCAAGTAGGGCGTTCCGGAAAGATAACCCTTCTCTCCCCCGTCATTTCGAGCGGTGGCAGCATACTTTATGGCTCTACTGCCCAAAATCGCTACAGCTACGATGAGTCGAGAAATCTTTCTTGTGTACGGGAATACAAGTTTTCTCTCCGAAATTAGGAGTTGTAACACCGTTATAGTCATTTCCCCGGGAGATTTCTCGACTCTCTCACATACGATTCTTATGGTTACAGTCACCACGGCGCTTACCTCCGCTCGAAATGACGAGGAAGGGGTAGCGTCACCATTGCGAGTATGGTGCCCCGGAAAGATGGCTTTTCCCTCCCCCGTCATTTCGAGCGGTGGCACCATGCTCTATGACTCTACTGCCCAAAATCGCTACAGCTTCGAGGAGCCCCGAAATCTTTCTTGTGTTCGGGAATACAGGTTTTCTCTCCGAAATCAGGAGTTATAACACCGTTATAGTCATCTTTCTCGGAGATCTCTCGACTCTCTCCCACATTCGATTCTTACGACTCTCCTCACCTCGGCGCTTACCACCGCTCGAGATGACGGGAAAGGGATGGAGTCACCGTTGCGATTACGGTATTCCGGAAAATGCCCCTTCCCGCCTCCCCGTCATTTCGAGCGGTGGCAGCATGCTCTATGGCTCTTCCGCCAAAATCGCTACAGCTTCGAGGAGTCGAGAAATCTTTCTTTCGTACGGGAATACAGGTTTTCCCTCTGAATTTAGGAGTTGTAACACCGTTACAGTCATTTCCCTGGGAGATTTCTCAACTCTCTCTCACATACAATTCTTATGGTTACAGTCACCACGGCGCTTGCCACCGCTCGAAATGACGTAAAAGGGATATAGTCATCAGAAAGATAACGGTATTTCTGAAAAATGACTTCCTCCGTTTCTCGTCATTTCGAGCGGTGGCAGCATGCTATATCGCTCTACCGTTAAGAATCGCTACAGCTTCGAGGAGTCGAGAAATCTTTCTTGTGGTCGGGAATACAGGGCTTTGCGCACCGGCGTCAGCGTTGTAACACCATCACAGGCATTTTTCTCGGAGATCTCTCGACTCTCTCTCACATACTATTTTGAAAGCATCCTCATTCCGGCGCTTACCACCGCTCGAGATGACGGGAAAGGGATGGAGTCACCGTCACGATTACGGTATTCCGGAAAATGCCCCTTCCCGCCCCCACGTCATTTCGAGCGGTGGCAGCATGCTCTATGACTCTACCGCCAAAATCGCTACAGCTTCGACGAGTCGAGAAATCTTTCTTGTGTTCGGGAATACCTGGCTTTTCACACCAGCGTCAGCGTTGTAACACCGTCATAGGCATTTTTCTCGGAGATCTCTCGACTCTCTCTCACATACGATTCTTTTATTCTTCGATAATCCGGCGCTTACCTCCGCTCGAGATGACGAAGAAGGGGTAGCGTCACCATCGCAAGTACGGTGTCCTGGAAAGATGCCCCTTCCCGCTTCCCGTCATTTCGAGCGGTGCCAGCATGCTCGATGGCTCTATTGTCAAAGCCGCTACAGCTTCGATGAGTCGAGAAATCTTTCTTGTGTTCGGGAGTACAGTTTTTCTCTCCGGAATCAGGAATTGCAACACCGTTATAGTCATCTTTCTCGGAGATCTCTCGACTCTCTCTCACATACGATTCTTACGACTCTCCTCACCTCGACGCTTACCACCGCTCGAGATGACGGGAAAGGGATGGAGTCATCGTCGCGATTACGGTATTCCGGAAAATGCCCCTTCCCTCCCTCGTCATTTCGAGCAGTGTGATCATCCCCTATGGCTCTACTGTCCAAAATCGCTACAGCTACGACGAGTCAAGAAATCTCTCTTGCGTACGGGAGTACACGCTTTAAATACTTTCACCATTTACCGAAAATTCAATCATTGCTATGATAATTGAAATGGGAAATAACAAAAGGGGGACTCGCGATGGGATACGTTTACATCTTGACCAATATATCAAAGACGACTCTTTATATTGGTGTCACCAACAACCTCCAGCGACGTTACATGGAGCACCTATCCGGTACCATTGACGGATTCACCAAAAGATATCATCTTCATTCCCTTGTCTACTTTGAACAGTACAACGACATCAGGGACGCCATCCGCAGGGAAAAGCAATTGAAGTCCTGGTCCCGGGTCAAAAAGAACGATCTCATTGACAGCATGAATCCGGAATGGATCAACCTTGCCAGTCAGTGGCTGTAACACCGTTATAGTCATTTTCCCGGGAGATTTCTCGACTCTCTCTCACATACGATTCTTATGGTTACAGTCACCACGGCGCTTGCCACCGCTCGAAATGACGGTAAAGAGGATATAGTCATCAGAAAGATAACGGTATTTCTGAAAAATGACTCCCTCCACTCTCCGTCATTTCGAGCGGTGGCAGCATGCTCTATGGCTCTACTATCAAAACCGCTACAGCTTCGACGAGTCGAGAAATCTTTCTTGCGTTCGGGAATACGGGGCTTTGCGCACCGATGTCAGCATTGTAACACCGTCACAGTCATCTTTCTCGGAGATCTCTCGACTCTCTCTCACATTCTATTCTTATGATCATTGACATTACGGCGCTTACCTCTGCTCGAGATGACGGGATAGGGAAGATGTCATTTTACTGAAACCGGTTCCCTGAGACCCCGCTCTACTCGCCTCGTCATTCTCCCATACGGATGAGTCCATCTGTTTTTCCTAATAAAAAAGACTCCCGAAGGAGTCTTTTTTATTGATGTGTCTGAACCGGATTCGATTAGAATGCGTAGTTCAGTTCAACGCCCCAAGTGTCATCGGGGTCTTCGGTGCTGCCGGAAGCTTTAGCAGCGAAGTTGTAGTAAGCGTCCAGTTCAACGCCCTTCTGGAGAGCTACGCCTGCGCGAGCTACCCAGAAGTGTACATCGGACCAGTTATCCCAGCCGTAGTCCAGCTGGTCGGTGAGGTCCAGGGCGGAGTTGCCGAGGAGCATAGCGCCGGCATCGGCTTTTACATAATGAACGCCCAGCTGCCAGGTGCCTGGTTTGTCGGTGTCCACAGCGCCGTAGGTAAGGCCTGCAGTCCACAGAGCCGGGTCGTCAGCTTTGTAGGAGCCAAAATTGCCAAGATCAATCTTGCCGGACCACAGGGTCTTTACATAGTCGCCGTCAAGAGTGAAGTTGCCGCCCAGGTCAACGGTGGTGCCAATGCCCCAAACCTTAGCGTTTTTATCTCCGGAATATACATCAAGATTCTTCAGTCCATCATATAATTCAGCATTGAAGTTATGGGTGGGTTCCATGTAGAATGCAGATACGTCAGCACCGTCGGCAATGTGGCCGGTGAGTTTTGCATACCATGCTTCGGTGGAAGCCTGGTCCTTCCATGCTACACCATAATCACCTGCTTTAACATCTGTATCTTTAACGTCTTCATCCGAAAGTGTGAATGTCTTATATCCACTCTTGAAGCGGCCATAGCCTGCTTCTACGCCGATTTTGCCGTTGTCCCAGGCTGCGTTGACGCCGTCGAAAATACCGTCTTCATCCCAGAAGGTGCCGGTCTGGTCGAGGGCTACACCGAAGCGGCCCATGTTAACGGTGGTCTTGTCATTTGGTGTCCACTGGGAATATATGCGGTCCATGGTGGTGTCGCCGTCATCTTCATCTGCATTCTTGAAGTACATATTGGTCACGAAACGGCCGTTAACGGTGACCTGGTCATTGACCTGGCCTTTCACGTTGATACGCATACGGCCATTCCATGTATCGTTGTCCTTTGCTTTACCTTCATCATTCAGGTTGTGCTGGTACTGCATGCGGGCATCGCCGGACCAGTAAATGTTGCCAACTTTCTTTTCCAGGTTGGAAACGCGAACGCCCAGGTTAGCCAGTTCGTCTGCGTATTCGCCAGCCAGTTTGTCGAGGGTTGCACGCTGTTCAGCGTTCAGCTGGTCTTCTTTAGCCATGAGGCGGGCGATGATCTGAGCCAGTTCGTAACGGGTCATGTTACGTTCACCTTTGAAGGTGCCGTCCGGATAGCCTTCTACGACGCCCTGGTCGGAGAGGTCGGATACTGCCTGGTAAGCCCAGTCATCCGGTGTAACATCAGAGAAAGGATTTGCAGCGTATGCGGATACGCCAGCGGTGAGTGCTGCTACAGCAGCGATTGCGAGAATCTTTTTCATGTTCTTCGCTCCTTCTAGAAAATATAAGAGAAATTGGCTGTCCCTTTATTTTAGAAGCGATTCCGAAGAAAGGTGATGCTCGAGTGACCGTGTTTCCTCTGCGTCTTTCTTCCTCTTCACTTCCGTCCCAAAGCAGGGACCGCTTCAGAACCTTAATCATTATACCATGATTATTAGAATTTAACAAATGTTTATCATCGACTCATTACAGAATATATACGTTTATGTGTAGTAATGACTTCTTTTCAACTATAAAATATCACATAAATTCTTTGAAATCATTAGAAGATAGAGTTGAGATTCAGCGGCTGCGCCGCCTTGTCCCATCAATCCATCCTGCGGTTTTGCCTCCAGATACACACGCTCCACTCCCCACTATCTCAAGCGGTGACAGCATGCTTTATGACTCTACTGTCAAAACCGCTACAGCTTCGAGGAGCCGAGAAATCCCTCTTGTGCTCGGGAATACAGGGTTTCCCTTCCGAATTCAGGAGTTGTAACACCGTCATAGTCATTTCTCCGGGAGATTTCTCGACTCTCTCGCACATACGATTCTTGCGGTTACAGTCACCACGGCGCTTACCACCGCTCGAAATGACGTAAAGCGGATATAGTCATCATAAAGATAACGGTATTTCTAAAAAATGACCCCCTCCACTCCCCGTCATTTCGAGCGGTGCCAGCATGTCTTATGACTCTACTGCCAAAACCGCTACAGTTTCGAGGAGCCCCGAAATCTTTCTTGTGTTCGGGAATACACGCTTTTCACACCGGCGTCAGCGTTGTAACACCGTCACAGGCATTTTTCTCGGAGATCTCTCGACTCTCTCTCACATACGATTCTTACGACTCTCCTCACTTCGGCGCTTACCACCGCTCGAGATGACGGAAAGAGATGGAGTCACCGTCACGATTACGGTGTTCCGGAAAAATTCCTCTTCCCGCCCCTCGTCATTTCGAGCGGTGGCAACATGCTGTATGGCTCTATCGCCAAAATCGCTACAGCTTCGAGGAGTCGAGAAATCTTTCTTGCGTACGGGAATACAGTTTTTCCCTTCCGAATTCAGGAGTTGTAACACCGTCACGGTCATTTGTCTGAGAGATTTCTCGACTCTCTCTCACATACGATTCTTGCGGTTACAGTCAACACGGCGCTTGCCACCGCTCGAAATGACGAAGGACGGGATAGAGTCGCCATCACAAGTACGGTGTTCCGGAAAGATGACCCTTCCCTCTCCCCGTCATTTCGAGCGGTGCCAGCATGCTTTATGACTCTACTATCAAAACCGCTATAGCTTCGACGAACCGAGAAATCTCTCTTGTGCTTGGAAATACAGGGTTTCCATCCCGAATTCAGGAGTTGTAACACCGTCATAGTCATTTCTCCGGGAGATTTCTCGACTCTCTCGCACATACGATTCTTGCGGTTACAATCACCACGGCGCTTGCCACCGCTCGAAATGACGAAGGACGGGATAGAGTCGCCATCACAAGTACGGTGTTCCTGAAAAATACCGTTTTCCGCTCCCCGTCATTTCGAGCGGTGGCAGCATGTCCTATGACTCTACTGCCCAAAACCGCTACAGCTTCGAGGAGCCGAGAAATCTTTCTTGTGTTTAGGAGTACACGCTTTTCACACCGCCTCCAGCGTTGTAACACCGTCATAGTCATTTCTCTGGGAGATTTCTCGACTCTCTCACATACGATTCTTACGGTTACAGTCACCACGGCGCTTGCCACCGCTCGAAATGACGAAGGAGGGATAGAGTCAATGGATAGAGTCACCACCACCTCGGCCGAAGGCCGTTCCCCTTGAGCCACTTCAGTCTCCTCAGCCACTTTTTAAAAAAAGCAGCATGGACAAGGATGATTCCTTTCCCATGCTGCTGTTACTTACAGTCCCATTTTCTGTTTATAGACCTTGTCTTTCCCTGTGGCCCGGCAGTCTTTGCAGTAGCCGTAGATTTCTACTCTCGGTTCCACGGCTTCGAAGCCGTATTCCCGGTCCATGTACCGTTCGTATCCCTTTTCCAGTTCCACGTCCACCGGGAAGATTTTGTGGCAGGAGAGGCAGATGGCATGGTGCACGGTGGTGCCCTGGGCGTATTCGTACCGGGTAAGGCCATCGTCCAGCATGGTAGAACGGAGAAGCAGTCCCTTTTCCGCCAGGGCTTCACAGTTCCTGTATACCGTGGACAGGCTGAGGCGGGTGTCCTTGCCCCGCACTGCTTCATACACTTCACCGGCCGTCATGGGAAGGCTCTTGTCCAGGACTTTCATGATCATTATCCGTGCTTTCGTCCTTTTCAAATGCTTCCGGACCAGTATTTCTTCGTAATTTCCCATATGATGTACCCGTTTCTTCCTCCGCATCCCCGCGGATTAATTACATAGTATACTATATAGTTTCATTATATGGGTTTTGGACCAATTGGTCAAGGGAAAGTAAAGAGAAAGACAGCGGCCTGGCGCCTGGACTCGAGGAAGAAAATATGTATTTCGATATACTATTTAATTTGTGCACCGCCTCCGGCATCCGCCGCTTCGCAGCCACCCCTCCACCGCTTACGCGGTCCCCCGCCTCTAAAGAGGGGGCGGTCAGGGTATTCAATATTCTACGGCGCTTTCTCATATGATGCACCGCCTCCTTCCCCTCGGGCAAAGCCCGTTTCCACTGAGCCACCTTGCCAAAGGCATTGCCCTCCAGCCACCTTAACACCTCCACTAAAAAAACCGTGGTCAGTGATTTCTCACTTTCCACGGTTTCCTGATCAGGGCATTACTTATTTAATATCGTACATGCCGCTGACTCCTTCTTTCAGGTTGATGTAGATGTTCTTCAGCTGGCTGTAGTGTTCCAGGATGACCTTATGGGTTTCACGGCCGATGCCGGACTGTTTGTAGCCGCCAAAGGGAGCGCCTGCGGGGAGGTCGTTGTAGGTGTTCACCCACATACGGCCGGTCCGTACGCCACGGGCTACTTTCAGGGCGGTATTGATGTTCTTTGTGAATACGGCGCCGCCTAAGCCATAGACGCTGTCGTTGGCCAGGGCGATGACTTCATCGGCGGTCCTGAATTTCTGGACAACCACCACCGGTCCGAAGATTTCTTCCTGGCATACCCGGTCATTCGGGTTGTCGGTGACAAGGATGGTCGGTTTCATGAAGAACCCTTTATCACAGCCGTTTTCGGTGTACCGTTCGCCGCCGGTGATGAGTTTTGCCCCTTCCTGGATGCCGATCTGTACGTATTTCAGGACTTTATCCTGCTGTGCTTTGTAAATCTGGGCGCCCAGCTGGGTGGATGGGTCCGTAGGATCACCGATCTTCACGCTTTCGAAGGTGGCTTTCAGGTGTTTCAGGAATTCATCGAAAATGCCTTCCTGTACGAAGAGCCGGGAGCCGGCGCAGCATACCTGACCCTGGTTGAACAGGATGCCCTTGCAGGCACCGTCGACGGCCTGGGCAAGGTCCGCATCGTCGAATACGATGTTGGCGGATTTGCCGCCCAGTTCCAGGGTGACAGGAATCAGCTTATCGCAGGCAGCCTGGTATACGCCATGGCCTACTTCGGTGGAACCGGTGAAGGCGAGCTTATCCAGGTCCGGATGGTCCAGGAGCCACTGGCCGGACTTGGAGCCCTTGCCGGTGATCACGTTCAGTACGCCCTTCGGAAGTACGTCCTGGATGAGACGGACCAGTTCCATAAGGGACAGGGATGTATGGGAAGACGGTTTAATGACTACCGTATTTCCTGCTGCCAGGGCCGGAGCCAGTTTCCAGCATGCCATGGTGAAGGGGAAGTTCCAGGGAATGACCTGGCCAACCACACCTACCGGTTCATGGAGGATGAGGGACAGGGTGTTGTCGTCCAGCATGGTGGCAGAGCCTTCCCATGCGCGCAGGCATCCTGCGAAGTAGCGGAAATGGTCGCTGCCAAGAGGAATGTCGGCAGCCTTGGTTTCACGGATAGGCTTGCCGTTGTCCAGTGTTTCCACCAGTGCCAGGTGGTCTGCATTGGCATCAATGATGTCTGCAATCTTTAAAAGGATATTCTGCCTTTCAATGGGAGAAGTCTTGGACCAGGCAGGCAGCGCTGCTCTGGCTGCTTTCACTGCTTTGTCCACGTCTTCTTTTGTGGCTTCTGCGAAGTAAGCCAGGTGTTCACCATTTGCCGGGTTGTGGGCATCAAAGGTGGCTCCGTCACCGGCGGGAACAAATTCGCCATTAATGAAAAGGCCGTACTCTTTCTGAATGTCTGCTTTTGCCATAGGAAAATACCTTCCTTTCGAAGAATGGGATGAGGATTTCTCTCCCCTATATAATTTTCCACTGAAATTTATACGATTGTCCGATGGTTCAGCGGGGATGATTCACAGCGGGCCGGAAGAAATACAACTTTTCATACTGTTCGATGGTCACTTTCTTTCGGATAAGTGCTGTGACAACAGTATACCATGGAACAGCGTGATATTCAATAGACTCGATATAGCTTTAAAGTATGGCGGGCTATAAAAGGAAAGGGGGCTGAGGTGACTGAAGTGACTGAAGTGGCTGAGGGGGAACGGGCTTTGCCCAAGGGCTTATTCTGACCGGATTTAGCCACATGCAGGTGAATGGGGCTAAGGGTGGTGGGTGAACGTCACTTCGCTCGTTCACCGGGTTGTGGGCGCTTCGCGCCGGGGGCATAAGGATGGCTTGCCTGCGGCGCTTCCTACAGCTAACCTCCGTCGCCTTCGGCGCCACCTCCTTCCCGAGGAAGGAGGCTATCTATTAGCGGCTCCGCCGCAGTTGGGATCCTGATGACACTGCTCGTAAAACGGGCAAACGACTCTGCAGGAGGCTCCCTTTTCCAAAGGGAGCTCCCCACCGGGGTGAGGGATTCTGTTGGACGCGCCGCAGGCTGATTCGCTTATTGCTCAAGGCTCGTGACTCTGAACGAACCCTTGCCAATGACCATCTAATCGCCAGGCAAAAAAAAAGAAGCCCCCGAAGGGACTTCTTTTTGATTTTCTAAGGGATTAGAAAATGTAGTTCAGGGATACGGACCAGAGGTCATCGTAGTCAACTTTGTCGTCAGTCTTTACGTCGAATGCATATTCAGCGTGGAGCTTAACGTTCTTCTGGAGAATGACATCGCCCTGAGCGAGCCAGTATTTAACGGTGTTAACGCCGCTGTTGGTATCTGTGCCAACGAGGCCTGCCGGTGTTACGTTGTAGGTAGCATCGTCGATGAAGGAACCTCTTTCAGCATGGAGGTACTGAGCGCTCAGATCCCAGGTGCCCGGTTTCTTCCAGTCCAGGTGGCCATAGCCGAGGCCTGCGGTCCAGGTGTAAGGATCTCCTGCATGTTCGGTGTTCTTGTAGTAGTCACCGAATACGCTGAAGTCACCGCCAAGGCGGGCAGTGAGGCCGGCGCCCAGGAGACGGGCATCGAGGGAATCCTTGCCGTCCAGATATTCCACGTCATAGGAAATGCGGCCTGCATCGCCATAGATACGGCCCAAGAACAGTTCGTTATCATTCTTTGTGTTGGAGGCTGTTGTGGTTTCCTTACCTGTTTCCTTATCTTTAGTGGTAACCAGAACGGTCTTGCCAAGTCTGCCACCATAGAGACGGCCATAGCCGAGGTCTACATTGACTTTGCCAAGAGCAGCGGTAGCGATGGCGCCATCGAATTCGTCATCGAATTCAGTGCCCGTCTGGCCAAGGAACAGGTCCTGGCGGCCCAGGGTTACGCCGACTTTATCGCCGAACTGGTGGTGAACTTCCAGTACTTCCATCCAAGTATTGGCAGAGCCATCATCCTTAAAGTTGAAATCGCTGCGGTAACGGCCTTCTACATAGGTGCTGTCATTGACAGTGGCGTGGGCGGTAATCTTCATACGGCCATCCCATTTATCTTTGGATTTGCCGTTATCACCATAGCTCTGTACGAAACGCATACGAGCGTTGCCGGACCAGGCAATGTTGCCTACCTTCTTTTCCAGGTTGGAAACGCGAACGCCCAGGTTGGCCAGTTCGTCAGCGTATTCGCCAGCCAGTTTGTCCAGGGTGGCTTTCTGTTCAGCATTCAGCTGGTCTTCTTTAGCCATGAGGCGGGCAATGATCTGAGCCAGTTCATAACGGGTCATGTTCCGTTCACCTTTGAAGGTACCATCCGGATAGCCTTCTACGACGCCCTGGTCGGAGAGGTCGGATACTGCCTGGTAAGCCCAGTCATCGGTGGAAACATCGGAGAATGGATTTGCTGCGTAAGCGGATACGCCAGCGGTGAGTGCAGCTGCAGCTGCCAGTGCGAGAATTTTTTTCATAGTTCTTCGCTCCTTTAGAAAAATATATTGGATAACCTGCCCTATTTTTCGAAGGAGTGAACATAACTCTGGCAAGAGTTTCCATGTTTCCTCTGCCTTACCCTCTCTCCCCCGCCATATCCCCAGGGCCGGAAATATAGTTATGACTAGCATACTATAAAGGCTGATTCTGCCGCAACGGGAAAAATGAATTTTTATACGATTTAATTCATATCTAACCGGTTTGCGATAATCCTTTTATGGAATAAAAAAAGAGGAACCCCGCCATGGGATTCCTCTTCGAATCTGTGCCTTTATGAATATGAAATTATTTTATACTATTCTTTTGGTAAGTGCAAGGGGATAAAGTGAGTTAGTGGGATAGTGGATTTGTAAGACAGGGCATTGGCTGAGGCCTGGTAGCCAGGGATGGTAAGAAGTGGTGCAAGGGTAACGGGCTGCACCCGAGGAGGAATGTGACGCGTCAATTCGTATAGCGGCACGATTTTTGTACAGCGGCTTCACCGCCAAATCCCCACTTCACACTCCCGTCATTTCGAGCGGTGGCACCATGCTCTATGTCTCTACTGTCAAAGCCGCTACAGCTGCGATAAGCCCCGAAATCTTTCTTGCGTACGGGAATACAGGACTTTGCGCACCGGCGTCAGCGTTGTAACACCGTCATAGGCATTTTTCTCGGAGATTTCTCGACTCTCTCTCACATACGATTCTTTTATTCTTCAATAATCCGGCGCTTACCTCCGCTCGAAATGACGGAAAGGGGATATAGTCATCAGAAAGATAACGGTATTTCTGAAAAATGACTCCCTCTACTCCCCGTCATTTCGAGCGGCAGCACCATGCTCTATGTCTCCACTGTCAAAGCCGCTACAGCTACGATGAGCCCCGAAATCTTTCTTGTGTACGGGAATACAGGTTTTCTCTCTCGATTCAGGAGTTGTAACACCGTCATAATCATCTTTCTCGGAGATCTCTCGACTCTCTCTCACATTCTATTCTTATGATCATTGCCATTACGGCGCTTACCTCCGCTCGAGATGACGAAGGAGGGGTGGAGTCACCATCGCAAGTAGGGCGTTCCGGAAAGATGACCCTTCCCTCCCACGTCATTTCGAGCGGTGGCAGCATGCTTTATGACTCTACTGTCAAAACCGCTACAGCTTCGATGAGTCGAGAAATCTTTCTTGTGTACGGGAATACAGGTTTTCTCTCTCGATTCAGGAGTTGTAACACCGTCATAATCATCTTTCTCGGAGATCTCTCGACTCTCTCTCACATACGATTCTTTTATTCTTCAATAATCCGGCGCTTACCACCGCTCGAAATGACGTAAAGGGGATACAGTCATCAGAAAGATAACGGTATTTCTGAAAAATGACCCCCCCTCTACTCCCCGTCATTTCGAGCGGTAGCAGCATACTCTATGACTCTACTGTCAAAGCCGCTACAGCTACGATGAGTCGAGAAATCTTTCTTGCGTTCGGGAATACACGCTTTTCACACTGGCGTCAGCGTTGTAACACCGTTATAGTCATTTCCCCGGGAGATTTCTCGACTCTCTCTCATACGATTTTTACGATTACAGCCGCCAGAATCGGTGCTTCCTCATCATCCCCTGCTCCTTAAAAGTCGGAGGAGACAGAAAGTAATGGCCGCTACCAGAAGAAACAGGGCTCCATGGACGAGCAGGTTTCCGTCGCTCCCATTGGCCAGGAGGACTGATTCACCTGTGGTGCTCTATCATTTGTGCGCCTCCCCATCGCCCGCAGGGCATTCCACGATCTTGGTCGCTTAACTTGGTCGGTGGACCGACCAAGTTAAGCGACCATGTTATTTCTTGCGATATTTTTGATTCCGGCTTCTTGGCTTATCGGGTATCGTCATTTCAATCCTTCCTTGCTTAAGGGCAGGATTCAAGTAATTCTTCCTGAATGTCGGCCGATGAGTAAGTCCTAACTGTTCCATGATTTCTGCAGCCGAGAGTTCCTTGCTTCCAAGGGCAGCCAAAAGTCGCTCTACATAGGGGTCTGCACTTTCATCCCCAGGTTCTCCCATATGCCCGACTACAGAAGTCTCTTCCAGCGTATCCAATATGATTTTCAGCATCAGTTCCACAAAGCTTCTGCTGTCCGCTTCCTGATCAGACCGGCCAAGGGCATCATAATATTCTCTCTGCCTTTTGCGAATCAGGTCTTCTATAGGGAGCCAATAAAACAGCTCATTCCATTTACCAAGTAAAAGGCTGTGCCACATCCGCCCCATGCGTCCATTTCCATCAGCAAAAGGATGGATAAATTCAAATTCATAGTGGAATATAGCACTGCGAATCAGTGGATGTAAGTTGGATGCCCTATACCATTCAAAAAGATTATGAATCTCTTCCGGTACAAATACGGCAGGAGGCGCCAGATGGATGACCACATTTCCATCAAACACCCCTATGCTGCCAGAACGGAATTTTCCATTTTTAGGAATCAGTCCGGCCATCATGATCTTGTGGGCTCTCAGCAGGTCCTTCACTGAATAAGGATTCAAGGAGAGCATCAACTCGTAGGCTTCATAAGCATTTTTGACCTCGCGAATCTCATTGGGATTTCCCAAAATCCGCTTTCCATTAATAATGGCAGTCACCTGTTCCAATGACAGGGAATTGTGCTCTATGGCAAGGGATGAATGAATGGTCCTGATTCTGTTTTCTTTTCTCAGGTGAGGATTCATGTTGCCATGGGATAAAACCTTAATCCGTCCAATCTGTTCACTGATAGCAGCTACCAGATTGATAATCTTATCGGTAATATGAAACGGCGGTGTATATTCATCCATATCCGGAGCGCCTCTTTTCTGTAATAGACACTGCCATTTTATTCATCGTCATTGAAATAATCACTGTCTACCCGTTTAATTGCGTAATTATAAACAGTACTGACTCCAAGTCCATATCTGATCATTAAACCGGTCAGCATATTCCCATCAATCAGGACAATCTTGGCTGTCATATGTTTTTCAACGAATTTTTTCGCTGCTTTGCTAAAATGGGATGTTATGAACTTCACCATCCACTCAGCCAGCTCCCCTTTCATTCCCGCCAATCCATCCTGCGGCTTTGCCGCGCCCCTTCTCTAAGGGGCTGCATGTTAAGGATGGATATCACTTTGGGCTTTGTACCATTACGGTGAGCCTATCCAGCGACGAATCCGTAGTCAGGTTTCATCATGCGGCGCTATATAAATTGTGCGCCGCACCTCCACTCAGCCAGCTCCCCTTTCATTCCCGCCAATCCATCCTGCGGCTTTGCCGCGCCCCTCCTCTAAGGGGCTGCATGTTAAGGATGGATATCACTTTGGGCTTTGTACCATTACGGTGAGCCTATCCAGCGGTGAAGCCGCAGTCAGGTTTCATCATGCGGCGCTATATGAATTGTGCGCCGCGCCTCCACTCCTAACTCCTCACTCCTCACTTTTCACTTTTCCATATTTTTACGCAGGATTGGATTATTTATCCTTTCTCACCAATAAAGACACTGTCTCCACGTGCATGGTCTGGGGGAACATGTCCACCGGCTGCACTTCTTTTGTCTCATAGCCCAGGGCATTGAGGATCTTCGCATCCCTGGCGAAGGTAGCAGGGTTGCAGGAGACGTAGACCATACGGGCCGGTTCCATGGCAGCCGCTGCTTTCAGTACGTCTTCGCTGCAGCCGGCGCGGACGGGGTCCATGACGATCACGTCCGGGCGCTCCCCTTTTTCGTAGAGCGAAGGCATCAGTTTTCCTGCGTCATCGGCGTAGAATTCCGCATTTTCTATATGGTTGAAGGCGGCATTCTTCTTTGCGTCTTCGATGGCTTCTTTCACGATTTCAATGCCGATGACCCGTTTCGCCTTCTTCGCCAGGCACAGGGAAATGGTGCCGGTGCCGCAGTAGGCGTCGATGACGGTCTCGCCGCCGGAAAGATTGGCATAGGTAAGGGCCCGGTCATAGAGGACCTCCGCCTGTTCCTTATGGACCTGGAAGAAGGAAAAGGGAGATACTTCAAAGGACAGGCCGCAGAGGGAGGCAGTAAGGGTCTTCTTTCCCCAAAGGTGATGGATGACAGGTCCCAGGATGGCATTGCCCCGTCCGGACTGGACGTCGTGATAGATAGATACCACCTCCGGCAGGAGTTTCCTCATTTCCTCCACCCAGAGTTCATGGAAAGGAAGGACTTCCGTGGCGGTAACGATGACCACCATCACTTCCCCTTTGTCCCCCACCCGGGCCATGATGTGGCGTATGGTGCCTTTACCGGATTTTTCGTTGTACCCCCGCACATGGTGGCGGGTCATGAAGCCTTCCACGAACCGGAGGACCCGGTTATTTTCTTCTTCCTGGATGAGGCAGCCGTCGATGGGCACCACCTGGTGGCTCCCCTGGCGGTAGTAGCCCAGGATGGGGCCGCCGGTGGCCTGGGCCACGGGAAGGGCCATCTTGTTCCGGTAGTTCCAGGGGTAGGCGGCACCGAGGATGGGAAGCACAATGTCATCTGTAAAGCCGCCGATCCGGGTCATCACGTCCCGCACCCGCCGTTCTTTTACCGCCAGCTGTCCCTCATAGGTGAGGTGGGAAATCTGGCAGCCGCCACAGGCATGGTAGACCGGACATTCGGGCACCGTCCTTTGCGGGGACGCCTGCTCGATGGAAATAAGCTTTCCCTGGGCATAGGATTTCTTCACCACCACCATGGAGGCCTTCACGATTTCTCCCGGAAGGGCCCCCGGGATAAATACGGTAAAGTCATCGACGGAACCGATGCCTTCCCCATGGATGCCCAGGTCCCGGATGGGGATGGTGTAGACTTCATTCAGTTTGACAGGTACATTTCTTTTCGTCATGGCGGTGCTCCTTTGCATAGCTCAGTACTTCTATTCTCCCCATTATAGCAGGTAGAATCAGGGTATGAAAAGGCTCCGGCCTGAAGCCGGAGCCAATGTGAATCAGTGGAAAATCCCCCTGGCCGGAAGTTGGCAGAACCATAATGGGCTGCGGCCCAGGGAGACCTATATATCCTTATATATGAAAAAGTCTTTTCGTATTTGCCAGGGCATGGAGGCGGAGTTCTTCCGCGGTTACGTGCATATAGGAGGCCAATGTCTCCACTACGTAGGTAATGTTCTGGGGCACGTTGGTCCGAGGCAGGTGGAATCCCCGGGGCGTCAGGTAGGGAGCGTCAGTTTCCACCAGCACCCGATCCAGGGGCAGGATGGATACGGCATCCCGGAGGGAATCCCCCCTCCGTTCATCACAGATCCAGCCGGTGATACCGATGTAGAAGCCCATGTCCAGAAATTTCCGGAGCGTTTCTTTGTCCCCCGTGTAGCAGTGGACCACGGAGAGGGGCGGCAGGTCTTCATGTCCCTTGAAGCAGGCGATAAAGTCGTCTGCCGCATCCCGTTCGTGGAGGAACATGGGCTTATGGAGTTCTTCTGCCAGATCAATGAGTTTCTTAAAGAAATGGAGCTGGTTTTCTTTCTTTGCATACATATGGTCATAGTCAAGGCCCGTCTCTCCCACCGCCACGATGCGGGGATTAGACTCAATGATTTCCCGGACCCTCTCCACATCCCGGTCCTCTGCCCCGTCCGATGCATGGGGATGGATACCGGCGGTGCCATAGAGGTCGTGGGTCTTCACGAAATCATTGACCTGTTCATTTTCCTCCCGGTCCGATCCGGTGAGGATGCAGCGGATGCCCGCATCTTCGGCCTGGGAAATAATCTTTTCCGGATCCGGGAAGGACCGGGAAAAGAGATTGAGCCCTATATCGTAGTACTTTATATCCATAGGAATATCCCCCTTTTCAATGCCCCGCTGCAGCGGACAGTATCCGCCCGGGGCTATCTGTAATCATACTGAAAAGGGCAGGTCCTGTCCATCCCAAAGCCAGGAATAGAATGGCAATATAAAAACCTCCGGAGGGGAGTCCGAAGGTTTTTATTCCTGTTCATACGTGATGAAAGGGCTGATTATTTGCCTGCATTCTTCAGGGCAATTCTCCAGTCGCGGCCCTGCTGGTGAACATCGTTCACATCAGCCTTCTGGACTGCGTCTTTGTTGGATTCAACTTCCTGCTTTTCAGCAGCGGTCAGATGGATGCTCTGGTCCTGGTCCGGAGCGCCTTTCTTTTCAGCGTTGTAGAGGGCAATACGCCAATCTCTTCCGGGATCTCCTGCTGCGGTAGGTTCAGCAGCCTGTACGCCGATTGCTACGCAGGACAGTGCGATAGCTGCGCCGGCCAGTGCCATTGTTAATTTTTTCATAGTATCTGCTCCTTTCAGTATTTGCTGTATATACAGCTTCTATCCCATATCA
Organism: Dialister sp.; assembly: GCF_047832375.1. NCBI lineage: Bacteria > Bacillati > Bacillota > Negativicutes > Veillonellales > Veillonellaceae > Dialister > Dialister sp. The sequence goes on along the minus strand of NZ_CP181256.1, from coordinate 166,731 downwards.
TATTACTTTGCCCCAAATTTGTTAATAGAGGTAAGTAATATTATTTTTGCATAGCTTGCTACAAAAAAAAGAGATACTACTTTACACAGGAATCTCCGGCTTTCTGCCATACCAGCGACAGGAGACGCAGCCCTTTTTCCAACAAAAAAGGACCTTTTCAGGTCCTTAAAAAGTCTGGAGCGGATGAAGGGAGTCGAACCCTCCTGTCCAGCTTGGGAAGCTGGCGTTCTACCGATGAACTACACCCGCAAAGCGGGGTCAAAGCCCCAGGTACGAATACGTACGGATAGATAATACCACACTTTTATTGATTTTGCCATAAGAAGTTGGAAATTCCTGCTTTGGTTCACAATTCTCATCATTTCCGAAAATTTACCATCATTTTCTATGGAATAAGGTTGCGTAAGGTTGCAGAATTGACTGCAACCTTACTTTTTTGAAAAATTACAACCTTACTGGGAAATTGTCAGAATTTATCGAACTTCTCGGAAAATCAATTCAGCGTAAATGGCTTTCCACCATCCTTTACTTCGACATTTTTTACCTTATTCACTGGTTTTGTGAATATTCTCCTTTAGAAATAATAGAAAAGAAAGTCTTATAATCGTAAAAACTCCCGCCATCGAAATGATGGTGGGAGTTAAGGAAGCACTGATTAAATCGTTGTCAGATTTCATCCTTGGATTTTTATGCAATGCGAGGAATAGCTCGATGCGAATAGCGAGCTATTTAAGGAGAGCTATGACGAAGCAGTGCATAAAAATCCTTATGAAATCTGACTCTGCGAATTAATCAGCGCTTCCTTAAGTATTGGCATTACCCATTCAATTAAAGGATGTTGGTTATTGTGAAAGTGACAGGACTTTGACCTGTTTTCCGCAGAAGGAAATACCGTATTTCCAGACTTTGGAGATATTTCTATCGGAAAAGATCGTATCGTATTTTTTCTCTTCAATCTGCTCTAAAGCTTCCTGAGCTTTGCTTTCGAGATGCTCTGCGTTTTCTGCTACTTTGAATTCCATAATAACACCGGCAGCGTTCTCTTTCTTTGGAAAAACAGCCAGGTCGAAACGCCCATATCCACTTTCTTCATTGGATCGAATTTCATAGTCCTTATCAAGGAAAAGGGCCGTCATACCCAGCAGTAAGCCATGGTAAAAGGCTTCTTTTCCGGCAGTGTCAAAAGCACTGACTACATGAAGGAGGATGGTCTGTAGATACTGTTCAAATTCCCTTGCATCTCCATACAGAAGAGCATCAAAAAGGGTGTCAAAAGTATCGCGGTTTACGCCATCAGCCAGATGATTCAGGATTTCTGTGGAATATACGAGCCGCACTTCTTCATTGGGAATGCGGAGGGAAAAGCGGTTGTAGGATGAAGGAGAAATGCCGTCAATCGTCAGGTAGCCCGTTGTAAGGAGCATAGTGAAGAGGGCGCTCCTGTCTTTAGCAATATCCTTGTAAATGACGCTCTCATTCAGGGTGACCCGTACGGTTTTACCTTCCAGCAGGTCGTGGATCATTTCGATGCGGGGGACATCGGCATGATGAAGAAGACGGTGAAGGATATCGTTGGCAGATGTATTGACCCAGTAGGGCATAGGATGGCAGTCACCGGCAAAATAACAGACGACAGACCAGGGGTTGTAAATAGATTGATTACCGATCCGGTAGCCATCATACCAGTGTTTAAGTTCGGGGAGTTTGCTTTCCCGTCCCAAATCCGCTGCCATGTGAGCCACATCATCTTCAGTAAAACCGAATGTTTCTGCATATTTATTGCCGGTGACCGTGCAGACGTCAAGGTTATTGAGCCCGCTGAAGATACTTTCCTTCGCTAGACGCAGGACGCCGGTTAAGAGGGCAAAGTCAAGGTGTTCGTTGCTTTTGAGTCCGTTATTGAACCAGCTGCGGAAGAATGTAATGGCCTCATCGTAAAAGCCGTGGGTGTAGGCATACTGTAAGGGTGCATCATATTCATCCAGCAGGATTATGGGCTTTACATGGTAATAATCATGCAGGAACTTGGAAAGTTTGTAGAGGCTCTGCTGGTAGTCTTCTTCAGAACCGGTCAGATCGAGCATCCGGGCAAAGTAACGCTTTTCTTCTTCGGCTAAATGGCCACTTTCGTAAATCTTGCGGTATTTCTGGTATTCCCGCTGCACGCAGTATTTATAGGCACCAAACAGAAGAGGCCATGTGTCATTTTCCACACCTTTCAGCGTCATGAAGATGACCGGTTTTGTGCCCTGGTATTTCATATAATTACCATCGATATGACCGATAGCCAAAGACCGGAAAAGCTCTTTTGTCTGCTTCCCTTTTTCTATAGAGAAGAAGTAGTCAAGCATGCTCATGGTGAGCGTTTTCCCAAATCGCCGGGGTCTTGTGACCAGAGTTACCTGGGCATGATGGTCCAGGAAGTCTTTGATAAAAGCAGTCTTATCTACAAGATAATAATTGGCTGCAGCTTCGAGGAAATCATCCACGCCGATGGGCATCCGTTTCTGCATACGAGTTCACCTTCCTTTTCTATCAATTATATAGCATTCTGCAGGTTTCACCAATACAGAAGTATCGGACATCATTTGGGGATCCTATTCTGTATCTCCGAGGAGGTTTTAGGGGGTAAAAAATGGTTTTTTTATAAATAAGGTTGCCGTAAGGTTGTAAAACTATACGTCTTAGATTCCTGTATAAAAAATAAATCCCGCCATCGCAGTGATGGTGGGATTTTTCACGTGTCTGTATTTTACTGTTTTGCAGTTGAGTATCACCTTGGGAAGCTGGCGTTCTACCGATGAACTACACCCGCAAAGCGGGGTCAAAGCCCCATGTACGAATACGTACGGATAGATAATACCACATTTTTACTGATTTCGCCACAGGGAATTGCAGATTTCCGAAGAGTATGGCCCCGGGTATACGGCAGAGTGGCAGGAAGGAAAGAACTATTACGGTTTATCGAGCTGTTGGGGTTTGGCGGTTGGCATGCTTGCGGATAGAGTCACTGGCACGGGGCTGCTAGCTTCTAGCTGCTAGCTGTTAGGAAGGATGATCCGCCTGCGGCGCTTCCACCCGGTATTCCCGTCAGTCATTCGTGCCGTAGGCTAGCCAGCTTTCCTGGAAGCTAGCAGCTAACAGCTAGAAGCTCTCACGCGTTTGACTCTACCCATCAGCGTCGCCCCAACAGCGGGGCAAACTGAAATATCGAATAGTCTCCGGACCGGTCTGTAAAAAAAGCAGGCCCTTCGGCCTGCTTTCCGTTTATCAGTATTTATCTCCGTAGAGTTCCTTGTTTCTCTGGATAATGGCCATGATACGGCTGGCGGTCTCTTCGATGGCCTTATTGGACACATCGATGACCAGGCAATGGAGCTGCCGCATCACTTCTTTGGCATAGGTCAATTCATCCTGGATACGGGCAATGTCCGTATAGTTGGCGGCTCCGGAGAATCCCAGGGCCTTCATCCGTTCTGCGCGGATGGTATTCAGCTTGTAGGGATCGATGATGAGACCGATGATGCGGTACGGCGGCACATGGAAGATTTCTTCCGGCAGCGGTACTTCCGGCACCAGGGGCAGGTTGGCCACTTTATATTTCTTGTGGGCCATGTACATGGAAAGAGGGGTCTTCGATGTACGGGATACGCCGATCAGCACCACGTCGGCTTTCAGGAAACCGGCAGGGTTCTTCCCATCGTCGTACTTTACTGCGAATTCGATGGCTTCCACTTTCTTGAAGTATTCTTCATCCAGCTTATGGATGATGCCCGGCTTCATCCGGGGTTTCGTAGTGGAGATGGTACCGACCATGTCCATCATGGGGCCCAGGATGTCCACATACTTTACGTGTTTTGCTTCCGCAATTTTTTCAAAGGTCTGCCGGAGTTCCGGGCTCACCAGGGTATGGCAGACCACCGCATGATGTTCGGCGGCTTCTTCCACCACTTTCTCCACCTGTTCCGCATGGCGGATGAAAGGAACCCTTACGATATCGATATTTTCATCGAACTGGCTGATGGTGGCTTTGGCCACGCTCTCCGCCGTATCGCCAAGGGAATCGGAAACAACATAAACTTCAGGAATTTTCTTCAAAGCCCTGCCTCCTTATCTCTTCCCCTTTCCCAGTTCCAGGAAAAGGCGGGTAATATTGGTCTTGGAAATCCGGCCTTTCAGCTGGAATTTCTTTTCCCCATTCACATCTTTAAACGTACCTACCGGAAGGCAGTCAATTTCATAGTCTATCAGTTTCTGGGCAATGGATACCATATCATCCTGGGGTTCCGCATAAATCATTTTGGACCGGGACGTCATGACCATGGAAATAGGAACCTTTGCCAGGTCTTCCCTGCCCATGGCCGCTTTCAGAAGATCCTTACGGGATACCACACCCAGCACATCATCTTCATTGCCTACGAAAATGGTACCGATATCCTCGGTAAAGAGAAGAACTGCCGCATCATAGGCATTGGAATCCGCATTGACAAGGACAGGCCGGGACATGCAGTCCTCTGCCGTACAGGACCGGATTTCCGCAGCTGCAGGATCCTCTCCGCCTCCCAGGTAATAGTAGCCCAGTCTTCGTCTTGCCGCAATGACTTCTCCGGAGAGAAGGACGGCCAAATCCCCGCGCAGGGCACTTCGAGTCACGTGAAGTCGCTCTGCTATCATTTCCCCCGTAATCGGTCCGTTTTCCCGGACAATACGGGTGATTTCTTTCTGGCGGCTGGTAAGCTGCATCTTTTCTCCTTTCTTGCAATCAGCAGGGCATGGTACAGGAAATAAAACATGGTATCTGTCCTCATTAAGGCAAAACGGGACTGCTCTCGCAGCCCCGGATGCCGGAATTGTTCTCGCAGCGGGAGAATTGTAGGAAGCCCCCTGTTACCAGGTGTAGTCTTCTACTTCTTTCAGTCCCCTGCCGGTAGCTGCATCGAGCATGAGTCTCTGTTCAATGCGGGCTACATTTCTCTTGGTGGCCTTTACCATATCCGGGTTTACGGATACATAGTCGATGCCGCTCTTTACCAGAAATTCGGTGAAGTCCGGGTATACGGACGGTGCCTGGCCGCAGATGGATACGGTCTTGCCGTCTTTATGGGCGGTGGCAATCAGATGGCGGATGGCTCTCTTGATGGCCAGGTTTCTTTCATCAAAGAGTGCGGAAACGGTGTCGTTGTTTCTGTCGCAGCCAAGGATGAGCATGGTCAAGTCGTTGGATCCGATGGAATAGCCATCGATGTACTGGTTGAACTGGTCAGCCAGGATGATGTTGGACGGAATTTCAGCCATGAGGAACAGTTTGAAGTCCGGGCCTCTTTCCAGTCCTTCTTCTTTCATGATGGCAGTTACTTTCGCTGCTTCTGCTACGGTACGGCAGAACGGAATCATGCAGTTCAGGTTTTTCAGGCCGAATTCTTCACGGACCTTCTTTACTGCCTTCAGTTCGAGACGGAATGCAGCGGTGTATTTCGGATCATAGTAGCGGGAAGCGCCTCTCCAGCCGAGGAGGTCTGCCGGTTCTACCGGTTCATATTTGTCGCCGCCCTTGAGGTTTCTGTATTCACCGCTCTTGAAATCGGAGAAGCGGAGTACTACAGGCCGTGGAGCCAGGGCACGGCATACTTTGGAAATACCTTCTGCCAGCATGTCGATAACCTTTTCCGGTTTGCCCTGTTCGATGAGGTACAGCGGATGTTCATGGATGAATGTGGTCCAGATGAATTCTTCTCTCATGAGACCGATGCCGTCGCAGGGAAGGCTTGCATATTTATCAGCCAGGTCCGGATCGCCGAGGTTCATCATGACACCGGTGCCGGTGGGTGCAAAGTATTCAGCAGCCACGACGGTGGCACCTGCAGCGCCAGCGGCAGCAGCGGGTTCATTCTTCTTCACCAGGTCTTCTACGATACCTTCATAGACGATACCGTTCTGGGCATCGATGGTGATGTCCTGGCCGGTCTTCAGTACCTTGGTGGCTTCCACGCTGCGGCTCTTCGTGCCGACAACGCAGGGGATGCCCAGTTCACGGGAAACGATGGATGCATGGCAGGTCATGCCGCCGGCATCGGTGACAATGGCAACGGCTTTCTTCATAGCCGGTACCCAGTCCGGGGAAGTCATGGTGGTGACGAGGACTTCGCCGTCCTTGAATTCATCGATGTCCTTCGGATCTGTAATTACGTGGCACTTGCCTGCTGCCATTCCCGGGGATGCCGGAAGTCCTTTGACCAGTACTTTATGATCGGTTGTCATTTTCACTTCTTCATTACCTGCTTTCTTTTCTTTATTCTTCTTGGACCATACAGTTTCCGGACGGGCCTGGAGAATCCAGATGCGGTCCTGGTGGTCTACGGCCCATTCCATATCCATGTAGCAGCCATAATGTTTTTCAATGGCCTTTGCGTAGGAGGCGAGCTTTACGACCTGGTCATCGGTGAGAGCCTGTGCCTTGGCGCGGTCTTCCGGTACCTTTCTTTCTTCTACATCGCCGCCGGGCTTGCGGACCAGTTCGATGGACTTTTCATTGATAATGCGGGACTTAATGGTGAGGTCCGCTTTATTGACGATGAAGTTATCCGGGGTGACGGTACCCTGTACCACGTATTCCCCAAGGCCCCAGGATCCTTCGATCATGACGCAGGAATCATCGCCGTTGGCAATATTCACCGTAAACATGACGCCAGCTACCTTGGAGTCAGCCATCATCTGTACAGCCGCAGAAAGAGCTACATTTTCATGGTCGAAATGTTTCTTGGCTCTGTAGTAAACAGCGCGGTCGGTGAATGTGGATGCGTAGCATTCCTTCACTTTGCGGATGACCATGTCACGGCCGGTGACATTGAGGTAGGTATCCTGCTGGCCTGCAAAGGAAGCATCCGGCAGGTCTTCTGCGGTAGCGGAAGAACGGACAGCCACATAGGGATCCTTTTCATTGACTTTCTTAGCCAGTTCATCATAAGCATCACCGATAGCCTTGGCCAGGTCAGCCGGCATTTCAGCAGATACAATGCTTTCACGAATCTTTGTGCAGACTTCATGAAGTTCTACGGAATCTTCTACATCCTTCAGATCCTGGAGCAGTTCATGAATCTTTTTGTTCTGTCCTGTGGTTTCCATGAAGTAACGGTAAGCATGGGCAGTGGTTGCATAGCCATAGGGAACAGGAACCCCGGTGGAAGTGGTCAGTTCACCAAGGGAAGAAGATTTTCCCCCAACCAGAGCTACATCTTTCCGGTGCAGTTCATCAAACCATAAAACATAAGCATTCTCTCTTGCGTCCATCATAGCCCTCCTTAAGGTATGAAGATAAGAAATGTAAGAAGCGAAATTCTTGTACACTCTTTTCGTATCAGCAAGTTTATAGTATACCTTTATACATAGAAAGTCAAGGCATTTCGTGAAATAATGATAGCCTAATAGGGTGTAGGGATATATCCTTTTGCACATTATGTCCTGTATTTTATAAATAGCGATCGAGTAGGAGGCGGGCATCGGCCCGCCGACCTCTCACACCACCGTACGTACCGTTCGGTATACGGCGGTTCCTTAGTTTTCGCATTCCTGCTTATGCAAGTCTGCGATGATGTTGTTGTTTTCAGCAATCCTCACATGGATGGGCACTCCGGCATATCCTTGCTGTTCCGCAGCTGCTTTCTGCCAGTAGTCTTCTTTCTGAAGTTGTCTGCCTTTAAGCCCATGGTTGGTTACTTTCATTGACTAACATCTCCTAAAGTTCGGCCCTTCCCAGATGCCCATGAGCCATCTGGTACTATGGCCTCTGCTGACTTCTCACGGCAAATCTTATTTCAACCACAGCACAGCCCAGTAAATACAGCCTTATTCTGCTGTGTCCGTGAGACCTCCCCAGGTAAGAACGTATTCTTTCTCTCCATCTATCCGCCACATCTACTCTACAGGATTCCGTACAGCTATGGGACTTCAGTTTGTTTGGCAACCTTATCCACCCTGTATTAGCCTTATGTGGTTCTTGTACATCGGACCGGAGATTTGCCTGCACCTTCCTTCAGATTCCACCTCACGATGGACACCCTTGGTGTTCAGCTATGACCTTCCCGCTGTCGGGTAGTCTTGGGACTTTCACCCTTGAGAATACGCCCATGCTGGGCGCACCAAAAAAAGAGTGAAACCTACGGCTTCACTCTTACAAAATATAAAGGTACAGGATAGTTCTCACATAAGGCCGCGAATCAGTATTACAAGAATGAGGAAGGGCAGGATGAACTGCAGATATGGCTTAATCCAGAGGGGCATCTTCAGGCCGCTTCCCTTATTCACTTCTGCAATGTAATGGTCAAAGCCCCAGCCGAATTTCGTGACGCAGAACAGGAGGTACACCAGGGCACCGCCGGGGAGGAGAATGTTGCTCACCAGGAAATCTTCGCTGTCCAGCACGTCCCTGTTTCCGATGAAATGGACACCGGAGAGGACATTGTACCCCAGGACGCAGGGGATGGAAAGGAGGAATACCGCCACCAGGTTGATGAGTACCGATTTCCTGCGGCTCCAGCCGAAGTTATCCATGGCGCAGGCAATGAGGTTTTCAAAGACCGCAGTTACCGTGGAGAAAGAGGCGAAGGTCATGAAGATGAAGAACAGGGTACCCCAGAGACGGCCGGCAGTCATGTCGGTGAAAATCTTCGGCAGGGTAATGAAGATCAGGGACGGTCCCTGGTCCGGATGCACGTTGTAGGCAAAGCAGGCAGGGAAAATGATGAGTCCCGACAGGAGGGCCACGAAGGTATCCAGCGCCGTAATACGGACAGCCTCGCCGGTGAGGGTGAAGTCATCGGTCATGTAGCTGCCGAAAATTTCAAGGGCTGCAATCCCCAGGGACAGTGTGAAGAAGGCCTGGTTCATAGCTGCCGCTGCCACATTGCCGATGCCCGCTTCCACGGCCCGGTTCCAGTCAGGGAGGAGGTAGAATTCCAGTCCCGGTTCTCCTCCTTTCAGGAAAAGGCTGTGGAGCGCCAGCACCACGATAAGGATAAGGAGGCAGGCCATCATGACCTTCGTAATCCGTTCCACCCCGTTATGGAGGCCCAGTCCGCAGACCAGGAAACCGAGAACCACGGTGAGGGCCATGAAGATGCCCATTTCCCAGGGGTTCCCCAGCATGGCGGTAAATACGCCGGGAATGGCATCCTGGGTGATACCCTGGAACGTGCCGGTCAGGAATTTCCAGAAATACCCCAGCATCCAGCCGGAGACGGTGGTGTAGTACATCATGAGGAGATAGCAGCCGGCGATGCAGAACCAGCCATGGATATGCCAGTGGCTGCCGGGCTTTTCCAGTGCCTTATAGGCCTGCACCGCACTCTTGCGGCTGCCCCGGCCTACGGCCAGTTCCATGGTCATGACGGGAATCCCCATGAGGAGAAGGAAGCAGAGATAAAACAATACAAATACGGCGCCCCCGTATTCGCCGGTAATGTAGGGAAATTTCCATACATTACCTATGCCGATGGCACATCCTGCACTGACGAGCAGGAACCCCAGGCGGGATTTGAAACTGTCGCGGTTTTCCATTGAAGTGACTCCTTTTTGCAAAGCAGGCTAAAGTCCCGCCATTCATGAGAAAAGAGGGGCCTCCGTACTTTATGGTAATAATATTTCTATTTTATACCGAATTTCACTGATTTTCCAGTGAAATATAGAATGAATCGGGGTGACAGGTATTCTGGAAAACCCGGCGGAGGTCCATCACACAGTCTCTCTACTTTCTCCTTTCTCCCGCAATAAAAGCCTTACTCCCGATCCCATCACATTATCCCGGGCTCCTGCTTTCTGCAGGCCGATTTTTTACCAGGCAAATCCTTTAAAATAGCGGTCTACAAAGGGAATTTCGTCCATGGTAACGGTTTTTCCGGACAGGTAGGACAGGGAACCGGCCTCTTCGCCGAAAGCAAAGGTGACCCGGAAAGAGCAGAGCAGCTGCCGCCGCTCCCCCATTTTCCGGTTCCATTCCTTGGACCCGTATTTGTCATCTCCCAGGAGCGGATGGCCGGCGTGGGCCATCTGGCTCCGGATCTGGTGGGTCCGGCCGGTGAGGAGACGGCATTCCACCAGGGACAGGCCAGAACCTACTGCTTTCGTTTCATAGTCGGTGATGGCGGTCCTGGCGCCTTTGACAGGCTCCTCCGTTACATAGACCCGGTTTTTCCGTGCGTCCTTGAAAATATAATTTTCCAGCCGTCCTGCCGGTGGCTGGAGGCTTCCCCGTACTACGCAGAGATAAGATTTCTTCACTTTCCGTTCCTGGATCATGCGGTCCAGGATATGGCCTGCCTCCTCGTCTTTGGCAAAAAGCAGGATGCCGGAGGTATTGAAATCGATGCGGTGCACCGGATAGGCAGCTCTTTCCCCTCTCCCTGCCAGCATGGCATTCACCCGGTCAAGGAGGGTATCCCTTTCTTTTCCCGTCACGTCCAGGGACAGGAGGCCGGAGGGCTTATTCACCGCCAGGATGCGGTCATCCTCATACAGGATATCCACCGGCGGGAGTTTTTTCTTCCTTTCTTCCAGCACAAAAGAAGTGACCCGGTCCCCTTCGGAAAGGCGATAGGAGGGATCCTCCTTTTTCCGGTTCACCTTGATTTTATTCATCCTCAGGGCTTTCATAAAAAAAGAACGGGGCCAGCCCTTCTTTTCCTGAAGGAACCGGTCCAGCCTGAGGCCTGCTTCTTTTTTTGTTACCTGCCACTCTTCCACAATGATTTCCTTTCCTTACTGCAGCGGGGGCATGGGGTCTTCCTCTGCCCAATGCCGCCTCCGGTCTTCCTCCACCATGGCACGGATGGTACGGAATACGACGTCATCATGTTCCCCGGCCACATCAAAGGCGCCGCACAGGCCCTGGGACAGGGAAGCCATGATCTGGGAATACTGTTCTTCGTTGATCCGGATGTCCACCTGTCCATCATCCAGGGCTTCTACATTGATTAATGCTTCTTTCCGCTTCATATCGTTTCCTTTCCTGTTCTCCCACCATTTCAGTGGCACCGGATCCCATTTTCCTCTTCCTCATATTCCTGTCCAAGGACAGTCAGGAAAGTCTCCGCGTCCTTTACATGATGGGCAGGAATACCTGTCAGATAACAGGCTGCCGCCAAAAGGATATATCTTGTCTCCTCTTCGGTTCCATCGGAATGGATGGTGAATCCTTCCTCTCCTCCCTGCAGGAAGATGGAAACCTTCTTTTTTTCCAGCGTATCCATGGTTTTCCTCCCTGTATGACTGATGTCCTGTCTCTTATGTCCTATGCTACACGAAAGAGAACATAAAGGCAAGATGGGAAAGCCGGTGCTGGTGGAGTGTCCATTCGATGCCAAAGTTCCCGGCAATCAGTCAGGAATGGGTATGCGGCGCACCATCCATGGCGCGCCACCTCCACTTCTCACTCCTCTCTTTCACTTATTAAATCCATTTATATGTTTTATGATTATTCACTATTTTTATTATTACTTGTTTCCTTCTATACTGAATATGAGGAGGAATACCTCCTTCAAGATGCATTTTACGGCCTGTAAGATGCAGCATATAATCTTTATACTATAATAAATATTTTCTATTATATTTTATGCATGATTTTCCTTTATAATGATATGCAAGAAAGTCACAAACATATCCTGTGTTCCCTGACAGGAGGAAAGGAAAATGAACAATAGAGAGTATCTCCAGTATGAAGGGGCCTCCCTGGTAGAGGAGGCCCTCCGGTCATTCACTTCTCCCGCAAAGGGGAGTGACCTCTATCCCATTCTTTGCGAATCCGGCGGTTTCCTGCACGAAAGCCCACCGCCGTCGGATGATTTTTTCTGGGACTATGTGCTGCTCCGCCTGTATCTGGCGGAACAGGAGATCCATGCGTTCAGAAGCGGGTTCGGATGCCTTGGGGCGTTGGTGGAAGGGATGGAAGAGAGCCTGTCCCACCTTCCGGAGACCCTCCATGCCCTTTCGCTCCGTCGGCAGCTCAATGGCTCCTTCCTATCCGCAGGAAGCCTCGCCCGGTATCCGGACCGGGAGTCCGTGGACCGGCGTTTCCATTTCTTCCGGACTTTACAGGGAGACCAGGATACCGCTTCATTTCTCCGGGCCATCGCAAAGGAGAGAAAAATTCATCTGTCTGAAGACCGGATTTCCCTTCTTCTCAGGGAAATCCAGGGCTACCTCTCTTTCCTTCATGAAAAGCTTTGCCGTTTCACGCCAAGGGAAATTACCCGGTGCGCCGATACCCTGACGCCGGTGTTTTCCTTTGCTTCCGGCGCTGAGGAACTGGCGGATTCTTCCCTTCTCGCCTTCCTCACCGGCCTGGCCCTCTACTGTCTCATCGCCCTGTAGAGAAGAAAATCCCCTGCCCCGGGCTACCCAAAAGAGAATGGCTAGAGTACAATGGGGACACAGGGAAATAGTAAAAGAAGGGAGTGGTCCGCTGTGGATATGGATAATTACCTGGTCAATATGGGAATTACCGCTGCCCAGCGGGCTTTCTTTTCCTATATGGCCAAGCCCCAGGGAAGCTATGGGCTCCACATGATTTTCCGGCTTTTCCTGAAGAAAAAGAGTATCATCATGCATGACCGGGAGCGGCCCCACTGGTGCCGGTTTCTGGCAGACTACGCCGTTTTCCGGCTCTATATCGCCCGGTTCGTCCTGAAAGCCTATGCCCGGGATTATCCGCCCCTTCTCAGCCTCTATACCGGTTTTGACAAAATCGATGAGACCTTTCCTGAATTCATAAGAAAAGAAGCGGACCCCGGCCGCGGGGTGGGAGATATATCTCTCCTGCCGGACCATCTGGATACCCTCTATTCACAGGAAAAGATTGAAGCCCTTCACGACCGATTCAATAAAATGGCAGAAAAGGCGGAACGGGATACGGACAGCCCCGATGCCGCCCTGAAGAGCTTTACCACGGAAGTCCTGTCCTACCTGTCCGGAAAAGACGAAGTCCCCCTGTATACGCCGGTTTTCTGGTTTTTCTCAAAGGAAACCCTGGACTACGCCCAGTATCTGGCGGACTTCTACAAGGGCCTCATCCCGGAAAGCTATTATGAAGGCATGCACGCCCGGCCCTATGAGGAAGTGGAACGGGAGGAAGATTCCTTCTACACCGACTACCGGCTGCCGGCGTATATTTTCTTTTTCGTGGCCGGCCTCATCTGCGTCGTCCTGGCAAGAGCCTGACGGCGCCGGAAGGGTATTGCCTACATCTTGAACCGCTTCATGATTTCACGAGCATTCGGGCTGAATCCGTCGATATAAGACATCAGGGCCTCGTAGGTATCCGTAGCGCCCAGGTTGTTCAGACGGAAGTTTGTGACGTTGTAGAAAAGCTTTTTAGAATACGTACAATAGTTTTCGCTTTCCCGTCCCCATTCCTTCTCATGGTCTTCCAGAGCCTTGCAGACGGCGACCCTGGTTGGCTCCAAAGCACATTCCAGTCTGCGGAGGAGGGAGAATGGGAGCACCACACGGTTATAGTCTTTTCTCTGGATCACGTCCCTCAGATAATCGGCCACGTTCCAGATTTCTGCTTCGTAATTAAACCGTTCCTGTTCCATTAAGTGGTCTCCTTGTCTTTTCAACCAGAATTTGAGAAATAACCTCATATTATGATGATACTATAACAAGAAAACTATTTCAACCAGATTTTGAGCAAAATATAGAGTTGTGATTTTCTATGTTTTCAACCAAACGGGATATTTTGCGACATAAGAAAAAGAACCTCATTCAACCAGAACCCCGATATTGGGAAATGGTCGGATAAGGCCCTTTTCAACCTCAAATTTCACTTACCCTATTTTTATGGTGAAGGGATTTCTGAACCGGAGGTTCTTGCTTCCTGGCTCAAATATGGAAAAACTTTGTCAAATCCTTGCGGTGTCCGACCACGAGCACCGTATCTCCTGCAGTGCATTGTGTCGCGGGGGTGATTTCCACATTCAGATGACCTTTTTCCTTGATGCCGAGCACGTTGACATGATAACGGCGGCGGATGTCGAGCTCGCCGATCGTATGTCCGGCCCATGCCTCCGGCATCGGCAGTTCATAAATCGCATAATCGTTGCTGAGCTGGAAATAATCAAGGATATGGTCGTAGCCGTAGCGGATGGCTGTCCAGTTCGCCATCTGCTTTTCCGGATAGACGACCTCATCGGCACCGTTGCGCAGCAGGAATTTCTCATGGATGCCGCGTGAGGCACGTGAGACGACGTATTGCGCACCGAGCTCCTTGAGGCGCAGTGTCGTTTCGAGCGAGCTCTGGAAATCGTCACCGATGGCGACGAGGCAGAGATCGAAATCGCGCACGCCGAGCGATTCGAGGAAGCGCGGGTCCGTCGTGTCCGCGACGAGCGCATTCGTCACGAAGGGGAGCGCGAGATTCACCTTTTCCTCATCCTTGTCGACGGCGAGAATCTCATGGCCGAGCTCGTTCATCTTTTTCGCGACGTAGCGGCCATAGCGCCCGAGGCCGATAATCAGGACTGACTTTTTCATAGGATCACCTCAACCAACGGTAATTGAACTTTCCGGAAGACGGCGCGGCACTGTCTCGCGCCGCGTGTGTACGGCATAAATCAGTGTGAGCGCGCCCATGCGCCCGAAGTACATGAGCCCGCAGAGCAAAAGCTGCGAGACGGGGCTCAGATGCTCCGTGAGCCCGATCGAGAGACCGACCGTGCCGAGCGCCGAGGCCGTCTCGAACATCGCATCCATGAGCGGCACGCCGTCATGATAAGAGATAAAGACCGTCACCGAAAACAGCAGCACGAGATACACGAGGAAGATCGTCAGCGCACGCCGCACGGTTTCGAGGGATATGCGGCGCCCGAGATGCGTGAGCTCCACATCCTTTTTTAGGCGCAGCGAGGAGATCATCGTCGCTAGCAGCACGAAGAGCGTCGTCGTCTTGATGCCGCCCGCCGTCGATCCCGGCGCGCCGCCCGTGAACATGAGCACGACGAGTAGCAGCCGCCCCGTATCGCTCATCGTCTCGATATCGACGGTATTGAACCCCGCCGTGCGCGGCGTCACCGCCTGGAAAAGCGAGGCCCAGAACCGCGCCGCCCCCTGCAGCTCGGGAAACTCCAGCAGGTAGAAAATCGCCGTCGGCACGATGACGAGCACGGCGGTCATGAGGAGGATGATCTTCGTCTGCAGGCGGCAGCGGCCGAGATGGCGGCCATGCAGGCGCAGATCCCCCCAGGTGATGAAGCCGAGGCCGCCCGCGAGGATGAGCGCGGTGATGACGAGATTCACGAGCGGGTCCGCCGCGTACGCCATGAACGAGCCGCCCGCGCGCTCCCCGAGGAGATCAAAGCCCGCGTTGCAGAACGCCGAGACCGCATGGAAGAGCGCGAGCCAGCTCCCCTCCAGCCAGCCGTAATCCCGCGCGAACACCGGCAGCAGCAAGAGCGCCCCGAGAAGCTCGCAGCCAAAAGTAAAGATCAGGATGAACCGCAGCTGCAGCACGATGCCGCCGAGCTGCGGTGCCGCCACGGCCTCCTGCATCGTGCTGCGCTGCATGAAGCCGACCTTGCGCCCCGAGGCGACCGTCACCGCCACCGCCATCGTCACGACGCCGAGGCCGCCGATCTGGATGAGCCCCAGAAGCACGAGCTGGCCGAACGGCGACCAATAGAGCGCAGTGTTCTCGACCGTGAGTCCCGTGACGCAACTTGCCGATACCGTCGTGAAAAGCGCTGTCAGAAAAGGTGCGCTCCTGCCGCTCTGCGTGGCGCAGGGAAGCATGAGCAGCAGCGTCCCGACCGCGATGAGCGCGAGAAAGCTCAGCCCGATGACCTGAAATGATGAAAACTGCCGTCCGGTAAAAGGAACGTGCAAAGGAATCTCCCTCCCTCGTCCTATGGCGCAATGCCAGCGTGCAAAAAGAAACGGCACCGTCTGCAGACGATGCCGTTAGCGATCCTGCCTGGTGCGGATGAAAGAGACGGAACCCTGCGCCCTGCGGCGATGAATCCCCGTCGGGGCGTCGGCGCTCCATCACGTCCGCAGGAGCATCACAAGCATCTCCGCATTTTTCATATAAATAGCATTGCGATATTGACCTGCTTGCATTTGATTCTATCATCATTTTGCGATGAAATCAACCACGAGGCGCAGAACTGCGCGCATAGGATTGTCATGATTTTTAGATGAGGCTTCCTTATGCCGCGCTCCGGTGCTATCCACCGATACGGAATTTCAGCGGCAATGCCTTCCTTAACAATTTTACGCATTATCATGGCGTGCAAGCCTGCCGGGGGGAGGCTGGGCGTTTCCCCGCCTGCCGCTTATCGCATCGGGCTGGGCCTCAATCGGAAACGAGCTGGTTCGTCACCTGGAGGAATTCTGCCGGGATGGGGACGTCGAGCCTCCAGATGATGCGGACGGGGTGGGAGCCCGCATGGCGGACGTGGTTTGCCGTGCCGAGAAAGACATAGGGCGCGCTGCCGAGCGCGTTCTTTTTGTATTCTCGTACGAAGAGCAGGATAAAGTGATGATTTTCGCGATGATGAAAATAACGCTCTGCGGTGGGAGAGGTATCGGAGGTCGTGCTCTGCGATTCCCAGTGGAACAGATGGTCGTTGATGGAGTAGTCAGCGTAGAGCGTGGAGGGCGAGTAGTCCTTTTCACTTTTGTTGAGCGTGACGAGGAAGATGTCGCAGTTCTTCTCCTTGACCTGATAGACGCCCTGACGTATCGTGGACGGCTTCAGAATATCGAGCGCCGCGCAGATTTGATCGCGCGAGTACTGGGCATGCACGCGCAGCGGGCAGGGGAAGGGCAGGCGATTTTCCAGGCTGACGCCCTTGAGATGCGCAAGGCGGCAGCGCAGCAGGCCGCAGATTTCCTCGATGAGGCTGCGGTCCTTGCTGAGGGCGGCAAGCCGTTCGCGGATGGTCTGCTGAGCGGTACGCTCCTCAAGACTGTCGTTCCAGATGGTGAAGTAAAGCATTTGCAGCCATTTTTCCTCGATGGGGGTGTAGTCCCGGGCAGGGAGGGAAGATAGATGCGGCAGAAGGGAAAGGAGGAACTGAATCCATTCGGCATCATCGATGGCCGCGAAGCGCGGCAGCGCGCGCGTGAGCAGCTGCTCGTCCGGCTCCTCAAAGTCGGGGCGCAGACCGGCGAGCACGGCAAGGCGTGCGAAGCCTTCCTTCATGCCGGCCTTGTAGATTTTCGTGAGCGGCAGTCTGGCAAAGGAGAGAAAGGCGTCAAGCGACAGGGGCGTGCCGGTTTTGCCGAAATCCTCCAGCTGGGCGAGCAGGTAGCTTTTGTTGACGAGCTGGGCGCGAATGTTATCCAAAACGTATTTCTGCGCCTGTCGTTCGAGCTCGACGAAGCAGCCGCGCGGCATGCTGGGGAAGCCCTGCTCGATTTCCTCGCGGGTGGAATGCTTGGTATGACGGAGCAGCGCGGAGAACTTTTCCTCAAAGCGGTATTTGTGATGCGCCTGGCCGATGAAGTCAAGGACGGTCAGATACGCCTTGCCGGGGGAGAGACGGAGGCCGCGGCCGAGCTGCTGCAGGAAGATGGTGAGGGAGGCCGTGGGGCGCAGGAAAAGAATCGTATCGATGGCGGGGATGTCGACGCCCTCGTTGTAGAGGTCGACAACGAAGAGGAAGCGAAGCCTCCCCTGCGTGAGATCGTTTTTGGCCGTGCGCCGTTCCTCCTCGGAGGAGTGCGAGGTCAGGGCGCGCGAGGGCAGGCCCCGGTCTGTGAAGCATTTCGCCATGAAGGCGGCATGCTCCTGAGAGACGCAGAAGCCGACACCATGGATGTCGCTCAGGCTTGTGGTATATTTTTCGAGGTTCACGAGGATGTTTTCCACGCGCTTTCTGGCCTTTTCGTGCGAAAGGACATAGACCTGGTTGAGCTCGCTCGTGAGGTAGCCGCCATTTGACCAGGTCAGCTCGGAGAGGTCGACCGTATCGGTGACGCCGAAATAATGGAACGGGACGAGCATGCCGCGCTCGATGGCTTCAAAGAGGCGCAGCTCTGCCGTGGGATGGCCGCCGAAATAGCGGAGAATGTCCTGGCCGTCCATGCGCTCCGGCGTCGCCGTCAGGCCGAGCAGGATTTTGGGCTGATAGTAGGTGAAAAGCTTTTGATAGGTGTCGGCAGCGGCGTGATGGACCTCGTCGACGATGATGTAGTCGTAGGCATCCGGCGTCGTCTGCTCCCACCATTTTTGTGCATGGAAGGTTTGCACCGAGAGGAAGAGGTGCGCAGTATCATCCGCGGCCGTTGTCCTGTGGCTGCCGACGAAGAGCGTACCGAAGTTTTGGTCGCGGAGAATGCTGCGAAAGCAGGCGAGGCTCTGCGCGAGGATTTCCTCTCGATGGGCGACGAAAAGAAGGCGGCAGGCCTCGCCGGGGTGCGCTTGGCGGAACCGCTGATAGTCGAAGGCAGACAAAACAGTTTTTCCGGTGCCTGTGGCGGCCACGATGAGGTTTCGATAATTGCCGCGCAGCTGCCGTTCGGCCGCGATTTCCTCGAGAAGCGCGCGCTGATAGGCAAAGGGGCGGATGATGAACTGGTAGGCGGCAGGGGACTCATGAACGGAAGCGGGGTGGCGCTCGGCATCGATGGCGGCGGCGAGCCGCGCATACTGATCCGGGGAGTAGCGCTCGAAATCCGGTGACTGCCAGTAGGTATCAAAGGTGGCGTTGACCTTCTTCATCGTGGCGGGGGCAGTATGATTCGTGATTTTCACGTTCCATTCCAGACCGCTGGAGAGCGCAGGGTTGGAGAGATTCGAGGAGCCGATGTAGGCGGTGTCAAAGCCGGTATCGCGATGAAAGATGTAGGCCTTGGCATGGAGGCGCGTGCTTTTGGTATGGTAGGAAATTTTGATTTGGGCGCCTTTCAGCCTTGCGAGTGCGTCAATCGCCTTGACGTCGGTAGCACCCATGTAGGAGGTCGCGATGACTCTCAGCTGCCCGCCGCGCTCGGTGAAGGCCTGCAGCTCGGGCAGGATGAGAATGAGCCCGCCCCACTTGATAAAGGAAACGAGAAGATCGAGGCGGTCGGAGGTGGCGATTTCCTTTTTGAGCTCCGTGAACATGGACGGCTCCTGGCGCGCACCGGTGAAAAGCAAGGTTTCGACGAGAGAGGTCGAGGGGCGCATCATATGCTCCTTCTTTTTGAGGAGAAGATCATTTTGGCGCGTGATGCCCAGAAGCTGCTTTCCTGCTGCGTCGATGAGGTCATCCCCCGCACGCGGCTGACTGCCGGCTTCGCCGGGCGGGAGCGGCAGTTTCCCCTGGACAAAGCGGATGAGCTCATTCGCGAAGGCGATTTGTGCGGCGAGTGGCTGCGCCGCCTCCTGCTCGCCAATGGCAGTAAGAGACCTGTGGAGAAAAGCGGCGAGGTATTGCGTGAGAATCATCGCGGCCTCGGCGGTATCGATGGCGGCTTCATCCTTTCGGCCTTCCGGAAGCGCCTGAAGCAGGCGTGCCAGCCCCTCGCTGATCACTTGCTCATAGAGACCGGGTTTTAATTCGTTATCCATAGGGCACCTCATTATGAAATCTGACTCTACGAATGAATCAGCGCTTCCCCAGCTTTTAGCCTCTAGCTTCTCGAAAGGCTCTACAGCCTACGGCACAAATGACTGATGGAAAGACCGGGTGGGAAGCGCCGCAGGCTGGCCAGCTTTCCTGGAAGCTAGCAGCTAACAGCTAGAAGCTCTCACGCGTTTGACTCTATCCATCAGCGCCGCCCCATCAGCAGGGCAAACTGCAATTGGCATATCCTGCCTCCTTATGATACCTTATTGTCATAAGGAGGTTTTTTCATGACTGCTGACAGGAAAAAAGGGATCCTTTTCGCATCTCTTGGGTCTATTCTCTGGGGATCCAGCGGCATTGCGGGACAGTTTCTTCTCATTAACCGGGGAATTTCACCGGAATGGCTTACGTTCTTCCGTCTCCTTTCTGCGGGAATCCTGCTGGTGCTCATCGCCCAGCTGATGAAGGGAAATATCTTTTCCATCTGGAAAGATAAAAAGGACAGGCTCACGCTCCTCATTTTTGGCGCCTTCGGCATGCTGGGCACCCAGTACTGCTACTTTGCTTCCATCCGATACAGCAATGCCCCCACCGCCACCATCCTGGAATACCTCATGCCCATCCTCATCATCTTCTGGTGCTGTATTTCCGAGAAACGGCTGCCCCGGGGAAAGGAAATCTTCTGCACCCTTTTTGCAGTGGCCGGTACTGCTCTCATCGCCACCGGCGGCAATTTCCATTCCCTGGCCATATCGGAAAAAGCCCTTTTCTGGGGCCTCGTCAGCGCCCTGGCCTGTGCCCTGTACACCGTGGAGCCCGTGAGGATTATCAAGAAATACGGAGCCCCGGAGGTGGTGGGCTGGGGCATGTTTACCGCCTCCCTCTGCATGATGCCCATCGCCTTCCTCACACCCTTCACCGGTTCCGTGGATGCAGATACAATCATGGCCTTTGTGTACGTGGTCATATTTGGTACCATCTGCTCCTTCGTCCTTTATCTGGGAAGCGTAGCCTACATCCAGCCGGCAGAGGCCAGCATCATTTCGGCATTGGAGCCTTTTTCCTCCATTATTTTTTCCTTCTTCCTGTTTAATCTTCTCTTTGGCTTCTGGCAGCTCCTGGGTATGGTGCTCATTATCCTGGCCGTTGGCGTAGTGGCAAGGAAATAGTCGAATCGTTGCAGCGCAATTTCCCATCAAAAAATCCCCGGAAATGGTTTCCCATTTCCGGGGATTTTGTATGGTTATCAGAATACGTCTTTCAGGACGATGGTCTGTTCACGGCTCGGACCTACGGATACAATTCCGATGGGCACGCCGATGAGTTTGGAGATGCCTTCCAGGTATTCCCTGCAGAGCGGCGGAAGTTCGTCGTAGCTGCGGATACCGGAAATCTTCTGTTTCCAGCCTTTGAATGTCTTGTATACGGGGGTGATCTTTTCCAGGAACTTCAGGTCCGCCGGATATTCTTTCACTTCTTTGCCTTCGTATTCATAGCCTGTGCAGACTTTGATTTCTTCCATGTCGTCCAGGATATCGAGGCGGGTAATGGCCAGGTAATCGAAGGAGTTCAGGGCAGCAGCATAGCGGACGGCCCGGGTATCAAGCCAGCCCACACGGCGGGGACGGCCGGTGACGGTGCCGAATTCATGGGCCGTATTCCGGATGTAGTCTCCCGTTTCGTCCAGGAGTTCCGTGGGGAACGGGCCCTGGCCTACGCGGGTGCTGTATGCTTTCACCACGCCGAAAATGTTCTGCATCATATGGGGTCCGATGCCGGCACCGATGCAGGCACCGCCGGCAGTAGGATGGGAAGAAGTAACGAATGGATATGTACCGTTATCGCAGTCCAGCATGGAAGCCTGGGCGCCTTCGAAGAGGACATTCTTGCCTTCCCGTACCAGGGTCTGCACGGTGTAGTTTGTATCGGTCACATAGGGGCGGAGTTTTTCTGCATATCCCAGATAATCGTCCAACATGGTTTCATAGTCGAAGCCTTCCATGCCGTAGAGTTTTTCCAGGAGCATATTTTTCTGGGCCACATTGTATTTCAGTTTTTCAGCAAAGGTTTCCTTGTCCATGAGGTCGCACATGCGGATGCCGATACGGTTGATCTTATCTGCATAGCAGGGTCCGATGCCATTCTTCGTGGTGCCGATCTTGTGGCTGCCTTTACGGGCTTCTTCTGCTTCATCGAGCCGGATGTGGTAAGGGAATACCACCTGGGCCCTGGTGGAAATCTGGAGGTGCCTTGCATCGATTCCCTGGTCTTCCAGCCGTTTCATTTCTTCCAGAAGGCTCTTGGGATCCACCACGACACCGGTGCCGATGATGCAGATGGTGCCGGGATACATGATGCCGCTGGGCATGAGGCGGAGCGGGTAAGCCTTGCCGCCGGTGACTACGGTGTGGCCTGCGTTATTACCCCCCTGGGAGCGGACAACCACGTCTGCCTTTGCGGCGAGATAATCCACGATCTTGCCTTTACCTTCATCGCCCCACTGGGCACCGATTACCATTGCTGTTGCCATGTTTCATTCTTCCTTCCTGTTCGGAATTCCCACATAGTTCTCTTGGGAAAGTATTCTGTACGCCATATATATGCGCAATTTACGGTTTTATTATACCATAAACGGGAAGGACTGTCTGTGATAGGAGAAATGTGGGTATTTTAAATCAATGGCAAGATTGTTGAATGGTGAAAAAGTTAGGAGTGAGAAGTGAGGAGTGAGGAGTGGTGGTGTGCCGCGTCAAATTATATAGCGGCACGAGATTTTATAAAATATCAGGGCCGGCCCAAAATTACCGATAGAGTTATAAGATAAACGATGAAGTAGTGGCATGCATATAATACTGCGGCGCTATATGAATTGATGCGCCGCCACATCCACTCCTAACTCCTCACTCCTAACTTCTCACTCCTAACTTCTCACTTCTTGTCGTTTCTTCACTCAATCATCCGGTCCTGCCGGTTCCTATAAAAAAATCCCATGGCTTCTGCCATGGGGATTTTTTTATTCCGCTACTACGGAAACGTGGATGGTGCTGGTCACCTGCTGGTGTACCCAGACTTCCACATCGTATTCGCCAAGGGTCTTGATGGGGCTCTTCAGGCGGATATTTTTCTTTTCCAGTTTGAATTTATACTGTTTCTCTAAAGCTTCGCTGATGTCTTTGCCGGTGACGGATCCGAAAATCTTTCCGTCTTCCCCGCACTGGACTTTGATGACCACTTTCACCTTTTTCAGTTGGGAAGCCATGATGACCGCTTCATCGGCAGCCACTTTGTCTTTGAATACCTTGGATTCCTGCCGCTGGGCTGCGGTATTCAGGTTTCCCTTCGTTCCTTCCACACCCAGCCCTTTGCGGATCAGTACGTTACGGCCATAGCCGTCGGAGACTTCCACAACGTCTCCCTTTTTTCCCATTTTTTTGACATCCTGTAAGAGTACGACTTTCATTCTTTCTCCTCCTTTATTTGTTTGCGGACTTCCGCAATGATTGTCTTTTCTGCTTCCTCCCGTTTTCCTTCCTTACCGAGCTGGGCACCGGCTACGGTAATGTGGCCGCCGCCGCCCAGGGCTTCCATGACCACCTGCACATTGATGGACCCATCGGACCGTGCCGAGAGGCACAGGCCCTTGTCGGTATAGTAGAACAGGAAGCTGGCCCGGATTTCCTTGATGGTCACAAGGTAATCGGCCACCTGGCCTGCCAGGATCTGGGATTCCTCCACATGTTCCGGACAGGCGGCAATGGCGATGGTGCCATCCACCAGTTTCATATCCGCCAGGATTTCCGCCTTGGTACGGATGCTGCTGATATCTTCTTCAAACAGCCGGTGCACCAGCCTCGTATCGGCGCCGCAGCGGCGCAGGAAGCTGGCCGCATCGAAGGTGCGGACGCTCGTCTGGACGGCGAAATTTTTCGTATCCACCACGATGCCCGCATAGAGGCAGGACGCCTCCAGTTCATTCATTTCCTCATCGCCGCCGTAATACTGAACCAGTTCGGAAACCAGTTCCGACGCCGAGGAAGCAGACGGCTCCATGTAAGTGAGCAGGGGCGAGGAAATCATGGTGCTGGCTCTCCGATGATGGTCGATGACCACTTTCTTCTTGGCCCTCTTCAGCACCTCCGGTGCCGCCACCAGCTCCGGTATGTGGGTATCCACGATGACCACCACCGTCTTGTCAGTGATGAGGCCCTTCGCATCCCCTTCATCCAGCAGCAGTCCTTCGGCCTGACCGCTCTTTTCAATGGCTTCCACCATCTTTTTGCAGGTATCCCGTTCTTTCGACAGGACGATATGTGTTTCCTTATGGGATGCCCGAGCCAAATGGGACACCCCCACCGCAGCCCCCAGGGCATCGAAGTCCTCGTGGGCATGGCCCATAATGAGCACCATATCGGCGCCATCGATGATTTCCTTCAGAGCCTGGGCAACGACACGGACCCTGACCCGGGTGGAGCTCACGGCGGTAGGCGATTTACCGCCAAAGGCCTTCACATCCTTGCCGACGCGGACAATGGCCTGGTCACCGCCCCGGCCCAAAGCCAGGTCCAAAGAGACCTGGGCCTCTTCGAACTGCTTGGCAAAGTTTTCCTCGCTCTGCACGACGCCGATGGACAAGGTCACGGGGATGCGGTTCACCGTATGGATGGCCCTGACCTGGTCCAGAATATCGAAATTGCTTTCCATGAGCTCTGTCAGGGCTTTCTGGGTTATGCAGGTCACAAAATCGGTGGTGGAATACTGCTTGATAAATCCATCCCTGCTGCTGAAATAGGACAGCACTTTTTCCGTCACATCAGACAGGAGAGCCGATTTTTCCATATCCGTCATATCGGCGGTTACTTCCGATACATTATCGATGCGGATGATGCCGAATACCGGCCGAGCTTCCGTACATTCCCGAACCGCCACTTCCACATCGGTTCTGTCCATGAAATAGAAAACCATGAACGGTGACTGGGTACCGCCACCGATATCCACATCGATGAACTTGTGGAATACCCGGAAGAACGTGCCTCCTGCATGACAGTCAAACCAGCCGGTCTTCCCCCAGATCTTTGAAATTTTCTGTCCTGTCACCAGGTTCTGGAACCGTACGCCCTCCTGGGCATCCTTCCCGATCCATCCACGGAATACGTTATTGGCCCAGACCAGTTCCTTCTTCTCGTCCATCATGGCAATGCCTACGGGAAGGTTCTTCACCGCATACACCGTGCCTGCAGATACACCGGCAGACAGGTCATCCAGATACCGGAGCAGCTTCTTTTCCTGGTAATAGTCGCAGCGCTTGATGTATACGATGCAGCCTGCCACGACGATAAAGAGAAGGAGCCCCAGCTGCCAGTTCTGGGTAGCCAGCATTACCACCGCTGCCAGAAGCAGGGCCAGCATGATTCGGGACGTTTTCTTGTACACCCAAATGTCACTGAGCATTTTACCCTCTGTAAACCTCGATTTCTAAAAAATCCAGTTTCCAAACTATCGCTTCGTGCCACCGGAACAATTCATCCGGTCACCCTTAATCCTAACCGAAATAAAGAATGAATGCAAATATAATGAAGGATTGCCAGCCATTCATGAGGAGCTTCCCCAAAGCTGTCAGAAGGTGACTGAAGGGTAACGCCTGCGGCGAAAACCTGATTGGGCGAAGCCCCACCTGCAGCCCTTACGAACCATTCACACGATTGGCCGATAGCTTCCCGCTGTTCTCCAACAGCCACTTCCGCCACTTTCCTTACTGATAATTCCTTTTTTTCCGATAGTCCACCGCCATGTCCGCAATGCCCAGGAAGACCACAAACATCTGGACAAAGCCGATAAAGGCAGAAAGAATCATGATGAAAAGCCGAAGGGGCTTCATCATGGGGTACCGATGGGGCAGCCACCACACCACCGCCAGTCCCTGGAGCCAGAAAATGGTAACGCAGAGGGTGCCCAGGTTATAGGCCACATAGGACACCTGCTCCTGGTCCTTGAAGAAATACTGGCAGCCCAGGACCACGAGGTACAGGAGGATGGTTCCCTTGGGGAATTCCCACCGTTCAAAGGGCGGCAGGTGGGGAATGTCGCTGATCCCCATTTTCTTGAAAATATGGGATCCCAGGGTCATGGAAGCCCAGGAATAGAATACGGAAACTGCCACCAGCGTATAGGGCACCGATTTCTCCATGGCATCCATGAGGAATTCCACCTTTTCCTTCGCCTGGTCCAAGGCTTCCCCGCTGTAGAAAGAAGGAAGCACTTCCAGCATGCTGTCCTTCATCTGGGCCATGCCTTCCCCGCCGAAAAGGAGGGACGGAATTCCCAGGAGGTAAAGGGCCGCAATGCCCTCAGCCACCAGGGCTGCCAGTACCACCGCGGCACCGGCAAAAAGGGTCTTCGCCGCAGAAACCTTATATCGGTAACAGATTCCCATGACCACGCCCAGGAGGCCAAAGATGGCACACACGAAAGCGGCGGACACCACGCCAAAGAATGTGGAATCCAGGATGAGCACCCCCGTGGTGACTACCACAGACCATTTCACGCCTTCCTTCATGCCCAGATAGGCAATGGGAAGGGGAATGAGAAGAAATACCACCGTAGACAAGAGGGGCATGTAAAAGCCCAGGAGGGAAAGCACCACCGCCAGGGCCGTACACATGCCAGCCAGCACCACGGCGTGGTTATTTCCGGAAATTCTATGATCCATGCGATTACTCCTTTTACACATATAATAGTAGATATATTATTGTACCATATATTGGGGAATATCGGGGCAGAATGATTTCCGTACCTCCCTCTTTCAGGGTTTCAGCAGGTATATGGGTAGAGTCATTGGCGCAGGTGTGCCGGTTTCCACCTTCCAGCTGTCAGAAAGCCTTTGGCCTACGGCGGATGACTGGCGGCTGTATCTTCAGCGGCAAAGCCGCGAAGCCCCAACTTCCTTCAGCCAATTCTTAAATCTATCTTTCTGCCACAGAGCTTCCTCCTTGTGATATAATAGAAAAAGCGACTATGGAACGGCTTTTTAATTGATATGTTTATATGTATGCTGCATGTAGTTTTATGTGGGGATACATTTTTATTTTATAAAAATTAAATAGGAGGATTTTAATCTTGGCAAAAGCTAGATTACAGATCATTCCCCTGGGCGGACTGGGGGAAATCGGAAAGAACATGACTGTCTTCCGTTACGGCGACGAAATTATCGTAATTGATGCAGGCATGGCCTTCCCGGAAGAAGACATGCTGGGGATCGATATCGTTATCCCCGATTTCAGTTATTTAATTGAGAATAAGGATAAGATCAAAGCCATCCTGATCACCCATGGTCACGAAGATCACATCGGCTCCCTTTCTTATCTGTTACGGGAAGTTTCCGCGCCGGTCTACGCAACCCGCCTCACCTGCGGGCTCATCGAAGGCAAGCTGAAGGAAGCCCATATTACCAATGCTGACATTCACGTGGTGAAATCGGGGGATGAATTCAAAGCCGGTTCATTCAAGTTCGGTTTCTTCCATGTGTGCCATTCCATTCCCGATTCCTGCGGCATTTATCTCCGCACCCCCATCGGCACCATCGTCCACACCGGGGACTTCAAGTTCGACCACTCTCCGGTGGACGGGGAACTGACGGATATGTACAAGCTCGCTGAACTGGGACACCGGGGAGTCCTCGTACTCTGCGCCGATTCCACGAATGCCCAGCGCCCGGGGTATACTCCCTCGGAAGCGGTGGTGCGCAAGTCCCTTCTCGAAGCCTATGCCGATGCCCGGGGCCGCATCATCCTGGCCACCTTTGCATCCAACGTTTCCCGTATCCAGATGGCCGTAGATGCGGCTGTTGCTTTCAAGCGGAAGGTCTGCGTATTCGGCCGGTCCATGGTAAACGTGGTGGGTATCGCCCTGGAAATGGGCTACCTGAAAGCACCGGAAGGCACATTCATCGAGCCGGAAGAAATCAACCGGTATCGGGACGACCGCCTCTGCATTCTTACCACCGGCAGCCAGGGGGAACCGATGGCAGGGCTGTCCCGCATGGCTGACGGCAGCCACCGGCAGGTCCAGATTCACGCGGGAGACACGGTCATCATCTCTGCTTCCCCCATTCCCGGCAACGAGACAAGCGTAGGCCGCACCATCGACAGCCTCATGCGTCTCGGTGCCCACGTAGTCACCAGCGAGACTACCCGGGTCCACGTATCCGGCCACGGCTCCCAGGAAGACCTGAAGACCATGCTTTCCCTGGTACAGCCGAAGTTCTTCATCCCGGTGCACGGTGAATACCGGATGCTCTGCAGCCATGCGGAACTGGCAGAAAGCCTGGGCGTGAAGAAACAGAATATCCTCATTGGGGAAAACGGTTCGGTCTTTGAATTCACGAACCGCAGCGGCAAAATCAATGGCAAAGTACAGGCCGGTCCTGTCTTCGTCGATGGCCTCGGCGTAGGAGATGTAGGAAATATCGTCATCCGCGACCGCCAGCAGCTCGCCCAGGATGGGGTGGTCATCGTAGTCATTGCTCTGGAAAAGGGAAGCAACCAGGTCCTGGCTGGCCCGGATATCGTTTCCCGCGGGTTCGTCTATGTCCGCGACAGCGAAGCCCTCCTCACGGAAGCCAAAGACCGCATCGAGTCGGTTCTTGACCGCTGCGAGGCCGGCAATGTGACCGAATGGAATGCCATTAAAACCCAGATCCGCGATTCATTGGGCAAGTATTTCTACGACCGCACCAAGCGGCGCCCCATGATTCTCCCCATTATCCAGGAAGTCAAATAACATATGCTCCCCTGTCCCCTTCGGGGATGGGGGATTTTTGTATAGTGCCATGAACTGTGAAGATGTTTACGGAAAACAGGTTCAAAAGTCTGGAGTGAGAAGTGATGAGTATTAGTGGCGGCACACAAATCATATGGCACCGCCTTATGAAGCCGGACCGCGTCTCCGCCGCTGATTCTTTTCGGTATCTGATGCCCGAAGTCTACACTATTCCCGCCGCACCTTCTCTTCGCCTGACGGGCATGTTTCCCCCCAGCCGCCTTTCTCCAGTCCCGGACGCAGGCCATTGTCACAACAAGGAGTTATCATGCTGAAAATATATCCCACCTTTTTCCCCCATTTCCAATGTAAGGCGGACAAATGCCGCCACACCTGCTGCCAGAAATGGGAAATCGATATCGACGAAGAAACGGAGAAGAAATACCGGAACACCCAGGGGCCCCTGGGCGAGGAGCTCACAAAATGGATGAAGACCGGCGAAGAAGGGCTCACCTGCTTTCGGATGAATGAAAAGGGGTACTGCCATTTCCTCACGGAAAAGGGACTCTGTCGGCTGGTACTGGAAAAGGGAAACGATTTTCTCTGCCAGATCTGCCACGACCATCCCCGGTTCTACAAATTCCCCTACGATGGGGACCGTGGGGAAGAAATCATGCTCTGCGGCACAGGGCTGGCCTGTGAAAAGACGGTGGAGCAGCTCCTTGCTGAAAAAGGGCCCCTCACGTTCCGAGGCAGCGAGTCCGATGATTTTTTCCATTTTGACCGGATTCTTACCCTCCTTCATCTGGATGAAGAGGCAGGGCTTTCTGCCCCGGACCTTTCCCTTACTTCGCCCTTTGTGGAAAAAGCGATTTCCCGTCTGGAAGAGACCAATCCCATTGATACCGAATGGACAGAATCCCTTTTTTTCATAAAAGATCATATGGATACGCTTCTTCCTGAGGCCCGGCAGCTGGCAGAAAGCACGGGGAGCCTATTCCTCACCAACCTTTACCAGTACATTTTCTACCGGCAGCTGGATGAATGCGAAGCCTATGATCCCCTGGCCATGGCCCAGTACGCCGAAGAGGCCATAGCCTTCATCCTCCTGGAATACGCCCGCACAGGAGATCTCATCCGCTCCGTCACCCGCTGGTCCGAGCAGATCGAGTATGATAATGAGAATGTATACATCCTGCTGGACAGCATGGATGAAGATTGATGGGGCCGCAGTTCGGCATGATAACGGGTAGAGTCATCAGGAGGGGCTTCCATCTCCTGGCTGTTAGCTCCCAGGAAAGCTGTCCAGCCTGCGGCGCCTCCAGCCCCAATTTCATGCCCCAGGCGGTTCATTTTTTCTAAATGCTAGAACCTGGCAGCCAGAAGCCCCCACTCAAGTGTCTCTATCCATCAGCTCCCAAAAGCGGTTCATATATCCTTACGAAAGGAGACCAGTATGTTTGACTTCGAAGCCCACCGGGGCGGGAGGGATGCCCGTCCGGAAAATACACTCTATTCCTACCTCTACGCCCTGGAAATCGGCGCCGCCACCATTGAATGCGACATGCAGCTGGCGAAAGACGGCATCGTCATGAGCCACAATCCCTGGCTGAACCCGGATATCACCACGGACCGCGAAGGCCGCCCGGTGGGAGGCAGGGAGTATGACCTCCGCACCATGACCATCGGGGAAATCCAGCAGTTCAATGTGGGCCACCTCCGTCCCGGCACGACCTATGCCCGGGAACACGGCACCCAGGTGTCCCATGATGCCACCATTCCTACGCTGGAGGAACTGTTCCGGCTCGTCGAATCTACCGGGAACAGGACCATAGAGTTCAATATAGAAACCAAGTCTTATCCGAACCCCGAGAGCCCCTACTATAGAAATAACGCAGACCCCGAGCGGTTTGTCCATGAATTTTACCGGATAGTCAGGAAATACCACATGGAGAGCCGGGTGATTCTCCAGTCCTTCGACTGGACTACCCTCATTCTCATGAAACGGCTGGATCCTTCTATCCGCACGTCTGCCCTCTACCAGCAGCAGCCCTCCTGGGGCATTGACGGCGACACCCTGTGGCTGGACCGGAAAGAACCGTCCCCCTGGCTGGGAGGCATCCGCCTTGCAGACTGCGGAAACTCCGTCATTGAAGCGGCCCATGCCGCAGGGGCGGATATTCTTTCTCCCTGCTTTAAGGAAATCACCGCTGCCGACGTAAACCGTGCCCACAGCCTCTCCATGAAGGTGGTGTCCTGGACCATCAATACGAAAGAGGACATGGAAAAGGAACTTGATAAAGGGGTGGATGGCATCATTTCCGACCGTCCCGCCCTGCTCCGGCAGGTCCTCACAGCCCATGGCATCCAAGTCCCGGATAAGCAGCCCTGCCCCGGTTCGCCGTACCATCTGGAAGGGTAGTAAACAGATAGTCCCCACTTCCCTGAATATGATCAAAGTTACAAGCTTCTAACCTAACGTTTCCCGCAGAAAGGAGTCACCCCATGATTACCAGCATTCCTCTCACTGAATTCAGCAGCGAAGAAGGTCTCATTTCCCCGGATTTCGAGCACCTTTCCCTTCACCTTCCTCCCCGGTGCCTCATGGCTTTTCTGGGGGAAAAGCGGATAGCCGCCTTTGCTGAAAGCCGGGGCGGGAAAGTCATCGGCTCTTTCCTGTCACTTACGAAGAAATTTCCCCTCTATGAAATACCGGGAAACCAGGAGTCCCTCCTCCTCGTGCAGGCTCCCGCCGGCGCTGCATCGGCGGTGCTCATAGAGGACCGGCTCTTTGCCTATGGCACCCAAAAGGTACTGGCCATCGGCTGCTGCGGATCCCTGATAGATCTTCCGGAGAACTGCTTCTTCCCCATCGAAAGGGCCCTCCGGGACGAAGGCACCTCCTACCACTACATGGCCCCCTCCCGGTTTATAGACCTGGACAAAGGACCCCTGACCAAGCTTAAAAGGTACTTTGAAAAAAAGGGACTCCCCTTCCACGCCGCCACCACCTGGACCAGCGATGGCTTCTTCCGGGAAACCAGGGAGAAGGTGGAGAAAAGAAAAGCCGAAGGCTGCAAACTGGTGGATATGGAAGCCAGCGCCCTCGCCGCCTGTGCAAGGTTCCGGAAAAGAGAATTTGCAGAAATCATGTTCACCGCCGATACCCTCTCTTCCCTGTCCCACGACCAGAGGCACTGGGGAAAGGAAAGCCGCAATGCCGCCCTTGTGCTGGGAATAGAGGCGCTGGAAGAAATATAGCCGGTATCAAGCTGTATTCCAAACCTTAGTATCAACTCTCATGCCATTAATTAGGAATGAGGAGTTAGGAGTGAGGAGTGGTGGTGGCGGCGCATAAAATATGGAAGCGCCGCAAATTATATATTTCCAGCAAGACCTCTGGATAGGGAAACGCATAAATTTGCCCTCTATGTCATCAGCATTCATCTGATTTGTAAATTCCACCTCTTCGAGGCGGGGCTATCCCCTTTATTCGAGATCCCTGTTCCCCAGGGCAGGTGCTATGATTACCGGACAGAATGAATCCATCCCAACTCGCACAAATTAATTGCAAATAAAAGCCGTGAGCTATGATTCCCTATAGTTCACGGCTTTTCTATATTCTATTATTCCGCCAGATCCTTCAGCAGGTCATTCACGTGGGACGCTGCTTTCACCTTTCTGTACTCCTTCACCAGGTTTCCCTTCTCATCGATGATGAAAGTGGACCGTTCGATGCCCATGTACTTCCTTCCGTACATGCTCTTTTCCTTCAGTACACCGTAAAGATTCACCACCTTTTCCTCTTCATCGGAGAGGAGCGGGAAATTCAGTTCATTCTTGTCCCGGAAATTGCAGTGTTTCTTAATGGAATCCCGGCTCACCCCCAGGACCACATACCCCAATTTCTTGAAATCCGCCAGATGGTCCCGGAAAGCCTTCGCCTCCAACGTACACCCGGACGTATTGTCCTTGGGGTAGAAATAAAGGATCACCTTCTGTCCTTCATAGTCATGAAGGGAAATGTCCTTGCCTCCGTCAGAAGGAAGTGTAAAATCCGGTGCTTTTTCACCAATTGCCAATGCCATAGGAATACCTCCTTTAATAAAGTTATTCTATTTCGATTTATATGAATATAGTATCATAAAAAGGGACTGCGGTAAATCGGATTTTGCATCTTTTCGTTGCATCCAAAAAGAGTACCCTTCCATGTGGAGGGGTACTCCTTTTAAAATTACGCAAAACCCGTTACTTTTCCAGGTTCAGATCCATAGTCGGAGCTTCGGGAGCCTTCGGTGTTTCCGGCACTTTGCCGGTTTCCAGGATATGCATGAACTCTTCGCCCGTAATCGTTTCTTTTTCATAGAGGTACTTCGCCAGGGCATCGAGCTTCGGACGGTTTTCCTCCAGGAGCTTTACAGCCTTCTCGTGTTCCTTCTTGATGAGGTCGGACACAGCCCGGTCAATGCGGGCTGCGGTTTCCGGAGAGCAGGCCAGGGTGGTATCGCCGCCCAGGTACTGGTTCGTCACCGTTTCCATGGCTACCATGCCGAATTCATCGCTCATGCCGAACCGGGTAATCATAGCCCGGGCCAGTTTCGTGGCCTTCTCGATATCATTGGAAGCACCGGAGGAGGAAGTGTGGAATACCACTTCTTCTGCTGCCCGGCCGCCGGTCAGTGTGGCGATCTGGTTTTCCAGTTCTTCCTTCGTCATGATGTAATGGTTTCCTGTATCCACCTGCATGGTGTAACCCAGGGCGCCGCTGGTTCTCGGGATGATGGTGATTTTCTGCACCGGGGCAGAATGGCTTTGGAGAGCTGCCACCAGGGCATGGCCGATTTCGTGGTACGAAACCACGCACCGTTCCTTATCGGAAAGGATGGCATGCTTCTTTTCATACCCCGCAATGACCACTTCAATGGACGCTTCCATATCCTCTTCGGTGGCGAATTTCCGATGGTCCCGGACAGCCCGGAGGGCTGCTTCGTTGACGATATTGGCCAGCTCGGCGCCGGAGGCGCCGGAAGCCATGCGGGCCACCTTATTGAAATCAATATTCGGTGCATGCTTGATCTTGCTGGCATGGACCTTGAGGATTGCCTCGCGGCCCTGGAGGTCAGGAAGGCCAACCGGCACCTGCCGGTCAAAACGGCCCGGCCGGGTAAGGGCGGGGTCCAGGGATTCCGGACGGTTCGTGGCCGCCAGGATGATGACCCCCGTATTGTCTTCAAACCCATCCATTTCCGTAAGGAGCTGGTTCAGGGTCTGTTCCCGTTCATCGTTGCCGCCGATAGCTGCGCCGCCGCGCTTCTTGCCGATAGCATCGATTTCATCGATAAATACGATGCATGGTGCCTTTTCCTTCGCCTGCTTGAACAGGTCACGGACCTTGGCAGCACCCATGCCCACAAACATTTCTACGAATTCGGAGCCCGAAATGGAGAAGAAAGGAACTCCCGATTCCCCCGCCACTGCTTTGGCCAGCATGGTTTTGCCGGTGCCTGGGGGCCCCACGAGAAGGATACCCTTTGGCATCTTCGCGCCGATTTCCTTGTACCTTGTAGGATCATGGAGATAGGATACCACTTCTTTCAGGCTGTCCTTCGCTTCATCTTCCCCGGCCACATCGGAGAACTTGATGCCATCCGTGGGCTTTACAAAAATCTTGGCATGGGACTTTCCCAGACCGAACTGCATGGCATCAGGACCGCCCATGTTCTTCATGAACTTCTTGTTCATATACTGGCCGATGCCGATGAAAATCAGGATCGGCAGGATCCAGGTCAGTGCGAAATCAAGGAGCGGATTCATGGGCGTAGAAATCTTCGCCGTGAAGTCGGCGCCGGACTTATGGAGCCGGTCCACCAGCTGGGGATCGTTCATGGGTGCCGTCTTGTAGGTATCCTTTTCTCCCTTCTTCGTGAAGAGGATCTGGTCCTGCTCCACCTGGACCTTGTCAATCTGCTGGTCTTCAGTCATGGTGATGAAGGTGGAATAATCCACGGTCTTCACCTCATTGCTCCGGAAGGCCGGCATGATAAGGGAATTAAAGAAAATAATCACAAGAAAGATAATCACATAATAGGCCAGTATAGGCCGCTTGGAAGGTTTGACTTCTTTCACTTCATAACCTCACTTTCTTTACAGGATTTCCGACAGCCGATTTCGTGATCACCCACGTCAGGTGAATCGGATATCCTCCTGATAAAAACCGCTTTTATTTCAACACAAGGCAGCAGATCATGCCGCCTTCAGAAAATCAGGGAATCAGGTAGGGCTTCAGCAGGTTGCCGATATCGATACGGGTATACTTCTCCCCCGTTTCATCATCCATCTGCCAGACTCCGTTGACCATGCACCACACGGTAAGCGTACCGAATATGTGTCCGATCAGCAGTTTCACCAGCGTATCCACCGGTGCATCCTGTACCAGTTCTCCGGAACCCTCTCCCCGGTGTATGGTAAGAATCGTCAGCAGGGACGAATGAAAATCCTCCAGGCATTCCTTGACCTTGGCATCTCCTGTTTCCGATTCGATGCATTCCCGGATCCACTGGCGCACCAGGCGTACGCCGGCCCACCGGGCATCCCGATACATGTTCATGATAAAGAAGCAGCACCGGTCCACCACGGTTCCCTCCAGATGGACGGATTTGTCTATAATGACCCGGCTGGACTGGAAGGAAAGCTCCATAATCACGTCTTCCTTGCATTTGAAGTAGTGATAGAAAGTTCCCTTTGCCACGCCGCTGTCCCTGGTAATATCTTCCACGGATACCCGGTCAAAGCCCTTTTCACTAATCAGCTTTTTAGCTGATTCCAAAAGCTTTGCCTTCGTCCGTTCCGCTTTTTTCGTTAATGCCATGCCTGTCCTCCAACCTTATTTGTACATTTTGCCAGGAAAAATTAATTTTCAACCCTTGGTCACTTTTTATAGTATACAGGAATATACCAGCCATAGCAAGGAAGGAGGATGGTGTCACCACAAATCCGAATGGACCGGCACAGAGCCATCCGTCCAGAGGCAATGGGCAGTGAAAAAGAGTGCCTTGGGGCACTCTTTTTCAGGAAATATCGGGATTATTCCCCCAGTATGGGTTTCTTTTCTGCAATGCCCACTTTCCTGGGATAATTCTTCGGACAGGGGGCCGTCTTGCGGATGTAAAGGATACAGCGCCGATCCCCGCCGGGAAGGGCCAGTTCCTTTTTCTCCGCCAGCTCGCCATGGAGCTCACGGAGGATTTTACCGGCAGTTTTCATCTCTTCATCGGCTCCGGGTCCCTTCATAGCTGCAAAAATGCCGCCTACCTTCACAAAGGGCAGGGCCCATTCCGAAATAATGGGCATGGCCTTCACCGCCCGGGCTGTGACCACATCGAAGGCCTCCCGGGTCTTCCGCCGCCGTCCCCCTTCTTCCGCCCGGATATGGAGACATTTCACATTGCCGATACCCAGGTTTTTGCAGGCTTCTTCAATGAAATTCAGCTTCTTCTGTATGGAATCTACAAGGATGAACTGCATGTCCGGCCGGAGAACAGCCAGGGGCACTCCCGGAAAGCCGGCACCGGTGCCCAGGTCCAGGACCCGGCCGCCTTTGGGAAAATATTTTTCATCGTACACGGTGAGGGAATCAAAGACGTTTTTTACCAGGCTCTCCTCCACGTCCTTGATTCCTGTAAGATTTACTTTTTTGCTCATGGCAATCACCATGGCATTGTACTCCGTCAGTTTCCCTGCGGCTTCCTCGTCTGCCGCAAGGCCCAAAGCTTTCATCATTTCCAAGGCTGTCATAGATTTTCCCTTTCTACACTTCTTATAAAAAATGATGTTTACTGCCCGCATAAATTTCCCTGATGCGGGGCTTAATCAATGAGAATGAAATTGAGGCAGCAAGGGCCGAAGGCCTGTTGCCCCAGATCTAGACCTAGATCTAGACCCAGGGAAGCGCTGATTAATTCGCAGAGTCAGATTTCATAAGGATTTTTATGCACTGCTTCGTCATAACTCTCCTTAAATAGCTCGCTATTTGCGTCGAATTATTCCTCGCATTGCATAAAAATCCAAGAATGAAATCCGACCACGATTTAATCAGTGCTTCCCTGGGCCTTCAGTGGCTTCGCCGCACCATTGCAAAGTCACCGCCCGACCATGGCCCTTTTACTTTCCCTTATACCGCTTCAGGTAAACCATGAGTACCGACATATCCGCCGGAGAGACGCCGGAGATACGGGAAGCCTGGCCAAGGGACAGGGGCCGGATTTTGTCCAGCTTCTGCCGGGCTTCGATGGAAATCCCGTCCAGATGGAGGTAGTCCATATCCTTCGGCATTTTCTCGCTTTCCATGCGGGCTGCCTTCCGGACCGCTGCTTCCTGCCGGGCAATGTAGCCTTCGTACTTCACGGTGATTTCCATCTCCTCCACCGCTTCAGGGTCAAATTCCGGGCACCCCAGAAATTCCACCATCTTCCGATAGGTCATTTCCGGCCGTTTCAGGATTTTATCGGCTCCCATACCCGTGGTGAGGGGAGCGGAGCCCATATCTTCCAGGGCCTTATTCACTTCCGCCTTTGGCGTAAACCGTTTCGTGCGGATGTACTTCATGGCTTCCTCGAAGTTCCGCTTCCGTTCCAGGAAGTGCTGGTACCGTTCTTCCGTGACGAGGCCGATATCATAGCCCTTCTGGGTGAGCCGGAGGTCCGCATTGTCCTGCCGGAGAATGAGCCGGTATTCACTGCGGCTCGTCATCATACGGTACGGTTCGTTTGTCCCCTTCGTGACGAGATCGTCGATGAGAGCCCCCGTATAGGCTTCATGGCGTCCCAGGATGAAGGGCTCCTTTCCCTTGATTTTAAGGGCCGCATTGATGCCGGCCATAAGGCCCTGGGCCGCCGCTTCTTCGTAGCCCGATGTACCGTTGGACTGGCCGGCGGAATAGAGGCCCGGCAGTTTCTTTACTTCCAGTGTGGGATAGAGCTGCAGGGGGTCCAAAAGGTCATACTCGATGGCGTAGGCCGGGCGCATGACCTTCACGTCCTCCAGGCCCGGAATGGTCTTGAGGAAGGCATACTGCACATCAATAGGCATGGATGTGGACATGCCCTGCACATACATTTCATTCGTATCCAGTCCTTCCGGTTCGATGAAGAGCTGGTGCCGCTTCTTGTCCGGGAACCGGACCACCTTATCCTCGATGGACGGGCAGTACCGGGCGCCCACGCCGTGGATGAGGCCTGCATACTTTGGAGCCCGCATGAGATTGTCCCGGATAATCTTGTGGGTGGTTTCATTGGTATAGGTGAGCCAGCAGTTCCGCTGGTTCCGGTCCGCCCGTTCATCCATGAAGGAGAAGGCATGGTTCTCCGGGTCCCCCTGTTCCAGCTTCATATGGTCCAGATGGAGGCTCCTGATGTCCACGCGGCTCGGGGTGCCGGTCTTGAAGCGGAGGATCGTAAGTCCATGCTTCTTCAGGTTCTCCGAAAGCCCTACAGAAGGCCGCATGCCATTGGGGCCGCCGGAATACATGGTATCTCCGATGATGATTTCACTGTCCAGGTACGTGCCGGTACAGAGAATCACCGCTTTTGCCCGGTATTCTTCATGGAGCTCCGTAGTAATGCCCACGCATTTTCCATCTTCCACAATAATATCCATCACCTGTACCTGTTTCAGGTCCAGGCCATCCGTATTTTCCACCACCTGCTTCATATAGCGGTGGTAGGCGTTCTTGTCGGACTGGGCGCGGAGGGCATACACCGCCGGTCCTTTGCCCAGGTTCAGCATACGCATCTGGATGGCCGTCTTATCGGCGGCAATCCCCATTTCCCCGCCCAGGGCATCGATTTCCTTTACAAGGTGGCTCTTGCCCGGTCCCCCGATGGCAGGGTTGCAGGGCATCATGGCCACATTTTCCAGGGAAATGGTGGTGAGCAGGGTCTTGCAGCCCAGCCGGGCCGCCGCCAGGGCTGCCTCACAGCCTGCATGGCCGGCTCCCACCACGATTACATCATAGGTATCAATGAGATACATGGTATCCTTCTTTCTGTTGTTGTACCTCTATGGAACACTTATCCATTTTACTAATCCAATATTGTTATTATATAAAAAAAGGGTGCCCTTTGAAAGGGCCCATTAAAAGAGAAAACAGGGAGTTATGAACCACAAGTGATATTGTCTCAAGTAACCACAAATGAAAATGTCCCAGTCATGGTATAATCTCATCACAATCTTAACGCAAGTGATGGGAGGAATTTTTATCAGAAAGGTTGAATTAACGATGGACGAGCAGTTCAAATATGAAACAATCAAATCTCTTGTTGCTCATCCAGATGGCAACAAGCTTGCAGCAGCAGTCCGGCTGGGGTGCACTGTCCGCACCGTGAACCGGTTAATCCTGCGCTATCGTCAGGAAGGTAAAGCAGCATTTGTCCACGGGAACAGGGGTAGACAACCCGTAACAACACTTCCAGCCTCACTCAGAGAAAAAATTGTGGCTCTTTACCAGAATGAGTACTATGGCGCCAATTTTACCCACTTTACCGAACTTCTGGACAGACATGAGAATATCCATGTCTCCGTTTCCTCTGTAGCCTCCATTCTTGAGGCAGCCTTTATTCTCTCTCCTAAGGCTACACGGGCCAAAAGAAAACGGATCAGGAGGAAATTGGAAGCAATGAAAAGCAACACGAAATCCAGAAAAAAGCAGATGGAAATACAAGTCAATCTTGTGGCTGCTGAAGATGCCCACAGCCGGCGTCCACGGCATGCTTACTTTGGGGAACAGCTGCAGGGTGATGCCACTCCATATGAATGGGTCCCCGGGAAGATCTGGCATCTCCACCTCTTCATTGATGATGCTACTGGCATCGTGACTGGCGGCTATTTTGACACCCAGGAGACCCTGAACGGCTATTACCATGTCCTCTGGCAGACTCTCAAAGATTACGGAATCCCTGTGGAAATCTTCACGGATAAACGCACTGTGTTCATTTACAAACAAAAAGGATCCCCGTCCATCGACGAGGATACCTATACGCAGTTCGGTTACGCTTGCAGGCAACTGGGGATACACCTTGAGTCAAGCAGCGTACCACAGGCCAAAGGCCGGGTTGAGCGGCTC
Organism: Dialister sp.; assembly: GCF_047832375.1. Lineage (NCBI taxonomy): Bacteria > Bacillati > Bacillota > Negativicutes > Veillonellales > Veillonellaceae > Dialister > Dialister sp. Next base: position 127,320 of record NZ_CP181256.1, on the reverse strand, counting down.
AATGAGACGCTGCAGTCGCGCCTGCCGATTGAGCTGAGACAGGCAGGCATCACGACTATTGCAGACGCCAATGAATTCCTCAAGTCCTACCTAAAAGAATTCAATGCGAAGTTTGCACTTCCCCCCAATAGTACCAAATCAGCTTTTGTGACGCAACCGTCAGATGAGAGGATCAACCTGATACTGGCTGTACTTACAGGCCGTACGGTAGACAGAGGCCACTGCATCCGTTTCCAGCGTCAGTACTATCGTATGCTTGATTCAGAAGGCCATCAGGTGCATTATGCCAGCGGAACCAAAGTACTAGTCATACGGGCTTTCAACGGCGAACTCTACTGCAGTGTTAACGATACCAGTATCTACGCGCTGGAAGCCATCCCTTTGCGCCAGAAGAAATCTCCTGAGCTTGATGCTGACTATACCAAACCAAAGCCTCAGAAACACTGGATTCCACCGATGAGTCACCCATGGAAGCAGGCATCTTTCCGTCATTACGTCCTTACAAGACCGCATCATTCCAGACAAGATCCAGAAGAACTTGCATCGCGTAACATATTTTAGTAACATACTGGCCTAACCACTCAAAATAGCCCCACTATTGCGGGGCTATTAAATGACAATTCTCGGGACATTTTCAAAAATGCTTGACAGGCCCATTAAAAGAGAAAACAGGGAGTTTATCTGTTTTTGCATTTCTTCCCGTTTCTGTTACAATATAAATAAATTTCAATATGTAATCCAAGGAGAAATCTATGTACGAAGAAACAACCATAGCGGCCATTGCCACGGCTCCCGGAGAGGGCGGCATCGGCATCGTCCGCATCAGCGGCCTTTCCGCCTGTGATGTGGCGGACCGCCTGTTTACTACCAAAAAGTTGGAATCCATGAAGGACGCAGTTCCCTACATGATGTACTTCGGCCATGTCCACCGGTGCAAAAGGAAGGTAGATGAAGGGCTGGCCGTTTACATGAAGGCTCCCCATTCCTACACCGGGGAAGATGTGGTGGAAATCCAGATTCACGGTTCCATGGAAGCCCTCCGGGAAACACTGGAACTGGCCCTGGAAAACGGGGCGGTCCTTGCCAGCCGCGGGGAATTCACGAAGCGGGCCTTTCTCAATGGGCGCCTCGACCTGTCCCAGGCGGAGGCGGTGATGGACATCATCGAAGCAAAGGGCTCCGCCGCCCTGTCCCAGGCAGAAAGCCACCTTTCCGGAGCCCTCTCCCGGTTCGTGAAAAAGAGCCGGGATGAACTGACGGACCTCATCACAAAACTGGAAGTGACCATCGACTATCCGGAAGAGGACCTGGAGGACCTGACAAACGAAGAAATCGGGGAAGGCCTTGCGGCCATCGAGAAATCCCTGTCCTCCCTCCTCAAGCGGTCTGAAGAGGGCCGCATCATCAAAGAAGGCCTCCGCACCGCCATCGTGGGGCGGCCAAATGCAGGGAAGTCGAGCCTTCTCAACGCGCTTCTCCAGGAAGACCGGGCCATTGTCACCGACATTCCCGGTACCACCAGGGACACCATCGAGGAATCCATCAAAATCGGAGGGGTGCCCCTGGTGCTCATGGACACCGCCGGCCTTCGGGAGACCGATAACAAGGTGGAGAAAATCGGCATCGAACGGGCTAAGGAATCCATGGCAAAAGCGGACCTTGTACTGGCTGTCATCGACGGCTCCCGGCCCCTTTCCGAGGAAGATAAGACTCTTCTCAAAAATCTGAAGGGCCGCAAAGCCATGGTGATCCTCAATAAATACGACCTGCCCCAGGAAATCGGGGAGGAAGAAATCCATGAAGCCGCCGGCCCTATCCCGGTGGTCCCCATTTCCGCCCGCTACGGCAGCGGCATGGAAGAACTGGAAGAAGCCCTGCGCCGCCTCACGGAACACCAGGACCGGGATGCGGGAAGGGAGCTCTTCCTCACAAATCTCCGGCACGTGGACCTGGTCAAAAAAGCGCTGGAAGCGGTGCACCGGGCCCAGGAGTCCCTTTCTGCCGGTATGCCGGCGGACTGTATCACGGTGGACCTGGTGGAAGCCTGGAACCGGATGGGTGAAATCACGGGAGAAACTGTGGACAATGAATTGATCAATACCATCTTCGAACGGTTCTGTGTAGGTAAGTAAGGCGCAAAAGCAAAGCAATCTACAGGAAAAGGAGTACCCCTTTTTAGGGGCACTCCTTTTGGCTTGGAGTAGATTTTCAATATCTGTCACATAATCAAATTGCGGTTTGCCCCGCTGTTGGTATTCGGTGCTGGCGTATAGATTCACTCGCACGGGGCAGCTAGCTTCTAGCGGCTAGCTGCTAGGGAAGCTGATCCGCCTGCGGCGCTTTCCGTCCAATGTTTCCACCTGCCATTCGTGCCGTAGGCTGTTGAGCCTTCCTAGCAGCCAGGAGCTAACAGCTAGAAGCCCTGCACGAATGGCTCTACCCATCAGCGCCGTCCACCAGCTCGACAAACTGAAATATCGCGTTCTTACTCAAAATATAAAAGGAGGAGCTCCGAAGAGCTCCTCCTTTGGACTTTACTGTTCCTTCAGTCCGCCGTGCAGTTTCATCTTTCTTGCCCGGCAGGCAGGGCATTCACCGTCTCCGCCACCGCAGCAGCTTCCGCCGCCCAGGGTGACCCGGTAAATATGCCGGCAGGCCAGAATAAAAAGAATAGCAATCACAGCAAGAACAGCATAGGTTCCTATACTCACAGGAAGTCCTCCTTTCAGACAGAACAGAAATCATTCGGAATTATTGACCTGATATCTTTCAGGCCCTGGCTCCGGCCCCTTCCACGATATCCTCCTTCGCCTTTGGTGCCGGGCGGCAGATAAAGTACAGCCCGATAAGGCAGAGGATAATGGCCAATACCTGGGAAATGCCGAATGCAAATCCATAGAACAGCCAGCCGCCAAGGTTGTAGGCAATGAAGGCCAGGGAATATCCCAGGATCACCTGGAAGCCAATGGCCAGACCCGCCCATTTCTTATCTCCCATTTCACGGGCAATGGTGGCCATGGCCACGATGCATGGCGGGTCGAAGAGGTTCAGGATCATGTAGGAGAATGCAGCAATAGGGGTAAACATGCCGGAGATGCCGGCCATCACAGCTTCATCTTCCGCATCCTTGGCTACGCCATTCAGCACAGCCAGGGTACCGATGGCATCTTCCTTTGCCATTTCAGCGGAAATGACGGCTACTGCGCCTTTCCAGTCACCGAGACCGAGAGGTGCGAAGATCCAGGAAATCAGGTGGCCGAAACCGGCAAGCATGGAATCTTCGATATCATCCACCATGTCCATGGTAATGTTGAAGGAAGAGAAGAACCAGATGATAACGCATACGGCAAAAATAATGGTGCCCGCTTTGATGATGAAGCCCCGGGCTCTTTCCCACATGTGGATAAGCACACCCTTCAGGGACGGTACATGGTACGCAGGAAGTTCCATGACAAAGGGGGCCGGGTCACCGGCAAATACGGACGTCTTCTTCAAGGCAATGCCGGCGAGCACAATGACCGCGATGCCCAGGAAATACATGGACGGCGCCATGAGGACGGAGTCCGGGAAGAAGGTGGACGTAATCATGGCAATAATGACGGCCTTGGCCGAGCAGGGGATAAATGTGCAGAGCATAATGGTCATCCGCCGGTCCCGCTGGTCTTCAATGGTCCTGGTCGCCATGACTGCCGGCACGCCGCAGCCGCTGCCTACGAGAATCGGAATGAAGGACTTACCGGAAAGGCCGAATTTCCGGAAAATACGGTCCATAATGAAGGCTACCCGGGCCATGTAGCCGGAGTCTTCCAGGACGGAAAGGAAGAAGAAAATAGAAAGAATCTGGGGTACGAAGCCCAGGACCGTACCTACGCCGCCGATGATACCATCAACGAGAAGGCTTTCCAGCCAGTCCGGCGCTTCAATGGCTTCCAGAAAATCAGACGCCGCATCGGTGACGATGCCGCCAAAGAAATCATCATTCACCCAGTCCGTCACCGGTCCGCCGATAATGGAGCAGGAAATGAAGTAAACCACCGTCATAATGAGGAAGAAAATCGGAAGTGCCAGCACCCGGTTTGTGACTACCCGGTCAATCTTATCGGATACCGTCATAGTGTGGCCGGCGTGCTTCTTCTTCAGCACGGAGCTGATGATTTTAGCAATATATTCATAGCGCTGGTTGATGATGATGGATTCCGCATCGTCATCCAGTTCATCTTCGCAGTCTTTGATGTGTCCTTCCAGGTGGCTCAGGGTCTTGGGGTCCAGCTGGAGCGCTGCCGTAGCTTCTTCGTCCCGTTCAAAGACCTTGATAGCGTACCAGCGGAGGAACCGGTCTTCCACCTTCGGCGCAATGGTTTCTTCAATATGGGCAATGGCATGTTCCACGCTGCCGGTGAATACAGAAGGCAGGCGGACCTTCCGCTTTTCTTTGGCCGCCGCCACTGCTTTCTCGGCAGCTTCCATACAACCCTTCCCTTGGAGTGCGGAGATTTCTACCACTTCGCATCCCAGTTCTTCGCCCATCTTCTTCACATCGATGGTATCCCCGTTCTTCTTGACCAGGTCCATCATGTTCACCGCCATCACTACAGGCAGGCCGATTTCGATGAGCTGGGTAGAAAGATAGAGGTTTCTTTCCAGGTTCGTACCATCGATAATGTTCAGGATGGCATCGGGCTGTTCATTGACCAGGTAATTCCGGGCCACCTTTTCTTCCAGCGTATAGGGAGAAAGGGAATAAATCCCCGGAAGGTCCTGGATAATGACATCGGGATGCTTCTTTAAAATCCCATCCTTCTTTTCTACTGTGACGCCCGGCCAGTTGCCCACGTATTGGGAGCTGCCGGTCAGTTCATTAAATAATGTTGTTTTACCGCAATTCGGGTTGCCTGCAAGGGCAATTCTGATAGACATTCCTGCTGCTCCTTTCTATTGGTGTCCTATCTTTTCCTTGTGAATCATCAGTCCATGATTCATTCTTCCACTTCGATGGCTTCCGCTTCATTCTTGCGGATAGACAGTTCGTAGCCCCGGATGGTCAGTTCCACCGGATCTCCCAGGGGTGCCACCTTGCGGACGTAAACATCTACGCCCTTTGTAATCCCCATATCCATGATGCGGCGGCGAAGGGCCCCTTCTCCATGGATTCTCTTTACCCTGGCAGTTGCGCCGACCGGTACATCCTTCAAAGTTTTCATTCGGATTCTCTCTCCTTTAGAAATATATTTTCTGTGCCATAGACCGGTCCAAAGCCACCCGGCTCCCTTTCACCTGGACAATCAGGTTTCCCGACATATGGCTGACAATGAGTACCGGTGTATCCACCACAAATCCCAGTTCCGCCAGATGCTGCCGGATATCGTCTTTCCCGGAAATGCGGCGGATCGTCACGGTATCGCCTTCTTTTGCAAAAATAAGAGGCATCATGTATTTCACCCCATTTCCTTTCATTGGATACTCACAGGCTCATCATTACGGTCTTATAATAATTCCGCCGCACATAATTAGTCAATAATCCAAAATAATATTTAATGGTAACCCGTATTATTATTATATGGCATGCTTTCTTTAATTCGGATTTTTCTAATAATAGGATTTATTAAAATTTAAAGTCGGCATATATTATTTATTAAATTACATATACTTATTTCGATATGCTCGGTATACCATATATGATAAATCAGATAGACTTACAGGAAGTATTGAAAGCCATGGAAATAAGGGCAATAAAAAAAGCGCCTGAAATGGCGCAATAAAATGAAAGATGAAAATTCAGGAAGGAAGAACGGTTGCGGCAGCGAACACACCGGGAAAGTATCATGAGAGCACGGGGACTCGACCGGACTTGGGCCTTCTAAATCATCTTTTCCCTGAGCCCATGCGAAGCCTCAGCCCTGGCCATCAGGCTGCTGCCTTGCCGCAGGCAGCGCCTTAGCCGGAGGACAGGGCCCATTCTTTATAATTTCCCTATCTTCTTGGCAAAGATTTCCGCATCCACCAGGTCCTTCCGGTCCGGATGGCCTCTGTGGAAGAAGAGGAATTTTCCATGGCAGTGGAACGTCCTCGTATCCATGGTGATTCCCTTTTCTTCCAAGAGCCGTCTTACCTCTTCATCGCTCTTACCGCCGGAAAGCATGGCGGTGCTGAAGAAAGCCGCCTTTCCTACTTTCGATGGATCCAGAGATTGGATAAAGGATTTCACATGACCATCAATATGGCCTTTATAGACGCCGCTGCCGATGAAAAGGATATCCACCCTCTTTTCCAGACCCTTATCCGTCGTTTCTGCCCGTTCCCCCACTTCCCGAGCAATGGCTTTTGCCACCTTTTCCGTGGAACCGCCGCGGCTGTAATATCGAACTGCAAATCTCATAAGCTCTACCTTCTTTACTTGATTCTCTTATATACGCAGAAATCATGGGGAATCGGACCTTCTCCTGCTTTCCTGCTGGCCAGGTGCCATTCTTTTTCGTCGAAATCCGGGAAAAAGGCATCGCCCTCATAGGATTTCCTGACTTCCGTAATATACAGGGTATCTGCATAGGGAAAGAGGGTCCGATACATGTGCTCTCCGCCGATAACGAAATTCTCCCCCTCCGGCAGGGCAGATAAAAGGCTCTTCACATCATGGAAGAGAAGCACCCCTTCCGGAGCCCTGTAGTCTTTATTCCCTGTAAGTACGTAATGGACACGGCCGGGAAGAACCTTCGGCAGACTTTCAAATGTTTTCCTGCCCATGACGATGGGATGGCCCATGGTGAGGGCTTTGAACCGCTTCAGGTCATCGGACAGGTGCCAGATGAGGCCATTATCTTTCCCGATAACCCCGTTTTCTGCCCGGGCCACGATGATGGAAAGGCTCATACCGACACCTCCATGGAAATCTTGTCGTGGTGCCTGTAATTTTCAAGGACAATATCTTCCGGCTGGAAGTCATAGAAATTTTTGATATCCGGATTCAGTACGAGCTTCGGTGCTTCGTAAGCCTCCGGCAGCCGGGCCAGCTGTTTCTTCAGGGCTTCCACATGGTTTTCATAAATATGGGCATTATTGATGACATGGGTAAAAAGCCCCGGGCGGAGACCGCTCACCTGGGCAATCATGCAGATCAGCGCCGCATACTGGGCCATATTGAACGGCACACCGAGGCCCATGTCCCCACTCCGCTGTACAAGCATGCAGTTCAGGCGGCCGTCTTCCGACACATCCCACATGGTCAGGAAGGCGCAGGGATAGAGCGCCATGTCCGGCAGGTCCCCCGCATTCCAGAGGTCCACCACCATGCGCCGGCTCTGGGGATCTTCCTTCAATGTCTTTAAAAGGTTATCCACCTGGTGGTACTTGGCCAGCTGGTAGCCGTAAGCCTTTCCGATGGTTCCATCCTCCCGCATCCATTCATCCCAGATATGGCAGTTCCATTTCTGCAGGAGCCGCACATCGTTGGACTGTTTCTGCCAGATCCAGAGGATTTCTTTCACCGCCGTCTTAAAGGCCACGAACTTCGTGGTGAGGATAGGAAATTCCTTTTCCAGGTCAAACTGCATGATCTGGTGGGGCAGCTTATAGGCAGGCATGCCGGTCCGATTCTGGCCCAGCGCCCCCTTTTCCAGGATATTTTTCACAATTCCCAGATATTCTGTATCTGCAAGACTCATAGGGTCCTCCTTAGTTGAATTCATTTATTATGGTAATCATTGCCAACCTGAAGATCTGAAAAGGATATCCAGCCAGGCCAGCTCAATTTCCCGCAATCTTCGCATAGGTATCCATGGCCTTTCGGAATTCTCGGGCCCGTCCTTCCTCCAGCTTTTCCAGGGGGGACAGATCCCCCTCCGCCAGGTCATGGAGACTTCCATCGGAAAGGATTTCCGCCGGAAGGACGCCGGCCCTGCGGGCCAGCCGGTCCCTCACCTTTCCCAGGAACAGGAGCCGGGCACTTTCATCTACATTCTCCGGCAGGGAAGGATGGGACGCCGTTTCTCCCTGTATGAGACGGAGGAACGGCATGCCATAGGCCGACGCCTTTTTACTTCCGATTCCCCGGATCTGCTTCAGTTCCTCTATGCTGGAAGGACGCTGGAGGGCCATGGATGAGAGCACCTCATCGGTGAATATGGACTTTGGCGCCTTATGGAGCTCTCCAGCCATGGACCTTCTCAGGTCCTTCAGGGCCGCCAGTAAGCTTTCATCGGAATCGGCTGCGTCCTTTTCCTCTTCCGCCTCCGGTTCACCCGTATCCTCCCTCAGTGCTTCCAGGAATCGGGGAGCGTACTTCTGCAGTTTAAAGGAACCGACCCCACGGACTTTTGCCATGTCTTCCATGGTCAATGGATGGAGAAGGACCATATCTTCCAGGGTGGTATCGGAAAATACAACGAACGGCGGCACCGATTCCTCCCTGGCAATGGATGTCCGAAGTTTCCGCAGTTTTTCGAAGAGGCCCCCCTTCCGTATGGGATTCCTTTCCAGTTTTCTTTCCACCGCCGCATCGGCCATGACATCGTCGGCGCCAAAGGCAAGACCCATGACCTTTTCCTGCCCTGCCAGCACCGCCCGGGCCCGATCCGTCAGCTTCAGGACCGCATAGGGTTCTCCCTCCCGCCGGAGATACCCGTCGGCGATGTAATTATTCAGGGCACTTTTGATGTGCTTCACTTTCACAAAGGATAATTTACCGTAGGTCGGCGTATCCTCCAGTTTCCTGTCCAGAATCATCTGGGAATGGCTGCCATGGAGTACATCGGCCACCACCTGGGCGCCAAACCGTTCACGAAGCAGGGACACGGTCCGGAAAATGAGGGACGCCGTATCGGTGACATCCACCTTCCCCTTCCCGCTTTCACAATTGCCGCAGTGGCCGCAAGGCTCTTTCACATGCTCCCCGAAGTAGGCAAGGATGAAATTGCGGAGACAGGAGGTGGTCTGGCAGTAATCCACCATGGCATTGAGCCGGTGGTAATCCATCCTCTTCTGGTCCTCGTCCTGGTTTCCCTGCTCGATGAGATACCGCTGGATGCTCACATCCCGGCCGCTGTAGAGAAGGATGCACTCTGCCCTGGACCCATCCCTTCCGGCTCGGCCGGCTTCCTGGTAATAGGCTTCCAGGCTCTTTGGCATCTGGTAATGGATAACGTAGCGCACATTGCTCTTGTCGATGCCCATACCGAAGGCATTGGTGGCCACCATGACGTTCACATTATCAAAGGAAAAATCCTCCTGCGCCTTTCGTCGATCCTCATCATCCATGCCTGCATGGTAGCGGCCGGCGCTGATGCCCCGCCGGAGCAGCATGTCGTACACCTTTTCCACCGCTTTGCGGGTGGCACAGTAAATGATGCCGCTTTCCTTCTTGTGACTTTTCACATACCGGAGGATGAAATCTTCCTTTCCCGCCGATTCGATGACCCGGAACGACAAATTCGGCCGATCCAGCCCCGTACGGAATACCCGGGCCCTCTCCAGCCCCAGACTTTTCTTCATGTCCGCTTCCACCACCGGCGTGGCGGTGGCCGTAAAGGCAGTCACCACCGGACGGCGGGGCAGGCTGTCGATGAATGTCTTGATTTTCCGGTAGGACGGACGGAAATCATGGCCCCACTGGGACACGCAGTGGGCCTCATCGATGACCACCATGGACAGGGGCACCTGGGCCAGGCACTGGGTAAAATAGGAGGGTTCCAGCTTCTCCGGAGCCATGTAGAGCAGCTTGATCCTGCCCCGGTACAGATTCCGGAGCCGCTCGATGGACTCTTCATAGGGGATGGTGCTGTTCACATAGGAAGCAGGGATTCCCTGTTCCAGGAGAGCCTCCACCTGGTCCTTCATGAGGGAAATCAGGGGAGAAATAATAACCGTACCATAGGGAAAAAGGAGGGCCGGAATCTGGAAGCAGATGGACTTCCCGGCGCCGGTGGGCATGATGGCCATCACATCTTCTCCCCGGCAGATGGCATCAATCACTTCTTTCTGCTTCGGCCGGAACGAATCATAGCCGAAATACTGTTTTAAAATGTCTGAGGGCCCCACGGCGTTTCCTCCTTCCTCTTCTGTGTATCATTTTTATTATATCATGTATATTGTAGAGATACAGGAATCTGGCTATGAGGGTATAGACGGAAAATTGATTAGGGAAGAGTTAGGAGTTAGGAGTTAGGAGTTAGGAGTTAGGAGTTAGGAGTGGTGGTGCGGCGCATCAAAATTATAGGGCGCCGCGGAATTTATATATTTCCGGGATTATTTTACCAACCTTTATCATTTCTAGTGTGTCATCTCAAGCATATTGGGGTTAATGATTGATGTTGACCCGAGCGTATCAACCTTTGGGTATCCTACCGGTTACCGGCATTAAATGCAATAAACTCTATCCCCAACTCGACCGGGCAGGCGGCAAAAGGAAGGCGTTTTATTGTGCAGTAAAAGCGCCAATGTACGCCTGCCTTGCATGTCCTCTGCAAGACACGCACATCTCGAGCGGTGGTAAGCGTCGTAATGACGAAAAATATAAAAATCGAATGTGAGAAAGAGTCGAGAGATCTCCCAGATATATGACCCTGTCGGTCTTACAGCGCCAGCAACAGTTGAAAATTCCTGTATTCCCAAATATCTGAGAGATTTGGGGGCTCATCGCAGCTGTAGCGATTCTAAGCTGCATAGTCATCTATCATGTTGCCACCCGTGGGGAAGCGTGTCACTGGATTCTCAGTCGCCTGCGGCTCCTTACGAATCCAGTTCCCTTGCCACCGCTCGAAATGACTTATCGAGGGCTCACATACGGAACTTTGCAAAAATTATCATGAGGGATTAACCCAAATATGCTTGAGACAAGTCACTAGTGGTGGTAAGCGCCAGGATGATAATTCTCGTAAGAAATAGTATGTAAGAAAAAGTCGAGAAATCTTCCAGATATATGGCTATGACGATGTTACCCCCCCAGTACGAAGATAGAAAAGCCCTGTATTCCAGATTCGGAGAAAAATTTCTCCATTCATGGCAAATGTAGCAATTCTTAGAGTTAGAGTTACTTTGCATGCTCGCTCCGTTCAAGCGGACGGGGATCAGGAAAGATGTGTTTAGCGGCGAAGCCGCCGAATACCATAAATCGTGCCGCTCTATAATTTGAAGCGGCACACCACCACTCCTCACTTCTCACTTTTCCCAAGTCAAAAGCCCCTTGAATGAGTTCAAGGGGCTTTTAGCAGCAATATCATTCCTTCAGTTTAATGACCACATAGCGGTGCGGTGCTTCGCCTTCACTTTCCGTAGTCACGGCGCCGTCGTCCTGGAGAGCCAGGTGGATGATCCGCCGTTCGCCGGCTGCCATGGGTTCCAGGCGGACTTCTTCGCCCGTCCGTTTTACCTTGGCCGCCAGTCTCCTGGCCAGGGCTTCCAGGGTATCCTTACGGCGTTCCCTGTAGTTTTCCACGTCCAGGAGGACGAAATAGTGATGGTGGAATTCCTTGCCGGCTGCCAGGTTTGTCAGGTACTGGAGGGCATCCAGGGTCTGTCCATGCTTGCCGATGAGAATACCAAGGCCCTCACCGTGCAGGTTGAAGAGGATCCGTTCTTCGTTCATCATCCGTTCCATGGTCACATCGAGGTGCATGCCATGGAAGACGCTTTCCAGGAACTTTCTGGCTTCTTCCGCCGTCTTTTCCTGTTCTTCCGGATTGAAGACGAAATCTTCCGATTTTCTTCTGCCCTTTTCTTCCGGAGCGGCGGCCGGTTCTTCCGGTTTTTCTTCTGCGGCTTTGGATTCTTCCGGTTTCGGTTCTTCCTGTTTTGGCTCTTCCGCCGGCTTTTCTTCCGGTGCTGCCTTCGGTTCTTCCACCGTTTTTTCTTCTTCCGCAGGAGTTTCCGGTGTTTTTTCTTCCTCTTTGGCCGGTTCTTCATCGGGGGCGGAAATATCTACCACCGCCAGCTTTTTGTGAATCAGGCCGAACAGGCCGCTGGATGGCTGTTCCACAACATGAACGACAGCTTCTTCGCGGCTGATGCCCAGCTGTTTCAGACCTTCTTCTACGGCTGCATCAATAGTCTTTGCTGTGATTCTCACTGTTTTCATTTTGTTTCTTCAGCCTCCCCGGAATCTTTACTTTCTTTTGTATCAGAAGGTGCTTTTCTGGAAGCCCCTTCTTTTTCAGGAGCATCTGCCTTTTTTACAGGGTTCTCCTGCTTTTCTTCTTTCTTTTCAGGAGAAGCAGGAGCTTTGTCTGCAGATTCTTCTTTATTTTCTTTTTTCTCCGCTGTTTCAGCGTTATCTTTCTTCTTGACCACTTTCTTGATAATCCTCTTACGGATGACCTTTTTCTTTTTGGTGGTCTTCAGGTTTTCCTGCTGCACGTCGCCATGGACGGTGACTACGCCTTTCTTGGGAGCGCCGCCTTTGAAGCGGTCCACCATTTCCTCACGGAACATGATGGTCTGCTGTACGAGCTGGTACAGGTTCACCACAATCCAGTAAATGACAAGGCCGCTTGGGAAATTGAGGGACATCCAGCCAATCATGAGCGGCATCACGATGAGCATGGTCTTCTGGTTCCCCGGTGCGTCTTTCGGCGTTGTCTGCCAGGAAATAATGAATGTGGATGCGGCGGAAAGGATAGGCAGGATATAGGTGCTGTCCGGTACAGCCAGACTTTCCAGCCACAGGAAACTTTCATGGGCCGGATCATAGGGGAATCCCTGGAGGGCATAGTAAATGGACACCAGGAATGGCATCTGGATCAGGAGGGGCAGGCAGCCGGAGGCCGGATTGGCTCCGTGTTCCTTGTAGAGCTTGCTCATCTCTTCCCGAAGCTTCTTCGGGTCATTCTTGTACTTTTTCTGGATCTGCTGCATGAGGGGCTGGATTTCCTGCATGGCCTTCATGGATTTGATCTGTTTCACAGCCAGCGGAAGCAGCGCGGTCTTAATGATAATGGTCAGTACGATGATGGCGATCCCGTAGCTTGGGAACCCCAGGTCATCGGTCAGTTTGTAGGCATATTCCAGGCACACGCGCATAATGTCTGCCAGGAATCCCACCAGATTGCTCAAAAGGGGAATCTGAAAATCACTCATTGTTACTCCTTACACGGTCTTCATTTCAACCGTCCAATACGGGCCTCTGCATTTCAAGGCGCCGGTGAGTTTTGGGACAAGGCGGACAGGCCGCCATGGGTACATGATGTTATGGATACGGAAATACTGCCGTAGTAGCCAGGAAATCGGAAATGCCGTTTCCTTTGTAAAAAAAAGCACCGGCTCAGTGACACCGGTCAGTGCTTCCTTGTGAAGAATCAAAAAAGCAGCCACATCACGGTAAGGGATCATAGCCGCCTTTGCAAAATGGATTGCAACGGATAATCCGCTTTACTGCGAGCCAGCTGCCTTTGAGGGCACCATATTTTTCTATCGCCTGCAGGGCGTACTCGCTGCAGGTCGGTGTAAACCGGCAGCACGGCGGCTTTAAAGGGGAAATGAATGACCTGTAAAAACGGATCATTCCGATGAGTACAGTTTTCATATTACTGCTCCAGTATCCCGGCCTTCCGCCATAACGCCAGTATCGCTTTTTCCGCTTCCCTGTAGCTTGCCCCTGTCAGAAAGGGGCTGGCCAGCAGGACTGCTTCATGGTGAGGAGAAAGTTCATGCCGATGGAGGCGGTAAACCTCCTTCATCAGCCGTTTCGCCCGGTTCCGGGCAAAGGCATGACCAATCTTCTTCGTCGCCACAAAGCCGATACGGACATCACTCTTCCTGGATTTCACCAGGTAAAAAAGTCCTGCCCGATTGCTGAATCGCTTTCCCTGGCGATAAATTCTTCGGTAATCCCTGTTCTGTCGTATACGGGAAGAGCGGGGAAGACTGAAATCCGCCCTTTCCTTTTCCTCTGAATCAGGCACTTAATACCTTTCTGCCCTTTGCTCTTCTTCTCTTCAGAACAATGCGGCCTGCTTTTGTCTTCATACGAGCGCGGAATCCGTGGGTCTGTTTTCTCCAGTGATTGTTCGGCTGGAATGTCATTTTTGCCATGTATAACACCTCCTTACATGCTGGCAGTGCCATTTTTCGCACACCATAACAGAATAATTATATCCAAGTCCGCAAAGCCTGTCAATGAAATTTCCTTGACAAAATAGTGGTGAATAGCTTTCGTGCACACGCTCACGTAAAAGCCTCCGGCTATTAGCTAGGAGTTAGGAATGAGGAGTGAGGAGTGAGGAGTGAGGAGTGAGGAGTGAGGAGTGAGGAGTGAGGAGTGAGGAGTGAGGAGTGAGGAGTGAGGAGTGAGGAGTGGATGTGGCGGCGCACAATTCATAGAGCGCCGCAGATTATATATTTGGCTGCTATGCCGCTAATCCTATCTAGATTCTGACCGTCTGATGTCTGGAGTCTGGAGTCTCCACTATCCTTACACATGCAGCCCCTTAGAGAAGGAGCGCGCCAAAGGCGGAGGATGGATGCGGCAAAGCTGCTGAATAAAAAATCGTGCCGCCCTATAATTTTAAGCGGCACACCTTCACTCCTAACTCCTCACTCCTCACTTTTTCAGCCCCTTTGCCCAAAGCATTAAGGAGTTACTTCTCAGCCGCTTGCATCCTTCCCTCTCGTCTCCCAGAGAAGCATAACACTGCCCAGGACGATGACGGCCCCGCCGATCCAGGAGTATACAGTCAGCTTTTCTCCCCACAGGGCCCAGCCTGCCAGGATATGGAAAAGGAGACCCGTATACATGGCAAAGGTCACAATCACCGGCGGTATGTGGGTACATCCCCAGGTGAGGGCCACCTGGGCAAAGAGGGCGGAGAAGGAGAGCAGGAGAATCCATGCCCAGTCCCCTCCCAGGGGCATCACCATATGGCCTGTCATGAGCAGTGCGCCGCCTGCCATGGAGTAGACCTGGAAGTAGAAAACGAGCTCCGCCCCGGAATGGCCCCCTTTTTCCGTGAGTTTCCCGATGCAGGTGTAAGCGCAGGCGCTGCAGAAGGAAGAAATGACCCCCAGCACCGCATAGCCGTTGAAGGCCTGGAAATTCCAGATGCGGAGGACAATGGCCGCCCCGGCGGCAATGACAAAGAGCCAGATGATCACTTTCCCCGGAAGCCTGGTCTTCAGGAAAATGGGTGACAGGATACACATGAAGAAAGCAGAGAGCTGGACCAGGATCTCTGCATCTCCCAGCGTCAGGCCCGGGAGGCTGTAGAAGAAAAGAAGGATGCCGAAGGCTCCCATAAGCCCCCGGAGATGGAGGAGCCCCCTGTCTTTTCCTGAGAACAGGGGCATCCCTTCTCCCCTGGCAATGAGGGGAATGAAAAGGAGCCCTGCCAGTCCCCGGATAAAGGTAATCTCCCCCATCCCCAGATGGCCGAGAGCCTTGGCACTCACATCCATGGCCGTAAAGAGAAGGGCCGCCAGTATGGAAGCGAGGATTCCCGCCGTCATCTGTCCTTTCACAGGCTCTCCTTTCTCCGCTGTGCGGTAAAAATAAAGACAGCAGAAGGGGAATCCCTTCTGCCCGTCTTCTGCAGTAATCGCCTTATATCTTACAGCTTGTTCACTATTTCCAGTGCCCAGGCCCCAGCCTTTTTGAAATCTTCCTCGTCAGGATGCTTTTCTGCTTCCTGGAGGCGGGCCAGCCGTTCCGGTGTCATGGGATGCACTTTCTGTGCATGTTCATTTCTTTTCCCCACGTGGAATGAATGGACCCGGCCCTGGCAGATAAAAGTACCAGCACAGGTGCTGTCATCCGGCAGGAGGGCTGCCGCATTTTCCAGATAATCATGGGCTGCCGGAGAATCAGGGTAAGTACCGGCGGTGCCAAAAATGGCCACTTTTTTACCGTGGATGGAAGAGAGGGTCCTCCTTGCCACCATGTCGGCGCCCCTGCGGAATGCCCAGAATCCCACAAAAATCATATCATACCCGGAAAAATCGGAGATTCTTCCCTCTTCTCCGATTTCCTTTTCACCCGGAAGGGCATCATAAATTGCTTCCGCCAGGGCCTTCGTATTTCCCGTACGGCTGGACCAGAGTACCAATGATTTCATAGCTGTTCCTCCTCATATGAACAAGACTATTACATAAACAGACTTCTATATGATACTATCGAATTCGTAATCTGTCAAAAAAGCCACCTCCTTCGAACATGACCGATGAAAGGTGGCTGAGGGGAAATGGCCTTTGGCCAATGTGGCTCAAGGGTAACAGGCTTCGCCCGAGGGGAAGGTGTGCCGCCTGAAATGATAGAGCGGCACGATTTCTTATCCGGCGGCTTCGCCGCTGAATTCCCACTCATCAATTTCCGTCATTTCGATGAGACTACCCCTAAACACGTGCCCCCTTGGAGAAGGGGGCAGGCCAAAGGCCAGGGGATGGATGCCCCGCAGGGGCAGAAGCTGCGAATCAGGTGAATTCCTCTGATATAGAGGACACATTAAATTCTCTCATTCAGTCACGTACCTTTACACTGCATCCATCCTCCGCCTTTGGCGCGCCCCTTCTCCAAGGGGCTGCATGATTAGGGTTATATATAATTTGCGGCGCTATATAATTTGTGCGCCGCACCTCCATTCCTAATTCCTAATTCCTAATTACTTCGCGTCACTGCCCGGCAGCGCCTATTTCTTCTCCTCCAGCCAGAATCCTTTCTGCAGGGCCTTTTTCCCGAACCGGGCCTGGATCTCATCCATGGCTTTCGCTGCACGGTTTCTCTTTTCCCGTTCATCGGAGAAGAGGGAATCCATGTATATAGGAGGTCCCAGGTTGGAAGCGGTGACACCGATGAGCCGGACTCCCTCCTGGAGGGGCACCTTTTTCAAAAGGGATCGGGCACTCCGGTCGATATCTTCCTGGAGGCTCGTACCTTCTTCCAATGACAGGGACCGGGTCACCGTGCGGAAGGAGGCAAAGCGGATTTTCAGGGAAATGGTCCTGGCGATAAGCCCGTGACGGCGGAGCCTCTGGGCCACCACGTCGCTGTGAATTGCGATTTCCCGTTCCATCACGGCGGGATCGGTAATATCCTTTTCATAGGTAGATTCATCGCCGATGGATTTGATTTCCCTTGTTCCCACCACCGGGCGGTCATCGAGGCCGAAGGAGAGCCGCTTCAGCAGGGCCCCCTGATTGCCAAGGAACGAAAGGTCTGCCGCCTGGGCCTTTTGGATATCTCCAATGGTCCGAAAGCCCGCTTCCAGAAGCTTTGCTTCCGTCACCTTCCCCACGCCCCACAGCCGACGAACCGGCAGGGGCGCCAGGATTTCCTTTTCCTTCCCATAGGGAATAATAAAAAGGCCGTCGGGCTTATCCATGTCGCTGGCCATTTTTGCCAGGAATTTGTTGGGTCCGATACCCACAGATGCTACGAGGGCTGTTTTTTGGTAAATTTCCGCCTTAATGGCCCTTCCTATGGCCCCCAGCGTGGGAAAATGGGTACCCATACCGGAAATATCAAGAAACGCTTCATCCAGGGAAATAGGTTCATAGGTATCGGCATAGTGAAGCATGATTTCATGGATTCGATCCGATGCCTCTTTGTAAGCATCAAAACGGGGCGGCAGGAATATGCCCTGGGGGCAGAGCTCCCTGGCTTTGGATCCGGGCATGGCTGAATGGACACCAAAGCGGCGGGCTTCATAGGACGCCGTAGCCACGACGCCCCGCTTTCCCTGTCCTCCCACGATGACCGGCTTTCCCCTGAGTTCCGGATGGTCCCGCTGCTCCACGGACGCAAAAAAAGCATCCATGTCCACATGCATAATCCATCGTCTCATGGTCCACCTCCTTTTCTTCATCATAGGAAATAAAGGAATCCCCGTCAAGCGATGAAGCGCCTGCGGTTTTATATAAAGAGGCAGGGAAGCGCCGGATCGGCAGCTTTACCCGCGATGCCATATCCCATTAGACTCTCTACCGCTCCTACACTATAATAGGAGTATAAAATGAAGAAAGAGGTGTCTTTTATGGTCAATAAAGAAAGAATGAAAAAAACGTTCACGGACCTCGTAAAAATATATGCCCCCAGCAAGGGAGAGCGCCAGGTCTGCGACTACCTGAAGCAGGAGCTCCGAAAGCTGGGGGCTTCCCGGATTGTGGAAGACAACGGAGGCTCCATTAACGGGGGCAGCTCAGGAAACCTGATTGCCACATTCAATGGCAATGCGGAGGGCCTGCCTTCCATCGCCCTGACGGGACACATGGACTGCGTGGAATGCTGCAAAAACATTGAGCCCGTCCTGGAAAACGGCGTCTTCCGTTCCAAAGGGAACACCATCCTCGGCGGCGATGACAAGGCTGGCGTCACGGCCATTCTGGAAGGGCTCCACCTCATGAAAGAATCCTACATTCCCCATGGAAAAATCACGGTCATCTTCACGGTGCAGGAAGAAATCGGCCTTTTCGGTTCCCGGAACCTGGAAGAGGAATACGCAAAGGATATTGACTTCGGTTACACCCTGGACGCCGATGGCCCGGCGGGGTCCGTCTTCATTGCAGGACCCTCGGAATATACGGTAGACTTTATCTGCCACGGTGTGGCCGCCCATGCGGGCATGTGCCCGGAAAAGGGAACCAGCGCCATTGCCATGGCAGCCCTGGGCATTGCGGGCTCCCCAAATGGGCGGATTGATGAGGAAACCACCTGCAACCTGGGCACCATCGAGGGTGGCACGGCAGTAAACATTGTCCCCGATTACTGTGCTGTCCACGGAGAAGCAAGGAGCCGGAGCAAGGAAAAGCTGGAAAAGGTAGTGGCCGCCATGGAAGATTCCTTCCGGAAGGCTGCAGAAAAATTCCCGGAGGGCCATCTGGAAATCAAAAAAGAAAAGGCCTATGATGCCTTCACCGTCAAAGAGTCGGACCCGGTACTCCGTCTGTTTAAAAGTGCCTGTGATGCCGCCGGTTTTACCATGAAGGCCGCTCCTTCCGGCGGTGGCAGTGATGCCAACTGGTTCGGCACCAAAGGTTTCCCCTCTGTCCTCGTAGGCGTAGGTATGGCCGACTTCCATACCAATAAGGAAAACCTGAAGGAACAGGACCTCTACGATGCGGGGGAACTGGTATATCGGATTATCGAAGCAGAGAGTCATTTCAACCATTAAGAATTGGCCGAAGGCTCCCTCAGCAGGTAAACCTTCCGGCTTCCGGTTCGATGCCCGATCCTATCCATACCGCCTGATATCAGAAGAATGCAATAAAAAAACGCCTTTCGGCGTTTTTTTATTGCGTTCCTCAGTTTCCGAACTCATCCTTGCCATTCTGGGCAGGCGGCGTTTTCACGTACTTGATCTGTTCGCACACACACTTGTCCTTCATTTTGTAGAGTTCCGGAATGAATTCCATGATCCGGTTGAAGGTATCATCGTTGATGGAATACTTGGTCCAGAGTCCTTCCCTCCGGGCATTGACCACCTTCGCTTCAATGAGGATCTTCATGTGATAGGAGAGCGTGGACTGGGACAGGGTGAAATTGGACAGAATATCACAGGCTGACATTTCACGGCAGGACAGCATATCCACCACCCGAAGGCGGGTCTCATCGGACAGCGCCTTAAAAATGGTAGCAAACTCTTTATAACTCGGTTGAAAATCCATAACAAACCCCTTTTCTGAATATATCTTGTATGACACAGACGATATAGATTTCTGGGCTGATGATACGGGCGTGGTATCATCGACACATTTAAATCTATTTTTGTCTATTTTAAACCACATCGTTTTTCTTGTCAAACGGAAAATAAGGAATTCCCCATTTCGCCGTACAGAAAGGGAAAAATGACCGGAAAAAAGCAGGAGGAGTAGTGGC
The DNA here is from genome assembly GCF_047832375.1 of Dialister sp. Lineage (NCBI taxonomy): Bacteria > Bacillati > Bacillota > Negativicutes > Veillonellales > Veillonellaceae > Dialister > Dialister sp. The sequence goes on along the minus strand of NZ_CP181256.1, from coordinate 107,534 downwards.
ATGCCGCTTAAAATAACAGGGCGGCACGATTTTATATCCACCGGCGAAGCCGCAAGCTTCCACCGCCAGTGGTGGAAAATGGCTCAGCCGCTTATCCGCCAAATACATAATCCGCGGCGTCCTATGATCCTGATGCGCCGCCCCCACTTCTCACTCCGCCGCCTCTTTTCCTTACACCATCCACAGTACCAGTCCCGCCAATACGCCTATCGCATATCCTGCGGCCACATCCGTCGGATAATGGACTCCCCCTGCCACGCGGATGGCTGCCCCCAGGAGGCTGACTGCCAGTAAAAGAATTCCTAACGGTGGAAAAACATAGAGCCAGGCCATGGAAATGACGGCCTCCGAGAACACATGGCGGCTGGGCATGGATTCCCCCTTCTTGTCCTTAGCTATAAGTGGATGGATATCCCAGGCCTCATAGGGCCTCTTCCGGTTGATTCCTTTCCGTACCAGGGAAACCAGGATAAAAGAGATTCCCGGCACAAGGACCAGCTTCATGAGCACCGGGGAGAAAAGGTCCCCCTGCTCACGGTAAGTCCAAAGCAGCAGAATAGGATAGGCCAGATACATGAGAACCACCAGCCCATGGTTCAGGAGATTGAGCAGTTTCACCCGCTTCGGGTTTCCCTCAAAGGGAGCAGATACTTTTTCATACCATTCTTTATAATCGGCCATCAGGTTCCTCCTTCAGTGATACAGACAATTCCTTTCTATTATATACGAAAGGCCCTGTTTTCGCTCTTCCTGTCTGCTGCGGATCCTGTTAATCATTTTTTAGCCATCAGACAGATGGCCAAAGAGGCAGCAAAAAAGCCTGCCCGCCGGCAGGCTCTTTTACTGTGGGTTTCTACATGGGAAGAAATATCATAAATTACATGCCGCCCAGCATGAAGTAACGGACTTCGATGTAAATGCTGGTTACAATCAGGGACATGATCATCAGCGGGAAGCACCATTTCATGAAGGTGCCGAAGGAAATATTGTGACCTTCCTTAGCTGCAATAGCCACCATGATGACGTTAGGAGAAGCACCGATCATGGTACCGTTGCCGCCGAAGCAGGCACCGGTAGCCAGGGCCCACCACATGTAGTCTGCATGGGGCAGGTTCATGAGAGCCTGCATATCCTTGATCAGAGGAATCATGGTAGCGGTGAAGGGAATGTTATCAATGAATGCGGAAGCAATACCGGAGAGCCACAGAATCATGTAGGTAATGAGGTGGTTGTCCCCGTTTGCCAGAGCCACACCCCAGGAAGCGATAGCCGTGATGACGCCGGCATTTTCCATGCCGCCGACCAGGATGAACAGGCCCATGAAGAAGAACAGGGTATCCAGATCCACTTCCTTCATGGCATCTTCCGGGTTAATATGGCAGGCCAGCATGGCAACGACGCCGCCGGTCATGGCAATGGTTGCGGACTGGAGTCCGAAACGGGAATGGAGAACGAAGCCTACGATGGTGAGGCCCAGCACAATCAGGGACCGTTTGAAGATCATCTTATCTTCTACGGCGGACATGATATCAATGGCATCGATCTGTTCCTTCGGAAGGTGTCCATGGGGCAGTTCTTTCCGGAAGATGAAGAGGATACCGATGAGGGTAGCCACGATGGTAATGACAACTACCGGCGCCAGGTTAATGAGGAAATCGTTGAAATCCAGATGGGTAGCAGAACCGATCATAACGTTTGGCGGGTTGCCGATCATGAGGGCCGTACCACCGACGTTGCACATGAGGATTTCAGAAACCAGGACCGGTACCGGGGAAATCTTCAGCATACGGCAGAGGGAAATGGTCATCGGAGCAATGAGGAGCGCTGCGGTAACCGAATCGATGAGGGAAGCACCAACGGCAGTGACGCAGGAGAGAAGCACCAGCAACTCCCTTGGTGACCCCTTGGATTTCTTCATGGCCCATAAGGCGAGGACACGGAAGAAACCGGACTTCTTAACCACGGAAATCAGAATCATCATGCCTGCCAGAAGGCCAAGGGTGTTCCAGTCAATGAACCGGGTAAAGGCCTCTGTCTGGGTGACGTACCCGCCATAGATCATTGCGCCGCCGCCAACCAGAGCGCAAATGGTTCTCGGGAATTTTTCAGACATGATTGCCACATAGGTAAGGCAGAAGATAATGACGGCTAGATAGAATTGAAATGTAGTCATGAAATACCTGAACTCCTCTCACTGCCCTGAAAAGGGTCGTAGATTTTCACCGCATCCATTCCTGTTCCTTCGGCCCTTCCATTCCGAAACTGCAGAACATTCCTTTCATGCCGGTGAAAGAAACACCACATTGCTTGATAGTTTTATTCTAGCACAATGCATGGTAGAAATAAATAATACATACCGCAGAATGCGCAAATTGAACTATAGAATTTAATTCATGATTATCATAAATCATTTCTATTATTTATATTTTGACTTGCAGCAAGCAGCTGAAGGGGCTCGAAGAAATGAGGGGTAACGAGTGAATGGACGGCACACAATTCCTATAGTGCCGTGGAAATTATATATTTTCTTTACTTCCCTATGCTTCAGGAGTGCCAGGCAGTAGAGTCATAGGGCCTGTATACTCCCGAAGGGAAGAGGGAATCTTCACCTTTTCGCAATACCATATTCATCCCAGTGACTCCCCTTCCCCCGTCATCTCGAGCGGTGGTTAGCGCCTGAGTATAGGCATCTGTAAAAATAATATGTGAGAAGGAGTCGAGAGATCTCCTGGATAAATGCCTCTGACGGTGTTCCAACGCTATCACAGATAGAGGAAAGTCTGATATTCCCGAACACGAAAAAAATTTCTCCACTCCCTCTCTCGTCATTTCGAGCGGTGGCAGCATGCCCTGTGACTCCATATGTAAGAACTGATACAGCTTCGATGAGTCGAGAAATCTTTCTTGCATTCGGAAATACAGGGCTTTCAGCAGAATAATAGCGATTGTAATACCCGTCACAGTCATTTTTCAGAAAGATTTCTCGCCTCTCGCTCACATACTATTCTTATGTTTACAGTCGCCTGCGGCTCCCTGTGAATCCAGTTTCCCTGCCACCGGTCGAAATAATGGGATTGCCAGATGTCACCTGGCGGCGAGGCCGCGAGAGCCCAAATCTCAAATCTCAACTCTGTTTCCAAAGGCCTATCCACAACAAAAAGCCTGCAGTCCCTAAGGAGCTGCAGGTTATTTCTCTGGCAGGGGTAGGTGGAGTCGGACCACCGATAACGGAGTCAAAGTCCGTTGCCTTACCGCTTGGCGATACCCCCATATGGAATTCAGGGTAAAAAAAATGGGGCGAGTGGTGGGGCTCGAACCCACGCGTAACGGAGCCACAATCCGCCGTGTTAGCCGCTTCACCACACCCGCCACATATAGGCGTCATATGACCTCGTCATATGACGTTGATTAGTATATCACAGATAGAGGAACGAGTCAAATGGGATTTTAAAGATTTTCAGGCAGATGGGAGTTTCGGTTAAAACAGGCCATAGCCAATTGCAGTTTGTCGAGCTGTTGGGGCTTGGCGGTTGGCATGCTTACGGATAGAGTCACTCGCATGGAGCTCCTGGCTTCTAGCGGCTAGCAGCTAGGAAGGCTGATCCGCCTGCGGCGCTTCCAATGACACCCCTCCACCGCAAGCGGTCCCCCTCCCCTCTAAAGAGGGGAGGTTGGCGTGCATTGGCGGCTTTGCCGCAGTTGGAATCCTAACGACTCTAGCCATAAAACGTGCAATTGACTCTGCAGGAGGCTCCTTCCTTGGGAAGGAGCTGCCCACGGGGCTGAGGATAGCTGATGGGAAATGTTGAAAGCGCCGCAGGCGAATCAGCTTTCCTAGGAGCTAAGAGCTAAAAGCTAGCAGCCCCGTGTGAGTAACTCTACACGCAAGCATGCTAACCGCCAACCCCAACAGCTCGCAATACTGAAATATTCCAATTTCCCATGACACTTCCTGCACTGCTAGGGTATAATAATAATTAAAACCATTATATGCCCTGCCGGCATGAATGGAATCCTATACCACTGAGGTGATTTGTATGGAAAAGAAAGCTTTCCGCCAAAGAACAATTGATGAATTTCTGGATGATTTAGGGAGCAAGTCTGCTGCCCCCGGCGGCGGCGCTGCGGCCGGCCTCCTGGGAGCCCAGGCCTGTGCGCTGGCCGAAATGGTCTGCCAACTGACGGCATCCAATAAGGCCTATGCTGAATTTCATGATAAGGCTAAAGAATATGCCGGCCTCTTCAATATGGCCCGCTCCATCTTCCTGGACCTTATGGATGAAGACGCCCAGAACTTCCTGGACCTCATGGATACACTCCGGGCCATCCGCCATCTTCCCCTGGAAGAACGGCAGGTAAAGCAGGTAGAAGCTTTCAAGAAAGCCATCGAGGCACCCCAGCAGATGGCCCAGACCATGAGCGACCTGCTCCCCAGCTTCACGAACCTGCTTCTTAAAGGAAACAAGAATGCCCTGAGCGATTCCATCATGGCTGCCCAGAGTGCCATCGCCTGCATCCATGCATCCATTATCAATGTAAAGATCAACCTGAAATACATTGATGACGAATTCTATGAACATGAGATGAAGGATACCATTACCACCTGGGAAAACGCGGTTTCCGCCATCGATGCAGTCCTCACATACCAGGTGGACCTGTAATTCCGGATGTTCACGGGAAATAATGGAAACCCATCTTGTAATCCGCCGGCAAAGGAGGTTCCTATGAAAAAAGAAGAGCCCTCTTCCCAGTCATTCAACCGGCAGCTGTTCCGTACCTACGTGGCTTTGGACAACTGGCACAAATTCCGGCTCCGCCTGTTCATAGAAGGTATCTTTGTGGGCATATTGGGCGGCCTTGCCATCAGCCTTTTCCGGTTCCTTCTGGGGAAGGCGGAAGACATCCGCATCTTTGTGTATAATGCCTTTCTTATCCCTGCACTGGAAGGGAAAAACCTTCTGCCCCTGGCAGGCTGGGTTCTGGCGCTGGCCGTTACGGCAGCCGCCATGTATGCCATGTGCCGATATGCTCCCATGGCGTCGGGCTCCGGCATTCCCCAGGTCAAAGGGGTGATTCTGGGCCTCTACAAGATGAAATGGTTCCGCATCCTGTGGGTAAAGATCCTGGCCGGTGCCCTGGGCATCGGCGCCGGGCTCTCCCTGGGCCGGGAAGGTCCTTCCATACAGATCGGTGCCGTAGCGGCCCAGGGCCTGTCCCGTTTCCTGGGACGAACGAGGATGGAAGAGCGGTATCTCATTACCAGCGGCGCCAGCGCCGGGCTGGCAGCCGCCTTCAATGCGCCCCTGGCGGGCATGATGTTTGCCCTGGAAGAGCTGCACCGCAATTTTTCCGGCGCCGTGCTCCTGCCTACTATGACCAGTGCCATTACCGCCACCATTGTGACCCGGTTCTTCTTTGGCAACAGCACCAGCTTCCATTTCATCAATCTGGTCCCCATGCCCACAGAGCATCTGGGGCTGGTGGTGCTCATCGCCATTTCCGCCGGTTTTGCGGGCATTGTCTTTAACTATGGGCTTCTTCATATTGGCAGTTTTTATAACCTCCCGATTTTCAAAAGCCAGTATTATAAGATTCTCTTTGCCCTCCTCGTTTCGGGTATGCTCGGATTTATTCTTCCCCAGGTCCTGGGTGGAGGCAATAAGCTGGTGGACCAGCTGGCTGCCAATCATTACAGCCTGTGGTTCCTCCTCGTTCTCCTGGGAGCGAAGTATATATTTACCCTCATCAGCTACGGCTGCGGCGTGCCGGGGGGCTTCTTCCTGCCCCTTCTCGTTACCGGCGCCCTCCTGGGTTCCGTGGAGGCCAGTGTGCTGGTTTCCCTGGATCTGATCAATGAAGTCTTTACGCCCAATATCATCATCATCGGTATGGTGTCCCTTTTCGCCGCCAGTGTCCGCTCCCCCATCACCGGCACCCTGCTCATTCTGGAGATGACCGGTGATTTCGGCCACCTCATGGCCCTGGCCCTCGGGTCTGCCGTGGCCTATATTACAGCGGAGCTTCTCAAAGGCGAACCGATTTATGATGCGCTCCTGGAAAAATCGCTGGCTTCAAAGCCTGATAAATCCTGTGAAGAGGAAAGAAATATTATCGAAGTGCCCGTAGGAAGCGGCTCCATCCTGGAAGGCCGGAAAATCTCGGAACTGCCTCCCATGAAGCAGACCGTGGTGATTGACCTGAAGCGGCGGGGCGAAAGCATGATACCGGACCCGGATATCAAGCTCCGGGCAGAGGACTTCCTCTACGTCCTTACGGCTTCCAAAAATGCAGAGACCCTGAAGCGGATGGGCGAAGAGCAGGTGCCCCGGGACCATGTGAGGAAGAAGTTTGGCAGATCATAAGGAACGGGCAATGACCTTCGGCCAGGGCTGGTAAAAGGTGACTGAAGGGTAATGTCCTGCGGACAAGGTGGCTAAAGGGTAACGGCCTGCGGCCGAGGGGTTGGTGTGCCGCAACAATTCATACAGCGGCACGATTTATTATTTAACGGCGCAGCCGCAAAATATTATAATTCGCGGCGCTATATATTTTGTGCACCGCACCACCCCCTTAGCCACCCTTTGATTTGAATCAATACATATAGAAAGAGCTTTGGAAAGCGATTCACTTTCCAAAGCTCTTTTTTCATGTTAAGCCAAACAGATCGAACTAAAGACGCATGATAGATTGATGAGTAATGGGGAGAACCACCTGCGACGCAAGTCTCGCCTCTACGAGGCGAATCCATCCCCTGCCCTTCGGGCTGCCCCCTTCTCTAAGGGGGCACGTGTTTACCGGAAAACATAACAGGTGAGATTTTTTCCAATCATGCAGGCCCTTGGAGAAGGGCCGCGCCAAAGGCGCAGGATGGATGTGGCGGAGTCACGGAACAGGCAAATATACTTCGCGGCGCTATATAATTTGTGCGCCGCACCACCCCCTCAGCCACCTGAGCCACTTCGCCGAAGGCGTTACCCCTCAGCCACCCCCTTGAATCACCATATACAAACAAGCGCAAAAAGAGCTCTGGAAAGCGGTTTACTTTCCAAAGCTCTTTTGATTGCCTATTATCTCCGGCCCCTTCTTCTCATGGCCGTCCTGCCGGGGCTTCCCCGACGGATAGCCCGGGACGGGCGGGGTGCTTCTTCCGATGGGGCAGAAGCCTTTCCTGTGCCCAGCTTGCCGGTACGGATGGCGGTCCTCTTGGCGATCATAAACCAGCCTGCCAGTTTGTCCGCCGTTTTCCCTTCGCCGCTGTTCTTCGCCATGCTGTCATTGGGGAAGGCTTTCCTGTAATAGGCCACCGCATTTTTGCTGTTCGTCTTGTCGTCACCGGCAACGCTCTTGAAGTCCATGAGATTTTTCCCAAGGAAAACGATGAGGATTACCGGATAAGCAGCCAGGGGATACACGTTCTCCACAAGGGAAAGGGCAATGATCACCACCGCCACCACAATGGCAGCCATGGCTGTGTATTTCTGCATATTCAGCATCTTCCGGAACTTGTCATCCATGGCGGAAAGCCAGATATTCCCATTGGCCCGGAAATAATTGAGGAATTCCTTATCCCGGAAACTGCGGTCCCCCTTATGGTGATCAATAATCTGGTCCACAATACGGGCCACATTTTTCTGCATGCGAATCATCTGGTAACCGATAAGAAATCCGATGGTCGTCACGATGACGGCAATCACAATAAAAACCATTGAATCCATAAAAAACTCCCTGTTTCAAAACGATATGGGCATTATGCATAGAAAATGCCTGAAGCAATCTGTTACGTATCTTTATATTATACTCGCCACCGGGACCGTTGGAAAGACTGCTTCCCCCTGCCGGATAAACAATCCCTACTTCAGCCACAGATGAAGGGCTGCGGTGGCTGCCTGTTCCGGCGTAATATACCCTTCCTGGGCCATGAGGGCCAGTACCGTAGTCATCCGTTTGGCCCCTTCCTGGGGATGGGCAATAGGATCATAGGCAGAAGGCGCCTGTGGCAGGCCCGCCAGCATGGCGCACTGGGAGAGATCCAGGTCCTTCGGCGCTTTCCCGAAGTACACCCGGCTGGCTTCCCCTACGCCATAGGCGCCGTGGCCGAAATAAATGGTGTTCAGGTAAAGCTCCAGGATTTCTTCCTTGGAATAATTCCGTTCCAGCTGCACCGCCAGGGCCAGCTCCTCCGCCTTCCTTGTCATGGTCCGTTCGTTGGAAAGGAAAATGTTCTTCACCGTCTGCTGGGCGATGGTGCTTCCCCCTTCCAGTGTTTCGCCAGCTATGGAGTTCGTAATCAGCGCCCGGGCCACGCCGATGACATCCACCGCCCCGTGGTCATAGTACCGCCGGTCTTCCGTGGCGATAATGCCCTTTTTCAAAAGATCCGGTATTTTGTCATAGGGCACAAACTTTTCCCGGTGCACCCGGGACTCCAGAGCCTCTTTGAAATGGGCCACGTCATCCCACTTCTCCCGAAGGGTGCCGGCTTCCGCCTTTTCCTTCACCACAGAGGAAGGAGCGGCCCTGTCCGTCTTTTCCACGGTGCCCTGGGCCGTAGGGGTGGAAGACATACCGGAAATCAAAGTGGCCACGGTCTCTTTGATTTCAGATACCACGCCCTTTTCCTCCTTCGCCGGCTTGATCTCACGGGAAGCGATGGCGCCGCCATGGGAAGCCTTCGCCTGCCGGCTCAGGTCGTCGCCCTGGGACATGCCCCAGTAAACGGCTGCGCCCAGTATGATAAGGATAAATAATAATTTTTTCATAGAGTTCCTTTCCCTGAAAAAATGGAATATGCCTATCTGTTTATTGTACCATATCTTATGAAATTGGAGGCAGACGCAAAACGGCGCTAAGCTGTATTCCCGAAGGTTGATGTGCACATCCTGCATAGGATGTGCAAGTCGGCCAAAGTTGGCCCTTAGCCTGCCCATAAAAGGGCCTTCCATTTAGTCGGCCGACCGTGGTCTTTCGCGCGCGAGGGTTGATGGGGCCGCCAGGCCTTTGGCCCTGGGCCCCAAGGGTTCTGTCCGGGATTGGCTGACGCCTTCCGGACAGGTTAAGTGCCTGACGGCACGGGGAGTTATATAGTACTGTGGAGGTCCTGCATAGGACCTCCAAGTCAGCCAAAGTTGGCCATTAGCCTGCCCATAAAAGGGCCTACCTATTGGCTGGCTGACCGTGCCCGCTGGCGAGGTACGGCGCCTTTCGACGCCAGTATAAATACTGCCATCAGTCTCGGCAGTGCCGTCCTACTGCATCACAAAAGGATACACGCGTCAATCTTCGGGAATACGGGTAAGCCCCGTATTGTTGTTCAATCGCGCCGCTCCCATTTCCTGCAGAAATCCCCCGTTTATGCTATAATAACTATATAATATAAAGTATATAAAGGCAGTGGACCAATTCAGGAAGCACTGATTCAATGGCCGCTGCATTTTTTGTCAAGGAGTGTTTTATGTCTGAAGAAATTCATGAAATCCAGGCCCGCCACGCAGAAGAAAACGGCAAGAGCGACTATGGCGCCAAGGATATACGGGTGCTGGAAGGGCTGGAAGCAGTCCGGCTCCGCCCGGGCATGTATATCGGCTCCACTTCCGCCCGGGGGCTCCACCACCTGGTCTATGAAGTGGTGGACAACAGTATCGACGAAGCCCTGGCCGGCTACTGCACCCATATCGAAGTGACCCTGAACGATGACGGCAGCTGCACAGTCACCGATAACGGCCGCGGTATTCCTACCGGCATGCACGAGACCGGCAAGCCCGCCATGGAAGTGGTTCTCACCGTCCTCCATGCAGGCGGCAAATTCGGCGGCGATGGGTACCCCATTTCCGGCGGCCTCCACGGCGTCGGTATTTCCGTGGTAAACGCCCTGTCCGAATGGATGACGGTAACCGTCAAAAGGGAAGGCCATTTCCATGAAATGAAACTGTCCCGGGGCGATGTGACAGAACACATGAGAACCTACGGGGAAACCAACGAAACCGGTACCTCCGTCACCTTCAAGCCGGATATCCAGATTTTCAAGGAAGGCATTGACTTCGACTATGAAACCCTGAAAATCCGCATGCGGGAACTGGCTTTCCTGAACAAGGGCCTCACCATTACCCTCACCGATAACCGGGACGGCGCCACCCACCAGGACGTTTTCCACTATGCCGGCGGCATTACGGAATTCGTACAGTTCCTGAACGAAGGGAAGGACCTGGTGGATCCGGCGGTCATCTCCTTTGAAGGGGAAAAGGACCGGGTCATCGTGGATATTGCCATGCAGTACCAGACCGGATACAGTGAAAACATGTACACCTTCGTCAACGATATCAATACCGTGGAAGGGGGCATGCATCTGGCCGGCTTCCGCACCGCCCTCACCCGGGTACTCAACGACTATGCCCGGAAGAATGGCATCCTGAAGCAGAACGAAGACAACCTTTCCGGCGATGATGTGCGGGAAGGCCTAACCTGTGTCATTTCCGTCAAAGTACCGAATCCCCAGTTTGAAGGGCAGACAAAGACAAAACTGGGGAACCTGGAAGTCAAGAGTATCGTAGACTCCATCGTATCGGAAGGTCTGAAGACCTACCTGGAAGAACATCCCCAGGAAGCCCGGGCCATCGTAGAAAAGGGCATCACCGCCAGCCGGGCCCGGGAAGCCGCTCGGCGTGCCCGGGAACTGACCCGCCGGAAAAACGCCCTGGAAGTGTCCAGCCTGCCGGGGAAACTGGCAGACTGCACGGAGCGGGACCCGAAGCTCACGGAAATCTATATCGTCGAAGGGGACTCCGCCGGCGGCTCCGCCAAGTCCGGCCGTGACCGCCGTTACCAGGCCATCCTGCCCCTCCGCGGCAAAATCCTGAATGTAGAAAAGGCGCGGCTGGACCGGGTACTGAATTCCGATGCCATCCGCACCATGATTACCGCCTTTGGCACCGGCGTAGGCGAGGACTTCGATATCACAAAGCTCCGTTACTATAAGATCATCATCATGACCGATGCCGACGTGGACGGCGCCCATATCCGTACCCTGCTCCTCACATTCTTCTACCGGTACATGAAGCCCCTCATCACCGAAGGCCACGTATACATTGCCCAGCCGCCGCTTTACCAGATCCGCAAGGGCCGGCAGAAATACTACACCTACGACGATGATGAACAGAATCGGATGCTCGATGAAATCGGCCGTGACGGCTGCGTGATCCAGCGCTACAAAGGGCTCGGCGAAATGGACCCGGAACAGCTCTGGGACACCACCATGAACCCGGAACAGCGGGTCATGCTGAAAGTAGAGCTCACCGACGCTATTGAGGCGGACCGGCTCTTCACCATCCTCATGGGAGACAAGGTAGAACCTCGCCGTAAGTTCATCGAAGAACATGCCAAGGAAGTCACAAACCTGGACCTGTAATACAGAAACCCACCCCCGCATCAGCGGAGGTGGGTTTTTATTACGCAATTTCAAATCCCCGGAAAGGCGATTCTACAGGCTGCCGTATAAGGATAAGGAGTTCCACACCAAATCCTACTCACGGGCTTGCAGCACCGCATCCATCCATTTCTCGATAATCTTCCAGCGGTGGCTGCTTTTCAGGAAGCCGAAGGATAGGCCATACTTCCCATCCTGGAATTCCAGGACATAGAGCTTTTTCCTGTTTTCCGGCGTCAGAAGGGCCTTCACCAGGTTTTTCGGGCAGAAATAGGCACCCTTTCCCATAAGGCAAAGGTCCAGGAGGGTCTCCATATTTTCTGAATCCACGGCAATCCAGGGAGAGAAGCCGGCATCCCGGAACAGCTTTCTTGCCAGGGCTCCCGCAATATCTTCTTCACTGTTCAGGAGGAAGGGGCAGTCTGCAAAATGGAGGGAAAGTCCCCGTTTCCGCTGCCCTTCGGGCATAAAAATCCGCCCTGCCTCTTCTCCCCACAGGTCCTTTGCCAGGTCCTTTGAAACGAGGAGCACGATTTCCTCTTCCATCCAGGGACGGTGGGCAATCCCCGGCAGTTCCCCTTCCAGCCGGGCCATGGCCACATCGATTTCATCATGTTTCAGGGCATTCCAGATATCGCCGTTCGCCATTTCATGGAGTCCGATTCTTACGTGGGGATAGGCATCCCGGAAAGAAGCGATAACCTTTGGCAGTTCCACCCGGCCCCGGCAGGGGGCAATACCGATACGAAGGGTCCCTTTATACTGCCCTGACACGTCGGACAGCTCCCGCTTCAGGGCCAGCTCATTCCGGAAGAAAATCCGGGCATACCGGAGAAATACGGCACCGCTGTCCGTGAGCTCCAGTGGCACATGGCGGACGAAAAGCTTCGTCCCCACTTCTTTTTCCAGTCCCCCGATATGGGCGGACAGAGTCTGCTGGGTAATATGGAGTCTCTCCGCTGCCCGGGTGAAATTCTTTTCTTCCGCCAGGGTGAGAAAATATTTCATGGATAAGAAATTCATAGGACCTCCTGTGTGCCGATGTAAGCCCCCCGAGAAAAGGGCAGAAAATTAATCAGAAATAAGTGAGGAGTGAGGAGTGAGGAGTGAGGAGTGAGGAGTGAGGAGTGGATGTGCGGCGCACAAATTGTATAGCGCCGCCTTTTGATTTTTCTACCGCACCCGTCATTTCGATTGGCAGCAGCATGCCGGATAGCTCTGCAGCTAAGAATCGCTACAGCTTCGATGGGTGGAGAAATCATTCTTGCGTTCGGGAATACAGAGAAAAGGAACTCGGTGGCTGAAGTAACTGGTCCTGTCTGATATCTCCAAGGGGACATGCATTGTGCGAATAAAGTCATTCACAGAAATGGTATTGCAGCCAATCGCTGATACAGTAATTCCCCTGTATTATATACAAGAAATGACGGTTTTTCAATGAATGGAACAGGGGTTATAATAGATTTGTAGCAATAGGAAAGGGAAATGGCCTTCCATTTCCTTTCTCGAAAGGAAGCACCGATTCCGTGGCTGTCAGATCTTATTCTCAGATCTTTATGCGATGCGAAAAATATCAACCGGCGCCGGTTGAAAGAATGGCAGAGGGGCAATAAAGATGTAAGAATAAAACCCGACTGTCCCGGGTCCGACGCTTCCTTTACAATTCTATGGAAAGAAGTGTGGTTGTATGAAACAGAATGTGGAACTTGCAAGCGGCCCCGTGGCCTTCGCCCTGGCCGCCTGGCTCCTGTCAGGCACCTTTTCCCTGACCGCCGCCCTGGCCCTGGCCACAGCCCTATGGATGGCGCTGTGGTGGATATTCCGGCCCGTATCCATTTACGTCACCGCCTTTATCCCTATTATTGTCAATTCCCTTTTTAACCTGATCCCCATGGGTCACGTAATCAGCCAGTATTTTTCTGAAATCGCAGTCCTCCTCCTGGGGTCCGACCTCATCTGCCTTACCTGGACCACCACGGGCCTGGATAAGCGGATTTCCGTACGGGCTCTCTGCTCCATCGGCACGTCCATGAAGAACCAGATTTTCGTATGGTTCATGGCGTCCACAGTGCTGTCCATATTCCTGCCAAACGTGGTGGTGGCAGCCATCTTCTGCCCCATCGCCGTAGCCATGCTCCACTTCGTAGGGGAGAAGGATATCAGCACCAGTAAAACCGCCATTCCCATCCTCCTGGCCATTGGCTGGGGCAGCGGCATCGGCGGATTCGGCTCCCCTATCGGTTCCTCGGCGAACCTGGTAGCCATTTCCTACATCGAACAGCTCACGGGCCACGAATTCATGTACCTGGACTGGGTCATCCGGTTCCTGCCGATTCTGGCCATCGTATCCATCGTGAACCTCGCCTTCCTCTTCTGCATGCACACCCCCGTGAAGGCCCTTCCCGGTACGAAGGGCTACTTCCAGGACATGTACAAAGCCTTCGGACCCATGAAGCAGGGCGAGAAAATCGGCCTCGTGGTCTTTGCTGCCGCCACCATCCTCGCCTTTGTCCGTCCCCTCTTTGCAGCGCTCCTGCCTGCCATGAAACCGGCCTACGTATTCCTCTTCATGGGAATGCTCATGTTCTTCCTGAAAGATGAAAACCATAAACCCATGCTCACCTGGAAATATGCAGAAAGCCACGTCATGTGGGGCATGATTGCCCTCTTCGCCAGCGGTCTGGCATTGGGGCGCATGGTCATCGAAACCGGCGCCATTGAGACCCTGTCTTCCATCATCGCTTCCATGAACCTCACCCCCGGCATCGCGGTCATGGCCATCGGCTGCATCTTCGCGGTGTTCCTGTCCGAACTTTCCAGCAACACCGCCTCCGCCTCCATTTCCATCCCCGTGATCACCGGCATCGCCCAGTCCCTGGGACTGAATCCGATTCCCTATATCCTCGGCACCATTGCCGCCGCCAACTGCGCCTATATCCTTCCGGTATCCACCCGTGCCATTCCTATCGGCTATGGCCTTTCCGCCGGCGCCCAGATCAGCTACGGCATCCGCCTTTCCATTATCACCGTCATCGTAGTCACCATCGTCTGCACCCTGTGCATGGATTTCATTCCCATGTTCAGTGCGCTGTAAAAAGCAGAATTGAGATTTGAGGTTTGAGAATTGAGGTCCTGCGGCTGCGCCGCAGATACTTGGCTCCCCCTCCGGGGGAGCTGCCGAAGGCTGAGGGGGTGCATTTGCCGCAAAGCGGCTGAGGGGTGTTGAACAGCCCTGCATTCCCGAGCTCAAGAAAGATTTCTCCACTCATCGCAGCTGCAGCGATTCTTAGTGCCTAAGTCACCCGGCATGATCACACCGGTCGAAATGACGATATTCGGTAGGGATGTATCTCTCAAATAGCATTTTCTGATAAGTGACACTTTCCTCTCCCCGTCATCTCGAGCGGTGTCTAGCGCCGGAGTATGAAAAACTGTAAGAATAGTATGTTTGGAAGAGTCGAGAGATCTCTCAGATATTTGACTATGACGGTGTTACAAGAAATAGCGTTGAGCGTTAAGGCCCCATCAGCATTAAGCTATGGGGTTCTTTTTTTGTCATTTTTCTGTAAATACCGCTCGCCATCGCCGGTTCTATGATACAATTTCAAAAAGTAGTGTAATTGTTAGAAAAAGAACGGTCTTCATCCGCAAACCTGGATCCATATTTCTTCCTTGAGCCCAGGCGCAGCCTTAGCCCTGGCCGCCAGGACATAGCCTTGCCGTCAGGCAGAGCCCCGGCTGAAAGCCGCAGCCATCACCCATACAGGAGGTCTTATCTTGAACATCGCAAACAGCCATACATCCACTGCCCCCGGCAGCCGGCGGATCCTGCAGAGCCGGCTGTACCTGTATCTCACCGAATTTTTTGCGGGCATGGCGGTGATGGCCGTGGAAATCGGTGCCCAGCGCCTCATTTCCCCCTATTTTTCCTCGTCCCAGATTGTGTGGACCATCATCATCGGCATGATCATGATTGCCATGGCCGGAGGCAACGTTTACGGGGGATGGGCGGCGGACAGGAATCCGAATCCCGACAGGCTCTACTGGCGGATTCTCATTGCCGCCATCTGGCTCTGCCTCATCCCGTTTCTGGGAAAATACGCCATTGTCGGTATTTCCGCGGCCATTATTTTTTCTGTGAACGCAGATTACCTCATTATTGCCGCTTTTGCCACCTGCCTTCTCCTCTTTGTGTTCCCCCTGTTCCTTCTGGGCACCGTGACCCCGTCCCTGGCCAAGTACACCATGGATTCCCTCTCGGATAATGGGAAAATCGTAGGCACCCTGGGCGCCATGAATACCATCGGCAGCATTATCGGCACCTTCCTCCCCACCTTTGTCACCATTCCGGCGGTGGGGACGAACGTGACTTTCCTTGCTTTCTCAGGGATCCTCCTCCTGCTCTCTGCCATCTATTTCATCAGCCTCGGAACAGGAAAGGTCCTTCGCTGCCTCGGCCTTCCGGCCATCATTTTCCTCATTGCCTGCCCCCTGGGGTACAAGACGGACTTCGCTTTCTGGGAATCCAAGGACGGCCTCCTCTACGAAGGGGAGTCGGTATACAATTATCTCCGGGTCCAGGACAGCCCGAGCCGCACCATCCTTTCCACCAATGTTCTCTTCGGTGTCCAGTCGGTACTGGAAAAGACAGATAACCTCACCGGCATGTACTACGATTACGCTTTGGCGGCGCCATTTCTTACAGGAACAGATAAAGAAAATCCCCAGGATGTGCTGATTCTGGGGATGGGTTCCGGCACCTATGCTCGGCAGCTCCTGCGGTACCTGCCGGGGACAAAGGTGGAGGGCGTGGAAATCGACCGGAAGATTACGGCCCTGGCCCATGAGTACTTCCAGCTTCCCCCGGAAGTACCGGTCACCGAATATGATGGACGGGCCTATCTGAATGAAACAGACAAGAAATATGACGTCATCATGGTAGACGCCTACCAGGACATTACCATCCCCTTCCAGATGTCATCGGTGGAATTCTTCCAAAGTGTGAAAGGCCATCTGAAACCGGGCGGTGTGATGGTGGTGAACCTGAACATGCACGGCACCCGGGAAGGGGGCATTGCGGACTGGCTCTCCGATACCGCGGCCTCCGTATTCCCGGAGGTCATGACCGTCGATGTCCCCGGCAATACGAACAGGGAGCTTTTTGCGGGAGACAAAGATATGAAAGAACACCTGGCAGGAAACCTCAGCGCCGTGAAGGACCCCCAGCTACACAACCTCCTTACCCGGATTGCAGGCAGTGCCGCCATCTACCATCCCGGCGGCCGCATTCTGACCGATGACAAGGCACCGGTGGAACTTCTGGGCATGCAGGAACTGGATGGCCTCATCCGGCAGGAGTCGGAGCCCTATAAGGAAATCTATAAGAAAGAGGGCCTGTCGGGGCTCATGAAGACGCTGTAAAGAGCAGAAAAGCAGAATTGAGATTTGAGGGAAGAGAATTGAGGTCCCGCGGCTGCGCCGCAAAGCAAAAGCAAGTTTCCACCGGTCAGGCCAACCCACTGAGCCCGGTCTACTGACACATTCATCAGCCAACTGTTTGACCAAGTAAAAAGTTGAGATTTGCGGTATAGAGACTCTAAGTTTACCATCAGCCCGAAGACTGGTGGATTCTTAACTCTCTTACCTCAAATCTCAACTCTTTCTTTTTCCTGACTCTTCCCTGCCGCTGCATGGTAGGACTTGGGACACCGTCCTTTCCGGATGGGCCGGGAGGATCCCGTGGGGGGTTCCCGTGCTTCCGGGGAGGTGTGGTGAACGGCTGCCGCTCATGATTTCTGGTGGTTTTCATCAGGAGACTTGTTTAGCAGGGAAGAGTGAAGGGTGAAGAGTGAAGAGGTCTACTGGCGGCAGAGCCGCCGGACCTTCTCTTCCCTCTTTTCTCTTCTCTCTTCACTGTATTTATTTTTCAGCGCGCTGGAGAGGCAGAATCATATGAAGAAGTCCTTTTCCCTTCTTCCGGTTCCATGGATATGCGCCTCCGGATCCGGGAGAATTTCTTCCGGCCTTTCCACCTCTCGATTATATAGTATGGTCATGGGCCCAAACGTCCCGGGAAAATGCAGGTTGTTAGAGTTGAGAGTTGAGATCCAGCGGCTTCGCCGCAGAAGGCTTGCTCTTTCCCTCTTTACTCTTCTCTCTTCACTTGTGAATGGCCCTGTATTCCCATCTGCCAGAAAGATTTCTCCACTCCTCTATGCTTTAGCGACTCCTGCGGGTAATCTCATCACGACGTTTCCCACCGGTCGAAATGACGAGTCTCGGATAGAGCCAGCTATCTGTTTCCGTTTTTATAGTAATGTCTCTTCCCTTAACTCGTCATCTCGAGCGGTGTACAGCGCAGAAATGTGAAAAACTGTAAAAATCGTATGTGAGAAAGAGCCGAGAGATCTCCGAGAAAAATGACTCTGACGTTTCTACAACTCCTGTGGTAAGTATAGGAAAACCCCGTATTCCCGAACCCGAGGAAGATTTCTCCACTCATCGAAGCTGTAGCGCTTCTTAACGGTAGAATCATTATGCATGCTCACACCGGTCGAAATGACGAGTGCGGATAATCAAAAAAGCGGCGCTATCTGATTTGTGCGCCGCCTCCTTCCCTTCAGCCACTTTAGCCACCTTTTCTCACATCTATCTTCTACCACCTCCGTGATGCAGCTGCTTCCGTTCCAACACTTCGCTGAACCAGCGGCCATTCAGGACGTGGCGGATGAGGTATTCTTTTTCTTTGGCGTCCAGGGTCTGGTCTGCTTTCATATCCTTCAGGATGGTTTCATAGGTCCCGTGCCCATAGGTCTGGGTATACCGGGCTTCTGTCCTGTCTGCATCCACCACAAGCTCCGTGGGCCCATGGGGAGCGGGCGACCATTTTTTCCAGAGGGGCAGGTTCTTTCCATTCGGATTTCCGGTTCTCATGAAATTTCCGATGTACCCCTGTATGGTATCCGCCAGTGCCAGGGCGCCGGGATTATCGAAGGACCCTTTGGGGAAGTCCTTCGTTGTGGCATCGGCATAGCCGGTGACGAAGGGAATCCAGATGCCATGGACCGAACCGGAAAGGAGAGCTTCCTTCTCACCTACCAGCGCCGGGTTTTCGCCGTAACCGATTACCATGGTGTAGATGGGCGCCTTGCCATAGTGGGGACTCATCCGGGCAGCTGATACCTCATCATTGAACAGTTCATACATATGGCTGCCATAGTTCCGGGCAAAGAGAAATTCCGCCTTTTTCTTCGGATCTGTGAAAACAGTCCCGTCCGATACAGATTTGCTGAAATAGGGATCGCTCCGGGCGTAGAGGGAAAATTCACCGGTACCCGTGAACATGAGAAGCGGCACCCGGTTGTACGATGCAGTCTGGAATCCTTCCTTCGGCAGCACCACTCCATCCCTGTAAAGATGGGGAAACGCCTCCATCCGGATGAAGGCATGGCCAAAAGCACCGGCCAGGCGAGGGGCGGAGAGTCCCCTGAGGTAATGAGCCACTTCCGGCGAATCCTTAAGGAGCCAGTCTTCTGCCTCCCTTTCCGAAGAACAGATCCCATCGGCCACCACATAGGGCGCCAGATGGCGGGCAAAAATTTTCTGGGAATCTGCGGTATCGGAAGTCGTCATGCCGCCGCTGAAGGAAATGGCCCTTTGGAACAGCCCTTTTGCCGCCGGAGAAATAAGGAGAGCCATCACATCCCGTCCGCCGGAGGAAAATCCGGCCACCGTAATGTTATCCGGATCTCCGCCGAAACTTCGGATATTGTCCTTCGTCCAGTCCAGGGCCTGCAGGATATCGAGGAGCGTATAGTTCCCGGAATTTTCTTCAGCGCTGCCATGCTTCAGGGCGGGGAGAGGATTAAACCCGAGGGCTCCCAGCCGGAAATTGATGCTCACTGCCAGCACATTTTCCTTTACCGCCAGTTTCTGCAGCCGCACCTGCCTGGAATCGCCGGACTGGTTATTGCCACCATGGATGAAGAAGAATACGGGCAAGTTCGTTTCTGCCGTATCCGGACGGACTATGTCCAGATTGAGGCAGTCCTCGGTCCCTCCATATCCCAGTGGTGTCTGCTGGAAGGCAGGGGGGCCCGATTTTTCCGCATTCCGGATTCCCTGCCAGGGAAGAGGATCCTCCGGCGCTTTCCATCGCTCCGCCCTCCCGTAGGGGATTCCCTTCCATGCGAGGGTCTCTCCATCCCGAGTGCCCCGGACCATGCCATACTGCGTAGACTGCAGTGTGCCCTGCCGATATACCGGTATTACCGTTTTCCGGTGCCTTGCCTGCACCGGCCGGTGAGCGGAGCCATCCGGGCCCAGGGCCTCCTGCCGGTCCGGAGACGCCGCCAGCGTCACCGATGTCGATAAAAGGGTAATGACAAGGGATGTTAACACCTTTTTGCTGATTTTCATCATATTCCCCCATTTCCAGTCCTCCGGGACCGCATATTTCCTACATCATACCATACAGGAGAGTCCGTTTTCTGTTATGATGGAAGAAAGACCGATTCCATGCAATCTATTTCATAAGGAGCCCTGCTATGATGAAATTTGTTCCCATCCTGCTGACGGCACTGCTGGCCACATGTTCCCTTGCCCCTGCGAAGGCCATTTCCTGGGATACCCATCCGAAGGAAGGGACCATCATCCAGGAGGGAAGGACCATGGACATGAAGCGGCATACCATCATCCGCTACGTGGGAAGCGGTGTAGTGGCAGCGGGGTATGCCGATGTGATCCATGACAAAGAGGGCGGCCGTGATGACTGGGTCCTCCGGATTTCTGACGAAGGGACTGTAGTCAAAGCATCTTTCCTTTTCGATAAAACCGAGGTGCCCCTGACCCCGATGCCCGGC
Source organism: Dialister sp. (assembly GCF_047832375.1). NCBI lineage: Bacteria > Bacillati > Bacillota > Negativicutes > Veillonellales > Veillonellaceae > Dialister > Dialister sp. The sequence continues at coordinate 87,254 of NZ_CP181256.1, read as the reverse complement.
AATGGGCGGAGTTTTTGGTTCAAAATCAACCCCTCTGAAATTCTCGCCCACAAAGGCAGCCATTCACAGACCCTCCTGTTGGACAACCAAAAGGGAAATAAAATAGACCGCCGGAAGGTACCAGCCAAAGACCTGGCTGATTTTATAGAAAATCAAAGCCAGGAAACTGCCCCTGTTTCCAAACCGGATCCCACTTATGGACCCTCGTACAGCGTCTTTTATCCCGGCGTAGATGCCAAAAGACTGCGGCAGGCTATGGCTTACTACCTGAACCAGCCGGAAGAGCCCGGTGACTCCTACCTCTACCGGAAGGGACCCACCTTCTACTGCCTTCCGGAAAATATGCCTCTCATGATCTGCGATGAAGCCATGGCTAAGGGGTTCTGCCTCGTTGACTTTGCAGAAATTCCCGGCAAAGGGACCTGGGCCGACCTGAGCTGGGCAAGGCAGCCGGAGGATGTGGAAATCAATGTAGGCATCTTTGCTGCCGCCAAGGCCTACCGGGACCTGGTGGACCACTGCGATTACGGCCTTACCCTGAACGGCGGCCCCAACAAGTCCCCCATCACCATAGATACCATAGACACCGCAGCCCATCCGGAGCTTTCTGCCGTCGGTCACAGCAACCGGCTCCTCTCCATCAATGGCTATGACCTGGAGAACGGGAAAAACCTGGAAGCCCAGTACATGCTGGACTACGGGGATGAGCCCCTGGACCTGGTACTGCAGAAGAAGGATTCCAATGCCACCTATACGGTCACTGTGCTCCCTATAAAGAAGCCGGCCCTCCATCCGGGCGGCGACTACACCGGAGCTTTGGCAAAACAGGGCCACCTCCAGATGAAGGAAAAGGACCTCTACGACTTCCTTCCCTTCCTCTTCTTCCCGGCCCAGGAAATTTTCTCTCCGGAGAGCCCGGGGTATGAACATAGCGATTCTCCCATCACCACTCCCTTAGCCCGCCATTCCCAGGGGACCCGGTGATTTGCCGCAGGCATAAGATCGTTTTCTGATCAGTGACACTTCTCGAAATGGCGGGAGCGGTGTTGAGTAGATAGCAGAAATAACGTTTCCTGCTGAATGCCTCTAACCTTTTATCGTCATCTCGAGCAGCGGTATGGGCCGGGCGGTCACCATTGGCACGGTCCATGCCATCCTGGCCCAGTTCCCGCTCATGATTGCCGCCACCCTGATTACCGTGGGCGCCGGAGTCCTTACGGCGTGGCTTATGTTCCGCCATACCACCATCAATTTCACCAGCTGCCTTCTGGGCTGTGTGCCGGGAGGGCTCTCCCAGATGGTCATCCTGGCCGCAGAAATGAAGGATACGGACCTCACGGCTGTCACCATCATGCAGACCCTACGGATGCTCTCCGTGGTCTTCGTCATCCCCTTCCTCACTATCAACGTCATTTCCGGCGGCGGATCGGCCGCTGCAGCAGCCGCCGCGGCTGCGCAGGATGTACCGACGGAAACGGTCCTGAAATTTGCAGCCATTGCGATTGCCAGTGCATTTCTAGGGAAGAAACTCCACCTGCCCACGCCGACCCTCCTGGGGCCAGTCATCGGCACCGGAGCCTACCTGGTCTGGTCCGGCGGCACGGCTCCCGTGGTGCCGCCCTTCTGGCTGGATACTGCCCAGCTCTTCGTAGGTGCCTACATCGGCAGCTGCATTGACCTCCAGAAGATCAAAAGCTACCACGGCATGGGTCCTATCCTTCTCTTCGGCGTACTGCTCGTCCTCGCTGTTTCCATGGCCCTGGGCTTTTTCATCTCCCGGTTCACAGGCATCGACCTCGCCACGGCCTTCCTCTCCACCGCCCCCGGCGGCCTGTCAGAAATGGGGATTGCCGCCCTCGTCGTCGGCGCCGATGCCGGCACCATGACCGCCTACCAGCTCACCCGGGTCCTCTTCATCATGGGCGTCTTCCCCTACCTGGCCCGCCTCATCGTAGCTTTCTATAACCGGCGGACCGGGGGCCATGACAGGTGATGCAGGGCGCTTGTAGAAGATGCAGCTGATTTCCCCCCTGCGCCAATTTTTCTTCCTCCGTACTGCCCAATAGGCCCGGTCACCGGATCAGGAAATCCGGTGACCGGGCCTATTGTAATACCATGACGCAGCCATTGCCGCCGCCATCCCATGCAGCTGTTTTCTGTAATTCATTGACTTTTCCATGAAAAGAAGCGCCATTTCTGCTACACTGGATATATATTGGATAATTGTGTCCTTAAACAGGAGGCACAGTGCATATGGAGACAGATAATAACTTATTGCCGGAACAGAAGGCAAGACTGAAAATTGATAAACAGCTGAATCGTGCAGGTTGGGATGTTGTGTCCAGAGATGAGTATATTCCCGGCCATGCTCTTGCTGTCCGTGAAGGGCTGATGCAGGGAAATACGGAAAGCGACTACCTCCTTTTTATAGACAACAAGGCCATTGCGGTCATTGAAGCGAAGCGAGAAGAAAATGAGCTGGGAGAGGATGTGGCAGCCCAGGCGGAAGGGTATTGCACCCATCCCCAAAGCTGGTATGGACTATGGACCCGGGATCTGATTCCCCTTGTGTATCTTGCCAACGGGAAGAAGATACTCTTCAAAAATTTACTGGATCCGGATAGTGACTACGTAGAACTTTCCGAGATGCACTCCCCCAAGAAGATGCTCCGGCTGACCGGACAGAAGTCACCGTACGGAGCACTTCCCCGGATTGAGAGGAAGGGACTCCGGGACTGCCAGTTCAAGGCAGAGGAAGCCTTAGAGGATTCCCTTCGTGCAGGCCGGAAAAAGAATCTGGCCGTCCTCGCCACCGGTTCCGGAAAGACCTATCTTGCCTGCCTTGCTTCTTACCGTTTATTAAACTACACCGATACCCGGAGAATCCTGTTCCTCGTAGACCGCAATAATCTGGCAAGGCAGACGGAATCTGAATTCAGCCTCTTTGACCGGACGGAAAAGAACCAGCCCATGAGCAATCTGTATGAGATCCGGCGGCTGCGTCATGAGGCAGATGCCAATGGGGACATCTGCATATCGACGATCCAGAAGCTGTTTGCCCTATTGACCGGCCAGACACTGACCGATGGAAATGAAGACCAGGAAGACGAGCAGTATACAGCGGATGAGGAAAAGACAGCTGAAGAGAAAATCGACCTGGGAAATGACCTGAAACTGAAGCCGGATCATTTCCAATTCATCATCGTAGATGAGTGCCACCGATCCATTTACGGCAAATGGAAGGCGGTCCTCGATTATTTCAAAGATGCAGTTATTTTGGGGCTTACTGCCACACCAACGCCGGAGGCCTACAGCTTTTTCAATAATAATATCATTGAACAGTACACCTACGATGACTCCGTTGTCGATGGCGTCAACGTGCCTGCCAGGATTTACCGGATCAGCACCCAGGTGACGGAACACGGCGGTCAGATCCAAAAGGGAAAGGAAATCCGGGAAACCGCAAGAGCCAAAGGGAAACAGGATTCCTATATCGCGGACCATACCGTAGAATATGGCTCTGAAAACCTGGACCGGTCCATCGTAAATGTGGACCAGATCAGGACGGTCCTGGCTGCCTATAGAGATGCCATTTATAATGATCTCTACCCCTCGAGAGAGCCCCGGTGGGAGTACATCCCCAAGACTTTGATTTTCGCAAAGAATGACTACCATGCCGGGCAGATCGTAGCCATGGCAAAGGAAGTTTTCGCTGAGAAATTTCCAAAGGGAGTGCCGGAGAGATTTGTACAGAAGATCACCTATTCTTCCGGGGACTCCAATGCCCTGATCCGTGCACTGCGGACAGACAAAGAATTCCGGATTGCCGTCACGGTGACCCTTGTGGCAACAGGGACCGATGTGAAACCGCTGGAAGTGGTCATGTTTATGAAGGACGTCCGGTCAGATACCCTTTATACACAGATGAAGGGGAGAGGCTGCCGGACCATCAGTGATGACAAGCTGAAAGAAGTAACCCCCAATGCAGATGGGAAAGACTGCTTTTATATTGTTGACGCCGTTGGCGTGACAGAACATGAGAAGTATATTCCAAAGCCCGCCCCAGGCGGGAAGAAAAAATTCCTGAACCTGGAACAGGTGCTGGAGCACCTGGCCCATAATGAAGTGAGCGATGAGAACCTGGTCCTCCTCCGGGATTACTGCGCCACCATCAGCAACCGGTATGAGAATCATCCCCTCTTCAGGAGACATCTGGAAGAATTTATCCACCAATTCGGATATGACCCCCGAAGCCTGGCAGAAAAGATCAATACCGCCCTGTCCACACAGAGCCTTCCTCCCTACCTGGGACCATCGAACGCAAACACAGCGCGGATGAATCTGATTACTCCATTTATCATGGACCTGGAGGCCCGAAGAAAACTGCTGGAACTGCAGAAGGGCTATGTGGTAACCACCGATGATTCTGACAGGGTCCTTTATTCCGGATTCTCGAAAGAGTCCGCAAGAACCTATATCCGGAATTTTGAAAAGTACCTGGACGATCATAAGGACAGCCTGGAAGCACTTCGCATCATTTACAATGCGGAAGATACCCAAATCACCCATTCCATGCTCATCGAGCTCCGTGACCGGCTTCTCATGGAGAATCCACAGTTCAGGATAAAGCAGATCTGGAAGAACTACCGGCTGCTGGATACCGCCGGAAACGTGGATGACCCCGATGATAAAGAGAATGCCGGCGTTCTTACGGATCTGATCCAGATCGTAAGATACGCCTATAAAAAGACTCCGAAGCTGACGGGCATGATGAAAGGCTACAGCCAGCGGCTGAACCTGTATTACGGGCAGCACCAGAGAACCCTGACAGCTGACCAGATGAAGGTAATGAGGCAGATTGCGGATTATGTCATCCGCGACGGAGCCATCTCCATGGGAGAACTGAACGAAGTGAATACGGACCTTTGGCGGGAAGGGGTCAAACAGTTTGGCCCATCGGTGCTGAAAGAAGAAATGAATACATTGGCGAAATTTATATTGAAGGCGGCATAAAGAAATGGCAGAACAGAAGAGCGAATCCACTCTATTAAAAAAAGTATGGGACATTGCAAATGTCCTTTCCGCAGCAGGCGTAGGCTTCACCGATTACGTCACCCAGCTGACCTATATCCTTTTCCTGAAAATGGACGAAGAAAAGGAAGAGCTGGGACTGACAAGTACGGTCCCCGATGGCTGCCGGTGGAAAGACCTTGTGAGCCTCAGTGGTAAGGACCTGGTAGATAAATATGAAGAAATCCTGCAGGAACTATCCGAGCAGGATGGCATCATGGGCACCATCTTTACCGGCGCCACCAATAAGATCGACCGGCCGGTGATGCTCAAAAAGGTCATGGACATGGTGAATGAAGAGAACTGGTACATGATGGAAGGCGACGTGAAGGGCGCCATCTACGAGAAGATCCTGGAGAAAAATGGGCAAGATAAAAAGAGCGGCGCCGGCCAGTACTTCACCCCAAGAGCCCTGATTTCCGCCATCGTGGATGTGGTGGACCCCAAAATTACGGAGACCGTGGCAGACCCCTGCTGCGGAACCGCCGGATTCCTGCTGGCCGCCTATGAGCACATGCGAACCCAGAGCAGGGATATGGAGAAGCAGAAATTCCTGAAGGAGCATGCCCTTCACGGGGCAGACAACACGGCCCTTGTGGTGACGCTGGCCTCCATGAACCTGTACCTCCACGACATCGGCATCAAGTCCAGCCCCATCGAGTACAAGGATTCCCTGATCGATACCTCAGATACCATGTATGATGTGATTCTCACCAATCCCCCCTTTGGCACCCGCCCCCAGGGAAGCGTGGACGTATCTGCCAACCGGCCGGAATTTATAGAGACAAGCGATAACCAGGTGAACTTCCTGCAGCACATCATGTCCATTGTAAAAACAGGCGGACGGGTGGGCGTGGTCCTTCCGGACAGTGTCCTTACCGGCGATGGAGCCACACGGAAGGTCAGGGAAAAGCTGCTGAAGGACTTCAACCTCCATACGATTCTCCGGCTGCCCACCGGCATCTTTTATGCAAATGGCGTAAAGACCAATGTCCTCTTCTTTGATAAAGGGGAACCCACAAAGGAAATCTGGGTCTACGACTATCGGACCGGCATCCACCACACCCAGGTGCAGAATCCCCTGAAGCGGTCTGACCTGGAGGACTTCGTTACCTGCTACTGTTCGGGGCACCGGCAGGACCGGAGGCAGACCTATTCCAAAGAAAATCCCAATGGCCGCTGGCGCTGCTTCAGCGAGGAAGAAGTAGCCAAGGCGGATACCCTGGACTTCAAGTGGATCAACCTGGAAGAGAAAGACACCCGGACTGTAGGAGAAATCCTCGATGAAATGCAGGAAGAAGCCAATGGCATTCAGGACGCGGTGGCAAAGCTCAAGACAATGCTTGGGGGTATCGAGGAATGATTGATACGCAGGCCTTAAGACAAAAAGTGATTGATTCTGCCATAACAGGGCATCTAACAACGCAAAATAACACGGAAAATGCAAAAGATGAATTGCAAAAAATAATCGCTAGCCTTGGCAAACCACAACAACGGCGCATTGAATTGGGTGAAAAATGGAATAGCATCCCGAATAATTGGGCTTGGACAACACTAGAAAGTATAACCACTACTGATACCTTAAATGATGGAAACTGGGTATTAAAGAAAGACATGGTTGATGATGGTCCAGTGAAGCTTTTACAGTTGGGATGCATTGGCGACTGCAAATTTATTACAAAAAAATATAAGTATCTGACTGACAAGAAATTTGATGAGCTTGGCGGAAAACAAATCTATCCCGGATACCTTCTTATTAATAGGCTAGTCATTGATAAAATGAAATCCTGCATAATCCCAAATATTGATGGGAAATTAATCACAGCAGTTGATGTCTGCTGGGTCGCTCCCAATGAAGAATTTTACAATTTGGATTACGTGTTGTATGCGTTGAACTCATCTGGTTTTCAAAGAAGGGTACAAAATTTGGGAAGAGGCGTTACGCGTTTCAGAATAAGCAAGCTAAACTTGATTAATATTGCATTTCCATTCCCTCCGCGTGAAGAGCAAAACCGAATAGTTAATGAGATTTCTAATGCATTTATACTGCTTGATAAGATTGACGATCTTCAGTCTCGATACGCTAACAATCTTTCTGCCCTCGACAAGAAGATTCTCGATTTAGCGGTCCAGGGCAAGCTGGTGCCCCAGGATCCTTCCGATGAACCGGCCAGCGTACTGCTGGAGAAAATTGCGGCAGAGAAGCAGAAGCTCATCCAGGAAGGGAAGATCAAGAAGCAGAAAAAGCTGCCTGCCATCACAGAGGATGAGATTCCGTTCAAGATTCCTGAGAGCTGGGAATGGGCACGAATCGGAGTTGTATTTAATTTGCAAGCAGGGAAAAATAAAAAAGCCTCACAGATTTTTAGTAAAAAGACAGATATCCATAAATACCCTTGCTTCGGCGGAAATGGAATTCGAGGATATGTAGATGACTATAACAGATGTGGAGAATATGCATTGATAGGTCGTCAAGGTGCATTGTGCGGGAATATCAACTTCGCTGAAGGAAAATTCTACGCAACAGAACATGCCGTAGTGGTGGAGCATTTTGCGAATACGAATGTAACGTGGAGTGGGTACTTCTTAAGGGCCCTTAACCTGAACCAATATGCTACGGCAACTGCACAACCAGGATTGGCAGTGTCAAATATAAACAATGTACTTATCCCAATTCCTCCAGTTAATGAGCAAAAACGGATTGTTAAGATGATAGATAAGATTAATGCGCAGATTGATTTACAAAAGCAAGAGTAGTATACTACCCCGTTTTTACTGCGATTTTTACTACGGAAGACCGCCGAGTTATGCCGTTTTCTGGTAAAGGAGGACAAGCGATGCCGATTACCATAGTTTTTGTCTGCCACGGCAATATCTGCCGTTCTCCCATGGCGGAGATGGTGCTGAAAGAAATGGTCCGCCAAAAGGGGCTTTCTTCCCGGTTCTCCATTTCCTCCCGGGCCGCCACCACCGAGGAAATTGGGGAGGACATGTACCCTCCCGCGAAGAGGACCCTGGACGCCCACCATATTCCCCACCCGAAAAGAAAGGCTTCCCTCATCACCGGGGAAGACTATGAAAGGGCGGACTACATCATCGCCATGGACCAGGAAAACCTCCACGACCTGGCTTACCTCACCCACCAGGATCCGGATAAAAAAATATCCCTTCTCCTCTCCTGGGCCGGAGAAAAGAGGGACGTGGCAGACCCCTGGTTTACCAATGACTACGAGAAAACTTACGATGACGTGGTGAAAGGGTGCCGGGGGATATTGGATAAACTGACCGGGATGCCTGGCGCCCCATGCGTATAAAAGGTGGCTGAGGGGTAATGCCTTCGGCAAAGCAGCTCAAGGGTAACGGGCTTCGCCCGAGGGGGGTGTGCCGCGTCAAAATGATATGGCGGCACAGGTATGGTATCCAGCGGCTCCGCCGCATCCATCCTGCGCCTTTGGCGCGGCCCTTCTCTAAGGGCCTGCATGTTTTGGGTTAGATTTGGAAGTTGAGAGTTGAGTTACAGCGGTTCCACCGCAAATTATTGGCCTCCCCCATCTATGGGGGAGGTGGCACCGCAGGTGCCGGAGGGGGCTCCCGCCGAAGTGGCCCCCACCGCCCTCTCCCTGCCATCAGCGGCTCTGCCGCATGCACCTCGCCTTTGGCGCGGGCCGTTTGGCCTAAGAGGAAGGCGCTTTTATGGGCAGGCTAAGCGCCTTTTGTATTTCAGGCCAAACTTGGAGGTCCTATGCAGGACCTCCATCTCCAAGGCTGCTTGCTGGATGGGTAATCTCACCTATTGAGTATACCGGTAAGCAAGTGCCTGATATATAAAAATTGGCGGCGCTTCCCAATTTGTGCGCCGCCACATTCACTCCTCACTCCTCACTCCTAACTTCCCACTACCTGCTCTTCCGTCTTTTTTCCCCCCCCCGATTCGCACGCACACTTACTTCCCAGCCATCACAGCCACGCACCCTATGTACAGTGTCACTGCCCCGTCCACCAGGAGGGGAATGGCTCCTGTTACATAGGCCGTGTGGTCATCCATGCGGTAGTACACCATGTAGGCTGCAAAGGCGAGGACCGATGCAGCGGCCACGAAAACCCAGGCAGCTCCGTAACTTCCGTGGAGGAGCAGTCCCCCTTCGTGGAGCACTCCCAGCACCAGGATTTCCAGCACTGCCCAGCAGACGATGAGAAGGAGCTCGGTGGTCGGTTTCCGTCCGAAAAGTTTCAAAGATCCCGCCAGCAGCAGAAAATAGGCTGCCGCCGCAGCGATAAAAATCATGCCTGTCCCTATCCAGGAAGAGGGAAGCGGCAGCTCATGGACCCCGTGGGCAGAAAATCCCACGCCCGAGAGCCCAAATATTGCCAGCAGCAGGAAAAGCAGGGCCGAGAGAGCCCCTCCGCTTCTGGCATCGGGCCGGAAGGCCGTGAGCCACCAGCCTGTATAAAACAGGGCGCCCAGACTCAAAAGGAACTGCCCCACCACCACTTCTTTCACCGGCGATAATCCAAACATGGTATCCCTTCTTTCTCCTTCTATTGTAGTCCTGCCGGAGAAAAAGGGTAAGAGAAAAGCACTGTCCAAAGGGGCAGTGCTTTTTGTTGGCAGATGGGGCGAACCGCTTAGCTTTCTCAGGCCAGTTCTTTAGCCGGTGCGTGGAGAGCTTCCATTTCTTTCCGAAGTTCCGGATCGAAACGGGGGTTCAGCACGTTTACGTAGAGCCATGCCAGCATGGCGCCGGAAATATTATGCCATGCGGAGAAGATAGCTCCCGGAACGGTGGCTGCCGGCATCGCTGCGAAATGGGCTTTTGCCAGGCCTACGGCGAGGCCGGAGTTCTGCATGCCCACTTCGATGGAGAGGGCCACGGCCTTCTTCCAGGAAAGTCCGGTAAGACGGGCTACGGCAAATCCCAGGGCATAGCCCAGGCAGTTGTGGAGGATGACAACGAGAAGGATGATGCCGAAGTTTGCAACGATGGCATTCTTGCTGGCACCGATAACGCCGGCGATGATGAGGGAAATGGCGATGGAGGAAATGGCGGGGGTATAGTCCGTAGCCGCTGCGGCCAGTTTCGGCAGGAATGTCTTCACTGCCACGCCCAGGCAGATCGGAACGATCACGATCTGGACGATGGAGAGGAACATGCCCACCGGGTCAAAGGCAATCTTCGTGCCGATGAGGAGGTACGTAATGGCAGGTGTCAGGATCGGGGAAAGCACCGTGGACACACTGGTCATGGTGACGGAAAGTGCCACATCGCCCTTACTCATGAAGGTGATGACGTTGGAGGACGTGCCGCCAGGGCAGGTACCTACGAGGATAACGCCAGCGGTGAGGGCCGGGTCCAGCTGGAAAATAGTGGCCAGGGAAAATGCCAGGAACGGCATGATGAAGAACTGGGCCACAGCGCCAAGGAATACGTCCCGGGGCCGTTTGAAGACAAGGACGAAATCCTTCACCGACAGGGTGGTGCCCATGCCGAACATGACAACGCCCAGGAGGAAGGTGAGGACGGAAATGCCGCCTACTTTACTCAATACCCATTTGAAATTTTCCGGCATGGTGAAGCCGAGAATCAGGAAAACGATGGCGATGATGCCGAAATACTTGCCGATCATGGCACATAACTTTTTCATGGGATTTCCTCCTTTATTTCAATACAGCCCCGGTGTTGGCGCTGGTTACGAGACGGGCATAGCGGGACAGGTAGCCGGTCTTTACCTTTGGCTCCGGCTGTTTCCATTCTTTTCTCCGTTTTTCCAGTTCCTCATCGCTCACGAGAAGTTCCAGTTTCCGCTGGGGGATGTCGATGGAAATCCGGTCTCCGTCATGGATGAGACCGATGGGGCCGCCTTCCATGGCTTCCGGGGAAATGTGGCCGATGCAGGCACCCCGGCTGGCTCCGGAGAACCGGCCGTCCGTGAGGAGCGCCACCTTCAGGCCCATACCGGTAATGACAGCGGTGGGGTTCAGCATTTCCCGCATCCCCGGGCCCCCTTTCGGTCCTTCGTAGCGGATGACCACCACGTCTCCTTCGTGGATCTTTCCGCCTGTAATGGCTTTGATGGCGCTTTCTTCGGAGTCAAAGCATTTTGCCGTGCCTTCGTAGACCAGAAGGTCCGGGTCCACGGCGCTTTCCTTGATGACCGCTCCATGGGGTGCCAGGTTTCCTTTCAGGATGGCAATGCCCCCTTTATTCATGTAGGCATTGTCCACGGAATGGATAACCTCATGGTTTTCGATTTCCGCATGTTCAATGCGCTCTCCGATGGTGCCGGTGACGGTGAGGCAGTCCGTATGGATGAGGCCCAGCTTCGTGAGCTCCTTCATGATGGCAGAAATGCCGCCGGCTTCGTCCAGGTCCTGCATGTGGTAGGTGCCGCCGGGGCTCATCTTCGTGATGTACCGGGCCCTGCGGCTGATTTCATCGAACAGGTCCAGCGGCAGATCCAGCCCCGCTTCATGGGCGATGGCCGGCAGGTGGAGCACGGTGTTTGTGGAGCCGCCGATGGCCATGTCCACGGCAATGGCGTTCTTGAAGGCATCGAGGGTCATAATGTCCCTCGGTTTGATATCCCGCCGTACCAGGTCCAGGATCACCTCGCCCGCTTTCTTCGCCAGCATCCGGCGCCGTCCGAAGTAGGCCGCCGGAATGGTGCCGTTTCCGGGTAGTCCCATGCCCAGCACTTCGGTGAGGGAATTCATGGTATTGGCGGTGAAGAGACCGGCACAGGAGCCGCAGCCCGGGCAGGCATGGAATTCCATCTGTTCCATTTCCTCCGCCGACAGTTCACCGGCCTCGAATTTTCCTGCCGCTTCGAACATGGTGCTTACGGAAATGTTCTTTCCCTTCCACCGGCCCGCCAGCATGGGGCCGCCGCTGACAACCACCGCCGGGATATTCAGGCGGCCTGCCGCCATGAGCATGCCCGGCACAATTTTGTCGCAGTTCGGAATGAGTACGAGCCCGTCAAAGGCGTGGGCATTGGCCATGGCTTCGATGGAGTCACAGATCAGTTCCCGGCTGGCCAGGGGATACTTCATACCCATGTGGCCCATGGCGATGCCATCGCAGATGGCGATGGCCGGGAATTCCACCGGTGTGCCACCGGCAGCGGCGACGCCCAGTTTCACGGCTTCCGCGATTTCCCGAAGGTGCATGTGGCCCGGTACGATTTCATTGAACGAATTGACAATGCCGATCATCGGCTTTGCCAGATCCTCGTTGGAATACCCCATAGCATGGAACAGGGTACGATGTGCGGAGCGGGTCGCTCCCTTTTTTACAATGTCACTTCTCATCTGTTTTTCCCCTTTCTTCTTCCTTACCTCTCAAGCTCCTGTCACCCGGAATGGAATAAAAAAATCCGTCCCCCATTATTTAAAATGAGGGACGGATAGAAATTCCGCGTTACCACCCTTGTTCCTGTGCCATTACTGCCACAGACACTCGTCAACGTACCAACATACGCGTTCCCGTTAACGCAGGACAAACGTCAGCACTTACCATTATTTCAGTACTGAACCTCAGGGATGATTTTCATTTTCCCGAAGATACCGACTTTCACCATGCGCCGGCTCTCTATGATCTGTCAGAAGAAAATTACTCTTTCCCTTCCAGGGCTTTGGATATATTCAGCACGAAATAAATTAGGCACTGAACCTCAGGGACGACTTCATCTTCCGCCGGACACCGCATCACACCATCCACGGCTCTCTTTGCTCCGACCGCAAAAACTACTATTTCCCTTCCAGGGCTTTTCTCTTTGGAAGTTGATGTGATTATACGCCTGCCGGAAATCTCCTGTCAACAGGGGAAATTCTTTATGTATGTGTCAAGGTTTTCTCGGTACTTTATTTGACAGTCGATGTTATCAGGTTTCCCAGCCTCTGCTTTCTCAATAAATCTGTATCGCTTTAGCAAGCTGGCCCATCGGAGTTGAAGTCGCTCCGTATACGCCTATACGGCCTTCCAGGCACCCGGGACGGTAATTCCGTGCGTTCCTGTGCCATTTAGCGTCCCTGGCGGCTTTGCGGTTCGTTTTTACGGCTGCTACGACCGCCTTATGCATCTGCCGGTCCATCTTCTTGTAGGCTTTGCCTGCAGCACAGTAAATCAGGGCTTTTTCCAAAGTGTCATTCTGGGTAGCAGTAATCAGCGTGCCTATTGAATCCATACCTATCCTGCACCAGCTGCGCCCCTGCTTTTTCAGACGGTAGCTATAGCGTCGGTGGTCGCTTTCAGCTGCCCCCAGGTGGATATCGGTTCGGATTCCGCGCTCCCGGATGCCCGGGATATAGTCGGCGTTGCGGCTCAGATAGTCTGCCAGTCTCCGTACCTGCTCGGCCTGTTCTTCTGTTTCTGCGTAGCTGGCAGCCGTATCCAGATATGGCTTCATATCTGTGATGACATTTCTGCTCTTATTCAGTTCAAGCACGAATTTATCGATGAATCCACGTGGGCAGAAGCTGAGGCGGGTCCGCACTTTCTCATTCACATGGTATCTGTCCCGGAAATGGTAATGTGTCTTGCATCCCTCGACAATATTGTCGAAGTCATCGAAATTATATCCTGCTCCGCCATCCCCGTTGGAAAGTACTGTAATCTCGCTCAGATTGTACCGGCCATGCACCCACACCTTGACGAGTTCAAACAGCCTTTTCCTATCCGTTCCAGAGAAGCAGTGGTACCCTGTCAGTCTCGAACGTTTTCCATTCTTCTCGACGCCCTCATAGACCTGGATTCGGTGAAGTTCTATGTTCTGGCCGCCTTTGGTATCGGTGACGGGGTCCGCCTGCTGCTTCATTACAATCCCATCGCCCTCAATAGCCAGCAGCCCGTCCTCCGGTACTCTCTTCTCGGCCTGCTCCATGGCTGCATCTGCTGCTTCGTATTTTCTAACCATTTGGGCGGCAGTGCGGCTGAGATTTGAAACTGTCTGATGTGAAATATCCGTCTGGGTCAGAGTTTTCACGATATGGCTCACATTACGGAACTGGGTAACCTGGGCAGCCTGGGCAATGCGCAGAATCACTCCCATGCTATAGTGACGGGAAGGCAGAAATCCAAATTTCTTATCTAATGGGTAAAATCCCTGCTTTCCGGCCATCTCCAGCCGCCTCCGCTTGTAGGTGACAGGACCAAACAGGCAGTATATGGTTCTGGAATCCCGCCGGGAAATCCGCCACCCCTGAGGCTTGTAGACCCTCTCATACAGCTCGCCATCGATCATTTCGAAGGCCGTCGCCACAAGAAGGCCAAAGAGTTCCGTGAAGAGGTGCCAGAGAACCTGCTCCATGGCCAGTGAATCCTTGGAGTCCTTGATACTCTTGAGAATTTCCTCCTGAATAAAAGGTTTGAAAAGTTCGATATTCTCTGATAAAATGCTCATTGGGAAGAGTCCTTTCTTTTGATTTGTTGCAAGGAAATTATAACATTTCCATCAAAGGGGACTCTTCCCTTTTCTATCCAGCAGGGGAGAAATCCTCTACCGAGAAACATTTTACACTAAGATTCTTTATTTTAATAAAAATCGAAAATCTTCTGTCCCTGTCCGGATTACAGATTCCTGCAGAACCGCTTCACCGGGCCGCTCCACTTCCGGAGGCAAGCCGGTACCCTTTATCGGAACTGACGAATTCATTGGGCTATCCCTTTTACCTATCTTTTACTGAAATAGGGTATAATAAGGACAAATCCAAATTTAAACCGAGGAGGGACCCTGATGATTAAACTTCTTTTCTTAGCCCACACCGGAAGCGGTGAACCGCCGATGGCAGAATTCATTATGAAACAGCTCATCAAAGAAGCGGGACTGGAGGACCGGATCTACGTTTCCTCCGCAAGACTGGAAAAAAAGGGCGGACCCCTCTGTGAAGAAGGGCAGAAGGTGCTGGCGGCCCACGGCATCCCTTCCACTCCGAAGGAAGCACTGCCCCTGGAGTGGGGAACCTACGACCAGTATAACTACATTTTCCTCATGGACAATCCCCAGGACCCCCGGCTCTTCAATACCATGGGCGGCGACGTGGACAATAAGATTTCCCTTCTCTCCGCCCAGGCCGGCTACGAAGGGGGCATTGCGAATCCCTATGGCGGTGCCACCTTTGAAGAAGCCTACCATGCTTCTGACGTGGCCTGCCGGAAGCTGCTGGAAAAACTGAAGGGCTGGATCGAATAAAAACCATTGAGAAGCCTCCTTTTCTGCCGTATGATGAAAGCAGAAAAGGAGGCTTTTCCTATGGACCGGATAGAACGAAACAGGCAGGCAGCCGAAGAAAACAGAAAACTCATGGAAAAAGGAACCTATGAAGCAGGGGGCAGGACCTTCTCCCTCTCTCCCCTTCCCCGGCTTCAGGAAGCCCGGTGCTTTTCTCCCGAAGAGCTGGACCGGCTGGCCGGGAAAATAGAACAGACCCGGTCCCGTCGGCCGGGCCGCATTGTCCTGGTGGAAGGGGACACCATGGACCACGCCGGGGAGGGAGTCCTGAACTTTGCGAACGCCTTCACTCCCGGCGGCGGCTACCTCTACGGCGCCTCATCCCAGGAAGAAGCCCTGTGCCGGGAAAGTACCCTCTACGCCTCCCTCACCGGTCCCATGGCCGCCCCCTTCTATGAAAAAAACAACAGGGAGAGAAGCATCTACGGCTCCGAATCCATGGTCTTCTCTCCCCGGGTTGAAATCTTCCGCCAAAGCGCTGAAAAAGACTACGCCCTCTTTGGCCCGCCGAAGGTAACCTCTGTCATCACCGCGTCCGCCGTGGACCTTCGAGGCCCCGCTGCGCAAGAGCCCCCTGCCCTCATTCATGGCATCATGGAGAGACGGATTCTCCGGCTCCTCGCCCTTTTCGCCGCCAGCGGCTGCCACACCATCACCCTGGGCGCCTGGGGCTGCGGCGTCTTCCGCCATGACCCCCAGGATGTGGCCCATGAATTCTACGAAGCCCTGGTGGAAAAGAACTACCGCCGTTTCTTCGACACCATCACCTTCGCCATCTACGGCAGCCCGGAAAACCTGGAGGCCTTCCGGAGGCAGTTCCGGTGAAAGAGATTCAGGGGCCAGGCCCAGGCCAATACCGGCTTTGCTGCAAGCGAGACATCAGACAGTCAGATGGTCAGACGTCAGGCTGAATCAGCCTGTGGGGTTTCCATCAGCTAACCTCCGTAGCCTTACGGCGCCACCAAATCAATTGACTCCCAAACCCGACCGTCATTTCGAGCGATGGCAAACGTCGTGATGACACCACATGCAAAAATCGCTACAGCTTCGAGGAGTCGAGAAATCTTTCTTGCTTTTTGGAATGCCGGGCTTGCAGCCATTGTCGGTGTTGTAAGACCGTTAGAGACCTTTATCCGAGAGATCTCTCGACTCTCTCTCACTTTCGATTTTTATATTTTACGCCATTCCGGCGCCTGCCACCGCTCGAGATGACGAGAGAGGATAGACATCACTTTTCAGAAAACGATATTGAGAATATATCCTTACCAGTCCCCGTCATTTCGACCGGTGTGATCATGATAGATGACTCTGCCATTAAGAACCGCTACAGCTTCGAGGAGTCGAGAAATCTTTCTTGCTTTTTGGAATGCCGGGCTTGCAGCCATTGTCGGTGTTGTAAGACCGTTAGAGACCTTTATCCGAGAGATCTCTCGACTCTCTCTCACTTTCGATTTTTATATTTTACGCCATTCCGGCGCCTGCCACCGCTCGAGATGACGAGAGAGGATAGACATCACTTTTCAGAAAACGATATTGAGAATATATCCTTACCAGTCCCTGTCATTTCGACCGGTGTGATCATGATAGATGACTCTGCCGTTAACAACCGCTACAGCTTCGACGAGTGGAGAAATCTTTCTTGCTTTCGGGAATGCCGGGCTTGCAGCCATTGTCGGTGTTGTAAGACCGTTAGAGACCTTTATCCGAGAGATCTCTCGACTCTCTCTCACTTTCGATTTTTATATTTTACGCCATTCCGGCGCCTGCCACCGCTCGAGATGACGAGAGAGGATAGACATCACTTTTCAGAAAACGATATTGAGAATATATCCTTACCAGTCCCTGTCATTTCGACCGGTGTGATCATGATAGATGACTCTGCCGTTAACAACCGCTACAGCTTCGACGAGTGGAGAAATCTTTCTTGCTTTCGGGAATGCCGGGTTTTTCTCTATCCTGCTTTTAGAAGTCAGATGGTCAGACAGTCAGAAGTCAGACAGGATCAGCCTGCGGCGTTTCCATCAGCTAACCTCCATCGCCTTACGGCTCCGCCGCACAATTATTGACCTCCCCCATCTATGGGGGAGGTGCCCGAAGGGCGGAGAGGGCTCTCGTTAAAGTTACTCCCACCGTTTCCTCCCCTGCCATCCGACAATCTGTCCGATTCAGATTTGACCAGCGGTTTCGCGCTAAATGTATTATCCGCGGCGCTATATAACCTTTACGCCCCACGTTCACTCCTTACTCCCCTCTTCCCTACCAACCATAGCCCTATGGTTGAACAGCCCATTTGAGTACATTTTCATTCTTTTATGACCTGATAAAGAATTTTTCAATAGCCCCATTCCTCCCGCAGGAGCCGCATTTTTTACCCTTCCTTTTCAAAATAGATAACAATTGGCTTTAATTTCTGTCCAAATGATGTATAATAAAGACAGGTTATGGTGAATGAGTATGTGTTCCCATGCTGTGACGCAGTTTCTTTTCCCTTCTGTGGCGATGGGCCTGACTGTTTGTCTGCCGGTGTCGTTGTCCGGTATCTGAAGGAGCCGGTCCCCAGAGTCTGCATTGGAAAAAGAAGCTAATGAGGTATTTCCTCCGAGTATTTCGATTGTGAGGTTTCCCGGACAATTTTCGGACGCCCTGCCAAGCGCAGGCTGGAGGGGAGGTCGTTCGAAAAAGCATCCATGAAACCTGCCGCTTAAAAAACCGTTTCACTGTTACAGGGTTTTGATGGCGGAGTCCCTTTAACAGAAGGTAAGGAAAAAGCCTTTTTCCGGTTTCCGATTCCGGACGGTCCGAACGTAGCGGGCCCAGGGATAAAGAAAGTGGAAGGACCAGCTTTTGCAGAGTGTGGCATCGGTTTCCTTATCCCGCATGAGGTCAGTGTTTCTGTGAATCGGACAAATTCAGCAGGTCCATGCCTTCCTGTATACCGGGCTGCCGGTGCAGCAGCCGCAGGGCGAGGAATGTTTCCTCCTTTCCGGACTCTGCCGGGTTTTCCCGTGCACCTCCTCACAGATACATACATGATGTACCTGTGACTAGACTATTCCGAAACTCCAAAAATAGGAACCCCTTCACCGGCTGCCATCCGGTGAAGGGGTTTTAACGTGCCTGGACTCTCAGGCTTTATTCAGTTTTTCCAGGTCCATCATGGCCTTGTATACCATGTCGAAGGTAATGTCATAGGGCTTTACCCGCATATCCTTCGTGTGCAGGCAGTTCTGCACCAGTTCATCCGGGTGAGCCGGGTCGATACCGATATCCGCCAGACAATGGGGCAGGTCGATAGATTTCGCAAAGTTATAAATCTTATCCCGCTCTTCCAGCTGGCCATCCATGGTAAGCATGACCTGGAGACCGTAGTTCACTACGGCGCCGTGAAGATGGGTTCCCTTATGGGGCGTTCTCGTATGGCTGTTGTAGATGGCATGGGCCAGGCTGGAGTCCAGGTCGTCTTCAATGCACACAGAGGCCATGCCGGGGGCTACGATAATGGAAAGAATAGCCGGTTCCAGGGCTTCATTCACTTCCTGCCGGTCCACCGCTTCCAGGGCCTTCTTGCCGTATTTCAGGATGCCCGCTGCTACGTTCTGGGCATTCCGGACTCCCGTCTGCTGGACCCAGGTAAGGTCCATGCCCCGGGCAGAAAAAGGCACTTCATACTGCTTCGCCAGGGCATCACCCAGGCCGGCCCAGAAATATTCCCTGGGAGAATGGGCAATGACATCGGTATTGATGAACGTGTGGTATGCATTGCGGTCCCGGTAAATGGAGCCCTTGAAGCTGTGGTCCGGGTTGTACATGATGCATACTGCCGTCACGGAAGCACAGTTCGATGCCAGGGTGGGGAATGTGAAAATCGGCTTTTTCAGGAGATGGCTGGCCCATTTGGACGTATCCGTAGCCCGTCCGCCGCCGACAGCAAAAATCATGTCCGCCTTCCGGATTTCCGGAATCTTCGTCAAGGCTTCCGCATTTTCAAATGTGGCATCATCACCGTAGAGGAAGGATCCCAAAATATCTATATGCCCTTCGCAGGCTTTACGGATGAGGGGCTCCGCAGCAGCCCGGGACTTATTGCCGCCAATAATGACTGCCGTATGTCCATAGTCGCCGCAGATGGAGGGAATGGCGTCATAGGCATCGACGCCTATGGTAAAGTGTGGAAAAAAAGTACTCTTCATATATGGCTCCTTTTGTTCGAAATCATAAGTACCGATGGCGTTATTATACGGCTGATGAAAAAGGGATGCAAGAGAAGAAAAGTCCTGCTTTCTCCGCTGTTCCTGTGTGCAACCGATTATCTCCATCTTTCTTTTTTACCGGACCATGGTATAATGTTTCAATTGGAGGGAAGAAACAGACTTTCTTCCCCATCCCGTGGGGCGGTGCCTCCACATTGCACGAAGGAGATTTTTAATTTGGGTAAACTTTCAAAAGCCCTGGCCGCTTTGGCAATCGGCGCTGTAACTGCCTATCTTTTCCCCCGGAAAAAGGAGGACCTGTCCCTTCCCGTAGGAGAAAGTTCCTATTTTCTGGAAGAGCGGAGCGGGACATGCAAAGACGCCATTCCTGTTTACTACTACCGTCCTGCCACCTGGACAGAGGACCAGCCCGTATTTATTGCTTTTCCCGGATACACCCGGAAGGCGGATCGGTTTGAAAAGCATCTGGAAGAGCTGGCAGTCAAATACAACATGCTCATCGCCTGCCCTGAATTTTCTACGAAGAAATACCCCGGCGCCCGGTGGTACCAGGAAGGAAACATTTCCGACGCCGAAGGGGAAGAGGGGCACATCCAGCCCCGGAAGGATTGGACATTCGATGCCATCGACCATGTGGTGGCTGCTGTACGACGCCGCACAAGGGCAAAGGGGAAGGTCCTCCTTTTCGGCCACTCCGCCGGAGGACAGCTCATGCACCGGTATTCCCTCTTCGCCAGCCATCCTGCGGTAGATGCCATTATCTGCGCCAACTCCGGCTGGTTCACCATGCCCGACGATACGGTATGCTATCCCTACGGTATCAAAGGGGTTCCACTCTCTGACCGGGACCTGGCACGCGCTTTCTCCCGGCCGGTCATTATGCTTATGGGCGGAAATGATATTTCCCGGGAAAAGCCATTCCGGGATACGCCGGAAGCCGATGCCCAGGGGCAGAACCGCATGGAGCGGTGTAACAATTACTTCCACTTCTGCGAAGCCCGGGCTGCCGAATTGGGCGTTCCTTTCCGCTGGCAGCTGAAAGTGGTCGATGGTGCGGCCCACGAGGGCGGTAAAATGGCAGAAGGGGCCATGAAGCTCTTCTGTCAGGAACCTTTAGACGAAACTGTGGGTATGTAAGAAAATAGAGTTGAGGTTTATGGAAACCTGTCTGCCTGCAGCAGGTTTTCCCTTCCCCAACTCTTTTCTTTTTCTATAAAAGCAACCGGATTTCCTATGCCAACTTGACAATAACCTCGGCTCTTTATACACTGTCAATAACAGTGGTTTGCGGAGAACCCTTTTGCAGAGCGCTGCCGGTTGCGGCTGTTTTCTGTTGAAGCGGCATTTTCCGGTGGGCAGAGAGATTCTTTCTGTTCGTTTTTTATTTGGTACGGAGGAGACTATGTACAAAATCCAGAAAAAAGTAGACAAAAGTTTAGCCCTTGTAGCCAGGGATGAAAAAGTGGTAGCTCCCTGCCAGCACCTGTCCTATTATCCCTTTGCCGTGGAAAGCGGTAAGGGGGAGATCCTGAAGGATGTGGACGGCAATGAATATATTGATTTTCTTACCAGTGCTTCTTCCCTGAACCTGGGGAGTTCGAACCCCATCCTCACAAAGGCCATTGAGGCGCAGCTCAAAAAGTGCACCCAGTACACCGCTGCCTATTCCTACAATGAACCCATGATTTCCTATGCGGAAAAGCTGACTTCTGTATATCCCGGCGGCGTGAAGGCGAAGATTGCCTTCGGCAACTGCGGCTCCGACGGCAACGATGCGGCCGTAAAATTTGCCCGGGCCTACACAGGCCGCACGAAGATCATCACCTTCATCAACGGGTACCATGGAAATACCTACGGTTCCTGCTCCATGACCACCTGCACCACCCGGATGCATGCGAAGATGGGACCCTTCCTTCCGGAAATCTACCATTTCCCCTTTTACGGAGAAGATGTGCCCGATGAAATCGTAGAAAAAGAAGCCACCAAAGATATCGAGACCGCTTTCCGCACCTACATGCCGGCGGAAGAAGTGGCGGCGGTGGTGATTGAAGCCATCCAGGGGGATGCAGGCATCCTTCCGGCCCATCCGATTTTCCTCAAAAAGCTCTATGACCTCTGCAAGAAGCACGGCATCCTCTTCATCGATGAAGAAGTGCAGCAGGGCTTCTGGCGGGCCGGCCATTTCTTTGCCATCGAAAATTATCCCGGCATTATCCCCGACGGCATCATCATGGGCAAGTCCATCGGCGCCGGCCTCACCCTTGGCGCCTTCATGGCCCGGGCGGAAATCATGGACTGCCTCCCCGCACCGGCCCACCTCTTCACCCTGGGCGGCAATGCCATCGCCTGTGCGGCGGGCAATGCGGCCTTCGACTACTATCAGACCGAGGAGTTCCAGTCCATCTACCAGCGGAACTGCACCCAGATCAAAGAAGAAATGGAGACCCTGAAGAAAAAGCACCCGGACCGGGTGGCTTTCTACCGGGGCCGGGGCATGTCCTGGGCCATCGGCATCGTGAAGAAAGATGGGAAGGGAAATGCGGTCCCCGACGGTGACGGTACCTTCAAAGTCTGCTTCCGTTCCTACGAGAAGGGGCTCATCATCATCACCCTGGGCGAGAACCTGCTCCGGGTACAGCCGCCTCTCAATATTTCTTCCGAAAATCTCCACAAAGCCTTCACCATCCTCGATGAATCGCTGACGGAGCTGGAAAAGGGAGAGATTCCGGACGGTGTCTTCGATTACCGCCACGGCTGGTAATGAGATAAAAAAATCCCGGGAAAATGAGGAATCATTTTCCCGGGATTTTTTAAGCAGCTAAGGGGTAACGCTCTACTGCCAAGGGCATGGTGTGCATGCTGATGGGTAGAGTCATCAGCATGGAGCTGCCAGCTTTTAGCTTCTAGCTGCTAGAAAAACCGATTCGCCTGCGGCGCTCCCTACCCTATATTTACCTCGGTTAATCGTGCCGTAGGCAGGCCAGCTTTCCTGAAAGCCAGCAGCCAGGAGCCAGAAGCCCCATGCTGATGACTCTACCGGGTTCTTCCCATCACCCCTCAGCAAATTCTCGGCAGTCCTTCTCCCCTGAGCGGCAGGAGCCTTCTCCTTCCGCCGAAGGAGGTGATGAGGGTGACGCCGGTTCCTTCTCTGATGGTCCCTGCCATGGCGGCGTTCTTTCCATGGGAATCTTCATGGAGGAGGGAAAGGGCTCGGTCCGCTTCTTTTTCCGGAAGGACGATGATCATTTTCCCTTCATTTCCCATGGTGAGCGGATCCAGTCCCAGGATGCCCGCCAGTCCTTTCACTTCCGGGGACACCGGGATTTTTTCTTCCCAGAGGTCCATGGCCTTTCCGGAGGAAGCGGCCAGCTCTCCCGCCACCGTGGCCAGGCCGCCCCGGGTGATATCCCGGATGGTATGGATGGTAAGGCCTGCGGAAAGGAGGCGCTGTACCAGCCCGTTCAGGGGGGCGCAGTCGCTTTGAAGGTCCGTCTTCATGTGAAGCCGTTCTGTCAGGATGGTGGCGTGGTGGTCGCCCATGGTACCGGTGAGAAGCACCGCATCTCCCGCTTCCATGGCGGAGGCGGAAATGGAAAGGTCCTTCCTTCTCTCT
This sequence comes from Dialister sp., assembly GCF_047832375.1. NCBI lineage: Bacteria > Bacillati > Bacillota > Negativicutes > Veillonellales > Veillonellaceae > Dialister > Dialister sp. Next base: position 64,133 of record NZ_CP181256.1, on the reverse strand, counting down.
CCGATACCGGCGGTATTGATATAGAGACCTCCCTTTCCTTCGATGACCTTTGTATCTCCCGCTACGATAGAGACCCCCGCTTCTTTGGCAGTGGCGGCCATGGAGGAAACCACCTTTTCCAGTATTTCCGTATCGAGCCCCGTTTCCAGGATGAAGGAGGCCGTGAGATACAGGGGCCTTGCCCCCATGGAGGCGAGATCATTTACGGTGCCGCAGATGGAAAGGCGGCCGATATCGCCGCCCGGAAAAAACAGGGGCTCCACCACAAAGGAGTCGGAGGTGAAGACCGGATGTCCTTCCATCACCGGCAGCACCGCCCCATCCTCCATGCGGTCCAGGATGGGATTGGAAAAGTATTTTTCAAAAATTCCATGGATGAGGCGGCCCGTTTCTTCGCCGCCGGATCCATGGCGCAGTTCAATTTTCATGTCAGCCTCCCCGATAGGTAATGGAACAGGTCCCTTCGGAAGATACCATGCAGGCCCCCACCGGATGGTCCGGGGTGCAGGCTTTCCCAAAGCAGGGACATTCTTCCGGTGTCACGGTGCCCGTAAGCACCTCACCGCAGCGGCAGCCGGGAGGCATCTTGTCTTCCGTGAGGCCCTGGCTGCCGGCATCCAGGGATTTATATTTTTCAGAAATATAGAGGCCCGAACCGGGAATGGTTCCGATGCCCCGCCACACCGCATCTCCCGGTGTGAAGACCTCCGACAGCAGGGCTTTTGCCCTTTCATTGCCCTCTTCCGTTACCACCTGGGGGTATTCGTTCCAGAGGCCCCTTTTCTTTTGGGAAGCCTCCAGTACCAGCCGGGACAGGGCTCCCAGGAGCAGGGACGCCGTGAAGCCGCCGATCACCATGGTTTCCCCGCATTCTTCCGCCAGCCGCCGGAATGGCCGGGCCCCCGTAATGACCGCCACATGGCCGGGGCAGAGGAAGCCGTCGATGCGGCCGGTGCCGGAGAGAATCTTCATGGCCTCCGGCATGGTCTTCAGGGCCGTGAGGAAGCGGATATTGGGGATTTTTTCTTCGAAGCACCGATGGATCATATCGGCCCATATGGGGGCGGTGGTTTCAAATCCCACAGCTCCCAGGATGAAGGTGGTGTTCCTGTCCTTTTCGGCCAGGGCGAAGGCATCTTCCGGATTGTACAGGAAATCCACGTGCCCTCCCCGGTCCCGGGCACCGGCAAGGGACATCCGGCTTCCCGGCACCGACAGGAGGTCCCCGAAGGCCAGGACTTTGTATCCATCCGTCATGGCATAGGATACCAGTTTATCGATGTAAGCCGTCGGCGTCACGCACACCGGACAGCCGGGGCCGGAGAGCAAGGTAATCTTCGGTGACAGCATCTGCCGGATGCCGGTTCGATACAGGGAAGACGTATGGGTGCCGCAGACCTCCATGAGCCGGAGCGGCGGCCCGTCGTAGGACGAGAGGTACCGGGCCAGTTCTTTTTCTATCATTCCTTTTCGGTCTCCTCGATTTCTTTAAACAGGGAAATCCAGTCCCTGGCTTCCTTCTTTTCCACGATCTGGATGGCCATGCCCGCATGGACAAGGACGTAGTCCCCGATTTTCACGGGCACCATGGCCAGGTTCACCGGCACCTGGGTGCCTGAAAAATCCACCATGCCATGGGTGCCGGAAATGCTGACCACCCGGCCCGGATAGGCTACACACATAGTTCCTCCTCACCCCTTGAGAAGGCCATACCAGGCCTGCCCCAGGGAAATCCCCCCGTCACCGCAGGGGACCTTTTCATTGCCATAGACTTTGAAATGCTTCTTTTCCAAAGCATTTTGCGTTTCATTCCATAAAATACTGTTGTGGAAGCAGCCTCCCGTCAGGATGACCTGCTCCACTCCTAAAAGCTCTGCGCTTTTCACCACCATTTCCACTATGGCCCGGTGAAAGCCCAGGGCTCCTTCTTTTATTTTACCATCCGTCGCCACCAGGCCATGGATGAGGTCCGCCCTGTCCCAGATGAGCTGTCCGTCATGATCATCCAGGGTGAGATGAAGGGGAAGCGGCTTCCGTCCTTCCATCAGGGCTTCTTCCGCCGCCCTTTCCAGGGCCATGGCACATTCTCCCTTGTACCGGTTCTCTTCCTTCAGGTGGAGAATGGCGGAGGCGCTGTCAAAGAGACGGCCCATGGAGGAATTATTGACGCAGTTCATGCCCTGGTGCACCGCATTTTCCACCACCGGAAACCGGGGATCGTCGGACGTTTCCCCGCTGGCCACGAGGCTGCAGAAGGCGCTCTTCCAGGCCTGGGCCATGGACAGGTCCCCGCCAATCATGGGGATTCCATCCAGGTGCCCTGCCCGTTTCATGTCCGTCCCTTCGAGAAGAAGAATCTCCCCGCCCCAGATGGAATAGTCCGTGCCGCAGCCGGTGCCGTCAAAGACAAAGGCCGCCGCTTTCCCGGAAAGCCCATGTTCCGCCATCACCGAGAGCGCATGGGCATGGTGGTGCTGCACGGAAATACAGGGAATGCCCCGGTCCCCCGCCATTTCTTCCGCCATGAAAGCCGATTCATACATGGGATGGAGGTCGCAGAGAATCTTCTCCGGATGGATGCCGAGCATATGCTCCCAGTCTTCCTCCATATGGAGGAAGGTTTCTTTGGAGGAGCCGTAGAGAAAGTCGCAGGGCAGTTCCCCGGGATACAGGCGGCCGCCGCCGGTAAGGCAGAAAGAAGGCTCCATGTCCGCCCCCATGGCCAGCACCTGTCCCTCCGGGCCGTTTCGGATCACCGGCTCCGGCAGGAATCCCCGGGTCCTGCGCACCAGGTCCACATGGTTTCCTTCCGCCTTCATGACGCTGTCATCGGCGGGGCGGAGGATGTCCCGGTTATTCGTAAAAAAGCCGGACACCCGGTGGCTCTGGAACCATGCATGGGCTTCCTCGTCTTTATAGAGGACCGGCTCTTTGGAAATATTGGCGCTGGTCACGATGAGGGGTGCCGCCACCTCCTCCGTAAGGATATCGTAGAACCCGTTGGAAGGGAGAAAGAGCCCCAGCCGGGGCACCCCTTCTGCCACAGAAGGAAGGGGTGCCTCCTTCGGCCGGCAAAGCACGATGGGACAGGCCGGGGATGTCAGGAGGCGCCGGTCTTCCTCCGTGAGACTGCAGAGTTTTTCTGCCTCCTCCAGGGAATGGACCATGAGGGCAAAGGGCTTTCCTTCCCGATGCTTCAGCTGCCGCAGCCGGATAACCGCATTGGCCAGATCCCCCCGGCACACCAGGTGAAAGCCGCCCATGGATTTCACCATAATGATATTTCCCTCTTTCACCAGGGATACCGCCCTTTCCATGGCCTCCTCCCCGGAAAGGGGATGGCCGTCCTTCAGGTCCGCCGTGAGGAGGGGCCCGCAGGCGGGGCAGCTGATGGTCTCCCCGTGGCAGCGGCGGTCATTCTCGTCATGGTATTCCCTCTCGCAGTCCGGACACAGGGGGAAGCCATCCATAGTGGTATTTTCCCGGTCATAGGGAAGGCGGTGGATGATGGTGTACCTGGGCCCGCAGGCGGGGCAGGAAATGAAAGGATACCGGTAGTGCCGGTCCCTGCGGTCATAGAGCTCTTTCCTGCAGGTGGGGCAGATACCGATGTCCGCCGGAAACAGGGGCTCCACCGCATGGCCCCCGCTTTCGATGGCGGAAAAGCCGTCAAAGGCGGTATAGGGCACCTCATCTTCCCGGATGGACTCCACAAAAATGGGATACGGCGCTTCTTTGAGACCCTTTTCCAGTGCAAAAAGGGCTTCCCTTCTTCCGGAAGCCCTGATTTCCACGATGCCGCCCCAGTTTTTCACCCATCCCGTAAGGGAGAGGGCCTTCGCCATCCGGCAGACAAAGGGACGGAATCCCACCCCCTGCACCCGTCCGGTGACGGTAAGACGAAATGTGACAAGGTCTGACATAAGGCACCTCCTGATGATAATGATGGTCAGCTGAGAGGCCAGACATGTGAATAGGCCTCAGCCAAGGCAGCGGCCTGCGGCCGGGGCTATGCGTGGCATGGCGCTGCCTTGCGGCAAGGCTATGGCCTTCCCAGGGCTCAAGGTACGGCGCATAAAATTATATAGCGCCGCGGATTATATAATTTTTTCCTTAAGCCCAGGCGGCAGCCTTTGCCCTGACGAAGTCACCACCTTGTCCGCAGGGCAGAGCCCTGGCCAAAGGCCATTGCCAGGGGTTGCAGGCCCTGATTTTCAGGCTTTTCCTGCGGCGCTTTCAATCCACTCAGCTGCTTCTTTGTATCCTTCTCCCGTCTTGCCGCTCACCTTGAACACCGGGGCGTGCTTGTTCAGGTGCCGGAGGCCTTTCATGAAGAAATCCTCGTCGAAATCAAGGTAAGGCATGAGGTCGATTTTATTGAGGAGAATGATATCCGCCTTTTCAAAGGCCAGGGGATACTTGTAGGGCTTGTCGCTGCCATCGGCCACGCTGACGATGAGCATTTTGATATTTTCCCCGATATTCAGCTCCGCCGGGCATACCAGGTTCCCCACATTTTCAATGAAGAGGATACCCCCTTCCTGGAAATCCATGGTATGCACCGCATTATGTACCAGCGGCGCATCCAGGTGGCAGGCGCCGAAGGTATTGATCTGGGCCGCCGTCACATGCTCTTTGCGAAGCCGCTCCGTATCGATGTCGGACTCAATGTCCCCTTCGATGACGTAGACCTTGGACTTCATGTGTTTCATGAGATGTTCCAGGGATGTGGTCTTCCCCGTGCCCGGTGCCCCCATGACGTTGATGGTGTATACATCCCGTTTCATCAGGTAATCTCTTACGTGTTCCGCAATGTGATTGTTATGGGCATAGATATCTTCCATGACCCCCGCTTTGACCATGTGCATTTATGAAACCTCCAGATCAATTGATTCTATATAAAATTCCTTTCCCACTTCCGTAGGCGATCCGTCACCGCCGCAGTAGGGACAGGTAAAGGAAAACCGTTTCCTTTCAAAAAGGCGGCCGCAGCGGTCGCACTTCATTTTCGGCTTTATATCTTTAATGGTGAGGAGGGCCCCCTCACAGAGGGTGCCCTCGGAAATCACGTCAAAATACATCTGTATGGACTCCCCGATGAATCCGGAATCCTCCCCCACCACCAGGTGGATGGCCTTGACAAGGCCCCCCTTTTCCCGGGCCGTATTCTCGGCAATCCGTACAATCTCCAACGTCACCGGGTACTCATGCATGGGAACCATCCTTCCCCGGAACTTCTTCAGTGCCATCTGACCTGTGCGCCACTGCCTTTCCTTTAGCCGCCTTGGCCACTTCAGAACTTTCCGTCACCTTTGGAGCCGCTGGCCTTCTCGGAGGACGGCGCAGGACTTTCCCCTGGTATGTGGCAAGAGATTCTTTCTTTTCTCCCGCTTCCCAGGCATCTGCCAGGGTAAGGCAGTGGGCCGGGCAGCCGTCGGCGCAGACGCCGCAGGTGATGCACTTCTCCCGGTCGATAGTCCAGGTCCGGTTCTTCCGGTCCAGCGTAATGGCGCCCACCGGGCAGTTGTGCTCGCACTTCCCGCAGAAGAGACACTTCTCCGCCTCGATCCGGATATGTTCATCCGGCAGGTCCACCGCAGGAGACGATTGTGCAGCCTGAGCCGCAGTGCTATCCAAAGAACCTTCTGCACCCTTTGAACCGGGAACCTCTTTCTTTACTGCGGCGCTATCTGACTTCTGCGCCGCTGCCTTCCCCTCAGTCCCCTTAGCCACCTCAGCCACCTTTACCCCAGCCGGTCTATGCGGCGGACGGCGCAGGACTCTTCCATGGTACGTGGCAGGAGTTTCTTTCTTTTCTCCCGCTTCCCAGGCATCTGCCAGGGTGAGGCAGTGGGCTGGGCAGCCATCGGCGCAGACGCCGCAGGTGATGCACTTCTCCCGATCTATGGTCCAGGTCCGGTTCTTCCGGTCCAGCGTAATAGCGCCCACCGGACAGTTGTGCTCGCACTTCCCGCAGAACAGGCACTTCTCTGCTTCGATCCGAATATGGCTGTCCGGCAGGTCCACCGCAGGAGACGCTTTTGCAGTCTGAGCCGCAGTGCTGTTCAAAGAACCTTCTGCCCCCTTTGAACCGGGAATCTCTTTCTTTACCGCGGCGCTGTCTGACTTCTGCACCGCTGCCTTCCCCTCAGTCACCGGAGCCATCTGAGCCACCTCAGCCACCTTTACCCCAGCCGGTCTATGCGGAGAACGACGCAGGACTTTCCCCTGGTACGTGGAAGGAGATTCTTTCTTTTCTCCCGCTTCCCAGACATCCGCCAGGGTAAGGCAGTGGGCCGGGCAGCCATCGGCGCAGACACCGCAGGTGATGCACTTCTCCCGGTCTATGGTCCAGGTCCGATTCTTCCGGTCCAGCGTAATGGCACCCACCGGGCAGTTATGCTCGCACTTCCCGCAGAAGAGACACTTCTCCGCTTCGATACGGATATGTTCATCCGGCAGGTCCACCGCCGGAGACGCTTCTGCACCTTCCATGGCTGGCTGAATCTTATTAACCGCGGTGCTTTCTGCCTTCTGCACCGCTGCCTTCCCCTCAGCCACCGGAGCCACCTCAGCCACTTTTCTCCTTATAGGAGGCATGGAACCGTGCAGCGTAATTTCACTGGGGCTCCCCAGGTAGCAGCCCAGGGACAGACATTTCCGGGGGCAGTTGTCGATGCAGGTACCGCAGTTCACGCAGGCTTCGAGATTGATGCGCCAGGTCCTGGCCCGGCGGTCCACGGTGATGGCACCGGTGGGGCAGTTCCGCATGCACTGGCCGCAGAAAATACATTTAATGATGTTATTAACGATTTTACTTCTGTCGTCCATGGCATTTTTCGTCATGGCAATGGCCGCCACTTTCCGTTCTACCTTAGCGGTGCCTTCTTCCTGATGGACGGACAGGATGATTTCTGATTTCTTCACGTCCGGCGATGCCGCTTCCGGATCCATGTGGAGGCACTTCTTCGGACACACTTCCACGCAGCCGGCGCACTGGACGCAGGCAAAGGGATTAATGGTCCAGGTGCCGGTCTTCCGGTCCACGGTGATGGCACCGGCAGGACAGGTCCGCATGCACTGGCCGCAGAGGATGCACTGGCTGATATCGTTCACCACCCGTCCCCGGTCACCGGGCAGGAAATGCTTCGGCTTCAGGGGATAGGAGGTGGTGACAGGCGGCTTGAAAAGGTTGGACAGCGCCTGTTTCATATAGATCAGAAAACTCATAGATCCTCCTTATGGAATGAAATCAGAAAGTGGAATACATGTAAAGTCAATCGAGTACATGGGGCTAAGGGTTGTGGGCTCACTCGCTGACGCTCGTGAGCCGGGTGGTGGGTTGGCATCGCTGCGCTCGCCAACCGGGTGGAGTGCTCCGCTTAAGTGGAAGGGAAACCTTATATAACGCGGCCAAAGGCCGCTTATATATCAGCCGCAAAGCGGCAAGCCCACCTTATGACCCTGCTTTAGCAAGGCGTCAGCCTTACTAAAGCCACAATCCGGTCGGACCAGCGAAGCGGCGTCCGACCTACAACCTTTATGCCCCATCCGACTGTATAGTGTACCAATACAGCCACTCTTACCGTTCACAACAGCTGATGCAGGGATCGATGGTGAGGATGATATTCGGCACATCCGCCAGTTCACAGCCCTTCAGCATTTTGACCAGGGCCGGGAGATTGGCATTCGTCGGTGTACGGAGGCGGAAGCGCTCCAGGTTCTTTGTGCCGTTGCCCTTCACGTAGTACAGGGCTTCTCCCCGGGGCTGTTCCACCCGGGTGAAGAATTCACCCACCGGCGGCAGGCCCCGGACCGGTGCTTCGATGGCTCCGTCCGGCAGGTTCTCCAGGCACCCCGTAATGATATCGATGGACTGTTCCAGTTCTCCCAGCCGCACCTTCACCCGGGCCAGGCAGTCCCCTGCGGTCTCCGTGATGGGATGGAAGTGGAGTTCTTTATAGGCTCCTTCATCGTCGGCCATGCGGTAATCCACAGGAAGCCCGCTGGCCCGGGCCATAGGGCCCACGCAGCCCAGTTCCATGGCGTCGTTCATGGAAAGGGTTCCTACCCCCTCCAGGCGGCTCTGGATGGTATTGTCGTAAAGGAATACGATGGCCATCTTGTGGATTTCCTTTTTCAGTTCCTTCATTTTTTCCAGGATTTCTTTCCGCATGGTGTCCGTAATATCCCGCCGCACGCCGCCGATTTTGCAGACCGAGAAAATGACCCGGCCCCCGGTGGTGGCTTCGAAGATGTCCAGTACGATTTCCCGGATCCGCCAGGCGTTCATGAAAAGGCTTTCAAATCCCATGGCGTCCGCCGCCAGGCCGCACCAGAGGAGATGGCTGTGCATGCGGGACAGTTCGTGCCACATGGTGCGCAGGTAGCTGGCCCGCTTCGGGATTTCGATATCCATGAGCCCTTCCACCGCCTTGGCGTAGCCCCAGCCATGGCCGAAGGAACAGATGCCGCACACCCGCTCCGCTACGTAAATGAACTGCTTGAAGTCTCTCTTTTCCACCAGTTTTTCCAGGCCCCGGTGCACATAGCCGATGGAGGGCACTGCCCTCACCACGGTTTCGTCTTTCAGTTCCAGGTCCAGATGGATCGGTTCCGGAAGCACCGGATGCTGGGGGCCGAAGGGTACTGTCGTTATTTCCGCCATCAGTGATCCTCCTTCCCGCTTTTCGATACGGACGCATCAATGCCAAGGCCGCTCCGCAGATTGACCTTCACCGCCCGCTTCGCATGCACCGCTCCCGACAGGTCATGCCAGGGAGTCTTCTGGGCCAGGTGGTAGAAATGGCCGCCATAGTCCACTTCCGGCGCAATGAACCGGATATCCAGGCCGAAGAGGTCATGGATTTCATTTTCCCAGACAAAGGCATACCAGTAGAGGCCGGTAATGCTCATGACGGACCCCGTGAGAGGCACGATAAGCCGAAGGTGGTACAGGAAATAATCCTTATCAAAGGTGTAGGTAAGCTCGTAGCCCTCCTCCACCCGGGTACAGAGGATCTGGACCAGCCGGCACCCTTCTTTTTTGAAGCGGGCCGTCCGTTCCAGCAGGTCCTCCGTGCCGATGACGATGATCTGCTGCTTCATGATTTTTCCCCTTCTTCCATAAATCCATCATAGGCATCCGATGTTTCTTCCGGCACCCCGTGATTTCCGGTGGCCTTCAGCTTCTTATGCTTTTCTTCCAGCACCGCCAGGCCCTTTACCACGCCGGCGATGATGGATTCCGGCCGGGCCGCGCAGCCCGGTACGTATACATCCACCGGGATGGCCTTATCCATGCCCCCCAGCATGTTGTAGCATTCCCGGAATACGCCGCCGGTGCAGGCACAGGTGCCCACAGCCACCACCACCTTCGGTTCCGGCATCTGGTCGTAAATCTGCCGCACCACCGGAAGATTCTGCGCGTTCACGCCGCCGGTGACAAGGAAAATATCCGCATGTTTCGGATCCCCCGTATTCACGATACCAAACCGCTCCACATCGTACAGCGGCGTCAGGCAGGCCAGTACTTCGATATCGCAGCCGTTGCAGGAGGAGCCGTCATAATGAATGAGCCAGGGCGATTTCTTTTCAAATGCCATAACGGCCTCCTTATCTGAAATACATGAGAAATGCTACATTAATGAATCCTGCCAGGAAGGAAAAGAGCCAGGTAGACGCCAGCATTTTTTCCCATTTCATCCGGGCGCAGCTGTTGTCCACCAGGATATCCAGGAAGAACACCAGGGCGCACACGAAGAGCCCCAGCCCCAGGGTCCAGGGAGTAGAGGACAGGAAGAAAAGAAGCACCAGCCCCAGTAGGAACACGTCTTCATACCATTCCGCCAGTTCCACCATGCCCAGGGTACGGCCGGAAATTTCCGTTTTCACCCCGCCGATGAGCTCCTGGTGGGCCTCATGGCTCATGGAAATATCGAAGGGGGACTTCCGGAATTTAATGAGGAGAATATAGCAGAAGCCCAGGAAAATACCGGGCATCCGAAGGATATTCATAGTGTCGGAGCGCATGATATCGCCGATGGTGAAGCTGCCGCAGGAGAGGTAGAATCCCAGAGCCACCATGAGCAGCATGGGCTCGTAGGCCATGGTCTGGGCCAGTTCCCGTTCCGCCCCTACCTGGCTGAAAGGAGAATCGGTGGCATAGGCGGCGATGATGAGGCACACGCTGGCCATGGTGAGCGTGAAGACTACGAGAAGGATATCGGCTCCTGCGAAGAAGAAGGCTCCCGAGAGAAGGACGAAGAGGAGAAATCCGAAAACATAAAAGCCTTCCGCCTTATTGACCGCAATGGGCTGCTTATCCCAGAGCTTGGCAAAGTCGTAGAAGGGCTGCAGGACAGGAGGCCCCACCCGCCGCTGCATGCGGGCGGAAATCTTCCTATCCAGTCCAGAAAGGATGCCTCCGATAATTGGCGCCAGGACCAGGAAAAGCAGGGCCCCCGCCACATTGATGGTGTAATCAGACATGGAACATACCTCCCGCCGCCAGTGACAGCTCCATAAGCACACAGGCCAGGCAGGCCGTGTAGCCCCAGAGGGTCATCTTCTTTTCACCAAACCAGGATTCCAGATACCAGTTGCGGAGCTGCACCGGCACAATGCGGCCGGCGGCGCCGCGGTAAGCCACGTCGCTGCCCAGGTTTTCGCCGGACAGGTTCGTAATGACCTGTTTCTTCCTGCGGCTCTTACCGAAGCGTAGCGGCAGGATAATGATAAGGAACACCATCACCGACATAATCCATAGGTTGGACTGGGCAATGACATCATTAATATTTCTATACATTAAAGCCAAATAAGGAATGACCATGTACTGGGAAATCAGCGGGAAGAGAACGCACACCACCAGAGTCAGAGCCGCCAAGGTCTTCAGCGCCGTCCACTCCACTCCCAGAATGCCCTTCTCCCGGTTTTCATTGGTCGGTATATAGGTGGTAATCTTGCCCAGCCATTTCGTCCAGTAGAACAGGGTGGTGGCAGAACCGTAGACCAGGGCCAGGAGGAGCAGGGGCTGTCCCGCATCTACGAAGGCCTTCATGGCGGCCCACTTGGAAATGAGCATGCCGAAGGGGGCCAGGAACATGCCGCAGATGCCGATCACCATGCAAAGGGACAGACGGGGCATGGAATTGAAAATGCCGTCGAAGCTTTCCAGGTTCCGGCTGCCCAGCTGCTGTTCCGCCGTACCGACGGTGAGGAAGAGAAGGCTCTTGGCCACGGCGTGGAAAATGACGATCATAATCGCCGTCCAGGCCGCTTCATAGGACCCGGTGCCGGCGCAGCACACGATGAGGCCCAGGTTGGAAATCGTCGAATAGGCCAGCACCTTTTTCCCGTCGGACTGAGAAATGGCAGCGCAGGAGGCAAAGAAGAACGTAATGCCTCCTACCAGCATGGCCATGATGCCGGCATGGTTATTGCCAAGGATAGGCGCCAGCTTGATGATGAGAAATACCCCGGCCTTCACCATGGTGGAGGAATGGAGCAGCGCCGACGTAGGGGTCGGTGCCACCATGGCTCCCAGAAGCCAGCCGGAGAAGGGCATCATGGCGGATTTCGTGAAACCGCAGAATACGAGGAGCGCCACCACCGGTTCCACCGGCATCTGCTGCATGCCCAGGGACAGGAGCTGCGACAGTTCCAGCGTATAGAAATGGGTGCCCAGGTAAGCGATGGCCATAGCAAAGGCCAGGCCGCCCAGAAGGTTCATCCACAGGGCCTTGAAGGAATTATGGACAGCCTCATTGGTTCCCGTATAGCCGATGAGGAGGAAAGAGCAGAGGGATGTGATTTCCCAGAACGTATACATATAAAGGAGATTGTTCGACATGACCAGGCCGAACATGGCGGAAAGGAAGAGGAACACCACGAAGAAGAAGAAGGACCGCCGATCCTTCACGTCCAGGTGCTTCCGATGGAATACGGCCATGTATCCCAGAGAGTAAATGGCAATGAGGCCGCCGATGATACCGGCGATGAGAATCATGATGATGGCCAGGTTATCGATATTGAAATCCCACACCGACCGGGCGTAGCTGCCGGCGTGGAACTCAAAGGCCACGATGAGGCCGAACTGGAGGATGCCAAGGAGGGCCGTCAGGTACCGCCGGTACCGGGCGCAGTAATAGAGCACCGTCAGCGCCGCCAGGCCGTCTACCCCCATCATCACCAGCCGCACCAGGGGGGAGTCAATACTGATCTTGTAGGGGTGGCCGAAGTACAGGAACCCCGCCGCCACGGACAGGGCCATGATCAGCACCGCCGATACCCGGACCACCATATTCCGGATGGCCGGATTCCGGTTCACCAGAAGAATCACCGCCGTCACCAGGGGCAGTGCAAAGAGCAATGCCGGTATAGCCATATGCTTCCTTCCCTTCTCTCTTTCCTTTAACGTATACATTAAGTATACATTATATTGCAGATTTTTTGTGTATTAATATATACTTTATCGCAAAAGTTGGATTCCCGCAAGATACAAAATGAAGAAACCGGCAATCATCGATTTTTGGTATAAATATAAGTAAAAATAATGCATAAGAGGAACAGGTGGAGCCAACCTGATCCCGAAACCCGGTTCCCATACGAAAAGCCTCCCGCCGGAAATAAATTTCCGGGGGAGGCTTTTGGCTGGCGATACCATTTATTTTGCAATCACCATATCCGATGCTGTTTCTTCCACCGTTTTTTCTTCTTTTGATTTCTTGTAAATCTTATAGACCCCTACTGTGAGAAGTGGTACAAGGTACAGCAGGATGAAGGCATAGGCCAAAGCGTTATAGCCTTTAGCAATGAGGTCGATAATCCCGATTTTGGCAAAGGCTACAGAAACAACCAGGATGGCAATGGTCAGCATGCCGCGGTATTTTCTTGGAAGCGGCCGGCGGCCCGTATCCTTGAGGCCCGTATCGATTCGTTCCAGCATGGCATGGATGATGCCGGTAGCCGTTTCAATCAGGGTCCAACCCATGACGATACTGAAGAGGAGCAGCAGCCAGCCCGGCGCATTGTCCGCCTGCATCATGGCCACCCAGGGTACCGGGGAAGCCAGAACCGCCTTGTCCGGATAGAAGGCCATGACCGCGTAGTAAGTCATAAACCAGGGAATAATCATGAGAAGACCGGCGATGATACCGCTGATAATGGTATCTTTCCGGCTCTTCTGGGCTTTGATGGTGAAGAAGGACGCCGGGAATACGACCAGGTTATAAGCCATATAAAGGATACCGGTCCACAGAGCAGCCCCTACGGTAGCATCGGGAACGAAGGAATGGTCCCCGGCCGCCATGACTTCAGAAATGTTAGAGCCCCCGTGGCTGATGACCAGGATGGAGAAGGAAATATAGCCGATATAGAGCAGCACAGTACCGATGGTTTCAAAATAGGAAATAATCTTTTCCCCGTAGTAATTGAGGATTCCCACGATAATGGTGATGGCACCGACGCCGTACCAGTAATTGAGCCCTGTCATCTGCTCCACCACGGCACCTGTGGCCGATGACATGACGGCAATAATGATGACCATGAACAGCAGGTACACCACATCAAACACATGGTACAGGGGTCCGATGAGCTGCTTCAAAAAGGACTTGAAATCATACACTTTGTAGAGACGGATCAGTTCAAAGGACAGGATCGCCACCAGGGCAAATCCCACAAACGTGGCCAGCCCCGAAAGCCAGCCCATGGCACCGTACTTGGCGCCGTACTCCACGATTTCACGGCCCGTGGCATAGCCGCCGCCGATGAGGACGGACTGCAGGATAATTCCCGGGAGGACAAGCCGTCCCAGGGCTCCACTGAAAAACCCTTTTTTCTCTTCCATACTTCTTCACTCCTTTGCGTGAAACACATCCTGCACCGGCACCGGGAAAAATAAAAGCGCCCATCAGAAAACTCATTTCTGAAGGGCGCATCTTCGCGCGGTACCACCTTGTACTTATCACTCCGCCGCATCAATGATTGGAAAACCAATGACTTCGGCTTATCCATAACGGAGATGTCCGCCCGTCCTACTCGGTTCGGCCGGGATGCTCGCGAGTGAGTAAAACGACAGCTCCTGCCGGTTTTCACCATCCACCGGCTCTCTGAAAGGTTTTCCATCATTTCTGTCTCGTTCCATGCAGGTAATTCTTTAGTTATGAAGCAGTATATACTTATCTGCGGTACTTGTCAACAGGAAATTGGCGAAGCAGGCAAAAATTTTACTTGCGAATCAAATAATTGGACCAAAGAAGCCCTGATTCATTCACAGAGTCAGATTACATAAGGATTTTTATGCACTGCTTCATCATCATTTTCCTTAAACAGCTAGAAAAAAAGTCGAACCATATCTCCTGCCAGGTTCTTCCCGCCCCTGCCGGAATCACTGCCGGTGGCAGTCATGGTAACCGTATACCGGGGATCATCAAAGTAGGTAAGGAGGAAGTGTTTCCTGTGCTGCTCATTGCCCGTGATACCCAGGGCCCGGAGCTTCTTCCGGATTCCCTCGTCCATACCCCGGTACCCCTTCAAAATCACCTTGACCTGGGACGCCCGTTTTTTTGGCTCCCCACTTACCGGATTTGCCGCCAGAAGGTCATCGATCACATCGGCTCTCCTCGAACCATTCTTGAGACCTTTCCTGGCCTCCTGCAGCACATCCACCAGGATCTCATGGCGCTCGCTGGGATAGAAATCCTTTTCCTTCCCCTCATTCAGTATGGTGGAGCTTCCGGAGGCCCCATTATGCCGGGCTTCCTGCAGCATCTTCTTCAGTGCTTCATTTTCCGCCGCCAGGGCTGAAGCCTTTTCCTCCAGTTCCTCGATATGGCGGGCATAGGACATAACAATTTCCTGTGTGCTTTTCATAGGTTCCTCCCATGGTTACTTATTGTTATTCATCGGCTTACGGATGACAGATCAGGGCTTACAGTTTACAGCTATCAGCTTACGGCTTACAGTTTTTTATCTTGCGCAGGGACGGGATGGGCTTGGATGGCTTGATTGGCCTGGGGGACTTGGCCGGTTTCAATAAACAGTCCGATGAACCGATGGCTGCATGGTTCAAATCAACCTTATCAACCTATCCAAGCCGTCCCATCACCTGTCTAACAGCTGCAGCAGCAGTGATGTCAGAAAATAAATACTTCGCGGCGCTATATTATTTGTGCGCCGCACCACCACTCCTAACTCCTCATTCCTCACTTTTTGACCCACTCCATTACCGGCTTATTGGTGATCCATTCCCCTATCTCTCCATCTTCACATACTCTTCTCCCAGTTCCTCCATGTCCGCTTTGCCGGCGGTGAGGTCCGTGAAGAAACGGCGGTGGGCAGCCTCCTTTTCCGGAAGGCAGAGAAAGTCCATGACTGCCTTATCCGTAAAGGATCGATCTTTCACGATGATATCCGTATCTTTGATGTAATTTTCAAATCCGCCAATCGCACTGTAGGGGATAGTAAGCTGCAGGTGCACATGGGGTGTATAGCGGACAATAGGCGCTTCCTTCACCGCTTCCGAGAGTGAAGAGCTGTAGGCCCTGGTGAGGCCGCCGGCTCCCAGTTTGATACCGCCGAAGTACCTTGTCACCACGGCCAGAAGGTTGGTGAGCTTCTGCATCTGCAGCACATGGAGCATGGGATGGCCGGCGGTGCCCGACGGTTCGCCGTCATCCCCCGATTTTTCCATCACCCTTTCCGTACCGATGCGCCAGGCGTAGCAGTTATGGGTGGCATCTTTGTACTGTTTCCGGAAGCCTTCCAGCGTCTTTTGGGCCTCTTCTTCCGAATTCACCGGCACCAGGTGGGCAATGAAAATGGATTTTTTAATTTCCGTTTCTTTATGAAATGGCTCCGCCGGAGCCGCGTAGGGAATAAGCATGATGACCTCCTTTTTCTTCATTGTAACACGAAAAAACAGCGCCGGTCGGTGCTGTTTTTTGAGTCATATGTTATGGGCAGCTGTATTCCCGAAGGTTGACACGCCCTTACGGGCGTGAGGGTTGATGGGGCCGCCGGGCTTACGCCCTTGGCCCCAAGGGTTCTGTCCGGGACCGGCTTCGCCTCCCGGACAGGTTGAGGGCTCCGCCCAGGGTAGTTATATAGTATCACTGCGTTAGCGAGGTACGGCGCCAAAGGCGCCATTCTATTGCCGCCTTTGGCGGCATATGCTCATCGCCGCGAAGCGGCGATACCATAGGGCCCGTCAAACTTAAGCCCCCTCGGGCCCAAAGGGCCGGTCAAACCTCAGGCCGAAGGCCTGTCAACCCTTGGACCCTCCGGTCCATTAAAACGCCGGGATCAGTCCGTCGCTGAAGTTATCATTAATGTATTTCTTCACGGCATCGCTCTGGAAAATCTTCACGAATTTCTGGTAGGTGGGATTATCCTTATCCTGTTCTCTGGCAGCGATGATGTTCACATAGGGAGATGTATTATCTTCGGTGGCCAGGGCTTTCTTGGAATCCAGGCCGGCGGATTTCGCATAGCCTGCGTTAATGACAGAAATGGACACATCATCCAGGGAGCGGGGCAGCTGGGCTGCTTCCAGTTCTACAATCTGCAGGTTCTTCGGATTTTCAGCAATATCGCCTACCACGGCCTTGGTGGGGTCCGTTCCTTCCTTCAGTTTCAGCAGGCCCTGATGGTCCAGGAGAAGCAGGGCGCGGCCGCCGTTGGAGGGATCATTGGGGATGGACACCTTGGCGCCGTCGGGAACGTCTTTGATGTCGGTGATTTTATTGGAATAAACGCGGAGCGGTGCCAGGTAGGTATTTCCGATGGAAACCAGCTTGGTACCATTCTTTTCATTGAAGGCTTCCAGGAAGGGGCCGTGCTGGAAGGAGTTCAGGTCGATATCACCTGCTGCCAGGGCCTGGTCCGGGGTCACGTAGTCGGAGAAGGACTTGATATTCACCTTGAGTCCCTGTTTTTCTGCTTCCTGGGCCACAAATTCCATAACCTTTTCAGAATACCCCGGTGTAATACCTACGGTGATTTCCTTCTTTTCCGCCGGAGCCTTGGCGTCCTTCTTGTCACCGCCGCAGCCGGAAATGGCGCCGGCCACTGCCAGGGCTGCCAGAGAAAGGGCTAATGTTTTCTTCCAGTTCATAATAAAACCTCCTGCATATAATATGTTAAAAATGTACAAAACAAAAATCCCCCGTCCCGAAAGGGACGGAGGACCGTGTTACCACCCAATTTCACCAATGAATTGCTTCATCGGTCTCATAAGGTACGCCGGCCTATGCCTTGATACCCTGTCTCTGTAACGGGAGCTCCCGGGCCGCTTCATCATTCAGCGCACCAGGCTCAGAGGCCATCTTCCATCAAACCGTCCGCACTCCCTTTCACCCAACGGAGCTCTCTTGGCCGGACCATTTCATGTACTCTTCTCTTCATTGCCTTTATGAAGTTGCATTAAATATACCATCGGGAAATCATGAAGTCAAGAGAAATTTTACTACCAGTCAATCCAGGTCAGTGCCTTTTCCAGCTCGTAGAAGGTCTTCCCGTCCCAGAGAATATCTTCCGTCACATGGTTCAGCACATCATCGCCATCGTCAGATTCATAGTAATAGACCAGCTCCATGAACTCCTCAAAGGGCTCTTTGGAAAACCGGTATTTCTCCACACTGATACTGTAGGTATTTCTTCCGGGATGAAATTTCAGCCCCGAGAACCGGTACACATACCCCCGGTGCCTCACGGAAGCCTCCCCGTCATTCAGATAATCAATAAACTCGTCTGCGTCGCCGCCCTGCATATGATTCACTGCTCCTTTATACTAAGACCTCGCTATGCTGGCTTTATTATACATGATGAGGGGAAAAGGTTCAAAAGGTTCCGCATGATGGGAAAAGGTTCTTAGGATTGACCGCCCTTGGCCGGAGGGTTCTTAAGTTTGACGGGCCTTTGGCCCGAGGGTTGTGGTATCGCCCGCAGGGCGATGAGTATAAAGTCAGCGTTACGGGATTGGCTTTCTATGTCATATAGCATGTTAAGCATTCTGCTGACTGGCTCGCTGCGTTCACCACCAAAGGGGGAAAACTCCGAAATGGTACGTGAAGTATATGACTCGCTGTTTTTCTCCTCAGATCCCTCGTTTCCCCTTGAGGGGAACGCCTCGAAGAGGCAAAGGGTGTACGGGGCAGAGCACCGATAAGATGCTCCATCGCGGTCCTGACCGCCAATCGGCGGCCTGTGTCATTTTTGCTTCTTACCCTTGGACACACCTTCCGTGTGAGGGTTTAGAGGATGCGCCCGGAGGGCGCAAAGGGGCGCGGCTCCGCCGCAGGTTGTGTAGAAGGGTTGTGCACCGCTTCGCTCAGGGGGCGACGGCCCTTCGGACCGAGGGTGGTGGTGGCGGCTTCGCCGCAAGTTTTATAATGCCCCCTTTGGCGGCCTTCCTCTTTCGGGCATACAGCCAGCGGACAGCGGATAGCGGATAGCCGACAGCCGTAAGCGGACAGCCGATAGCCGCCAGCCGATAGCCGTATCAGTCCCGCTGCTGTCCCATCAGTTCCTGCCGGAAAGCTGCCACTTTCTTTATATCTTCCGGCGTGGTGCGGCAGCAGCCGCCGATGAGGCGGGCACCGGCTTTCTGCCAGATTTTCACAAAGTCTGCATAATCCGCTGCCGCCCCTCCCCAGGTCTTGCCGGAGGGGTCGTAATGTTCACCGGAATTGGGATAGACCACCACTGGCTTTGAAGTATATTTCCTGATTTCCAGAATCAGGGATTCCACATACTCCGGCGCCGTGCAGTTCACACCGATAGCCTTTACGCAGGGAATGGGGTCAAGGGCTTTGGCGCAGTCGCCGATGTAATCGTCGCCGCAGGTATGGAGGCCATCTTTGCAGGAAAAGGAAACCCAGGCGGAAGCGTTTTTTATTTCCGACAGCACGTCTGTCTCCGCCAGAGCTTCCAGAAGGCAGGGAATGGTTTCACAGGCAAAGATATCGGGACCTGCCTCCGCCAGGATATGCAGGCGCTCCCGGTGGAAATCGGCCAGCTCTTCCCTTGTCTTGCCATAATGGCCCTTGTATTCGCTGCCGTCGGCCAGGAAAGCACCATAGGGTCCCACGGAAGCCGCTGCCAGGGGCACCGGCCTTCTTTCCGGCGATGACTCTGCCAGGAACTCATCTCTGGCCTCCTGCACCAGCTGCACAGAGCGGATAAGGAGCTCCCTTCCCTCTTTGCGGGAGAAGCCTTTCTTCTCAAAGCCTTCCAGGGTGGCCTGGTAGCTGGCGCTGGTGACAATGTCGCTTCCGGCATCGAAATAGGAACGATGCACCGCCTTCACCAGATCCGGTCTTTCATAGAGGGCGATGGCACTCCAGAGGTCATCATTAATAGAAAAGCCCTGCCTTTCCAGTTCTGTGGAAAATGCGCCGTCCAGCACGATGAATGGATATTTTTTTAAGATGTCTTCTATCATAATAGCTCCTTTATCAAAGGCCGCTTCGCGGCCGGGTTCAGAGGATTTTTCAGCCCTTTGGGCACAAAGGGACGCGGCGGATGCCGCAGGTTGTGTAGAAGGGTTGTGAAGGGAAAGGTTGTGAAAAAGGTTCTTAAGATGGACCGGCCCTATGGGCCGGAGGGTTCTTAAGTTTGACGGGCCTTTGGCCCGAGGGTTGTGGTGGCGGCTGACGCCGCAGATTTTAAAAAAGCCGGCCCGCCCCCTCCCGTCATTTCGACCGTAGCGGAGCGGAGTGGAGAAATCTCACGCCCCAAATGACAGAAAAGCCGGCTCGCGCCCTCCCGTCATTTCGACCGAAGCGGAGTGGAGAAATCTCCCCCTCTGATGGTACAGGCGGCATTACGGTGGGAGATCTCTCGACTCAGAGTATCATAAATGCATTTTCCATCTGCCCCATACCGACACGCAGCTCCGCTCGAGATGACGGTGCTAGCGGGCACTATCGGACACACCTTCGGTGTGAGGGTTCAAAGGGTGGTGGATTGCCCTCACGGTGCACAGCGAACACATTTTGCACTAGCGAACTGGATTTGTAAGGAAGCGTCAGCGACCTGAAAATCCAGTGAGTCAGTGACAGCAGTGGATGTAGGAGCAAAGCGACGCACAAAATGTAGTGAGTTGTTTCTCCACGGGAAAGCATGTCACGGGATTCTCAGGTCGCTTTGCTCCCCTACGAATCCAGTTCCTTTGCCACCCTTTAGGGGGCGATAAGTTTTGTATGCCGCCAAAGGCGGCGGGATTGTCCCTCTTGCGTTCGAGAATACTGTTTTCTGATGTCTGTCGTCTGATAGTCTGATGTCTTCCCGCCGACTGGTATTCTTTAGTGAACTAGTGGACTAGTGGACTAGTGAGCTAGCAGGAGCCATTAGCGGTACTCACCAAGATTCTTCACTGCGTTCAGAATGACAGTATCCGGCGGGAAGCGGACAACCCACAGCAGTCAAGGTCCCACTAGTCCACTAGCCCACTAGCCCACTAGCCCACTAGTCCACTAGTCCACAATTTCTTCCGGCGGTTCTTTGCCAAACCACTTTTTGTAGATTTCTGCAAACTCACCGTTTTTCTTTATTTTATCAAGGCCATCATCCAATTTGGCAAGGAGATCCTTATTCCCCTTCTTCACTGCAATGGCCAGATTCTCCGTAGACAGGGCCACCGGCGCTGTCTTCACGGAATGGTCTGCCGTTTTGGCCACGTAGTATTCATTGGTGGGAATATCATTCACCACAGCGTCCACGGCTCCCTGTTTCAGGTCCAGGAACGCATCGCTCAGGGTATTGTAGACCTTTACCTGGGCTCCATCGATTTTGCGGGCCGCCTCCTCCCCTGTGGATCCGATGGTGACGCCAAGGGTCTTTCCTTTCAGGTCCTCCTTCGTCCGGATGGAAGAATCATCGCCCCTGACTACCACGCCCAGGCCGGCGATATAGTACCGTTTCGTGAAATCCACGGACTTCTTCCGGTCTTCGGTGACAGTGATGTCATTGATAGCGGTGTCCAGGTCCCCGGACTGAAGGGCCGGAATAAGGCCGTCAAAATTCACATTGTGGATTTCCGCCTCCATGCCTTCCTCTTTGGCAATGGCTTTGATGATATCCACATCGAAGCCTTCATAGGACTTGGTCTCCATATTCTGGAACCCAAAGGGCGGATAGGCGGCGTCCATGCCTACCCGGAGTGTCTTTCCGCCGGAAGTGGAACTCCCACAGCCCGAAAGACCCAGGGTAAGGCCAAAAAGCAACGCAAAGAAAAGTAACAGTTTCTTCATAGAAGTCCTCCTTTCAGGATAGGATAAAGAGGGAAACCGGATAAAGGGTTTTTCATTTCTGACAGATCAAAATACTGTCAGGGAGTTTCCGGATACCAGCGTCTTTATCCATAACCGAAACGAACCGATGCCTGGCCAGGACACCGCCCGGGCAGCAGGATATCGTCTTTTCTTTCACACGTGCAGCGGGTTATGCACATTGAAGGGCATGAGATCATCCAGGCTGTAGGGGGTCTCCTGGTACACGAAATTCAGCCAGTTATGGTAGAACAGGTGGGCATAGCTGCACCATACGAACCGCGGTTTTTCCTGGGGATCGTCGTAGGGATAGTAATTTTCCGGAAGCCGGATGGGCAGTCCCTTTTCCCGGTCCCTCTTGTATTCCCACTCCAGGGTGCGAAGGTCGTATTCGAAATGGCCCAGCACGAAGATGCGGCGGGATTCCTTGTCTGTCACAATGTTGATCCCGTTTTCTTCAGACCGGGAGAGCACTGTAAGTTCCGGCGTCTCATCCACCTTCCGGTCATCGATGGATGTATGCCGGGACTGGGGGATGAAGTACCGGTCATCGAATCCGCGGAGCAGGGGATGGTAGGCAAGGGTCAGGTTGTACTGGTAAATGCCAAAGAGCTTCTGCGGCAGAATCCGTTTCTGCACACCGTAATCCCGGTAGAGTCCGGCCTGGGCGGCCCAGCAGAAATGGAGGGTAGAAAAGACATGGGTGTCAGCCCAGTCGAAGTATTTCAGCATCTCCGGCCAGTAATCCACCTGTTCGTAGGGCATTTTTTCCACCGGTGCCCCGGTAATGATGAAACCGTCATACCGTTTGTCTTTGATGTCATCAAAGGTCAGGTAATTTTCATCGAGGTAAGATTTATCGGTGTGGGTGGTTTCCCGGGATGCGATGCGGGCAAAATCCACATCCAGCTGCAGCGGCGTATCTCCCAGGAGCCGGAGCAGCTGCACCTCCGTAGGTTTTTTGATGGGCATGAGATTCAGGATGAGAATCTTCAGGGGGCGGATGTCCTGGGTCCGGGCCCTTTTTTCTCCAATGGTTACGATCCCTTCCTTCTTCAGTTCTGAAACAGCGTCCAAACCGTCGGCAATTTTAATCGGCAAAATGAAAACCTCCTTGTAAAAGCATACATGCAATAAAAAAATCCCGTCCCCTAAGGGACGAGATCCTCGTGTTACCACCCAATTTCATCTTTCCGTCACCGGAAAGACCTCACAGGTACGCCGGCCATGCCTTGATACCCTGTCTCTGTAACGGGAGACTCCCGGACTGCTTCACCATTCAGCATATCAAGCTCAGAGGCCATCTTCTCCATGCTTTCCTGTGCTCCTTCTCACCAGTGGGAGCTCTCTTTGCCATTCCTGCACGGGTACTCTTCTCTTCCCTGCTTCTTTGAAATTATAGCTATTTTAAACTGTCCGTGAATAAATGTCAATAGGATACGCCTGCGAAGGTAAGTGTCAAGCTTTCCTCGGTAATTCATTTGACTGTCGATAATTACTATCTCCGTGGCTTCGGTTTTATCAGTATTTCTGTATAGCTCTGGCCAGTCTCCCCATTGGTGAAGAAGAAGCTCCATAAACGCCTATACGCCCCTCCAGGCATCCTGGCCTATAGTTTCTCATTTTACGCTTCTGCGCCTCACTCCGGACATTCTGGGCGATTTTATGCTCTGCCTGCACCGCAGCCTTGTGCATGGCTCTATCCATCTTTTTGTAGCTTTTCCCATTAGCATGGTACAGGAGAGCTGCTGTAAGTGCTTTATTCTTCCGGGCGGTTAATACCCAAACCATACACTCCATTCCCTCGCTGGACCAGCTCCGTCCCTGCCGCTTCATGCGATAACTGTAGAACCGGTGGTTTGTTTCTGCAGTACCCAGGTGAATTTCTGTATTGATGCCGCGTTGCCTCAGGCTGGGGATATAGGGAGCATTTCTCTCCAGATAGCTCTGCAGCTTGTCTACCTCCTCCAAATCCGCCTCTGTTCGGGCGCAGTTCCGGACAGTATCCATCCATACGGGAATCTGTTTCATAATATCGTCGCTCTGGTGAAGTTCTCGGATAATACGGTCTATCAGTTTCCTGTTGCAGAAGCTGAGCCGGGTCCGGATCTTTTCATGCACATGATAGCAGTCGCGGAAGTGCTGGTGATCCAGGCAGCCTTCTACCATTCGCTCAAAGTCCTGAAATTGGTACCCGGAACCTCCATCCCCATTCGACAGCACTGTGGTCTTAGACAGGTCATAGTGCCCAAGCAGATAGCTTCTTACCAATGCAAAAAGTTCTTTCCTGCTGGTAGATGCAAAGCAGCGAAGTCCTACTAGTTCTGTCCTGTTGCCATTTTTCCTGACTCCCTCATATACCTGGAGGCGGTGCACTTCCGAAACGCCGCCGTTCTCCTTGTTCTTGAGTACAATTCCATCTCCTTCAATCGCTATAATTTCCGGCTGTGTCGGCTTTTCAACCTTTTCCTCTTCTGCCAATGCTTTTTCGTAAGCCTTTGCCTTCTTACCGGCATAATTCTTGAGTGAGATAACGGACTGATGGGAGATGGTAATCCCTGCCAGGCTTTGCAGGAGTTCGCTGGCACTGCGGGATGTGGTAATTGCGACAGCCTCGACAATCCGCTCAATCATTCCCAGGCTGTAGTGCTTTCTGGACTCAAAGCCCATTTTGCAGTCCAGGGGATAGAAGCTCTTCCCTTCTTTCTGCAGAAGTCTTCGGGTATAGGTCAGCTCTCCATAGCGGCAGCAAATCGTCCTAGAGTCCCGGCGCGCCACACGCCACCCCTGTACCTTGTAAATCTGATACAGCTCAGTGTCAATACGCGCCAGGGCCATAGCTATAAGCTGACAGTTCATTTCAGTGAGCCAATGAGTTAGCTTCCTTTCAGCCTCGATAGAGTCATCAGATTCCTTAATGAGAGAAATGACTGCACCAATTGCATTTTCACTCCAAATTTCTCCAGTTTTTGTTATAATATCCATGAGGAAAGCCCTTTCTTTGTTTTATTCTTTGCCACGGAAATTATAACATTTCCACTCAAGGGGAGGCTTTCCTCTTTTATTGTTTCTGGAAAAATTTCCCTACCGAGTAAAATTTTACACTAAGGCCTGCGAGGACTTCCGATACGACCACTGACGACTACAGATTTAGCTCGTTTCACTCATTGAGTATCGTCTGCTCCCAGCGACAGCCAATAAAAAAGGCGCCCCGCTGACTGGTATTTATCGGCATTTCACTCACTTATCATTCTTACCGAGATCCTTCGCTTCGCTCAGGATGACGTTGGAGGGCGGGTGTGCAATTAGCTAGTTGCTAGTAGCTTGTAGCTAGGAACAAGGAACAAGGAACAAGCCACTAGCCACTAGCCACCAGCTACCGCACCGTCAGGCGCACTCAGCCATCAGCCCCATTCTGCCGGGAGATTTCTCCACTCTGGTCGAAATGACGATGTGGCGGCCACCCAATCCCGATCCCAATCCCGACCGCGCCGCCCCTTAACAGCCGACAGCCGACAGCCGGAAGCCGGAAGTCTGCACTACGCCCTTGCCCACCCCTGTCCAGAGGTGGGTGGCGAGCGCCTATATACTCTCTTGCGCCCCACTGCTTGTCAGGGGGGAGAGGGCCACGCAGTGGCGAGGGGGGATTGCCGACAGCCGTCAGCCGGAAGCCGGAAGTCTGCACTACGCCCTTGCCCACCCCTGTCCAAGGGTGGGTGGCGAGCGCCTATATACTCTCTTGCGCCCCACTGCTTGTCAGGGGGGAGAGGGCCACGCAGTGGCGAGGGGGGATTGCCGAAGGCACGCCGATAGCCGACAGCCGATAGCGGATAGCTGGCAGAATTCCCAACCACTTCACTACTACTTCTCCACGTTTTGCTTTAATTGAGAAAGTCCGTCAAGATCTAGGAAGAGTACAAAATTACTGTTTCTTTTCAGAGAATTGGTCCCTTGCTCTATGAAACTCCAAGAAGAATCATAGGACCATTTGACTCCTTTAGGAAACGAATTTCTAAGATAATCAATAAATCCCTTATAATTTCCTCTAAATTTATCTTCGATATTTTCAGCCATCGACACTTTGTGATCATCATCCAAATTGGCATCATTATGAAATACATGGTCCATATTACAAGAAAAATAATAGACGCAAAAAGGTATTTTCCTTACTTTTGGAAGAAAAATAATCCTTTTCAAATTGCTAACCTTTCGATGATTTCTTACTTGTATCTTCTCTTGTTCCTCTAAGTTTGCAGTAACGATGGAATCATCCAAATAAAAGGGATATTTTCTATATGCCCTCGCGCCAACGATAACATGATCATCTGGAATAAATGCTCCATCTGTGTCAACCACCAAAATAATCTGAATTAAATCATCAAATTTTAATTTCTTTTTATCCAAATGCTTTTTAATATGACTTCCCAATTGCCCGATGATTGTATCCGGCTTTGTTCGGTAATCAGCAGTAATATCACCATTCATAATATCAAATTCAACGTAAGCCGGATCAAAAAAATGGCGAAAAAGATTTTGCAAAGGAAGAGCCAGAGATGTTTTATCCGCCATACCTTCTACCACAAATAAGCAGACCTTTCTACTCTTTCTCATACTTCCCGACCTTCCTTATGGCATAACTCAGCTCATATTGATTGGTTTCATTATAGAGATATTCATCCTGCCCTCCCAGCAGAATCGTGTGATAATAAAAATCTCTCAGATTATTATTACTCTTCACGTTTTTCAGACGTACATATCTGTTCTTTGGATTTGTAGTAGTAAAAACAATAAAATCCTTATTGAGTACCTCCAATGGCCGTAAATTATGAGACGTAAAAATGAGCTGTCCTTTACCGGATTCTGCAAAAAGCTCCAGGAGCTCACCAAGCAGATATTCGAATACACCGGCATCAAATTCATCAATCACCACAGTCATAGATGAATCATTAAAAGCTCCAATAAAAACATGGAGAATACTCAAAATTTTCTTAATACCTTCGGATTCATATTTAAGAGGGATAGCTTTATTATTTCTAATAGAAACAAGCTCCACCCTCTTCATTTTCTCTCCGTTCGCATTAAGCTCATCACCGATATTTCTCAACTGCAGCTGCAGGCCTGGAATCAAATATTTCAGCACCGAGTTCATATCATTAATAAACCGTTCCGCCACCTGACAGGCTCGAACAGGGATAGTGGCTGGTCCATTGATAGGTATGCCGATGGTTCCAAAAGAATGAATACCTTCATCCTGGATATGAAAATAAAAGGGCATGGCAATGCTCAGATTAATCACTCCGATATCCTTGACCCCAATGACATAAAGATATTCACTTGCGAATTTTTTCAATAAATCCAAGGAAAATAATATCTGCATCTGCTGAACAGATTCTGAATCTCCTATAGACTTCATGAAATTATAAAGCTCTCTCGAAAAGATAAAGGACCTTCCCTGACTCTTGACAATGCCTCTTGTCACATGAAGTTCCATATTGTTTTTGAGTGAGAAATTCGCAAAGACCTTTTTAGGTCTCAAAACCGCTTTATCATCACAGCTGAGGAGCACATGCTTTCTGCTCCTCCTATCACGAATAGACAATGCTTCGGAACGGATTTGTGCGCCAGCCTGGTTTTCATCATTGACACGATGAATAACCACATCATAAAAAAAGTCAACAATCCTCTCTCTAACTTTTCCCGAAAAGCCAATATGAATACGTAAAGATTCCGCCCCATTCCTTATATAGGCAGAAGTCTCCGGCCTCAGCTTCATTCCCATCATACACGTCTTAATAACAGACAAAGCATGAATGAATGCAGTCTTACCCGAGCCATTCTGTCCATAAAGACCTAAAATATCGGCATTTCCGAAATTTCGTTCATCATTTCTTGCGCAGGAAAACTTCACAGTTCCCTCTTCCACGTTCATGAAATCCTGTAGGCTCATCTCGATAATTCGGACATTATTTTTCTTGTCAAAGCCATTCACCATATTCACACGTCCCCTTTCCGAGATCGATTTTCTGACATTAATTCTCTATATTGTAACATTTTGTATCAATTTTGAAAATAAAACTCCAAAAAAAGAATCAGGATTGGGGACTCGGGGCTCGGGGCTAGAGGCTCGGGAATAGAGCGTCAGGAGCCAGCAGCCGACAGCCGGAAGTCTGCACTACGCCCTTGCCCACCCCTGTCCAGGGATGAGTGGCGAGCGCCTATATACTCTCTTGCGCCCCACTGCTTGTCAGGGGGGAGAGGGCCACGCAGTGGCGAGGGGGGGATTGCCGAAGGCACGCCGGCAGCCAGAAGCCGGAAGTCTGCACTACGCCCTTGCCCCCCTGTCCAGAGGTGGGTGGCGAGCGCCTATATACTCTCTTGCGCCCCACTGCTTGTCAGGGGGGAGAGGGCCACGTAGTGGCGAGGGGGGATTGCCGACAGCCGACAGCCGGAAGCCGGAAGTCTGCACTACGCCCTTGCCCACCCCTGTCCAGGGGTGGGTGGCGAGCGCCTATATACTCTCTTGCGCCCCACTGCTTGTCAGGGGGGAGAGGGCCACGCAGTGGCGAGGGGGGATTGCCGAAGGCACGCCGGAAACCGACAGCCGGGAGCCGACAGCCAGAAGCTGGCAGCCGTCAGCCAGCAGCCGTCAGCCAAAAGCCTCCACTGTCCCACTTAAAACTTAAACGTATCCTTCAGCCCCAGCCATTTCTGGTCCTCCTCACTGAGGTTCAACGGCATCTTGCGAAATAATAAAAAGCCAGACGCAATAAAGAAAAATGGTACAGCAACCCGAGTAAAGCACTGACTGATTTCAAAATCTAATAATGGATGCCCATCTTTAGAGGCAAAGGAATGCAGCATAACGATGAGTATCGCCATAAAGAACTTGAGTAAATCCAGACCATTATAATAGTCTGTCTGTCTGTCTGTCTGTCTGTCTGTCTGTCTGTCTGTCTGTCTGTCTGTAAAAGTATGTTCCTGTTTTCTCTCCATGTCAATTCTCTTTTTCAACGAATACCCACTTTTTTTAAAATTGCTTGAATTTTCTCCTTTTCTGGATGGCTCATAGCAAACGCATAAACCATAACCAGGTAAAGCAAAGTATATCCCGATGCCTTTATGATAAAGACTGCCATTCCTCCATGGGGCCAAATGAACTCATTAGTAATGTATCCAATCATCAGGCATACTAATGTGACAATGGATATTTTTCCTATCTGCCTCCAGAATGATGAAATTGCCAAATGGATTTCCTTTGCATAGTACCAGTTCATAATAAATCCATTTCCCACAATCATGGAAATCCCGGTAGCCACCGCACAGCCAATACCGCCATATTTGATTCCCAGTGGGATAGCGAGGAGAAGATTCAAAACCCCTGTGAGAAAATAAATGCGAGCCCGGAAGTCATAACGGTTCATGGCCTGCATAATGGCAAGTCCTATGTTTTGGATCAAATCTACTGTAAATGGAAAAATAATGAGAAGAGTAATGATATAAGAGTCTTCAAACCCTGGTCCTGCCCATAAGGCAATAAACTGCTTTCCGAAAATGATAAAGCCGGTCGCCACCAAGGCCAGAAGATAGTACTGCCATCTGCCTATCTGAATAAAGAGCTCAGAAAGGCTGCTGATGGGCTCCTTCCTAGCCACCATGCCGGTAACATGAGGAAGATACACACCGGAAATGGCTGTGGAAAGAGCCATATAGTTCATATAAATCAGGGATGCAATGGAATATACCGCTACGGCAGCTGTCCCACTGATAATGCCAAGGATAATCTGATTCGTTTTCCAAAAGACCTGATCAATGAGTGTTACTACAAAAACACTAAGAGCCAGTTTTTTAAATTCTGAGAAAAGTTCAGGGTTCCAGTAATGAAAATGAATTTTTACATGAAGATCATGGAAACAGTAATAGACCCTGGCAGCACTAAGCAAAAGGTTCAGTACAGTCTGTACAGCCGCCACTGAGAATGCACTGGGATGATGCTGCAACACCAGCACCACCAGAATAGGCTGCATTACCAGTTGTATAGTCTCCATTCCTTTTAAAAAGAAAAATCGCTCGTGTGCATTAATAACAGAACGAAAAACCATGGTGGATAAGGTAATGACAATATTCAAAAGCAAAAGGAGAAAAATCTGCTTTGCTTCATTCACTTCTGAGACAGTCATGCTTCCGGCAAAGATAACATCAAGAAAGCCATAGCAGACAAAGCCTATGGCCAGTGCCAGCACAGTCACTGCACCATACCCTCGAACCGAAATGGCAAGGATATTTTCCATGCCAATGCTGTCTTTCAATGCCTTATATTTGGCATAAAAACGGATGACCGCAGCTGACAGGCCAAAATCCATCACACTAAAATAGGCAATGAGTGAGCCCATGAGCTGGTAAAGCCCATACTCACTTTTCCCAATGTAGTGTAAAAGAATTGGAACATAAATAAAGCCCAGTACCGCGTGAAGGAGAATATTTGCATAACTTAAAAGGATGCCTATTTTACGTTCATTCATTCATAGACCTTTCCCTACCGAAAGCCACTGCATAAGAGAGCCCCAGAAGCAGCCATACAGCATACATCAGATTCAAACTGCCATTACACCCCGCCATCATAGACGAAATCAAGGCGAGCATCATCATCATAGCCATCAGATCCTTGCGAATCACCCATTTTTTCAATAGTCTCAAGAGTACATAAGCAAAAGGAAACAAAAAAGTACCCAAGCCCCAAATACCTGTACTAGAGAAACGGCTGACAAACTCATTCATAGCGTCTGGCATAGAGTAACCAGCCGCCATCGGACCACGCTCCTCCTGATACCGTATCCAAGAAGAAATTTCCCCATTTGCTGCTTCCTCGGGTGTGAAATTATCAGCCACATAAACACCAGTGAGTCCTTTTCCCACGCCCAACAGCGGATGCTGCAATCCGGTTCGGAAATGTGCCTTCAAAAGTCCATATCTAGCACCATTACTGCGCTTATTATTGGAAGCCAGACTCACCAGATTATCCTCAAGGGTCCGCTGAACCACAGACTGCGTTTGATTGGCGCGGCTTAACGAAGTGGTCTTCACAAAGGAAACATATCCGACAAAACCAATCGTCACACATACAATCAGTACAGCGAACTTCTTCAGTAATTCATATTGTCTTCCCAAAAGAATCAGACACACCAGAAGCAACAGCATACCCGCCAGCATAGCATAGGCTGTTCTTGCCTTAGTCATAAATACGAGAAAAGCCATCACCATCGTTAAAGGCAGTGCCGCCCTCCTATTTGTGTCAGGCTGAATATAGCCATACCAGATTAGTGTCTCCATAAATGATATTCTCATCAAATCTAACCCTTTTACAACCATTTGCCATTTCATAAAAAGTCTGATTTCCATCCAGATACAGGTCAGGCGATGGAGAAAATTTACAGATCACATGCCCTTCTCCATTTTCCTTCACATAATTATTCATCAATAACTTTGGCTGTATTCTTTTCAAAACAGGGACTGCTTTCTGAAAATAATCTACATTCAGCCAGTCATCGCTATCTACAAAGCAGAGATACTCTCCATTTGCCATGTCGATTCCCACATTACGCGCTGAGCTTACGCCGCCATTGGCTTTATGCACCACACGAATACGCCCATCTTCTTCGGTCAGCTCATCGCA
Source organism: Dialister sp. (assembly GCF_047832375.1). NCBI lineage: Bacteria > Bacillati > Bacillota > Negativicutes > Veillonellales > Veillonellaceae > Dialister > Dialister sp. The sequence goes on along the minus strand of NZ_CP181256.1, from coordinate 33,194 downwards.
GATAGCACCTCTACGATTCGAGCTTCCATCATCCACTAGAATAATTTCGATTTCGCCATAAGTCTGTTCTATGAAGGAGAAAACACACCGTCTCAAATATCTCTCTACATTATACACCGGTACAATAACACTGATCAGCATACCGACACACTTTCATGTGCCGGTACATACTGAGATCGGCTCCTTCGCCATTCCTTATCGCAATCGGATATTTGCCTCCTAAAATTTCATCATAGCCTTTAGACTATAGATCGTTTTTAATGCATGCATCGCTGCCAATGCATATTTCACTTTATCTTTCACTGTTATATCCCCACTTCGCAAAATATATAAGATATGCCGCTGGATTTCTCCTCGACATTCTTCGACTTCCTTCTGCCAGACCTTGTCAGCATTCTCCTTCACTGCCGCAGTCACAAAGAAAAGGGAGTGCTTCAGATAGCCGGCTCTCGGCACATCCACATGCCGCTCTGATAGCCACTCATACCTGGCTTTCGCTATATGAACCGCATTAAAATACCGGCTGAAATCCACCGTGTGAGAAAGGCTTCCCGTTCTCTCCAGATAGACATACAATGGTCTGGCCAGATAATAGATAGACCGTGCCCGATAACATATCTCATGGAGCCTTGCATAGTCCTCCATGAGCAAAACATCCGTAGGAAAAGATATCCCTTGAAATAAGCTCCGCCGGCAGACCTTATCCCAGAGATAACTACGTACCTTCACATCCAGTACCAGGTCATAAAGAAACCTTTGCTTATCTAAAATTCCTGAACTTCCCTGATACTGCATTCTTCGAGAGACGCCATTTCCCCTCCTGTCATGTTCAAAGAATATCAGATCCATCCCCTGCTCCAGCAGAGGGAAAAGAGAGCTATACCAGTCTTCTGTCACAAAATCGTCTGCATCCACCCAAGCCATATACGTTCCCTGCGCACACTGCAGAATCAGATTTCTTGCCCGACTCACACCACCATGCGACGCAAGAATGACGTGCAGACGATCATTCCTCCGGCTCATTTTTTCCAGAATCTCCAGGCTGCCATCTGTGCTTCCGTCATCCACGCAGATGACCTCTACCCTGTCATCAATTTGCGATAAAATCGACGAAAGACATCTCTGCAGAAAAGGTGCTGCATTATATACCGGTATCCCTACAGAAAGTAACATAAAACACTCCCACCTGACTCTTCACAATCAATACACGAGAAAATCTCGCACTCACTCCGCAGTCTTTCCTGTCCATCCTCTATACCTGCGTCTCATGCAGAAATACCAATGAACATTCAGCGCAATCAAACTATAGCTGATCTTCGCTTTCCATCCGACGCAGGCATTTCGCCAAATTCTAAAAATATTCTTTCGGATCAAGCCTGCCAACTCCTGGCAATACGCATCATCCCGTCCTGCCAGCATAAGCAAGATCGCATGATAAGTCATATACAGACGATACTCCCCCGCTGGAATGGATTCCGGATAGCATGCCTTGATGCAGGCCAGATTCTGCTCATAGGCAAAACGAAAATCATCCACCCGTTTCCCATGACGCCTGATATCCGTGATAGACCCCTCACGATGCATGTAGAAATACTTCCGGTCTGAAAGCCTGCCAAATCGTTCAGTCCGCCCGATCCACTTCAGCAGATAATAGCCATCCTCATAATACCGCCCTTTTTCAAAAATCAAATCCTTGAAAAGCCGGGTTCTATAAATCCTGCTCCACACCGGCACCGCTGTACCGCCTCTACGGTTCACCAAGATTTCTGAAATGATTTCATCCGTATCTGTCAGTACCACCGGAGCAAAACGCGGCGTCCCTTCGATCCGGTCCGGCCATACATCCGTCACGCCGCACATCGCTACATCCAGTCTTTCTTTTTGGGCAAAACAAGCCAGCACCTCATACATATCCGGCGCAATCCAGTCATCACTATCCACAAACCCCAGATACTCTCCTCGGCAAAGAGCAAGCCCCGTATTTCTGGCATCGCTCAGTCCGCCATTGGACTGATGAACCACTCGGATTCTCGTATCCTTTTCTGCATAAGCATCGCAAATCATCCCACTTGAATCCGTACTTCCATCATCTACCAAAATGATTTCCAGCTCTTTCCAAGTCTGATGGATAAGACTATCCAGACACTTTTTCAAATATTTCTCTACATTGTATACCGGAACAATCACACTAATCAGCATAGCAGATCACCTGCCATTCCCGCATAGTCAGACTGTCGCGTTATACCGCATGACTTAATCCAGTGGGTTACCCCCCCCCGCTTTTAATGTATCATTAATCAATTCGATCCATTGTGAAATGATTGTTTCTTCTCTGAACTGATCCAGATTTCCCCAGGCTGCATCAGAAAATTGCTGCCGAAGAGCCGGGTGCTCGATCAGATCGCTGATTTTTTCCGCCATCTCATCCACATCGAAAGGCTTCACAAGGTAACCATCGACCCCATCCCGGATGATGTCGGATGGACCGGAATGAATATCGAAGCTCACGCTCGGTAGCTTCTTCGCCTTGGCTTCCAATAAGACCATGGGTAATCCTTCATAGCGGGATGTCAAAACAAACACCCCATACTGATCATATAGATCATAGGCACAGGAACTTGCCCCTTTGAGCTGCAAACGTCCATCCAGACCGTTTTCATGAATGAGACTCTTTATCTTTCTTTCATAAGGCGCATCATCCCCGCCTCCCCATACATCCCATATCCAGTCTGGATGCCTTACCAATACTCGTTTCGCCACCTTTACCATGTACTCGAGCCCTTTCTGATAGTCAATTCGGGCAATGGTCAGCAACTTCTTAGCCTCCGGATGATATACTGCCTTCTCTGCCAAAAGTTTATCATCCAAAGCATTATAGATACGCTCCGACCTGACAGATGCATCTTTGTAAAATGCCAGATCCTTCTCCGTCAAGGTCACCACGCAGTCCGGCACATGATATAGCAGAAATTGAAGTAGATGCCTATGCACTCGCTGTTTCAAAGTCTCTTTATAAAATCGCCAGGACGAAACAGAATTATGCTCACAGTAAATAAGCCTCGTAGAAGAACACAGACCGACAAAAAGTGGAAGAAGTCCATTATTTCTTCCCACCACAATCAATACCTCAATCCCCTGCTCCTTCAAATACTTCCGGATTCGTAAGGTCCCATCCACTGCCATCGCCCTCAATCTGCGCTTCTGTTGATACAGATTAAACAGATGAACCGCTGGATCCAGCTGATATGCATATGTCCCATCATTCCATAGCGTAATCACATGACACTCATACCATTTCGAAAGTGCTTGGCTTAAATTGGCGGTAACACGCTCTGTCCCCCCTAAGGTACAAAGATTTGAAACCATTAATGCAATTTTATGCATCTATGCCTCCCTCTTCCCGCATCGAAAAGAGGGAGAATGCCCCTTATCGGTGCAGCATCATTTTCAACTTATACACATACAACAAAAGGCCCGCCCTGTAGAGTGCGAGCTTAAGCAGAGGTTTTACCCCCCCATTTTCACATCATTTTCTAATAATCCATTGAATGGATAACTATAGGACATCTTGTTGAACTCCTTTACTTTTTCATTCCAAGGCAGTGGGTTCTGCGGGGATAAGAAATACGTCCGTCCGATTTCACCGAGCGCTTCAAACAACCGCTGGTGATAATCCCGCTCCATTCCCGGCTGCTCATAAGATTTAAGAACCGAGAGGTAAGCCCGCAAACGCTCAATGAAATCTGCATGATACCCGCGTGTCGCCGAACGAGGGTCCCCGATGACCTGATACCAGATATGCCTAATGATTACAACACTCGGATTCTTGCTGAGCAAATCCAGATTCCAGATTGCATCTTCACCGTGCGCCAGCTTTTCATCAAATGGATATATCAGAGCCAGCTTTTTTCGAATCATTCGTGCACACGGCCCGCGTCCCACATGCCCCTCACGCGTCCAAAAAGCTGAACATCCTAAAGCAAAAAAATGACGGTAGAGCTCTTTCTTTCCTTCTTCGTCAAGATGTTCCGGACTATTACATACAGACACTCCATCTGCTCTGCCATCATTGACCAGACCATACACGATATCCGCCTGAAGTGTCCTGTCTTCTGCGATTTTCCACACATCCCGCCAAAACTGCTTCGTCACCACATCATCTGCATCAACGAAGAGAATATAATCTCCCTGCGCTTTCTGCACGCCAAAATTCCTTGCGGCCGAGACCCCGGCATGCGCCTTGTGCAAGACCATGAGCCTCTCATACCGCGTCTCTACCTGATCCAGCTCCACTTGGTATGACGCCTTGCTGCCATCATCGATAATCAGCACCTCGAAGTCCTGATACGCTGTATCGTAGACGCTGTCGAGGCAACGAATCATGTCGGATATATGGTTGTTGTAAGTGGGGATGATGATACTTAGCCGCATTTCACTTCTCCTATTCCCATATTCGTTTTCTAACAAAACCGCTTAATAATGTATTAATCTTTGGAACATCTTTTCCAGTCCCGTATTGCTCTTCCATCCACATGCCCGCAGTTTCTCATTTGACAAATTCAAACAGTTTGCTGCCGGATAGATGCCCTCATCTTTTTCCTGTACCACTACCTTGATCTTCCCGCCAGCCACCTTTTCTGCGGCGAGCTGGCACATGTCATAGATCGAGCAGTACGTTCCCTCATTAGCTACATTATACACATCAGAACCCTCGCATGTCAGCACCTTCAGGATCGCTGTCACAGCATCTGCCACATAAACATAGGTTCGCTTACTCTCGCCTTTTGTTTTCAAGACGATATCACTTCCGCTTAGAATATCCCGTGCTATCTCCATCACGATTCGTGTATCATGAGATTTTCTGACAGGGCACGTAGTCCCAATGACCTGAGAAAGGCGCAAAACGTCGACAGAAATTCCCCGTTCATGACAGTAGGCCTGGCAAAGATTCTCTGAGGCACACTTCCCGATCGGATAGCTATCACGCAGATTCATCGGATGTAAGCAGACAACCTCCTCCTCGGAAATCTTGTCTTCCGACTGATGGTCACCATACACTTCCATACTGGAGAGATAGACCATCTTCTTCACTTGTTTTTCCTCAGCCAGATGCAGCATATTCGATGTCCCCTGTATCGCCGTTTCCAGCGTCTCTAAAGGATGTTCTACAAAGTACCGGCTATCGGTCGGGCTGGCACCATGGAGTATAAAATCGATATGTTCACCCACATGGGGCATTGCCTCTATACTTCCTGAGACGAACTTCAATGCCCCCTCACTATCTGAAAGCACAGATTTGAACTGTTCCTGTGCATTCTTCATATCTCTTACAAGTGCAATGACATGAATCCTGCTATGGTGAATCAGATTCCTGTACAAAAGCGCACAAATGAAAGTATATCCGATCAATCCTGTGCCGCCCGTAACGAAGAATGTCTTCCCATCAAACTTCGCCCAGTCAATAAAAGAGGCCCGATTGATTCGTTCCAGATCTTCTTTAAAAATGGTATTTTCTATCCACATGACTTCCTCACAATCCAAGAATCTGCAGATTCTCTTTCGCATCCATGATAGCACGGAAAATATAAAAATCAGAAGGTGTTGTTATCTTTATATTTTCTGAAGGTCCATCAACCGTATACAACTTCATCCCATAATGCTGCATCAGTGAAGCCGAATCTATAAAATCGCAATTTCCTTCTTCTATGGCCCTCAAGTGTGCCTTATAGATATCTCCCAAAACGAAACATTGCGGCGCCTTGGCCATTTCACAGCGGGACCTGTTAAAAATCTGTCCTACGAAATCATTTTCCTCATTTTTCAAGAATATAGTCTCAATGGCCGGAGAAACAGTAATTGCATTCCCATACTGCTTGACAGTCCTTATGCAATTTGTAATTGTTTCTTCGTTAATCAAAGGCCGTACCCCATCATGGATAAGGACAACATTATCGTCTCCATACAGTTTCTCTGCAGTCGCGATACCATGATAAATCGATTCCTGCCCTGTTTTACCACCAGGAACAATCTTTGCTACCTTTGTAATGCCGAACTTCTTCATGAGACCTGCGGCATAATCTATCCATGTTTCCAGACATACAAGGATAATATGATCAATCAATGGATGATTCTGAAAATTTTCCAGTGTGTAAATCAGTACCGGTTTCCCATGCATCTCCAAAAACTGCTTAGGTTTGGATTTTGTATTCATTCTTTTCCCTGTGCCACCGGCAAAAATTACTGCAATGTTCATAATCTCATTCCTTTATATAAACTGTCATGTTATGAGTCCGTCTTTTGTCAATAGGAGGCAGTTGCATGTAATCACCATAGAGTCCATGAAGATAGGAATCCCAGCAAGAGAAAGCCGGCATTTTATAACCTTCAAATTCTACTTCAACTTCTTTTTCAAACTCACTCTTCAACATGCGCTCACCTGCACCATAAAGTCCCCAGGTAATAGCTCCTACATAGTCGGCCGATTCATACGGAATCTGACAAGCAATTTTTTCTAATTTTTTGCTAAAATAATCAGTACCAATTAATTTAGCAATAGGTTTCAAAATATACTTGCCATATTTATGGATTTGGCTTGATCCTCCTCCTAGACGTGCATGGGCTATCATAAGTAACTTACGGTAAAAATCGCACTGCTTATAAATATTTTCTACTTTCTTTACATCAGAAGGAAGACCATCCACTGGAAACACATCAATCCATAGGCTTCCTTTCCTTTCATCATACACAGATTCAATTTGGGTTGTGGGATCTATTACCTTTGTGAATGGTGCATCCCAATTATTTAATCTATCTGATTTAAGCACATAAATCTGATTCATCATAGGCCATAATGAAATAAATTTTTCATAATCCGGCCTTGGCATACAAATATCAATATCATCATCCCATGGAATAAAACCTCTATGCCTTATAGCACCAAGTAAAGTCCCGCCCGATAAATAAAACTTAAGATTGTTGGAATTACATATTTTTTTCACCGCAATTAATATATTCAATTCATTTCTTTGAATGTCACGTTTAGTAAGCCTTTTCATAAGATCCAAATCCTCCAAGTTTAAATTCAAGAAATTATTTCATTTTTATCAGCAATCTTTACCTTACCTATTTCTCCATTATCTAATACAGGCATTAGCTCACTTTTTGGGCACAAGATTTTAAATGAATGGCTCGCAATAATTTCATTTTGTATTTTGGTTCTCGCGAGAATTCCTCGGCTTCTGATTCCTTTTCCAGATGCAAATCTAATCTCTTTATTCTTTGCTTTCATCAGATTCCTGAGTTTACTAATTTGACAATCATCCAATTGTACATCCATAATTTCGACCATCTGCAATTCATAGCAATTATAATACGGATGCAACGCAAAACTCATATGCCTGTCTCTCCATCTATATATAATTTCCTTAAAGTACAGGATGCCAATGTCTACCGAGTATTAGATATAAAAGTTAATCCTACAAGCATCAGCCATTTTTTCTTCCTGGCACTCCCGTGCCCAACATGTTTGTTCAGCAGTTCTTCAACATAATGGATTACCTGCCCCGTATCCTTATCCCTGATATCTTCCTTATAAAAGTTGTTTCCTCAGCCAATCATTATCATCCGCTCAACCTTCTTTTTACCGTCCCGATAGTAGGAATCTCCTTTACGAACTCCTGCAGTATATGCTTTTTCACTTTGGCTTCCGTATTTTTCATTTTTCCTCTCACCGATTCATCATCTCTCTAGCTTCGGAAGTCCAGACATCTATAATCCGACCAGTAAGGCCACAATAAGAACATGGCTGTTCATCACTTTGCAGCTGCCTGCTGCAATGGGCACATTTTATATCAACTTCAATTTTATCACTCATTGCATCTTGTCACATCCTTATCCAGAACTATGGTAAAGTAGCGTCCTATTTCTAATTCACAAAGTATTTTCTATATTTAACTAAATACCCAACCCTGGTCAGGTATGGAAACGTAAGCAGCGGAAATAGTATCTTTGCTATCGTTAAAAAATATAAGTAAATGATATTAGATGAAATTCTTGACTTACTCATTTAGGCCTCAAAATTGTTATTACAATGTATACACAAAAATACATATAAAAACTAAGCTCCAGTCTTTAAAGCTTTAAGGCACTCAGGATCAAAGATAATCTTCCAGACAAGCAAAGCAAAAATGAGCTCTGGCCGTATAAAACTGCTTTCCATAAGGCCCATCATACAAACTGATAATAGAAAATCCAAAACTACAAAGATCCTATTCTTAATGCAAAAATTAATTGCCTTGTTAACCAAATAAAACATAAAACAATAAAAAATTATTCCATAATGGAAAATAAAGGTATAGTAGAAATTATCAACTGTAAGATTATCAAAATTAGTTCCGCCCCAAAGATAATTGATTAAATCCGCACGATTCGTTAGCTCAATAAAATAAGAAATTCTAAAACTTAAAAGCTCATCAAATCCAATAAACGAATTAATAAATAAAATACTTATAGCACTACCTATCCATAGAATTATAATAATAGATTTAGAAAATAGAGCGAAAGCATACGAAAACAACGAGAATTTGAAGAGAGGAATCGCTAGTAAAAATATGCATGCAGATATAAAAACAGTTCTGCTATCCGTTATACTATAGATAACAGACGAATAAATAATTGATAAAATTATTTGCCATAAAGAAATATCTTCTCTACTTAATATAAATAAATATACCAAACTTGTAAAAAATAAAGCGCCGGCATTAGGATTTATGAATCCTAATGTTCCTCTCAACCGAACTCCAGAAATATATGTCTTGAAGTCTAAAAGCCCTGTTGTCAATAAAATGAATACAATAATGATTAAAAGTAAATCTACTTTAAAAATTCTAAGTGATAGTTCTTTAAAATTATTTGTTGTACACCAGGCAAATAAAAAAGCTGCCAAGATATTTAATGCAAAGGTTCCTTGAAATAATAATTCTATTCCAATTATAAGAACAGAAAAAAGCTGAAGTAAGGTTATACTCTTTTTTCTAATGAATCCACCTATCAAAAGAAATATAAAAGCTATAACTCTTAATATATTTTTATAATCTTCTATTCCGACGGCATTATATAAAATAAAATTCAAACCCAATAAAAGAACAGGAAAATCAATTGTTATAAAGGCAAGCATCTTATTATTCATTCTGATGCAATTTTCCACAATAAACCTCCTTAATACAAATGCTAACCTATTCAAAATTGCCATGCTTAGTTATGCACTCTTCCATATAGTTGGACAATGCAACAAAGTCATCTTTGTCATAAAATTTACAAGATTCATATCCATTCAATACCTCTCTGCAAAAGGGCATATTTGACGCAAGAATTGGAGCATTCGATAGTTTAGCTTCAAGTAATGGCAATCCAAAAGTTTCTATATATGATGGAAATACCAAGATAGATTGCCCGTACATTTCAAACACCTGTTTATGTGATAACATGCCAATAAAATATATTGGCAGTGCATGATTTTCAACACTTCTTTTTAACGATACTGCATATTTATTTTCTCGTCCAGTGAGTGTGAATAAAACTTTATAGTTACAAATATGTTTTTTCTTAAGCACCTGACACGCCTTTATGATTAATGAATGATTTTTATATGAGAGCGGAGCCGCAGGAAAGAAAAAAGTAACCTCTGTCTTTTGGCCTCGATATGGAACAATTAAGCTTGTATCAACAGATGGAACTTGAATAGTAAATTTATCTAAACTTACATTACATATCTTTGCTGCTGAATCCCGGATCCATTCTGTCTGCACGATTACTTTATCCGCCCTACGAACTGAATAGATTATTAACTTACCTATTACATTTTGGTAAACCCAGAACAGTAGATTTTCGCTTAACTTAAATCTCTGACTAATAAATGGCAAAGGTTGGTGCAAATACAAAATTTGCCTCACATCTGTTCTTGGAATAGTTGTATTAGTAAGTGAAAATATTTCTTCAATCCCATATTTTCTCACTAAGTTGGGCGCTTCCAAATATTCAAACCAAAGCCGATGGAACCAGCTTTTTTTTATATTCGGATACCTAAGCACAGTGATATTTTTTGTATCCGGTAATTGAGGTGTGCTAACTATAAAAATATAGTGATTATCTTTTTGCTGTTCGAACTTCCTATAACATTCCTTTAAAACACTTAATGCACCACCTGATGTTGCCGCTACACCATAAACCAAAATATTCATAATCCCGCTCTCCACTTTTCCATTTTATAAATAATAGTGACCATCAAGTCATATTCAGTAATACATCAACTATTGAAACTGTTTGTCATGGAAAGTACAGTGCGGGTTTAAAAAATAATGATTTAGGGATAATAACAATCAGGGTAGTAATCCTACCCCCCATTGTTTAAAACTCGTTCTTTATTCATGTCTACCTCATACGCCATCTCTTCAGCTAGTTTTTCAGCTTCTTGTATTCCATAAAATTGACAATTTTTATATCCCTGCAGCACTTCCCTTGAAAGTGATGTATCTGCAGCAAGTATCGGACTTTCTGCCAAACGTGCCTCAGCCAAAGGGAGGGCAAACGATTCAATATACGAAGGAAAGAGAAGAATTGATTTACTATACCAGTCGAATACTTCTTCTCTTGATAAAAAACCGATAAACTTAACAGGAAGCCGGAAATCCTTCGCTACGGCTGCCAGTTCTCTTTCATAGGGCGAACCATTTGCATTCAGTGTCAGAAGTACCTGCCAATCTGTGATTTCTCTCGATTTCAATATTTTGCAAGCTTCGATGATAAGTCGGTGATTCTTATAGCTGAACGGCGCCGCCGGATAGAAGAAAATGGTTTCTCTTCCGGTGGGATGGTATAGTTTCACCATGGAATCATCAATAGGCGGTGTCTGCACCTCTATCTTTCCTTCCGGTATCCCGCATTGATCTATAACCGCATTCTTCATCCAGTGGGTCTGGGTAATGATATGATCTGCTCTCTTTAGTGAATGAAAGATCAACCGGGCAATGATATGCTGATACACCCAGAAAAGCCTGTTTTCATTCCATTTGAATCGATACGTGGAGAAGGGAAGAGAGTTGTGAAGATAGAGAGTCTGAGAAACCTGCACAAAGGGCAGTACCGTATTCGTCGTAGAAAAAACTTCGTCGATTTTGAGCTGTTTCACAAGCTGCGGCGCTTTCACATATTCAAACCAGAGTCTATGTCCCCATCCTTTTTTTATTTCAGGAAACCGGAGTACAGTGATATTGTCCTGTTCCTCCAGATGTGGCGTGCTAACCAGAAAGTAATAGTGGTTTTCTTTATGTTCCCGGAATTGTTTATAGAAATCCATCAGCACGCTGAGTGCGCCGCCGGATTCAGCAGCTACGCTGTATACAAGGATGTTCATTATAAATCTCCATTCTGCTCATTTGTGACGGGGCTTGGGAGCCTTGAAATCGATACTTCAAACTGCCATGTGGCTCATTTCACCTCAATCCTGAGGACTCAAGGTGAGATTTTCTTCTTCCCGCTATTTCCTCCACACCATCTTATTCACGATTTCCATATAGCTCTGGATAATTTTCACTACTTTGGTCGACACGTTCTCTTCCAGGTAGTCAGGAACCGGAGTGCCGTAGTCGCCGTTTTTGTTCATTTCCACAGCGGTGTCCACGGCCTGCAGGAGGGAATGGTCATCGATTCCGGCCAGGATGAAGCAGCCTTTTTCCATGGCTTCCGGGCGTTCTGTGGATGTACGAATGCAGACAGCAGGGAAAGGATGACCTATAGATGTGAAGAAGCTGCTTTCTTCGGGAAGTGTTCCGGAGTCGGATACTACGGCAAAGGCATTCATCTGCAGACAGTTATAATCATGGAACCCCATGGGTTCATGCTGAATGACTCGTGCGTCCAGTTTGAATCCGGTTTCCTCCAGCCGCTTGCGGCTTCTTGGATGGCAGGAGTAGAGTACGGGCATGTCATATTTTTCCGCCATTTTATTGACTGCATTGAAAAGAGAATAGAAGTTTTTATCGGTATCAATATTTTCTTCCCTATGGGCGGATAAAAGAATGTACTTTCCCTTCGTCAGACCAAGGCGCTGATGAACATCGCTGGCTTCAATCTGTGCAAGATTTGCATGAAGAACTTCGGCCATTGGTGATCCGGTAACATAGGTTCTTTCCCGGGGCAGGCCGCAGTCAGCCAGATACCTTCTGGCATGTTCGGAGTAGGCCAAGTTCACGTCACTGATGATATCCACAATGCGGCGATTCGTTTCTTCAGGCAGACATTCATCTTTGCAGCGGTTGCCGGCTTCCATATGGAAAATGGGAATGTGAAGCCTTTTGGCTCCGATAACAGAAAGGCAGCTGTTTGTATCGCCCAGAACAAGGATAGCATCCGGCTTAAGCTGTACCATGAGTTCATAGGACCTAGCAATAATATTTCCCATGGTTTCGCCCAGATATTTGCCTACGGCATTCATGTATACCTCAGGATCCGCCAGGCCCAGGTCATGGAAGAATATGCCGTTCAGGTTGTAGTCGTAATTCTGGCCGGTATGAGCCAGGATAGTGTCAAAGTAGTTGCGGCATTTTTTGATTACAGCAGAGAGACGGATAATCTCAGGACGGGTACCGACGATGATGAGAAGTTTGAGTTTTCCGTTATTTTTGAAAGATATATGTGGAAGAGTTTGTTCCATTGGTGGAACCTCCTTATTATTATGTAATGAGCCTTCATTTTTAGCTTCTGCTTTGAGACTTTTAGCAGCCCGGCGCTAAGCTTCCTTCCCATTTGTGACAGGAGCCCGGGAGCTATGAGAGCGATGCTCCATGCCGCAGTGAGCCATATCGGAGATTGAGGCGGAAGTCTCAATGCTCAAGGCTCTCTTTCTACACTTTCTCTGCAAAGGTGTCCGGATGCGCCGGATTAAAGATTTCATTGCAGGTCATCACGGTCACCAGGTTTTCTGTTTCTGACAGGTTGATGATGTTATGTGTCCATCCGGGAATCATGTAGACTGCCTCTATCTTATCGCCGGAGACTTCGAATTCAATTTTTTCTCCGGTATTGATATTTCTTTCCTGAATGAGTCCATGTCCGGACACTACGATGAAGATTTCCCATTTGCTGTTATGCCAATGCTGTCCTTTAGTAATACCCGGACGACTTATGTTGACAGAGACTTGTCCGCAGTCTTCTGTGTGGAGAAGTTCGGTGAACGAGCCTCGGTCATCTACATTCATTTTAAATGGATATTTAAATTTTGCCGGTGGCAGATAGGTAAGGTACAGAGAAAATAGTTTTTTTGCAAAGGATCCGTCCGGCATACGAGGCATCATAAGGGTGGCCGGCTGGTTTTTGAAGATTTCCAGAAGGTCCACGATTTCACCCAGAGTCACTTTATGGGTCACCGGGACGCAGCAATAGCGGCCATCTTCCTTAAGTACCGTGTCAACACCATCAAATTCACAATGTTCTTCTCTGCCTTCCAGGAGGTCATACATGCCTTCAATAAGGTCATCAATGTAGAGGAGTTCCAGTTCGGTGCTGCGGTCATTCACTGTAAAAGGCCGGTCGTTGGCCACGGCCCAGCAGAAGGTGCTAACGGCGCTGTTGTAGTTGGGGCGGCTGTGACCCATGAGATTCGGGAAACGGTATACCGCCACTTTGGCCCCGGTTTCTTTTCCATAGGCAAAGAAGAGTTCTTCTCCTGCTTTTTTGCTCCGTCCGTATTCACTATTTCCAAAGCGTCCGGCAAGGGTAGCCTGGATAGAGGAAGACAACATCACGGGGCAGGTATTATGAAATTTTTTTAATGTATCCAGCAGGACAGAAGCAAAACCAAAATTCCCTTTCATGAAATCATCCGGGTTCTCCGGGCGATTGACTCCGGCCAGGTTAAATACGAAATCTGCATGGCGGCAGTATGATTCCAGTTCATCCCGGGTGGAGTCTCTATCATATTCATAGATTTCATCAATTGTAAGGTCCGGTCTTGTTCTGTTCTTACCGTCTCTGATGTTTTTCAAATTATTGACTAAAGCAGTGCCCACCATACCTTTGGCACCGGTTACCAGTATACGCAATGAGGTTTCCTCCTTAGAATAAAGTGGAACCATTGGGAATATCCGCATCATCCGGAACGTTGACGCTGTTGCTGACGGTGACGGTGCTCCCGATGCGGGCACGTTTCCCTACTTTCGCATAGGTACGAATAACAGAATTGGTGTAAATTAAGGCAAAATCATCAACTGCGCACCCATGGTGGATTTCTACTCCCGGGTTCAGGAGTACACCATTTCCTACAGCTGAGCCATTCTGAATAACCGCATTGTTAAGGAAAACACAGCCCCAACCCACCTTGGCAAAGGGACTGATATAAACGCTGGAGCAGACTATATTTGGAAAATCGTACCCCAGAGCCTGGGCTTTTTCATAGACAGACTGGCGGAGTTTGTTATTTCCAATCACCACCAGAAGATGGGAAAATTCCTTCCGCAGCGCTGCTATGTCGGAAATATGCCCAACTACTGGAGCTCCGCAGACCATATCCCCCGGGTTATAGCCATCATCTACAAAGGAGCAGTCGTATCGCAGTGAAGCATGTTCCAGTACGACTCTGCCAAATCCGCCTGCACCTACCAGTAAAAGTTTTTCTTTAGACATTGGGAATTCCTTTCAGTTCATTTTGCACGTACTCCGTGGTCAGGAGCTTTTTTACTGTCCCTTCCACATCCAGTCGATTTGTATTATGACTGGTATAGGCTTCATCTGCCATAGTGTGAACTTCACCTTTGACAACAAATTTATCATAGTTCAAGTCACGGTTATCAGCAGCTACTCTGAAGTATTTCCCCATATCAGTACTGCGTAAACGTTCTTCTCTTGTCATCAGTGTTTCAAATAACTTCTCACCATGACGTGTACCAATAATTCTGGTTCCCGTATCACCAAATAATTTCTGTACTGCTTTTGCCAGATCTCCAATAGTGGAAGCATCAGCCTTCTGAATAAAAAGGTCTCCAGGGTTGGCATGCTGAAAAGCAAACATAACCAGATCCACAGCTTCATCCAGGTTCATCAGAAAGCGAGTCATTTCCGGATTTGTGATGGTAATAGGATTGCCATCTTTTATTTGTTCTATAAAAAGAGGAATTACACTGCCGCGGCTGCACATAACATTGCCATATCGGGTGCAGCAGATTGTAGTGCCCCCTCTTTCAGCGGCCACACGGGCGTTGGCGTAGATGACATGTTCCATCATTGCTTTTGATATACCCATGGCATTAATCGGGTATGCCGCCTTGTCTGTGGAAAGGCACACCACTCTCTTAACTCCTGCATCAATAGCAGCATGAAGCACATTATCCGTACCAATAATATTTGTCTTCACTGCCTGCATAGGAAAGAATTCACACGATGGTACCTGCTTTAATGCAGCTGCATGAAATAGAAAGTCAACTCCAGGCATGGCATCACGAATAGATTGTGGATCCCGTACATCGCCAATGTAGAATTTCACTTTTCCTGCTGTGTCTGGATGAGTGGCCTGCAGGATATGACGCATATCATCCTGCTTCTTCTCATCTCTTGAGAATATACGAATTTCCTTCAGATCAGAGTCCAAAAAATGTTTAAGAACTGTCGACCCGAAGGAGCCAGTTCCTCCGGTTATCATAAGTGTTGCGTTTTCAAATGCAGACATGAATTCCATTCCTTTCTTGCAAGTATCACATTTTTTCGATCATATCACAATATTTAGTAACGTTTTTATCCCTGTCAAACAAGGCATGTAGTAAACTAAAATCACCCATTTTCCTTTTCTTTTCAGCTACTTGAATGATTGCATTTTTTAAAGCATCCGGATTTTCAGGTGAAGTATTAATAAAGCCAAACTTTTTTACAATATCAGCAAATCCCGATTCTTCATCTACACAGGTAATAATTGGTTTATGAGCAATGAGGCAATCTGCAGTCTTGCTGGGAAGTGCAGCATAGATCAATCCTCCCTGTAAAGGAATCACATTAATGTCCGCCGCCTGATATAAATCTGCCACATCTTCCGGTGGTTGCATACCAACAAACTTCATATTACCAAGTTCATGTTCCCGAGCATATTTTTTTAAATTTTCTTCATTAACACCACTGCCAACAATATAAAATGATATATCTTTATACTCTTTCATCCTGGCCGCTGTCTGTAAAATAAGTTCCACATTTTGCATCTTACCAAGATTTCCGGCATACACAACTCTGGTTTCTTCATCTTTCTTAGGGAACCGTTTCAAAAAAACATTTTCCGACAAGGGATTTGCTCTCAGCTCTTCGTGTCCCCAGTTATATATTACCTTTATTTTATCTTTATCTATTCCAAAACGATTGACAATTGTTTTTTTCATATCATCAGAAATGGTACTCAGAGCATTTGCATTTTTATAAGCATATTTCTGTAAAGCATGAGCCACTTTATATATCAAACTATTACTGTTTAATATCCCCGCAAATAAGGCATTTTCCGGAAAAATATCTTGTTCATTATAAAGGATCGGACGCTTCAAAATATGCTTTGCATACCAGACTGTAATAAAAGCAGTATTATTAGACTGAAGAAATATCTTATCTGGCAAATCCTTTTTCATCAGCTTGCATGCTTTATGATAATAAAACAAATCAGCAAGATATCTTGCCTTCAAATCTGCCTTTGCCTTTTTCTCGAAACGAATATTTTTAACCTTCAATTTCGTTCCCAAATATTTCCGAAACGATTCCGGGTATCGGGGAATGTCGAGGTATTGTTTTTGAATTAAGGTTACATCAAATCCGCGTTCCAGCATTCCAAGAATAATGTCTCGCATTATGTGATAGTCAGAATACTGTGTATCAAAACTTCCAATAGATACTACTGCAACTTTCATGTGCTTTTATATTCCTCTGTTTAATAATGTTGTTAATTAATACTTAATATGCTTATTTCCGATGACTTTAGACTTCCTTGCTGTCTTCAGCGGCCTACCCCCTCCACCGCTTTGCGGTCCCCCTCCCCCATAGATGGGGGAGGCAAGGGTTATGGAGAGACGCGGTCCCCCTCCCCCCATAGATGAGGAGGCAAGGTTTAAGAAGAGGACATCTGTAATGCCACGATCCCAATCCCGATCCCGGCCCCGATCCCAGTCATTTCTTCCCCATGGCGGTGGTCTGGCCTTCGGCTACGCCGGCGGTGCTCTCCTTCATGAAAAGGATCTTCACGGTTGCGAAGATGATTTTGATATCTTCGACCAGGCTGGGTCTGGCTATATACATGAGATCCATCAGGAGTTTGTCATAGGGGGTGGTGTTGTACTGGCCATAGACCTGGGCATAGCCGGTAAGGCCGCATTTACATTGAAGGCGGAGGGGCCATTCGGGGATGTCTTTTTCATACTGGGCAGAGATTTCCGGACGTTCCGGCCGGGGACCTACAATGGTCATGTCTCCCTGGAGAATGTTCAGAAGCTGGGGAAGTTCGTCGAAGCGGATGGCCCTGATAATGCGCCCCACTTTTGTAATGCGGGGGTCGTTTTCTCCTGTGGAGAGGCGGGCCACGCCGTCTTTTTCAGCATCCATGCGCATGCTTCTGAATTTCAGTACGTCAAACTCTTTCCCATCCTTGGTCAGCCGCCGCTGGCGGTAGAAGATGCTGCCGCCGTCGGTAGCCTTGATGGCAATAGCAGTAACAATCATGAAAGGCGAAAATATAACTACAGCGATAAGGGAGAGAACAATGTCCATGAGCCGTTTGAGGAAAAGATACTCCGGTGTAGGATCGTAACGATGAACCATGAGCATGGGCAGATGGAAAAGGTGTATCTTCTCTGCACCGCTCATGATGATATCCCCTACCCGGGGAATGACATAACTGGGGATGTTATGGGCCAGGCAGTATTTCACAATGATATTTCTTTCATGGCTGTGGAGACCGCAGATGAAAACGACGCCGGCATCTTTAATAATGGATGAGGGAATGTCTTCTACGACGTCTTTTGCCAGGATGATATCGGTCACTTTGAAGTGGGCGTCCATGTCATAGTTTTTCATGATATGATCCACGTTCATGCGATATTCATCGCATACCAGTACTGCCGGCACCGGCGGATGGGTATGGAGATACCAGCGGTGGGCAGCGATGGACCAAGCGACTATGATGAGATTCTGTACTACAAAAGCCCCTATCAGGGGAAGGGGATTCATGAAATGACGGTTTACCATGGTCATCACTATATAGAGAAGACCATCGGTGATGAAAACGGCCAATGCCTGGCTGTATACCAGATCGGATACCCGGAAAAGGTGGATGGCATAACCGCGATAGAGTCGGGTAATCAGGTAATCGATGATAAAGAAGAGACCTACCATCATATAATTGCCCAAATTATAAAAGGGATAGGTCATTTTGTCAGCATAGTACAGTCCCCAGGTCAAGGAAAATACCGCAGTCAGCAGGAGCAGGTCAAAGAGCTTCACGATGCGGATGTTCAGTCGCTGGTGTGTATTGCTGTCTAAAATCATGAATGTACCTTCTTTGCATATGAATAATGAAAATTGTGAACCAAGAATCCGTTTTACAGCTCAGCGGGGGAGACAAGGGTTTGCGTTAATTCTTCCTTGCCTCCATGTTTTTCTTGCCCACCCCCACTTAGGGGGTGGGTGGCGAGCGGAGCGAGACGGAAGGGGGCGTCCATCTTTTTCTTGCCCACCCCCACTTGGGGGGGTGGGTGGCAAGCGGAGCGAGACGGAAGGGGGAATCCACGTTTTTCTTGCCCACCCCCACTTAGGGGGTGGGTGGCGAGCGGAGCGAGACGGAAGGGGGAATCAGTGCAATGGTAAATGATGGTGGGTGCCCCTTTATGTTTGATGGCACCCTTTCCTTTGACAGAGTTCTTATGCCCGCTTCGCAGGCATCGACCGCTTTAAGGCCCCCTTCCACCACTTCGTGGTCCCCCTCCCCCTGCAAGCAGGGGGAGGCAAGATTTGAGGTAGAGACGTGGTCCCCCTCCCCCTGCAAGCAGGGGGAGGCAAGTTTTGGGTTAGAGACGTGGTCCCCCTCCCCCCTGCAAGCGGAGGGAGGCAAGTTTTGGGGAACGCGGTCCCCCGCCCCTGACAAGCAGAAGAGGCAAGGTTTGAGGTAGAGACGCGGTCCCCCTCCCCCTGCAAGCAGGGGGAGGCAAGGTTTTGGGTTAACTGTTCCTCTC
Organism: Dialister sp.; assembly: GCF_047832375.1. NCBI lineage: Bacteria > Bacillati > Bacillota > Negativicutes > Veillonellales > Veillonellaceae > Dialister > Dialister sp. The sequence continues at coordinate 13,956 of NZ_CP181256.1, read as the reverse complement.
CTCCATGTTTTTCTTGCCCACCCCCACTTAGGGGGTGGGTGGCGAGCGGAGCGAGACGGAAGGGGGCATCTAGGAGTCGGTTTCCAGCTGCTTTATCCTCTCATCTATAACCCTTTCGATTTCCATACAGACTTCTTTGAAGTGGAGGTTGATCTTACCATTATAGAAGCGGATGACCTGGATGTGATAGCTTTCGAGAAAGACTGTCCTCTTCCTGTCGTAAGCTTCTTCTTTTTCGGTGTAATGCTGGCTGCCGTCCAGTTCTATAACCAGGCGGACCTGCGGACAGTAGAAATCGCAGATATAGTGGCCTATGATTTTCTGCCGGTAGAAGCGGAAGCGGTGTTTTCGAAGGAAGAGGTACCACAGTTTTCTTTCTTCCTGTGTCATGTTTCTTCGAAGTTCTTTCGCCCTTTCCAATAGGGTGCAGTCTTCGGGCATCATGTATTTCCTGTCCATAGGGGCCTCCGGAATAACAGCGAGAAAGTAAGGGGGAACTCTGCAGCGTAGAGATAATAGCAGTTAACAGTTGGAGCAGCCCCCTTCCACCACTTCGTGGTCCCCCTCCCCCCGCGAGCGGGGGGAGGCAAGATTTTGGGAACGTGGCTCCCCTCCCCCCGCGAGCGGGGGGAGGCAAGGGTTTGAGTTAACTGTTCCTCTCCTCCATTTTTCTTGCCCACCCCCACTTAGGGGGTGGGTGGCGAGCGGAGCGAGACGGAAGGGGGCCTCTAGGAGTCGGTTTCCAGCTGCTTTATCCTCTCATCTATAACCCTTTCGATTTCCATACAGACTTCTTTGAAGTGGAGGTTGATCTTACCATTATAGAAGCGGATGACCTGGATGTGATAGCTTTCGAGAAAGACTGTCCTCTTCCTGTCGTAAGCTTCTTCTTTTTCGGTGTAATGCTGGCTGCCGTCCAGTTCTATAACCAGGCGGACCTGCGGACAGTAGAAATCGCAGATATAGTGGCCTATGATTTTCTGCCGGTAGAAGCGGAAGCGGTGTTTTCGAAGGAAGAGGTACCACAGTTTTCTTTCTTCCTGTGTCATGTTTCTTCGAAGTTCTTTCGCCCTTTCCAATAGGGTGCAGTCTTCGGGCATCATGTATTTCCTGTCCATAGGGGCCTCCGGAATAGCAACGAGAAAGTAAGGGGGAACTCTGCAGTGTAGAGATAATAGCAGTTAACAGCTGGAGCAGCCCCCTTCGGAGCAACCCCCTTCCACCACTTCGTGGTCCCCCTCCCCCTGCAAGCAGGGGGAGGCAAGGGTTTGGGAACATGGTTCACCTCACCACCCCGCAAGCTTAAGGAAAGCAAGGGTTTGAGTTAACTGTTCCTCTCCTCCATTTTTCTTGCCCACCCCCACTTAGGGGGTGGGTGGCGAGCGGAGCGAGACGGAAGGGGGCATCAGTGCAATGGTAAATGATGGTGGGTGCCCCTTTATGTTTGATGGCACCCTTTCCTTTGACAGAGTTCTTATGCCCGCTTCGCAGGCATCGGCCGCTTGGAGCAGCCCCCTTCCACCACTTCGTGGTCCCCCTCCCCCCGCGAGCGGGGGGAGGCAAGTTTTGGGGAACGCGGTCCCCCTCCCCCTGCAAGCAGGGGGAGGCAAGGGTTATGGCACTGCTTTTATCCTCTCATGCTCTTGAGGTGGAGGACGAGTTTTTCTGCTCCTTGTCTTACCATCTCTATGGGGTTCTGTTTTCCCTGGTGGTAGCCTTCTTTTTTGTGTTTTACATGGTCATTATCGTAGTAGTAATAGTAATATCCATAGCCGTAGCCATTGTGTCTGGCCTGGGGAACGGCGTTGAGGATGACGCCAAGGATGTTGGCTCTGCCCTGGAGGAGTCTCTTTTTAGCTTCTTTGGCTTCTTCAGGAGAAACGAATCCGGAGCGGATAATTAAGACCACTCCGTCCACTTTGCTGGCCATGACGGCGGCATCGGTGACGGCAAGGATAGGAGGCATATCCAGAAGGATGTAGTCGTATTTGTCTTTGACTTCATCCAGCAGGTCCTGCATTCGTTTGGAGCCCAGAAGTTCGGAGGGGTTGGGCGGAATAGGACCGCAGACAAGGACGTCCAGGTTGTGGTAGACGTCTTTCTGCACCACTTCGTCAAAGGTTTTTCCCATAGCGATGATATTGGAAAGGCCGATGTTCCGGAGGCCAAAGATCTTATGCTGCACCGGTTTTCTCATATCGCAGTCAATGAGGAGGACTTTTTTCCCGTCCTGTCCCATGGTGATCGCCACGTTGGAGATGGTGGTGGATTTCCCTTCGCTGGGGATGGCGGAGGTGAAGCTGATGTATTTCAGTTCTTTACCGGCTCCGGCAAATTGAAGGTTGGTGCGGATGGAGCGGCTACTGATATGACACTCAACGGTGTTCCTTACCGGCAGGGCTCCGGCAAATTGAAGGTTGGTGCGGATGGAGCGGTAGGCTTCCGCTATGGGAGAGCGTTTGTCAATTTCTGTAATCAGTTGGATGTCTTCGTTCATTTTTTACCTCCCCGCAGGCTGTGAATGAGTGCTTTGAATCCTGTTTCTTTTTGATTGTCCTGCTCTTTCAGGCTGTCTGCATCAGGAATAGATCCCAGTACGGGGAGCTGAAGGTACTGTTCCACGTCTTCGGAGGAGCGGATTTTACGGTACATGAGGGCTTTCGCCACAGTGTAGCCGGATCCGGCAAGGATGCCGAGGATGGCCGCGAGGGCAAGGGTCAGCGCTTTTCTCGGCTTGATAGGACGCTCCGGAAGTGTGGCTTCGTCGATGACCTGGACTTCATTCGGTACCATGACTTCGGCAACTTTCGCTTCTTCCAGTCTCTTGGCCAGCATGACGTAGATTTCCTGGGCCACGTCGGCGTCTCGTTTCACGCGGATGTATCCCTGCTGGTCTTCCGGCAGCTTGGCGATTTCTGCATCGTTTTTCTTTTCCAGGGCAGCAATGGCTGCATTTTTGCTCTGGGCTACGGCAATGGCTGCTTCGCTGGAGAATTTATCGGACAGCAGTTTCTGCTGAACGGCACTGGAGGATGGGGCCTGCTGGGCTACGATTTTGGAAATTTCATCATTGAGGGCCTGTCTGGTCTGGGCAATCTGCTGGTTGATTTCCTGCATTTTCGGATGTTCATCGGTATATTTGCCGGTGTAGGATGCTTTGGTGGCTTCCAGCTGGGCCAGCTGTGTCTTGTACTGCTGAATAGCCGGGCTGTCGGCGATTCCTGCTCCGGCGTCGGAGAGCTGTCCTTTGATGCTTCCCAAAGCTGCCTGCGCCGTTTCCAGATCCAGCTGGTTCTGGGCTTTCGCTTTGTCAAGTTCGGTGAGCTGGTCCGCCAGGCCTTTCATCTGGTCCGTGGTGGAGTAAATCTTGTGGGCTACCTGGTAGGCTTTCAGCCGATCTTCTGCTCCTGCCAGTTCTGTTTTGGCGGAAGCGACACGCTGTTCCAGAAATTTCCTGGTGGCCTGAGATTCAGCATGGGAGAGCTCGGTCAAACGGTTCAGAAATCCTTTCACCAGAAGGGAATTGGCTTCCTGTGCTTTTTCCGGTGTCCTGCCTGTCACATCGACTTCCAGTATCTGGGTATCCTTGTAGGGCTTGGTGGTAATACGGCCTTTCACGTAGCCTTCGTAGTCCGGATATTTTCCGTCTTTCAGTTCTTCCGTCTGTTTAATCACAGGAATGACTACGTTGCGGCTTTTGAGGATTTCCGCATCGGTATTCATTTCCTGTTTGATCATCTGGTCGCTTCCGGTAGGCAGGGCACTCAGAATAGAACTGGACAGTCCCTTATCCTGCTTTATGCGGAGAAGTGAGGTGGACTGGTACGTGGGCGGCACCACGATCAGGTACGCCGCAGCCACAGCAAGAAATCCAGCTGTCACCTTTGCTATGGTCTTCTTGTTGTCATCTATGATCTGCCATAGCTCTTTCAAGTCAATTTCCTGATCTTGCAATTGTTTGCTCCTTTATGTGAGGGATTACTTTTGAATCATATGGGAGGGTTAGAAGGGGAATAGTTTCTAGTTTCTAGTTTCTTGCTTCTTGTTTCTTGATATTTGCTTTTTTGATATTTGTAATGAAGATTCAAGCCGGTCAATCAATCGATTGATTCCTCCGGCTGTATTTGCTTCCATTTGCAGCAGAGGCTCTATTTTCTCTTTAGGTGCAAGCCCCAAATCCATGCAGATGAGCAGTTGTGTTTCTACTTCATAAGCAGAACCTCGTGCATTATAGAGAAAATGAATATATTCCTTTAATGTCCCACGGCCGGCTCCCTCAGCAATATTTGAGCTGATAGAAACAGCCGCCCGCCGAAGCTGAGATGTCATGGCATATATTTCTGCGGGAGGAAATGAAGCAGTAAGAACATAGACAGCCTTGACCAGCCTTTTTGATTCCTGCCATATCCACAAATCTTTATAGCTCTGCATAGCATGGCTCCCATCTATAAAATACACTTTCTTTGTAGATTCCTATCTGATTTTCCGGTTCACGAACCCACACGAATCAGAAACTAAAAACTAAAAACTAGAAACCAGAAACTAGAAACCAGAAACTAGAAACCAGAAACTCTATCAGTTATTATCCTTAATTTCAGAAACCATGTAGGCACCGCTAAGGAATGGAGCTATGTCTCTGGCGAAGTTAATCTTGCTGTTCTTGGTAAGGTAGAGAATGTCGCCTTCCCGCAGGGTATAGTTTTCTTTCATATTGCCTGTTTTCAGCATGTCGTTCAGGTGGACAGGAATGGCCTTATTTGTGTCGTCCTGATGGATAAGGAAAATTTTCTTCTTGGCCGTATCCCATGTAAAGCCTTCCGCGGCACCGATGGCGTCCATGACAGTGTGACCTTTGGTGAGTTCATAGGCACCGGGCTTGTGGACTTCGCCGAATACGTAGACGCGGACGGAGCCCCATTTGACGATGTTCACCGCTACGTCGGGATCAACGATGTATTTGGAAAGTCCTGCTTTAACGGTGTCGGTGAACTGGGCTACGGTCATGCCGCTGGCATAGATTTCTCCCACATAGGGGATGGCCACCTTCCCGTCAGGGCGTACAACGTAGGGCGTGAAATTGGCAGTAGGGCTGGTGCTGATGGTTTCGTCCTGCGCCACAATAATAGACAGCTGGTCTCCGGAGCGAAGGGTATAGTCCTCCGCTTGAGCTGACAGGACCAGTCCGCCCGCCAGCCCCAAAGCAGCTGCCATAACAAGGAGTGTCTTTTTCATTTGTAATCCCCCGTGAAAACTTCCGTTCATGTATAACTATAGGTTAAAACTTATAACTAAATGTTAATTCTATTATATCAGATAAAAGGAAAGAAATAAAAGTTTCTTGGTTCTTGTCATAGTGGCCTACGGCCACCCCTTCCACCACTTCGTGGTCTCCCCTCCACCGGTCAGCCTTGCAAAAGGAAGGCCTCTTAATGGGCAGTCTAGAGGCCAACTTAGGCTGACTCGGACATCCTATGCAGAATGTCCGCCTGACAAGCAGGGGGAGGCAAGGTTTTGGGTTAATCGCCCCTCTCCTCCATGTTTTTCTTGCCCACCCCCACTTAGTGGATGGGTGGCGAGCAAAGCGAGACGGAAGGGGGCATCAGTGCAATGGTAAATGATGGTGGGTGCCCCTTTATGTTTGATGGCCCCCTTTCCTTTGACAGAGTTCTTATGCCCGCTTCGCAGGCATCGACCGCTTTAAGGCACCCCCCTTCCACCACTTCGTGGTCCCCCTCCCCCCGCGAGCGGGGGGAGGCAAGTTTTTGGAAAACACGGTCCCCTCCCCCCTGCAAGCGGGGGGAGGCAAGGTTCTGGGTTAATCGCCCCTCTCCTCCATGTTTTTCTCGCCCACCCCACTTAGGGGGGTGGGTGGCGAGCGGAGCGAGACGGAAGGGGGCATCCATGTTTTTCTTGCCCACCCCCATTTTGGGGGTGGGTGGCGAGCGGAGCGAGACGGAAGGGGGCATCAGTGCAATGGTAAATGATGGTGGGTGCCCCTTTATGTTTGATGGCACCCTTTCCTTTGACAGAGTTCTTATGCCCGCTTCGCAGGCATCGACCGCTTGGAGCGGCCCCCTTCCACCACTTCGTGGTCCCCCTCCCCCTGCAAGCAGGGGGAGGCAAGATTTGAGGTAGAGGACGTGGTCCCCCCTCCCCCCGCGAGCGCAATGCTATTAAGTTAAGAGAAAAACGAGCAAAATATGTCTTTTAGGGATGCAATATTATTGTGAACTTGCCATAAATTCGCCATTTTTGCTTTGCCTAAACAATCTTTTTTACATCAGTTATTTTTACAAGTTAGATTATTGCATGCGAAAAGAACCGAAAATTGCAGATTTTTTTCGGATTTATCCGTGTTAATAGCTTGGATATCTTAGTTGACAATATTCCTTAGAATCCGGTAGGTTTTCCCTCGAAGGCATGGACCTTCTTTTCAATTCTTCCACGGTCGTAATGCCTGTTGTGAATGATAGCTACTTTGTAGGCCTCGAGTCGCTTAGTCAAATTGAAAGAATTCGCCTGCTCTTCCGTACAGAATAAATAGTGCAGGCAGGGCAGAACTCCTGCTTTGAAATTAACCTTGTACCGGTACTTGTGGTGTGCATCAATTTCCTGAATAGGAATATGGTTTATGATGGCTGCAACACAGTTATACAACGTAAGTGCCGCATACAGTTCCATTTCCTGATAGAGCAGGAACTTGGAGTGAAATACGATGGCTCCTACTCCATATTTCAAATGGCGGAAAGCTGTTTCAACCTGCCAGCGCTTTCTGTAAATACATCCAATCTCTGAGGCAGAAAATGACCGGATATCCAGGTTGGTAAGGTAATACTGGACATCCCCACTTGGCGAAACCGAGGACACGATGCGGATTCTCAGCATCATATCTGTCTCAGGCCGGAACTTTTCACTGGATTCCTTATGATAGATTCCTTTGGCACTGCGCCTTACATGGACAGTGATTGTTATTTCTTTGTTGGTGATGCCATCCGGGAGATTAAGCCCTTTGGCTGAAAGAATGCCTGCACTCGGACCTTTTGCCCGGATGACGTATCCAAAACCCATTTGAGTAAGCAGACACAGGACCTGATAGCCTTCATAACCACGGTCACTGATGATGACCGTATCCTCGGGTTTATAGATAGGATGCTCTTGGGACAGTATTTGGGCCAGCTCCAGAAGTTCGCGCTGCTCATTGCATGACAGCTTTGGTTTAGTCGTAATTGCCAGATAGAGATGGTTTAGAACGTCATAAAAAGCATTTACATGATCCATATGGTACTGTGGCCTCCCAAATGGACTGCAGTCATCTGGAACAGGTAACACTGGAGTAGGCATGGGCGAATCTGAGCCATCGCAGGCGATAAGGAATTTGCCATGGTATCTCTTAAGCTCAAGTAACCGGTGCAGGTCCTTGAGGACATTCCTGAAAATGGTGGTAAAAACTTCCGTCGTGAGTTTCTGCCGCTGCTGAATGAACGCAGAAGGAGTTGAGTCACCAAATTCATCCATCTCAATGAAATTCTTGAAAAGGATATCTGGCAAGGTGCCGGTCTGCATCTTATACATAACTAAAAGAATACGTGCAATAGGCCATTTCCGTACCCGGGTAAAAAATCTGGGGTTAATCCCATACAACTTGGGATTGTCAATAACATGTTGAACGTGGCTCCTAAAAATTTTTCTGACTTGCTTTTCAAAATTGATCATAACAAATCCTCCTTGTTAACAATTGGGGTGGTTCCCTTACTAACAGGCGGAGCCTCAAATTTTTGAGGATTTGTCAAGCCTTTTTTTGATGTTTTTATATTTTTTTGTAAACCTAAGCTTTTTTTAGACACAAAAAAAGCACACGTCGTTATAACGTATGCTTGTGTAAAACGCTTAACTGAATAGCATTGCCCGCGAGCGGGGGGAGGCAAGTTTTGGGAACGTGGTCCCTTGCCACCGCGAGCAGGGGGGAGGCAAGTTTTGGGAACGTGGTGCACCTCACCACCCCGCAAGCTTAAGGAAAGCAAGGGTTTGAGTTAACTGTTCCTCTCCTCCATTTTTCTTGCCCACCCCACTTAGGGGGGTGGGTGGCGAGCGGAGCGAGACGGAAGGGGGCATCCATGTTTTTCTTGCCCACCCCCATTTTGGGGGTGGGTGGCGAGCGGAGCGAAACGGAAGGGGGCATCAGTGCAATGGTAAATGATGGTGGGTGCCCCTTTATGTTTGATGGCCCCCTTTCCTTTGACAGAGTTCTTATGCCCGCTTCGCAGGCATCGACCGCTTGGAGCAACCCCCTCCACCACTTCGCGGTCCCCCTCCCCCCGCGAGCGGGGGGAGGCAAGTTTTTGGAAACACGGTCCCCCTCCCCCTGCAAGCAGGGGGAGGCAAGTTTTTGGAAACACGGTCCCCCTCCCCCCGCGAGCGGGGGGAGGCAAGGGTTTGGGAACGTGGTCCCTTGCCACCGCGAGCAGGGGGGAGGCAAGATTTAAGGTAGAGACGCGGTCCCCCTCCCCCTGCAAGCAGGGGGAGGCAAGGTTTTGGGTTAATCGCCCCTCTCCTCCATGTTTCTTGCCCACCCCCACTTAGGGGGTGGGTGGCGAGCGGAGCGAGACGGAAGGGGGCATCAGAAAGTAGAACTTCTCAAAAATCCCACTCCACTTTGACTCCGCCGAAGTAGTCATGGTCAGTGCCGTGGTTTTTAACTCCGGCATAGCCCAGGGTGCCGTCAAGGTACATATTGCCATGAAGTTTCATGCGGCCTGTAATTCCGGCTTCATTCACGGTGGCGCCGTCCCGGTTTTTCTGACGTTCTGTGCGAAGGCCGTAGAAAGAGAGTGTTTTTTCTCCAGGCAGGTAATGGTTAATGCGGGCGTAGTACTTTCTTGCATCATTTCCCATATCATCGCCCATAATGTCTCCGCTGTAGGTCCATCCATTCTGGAATACCCAGTGGCTGTACCATACGTCTGTGGTTTTAGCGGTTTCCAGAATCATGTCCCAGGATCCATCCGCATTCAATTTCGGGATATAGGTGCCCAGGCGCCAGCCCCATTTGCTTGGGAGGCCTCCGGCCTGGTCTTCGCCCATGAATTCACCATAGAGCTGAAATGCGGGGAAGCGGAGTTTGAAATCAAAGCCGCCGATGTCATCCCATTTGTCGTTATTGTCTTCATTGGATCCAAATGTCCATTTCCGCCAGTCTGACCGGTCCAGACTGTGGTGTTTCCCGCCCATCATGGATACGCGGGAAGCGCCAAGGGTGACCCAGTCTGCCGGTGTCAGGTCGACGCGAAGGCCCAGGATACCGGGATGATCATAATCGGTGACGCCTCTGCCCTGCGCATCGGACGCTCTATCTTTATCCAGCTGCCCGTAGAAGGCATGGAAATCAAAGTCTCCCAGAAAATGGAAGAAACCGCCGATTTTGACCGGATTGGCAAGGTGGGCCTGCAGTGTGGTAAGAGGTTTCATCTGATTTCCCAGAAGGAGATGTCCGCTGTACCCTTCGCCCCAGGTGAGAGCCTGTCGGCCTGCTTCGAAGGCAAAAGAACCTGCCCTGGTCTTGATGTAGGCTTCTTCCAGGGAAGCAGTGCCGTCGTTATCCTTATCCCAGGATGTGCGCCCTTTGATGGAAATAGCCGTTTCATGCCCAATGTTACCGGATACTTCAGCCGAAAGGGCCAGATTTCCATTTCTTCCATACTTGTGACCATTCCTGTTTGCTCCAAAGGGAGCCCAGCTGCCGGAATCGGTGGCATCGCTGTAGCTGAACCGGTCAGCTTTCAGGTAGTCCCCTTCGACTGCCACGCTTCTAAGGCGCAGAGTGTCTTCCGTGGGATTGCCCTTAAGGGAGGCCATTTCCGGGGCCAGGTAGTTTTCCAGTGCTTTCAGCTCATCAGCCAGATAGGCCGGCATAGGTTTTTCTGCTGATTTTTCTTCAGCTTCCAGGCACCAGCGGGCCATCTGCATACGGCTGTAGGGGCGGGCGCCATTCGGAAGCGTCTTCAGGTATCCCATGCCGGATAATTTATCAATATAGGAATAGTAAACACTGTCTACGGACACGTTGGCAGTGGTTCTGTCTGCGGCCATAACAAAAGCCGGGCCGGTTAATGCCAGTATAACCGCCGCAGCAAGGGTTTTCTTTACGATTTGCATATTCTATCTTTTCCTCCTTAGGCAAGTGATGATTCATTCATGTCGAGCCCCATGACGCAGCAGTGCATGAGGATTCTTAAAAAGGCAGACTCTATATCTGCATCGGACAAGAAGCCGCAGGCTGTCTTCCCGCAAGATGAGTGGTCTGATTCACCTGCCCCTTTATGTTTGATGGCACCCTTTCCTTTGACAGAGTTCTTATGCCCGCTTCGCAGGCATCGACCGCTTGGAGCGGCCACCCCCTTCCACCACTTCGTGGTCCCCCTCCCCCCGCGAGCGGGGGGAGGCAAGGTTTTGGGAACGCGGTCCCCCTCCCCCCGCGAGCGGGGGGAGGCAAGGTTTTGGGAACGTGGTCCCTTGCCACCGCGAGCAGGGGGGGAGGCAAGATTTGAGGTAGAGACGTGGTCCCCCCTCCCCCTGCAAGCAGGGGGAGGCAAGGTTTTGGGTTAATCGCCCCTCTCCTCCATGTTTTTCTTGCCCACCCCCACTTAGGGGGTGAGTGGCGAGCGCAGCGAGACGGAAGGGGGCCTCCATGTTTTCTTGCCCACCCCCACTTGGGGGGTGGGTGGCGAGCGGAGCGAGACGGAAGGGGGCATCCATCTTTTTCTTGCCCACCCCCACTTAGGGGGTGGGTGGCGAGCGGAGCGAGACGGAAGGGGGCATCAGTGCAATGGTGCCCCTTTCTATTCGGGATGCCCTTTCTTTACTCGCTGTTATTGAAGATTTTTTTATATTCATATTATAGCACCCTATAGCTTATGTTAAAGCACAGATTTAACATTATGCCAAAAATATATGGATGCCATCCGTTTTATAGAAGCACTGCCTGTTTTCTATACTCCGGATTCTGATTTTTCATGATTGGGGATGCAAAGGATAGATGGCATGAAATAAAGATTACATAAAAAGGGCTGTGAAAAAATGGTCATCATTTCTTCATAGCCCTTTTTCTATGTTTTTCCTGACGGAAAGCTGAAGCCCCCGGGTCATCTCGAACGGGGGGTACGTGCCGAAATGATAGTGGTCACTGTGTCATTCATGCATTTTTCACAGCCCCCATTCCAAGCTCGTCCTTTATTCCAATTATTTCCCAAAAAGGCGGGCAAAGAATCCCTTCTTTTTCATTTCATAGGCATCAGGAATTTTCGGATAAAAAACGCGATTTTTTAAAATCATTTCAGCATTCCTGCTGCAGGTTTCCCAAAATTCTCCGCTTCCGGTGAATCGGTTAATCGCCTCATGGGCCTTGCGAGTATCAGGATTTCTCCAATCTGTCCTATGCCCATCACTTCCCAGAAAACAGATCATATGATGGCGGTATAGATTCTCTACATTTTTCTGCGCATCTTCGCCAAAAAGTCCGTCAAAGCTTCCTACATTGCTCTGCGTGAGAAGCCCATCCTGCATCCAGCGAAAAACCGTTTCCGGATGACGCATAATACGGTGGTACCTCTCCGGATGAGCCAGTATCAATATATATCCTCGAAGCTGGAGCTCATAAAAAAGCTTAGACACCATTTCCGGTTCGCTCTGTGGCGTGAGTTCTACTAGCAGATAATGGGTACCACCCAGGCAGTAATCTGTATTCTCTCCGCCAGGCAAGTACTGCAGCGTATCGTAATCGAGACTGACTTCTGCCCCGGTATGAATGGTGATGGGAATCCCCTCTGCATCAGCCTTTTGCTGCAGCTCCGCCACTCTCTCCTCAATGGAAGACCAGGAAGGCACCACCTCATGGCGATGCATATGGGGAGTAGCAAAAATATGGGTAGTGCCGGATGCAGCTGCCTGCCTGAGCATGCCCAGGGACATGGTCTCGGATCGGGAGCCGTCATCCCCTTCTATATCATAAAGTATGTGAGAATGTATATCGATCATAGGCGATTCTCCTTTTCAAGGTTATGTTTTATGGTTCTTAGCTCTTTGTTCTGATTTTTTCCTGTCTTCCCTTACGGGCACAGGAAGGGGGGACAAGAGCAGCGAAACAGAAAGGATCTTCGCATTTTACCTGCTCAAAACAAATCGATTCCATATCCCTGTCAAAACAGCCACTAAAAGGATTCCAAGACCTGCACCGGTGGTATCAATCAGTACATCTTTAAACTCCGCACTTCTTCCAGGAGAAAAGAGCTGGATACATTCGTCTACAGATGCGACAAGAAAAGAAATCACCAGCGTACATTTTCCCCCATGGGAAATACGAAACACTCTGAAAGCGCTGTATAAAGCGATCCCCAGCCAGGAGTATTCTGTAAGATGTGCCAGTTTCCGCAAAACGCCATTGGTTAAATGCCCTACGTCAGGAAGCATATACAGATAATGCTGAATCAGATGAAGAACATATATGCTTTCCCTGCTGGAATGGGGCGCATCTGCCATAGAATTATGCCATATAAAACAAATAATAAAAAGAGAAAGAACTGTAAGTAAATATTTTTTCATGTGTATGAGTAAGGACAAAGGAAGGCTATGGTGAGTACTGATGAGCTCATATTGTGTCCGCTTTGCGGCCACCGGCCTCCCTGGGAAGTCTCCTCCTGATTTTACCTGCCCATTCCCGCTTCGGGGGATGGGTGGCGAGCAGTGCGAGATGGAAAGGGGCATCCATCTTTTTCTTGCCCACCCCCATTTAGGGGGGTGGGTGGCGCGGAAGGGGGCATCCATCTTTTTCTTGCCCACCCCCACTTGGGGGTGGGTGGCGAGCAGAGCGAGACGGAAGGGGGCATCCATCTTTTTCTTGCCCACCCCCATTTAGGGGGTGGGTGGCGAGCGCAGCGAGACGGAAGGGGGCATCAGTGCAATGGTAAATGATGGTGGGTACCCCTTTATGTTTGATGGCACCCTTTCCTTTGACAGAGTTCTTATGCCCGCTTCGCAGGCATCGACCGCTTGGAGCAACCCCCTTCCACCACTTCGTGGTCCCCCTCCCCCCGCGAGCGGGGGGAGGCAAGTTTTGGGAACATGGTTCACCTCACCACCCCGCAAGCTTAAGGAAAGCAAGGGTTTGAGTTAACCGTTCCTCTCCTCCATTTTTCTTGCCCACCCCCACTTAGGGGGTGGGTGGCGAGCGGAGCGAGACGGAAGGGGGCATCCATCTTTTTCTTGCCCACCCCCACTTAGGGTGGGTGGCGAGCGGAGCGAGACGGAAGGGGGAATCCATCTTTTTCTTGCCCACCCCCACTTGGGGGTGGGTGGCGAGCGGAGCGAGACGGAAGGGGGAATCAGTGCAATGGTAAATGATGGTGGGTGCCCCTTTATGTTTGATGGCCCCCTTTCCTTTGACAGAGTTCTTATGCCCGCTTCGCAGGCATCGACCGCTTTAAGGCACCCCCTTCCACCACTTCGTGGTCCCCCTCCCCCTGCAAGCAGGGGGAGGCAAGTTTTGGGAACGTGGTTCACCTCACCACCCCGCAAGCTTAAGGAAAGCAAGGGTTTGAGTTAACCGTTCCTCTCCTCCATTTTTCTTGCCCACCCCCACTTAGGGGGTGGGTGGCGAGCGGAGCGAGACGGAAGGGGGAATCCATCTTTTTCTTGCCCACCCCCACTTGGGGGTGGGTGGCGAGCGGAGCGAGACGGAAGGGGGAATCCATCTTTTTCTTGCCCACCCCCATTTAGGGGGTGGGTGGCGAGCGCAGCGAGACGGAAGGGGGCATCAGTGCAATGGTAAATGATGGTGGGTACCCCTTTATGTTTGATGGCACCCTTTCCTTTGACAGAGTTCTTATGCCCGCTTCGCAGGCATCGACCGCTTGGAGAAACCCCCTTCCACCACTTCGTGGTCCCCCTCCCCCCGCGAGCGGGGGG